>NZ_JAUSZB010000002.1:4270000-4622500 GCF_030817255.1 Paenibacillus sp. V4I5
AAGCAAACTCAAAGTGCGCTTGAGCCGCCACCCAAGTTTCATGAGCTGTACGGATCTCTTGGATCAGCATCTGCTTGTCCTTTTTCAGTTCTTCTTGAACGCTTTTCGTCTTTGGGTTCTTCATCCCGTACTTTCCTAATAAAGCTGGTCGCACAAGCAAACCTCCATTCCTCATATAACCGGATTGATTTATCCATATGGGAGAAAAGGAGATTTTAGAACTTCAAGAACTTTTTTGGGCAGCAAAAAAAAGAGCTTTGCAGCTCTCTGATTATGATGCAGCTATTTATAATTCCCTGCGCCCTTCCATGGCTTTGGTCAAAGTCACTTCGTCCGCATATTCCAAATCTCCGCCTACTGGCAGACCATGCGCGATACGCGTAACCCGTAGACCGAAAGGTTTAATTAACCTGGACAAGTACATGGCAGTAGCTTCTCCCTCGATATTGGGATTGGTGGCCAGAATCAATTCCTGCACCGTCTCATCACCCAAACGTTTGAGTAATTCAGCGATATGAATTTGATCCGGTCCAATTCCCTCCATCGGGGAAATCGCACCATGCAGCACGTGATAATACCCTTCGAATTCTTTGGTGCGTTCCAAAGCGACCAAATCCTTAGGCTCTTGTACGACACAAATGATGGAACTGTCCCTGCTCTTATCTTGACAGATCCGGCAGGGATCAACGTCTGTAATGTTACAACAGACGGAACAGTAGTGAAGGTTCCGTTTCACATTGACGAGCGCCTTCGCGAAGTCAATCACTTCTTCTTCTTTCATGCGTAGGACGTGAAAAGCCAGGCGGCCTGCCGTTTTGGGACCTACCCCAGGCAGACGTGAGAAAGCATCGATTAACTTGGCTATCGGTTCGGGGTAATACAAAGGAAGACTCCTTCATCATTCAGAATCGTTACACTCGGTTGTCTTAGAACAATCCAGGGATATTCATACCGCCTGTGAATTTGCCCATATCTTTGTTAGCAATTTCTTCTGCTTTGGACATTGCATCATTTACTGCCGTAAGCACGAGATCTTGCAGCATTTCGACATCATCCGGATCAACAGCTTCAGGCTTAATTGTAATGCTCTGCACTTTTTTGTGTCCGTTAATAATAACAGTAACGACACCGCCGCCTGCAGTACCTTCGATCATTTTCGTACCTAGTTCTTCTTGGGCTTTCATCATTTGTTCTTGCATTTTCTTTACTTGTTTCATCATTTGGTTCATGTTATTCATGGTAGGTAGCTCCTTCATATTTAGTCTTCTTTAATTGTCACTAGCTCTTCGCCAAATAATTGGATCGCTTCCGAAATCCATTCTTCTTTGACAGCAGTTCCGTTACCTTCGCCATCAGCGACTAGCTCCATCACTTCTGGAGCGCTGCTAGCCGCATCATTCTTAGCATCGTCCCATTCTTTACGCATAATCGTAAGTAAACGCATAGGCTTGCCAAGCACCGAAGTAAGTACTTGCTCGATAATGACTTTGTTTTCTGGCTTTTCCGTTGTATTGCGATGCATCTCATTCTTGAAAGCAACGAGTACGACATCATCAAGCATAGATACCAGATCACCATTAACGAACCAAGCATGTACGGTAATCTTCTTTTCTTTGACATCGCCTAACACTTGGCTCCACTTCATGAGAGCAGCTTTGGTTTCTGGACCCTCCGCGGCTTTCAAGTATCCATCTAGCTTGATGCCAGATTTCTTCGAAGGGGCTGAGGCCACTGGCACTTTGGCGGAGGCTGCTTGCCTAGCATTAGAATCGGCCGCTGCACCCGTTACTCCCGATTTTACCAGTGAAGCTATCTGTTCTTCAAGTTGTTGAAGTTTCTGGGTCATTTGGGCAAAAAGATCACCTTGAGGCAAACGCCCTCCAGCTTCCGCCGCGATACTGACAGTCGAACTGCTCTCAGCTCCTCTGTGACCACCGCTAATTTTCATAATCGATATTTCTAGCAGGGTCTGAGGCTGTACAGAGTATTTCATTTCGCTTTGGTAATGATTCAACGTCTCAATCATAGCCATCATTTCACTCGGTGAGAAGTGATTCGCTACTTCCCTTAGGTCACCCATATCAAAAACACGTTCTGTAATCACAGGTGAATTCGGCACCATGCGAACCATGAGTAAATCACGGAAGTAATTAATCAAATTTTCAATACATTTGTCAGCGCTCTTGCCTTCCTGCATGAAAGTATCTACGAGTTCAAGCGCAGCTCCAAGATTCTTCTCTTTGATGTAAAGAACGAGCTTCTTGAATTGATCGGAAGCTACACCACCGGTGATGGACAAAATGTCTGAAAGCTGAACTTCACCTGTCGCAAAGGACGCGGCCTGATCCAGCAGACTGAGCGCATCCCGCATCCCTCCATCCGATAGTCTCGCTATATAATGGAGAGCGTCCTCGCTAACCGAGATCTGCTCCTGATCACAAATATACTGCAGTCGCTGAACCTGATCTTCCATCGAAACTCTCCGAAAATCAAAGCGTTGACAGCGGGAAATAATCGTTGCCGGTATCTTATGCGGTTCCGTTGTTGCCAAAATAAACATGACATGCGCCGGAGGCTCCTCAAGCGTCTTCAAAAGGGCATTAAAAGCTTCGGTCGTGAGCATGTGTACTTCATCAATGATGTACACCTTCTGCCTTACTTCCGTAGGGGCATACTTCACTTTATCGCGAATATCCCGAATTTCTTCTACACCGCGATTGGAGGCAGCATCGATTTCGACAACGTCCATGACAGCACCTTCGGTGATTCGTTCACATGCTGAACAAGCGTTGCACGGCTCTTCCGTTGGACCGTTTAAGCAGTTGATTGCCTTGGCTAATATTTTGGCCGTACTGGTCTTACCGGTTCCTCGAGGTCCGTTGAACAAATAAGCATGAGTAAGGCGATTTTCTCGCAAAGAATTCTGCAGCGTCTGCGTGATATGTTTCTGACCGACAACTTCACGAAACGTCTGAGACCTCCACGTTCGGTACAGAGCAATATGTGCCATAGTGTTCCTCTCCAATAATCCCTGCATGGAATGACTGAATCCATTATACTATAACGCACCTAGGGATGAAATAGTTGATCAAGTATAAGGAATCGATATCGTAAACGTCGTTCCAAAGCCCTTAGAAGATACACGTATCGTCCCCCCCATATCGTGAATGATTCGTTGGCACACTGATAGACCTAATCCTGTACCTGTATCCTTGGTTGTGAAGAATGGATCAAAAATTTTATCAATCACGAACAGCGGTATGCCAGAGCCTGTGTCATGAATATCAATGCAGACATTTCGTTCCACCGTGTCTACTTTCTCTGAAATCGTTAAAACCCCTCCATCCGACATAGCCTCGATGCCATTTTTACAAACATTTAGGAATACCTGCTTGAGCAGCTCTTTATCAGCAATCACTTCCGGCAAATGGTACGAGGCCTCATATTGAAGATTCACATCATACAAGATAGCTTCATTATTGATAATAGGCAAAATCCCTCGCAGTACTTCAGTCACATCAATCCTCTCATAAGAAACATGCTTTGGCTTACTCAGCAGCAGAAATTCATTTACCAACTCGTTGATCCGATTGATTTCCTCCAGCATGACTACTGTGAAACTCTGCTCTCTCTCCATCCCTTTCACTTCAAAAGTGCGCCGAAGCACCTGAAGAAATCCTTTAATTGAAGTTAGCGGATTCCGAATTTCATGAGCTGTGCCCGCTGCAATTTGTCCAATCATGGCAAGCCTATCACTTCTCTGAACCATTTCTTCCAGCGAGCGCATATTGGTGACATCCTTGAAGATAACATATGCCCCTACAATGTTACCTTGATTATCTTTGAGCACATTTGAATCCAGCAGCAGCTCATACCGCTCTTGATTATTCGTCCATGAAACCGCATGATTGCGGACTACAGCACCATTCAAAATCGTTCGTTGGACAAGCTGATGCTGACTCGGAATCGTAGCAAAGATCTCATCTAACGACTTATTAAGGATATGCTCCCGATCCATCCCTAGAATCTGGCAAGCTCGATCACTGACGTCAACAAGCGTAAAATTCAAACTAATCAATAAAACACCTAAATTAATATCTTTCAAAAAAGCGTCCGAAAACCGCTGCAGTAAGCTTAACTGCGAGCTATCCTGATGCTTCATGGTCAAGAGATACATAAACTTATCACCGCGCATAAGCTTCAACATCGAGAATTGATAAAACATCGTTTCACCATTCTTGCCTACGAGGAATCCATGGGGCCATTCCCCTGGACTGGAATCGTTCTTAAAGTAAAATTCGTACAGCTCACGCAAAGATGCCCTCACTTTAAAAAGTTGAGGGAATGAGATATGCGTAATTTCCTCTGCTGAATACCCCGAGTATTTCAAAACTTGATCTGTTGCTAAAATGATCTTACCATCCTCATCCACAACGAGCATACCTGTTTGTATGCTATGGTTGAATAGCTTCCGCATTTCATCGATGGATACCATGTAATCTTGAGGGTCATGAATGGACATTTCAGCAACACCTTCACTTTCTCTCTATTGAATCGCAAAATGTGCCAACGTTTACATGAATCTACATGTTATAACCATTCTCCCTAGAGTAAGAATTTTCCTTCCCTTGACAAAAAGAAAAAACGCCATAATTACTGGCGTTTTGTTAGGTGTCATTATGAAAGTTCACATATAATCATTAAAACCGTGCACCTGTTATTGATAAAGTGATACAAGCGAACTCTTACCGTTGGCTCAAATCAGGCAACCCCTCGGCACATGAAACATCTCACTTACGGCTGCTTCCTTCCAGACCTGACCGGGTTCATGAGCATTCATTGCGAAGGACCCGACTCTCAACACCACGTGTAAAAGCCAGACCTCACATCACAGTACCGCTAACAGGAATTCAACCTCGCTACAGCGGATTGCGAGTTACAGGGCACCGCTACCTCCCCATCTAGCACGGTAAAAATAGTATAGCTGATTCAATTGCAAATAGCAACCGAGGGGAAAATCTACCTGTTAGGGAACCATTTTTACGATCACTTTGTAGCGCGGCATATTTGTGTTCAGTGCCATTTGAGCTTGTGAGCGGAGTTCCTCCACTTGTGAAGCAGTTAATGATGGCCTTGGTTTTATTTTCACCCGAGCGGTCGGTCCATTAATGGATATATTACTTTTCTCTATACCTTGCAGCTGTGCCAGTACGGCCTTCATTAAATTAGAATCATCCTCGTAGTGATGATACGTTGGGTTGAGCGGGTCGTTCGGATTGGCACTCGTGGTTCCCAAATACCCATCTTGCTTATAATTCTGGGCTTTATAATTTGGATCCTCTGACTCGGACAGTGGGTTCTTGTTACCTGAATTAACTCCACAGCCAACTAAGCTTATGATGAGCAGGATGGCAATCGAAAACCTAAGCAGACCCCTAAACATAAAAACACCTCCCATTGGACTCTAAGCCTAAGCTTAGG
The DNA here is from genome assembly GCF_030817255.1 of Paenibacillus sp. V4I5. Taxonomy (NCBI): domain Bacteria; kingdom Bacillati; phylum Bacillota; class Bacilli; order Caryophanales; family Paenibacillaceae; genus Paenibacillus; species Paenibacillus sp. V4I5. Next base: position 4,275,482 of record NZ_JAUSZB010000002.1, read on the forward strand.
ATGACCAAGGGAGGTTGTCTTATGCTGATTGGCAGCAAAGTAATTGATGCCAATTAGATTCCGTATTTCTTTTTGAACTTGTCGACACGGCCGCCTACATCGATAAACTTTTGTTTACCTGTGTAGAAAGGATGGCAATTAGAGCAAATCTCAACACGAAGATTTTGCTTAATAGAACCCGTTTCGAACACGTTACCACAAGCGCAAGTCACTGTGGTTGCATGATAAGTAGGATGAATACCTGCTTTCATGATGGTTCACCTCTTTCCGCCCTGAATCATTTGCTGAAACAGAGTTAATGGACGTACTTATGCATTGTAGCATATTCGGAAGTCTTGATGCAATGGAAAAAAGACCGCGGATGGCTTCTTTTAGAGCACCGTAGTGACCGTTCGGTCACTCGTATAGAACTTCGGTGTATGTGAGTAGGAACCCAATACAACATCAGGAAGTTCTTGCTCGAAAATCTCAATCATTTGCTTCATCCCAAGCAATTCACCTCGTGCTTTGGGGATAATGCCAAGGTAACTCTCGGGATCAATATTCAGGTTGCGCAATTGAATCAATTTCAATCCGGTTCTTCGCACGAATTCGATCATCGCTTCGATCTCTTCCTCTCGATCGGTTACACCTGGGAATACGAGATAGTTGATCGAAGTTATAACTCCTTTGTCTGTGGCGTAGCGAAGAGACTTCTCAACATTTTTGAGCGTATACGCTCTTGGCTTATAGTAGGCGTTATAGTGATCATCCAACGCGCTTATCGTACTAACCCGCATGAGATCAAGCCCAGCATCAACAATGCCGCGGATATGGTCTGTGAGACCTGCATTGGTGTTGATGTTAATATAGCCCATCTTCGTTTGCTCACGCACTTGCTTGATGGCATCGATAATAATCACAGCCTGTGTGCTAGGTTCCCCTTCACAGCCCTGTCCAAAAGAGATAATACTCTCAGGCGTCCGCAGATGCTCGAGCATGATCTGAGTGATCTCTTCGACCTTAGGCTTGAAGTTCATACGAGTCTGAGGCGCTACGAAGCCACTCTCATCCGGTTGTTCGGAAATACAGCCGAAGCATCCTGCATTGCAGGAATAGGAGACCGGAACGGCACCCTCCCAACGTTGAAGGAACGTATTCGAAGCTGTCAGACATTCATATCCCAGTGCACAGTTGGACAAATGCGCATATAACCGATTATCAGGATACTTAGCAACCAGCCGTTTGACCTCTACCTCAAGCTCAGTCGGGTCACAATGAACGGGATTCCAGTAATAAGGATTATCCGTCAATCGAGCGGCTACATAGAAACCGTCATCTTTCCACACGACAGCCGTATATCCGAACAGGGGCAGCGCCTTAGACTTGTCTGTTTTCACATAACCAGGGAGCAGAAGCCTAGTGAAGCCTTGCGGCAGCAAGGCCCCAACGGCGTGATAATCTCCCTCAACCAGCTTCATATCGCCTGTTGCGGCATCAATGCCTACTGGACGTGTAAACGGAAGACTGACTAATGTCGATCCCTCAGGTAGAGGAATTAACTCATCTTCTAAAATTTCTGTTATCATTTCAGCGTTTCGACCAAGTGCCAAGAAATCAGGATGGTCAAAAACGTTTCCTTGTAAGTCTGAATAAACCAAGTTCATAACGGTACTCCTCTTTGTGCATCATGGATAAACGACTTAAGTCGTCCTTAAGGACGACTGTGTTTGTCATGATTGATGCGAAGCAGATTATTTGAAGCTTAGGAAGCTGAATTCTTGACCTTACCTTTGTTAACCCCTGTAGATCCTACTGAAGGGGATGCCAAAGAGTCCAAAAACTCTTGATTGGTCTTCGTATCGGCAAGCTTCTTAATGAAGGATTCTGTATATTCATGCGAATCGTTCATCCCTTTGCGAAGTGCCCATACTTTCTCGAGCTCATCTTTGCCAAGGAGTGCTTCCTCGCGGCGCGTACCGGATCTACGAATATCAATTGCAGGGAAAATACGGCGTTCAGCCATTTTACGGTCAAGATGAAGCTCTAAATTACCTGTACCTTTAAATTCTTCATAAATGACATCATCCATACGTGATCCTGTTTCTACAAGAGCTGTAGCAAGAATCGTCAAACTGCCGCCTTCTTCAATGTTACGAGCGGCCCCGAAGAAACGTTTAGGCCGATGAAAGGCAGCAGGGTCTATACCACCCGTTAGCGTCCGGCCCGAAGCAGGAACCACAAGGTTATAGGCCCTAGCCAACCGGGTAATACTGTCCATGAGAATGACAACATCTTTCTTATGTTCAACTAGACGCATCGCGCGTTCTAAAACTAGCTCTGCGACCTTGATATGATTCTCAGGAAGTTCATCAAAGGTAGATGCAACAACTTCCCCTTTAACTGAACGCTGCATATCCGTAACTTCCTCTGGCCGCTCATCAATGAGCAGAACGAAGAGTTCAATTTCAGGATAATTGGTGGAAATACTGTTGGCAATTTCCTTAAGCAATAATGTTTTCCCTGCTTTAGGAGGTGCTACGATCAAACCACGTTGACCTAGACCTACAGGAGCAAGCAAATCCATGATACGCATGGAAATCTTATTTGGCTCCGTTTCGAGCGTAATCCGAGTGTCTGGATAAAGCGGTGTCAACGCAGGGAAATGAAGTCGTTCCGCTGCCGTTTCCGGCTTCTCTCCATTCACCGCTTCAACTTGAAGAAGCCCGAAATAGCGCTCATTCTCCTTGGGCGGACGACATTTGCCCGATACAATGTCCCCGGACCGCAAATCAAATTTGCGAATCTGAGAAGCCGAGATATAAATGTCCTCTGAGCTTGGAAGGTAATTAATTGGACGCAAGAATCCAAAGCCTTCCTGAAGGATCTCGAGAACACCTTGCATGAACATTAGACCGCTCTCAGCAGCTTGTGCACGTAAAATTGCAAAGATGAGTTCTTTTTTCTTCAGCGTACCGTAGTATTGGATCTGATGTTTCTTAGCTAGTTTATATAATTCAGTAAGCTTGAGTACTTCAAGCTCAGCAAGCTGCATGCTCATGTTTCAACCACCAAACTATTAAATTTTCAATTGGATTCTAGCATTGCCTGTTACTTGGTACTTTATTCCTCGCTCTCGCGCCAAACCTCGGCACCTAGTGAAGATAAGTTGAATACCAAGTTCTCATAACCACGATCAATAAACTCAACCCCGGATACTTCTGTGATGCCACCTGTTCTTACACTAAGTCCCGCGAGTACAAGAGAAGCTCCTGCTCTCAAATCTGTTGCTCTCACTTTAGCTGAACTAAGCTGTGAACCCTCAATAATCGCTGAGCGTCCTTCGACTTTCATCTTTGCTCCCATACGCACAAGCTCAGGAATATGCTTGAAACGATTACTATAAACGTGGTCCGTTAATATGCTAACTCCTTTAGCTTGGCAAAGTAAGCTCGCCATCGGAGACTGTAGGTCCGTCGCAAACCCCGGGTAAATTAATGCTTTCACATCGACGCTTTCATATTCAGGCTGTCCCACAACACGAATCGACTCATCCATTTCATAAATATGAACGCCCATCTCCTGAAGCTTTGCCGTCAGAGCCTCCATATGTTTAGGAATGACATTGTCGACCGTCACATCGCCGCGTGTAGCCGCTGCAGCAATCATGTACGTACCTGCTTGAATACGGTCAGGAATAATGGAATGGCGGCAACCATGCATCTCAGTTACGCCTTCGATACGAATGGTCTCTGTTCCAGCGCCCTTAATTTTGGCACCCATCGAGTTTAAAAGTGTTGCCACATCTATGATTTCAGGCTCTTTGGCCGCATTTTCGATAATCGTAACGCCTTTAGCGCGTGAGGCAGCCAGCATGATGTTAATCGTCGCTCCAACACTCGCCATATCCAAGTATATTTTGGCACCGCGCAGCTCTTTCGCGCGTATCTTTAAGGCGCCATTCTCATTGCTAACCTCGGCACCTAAAGCTTCAAAACCTTTTATGTGCAAATCAATCGGACGCGGTTCGAAGTTACAACCACCTGGCAGACCAATCGTCGCCTCTCCAAATCTTCCGAGCAGCGCTCCCATTAAATAGTAGGATGCTCTAAGCTTCTTTACTTTGCCATTCGGCATAGGAAGTGATTTCATCCGACTTGGGTCGATCGTCATCCGATCTTCGTTCCAGTCTATGGTAGCCCCTAAATCCGTCAAAATTTCTGTATATATAGCCACATCACTTAGATGAGGCAGATTATCCAAAGTAACCGATGTTTCAGCAAGTACTGCGGCCGGAATGAGTGCAACTGCACTATTCTTTGCCCCGCTAATTTGAACTGTTCCCCGTAGTGGACGTCCCCCGACCACCATTAATTTTTCCAACATGATTCTCCCCCTAAACCAGGTGCCTACTTACACGTAGTAAATCAAACAAGTAAAACAACCAATGCAACCTAACCCAACAGAAACTTTACCAATAATAATTGACTCCACCGTCTTTAAGACTAGCGATAGTCAAGGTTCACACGAAGTAAGACTAGAAAAATATAATTTCTTACAACACCATACAAAAAAAGCGATCCTTCACAAACTAAAACAACTTCGTTCTCTCTGAGAACATAAGCGCAAAAAAATAGAAGAAGGAAACGCTCGTAATGACACAGACGGAAGACATTCTTTCGTCTATCCTCCGTCTGTGCATTACTACATTTCCTACCCTGTCTATACAATTGGAATTAAGCTTGGTTGCTGCTTCCGAACAATTGAATTTTGGATTTTACTACTTCGATCATAGCATTACGTGCTGGGGTGAGATATTTACGAGGATCATAAATTTTGGCATCTTTAGCCAGAGCTGCGCGGATATTCTCTGTACAAGCCACTTGGTTCTCTGTGTTCACGTTGATTTTACCAACGCCTGCTGCGATAGATCTACGAATCATTTCGTCAGGAACGCCGGATCCACCGTGTAGAACAACAGGAACTGGAATCGCTTTGGAAACCGCTTCGATAATATCAAAGTGAATGTTAGGCTCGCCTGCGTACATACCATGTGCAGTACCTACAGCGATAGCCAGACAGTCAACACCTGTTTCTTCGTAGAAACGGATAGCTTCTTCTGGTTTTGCAAGGTTAGCGTGCTCTTCATCAACAGAGATGTCGTCCTCAACGCCGCCAATTGTTCCAAGCTCACCCTCAACGGATACGCCCATTGCACGAGCTGCTTTTACGACTTCTTTCGTCAAACGAATGTTTTCTTCGAAAGAATAGTGGGAACCATCGAACATAACGGAGCTGAATCCTGCACGGATACATTTCATTGCTACTTCAAAGGAACTGCCATGATCTAAGTGCAAAGCGATCGGCAGACCGGATTTTTTAGCTGCAGCTTCAGCAATTGCTACTGTAAACTCGATACCCATATATTTTAGTGCGCCTTCGCTAACACCATAAATGAACGGGGATTTTAATTCGATTGCAGCTTCCACAATCGCTTGAGCGAATTCAAGGTTGTTCATATTAAATTGACCCACCGCGAATTTGTTCGCTTTTGCTTTAGGTAAAAATTCATTCATTGAAACCAATGCCATGTTTCTCTTCCTCCTAGAACCTATAGTAGATGCGTATACCGCTCTTTGTCATACCTGAGTTATTATAGCACATAAATTTTCAAATGATAACCAAGCCCTCGTTTTTTCGACAACAAAAAAAAGACCCTATGACTAGGATCCCACTGCAAAACCGCTGCTTGATTCATTATTAAGCTGCATATTAACCGCCATACGCAATTCATCAATATCAAAAGGCTTCGTAAAGTGCATAATCGCACCCAAATCCGTTGCTTCTTTAATCATATCGAGTTCGCCATAAGCTGTCATCATAATCACTTTAATCGATGCATCAATGGCTTTAACATGTTTCAAAATATCCAGACCGTCCATACCAGGAATTTTCATATCCAGTAGTATAAGATCAGGTGAAGAATTTTTCACGATTTCCAAGGCCAACTTGCCATTGGAAGCCTGATAGGTATCGTAACCTTCGTTACTGAATACCTCCATGAGTAGTACGCGAATTCCATTTTGATCGTCGACAATCAATACCTTTTTCTTCATCAGCCTAATTCCCTCCCGAAAACGAATAACAAATTCCCACGTTTATGTTTCTAAAGGTATTCGCTATTCATTTTCGATTTCCTTCTGAGGGACAAAACTAATTGAAAAGTTTTACAAATAAGTTGGTTATCTGGAGGGACAACCGTTAAAGTAAGAATTAACGAGCGATCAACTGAGCGGCTTTCACGAACTCACGGAAAAGCGGCTGCGGACGATTCGGACGCGATGTAAATTCCGGATGGAATTGAACAGCAAGGAACCAAGGGTGACCTGGAAGCTCGACCATCTCAACCAATCGACCGTCCGGTGACGTACCGGAAATGCGCAAACCAGCAGATTCAATCAATTCACGGTATTCATTGTTAAATTCATACCGGTGACGATGTCTCTCATAGATAAGCTCATCATTGTAACATTGCTCTGCAAGAGAGCCCGGAACAACCTTGCAAGGATATAAACCAAGACGCATTGTACCGCCTAAATTCTCGATATCCTTCTGCTCTGGCAGTAGATCGATAACCGGATAAGCCGTTGTAGGATTAATCTCGGAGCTGTTCGCGCCATCCAAGCCTGTAACGGAACGCGCATATTCAATGACAGCAACCTGCATACCCAAGCAAATCCCAAAGAATGGAATTTCCTTTTCACGGGCATAACGGATTGCTTCCACTTTACCTTCAATACCGCGATCACCGAATCCACCAGGTACAAGAATACCTTGGACACCTGAAAGAAGCTGATGGACGTTATGTTCAAAAATATCTTCTGCATTCACCCAACGGATATTAATTTCGGAGTCATTATCGATGCCGGCATGACCTAGTGCTTCAACAATACTTAGGTAAGCGTCATGCAGCGCAACGTATTTCCCCACGATCGCAATTTCTGTTTTCTTCGTTAATGATTTAACTTTACGAACAAGGCTTTCCCATTCCTTCATATCCGGCTCGTTCGTCCGTAGTTTCAGGTGATTAACGACATAATCGTCAAGCCCTTGCTCACGAAGCATCATCGGAACTTCGTATAAAGTTTCTGCATCCTTACACTCAATTACAGCTGCAGGATCGATATCACAGAATAAAGCTAACTTACGCTTCATATCTTCCGTTAGGGAGTGTTCTGTACGGCAAACGATAACGTGAGGTTGAATCCCTAGCCCGCGTAGTTCTTTTACACTGTGTTGTGTAGGTTTCGTCTTCACTTCACCAGCTGCTTTAATATAAGGAATCAGCGTAACGTGAATATACATGACATTCTCGCGGCCGATATCATTTTTCATTTGACGTATAGCTTCTAAGAAGGGCAAGCTCTCGATATCGCCCACGGTTCCGCCAATTTCTGTAATAACAACGTCAGATTGCGCTTCACGGCCTGCACGAAGGACGCGATCTTTAATTTCATTCGTAATGTGCGGGATAACTTGTACCGTACCACCCAGATATTCGCCTCTGCGCTCTTTGGTAATAACGGAGGAGTATACTTTACCTGAGGTTACGTTAGAACTTTTGGAAAGATTAATATCAATAAAACGCTCATAATGACCTAAGTCCAAATCCGTTTCTGCCCCATCGTCGGTTACGAACACTTCTCCGTGCTGATAAGGACTCATAGTTCCCGGATCCACGTTAATGTAAGGGTCAAACTTTTGAATAGTAACTTTCAAACCTCTGTTTTTGAGCAATCTCCCTAAGGACGCTGCTGTAATTCCTTTGCCAAGGGATGAAACTACGCCTCCCGTAACGAAAATGTATTTTGTCACTATGTACGCCTCCTAGAGTTTTAGTATGGTTTTGTAATATAAGAACTTACGTCGTAAGGCATAAGCTTATCTTTTGCCAGAAGAATGACTTTGTAAGCATTAGCTTCTGCTAAATAAGGCTTTTCATGAAAATAAAGTGAAAAAACACAAAAAAAACACTAAAAAAAACAAAAAAAGTGACACCCGTAGTGACGGGGCACTTTTTGAACGCTTGAGCGAAATGTTAAGATTCTTTTAAAGCCCATGCAATAGTTTACTCTGAACAGATAGGGGCTGTCAAGACAAGTTATTTGCCGTCTTCAGCCTCTTCATCCAAATCGTCTTCCTCGTCTCCCTCATCGGAATCCTCATCTAAATCGTCTTCGCTATCTTCGTCTGTTTCTTCAATACCCGCTTCACCAAGATCCTCTTCGATCTCTTCATCTTCGAAGAATTCAGTATCCTCTTCCGCCTCTTCCTCTTCGGTTTCGGTACCAAATGTATCGTACTCATCTTCTTCTGCGTATGTATCTTCTTCCTCCGCGTAGATGTCTTCATCCAGATCGTCATCTTCGTCGTTAATGATTCTTGGACGCTTCGCGTTACCAACCGCATCGTCTGATTTCTCGACAGGATACCAGCGTTTCAAACCCCATAGGTTCGTACCCACGCAAGCAAAACGTCCATCGATGTTGATTTCCGTATATAGTTGGGCAATCACTTGCATAACATGCTGCTCGGACAGCCCTTTTATTTTAGCAATTTCAGCCATCAGGTCACGATAGTAAAACGGCGTATTCGCCGACTTCAGTAATTCAAACGCCAAATCCACCATGGGCATTTCGCGCGCTTGCTCTGTGGTGATTTTGAGTGTGTATTCGCTACTCATCTAAGGCACATCCTTTTCGATCGTGATCGTCTTCTTCAGTTCTTCTATCTACCTTATCCAATATCTTCATTAAGTAAAACCTATTTTTTCTAAAAATGCAACTATCCCCAAGGATAAACTATTTTCGTCGTCCTGAGGACGAGCGTATTTGTCAAGTTGAGCGGAGCAAGCGTATACAATTTATACTTTCGTTTCAACTCAGAAACCTTTCGAGCATATGCCTTATACACCCCTTCGCAGGGAAGAAAACGTTCCCCCTAAAATGGATACAAGCGAAGGTCCCCCTCCGCTTGCGACTGTATCCTAAGGAAGCGGTGTGAATGAATCACAGCCGTTTCCAGTACCTGAGAAAGAGACACTCCTGCCCGCGCCTCTCTATTTATCCTATGTAAAACCTACGCATCTGACACGGCTTCGCACCCATTTATTTCTGTAGAGACAATGACACGGTCATACGGGGTGACCTGTACATATGATAGGGGAGATTCGATTCTAAGCTGTCATGGGGGGATGGCACGATGGATATAGCCACCTTTCTTCATTTGCTTCATGAGGAAATCGGTCTCACCAAGCATTCTGGCAAGAAGCACCTCATCCATTTCTCATCGGCTAAGGACTACTATGCATGCAAATCTGCGCTGAAACGAATGAAGTCTCAGTTCGTAAATCTTTCCAAGGTCCGCGATCTTAGTATCATTCACGCCTTCTCCTGCACGCTTCGTCCCGATACCAAGCTCAGAGGTATCCCCGGTATGCCAAGCATCGTAGAGGATACCAAAATAACTGTTCATCAAGCGATGAGCAACAAAATCACCTCCAGACGATCAAGCAATATATCGGGCTCTCACACGATACCTTGGGGCATCGATCAAGTAGGCGCGCCTGAAGTCTGGAACAAATCGGTAGGTCAGAACATTCGGATCGGGGTCATCGATACCGGAATCGATTACAATCATCCTGACTTACGCAATTCGATCTCACGGGGCATCAATTTATTAAACCGCAGCATGCTGCCCTATGATGACAATGGACATGGCACACATATCGCCGGAACCATCGCGGCAGCTGGCCGCCATTCAGGGATTGTCGGTGTTGCTCCAAGATCCATCGTTCATCCGGTAAAAGCATTTGACCACGCTGGAAGCGCTTATGTCTCGGACATTATTGCCGGTATTGATTGGTGCGTTCATAACGACCTCGATATTATCAATATGAGTTTCGGTATGAAATCATACAACCGTTCTCTCGAGCAAGCTGTCATGAACGCGTATTACAGAGGTAAAGTCATCGTAGCTTCATCCGGCAATGACGGCAAAAAGAAAACGGTCGATTACCCCGCCCGCTTCCCCCAGGTCGTCTCCGTTGGAGCCACAACCCGCTTAGGCAAAATCGCTCCCTTCAGCAACCGAGGGAAGCAAATTGATATCTATGCACCAGGTGAACGGGTCTACTCGTCCTGGCTTAACGGCAAATACAACGAGCTAAGTGGCACTTCGATGGCCACTGCCCATGTCAGCGGCGTCATCGCCTTGATGTTATCGATCAAGCCGATGTCGCCGCTGCAGATTAAAAGTGCGCTGCGGCGCTGCGCGATTGGCCTTAACAAGCGAGAGAATACGCGCTGGAAGCCCGGACATTTGAATGCTCGGCGAGCGATCCGGGCGGCGCGGCAGGGCTGAGCCGTGTGGATGCTTGAGCTTTGGTGGGAGCCCGGGCGGAAGCGAAGAGCGGAAGCGAAGAGCAAAGGCGAAAGCAAGGCAAGGGCAAGGACAAGAGCAAGAGCAACGGCAAGGGCGAGCGAGAGTAAGAGCGGAAGGCGGAACCGCCGGCGCTTTCGGCTGGTTCATGTATGAGTTGTACAAAGTACAACTTTAGTCATGTTAATCTCCTTTATTCCTGCGAATATTGCACAAAATACAACATTATCTCCCAAAGATGGCCACTTTGGATGAAATACTGCTATTTTGTTGCACGGAATACATCATTTCTCTGCTTGGAGCGAAAAACAAGGGGAATTGTTGTACGTTTTACAATTCCACTTACATGCCAGGCATAAAAGAAGCACTTAAATAATTAAAAAATGCACTAGGGTTGCATTTTACTGTAAAGTACTCACTTTCACACTCACACCTCAATATGACCGTATAGACACCTTCATGGTGCGAAACATTTGATAAGGTAGATGGGCCACAAGCTAAGTCCACCAGACTCATATTTCTGGTATTAACAAAAAAAGGGACGATCTCTCATGTCTACGTAGACATGGGGATCGTCCCTTCGGTCTTGAGGAGCGGATGCTACATCCGCTCTGGGGCGGATACGCCAACCACGCGAAGCGTGTTGGCTAAGGTAATACGAAGCGCGCCGAGCAAAGCGAGGCGTGCCTGAGTTAAGGCCGCGTCATCCGTGATGACATAGTGGCCTCTGTAATAGCTATGGAACTGGCTTGCCAGTTCATAGACATAGCGGATGAGCCGATGCGGCGCATATTGATCGGCCGCAATGGCAATTTCCTCCGGAAGCTCGCCCATCTTGCGCAGCAAGTCGAACTCAGCTTCCGAAGTAAGCTGACTAAGGTCTACCTGCTCCAGCGGAAGTACCTGGATGTTCTGCTCTTCCGCCTGACGGAAGATGCTGCATATCCGCGCATGTGCGTACTGCACATAGAACACAGGGTTCTCATTAGACTGAGAAACCGCCAAGTCCATGTCAAAGTCCAAATGCGAGTCCATGCTGCGCATCGCGAAGAAATAACGAATCGGGTCTACGCCGACTTCGTCCATGAGATCCTCCATCGTGACTGCTTTGCCCGTCCGTTTGGACATTTTCACCTTTTCCCCATTTTGGAAAAGGCTCACCATTTGGGCAATTAGCACAACGAGTCGATCCGATTCAAAACCAAGCGCTGTCATAGCCGCTTTCATCCGTGGAATGTAGCCATGATGATCCGCGCCCCAAATATTAATCAAACGCTCAAAGCCGCGCCCAAATTTATTACGATGGTAGGCAATATCCGGTGTAAGGTAAGTAAAGGAACCGTCATTCTTAATCAGTACGCGATTCTTGTCGTCACCTAGGGGTGTTGTATTTAACCAAGTCGCGCCTTCTTCTTCATATATGTGTCCATTATCCCGCAGCTCTTGGAGAACGGGTGGAATGAGGTTATCTTCATAAATCGACGTTTCGGAGAACCAGTTGTCGAAATGAACACCAAAGCGACCTAAATCGCGTTTGATTTTGTCGAGTTCTTTTTTCAACCCGTAGGTACGAAAATAAGCACGACGCTCATCTTCTGGCAAGCTGAGAAGGCGATCCCCTTCTTCCGCTGCAAGATCCGCGGCAAAGCCTTTGATATCTTCACCAAAGTACCCGTCTTCCGGCATCTCTGCTTCTTGTCCGAGCGCTTGCAGATAGCGAGCTTCGATCGATTTGGCCAAATTGACCACTTGGTTACCGGCATCATTGATGTAGTACTCTCGGGATACAGCGTATCCAGCCAGATCAAGCACGTTGCACAGCACGTCCCCCACTGCCGCTCCACGAGCATGTCCCAAATGCAGAGAACCTGTTGGATTGGCGCTAACGAATTCCACTTGCACTTTAAGCCCTTGACCGACGTTCGTCGCACCGTAGCGATCACCTAGTTTTTGAACATTTTCAATAACCGGGTATAGGTACACTTTGTTCATTTTAAAATTAATAAAACCAGGCCCCGCAATTTCCGCTTCTGCGATATTGGCTTTATCCTTTTGCAGGTTAGCGATAATTTGCTCGGCAATTTGTCTTGGGTTCTGCTTAGCAATTCGGGTCAGCTGCATCGCGACATTCGTTGCGAAATCCCCGTGTGTCTTCTCTTTCGGGACCTCAAGAATAATCTCCGGTATTTGCGCCGCGTCCACGATGCCTGCAGCTGTAACTGCCTCTATTATAGCTTGTTTAACTATGGCTTTGACTTCGTTTAGTACATCCATTCGTCTTACTCCTCCTGAATTAACAACTTGATCCTGTATGTTCCCGCATGAGTGCCTGATGCATATAAATCATAGCTCCACCTTGTGATACCGATGCCATGTACGGCTTCCGAGGTTAGCTCATGTGTCTCGATTTCGAGTTCCAATCTACCTTGAGGTGTTTGATAAAAGCCAATCCTCTTCTCGCCTGGTAGAAATGTCTGCTCTGCTTGCACGTCGCCTTGGCGGACGATTCGTATCTGATTGTCTTCCAGCTTAATGAGCGTCACTGTTCGTCCAAGCTCGCTCGGCTCTTCTTCATAGCGGATGTACGTGTGATTGCCTTTACGATAAAGATCCCCTCGCGCTTTCTGCACGGTAGTCTCGCTCCCGCTTCGACTTTCAATTCGGATCCGCACGCGCTCTTTAGCCGTCATGGTCCGTCATTCTCCTATTCTGCAGTACCTGTTTGCACCTTATGTTCAGATAAGGCAAGTTAGGTATTAGTTTATATGAAAGGTTCGCTAAATTCAATGTATTACGGGAGATCAGCGTACATTACGGAGTTATCGCCGAGTCGATTTCTGTGTAAGTTTAGGGAATTAGGACGCTATAGGTCCTGAGGGAATGGATTTAGATGTATTTAGTGCAGGCTTTTTTGATAAAAATGTTGGAGTTGCCCCGAGAACCTGCATTTCCTACATCAAATTCGGGTCATTTTTGCGATGTGGGCCAGTTTCACCGAAATTTGATGTACTTTTTCAGAGCTTTAACAGTGAGAGTTGGAATACCGACTGCCGGGTGCGGAAACAAAGACTGTTAGCGCCAGGCACATGAAGAGGGGATGCGTCATTAGAGTAGCCAAACCAAGCTAGAAGCATTCCAACAAGCCGCCAAAACTAAAACCGCCAGCGTTCCCGTGACAAGCACAGAAACAACCGGCGGTTCAATTTCATTATTTAATCAAATCTTCAACAAATTTAGGCAGAATAAATGCCGCTCTATGTAGACGTGGTGTGTAGTACTTCGTTGGGAATTCTGGGATTGCTGCTTCCTCAACTTGCAGGGGATCGTGCTTTTTGCTGCCCATTGTGAAGGTCCAGAGACCGCTTGGGTACGTAGGAATGTTCGCGCTGTACACACGTACGATTGGGAAGATTTCTTTGACATCACGGTTAACCGTTTGGATCAGGTCTGCTTTGAACCAAGGGTTATCCGTTTGTGCTACGAAGATACCGTCTTCTTTTAACGCATCAAAGATACCCTGGTAGAAGCCTTTGGAGAACAGCTCAACAGCTGGACCAACAGGTTCAGTGGAATCGACCATGATAACGTCGTAGGTGTTTTTGTGATCGTGAATGTGCATGTAGCCATCGTTAACAATGACTTCTACACGCGGGTTATCCAATTCGCCGGCAATGGTTGGCAGGTACTTTTTGGAGTACTCAATTACTTTACCGTCGATATCAACAAGAACAGCCTTTTTCACCTTTGGGTGCTTCATGATTTCACGGATCACTCCGCCGTCGCCGCCGCCTACTACAAGCACGTACTCTGGGTTCGGGTGGGTAACAAGCGCAGGGTGAGCAACCATTTCGTGATAAACGAATTCGTCTCTGACCGTTGTCATAACCATACCGTCCAGGGTAAGCATTGTTCCCCATTCTTCGGTTTCGATCATCGAAAGGTCTTGGAAGTCCGTTTGTTCTCTTACGTATGTCTCTTTTACTTTTGCTGTAATACCGAAGCTATCGGTTTGTTTCTCTGTGTACCACAGTTCCATGTTTATACCTTCTTTCGCTGCTATATTTGGGATGAATAAATCCTGACATTCGTTGTCTCTAACAGTGTTCCACCAGTTGGAAAAGTCATGCGAAGCGGTGCCGTAATTTCAAGACCCTTCATACGCACAAATTGTATTATAGTTCATTACCCCCAAAATGCAATATTTTCCTAGGGTTTTTAAACATTTAACAAAAAATATTTACAATTCGTTGAATACGGACTGCCATGCTTTTCCATACTGGATAGTAATGCCTTAGAGCATGGAGAAAGGAGGTAAGAAGAGATGTCCGAGAACGAGAACCATCGTCAGCCATCTACAGGCACACCACAAGCACCTAGGGATAAAGAGGTACCTGCGTCTATGCGCTGGATGCGTCGTATCAAGAAAATGTTCTCATTCCTATTCACTTCCTGCGTTCTGCTCCTCATCGTGGCCGCTGGCAGTCTCGTCTATTTGCGTGCTCAAACACTGCCCGTCACCAAAATGCTGCAAACCTCCCAAATGTACGATACACATGGCGAACTAATCGACACCTTTTATTCCGGGCAAAATCGACAGGTCGTCTCACTGAATGAAATATCGCCTTATCTCATTAAAGCAACGCTCGCTGTGGAGGATCAGCATTTCTATGATCATTTCGGTGTAGATGTGAAGGCAGTAGCAAGGGCAGCTGTTGTCAATGTACAAGCCATGGCCAAGGTGCAAGGTGCAGGAACGATAACTCAACAATTAGCTCGGAATTTATATTTAAACCATGATCGGACTTGGTCGCGTAAAATCAAGGAAACCGTGTTCGCTGTGCAAATGGAAATGCAGCTGACCAAAGATGAAATTCTGGCGAATTATTTGAATCAGATCTACTACGGTCATTCGACGTATGGGATTGAAACGGCTTCCGAACTTTTCTTCGGCAAGCATGCCAGTGAATTAACGTTGGCGGAAAGCGCGATGATCGCTGGTGTCCCCAAAGGTCCACGCTACTACTCGCCGTATTATGATCTGAATAATGCGATGGATCGGCAAAAGGTGGTGCTGCAGACGATGGTGCGCAGTGGCTTCATTACACAAAGCGCCGCTGACGCCGCAGGCAAAGAGAAGCTGACGATTCAGCCGCTTACAAAGAAAAAGCCAGCAGCAGCCCCCTACTTCCGGGATTATGTACGAGCATTAGCAACGGATAAGCTGGGCATACCGGAGGAACAGTTCGATCAGGGCGGTATTCGTATCTTCACAACACTGGATAAAAATACTCAGCAGATTGCCGAGACCGTGATTACGAAACAGCTGACGGGTAAAGCAGACCTTCAAGCCGCACTCGTGGCAATCGACCCAAGGACGGGAGAAATTAAAGCGATGGTCGGCGGCCGCGACTATTCCGAGAATCAGTTCAACCGTGCACTCTCGAATACGAGACAGCCAGGGTCCTCTTTTAAACCAATCGTCTATATGGTTGCTCTGCAAAATGGCTATACACCCGTGACACAGGTAAAAAGTGAGCCGACGGTGTTCACCTACGATGAAGGCCGTCAACAGTACACACCTAGAAACTTTAACGATCAGTATGCCAATGCCAATATTGATATGCGGCAGGCGATTTCGAAATCGGATAACATCTATGCGGTGCATACGATTCTGGATGTCGGTCCTGCGAAGGTTATCGAGCTGGCCCGCAAGCTTGGTATTGCATCTCCGATGAAGCCGCTGCCGTCATTGGCTTTAGGGTCCTTCCCCGTAAGCCCTCTCGAAATGGCGTCTGCGTTCGGTACGATTGCGAATCAAGGCGTTCATCAGGAGACGACGGCGATTGTGCGTATTGAGGATGCGAACGGTCAAATCTTATATGAAGTGAGCCCGCAAGCGGAGCCAGTGCTTGATCCAGCTGTCGCCTATGTAATGACGAATCTGATGGAGAGCGTGTTCGAAGAGGGCGGAACCGGTAACCGCGTAGCCAGTACGATTAAACGTCCGATAGCCGGCAAAACCGGTACGACCGACACCGATGCGTGGCTGGTTGGCTTCACACCGGAGCTCGCAACTGCCGTATGGGTCGGCTATGACAAGAGTAGGGATATTTCGACGGTTGAGTCTCACTTGGCTTCTCCGATTTTCGCGGAGTTCACGGAACAAACGTTAGAGGCGATACCACCTAAGTTGTTCCCGATTCCTGATGGAGTAACAAGTGTCTATATAGATCCGGTGAGCGGCAAGCTGTCCAATGAAGATTGTCCGAACTCGCATATGGAGGCTTTCCTGGTTGGCACGGAGCCGACAACATTCTGCACAGGCAAACCTGCGAAGCCAGCTTCGAACGATGATCCAAAGGGTACCCCAAAAGGCCAAAACGGCTCTTGGTGGAATGATATCAAACGCTGGTGGAACGACTGATCCACCTGTTTCCAGAGAACACAAAAAGGCAGAACTAAGCGCGTCTTAGTCTGCCTTTTTGCTGTCCTAGTATATGAGGTAACATACACTAGGGTCTAGTATACTCGGTTCACCCAAACGTAACAATGGATGACACATAATGTTCATAATCTCTATTTGTGTGTTTGATCGCTTATGAAAGTGCATCTTTCAATGCTTGATCTGAGCGATTCCACCACTCCTCGTTGTGCGCGATCAGCTGATTTTTGAGCAGCGCCCGCTCCTTGTCATCCAAGCCGTCGAAGATGAATTTACGCTTCATTGCAGCATCCATTTTGTTCACGTGCTCGGCTAGAATTTTCCATCCTCTGCGCGCTTCGGTGTCAACTAGCATTTCGCATGCTGTCATACCAGCGTAGTAAGCTCCTTCTTCCGTACGGTCGACTGCGACCCAAACGATCCAAGCTTTACGGCCATTTGGCACATCTTCTTTGTTCGTTGAGAATTTAATGCCTTTTTCGATCTTACTTTTGGCATGAAGTGTACCTTCGTCCAGGTAGGCTTCATCCCCGTCAATAATGACACCAGATACGTTGCTTAGATCGATCGCTCCGGCACCGAATCCTTTATGGTTCACTTTGGAACTTACTATATTTAAGGCTAGCTTCTTTTTATCCGCTTCCATGAGGGCACCTTCCACTCTTCGTAATGTTAAAATGACGCTTTGCTTTCATTGTAGCTAAAGTCATCCTCCAGAACAAGGGCTGGTTGCTGTTAATGTGGAAGGACGATTTCTCGTTACTGTCTTTACTACATCACTTCCACCGTGATACTGCCGACTGCTCTTTCATCTATAAAAGCATCCAACGATCACTTTTCGAAATTTATTCATCGCTTCAACACCCCTTATACCTTATAGACTCATTGATTAACCACTTCGTTCCCCCTCCTTCTAACAATTCTTTTCCAAGCTCAGAAATATTCCCTAGGTTGTCTACATATACATGCTGTAGATGCTTGTTTAGGCGGGGTGGATATCATGAGTGTTCTATTCAAAAACCGCAAGGTTCAATGGTTCGTTGTCATGCTCCTTGCAGCAGGCACCGTCCTGCTGTCTGAAAATTTGCTCCCATCTGCAAGTAAATGGGCCGTTCCAGTCGTCTCTAAGGATGAAAAGTCTGCTCCGGCGCCGGACATGCAGCCTGCAGATAGCGCCAAGCCATTAGAGAAGCAAGCGCCAACAGCGCTTAGCTATCGTATTGCGGAATATCACATGAACGTTGCTTATACGCCCGAAACGAGGCAGCTTAATGGGCAGCAAACGTTGACTTGGGAAAATCCGGGAACCGTTCCTGTGCAAGAGCTTTACCTCCATCTGTATCCCAATGCATTTGCCTCAAAGAAAACGACGTTTATGCGTGAATCAGGTGGAAAGCTGCGTGAAGATGAAGCCAAGGCAGACAGTAGTGGCTGGATGAAGTTGCTTTCTGTGAAAACGGTTGACGGAGAGGATCTCAGTATGCGCATGGCGTTCGTGCAGCCCGATGACGGCAATAAGGACGATCACACGCTGCTCAAAATCCCGCTGCCTAAACCGGTAGGAGCCGGGGAGCAAGTCACGATCAAGACGGAATTCCTCGTCAAACTGCCTGCCGCCTTCGCAAGAATGGGCTATGTGGATGACTTCGTCATGGCCGGACAATGGTTCCCTAAAGTTGCTGCCTATGAACGGGTTGGAACAAGAGGACGTACAGAGCCGGGGTGGAATCTCCACCAATACCATGGAAATTCGGAATTTTATGCCGATTTCGGGATGTATGACGTGAAAATTCAAGTGCCGGCGAACTACATCGTAGCAGCTACCGGTTTCCCGGTTAAGCCTGCTGTGACCGACAACGGGATAAAGACGTACCAATTTTATGCGGATGATGTGCATGACTTCGCTTGGGCAGCATCGCCACATTTCGTTTATGTGGAAGAACCCTACTCGACCGCACAAATACCCGGGGTCAAGATCAAGCTTTATCTCGATCCCAATCATCAGGACTTGAAGGACCGCTATATGTACGCTGCCAAAAAGGCGCTTTCCCGCTACAGCCAATGGTACGGATCGTATCCTTATTCAACCCTTTCGATTGTCGTACCTCCCCCAGGAGGCAACGGTGTGGGCGGTATGGAATATCCAACTTTGGTAACGTCGTGGGATGCTAGCGACAAGAAACCAGATCTAGAGCTAGAACGTGTCGTTGTTCACGAGATTGGACATCAGTTCTTTTATGGACTCGTAGCTAGCAATGAATTCGAAGAAGCATGGCTGGATGAGGGCTTTACCTCCTATGCAGAGGATAAAGTTATGGAAGCAGAGTACGGAGTGTCCCCAAATTTACCTGTAGAGTCAAGCTTCATTACATCTCCAAATACCCTGCAGCAGAACTCGTGGGCCTATACGGGACATGATCAATACGCTGAGAATGTGTACACACGAGGAAAGCTCGTGCTTAAAGCCATTGAGAAGCAGGTTGGCAGCAAAACAATGGATCGCATTATGCGCACTTATTTCCAACGTTGGGAATTTAAACACCCTTCTACAAAGGACTTTCAGAACGTTGTCGAAGAAGTGACCAAAACGAAGTGGGATGATTTCTTTAACCAATATGTATACGGCGCCATGATGATGGATTACACCGTGGAGAGCATTCGCGTCAAATCCGTGGGCAGCAAAGGGGCAGAGTCCTACGAAAGTGCCGTTCTCATCTCCAAACGAGGCGGTAATTCACCCGAGGTACCGATCCAGTTCCATTTCTCTGACGGCACTGTACTAGATAAAACATGGGATGGTAAAGAAAGCAGTATCGAATTCAAACTAACCCACAAGACTCCTGTAGACTGGGTTCGAATTGATCCCAATTACTCGCTCGTGCTGGAAAATAAACATATTAATAATTTTATGCAAACGCAAGTGGATACCAAGTGGAAAATCCGCCTAAATCTCGGTCTCATTCAATTCCTGCAAGCCATATTCGGCTGGGTCGCCTGGTAAGCGTAAGCGGCTAGGCTTATCCAATGCTTACGAAGTAAGTTTTCCTACGGAAAACTCAGATTATGCTTTCGATGCCAGTTTTGCTAAAGCAAAACTCTTAGGAGGGACAACTGTGGCAACTTATATCAAGTCTGGCTTCAGGGCGGCTTTACGGCAACCTTTCGCCACGATCGTCTTGTTCCTGTATCAGATGGGCTGGGGCATCCTGCTGTATAAGCTTGTACAGGGTGTTCTCGTCCCTCTCATGCACCGCTATCCAGGTGGCGAGCAGCCGAAGCAAGCGCTGCAGCTATTTCTAGCTGAAGGACAGTTCCAATTGGTCAAAACCGATCTTAGCCATTCCTACCTTTGGTGGCTGGCTGCTTTGCTTGTTGTTCGCATGCTGCTCACCCCAATGTTGAATAGCGGCGTCTACTACTCGCTGACCCATTCCCAGCAAAATGCCGGCTATCGCTTTATCCGAGGCATCAAGGAGCTTATGCTCCCATTCCTCATTGCTTATGTCGTTCGAATCTCGCTTTCCTTGCTGCCACTCATATGGCTGTTTCCTAAAGCGCAAAAGCAATTCGCACATACCACTTCGTATGAGCAAGCCGCCCTCCAATTGCTGCCTTGGCTTCTCGGCTTGCTCGTCTATGGCTTTCTCTTACATCTGCTTTTTATGTACGTACAGTTCGCAATTTCCGCTAAACTTGGCATTTTGTCCACTGTCATCACTTTCGTTCGCAGTTTCCTTCCTATTATCGGGCTTGCACTCATCCTCCTACTCACCTCGGGACTATTGGCAGGGGTCACAGTCACAGCAACGTACATATGGGCAGGTCTGGTAGCGCTAATCATTTATCAGCTCTTCCCGCTTTTCCACATTTTCATCCAAATGTGGGCCATAACCTCCCAATATCAGCTTCTATCTGCCAAAATGGACAGCTAAAAACAAATAAAATAAGCTTAATTGGCTTATATTGGTTTATCCCCTTGCAAAAGGGGCTTTTTTTGTCTCTTTTCCGAACTATTGACATATTTTTAAGACAAAATGCGTAGAAAAGGAGGAATTTCGATGTTTATGACGAATTACAAGGATTAGCATCAAAAAACCAAATATTTCATGCCGAATTCCCCATTTCTTGGGGAAACGGGGGAACCACACCGGGTGAATTGATCTTGCAAGACAGGGATCATAGGGAACCTTCAACCGAACCCTCCAGCTAACCTCGTAGGCACCGGAAGGAGACAAGCAGTTGAAAAAGATTGTTGCTCTTGTTTTTAGTCTTGTTTTGTTTTTGAGTGTAAGTTTAGGAAGTGTGTCTGCGTCACAATCCACTTTGGATGAAACGGTTGACGGATTGCTCGGAATTCCGTACAGAGATGCGGGAACGACAACAAGAGGCTTTGATTGCTCTGGTTTCACCGCATACGTTTTCGACAAATTCGGCATTGACCTTCCGCATAGCTCATCATCTCAGAATAAAGAAGGCTACTGGATTGACAAAAAGGATCTTCGCAAAGGTGATCTTGTGTTCTTTGACACAAGCGGTGGCAAAGGTATTTCTCACGTTGGTATCTACCTTGGAGACGGTGAATTCATTCACTCTGCATCCAATGAAGGTATAGTGAAAAACAAATTAAGCCAATCTTATTACGCGAAGCGGTATGTATCAGCTCGACGTGTTCTGTGGGATGATATCTACAACCAATTAACTGCTGAATCCAAGTAATTCTTGTACGATTCATGAATAAAGCCCGGACAAGCCCCGCTCGAAAGAGCAGCTTTCAGGGCTTTTATTCATTTACTAATCTTGTAACTTGACATCGCATGTTAGCCGTTCTATAATAACTGCATATTGTTTTCTAGGGTTCCGTGGCGTTCAATGCCAGGCTGGTCCGAGGGGAAAAACGCAGCGAATATGCTGTGGTCACGGAGGGGAAAAAGCCCGGGAGTCATATCGCTTAGCGATATAACTTCCAGGCTTTTTCCTTTTTTTGCGGCTAAATAGGTCGTATAACAAATTCAAGAGGAGTGATTCATCATGGCATGGTTATATCTCGTCATTGCAGGTGTATTTGAGGTAGTATGGGCGATCTCATTGAAATTTTCTAATGGTTTTACACGTTTAGTTCCTTCCAGCATCACGATCGCAGGGATGATTGTAAGTTTCTATTTTCTAGCGGTAGCCACGAAAACCCTCCCCATCGGCACAGCTTACGCGGCTTGGACCGGAATTGGCGCTGTCGGTGCTATTATAATCGGCACCCTTTTTCTCGATGAACCCATTAGTTTAATAAGGATCTTATTCATGATTCTGATCTTAGTTGGCGTTCTCGGTCTTAAATTTACTTCTGGACATTAGGAAGTCCGAAAAACTGCGTCATGTAACGCTCAGTTTGGTGACGATTCCTAAGATTCGACGATGCCTGGTATCTTGCGTTTTGGCATCGTCCACCTGCCGGACAAATTCTTTCCGCTTCGAGAATGCCAATGCTTCAAAGGCCTCGATTGCACCCTCCTGAGAAGACAATGCCGCCCTAAGGTCATCCGGAATCTCAACGGTTCGAGGCTCCAGATCAAGGTTGAGTATAACCTCTACCTGGTCACCGGCCTTCAAGCCAGACGCTTCTCTGTGGGCTGCACTCAATGGAAGGAGGAACTCATTCCCCATAACTGCAACAGTGCTGCGATAGGTGTAACCGTTCAAGCTCACCGTGACACTTGGCTTCTTATGTCCACTGAGCGCAGCTATGACCTCAGCTGGAATGGAAATTCCAGTGGCGTTTTTACCCTGTGCTTGCATAACGGAAGTGGTGAATGTTACCCCCATTTCGATTGTTCCCCCTTGGATAACAAAATTTCATAAAGTTTAATGACACTCATGTGCATGCCTTCATGGTACAAGCTAAAGCTGAGGAACTGTTCCGGCGTTTCCAAGGTCATTCCGGCCGACGTCGTGTAAGGTTGAACAACCTTTTCCTGCAAGTGGTCCCTCAGTCCCTCACGTATTCGCTCTTGCTGCCCTTTCAATAAGGTCTCCAACTCTTGTAAGGTCGGGATGTCAACGAAATTCGGAACGTTCAATGGTGAAGTGCCATTCTCAAATTGCTCTTTGAATCCTTCTGGCAAATGAAGCGGAAGCCCTATATATTGAAATGCTATTCTTTCCAATACCACATATATGTGCCCCAGCTGCCAGCGGATCGTATTCCGAAACCCTTCCGGGATCCGGTCGGCGGTTTCCTCCGATACCCCCTCCATCAATTTTAAGGTTTGAGCCCTCACGAAGGCCAGCTGTTTGAACAAATAATGTTCCATCGTTCTCACTCCTTTAGATCGCAATTTATGGGATATTATACCATACTTTTTTGAATAAATCGGACCCTATCTATGCAGATTAATCCATACAAGGATGGAGGGGCGTTATGATGTAAGGTTCGGATTGTAACTAACGTTATTACGGAGTCAATTCAACAGGATAAAAATGATTAGGAGGGAAATTCAACATGGATACATCGGATGATATCAATCGAATACAGAATCGCAATGACGGGCTTCTCGGAAATGAGATAGAAGTGGACTCCGATGTTAACGAGGATCGTAACCGAGAGCAGCAATTGGACGATTCGTTTCAGTACTGGTATCGTAACGTCGGTTATTGGGTGCAGCAAAAGGAAGATATAACTCAGGTGCCGAAGGCGAACGTATTCGACGCCGCTGTTGAGATGGATGCCGAGCAGGAGTTAAACGTGACTACGGAAGACGATGAGATGGATAGATAAGGTCAACCGACAGTTCAAATATTACATTTAGAATCTATCATTGGAGGTTGGAACGATGTCTGACAATACGAATAACCTGAATAAAGTTGATGTAAATAAAACGAGTATCTTTAAAAACGGGGTTCAATCAGCAACGAATTATGTACAGAACGCCATTGAAAACGTAACGGCATCCACGCAAGACGCAACTCAGAACTTAGTGAATAATGTAATGAAAAGACGACAAAATGAAGATGAAAATAATAAATAATTAGATTGGCGATATGCATTTAAATGAGGAACTCATTGTGCTATTCGGAATCTCATACGGAAAAAAGCTTAGTCAGAATGCAGCCTCAGGGCTTTGACTAAGCTTTTTTTGCTTGTCTAATGTATATCGTGAGTAATTGCTACCAATAAACTTTCTCTATTTCAAGCAACTGTGTAGCTAACATACCAGAAGCTGTTTCCAACAAATATTTGCAAATGTTGAGATAAAGGCTTAAAAATGTCGTTCAGCTCTTCATACGAGTAGTAGTTTTTGATAATTTCATGCATGGATCCATCAGCCAGCTCGCGTCTTTTGTAGGTATCCTCACTATGTTCTTTCGTTATCAGCTCTCCGCCTCTTCCCGGTACGTAAACATTATCGGCGATAAAGACGCGAGCACCTGTGCCTAAACGTTGGTGGAAACTCTGCAGAAATGACTCAATCCGATTCTTCGGAATATGCGAAAACCAGAAGTTGGCAAGACCAAAGTCGAAAACCCCGTTCACATCGGAGAGCTGGTACGCGTCCCCCTGAACAAATGCTGCATTCGATGCTGGCCACGGCTTAGACTTAGCAATTTGCAGCACTTCAGGACGAATATCAACACCTACGATGCGCTTCGCAGTGCCCGCGGCAATTTCGGTCCAATACCCGGTTCCACAAGCTATCTCAAGAACGTTGCGCCTCTCCACCTGCTTCTTCACCATTTCGCTCAAAAGACCAAGCTCTTGTTGGAACCCAGCGTCCTCTCGGTGATAAATCCGTTCATACTCCTCCGCTCGAGCACCGTAGTATTCTTGCATTTTCACTTTTTCTTCGTTTAAAAGCTGATGCTTATCCTTCACTTCGTGGAGAATTCGTTGTCTGGCTGCCAATAAATCAGCGAAAATAGCTCCACCCTGTGCGGAGTAGTTGGCTAGAAGGCCATGCGTGGCCATCACAATTAACTGTGTCATTGACAAGCCTGTTTCGTCAGCCATTTGCTCCAGATCCGACTTTACTTTCTCCGGTAAGTAAACAGAGAGTCTCTTAGTTTTGTCGTTTTTGTCATCCACGTTAGGTTTCCCCCTCATAATTTTTTATTATTTTAACATATAATATGTGTTATTATAACATTAAATTTACGTTTTCATGATAAATAAAAATTAGGGCAACCTTTTTTAGAACTCTATCAGCTATTAACCCTCGCAAATCTCTCTATCAAACATAGAATACTTTGTAAGTAAATTCATATTTTGATAGGAGATGGTTAGATGATTAAGAAACAACGTATCGCAGGTAGACCGAGTAAAATTGTTAAACTTCCCAAAAGTGCAGGCCTACCGAAAACAAAGGCTATGCTGCTGTACCACGCTCAATTGAGAAAGCACAACAGACTAGGAGCAGGCCGCTTCCTGAGCCAGCGTACAATTTCGATCGGAACCGATAACTCTTGGTTCAACGCCCAGATTATTCCCCGTAATCCAGCATGGGTACCGGTTACTAACGCCAACTATGTGTGGTACTCCGGCAATCTGAGCGCTGAGAATGCCGTCATTTCGACACGATTCTCGCTCTCTCAGCGGAGAGCCATTCTCGCCGCATCCCTCTTCTTGTCGGTCGACAATTACGCTGTAGTGATCATCAATGGTGTGCCGCTGGTCTATGATGCACCACAAAATACCCCTCCATTCTACAACACTGGTCGTACCTTCAACATACGTCGGTTCTTGAGACGCGGCCGTAATGACATCGTCATCGTCGCTTTTAACTTTGGTGGACCTCGTAGTGACGCTGCGCCTGCAGGCGTTGCTGCTAGATTGGACATCCAACTCAGCTCATTGCGATAATTCACATGGAAAAAGGTCGGGAGCCCATCTTTAGGATGGAACCCGACCTTTTTGCTTGCTTACATCAATTGACGTTCACTTCCGTAGCGTCGTTTGAGCTGATTCAAGAAAAACTGCAGCGCTAGGAATAGTCCTGCGAAGCTGGTGCCTGCACTCAGAATAATCCATGGATGCAGTCTAATGTATCTTGAGCCATAGGCGATTAGCGATAACCATTCACCCGATGTTGTGATGGCGATGGAATAGCCGGCATCGCTATCACCAATTGTCTCAATCCCGCCAAGTACAATGTTAAAAACAGCCAACTGCCCTAACAAGAAGAGCACCTGCATGAATTCGCTAAGGAAGATGAACAACATTTCATTTCTCATACACGGAACCAAGTGCCGCATCGTTCGATGGAACACAGAACCGCCCATCAAACGAGAAGCTTCAATATATAGTCGTTCATTATAATAACGTGTCCGATCTGCCACCTGATGGGCTAATGGGAATATCCCAATGAATGTGACTAGGCTAACGAAAGTAACCGTGAACAGCAGCTGGTAATGCGGGTCTGCCTTCAACCCCTGATCGAGCCGCAGCCCAAAGTACATGCCCGCTAAAGGCGGGAACAAGAAAATAAACGCAGGCATAGAGGAAACGACCCACTGCATGGAGCGAAGAATGCCCCATCCTTTGCCCGAGGTTCCGCTCCACAATCCCCATGGCAGAGCAAAAACAAAGCGAAACAAGGTTAACGCTAGCGCCGTGCCCAATGTATATTTCAACCCATTCAGCAATAAACTCAGCACATCAAAGCCCCTATGGTCGGTGCCCAGGAGGAAGGTGCTGTTCGGCGCGTATGGAGGAATACTGTATCTCGTTTTGCCGTCTTCTTGATATTGGAGCATATTAATCTTGTCATCCGGTGTAATCCCATGGGGCATCAGCCATGTGCCGAATATCATCACAAGCAGGATGAGCACGATGAGTGCAATCGAACAGTAGTAAGCAGTTGATGAGCGTTTCATCATCGTCAAGCCACCTCCCCTGTCCGAACAATAAACTTCTTACGTAGGAGTGCGTATAACACATGAAAAGCCATAGCGACTAGCGCAAGTGCCATACAGATAGCCGACATGGAGGAGACATTCTGTAAAGCTGGCGAGACGATAAAGCCTCCCAAACCGGAAATTCCGCAAATGGCTTCCGCAACCGCCATACTGGCCAGTGCCAGTGTAGTTGCTTTGGGCAAGATCGCCAGCAAATCAGCCATTACATTTCGCATAACGTGAGAGATCAGCACCTCTCTGCGGGTTAACCCTTTAGCTAGTGCCGTAACTACATAGTCCTGTCCAAGCTCACGTGCGATCGCAATGCGAAGGGTACCGTAGATAGTGACCGAGGGAATCAGCGCGATCGTGAGAAACGGGATGAGGAACGGCGTCTTATCACCGACTTGAACAATAAGCAGCACAAAGTGCCCCAAATATTTCGTCGCATAGATCGCACCCAATTGGATGAGAACGATTAAGAAAAAATCAGGCAAGCCAACAAGCAAGGCATGTGTACCATCCATTAAGGCACCTAATCGGCGAAACATGGATGCTATCATCGCAAAGAGCACACTAAGCACAATCGCGAGCAGTAAACCAGGAATGAAATAAGTGCATGTGCGAAGAAGCATCTTGGGGAGCTCCCCAAGAACAGCAACCTCTTTCCTATTGAAAGGATTGCGGAATTTGCCAAAGTCACCATGAGCGAAACCTTTGATTTGCTCTTTCAGCGAGTAACCGTAATAACGCCAGGAAATAATGGGATGCTCGAGAGGCACAGTGGTCGCTCGAAATATGCCTTTGATCGTCATTGTCTTTCCGATATAGTCCCACGACTTTCCATAAGGAACAGACAGTAAGCCAGCTTTATCATTTAGAACTTGACTGCCAGGCAACTGCTCACTTATTTTCTGGATGCTCGTATCCGGACCTATTGCGATCCGAATCTGATCCGGCTGCGTAGATAAGAAGGCGTTACGGAAATTGCTCAAAAAGAAGATGCACACGAGTGTAAATACCCCAAGCAACAACCACCGAAATATCGACTTCACCTATCGTCACCTCGTTCTATTATTCACCGTCGGTAGATAACCATTTCCATAGTTTATCACGATTCATTTGGAAGTTCTATCCTATCTTTGGGAATAAAAAGAGGCTGCAGCAAACTAGCCTAAGCTAGCTTACTGCAGCCCGGCTCAAGAGCTGAACTGTGCTTGGTGTAAGCGGCTATACACACCGCCTACAGCGATGAGCTCCTCATGTCCGCCTTGCTCGGTAATGCCTTGCTCTGTCACGACGACGATACGGTCGGCATTCTTGATCGTCGCCAGCCGGTGGGCAATGACTAGCGTCGTGCGGCCACGCGACAGCTCGGAGAGCGACTGCTGAATCGCCGCTTCTGTCTCCGTGTCGAGTGCCGATGTCGCCTCATCGAGGATGAGAATCGGCGGATTCTTCAAGAACATCCGCGCGATCGCGAGGCGCTGCTTCTGACCGCCTGAGAGCTTGACGCCGCGCTCACCGACAACCGTATCCAGCCCCTTCGGCTGCGTCTGAATATAACCCTGCAGCTGCGCGCGCCGCGCAGCATCCCAGATTTCCTCATCCGTCGCGCCAAGCTTGCCGTACGCGATGTTCTCCCGCAAGGTGCCGGAGAACAGGAACACATCCTGCTGCACGATGCCGATCTGACGGCGCAGCGACTCCAGCTGGATGCTGCGAATATCGAGTCCATCAATGGAAATGCTGCCGGCACTCACATCGTAGAATCGAGGCAGCAAGCTGCAGATCGTAGTCTTCCCTGCGCCCGAAGGACCTACGAAAGCAACGGTTTCCCCTGCTCGAATAGATAAGCTGATATCATTCAATACTCGGGCTTCATCTCCGTAGCCGAATGACACCGAGTCGAACGTAATTTGGCCATCTAGATGACTAACCTTCACTGCGTTCGGCAGATCAGCTACCTCAGGCTCCGTATCAATAACTTCAACATACCGTTTAAAGCCAGCAATTCCCTTGGGGTAGCTCTCAATGACATTATTGATTTTCTGAATGGGACCGAGGAAAACGTTCGTTAAGAGAACGAATGCAATAAATTCCCCATAGCTAATCTGCTTGTCAATCACGAACCATGTGCCGCAAATAAGGACAAAGACCGTTACCAGACGCATCAAAATGTAGCTCAGCGAGACATTCCACGCCATGATTTTATAGGAAATCAGTTTCGTCAACCGGAACCGTCCATTGTTATCCTCAAACAGTTTCTTCTCATAGGACTCATTTGCGAAAGCTTGAACAACACGAATCCCGCCAATATTGTCTTCGACTCTTGCGTTAATATCGGCGAGGTCGCCCATCATTCGACGGAACGTTTTCGTCATTTTTTGGTTAAAATACACCGCTATCCATAGCAAGAATGGGACGATAACGAAGGTTAAGAGCGCTAACTTCATATTAATATGAAGCATAAGCAGAAGTGCACCGATCAGGGTCATTACTGCAATGAACAAGTCCTCAGGACCATGATGCGCAACTTCACCAATCTCAAGTAGATCGTTTGCCATACGGGACATCAATTGACCCGTTTTGTTATTGTCATAGAACCGGAATGAAAGCTTCTGCAGATGATCGAACATCTTTTTCCGCATATCCGTCTCGATATTAATCCCTAGCTTATGCCCCCAATACGTGACTATGAAATTTAGCACCGTGTTGAGTCCGTAGACAGCAAGCAAACCCGCGCAAGCCCAAAGAATCCAAATCCAATTCCCGGCAGGAAGCAATTTATCGACGACCTGATTAACAGCAAGTGGGAAACCTAGTTCTAGGAGCCCAGCCACGACCGCACAGATAAAATCCAAAATAAATAAGTGCTTATAGGGCCGATAATACGAAAAAAAGCGTTTTAACACATGTATCTCCACCTTCCTTCGCCTATTATACCTGATAGGATCTGCAAGCTGGAAGTCTCCTAGAAAATAGGCGATTGTCGGAGGACAGCTGTCTACTATTTTCATATATATAGGAGAACAGCATCCTGCGTGTATGGAGGAATGGACTTATGCTCAGCAACTCATTAGATACACGGACGGCTATCTTTCTAGCAGCTATGTGCAGCCAAAGTTATATCCTACTTGCAAATGGTCCCGAAAGCGTTATTATGCCACACAATTACCGGATGGTGTCTTCCTTCAAGGCAACTTCCATCCTGAGTGAAAAAGAGTTTTTCGGCTTTATTGCCGAATCCGATGCGCAAATTGTCATTGTATTTCGAGGCACGCATACGACATCCGACTGGATCTCCGATGCCATTGCGAGGCAAATCCAGTTTCCTTACACAAAAGAGCAGTGCTTCGTACACGAAGGTTTTCTCGACATCTACCGTTCAGCCCGCAAATCGATTGTGACAGCGCTAAACAAGCTTTCCACCGAGAAGACGCTGTACATTACAGGACACAGTCTTGGAGGAGCGCTCGCTGCTTTATGCGCCACCGATATTTCTACAAACACGAAATTCAAAAATCCTTCCGTGTATACTTATGCTTCACCGCGTGTTGGAAATCAGGCATTCGCCAGCTTATTCAACCTTAGGACCGGGCCTCACTATCGGATTTATAATACCAACGACTTCGTCCCTTTGCTTCCGCCTTTCATTTATAGATCTCCTCGAACGGATAAGGTTTACCACTATATTCATGTGAAAAAGGGGGTTGAATTCACTTTTCAAGGGGGCTCTGTCTCCGCTAACCACGCGATTAGCAGCTATTTCGCCGAACTTGCCAAGCTGGATCCCCGCTTCATGCAGCAGTTATACGCCCAGACTCCGGGATTTTGCCCGATCTGAAAAAAGATTGCCAACCACCTGACCAGAAAGGCCGGGTAAGAGGCGATCTTTATTTTTTTACTAGAGGTCAGCGGTCCCCTCCTAAGAGAAAGGTTTAAACAACTCAATAAAGGTAAAAATAGGAGACGATACTTATTTGCATCTTTTTACGCAATTCGATTATTTTGTCGCAAAGGAGCCCTGCCTTGATACTCGTCATTTGCCTGCTTTTTGTTTGGTTTAGTATCCATATATTTGCCTTCCTGCCCAATAAGTTGTCTGTCATTACGAACGTGCTGCTTTACATGTTCTTAGCTGTCGTGGACATTAACAAATTAACGATCTTAAGTGACACTATAGGCGTTTTCCAACTCAGCAAAAAGGTTCCTGAATTCCTTTCGATGATTTTACATAGGGATTTCACCTTTTCATTAACACTTCTAACTTTTGCTAATGTCTATCTGACTACATTGAAACGCCGTACAAAAATAGGCATTTCTCTGTATACATTCTCTTTTATCTTGTGCACAGGCCAATTCCTAAGATTAAATGGTGCAGTAACCTATGTGAAATGGAACATCTTCTATGAGTGCCTAATAATCGTTTCACTTATGATTTTAACTTATTGGTTTGGCCGCTTATTAATTCATCTAATGCAAAAGGAGAGATCTCTATGAACGACGTAACCATTTACGATGATGGATTCAACGGAAATGAATGGTTCGTCATTGCGATGATTGTCGTAGGGGCCCTTGCGATTTGGATATTACCCAAAAAGTTTACCTTAACACAGAGCTTGTTTAATTTATTGATTGGGGTTGTTTTTGGTCTCATGTTTGATCATACCATTGCCGTCCCCCCCTTTGATTTCTACGATGTCGGTGACGAATCCCATTATCAGCCGTTTGATATTTTTTCCTATACGATGTATGCGCCATTTGGTTATATATTTATTTATTTTTACAAAAAATGGAGTGTTCATGGTTTCTACACGATACCCTACATCTTACTCTGGACGTCAATGGGCATAGGTGTCGAGTGGCTAAGCGAACTCGTTGGTATATTTCATTACAAACATGGGTATAAGCTCGTTAATTCGATACCGATTTATTTATTTTTGCAATCTATTCATTTATTACTTTACCATCTGTTTTTTCCGGAGCATAAGAAGATTTCATAGACAACTTCTAGCGATCATTCTTTTCTTCACACGGTTTCAACCCTGACAGACTCTTGTCAGGGTTGTTTGTTTATAATCGGTTTATACAAATTAATGATTGAAGAAGGGAAATGATCACATGACGAAATCAACAAATCAAACCGGCATTGTTTTAGCCGGATTACTGCTAGCCATTCTAATGGCTTCGATGGACAATACCATCGTTGCGACAGCTATGGGCTCCATTATCGCAGACCTTGGAGGACTCGATAAATTCGTTTGGGTAACTTCGGCTTACATGGTCGCTGAAATGGCAGGGATGCCGATTTTCGGTAAACTATCGGATATGTATGGGCGCAAACGTTTTTTCATCTTTGGCATCTTAGTGTTTATGCTTGGATCTGCTCTTTGTGGAACAGCCACCTCGATCGTACAGTTAAGCTTGTACCGGGCCATTCAAGGTATTGGCGGCGGTGCCTTGGTACCTATCGCTTTCACAATCATGTTCGATGCGGTTAAACCGGAAAGCAGAGGCAAACTAATGGGATTGTTTGGAGCAGTGTTCGGATTGTCCAGCATCTTCGGACCGCTCCTTGGCGCTTATATGACCGACTATATTAAGTGGGAGTGGATTTTCTATATTAATTTACCATTAGGCCTGATTGCTTTCCTGATGGTTGCCATTTTCTATAAGGAATCCCTCCAGCATGCTAAACAGCGTATCGACTGGGCCGGCGCATTCTCGCTTGTTGGTGCCATCGTCTGCCTCATGTTCGCCATGGAGCTTGGTGGTAAACAATTCGCATGGAACTCCGCTCAGATCATTAGCTTATTTACTGGATTTGCTCTTCTCACGGTTACTTTCCTCTATGTGGAGACGCGGGCAGAGGAACCTATTATCTCCTTCCGGATGTTTCGGGATCGCCTCTATTCGGCAAGCAATGCGATCGCGATGTTAAGTGGAGCAGCCTTCATTACGGCATCTGTCTACATTCCGATCTTCATTCAAGGCGTTCTCGGAGGAAGCGCAACGAACTCAGGCCTCGTACTTCTGCCTATGATGCTCGGCACAGTTGTTACAGCTACCGTGGGCGGCTTCCTCATTAGTAAATTCTCATATCGAGCCATCCTGATCTCTACCCTCATTCTACTTGTAGCAGGTATGGCACTTCTGATTACGTTGACGCCAGATTCATCGCGTTTGCTTATCACTGCCTATATGATATTAGTCGGTTTGGGAATCGGCGCTTCATTCTCTGTGCTCAGTAACGCTGCTATTCATTCTGTACCTGCCAGTCAACGAGGGGCAGCGAACTCTACGCTGAATTTCCTTCGCTCACTCGGCATGACGATCGGAATCACCATCTTCGGCATTATTCAAAGCCATTCATTAACCCGGCATTTATCGGATGCCTTTACGGGGAGTGGCCAATCTGCGATGCCGCAGGGCCTAGACTTTAAGGACCCACATGCTCTGCTTGACCCCGCGACTCGCACTCAAATTCCGGAGCAATTGCTTGCGAAAATATCAGAAGGACTCTCCTCCTCCATCGTGGCCACATTTGCGTGGGGACTTATCCCTGCTGCACTCGCTTTAGTTGCCGCTTTTGCCATGAGCAAAGAGAAATTTGTTATAGAAACAGATAAAGATACATTCGCGGCCGCATCGCATTAAGGGCGGTTTCCGTATAAACTGCAGCACAGAAAGACCAGAGATCCACCGCGGACCTGGTCTTTCTTTTGCGTGTTAACTTATCACTCATCAAATAGATTCGTAGACAAATACCGCTCACCGGTATCTGGCAGGATAACAACGATGGTCTTCCCTTTATTCTCAGGCCGTTTAGCAATTTCTCTTGCTGCGTAAGCTGCCGCGCCGGATGAGATGCCGACCAGCAGACCTTCCGTTCTGGCAAGCTCACGGGCCGTCGTTACAGCATCTTCATTGGTCACAGTAAATATTTCATCAACAATTGATCTGTGGAAATTATCTGGAACAAACCCGGCACCGATACCCTGAATATGATGTACGCCACGACTGCCACCTGACAAGACAGGTGAATCGGATGGCTCGACAGCTATCACTTGGACGGATGGATTTCTCTGTTTCAGTATCTCGCCTACACCAGTAATTGTCCCTCCCGTGCCAACTCCCGCGATGAAAATATCGACTTTACCGTCTGTATCTTTCCATATTTCTTCGGCCGTGGTATTTCTGTGAATCTCCGGGTTGGCTGGATTGCTAAATTGCTGCGGTATAAAGGAGTTTGGCATCTTTGCAGCTAATTCCTCTGCTTTTTTAATTGCGCCTAACATGCCTTCAGAGGCTGGAGTGAGAACGAGTTCTGCACCTAAGGCCTTTAATAATTTCCTACGTTCAATACTAAAAGAATCAGGCAATATAATGATTAACCGATACCCAAGTGCAGCGGCTGCAAAAGCAAGTGCGATTCCTGTATTTCCGCTGGTAGGCTCAATAATGACAGTATCTTTATTGATCTTTCCTGATTTTTCAGCCTCTTTAATCATCGCGAAACCGATACGATCTTTTACACTGCCAGCCGGGTTAAAATACTCCAGCTTCGCGACAATTTTGGCATCAAGTCCGTGCCGATTATTATAATTCCAGAGCTCAAGCAGCGGCGTATTACCGATTAACTCTGTCAAATTGCTATAAATTTTCGTCATAAGAAAACCCCGCCTTTCCATCTTTATTAAACCTATGAACTTAATCGGATAAACACAGTATATCACGCATGCGAGTGAAAAAATAAATCAATAATGCTGATAGATAGGTACGCTATTTTCTTATATTATGCTTATTTGGTATAATAACCGTAGACGAAGAACGTCCTTTAGCCTTTTGGCGAAAGGGCGTTTTTTTATTTTAGCAGAGGAGGTTTGAGCATTTGGATTTTGAAACTGCGCATCAAGCATTCATTGATCATCATGCTGCTCTCAGAAGTGGTGAAAGAAAGAGGCGTCTCATTAGGGGACATTTATACGCAGAAAAGCTTTTTCTCCAGAATGTCTGGCATCCTCTGTTCGGTCATCTCGACCATTTGCATCCGGAGTATGAAATTTATGATTGGAATCGCAAATCCCAATTTATCGATTTCGCCTATATAACGCCCTTTGGTCGTTTTGGTATTGAATGTGACGGTTTTCAGAGTTATGTCAAAGATATGGATCGCGAGAAGTTTAGTTACTCGCTGAATCGCGAAACGTTTCTAATCGCTATGGGTTGGAAAATGATGCATTTCTCCTTCGATGATATACAGAATCGTCTGAACTTGACTCAAAACCTCGGTATCTGAGCAATAGAGTGGATTTAGTCCAATCAAATGGCTGATTACGTGTAGGGATCAGTAATCTGTTGTATATAATCCAATGGTGGAAGTGGAGGAGCGAATGTAAGGAATATTTCTCATATCTTCATACATCGCTGACGGGGACGAACTTATGGTACACTGAACTATATATGACTGTAAGCAGCAAGGGGAAAAGATGAAGATGAAACTTGTATCCTGGAACGTTAATGGGTTGAGAGCATGTGTAAATAAAGGGTTTATTGATTATTTCGGGCAAATGGAGGCAGATATATTTTGTCTTCAAGAGACGAAGCTGCAGGAAGGACAAATTAACCTAGAACTAGGCGAAGCCTATACGCAATATTGGAATTATGCGGTTAAAAAAGGGTATTCCGGCACTGCCGTTTTTACAAGAATTCAACCGCTATCGGTGAGATATGGTATGGAGGAGAACGAAGAGCCAGAGGGTCGGATTCTCACGTTGGAATTCGACAATTTCTACCTAGTGACCGTCTATACACCCAATGCTAAACGGGATCTCTCCAGGCTGGATTACCGAGTGGAGTGGGAAGATCGCTTTCGAAGCTACCTCTTGCAACTAGACGCCCAAAAGCCAGTTATCGTTTGCGGCGATTTGAATGTTGCCCACCATGAAATTGACATTAAGAATGCAAAAGGGAATCTCAATAATTCAGGATTTACCCCTCAGGAACGCGGCAAAATGACGGAATTGTTAGATGCGGGATTTATCGATACGTTCCGACATCTCTACCCAGATCGGACAGATGTCTACTCGTGGTGGTCTAATATGCCAGGCGTAAGAGCGCGGAACGTGGGATGGAGAATCGACTACTTCCTTGCTTCTACTAGATTAGGTCCTAAGATCACTGATGCACAAATTGACTGCGATATATTGGGAAGCGATCATTGTCCTGTCGTATTGGAACTCGATTTGATTTGATAAAAACAATTCCAAAAACGTTGAAAACGAGAATGGAGCGATTATTATACTTACCTCTTCCTTAGGACGTTTGCGTCTAACAAGCTATATTGAAGGTATCTCCTATCTTTTCCTCCTGTTTATTGCCATGCCGTTTAAATACTTCTTGGACCAGCCTCAACTTGTTGCTGTCGGCGGTATGTTTCACGGCGTGATGTTCGTACTTTACATTTTAACGTCTTTGCACGCTTTTGTGCAAAGACGTTGGAATTTGAAGCGAGCACTCCTAATTATTGCCTGTATTTTCATCCCGTTCCTCTTCATCAAGCAAGATCGTATGATCCAGAACGAGGAGTTGGAGCTAAAGAAGGGTCAACCCATTGACCCGAAAAAGAGGGCTTAGACCATGTTCAACCCGCTTTATTTCATTTATTCCCAAGCACTTCTTTGAACCCCTTTTATGGGGTTCTTTTGCTTTTCAGCGAGTCTTGAAATTCAAGACTTTTGTAAAACAAAAAGAACTGCAACAGCCTACCCGAAGGCAGCCTATCATAGTCCTTATAAATTAACCTATTGGGATAATCCGACCTCCACTCAGCACAATCACTTATGCCGGATTAGAAGGTGTTGGAACAGCTGGCTCTCCATCCCGCCCAAGCCTTCTGCTTGCCGTTTCACGTTTTCCGATGGCGGGGACGTGGCTTCCAGCCTTTGCAAGTCCAGAGATAGGCATGTTGTTATACACACATTCATAATTCCCTTCAGGGATCAGATAGGTTTCATGGTAGATCCCGACAACGCCGTCCGTTCCAACCTTTTTATTGAAATTACGCCACGCTTCTAAATGGGTTGCACCATGCCTTGCATAGTGCTCTAATTGCTCAAACGTTTTCCAATACTGGATAATGGTCACGCCTCGCCAAGAAAGATGAAAACTGGCATCTATGAAACCTAGTTCAGGGTTGCGATACAATTCTTGAAGCATTGGATTCATTGCCTTGGCCACAGGCAGCCACTTATGTAGAGCCCATAATTTGTTCACTCTCATCCCAATGATAAAGACAACGAAAGAACCATCCATCTGCGCCGTAAATCTGCCCGGAATTACTTTACTCATGAATTCATCGCTCCTTTTACCTATTTTCAAGCAATTGTAGATGGGTGTTATAAAAGCCCTTAATATCCTTAGAACCATATAGTTGAGCAGTCAAAAATGCTCCGTAAAACACTGTAAACAGAACCTTTACTGCTGTTTCTACCGTAAATTCTTTTCTTAGCTTTCCATCCGTATCCGCCTCGGTCATGCAACGATGAAACAGTTTATACATGTCAGGTGTCTGCGCGCCAACTTCCTCATGATCAGGGAAAAGCAAATGAACCTCTGCTTCACTCAATTCCGGCATGCAAGGATGCATGTTCATTTCTGCCAGAAAAGATATCAAACTTGGCATCAATCCCGCTCTTTCCTCAGTCTCTTCCGCCACTTTATGGAGCACATGCTGGATAACCGAGAATCCCCGTTTACCCTCCGCTTCGATCTCAATGATACGTTCCGTTAACCACACACGCATAAAATAAACGAGCAAATCTTCCTTTTTCTGAAAAAATTTAAAGAACGTAACACGAGATATTTCCGCCTTCCGGCAAATATCGTCGAGCATCGTGTCTCGAAACATCTTGTCTCCTATTAGTGACAAACTGGCTTCATACAATGCCACTTTGGTTCTAGCCTTTTTTAATTCCCTTAAAGAAATAGCTGACCGATCCATGAGTAATCTCCTATATTTTCAGTTAACTTTAGTTAATAAATTAACATGAGTTAAGTTATTTTGTCAAGGTAAAGTAAATTTTAAAATGCCCCCTACGAAGGGCTTCATGGCAGCTCCATCCCATCAGATTTGTTGCAAAGAAACCAAAAAGGGCCGCAACAGGCTACTAATCGTAGCCTGCTACAACCCTTAAACCCGTATCCCGCGCGGTCTTTCATTTCTTACTCCTCATTACGACCCAGCTCCAAATGAGAAACCTCTTTCTTACAAATTCTGCTCGCTTATCCCCAATTCCGGGTCGAAGGTCAGCATTTTTGTCCCAATTTTATCAATAAAGAACCGATCATGGCTTACCGTAATGACGGCGCCGGGAAAATGGATCAACGCCTGCTCCATTACCTGAATGCTCGTTAAATCCAAATGATTGGTTGGCTCATCCAATATAATGACCGCGGCACCGGACAGAAGGCATTTCGCTAGCGCGACCCGAGCCTTCTGTCCGCCGGATAGGTTGCCGATGAACTTGCTTAGATCCATCTCCGAGAATTGCAGCATGGCTAGAAACTTGTTCACCTTTTTCCGCGGGGCATCCAGTCCCAATCCGTACGTATTCACCGCGTGGCTAACGGTATCCTTAGGATTAAGCTCCTCCCACATCCGGTTGAAGTAAGCGTAGCTGACGCCCTTCTCCCAGATCACCTCGCCGGATTCGGGCTTCTCCTGACCCGTAAGCACCTTAATGAGTGTGGACTTCCCGCTTCCGTTTGGGCCAACGATGACTAAGCGGTCTTCCTTCTGAATGTCGAAGCTGACGTTCTGAAAGATCGACCGATCATCGTAGGTCTGCCCGATTTTCTTGACTTCGCATAGCTTGTCAGGAAAGCGCAGTCTCTCATAAATATCAGTGATTAAAACATTGACGGGGTGCGGCTCTATCCGCTTTTTGTTATCCGCCAGTTGGCGGGAGAGACGGTCCTTAGAAGATTTCTTGGTTGCACGGCTGTCGATGGCTTCTGACTCCATGAGAAGTAGCTCTTCCTCCCACTCGAACTGGCGGTCCAATTCCTTCTTGCGCATCTTCTTTTTGCGGATGTAGTCGGTGTAATTCCCTTCATATTCCTGAAAATGATAGTTCTCGATCTCGATCGTTCGCGTGACTACTTTGTCAATAAATTGCCGGTCATGCGACACCAGAATCATAGCGCCTTTGAACCGATACAACCACTGCTCCAACCACGCTATACCTTCCATATCCAAGTAATTCGTCGGTTCGTCGAGCAAGACGACATCAGGTAGCTCAATTAGCATCTTGGCGAGCGCAGCACGGTTTCTCCAACCTCCGGACAACTCATCGATAGGCTGATTGCGAGACCTCTCGTCGAACCCCAGCTTCGTAAGAACTGTGTTAATCTCGACGGATACGTTCCAGCCATCCAAATGCTCCATTTGTTCGAAAAGCTCCGCCTGCCTTGTCAACAGCCGATCCATTTCGCCGTCATCGGTGATCACACCGAGTTTTTCTCCAACTTCCTTAAGTTCACGCTCAATAAGAGCGACTTGCTCGAAGCACATTTCTAGCTCTTGCTGAACGGACAGGCTTCCGCGCATTTCCGAGAATTGGGAGAAGTACCCTACTTTAACCTGCGGATCTATTTCCACTTTTCCGGACGTTGGCTCTTCTTGACCCATAATCAACTTGAAAACCGTCGACTTACCGGCACCGTTCCGTCCGATTAGGCCAATACGCTCTCCTTGGGTCACGCGAAAATAGATATCGCGAAAGATCAGGGACTCTTCATATTTCTTAGTGACGTTCTCCAAACGAATTACACTCATGTCTATCACCCTTCTAACTCCGTCTATCTAGCGTGATTATAACACTAGATCACTGTGCTTATCTCTTCTCTTTTTGATCTATCGACCGATCCCTCTGCGCGACCAGATCATAACCGGGATTAGCAGCAGAGACAGGAAGCCGCCCGCCAGAGAGAGGAAGGCAAAGCTGGAATTGGCGACGACCATGCCCGACAACGCTCCACCCGATGCCCCTGCCAATGAGACTAGAACATCCACCGTTCCTTGTGTCTTGGCGCGCGTGGTCGGAGATGTCGCATCGATGATCTGCGCAGTTCCGCTGATTAGTCCGAAGTTCCAACCGAGTCCGAGCAGCGCTAGACCGATGATGAGCCAGACCATCGAATCGGCCGGCGCCCATGCGGCAAGAAGTCCCGCTAGCAGCAGCGTGATCCCCGATGTGTAGGACATGAACGTGCGCCCGACCTTGTCCACAAGAACTCCCGTTACCAAGGAAGGCAGAAACATCGCCGCGACATGAATGCCGATCACTGTGCCGACCGCACTTAACCCATGTCCGTGATGCATCATATGGACCGGCGTCATCGTCATGATGGCGACCATCACGATCTGCGTCAAGACCATCACGGTCGTCCCGATGAAGATCCCCCGGTTACCGACAGCTGGCGCCAAGAGATTCGCATTAACCGCCGCTTCGGATGGATTCGCTTGTTGCGCTTCGGCGATGGCTTTGGCGACGATATACGGATCTGGGCGGAGCCATGCCCATAACACTAGACCTGCAAGAATAAAAGCGACTGCCGCCAGCATAAACGGGCCCGCCAGAGCAGGGGCGCCGACAGATGTAGCGAATCGTCCCATGACCTCCACCAGGTTCGGCCCCGCAACCGCACCAAACGTCGTGAATACCATGGCTAAGCTGATGGCTCTCGCACGCTGCTTAGGCTGAGCTAAGTCGGTTCCCGCATAACGCGCCTGCAGGTTGGTCGACGTACCGGCGCCATAGATCAGCATCGAAGCGAACAAAAGCGGAAGGTTATTAGCGATGGCTGCGAATACGACTCCGATCGCGCCGATCCCCCCTGCAAGAAAACCTACGGTTAGGCCTACCCGACGGCCGAAACGCCCAGAAAGCCGTCCGACAAGCAGTGCCGATGAGGCCGCGCCCAGCGTCAATAGCGCCGAAGGAACCCCAGCTAAGCTATCCGTCCCGAGCATATCCTGAGCAAGCAGCGCTCCGACCGTGACGCCTGCCGCGAGTCCCGCTCCGCCGAAGAGTTGGGCGATGATCACGATCGTAAGCGATCTCCGATAGAGCTGCTGCTGTCTCTCAGGAGAATGAATGTACTCTCTAATCAATTCGCTGCCTTCAGCCATTCATACTCTCCCCCCTCCAACCGGTATGCCATGATCCCCTCCCGCTGCAACTTGGCTACAGCCTGTGTCGAACAGATGCAGTAGGGACCTCTGCAATAGACCGCAACTTCAAAGGGCCTAGGCAGATTTTGAAGGTATGTTTCCAACTCCTCCATTGGTACGGAGATGGCTCCCGCCAGATGGCCAGCCTCGTATTCGTCTCTCGGACGTACATCGAGCAGGATGATCGCTCCGGCCTCTATCTTCGCCCTCGCTTCCTCCAAAGATAGCGTCCTCACATCCTCATAGCCCTGTAAGAATTCCTGTCTAATCCGCGCGACGTCCGCAAGCTGGCTCTCGCCAATATTCCACAAAGCAAACAAAAACGCGGCAATGGAAGGATCAGCCAACGAATAGATGACATATGTACCTTTCTTACTGAACTTCACTAGCCTGGCATCGAGCAAAACCTGCAGATGGCGGGATACGTTAGCCACGCTCATCTCCGTGACTTGGGCCAGCTTCTCTACCGACTTAGGCCCCTGAGTAAGCAAGCTCAAGATTTCAAGCCGTTTGTCGCTGGATAGACACTTCCCCACCCGTGCTAACTGCTGAAACAGTTCATTTTTAAATTCTTTTGCGGAAGTGATTGCCTCGGGTACAGATTCCATGATCGTTCGCCCTTTCATATTCAATTCATTAATTGAATAATAGAATGCAACCAGGCTGTTCGTCAAGAAGTAATATCATCGTCATCTGGCATTGACTCCGATACGGCACATGATGAACTTAAAGTGACTTTGAGGCAAAGCTATTCTTCATAGGAGGTTCAGGGGGAGACTTCGGGAACGAAAATAATTACTCTACAAACCAAAAGAGGGCCGCAACAGCCCACCTCTCGGTAACCTGTCACAGCCCTCAAACCCGCGTACGACGCGGCTTCCCAGTACTTACTCCTCGCCCTTCGCAATCGGATTGTCCTCATACGAGATCCAATCGCTCCAGCTTCCACTATAGAGCTTCACGTTATCAAAGCCCGCTTCGCTAAGGCCCAGCACGTTTGGGCACGCCGTCACGCCGGATCCGCAATAGACGATGATTTCATCGGCATCGCGCAGCGCGGCAAAGTGCTTCTCCTGCTCCGCAGCTGACAACCAAGCGCCGTTCTCACCGAGAACGCCTTTCCAGAAGAAGTTGCGAGCGCCTGGGATGTGGCCAGCCACCGCATCGATCGGCTCTTCCAAGCCGAGGTAGCGGCGCTCCTCGCGCGAGTCAACGAGCACAGTGCCTGGGCGGCCGAGCTTGTCCTTGACCTCGTCCATGCTCGCAAGCATAGCGCGATTCACCTTCGGTGAGAAAGTCCGCGGGAACACAGCGGACACTTCATCGGTAACCGGGTAGCCAGCAGCTTTCCAAGCTGCATACCCTTGGTCTAATACGTATACCTCGGAGTGACCGAGGAATTTCAGCATCCACCATAGCCGCGAAGCCATGGCTCCGCCTTGATCGTCGTAAGCCACGACGGTCTTCGTACCATCGATCCCGAGGTTGCCCACGAGGATAGAGAAGGCTCCTAGATCAGGGAGCGGATGCCGACCTCCGTGCGCCATTTTGGCACCGGACAGGTCTTTCTCCAAGTCTACGTACACAGCTCCTGTTATATGGTCTTTCTCATAATTCTGTCTGCTTGATTCTGGTTGTCCTAGCGCAAAGCGGCAATCCGCAATCACGATGTTCGCATCGCCAAGCTGTCCTAGCAGCCAAGTCTGACTTACGATATTTTCCACAGTTTCATGCCACCATCTTTCGTCATTCGATTAATCGCCCATCCCACTCGTTGGATTAACGGAGTACGTCTGCCAATCACTGCGATCTCCACCCATTTTATCGTAAAATGCTTGCGCGCGGAAGTTATCTTTGGCTGTTGTCCATGTTAAATTGGCATATCCATTTCTCGCGGCATATCCTTTGCAAGCAGCAAATAGTTTCCCTGCTGCACCTTGGCCACGTTCAGCCTCAATGACGAATAAGTCGTTCATAATCGCTATTTTGGAAGCACGCAGAGTGCTGAAGGTAAAATATAAGGTCGCAAAGCCGACCAGCATCCCGTCATCCGTCTCCGCTACGAATTGAATTCCTTCCTTCTGCTCAAGCAGTTGGTGAATTAATCCGTTCAACTTCTCATCCTCGGGTTGTCGATACTGATAGAAGTCCACAATATAAGCGAGCATTAACGTTTTCAACTGCGGAATATCTTGCATTACCGCTTCACGAATTGTAACTTGGGTCATCTAGAAGTGACCTCCTATTCCTATGTAAGTCTATATACTCATTGTACCCCAAATCTTGCCTTTATGATGAAAGGTATCCTCGGTTACATGTCTTCCATTTCCTTCCGATACAAGAGATAAATAATCCATCCCAATAGCAGGCATAAACCTGCTGCGAAGTAGAATATGGACGTTATTTCCAACTTAACTCCATAATAAGTCAATGAGAACAGGAGAAATGCGAAGAAAAACACATGCAGCAGGACATTTTTCTGTGGAAGCCAAGCACTTTTGGAGCTTAACTCGATTCGAACGGTAAAACCTAAGCGTTTCTTAACCAGAACCACTGCCGTGAGGTACGTAAGTAATGCAGCCACCATTTTCAAAGCACGATAAGAGGAATCAAGCCCCTCAAAATAAGTATCAATTGAAATATGGGTAATGAGCGGCATGATAAATAGAACAATGGCCAAATAAACCGTATAGCCAAGTGAGCCGAGGAACGCTACCATGAGCGCATGCAGCTTTCGCACGCGAAATATATAGTGAATAAAGACCGCTTCCGTTACAATAATGAGCATAGGATGCAAGCTCTCCGCCCACTGCTGGGATAAAAATAATCTAAATAAACATGAAATAACGAAGGAAACAAACAGCACAAGTGGCCATTTTGTTTTCAACGAGATTCGGAATAGGGTTAATCCCAAAACGAGCATAGAAAATAAAGTTATTGTGCTAATTGGAATATGACTATGCCAATCCATTTGAACCTCCGACCAATAGATGAAAGGATGATAAATACGGATACAAAGATACAGGCAAGCTTACT
The DNA here is from genome assembly GCF_030817255.1 of Paenibacillus sp. V4I5. NCBI lineage: Bacteria > Bacillati > Bacillota > Bacilli > Caryophanales > Paenibacillaceae > Paenibacillus > Paenibacillus sp. V4I5. The sequence continues at coordinate 4,319,500 of NZ_JAUSZB010000002.1, forward strand.
ATGGCGCGTCGTTACCCTAACTGAAGCGAATTGCCATGAACTTTGCACTTGGAAGTATTCGCCTCCGTACGATTTATACAATTGGTCTCCTTGGGAGACAATGCTTCACGAACAAGCTGAATTCGCTGACCCTCAAATTCGATCTGAGCAGTATCGAGCCGTGGTGGATGACAACGGAATATTGTCTGGGTTCGTTCAATTCTTCCCCATTGTTGGGGTGACACGTTTAGGGCTAGGACTTCGACCGGATCTTTGTGGAAAAGGGAGCGGAATCGGTACCCAATTCGTCCAACTTCTTATTCAAGAAGCCCAGCACCGGACGCCCCTGCAGGAGATTGATCTAGAAGTTCTTGTCTGGAACGAACGTGCGATCCAGACGTACGAGAGAGCTGGTTTTACGATTACAGACACGTATGAAAAGTGGACTCCGACGGGGATGGCTGCCTTTCACTGCATGGTATATAACGGACCGAGCTTAATCAGGTGATCCACCGCTAGTAGTAATGTCAGTGAAAGCCTGATCAAATTTAGCAGCGGATTCGAAATCCAAATCGGTTAAGCCGCCTGCATGCCAGGACGTAAGTCGCAGCGTGACCATCTTATAATCGATGGCGATCATGGGGTGATGGTTAACGTCTTCTGCTATGTTCGCGACTTCATTCACGAAGTCTATGCCTTGCATAAATGCCGTAAATCGATATTTGCGCACAATCCATTTGTAATCGTCTGTCGTCCAGCCAGTCACCTCCGCAAGCTTCTGATCAATGGCAGTGCTCCCTAGCTTCACCTATCACCACTCCTCTGATTTTAATCAAAATCATAAGCGACCGCACCCAATTCGCTCTCTCCTGCATACGTGCGGAGGAGGTCCAAGAACGGCTTCCCGTAGTTTCGGTATTTCACCTCGCCGACACCTTTGATTCGCAGCATGGCGGATTCCGATGTCGGACAAATCTCACTCATTTCACGCAGCGTGCTGTCCGAGAAAATAATATATGGCGGCACCTTCTCGCGTGCGGCAATTTCCCGACGAAGCAGGCGCAGCTGCTCGAACAAGGTGTTATCGATAGCGGCAGCCTTAACCTGCTGCTTACGCACTTTCTGGTACACCTGCAGCTTCCCTTGAAGCACTTCTGCTGCGGGCTGCAGCAGCTTCACAACCGGATATTGACCATCCGATAGCTGCAAATATCCTTCTGAAATCAACACGTTGATCAGATCAGAAATTTCCTTCTCTGGCAGATCTCGCATAATACCATGCGTCGGCAGACGATCGAAGCGATAGTCGGCAATCTTCTTCGCCTTCGAGCCTTTGAGCACGGAGGCGACCATCGAGATGCCGAAGCGCTCCCCCATCCTGCGGATGCAGGAGAAAATCTTCTGTGCTTCGACGGTGATATCCACCGTATCGCGATCATCTTTGCACGAGCTGCAATTGCCGCAAGTATCTTTAATATTGGTTTCATCAAAATAGTGCAGAATGACGTTGCGTAAGCAGCGTGGCGAATAGCAAAAGTCGATCATGGTCTGCAGCTTCTTATACTCGTTCGCTTTACGCTCTGGCGAGAGCTGATTCTGCTCGATCAAAAACTTCTGCGTCATAATATCCTGCGCGCTAAAAAGCAGAATGCACTCACTCGGCTCTCCATCACGACCGGCACGTCCGGCCTCTTGATAGTAAGCCTCCATATTTTTCGGCATATTGTAATGAATGACATAACGGACGTTGGACTTATCGATGCCCATCCCAAAAGCGTTCGTCGCGATCATCACCCGAATGTCATCATATAGAAATGCCTCCTGCATGTAGGAGCGTTCCTCGTCGGTTAGACCAGCGTGGTACTTCCCTGCGGCGAAGCCTTTTTTGCGCAATGTTTCATATAGCTCTTCAACATCCTTACGCGTAGCGGCATAAATAATACCAGGCTGATGCGTATGCTCTTTCACATAATTCTGAATGTAATCCCGTTTATTCTCCCCGCGAAGTATCGATAATTCCAGATTATCCCGTGAAAAACCATTGACGAATATACCCGCTTGATCCAAATCAAGCAATCTCGCAATATCTGCTGTGACCTCGGCAGTAGCCGTAGCTGTGAAGGCTGCAACAATCGGGCGATTAGGCAGCTCGCGAATGAACGGAGCAATCGACACATAGCTCGGGCGAAAATCATGTCCCCATTGCGACACGCAGTGCGCTTCATCAATAGCCACAAGCGGAAGATTCAGCGCAGACATTCGAGCACGAAATCGTTCAGACTCCAGCCGCTCTGGCGCGATATACAGCAGTTTATATTTGCCCTGCATGGCGCCTTGCATCCGCTGTTCCACTTCTCTAGCTTCCAGCGTACTATTAATGAAAGTTGCCGGAACACCAAGCACTTGGAGCGCATCCACCTGGTCCTTCATCAAGGAGATCAGCGGTGAAATAACCAACGTCACACCCTCCATGAGCATGGCAGGAACTTGATAACAGATCGACTTACCTCCGCCCGTCGGCATAATGCCTAGCGTATCTCGACCTTCAAGCAGATTCGTAATGATATTCTTTTGGCCCTCCCGAAATTCCGGGTACCCATAAACTTGTTGTAAAACCTTCCTTGCTCCATCCAGCATAACTCCATACACCTTTCTATATCACACTTCTGCCTTATTTAGACCAAATAGATGACGGAAACCAACTTCTCCCCGTCATGAACCTTCAGCACGTGATTATTCGGATCATGGCGAACGGATCCCGCGCCTATCTGCATCACAGGTGCGTTTCCTAATCCGTAAAAAATATCGTCAGCCAGCGTTCGCAGGCATTCTTCCTGTTCGTCCTTATCAAGCTCCAACCAGTCGTCTGCATTCATCTCCAACAGCTCATAAAATCCATCAACCAGCTCAATGCCGCGCACGAAATCAGTGACAATGTCCTTATATTCTCTGCCAAATTTAATACCCACTCGCGCAGTCTCCCTTCAAAAGCATTTCGTATAGCTTCACTTTATCATATTATAGGCAGGAATGCAGGGTGAACCCCTTTTAACCGATGAGAACTTTTTTTCTGATGTGTAAAAAAATACCCTTTGGCATAAACTGTGGAAATGGGCAATTTCGGGAAAAATCTGTTACTATGGAAGAAGGAATGTACCGCTCGGAGGGTAGGAAAGCACACATGCTGAAACTGCAGATTCCCAAAAATCGAATGAACTACCTAATCAAGCAAATCCCGCTTCATTTCGACGCCGTCGTTCTGGAGCAGGGCTGGGAGTATTACCATAAAGGTCGTGTGACCGAAGTCGATCTGAAAGGCATGAACGTTCAGGCGACCGTCGCAGGCAAAAAAATACTGAACACGATGCTTAATTTAGAAAATTTCGCCACTAGTGAGTGCAGCTGCTCCTATGATGGCTTTTGTAAACATATCGGTGCCACTTTCTTCAGCTTGTATGCACCTTATGGACGTCCGGAACTGCTGCTTCAACAGTTAAAACAACAAATACACACACGGAAAAAGCCCTCACGCGGGGCAACTTTGATACAGGAACGCAAAGCCGCTGCGGCTGCACAGGCCAACGTGCCTCTTGAAGAGGCTATGCCAGCTGATTGGCATCGCTTTTTTGAAGGAAAATTCCATGGCTTCTCCATTTCTCATCAGCACTCGATCGAAACCTTCTATGACTCTGCACTCGAGTCCTTGCCAGGCTATGCGGCAGATTGGAGAAGTTCAACCCGCGAGCTCTATATGTTCCATATTGTGCTGTTCATGATGCGGAAAATCGAACAATTTTATCAAGAAACGAAAAGCTCTTACTTGTCTTATTATCACGAGAACGGCTGCAAAATTGCCGCGAAAAATTGTGAGGATAAGCTGGTTGAATTCGTGGAACAAACTGATGTGAATACCTCTTTCGAGGCGGAACCCAAACATTGGCTATCCACCATGAAAATGCTCGGAGAATTCGCCCTGCAGGGTAAGGATAGTCCGATTGATTGGCTGTTTGTGTACCGCTTCATTTGGTGGAAACTGACGAATCATTCTGCAGCACAAAAAGAGGAAATTCAGCGTATCGACGCACTTCTCACGAAGAAGGACCTCTTAGCTCGGAAGAAGGATACACTTCTGGCGGCAAGAGCGCATTTTGATATTATGCAGGGGGATACGACAAGCGCCTTTGAGCGTCTAGGGCAGCTCACTCATCCCAATGCGAAGGATTACTTCCTTTACCTGAACTATTATTACAACGATAAACAGTGGAACAACATGCTTGTTTGGCTGCGTTGGCTGTTCAAGTCAATTGCGAATGCACATCACGATGATTTCCGGACCTTTTGCCAATACTGGCTCGATACGACCAAGCATCTAGAATCCGATAGCGAATGGGTGCAGGTAATGGAGTCCCTGCTGCCTCGTTCTTATTACTATTACACGGCATATTTATTGCAAACGAAACGGTATCGGCAGTGGGTGGACTTACAATTAGCGAACCGCATATCACCACTGAGTTTATATGGTATGGAGCTTAAGGCGATTGAAGAGCATGATTCGGCTCTACTCCTCCCCCTCTATCACCAAGCGGCCGAACGGGCTGTTCTGGAGAAAAATAGGGCTTCCTATAAGACAGCTGTTCGACTGCTTAAGAAACTGCACGGCATCTATAAACAATTAGGCCAGGACGACCGCTGGGAGCACTACGTATATCGATTAGCTGATAAGTTCTCACGCTTGCGTGCTTTCCAAGAAGAGCTCAAGAAAGGAAAATGGATTCGATGATCGAAACCAGCGCGCTGACAGTTCACGTTAGCTCCATACCTAATGGTTCTTTATTTCTATGGGGTACCCGCGAGAACGGCGGCATTTGGGATGCTCTTGATTTGAAAAATATGCTGTTTGCCTGGCACCGCGCCTCTTTTTTCGGCACGTTCATGGAGCCCAGCGAGTGGCAAAATCGGGAAGGCATCGAGCTGCAACCGCTCGATGCACTCGATTATTTCAGCGATCCGCAACCTGTGCAGCATCTACAGCTTAGCTGGGATCAGGACTGTGCGGATCTGATGCGCCTTGCTCCGGCTGTAAAGGAGGCACTAGCTTCCGGGAGCTTCATGCCGGACTATGAGAAATGGAAAGCTGGCGAAATTGGCTGGAAGCTGCAGCTTCCTGAGGAGCTGCAGGCTCTAGAATCACCAGCCGTATCGCGCTGGATTCATGCGCTGATTCCCGAGTGGGTGGACGCCGACGGCCTCATGAAAGACAATCTGCGCAAGCTCGAAGCCGCGCATCCTTTGATGCGCCGCGGTGAGATCGGCGCTGATCTATGGCTCGACGAGGAGGATTGGCTCGTCGCCATTGGTTGGCGTCAAGACCGGTCGCCCATGCGTACCTGTCTGCAGCTCGTGGAGCCGGACCTGGCGCACGGCGCCGGCTGGCAGCTGCGCGTGCTGCTGCAGGACCGGCTTGCGCCGGAGGTGCTGCGCACCGTGACACCTAGCGGCGAGCCGGTCGTTGGTGAGCTGCCGCTGCCGGAGGCGTGGCTGCCAGAGCTCAGCCGCGTAGAACGCGACGCGGCGAAGTGGGTACGCATCCTGCCGTGGCTGGATGCGGAAGGTGGTGCCGGGCTCCGTCAGACGTTGACGGAGGAAGAGGCTTGGCGCTTCCTCGCAGAGGGAAGCGTCCGGCTTGTAGAGGCCGGGACGAGTGTGTTCCTGCCGGCCTGGTGGGAGCGCATCCGCAAGATGAAACCGAAGCTGCGCGCGAAGATCAAGTCTTCCGTCGGTTCTGGACGGGAGACGATGTTCGGGCTGACCCAGCTGATGCAGTTCGACTGGAAGCTGGCTGTTGGAGATTTGGAGCTGACGGAAGAGGAATTCCGGCAGCTGCTGGAGGAGAAGCGCAAGCTGATCCAGATTCGCGGCAACTGGATTCAGCTCGACCCGCTGTTCATGGCACAGGTCGAGCAGATTATGAAGCAGGTGCAGAAGAAGCAGGGCCTCTCCTTCCGCGATGTGCTCGAGCTTCACTTCGCTGGCGATGCCGGTGGGCTATTGCCGGCCGAGGATGACCCCGATGCGATGCGCTACATCGAGATGGAGGTCGAGCTGAACGAACAGCTGCGTCACATGGTCGATCAGCTTACGCAAGTGGAGTCCATTCCGACGATACAGCCGCCGCCCAGCTTTCAAGGATCGCTGCGCCACTATCAAGTGGACGGTATCTCTTGGCTGTTGTTCCTGCGCCGTTTCGGCCTAGGCGGCTGTTTGGCCGATGACATGGGTCTCGGGAAGACGATTCAGTGGATTACGTATTTACTCACGGTGAAAGAGAACGAGAAGCCTGACACACCTTCCCTATTGGTATGTCCGACGTCCGTGCTCGGGAACTGGCAGATGGAGCTTAAGCGCTTTGCGCCGTCGCTGAAGGTTCATCTTCACTATGGCCCTCAACGTTTAAAGGGACCTGCTTTTAATGAAGAAGTCGTTGGCAAGGTTGACTTAGTTTTGACATCCTACACGCTTTCCCATCTGGATGAGGTTGAGTTAGGCTCAATTGCCTGGAACTCCATCTGTTTGGACGAAGCCCAAAATATAAAAAATGCTTATACGAAGCAAGCTTCGGCTATTCGCCGGCTCGATGGTTACCATCGCATAGCGTTAACGGGAACACCAATTGAGAATCGGCTCACGGAGCTGTGGTCGATCTTTGATTTTGCAAACCCGGGCTATCTGGGCACGGTGCGCGAATTCACACACCGCTATGTGAATGCCATCGAGAAGACGCGCGATAGTGAGACGATCGGCAAGGTACAGAAGCTGATCCGCCCTTTCCTGCTGCGCCGCGAGAAGAAAGATCCCGCAATTCAGCTGGATCTGCCGGAGAAGAACGAGTCGAAGACGTTCATTTCGCTTACCGCCGAGCAGGGCTCGCTGTATGAGAACTACATCCAAGACATGTTTGATCGTCTGGATAAGCTCTCCGCCATGGAGCGGCGAGGTCTCATTCTCGCCGCTCTGACGAAGCTGAAGCAGGTGTGTAATCACCCTGCTTTGCTGCTCAAAGAAGGCATCCACGCGCCATGGAGCGGACGCTCGAACAAGCTGGAGCGCCTGCTTGAGATGGTGCAAGAGCTGCGCCAAGAGGGTGACAAATGCTTGATTTTCACGCAGTTTGTGGAGACGGGCAACCTGCTCCAGCATGTGCTGCAGCAGGAGCTTGGCGAGAAAGTGCTGTTCCTGCACGGCGGAACACCGAAGAATGGGCGCGATGAGATGATCGCGCACTTCCAAGACGTCAGCCAGCCGGTCGACGAGCAGCGGAATGTGTTCATTCTTTCGCTGAAGGCCGGCGGCATCGGGCTCAACCTGACGGCGGCGAATCATGTGTTCCACTACGATCGCTGGTGGAACCCCGCCGTCGAGAATCAAGCGACGGATCGCGCTTTCCGTATCGGCCAAACGCGCCACGTACAGGTGCACAAGTTCGTGACGCTGGGCACGCTGGAGGAGCGCATCGATGAGATGATCGAGCGCAAGCTAGGCCTCAGCCAGCAAATCGTCGGCTCCGGCGAGAACTGGATCACCGAGCTGTCGACCGACGAGCTGCGCGATCTGTTCTCGTTGCGCCGCGAGTGGGTCGAGGCTTAGGAGTCTGGGGTTCGCGGTTCGGCACACGACAATGCCTCATATACGTTCGTCAGTCTTACTGCCATGAAATACAAAGAAATCCTGCATGGTTTTGTGCAGGATTTCTTTTTGCCTAAAACAGATGTCTGGAGGGTTGAGAAGTTGCTTCAAACACAAAAAAGGCCACCTGGGGTAACCTCTCAGACACTCGTTTTCACATTCTATTTTATACGCGCTCTCTACCTCGTAATCTCTCAATCTATCCTATCAGATCATCAAATCTCCAAACAAATAAAAGCCCTCTCCCAATGCACACGAATAAGTCTGAATCTCATGCGAGGTGTCCAAGTCTGTGTAAGCTTGGGATAGGATCCCTTGTTTTTGCAGGTTCATCATCATGATGTTGGAGATGAAATAGGGCCTCCACGTCCAGTTTGCCCCGCGATAGCTCTCATCTTTGTTCCATGCTTCGTCTTTGCGGCTGTAGTTGGACGAGATTTGGTAGCCGTCCTCCCGACAGATGTACATACGTATACAGTTTTCCGACACGTTGCTAATGATATTTTCGATGACACGATCTGCATCTTCAGCTGTTGATATACAGACAGAAGAATGGATAAGCAAATCTAGACTTTGATGAATGGTCAAAAGGCGGCTATAGCGCCCAAGTTCATCTTGACCAAAGAGTTTCATTTCCTCTTTCAGCATAGACTTAAAGGCATCCCTGTGCTGCAGCTGAGGTTCAGCTTGGGAGAAGAGATAACCCTGTACATACCTTGCTCCGATTTGAAGAGCACTGCGCAGTTCTTGCTTCGTTTCCACCCCTTCGACGAGCAGGGAGGCCCCCATTTGAGCCGCTAGAATGGAAAAGGATTGCATCAGCGCCTTGTAGCCGGCGTGGATGGCGCTTTTTTTCAAAATATTAAGATCGATCTTCAATATCTTCGGTTGTAGACTGGCGATTCGGTCGAAATTGCTAAACCCGCTGCCCACATCGTCAATGGCAATCGTACAGCCGAATTCTCGATATAATTCTACAATTTGCGTCAGCTCATGAAGCTTCCCTGTGAATTCCTCTTCGGTTATTTCGATCACGACACGTGCCGGATTTATTTGATATTTCCTTAGTAGCTCGATGGTTGGCAGCACGCCTGTGCGCTTATAGGTTTGATAGATCCATGAAGGTTTTAAGTTGATGAATAAGAAACTCTCATCTTGAGCCGAAGCTAGCTGTTCGATCGCCCGCTCCCTCAAATGCCGATCAATATGAAGCTGCATGTCTTCGGGAATGTCAGGATTTTTGAAAAAAGGCCCCAAACTTTCGACACTACCCTCCCGAATTCGTCTTCCCAGTGTTTCATAGCCGATGATTTCTTGGCTCTGAAGTGAAAGTATCGGTTGGAAGAATGGACGTACTTCGAGTAGTGGCGGAATCCTGCTGTCTTTTACCTGCACGGTGCGCCTCCTCAAGCAAACTTCGATGATCTTAAAACTTAACATCAATCGTGTAATGAATCATATTTTAAACGACATTTCCATATCTTGCAATGCACTGATGGAAGAAAACATAACATGATCGTTTTTAAAAGGATTTTGTTGACTCATGTCGAACTTTTAGAGCATCCATTCATCCTATTAGAATCTAGGTGACCGATTGCTATGAAGACATTCACGAGATCTCGGATCTCCATGCTATACGTTATTTTAATCGTCCTTTTATTAGCCTTTGTGAGTGTCTCCAACTTTATCGCTTCTCGCAATGTGGAAAGGGAAAGCGATGCGATCGTGCACGATTCCATTCCGATTTCAAACACAACGAACAGCCTGCTTAAACATTTAATTAACCAAGAAACAGGTATCCGCGGTTTTGAATTATCAGGGAATGAACAATACCTGGAGCCCTATACATCTGGTAAAAAGCAGCTGGAGCTGGATCTGAACACGATCAGCAAATACGATAAAAAGTACCCCACCTTGCAGCTTATTATGGACACGCAAGCCATACCTGCCATTAATAACTTACAGAGATACTTCGACACACAATTGGAGTTGGTTCGTGCCGGTAAAACAGAAGAGGCGAAAGCTCGTATAGCGTCTGGTAAAACGATGATGGATCGCTATCGGGTAATTCACGTAAGCATCGAAAAGGCCATCGAGCAAATCACGTCAGATGCCTACGCAGCTTCCCTTAAAGCCGGTAAAATCTCTCGTATGATTACAATGGTAGGCAGTCTGATTGCCTTAATTGCAGGCGGTCTGTCCATTTTCATTTCCTATCGAGCCTATCATGCTGAAGAAGAGATTCGCAGAAGCGAGGAAACGTATCGCTATATGGCCGAAAGCTTGGAGACTCAGAATGAGGAGATTATGGCCCAGCAGGAAGAGCAGCAGATAACACTCGCGAAGCTATCCGAACGAGAAAGGGATTTGGAACTCATCTCATCCTATCAGGAGAAGCTTACAGGCTACGTGAAGCTGAAAGATTTCTTGAAACATACGCTCCCAGCACTGCTTAATTCGTTATCGCAGGATGCGGCTCTGGTCGTCATGGAACGTCACGCAGAGGACTCTTCTTCTTATGAAGTCATTCATTCCATTGGTTATCCGAAAGAACATATTAATTTGAATCAGAGAGAGCTTTTCGGACCGGCTAGGCGTGTTTTCGATGAAGGGACACCTTTTGTACATACACGAGATGTATCCGGTCATGAACAAGGTGTCCATGGGGGAATGACACGAGCTGTCGATCAATATGTCCCTCTCTTGGACGATAAACAGCAGGTCATTGGCTTCTTGCTGCTAACGAGCTATCAAAGCTCCGACTTTCAAGAAAATAACCAACGTTTGACCAAAGGTTTAGTTCGTCAGTTCGGACTCGCCTTCTATGCGCAGGTTATGAATGACGAGAGGCTCAAGCAAGCGGCCAGCTTAGCAGAGCTGAATGATCAATTAATAACGGAGAAGCAGCTCATCGAAGGGCAGCGCGATCTGATTCAAAATATTTTGGAATCCGCACATGAGGGCATGATGATGTGTGATTCGCAAGGTACTATCCTTTTCTCTAATCATCGAATGAATCGGTATTTCAATTTAAATGAACACAAAGGTGAGAACCTGGTTGATAGCAGTCACGAAATAGCTGCCGATTCTCCGAGCTTTATAGGCGTCGCTTCATCCATTGAAGCGTTAATTGATGGCTCACTGTCTCATCTCACACAACGCTTTAGTTTCGAGCATGAGGATCAGGTTCAACACGCGGAGCTATATGCGACCGTAGTCAGTGAAGATACCGAACAGCAAGGCTACTTATTCGTATTTCGTGATCGCACCGAAGAAGAACGTATCGATGAAATGAAGAATGAATTCATTAGTATTGTATCTCATGAGCTGCGGACTCCACTGGCCAGTGTACTTGGTTTTATCGAGATCCTGCTGCATCGGGAACTTTCACAAGAGAAACAAAAGAAATACATGGAAACCATTTATAAAGAAGCACATCGCTTATCGAATTTAATTAACGATTTCCTTGATTTGCAGCGGATGGAATCAGGTCGACAACTGTATCATTTCTCCCCTGTCAATCTGCTACCTACTGTACAAGAGATCGCTGAGCAGTGGCAGGATAAGCATAGCCATCGTATTCTCATTCATCAGCAAGAAACGGAACTATGGGTGCGAGCGGATGCTGATCGTATTCGTCAAGTATTCGACAACTTGATCAGCAATGCGATTAAGTACTCACCAGGAGCAGATCACATCGATATTCACCTAACTGTCGACCAAGGTAAAATCACCGTAGCGATTCAAGATTACGGACTCGGCATCCCAGAGGAAGCCCGTAATCAAATGTTCTCCAAGTTCTTCCGTGTCGACAACTCGGACCGTCGCCAAATTGGCGGTACCGGCTTAGGTCTCGCTATTGTGAAAGAGATTGTAGAAGGACACCACGGACATATCTCCTATACATCCGAAATGGGACAAGGTACGACATTCCGAATTGAACTTGATCTATATGAGATTTCGAACATGGATGGTCAAATTGTTATTTTCGAAGATGACGATAATCTGGCGAAGCTCATTCAAGTTGCACTGAACAAGTTGGGGCTCCCCTCCATGCAGCTTCGTTCTGCTGAGGAGGGCATTATCGCGCTTAATCGCTGTAAAGGCGAGGGACCGATTCTATTCATCGTCGATATTCATCTGGAGAGCGCCAAGACAGGTTGGGATTTCATCGCTGATTTATACCGTCATCCATTGCACTATCAGACCCCTGTTATCGTTTCAACAGCGCTCGATCCGCCTCATGATTATCACGAGAAAGAGATTGAGAAATATCTCAAAAAGCCGTTCACAATGGAACGTCTCGTCCAGGTGGCGAAACGCCTCCTCGATAATAAGCAAAGTAATGCGTACGTTTTCCCAGCTCAAAATAAAGAGAACCTCTCGACCACTCTACAGCGTAACGGCATCGATGTGCTTGAAATGAAAGAGAGCATAGATGTAATCGAGGTCGAAATCAAAAAGCCGCAATCGGATGTTTAACGCATCAAAGAGAGCCTTCGGTTAGGCATTCCATGCAACTATTGTGGTATCCCCTTTCTCTCCTTCCAATTTGATTAGAGGGAGAGTTTTTTATTGTAAAGACAGAGGGATTTCCATGCCCGGTAGCCAATATACTAGAGAAAATACCAATTGATGAGAAGGAAGGGTGTGACCCTCGTGGCAAAGCTTGAATCCACTTCCAATCCGATGCAAGCACGTAAAGTATGGACCCTGTTCTTCTCCTTACCGATATTCGCTTGGGCGATGTACGATTTCGCGAATACGATTTTTTCCTCCAATATCGTGACTGTGTTTTATCCCTTTTATTTAAAAGAAACGTTAGGCAAGAGCGAAGAGCTGAATCAGATCGCCAGTACTTTCATTACTTACTCCAATGCGATATCCAGCCTCTTTCTCGTGTTATTGTCTCCCTTATTCGGGGTATGGATTGACCGGACAGGTAAAAAGAAGGCTTACCTCGTCCCTTTTACGCTTATTGCTATCGCGGCAACTCTCCTCATGGGCGCTTCCGCCCTTTGGCACACAGACCAGCAGTGGATGGGACTCAACACCTCCATACTAGGCGTGATTTTCTTTTTCATGGTCGCCAAATTCTTTTACAATTCCAGCTTAATTTTCTACGATTCAATGATTTCGGATCTGGGTAATGCACGTGAGATTCCTATCATTTCGGGAGTTGGCGTAGCGGTTGGTTATGTCGGCACATTAGTTGGACTTGTCGTGTTTCCATTGATCAACGGCAATCATTTTGAAAATACGTTCATCCCTAGTGCGCTTATGTTTCTGATCTTCTCTTTGCCTATCATGCTTTTTTACAAAGAGAAGCCTCAGAAGCCCGTCAGCGGGAAAAAATCGCTCCTCAGCGGTTACCGTGAGATCTGGGCTACGTTCAAAGAAGCAAGAAAGTACCGAGCTGCCTTCTTGTTCATGATCGCCTACTTCTTCTTTAACGATGCGATTGCCACGGCGATTGCCGTGATGGCCATTTATGCGAATACCGTTATGGGCTTCACCACGGGGCAATTCATTCTTCTCTACCTCGTTTCAACGGTATCTAGCATCATCGGTTCGTTCCTTTTCGGCTATGTGGCCAGAAATATCGGTCCCAAAAGAGCGGTGACCATCGTCGCCTTCATCCTTATTATTGCGATCTCCTTAGCCGCATTTGCAACTAGTCAGAGCATATTCTGGATTGCCGGCAGCTTGTATGGGGTGTCTATGGGCGCTATGTGGGTCACATCCCGGACACTCATTGTTCAGCTAACGCCGGAAGAGAAACGCGGTCAATTCTTCGGATTGTTCGCCTTCTCAGGTAAAGTGTCCTCGATCGTTGGGCCTGCTCTCTATGGTACGATTACCTGGGCGCTCGCGTCATCTGGCAATTTGGCTAGCCGTGTAGCCTTAGGCTCTCTCTTGATCCTAGTCGTGATTGGTCTGTTCGTTCATATGCGTGTGCCGCAGAAATTGCATTCCTCCTCTTAATTCGTGTACAATAACTTTTAATGAGAAAAACGTTTATCGACGTACATTCAAAGATGAGCGACCGCGTTAAGCGGAAATTTTTATCGCCAATAAGAAAACGGTTTTCGGGAACCGAAAACTTATACTTTCTTATGTGGACATAGACGGAAGGTGTGAGGCGTATGAAGGGTCCTGTTGATATTAGCAACGTGGTCTTTTCCTATTTCTCATTCATGGAACACTAAAGCATTCATTGCTTTAGTGTTTTTTTATAGGTACAATCCGCTCACTGGCGCAGGTCGTACTTATGGTGAAGGTCAATGATACTGATTTTCTCATCTGGGAGGAGAGATGGATATGCGGTACAAGAGGGTCCTAATTAAACTTAGTGGCGGGGCAGTAGCTGGAGATAGTGAGTTTGGCTTCGATCCTACGCAGCTTGATCACATTGCCAATGAGATTATGACTGTTGTCAATCTTGGTGTCGAAGTGTGCATCGTGATAGGTGGAGGCAATATTTTTCGCGGAAATATGGGCGAGAGCTGGGGAATCGAGAAGGCAGAGGCTGATAATATCGGTACGCTGGCTACCGTCATCAACAGCTTGATGCTGCGCGGTGTTCTTAAAGCGAAGAGCGAAGCTGAAGTGCGCGTCATGACTGCGATTCCGGTCGCTTCGGTGGCGGAGCCTTTCATCCGACTGAGGGCCATTCATCACTTGGAAAAAGGGTACATCGTTATTTTCGCAGGAGGCAATGGACAGCCTTTCGTCACCACCGATTATCCATCGGTCCAAAGAGCCATTGAAGTCAACTGTGAAGCGATTCTCGTCGCGAAGCAGGGGGTTGACGGTGTTTTCGATAAAGATCCGAAGCACCATAAGGAAGCTCTTCAGTACAAATCACTCCACTATAACGACGTTATCCAAAATGATCTCAAGGTCATGGATCAGTCCGCCTTCATTCTGGCACGAGATTATCATATCCCCATGCATGTTTTCAACTTCGATAAGCCTGGCTCCATGAAAGAGATTTGTGAAGGTCAGAATACAGGCACGATCATCAGCGGTTCATCCGAACTTATTTTTCATTAATACCTAGTTTATCAGGGGTAAGCACCGCTTACCCCAAACCAAAGCATATTTTAAAAATGATAGGATGCCATTTCTTATGTTGAGTTAAAGCGTAATGCAGATCTTTCCGAAGTAAGAACCATTTTCGAAATATTTGAAAGCGTCAATAGCCTGTTCAAATGGGAAAACGCGATCAATCGCAGGACGAAGTTTATGATTCGTAATGGCACGGTTCATGGATTCAAACATCTCTCTGCTCCCCACATTAATAGCCTGAAGCCGCGCCCTGCGCAAAATCGCAGGCACCACTTGGAAACCTTCTACCGAGCCGCCGGAGAGAAGTCCAACGATGCTGATTCGGCCTCCAACACGAAGTGCTGTGATAGATTGATTAAGTGTCTCCGCTCCGCCCACATCAATAATATGGTCTGCACCTCGACCTTCGGTAAGCTTTAGTACCTCTTTCTCCCATTCAGGATGAACCTTGTAATTAATCCCAAAATCCGCACCCAGCTGACGGGCTTTCTCTAGCTTCTCATCGCTGCTTGACGTCACGATAACGGACGCTCCTTGAAGCTTGGCGAATTGCAGTGCAAACAAAGAAACGCCTCCTGTCCCCTGCACCACGACCGTATCACCTGCTTTGACATTCCCTTCTTCAATAATTGCATGCCACGCCGTCACTCCGGCACATGGAAATGTCGCTGCCTCCGCATCTGTCAGGTAATCCGGTACATACACGAGTCCTTGCTCAGGCAAGACCACGTATTCAGCCAGCATCCCGTCTAGGGGACTGCCAAGCGTGCTACTCCAGTTGGCCTGGGTCGCTTCACCAGAAATCCAACTTTGCGTAAAAATGCCGCTGACCCGTTGGCCAATACTGAACTTGGATGCCTGCGCACCAAGAGCAACAACCTCGCCAACAGCATCAGAAGTCAGTACCAACGGGTTCGACAGATCTGGTTGATAGAAACCGGCAATGACACCCAGATCACGGGAGTTCAGGGAAACCGCCCGAACCTTGATAAGCACCTCATTTGGCCCCGGAACCGGTATTTGACGTTCTGCCTGCTTAACATGTGTAAGACCATAACCACCTTGGATTTGTATAACTTTCATAGGGTATCTCTCCTTCACAACTCAATATAGACATATATTAGCCCATCAAATAAAATTGAGTAAGTAGGCACTTATTTGTTCACAGGGCACCAAAAGGTGCATTAGGAGGTAAATGATGTTCTTCACCGACAAAGGAAACCATCCTGACATATCCTTGAAAGTTTGCGGCTACAGCAGGATGCTTGAGATCATTTCGAGCAAATGGACAGTGCTTGTCTTCTATGCCTTGGAGAATGGCAGCGCACGATACGGAGAGATGGGAAGGCGTATTGAAGGCATTTCCAAAAAAATGCTAACCCAAACCTTGCGTCAACTGGAACGGGACGGACTTGTCATGCGCCATCTGACGCCAACCATTCCGCCTCGTGTTGACTATTCACTAACTCCGCTCGGTGAAAGTTTGTTGAAACCGATGCAGGAGTTAAAAAATTGGACGGTCGATCATTATTCCGATGTAGAACAAGCAAGAGATCGTTATGATCAGTCGGCTGCGTCTCATGATTTCGCCGAGAATGAATAACAAGCTCCCCATTCAAGACGAGGGTTACGTAAATAAAACCTGGCCGATGGGCAGGTTCTTGTCTAAAGCCTATTTTGAGGATGGGGAACGAACTTCTCTTGCTATCACTCGCTCGTTAAGATACCAATCCGCCAACTTCTCGTCTGTAAAGATGAAATATATGGTTACTGACACGATTCCACATCCCCCTCGCGACTGAAATGATGAAAAACATCGTTACAGCTTGTGTACCGGCTGTAGGTTATTGCAAACTTTGCAACAATATGAATATGAATGGGCTAGATCCACTCCCAATGGAAAATGTGCTGTATCTTATACTTTCTTATTCTTTCAAGGATAAACGAATTCGTCGTCCTTCAGGGACGACCGCGTTTGTTAAGGTTGATACGAAGCTACCGTATAAACTTATACTTTCTTATCAACTATAAAAAGGATAGAGAGGCAGCCAAGGCTGCCTCTCTATCCTTTTTACTTCTTTTTTAGCTAAGTAAAAGCACGTAATAGTTATTCGCATTTTTCGTTTTAAAGCCACATGATTCGTATAAGCCTAGCGCCTTTTCGTTCTCAACAGATACTTCCAACTTTATGGCGCTAGCATGATCCCGCTGTTTTAATTCTGTTATCGTTTGGCTCAAAATTCGCCGCCCATAGCCTTTACCACGATACGTCGGCTCTACACAAAAGCCATAGATGAATCCACTCTCTTCTGCTTCGACCATGGCTCCGATCTTCCCAATGGGCTCTCTCTTCTCGCCAAGCTCCGCGATCCACGTCCGCTCTTTAGCACCGGTAATGGTTTGGGTGACATACTCTCTCGTGTCGCTCTCCGACATGTCGAACCCTGACATATTGAGCTTAACCAGCAGTTCCGTATCCTGCTCATCCGCCAAACGAATGGCAATACCATCATCTAAATCCAAAGCTTGCGGAGTCGCTTCTGCTTGCTCTTGAAACTCCATGACATATTCCGAAAAACTGTATGTTGCACCTAGATTCGTAAGGAAACCTTTGCCGCTTTCCGACCCACGCTCATTAATAAAAATCAGCTTTGGTACTTCTCTGCACCGACACTCGGCTATCGCTGTTTGAACCAATTGGTCAAAAATACCTTGACGCCGCGCCTCTGGATGCACCATCCCGCTAATCTCTACTTCCGTCGACATAAAGCAATATATAGCCAAAAAGCCGACAATACGGTCATTTTGGTAAAATAAAAAGTCATTCGTCACGCCTGCTGGACGGTCCGATAGTGTGCTCCAGTTCAGTTTAATCTCGATATGGTCATGGCTATTACAAACCTCCCAAAGCTTCCGAACTTCCTCCAACTCCTGCGGTGACAGTCCTGCTCTTGGTAATATGCCTTGTTTCAAAATGTTGTCCTCCATCATTCTAGTGTTCTTACCTGATGTCATTATACATGTCTGAACTATGGCGTGGTAAGCTAATAAATAATTTTACATAAATTTTCGTGCACATTGAACGATGTATTGGAGCTGTTCGTATTATCAATGAATTCAGGCAGAGAGGATGTTCACTCACTTGGAAGAGCACGAATTAATTCGTCAGGCCATACGCGGAGACAATGCCGCTCTGTCCTTGCTGCTGCAGCAGCACTTTGCTTTTGTATACAAGTATATGTTGAAAATTACGCTGGACTCGCATATAGCTGAAGATATTACCCAAGAAACGATGATCAAGTGCATAGAGAAGATCAGGCTGTATAATGGACAATCGAAGTTTTCATCTTGGCTGATCACGATTGCCACGAACCTTTTCTTGGACCAGGTACGGCGCAAAAAGCGGGAAAAGCTCTGGCACCAGCAAGAGCAAGATCAATCGCTGCGCCGGATGCAGTGGCAAGCCGGGCAACAGAACGAGAAATGGCCTGAGGTGCTGAACGCATTAGCCGAGCTGCAGCAGGAGGCTCGCATTCCGGTAATTCTCAAGCATTACTACGGTTATACCTATGAAGAAATCGGTGACATGCTGGGGATTGCTGAGGGTACCGTCAAATCCAGAGTGCATCATGCACTCAAACAATTGCGAAAGGAGCTGGCGTAGATGGAACCGGAAGATCCAAAGAAAAGAGAAGGTTCAGAAAATGGCAAAAGCAAGGATGAGATGACGGCACAACAGCTGCAAGAAGGGCTTCAACGGCTTGATGAGCTCTTTCCGGCTTTCACACCAAGCCCCACTTGGTTCGATCAGCAAATCGTTGAAACGCAAAACAAACAGCGTTCAAAGCTCTGGAGAGACTTGCTCAAATTGTGGATAGCTGCCCTGCTGCTGCTCTCACTCTTATATGTAATGATGAATGCACAGCCTGTTGTTTTCATCACTTTTCAAATTCTCGCTGTTGTAGCGCCTTTAGTCTGGCTATTCGTTCGCAAACAGGAGGAACACCGCTATGAATGATTCAAAATGGGATCAACTACCCCTCTGGGCATGGATCGGCATCCCTCTTCTTCTACTCGCGCAAAGCACATGGCTGTTCATGGATGCACACAAACGCAGCGCGAAATACCCATGGTTTTGGGGGATCTGGGGGATCATTCAAGTGCCGACCCCCTTCATCGTCTATCTATTCGCAGTTCGTAAAATACACCGTATCTGGTCACGCAAAAAGTAATCGTACAAGGAAGTGAACAAATGCCAATTCCACTTCATAAAAATAGACGACTAATACGATCTCTTACTTTGTCGATCATCGTGAGCGGCATCGCATTCGCAGCAGGGCACGTGCCTTCGTATGCTGCCGCAGGCTGGCTGTTCTGGCAGTATGGCCTCGCCGCTGCCATCGTGGCGCACATGCTCGTGCACGCAGCGTGGCTGCCGCTAGATCTCTGCGTCGCTCGGCGAGCGACCGCTTAATGGGGTGCCGACAATTTCATGCCGGCACCTTTTTCATACCGTCACACGAGCATATTCATCAGGAGTCTGGCCGATAATGGACTTGAAATCCTTGATAAAATGCGACTGGTCATGATATCCGAGATCCATGGAAAGCTTGGACCAGTTATGTCTCCGGCTTAGATCCGTCGTCTCAGCTGCGTTCTGGATTCGGGCCAGCTTGATCACCCACTTGGGGCTAACTCCGACGTAGTGGTCGAACAAGCGCTGCAGCGTTCTTTTATTCACATTGAAGTAATCGCAGAGGGCATCGACTTTGGTCAGATCGGGCTTCTGATTGATATAATCGATGATCTTATTAACAAAAACGACCTGTTCATCCTGTTCGGGAAGCTTGGGCCGGATCAGTTGCTCGATATGATTGACCATATGGCAATCTTCTACCTGTGCAAAAATATTCGTCTCAAGTTGACGAGGATCTATATCAAAAACGCTCATGACACTCATAGGATTGTTCAACAAATCAGAAATCGGCTGCTTTAAAAAAGGGTAAAATCCGCCAGGCTTGAATTTGACGCCGAACACGCATCCTTGGTCTTGCAGATAATGCCCATACTTCTCTTTCCCTGGGCCATAGATGGCCGTTCGACCTGGCTCAACGAGGAGATTAACGCAGGGATTCGGGATAACATGCTGCAAATAAGGATCTTGGTTGGTTAAATCCCACCTAACTATCCAGTAATGTCGTATGAAATAGGCTAGATCTTCAGACGGGGTATGTCGCGAAAGCTGGAATTTCTGCTCGCCTTGCTGCAGATTCATAATACCTAGGCTGGGCTTGGTGGCTTTGGGAATCACTTCGCTCTCTCCTTGTCGCGTTTTTACAATACATAGGTTGTTCAACCATCTATAATTAATCATATCACATACCGAAGGAGTGGAAGTATATGGAACTCAAATACGAATTTTACATTGGGGCAGGACTTAAAGAAGTGTGGGATATTCTCGTGACTCCAGAGGGGACGCGTAAGATTCTCTTTGGCAGTGTGCTTCAGTCTACTTTTGAAATTGGATCCGATTATGCTTACGTGGGACCTGGTAATGACGGTGAGGAAACCGTTCATGTATATGGTAAGATTTTAGCATACGAACCGGAAAAGCTCATAAGTTGTACCGAACATGCCGGTCCATCTTACAACCCGAATCATGCGGACTTTGAATCTAGAATGACATTCTCACTTGAGACTGTTGGGAGCTGTACGAAACTAACGCTGGTCAATGATAATTGGACACCCGACCACCCAAGCTTTGAGACTACCAAGGCAAGTTGGTGGATGATTCTGAGCAATATCAAGACACTGGCGGAGACTGGAAAGACATTGGATTTTGGTTGGTAGGGAGTAAACAGGAGCAAATTCGTGGTGTTATACAGAGCACTATTACACGATATTGAGCTTCTCAACAAAAATAGGAGTCTGTAGAGACTCCTATTTTTACATTTTCAGTAGATTTAATAAAATAGAAGCCTCTAAGGACTGCTATCTATGCTAAAAAGAATGCATTTCAAAAAAACTTCCCAAATAATAGCCTTTAAGGACTCTAATCTTAATCTTTTACATTAAGTTGATGAAATAGAAGCCTTTAGAGACTTCTATCCACTTTTGATACCCCTACAGAGGCTTAAGTGCCAACATCGTTTTCCCCTCAAGCCCCTCAACCATATCATGCCAAGCCTTCGGCTTATTCGCCAAAACGGAATAATAGCGTTTCAAGAACTTCACAACGAGCCCTGCGTCTAACTCATCTTGATTCTCATCTGTCGGCAAGAAACAGAGGTCGAGTTCCTCAACCGCTTCTCCATTGTTCTCCCAAGAGGGATGAACGTATGGGAAGTCGATCCGCTTATAGCCCAGATGTGACAATACCTCACGCCGTACATAAGGATCCATCGGCTTCACGCCGCCGAAAGCATGATCTTCGATCCGATAGGGATCATAAATCTCAGCGAACATTCCCAGCATCGGCTTGCCAGATTCGGCTGCCAATACTTCTAGATCATTCCAGCGTTTCCGCGCCAGAAAGCGACCGATACCAAGCCCCGCTTGACCAATAATGGTGAAGTCCGTCATCGCCACCTGGAAGTCATCATAGTAGCGATACTCCGTTGTGCCTACGACTTTACCTTCATGAACGGCTACGAATACCCGGATACCAGGGTCCTCGAGCGGTTCTTTCCACAATGCGTATTCGAGCACCTCTTCTGGTGGAAATACCTCTTTCATCAGATCATGCATGCTCCGAAACAAGGGATTATCTATGCTTGTAATCCGTATGTACTCCATAATAAGAACTTCACTCCTTCGTCAGATTCGAAATGGATTCCGCCACTCCATCAAAAGCGCATGGTTAAGTGACTCCTCATCCTGCAAATAGTTTGGCACAACCTGCACAGGCGTCCGGCCGCAGCGCAGCAAAAAAGTAATAACCGGATCCTTCAATATCCCTGCCATGACGGCCCTCACGTAGTCATCCACGCTCATCACAGCGGCATGCTTGTGATAACCTGGCATCCGCCCGCCTCCAAGCAGCCTTCTTAAACCTAGATGCACGACCACTTCGTACATAGACTGCATCATCAACTTGCCGAGACCAAATTTGCGGTAAGCCGGCATAATACATATGTCCACTATATAGAGGGTGTCGCCATCTGGACGATGTGTTCGGATGTACCCGTCGTCCGTCAAAGATGACCAACTATGGTCAGCTGCCTGCTGCTCCTCATAGTCTACGCGAAACCCTGTTATGGACCCAACAACCTGACCGGCCACCTCTACACAAAGCGCCCCTTCGGGAAATCGGGTGATATGCTCCGTGAGCTGCTTCTCATTCCACCACAGCTCCGATGGAAAAGGCGGAGGGAAGCTTTCCTGCTGAACGCGAATGAGCGCGTCAAAATCGCCTTTTCCATAATTGCGAATCACAGCCTCGATCGGTTTATCCCCATCGAAGACGTATAATTTTTTAGCGTACAATTTCTCCGGTTCTGTAACTTTCTTGGCAGCTTCTAAATCCATCGTGCACTGTAAGCCCCCTTGATTTCACTTCGTTAGGACCAATCCGTGTACAAATCTGTTCTACGGTCACGCCACGTGGTGACGGAGCCTTTTTCCCGAACGAGGTTCAGCAGCTCCAGATCCAAATCAGCCGTAACAACCATGTCACCGTTGATCTCGCCTTCTACTAGAATTCCCTTTGGCGGAAAAGGCACATCGTTCGGTGTGATCACCGCAGCCTGTCCGAAGTTGCCCCTCATGAAATCAACCGTTGGCAGTGCCCCGACTGTCCCCGTCGTGACCACGTAGATTTGATTTTCGATCGTTCTAGCATGGCACGTATAACGTACACGATGGAATCCGTGCCGGTCATCCGTACAAGATGGGGCGAACAGCACATCCGCTCCGCGTGCTCTCGCCATCCGGACGATTTCCGGAAACTCCACATCATAACAGACCAGAATCGCAATGCGGCCTTTATCCGTATCAAAAACCTGCAAGGAATCCCCAGCACCCATATTCCATTCCTTCACTTCAGTCGGAGTGATATGCAGCTTCTTCTGCTCCCCAATTCGGCCATCGGGGTAAAACAAGAATGCTGTATTATATAGCTTTCCTTCCTCAGAGGTAATGTGAGTGCCACCGATCAAATGCATCCCCGTTTGCTTCGCCAACCCTTGAAAAAGCGTTCGATAAGCATCCGTATACGACGGCAATGCCTCGATGGGCAGCGCCTTACCATTTTCATCCCCTATAGACATTAACTGAGTCGTAAATAATTCAGGAAACAGCACAAATTCCGCCTCAAACTCCTGAGCCACTTTCACATAATGCCCCACCTGCGCGGCGAACTCTTCGAAACTATGTATCGTATGCAAATGATATTGCACAGCAGAAACGCGCATTTTCAACGTCCATCTCTCCTTATTTCGTGAAATGAAAGAAGTGCCTGTCTCCACCTTTATAATCGGACAAGCACTCTTCCTCTGACCTTCCCTTCCAGAACCTGCTTAGCAGCCTCCGAAACTCCAACCAGCGTAACCTCTTGATAGACAGTCTGTTCCAGGCCTTTTGGCTTCAGTTCCTTCGCAATGCGCTCCCACAGGGGCTTTCTAACCTCCACCCTGCAAGCAACCGAATCAATCCCTAATACATTCACACCTCGCAGGATAAAAGGAAACACCGACGCGGCGAACTCACCGCCACCTGTCAAACCACTCAAGGCAACGGAACCGCCGTACTTCATCCTACTCAGCACATGGGCAAGGGAGTTGCCCCCAACAGGATCAACAGAGCCCGCCCAATATTCCTTATTCAGTGGCTTGCTTACAGAGGGAGTAAGCTCCTCCCGCGTTAATACCCGCTTAGCCCCTAAATCGAGCAGGTACTGATGATCTTCGGACTTCCCAGTGCTTGCTTCCACCTCATAACCAAGAGCTGCAAGCATGGACACGCTGCTGCTGCCTACTCCTCCGGTTGCACCGCGAACAAGCACTGGCCCCTGCTCTTTGTTTAGCCCATTCTCCTCCATGCGCTGTATGGAGAGTGCAGCGGTAAATCCCGCCGTACCCAGTATCATCGCCTCTCGATGGGTTAATCCCTGCGGGAGAGGCACGACCCAGTCAGCCGGTACACGTGCATAGGTGCTAAATCCGCCGTAATGCCCTGTACCTAGCTCGTAGCTGGTGACAAGTACCTCATCTCCTTCGCGAAACCGCCGATCTGATGAAGAAACGACGGTTCCCGCCAAATCAACTCCTGGTACCATCGGGTAGGCATGCACAACGCGTCCAGTCGGGCTAAGAGCCAGAGCATCTTTATAATTAATTCCAGAATATAAAACACGAATCGTCACTTCACCTGGTGGTAAGTCCTCCAGCCGCAGATCTTTCACATTGGCGGTAAACTGCTCCTCTGATCGTTCCACTATCAAAGCCCCAAAGCTTTCCATCCTGTTTTCTCCTCCTCGATCCAAAACCAGATAACATCAACTAATTACCAACTACTTACTATTTAGTTTACTACTATCAAGCTTAGGATTCAAAAGCAAATAGCGCTTCCCATTCCACCTAAATATAAAAACCGGCTTGCGCCGTCCTTGGTTGAGCGTGCTTATAAAGGTTGTTGCAAAGCAATCTACGCCCAAGTGACGTAATGCTGAAACATTCGCATACTTATCCGTGTAAAGTTGTACTAAGTACAACTTTAGGCAAGCTAATCCACTTTTTCCAACCGATTGTTGCACAAAATACAACGATTTTTTGCCTAAAGTAGCTTTATAGCCTATAAAAATGGCTAAATTGTTGTAGAACCTACAACATTCTGAGCTTGCCAAGCAGAAATCAAGGAAATTGTTGTACGCAGTACAACTTGCCTTCTTAATTCTCCAATTTTTCAAAAAACCAGGAACAAAACGCTAGAAAAGCATAGTTACTTCCGAATGATTATTCATATCCACAATCTCATTAGCCTAGCAAAAATCTGTAGCTTACTATCCTAAATAAGGTAAGCTTCGTCGCCTTACCCCTAACCCAAAACCAGAAATTCTTATATGCTGACAAAAAAACTCCCCGATCATAGTGACCGGAGAGTTCCAACTACAATTACAACTGTGCAAAGCCCGCAGCCGCCAAAAACCGTCCAAAAGCCGCTTGCCCGGCTTCATCACGCTTGAACACGCCTGCGTCCAGCAGCACGTCCATGAACTTGCTGCCAACTTCCGCCTGCAGCACCGCATTCGCTCCGTCCTGCTGCAGCGCAGCGCCATGCTTCGCAAGCATCGCTTCAATCCATTCCGCATGCTTATGCAGCGGATGGCTGGCCTCTTCACGGATCTCGCGGCCGAATGCGGCTTCGCCGGTGAGGAGCTTGGCGATATCCGCCAGCTCCTCTTGCAGGCGGCCTGGCAGCACCGCCAGCCCCATAACCTCGATCAAGCCGATGTTCTCCTTCTTGATGTGGTGCAAGTGCTGGTGCGGATGGAAAATCCCATCCGGATGCTCTTCACTGGTGCGGTTGTTGCGCAGCACCAGATCAAGCTCATACTCGCCCCGTGCATTGTTGCGGGCGATCGGGGTGATCGTGTTATGCGGGACCCGCTGTCCGTCCTTCTCGCTGAAAGCGAGAACATCCGCTTCCGCATCACTGTATGCGCGCCAGTCTTCGAGCAGCTTGCTCGCAAGCATATAAATCTGCTGCTTGTTGTGCCCGCTCAGGCGAAGCACCGACATCGGCCACTTGACGATGGCGGCTTTCACACCGGCAAACTCAGCATGTGAGAATGCCTTCTCACTTGGTGCTTTTTCCATCGGAAATTTATGGCGTCCGCCTTGGAAATGGTCGTGGTTCAGAATAGAACCACCTACGATCGGCAGGTCCGCATTCGACCCGATGAAATAATGAGGAAACTGATCGATGAAATCCAGCAAACGGTAGAACGTGTGCGCCGTCGTTTTCATCGGGATGTGTTTCTCATGGAAGATGATGCTGTGCTCGTTATAGTACACGTACGGTGAGTACTGGAAGTACCACTTCTCGCCATCCAATTCCAACGGAATAACACGCAGATTTTGCCTCGCCGGGTGATTCACACGGCCTGCGTACCCTAAGTTGTCAGCGCATAGCAGACATAAGGGATAACTGCTTTGCGGCAGTGTTTTGAGCAGGGCAATTTCCTTCGGATCTTTTTCCGGTTTGGATAGGTTGATCGTGATTTCGAGATCGCCATACGTTGTTTCGGCCAACCAGTAGGCATTTTTCTGAATGCGATCCATCCGAATATAGTTGGAATCGATGGATTGCTTGTAGAAGTAATCCGTCGCCGCCTCAACGCTCGTTGTTTTGGCAGTGTTCCAGAATTGATGCACGACCTCGGATGGACGAGGCATTAGGAGCCCCATAATCCGTGCGTCCAGCAAATCACGGTACGTTGTCGTATTCTCTTCCAAGAGGCCTGCCTCAAAAGCTGCATCGAGCAGTTCTTCTAGCAAGGCAACCGGACTGCTCAATTTCTCTGTCGGCACTTCGCCTTGATAAGGTTCAGCCAGACCGAATAAATCTAGCAAAGCATTGCGTGAAATATATACATCAAGGTGCTCAATCAGCCCATTTTGCATAGCGAACTGAAGGAGCCTTTCTATGGTCAATGCGGCAAGCTGCGATGCTTTAACTGTCCGTTCCATGTGCCACGTTCCTTTCTACAAAACAAGCTTCTGTTCAGCTCCGTTCTGCACGGTCTTCCCTACTCTACTCTTCGTACCCGTTCGGATGATTTTGGTGCCAGTTCCACGCGCTCTCGATAATGGATTCCAAGGAATCACGTGTTGGTTTCCAACCAAGCTCAGCTCTTGCACGCTCAGAGGAAGCAATTAACGTTGCTGGATCACCGGCTCTACGCGGTTCGATGACGGCAGGAATCGCATGTCCGGTCACTTTACGGGCGATTTCGATGACTTCTTTGACCGAGAATCCTGTGCCATTGCCTAGGTTGTAAATATTGCTTTCTGCTCCGCCACGCAGCTTCTCAACCGCAAGAACATGGGCGCTTGCCAAATCGCTAACATGAATGTAGTCGCGAACACACGAACCATCTTCTGTTGCATAGTCTTCTCCGAAGATGGAAATATGCGGCCTTTGACCAAGAGCCACTTGAAGAATGATAGGAATCAGATGCGTCTCTGGGCTATGATCCTCCCCAATTTTGCCTCCAGCATGAGCCCCAGCTGCATTAAAATAACGAAGCGATACATATTTGATGCCATGCGCGATGTCGAACCATTTCATCATTTTTTCCATAGCCAGCTTCGTCTCGCCATACGTATTCGTCGGCAAAGTGCGATCGCTTTCTAGGATGGGAATATTTTCAGGCTCACCATACGTGGCAGCCGTAGAGGAGAAGACGATTTTCTTCACGCCGTATTGCGTCATTTTCTCAAGCAAGCAAAGCGTTCCGTACACGTTATTGTGATAGTATTTCGCAGGATTGGTCATGCTCTCGCCAACTAACGAATTCGCTGCAAAATGGATGATAGCATCAATACTGTTCTCAGTGAAAACCGTATCCAGAAACTCGCCATCGCGCAAATCACCTACGTACAGCTTGCCCCCAAGCACAGCGTTTCTGTGCCCTTGCTGCAAATTATCAACGACAACGACTTCTTCACCTTTGGCAACCAGCTCTGCTACCGCATGAGATCCGATATAGCCTGCTCCGCCCGTTACTAGAATGGCCATTTATAACGCCTCCCCGACTTGCTCGACACCATTACCGATATCACAAACGTAGAAGCTTGGTGTCAGGCCTGTTTTTTCCGTATATTCTTTACCCACTTGATCGATAAACGTCCGTACACTGTCCTCATGAACTAAAGAAACCGTGCATCCGCCGAAACCTGCGCCTGTCATACGTGCCCCAAGTACACCCGGAACCTTCAGTGCTGCCGCAACCATCGTATCCAGCTCTACCCCTGTTACTTCATAAAGATCGCGAAGCGAGTCATGGGACCCGATCATCAGCTTACCGAAAGATTCAAGGTCGTTCGCTTCCAGCACCTCTATGGATTTCAGTACTCGGTCAATTTCTTCAATAACATGCTGCGCTCGTTGGCGGATGGTTTCGTCTGGAATTAGATGTTTGAATTCGTTAAATTGCGCAAGGTTCAGTTGACCAAGCAAAGTGATCGAAGGAAACTGCTTTTGCAAATAGGTCACAGCCTGCTCACATTGGCTTCTTCTCTCATTGTATGCGGAGTCTATCAGACCTCTGCGTTTGTTCGTATTCCCTATAACCAGCTTGTAGCTGCCGCTTTGAAAAGGCACATGGCGATACTCAAGCGTGTCGCACATGAGCAGAATGGCATGATCTTTTTTGCCATTGGCTACCGCGAATTGATCCATGATGCCACTGTTGACGCCAACGAATTGGTTCTCTGTTTTTTGAGCGAGCAATGCGATTTTCACGGTATCAATCGGATACTTTTCAAGTGTTAATAAGCCAAAAGCTGTAACGACTTCAATGGAAGCCGAGGACGAAAGTCCGGCACCATTCGGGATTTCACCGTGGAACAAAAGATCGTAGCCCTGCGTAACAGGGAAACCTTCTTTTGCCAAGTGTACGAAAATCCCTTTCGGATAATTGATCCAGTCATCCTCTTCTTGATAGGACAAGTCATCTATGGAAATTTGTTTGCGAAGTGCCAGGTTTGTCGATGCAAATCCAATTACACGATCTTGTCTTGGACGAATGATCAACGTTGTTCCGAACGTTAGCGCTGCCGGGAAAACATAACCGCCATTGTAATCCGTGTGCTCACCGATCAAATTCACCCGACCTGGAGCATGAAAAGCTGAAATTGCCGTTGTAGAATTCCCGTAAATTTCAATAAACGTGTTTTTTAGAGCTTGCAAATCTGCCATTCTGGCACCGCCTTTAGTGGTTTTAGAAGTGATTTCGCTCGTCATCTGAGGATGATGGAGTCGTTATGCTTGGTATCTTTGTAACTTCAGTATACGAGAAGAACGTGTAATTAGCTATGGAGGCATGTTATTTCCACATGGAAAAATGTGATCTCAGGCTCACTACTTTTTTATAAGATTTATGATAAAGTGATGGTATATGAAGATGCTTCGATCGGAGATGAGGAGTAGGCATGCCAAAGTCAGAGAGCTATTACGTTGTTTCGAATCCACTACCTTCCCAAGAGAGTGAATTAACCGTGCTGTTTGCGGGTGAGAGCCAGACGAAGCCTGAGCATCGGTTAGGCCCCAAAGTATACGACTACTATCTGATCCACTATGTGATATCGGGTAAAGGGGTGTTCTCCTCTCAAGGCGAAGAGTACGAGCTTGGCGCCGGGGACAGCTTCGTCATTGAGCCTGAACAGCTCATAAGCTATGTCTCCGATGAGACCGATCCGTGGCACTATTGCTGGATCGCTTTTACAGGTACGCAGGCCGCGGCGTTAGTTGCTTCAACAGGAGTTATTCCCTTGCAGCCCATTATTCATACCAAACGCAACCGCCACATCCCTGTCCTTTTTCGCCATATTCAGCAAGCTCTAAGATCCAAAAAGGCAAACGCACAACTGAAATCCATCGGATACCTGCACTTGTTACTCGGTGAATACTGTGAAACATTATCAGCTTCCACATTAGCCGGCGTGGTCACGGAAGCCGAGAGTGATCGCATCGTGCAGCAAGCGATTCACTACCTTTCCACCCAATACGCCGAGCCAATCACTATTGAGCTGATGGCCGAGAGTTTGGGCTACAACCGCGCGTATTTATCGCGCATGTTCAAGCGCCATACCAAGGTAACACCCGTAACATTTCTTCTGAAACTGCGTGTGGATAAAGCTCGCCTGCTGCTTCGAGAACGGCTGGAGCTTACCATCGAACAGATTGCATCATCCGTAGGTTTCTATGATCCGCTTTACTTCTCTAAACAATTCCGACGTTGGTACGGCGTCTCGCCAAGCGAGTATCGGAATCAAATCAAATCGCTTTAATTTTAAGGTCGCAGCTGTCCCTGCTGATGACTCCATAACCTCAAACTTAAATCTACTCATGTCGATCATAAAAGTTTATTCGGAATGAGAGAGCAACATTTCGAATGTCACCCTGTGATAAAACTATTTATGAAAACATTGAAGGAGATGAGGATATGAGCAAGCTGACAGGTAAAATTGCTTTAGTAACGGGTGCAGGCCGGGGGATTGGACGAGGGATTGCACGGCGTCTAGCGCAGGATGGAGCCATTGTCGCCATCCATTACAGAATGAATCATAACGCCGCAGAAGAAGTGGTTCGTGAGATTCAGCGTAAAGGCGGCTCCGCCTTTACGCTCGGTGCGGACTTGAATGCCGTAAACGGCGTTCGAGATTTGTATGTGGGCTTGGACGAAGCCCTCGAGAAGCACACTGGTGGTAATCAGTTTGATATTCTTGTTAATAACGCCGGAATCGGGCAGGGTGGAACCATCGAGGAGACGACGGAACAATCTTTTGATGAAGTCATGGGCATCCATGTCAAAGCACCGCTTTTTCTTATCCAACAAGCATTGCCGCGTCTGAGAAACGAAGGCCGCATTATCAATATTTCTTCGGCTGTTACCCGTTTGGCTTTCCCTAATCTTCTGGGCTACAGCATTTCGAAAGGTGCGCTCAACACACTAACCTTCGTCTTAGCTCAGCATCTCGGGAATCGCAGCATTACGGTGAACGCCATCCTGCCTGGTATCATCGATACCGATATGAATGCTGCAACATTGCAGGATCCAAACGGGCAGAAATTCGCTACCGGTCTCTCCCCTTTTAACAGATGGGGACAACCGGAAGATGTGGCCGATGTTGCGGCCTTTCTCGCCTCTTCAGACAGCCGCTGGATAACAGGGCAATTGATTGATGCAAGCGGCGGATCTCATCTATAAATAAACAAAGCACCTCACCGATAGTCGGATGAGGTGCTTTACTCCCTATTT
The DNA here is from genome assembly GCF_030817255.1 of Paenibacillus sp. V4I5. Classification (NCBI taxonomy): domain Bacteria; kingdom Bacillati; phylum Bacillota; class Bacilli; order Caryophanales; family Paenibacillaceae; genus Paenibacillus; species Paenibacillus sp. V4I5. The sequence continues at coordinate 4,350,215 of NZ_JAUSZB010000002.1, forward strand.
TATTTCAACTTGAAGCGGTTGATTTGATCCTGTAGATCGACCGTCAACATGCTAAGCGATTCGGAGGAGGAGTTGATCTCTTCCATCGATTGCAGCTGCCCACTTGCCGACTTGGCAATGGCCTGCAGTTCATCCATAGCCTGCTTTACGATACTGACTGTCTCCTGAGAAGAAGCGGCCACCTCTTCGGTTCCCGCTGATATTTCTTCTGATGCGGCCGATACTTCTTGGATTTGGTCATTTACATGCCCAATAGAGGCCAGAATCGATTGGAATACTTGCCCAGCCGCTTGAACGAGAGCCGAACCTTTTTCAACCTCTGATAGTCCGCCCCGCATCGAGCTTGATGCTTCTTTCGTAGCACTAATCGTTTCACCGATAATGGAGGAAATGTTCACGGTCGCGCTACTTGTTTGCTCCGCCAACTTCTTAACCTCGCTAGCGACGACGGCGAAGCCTCTGCCATGTTCGCCCGCCCTTGCCGCTTCAATGGAAGCGTTCAAGGCAAGCAGGTTGGTTTGTGTAGCAATTTCGGAAATAAAGCTAACAATCTGGCGAATTTGCTCGGATTTCTCCTCTAAGCCGTGCACGAGTTCGGCAGTATGTTCTACGGTATGACTGACCTGTCGCATTTGGGTAATTGCTTGTTGAATTTCCCCGTTTCCACGACCGACTTCTTGAACGACACTTTGTGCTGTTTCCGAGACATTCGTGGATGATTCGGCAATTTTCTGCACGCCCGATGACATTTCACCCATTGCGGTCGAAATTTGTTCGGATGCCTGATAGTTCGCTTCGGAACCCTGCACGACCTGTTGGACAGCTACGGTGATATGTTCGGAAGCTTTCGTCGATTCACTCGCTATGGCAGTGAGCTGCTCGGAAGATGCGGCGGTGTGCGAAACAGCTTCTGATATTTTGCAAATCATCTCGGAAAAAGAATCGAGCATCGCATTGATGTTCTTGCTCATCGAGGCGATTTCATCATCTCCATGGGTTTTCAATCGACCAGATAGATCACCTTGCCCTACTCGCTGCATGAGGGATGAAATCGTCGTGATTGGGCGAATCATCATCCGCGAGACGAGCATAGCTATTACAATAACAAGCAGCGCAGCAACAGCCAGCATGATGGCTGAATTTTTCTTTAATTGATTTACTTTTTGGAATACTTCCGAATGTTCGGCGGTCAAAATAAGCTTCCAACCCGTGGCATCAATGGTTTGATGAGCAGCTGATTTCAGTGTGCCATCTGGCTCTTTGTATAGGATATACCCGCTCTTATCCTTGAATACCGTATTTTTGTAAAGATCCATCTTCTCTGCCGTGGATGATTCCGCCAATTTTTGTCCCATTTTCTTCGAGTGAACGAGATATGTACCGCTTGGTGAGAGCAGGTAGCCGTAGCCTGTTTCGCCGAATTTGATGCGATTGATGATGGACAGCATTTGTTCAGGAAAGAGGAAAGATTGCACGATGCCGCGGAAATCGCCTTTGCCGTCCACGAGGGGAACATCGATGATGATAATGTTTTTGCCGCTGCTTTCCTCCTTTATGATTTCGGACACCGATACTTTCTTATCAACGGCAGCTTTCTTAAAATTATCAAATTTGCTTGCGTCCAACTTATCGCCAGCTGTGTCAATGGACACCCCCTGCGGGTCAATATATGCAAAACGATACACTTCCGGATCGCTCTCGGCCATAATTTTCAGAACGGGTAAGATCGCGTTTGACTTACCGTCAATAAAATCTGGATGGGCTTTAACAACAGATTGCATAGAAGCAATTTTGCCATTCAGCCAGGCATTGATCTCGCTCGTACTAAGCTCCGCAATATGCATTTGCTGATCTTTGGTGTCCGACTCAACAAGAGAAGAGGATTGAGAGGTAAGAATAAGTAGAGAGACCAAAAGAGGGATCAGTGAGACGGCCAGCAGCAGCAGCGTCAATTTCACCTTGAGCGACTTGGCTCCTAACAAGGTTCGTAAAACAGACATTTGTGACATTCATCCTTCCGCTGTCATATGTAATAGATTATGAAAAATATCGAGTGGATTGGGATTTCGCCATCATTCGACATATTCCCTGTATTTTCCGACACGTATCGGTTGGAAATTGTTCACAATAAAAAACATGCACCGCTACAGGGATATTCCCCTAGCTGTGCATGTTTTTTTTATCGTTTACCTGGATCGTAAGGTTCACCAAGAGCTGATGGTGCTTTAGCCCTACCTACTGCGCCTGCCAGTACTAAGATGGTCAGTACATAAGGCAGCATGTAGAGGAATTCCTGCGGAATATTTTTTGAGAATTCGAACAAACGCATGAAGTTGTTGAGCGCCTGCGCCATTCCGAAGAAGACTGCTGCGCCCAATGCGCCAACTGGATGCCATTTACCGAAAATCATCGCAGCCATAGCAATAAACCCTTGACCTGAGATCGTGTTATGCGAGAAGGCACTTGTTGTTGTGAGCGTAATGGTCGCCCCGCCAAGTCCGCCTAACAGACCACTAATCAACACGGCGATGTAACGAATACGCTTCACTTTAATCCCTACGGTATCCGCGGCACTCGGGTGCTCCCCAACGGACCGAAGACGTAAACCGAATGGTGTCTTGAACAGCACATAGTAAGTAACCGCTACGAGAATTAAAGCAATGTATGTTGTCGGATAAGCATTGAAGAGAGCATATCCGATATACGGTATTTTGGACAAAATCGGAATTTCCCATTTGGAAAACACATCATTTAACGTTTCTGTTTGACCAGCACCATTGAACAGTACTTTAACCAAATACAACGTTACGCCTGCTGCCAAGAAGTTAATTACAACACCGCTGATGACTTGATTGGCTTTGAACGAAATCGTTGCTACCGCATGAATCAGAGCGAATATGAGCGCAAATACCATGGCTGTCAGCAAACCGATCCACGGGGACCAGATCCCCATATTCGCCTCTTCTGCATAATAAGCACCAACGGCCGAAGCGAATGCCCCGGAAACCATGAGGCCCTCAATCCCGATATTGACGACTCCAGAGCGCTCCGAGTAAATCCCGCCCAAGGCTCCAAAGATGAGCGCCGTCGAATAGACGAGCGTCGTGTTGATAAGTTCACTAAATTTCGTGAAAAACGCGTTAAGCATGGTGAGCAGGTCCATGTTACGTAGCCCTCTCTTTCTTGCGTTTACTATAGAATGGGATGAGCACCCATTTAACGATACCTTGGGTTGCGACGAAGAAGATAACCGAACCGATGACAATACGGATAATCTCCGGCGGCACATCAGCTCCGAAACTCATTCCTGCTGAACCGTAAGACAATCCACCAAACAGTGCGGCCCCGAGCACAATCCCGATTGGATTGTTAGCACCTAGCAGGGATACCGCAATCCCATCAAACCCGTAACCTGGGAAGCCTGCTGAAACAACTTGATAGTGGAATACACCAAGGACTTCAAACACGCCCGCAAGCCCGGCAAACACGCCAGAGATAAACATGGCTTTAATAATGTTCTTCTTCACATTCATTCCGGCATATTTCGCGGCATCGATGTTATGACCAACGGCACGCAGCTCGTAGCCTTGCTTCGTTTTCCACAAGATGATGTAGAATACAACCGCTGCTAGTATCGCAATGAGTGTCCCCCAGTGCATCCTCGCATTATCCAGCAGAGCTGATAGCCATGTGATGCTTAGAGATGCCGAGTCTTGGATCATGTAGGAGCGCTGCTGCTTCGGCTCCAGAAGAAATTGATTAATAATATAATTCGACAGGAACAAAGCGATCCAGTTCAACATAATCGTTGAAATAACTTCATTAACTCCACGCTTTGCTTTCAAATAGCCCGCAATAGCTCCCCACAATCCACCAATAAGTGCACCGACGATAACAGCTAACGGAGCATGAATAATCCACGGAAGACCTGTCAATTTGACACCGATAAATGTAGCCCCCGTCATACCCATGACGAATTGCCCTTCGGCACCGATATTAAACAAGCCTGTACGAAATGCGAATGCAACGGATAATCCCGTCAAAATAAGAGGGGTAATCGCACGAATGGATTCCCCTATATCATACGAATTACCGAAAATCCGAGAAAATAACGCTCCATAGGCAGCTAACGGATTATATCCACCTGCCAGCATAACGAGCGCTCCGAATAACAGCCCAAGTAGAATCGCCACGATCGGATTCACCGCTGATTCACTTGTAAAAATACGAGCAACCTTATTCATGAGCAGCTCCTTTCTCTGTGCGCTTACTGCCAGCCATAAGCAAACCAATCTCTTGATCGTTCGTCTCCTGCGGCAGTACTTCTCCCACAATCTGTCCTTCATAGATGACGGCAATGCGATCCGACACATTCATAATTTCATCCAGCTCAAAAGAAATCAACAAAACCGCTTTGCCTTTGTTCCGCTGCTCGATCAATTGACGGTGCACGAACTCGATTGCACCGACATCCAATCCCCGCGTTGGTTGCGCGGCAATGAGAAGATTGGGGTTTTTGTATATTTCCCTGGCAATAATCGCCTTTTGCTGATTACCACCCGACAAGGATCGCGCTTTATTGTAGATACTTGGCGTTCTAACGTCGAACTGCTTAATTAACGCTTCCGCATGGCGATCGATCGCTTCATAATTTAAGAAACCAGCTTTGTTATAGGCAGGATGAAAATACGTTTCCAGCACCATGTTTTCGCTCATTGTAAAATCGAGTACGAGTCCGTGCTTGTGCCGATCCTCAGGAATATGCGACAATCCAGCCTCAGAGATTTCTCTCGGCGTATGGTTAGTAATATCGCTTCCCATCAGCAGCACACGACCGCTATCAATGGAACGCAACCCGGTTAATGCCTCGATTAATTCACTCTGCCCGTTGCCATCAACGCCGGCGATCCCCAGGATTTCTCCGGCTTTCACCTCAAAGTTAAGCCCCTTCAGAGCAGGCAAACCCTGCTGGTTACGCGCAACTAGTTCTTTCACCTGAAGTACGGGTTCTCCAAGCTTCACTTCCTGCTTGTTCACTTTGAAGGAAACGTCGCGCCCGACCATCTTCTCCGCCAGAATCTGTGGATTCGTCTCCGAAATTTCCAACGAATCAATCACTTTGCCCCGACGAATGATCGTCACGGTATCGGCAATCTCCATAATTTCTTTCAGCTTATGTGTAATGAGAATGATGGATTTGCCCTCTTTCACAAGATTGCGCATAATCACCATCAATTCACTAATCTCTTGCGGCGTTAGTACTGCTGTAGGCTCATCAAAAATAAGAATATCGGCGCCGCGATACAGCGTTTTCAATATTTCCACACGCTGCTGCATACCGACGGAGATATCTTCAATTCTCGCTTTTGGATCCACACGCAAACCATATTGCTCCGATAACTTGCGTACTTTGTCTTGCGCTGTTTTGTAATCAATTTTGGACCCTTTTTTGGGCTCCATACCCAAAATGATGTTTTCTGTCACGGTAAATGGTTGAACCAGCTTGAAATGCTGATGCACCATACCAATGCCAAGCTCGATAGCACGATTCGGGCTATCGATAAATACTTCCTTGCCTTGCACTTTAATATTGCCTTCATCCGGCTGATAAAGTCCGAACACAATGTTCATTAGTGTTGATTTACCCGCACCATTTTCGCCAAGCAAGGCATGAATTTCACCCTTCATCAGCTTTAAGCTAATGGCATCATTCGCCACTATTCCTGGAAACCGCTTCGTAATGTTGCTAAGTTCAACAACAGGGACTACTTCATTCATCAGATCACCCTAAGGATCAATTTTTTTAATTACCTCTAAAACTAAAGAACAAGGCTAGTTATTATAACTAGCCTTGTTTGAACAGAAGTACACATATCGTTCGTAACCGCTACGACTTTTATACCTGCATTAAGGTTTTTCAGGAACTTTGATTTCGCCGCTAATAATTTTTGCTTTGAACTCGTCAACTTTTTTCAAGATTTCAGGTGTTACGTTTTTCTTGGAAGTTTCAGGAAGGCCTACGCCATCGTCTTTAAGACCAAGTGTAACGACTTTACCACCTTGGAATTTGTTGTCAATAACATCTTTGGATACACGAGCAACCGCTGTGTCAACACGTTTCAACATGGAAGTCAGTGTTACTTCATCACCGAACTCAAGGGATTGATCTTTATCTACGCCGATAACCCAAACTTTTTTACCGTTTTTCGCACGGTCTTTTGCTTCGTTGAACACACCATTACCTGTGGAACCAGCTGCGTGGAAAATGACATCAGCGCCATCGTTGTAGATGGTTGCTGCTGCTGCTTTACCAAGGTCAGGCTTATCGAAAGCGCCTGTATAGTTAATTTGTACTTTGGCATTTGGATTAACCGCTTTAACACCAGCTACGAAACCAGCTTCAAAACGTTTGATAACCGGGATGTCGATACCCCCAACAAAACCGATTTTGTTCGATTTAGTTGTTAGACCTGCAACCACACCAACAAGGTAAGAACCTTCTTGCTCTGAGAACGTTACGGACTCAACGTTTGGAGCTTCAACAACATTATCAATGATCGCTAATTTAGCATTTGGGTTTTGTGTTGCTACTGTTTTAAGTGCATCACCCATCAAGAAGCCGATACCCCAAGTCAGGTTGTAACCGTCTTTAACGAATTGGTTTAAGTTAGGTGTATAATCCGCATCGCCTTTAGATTCAAGGTTTTTCACTTTCGCTCCTGTTTGTTTCTCAAGAGCCTTCAAGCCTTCCCATGCGCTTTGGTTAAAAGATTTATCGTTGACGCCACCAATATCGGTAACCATTCCGATTTTGAAGTCTTTACCGCTGGTGTTGCTTGGCGCCGCTGAAGCTGTTGCCGCTGCAGTAGTAGCCGGAGTTGCTGAAGCCGCCGGTTTCGTTTCTTCTTTTTTGGCACAGCCGGAAAGAGCTAATGCAGAAACCGTTACAGCCATAAGAGCTGTTGAAAGCATTTTCTTCATGATTATTACCCCCATAAGATCATTTAATTTAAAACCATGAAATCTCACATTGTAGGTTGACCACAATTAGTTAAATTATGTAAGACTGCCTATAGATGAGTGTATCATTTTGAAACCTATGAGAAAAGCGATACACCAGCAAAATAACATAATTCGTTATGTCATACAAGTTGACATGGTCTTTTTGTAAGCCCCTACAATATAGGTTCCAAGCCCCAATTATTTATTATACTACCACTGGTTAATAAAATCTAGATTACCCTTTGTTAATTTTATCGTTCATAAGTCGCAGGAATTGTTCGGGTCCTAAAGGGCTGCTAAACAGCACTCCTTGCACTTCCGTACACTGCAAAAGTCTTAAGTGCTCCAGCTGTTCCTCTGTTTCGACACCTTTTGCAATTAAATTTAGACCTAGACGGTGAGCCATACGAATAATGGCAGCAGCCAGCAGCTGATTCTCATCGTCGTCTACCAAATCCCGGATCAATGTGCTATCCAATTTAACGCTATCGAGCGGCATACCTTCGAGCCCGCTTCGTGTAAATAAACCTGTACACAAGTCATCCATAACGATACGTACACCGAACTTCTTCAGCATAATCAATTTCTCGCTAGCCTCTTGTACATTGGAAGATGTGATACTTTCCGTAAGGTCCAGTTCCACCAACATCGGATCTATACCTGTCTCTTTCAAAACAACGGCAATTTCCTCAATAAAATGCTCATCTTTAAACTGTGAAGCCGTTACGGCTAGGGTCATTCTCAGCGGTGCGTAGCCCTCATCCTGCCAGATTCTCATCTGTCTGCATGCCGTTCGTACAGCCCATTTCCCGATGGGTAACATGAACCCCATTTCCTCGGCCGCTTTCTTCCAATCCATACTGGATGCGAGGAGGGCGTCTCCCTTGCTCCAATGAATGATCGCTTCCATTCCGATTAATTTCCGGTTTGTTATTTCATATTGAGGCTGATATAGGATTTCAAACCGATTGTTGTCTAAGGCCGATCGAAGCTCTTTCTCCATGTGAGCTTTGCTCTTCACCATGGCATCGATGTCAGAAGCATAGAATTGGAACTGGTTATGTCCTCTGTTTTTGGCCGTATACATCGCTTCATCTGCATACGCCATGAGCTGCTCAGGCAGCATACCGTCTAACGGATACAATGCTATCCCAATACTAGCTGTTATGGTTACAGGCATTCCATCTAGGATAAAAGGCTCTTCCAGAGCCATTTGAATTCGGGAAGCTACAACTCTTGCATCTTCAGGCTTTGCAAAAGATTCTAGTAAAATAGTAAACTCGTCGCCACCTTGTCGGTACACCGTATCCGACCCCCGCAGGCAGCTCAGCAAACGTTCTGCTGCAAGGCGAATTAAACGATCACCATAAGCATGACCTAATGAATCGTTGACATCCTTGAATCGGTCCATGTCCAAGAACATAACAGCCGCCAGCTGTTCATTGCGTTGCGCATGCAGGAGTGCCCGCTCCAGTCGGTCATTAAACAATCGGCGATTGGGTAATCCTGTCAATGTATCGTGATACGCCAGAAAGGCTAGTTGTTTGCTCTTTTCTTCCTGCTCTCTACTAGTAAGAAGCAGTTGCCCTACACTCTTCGCAAAAAATAGACAGATTAGTGCTTGAACAAGCATACTAATGAAAACGTAAGGCGAAAAGGAGAAAGAAGAAGCAGCAAGTAGATTAATGGTCAACAAAAAGAAGCCCAGCACGCCCAGATAGACCAACGTTTGCGCTTTCATATGCTGTATCCACTTAGAAAGTATGCCTTTCATTCTTGAACCTCCTTATCTGATATGAGAAAAAAGGCTATTCCGAATCGGAATAGCCGTAGGTGTACCTGTCTAGGTAAACTGCAACCTGTCGGCAGCCCAGCCATCATTGTTGCAAAGGCAACCTTAGACCTGCAGCTTTGCGTCCTTACCTTTCGATAAGTTTGCCTTTACGATATTAAGGGAATTCATGGGACTAATTAACTATATCATATCCATTCCGCATTTGGCTAATTTTCCTTAAATAAGCAAATTAAAGAGCTTGGGATCCTTATTTATTTCTATATAGCCATAATCCTTCTGGGATAGGCGCTCAATAAGCCCCTCATAATCATCTTTATTTTTGAGCTCAATGCCGACCAGCGCCGGAGCATCGTCCCTGTTATTTTTTTTCGTATACTCAAATCGGGTAATGTCGTCTGTGGGTCCTAAGACTTCTTCTAGAAATTCGCGCAATGCCCCAGCACGCTGCGGAAAATTAAGAATAAAGTAGTGCTTCAAGCCTTCATACACGAGTGATCTTTCTTTAATCTGCTGCATACGGTCAATGTCATTGTTGCCGCCGCTGATGATGCAGACTACATTCTTACCGCGAATCTGCTCCCGATAGGTATCAAGTGCTGAAACCGGGAGTGCGCCAGCGGGCTCAATGACAATCGCGTTATTGTTGTAAAGCTCCAGAATGGTTGTACATTCCTTGCCGGAAGGAACAATTACGATATCCTCCAGCTTTTCTTTGCAAATGTCAAAGGTAAGCTCGCCGACCTGCTTTACAGCTGCGCCGTCTACAAACTTCTCAATCGTAGATAAGGTCACGACCTTCCCCTGCTTGAGCGCTTCCGTCATACTTGCCGCGCCTTCTGGCTCAACACCGATAATACGTGTACGTGGAGAAACACTATCCACATACGTCGCAACTCCCGCTGCAAGGCCACCACCACCAATTGTTGCGAAGATGAAATCAGGAGATTCGGGCATTTGATTCAAAATCTCGAGGCCAACTGTGCCTTGCCCGGCAATCGTACGGACATCATCGAAGGGGTGTATGAACACCTTATTCTCTTGAGCACAGTAGGCTTTGGCATGGTTAGACGAATCATCGAATGAATCACCTGTGAGAATAACTTCAACAAAAGATCCGCCAAATAGCTTAACTTGGGAAATCTTTTGTCTAGGCGTTGTCGTTGGCATGAAGATTTTTCCTTCAATACCAAGCTGTTTACAGGAATAAGCCACACCCTGCGCATGATTGCCGGCGCTCGCACACACGACACCCGCTTCGCGTTCCTCCGGTGTTAAACTTTGGATCACGTTATACGCTCCGCGAATTTTGAAAGAACGAACAATTTGCATATCTTCACGTTTAAGATAAACGTTGCATTCATACAAGTTAGAGAGCAGCTCATTGCGTTGCAAAGGCGATGGTTCGATCACCCTGCTGAGCACATGATTGGCCCTAATAATATCTTCCAAACCTACTTTACTGGAAACAACCATTTTCTCTTACTTCCTTTCTCCACATTGTGCTATTAAAGTTTTAAAGATTATTGTAGCACAACTCTGCCCGCCTGTACGAAAATAATATTGGTATAGCTTTATCCTATGTTTCACTTCATGCCCAGCAGGGTATTACATAGCAATACAACTTCAAAGGAGTGATTCAAATGTCGACGCAGCCTCGCAATATCGATATCGAAGAACGCCATGTGGAGAAAAAATCGGATTCCAGTTTAGTTGCTTCTACTTTCATCAAATATGCGGCTTACATCGTCATCATCTTCGGTGTTCTGTATTTCCTAGTTCGTTATGTATTTCCAATGTTCTAAGCTAGGACGTAAGTTGTGTTGTGTCCTCATCAATGAGGGTACGATCACATCTGGAGCTAGCACAACCACAAGAAGCCTCAAACCCACTAACAAGTGGATTAGAGGCTTCTTGTATTTGTTAGGAGAGGTGTTTGCCAACTCCCCTCAACCACTTATTTAGTAATAGTAACGAGGCTGCTCCTGCAGCTCAGACCGTCTTTGCAAGAAACGGTAGAAGGCACTGGCCGCCTGTGCTTTCGTCACTTCTTGTTGAGGTATAAATTGTCCATCGTTCAGAGACATAATATTCAGCCCCACCACAATAGCTGCATCACCAACATTCTTAAGCTTAGCAGCATCTGCGAAATTGCCATTGAAGATCCCATCGAACTTCGTCAAGCTCTTGTAGCCAAGCGCCTTCACGATTAACTGTGCCATTTCTTCCCGATTCATCGCAGCTTCTGGATTAAATTCAGCACCTACATCTAGCAAACCGCGATCAACCGCATTTTCGACATACGCAAAATAAGGAGAAGATTTGCTCACATCGGCAAAAGATGCCTTCCGTTCTGCCCCGTAATAAATACCACCGTTACCGCCATTCATGGCAATAACGAGCATTTTGACTAACTCGCCACGTTGAATGGTTTGATCCGGATTCACTTTGCCATCCTTCACATCCAGCGCTTGATAATCGAGCATAAGCTGAAGCTCATTTTTAGCCCAGTGATTGTCAATGTCGCTTACTGTCACTTTATCCAAAGAAATCACTTCACCCGTTTCACTATTCCGCCATTGACCGTTTTGCGCATCCAAGAGGAAAGGTTCACGGTTGAATTTGGGAACGAGTGAATAGACAAGCTTGGCATCTAGTTTCCCGTCTGCCTTCAGATCCATGGATTGTGGGACATCCCCAGCTGCCATCATCACTCTGTATTTCTCCAGTGGAATTCCACCGGTGAACCCGCTGCCTTCCACCACATAATTTAACTTGATGTCAAACTGTGCAAGCCAAAGATCCTTGGCTTTATCAATGGCCAGCACCTGCGGCTTTTGCTGTGGATATGGCAGATTGCTGATGGAGAAGTGATACCCAACAAGTTGGCCGGTCACACGATCGATGCTTACCGTTACTTCTTCATTTCCGGCAATTACGCCATCAATTACTCGCTTAAAACTAATATCCCAATTGCGCATATGTTTCAGTTGATCTTCCGAATAATTTTTAGCCGCCTGTACTTGAAGTACCAACTGATCGGTGTAAGAAGGAAGCTGCTTTTTCACAAAATCAACACCTGTTGTTATCGCATCTTCCAGAGCAATTTTACCCTCTATATCTTTATTGTCTTCAGGACCGTAAGGGATGTAGCTGCTAAAATTCGTAATCTCTCCCGTCTTGCTATTCACGCTAGCCCATGCGCCTTTGCCGACGATTTTAACTTTGGAATCCTTCTCAGAGGCTTCATTCCAACTTAAATTCCAGTTCGAACTGGTTTCCCCTGTTTCAGGGTTGGTCGATTCATTATAGGATGCTTCTTGGAGTTTATAGTCGGAGGATAGATTGAAAACGGTTGTTACCTTCTTCACAGCCTCTTCCTTCGTCAGGTCCAAGGTAGCTGCCGGCTTAGCAGCCAATGGCTTGTCGGTTAACGGCTTATTCCCCTCAGCTCCTTCCATCCCTTTGACTGGGCTCCAGATCTCACCGGTTTCAGCATTCAAAGAGAAGGCGCCCAGCATGTAAGAAATAATGGGCAACTTCTTTCCTTTGGCACCGTAAGGAATCTGATACTGCAAAGACAAATTCGCCTTGTCGCGGAACATTTGGGCAGCTTTATCCTTAGTAATCGGCGTTACATTCTGCTGAAACGTGACATTGTCATCCCAATTGTAGTTATAATTCGTAACCTGTCCTTCCCCATTGACGACCACATTGATACCATTCAGAGCAAAAGGCACACCGCCAACAGATCGATCGAACCGAATATTGTACTGATAATTACCATTCAGCGGTGTACGATATGCGTTCTCCTCAGAATCATTGTAAACAAGCACCTTCTGCTTATCTGGATTCACTTTGCCTATAAAGGCAGAAGCTACTTCCTTGGCAGCTTTGAAATCCACCTTCGGTGGATAGCTAGGTTTGTGGTCAGGGTCATTATCATTCATGGAATAAGAGGTCAGCGTTCCGTCCAAGCCGTTAATCGATACATTTAAAGAGCCGTAATGCCGATCTTTGACTATTTTGGTGTAATTAATGTTCCACGTCGGGAAATTTCGGCCATTCATGCTGTAATAAGTGTTCAGACTGATGGATTGAAACGTATAGCCTTCCGGCAGCGTTATATAGGTCTTAGCTCGTTCAATGGCTTGTTCTTTGGTAATTTTGGCATCCAGCTGCTTATCCTCTTTACCGGGAGATACAGGGAGTGAAATGGACGTGCTTCCTACAGCATCTTCAGCCGCCCAAACCCCAGGCGCAGCAGTGAGCAGCAGTGTCGAAGCGAGTACCCATGTTCCTGCTTGTTTGATTAATTTCAAAGTCATCTTCCTCCTCAACGTTTTACGTTCTAAAAGACAGCTTTAAAGCTTTAAAACATAGAGATTCCATAATAATCCTTGACGTGTAAAACTGGAAAAAAGTTGCTTTAGAAACTCGATAACGACTATATATTTTTATTTACACGAAATGTCACTAGATCGAAACGGTTTATAGCTAAAAAACTCGGATTACTCAACAAAAAACACATATCTGAGCACCCTTTTATCGAATGCACAAACATGTGTAAAATTTACTGCCATTATGATCTTGATTGGGTGTTCTCTTTGCTAAGTGTGTGCATTAAATCCTGCATTTCACCTTGCGTCAAATTCCGCCATTTGCCAACCTTCAAATTGCCCAGATGGATATGCATGATCCGAACCCTCTGCAGACGTACCACACGATACCCAAACGCTTCGCACATCCGGCGAATTTGCCGGTTAAGCCCTTGCGTGAGAATAATTCGGAAAACGCGGTCGCCAACTTGGGTTATCTCACACGGCTTCGTCATCGTGCCCAAAATTCGGACCCCACTAGCCATTCCTTGCAAAAACATCGGTGTAATCGGCCGGTTCACCGTCACGATGTATTCTTTATCATGGTTGTTCTCCGCTCGCAGAATCTGGTTCACAATATCTCCGTTATTGGTCAAAAGGATGAGCCCTTCGGAATCTTTATCCAGTCTACCTATTGGGAAAATACGCTCCGAATGCCCAACGAAATCAACAATGTTACCTCTGATATGCGCTTCAGTAGTACTTGTGATCCCTACAGGCTTATTGAGTGCAATATAAACATGTTCCTTCTTCTCGCCAATCGGTCGACCGTCGATCCGAACCTCATCCCCAGGGCCAACGACACTCCCCAGTCCGGCAACCTCGCCATTAATCGTAACTCGCTGCGCCTCTACCCACTTGTCCGCTTCCCGTCTGGAGCAAACACCGGTTTCGCTAATAAATTTATTAATTCTCATGCTTGGGAAATTCCCTTCTATGCCGTAATCAAGTACCTACTATTATGCTGGATTCGCTCACTCGGTTCAAGTAGCGTTCAAAAGGATCGATGTATGGGACATATTTGCAGAAAAAGATCTATTTCGGCGATGCGGCGCGAACGATACGTAGTTGCTTTCGTTGACCTTCCGTTAAAGGCCGAACATAAGCATAGTTTCCCTTAGGAGCAGCTCCTGTAACCCCTCCTGCTTTGAAACCGCCTGTACCTGCAGGAATGGCTACCCGCAAACCAAACGTATTCGCCACCCATAAAATTCAGAGCAGCCGCAAAACCGCCTCTCATCCATACGGAACCGGAATCGCTAATCCCAGGCCGCCGCAAACAAAGGGAATTCTGCCCCGTCTGAATAAAGAGGTCAGGACGGATGAATCAATTAAGTTAAGAGGATACGAGCACGAGATCCTTTTTGGTATGTGAGGAAATTTCCTCCCCGAGTGTGATAAGCGTATAATAATGACAACCATTAACGTAACAAGGAGGTCCTATCATGCAAATTCTCATACTAGGAGCCACAGGTAGAGTAGGAAGAAGAATTTTGGAAAAAGCGCTAGCGGACGGACACGAAGTCACAGCACTCGTTCGAAGCGTGGAGAAGCTGACGGGGATTCACTCCGAAAGCTTAACCCTACTTCAAGGGGACGCTCGTAATGGAGAAGATCTACATGCTGCCTTACGAGGGGCGGAGCTGGTCATAAGCTGCCTTGGCACCGATGGCGGCACGGTGCTGACCGAGTCTACGCCTCTACTTATAGAGGCTATGAAAACACAAGGCTTAAGCCGAATAGTCACTGTCGGTACAGCCGGCATCCTGCAAAGCAGAGAGCATCCCGGCTTGCTGCGCTATGAGGCGCCGGACTCCCGGCGCTCCTCTACACGAGCCGCCGAAGAGCATCGCAAGGCGTGGGAGCAGCTCGCCGCCTCGGGCTTAAGTTGGACAGTCGTCTGTCCAACTTACTTACCCGACGGCGAGCCACAGGGGCAGTACCGCGCTGAGCGGGACTACTTGCCCGAAGGCGGGATGTCCATCTCCGTGGGCGACACCGCGGCTTTCACGTATCGAGTCGCTCTCGAGGGCGAGTATGTGTGCTGTCGTGTGGGGATTGCTTACTAGGGGTTATCAAAATAAACAACAAACAAAAATCAAACAAAAAAACGACTTGCGCCGTCCTTGGTTGAGTGTGTATATAAAGGTTGATGCAACGCAAATTAGGCCCTGAGAGGTAATGCTTATGCTTACTTATCCGTGTAAAGTTGTACAAAGTACAACTTTAGGCAAGCTAATCCGCTGTTGTCCACGCGATTGTTGCAAGAAATAAACAATTTTGCCTAAAGTAGCTCTATAGGCTATAAACGGGCGAAATTATTGTAGAATATACAACATTCTTAGCATGCCAAGAAGAAATCAAAGAAATTGTTGTACGCAGTACAACTTGCCTTTCCAATTCTCCATTTCTTCAAAAAGCTGCTAACAAAACGCTAGAAAAACATACTTACTGACCGAACGATTATGCATATCTACAATTTCACTTAGCCTAGCTAATATCTGCAGCTAACTATCCTAAATAAGGTAAGTTTCGTCACTTTACCCCCTAACCCAAATAAAAACGGATGGAAGCCAGTTAAACCGGCGTCCATCCGTCTTTGTTATACGAACAACTAGTAACCTCTGCTTCTTCCCTTCGCCAATGCCTGGATGTTGATCCACGAAATAACAATCCCAATCACGCGGAAAAGGTACCCCGCAACAGGGATAAAACTCAAGAAAGCCATAACAATATTGATGACCGTCTTTGTTGTGGTCCCATTGCTTGTAAGTATGGCAAAGACCAAGTTGACGAACACGAGGGGAATCACCCACGCGCACGACCACAAATATACAAACGGAATAAGACCAATCAAGTATCCGACAGCAATAGCAATTTCGGACAGCAGCTGTAGTAAGTTTAACAATCGAATCGTTTCTGGACGCATGATGCTCCTCCATTTCAAATAGGGAAATATTACTTATTGTAGCATAGCGCCGACAGATAGTCTTTAGCCTTGTTAATGAGCTTCGTCCACGAAATGGTGGTGTAGTTGAGCTTACGGACGAAAAACAAGGGACGACGGAAACCCGCGTCCCTTGTCTCCTGGCCAATCTACCGGCCGCTACGCACTTCGCTCTCAGCGGCCGATGCCGTTTCCGGATGTCCCTGCTGCAGCTGGTACATCTGATAGTACCGACCGAGGAGCTCCATCAGCTCCTCGTGGCTGCCGCGCTCGACGATCTCGCCATGGTCGAGCACAAGAATCTGGTCGGCGCTCTTAATCGTCGACAGGCGGTGGGCAATGATGAAGGTGGTCCGCCCCTTCGAAAGCACTTCGAGCGCGGCCTGAATGATGGCCTCGGTCTCCGTATCGATGGATGCCGTCGCCTCATCGAGGATCAAAATCGCCGGGTCGAACGCTAGCGCCCGGGCAAAAGAGATCAGCTGCCGCTGCCCAGCTGACAGCGTGCTGCCCTTCTCGATCACGGGCTCATCGATGCCGTGCGGCAAGCTCTTGAACATCTCATCTGCGCCAACCTCGCGCAGCGCAGCCTCTACCCGTTCCCGGGTGATGGACGGATCGTCCAGACTGACATTGGACGCGATCGTCCCTGTAAACAGGAACGGATCTTGCAGCACGATGCCCATATGCTGACGCAGCAGCTGTTTGGGCATCTCCCGTACATCGCGGCCGTCCACCGTGATCCGGCCTTCCTTCACATCGTAGAAGCGGAAGAGCAGATTCAAGATCGAGCTTTTGCCTGATCCGGTATGGCCGACAAGCGCCACCGTCTGCCCTTGTTTGGCCTCGAAGGAGATGTCCTTGAGCACATCCTCCCCTTCTTTGTAGGCGAAGCGAACATGTTCGAACTTCACATTGCCCAGATAGCGGTCCGCTTTCTCCACAGCCACGTCGATGCCCTGCTCATCAAGCAGCTCGAATACACGGTCAGCAGATACTAGAGCACGCTCTAAATTCGGAAGCTGGTTGACTATCCCGACCATCGGATGAAACATCCGATTCAGATAATCGACGAAAGCGTACAGTACACCGACGGTGATCAATGTGTTGATTGAACTACCCCCGACATACCAGATCAGGCCGAAGAAGAACAAATTCCGAACCACATTCATCAGGTTATGAGAGGTCAGCGAGTTCAAGCTAAGCAATTTATTCTGATATCTCGTATATTCATCGTTCAATTGTTCGAATTCTTGGGTCGTTTCCTTTTGCCGGCGAAAAGCTTGAATGATCGCCATGCCTTGAATTGCCTCATTGATCATCCCATTGATCGAGCCGATCCGTTCCCGAATTTCATGATTATAGAAGGAAGCGTATTTACGGTAAACAATGATCCATACATAAAGCAGCGGAATAACCGGGAGTGTGAATAAAGCCAATCTGTAATCTAGAACGAATAAAGCCGCGATGATGCCTACGATATAGATCGTACCTGTAAAAAAGTTCGCAAGCACCTGAACATACAGATCCCTCACAGACTCTGTATCATTTGTAATCCTCGATACAATTTTACCAGCAGGCTGATTATCAAAATAGTTGATCGGCAGCCGCTGAATTTGTGCAAAAACATCACTTCTCATGCGCTGAATAATCCGATTCGCCGCCGATTGAAGTAAATACTTCTGTCCATAGGTAAAGCCTGCTCCAATAATAATTAGCAGCAAATATAAACCTGCAAGCTTCATTAGACTGTTAAATTCCGGTTTATAGAACGTGTAAAGCTCTTGAATACTCAGCTTCTTAACCGCATACTCCGCTTTTTCCGTCCCCTGTGTAATTGTAAGCTTACCCTCGTCTGCTAGATTGCGTACGCCATCAAAGGCGATCGGCTGATCCACCCAAAGGAACTGGCTGCCCACCTGTAAAATGCGAACCTCCTTCCCCTTCGGCTCACCTTCTGCAAAGTTATCGATTCGCTTATAAAAAGTCCCCTCCCAAGGGACAGCCTTCTTAGTTTGCGTCGCTGATGTAGTCTCGTACCACGGCTTCTCGATACCGAGAATGTGGGTATCAATCATCTGTCTCGCGATAAAAGGTCCTGCCAGCTCCGTTGCCACCGCGATCGATAAGAATACCAGCGCAATGAGCAGGGGCTTTTTGAATAACGCTGCGTATTGAAATAATCGCTTACCTGTCTGTTTCAGGGTTCTCACCTTCTTTTCTTCGGATATCTATTTACTAAACCTTCGTCTGTTCTTCTAGCTGCTGACGGTCATACTGCTCTTTATACCAGCCGCCGAGCGCGACAAGCTGCTCATGCGTACCTTCTTCAACGATATACCCCTCATCCAGCACAAGAATCCAATCCGCATGCTGAACAGCGGAGAGTCGGTGCGTTGTGATGAGTGTTGTTTTACCGGCTCGTTCCGAACGAATGCCGCGAATGATTTCAGCCTCTGTTTTGGCATCTACCGCAGAAAGAGCATCATCCAGCATGAGAATTTCGGGGTCTACATAAAGCGCACGCGCAATAGAAACGCGCTGCTTCTGACCACCTGATAAGGCGACGCCTTTTTCACCCACCAACGTTTGAAGGCCTTCTGGTAAGAACTCCACGTCCTTGCGGAACGCGGCCAGTTCAAGCGCCTGCAGCAGCTCTTCTTCCGTTCCTTGGCTGCGCCCGAACATAATGTTCTCTTTTACTGTTTTGGAGAAAAGAATCGGCTCTTGCGGCACGTAACCAATCCAGCCATGAAGCGTGTCGATGGTTAACTTCTCGATCGGCGTTTCCGATATAGCAATCGTACCTTGACCTAATGGATACTCCCTCAGCAGCTGTTTAAGCAGTGTTGTTTTTCCACTTCCAGTACGTCCTACAATTCCGAGCGTCTGCCCACGCAACAGGTGGAAAGAAATATTCACCAAGTTATCAATAGAAGAGGAAGGATAGCGGAAGGTTACTTCCTTAAAACTAATCGTGTTTGGCAGCAGCAGTGTCGTCGCTTTAGGGTCTTCTTTTACATCCGGCTTGTAACCAAGTGTTTCATTTACCCGATCGAGGGAGGCATTCCCGCGCTGCATAATGTTCATTAACTCGCCAATGGCGAACATCGGCCAGATCAGCATCCCAAGGAATGTATTAAAGGACACGAGCTCTCCGAGCGTCAGTTCACTGTGAAATACCAAATATCCGCCGTAACATAATCCGATTAAGTAGGAAATGCCCACTAGAATTTTGACCGTTGGTTCAAAAAGGGCGTCGATCACGGCAACCGCGATATTTTTGCGATATACATCGTCTGTCATCGTTTTAAAGCTTTGTTCACTGGCTTTCTCTTGTACAAAAGCACGGATAACGCGAACCCCTGCAATCGTCTCAAGCACTCGATCATTCATCTGTCCGAAGGCATTCTGAGCGAGTAAAAACCTTTCATGGATGCGTCCCCCATAGATCGTAATCGCAACTGCCATAATGGGCAGCGGGAGAATCGAAGCAATCGTTAGCTTCCAGCTAATGAAGAAGCCCATCATGCCTAGGATGGTAAGCATGAATAGCGTCGAGTCTACGAATGTCAAAATCCCAAAGCCCGCTGTCGTCGACACCGCTTGCAGGTCATTCGTTGCTCTCGCCATTAGGTCACCCGTCCGGTTGCGCTCATAGAAGGTAGGCGTCATCCGCAGCAGCTGCCTCATTAACCGGGATCGAAGAATACGTTCCAGCACGAAAGCGCCGCCAAATAGCTGATACAGCCAGATGTAGGATAACCCGTACCCAGCTATAATTAAGGCCCCCCAAAAAGCGAGCAATTGGATCAATTTACTGCCCGTTAAAGTTCCCATGTGTATACCATCAATCGCGTAGCCAATCAATTTCGGTGGAATTACATCAATGATTCCAACAATAATAAGCAGTCCAATGGCGATCGTGTAACGTATCCAATTCATTCGAAAAAACCAAGCCAACTTTTTTAATACCGTAAACATGTATCATGTCACTCCTCTCAAATGGTGCTGTCCAAAATGACCTAAATCCACACAAAAAAGGCACACCGCACGCAGCGATATGCCTTCTATGAAACAGAAAAGCGCTCGTTACGAACTTCTTCGTAACCCGCGCTTTTAATTAGCGTATGTGAAGGGGCGGCAGCAGCCGAACAAGCACAAATCATGCGCTTCCGGCTAACAATCGGGTTACAAAATATGAAATTGTATGGTTTTTATCTGTAAATCTACGATGAGCAATAGGATCCATAACCATATCAATCATTTTGAAACCCTCCTTTAGTGTTGTTGTAATGTCGTAAGTATCTTCTTTTCCAAAAGTTGTATATTCGTGCTTACAGAGGTGATCTTAACATCCTTGGCGAGTCTGTGTCAACCGGAGAAAAAGACTATAAACGAACTATCTTACCTCGACCTTTCGGATGAATTTACTCGCCTTTTTAAGCCCTTTGAATTGTCACACATGTTTCAAAATATGGCGGCATATCCATAGTATATAGGTTCATAGCGCATAGGGCCAACGCTTACGAAGATAGCTTTCCTACGGAAAGCTTTAAGGGGAGTGGATGTGCATGGTCGATCAAGTGTTTGCTCTAATGGGTTGGATTGTCGTTTTCGGAGTTATTATTGGGGGAGTCATCGCAGGCATCGCCCGTTTTGTCGAAAGGGACTCGACACAGTACGATATGACATTTTTGTGGGAGCATCGTTATACACTTGAGGAGTTGGAGTTGGATCGGGACAAGCAGCTCTGACCAATCAACACAAAAAAAGGGCTATCCACAAGGCACAAGCCTTTGGATAACCCTTTTCACTATTTCGCTGGTGCTACTGAAGGCGTCGGTGCAGTGGATGCACCTGGTGATGCAGCTGGAGCAGTCGTCTTAGCCGGAATCGGTTTATGTACCATTTGACCACCAATGTGCCCTGTATAGCCAACAAGGATAACTGCCGCGAGCGAACCAACCAAGTAGATGGGGTTACGACCCAATTCATTCTTTTTCCAGATCAGTAAGCCAACACGTACAATCGCTAATACGATAGCCAAAAACATCGTTAATCTCGCATAAAACTCATGCGGAACCACTAGTGGATTACGCCATGGGGACGGGCCTGTAAGGACACTTGCGATAGCTCCGAGTGCGCCCACAACTAGACAAAGCATACCAGCGGAGTGCCATTCACGTTTTTTCACAATGATTGCGATGAGATCAAAAATAAAACTAAAAATAAGAAGTGCAATTGGTACATGTGTTACGATGTAGTGTAAATTTTTAATGATATAAGCCAATTTTCTCTCTCCCCCATAATAAAAAAGCTATATTTTTCCACACTACAAAGTGTAGTTTTGGGGACCGAAAAAGTCAAGCTTTTTCTGCAGTTTTTGTCGAAGCCCGTCAAATTATCTGACATGGGCTCCGACTGCTCAATGTGAATCATTATAATCAGGGTATCCTATCTTAGATAAGTCCCACAAGTAAAATAATTGTTAAGAGCGAAATGAGTAGCCGTACAAGGGGCCATTTGAATGAGATTTTCATCTGTGGATCGAGAATGTGCATAATGCGAACATTCGTTGATGTTTCGGCGAATGAGGCGTGAGATAAGGATACATGTGGTGTTGGTGCTTGTTTGAGTAGTTTGAGGAGAGCACTGCCTAAGTGTGTGGACTGTTTCATTTGTGTAATGGCATACTTGTCTGCCCGAAGCTCAATCATAATGGGGTATTTCTCTGCCATCCAAGCGAATATCGGAATGTACCACATCGACTTGGATATCATCGAAAGCAGGAAGATCGCGAGTGGATCTCTATACCTTATATGGCATTTCTCATGTTCGATAACGGCATGCAGCTCGTTTGGCTCCAGCATATCCATAAGTCCTGATGATAGGATCATCCGCGGCTTCCACAGCCCTATGGTCATTGCGATGGGAGCTTTGTAAGAAATGATCTGGAACTGACCTTCACCAAGCTGAAATTTATCGCGGAACTGATCGGATAACAAAGGGTCATGATACATCTCAACGAGCTTCATCGCTTTAATGGCGTCCTTGGCATGCCTTGCCGATATCCAAAGGATTGCACTAAACGAGTAGAGGATAAGAGCATTTACTACATTAAAAGCAATGGGTGCAGGTACATGAAGATCTTCAAATAAAATAACACACAAATCAAATATATTATACAACGATCTCCATTTGAAAATATGCTGGAGTGCATAGAGTAACATTTGTCCTAAAATAGCCCCCGATAAGGCGAGTGTCGTAATATACAACCATTTAAACCGTTTTTCCATCATCGTTATCGATCCTTTTTGATTTCTTTAATTTTTTGCTCCAGCTTGTCAAGCAGATCGGGGTCTACTTTATCAAGCGCATCCACCATATGGGTGACTGCCAAAGAACCAAATTCTTCGATAAGGTCAAAGGTAAGCTCTTTGGATTGGGTTTCCATGAACTCATCTCTCGTAACGACGGGTTTGTACTTAAATGATCTTAAAACGGATTTCTTTTGCAGAATTCCTTTGGCTACCAAGCGATTCATAACGGTCATAACGGTATTGAAATTGATGATTTTGGCTTGATCCAATTTCTGTTGGACATCTTTAATCGTCATTTCAATCGAGTTGGTCCAGAGAATTTCCATAATCTTTGCTTCAAGGGGACCAAAAAAGCGATTAAGTCCGCTTCCTTCATATTTAAAGTTTTGCATTTTCATTATGATCACACTCCTTACATTAGAAATTGTAGTTCGGGGTAGATGCGAAGTCAAGATCTATCCAAATTTGACAAGCGATAAGGCTTTGACAGGCGGATAAAAAAGACTTATAATACTTACATATAGTAAGTAATTAAATATTTTATAGCAATGGAGTGGTGCCTTATGAAAATTCAAGTATTTTCAGCTGAACAACAGGGCGTTGGCGCTTTTGACGGAGGAAAGTTCCTAGAACAAAGAGCTATCAGCTTTCCGGGTGAGAAAACGGCTGTAGACCGCGTCGGTTCCTTATTCTATTGGGCTTGGGGCAAAGCCTCCGAAGTATCTGAGATCGGTATGCATCCTCATAAAGCGTTCGAAATTGTCACTTATGTCATTGATGGTCTCGTAGAGCACCAAGATTCCCTTGGTTCCTTGGAAACAGTAACAAATGGCGGCGCGCAAGTCATTCAAGCCGGCTCCGGCGTCTATCATTCGGAAGCATTTCGCAGAGCTAGCAGCGAAGCGATGCAAATCTGGTTTGAGCCTCACCTTAGTGAAACCGTGAAAAAGCCAGCCGCTTACCATCAATATGAACATGAGAAATTCTCAACCCTCCATAATGGTGGAACAACAATGAAAACTGTAATAGGTGGAGATTCTCCCATTAAGCTGGATACGGATGTTAACATGTACGATTGGAGCCTTGAGCCTGGTTCCGAGTTCAGTTACACACTTACGCCAAGCCGTCCGCTAGCTTTCCTTGTTATTCGGGGGCAAGGCACAAGTGAAATCGCCGCGGAGAAGCTTCAAGCATGGTCCCACAAAGACTTCGGGATAGTCCAAGCCACCACGGAAGGTGAAGCTCTTCACCTGAGAGCTGATAGCGATCAAGGACTACGTATCATTGCTATTGAAGTGCCTGAAGATTCCGGCTATACGTTATATCATAAATAAGCAGCAAATAAGCAGCAGAAACGTAACAGCCCCGCTCCTTTGTAGGAATCGGGGCTGTTTATATTATTGGTTACTCTGGAGCCTTGCCTTTTCATCGTTCAGTGATTGGACGGCTTGCTGCACGGCTGGCGAATCGGATTGATCCGTTGCCTGCTCTAGCGCTCTTTCCGCATGAGTGATTGAATTCTGAGCCTCTTCCGTCGTCTGAGACGTTGGATGAGACATCGCACGAGAAACGGCTGCATGGACATTTTCTACCGAGTTTTGCGCTGAGGATATCGGATTTTGTGATTGTAGACTTGAATCTGGCTGTGTCATGGCTATTAAATTCCTCCTCTGGGGTTAATTCGTTACACCCGCTATGTTGAGGCATTTGGTCACATTTTATACCTTCTATTTGATTCTCTTCCGGCTAAACTTCGTTTAGCGGCTGCGAAAAGAACAAAAGATATACTGGCGCCTAGTAGATTCAATATCACATCATCGACATCGAAGCTGCCTACTCGCAGCAGCATTTGCAGCAACTCCAACCCTACAAGAGGACATCCGAAGTACAGGAGAAACGTACCATAACGTTTTGCGGAGCGAAATAAATAAGGCAGTAAAATACCATAAGGCATGAAGAGACCAATATTGCCAAACAAATTAATGACCCAAGTCCTGGTAGAAAACGAATCGACATGCAGCACATACATACCGATTGTTCGAAAAGGGACAACATTGTAAGCAAGTTGACCTGTCGTGTGCATATTCCGCCCGAAGCCTAGAAACATCCAATACACCAAACAGCTCGTGTAGCCTATGAAAAGCAGCCAGATGAGCGGCCGAGCGAGCTTGATAGTCATGTGTTTGTATCCCCTTTAGTGAAGTCATCTAAGGTTAAAACAAGAAACCTCCCTTCAGCCTGGACCGATGAGAGGTTTCCCGATTAGCGCAGCTCTATTTTTTCACACCGTCCAAAAATTTGAACGACTCAAAAGCCTTATTGAGCCGAGCCTGATTGGCTTCGGTGCGTACCGCATCATCAATACGGAGCGTTGCCGTGTAAGAAATATTATTTTGATTGAAAATGTAGATCGTTTCCTTGTAAGGAATCTCGGCACTTGCATAGCTGATCTCATACTTTTTGGCTTTCACATCACCAAAAAGCGAGATTTCCGTATCGGTAAACGTATAGTCATTATCGTTATCGTGACTTTTCTTCTGAGCGGCATCTTCCTCTTTAACCATCTCTTCGTAAGTCGTTTTCGTCTCTGCACCAACGCTCAAGTACCCGCCTGTGAAGAGGAACGTCTTATTCACTTGATCTTTGTTATCGTACGAGTTGCTGCTGGTCCAGATCTCTGGAATTTGCAGCGTGTATTTGAACTTCTCATTTTTGTAAGTAACTGTACGATTCGGATCCATGAGTTCATCCAGATCCTGAATGAAGCCAAGCTCTTGATCCATGCTGTCTTTGTCCACTTTGATGGTAGCCGTTAAGGTTTTCAAGAGATCCTCAAGCGCTGCCCCCTCTTCCTCTTGCGGATAGCTCACGTCCACCTCATATTTATACTTATCCTTGATAAAAAAGAGGGAATAGCCCGCACTCCACTTATTGCCTAACGTACTTGCATAGCTTACTTTCAGAGCAGGCACACCGGCTAAAGTCAGCTCCTCGGGTTCTTCCATACTGCGGTAACTAGGTGCATATGCCTCTTCAAACTGTTTGCGCTGACGATCCACCCACGCTCCCAGCGTATCACCGGAGGAGGCAGAGGTTACGCTGACTTGAAGCATTTGGGAATAGTCATCACTAAAGAAGGAGGAGCCGGCCGTATAACCGCCTTGCTGCCAATTGGAGGGCAAATCAAAGGATAAGCCATACTCATTCGTATAAGTTGTATTGCCGCCAGAGTAGACAGAAATGTCTTTAAGCGACTCATCCTTATCATTAAAGGAAAGCTTGAAACTATCCAACAGATCGTTGTAGCTATTTTGCTTAAAATTGTTATTGTAATGCTCTTTTGATACAAATAATTGCACCGTATATAAGCTGCCTTGGTGAAGGTATCCACGGGTCTGGATATATCCTTCATCCCCTGAACGACCGACAATTTTGGCATAGGGATTACCTTCACGCTTCACATACTGACGCTCCAAAATGGTTGAAGCCGCGCCGGAATAATCGTCCTCATCCTCACTAACCAATCGGTTCAGAAGTGCCGAAGGTGACAGTTCGTCGCTTTGATTGCCTTCTACTTGAATCGTTAGGGAGAAATCCCCCTTCGCATCCACGAAACTGACGGAGTCGCCATCATCAGACTGATGACCTTTCACTAAGCCCGCGGGGTATTTCATGGACCATCCATAGTGGCTGTCGCCGATTTTCGTTTTGCCGCGGTCCGCATCCAAATAAGATCCCTCAGCGTCCTGCGTACGTATCGTTTCCTGATGCTGCGCTTCTCCGAGTGTAACCGACTTCGATTTGGTGGAACTACCAGACTGAATCGTTAATTCAATCGCTTCACCCGGCAAATACTTCTTAATCGCCTCATTGTAATCCACCAGCGTCTTCACTTTACTTGCACCGATCGATACGAATAGATCATCTTGCTGAATGCCAGCCCCAGCCGCTGGTGAATCTGGATCTACGTAAGCAACTCTTAAACCCGTAGAACTTGGTAAACCAACAACCGCTTCCCAGCTTTCTTCCAACTCCAGACCGAGATAAGTACGTTTTACTTTGCCGTAAAGTTGAAAGTGCTTTAATACATATTTAACAGTATCCACCGGAATCGCAAACCCGAGATTTTCGACGCCGAAATCCGCATACTTCATCGTATTAATACCAATAACTTCGCCATTCATGTTGATCAACGCGCCCCCGCTGTTACCAGGGTTAATCGCCGCATCCGTTTGAATAAGCTGATATTGCGAGTTCACAGAGCGGTCAAGCCCGCTGACAATCCCAACGGTGACGGAGTTCCTTAGGGCAAAAGAAATCGGAGTCCCGATTGCGGCTACGGTTTCACCCACTTTAATATCGGAAGAAGAGGCGAATTTCGCAGGCGATAAGCCAGTGGCATCGATTTTGACCAAGGCTAAATCGCTCTCCTCGTCGATATTCGTTGCACGTCCATTATACGTTGTCCCGTTCGATGTAACGACGACGATATTCTTCATATCTTTGACCACATGCGCATTCGTCACGATGACACCGTTCGATTCCACAATAACACCCGTGCCGTGCGCGAGATTAAAGCGGTTCATGTCTAAGGATTTATCCGAATCAGATGAAGGCTTTCCAATAATGGCTACAACAGAAGGTGATGTCTTCTCAATGACCTTCGGAACCTCAGCATTCACTTCGGCTGCATAAGATGGTGCAGGACCCTGCAGAGACACAAGTAAGAAGGCTGCAAGCAGCACGGTGATCCCTTTTTTCGTAAAAACATTCCAATTCCCCATTGTTGAGTTCCTCTCTTAACAAAAGATGGCAATAGCTAGAATCTAGCATAATTAAGATAGAGAAACAATACAAATATTTCCACAAAAAGGGGCCTTTATCGACATTCCGTTATGCGTTCGGGGTGCGTATACACCGATAATTGATCCCGCCGGATGAAGCCAACAACCGTAATCCCTAGATCCTGAGCCAAGCGAAGCGCCAGATCTGTCGGGGCAGATTTCGACAAAAGGATACCGACGCCGATCTTTGCGGCTTTGAGAGCGACCTCGGAAGAGACTCTTCCACTGAAGGCTATGACCTTATCACGAACAGGAATTCGCTGCCTTAACAAATGTCCATAAATTTTATCTAGTGCGTTATGCCTGCCGATATCTGCTCTGCTGAGGAGCAGTTCGTTAGCCGTGCAAAGGGCTGCATTATGAAGACCTCCCGTGGCCTGAAAATCAGCCGATTGCTTCTGCAGCTGATTCATAAGATGAAAGCACTGCTGAATCGATAGTTGGAGCTTCGTGCTAACGGTTTTGGCCGTGCGAGCGTCGTTGTGAAAATAGAACTGGCGGCTTTTCCCGCAGCAGGAACCGATGAAGCGTTTGGATACCATCTTTTGGCTTAATTGATGGAGATGACGAAGTTTCACATGAACGAAGCCCCGCTCCTCTTCCAGCGTTAACGACTCAATCTGATCCACGAATCGAATCAGGCCTTCGGAGGCTAGAAAACCCGTAACCAGATCGATGGTATCCGTCGGTGTATAGACGAGTGTTGCGAATTCCTCGCCATCAATTTTGATGGTGAGCGGCGCTTCTGTTGCGATGGTATCCTCTTGAGAGAGTACCTCCGTTCCGTTATAGCGGTATATCCCCCACGATGTCGTTGATTGAAGTGGGGGGTGAGCTTGAGATGCTGTATCTCCATTAGGAGCATGTAAGTAGTCCTGTTCTTCGTCCATCGTCTTCACTCCACTTCTGTCTCCAGCTCTTGTATGCGCTGCTCAACGTAGCGTATATCCTTATGAGCGTGATAGGTTTCTGCCTTCTCTACTATGACAGCTGTGTTATACTCCGGGATTCCCGCATACTGCTCATAAACACCCTTAGGAATCAAGGAATTACCTTCAGGCCAATGTACCTCTATGTTGCCTTGTTTTACCTCGGCACGCTTAACCCTTCCGTGCATGCTGCCGTAGCTGTTGTAGATGACGATCGCCTCTCCTTCTTTCAAAGAGAGAGCGCTAGCGTCGTCGTTATGAATAAGCACATCGTAGCGATCTGCTTCATTGAATGGATCGATGTCGCTATAGATCATCGAATTGAACTGCTTGCCGCGGCGCGTCGTCACCGCGAAATGCCCTTCCGGCTTCCGCAGCTCCGGAAGCTCGATCGGCAGCAGCGCGCCGCGGCCATCCGGCGTCGGACAGACGCCGTCCTCGCACAGCCACGCGCCGCCGTATTGAAACACATCACCGCGCTCACGCAGGTGCCCAATGCCGTTGTAGCTCGGCGCGGCTAGAGCAATTTCCGCGCGGATGGCTTCTGCGCTGCCGCAGCCCAGCAGCCCGGCGGCATCCGGCTTCACGCGGCGGGCGAGATCGACGTAGATCGCCCACTCCGCGCGGGCTTCGCCGATGCGAGGGCCGGCGATCTCGGGTGAGAAGTACACCATCCGCTCCGTCGAGGTGGACGTGCCCCCTCCGGGCTGCTCGTAGCGCGTCATCGCGGGCAGCACCACCACAGCCTCCCGCGCGTCAAGCAGCGTGGAGGTGTTCAAGATGATGTCCTGGTGGACACGGACATCGATGCTTGTAAGGGCTTCGCGGACGAATGCCGGGTCCGGCATCGTCTCGAGGAAGTTGCCGCCGGATGTGTAGAACATCCGGAGCTTCCGCTCCTGCTCCTCGGGCAGGAGCGCGTTCTCGAGGGTGACACCCACGATGTCACCCTGCCAGCTCGGCAGCTCGAACCCCCAGAGCTGCTCGATTCTTGCACGGTCGGCGGCGCTGGAGATGTCGCCGCCTGGCAGGCTGAAGGGATCGGCGCCCATTTCGCCGGATCCCTGCACGCCGCTGTGGCCGCGGATGGGCATCAGCCCGCAGTGCTCGCGGCCGAGGAAGCCCCGCAGGAGGGCGAGATTCGCCACCTGCGAGATGTTGTCCGTGCCGAAGCGGTGCTGTGTGAGCCCCATGCTCCACACGAAAACCGCGCTCTTGGCACGCGCCAGCAGCTCCGCGAACTCACGCATGCGTTCGCGGGTAAGGCCGGACGACTGTTCCAGCGTCGTCCAATTCTGCTGCGCCACGTGGGCGCGCAGCTGCTCTAACCCGTTCGTGTGCGCCTGCACGAACGCATGGTCAATCGCGGAGCCAGGCACGCGCTCCTCCATCTCGAACCATACCTTCATGACGCCGTTCATGAAGCCGATATCCCCGCCGATGTTCACTTGATACACATCGTCGGCCAGCTTCGTCCCGAATAACGCGGATTCGGGAATCGAAGGAATCCAGTACTGCTCCATGGACGGCTCGTAGTACGGGTTAATGACAATGATCTTCGTCCCTTTGCGCTTGGCCGCGTACATATACTTCGTCGATACCGGCTGGTTATTTGCGGCCACGCTGCCCCAGAACACAAGGACGTCCGTACCGATCCAGTCCTTGTAATTGCACGTCGAAGCGCCCACGCCAACGGAACGCTTCAGTGCCGTCTTCGACGGGGAGTGGCAAATACGCGAGGCGTTGTCGATGTTGTTCGTACCGAGCAACCTTGCCACCTTCGCTGCCACATAGTACGACTCGTTCGTAATGCCTCGAGCCGTCAAGTAAAAAGCCATCTGCTTCGGATCAATCTCACGCATCTTTTCTGCAACCAAATCCAGCGCCTCATCCCATGTGGCTCGACTGAATTTCCGCTCCCCATGGCGGCGGATGAGCGGATAAGGGATACGCCCGAGCTGTCTGAGCTCGGTGCTGCTCATGCGGCTCAGCTCGTCAATGTCCGCATGCAGCAGCTCCTCGCGAATCGCCGGCATCGTGTTCAAACGCAGCACATTCAGCCGCGTTGTACAGAGATGCGGCCCCGCCAGCGTTTGGTCGTAGAGCCCTGACACGCCTAGCGCGCAGCCGTCGCACACCCCCTGCGTTAGAATACGATACGCATACGGCAGATTATCGCGATTCTGCCAGGCGATTTTTGCCGTTTCGCGAATATGCTGCGGCTTTATTTTCCCGAGTCCGAACGGCACTTTGCTGACCCACAGCTTCGGATCTGGTTTAGCGGGCAGCTTAATTGGCCCCGTATGCTTCGTTTTCCCCATCTTAAAAACGCTCCTTCGGTTCTATTTTTTTCTCTTCTACTCTTCTACTCTTTTGCCCGTGCTCTTGCTACTGCTCTTACTCTACTCTTACTCTTAATCTATGTTATTTTTGCACCTTCGTACCAACGAACAATTCCCCGATAACACTTACTCAAACACTCTACTCTAGCCACTATCCCTTTGGCTCAGATTCCCGAGTTACTTCCCCACTTCCTTCTCGCAGAGCATCCTATCGCTATCGCTTCCCCCTACTCCGCACACCCAATTGCTGCCCATAGCAACACCCCAGCAAGCAAAAAACCACCGCAAAACAATCCCCAGACCTCCTCTCATCAGAGGAAATCTCAAGTCTTGTCTTACAGTGGTTAGTCTCCGGCAGGTTCGCTACCAAGTGCCAAGCACCTTTACCTATGTATATGCTACTAATTGGACTGATATTTATAGAAATTCTCTTACTAAGTGGCTTCCATTTGCATCGCTACTGCATAAAGTGCAGCAAACAGGCATGTCCACGTCAATAACGCCAACATCTCTATTTACAAAACTTCTTTTCCAGATCCTTATCAAAAACGAACACCGACATCCCCTCATCCAGCTCAATATCGATATCGACGAACAGCTTAACGAACTTCGCGCCAAGCAGCTCCTCCATCTCGACAGGGGGGTGGTCCTTATAAATCTCTTTC
This sequence comes from Paenibacillus sp. V4I5, assembly GCF_030817255.1. Classification (NCBI taxonomy): domain Bacteria; kingdom Bacillati; phylum Bacillota; class Bacilli; order Caryophanales; family Paenibacillaceae; genus Paenibacillus; species Paenibacillus sp. V4I5. The sequence continues at coordinate 4,381,438 of NZ_JAUSZB010000002.1, forward strand.
ACCATTTCCGTACGAGCCGTGCGGAGCATTTGTCTGCCATCGCCGGTTTTCGCCATAAACTTCTCTACGGGAGAGAGATTTCCTGCCATTTCGCATATCGCCCAGCACTTACAGAAGGTCGTCGTCACGCGCTCCGGTCCCTTGCCCATATGCTTTTTGCGATAAGCCTTCACTAGGTTACTAAATTCGGCCTCCATTCGGTTCATCGGCCAGCCACCTTTATATGTACTACTTCAATCATAGCAAGAAAGCGTATACCTGACAACTGAACTGCTAGAATCATTTATAAAAAAAGAGCGGACAACATTGTCCACTCTCTCACTTGTTATTATAAGTAATTCTGCTTTAAACGAATTATTTTTTCGGAAAATACTTCTCCAAGTCATCCAGCAATAAATTAGCCGCTTTAATTCCGCCTGCCGTATTCCAAACCGCATCACTTACTTTATGCACTTTGCCTTGTTTCACGACATCAAGGTTTTTCCAAAGCGGGTCATTCGTCCATTCTTGCTCGATTTTATTCGCTTCTCCCTTTTCGTTATCCCATGTGAAGTAGAATAGAATGTCCCCATTCATATCTGGAATACGTTCTTTCGTCAGATCATCTGCGAATTTATCTTGATTCTGCGAAGCAGGACGCTCGAAGCCTAGTTTATTGAGAATAACACCTGAGAATGTATCCTTCATATAGATACGAACTTTACCCGGCATAAAACGAACGATCGAAATCTTCGTCTTTAACTGATCGCCTGCTTTTGCTTTGAAATCTGCTATGCGTTTCTCGAAATCACCAATGATTTTATCGCCCTCAGACTTTTTGTTCAAAGCTTCTGCATACAGTTTGAAGTTGATCTGCCAATCGCCCGATAATCTCTCCGAAAATACGGTAGGAGCAATAGCTGACAGCTGCTCATATACTTTTTCCTGACGCACCTTATTTCCGATGATTAAATCAGGCTTTAGGGAAGCTATCATTTCTAAATTCGGTTGGTTTTCGTCCCCAACTATTTTCACGCCTTCCATATCTACTTTGATATGATCATACCAATCCCCTAATGTAAAAGACTTCACCGCACCAATAGGCTTAATCCCCATCGAGAGAACGGCTTCCGTACCTTCATTCGTTAACACGATAACCTTTTGGGGAGTGCCCTTTACCTTTGTTTCGCCCATGGCATGCTTAACGGTATATTCTTTGGATTGAGCGGGTTGACTTTCTTTCTTCGTATTCGTGGTAGCTGCAGCATCCGACTTCGAATTGTCTGTTTGTTGTCCGCAACCAGCTAGAATTAGCATAATTATCGAAACGAAAAGAAGCAGCTTACCTCCAAATGTACGGTTTGCAGCAGAAAAACGGTTAAGCATAATGACGTATCGCTCCTTTAAATGGTTAAATATGTGAGAATGATTATCATTATCTTAAAGCCTTTACTTGCACATGTCAAATTCCTAACGATTCATGCTCTTTTTCAAAGAAAAAGCCAACCCTTCATTTCAGGGCTGGCGCAATAGCATTCCATCTTTTATTCAATATCTTTTTCTATCCTCAATCGTTATCCTCTTCATCCCATTTACGGGAGTACGCTTTCTTCGTTACCCAGAATGTCAAACCCACTATGATCAAAAGGGCAATAACACCTAAGATGATGGCACCAACCATTGTCTGACTCTCCTCTTTTGCTTATACTAAGCCCCAATGAAGTATAACCCTTACTATAGCCCGAAAATCTGTAAACACGCAAACAAACAAGCCCTTTTCAATTGCTAAAACAAATCCAACTGCCGTGGTCCCAGCCCTTCATATTCTAAACCGAGCAACCCCATCAATTCCTTCGCATTCCCTGCGGCATGTCCGCCTGAATTGTTATTGAAGATCACGCATATCTCTCGCGTGTGCTCCTGGAGCTCTAGCAGCCACGCCTTCCACTCCAACAGCTCCTGCTGATTGTAATGGTATAAGTACCGTACGTCGCGCCAATTCGCTTCGTTGTTTTGCACCCAACCTCCAACATTGCGGCCGTGGAATCGAACCATCGTCATCTTGGGGTGTGTAACCTCCAGCACTGTCGGCACCGAACCAATCCCTGCCTGCGGCTCGTCACAGATGCTGTGCATCCAACCCTCTCGCCGCATAAAGGTGAGCGTCTTTTCGCGCATTTCCTCCGTAAACCAGCTCTGATGGCGGAATTCCAGCGCTACGGGTACATCGCCCATCTTCTCTTTAGCATCACGCAGCACATCTACATTCGTCTTGTTACAATCAAACCATGGCGGGTACTGAAACAGAACAGCTTTAAGCTTCCCCGCTTCTTGAACAGGTTGGATCGACTGTAGGAACACCTCAAACATCTGCTCTATCCCACCAGCAAAAGGACTCTCTCCCCTCAGGTGACCCGTCATCCCTTGGTAAGCTTTAATAATGAAACCAAAGCGTTCTGGTGTCTCTTGGTTCCATTTTATATAATTACGCTCAGGTTGGATTGCGTAAAAAGAAGTATCAACTTCCACAACCGGAAAGTGTGCGCCATACTCCCGCAGCTTCCCTTTGCTGCCGCCTAACTCATGGTCGCCCCATCCGGCTAAACCGATGTTGATCATGCCTTTCACCTCTCGGATATTCGTTAATTCCATTGTATCGTGCTGATACCAACAGAAACAACTTATCTGATCATAAAACATGCATTCCTCCCTGACATTACGTTGTCAGTAACTTGTTATATAATGGAATTTACAAAGCAAATGATCGTTCAAATCATAGGAGGCATGTGCACATGTCGTTAATTAATTCTTCAGACGAGGGCTGCGCTAAAACGGACATTCCTAAACCAGCCATGACCGGCTGTGCTAGCCAAATCCTCAGTCAGCGTGCCTTAAACCGAGCACTATTAGCTCGGCAATTGCTCCTCGAGCGCTCGGACATGCCCATCTTCCAGGCTGTCCAGCACCTCATCGGCCTGCAGGCGCAAGCTCCTAACCCACCCTACGTGGCGTTGTGGACTAGACTGCAGAACTTTGGCCATGAGGAGCTATCTCAGCTCATCATGGACAGAAGCATCGTGCGCATCGCCCTCATGCGCTCGACGATCCACCTCGTCACGGCCGAAGACTGCCTGACGCTGCGCCCCGCCCTGCAGTCCGTGCAGGACCGCGCCTTAAAGGGCACGTTCGGCAAGAAGCTTGCCGAACTGGATCTAGACGCACTCGCCGCCGCCGGGCGAGCGCTTCTTGAGGCGCGGCCGCTCACCTTCAGTGAGCTCGGCAAGTGCCTCCAAGCCCAGTGGCCGCAGCGCGATGCCACGGCTCTGGCTCAAGCGGTGCGCTGCAGCCTACCGCTTGTCCAGGTGCCGCCCCGCGGCATCTGGGGCGCCAGCGGGCAGGCCGCCCACACCACGGCGGAGGCTTGGCTCGGCCGCCCGCTGGCACAAGGGCAAGACCCCGAAGCCATGCTGCTGCGCTACCTAGCGGCCTTCGGACCTGCATCCGTCAAGGATATGCAGGTCTGGTCCGGGCTTACTCGGCTGCGCGAGGTGATCGAGCGGCTGCGCCCCAGCTTACTTTCTTTTCGCGACGAGCAAGGAAACGAGCTGTTCGATCTGCCGGACGCACCTCGGCCAGACCCTGCTACCCCAGCTCCGCCACGATTCCTATCGGAGTTCGACAATATGCTCCTGTCCTACGACGATCGCACCCGCATCATGCGTGATGAAGATAAGCATCTGGTGTTTACGGACAATGGCATCATCCGAGCCACGCTGATTGTCGATGGTTTTGTTCGCGGTATATGGTCCATCACGCAGAAACGCAAATCGGCTATTTTGACCATCAACTTATTCGAGCCATTATCCCAGGTTGAACACGCAGCGGTTGCCGAGGAAGCGGAACAGTTGTTTGATTTCATCGCACCTGATGCCAATACGCGAGATATTCTCTTTACTAATCAAAAAAAATAAACCCCGAGGCTGCCCTCGAGATTTTCTAATTTATAGGGAACTATGGTGTAATGGACTACTAGCTTTTCTTAAGGTCAGAATAGCCAAAATCCACACTAAATTGCTTGCAATAGATAACAACCTTACTATAGACGCTAAGGTCTGTATCCTGTGGAAGCTCATAGTTCTGATTTCCAATGTTGCCTTTCAGTTTACCCAGGTTAATGCCTTCACCTGTTTTACTTCCAGGCTTCGCCAAGAATACGTACAAATCCGGTCCATTGGTCGCATCCAGATCTTCTAGACGAAGAATCGTCGTATCCCCATTAACGAACGTAACGACTTTCCCCTTCGCATGGTGCCCTGGCTCCCCATCGACAAAGGCTCCTTCAAACATGGCAGCAGTCTGATTAGCTGTCTCCATATCCGCAACTGCCATGGTCGGAGTTTTGTTCTCCAAATCGCCGGTTTCTTTGTCCTTATCAGCTGTCTTTTCGATGCCTTGCTCGATTTGGGATGCGATGGGCAAGGCTTCATTAACTTCCTTATCAATAAACAAAGGCTTCAGAAGCCACCATCCTACAACCAGCAGAGCGACACCGAAACCAACTGCCGTAATTTTCAAAGTCTTCTGCAGCTTTCTCATGCCAAACACCTCCATCACCTACATGAATTTAAGCTCTACTATCACCATAACGTAACTATCTTAAGAAAGTCTTACGAAATCCATACAAAATCAAGTTTGTATTCGAGCTATCGGCTTATGCTGTCATTTTTGATGATCGTGTTTATCAATGTTCCTTGCAGAAATATAAGTTGGATTCGGTAAAATTTATCATTATAAAATTATTAGCCAGTCCGAATGTTTGATCAAAGGGAATCTTGTATTTTGTACAACAATGGGATGGCTATTTCGCATTTTCCCGGCCATTGTTGTAGAAATTGCAACATTTTCTCCCAAAAGTAGCTCTATAGAAGGAAATTAGGTTATATTGTTGCACAAAATACAACTTCGACAGCTCAAGAAGAAGAAATCAACGAAATTGTTGTACGCTGTACAACTTTGACCCATTAGCCAAGAAAAAATGAATACAAAAAACAAACCCCGAGACCGCCCTCGAGGTTTGTTCCTATCCTTACCCTGTTACTCTACAATTCCAGTACTATTTCAGTACTTCTTCTCTACTTCTTCTGTATTTCTTCTGTATTTCTTCTGTACTTCTTTTGTACTTCTTTTGTACTTCTTTTGTACTTCTTCGGTACTACTTCAGTACTTCTTCTGCACTTCTTTATTACTTCCCCTGTATTCCTGCACTTCTCCTGCACTTCTCCCGTACTTCTCCTACACTCTCCCACCCTACTTCTACGCCTGCTTCTCCCATTTCGCTTTCAATGTGCTTTCTATTTCAGCCAATACCTGCTCGGATGTCTTACCTTCCGTGGAGATGCCTAATTTAGCGGCTTTTTTATTCACTGCTTCTGCCTTTTTGCCCTCTTTACTCACCTTTAAAGCAGCGCGTATTTCTTTGGCTGTCTTGCCTTCCGTTGTGACACCCGCTTCTGTTGCTTTCTCTTGCAGTTTTGATAAAGCTGCCGCTTGCAGCTCGGTTCTAATCTCTTTATTTGTTTTTCCATCAGTAATAACACCAAGATTAGCCGCTTTTTCCTGCAGTTTCGGTAAAACGGCTGCCTTAAGCGCTGTTCTCAGCTCTTTATTCGTTTTCCCATCCGCACTAACACCTAGCTTAACTGCCTTCTCTTTCAGCTTCACCTGAACAGCAGCTTGAATATCAGCTTTAAGCTGTTCCGCTGTTTTGCCGTCTGTGCTTATGCCCAGCTTCGCTGCCGCTTTGTTCAGTTGCTCCGTGTGTTTGGCTGCACTTAAAGCTTTAAGCTCAGCTTTGATCTGCTCACTCGTTTTGCCATCTGTTGATATACCGAAAATTTGCGCTTTATCCTGAAGCAGCTGCTTAACTGGTTTAGTGGACTTGCTTGTTGGTGCTGCAGCAGCCTCCTGTATGTTCTCGGCAAAAACCGCCACCGGAACAGACAATACAATCGCGCCTACCAACGCAAGGCCTGTTAATTTTTTCAACATAAGTATCGCTCCTCGATTCGTTTATGGTTATGTTTACCTTACAAACCTATCTTACCGAATAGTTATGTCATAAGTTTGTCATGCGGCGAAGCTTAGGCGACTGCAAAAATATTTTAAATACCGTACCCCTTTGAAGTTGAGATTCCACTCGAATCGAACCACCATGAGCTTCAATGATATGTTTACTGATTGTCAAACCGAGGCCTGCGCCGGAACGGTTGCGACTTTCGTCCGCTTTATAGAAACGATCAAATAGATGCGGCAGTTTCTCAGGTGCGATTCCTGGACCGTTATCCCACACTTCGATCCAGCGTTCATTTTTGACCACTTTCACCCTTATACCTGCACTAGATCCTTCGGGAATATGGTTAATGGCATTATCCAGCAAATTGATAAAAACTTGCCTCAATCGGTCTGCATCCGCATAAACCAAGTAAGGCCCCTCCGCCTCCGAACTCAACTCGATCTGCTTTGCTTTGGCTTTCATCTTGAGTTGGGTAACCACCAGCCCTATTAAGTCAGGTACATCGACATCCTGGAGGTTTAATTTGACCTGCTTCTCCTCAAAAGATGACAGCTCCATCAAATCATCAACCAAATGGCTTAGTCGAAGGGTCTCCTGAAGAGATACTTGGATGAATTCCTTCGCATCCTCAGGCTCAACAACGCCATCCGTTATCCCTTGCAGGGAAGCTCGAATTGTGGTCAACGGCGTCCGCAGTTCATGCGAAATTTCGGATAGAAATCGCTTACGCCCCTCTTCTACCTTCTGCAATTTACCGGCCATACGATTCAGAGATCCTGACAGCGAGGCGATTTCGTCCTTACCTCTGACTGGCACCCTTCCGCTGAAATCTCCCAGGGCCAAAGCCTCTGCGGTTTTACTCATGAGCTGAATCGGCTTCATGAAATGTCTGGAAACGAAGTACAGGATAGCAATCGCTAGTAACGCAACCGTTAAGGCAGATATGAATATCGCTCGATTAATGCCATTGATAGTCCCTTGAATATTGATAATTGGCGTGTATAAGAAAATCCCGCCAATGATGCGGTTCTCCTGCATGACAGGTCGCCCGACAATGAGCATTTTCACCGTACTATTTTGAGCAAAATTGCTACGCACCGTCACTTGATTACCCGACAGCACTTTATCCACCCATTCCTTACGTGCTGGGGCCTCGCCTACCGACTGAATCTTATCCAGATTTGCTCTTGGATGCTTGATAACGGCAACGCGAACGTTCGACGTTTTCTCAATGGCGCTAATCTGCTTACGGAAATCCTTCAGCTGTGTTGAGTTATCGAACAAGTCCTTGGCCAGTTCATCCACTTGCTCCACCTTTTCTAGCAGGAGCTTCTCGCTGCGTTCATAGGTTTTCTGTTTCATCGTATAGCCAATGGTTCCTGAAATGGCAAGAATGGACACAACCGTTATAGAAATATAGATAAATAACAGCTTACGGTAAAAGGAGTTCAGCATGCACCAGGACCCTCAAACTTATACCCGACACCCCATACGGTACGGATGCTCCAGTCCTCTTTCCTATTCGTCAAAACAGAAAGCTTTTGTCTCAAACGTTTAATATATAAATCCACGACGCGGTCTTCGCCCTCGAAATCCCAACCCCATATCTTGGCGATCAGGTCCTCCCGGGTAAATACTTGATTCGGGTTTCGTACGAAAAACAGCAGCAGCTCATACTCTTTCTTGGGCAAGGCAACGAACTGCCCTTCTACAGTCACGTCATGGGACAGACTATCCACTCGCAAGCTGCCCACTTCATATAGATGAGCAGGCGCAGCAGCTTCTGTGCGGAGCAGCGTCCTGCGGAGAATCGTGGTCACACGAGCAACCAGTTCATTCGGGTCAAAGGGCTTCACTAAATAATCATCGGCGCCCATCTGCAAACCTTCAATTCGCTCATCCACGTGACCTCTTGCCGTCAGCATGAGAATGGGAACATCACTCTTCGCACGAATTTTCTGGCAGACCTCCCAGCCATCGCGTTTTGGCATCATAATATCAAGTACAATGAAGTCTGGGTTCAGCTCATCGAACTGGGGTTAGCGCCTGTTCACCGTCATTTGCGGTTATTACCATATAGCCATTTTTCTCCAAATACAACTTCGTAATCCGGCAAATATTTAGATCATCATCTACCACCAATACGGTTGTCACGCGGCACTCTCCTTAAGAAGCTGCTTTCTATATGATTTCGTTTATGAGACCTGTTTTCGTCTCTTCAATCAAATAGTACAGGAATATTTACCAAAAAGCATTAAACGAGAATCTCCTAGCACAAAAAGAACCCGATCCTTCCCTAGCCAATTGCAGCAAGGAATAATCGGGTCTACCGTTTTTTTCAACTCAATCGAAATAACTTACAAGCTTTCAGCCAACGATTTAAATGCCTGCATCTGCTTCCTAAAAATCCTTTTCGTGAACCATCCGAACAGCGACCCCATCAGCCGCGCGATCCAGTGATGAAAGGTAAGCTCACAATCATACTGCATCCGCGTTCCCCCGCTGATCTCCGTAAAACGGTAACGTACGTCAACACTAAACATCTTATTGAAAAGCTTCACCCCAAGCAGTTTCGGTTTTTCATAAGCTGTCACTTCACCATCATACTCCTGCACCCGGCCGCCTTCTTTGATTTTCTGCTTAAACTTGGTTCCTACAGGCTGGTTTGGATCATATTTCCCTATATATTCCGTACCAACTAGCCCCTCCATCCAAAGCTTTTGCTTCTCTTCCTCATCCACACATACAAACACTTTTTCAATTGGAGCTTTGATGTCCTGTGTAAACGTTAATTGCATAGAAATGCCCCATCTCTCATCCTATCTATTATGGAAAAAGTTTGTCCACCTTCTGGAATCTGTATGCAAAAAAGGGAGTCACCCCTGTGACCCCCTAATTAATATTGCTTACACTTCAAACGAGCTTTTCAACGAGACAATCAGGTTAAACACCAGTTTGTCGCTTGTGGTATGTTTCGGATCTACGTTGAAATAGCCGTGGCGGAAAAATTGGAACTTATCATGCGGCTGCGCTTGCTTCATATTATCTTCCACGAAACCTTGCACAATTTGCAGCGAGTTCGGATTCAAGTTCTCCAAGAACGAAGCATCCTCGTTCTCTTGGTTATCGAGAATCAACGGCTCATACAGGCGGAACTCCGCAGGTACAGCACTCTTTGCATCCACCCAGTGAATCGTTCCTTTGACTTTACGACCGGTAAAGCCGCTGCCGCTTTTCGTTTCCACGTCATAGGTGCAGTGCAGTTCAACCACTTTGCCGTTCTCATCTTTGATGAAATCATTGCACTTGATGAAGTAGGCGTTCTTCAACCGCACTTCGTTGCCGGGAAATAACCGGAAATATTTGTTTGGCGGATTTTCCATGAAATCGTCTTGCTCGATGTAGATCTCGCGGGAGAACGGAATTTGGCGATTGCCCATATCCGGATTCTCTGCGTTGTTCTCCATATCCAGCATTTCGACTTGATCCTCAGGGTAGTTCGTGATCACGACTTTGAGCGGATTCAGAACACCCATCGTACGCATCGCCTTCAACTTCAAATCCTCACGGATAAAATGATCCAGCATCTTCGCATCGACAACGCTATAGCTGCGAGCTACGCCGATTTCGCGAGAGAAATTGCGAATGGATTCAGCCGTAAAGCCTCTGCGGCGCAGACCGGAGATGGTAGGCATCCGCGGATCGTCCCAACCGTCAACGGCTTTCTCGTCGACAAGCTGTTTCAGCTTTCTTTTACTCATCACCGTATTCGTTAGGTTGAGGCGTGCAAATTCATACTGTCTAGGCACATTCGGCATCTCACACTCGCGAATAACCCAATCGTAGAACGGGCGTTGGTCTTCGAACTCGAGCGTACAGATGGAATGCGTAACACCTTCGATGGCATCTTCCAGTGGATGTGCGAAAGCGTACATCGGATAAATGCACCAAGCATCTCCCGTATTATGGTGATGGGCATGCACGACACGGTAAATGATTGGATCGCGCAGGTTGATGTTCGGCGAAGACATATCGATCTTAGCACGAAGAACACGCTCTCCATCTTTAAATTCTCCGGCACGCATACGTTCAAACAAGTCGAGATTCTCTTCGATACTGCGTTCGCGGTAAGGACTGTTCGTACCCGGCTGTGTAAGCGTCCCGCGGGTTTCGCGGATTTCGTCTGCTGTTTGGTTATCCACATACGCCAAACCTTTGCGTATCAGTACCAGTGCGCGGTTGTACATTTCCTCGAAATAATCCGATGCAAAGAACAAGCCATCCCACTGAAAACCAAGCCATGCCACATCGGCTTTAATAGATTCTACATATTCTGTATCTTCCTTAACCGGATTCGTATCATCGAAGCGAAGGTTCGTTAACCCTTTGAATTCATCCGCAAGCTCAAAATTAAGACAGATCGACTTCGCATGTCCTATATGAAGGTAACCGTTCGGCTCCGGGGGAAATCGGGTAATGACCTGACTGACTTTGCCTGATTTCAGATCTTCGTTTACAATGTTCTTAATGAAATTGGATGGAGTGCTTATCGTTGTACTCTTCGTTTCCATATTCGCCCAGCCTTTCTCCCACGGGTTAAAGTTTTATTTTCTATCATACACTAAATCTTACTAAAATATAAAGGAGCCAGCGACATGGAGACATTCGAACATTATTTAGATAAATATGCAGAGCTTGCGATTCGTGTAGGATTAAACGTACAAAAAGACCAAACTGTCGTCATCATGACTCCGATCGCCTGTGCTGACTTCGTGCGCAAGCTAACGAAAAAGGCTTACGACGCTGGCGCCAAAGATGTCGTCATCGACTGGGACGACGATGAAGTGAAGGCGCTGCGCCTCAAGCACGCTCCGGAATCCACGCTTCGCGAGTACCCCATGTGGCGAGCAAGCGGCCTAGAGGAGATGGCGAAGGACGGTGCAGCCTTCCTCCAAATCTACGCGCCTAACTCCGATTTGCTTAAAGATGTAGACCCTGAGCGGGTCGCCATCTCTAGCAAAACTACGGCTACTGCGCGTGAAGGGTTCCTGAAATATTTGCGCAGCAATCAGGTGAACTGGCTGATGGTCTCCTTCCCAACAGCGGAATGGTCGGCTAAGGTATTCCCGGATTTGAGCGAAACCGAGCGCATCAACAAGCTGTGGGAGCAAATTTTCAAACTAACTCGCGTGGATAAAGAAGATCCTGTTGCCGCTTGGAAACAGCATATCGAAACGCTGACAGACAAGCAGAACCTGCTGAACAACAAAAAGTACAAGCAGCTGCATTTCAAAGCTCCTGGTACAGATTTATACATAGAGCTAGCCCCTAAGCATCAATGGGTCGCTGCAGGGAGCGAGTCAGAACGAGGTATTTTCTTCGTGCCGAACATCCCAACCGAAGAGGTATTTACGATGCCTGCACGAAATGGCACGAACGGAACCGTTCGCAGCACCTTGCCTCTCAGCTATCAAGGTTCCCTAATCAATGGCTTCAGCCTGAAATTCGAGAATGGCCGAGTTGTTGAAGCGACCGCTGAGGTGGGTCAAGAAGTGCTGAATAAGATGCTGGACATGGATGAGGGCGCTCGTTACTTGGGTGAAGTGGCACTTGTGCCTTATGACTCCCCCATTTCACAGTCAGGACTCATTTACTTCAACACCTTATTCGACGAAAATGCTTCCTGTCACGTAGCCCTCGGTAATTCATATCCGTTCACGATTGAAGGCGGAACGACGATGAGCCCTGAGGAGTTAACCCAGAATGGTTACAATAAAAGCTTAATCCACGTTGACTTCATGATCGGCGCAGCTGACATGGAGATCGATGGCATTCTGGCAGATGGAAGCCGCGAACCTTTGTTCCGCAAAGGAAACTGGGCATAAGAACGGCACCGCAGGACTTAATAAAAAGACCGCCACAACATGGAACAATATTCTCCGTGAGATGGCGGTCTTTTTTTAACGTAACTTGCCAGGCAGCGTTTTGACAATCGAGGAGTCCTTTAAAATCCATTTTCCCTTTTTCCATTTCCAAACGGAGAGGGCGTATCCAAGTGTATCTGCATTCGCAATACCTGTGATTCGCTGAATACCCCTCAGCTCACAGTACCCATCCCGATCTACATCCATCGGCTTCAGAGCGCCATAATCATTGACATTCACAATAATGGGCTTAACTACCATGCCATTTTTGTACACACCGAATTTATCATAATCGTCCTTGCGGTCTTTGAGATCAATTTTGAATGACTTCCCTGTCTCTTCTAGTTTCAGCTGTACCACATAGTTTTTCTTAAAGGTAGCCTTTACACGAAGGGGACTAGGCAGCGGGATCGCAGTCGGAACATTATTTTTCAGAGAGTAAATATAGTAGTAGGATAGCCCCCCACTGCCCCCTGTTTCGGCGGATACATATATTTGAGGCAGCTTGTCCTGAATAAAGTCACAAAAATCCATCTGGGGGTTATATCCACCTTCAAGCGGGATGACCACTTGGGTCTGAACCGGTCCTACAACGGTAATAAATAGCTTATCATAGTACGGGCTGCTATTATCCGACTTCATCCCTATCAGGGATACCGTATCTGGTTTGCCTTCACCAGTGACATCAATTTCACGCGTTTGTATAAGTTCGCCTTGCTGTGCAGTTTGTGGCGGCGGTGTTGGCGGTAACTCTTCAGCGGACACGGGTCCACCTCTCCATACGGATGTGCTGCTCAATAGCAAACTAATTACTGCTGTGTGTAGGACGATTTTAACGTATTTTCTAAACATGTAATCCGACTCCTAATATAGGGATCTTTGAGCGTAGCTCAAAGTCTCTCCGCTTTGAGATTTGAATTCGGCTTATTATTTCAAAATTTTCCATCGGGTATGCGGAACTCCACAAAGGGAATTCTTTCTCTGAAATCGAATGTTAAAGTTAACATATATGAATCGATGAGGTGCTTTTCTTGAAAATTGATCGTCTGCTTGCCATTACCATGCTGCTTCTCAATCGAAGAAGAATTAGCGCTAAAGAGCTTTCGGAGCGTTTTGAAGTGTCTTTACGTACGGTTTACCGAGACGTTGAGGCCATTAACCAAGCTGGCGTTCCTGTCGTTTCTTATGCAGGGATGAGCGGTGGCTACGAAATTATGGACCAATATCGGCTGGATCGCCAATTTCTGTCCCTTGATGAACTCCAATCTATTATTGTAGGCCTTAAAGGAATCCGCTCTACCGTCGGCGACCAAGAGATCAGCAACCTTCTTGATAAAGTCGGTGCTCTCGTGGCGAAATCGGAACAAAACACCGTCGCTAACCTAAACAATCAACTTATTATAGATATGAATCCTTGGCGTGGCAGCAATCAGGACAAAGAGAAGCTGAGTACCCTGCGCACTTCAATTAAGGAATCCAAGCTGATTTCCTTTCAATATATTACTTCCCAAAGTGAGCAGTCTGTGCGAACTGTAGAACCTATGGGCATTGTGGTCAAAGGCTTTGGCTGGTATCTGTACGGCTACTGCCTGCTGCGTCAAGATTTTCGCGTCTTCCGATTATCTCGTATGAAAGAGATTGAAGTGCTTCAGAGAACCTTTGAACGTAAAGAAGGAACCTTAGAACAGCTAGATCATACCTGGGGCAAAAGAGACCCCTCCTCGCTCATTAAACTCGTGCTGCATGCGCAGCCGAACGTTCGCGCTCAAGTAGAGGATTATTTCCGTCCTGAGCAAATTATCGTTCAAGCTGACGGCTCTTTGATGATTACCGCCACTCAACCGGATGAACCATGGCTGCATGGCATGCTTCTTAGCTATGGTCCCAGCCTGCGTATTCTCGAGCCGGTCCATATTGCAGCCATCATCAAAGATAAAGCTGAAAAAATTGTTCAACTCTATGCAAATGAACACTGACAGGACGTTGTCAGTGGTGGTTGTCTATAATGAGGTTATGAAGTAGGCGAAACCAATTTATGAATGCTTACTATGCCGGTTTTTCTGGCGAAAAACGCAAGCTTATGCTTACGACGTCAGTTTTTCTGGCGAAAAACTCTAAGGAGGCTCACCCATGTTTAGAACAATCGAAGATTTTGTAAATGAATGGAACAATGAAGCAAAAGCTACCCAGCGCGTAATGGACACTTTGACAGATGCTTCACTTAAACAGCAAATTGCGCCCGACTTCCGCTCTCTAGGACAATTGGGTTGGCATATCGCCACTACCATTCACGAAATGATCTCACGTACTGGTCTTACATTCGATGCTCCCGAAGGCGAAGAACACGCGCCAGCATCCGCCAAGACAATTGCCGACACCTACCGCTCCTCCTCAGCCGGGCTAGCCGAAGCTATCCAGGCCCAGTGGACGGATGCTAAACTCGCTGAAAGCACCGATATGTATGGCGAACTGTGGCCCAATGGCCTAACGCTGCGTATGCTTATTTCGCATGAAATTCACCATCGTGGTGAAATGATCGTCTTGATGCGTCAAGCCGGACTTCGAGTCCCGGACATTTACGGTCCGACTCGCGAGGACTGGTTGGAGCGCGGCATGCAGCCGTTGGTGTGATTTTTAGTAGATCAATAGTTATGAAGTCGTTGAGAACGAGCTAGTCAGTGGAATAGCATGAAAGAACATGAAAGAGCTTGGAAGAACTCGAAAGAACTTGAAAGAACTTGAAAGAGAATGAAAGAGCTTGGAAGAACTCGAAACAGCTCGAAAAAGATGAAAGAGCACATCCGTGTGCTCTTTTTGGCTTTTTAGGGATTGTATATATTTTGAACGTCATTCGATGGGAATTTCCTTAAACGCCAATTTTACTCAATAAACAGTGAATTCCATTGTATACTTTACAACAGAAGCTCCTGCAGCTTCCTCTCTCTCGGATACCACTGTATTTGTTACAACAGAATTTAATGATAACCCCTCAAACAATACAAGGCATACGCTATGAGCTATTCCAAAAAAAGGAGGCGAACCGATGCAAAATCAAAGGGTTATCGTAACGGGCGCTAACTCAGGAATGGGCCTGGCTACCACCGTGGCGCTAGCCAGCCAAGGCGCCAATGTCATCATGCTATGCCGCAACCGCCAAAGAGGCGAGCAGGCACTGATCGAGGCGCGGAAGCAGAGCGGCTCGGAGCGCATCGAGCTTATGCTGTGCGACCTCGGCTCCCTTGCGAGCATCCGTTCCTTCGCCGCGGAATTCCATGCCAAGCACAGTGTGCTGGATGTGCTTGTGAACAACGCGGGGGTCATCACCGTGAAGCGGCAGACTACAGCAGACGGCTTCGAGGCGATGATGGGTATCAACCATCTCGGCCACTTCCTGCTGACCAACCTGCTGCTGGACGCTATCGTCAGCTCCCCGCAGGGGCGGGTCGTGAACGTCTCCTCCGGCGCCCATAAAATCGGGCGCATTGATTTAACCAACCCTCACCTCACCCGAGGGTATCGTGTCTGGAGCGGATACGCCCAGTCGAAGCTGGTGAATATCCTGTTTACCCGCGAGCTGGCGAAGCGGCTCGCAGGCACTTCCGTCACGGCCAACTCCCTGCACCCCGGGGCCGTCAGCACGAACTTCGGTGTCGATCGCGGCACCGGGTTTGGCAAGGCCGTGCATGCGATGCTGCGGCCATTCTTCTTGACGCCGGCGCAAGGCGCCGAGACGGCGGTGTATTTGGCCACGAGCCCGGATGTACGAACGGTCAGCGGCGAGTACTACTACAGGCGGAAGATCGCGCCTGTCTCAGCCAGAGCCCAAGACGAGGAGCTAGCTCGTCAGTTTTGGACTTGGAGCGAACGCCAAGTAGGATTAACACCAACAAAAGAGTAGGCATTGGAATCCCCTCAAGAATCCCTTCAGTCTTACCATCCAGCATGGATAAAAATTGGAAAACAAGGAAACATTATACGAGCATTTACCCTCATTTTCGGAGTGTGACGTGAATTGGACTTCTTTCATAGCCAAGAATCTCTAACCACGATCCAGTGGATATTGCGCGCTGTGGTAGGCTATCTCTTCTTATTAATTGCGGCCAAAGCTTTGGGGCAGCGCTCCATCTCCCAATTGCGTTTTCTGGATTTCATAATTGCTCTCATTCTAGGAAATATTATTGCCCACCCGCTCTCGGACGAGAAATTAGCATTAACTGGCTCCATGATCACCACGATTGTACTCATAGTCCTATATCTGACAACCTCCTGGCTTAGTCTAAAGTGGAAATTCCTTAAGCATTATTTAGACCCGCCACCTCTTAGGTTAATTAAAAATGGACAGATTCAAATGAAAAATCTGCGCAAAGCCAAAATTTCCGTTGATCACCTATTCTCTGAACTACGCAAGCAGCAGATTGAGGATATAACCAAAGTCGCACTTTCGCTGTGGGAGCCAGGAGGAATCATTTCCGTGTTCCTCGAGCCTCAGTATCAACCTGTCACCGCAAAAGATATGAACATACCAACATCGTCGTTCTCTCTCGTGAAGCCGATTATTGTTGAAGGTTCCAGCGATGATAAATTGCTTGCTCAGCTGGGAAAAGACCACGCATGGCTGGAAGCTCAGATTCAGGCAATACATCTCGATATGAAGGATGTTGACCTAGCTACCATAGATGATCAAGATCAAATACGTGTATATACCAATTTAGATACCAATGAGAAAACCTCTATCGAGGCCAATCAAAGATGAGCGACCGCGTTTAGATGTAGGTTTTATCGCCAATAAGAAAGCGGTTTTCGGGTACCGAAAATTATACTTTCTTATGTGGTAAAAAAGACGAGCAAACGCTGTCCTGACAGCCTCTGTTCGTCTTTTTGGCTTTTAGATGAGAAAGCGTTGGATCTATCCATTATTTATCCCTTAATTTGGAATTTAAAACTATACGACATTCGCAATTTATGTTATTATTTAATTACGTAATTACGTAAATAAATAATTTAGATGAGGTGATCCTTTTGACCACAATACGGGATTATGGTACCGAGCTAGATGCGTTGCAGGCACAGATGAATGATCTTCAGCAGCTTGTCAGGCAATTGATTCCTAACCAAGATGAGAATAACAAAGTGTTTACTGAGAACAAAAGTTCAGCAGCTGAGCTTGGGAGTGTATTTTACTCCGGACAATATCGGGGAGATCAGGCTAGCTTCCGGTGGGAGCCCCAAGAAAAGCATGTCCGTCAGTTAATCCAACTGGACGGCGATAAAGCAGCCAAAATTTTGGGCGCTCTTGCTCATAAGCAGCGACTTGATATTTTAAGATCCGTCTTGCAAGAACCTCTTACCGGACCGGATCTGGTAGAACGACTGAACATGGGGACAACGGGACAACTCTACCATCACATCAAGGCATTAGTAGGTGCGGACCTTCTCGTTCAAGAAGAGAGAGGCGGCAAGTATACCATTCCAGGCCCCCGTGCGCTTCCACTTTTATTACTGCTGGCGGCGGCTTCTGACCTCATGGATACTAGTGACTATTTAGCGATGACTGAGGCAAGGACGAATGCGCATGCTTATTTGGGCGGAGCACAAGAAGTATATGATCCTCACTTACTGCTATGGGCTGTTGTTGAGAACTGCATTCTGGAGCATCTGCATGGCACCTGCAGCGAGGTTAGCCTCTTTTTACATGCGGATAGCAGCATCACAGTTGCAGACAATGGACGTGGTATCCCCGTTCAAGCGCTTCCTGGTAGTGAACACCCACGTGTTCAGACTGTTCTTACAGACATGAGCCGACTAAGCACAAGTGCTACATTTTTTGCACCCGGCAGTGAAAAGGGCATCAGCATGCCCGTCGTCAACGCGCTATCACTCAAGCTTTCCGTTGAGATCAGACGCGACAGCCGAGTGTTCCAACAGCACTATAAGCATGGGATTCCGCAAAGCGAGCTCCAAACCGTAGGCTTGACCAAGGAAACCGGAACGAGTGTTACCTTCCTGCCAGATCGCGATATTTTTAGTAAATCATTTGAGCTAAGCATGCTTGAGAAACAAGCCGAAGATCTTGCCGTTTTGTATCCAAAGCTAAATATTCATGTGTATAGTGATCTTGCTTAAATAACCTCCACCCCGACACCCAGCTCTCGCCAACGATCAAAAAAGTCTGGGCATGTCTTCGAAACACAGCCCGGATCCGCAATCCTGACGCCATCTACCCTTGCGCCGATCAGCGAAAGCGCCATCGCCATCCGATGGTCGTCGTGGGGGTCGAGCAGCGCGGGTTGCGGCTCCCCTGGGTACACCGTTAACCCATCTGCATGTTCCTCCACCTGAATGCCAAGTTTGCCAAGTTCCTCACACATCGCCGCAATGCGGTCGCACTCGTGATGTCTGATATGCGCAGCATCCGTCAGTGTAATAGGACCATCCGCGAATGGGGCCAGTGCAGCTAGTGTAAGCGTCTGATCCGACCAACGCTGCATACTTACCGTGAAACCGCCTTTAAGACGGTTTGTACCCCGAACTTCAATGTAATGTTCACCATGTGTCACCGAACAGCCCATTTTCTCCAATACAGACAATAGCTCTATATCCGGTTGTCGTGTCTGCGCGGAAATTCCCTCAATACGTACACGTCCATTCGTCAGGGCAGCGAGAGCCCAGAAGTAACCGCAAGTTGATACATCGGGCTCCAGCATGAATGTACGTGCTTCATAAACACTCGGCTGAATCGTAATCGCTTGCCCATCCTCATGAACCTCTGGCCTCACACCGAACGCCCACATCATATCCAATGTCATCTCGACGTAGTCCCGCTGCACAATTTGATCAGCGATCTGAATGGTTAGAGTTTCTTTGGCATAAGGAGCTGCGAGCAGCAAGCCACTAATAAACTGACTGGAAACCGCTCCGGAAACCGTTACTTCTCCTCCGTTAAGGCCGTCCGCATGAAGTGTCAGCGGTACACATCCAGGATTGCCCTTATATCGGATATCCGCTCCCAAACTGGATAACGCATCCAATAAAGGCGCAAGAGGCCTTTCGGTCATACGCTTACTGCCATCAAGTGTCCACTCCCCACGACCAACTGCAAGCGCCCCAGGTAAAAAGCGTGCAACCGTACCCGCAGCTCCCACATACAAATCCGCTTTCGAGACAGACCAATGTCCTTCATTTCCCTTGATCGTAACTGTATCCCCATCCATCTCAATTTCAGTTCCCAGCTCTCTGAGCGCGTTCATACACCAATAGGAATCATCGCTTTGTAAAATACCCTGCAGTTTAGTAGTCCCCTTCGCTAGAGCCGCAATAAGAAGTGCGCGGTTCGTGAAACTTTTGCTGCCCGGTATCTTGATAGTCGCATCTACCGCTCCATGAAGCGGAGACAACCGTACCTCCTGTCCTTCCAGATGCTGCGACCATGGAGATCTAGCCCTCCGATCTGGCTCGTGTTTCGTTGAATTTTGCATCTCATCCACCCTCTCCAATTGTGCGTATCCTTTAAGCCAATTATAATGGGAGGCAGAGGCATAGATGAAATCACCAAATAAGCACCTTCCCATAAAGGAGCTCTATATCATGATCCATTTAGAATGGTACCGAATTTTCCTACATGCCGCCAAAGCAGGCAATTTAACCAAAGCAGCTGGGGAGCTTTACATTACCCAACCATCCGTCAGCTATGCGATTAAACAAATGGAACAGGCTTTATCCATGAAGCTTTTTCATCGGCAATCCAAGGGTGTGGAGCTAACAACTGAGGGGAAGCAATTACTGCTTTATGTGGAGCAATCTTTTGCGCTTTTGGAGGCTGGAGAGAAAAAAATGTCCGCACTCAAGCACCTCACAGGAGGCGAACTTCGTGTCGGAGCGAGTGATTCGTTATTCAAGCACTTCTTGTTCCCTTATTTGGATACCTTTCATAAACAATATCCCGATGTCCGCATCCGCCTTTCTCACGGCAAAACATCCGAGATTACAGCTCGAGTCAAAGAGGGCAGCATCGATTTCGGACTTATTCATTTGCCAATTGCCGATGATCCTCATCTCGATGTCCAAGCGATCATGACCCTCCAAGACTGCTTTGTGGGCGGTGAAGCCTATCGTGATCAAGATGACCACTCACTTTCCGCGCAGGATATCAGCCAATTCCCCTTACTGCTCCTATCTCCCGGAAGCAGCACTAGGCGCTTCATTGAGCAATGGTTTGCATCCCAAGATGTCACGATCGAAGCCGACATCGAGCTCGGCAGCATTGATCTGCTTATCGAATTCGCCAAGCTAGGCTTTGGTGTTGCTTTCGTCCCTCGGTCTTACGTCGTAAAAGAATTGGCTGAAGGTAATCTGCATGAGCTAAAAACTACAAAAGCCATCCCTGCCCGCAGCATCGGAATCACGACCCGTCGAGATATGACGTCGTCTGTTGCGGCAGCTAAATTTCTTGAGATGCTTTCGTCTTAATTACATAAAAAAATTACATAAAACGCTTCTCGATTTTTTTGCTAATCACGAGTGAGATCACAATAAATAAAGCCACATAGATCAACTCATATGGATTCTCAATGAATCGCTTAGGATCGTGTCCGATGAAGCTAACCGACAGCACCATGACCGCTTTTCCCGCCGCAACCGCAACCAAAAAAGAACGAAACTTCATGCCTACCAGCCCAGCTGCCATATTTATCACAACGAAAGGTCCTACCGGAAAAAGACTGAGTATAAACACATAGTTGAAGGCCTGACGGCGCGCCCAGAGGAGACTTTTTTGGACTTTGGGCTTTTGTGCCCAACGCTCTAGATAAGGATGGCCGGCTACTTTTTTGACGATAGCAAAAGTCACCAAGCACCCGCACACAATACCTATCCAAGAGTAAAGAAAACCAAGCCATAGCCCATATACAGCTGCATTTACACTAATAATGACAAGTGTAGGAAGCGGCGGAACGAATGATTTCATGAAAGGTAAAAGAAGGCCGGGCAAGGGGCCGAGTGATCGATACTTGTCCAGGATCATCGCCAAATTTTCTTCCGTGAGGTAGGACAAGAGTTCTGTTATACCCATATGTATGTACACCTACTCGCTTAACAATTAGTTGAAGACAAGGATAAACGTTCGAATTAAAGAAGGATAAAGGCTTACGCTGTCCATAAGGATGAGTTCGCTTGTCAAAGCTGATGCGAAGCAGCGAAGTTGCTAACTTATAAATTCGATTCAACTGAAAAAAAGAACCTCTTAGGCATAATAGCACATGGAGGTTCTGGTTGCTTATTTTTAAGTTAAAAATACGAAATTGACACATGAAGGATTTCGCCTGCGGATGCTCTACATTAGCCACAAAATTGTGCAAAACCACTAACTTGTCTGCTCTCAGCAGATGAGAAGTCTTTTTCAGACGTCTCGCGCCACTTTCGCTCCATTCGAGCCTCCGAGACAGCCTTTTCTGCCTTCTCAGGCTGCAAAACCACTAACTTGTCTGCTCTCAGCAACTGAAAGGTTCTTCTCAGACGTCTGCCGGGAAGTGGCCAAATTGTTGTATTTTTTGCAACGATGCACCTAATTCCTCAGAGCCAGTATTGCTCCAAATTGTTGTACAAAATGCAGCATTACTTGCCCATTAGTGGGCTTTGACCGACTCGTGGAGCTAACAATGAGTTACTGGCGGAAAAAAGTAGCAGTGGAGCAAATGGTGGAAATGCTAAACAACTGAAACAGCTAGAACAGCTGGCGCCGCTGGAGCTTACGCCTCCAGCGGGTTCACCGCTTCATGGAGCAGCTGCTCCAGCTCAGCGGTGTAAGCCTCCAACTGCGCTTCGTCCCAGCCGAAACGCTCCGTCATGAAGGCGATCGCAGGCGCCTTCCACTGCTTTGCCCACGCAATGTCGAAGAAGAGGGCGCCCGTGCGGCGGATGAAGAAATCCGCCGGCTTCACGACCATCTCGCGTTCGATCGCGTACACGAGCGCAGCGAGTACAGCGGCGGGCATGCCCCGCTGCGCCGCCTCAGCCCGGTGCTGCTCCAGCAGCTCGAATACGGCATCCACGTTGGAGCCGTACCTGTGCGCGAGCAGCGCAGCCTCTGCCTCGGTCAGCCCCAGCCGCAGGCCTTGGCTGACCTTGCCCCGCAAGAACGGCGCCAGCTTCGCGGAGCCGCCCACATCGCCGCCGGAGATCGGCAGCGTCCGGGTACGGCTCGCCGGCAGCGCCGCCGAGACCTTGCCCTCCGCCAGCAGCATGGCGGCGATCTTGTCCACGACCGACTCCGCCATTTTGCGGTAGCCGGTCAGCTTGCCCCCGGCCATCGAGATAAGGCCGGAGTCCGACACGAAGATTTCATCGCGTCGCGAAATCTCAGAAGGATCCTTGCCCTCTTGATGAATCAGAGGGCGCAGCCCGGTCCAGCTCGATTCGACGTCCGCTTCCGTCAACCCAAGGGACGGAAACATCTCGTTCGCGGCACGCAGCACATAGGCGCGATCCGCTTCGGTAATACGGGGATTCGCGATATCCCCTTTGTAATTCGTGTCCGTCGTCCCGATGTAGGTTTTGCCGTCCCGCGGAATGGCAAACACCATCCGCCCGTCCGGCGTATCAAAGTAAATCGCCTGCCGCAGCGGGAACTTGCTCTGATCGAATACCAGATGCACCCCTTTGGTCAGGTGCAGCGTCTTACCATGCTTAGAGCGGTCCATCTCGCGCAGCGTATCGACCCACGGCCCGGCCGCATTAACAACCTTACTTGCGTAAAGCGAGTAAGATACCCCACTGCCGCCAATCTGATCTACCACACGCACACCAACCAGCTTGCCATTCTCCACCAGCAGCTCTTCAACCTTAGCGTAATTCACCGCCAGAGCCCCCAGCTCAACAGCCTTTTTCATGACTTCAATCGTTAAACGCGCATCATCTGTGCGGTATTCCACATAGTATCCGCCGCCTTTGAGATCCTTCTTCTTCAAAAGAGGCTCATGAGCTAGGGTTTCCTCTGGGCGAAACATCTTGCGGCGCTCCGATCTTTTGACACCCGCCAAGAAATCATAAACCCGCAGACCCAGCGAGGTTGACAGCTTCCCGAACGTGCCCCCTTTATAGAAAGGCAGCAGCATCCACTCCGGCGTCGTCACATGCGGCCCATTTTCATACACAATCGCACGCTCTTTACCAACCTCAGCAACAACCTTCACATCTAGCTGTTTGAGATAGCGCAGCCCGCCGTGAACCAGCTTTGTCGAACGGCTCGACGTCCCCGCGGCGAAATCCTGCATATCAATCAACGCGGTGCGAAGCCCTCTGCTTTGTGCATCCAGCGCAATACCCGCTCCCGTAATCCCACCTCCAATTACGATCAAATCAAGTGTTTGCTTCGACATGGCCTGCAGCATTTCTGTTCTTTTCAGCGCATTAAACCCCTGTTGTTGCCCTATATCATTGGTTTGCTTAAGTTCCTTCGTCATCTCAATCTCTCCCTCGCGGATATAAAATAAAAAAACCACAACATACCTAACACGTTTACACGTATAGGCCGCTGTGGCTTCTCCTAGTCTCCAACCGAATATTAACTTGTTATTAGTATATCATTGCACACGCTTATTTAAAAGCCATTGCGGCATTTACTGCTTTTTTCCAACCGTCATACAAACTCTCTTGAAGCTCAGCTTCCATTTCCCGTTCAAAAGCCTTATCCACCTGCCACTGCGCCGCAATCTCCGCTTGATCCTTCCAAAAGCCTACAGCCAGACCCGCCAGAAAAGCCGCGCCAAGCGCAGTCGTCTCACTAATCATCGGACGTTCCACCGTGACACCCAGCATGTCACTTTGGAACTGCATAAGGAAGTCGTTCTTCACAGCACCACCATCCACCCGCAGTTTCCTAAGCTGAATGCCGGAATCATCCTCCATCGCCTGCAGCACATCCTTGGTCTGATAGGCAAGTGATTCGAGCGTTGCCCGAATGAAATGCTCCTTCGACGTCCCCCTAGTAAGCCCGAAAACCGCGCCCCGAACGTCGCTGTCCCAATATGGCGTACCTAGTCCGACAAACGCTGGCACCACATACACACCATCTGTTGATGCAACACGCTTCGCGTACTCTTCACTATCCTTCGCCGATTTAATCATCCGCAGTCCGTCCCGCAGCCACTGAATCGCCGATCCTGCCACGAAAATACTGCCTTCCAGCGCGTACTCCACTTTCCCATTCAATCCCCAAGCAATGGTGGTCAAAAGTCCGCTGCGCGATGGAATCGCATGATTGCCGGTATTCATCAACATAAAACATCCTGTGCCATACGTATTTTTGGCCATCCCTTTTTCAAAACAAGCTTGCCCGAACAGAGCCGCCTGCTGATCCCCTGCTGCACCCGCAATTGGAATCGCCGAACCGAAAAAGAAGCTTCCCTGCGTATGACCATACACCTCAGAAGAGGAGCGAACTTCCGGCAGCATGGAAGCTGGGATGTCCAAATGCCCCAGCAGCTCTTCATCCCACTTCAGCTCGTGAATGTTATAGATGAGTGTGCGCGAAGCGTTCGAATAGTCCGTCACATGCGCTTTCCCGCCTGTCAGTTTCCAGATCAGCCACGTATCCATCGTGCCAAAAAGCAAATCCCCACGTTCCGCCTTCTCTCTGGCACCGTCAACGTGATCGAGAATCCATTTAATTTTGGTCCCCGAAAAATACGCATCAATCAGCAGCCCGGTGCGCTTCCGAAACAGGTCACTAAGTCCCTGCGCTTTCAGCGCTTCACAAATATCTGCTGTCTGCCTCGACTGCCATACAATCGCATGATACACAGGCATCCCTGTGTGCCGATCCCAGACAACCGCTGTTTCCCGTTGGTTAGTGATGCCAATTCCCGCGATCTCTGCAGGCTGCACCCCAGACTCCGATAAAACCGCCGCAATGACGCCCTGAATCGACATCCAAATTTCGTTCGCATCATGCTCTACCCAGCCCGGCTTCGGAAAATACTGCTTAAACTCCTTCTGGGCTGTATGCACAATACTCCCTTTTTCATTAAATAAAATAGCTCTAGAGCTTGTTGTTCCCTGATCGAGGGAAAGGATATAAGAAGGTTTTGTCCCCGTAGTTGCCATTGCCTTACCTCCAAATGTTCAGGATTATTGATGATAGTGCTGCCACAGCTCCGTATTCGATGTAGTGACTGCCGTTGCTCCGGCTCCTAGCGCAAGCTCCACATCCTCCACCGTACGAATGAGTCCTCCTGCAAAAATAGGAATGCCCGAACGCTCCTTCACTTCCGTGATAATGTGCGGAATTATACCGGGAAGCACCTCAATGAAATCAGGTTTTGTCCTTTCCAAAAGCGTGTAGCTTTTATCCAAGGCAGTGCTATCTAGGAGAAAAAGCCGCTGAATGGCGATCAAGCCATTCTGTTTTGTCTTCATAATTACATTTCCCCGCGTCGAAATGATACCCGCAGGACGAATACTCTGACACAGAAATTCCGCCGCATAATCGTCGTTTTTGAGCCCTTCTATTAAGTCAGCGTGCAGCAGCAGCTTCTTTCCGTTTGCTTTGCCCAGATCCACGATACTTTTTAACTGCCCAATATGACAATCTAACAGAACAATATACGTATAGTTAGATTTAAATAGCTTCTCTAAGTCTCTCATTTTGCGAATGGCCGGTAAAATACGCTGCTCTTCCAAAGACAAAACCATCGCCCCCGTTTCTTGAAAATGATCATTACTCCAGAATAAGTGGAAATGACAGCAAAAAAACTCACCAAGTATTGCCAATGATATTCAATGGGCAATCCAAGTGAGTCTCCTGTCTCCGTCACATGTTATTAACTTACCTTCATTGTACTGAGGTGAGTACATCATGTCAATGACAATGATCATCCAGCTACCTTAGGTCGACAGGGCCTTACGTACGGCTAAAATATACTTCGACTGATCCAGCGGATTGACCCCACGCCGCTTACGCTCCGCATGAACGTCCGGCGGACTTGGCTGATAGCCTGAGAAAGAGGAAGTTATCACACCTCGTCCGCCTGACATTGCACTCAGCTTCACTGGATATTCCAGTGACGTAGCGACAGGCAGACGACCCTCGACTACAAATCTGCCTCCTGTAATTTGCGGCGGATCAAAAGCCGCTCTCATCTGCACAAGGTCGCTGAGCACCTTGCCGCCGAACTCTTCAGGCACGGTAATGCGAACCTGCAGCAGCGGTTCGAGCAGCGTCGTGCCAGTCTGCGCAAGGCCTTGCATGATGCCCATCGGCGTAGCGACAGCAAAGTCGAGCGGGTGAGTGTGCCACACGTGATGCTCACCCTCGACAAGCGTCACCTTCAAGTCGGTGACTTCCCAAGCGAGCAGCCCTTGCTGGAGTGCCTCCGGCACGCGGCGCTCCACCTCGTTCTGGTACTGCACGAGCAGATGCTCGCCGCGTACCAGCGACTCATACACGAGCCCGCTGCCTGGCGCCCCAGGCTCGATGCGAAAGCGTAAGATCGCCCAGCACGGCTTGGGCATCGTATAGGCAATGAAGCCTTCGCCCACTTGCGAAGGCGTTTCTTTGTAGATCACGGAAGGTTGGTCGAACTTTACTTGGAGCCCAAAGCGCGAATTCAAGAGACTCGTGAGAATCTCGAGCTGAATCGCGCCCATGACTTTCATATGCAGCTCACGTTCCTCCTGCAGCCACTGCAGATCGAGCAGCGGATCCTCGTCCGTCAGTTCCTGCAGCGCTGCGACGAGCGCCGGGTACTGCGCCTCGCTTTCGGCGTGAACCTGTACGGTCAAGAGCGGAACCGCCATCTGCGGAGCAGGCGGCACGCTATCTGCCCGACCCAGCACATCGCCGATCCGCACCTGCGTTAAGCCGCAGACGGCTGCAATATCGCCGGCCGTGACAAACCCGATATCTTCGGCTTTACGGCCGTCGATTTTGCGAATCTGGGTCACCTTCTCCTCCACGCCCTGCGTGACATTGACGACGGTGTCCCGGTTGCGGATCGTCCCCTCGTAGAGGCGGACGTACGCCATTCTCCCCATGGTCTTGTCCCGCTCGACCTTGAACACCACGGCCGAAAGCGGCTGCTCCGCAGAGCCGCTCGGCCCAGGCAAATAATCAAGGATCGCTTCCATCAGCTCCTTGATACCGAGCCCCTTGCTGGAGGCGCCCACCAGCAAAGGAAAAACCTCCCCCTGCCGCGCATACCGCTGCAGGGTTGCTTTCACCTCGCGCGCCTCGATCGGCGTGCCTTCAATGTAGCTCGTGAGCATCCGCTCGTCTAGCTCCGATAGCTTCTCCACCGCGGATGCCAAGTCGAATCCGCGTACCCCATCCGCGGCGTCCGCATCCGTCGCACCATCCACCAACACGTTCACCGCACCGCGGAACGTGTCCTCTCGACCAAGCGGTGCATGGATCGGCACCGCCATCTCCGTGAGCTGCTTGTGAATGTCGCGCAGTACGCGCTCGGGATCCGCGCCAACACGGTCCATTTTATTCATATACAGCAAAGTTGGTATCTTGAGGGATTGCAGCGTATGCCAGATCATTTCGGTCTGTGACTGTACGCCTTCTACCGCTGAAACAATAAGAATAGCCCCGTCCATCACCCGAAGTGAACGCTCCACCTCTGACAAGAAATCGACGTGCCCCGGCGTATCTACAAGATTAATCAATGTATCCTTCCATGAAAAAGAGGTCGTTGCGCTGCGAACCGAAATCCCCCGCTCTCTTTCCACATCCATAGAATCGGTCTGCGCAGTCCCGTTATCTACACTACCAAGCGCACGAATTCGCCCGCTATGATAAAGAATATGCTCTGTCGTTGTCGTCTTACCCGCATCCACGTGCGCAAAAATGCCCACATTTCTTCTGGATTTTGCTTGATTATCATCCCTCATCAGAGCTCGAATCCCTTTCTATCACTATCTTACTTTTATTATACTAAAAGTGCGTACAATTGAGTAAGCTTGCCTGTTACCAATAAACTTTTTACAAATTTTACTATACCTGAAGACTGTTGGCTATTATGATGGAAATACTGAACCTAAGGAGGTTTTCACGCCATGGAAACTACGGAATTCGAGGAGTCAAGCAAGTCTATCCAACCTGAGGTAACTACCATACTATTGAATAAAATGCATCCTGCGATAAAAGCCTTGTCCCAAGCAGACAGCAAGCTAGCTAGTCTCATTGAACTGATCGGTGACCTTACACTCACGCCCAGCTACAAGCCATTTGAGTCGCTCGTAATGTCGATTATTTCCCAACAACTCTCTGCAAAAGCGGCAGCAACGATTAAAGCCAGAGTGAAGCTTATCATACCGAACGTCACACCTGAGCTTGTGCTCGCTGTGGAAGAGGAGGCTATTAGACAATGCGGGGTCTCCTATCCCAAAATCCGTTACATCCGGGACCTCAGCACAAAGGTGATAACCGGCGAGGTGGCACTCGACAATCTGCAAGATTTAGATAACACAGAGCTGCTCAAACAGCTCACAAGTGTCAAAGGCATCGGCGCCTGGACGGCGGAAATGTTCCTCATTTTCACATTAGGCAGACCCGATGTTATGTCAATTGGTGACGCCGGCCTCCAACGTGCGACCAAATGGCTGCATACCCTTGCCGATCGCAAGGACGGTAACTATTTAGGCGAAATCGCACCAAACTGGGCACCTCATCGCAGCTTTGCCTCGTTATATTTATGGCGTGCGATTGATATGGGCTTTGTGGACTCAGGCCTACAGGTGGAGGCTTGCACGAAACCCAACTTATGAATGAATTCACATTCTCAATCGAATGATGTTGTATAAAGACTTTGGCAACTACGTTAGCCCATCTACCTTCACGAATCTGCTGAACGACGCTAAAATCATTCAGCAAAGAAAAATACATAGCTAACCAAGTTAAAAAGGGGAAAATCCTCACTAATCCCTTATTCCAAAACCTAATCTAAAAAAGCGTAAGAAGCCATCAAGGCTCCTCACGCTTATTCTCATTTCACTGCCATTCGTAATCCTCTTAAGTATGTTTGAAGCATACGCCGCAGACTCTCGTCTCTTTCCAGCTCCATTCGGAAGCCATTTCTATGCTCGAGTGAGGCAAAGCCATGCACCATGCTCCGAAATCCTCGTACTACGTGCAGTGCATCTTCTTCACTTAGTCCATAAGGCGCTAAAATGCGCAGTAGGAAGAGCACAACTTGGCTGCCAGCTTCCTTCAACTCAGGATCCTCGTAGTCAGGCAATGAGGAGATGGCCTCGTATAACCCCGGCTGCTTCCTAGCGAATATGACGTAAGCGAAGCCTGCTGCCAGAAGCGCGTCATCTTCAGATTTGCCGATAGCAGCTTCTACCATCGCTTCTTTAATGAGTACGAGACCTCGCCTTGAAAGCTGCTTTCTAAGGTCAGGCAAGCCTTTGATATGATTGTATAGTGACGGTGTTTTTACGTTCAATTTAGCTGCTAATGTAGCGAGTGTCAGCTGCTCAACACCTTGTAAATCGGCCATTTCAATTGCTGCTTGGAGCACAGTCTCTGCGTCTAACCCCTGTCGGTATGCCACGAAAGTTCCTCTTCTCTGTCTCTAAATTGTTGCTGCATCTGTATGAAACTTTTTAGCTGCTTCTTCCAAAATACGATCCATAGTAGGGATCGGCTGCTCAATCATCCGTCCGTGTCCGACGGCCAGAACGCTTGGCTCTAGCTGTCTCAGCTTGCGTGCACTCTCCAACGACACTTCTTTATTCCAAGTCGCCATCGCTGGGAACGGAAACCAGAATTTCATAACGCCCGAGACCGCTGCACCGCCACGAACTTGAAAAGCGTCCCCAGCAATCAACGCCCGACTGCGCACATCTAGGAAAGCCATCATCCCTGGCGTATGCCCAGGAGCTGATACAGCTTGCAGCGATCCTACGCGGTCGCCATCCTCCAGCAGTACATCCGGCTTCGTCTGTACAGACTTAGGAACATCTCCCTTAATCGGCGAATTCGGTTCGCCAGCTTCTAATTCTTTGCTGCCCGCCAGCAGTTTGGCATCTCTTCTTGAGATATAGACCTTAACATTCGGCAGCACCTTTTTCAAACCGTCAAGTGCCCCAATATGGTCTCCATGTGCATGTGTAAGGACGATGCGAGTGATCGGCTTTCCAATCTGTTCTGCTGCTTGAAGAATGCCTTTGACACTGAACGGCAGCGCCGCATCAATAAGCGTTAATTCATTCTCTTCCTCCACTAAATAACAATTCACCGGAAAAAATCTCGGCATAAAAGCCAGTTGATACAAAGAACCGATTCGTGTCATTTTCATAATAACGCCTCCCGTTTACTATTTATATTAGTATAATAACTAATGACATTAGTTTTGTAAATAGAGAATTGCCTTAAATCCATTTTTTTCTGCATTATGGTAAAATAGATCTCATATTTGCACCAAAGCCTATTTCGATAAAGTGAGGAACCCCACATGAATACAGAAACGTTAGAGCTTTTTCGGACGCTGACGGAAATGCAAGCAGCGCCCGGTTTCGAACGAGAAATCCGCAAGTTTGTTCGCGGTGAATTGGAGAAATATACAGACGAGTTCGTACAGGATGGACTCGGCAGCTTGTTCGGTATCCTGCGCGGCGATGAAACAGGCCCTAAGATCATGGTGGCCGGCCATTTCGACGAGGTCGGCTTCCTTGTTAGCGGCATCACGGAGCATGGCACGATCAAGTTCCAGCCTCTCGGTGGCTGGTTCAGTCAAGTACTGCCCGCGCAGCGCGTGCAGATTATGACGGATCAAGGGCCGATCATCGGCGTGATCGGCTCGGTGCCCGTGCACTTGCTGGACGAAGCGGCACGCAGCAAGCCTGCAGACATCAAGACGATGTATGTTGACATCGGCGCTGAAGATAAAGCCGATGCGCAGCGCATCGGCGTTCGTCTCGGGCAGCAGATTGTTCCCATCTGCCCGTTCACACCCCTGGCCAATCCGAAACGGATTATGGCCAAGGCTTGGGACAATCGCTACGGCGTCGGCCTGGCGATTGAGCTGATGAAGGAGCTTCACGGCGGGCCGAAGCTCCCGAATGTCCTGTACGCCGGTGCAACCGTACAGGAAGAAGTTGGCGTGCGCGGCGGACGCACGGCTGCGCATCTCATCCAGCCGGACTTGTTCTACGCGCTGGATGCCAGCGCCGCCGGGGATATGACCGGCGACCGCAATGCCTTTGGGCAGCTAGGGCGCGGTGCGCTGCTGCGTATCTTTGATCCCACGATGATCACCCACCGTGGGATGGTCGAATTCATTCTCGATACGGCGGAGACGCATAAGATTCCGTATCAGTACTTCATCTCGGCGGGCGGAACAGACGCCGGACTGGTGCACGTGCAAGGCAGCGGCATTCCCTCTGCCGTCATCGGTGTTTGCGCGCGCTATATTCATACATCCGCGTCCATTCTTCACGTGGATGACTATGCCGCCGCGAAGGAACTTCTGATCAAGCTCGTGCAAGCGAGCGATCGCACAACATTGAATACGATCCACGCACAAGCGTAATCGCATTCTTTATTACCTTTCCAATTAAGTGTTAGCACGAAAAGTGGTTGAGCAGAATGTATTTCCTGCTCAACCACTTTTTTTGTTTTGTTTCATCGCTACTTTCATTTCAAGTAAATATAGAACTTATGTTCCAATATATGGTATAATTAGCAGAATCATTGGATTATAGAAAGAAGGACGACTATGACGTATACCATTCGTGAGGCTACATCCCAAGATACTAAACAAATTAGCCGGTTTGTTTCAGAGCGTACCGGCAAGGCCATTTCACCTTTACATATTGAAAATAGGCTGCATTTTATGCGTGAGAACCCGGATGAAGCCCTCTATGTGTATGAGGAGAAGAATCAAATTCTCGGTACATTAGGCTTTCGGATTCGCCATGGTGCCGATAAGATTTTGAAATTCAGTGAAATATCCGTCATTTCTATGGATGAAACGAAGAGCCGCCAAGCAGCAGCAGATAAATTAAAAAGCTATGCCGAGCAGCTAACCAGTACGCATGCCTGCTCCGGTATGTGGTGGATCACTGGATCAGAGAAGAACGATGAGTCACGGGCAGCCAATGAGCCATTAGGCTTTCATGAAACGGGTTACCGATTCGTTAAACGATTTCTCTAGAAAATCAGGAATATGCTTACACTAAGGAGTGAAAGACATGTCATCTGGGTTTAACATGGGGCCTTTTCCTGGTGGGAGCGGCGGAAATCTTTTTCTAATAATCTTTATAAGTGTATTCGTTCTCGTCATTGGCACTTTTATCATTTTGATTATTAAATCACTTATGACATGGTCATCCAATAATGCCTCCCCCATCCAAAGCCAGAACTGTAAGGTCGTAGCCAAAAGAATGCATGTCAGCGGTGGCTCCGGAGATTCAAGTGCAAGTACGAGTTATTATGCCACCTTTGAATTCGAAGATCGAAGTAGACTCGAGTTAAGGGTGGGACGGGAACAGTTTGGTTATATCGTAGAGGGTGACCAGGGAACATTAATGTATCAAGGCACAAGGTTCAAGGAATTCTCTCGTCCTCTACTATAACAATCATAAGGAGCGCTTCATATGACACATCAGTTTGTAAGCATCAAAGGCTTAGAATTGGTCGCCAAAGTTAGGGCTTTCTGCATGGAACTGCCGGAAGCAGAAGAAAAGGTAGATGGCTTCGGTCATATCACCTTCCGTGTGAAGGATAAACCCTTCGTGATGATGGGCGAGACGGATGGTCAACCATCTACAGCTATTAAAACGAACATGACAACACAAGAGTTCCTCCTTCATCAAGAGGGTACTCCCTACCACAAAACGCCCTACATTGGACAGCATGGATGGGTTTCAATTCTAGATACAGACAAGGTTCCTTGGAAGGAAATTGAAGATCTGATAATGGAAGGATATGCCCGGACAGCTCCGAAAAAACTTCTCAGCCAGCTGCAAGCAACTCGGAAATAGCTGCATGTTTCGGGTTGCTTCTTGCCATTAACCCGGTTTTTCAGCGTCTAGTGCACAAAGTGACTCCCCAAGTAGCCCAGATCTCTAGCTAGTGAGCCGAGTAGATAGGAATGGCGTTAGTTGGATCATGTTGCGGTTGGAAGAAAAGGTTATGGAAGACAGCTTGGTAGAGCTCGCGACATCCACACTCACAAATTGAGCTCCGACCTGGATTTACCGTTTCACTTAAAGGCCATAAACAAGAAATCAGGATTTCGCCTAAAAATAAAGTATACGGAAGGAATTCAACGAATAACCTGAATTTGTCGGCAAAAATTGGATTTTATCGAATAATCTGAATATTTACAATATTTTAATAATGGGCTATTATAAGAGCAGGCCCACTTGAAGGACAAGCCGCACAGACGGTACGGCACCCTGATAGGAGCCAGGATATTCTCAACTTAGGAAGGGGATAGTCCAATGGACCACGTTAGCGAAACATGCCCACTTTTACTTCAAACGACGGAAGAAAAGGTGCGGGAACGAACTTCGTTCATCGGGCATGTGGGAATCCAACACGGTAAATGTGAATAGCGTTTATTCGAGGAAAGGATCCGTTCGTAAGTAAAGTCGTAATTTGCAACGTTAGTTGATTGAATGGAGTTGTGTAGGTACAATTGAATACCTTTATTGATCCTTAGGGACCTCCGGTTATCTTAGATAAGCGGGGGTCTCTATTTGCGTTCACTCCTTACTTTGGCAAAGGGAGCTGAACCGTAAATATGGTCTTCTTTTCCGGCGCACTGACTACGGAAATAGTTCCCTGATGCATTTCGGTAATTTTCTTCACGATAGATAGGCCAAGTCCATTACCGCCAGACGTTCGATTTCTGGATTTATCTGCTTTATAAAACCGTTCAAAAATATGCGCTCGATCCTCCTCCGAAATGCCCGCCCCATTATTCGAAATTCGGATAATCGCTTTTTCCCCGCTGCTTGTGAGATGAACGCCGATCGTTCCGCCATTAGGCGTGAATTTGATTGCGTTATGAATCAGATTGGTCCATACCTGGCTCAGCAGGTCTTCGTCAGCAATCAGTGTAATCTCCTCTAGTTCAACATCCATCTCTATGTCTTTATCCACCCACTGCGGTTCGCAGGCCAGAATATGATTGCGAATTTGCTTATCCAATCGATAACTTTTCGGCTCAAATGGGTGGTGTTGCGATTCTAACGAAGATAGCTTCAGTAAGTTATCGCTAAGTTTGGATAGCCGTGTACTCTCAGCTTCAATGATTTCTAGATAATGCTTACGCTCCGCAGCTGTAATCTGGTCATTCTGTAGAGCGCGGGAGAAGCCGCTAATTGAGGTCAAGGGCGACTGTATTTCGTGGGATACGTTGGAGATGAATTCCTGCCTCATTTTCTCTAACTGCCCTAATTCAACGGCCATGTTGTTGATCGAATCCACCAGCTCCACGAAAGGACCACCATGTGGATTATTATCAACGGACACGTTAAAATCCCCTCTCGACATACTTTGAATCGCCTGAACCATCGTTTGAAAGAAGAGCATTTGCTTACTGCGGAGAAGCCTGCCTAGGAAGACCATGGTTATTCCCCAAAGAAACATGCCACCGAGCGAGTTGATCAATTGGACAACAACCTCGGAAGGGCGCTTGTTTATAGATGTATATAGCCATTCTGTTCCGTAAAAGACTGCCAACCAATAAAGAATAATAAGCACAAAAATGCTTACAGCAGACAAAAAGCCACGTACTCGCTGAGTTTTTGTCATTTTGCTCTTCACTAACCTCTTTCGCTTCTTCATTCTCATGTTCGCAGCACCTCCATCCGGTAACCTAACCCACGAATTGTTGCGATCCGAAAAGCATGCCGCTCCTCGGGAAACCGCTCGCGCAATCGATTAATGTGAACATCTACGGTACGTTCGTTACCTTCGTAATCGAAGCCCCAAATCTGCTCGATCAACTGATCACGCGAGAAGGTTTTGCCCGGGTAGCTCGCCAACTTATAGAGCAGCTCGAATTCTTTAAGCGGTAAGGTGACGCTCTCGGAGCCAACGGTTACTTCGTAGGTTTTGCGGTTCATGCTCAGGTCTCCGACCTGAACCGTTTGGGAAGAAGCAATTTTGTAACGCTTCAGCAGCGCTTTCACTCGCATTGCCAGTTCCACAGGCTCGAATGGCTTGACGAGGTAATCGTCGGTGCCAAGCTCGAAGCCTTTGACCTTCTGCGAGGTTTCACCTTTGGCGGTGAGCATGAGCAGAGGGATATCGTAATGCTCCCTGAGCTCTTTGCACAGCTCCCACCCGTCCATATTCGGCATCATGATATCCATGATCACCATGTCGACTTGGACGGTTTCGAGTTGTTTAAGCGCATCAGCGCCGTCAGAGGCTTCGATGACATCGAAGCCTTCTTTCAGCATGAAGACGCGGACCAGCTCGCGTATATAAGGATCATCATCTACGATCATAATAGGTGCCATTTGCATCTAGCCTCGCTTTTGGAAATCTTCTTTATTTATTCTTTCTAGCATACAACAGCAAACGGGTTTAGACGAATTCAGATTGCTGCAGCACCGAGTCTTTATTCGGTCGTACATCGTTATCGATGGGATTTGTCACTTGCGGCAGCATCCTTGCCTTACCTAAGAAGAAAGTGATGATGACTCCGGCAAAAACAATGAGACTCCCTACCAAGAATATGCCGCTCAAGCCATGAACAAATACCTGCTGCAGCTCTGCCAAAATGTCTGCAGGCAGCTTCGCTCGCGCATTCGCATCAAGCAGCAGCTGTGGATTGGCGAATTGCCCCAGCTGCTCCGCAGGGATTTGGCGGAACTTTTCGCCCATACCAGAAAGGCCTTCTGCCATTCGATTCGTCATCATGACCCCCATGATGCTCACCCCTACCGTTGCCCCAATAGAACGAAAAAACTGAATGAGCGATGTTACGATACCGCGACTAGTCGCCCCAACTTCACCTTGCACCGCAATGTTTAGTGTGGGCATAATGAGACCCATTCCTAGCCCAGCCACGATCATATAGAGGATGATGAGAAGCTTGGAAGTACCTGCATCCATGGTCGACATGAAGGTGAATCCGATACCTATGAGAATCATCCCCGTACCTATTAAGGTGCGATAAGAAACTTTGCTCGACATCCTTCCGCCCATAATGGCTGATGCCACAACGGATAACATAAGCGGCGTCAAGATATATCCAGCAATCGAAGGGCTGACGCCGATGACGCCTTGCACGAATAAAGGAATGTAAGTAATTGCACCGAACATGCCTACGCTCATCAAGACGGCAATCATGCTGGTGACGGAAATGACTTTATTTTTGAACAAATGCAGGGGGATCATTGGCTCCTTGGCTTTGGTTTCAACCCAGAGGAACAGACCTAGAAGAATGGCACACGCCGAGAAAAGACCGATTATTTGTGGAGAACTCCACGCATAATGCACGCTTCCTGCTGCCTCCGGATCTCCCCCTAGCACCAGACCGAGCAAACCTGAAACAATAGCTCCGCTTAATGTGAGTGCACCCAACCAATCTATGGAGCGTTTCTCGTTGTTCCGGCTTTCTTTAAGTGTTGAACCGATAATCACCATTGCTGCGATACCAAACGGAAGATTCACATAGAAAATCCAGCTCCAGTTCAAATGTTCCACGATAAAGCCGCCGATCGCTGGCCCAATTATACTAGACAAAGCCATTACACCGCCGAACAAACCTTGCATTTTTCCACGTTTCTCTACGGGCATAATATCGCCAATAATCGTCATTGCGATCGGCATCAATGCACCGGCGCCAATACCCTGCAGACCGCGGTAGATGATAAGCTCCGTCATGTTCGTCGCCAGCCCGCATAGCGCAGAGCCAATTACGAAAATACCAATCCCTACGAGGTAAATACGCTTCCTACCATACAGATCCGCCAATTTCCCAAAGATGGGCATACTAGTCGTCGAGGTTAACATGTAGATGGAGAACACCCAGCTGTACATCGCAATCCCGCCCAAATCTCGAATAACGGTTGGCATCGCCGTCGAGATGATCGTCTGATCCAGGGCTCCCAATAGCATTCCGAGCATCAATCCTACTATAATCCACGCTACTTTCTTTGGTTCACTACTCATTGCTAATCGCTCCTTTGCCATTTCAATCGGATGAAATTAGCATAAGGGACATTTATAAACTGAATTTAAACCAGTGTGGGCAATTTATTATGTAAAGGCTTTTATTGGAAAAATTTTTGTGATACATTTTGGGAAAAGGAACTGTTTGGGGGTATATACCTATATGGCCAATCATACATATGCAGATCTCAAAACGCTTCCCACCGGCGAAGCAGAAAAAGCGTTTCAAAATGAAGTCTTCTCCGAGGGATACTCCGGGTTTCGCCGACTGCTAGATGGCATAACGGAGGCGATCAAAACAGCCGGGGATACTGACATCGAAGGCATTGAGATGACCATCGCCAAAGCAAGCCGTCTGTTCCCTGAGCCCGTTATTTTCAGCCCCTCGTGGGAATGCATTTGGCCAGAACTGAATGCTACCTTAGCAGCGAAAAAGCATGTCTTATCTACCATATCCCCAACAGACCGCAAAGGCGAGTGGCAGGTTATTATGGATAACCCTCAAGTCGTACAAGAGGTTGTTTGCTACCCCGGTCTGGAATTCCATGACGCTGCCTATCTGTACGCCTACTTCCGGCCTCAGCTGGAAAAGTCCGAGTATATCCGGCTGCAGAAGATCCAAACGGTCATTCAGGAAATTGGCGGTTGATCTATCCAAAAGGAGAAATGCCATGATTATCATGATCAACGGAGCTTTCGGAGCAGGAAAGACGACAGCCGCCAATGGACTGTTTCCCCTAGTTCCAGGCAGCATGATTTTTGATCCAGAAGAAATCGGTTATATGCTCAGAAAGCTAGTTCCTGTAGAGGAGCGATTAGCCCATGAGCGAACGGATGATTTTCAAGACATGGAGCTGTGGAAAGTTCTCACGGTCAAGACTGCTGCTGAGTTGAAATCGATGTACAACAAGCATCTCATTGTGCCGATGACCATTTATAAACGCCAAAATTTCGACTATATCTATGATGGATTCAAGAGGTGTGGACAAGGATGTCTTTCATTTCTGCCTTAGCGCTTCCGCGGAAACACTGCATAGACGTTTAACCAACCGTGGTGATGAGCCGGGGGGATGGCAATTTCAACAAGTGGACAAGTGTGTAGCCGCGTTAAAGGACCCTGTCTTTGAGGATCATATTATGACGGATGAATTGGAAACGGAAGATATTATTCGCATGATTTTAAAGAAAATATCCTACTAACATCTTACTTACGCGAACTTCAAAATGGGGGTTATCTCAGTGGTCGTTTCATTAATAGCAGCAGCATCAATTAACGGCGTGATAGGTATGGATGAGATTATTCCATGGCGCATACCAGGTGAGCAAAAGCGTTTCAAGGAGCTAACTCTCGGAAAATCCATCATTATGGGGAGAAAAACGTATGAGTCTATTGGCAAGCCTTTGCCCCAAAGGAAAACCGTTATCATTTCTAGAACTCAACAAATCACGGAAACGAATTGTATAACGGTAAAATCGCTGAATGAAGCTTATGAGCTGTTGAAAGACGAGGAAGAAATTTTCATCGCTGGCGGTGGAGAAATTTATAAAGAAGCGCTGCCCTCTGCCGACAAATTGTATCTTACGGTTGTTGAGCAAGAAATCGAAGGTAATATTTATTTCCCTGAATTCGAAAAGGAAGCCTTCGACCTGACCTATCATCAGAAAATGGATGGCACCATTCCGTATACCTACTACACGTATGAAAGAAAAAAGTGAATCTACTTACCTTTCCGAGGTTTTAGCAGGAACCATTCCACAACAATGAGATTGATAAGTAAACCGATCCAGATGTTTATTTCTAAAATATCAGCGACCATTTGCTCACGACCGCCTGCGGGAAGATGGAACCCCATCTTAGCGATATACAGCAAAATACAGATTGGGACAATCAACCTTGCCGAAGTGGCGACGAGTGTAACCGCGTAGCTGCGAATCATCCATACACGATGCTCATCGAATTGCCTTTTGACCGCGTATCGGAAGCCTTTCCAGGTTGTAAATAGCCAAAGTAGACTCAACGCAATAAATGCCATGGCCTTTGTAAAGCTTTCGATATAAAAGGTCATAACGAGTCCCAAGAGACCGCCCAGCATAACGCTGATGACATACACGCGTCCCAAAGCCCGATGCCATGCCGGATAGTTGGTGCGGAAGCGCTTATGAAATTGAAATAAACCACTAACGAGCGCAACGAACGCGAATCCAATATGTAGAACAAGTACGGTATAGTGTAGGGAAAATGCCGTATTTAACTTTACTCGGCTATCGGCCGGATTCAAGGTGACGTAGGGAAATATCGCGGCAATCGCCACACCTATGGTAATGATCACAAAGAAAATCCCTAGCTTTTTACTCATATACAGCCCCCGTTTATATTCATCACTCCTTCTGCTATCTTACCTTCCTGGTCTAAAACCCTTCTAAATTAATCCTTAAATAAAACTAAACTCGTTACATTTATTTGAGCTTAGACTTCATCCACTCGCACCATACCAAGTCTGCGTCTACTTTGAGCGTTGCTTTCTGAATCAGCACATAAAGCCCAAATAGCGGATCATGGATCTCTAGTTCCTCGAGCGGTTTAACAGCTTCCTGTTTAATTCGTTCATAAGATTGTGTGAACCGCTCTTTCTTCTTCTGGTAGTATACCTCACGCTCATGAAGTACTTTCCGCGCTTGTTCTTTGTCTACAAGTCCAATACAGAATACTTTCAGTGCCAACTCATCCCTTACAACGGGCTCATCTGTAGGCTCTGCAATCCATTGCTTGAGTGCCTCCCTGCCATTATCTGTTAAGGAATAGACCTTTTTATCCGGTTTATCCGACTGAGGAACATGCACAAATTCAACATACCCCTTCTGTTCTAATTGGGCGAGGAGAGGGTAGATTTGACTATGCTTCGCTTGCCAAAATGGCTGAATGTTTTGCGTTAGTTCATAGCCAGTTCGGGAATTTCTGGTTAAAAGGCTTAGTAAGCCATATGAAAGGGTATTCATAGCCACTCCTTTGTTATGTCATTATTGACATATAGATGCATTGGTAGTATGATGATTTTCATTCAAATTATAGAGAATACTACAGATAAGATCAATGGATAGAGTGGAGGCATTACTTTGAGCAAGGATGAATTACAGCAAGTGCGTTTCTGGCCGATCATGATTGCTATTTTCTTCGGGTCGTTCGTTGCGATCCTGAGTATGAGTACAATTAATATTGCGATACCGATTTTAAGTGATCATTTTCAAACTGACTTAAGCAAAATTCAATGGACAATTACCGGCTTCATGCTCGCTAGCGGAACGATTGCCCCAATTACAGGCTATTTGGGAGAGCGGTTCAGCTATAAGCTTCTATATGCAACGGCACTCGCAGGCTTCACAGTGTTTTCCTTTTTATGCGCGGTCGCTTGGGACGCTCCTTCCCTCATTGCCTTCCGCATTGCGCAAGGCGCCTTCAGCGGACTCATCATGCCGGCGACTATGACCATTGTGTACCAAGTGATACCGCGGGAAAAACAGCCGATTGCGATTTCCCTTTGGTCCTTGTCTGCCATGATGGCTCCTGCTATTGGGCCTACGTTGGCCGGATGGCTTTTGCAAAATTGGAGCTGGCACTGGTTGTTCCTTATGAACGTGCCTGTCGGTGTCATTGCCATTGTTCTCGTATTTAAGTTGATTCCTTACTATCGTCTTTCTGTACCGAAAAAGTTTGATCTAATTGGCTTATTAACAGTCATCGTAAGCAGTCTTTCTTTACTCGTCGCTTTCTCTCAAGGTCATGCTTGGGGATGGACGTCAGGTAAAGTTGTTGGCTTGTTCGCGCTTGGTATCCTTGTACTTCTGCTCTTCATTTGGAGAGAGCTGCGCGTAGAGACACCGCTACTGAATATTCGCGTATTAACGAATTCACGTTATACACTAACACTAATTATTTCTAGTATTGTTACGATTAGTTTGTACTCAGGCACTTTTTTGACTCCTATATTTCTGCAAAATATTCAGCACGTGACGCCGCTTGATACGGGCTTAATCCTGCTTCCTGCCTCACTTGTGATGGCATTAAGCATGCCAATTGTGGGCAAACTATATAGTATTGTAGGTCCGCGTATTCTCATATTTATTGGTATTTCATTAATCGCTATAGGAACATTAACGCTTAGCTGGCTAAGTGTCGATGTATCTCGCGGTTATATCGTGTTCTGGATGATCGTTCGGAACCTCGGGATCGCCTTTGCAACCATGCCCTCAAGTAATGCTGGGATGGAGCAAATTCCGAGAACGCTGTCCGGTCATGCGACCTCGATCAGCAACTGGGTGCGCAATGTGTTCGGCTCCTTTGCCATTGCCCTGTTCACTTCTGTCCTTACAACGCAAACCGCCACGCATGCCAAGAATTTGGCCAGCAGCGGCTTGTCGGATAAGGTACAGATCGGGATGCAGTCATTCACCATGAGTGTGAATGATGTTTACTTGCTTGCCACATTCATCGTGCTAGCCGCGCTGCCGCTCAGCTTGTTCATTGGCAAACAGACTGAGCCTACAGAGAAGCCTACTGCTGCTCCGACTCCCGTCGTTATTCAACCCAAACCAGCTGAATAAGAAGGTCTGTGGCTGACACAGTCTGCCTAGCAACACACTGAAAAAACCTACTGTATGTACATTTCAATAAAAAAAGCGTTACGGACATGGGGTTTGCCGCCTCAAACGTCCGTAACGCTTTTTTTTAACTCAAGATTTATCGACGTAGTTATTCATTACTAACATGGCTGCGCCTACCACGATCGATTTGCTCTTCAATTCGGAAGTCAGGATTTTAAACGTGTCACGAAAAGGTTCCCACACCACCTGCCCGCACTGCTCTTCGATTAAAGGCACAATCTCACTGTAATTTTCCACCAAATCACCACACAGAATGACGGCATCGGGATTGTACATGCAGACGATATTGTTAATGGTTATACCAATGTAAAGCGAAGTTCTGGAAATAATATCTTGGGCCCAGTTCTCTTCGTTTTGTGCAGCAGCAAACAACTGCTGGATATCGGCGGTCTCCTTGATTCGGTTTGCTTCATGCAGAATGGCCGATTCGTCGATATACGTTTGCAGACATCCTCTTTTGCCACATTCGCACATGTTGCCATTCGGATCCAGCGTGGTATGTCCTAACTCCCCGGCACTGTTCGAACCCCCACGAAAAATGTCGCCATCTATAATCAAAGATGAACCGACGCCGGTGCCCAATTCAATCAATGCCGTCTTTCTCGATCCGCGGGCGGATCCTAATAAATACTCAGCAAGGATTTTCACTTTCAAGTCATTGTCAATGACCGTAAGAATGTGCAGCTTGTCCTGGATGAACTGGGCCAAAGGGATATTTCTCCAACCCAATGTCGACGAGTATTGGACGATTCCCCGTTCATGGTCGATCACACCAGGCACGCCGATGCCGATGCCAATGATTTTCGACTTGTCCAAATTTTTATGCGCAATAATCAATTTGATTGTCTCGGAGATGATGGCGGCCGTAGCTTCAGGGGTTGTTTGCAAAGCGATATGCTCAACTCGCTCCTCATGGAGAAGTTCGCCGCTGAACTCCATGACTCCGAACTTAATCGCCTTTTTACCGATGTCCACCCCAATTGTATAAACCGCCTGGGGATCGATATCTAACATAATCGCCTTACGTCCAACGCCTACCGAGGTTAACGCAGTTTCCCTCACCAATCCTTGTTCACATAACTCACCTACGATACGCCCGACGGAAGTTGGACTCAACTTGGTGATTTTGGTGATTTCCGCACGGGAGATGGGCCGACTCTTTTTAATAATTTCCAAAATCATCTGCTTATTGTGCAGTCTGATAACATCTTGGTCATGCTTCTCAATTTTTTTCATTTGGATTCCTCTTCTTTATTCCACCCATGTTAATAAATCTAATGTTAACCATCCTATACACCGCAGTCAACCATTAGCAACATGATCCCTACCTATATTTTTTATATCTTTAATTTTTTCTATATCGATCTCATTTAACGGATTATGATCCACCCGTACCCCTCTGCCGAAATGAATCTCTTTAACACCAGTCGATTGAAGGAAGGAGGGAATTGCACTTACCGTCAATCCACTTCCGGCTAAAATTTGCAGGTGCGAATGTTCCGTTTGTTTAACAAGCCGGCTTATCTCTTCTTGCGCATCAAGCACGTTTGGCTTTCCTCCAGATGTAAGCACCCGATCAATTTGGCTATAAGATAGAAGTTCCTCTAAAGCTTTCTCCAGGTTGCTTACTTCGTCAAATGCACGATGAAAAGTCACGGATAATCCTTCCGCCTCATCTAACAATCGGCGCAGCGTCTCGTGATCAATCCTACGGTCTGGGGTAAGCGCCCCAAGCACAACGCCATGAGCCCCAATCCGTTTCACTGTCTGTATATCTTTCATCATCACGCCCAGATCTCTCTGGTCATAGCAAAAAGATTGGCTATGCGGGCGAATCATCACTTGAACAGGGATGATCGTGCTATGCATAACCTCGTCAATTAAGCCATAGCTAGGCGTTAACCCACCCTCTAGAATCCCAGTTATGAGTTCGATACGATCCGCACCGCTCTGTTCGGCCAATAAAGCATCCCTTACCGTAGTTGCAATAACTTCCAGCAGCATGATTCTCCTCCTAATATAGGGATCTTTGAGCGTAGCTCAAAGTCTCTCCACTTAGGGATCTTTGAGCGTAGCTCAAAGTCTCTCCGCTTAGGGATCTTTGAGCGTAGCTCAAAGTCTCTCCGCTTAGGGATCTTTGAGCGTAGCTCAAAGTCTCTCCGCTTAGGGATCTTTGAGCGTAGCTCAAAGTCTCTCCGCTTCACCAATTGAAGTCGTTATCCTTTGACTGCACCCTCTGTAAGACCTGATACAATGTATTTTTGAGCAAAAGCGAACATAATCACAACCGGAATCAAGGATAAAATACCCGCTGCGCTCATTTGTCCCCAGTTAATATCAAATTTTTGCACAAAGCTGCTTAGTCCTACAGGGACTGTTTTGGTGCTTTCACTATTCGTAAACATAACTCCGAAAAACAAATCGTTCCATGCTCCAGTAAATGCGAATACAAGGGTAGCAACAATTCCCGGCCGCATAATAGGCAGAATAATTTTGGTCATCGTTTGAAATTTATTACACCCGTCAATAAGAGCCGCTTCCTCGAGAGATACGGGAATTCTCTGAAAGAAACTGGACATCGTCAGTAAACAAAAAGGAATGTTCATAGCCGTATAGGTAATGATCAACGAAGGCAGCTTATTTAACAAGTGTAACTGACTGAAAGTAATGAAGAGTGGAACTAAAAT
This sequence comes from Paenibacillus sp. V4I5, assembly GCF_030817255.1. NCBI lineage: Bacteria > Bacillati > Bacillota > Bacilli > Caryophanales > Paenibacillaceae > Paenibacillus > Paenibacillus sp. V4I5. Next base: position 4,425,898 of record NZ_JAUSZB010000002.1, read on the forward strand.
GACCATCACAGGAATCATCTGAGTAGCCAAAAAGGAAATTAGAAATAACTTCTTGCCTCGAAATGAATATCTGGCCATACTATAGCCACCTAGAATGGATACAAACAACACAAGAATAGAGCTACTCATACTCACAATAAAGCTATTCATAAAATACAGCGGAAAGTTAGAATTCTGGAAAGTGTCTATATAGTTCGAAAAAGTTAAATTTTGGGGCCAAAGCGTTAGCTTCCCGCTATAAATTTCCTGTCTATCTTTTAAAGAAGTAACTAGCATCCAATAAAAAGGAAACAAAGCACCGATTAGGAACAATGTTAACGTAATGACTCGAGAAACCGTCGGGGTTACATTCCGAACATAGGAGATCATTAGAAATCACCTGCATCATCATATTTAGTCGTTTTCAAGAAAATTAACGTATAAAGAATAAGTATCACTAGCATCATAATTCCTAAAGCGGAGGCTTGCCCGTAGTCCGTCGTATAAAAGATTTTATTAAATATATAGGAAGGCAAGTTATGGGAAGTATTCGCTGGACCCCCATTGGTCATGATGTAGATCAAATCGGCTGAATTGAATACCCAAATCACTCGAAGCAGCAATGTAATAATAATCGTCGGTTTGATATAAGGAATCGTAACCCGAAACAGTTTGGTCATTCGGCCTGCCCCATCCATATCAGCAGATTCATAGATGTCTTTAGGTACATTTTGTAGAGCAGCAAGAATCATAATCCCGAAAAAAGGCACTCCATACCAAACCATCGCAGCGATGACTGGGAAAATAGAGACATGTGGAATAGCCAAAAAGGGGATGCCTTTTTCCAGAATTCCGAGGTTCACCAATAAGTAATTAATAAGCCCATTCTGTTCATTAAACAACCATTTAAAAATCATCCCGATTAGAAAAGCAGACACAGCCCAAGGCAGGAAAACAATAGATTGGTAGATATTTTTCCCTTTAAACTGTTTATTTAGCGCTAGTGCCAAAATAAATCCAAGAATGAATTGCAAACCTACCGTTAAGATGACCCAAAGTAACGAATTGCCTAATATTTGAGGGAGATTCTTATCTATCAGCAAAGATCTAAAATTTTCAAAACCTGAAAAGTGGATATTACCCGGTTCAAATAAGACATAATGCATAAAAGCAAGCTTAAGTCCTGATAGTAACGGATAAGCAAAAAAAGCTAGAATAATTAGAACAGCAGGAGTGATTAATAAATAGGGCTCGAATGATTTCCATCGAATTGCTTTTAGCATGCTTTCTCTCCCCGCCTTTTCAATACTTAGAATAGATAACCGGGGATTCATTCGTGTCCCCGGTTATCTGCTTTCTTTTTTATGGATTTTCTTTCATATAAGCTTGTTGTTCTTTTGTTAGAAAATCTGCAAGATGCTTAACAGTATCTTCGAGCGATTGCGCTTTTGTCAAATATTTTTGCGTCTCTTCTACTGCGAACGTTCCCGTGAATTGACCAAGCTTCGTTAAATGGCTCGGAGGGCCTGCAAACACAATGTTGGAATCCGCCATGGAACCAGCATACCCAGCAATAGGACCTTTGCTGAAGAACGGATCTTTCAGGTTTTCTTTGTAAATAGGAATCGTAGAGTTTTTAATGCTGTACGCTAGGTTATTCTCAGGAGAGCTTAAGAATTCGATAAGCTTCCAGGAAGCCTCTTTATTTTGTGATTTGGAAGACATCGCGTAAGCGGCTGTGTAACCCCAGAAAATATAACGTTTTCCGTCATCGGCTTTTGGCATTGGAACTACATTCCATGTGCCTTCTTTCATATTTTTCTGAGCTGTAATAATGACTTCAGGCGTTTGATTTAAAATAGCAGTTTGACCGTTTAAGAATCCTTGAACCATTTCGTTGAAGCCCCAATTGACAGACTCTTTAGGAGCATTTCCGTTTAAGTAAACATCATAAAATTTCTTAAAGGCCGCAGCGCCTTCAGGTTTATACAAAATCGATTTGCCATCCTTATCAAACCAACTGTCAGAGTGGACCGCCGCCATGACATATTCCATTGCTCGAATAACGCCGTTGGCTCCTCCCCTAAAGGAAATACCGTATCTGTTTTTCGCAGAGTCTGTGAATTTTTGCGCTAAATTAAAGTAATCATCCCATGTCGCAATGGTCTCGGGCATATTCAGTTCTTTAAACCAATCGCTTCTGATAAATAAGCCCTGCAGCAAGAATCCATCTGGAATCGCATAGACATTCCCTTTGAATTTGTTTCTCGCTTGTTTGGTTGCTTCCGTCAAATTATTTAATTGATCCCATTTGTCATAAAAGGGCTGCAGGTTCTCGATATACCCAGCTGAAGCCATGGCGACTAAGGAAGTATCATCAATACTCAATACGTCGGGAAGAATCCCAGCTGCACCCATGGTCATCCATTTCTTATTCGCATCATCCCAAGGGACAGACGTATATTCAACTTCAATATTCGGGTTTTTCTCTTGAAATTGCTTCAGAAGCCCCTGCATAAGCGCTGTTCTTTCCGGGCTTGGAAGCGGATCGAGATACGAGATTTTCGCTTTCTTGCCTGTGGCTTCTTTGGCTCCTGCGGCTCCAGTGGCTTTTGCCGCATCATTCTGCCCGCCATTTGTAGAACATCCTGCTAAGGCAAAAGTAAGTACAAGACTGGTGCATAAGGCTAGAATCGTAGCTTTTTTCTTCATTTTATAACCCCTCCTGTAATTTGATCTATGTTATAAAATCTTGCTGAAGATCGTTTCCTCAACATAATTTAGTAACTAAGCCTGGGTTTCTATATGGTTTCTAAGGTAAACACTGCTTTGTTCGTTCCGATAATCTTACGATTGTCGTTAATCATGTCCGTTGGCGTGAGTTGATACATACGGTCAATCGTCTCTTGGTTACTATAACCAATCTGTTCAAGGATGGATGCCGTAATGAGGGGCCACTCATCCTCAGAACCATCCATCACTTTAAGCGCGAAACCTAGCTGTTCTTTTTTCAATCCAAAGCAGTACACACCTTTAGCTCCGCCCTTAGCGACAATATTGGGATCCATAAGTAAGCTGGAGCAGATTCGATCTGAACCGGCGATCATCTCGTAATGCTCGTTCATAAGAGCGGTAATTCGGATGACGGCGGCTCGAATTTCTAGATCTTCAATCACCTCTGGACAGGCCAGCTTCATGAAGGCAGTTGCTAAATGCTTAAGAGGAATAGCGAACACCGGAAAACCGCAACCATCTGTACCTATGTGGATGTGTTCTCTTGGACATTCAGATAAGTAAGCGAGCGTGTCCACGATCTCGATCTGAGCAGGATGTTCAGGTTCAAAGTAGCCTTCGGTCGGATATCCCATTGTTTTACACAAAGCAAGAATACCAAGATGTTTTCCAGAACAATTATGATAAATCGAACGTTTAGGCTTCTGTGCTCTAAGCATGGCTTCTGAAGCAGGTACACTTAAGGGATAAGTGGGATGACAGACAAGTGCTTCCTCTCCCACTCCAATTTTGGTCAGCATGGATTCCAATGCTTCAACATGGAAGGTCTCCGCACGATGGGACCCGATCATAATAGCCGTTTCTTTATCAGATAGGCCAAACCTTCTATCCGCGCCATGCTTAATGACAGGAATAGCTTGAAACGGTTTTCCGGATGACCTTAAATATGTTAATGATTCTACATCCCCGACTGCATACTTAACTGCACCCGAGATGGAGACTCCGCAAATATGCCCGCTATGCACGCATTCCAACGCACCTCCACGATACTCTTCAACTAATGTTTTATCCATTTTGTCTTCCCCTCTTTTGCGTTTAATTTCATAGTTTACTGTTGTTGCGAGGCTAATTATTCCAATGATGTTATTAAATATTGAATAAAAACAATGAAATAAACAAATTTACAGAAATAATTGATTAATAGTATGATATTTATCTTTTATTTATTCCAGTGATGTTAATAATTAAATATTAACAACTCACCCAATCTATTGTCAAACATTTTTTATTTTTTTGTTATGTTAACTAACAGGTAGCGCTTTCGTAGTGAAGTTTTACAGAATATGAGACAATTAAAAAATCAACTCATGTTAACTAAGTTAACTCTAGTATTAATAAGAGTAGACCTAGTTTGTAATATTGATTTAAATCAACTAGGATTCTTGCTATATTAGAAGTAGAAATCCGGCGTAACCTTTTGCCGCCGTTTCAATTTACTTCGAAGAGGATGAGAACATGCGGTGGATTCCCTTTATTGCTTCCCTACCTATCATTTTCCTGCTAGGGGCTGACTCCTCTTCAGAAACCCGTAGTCCAGATATAGAATTGCTGCAATTCCGATCGCAAATGCAAATTAGTTCAAACATTGAACCTATTAACGCCTCTCTTCAGGGTGCAGACCAATTTGAGGTCGCTTGGCGATTGCAGGACTCTTCTCCTCAAAAGCTGTTTATTGCTAATGACAGCTCGGCCTATTACCAGTCCGATGGTCAGTGGAAATCTGTCCTTCCAAGCGGAGAACGGCTGCCGTTTAAGCAAAGCGCTAAGCTCCCGGAGGCATGGGTACCACAGATTTCGCTAAATTTGAAAGCAACCGAGCGCAGCCTGACCCTGCTCGAAGATCAAAAAGCACTCTGGACCTACTCACTTCCTGAGACAAGCCAAATTCGTCCAAGTACCCTTCAATACGATGCGGCTGAGCATATCTATTTTCAAGATAACAGCGGCAGTTGGTATTCGCTTGACCGGAACGGGAAAGAGCGCTACAAGCTGCTTCTGCAAGCTCAGGACAATCAGCTTGTATGTAAGGCTGCACCCTCAGGAGACGCTTTCTGCACATCACCAAGCCTCGGCGTTCTTGCCGTACGCGAAAAAATAAACGCCCCTCGCCTCATCATAGATGGCAAGGAGCGCTTTTTCCCACAACGTCCAGAAATTATTAACGATCACACATTCGTTCCACTTCGTTCTATCTTCGAGGCAATGAATACAAAGGTAGTCTGGAATCAGGAGACTCAAACGGTAACAGCCGTAAAAGGAAGTCGGACCATCAGCCTGACTCTGGATAGCGAGAAGGCACTGTTAAACGGCAAGAAGATTCAACTTGATGCTCCTCCGGTCCTCTATCAGGGAAGCATGTACGTACCGCTTCGCTTCGTTGGAGAAGCGCTTGGCGCGACCGTGATATGGGAGAATGCGACTCGAACCATCCAGATTATCAGCTAGACACACATGCGAGTCTGAGGCCATATATAGTTATTGTGCATAGTCTCCAGTATAGTTAATAAGAGACACATCCTACACCCCTTCAATTCTAGACAACTCATTCACAAAAGCCGTATTATCATCCCGCAGACGCATCTCTAGCGTCAATTCCGTGAAGTTTTTACGGACCGTTTTCGATTTCACCTGATAGTTCATTTGTCTTAACCTTGTACGCAGCTCTCCTATGGATTCGTCTGTATGACGAATAATCAATAGGTAGGGCTGTTCTCTTATTTTGCACCTGGACAGGAATAGAAGAGCTGCCCCCACAGCGACAGACCCTAGCAGTGAAACCGGGTAGAGCTTCGCCCCAGTCGCAATACCAACCGAAATCGCCCAGAACATGTAGACAATATCCAGCGGATCTTTCACCGCCGTTCGGAATCGTACAGATGCGCTGCCAATATCTGTATTGTAACGTCATTCCCTGTCTGATAATATTTCAAAGATAGATCATGGAGGAGGTATATCTCATGCATTTCCGTCTTCATCGTGTGCTCATTACTATAAGCCTTATTCTGGGGATATTTTGCGTATTCGGCTACCGGAAACTTATGGCAACTGAAGTTATAAACCGAGTATCTTACTTTCCCGCGGAAACGAATCAAGTTCTGAATAACCCTTTTATGGGGTTTGTCATAGATGCAAGATATAATGAAGCCAAGCAGCCCTTTCGGCTTGCTTATGCAAATTTGACATGGGCTGACCTGGAACCAGAAAAAGGGAAGTATGCATTTGATGCAATTGAAAAAAAGTTTAAATTTGCATTATGGAAGGACAAGGGAGTATCCCTTATTCTCAGAGTGGTTCTCGATTATCCGAGTCATACACCGCATAAAGATATTCCGGACTGGCTATATAAAGAAATCGGCGAAAAGGGGGTTCAGTACGATTCTGACTACGGGAAGGGATTTAGTCCCGACTATAATGATCTTGTTCTGATCAAAAATCACGAGCGCCTGATCCAAGCATTAGGTAATCGATACAATAATGATCCCCAAATTGCCTTTATCGAGCTAGGCAGCGTAGGACACTGGGGCGAGTGGCATACCAACAATGAAGGAAACTCACCAATCGAATTTCCTAAAGAAGAAGTTACTGATCAATATGTTGAGCATTATTTGCAAAATTTCAAACAAAAACGTTTGATGATGAGAAGACCTCATGAAATTGCATTGAACAACGGGCTTGGTTTATTTAATGACACTTTCGGCTCACATAGCTCAACGATAGACGAATTCCTGAAATGGTATACCTACGGCTATAAGTCTTGGCTTACTCAAAATAATCAGCCGGCCATGCCGGACTTCTGGAAATCGGCGCCCAGCGGCGGAGAGTTTGCGTCTGGTGGAAACTACTTCAATGACGCTCATATTGAGGAAACCCTGTTACAGTCGAAGCTGACTCATGTAAGCTGGCTCGGTCCCAGCGCTCCTTCTCAAGAGCCACCCGGCGGCAGCCTTCAGTCGAATATTGACCGATTTTTGAAAACCATTGGTTATCGGTTTGTTATTGCAAAGGAGTCTCACGAAAAGGAAATTCATGCGGGAAACTCGCTGCATATCAAACTTACCATGATCAACAGAGGGGTAGCCCCCTTTTACTTTGCTTGGCCCTTGGAGCTATCACTAACTGATGAACAGGGAGCCATCGTCTCCCAAATGCGATCAGCAATAGATATTCGCGAATGGCTTCCAGGAGAAAAAGAGGTATCAGGCACATTGCCAATTCCTACGAACCTTGCGCCTGGAAACTATAAGGTCAACGCTGCGATCCTCAACCCGCAAACTGGCAAACCGGAAGTGGACTTCGCTAACGACGGCAGGAGAAGTGACGGCCGTTATTCGCTTGGAACAGTCAGGGTACTTGATTAATTGCATTCATAGAAAATAATCAGCAAACTGTATCGGATTCTGTTTGCAAAGGATTTCATAAATGCGCATAAAATGGCTACGCTGCCCCTGAACGAGAGTGGTTGCAAGGTAATGTCGGGTTTGAACGTCCCCATGCGGTGCTATCTTGCGCGCTCAGGATTCGCGCGCGTTGGATGCAAAGCAAGGTTCGCCGCCCAAGACGTGTTTGTTTGAACATTCGCAGTTGATTTAGCACTACATTTTTGTAGAATTTTTAAAAAAAAGGAAACAGCCTCACCCAAGGTAATAACCTAGGCAAGGCTGCTCTATTCATCCTCATATTCCCAGATGATATGAGGATCAAATAATGTAATGAATTGCCACGCCGTAGCAGCAACTGATGGCCAAGCATGAAACTCATACGGTTCTGGTGCATACCCCTCATTCGTATATACCAAACCGCCGTTTGGATCAGCGTCCTGCAAGGTAAACATCGATTGTAGAAGATTATCCGTATTTACACTTTCTCTCATGAAGAGATTGATGACTCCCCATGTTCCTTCCGTCCAAACGATAGAAGGTGCACCAGGATAAGATTCATCATCTAAATAAGGTTTATACCCTGAAATTGAAGAAGATGTCTGATATGTCATGTTGAACCGATTCCGATCATCACTGAGCACCATTTCTCCATCATCCACTTTAAATTTTGCAAGATATTTTATTGCCGATAACTGGAGATCTTTTCTCCCGATGGAACCAAGAAAGATACCTCCCCAAGAGTTCGTATCCAAAGCCCCTGCGGGATCGTTGATCCCCTGATTAAACCGTTGTTCGTCCGCGTTCCAATGATATTTTAACAAAGCCTCTTCTATTTCTTTAGCTGCGGTTATATAACGTGAATCTCCTGTCAAAGTACCAAGTTTCCTCATAAAAAAGTAACTATCGATGTTATGTTCCGTGGAATACCACTTCACTTCCGGACCGCCGCGAATACTGCCGGTCTTCTTATCTTGTAGTGAGAGTAAGTATTCAGCTATGTGTACTGCAAATTGTCGATACTTTGGATCCTCAAGCCTTTGTTCATACACCAACGTTGAATAACCGACCCATGCCAAGGAACCGCTTCTGATCATTGGGCCAGTCTCACCCACATATGTATCGTAAGACATGTTTAGCGAACCATCCGGCTTTTGCAATTGCTGAAGTGTATTCAATATGGTTGAGGCCCGCTTCCGATCATCTCCCAAAGTAAATGCAATGACAGCCAAGGCATCGTCATAAATCCAACTACGCCTGTGTATTCCGAAAGTATACATGGGATCTTTCATGGGTACATCATAGGATCTGACCAGCGGAAATGCCGGATTATCGGTAGTTCCTACCACTTATCCATCATGAACTCGAACCACTTTGGCTACTTTCTGTCCTTTCCTGACTGGAGGAAAAAATCCGGATAGATCGATACCGAGAAATTCGACAGAATCCCGAGTGGAAAAAGTCCCATCCGCATAAATCGGTACTTTCGTTTGAAGATATGGAATATCAGTAACCGAATAAATCCAAACCTCATACTCTTTTATTTTCTTTTTGGAGGCTGATTTTGTGTAGGAAATGATTTGCTGGTCACCTTGCATCAATGCAATAATAGGCTCTCCGCGAAACGTGACGGTGCCGCTCGTTTCCCAGGTTCCATTCTCTTTTAAAGTGGCAGCGGCTATCTTATACCCCCTGTCTGTTTTGTCGAAAATAGCAATGGAGTAGCTGTTGATCTGACCAGACGATAGTCCTCCCCATTGACCCTTGACCGTTCCTTTATATCCCCGTTTGTATGTTTCGGATGTCGAAACGTAGGGATCCATTTCTTCTGTATAAGGAAGAGTATTTATAGCTACCGTCCCAAAAACATTCCCGACATAATCGTCAAGATAGGTTTGGTTAAATGCTACCTCAGTTGGCTGAGCTTCAGTGTCAAACTGTTTCTTTAACCAATTTAGCGCCTGTTGCTTGGCTGCAGATTCCCTGTCTCCAATAATCGCCGCCTTGCCTTTCACTATTTGAGTTGGGAGAGACGGAAGCATGATCATGAAACATCCAATAAGAAGCATGATCTTGAATGCCAATTGCTTCAACCATTCTCCCTCCCTGCTCATTCAGATACTTGATTCAAAACTAATGGTTTATAGAGATTCTCCCAAAAAGGTCTTTCATAATATAGTACGATTTCTTTAATCTCTCATGATATTGCGGGATATCCCAGTCTGCCCATTGATAACGATACATATCGGAGGAACTGATCTTACTATCGCTTACTTGTGGATATGTATAGACAGATGCTCCACTTCCAAGACTTTCTTTTTGTTGCGTCCTATCTTGTTTATAGGTAACTACCGCCATCTTGATTTCTTTTATAATTTCCGAAGCACCTAGTCCTTTACCCCAGATGTCCCCGATAGTCTCGTGTTTGCTTGGGTCTCTAAAATTAAGCAATTGCCATGGAATTCGTAATTCTAACACATGATCCTTGGCATTCAGAGACACATCCGTTAACGAATTAAAGTTCGGATGATTCGGATTTCCATCCCCTGAACGTAATAACCCAGTTTCATAGCTTTCCAACGGCAATACAATGGACTTCCCGTTTACATTGGGGATCGTCAGCGGTTTGTTTAAGACCAGCTGCATGGTATGGAAAATGCCATTACCCTTATTCTTGGGATAGTCCAGCTTAGGCATCATACCTAGCGTATGCCCATAGGTAAAATAATTCGTATCATAGTAGCTGTCTACCCAAATTCTTGAAGTTTTATCCCCCTTCAGATCAATCACGAAATCTATACCCTCTTCCATCGTGAGATCTGAATCTCCCGGAACACGGTGCTGCCCTTGGTTTGGAATTGTACTGAGCAGCAGCATCGTATTTATTTGTGACCAATCTAACGGCTGTTCAGTTCTATTGAAATCCAAACGGAAATAAACATATCCTTCGTCGCTTGTGACATAAAATTTCTTTAGGGACGCTTGCCCATCGACTTGATTATTAGTTGAACTAGCGGAAGAGCCATTTAATTGGATCGGATTTATTTTCTTGGAGTCCCAGTCGCTAGTCTCACCATCCACATAAATCGACTTATCAACTGGACCCGGTTCAAAACTTAGCAGTCCAAAATGCTGCTCTCCGGTTTGCATATTAGACCAGAATGGACGACGGTCGCTATTATCCAGTTCTTGCGTATTCCATGTTCGCTTAAACCATTCATTCTGCCAACTGAAGAGCAATCCACCGGCCAAACCTTCGTGATTTATATCCTCAAAAAGTCTCGCATCGATATTTCCTTGTTCCGTTTCATCAAGATTCCCCTGATTCCAACCGGCTACATTTCGGTGGGCCATCCCCCGGGAAGAGGGTACTCCAAATTCTGCGATTAAAACAGGTATTTGGTGATTTTGTTTCAGATCGTTTAAATAACCGGAATAATTATTCTTCTCACCGCGAAAATCGATGTAATTGGTATATTTAGGCTCATAATTGAGAAAATCAGGATAATAAGGATAAACGTGATAGGAAGCGAAATATCCCCCTTTATAGCTTGGATTTTCTTTAATGAGATTCGGGTTTATGACAGCCGTATCTTCCGTTTCACTAGGTTCCGTGGGGTGTTGCATCAGATCGGTTGTTACCCAATTGGTGAAGCTGATTGGTCTTTGCCACTGATAACGATCCGATTCATACACGGCGATTGATTCCATTTTATCCGCGAGCCAGATCTCAAAAGGTTGTGCGTTTTCTGTCCGAAAAAATCGTCCGTTATAATTCTCCATTCCCTTATGCTTGTTGTTGGTAGAGTCCACTACTGTCGGGTCCCACTCAACACCCAAGATCCAGCCTACGACATAAGGGGAGACATCGGCTTTGTATGCACCGGCGGCATGCCCCGCCCGTTCAGGCAGATTGATTTGTCCATGAATGACATCCACTATATTCTGCATGTCTTTCTTAAAGTCATCCGCTGTATTTCCGATAAATACATCCTTCGACGCAACCATATCCTCTTCATCGACCCATATGCCATGAAACAAATAAATGGGCTGGTTCGCTTTCGAATTGTACTCTAGCAAAGCCTCGTAAAATGCTGGTGGATGCAAGGTGTAAATCCTTATGGAATTTACATTCATATCCCCCATTTGTTTGAACCATCGCAAGTAATCAGCCTTGGCAATCCCCATTTCCCCAGGGAATAATCCCGGTTTGGTAGCCCCTAAATTCACACCTTTAATCATCATATCCTGCCACTCGCCATTATGGTTAATCTGTATGTAGGAACCCCCAACTTTAGCGGGAACTTTAACTCCATCTATGGTTACTGGTGTTATCGTCGATACTGGCTGAACTGATGTTTCAGGTGCTATTGGTCCTGCATATTTATCTCCTCGCAGCACAATATAAGCAAGAACCCCCAGAACAAGAACCAACATAATGACTACCAGTGCATTTTTTCCTTTAAACAACCCCATACCTAAACTTTCCCCTACTTTCTTTTCTCTTTCGATCATTCAACAAGTCCAGATACCTATGATGAAACGCCCTTTCGCTTCATCTCGCCCCAACCCTGTTTTTTTCCCATTATCGCTGACATGAGTGCTTTTACCCGCCAATATGTCATAATCGGCCGATACCAAAACGCCTCCGACAAAGCAAAGAAAAATAAGCAATTGAGTTCGGATACCCGCTTATGTTTTCCTAGCCTCCATTCCTCAAGAAGCACGGAGCCCATGGACAGGAAAGACCCGTACATAACCATGAACAGAAGTAAAGCCAACGAATATTGAATATTGACTTCCCCCAAGATCCAACCGATCAATACGACAAGATAACCTATCATTTCAATGAGAGGACCAAATAATTCAACAAAAAGGAAATACGGAATAGCGATTAATCCGATCCTCCCATACTTTGGATTCAGAGCCATTTTTCGATGAGTCCACAAGCTTTCGAATAACCCCCGGTGCCACCTTACCCGCTGGTTCCTCAATATTTTTATTTCCTCAGGCACTTCGGTATAACACACTGGATCCGCGACGTATTCAATTTTGGCTCCCCATTTATTCTCGATGTTCATTCTGTGAAGACGAATAACAAGCTCCATATCCTCGCCAATTGTTCCCAGCTTATAGCCACCCGCTTGAATGACTCTTGCTGTTTTGAATACCCCGAATGCGCCGGAAATGATGAGAAGGAGATTATTTTTGCTCAATCCGATTCTCCCCATAAGGAAAGCGCGCATATATTCGATTGTTTGCATAATGACCCAAGGATTCCTGGAAAGCCTCATTTCCTTCATCTGCCCATGAACGATCGTGCTTCCGTTCGCAATCAGCACATTGCCTCCCGCAGCGAGAATTTCCTGTTCGGTATTTTCTATGATCGGCTTCATAATCTTGAGGAAAGAATCCGGTTCCAATATGGTATCTCCGTCAATAGAAGCAAAATACGGATATTTAGAAAGATTAATGCCCGCGTTCAATGCATCCGATTTTCCACCATTTGCTTTGTCAACAAGCAATAATTGAGGATAAATTTCCGACTTATAGACCGCTTTGATCGGTTTGGTTTCGATTCCGTTGCGTTTTTGAAATACTTTATCTTTCAAGGGTACCATTTTAAACCGTTCAATCATTTTTTGCATAGTTTGGTCCTTAGATCCATCATTGACCACGATGACCTCATATTCGGGATAGTCCAATCGTCCGCTTCCTGTGACTAGTGATAGTACAGTACCGATAATTCCAATCTCCTCATTGTAAGCCGGAACCAGAACTGATAAGGGAGGAGTGAACGCAGATTTTTTGACTTTCTTATAAGGCTCTACATTATGAAGGCCACGTTCTCGCTTTAACCGATTGAAAGCTAGAAAGAAAAGGATAAAATAAAAAAAACAAACGAATACAAGATAAAAAAAGATTACTTGATTCACGATCCGGAAGAGAAAAACAGCAAGATCCCAATAATTATTCATAATCCATGCTCCTCTCTAACCATTCCTTAGCAATGTTTCTGGCATAACTGTCAGGGTGTCTCGTGTTAATAGAGTGAAGGATATCCCTTCCATTCTTGTATTTTCGAATGGATTTGGCAGCCTCTGATCTTATGACATAACTTCCATCGCTGATGAACAGCTCTAGGTACTGCAAAAAACGTTCTGTTTTTATATTTCCCATGAGCCTGACATACATCAGTTTTTCCCCCGTGTACTGCGGGCTCTGCCATTCTTCCATTTGGGACTGCTCATCAATAATCTGCGTAATTACGTCAGGAGAGCTAATATAACCAAGGCTCGCAATTGTTTTGGATGCCCGCACCCTCTTCTCCTGATCGGTTGCATTTAACAAGCTTTCCAGCAATTCTTGAAGTTTCAACGAGCGGAAATTTTTATCTCTAAATACGTCTAACATACTTAACTGCCATTCATAAGGGAGATCATAGAAAATATCTACATAGCTCTCAAAATTATCTGTAGTAATAACCAGGCTAATCATCTCGTTTAACAGAAAAGGAGGAAGCCCCTTCGATTCCTTAAACAGGTCCTGAAGATGGATGTATCCGAAATCGGCCAAAAGGAGATAAATCTGATATCTCTCTTCCGATGAACACTTCTTGCTCTCTAACAGCTTCAATAAATCGTCCTGCATCCTATCAATCTTTAAAAGATCGATAAAATACAGCGTATTCATTCGGGTACTCCATTTGGAATGAAAAAGCCTTTTTCTGTACCACGGAACAAAATATTCCTCGACAAACGGTTTTACCGGATTAAAACTAGGCTCGATTTTGAAATTACTCAGAAAATCGCCGAAAAAGTCTTCAAGGGCTTCAAACTGATAAAGTTCAATTGGGCGACACCGACGGCTTATTAAGGAATAATTCCTCTTCCCAGCGACAAAGTATCCTTGAAGCTCGTTCATGATCTGTTCCAGCCATGCCTTTTTCCGTTTCTGAAACAGGTTGGTCCTTATTTTTCTCAAAACCAAATATATATAAACAAAGCATAGCAGCAGAAAGAAAACGACCGTGAGTACTATGACAGTGAAGAGATTAATCATCGCGTCCCCCGGATTAATCGTCTTATTCGGGCGCGCAGCTCTTTAATGCTGAATGGCTTGACCATATAATCATTGGCGCCTCTTTGAATCGCCATTGAGATTTCCTCTTCGGAATCCCTGCTGGTTAACATCATGCACAAATACCTGCGTCGGTCGTATTGCGTCCGGATCTTCTGCAGAACCTCCAAACCATCCATCTTAGGCATGATTCTGTCAATAATGAGAAGAAATCGTTCATTCTGGCGATGCCAAGGGTCGTTGAAAAATTCCTCTCCGTCCGGATACGCTCTAATCTCTACCTCAAAATCTTGATCCGCGATATCCTCTAATTGATGCTTCAACATTTCACGAATTAACCTGTCGTCATCAATAATTCCGACTTTCAGCTTCCTCAATGTGATGGAGGTGAAAGTCGCCGTTCCGTCCATAACCCACGCTTTCCTGTCGGCAACAGCCTGATCCTTCGGAAAAGTCATAAGTGTTAAACATTGTTCAATGGTCTGTAAGGGATCCATAAAGTCCAACACCCTAGCCGAGAAGGTACCGCTGATCTCTCCTGCTGTTGTCTGGAAACGGAGCTGAGCAAATCTTTCGATCAACCGGTGCATTAATTTCATAGCGTCTTCTTTGACGGTTTTCGGAAGAACGAGAACAAATCCTTCTCTATGAAATCGATATAAGGAATCCGCAGGTCGGATGCTTTTTTGGATAAATTTCCCTAGTTCCTTCACCAACTGATGTCCTATAGCATAGCCATATGTTTCCTGAACGATAGGGAGATCATCCACCTGTACATAGACCATTGCGAACGGCTCATGGGAGCGTTTCAAATCATTAAGTTGATGCTCGACTTCTTGTTGAAGATTATTGTAATTTTTTATTCCGGTCATCGGATCAATAAGAATCTGATCTAAGATTCGGTTTCGTTTCCTCAAGTTTCTGATCACCCTTGTGACTAATTCAACGGGATCAACGCAGGAACCTATAACATCATCTGCCAAGGCCATACATGCGTAACGTAGCTTCAAATCTTCCTTATCCAAAGATATCAGGATCGGAACATGGTTATCTTGACACAGTTGAACGAATCCATTTAATACATGAACGCCATCATCTGCTATTAGGCTTGCGTTAATAATGACATAATCAGGGTATAACTGATAGAAGAGTTCCGCGGCTTTCGGCTGGTTATCCGATTCGAAAATAACCATCCCGTTTTCTTTCTCCAGATGTTCTTTGTAAAAGGAAAGAAATTCTGGGTCATCATTAAGAACTAGTAAAAGAGGCTGGTTTTCAAATGTTGAATGACTACGGTCTTTTGCTTCATAATTTAGGTTGACATCATTCATGTTTCATTGACTCCTTGACTGGCTCATAATTTTCTCCTAAATACGAAGTACTGTACGATAAATTTATGCCTTTAAATTAAATTTGGAAAGCGGTAAATTTCTCCGACGCTACTACTCGTTCACAGTCAACCCGAACGTAGTCCTTTAGAACTAGTATAACCTATAGAAATGTCGAAAAATAGTGAATTTTGCGTAAGTCTCGCAAAAAAATGACGTTAAAGAAATTTGCTGTGCTGCAAGTTCCTTCCACCAGTATGATTCGATTTTCATAAAAAAAAGCCTTCGGCTCAGGGAATCCATCCCTTTTGCCGAAGGCTTTTCTTTCTTTAACCCAGCACCACGCGGTCATCCGACAACTTGTTACCGCTGATGTGCTCGAACTCACCGAGCAGCTGCTCCACGGTGAGGACCTTCTTCCGTTCCTCGCTCACATCAAGGATGATGCGGCCTTTATCCATCATGATCAGGCGGTTGCCGAGACGAATCGCCTGCTCCATGTTGTGCGTGACCATCAAGGTGGTCAGCTTCATTTCGCGCACGATGTCCTCGGTCAATCGTGTGATGAGCTCCGCGCGCGAAGGATCCAGCGCGGCGGTGTGCTCATCAAGCAGCAGAATCTGCGGCTTGGTGAACGTCGCCATCAGCAAGCTGAGGGCTTGGCGCTCTCCGCCGGAGAGCAGGCCCACCTTCGCGCGCAGACGGCCCTCCAGGCCGATGCCGAGGCGCTGCAGCTGTTCCAGGAACAGCGCGCGCTTGCGCGTGGTGACGCCGAAGCTTAGCCCGCGCTTCTTGCCGCGGGCATACGCCATGGCGAGATTCTCCTCGATGGTCATTCGAGGAGCGGTCCCCGCCATGGGGTCTTGAAAGACGCGGCCGATCCAGCGGCTGCGTTCGTATTCCGGCAGGTGGTGGATCACCTCGCCGTCAATGCGCACTTCGCCGGCATCCGGCGTCATGACGCCGGAGATGATGTTCATCAGCGTCGATTTACCGGCGCCGTTACTGCCAATGACCGTGACGAAGTCACCGGGCTTGAGGGTCAGGTTAATACCGATTAGCGCGATTTTCTCATCCGCTGAACCGGGGTTAAATAACTTAGAAACGTTCGAGAGCTGAAGCATTAACGATCGCCTCCCTTGTTCATTTTCACAGCAAGGGCGATAAGTTCAGCTGAGCGCCGTTTAGCTGTTGCTTTTTGCTTAATGGCTCGCTGCACGGAAGGTAGAACGAGCGCGATAATAACGATAATAGCGGTGATTAACTTCAAGTCTGATGCTTTTAGCCATTCGACTCGCAGTGCCAATGCGACAACGATACGGTACACGATGGAACCTAGTACAGCAGCCAGTGTCGCTTGAAAAACCGTACGAGCGCCAAAAATCGCTTCCCCAATAATAACGGAAGCCAGTCCAATGACGATCATCCCGATCCCCATCGAGATGTCGGCAAAGCCCGACTGCTGCGCGATGAGAGCTCCGGATAGCGCCACTAATCCGTTCGATAAGCTAAGGCCTAGAATCGTGGTATTGTCCGTATTTGCGCCGAAGCTGCGGATCATTCGCGCATTGTCGCCCGTTGCTCGCAGAGCAAGTCCCAGATCCGTATGCAGGAACGCATCCAGCAGCAATTTGAATACGATGACAATAATGAGCACAACGGCAATCGGCGACATCGAGGTGAACAACGTATCCACCCCAAGAAGCGAGATGTTAGGCTTGCCCATAATGCGCATATTGATAGAATACAAGGCAATCATCATGAGAATGCCTGATAAAAGCCCATTAATTTTACCCTTCGTATGGAGCAGTCCTGTGCAAGCTCCAGCCACAAGCCCGCCTGCAAAAGCAGCCAAACAAGCTAGCAGCGGCGAATAGCCATGAGCAATCATGATAGCTGCAATAGCACCGCCTGTTGTAAAACTCCCGTCCACCGTAAGATCAGGGAAATCGAGAATGCGAAACGTGATATAAACACCAAGCGCCATCAGGGCATAGAGAAGACCTAGCTCGACGGCACCATTCATTGAATCCATCATGTGAATAACCTCCTACTTTGAAAAAAAGGGGTGAACGAAAGCGACGTTCACCCCTTTTGTGTCTTAATCCTTACTGAATGATGTTTTTCTCTTTATCTTTTACTGCATTTTTCATAGCGTCTGTTACATCAATGCCTTGAGCTTTTGCTGCCTTCAGGTTTAAGATCAGATCCATTTTTTCAGGAACAGTTACTTTCATATCTGCTGGTTTTTTGCCATTCTTGAGAATGTCGACAGCCATTTGGCCAACTTGGTAGCCATGATCATAGTATTTGAAGCCAACTGTTGCAAAAGCACCTTTTTCCACCGTATCACGGTCACTGGAGAAGAACGGAATGTGTTTTTCGTTTGCAATTTGAATGATACCATCCACACCGCTAACGACCGTGTTATCAAGGGTAATCAAGAAAGCATCTGCGCGGCCAACAAGGGATTGTGCAGCTTGTTTTACTTCAGATGTATTAGTAACCGGCGCTTTAATGAGCTTAATACCATGTTTCGTTAAGGTTTGCTCTGCATTTTTGGCCATGATAACAGCGTTAGGCTCCCCTTCGTTAATAACAAGACCAACTGTTTTCACTTTAGGCATGTTCGCAGCAACGAAATCCATCAATTGCGCAACAGCCATTGGGTTCGTGTCCGAAGCTCCGGAAACATTACCGCCCGGCTTGTCCACATTGTTAACAATTTTGGCTGCAAGCGGGTCAGTAACAGCTGCGAAAAGAATTGGAGATTTCTTCACTTGCTGTACAAGAGCTTGTGCGGATGGTGTTGCGATACCAAGCACCAAATCGTAGTCAGCGGAAGCAATTTTTTGAGCAATGGATAAGTTATTCGGTTGATCGCCTTGCGCATTGTTGAAATCGACTTTCAAGTTGGTACCTTCTACGATACCGCCCTCTTTAAGTGCTGCTAGGAAACCTTGACGTGTTGCATCCAGAGATGGATGTTCCACAATTTGGGAAATTGCTACTTTATAAGACTTTTGCGCGGCTGCTGTTGCTGCCGGAGTAGCTGTAGCCGCAGCGCTTGCCGCTGGAGCTGGAGCCGCCTTCTGCCCACAACCTGCTACGACCATAAGAGCTACTGTTAATGCGAATGATACGAGTGCTTTCTTCTTCAACATAATTACCCCTCTCTAAGTTCCCATTTATCGCTTGGACTCATTGCTCACTCACCACTTTAACGCTTTTGCGGGACAAAGTTTGAGGATATGAAATACCCAAGACTCCATATTAATTAACCATAGTTTAAAGGGCTCTTGGGTTTCCGTCAATTGTTTTATCCGCATTTATATGTTTCTGTAAACATTTGGAGAGAAGATTCCTCAGGACTGCTATTGAACATAAAAGTCACGAAGCATTTCATCCATCACCCGATTCGTTCGCGCTGCAGTCCGACCGGTACTAGGACTTTTACCAATACCCCGCAGCTCGTCAACCACCGATTGAATAAGAGGCTGTTGCACATGAGCCGGATACGGAATGGCATACTCCTCGATCTGACCATCTGCCATCTCCAAGCGAATATCATCGCTAAACGTCGAAAACGCAATTTTACCAAGATTCCCAGTAATTTCTGTTACGTCGCTGCGCTTGAAAGCATTGAAACTCCAAATCCCAGCACCCATAACACCAGACTCAAATGCATAGGTCGTTGTCACGATATCTTCAACTTGATACTGCCCAGACTGATTTCTGGCAAAACCTTTCACTTCGCCAATTGGGCCAAGTAAATAATCAAGAACATCCAGCGTATGACTCGCCAAATCAACAAACAAACCGCCTCCGGAAAGCTCCGGCCGTATCCGCCACGGCTGCTCCTGTCCATCATCTTCCCTCATGGTTTGGAGAAAAGTCGTCTGCACAAATCGAACCTCACCAAGGATACCGCTGTCAATCAATCTCTTGATCTCAACAAATTTCGGCAAGCCTCTGCGATAATAGGCCACGAATAAAGGTACCTTTGCTTCTTCGCAAGCAGCTATCATTTCCAAACATTCCGCATGATTCCTTGCCATCGGCTTTTCTACATAAACAGGCTTCCCCGCCCGTGCTGCCAGCAGCGCATATTCTCGATGAAAACCTGGTGGTGTCGCCACATAGATCGCATTGACATCCGGATCGTTGACCAGCGCTTCCGCATCATCGTACCAAGCAGCAACTCCGTGCCTTTTGGCGTAATCCTCAGCTAGCGCTCCATTTCTTCGCATTACAGCGACAAGCTCCGAGCCCTCCACCTTTTGTAAAGCAGGACCGCTCTTGACCTCAGTCACATCCCCACAACCAATAATGCCCCATCGCACCTTATCCATCTTTCTTCCAGACCTCCCAACAGGTCACAGTGATACAAGATTTTATCATACATATTCGACACGAGATCGCCTCCTCCTTGTGACCTTTTCTTATAAAATGCAGCTGACAACATCATTGGTCCAATCGATTTATTATAAATTGGCACTTCTTCTAAGCCATTTGAATGGCTATAATTTATTAAAACCAATTAGGCAGGTGAATATATATGTACATTCCATCACACTTTGAAATCAATGATGACTTGATTACCTACGAGATTATCGAGCAAAATGGATTCGCCACACTGATTTCTCAGCATCAAGGCGGTCCATTTGCAACTCACCTACCCTTGTCATTGGATAAGAATAGAGAATACTTATTGGGACATTTTGCACGCCCTAATCCGCAATGGAAAGATATCGAAAAGCAGGAGGTCTTAGCAATTTTTCATGGTCCGCATTGCTATATCTCTCCCTCTTGGTATGAGACACCTACTGCAGTTCCCACTTGGAATTATGCAGCTGTTCATGTATATGGCCAGGTTGAGCTTGTTGATGATGTACAAGAAGTGATGAACTCGTTAACTGATTTAGTTTTCAAATATGAAGAACCCGGCAGCTCCTATCAATTAGACCAAGTAGATGCTAGTTACATTGCAGGTCTGAGCAAAGGTATTCAAGGATTTAAAATCAAAATTACACACATCGAAGGTAAGGCGAAATTGAGTCAAAACCATCCAGCGGAACGACAAGAGCTTGTTATAAAACGGTTAGAAACAATGGCTGGTGAAGATGAACGTAAAATTGCCTCTCTTATGAGAGATAATTTTAGAACTTGAACCTCTCTCCTTGAAGTGAACCGGTGAATTTAATAAGGACTCTTTACTCACCGTGTATTAATGTTGTAGGAAGTGCAACAATTGCTACCTATATCCCGCTTCTCTCGCTTCAATATTGTAAAATCTACAACAATCGGGACCCCATATAGGCGTTTTTGCCACAAATGAGTCGGAATTGTTGTACAAACTGCAACAACAGCTTGCAAAATAGCCATTGATGGTGGGAATAGCATTAAAAAAAGCGTTTCAAACCCCGAAGTTAAGGGCTTGAAACGCTTTTCGCCTACTACCAGCTATCCTATTTTAGGAATGAACCTCGGTAGATGACACGGATGCCAACTGCGAGTGATCTAAAGACGTCTGCTCTTGCAGCAGCTGCTGCGTAGCAAACTCGCGGTACATCTCATGGGACTCCAGCAACTGCTTGTGTGTCCCATTGCCCGTCACGACGCCTTTGTCCAGAAAGATAATTTGGTCGGCATCTACTACCGTCGATAAGCGATGCGCAATTACCAGCGTAGTGCGTCCTTGCATCAAATTTTGCAGCGCTTGCTGTACAACGACCTCCGATTTACTGTCCAGACTCGATGTCGCTTCGTCCAGCATCAATATCTTCGGATCCCGCAGCAGGGCTCGCGCAATGGCGATCCGCTGCCGTTGTCCACCTGACAGCTTGATGCCGCGTTCACCGACCTCGGTCTCATACTTCTGCGGAAGGTCCTCGATAAAGTCATCGGCATATGCCATCTGTGAAGCCCGCTTCAGCTCCTCCAGCGTCACTTCATGCTGCAAACCGTAACAGATATTGTCTCGAATCGTGCCTGCAATCAGCGGGCTCTCCTGCGAAACATAGCCAATCTGACTCCTCCAAGAGATGAGCGAGAATTGATCAATTCGGTCAGCCCCCAACGCGACTGAACCTTTTTGCGGCGTATAAAATCTTTCCAAAAGAGAGAACATCGTCGTCTTACCGCTCCCGCTCGGTCCTACAATTGCCGTTACTTTGCCTGCTTCCATGGTGAAGCTGACACTTTTCAGAACAGACTCCCCTTCTTTGTAGCTGAAAGATACCTGATCGAAGTGAATCGACTGCGAAGCATTCGTGACGTGTACTCCAGCATGCGGATTCTCTTCTTCGTAGTCCAGTACCTTGAGGATCGTATCGGTCGCCCCCATCGCCTTCTGTACCTGATTGAAAAACTGTGTAATTTGCGTAATCGGCGCTACAATTTGGAACAAATAGAGCATGAAGGCAACGAGCTGACCAGCTGAAATAGCCCCGGAGGCAACCTGCATGCCGCCATACCCGAAAAGCACGACAAACAGCATTAGCATGACAAAGGTGACCAGCGGTGCCATTAATGCTTGAATTCGGCCCTCTTTAAGCCCGAATTTGAAAAGCCTTTGAATCCCTGCAGCACCTTCTTTATACTCAACTGGCTCGGCATTGGCTGCCTTTACTAAGCGCATTTCCGATAGCACTCGATTCAGCACGGAGGTGAAACCAGCTGTCTCGGCTTGCATGCCTTTGGATATTTTGTACATTTGCCGCCCCAGCGGAAAAAGAATGACGAAGGCTATCGGGAATACGCTGAACATGATGAGCGTCATTTTCCAATCCATAAATAGAAGAACGACAATAGATCCAATGATCGAGATGATCCCCGTGACGAAACCCGCCATATGCTCGGCAATGAGTCCCTTAATGACCGCCGTATCATTCGTCATCCGAGAGATGGTATCTCCCGTCTGATGGCTATCATAGTAGCTAATCGGCAGCACGAGCAGCTTCTTCCACAAACGATCCCGAATGCCTGCCACAACGCGCTGTCCCGCAAAGTTCAGTAAGTACACCGAAATCCCGGCAGCTACAGCCGATGCAACAAAAGCGATGGCCATACCGCTAATTTGCGCCCAATTCAGTGAACTAATCGAGAAGCTATCGACGACATTCTTCGTAAACAGCGGGATCACCAATCCCACCAATGTTGAAATAATGCTTAACCCTAATGCTATGCTTAATACGAGCTTAGGCGGGTTAGCTTGTGCGAGCAACCGAGCGAATCCGCGCCAGTTGCTCTTAACCTTAGGCTCTTCTTTCCTTGTAGTTGCCATCTATCTCTACTCCTTTACCGATTGGATGTTCATCCGTCTCTCTGGTATGATTCCTTACCTAGGTATCACACTTCTATTTTAAACGGAATATAAACAAGATCCCATCGGCCCTCAGGCGGAGAAGCAGCCTCCTATTTCTTTGCGCTCTCGCGATAGTAAGCTACTGTTTCGGTAAGTGCTGTACACAGCGGCGTCGGATCGAGGTCTGACATATTTTCGCCGTCTGCCCAACGGTGTACCCTGCCTATTTGGCATCGTTTTCATGGGATGATTACGATTCAGTTGCTATCTGCCAGATCACACCGAAAGGATCTTCCAGACGACCGAACACCGTCCCCCAGAACATGCGTTCGAAAGGCATTTTCACAACGCCACCCACAGATAGTCCATCAAATATACGGCGCGCTTCTTCTTCGCTCTTAAATTCCAGCGTCAAATCAAGTCCTTGGCCTCTATCCACCGTATCCTTACCTGAATCAGCCATGAAGAAACGAAGGCCAATAGCCTGCAGCTCTAGATGCATGACGCGATTCTTGATCGACTCATCCACATCCGGCATATCTGCGAACGTACGTAGGCTAACTATTTCCCCGCCTAGCGCCTTCACGTAAAAGTCAGCTTGTTTTCTTGCATCACTGCTGTAAATGTATGGAGTTAACGTTGCCATGCTGCTTCCCTCCTAATTGGTTATGTACCTAGCTGGTTCCAGTCCGAGTATGTCAGATCTTCTAGTCCTCTTTCAATTTATATACAACTTTTCTTGATATAACTTCATCTTATTATCATTTCCCAATTGAAGGAAGAGCTTACTTTTTTCATCATTTTGTAACGCAGAATGGGACTATCTACTGGCTGGGAGATCGGCCTTTCGTCCGCCAAGAGACCAAGGCAGGAGCTGTCGTCATTCCTTAGCAGAGTCCAAACTTTGTTTTTCACTGTTTCTTCTATACAATGAATGGGTAAGAACATTCTACCTACAGATTCACTGAGGAGGTAATTCG
This sequence comes from Paenibacillus sp. V4I5, assembly GCF_030817255.1. Classification (NCBI taxonomy): domain Bacteria; kingdom Bacillati; phylum Bacillota; class Bacilli; order Caryophanales; family Paenibacillaceae; genus Paenibacillus; species Paenibacillus sp. V4I5. The sequence goes on from NZ_JAUSZB010000002.1 coordinate 4,449,740, forward strand.
ATGAATAATTTTACATTTCATAATCCAACCACACTGCATTTCGGTCAGGGACAACTGGAGAAATTAACAGCTGAGGTACCTAAATATGGCAAGAACGTGCTGCTCGTCTATGGCGGCGGGAGCATTAAGCAGAATGGCATCTATACGAACGTCGTGCATCTGCTGAAAGGTTTGGATGTAAATATCTTCGAACTAAGCGGTGTAGAGCCTAACCCGAGACTAACAACTGTTCATCGAGGTGTAGAAATGTGCCGCAAGCAGAACATTGACCTCATTCTCGCTGTCGGCGGTGGCAGCGTTATCGACTGCGCAAAAGCAATTGCTGTAGGAGCGAAGTACGCGGGTGACTTCTGGGATATCGTTACACGGAAAGCTTCTGCAACGGGTGCGCTGCCCTTGGGAACTGTTCTCACAATCGCAGCAACGGGCTCAGAAATGAACTCCGGTTCTGTCATTACGAACTGGGAGACGAAAGAGAAACTCGGTTGGGGCAGTCCGTTCGCATTCCCTAAATTTTCGATTCTCGACCCAGCTCACACGATTTCCTTGCCAGAAAATCAGACCGTATATGGCATGGTTGATATCATGTCTCACGTGTTTGAACAGTATTTCCATCATACGACTAATACACCATTGCAGGATGGCTTCTGTGAAACAATCCTTCGTACGGTGATCGATACGGCTCCGCGCTTGCTGCGAGATCTTGATGATTTGGAAGAACGTGCAACGATTCTATATAGCGGTACAATGGCGCTTAACGGTGTCCTGAGCATGGGCGTTCACGGCGATTGGGCGACCCATAATCTCGAGCACGCCGTGTCTGCCGTTCACGATATTCCGCACGGCGGCGGCCTAGCAATCCTCTTCCCGAACTGGATGACCTACACACTCAATGCCAACGTGGCGCGGTTCAAACAGTTCGCACAGAACGTCTTTGACATTGATGCGATAGACAAATCGGATCGCCAAGTTGCGGAGGAAGGCATCGCCGCTCTTCGTGAATTCTTCGCCTCCATTGGCGCTCCAAGCCGACTGTCCGATTACGACATCGACGACTCGACAATTGAGCTCATGGCCGATAAAGCCATGGTTTACGGGGACTTTGGCAACTTTAAGAAGCTGACACGCGAAGATGTTGTGAACATTTATCGGATGTCATTGTGAAATTAGGAGTGAGCTGACAGTATTGTCAGTTCACTCTTTTTTCTTTCCGGGAAAAAAGCTGCAAATCATTTACAGACAGGATTTCATATGAAATACTTAAAGGGAAATTATCCCTTTTATGGAGGTTGAGTTGATATGAGCGAGGTTCGTGCGTCAAGTCCGATTAAGAATCGAATTAGCAACGCCTTTATTCCTGTTCGGAATATTGAGAATGCGCGGGATTGGTATTGTAAGTTACTTGGTGTAGCTCCAGACGGGGATATCTTGTTCGGACACCTCTACGCTCTTCCCATGGATGGAACATCCCTTGTGCTTGATCAAATGCCCATGTGGGGTGGCAACGAGCCCGGTGGTCCCCCAACTTATCAAACACCTGCTTTTATGTTTCAAACGGAGAATATTCAAGCTTCTTATGAATTCATGAAAAATAACGAGGTGGAGCTTGTTACGGAGATCCAAAATGAGCAATGGTTCGCTTTTCGAGATCCGGACGGTAACCTGCTTATGGTTTGTAAATAACACGTAATAACTACTGAATACTTAAAGCGACGAGGATCATACTATATCCATGAAAAAACTTACTTTTACAGCCGATCAATTGGTCAGTTCCACCACGGCTTCCAAAAAAATTTGGCGAGCTGCGTAGGAAGGCGAAGGATCTACCCCAATTCATAACAGAGAATGGTGTTGTCGATACGGTAATGGTTGGGTACCCTTACTTCGAGCAAATGTTTGAACGACTGACTCAGCTAGAACAACAAGAGGAAGAGCGAATCCTGAATGAACGAATAGATCGAATCACGCAAGACCCTGCCTCTATTTTGATTTGGAAAGAAATCCGCAAAGAACCACACGAAGGAGCGATTGGCTATTCGTTTTGATGTAGGAGCAGCTCAGGAGTATTGGCAGTTAGATATTTCCGTATTAGATGAAGTCAATCAAGCAATCGATGAATTGAGTTACCGAGCGAATGAGGTTGGCGAAGAGCTTAGCCATTATTCAAATTCAAACCCTAAATTCACAGGTTGCAAAGAGATTTACCTACAAGAGGCTGGCATCCGAATTGTTTTCAGGATAACAAACGATATCGTAGAAATTCTGCGTGTGGTCCCTGTTTCTAAAATAATGACAGCTGAGGCCCCTAATTATAAGGCATTGGACCATTTTCCAGGCAACCATCGAAATGAATTCATTTTAGCTATCCAAAAATGGAAACAAGAATATGAACTGCAATAAAAGGCACATACCTGGTTAAAGCCATTCAAGAAATTCAAGGCGATTGCCGAATGGATCATTCAAATAGAATCGTTTTACTCCCTCATCGTCTCTTGCATCATCTGGAATGGTTTGTATGTTATGATTCGCCAAATATCTCTGCAACTCGTCTAATTGGCTTACCTGAAATGCGGGATGAGCTTTTGTAGCAGGAACAAAATCCTTTTGAACCCCGATGTGAACCTGATGAATACCGCATTGAAACCAAACACCGCCGCGTTTTCTTAAGTTTTCAGGCTTCGGGATTTCTGTCCAGCCTAGTAATTTTGCGAAAAAATGTCTCGCCTCATCCTCACAGCCTTCAGGAGCCGCTAATTGAATATGGTCAATCCCATAAAATGAAAAGTTCATACATAACCCCTCCAAGAGAAATTTCATGCAGTGAAACATGGTTTCAATTTAATTTTATCAATAACTTCCTATAAATTCCACTGCTTATTCGTAATTAATGAGTTAGGGGAGCATAGGTAGCTAGATATCTCATTTCATTGGAAATATCCAATAGATTTCTATTCATGCTATGGAAATCGCACTTTCATTGGAGATATCCAATGGAAGGGCATTGATTTCACCCTAAATTGCTCTTTTAAGACACTTCTATTGGAAAAATTCCAATAGCATACTTATCTTATCAACCTGAATCAGAAAAACACTGTAAAAACTCCAATGGAATCCATTGATTCTCAACAAATTCCTATTGAAAAAAAGCGAAGATCCCTCTAGGGTTCTTCGCCTTTTCTTGTGCTTCGCTCTAATAGCGCTGTGCCTGGAGCACAGTGTAATCGCGCCACTCTTCTGGCAGCAGACGTTGATAAAGCGGCTGCAGGTAGCGGTCGTCGATCAACAGTAGAACGCCACAATCCGTTTCCGAGCGGATCAAGCGTCCGCCGGCTTGCTGCACTTTGTTCATGCCTGGGAACACATAGGCATACTCGTAGCCGTTTTTGCCGGTACTTTCCATGTACGCTTTGATAAGGTTACGTTCAGGCCCCAGCTGCGGCAAACCGACTCCGACGACGGCCACGCCTTTTAGCCGGTCTCCCACAAGATCAATGCCCTCCGAGAAGATACCGCCCATCACAGCAAAGCCCACAAGCGTCTTCTCCGTTCCCGCTTGAAACTCCGCCAGAAAGTGCTCCCGCTCCTCCTCCGACATCTTCGTCTGCTGTACGAGAACTCGGAGCTGACTTCTCGGCTCCTCTTTTGGAAGCATGCCCTTATCCTGTTCACCTACGAGGTCAGTGAAAGCCTCATATACGCTGCTCATATAAGCATACGAAGGAAAAAATACCAAATAATTACCCGATCGCTTCGCCATCTGCTCATACAGCGAGCGGGCAATCGGCTCGCGACTGCGCTCGCGATCCTGGTAGCGAGTTGATAGTGGCTGAACGAAGACATCCAGCTGCTCTTTGGAAAAAGGGGACGCCACCGTCACGGAATAGTCGTCCTCCCCAGCCCCTAGCGTGTCCATGAAGTAGGACAGCGGCGAGAGGGTCGCCGAGAAGAACACATGCGACCGATACCCCTTGCCCATCTGCCGAAGCAAATGGGAGGGATCAAGGCAGAACAACTTCACGCTGACCTCGTTCCGTTCACTTGCCATGAACGTCACATACCGTTCATCGTACAGTTTCGCAATGCGCACAAAATTTTGTGCGCCGAAGTAAGCCTCCAGCAGCAGTGGTGTTGTAGGGGGTATGGCTCCTGCTCCAACCAGCTCTTTTTCCGCTGCTGAAATAAACACGTCCAGCAGCCCAATCAATGACTCCGGCAGCTCCGGTTCCACCTGCATCTGGCGATCCCCGATCTGTTTACGCATCGCAATAAAGTACTGATTAATGGCCTTGGCCGCATCATGCAGTTCAGCTCGAACGCCCTTGAACTCCCGCTGCAGCTCAAGGAAATCCGATTTATTTAAAACGCTGGAATACATCTCCCGCGCACGATCCACTAGATTATGAGCTTCATCCACAAGCAGCGAGGTTTGCCGCTTCTGTTCCTCGAACAGCCTTTTCAGATTCACACGAGGGTCGAAAATATAATTATAATCGCAAATGACAGCATCTGCCGCATAAGCGACATCAAGTGAAAACTCAAAAGGACACACCCGATGCTTTCGCGCATACGACTCAATGACTGTACGGGTCATAATAGTCTCATGTCTCAGCAGATCGAGCACGGCTTCATTAATCCGGTCATAATAGCCGTCGGCGAACTCACAATGCTCCTTCGAGCACCGCACTTCCTCCTTAAAACATACTTTCTCCTTCGCCGTTATCGTGACGACATGCAGCTGAAGTCCCCCAGCTTGCAGAAGAGAATAAGCTTCTTCCGCAGCAGTACGGGTAGTCGTTCTCGCCGTTAAATAAAAAATCCGCTGCAGCAGTCCCTCACCGATCGCTTTGACCGAAGGAAATAGGGTCGACATCGTTTTCCCGATGCCTGTTGGTGCCTTGGCGAACAGCTTCCGCCTTTCGTTTATTGTTTTGTACACCGCACCGGCCAGCTTACGCTGCCCTTCACGATAATTGGGGAATGGGAAAGACAACTCCTTGATGCTCTGATTCCTGCGCTGTTCATGCTCATTTCTCGCCTGTGCATAAGGATAATACCGTTCCACTACGTCAAACATGAACTGCTCAAGCTCTTCGGTTGACACTTCCTCAACAAATCGCCGAGTCTCTTCCGTATCAATCTGCATATACGTGAGTTGAATTCGTATACGGCTTAGCCCTCGATCTTTGGACACCATATAGGCATAGCATTTCGCTTGTGCCCAATGAACCGGATAGGAATTCTCCTCGATCTGCCCAATATCGGATGAGGTTGATTTGATTTCGTCCACTGTAACCGTTACGCCATCCGCATCCATCAGAAGCCCGTCACAGCGGCCGTCAATGACAAATAAAAGATCCTCATAGGGGATCTCTGCTGAAACATAAACCTCATGCTGGTCCAACTCGCCGTATTGCTTCTGTACTTTTTGGTGCGCTTTGGTCCCTTCTGTCAGTGACCGACTTGTCCGAAAACCTGACTCAATACTGCCGCTACTATACACATATTCCACCAGGGAGCGCACGGAAATGTTGACGTTAGGGATCATCTCTATTTTTTTCTCCGTCCTAGAACATTTGTTCCTTATTGTAGCATGCACCAGTACTAAATAGCTACTTTTCCCTCTATAATTGGAAGTATGTTAAAATCATTACAATCGATTATTTTTTACCATTTAGACTCATGAAAGGGCACCTAGCATGTTCTATTTCAGTAAGTTTTTCCTCAAACTGCTGCGCATGAATAACAAGTTTATTTTCAGCGTAGCCATCGTGTTTATCGTACTATCTTCCGTGAGCTTTTACCTATTGGAAAAAGAAACGTTCGGCAGCCTTTTCAATAGCTTGTGGTTTGTCATGACGACCGTAACGACAACAGGCTATGGGGACTACTTTCCGAAAACCGTGGCAGGTAAGTGCCTGGGCATGGTTCTCTATATCTTCGGAATAGGCCTGATCTCCGTCACCATCAGCAAAGTCATCGACTCATTATTCGTATACAGACAACGAAAGGAAGAAGGCAAAATGAGATATCAAGGCGAGCAGCATTTTGTGATCGTAGACTGGAGTAAAAACGCCGAGTTGGCGATTCAAGAAATTCTGAACTCGGACTCGGAGATTGAGGTCGTCCTCATTGATACACTGGAGAAGACTCCTTTCGTTCATGACCGGGTTCATTATATCCAAGGCAATCCTGCCCTCGTTGATACACTGGAAATGGCCAATATGAGCAAAGCACGTTCTGTATTCATCTTTGCCAATGAAACGACCGAAGACCAGGCGATGCTGCGCGATCCCTCCTTCGTTGATGGCAAAACGCTGCTTGTCGCCACGACCATTGAACGGAATTACCGCAACGTGCACTCCATTGTAGAAATCAAAAATCGCGAAAACATGCAAAACTTCCTGCATGTCAACGTGAACGAGTTCATTTTTCCCTCCGAGACGATCTCGCAGCTTGCCGTTCGCTCAGCCTTTTCTCCAGGTTCCTCCCGTATTGTGTCACAGCTTCTAACCAGACAATCGGGCGACAACCTTCATGTTCTTGGCAAAAGAAAATCGTGGAATACCTACCGTGACGCTTTCGAGCAGCTGCTCCAAGAAGGCGCGACACTGATCTCCGACGGCGATCAGCTGAATATCAACCGCAAGCTGGATCAGCTCATTCCGGAAGACGCTCGGCTGTTCATCATCTGTGATATTGATACATTCGAACACATCTCTACTCGCACATAGCACAAAAAAGGACACCACTCTCTATAAATGATGAGAGTCGGTGTCCTTTCAAATTTACCCCTTCGGCTGAACCCAACGAAACGGTGTCGTATTAAAAAACAAGTTCGGATTGACCTGCACATTGTGCGCCCAGAAGGCAAAGTGCAAATGCGGTCCGGTCGAGAACCCAGTCGTGCCGACGAGCCCAATGATATCGCCCTGCTTGACCCGATCCCCCGTTTTCACGCGCAGCTCTGAGAGATGGGCGTACTGCGAGAAAAGCCCCATCCCATGGTCAATATAGATGGCATTGCCGGTCAAATACAGGGTTTCCGCCAGCGCGACTACCCCGTCGTTCGTAGCTTTGATCGGGGTGCCTTCCTTCGCGGCCAGATCAATGGCCATATGAGAGCTGTCGTATTTTCCGTTCACATAACGGGTGTGCCCATACGGTGTCGTCAAAATCCCCTCGACGGGCTGCACGAACGGCCCGCTGAACAGAAATTCCGGCGCGGACTTACTTCGCGCCAGATCGATCTTCTTCTGGTCGGCTGCAATGCGACCCGTGTCCTGCTTCATGCTTTCCATCTGAGCCGTTACCTTCAGATACTGCGTATCGAACTTCTTCGGTTGAATGGTTAGCGTCTGATCACCGATCGGATAGTTCCCCGGCTTTGCACTCATCGTAATCGGCAAATACGTAAAGTATCCCGTTCCATAGGGCTGAAGGGTATATGTTTTATTCAACCAAGTGATACTCCCTGGTTCGTTATGACGTACCAACACAACATCCCCTGGAGCTGCGCTATCCGGAACAAGCTTCCATTTCGAACTGATAACCGCTTTGGCATCATCCTTGGTTCCGTAGAGCGCCGATTCCATCTTCAATTGCTGCAAATGATTTTTCTCTTTCTGAATGGCCTCTTTGACATCTGCCGTCATACCGTCCACCCAGGTCTGTCCACCATCTGCCGTTACGAGCAGCGGGTTTTTACTATCCTTCGTACTAGCGAGAAGCACCCATCCGATGCGAGGCGTCAGGAATTGCGATTGCTTCACTTGTAACGAGGCATTGCCCATTGTAACCGTAAGCGGTTTTGGGCTGTCCTGACCGACCGAACCTGAACTTGCCTCTAGGTTAAGCAGCTCCATGATCGGTCCGCCTAATGGCATGGTGCCTCCTGCTTCCTCGGTGGTGATGTCTGTTCCCAGCGCTTCTTGCCACTGCGCCCCACCATCCTCAGTTCTCGCGATCCCATCTGCATATTTCACCCAGCCGCGATCAAAGTCGAGCATACGGAATTCCACAGCCTCTCGCGGTGGTGGCGTTGGCAGCGGTGTTGCTACTACAACAGCAGGCGTATTGTCTTTCCAAGAGAATGGGGCACCGAATGGCGATTTACCAACCAAAATCACCACACATGCGGCAAGTAAGCAGGCGCCGGCCAATAGCGGCCATTGACGACGTTTTCTTGATTTCACTGACATTTTTCCTCCCCCGCTTACAAGTAAGTTGTTTCTTCTATGCTTGTTTTACGTTAATAGGAACACAAAAAACCCGAAGACATCCGTGCCTCCGGGTTTCGTTATATTAAATTTGCACGCCCTTTTTGAGCGCTTTCTGATCCGTATTCGTGTTATTAACTAAAGGAAGTAACTTGACACTTCGAACCATAGTGGACTGACATAAATGACAAGTCGGCACGTGATCGAATGCAAAATTATCTCGCATCCAGCCTTTACAGCCTTCTTTTTCACAAGACCATACCGTCACATTTTCTAGAGGCATCTCTTCAAGCGACTTTTTTCTGGAATACATGGATAAACCTCCTTAGAGTTTTACGTTAGTAAAACTAGCTTGGTAAGCATTGACGTAGTGTTTTGCTATTTGCAAAACGTTCTTCGCCCTCATAAGCTAAATTGAAAAAGACTGCCATTACACAAGTAAAGGCAGTCTTTTTAATTATATTACAGTTTTACAACGTTTTCTGCTTGTGGTCCGCGGTTGCCTTGAACAACGCTGAACTCAACGTTTTGGCCTTCGTCCAAAGTTTTGAAACCGTCGCCTTGGATTGCGGAGAAGTGAACGAATACATCGTTGCCGCCTTCAACTTCGATGAAACCGAAACCTTTTTCTGCGTTAAACCATTTTACTGTACCAGTAGCCATGAGAAATACCTCCAAAAATTATTAACATGTTTTTTATTCTTCAAAGAGAAAAAATTCACACATTGTAAAAGGTTCACTAACAAAAATGAAAACCCTTTACAATATGTGAATTCAGGTTCTTTTTGTCGATTGGATTTATCATACCATACCTACCATGAAAACGCAAACCATTTCCAGTTAATTTATTACAAAGTAACCGCTTTCCTCAAGAAATGGGCGAATCGCAGAGGATGTTTTTTAACCCCTACTTAAGTCTAGGTATTCACTTAGCCTCTGGACCGTGTGCCGTATGAAGCAGGGGAACTATACTGAAGATATCGATTCTTAGGAGGGTTTTCATTGTGTACAGCATAAGTGTTCAAATCATATTGTCCGTTTGTTTATTATTCGTTATTTTCACCTGGATAGGCAGTGTCAAAGCGTCTCGATTGCTATATAACCAGAGTCTGGAACGGATGCATCGCAAAGCAAGTAAGCTCCTTTTCTGGTCATGGTTTCCGGCTATTCCAGCTGCCATTATCATTGGAGCAATTGTCTGGATGCAGCAATCCATGGATCCGGTCTTCTGGCAGGACCGCGTGTTTATTCAAGCGCCTCTGGTAATTCTTCCTATTCTAACCATATGGTTCGTATCGGTTCCTAAACTGATCAAACTGCGTTCCTTAACGAAGCAAAGCTTAGCCGAAACTGGTGCCGCAATAGAGCCAACTATTTACCATAGAGCTGCTAGCCCCAGTCTCATTATTCCTTTTCAAATGACGGCTCTAGGCGCGTTAACCGCATTATATTTTTCACTCGTACCTCCAGTTCCATTTCGTTGGTTGGAAATTTCCATACCTCTGGCTGCCCTTGTACTCGCAACGGTTGGGCTATGGTGGAGACACCAGATTCGCTTCAAACAGGTAAGTAAAATGGAAGTATACGTCATTCCAATCTTATGGAAACGCGCATTAACGATGGTAGGTGTTTTGGCTATTGTGGCGGGATCTGGATATTACTTGTTTATGTTGGCGATGAATAACAGTCAATTACCAGCGGAAATTGATATGGCTAGTGGTACTCACGATTATGGCGCTCAGGCAGTAACGGCGAATATGACTCCGCATAATCACGGGAAAGAGGGAATGAGCGGCTCCTCTGCCAAAATGGTGTCTGTTACTGACCTAACAGGTCCGCGCGAAGGGACGCCTGATCGTCATTTTACACTTACAGCACAGAAAAAGACGGTCACACTTAGCTCCGGCAAAACCGTGGATGCTTGGACGTACAATGGGCAAATTCCAGGGCCGGAACTGCGTATGAAAGAGGGAGAGCTAATCGAGGTCACTTTGGTCAACGAGGATATCGAGCATGGTGTTACCGTGCATTGGCATGGTTTAGATGTGCCGAATGCCGAGGATGGCGTTGCTGGAGCTACGCAAAATGCGGTTATGCCGAGCGAGACCTACACGTATCGCTTCCGCGCAGAGCAAGTGGGCACTTTCTGGTATCACTCCCATCAAGATTCACAAGAAGCCGTTAGTATGGGGCTTTTCGGAGCGTTAATCGTTGAACCGAAGATGGAAACCATACAGCAAGTGAAGGACATCACGGTCATGACACATCGCTGGAAAGGCACTTTCGCCATTGGCGCGTCAGATCAATTAGAACGCATGACGATCGCGCCAGGGACGCCTGTCCGCATGAGACTTATTAATACAGACGATTGGGTGCAGCAAACATACACCCTTGTCGGCACTCATTTTGAGGTGGCAGCCATTGATGGAACGGAACTAAATAAGCCAGGTGTGTTAACTAATACGCATTTGGTTGTGACTACAGGTGGTCGGAATGACATCACGTTCATCATGCCAGAGCGTCCTGTGTACCTGAATGTCGGCGGTAACCGCAGCAGCGGCATCTTGATGTCACCGGATGGGAAGGGTGAAATTCCTGAGCTGCCACAAACCGTTGCTTTCGATCCCCTTCAATATGGTAGCCCGACCTCGACACTATTTGATGCAAGCAGCCGGTTTGACAGAGATTTCACCTTGATCTTAGATAATAAACTCGGGTTCTATAATCGTAATCTAGATTTCCTTTATACATTGAATGGCGAAGTATTCCCAAATACACCAATGCTCATGGTGAAAGAAGGCGATCTGGTCAAAACAACTATCGTTAACCGCGGAAACGTCGACCACCCGATGCACTTACACGGTCATCATGTGCTGGTGCTATCCCGTAACGGCAAGCCTTCCACGGGCAGCCCTTGGTGGTCCGATACGCTGGCTGTACTGCCGGGAGAAACTTACGAAGTGGCTTTCGTTGCTAATAACCCTGGACTATGGATGGATCATTGCCATAACCTCGTACATGCCGCAGCAGGAATGACGATGCACCTGATGTATGAAGGCGTAACGACGCCATTCTCAGTAGGAAGCGGTACGATTAATCATCCAGAATGATGGACTCCGTTTTCATAAAAGAGGGAGGGGATGTAAGGATAGGTAACACAGACTGTTGACAAAATGACCTGTATCCGTTTACGCTAGAGGAAAGCAGGAACTGAATACTACCCATTTCGTATAACCTTAATAATTGGATTAAGGGTCTCTACTTAGAAACCGTAAATTTCTAGCTACGAAAAATGTGCGCATGACAGGCATATTTTTCGCGGCTAGTTTTTTTGTGTCCATTGCTTCATACAATAATAGGAGTAGGAGGTTTATCACGATGCCAACCATTCTAATTAAAGATGCGCAAATTGTGACTATGAACAGCAATGGAGATATTATTACAGGGGATATTTTCATCGAAAATGACCGAATTACAGCAATTGGACCGGATTTGAACCCCGCACAGGTAGATAAGGTGATTGACGCCAACCACCGTACGATCATTCCAGGCTTCATTCAAACCCATATTCATTTATGCCAAACCATATTCCGCGGCAAGGGGGACGATCTGGAACTAATGGATTGGTTGAAAAAGCGGATATGGCCGCTTGAAGCCTCCCATGATGAGGAATCGATCTATTATTCCGCCATGCTTGGCATCGGCGAGCTGATTCAAAGCGGTACAACAACGATCGTCGATATGGAGACGGTGCATCACACCGACTTTGCTTTTCAAGCCATCGCGGAGAGCGGCATGCGCGCTTTATCCGGCAAGGTGATGATGGATAAAGGGGACGAGGTTCCTTTTGCTTTGCAGGAGAAGACCTCCGAATCACTCCAGCAAAGTGTCGACTTGCTCGAGAAATGGAACGGCCACGACGATGGCCGCATCCAGTACGCATTCTCTCCACGATTCGTCATATCGTGTACGGAAGAGCTGCTGCGTGAGGTCCGCAGCCTATCGGAGCAGTACCAAGTGAAAGTGCACACGCACGCATCTGAGAATCTCGGCGAGATCGAGATTGTGCAGGCAGAGACTGGCATGCGTAACGTCGTTTACCTCGATCATCTCGGTTTGGCGAATGAGCGCCTTATTCTGGCGCACTGCATTTGGCTTGATGAGGAAGAGAAGCGCATCATCCATGATCGAGGCGTGCATGTGAGCCATTGTCCCGGCTCTAACCTGAAGCTTGCTTCAGGCATTGCCGAGACGCCCGACATGCTGAAGCTCGATATCTCCGTCAGCCTAGGAGCAGATGGCGCGCCGTGCAATAATAATCTCGATATGTTTAACGAGATGCGTTTGGCTGCGCTTATCCAGAAGCCAATACACGGGCCGACGGCCATGAATGCGCAGACGGTCTTCCGCATGGCGACCATCGGAGGCGCCCGCGCGGTCGGCATGGAGAAGGAGATCGGCAGCCTCGAGGTCGGCAAGAAGGCCGACCTCGCCATTCTCGATCTCAACAACTTCCACACGTATCCGTCCTTCGACGTGGATCCGATCTCTCGCATCGTTTACTCAGCGACGCGAGCTGACGTAGAAACGACGATCATTAACGGTCGTATCGTCATGGAAAACCGCATCATGCGGACGATTGATAAGGACATCGTCCTGCCCGAAGCGAACCGCTCCATCCAGCGGCTGCTCAAGCGAGCCAACCTGCGCTAAGCGGCGGCTAACGCATACAGGCCTGCAATCTAACTAGCGCAGCATGCTAGTTGGATTGTAGGCTTTTTTGTACTGCTCTTTAGCTGTTGATCGGATCACACCGAATAATGTGGGGAGAGATTGATTGGAGTAATTAGCTCCGAGACGGTGTTTAGATCACTTGGAGTAGCCAGCACTGTTTCTATATCTAGATAAATTGGAGCAGCCAAAGGTTCCCCCTTTTCACGATTGCTCATATAGTAGTACTAATATGTTCATTGAAAGGGGACCATCCATTGGATCGAAGACGAGATTCCCTCACCCTTGCCCGATTGTCGCAAACGTTGCCCCATGTTGTCACAATTGTTAAAGCAGCCGGGGCAGTCGGTGATATTCAAACGAATTCAGTCACGAATCGTGTCTATTTTGTTCATAGTGAAAACCAAGTAGGCGTCCTTGATGGGAAGACCAATCGGGTCCTCCGAAATGTGAAGGTTGGTGATGGCACCAATTTCCTCGCGGTTAATTCTCGTACCAATCGGATCTACGCCACGAACTTCCGGGATGCTACCGTTTCCGTGATCAGCGGAAAATCAAACAGCGTACTGACGGCTGTGCCCGTCGGACAGCGCCCTTTTGGCCTTGGTATCCACCAAGGCAGTAATCGAATCTATGTAGCCAATCTAAGCGGGACGATTAGCGTCATAGACGGCAGCACCAACCGAATCCTCAAGACGTTGAGGGTTGGCGGATCACCAGCGCTTGTGTCCGTTAATGAACGGACGAACCGCATTTATGTCACGAATGTAAGCATTGATTCGGTTCATGTGATTGATGGGAGGACACTTCAAGTCCTTACGACGATCAAAGTAGGTCGTAATCCCATTATTACACCAGCTATTAATAGCGTTACCAATCGTATTTACGTGGCTAACAACCTGAGCCGTTTTGCTTCTTTGATACAGGGCCGCACCCTAGGGAGAAGCATTCCCATTCAACTAGGGAGCCGGCAAAGCGAAATCACTTTGAACCCGCTGACGAATCGCATCTATATCACAAGCGCGCAGCAGGAAGGCGGAGGCAAGCTCTTCGTCCTTAACGGACAAACGAATAGGATCATAAAGACTTTAATGATCCCGACATTTTCATCGATTCTCGTCAATCCGCTCACGAACCACTTTTTCGTCGGGGATTCCGAAGGAAGAAATTTATTTGTTTACAATGGGCGAACCAACACGCGTTTGACAACGCTTCGCACGGGGAATTCCGCGGGGAATATGGCCTTGAACATACGAACGAACCGCATCTATGTCGGAAATACGGGCACCATTACCGTTGTTCAAGACGGCATATAACCAAAAAGCCTCCAAGCCCACGAGCGATCCGTGGACATGGAGGCTTTACTATATGATCACTCGAATGAAGCACGAAGGTCGCTATTTTTCCGTTGAACAGACTTCATTAAATCGGCATTAACTTCTTTCTCGTCCGCCATGCTAATCAGCGCATGAACATCCTTCGGCAAGCATTTCCCGCCGTACCCGCGACTATCCTCATACACGAAGGTATGGCTGCGACCGATTCTAGGGTCCTCGAGCCAAACTTCCCGCAGCTCGTTGTAATCAATCCCGTGTGCTCCGGCAATATCATAAAACTCATTGCAAAACGACACTTTAAGCGCAAGGAAGCAATTCTCCATATACTTCGCCATTTCGGCTGTGCGGGCATCCGTCCGTCGGATTCTCACTTCTGCGTTGTACACTTGCTGATAGGCGCGGATCACATGGCTAACATCCTCAGATTCGCCTCCAAATGTAAGCCACGTCCGATGACTCAAATCCGAAAAGGGGTGATCGACGGTTTCTCCATAGTATTCCGGCTGGAACACGATTCTTTTCCCCGTTCGTTCCTTCATAGCGTCGGTGAACCCTACGGGAACAGTCGAGCGAATCACAATGACTTTGGCTGTCAGCCACACAATCACTTCTTCCACGATGGACGTGTCGCATTTGCCGCTCGGGAGTGAGGGGGTTGGAACACAGACGAAGACGACATCACTTTTGTTTACCTCCGCTTGGCTGCCCACCTGCATAGGTGCATCGTATACCGCAGCGTTTGGAAACAACGCATGTATGGCCTTCCCAACATGACCGTATCCAACAATTCCTATGTTTATCGTCATTCAGTCCTCGCTCCTTATGCTTAGCCATTCGAAATTCTTAATGCTGCTATCACGCAGCCACTTTCTCTTCTTCTACCTGCTCCTGTTCATGACGCTTCTTCTGAACCGCAAGCAAGATGAATACCAAGAAGTAGTATCCCCAGTATCCGACGAATTCTTCCAGTGAAGGGTTCTGCGTATAGCCTAGGAAAGCTTTGAAGAAAATGCCAACTTGACCGCTAATAAGCGGCTCTTTACCCATGTCACGAAGATACTGTACACCATCAATTGGATGCTCCGGCATAAATCCCGTTATATTATAAATTTCACCGATTTGGTGTCCCGCCGTTCGATATAAGCTTCCAATAATACCTAGATCCTGCATGATTCCGATGGCTTGCACGAACAAACCCGCAGAAATCATCATCAGAAACACACTGGTGATGCGAAAGAACGTACCCAGCCGAATTTTCTTCGTCCCTTTGAAAAAGAGCAGGCCAATGACGAAAGCCAGAATGAGTCCAAACAGTGCTCCCCAGCTTTCGAGTGCTTTCTGTATATTTCCTCCCGTAATGGCGGCAAAGAAGAAAACCGTCTCCACGCCTTCTCGCACAACGACTAAAAACGAGTGGATGACCATATTAATGGCGCCGCCAATGGTTAGAATATGTGCAACCTTGCTCTGAACCTTCCCTTGCAGTTCACTATTTTGTTTGCCCATGAACATGATCATATGCGTCAGCAGCCCGGTAGAGACGAGCATGATACCGATTTTCAAGTAATTTTGGCTGCCCATACTGGCAAATCCGGTCAATAAAACTTGGAAAGCCAGGGCCAAGCCATAACTCACGATCAAAGCCAAAAACACACCAACCCACACCCATTTATGCCAGTGCACGGCATCAATACGAGTTAAATACGTAATGATTACACCAACAATGAGAATGGCCTCAAGCGCCTCACGAAACGTAATGAGAAATGCCTGTAAATCCATAATCTGCCCCCTGTTCTCTTCCTTGCTCCTGCATATGCATGCTGAAAGACACTTGCGCCCGCCAGGCACAAGTGTCTTCGCTATGAACGAAATGATTAACGAAGAATAATGATTTCACCGTTTTGGTAAAATACGCGTTTGCCGAACAACTCAGCCACCGCACGTAACGGGATGAATGCACTGCCGTTTACGACAACAACCGGTTGATCAAGTTTCACTTTGTCGTTAACCACACCATTTTGTACAACTTGATCGGATCCTAATGCGATTTCAGTTTTCTTGCCATCTTTTGTGATGACAACGGATTTAGATGCATCTACCCATTCAACTTGCGCATAAACAGCTTGTGCAACTACTCGAACCGGTACCAATGTGCGACTGCTTTCTGCGTTGATGAAAGGAGCATTTTCAGCTGTGAAAGCAGCTCCATCCACTTGATAATCCTTGCTGCCAATTTTCAAACTGGAACCATCTTTACCCACCAGGAACTCTAGAACTTGGAAGCCATACTCTTGTGCAGCAGCCAGATCAGATGCGTCTACAGCGTTTGAGAATTTCGTTGCTACTTCAAGAGCAGCCGCATACTTCTCTTTACCTAAGAAAACTTCTTGGCTAGCAAGGAACATGTTGCCTTCTGCCGCATATCCGCGTGCACCTTGCAGGTCGCCAGCTTCAAGCTTCGTGAATGCTTGCTTCACATATTCGGATACTTTACCGATCATTGTACGGTGTAACGCATTTTGGATTTCATCTTTTTTGATTTTGCTTGCATCGCCGGATGCGAAGGCATCTTTCACGAAGTTAGCGTCAGCGATACTGCCGCCTCTGAGGTACGTGTATACCGGCATGTAGAAGAAGTAAGCTTCTGTGATAGCTGCAGGTTGGTCAGCAGGAGCCTTAGTGGCAATGCTTTCTGCGTATGTAAAAGCAGCAAGTGTATAATTTTTGATCAATGTTTTGTCAAGGAACTGGCGGTGAACATTGAAATCATTCAAGTTGTTTTCATTAATATCTTTTTGGATAAGTTCAATGGTTGTTTTCAACAATGATTCCATATTCAAGCTATATTTGGCATCGCGTTTCACTACGTTTGGTTGCAGCGCGCCTTCATAGATTTGAACCACTTTATCGAAGGCGGCTTTTGCTCCGGCAACATCACCTTTGGTCAAAGCAGGACGTACTTGGTTGCTCATCAGATCACGAAGTGCGAAGAAGAAATACCATTGCAAGCCTTTGTCGATAGCTTGTTTCGCTTGGCCAACTTGCAAATCGCCTTTAATCGCGCTGTCCAATACAAGTGTGATGTTCGCATCAATTTTAGGATCATCTGCTTTGATGTTCACATCAAGACGTTTAACATCTGTTTGGAATTTATCTACATATAATTTCTGAACATCAGCAAGTACCGTTTTGTCTGTAAAAAGTGCTTTAATATCCGTAAAAGATTGAAGTTTTGCTGCGATCGTTTGATCTTCTGTAATTTGGAATTTACTTTCTGCAAAAGCAACGGAAGTAACTGTAACCACGCTGGATAAAGCTAATGAAACACTTAAAGCAACAGCTAAAAATTTACGCATAATAAGTTTCTCCTCTATTCATCTCATATTTTGTAATTTACTATTAAATCCACTTTCTTTTACGAGCAAACCATACGCCCCCGCCCAGAAGAACGATAACCCCTCCGATAACAGCGATACTGATAAAGGGATTCGTTTTATCGGAACGCTCCATAGGTGCATGTGCGGACGCTTCTTTCGCCGAATCCGCTTGTTTTGCATCTGAACTAGTTGCTTCAGATGCTTTAGCTGGCGCTTCTACGGTCGCTGAAGGCTGGGCTGCTTCCGTAGTTGGTGCTGGACTAGCACTAGCCGTTGCACTAGGCTCAGGGGACTTCGTCTCCACTGCTGCAGCTGCATCGGGTGCCTTCGTCTCTGTCGGTTTAACCGTTGACTCTGGTTGATCTGGCTTGACCCCTGCCTCGTTCTTAACCGGCGCAGTTGTTGCCTGCGGCTTGGGAACGGGAGTAGACTCACTTGGAGTGGCAGGCTTGACATAAGCCGTGTAAGGAAATAAAGGCTTCACCTTACCATAGATAAAATTGACCTTTTCCTTGAAGACATCTGGTTGTACATCCTTCTTCCCTACGCCGAACAACCCAGGATTCCCCAGCGCTTCAAGCGCAGCATCGAAAGCTTTATTCATTTCACTCGTACCCGCCCCGACATAAGGCGCCAGTGTGTCAAAGGTCGCCTTAGCTTTGGCTAGCAAGAGTTTAGACTCTGCATAATCATCAATGCCTTTAGCAGCGTAGGTGAACCGTCGATCCAAGTTCATAACGAGGACGGCTTTGAAATTAGCAATGACTAATTTACTATCTTTGGCCTGGAAATTAGCATCTAGTGTGGCACCTATTCCTTCGCCGAAGTGCGATACGAGTTCTGCTCTTCTCTCCTTGTAGGCGCCTTCCGCAGCGTTCCAATCGTTCGCCCCATCTCCAATACTGGATTGCACCAGTTTAAAAGTTTCAGCAACATCTTCTGTATTAGCGTCACCATACGAATAGGCCAGCGCGGAGGACGGCAAGATGATCAATGCCGCTAGAACAAAAGTCATGCCGGCTAGTAGCCATCGTTTCATATCTTCACCCCTGCTATGATTGTTTGGAATCTCGTTGTCGTTGATAATCATTTTCATTGATAATGATAATCATTATGTATTCATGTGTCAACCATTATTTTGCTCTACTAAAAAGAAAAAAACCGACTTAACGCACCCACTCATATAAAATGACGTGAGCATAAGCCGGATCAAACAAAGCGTCTGACTTAAAGTCGCCGATCTGCTTCAAATGCTCCTTCACCGATTTGCCTTGCTGCTCAAAGCCTCGAACAACATGATCGGTTAGCAGCACTCGCCGCTCGGGATTCGCCCCAGCCAACGCTTGAAAGTACCCATACGTATAGATGCGCTCATGATCGTAGTCCGCCTGCAAGTACTGCAGAACTCTCGTTTCTTCCCATGTAAACAGCAGGAGAGGCTCTTGCAGGCTGCTTACATAGTCATGAAGCTGATAAACGGCTGGCTCTTCCACAACCTGCCGTTTCTGAAGCTGAGCCCCGTAGACGACTTGAATGGATATGAGGCTAATGAGGAGGGCGTATAGGATCGTTGGTGCTATTCTCAATAGACGCTTCCCACGCGTGAGTGTCCTTAATCCCTCTGCGGTACGAATGATAAAAGCAAACATAAGAAGCAATATCGGGGCAACGACAGGAACGATATGACGCGGTTTCTCAATGTTTTGACCAAAAAGAGCCCATAGGGTGTACAGAACGGCACAGCCAACGAGCCAGAAGATATAAAGGCGATTCTCATTGCCCTGCACAGCTGGAGGAGCGAATCTCCGACCCATAACTGCTGCAGCAACCATAATAACAAGCCAAAAGCCAATGAGAATGGAACCGCCCAGCAGTGCTGATCCCAGTAAATTGTGTCCGATGAGTTGATAGATTCGTTCTCCCAGCGGCATCGGGGTAGAAATGACGCCGCCGCCCCATTCGGAAAAGTGTCCTTCAACGAAAGCTATAGAAAGCTTCCAGAAGCCAGCTATGGTTCCTTCGGAAAGCACCAATCCAGCTATCCAAAGCAGTTGAAACAACAGCGCAGCCAAGGCCGAGCACCCCAGTCTCAACCATCTCCGCCAACCTCTCGCACCATACTTCCAAATTCCGTAACAGAGCGGCACTAGCGCTAGACCGTAAGGAAAGAAGGATAGGCGTGTACCCATAAGGAAGCCGAACATCAGCAGCGCTAGAACATGGCGAAGCATTGAACCGGGACGATCCATCGCAAAGCGGATACTCCAAAGAAACCACCACAATAAGGCCATACCCGCACACTCCGACATGGGACGTGAGGACATGAGCCAAATGTAGGGGCTGCTTAATACGAGCGCAGGCAGTAAAAGACTCTTTATGCCGCTGCTCGTCAGACGATTTGCCAGTAAAAACATCGGAAGCGCGGAGCTTAAGGCTGCTAGGGTATTGAAGACAGATAAAGCTTTAACGGGATTATTCATCCACTGGTTAATAATCCATCCGCCTAGAATGAAATACGGATAACCTGGAAAATGAGGCTGCATGGCGAGAAGATCATACCTATGTAGAGCCAATGTAAAATCGACCTCGTCCCACGTTCGCGCAAAGGGGCTGGCGTAGATAATACTCAGGCACGTCACTCCAGCAATAACCGCAGCTGCGAACAGCGCCAACCATCTTGCATTGCGTCTCATACGCCCGCATCATCTCGATTCGTCTGTGGATTCACATTGCGTTTGGCGACAGGGCGTCTCATTTCTTTATAGATCGCCGGAAGAACGGAGGTTACATATTGTCTGAATTTGATGAAAGATTGGCCTTTGGTCCGGACTTGGTATGAGATAGGAATCTCCTCCAATCGGTAGCCCTGACGAACCAAGTTTAACGTGAGCACCTGGGCGTAATTGTAGTCGTGGACAATAACGGCATTCTCCATCGCATCGCGGGAAAACCCGCGCATCCCGGATTGGCCGTCATAAATCCATCTGCGCAGCAGAATCGCCTGCAGCAGTGTGAACGTATAGTTGCCTAAGCGGCGATGCAGCTTCATGCCTTGAATTTGCCCTTTGAAGCGTGAGCCGAAGGTGTAGTCCGCGCGCCCGGCGATGATGGGTTCAAGGACACCGGGAATTTGCTCCGGCGGATACTCATTATCCGCATCAATCATGATGCCAATGTCAGCGCCGAGCAGGCAGCATTGCTTCAGCCCTTCACGAACGGCAGCGCCGAGCCCTTTATTATGCGGGAACGACACGATGTGGTCGGCTCCCGCTTCCCGAGCGACGGCGACCGTGCGGTCCTTGGACCCGTCGTCGATCACGAGCACCTCCACCTCATACTGGGGGTGGAAAGCTCTCGGCACGCGGGCAATAACCCCGCTGATATTCTCTTCTTCGTTATGCGCAGGCATAAAAACGATGATTTTCTTCTTAGTCATGATGCTTGATAGCCTCCGATAGGACGGGTCCGCGACTATGGCTCGGGAATGGCGCGCCCAGTAGATAAGCTAGAGTTGGAGCCATAGATACAAGGGAATGCTTTTCATCAATGCGATGGCCGGACTCAATCGCTGGACCATGCAGGAAGAAAGGCACATAGCGCTCACCTTCATCCAAATGGCCATGCCCGCCAATACCATCAGCCTGTCCATGATCGGCACATATGATAAGTGTCGTATTCTCCATCATGCCGCGCTCTTCAAGCCAGCCTACAAATTCTTCAATTAATTTATCGGCTTCTGCAATTTTTTGCGTGTAATCGTCATATAAAACGCCTCGGCTGTGACCCGTTTGGTCAACACCAATCAATTGGGCAACGAGTAAATCCGGGTTTTGTTCGGCCATGATCTTCTTCGCCCGTTCGATAATATTACGATCTGCGACATCGTTGTGCATCACAGCGGTCACACTCTCAACATCGTCTCCCATGGAGTCGATTAAGTGCGCTATACCGAGCAGACGCCCTTTTTTCCCAACCTTACGCAGCGAATCAAAAATACTTTCAACCCGAATACCCAGCCTCCAAACCATATTGGAGCGAATACCGTGCTCGCGCGGGTAAGTCCCCGTGAACATCGAAGAGAAACATACCACAGTACGCGCAGGATACACGGTTTCCATTTGAGCATACTCTGTGCCTTCTGCTCGCAGTTTCTTCATAAATGGCGCGTCAGCTTCTTCAAAGCGCTCTTTGCGCATCCCGTCCACGACAATCACAATAACCTTCTTGTTCAGTGCTTCTCCGCCTGCTTGTACATCGCTTGAATCGCGTGTGTACGTAGGGATTTCGGCTGGTTTCCAGTCAAACAAATACCGGTGGAGAATGAAGCTGTATATCAGCAATCCGCCCGCAAATAGAAGTCCCGTACCCACATCAGCGGAAATACCCCCCTCGAACTGACGGTAATAATGATTCCATACGAAAAGCAGCAGCAAAAACTTAGGCATCTGCTCCTGCGCATTGCCGCTAGTTGAGTCACTATTTTTCAGAACAAGCTTCCAGAACCGTGTGAAATTCCACCAAGTCGTCCCAATTCGTAGATGATAGTAAAAAGTGCCCCAGAAATACACCGTAAAGAAGTAGAACAACCCAAGCGCTAGCAAGTAAAGCGAGAAATCAGACCGCTCCCAAATCAGCAGCGCAGCAATTAACGGCATCCATAAATAATTTCGTAAAAAAAGCGGAAAATCGAAGCAATAATATAGTACAAAAAGAGGGAGGGTCACCAGCAACCCTAGTCCAGCAGCAGACCAAAAGCTAGGATCGGACCATACACCGATATGATAGAGCAAAAAGACGCCCACAACGAAAATCGGGGTAAACGGTTTTCCCTCATTTAGCAAGTTCCAGCAGCGAGCTGCTACAATTTCAAACGATGAAGCTTTTTTCATGTTAATCATCCTTCCGTACGTTGCCATTCAATGATGGTTTTTTGTGACTCGTAAGCCGTCCAATCCAGGTTTTCATCTCGCTCCAACGTAAGGGCATTCGCACAAGTGAATACGCCCCTAATGTATAGGCAAATAGAAATTTAAATGTATGCGACACAAGCGCCGCTCTATAAGCATCCTTACCATCCACACCCAACAAGATAAGAGACCCGCTCATAGTACTCTCATAAGTACCTATCCCACCTGGGGTAATATGAAAAATTTGTCCGGCAATCGTCATGCTATTCGCCCAAACGAGCGAGATTGTCCCAAGCTGCAAGCCGATCATGTGAACAACAGCAAAGATAACACCAGCTTCTAGGATCCAGCTTAGAGCAATTAAGCCTATGATGACGACCCCTTTGCCAGAGAGCATTTTAAGATGAAAATAGGCCGAATGCTTCGCTATAAACGGAATTTTGCGAATCACAGGCAGGTAATGCGCTGTTGCTAGAATCACCGTTCCCCCAGCCAGCACCGTCACCCATATCCAAGAAGAGGGGAGTCCTAACCGTACGATGCCGATTCCCCCAATGCCAGCAAGCACGAGCATATCAAGCAATCGCATGACCGCAACGGAATGGAACGCATCTTCCCACGATTTTCCTCCATGCTTCATATATAAACCTGCACGAACGCCATCTCCCGCTTTGACCGGAAGTACATGATTGACGAGCAAGCTATAGCTAATGGCATGAAAATAGATGCTGAATCGCACCTCGGGTCCTGCGTAAATTCGCCAAGCTGCTGCCTTTAGGAGGAAGGAGAGCAGGTAGATAACAAACATGAAGACCAACCATTGCGGTTGATGAAAAAGCAGCCCTACGTCGCGTAGCCATTCCTTTGAATCAAACCATTGCCATGTTAAAAAAATAGAACAAACGATTAAAAGGAGCGCCATGAAACGAACAATTTGTTTCTTAGTTGGCATATTTGTTGTGACCTTCTTCTTTTAGTTAAGGGTACCTCAAACTATATAAATGTGAGAATGAGAATCATGGTCAGTATAGGTGGTTTAGGGGGCTACGTCAACCTAATCTTACTCTTTTGTAACTGCAAAGATTTGTTCGATTGTGAATGAATTGTGTTCATTACTCTCATTTTTCGGGTGGGCAATACCTTTTATACTTAACATAAAGGTGTTATTGAAATGAAAGGCGGTTTATCCCGATGAAGCCTGAAACTAGCATGTCTCCCCAAAAGCTTTCTTCACGCAAGCTGACAAAAGCTTTTACCCTGAAAGGACGCTGGGAATCGCCCATAGCTGGGTATCTATTTATTTCCCCGTGGTTACTTGGATTTCTGCTGTTAACCTTATGGCCGATGATTCAATCGATGTATTACTCTTTCACGAAATATACGTTGTTAGATGCGCCAGAGTGGATTGGTC
The DNA here is from genome assembly GCF_030817255.1 of Paenibacillus sp. V4I5. Classification (NCBI taxonomy): domain Bacteria; kingdom Bacillati; phylum Bacillota; class Bacilli; order Caryophanales; family Paenibacillaceae; genus Paenibacillus; species Paenibacillus sp. V4I5. The sequence continues at coordinate 4,473,719 of NZ_JAUSZB010000002.1, forward strand.
TGCGAAACTATGAGCGTATTTTTGCAGACGATGAAATGTTTCGTCAATCATTGAAAATAACGATTCTTTTCGTCGTTTTATCCGTGCCCCTCAAACTCTTTAGCGCCTTAATGGTTGCTATGGTGCTCAATAAGAAAATAAAAGGGATTTCTGTTTACCGAACGTTCATCTATTTGCCTTCACTAATAGGGAGCAGCATTGCTGTGGCTATTCTTTGGCAAAATATTTTCGGTATTAGCGGTTTTATCAATCGATTTTTAAGTTATTTCGGTATTGAAGGAATCAGTTGGATTAGCAATCCCAATACGGCATTAGGCACCTTAATTATTCTGGTTGCTTGGCAGTTTGGTTCTTCGATGGTTATCTTCCTAGCCGGATTAAAACAAATACCTGCCGAGTTATATGAGGCTTCTTCCGTGGATGGGGCATCTATAATCAGACAGTTTGTCAGTATTACCTTGCCTATGCTGTCGCCTGTTCTGTTGTTTAATCTGGTGCTGCAGACAATCGGTTCCTTTCAAATGTTTACCCAAGCCTTCATCATTACGAAAGGCGGACCCATTAACTCCACGTATATGTACGCTTTATACCTATATGATCGCGCCTTTTCTAGATATGAGATGGGTTATGCTTCCGCTCTGGCATGGATACTCCTTGTGGTGATTGCGATCGTAACGGCTTTAATTTTCGCCTCATCCCGTTACTGGGTATTCTATGAAACCGAAGGAGGGAGAAGAAAATGAGAAACCATCTGATTGGCTTCCGGACTTTCCGAACGCATTTCTTATTAGCATTATTTAGTCTAGTCATGATATATCCCATGTTATGGTGGGTGGGAGCTGCCTTTAAATCAAACGCGGAGATGAGCTCACCTAGTTTTTTCCCTGCGGAGTGGTTATGGAGCAACTTCAGTCAAGGGTGGGTGGCCATCCCTAAGTTTACCTTTACTCATTTTTATCTGAATACATTTGAACTGATTGGCGGAGTTCTAATCACTTCTATCGTTTCCTGCAGCTTGGTGGCTTTTGGTTTCGCACGATTGGACTTTCCTCTGAAAAATTTCTGGTTTTCCATTCTGATGGTCACCCTGATGCTGCCAAGTCAAGTGACACTGGTTCCCCAGTACATCATGTTTAATTCTTGGGGTTGGGTCAATACGTATCTGCCTTTCTATGTTCCACATGCCTTAGCAGGCGGTATCGGAGGACCTTTCTTTATCTTCCTGTTGGTGCAATTTATTCGCGGGATTCCGCGGGAGCTGGATGAATCGGCCAAAATGGACGGCTGCAGCTGGTTCGGCATTTACCTACGAATTGTGCTGCCCTTAACGAAACCCGCACTCGTAACGGTCGCCATTTATTGTTTCCTTTGGAATTGGGACGATTTCTTCGGACATTTGCTGTATATCAATTCTGTGAGCAAATACACCGTCGGTCTTGCCTTGAAGCTGTTCGTCGACAGCCAATCTGCACTTCCGTGGGGACAATTACTTGCCATGTCACTCGTTTCTATTATTCCGTCACTGATTCTCTTTTTTATGGCGCAGCGCCATTTTGTCGATGGCATTGCTTCAGGTGCAGTGAAAGGATAAAATAATAGGATAAAAAAAAGGTTGCGCTACCTGCAGCCTTTTTTCCACTTTTATGGAAGTAATTGAGGGGGAGCTGCTGTGTTTAACTTATTCAAGCGCGTTCGCATCGGTCGCCTGTTCTTTGGAAGCTTCGCCGCATTCATTGCCGTGCTGCTGCTCATTTCCTCCTGGATCAGCTACAGCTTAACTTCACGTGAGTTAGCTAGCAATACCGCCAACTATCAGCAGGATTTGTTAAATGAATTGAATAAGCGCCTAGTGACTCAGCTGAACTCTATTGAGCAAATGTCTCTCGCCGCCTCCAGAAATATCGATATTATCGGGTATGATCCTCTGGAAAGTGACTTGTTTGAGCTAAAAAAACGTAAGGAAGATTTAGTAAATCTACTGGCCAGTATTACCTATAGCACGACGATGGTACAATCCATTTATTTATATATCGATCGTCCGTTTGTGATAGATGCCCAAGGTCCAATTCGCGTTTATGATTGGCGTAAGGTAAAGGATGAAGACTGGTTTTCAGACATCCAGAATAATGATTTTGCATGGATTAAAGAACGTACGATTCAAACCAATACGGGCTCGTTAACGGTTACTAGCTTTGCAAGAAAGCTGTACAATAACTCGGGCATCTATTACGGTTTGCTATTACTCAACGTGAAATCATCCGAGATCCAGAATTTAATTCGAGGTGAAACGGAGGGAAGAAGCAGACTGCTAGTTGACGCTGGCGGCAGAACAATTGCTGCCATAGGCGATCCTAACTTACAAGAGAGTGAGCTGGAGAAGATTAGGTTGATTCAAGAGAAGTCCGGAAGTGTTCATTTAAAAGCGAAACAACAAAATGAATCCTTACTTGTTTGGAGTAAATCCCCCTCGAACTGGACATTAGTTGAGGTGACACCGTGGAAGAGTATTATTCATGGCAGTATCCGATTAGCGCTAATTCTCTTAACCGTTGGTTTATCCGCCATTTTTATCGCTTCCTTTTTCACTTTCTTTATATCCAGACAATTCACTAATCCCATTCGACTTTTGGTTGCTTTTATGAGTAAGCTTCCCGATCGGGGTCTTGTTTCGGACTTGCCTACGGATTACACCAATGAGTTTGGAAATTTATTTAACGGCTATCGTAAACAAATGGAACGAATTGAGGAACTTTTAACATCCTTGAAAGCTCAGCACAAACGCCAACGCGAAGCCGAAATTAAGGCGCTGCAGGCCATGATCAATCCCCATTTTCTATACAACACATTGGATCAACTAAACTGGCTAGCTATTGATTCCGGTCAAACTAAAATCAGCAAGATCCTCTCCTTAATGGGTAAAATGTTTCGCATTGGCCTATCCAATGGTGAGACATTGATTCCCATCGCAGATGAGATGACTCATGTCGAATGTTATTTGCAAATTCAGCAAATTCGTTGGGGCGATCGCTTGGCGTTTACCATTTCCGTTGATGATACAGCCAAAGATCTCTATATACCGAGATTAACCCTGCAGCCATTTATCGAAAATGCGATCATCCACGGTTTTCACGGGCGAAAAAAAGGAGAAATCCGAGTAAGTGTGCAGCTGCTAGGGCAAGACATCCAATTTCAAGTTTGGGATGATGGTGTAGGGCTGCGACCCAATTGGGATCAACCTAAGGCAAGGAAAACAGGCGGTTACGGATTACGAAATGTGAAAGAACGAATTGAGGCTTATTTCGGGTCTCCTTATGGGGTCCATATTACAAGTACGGAAGGCAGGGGCACCGAAGTCACCCTTCTTTTGCCGCAAATCCAAAATAAAGAAGAAGTCGAGGAGAGGTATCATGTGGAAAATACTCATTATTGATGACGACTTTCAAGTGTTGGAGGGTATGAAGAAGGCTATTCCTTGGGAGTCCATTGATGCAGAATTAGTGGGTGAAGCCAGTGATGGCGCCGAAGGTTTAGATATGGTCAGACAAACCCAACCGGACATCGTGATTACGGATATTTACATGCCCGTGATGAACGGCCTGGAAATGATCGAGAAGCTCCGAGAGACGAACTTTCCCGGTGAACTGATTATCCTTAGCGGTTACGCAGACTTCCAGTATGCCCGGCAGGCTTTGCGGCTGCAGGTTAGTGATTATTTGTCCAAGCCCGTAACCATTGAAGAGCTGGGGGCTGTGCTAGCCAAAGTCATTAAAGAACTGGAAACGAAAGAGCTGAAAAAAATAGAGCAAGAAGAAGTCAAAAGAAGGCTGATGATGTATGAGCCCTTTGTGCAGCAAGAATGGTTGAAGTCGGTCATTACCGGCACCTTTAATGAAACGATTGCCGCGGAAAGCATTCAGCTATATGAACAATCCTACTGGCTGCAAAGAAACCACCTCGTGATGGGTATAGAGCTGATGAGCACTGTTCGCACGGTTAACCTATCGCTAATTGATTGGAATTTGTTTCGTTTTGCATTAGCCAATATTATTCGTGAAGTCTTGGCTGAAGATTGGCCTGAGTCCGACTTTATTGAGCTTCACAGCCATCATGCCGCGATTATGTTTCATATTGAGCGTTCGAGTGTAATAGATGACGTTATGCGTAGGATTCAATTGATTGGCGAGCGTATCACGGACTGTGTCCTTACTTACCTGCGGCTAACGATCCGTCTAGGGTTAGGCCAGATGAAGCAATCCTGGCAGGAAATATCGGATTCCACCGAGGAAGCCTTTCTAGATTTATTACAAATGGACCATCATCCCGCCGCTTGCACAAGAACATCCCTCTACGGTTCCATCAGAGAAGGAACTTGCTATTCGTCCTATTAAGTTTTATCAAGAGCTTGCGGAAGCGATTGTCTATTCCAAAGAAGAAACCGCTGCACAGATTGTGGAAGCTTATATCAACCGTCTGCAATCCATGTCAACCATAACCCCGGCATACTTGCAGTATTTATGTACAGAGCTGTGGACTATATTTGCTTACTCCTTATACAGCGTAGGGATTGTGCTTGATGAACTGTTTCCAGAAATAAAGCTGCAGTCGGAAATTATTCAAATCCAAACGCCGGAGCAATTACAGCAATGGCTGGGGGGCAAAATTCATATCATAGCAACTAGCCGCCATTGGAACGAGAATTCCAAACATAAAGAAGCGGTTGATTTCATGATTCAGTATGCACACGATCACTATGCCGAAGAGATCAGCTTGGAAGATATGTCGAAGCAGCTTTACTTGTCTCGCAATTATTTGAATCAAATATTCAAGAAAGCGACCGGTGAAACCTTCACGAACTACGTTATACAAGTGCGGATGAAGAAGGCACAAGCCCTCCTGGCCGAAGGCAAATATTTGATTTATGAGATATCCGAAAAAGTTGGCTATAAAAACGTCCCTTATTTTAGCTCTATTTTCAAAAAATATAATGGCATCAGCCCAAGTGAAGTAAGTAAGAGTGGGTTATAACCGGGAATGTACCTATTTGTATAATATTGTGATCAATAGTGAAAGAAGTGTGTTCATTACTCTCCTTTTTCTTCTTTTTAGTTGTCCTATAATTAACTTGTAAAGATAATGAGGTAGTGAAAGGGGATTTTCAATGAACGTGCAGATGAGAAAATGGAGCATGCTCTCGATGACTGCCATGATAGCGCTGTCCCTAAGTGCATGTGGTTCCGGAAACACACCAAGTACTGCGGGAAGCAGCCCTGCAGCTGCAACAGCAGCACCCGCGGCTACAACCTCCCAGCCCGTTAAGCTCCGCATTGTATGGTGGGGTTCACAGGCAAGGCACGACGCTACATTAAAAGCACTAGATGCGTATACAAAGAAACATCCGAATGTGACCTTTGAGCCAGAATTTTCTGGGTTTGATGGATACGCGGATAAACTGGCTACTCAAGCTGCAGCCAAAAATGCTCCGGACATTATCCAAATGGATCCGGCATGGCTCGCCGAGTATGCAGGAAGAAACCAGCTGGCTGACTTATCCAAAGGCATTCGTACCGAAGATATCGATAAATCGCTCGTGGATTCAGGGAAGTTTAAGGATAAGCTTTATGCCATCGCTCTAGGCAATAATGCAACGGGCATGATCTACAATAAGAATGCCGTTGAGAAACTAGGGGTCACGCCTCCCAAAAACGGTTGGACATGGGATGAATACTTCCAATTCGGTAAAGATGCTAAAGCCAAGCTTGATAAAGACAAATATGTGTTGATGGATGGGACATCCGATTATACCATGTATTCTTCTTATCAAATTAGCCAAGGCAAAGGCTACCCGATAACGGTAGACGGTAAATTCAATTTCGATAAAGAAACGTGGCTAACCTATGTTAAAAAATACACGGAGTTGCGAACAGCCGGGGTCATTCCACCCGCTGAAATCGCCAGCACAGATAAAGAATCGGACGCGAAGCTGGATTTAATGAACAATGACAGTGTATTGATGAAACGCACTTTCGCCGCTCTATTCCCTGGTTATGAGGGTGTTAAGCCTGGTGCTTACTCACTCATTGCTCAGCCTAAAGGGCCACAATCCAGCGGATTTCTGAAGCCTTCCATGTTCTGGTCCATAAGTGCTGATTCCAAGTATGCCGAAGAATCCAAGAAATTCATCGATTGGTTCGTGAATGATAGCGAAGCCGCAGACATTCTAACGACAACACGTGGCGTGCCGGTTTCCAAAAAAATGCTCGATTACTTAACACCTAAGTTAACTGCCGCAGATAAATTACAAATTGAACTCATTAAAACTGTTGCTCCTGACGCTCAGCCTTTCAATGCTGGGGCTAAAGGCTGGAGTAATTATACAGCTAAAGATTATAAGAGTATCGGTGAAAAAGTGATGTTCGGCAAAATAACACCAGAAGCTGCTTATGAGGAGCTTGTGAAAAAAGCAAAAGATTATCAATAATTTACATGAGTAAGGAGCCTCTTAGAGGCTCTTTATTTTTATATGGCTGCCTTTGGAGCAGTACGCAAAAAAGAACGACCCTCAACGTGATGTTAAGAGGCCGTTCTTCGAGAATGCTATTTGTGCAAGCTAAGCTTACAGTTTTACAACGTTCTCAGCTTGTGGTCCGCGGTTGCCTTGAACTACGTTGAACTCAACGCGTTGGCCTTCGTCCAAAGATTTGAAACCTTCGCCAGTGATTGCGGAGAAATGTACGAATACATCGTTGCCGCCTTCAACTTCGATAAAGCCAAATCCTTTTTCTGCGTTAAACCATTTTACTGTTCCTACTGCCATGGGTAATACCTCCAAAGTTTTATTAACATGTCTTTTTTCTTGTTTCGAACAAAAAAATTACACATTGGAAAAGGTTTCATTAACTTAATGATAACCCTTTGCAATACGCAATTCAGGGTGAATCTTTAAGACTTAACATTACTTTACCACACAATATCATGTAATGCAATTGTCCCTAGAAGGGATTTCTTGCTAAAGATAAGAACTCTTCCCTGTCCTCTATTTTCAAGGCAATAGCAAGTGCTAATGCGACATCTTTCGACGGCTCGATTCGACCATTTTCGATAGAATTAAGGATGGAATAGCTGATTCCAGCCTTCTCACCAAGCTTACGGAGAGTTAGATTTTGCTGCTGTCTGAGCTCTTTTAATTTCGTATGAAACGCCACTGTTGCGCCCTCCTCAGCCATTTTGGTTGCCTTGCTGCCTGCGAATTTCGGCTTTAATTTTGTCGAATGGGTCCTGCCAATGGGGGGGCTTGATGGTCTTGCCGGTCTCATTTTTATGAACTTGTCCATCGGGCCATACCTTGGACATATTTGCATGCTGAACAATATCAAAAATCGGTCCAGGCTCTACACCCATTTCAACCAATGTACCAAGGACAAAATATAACTCATCGATCATCGCATCCACTTCGTCTTCCAGTGTGGCTGCTTCTTTAAACTCCTGGAGTTCCTCTTCCATCCAAGCTAGACGAGCCGCTTTGCGGCTTTCGGAAAGGCGCTTTGGAGATGTGCCTACGGGATGCTCAAACGTCTCATGAAACTTTTTAACATCATCAAATGCTTTTTTTAAGGTCATTTCGTTTCTTCTGCTCCCTTGCAAACGGTTTTCTTTTATATACCATTTAAAAGTACCCTCGGTCAACAAAAAGCCCTAACTCGATTCTCCTTCGATGGTGGTAAGTACTTCACCATGAAAGGAGATCGAGTGAGGGCTTGAGGAGGTAGATTGAGGCTTAAGCGCGGTTTTCGCGCTTTAGCAGGCTTGTCCATTTTTATAAACGACGGCCTGTAATGAATCTATCTTTCCAGTAGCTTTGGTTTAAATCAAGAATAACTACACCAGAGCTTGGCGTGTTACTAATGAATTTACCATTGCCAACATAAATACCGACATGATTAATGCGGCCGGGTTTCGTCGTGCTGAACATGACTAAATCACCCTTACGCAAGTTTGCTTTCTTTTTAATAGGCGTTCCTAGCTTTGCTTGATCATCGGATCCCCAAGGAATCGTGATGCCATTCTTTTTGAAAACGAGTTGTGTGAACGAGGAACAATCTAACCTTAAACGTTGAATGTCTCGGACACCGAAACGATATTTCACTCTGCCTACATAGGACTTGGCTGTACGGACAATGCTATCTGCTCGCGACGCACTTATCGCTGTGCTTGTAACGTCAAGCGCATCTATAGTGCTGCCTGCTTCAACAGCAGCATGGGCAGCTTGCGGGCTCCACAGTACGCCTCCCGCGGTCAACAAGGAAAGACTAAGGCTTATCCCTACTAACGATTTACTAAGGCGGTTCTTATCTATGAAAATCATGATTGATTTCCTCCTTCTTGATCGTGAATATTAGGTATGACCTGTGCTACAACCATAGCACAAGATTACCCGCCTAATATTTACCACAAAAAAGAGAAAGTCGCTAACCGCCTAGCTTTATTACCATTTCTGAGAATTTGATGAGAATTTGATGAAAATCATTCCCTTGACACATATTTGTCTGGTTTATCTCCCGAATTCTCCTGACGATACTCCGAAGGGGTTACGCCGTACTTTTTGCGGAAAACTTGCGAGAAGTGGCGCATATCATGGTACCCGATACGTTCGGCCACGTCAGCAAGCTTGAGTTTGGGATTCATCAGCAGCTGCTCCGCTTGCTCCAAACGCAGGTGAATAACGTACTCCTTGAAGCCTTGACCCGTCTTCTGCTTAAAAAGCTGACTAAAGTAGACAGAGTTTAAGTAAACGATCGAAGCGACCTTCTCTAGCGATAGATCGGCATGGTAGTGCGTGCGGATATATTGCAGGGCAACTTCTATAGAGCGATCGCTGCCGCTGGCATGGTGCTCGTAGACCTGCGTCGTAGACGCTTGCCTCATGCGCTGTACTTCTGCCGGCACCGCCTGGAAGCAGTCGATCAGCTCGGAGCTCATCATCTGGAAGGGCACCTTCAGGTACTTCACGAGATGGCTGCGCAGCTCATCCACCAACAGGGTCATGCTGCCACCTTCCGGCAGCGTAACAAGTCCTAGCAGGCTCTTGCTGTCGTGCACCGTCACGAAGCCCTTGCCGTAGCGCTCGATAAGCTCAAGCAGGACGTTCTCGATAATGAAATTTTCGAGGAAGACAGGCTTATCCGTCTCCATTTTAACCATAATAAGATGAAAATAAGGGTGCTGCTCCATGAAGGGTCCCATATCGATGCGCCCCGTGTCCAAGCCTTGTGCCCAGCGCTGGAAGACGGCTTCCTGCAAGTATTTGCGGTTGGTCTTCAGCAGTTCAGCCTCTTCGATCAGCTCCGTATCACGCGTAACTTCTTCACTAAGCTTGCTGATCATTTCAATCAAAACCTCTTTGCCGATCGGCTTAAGCAAATAGTCCTTCGCCCCTAGCCGCACTGCCTCCTGAGCGTAAGCAAACTCAGAATAGGCCGAAATGACAACCCATTTCACATGGGGATGCCGGCTCCGAGACATATTCATGAGTTCTAGACCGGTCATGCCCGGCATCAGAATGTCCGTGAGAACGATATGAATCTGATGGCTGCGCAGCAGCGTGACGGCTTGCTCCGCATTCGCAGCCAGATGAACCTTATGCTCGGGGAAACGGTTCTGCAGCGTACGCTGAATGCCCTCTCGTATGACTGTTTCATCATCTACGATGAGAATGTCCATGTTTTACATTCCTTTCCGAGGAAGCGGCATCGCGATGATGACCGTTGTTCCTTCCCCTTGTTTACTATGAATACGGAGCCCGTAGGCATCTCCGAACATTAATGCTATGCGGCGGTGAACATTGGTAAGTCCAATGCCCCGCCTTGTTTTCACAGAAGGACTTGACGCTTGGAAGTAGCTTGGCGCTGTAGACTGCTCCATTTTTATCGAAGCAACCACGCCGCTTACCTCCGTTGTATCCGCGCGCAGCAGCTCCTGCATTTCCTCTAAGGTGCTCTCAGGCATACCGACCCCGTTATCCTTAATAATGATATGAAGCTCTTGCTCATGGACTTCCGTAAATACATGGAGATTACCCGGCTCACGGGAAGGCTCCAGCCCATATTTAACGGCGTTCTCGATGATCGGCTGCAAGGTCATTTTCGGGAGGATGACTTCCAGATAATCGGGATCAATTTGTATGTCTGTGCTAACCCTACCCTCTAAACGGCTCTCAATAATCGTGATGTAATGCTGCATTTGATCCAGCTCCTGCCGCAGCGTCGTCTTAGACGCTTCCTGCCAGTCGCTGCTGTATCGAAACATATGGGACAGGGCCAAGATCACCTTGCCCAACCGATCGTTCTCCCTCTCATCCAGCATCCAATAAATCATATCCAAGGTGTTGTAGAGGAAATGAGGATTAACCTGCGATTGAAGTGCCTGCAGCTCCGCATTCTTCTCACTCATGGAAGAGAGTGTAATGCGCTCGATAAGCTCCTCCATCCGATTCACCATTCGGTTAAACGATGAGACCAACGAATTAATTTCCTCAAACGACTTCACCGTCACCGAACCTTTGAAATTTCCCATCTCTACTTGCTTCATCTCGCGGATGAGAAGCTTGAGCGGTGATGCGATGTTGCGGGAAATAAGACTTGCCAAAGCGGTCGACAAAATAACGAGTACAACAATAACCACATACAAATACTCTCTTGTTTTCACGACCTCAGCGTTAATATCCCCTTTGGGGGTGAAGCCGATGACCGTCCAATCCGACATCTTCGCCTTCGCGGCGACGATCAGCTGATCCGTCCGATCATCAACGATGATCTCATTGGATTGAGGACGCGGAAGCCCGCTGAAAGAAGGCGGAATAACCTGCTCTTCTGCGGTAGAAGCGATCATCCGATTCTCGCGATCAACAATATACACGAGGCTGTTCGGACTGATGGTCACATTCGAAAGTGCATCTAGAATCGGACGCGGATTCGTTTCAATGAGCATAACGCCTATCACTCGGTGGTCTGTTAAATCATACAGCTTGCGCCCAAATATGAATAACGGATCCTTCTGAAACTGATTGATGACAGAGCCTTGGAATAGCCCAAGCCAAACCATCTCTCCGGATGAATCCTGCAGCTTCCGGTACCACACCGAGGATGGATAGTTCGTGTCCATAACACTATGGAATCCTCGTTCGTAGTTATAGTTTTTGCCGGCATTCGTAATCACATGAATTCCGACAATATCATCGCGTGAGTAATAGATAGCCCCTAAGATATTGGTAATCGTGCGCTCATTAATAATGCTAATAGCTTCATCCTTATTAGTATCGCGATCTTGGATTAATCTGAGCAGCTCAAAATTGCTGTTCAGTGATTTCGTAATACTGTCATAGCCTTGCAGCAGCAAATCAAATAAACCTACCGTTTGAGAAATATTTTTCTCCGCCAAATCACTAATTTTACTATGGATGATATCCGTCGTTTTCTTATAATAGAGCACGCTTCCCAAGAGAACGAGGACTAACATACAGGAGATAAAGAGAAGAAATAGCCGGTTATGAATGGAGTGCAGGCCTCGTGTCACTTGGTTGTCGGTCCCCTTTCGCTATACGCTATTTCCTATTTTATCATAGGCATCCTAAGAAACAGCAAAAAGAGAGGGGTGAAATTAACCCTTCACCGCTCCCGCTACCATACCTTTTGTAATTTTATCAGCTAACAAGAAATAGATGAGAATAACCGGCAGCGCGCCCAGAACTAAGAAGGCACCGATCGCTCCGTAATTGACCGAATATTGACTGACGAAGCTGTTCACCCCGAAAGGCAGCGTCTTCAGCCGCTCGGACGAGATGAAAGTCGCCGCGAGAATGTACTCGTTCCAAATACTAATGAAAGTTAAAATACAGACTGTCATCATTGGAGGAACCGAAATCGGTAAGATGATACTGCGGAAAATCCGGAAAACCCCCGCGCCATCCATAACCGCGGATTCCTCAATCTCACTCGGAATGGATTTCATAAATCCACTGAGGATAAAGACCGCAATCGGCGTCTGGAACGCTATATATGGAAGAATGATCGATATATGCGTGTTCAGTGCGTGCAGATTTTTGAAAATAATCATGAGCGGCAATAACGTTGCCTGCAGCGGCACCATCATCCCGATGAGGAAAATGACCATCACGAGCTGACCATATTTCCAGCGGAAACGGGAGATCGCGAACGAAGCCAGCGAACTGAGCAGCAGGACGCTCACCATCGTAACCGAAGTGACGAATAGGCTGTTTTTCAAATATTGAAAATAGTGCCCCGCCTTGATCGCATCCGTGAAATTCTTCCATTGAAGCGTATGAGGGAGAGCAAAAAATTGGCCCGACAGGATTTCTTCATTGCTTTTTAATGAATAAATGGCCAGCCAAAGCAGCGGATATACTTGCGTAACCACGAGTAGGGAAAGAAAGGCGATCACGATGATTTTGACGATAGAGAGGCGTTTGCGTCTCCGAATGGTTGCAGGCTTAGCCGAAGCTATTTCCCGTGCGGTCTGCATGGTAACACTCCCCTCCTTCATGAAAATCTTCTCTCTAGTCGGTTGAATACCGCATTAATAATAACCGTTGCGATCAAACACATGCCAACCAAGCAAGCCGCAATCGCACTTCCATACCCATATTTCATGGAGAGGAAGGACATGTTGTACATATGCGTGGAAATCACGTCTGTCGCGTGTGCTGGTCCCCCTGCGGTCATGACCATGACCATGTCGAAAGCTTGCAGCGAGCCGATGAAGGCGAGGACGATCGATATTTTAAAAATCGGAATATTCATAGGGAAAGTAATATGCCAGTCGGCTTTAAGCCCCTCGGCTCCGTCAATCCGGGCTGCTTCATAAATATCAGCAGGGATGTTCTGAATACCGGTAAACTGGATCAGCGTATGGTAACCTAAGTACTGCCATAGGGCTACAAAATAGAGAGAATACATCGCAATCTTAGGATCTGTCAGCCACGATCTCGTCCAACCATGTAAATTCAACATGTCGAGCACTTGATTGAGCATGCCCCCCATCGCAGCGGGGTTATAGATCGTTTTCCACAATTGACCGATGATGACGACGGATAAAATAACAGGTAAAAAGTAACTCGAAACGAGAAAATTCGGTTTTTTAATAAATCGGTTCAAGAGAATAGCTATACCTAAAGCGACCGGAATTTCAGCCATGGAAAACACAGCAAACATCAATGTACGGCGAACCGACGGCCAGAATACAGGATCTGCGAAAAGCAGGGTTTGAAAATTTTTGAGACCGACAAATGTCGACTCGCCAATTCCGTTCCAATCCAGCAATCCACTGTAAAGAGACACAAGAATCGGGACGAAAACGAGACTAACATAGATCAGCAAACACGGTAGTACAAACATGGCAATCGTCCACTTGGAGACTCTTAACACATTCACTTGGCTCGCCTCCTTCCTGGCATATACCAATCGGAATTTACCTTCAGCCCTTTGCGGCGCTCAAGATAAATTCCGATTCGGCTGCTAATTCATCTTATTTTTTATTCGTTTCGTAAGCGGTTTGGTGCTCTTTGCCCACTTCAGCAGGATCTTTCTTCTGTACGAAAAGGTTTTGGATGCTTGTTAAGTGTCCTTGAGCTGTTCCTGGGTTCATCGTATTGTCGAACGCAAGGTCGCCGCCTTTCACTTGTTTGAACAAACCAAGCACTTCCATCGCCATATCGGAGTAACCAGCGGCTTTAAAGTCGCCGTCTACTTTTTGTGCGATACCTACAGCGCCTTTTACAGCGAAAGCTTCTTTAGGGAAGTTCAGCATGAAGTAGTTCAAGAAATCTTTGGTTTCTTTCAAATGTTTGCTGTTTGCAGATACGGCGAACGCGCTTCCTGGAGCAAGCATGAACTCGTCTGGGTTCCCTTTACCTTTAACAGTTGGGAATTTGAACACGCCAACTTTACCATTAACGGAAGATGTTTCGATTCCGCCAGTTGCCCAACTGCCCATGTAGTACATAGCAGCTTTGCCTGTTTTGAACAAATTTTCACCCGCATTGTAGTCAAAAGAAGTTGCGCCTTCTTGGAACGCGGCAGCTTGAACCAAGTCTTGGAAGCTGCTTACAGCATCTGTAAATGCCGGATCAGCAAACGTCTTTTTGCCATCAACAACGGCTTGCAGGAAGCCTGGGCCGCCATTTGTGCGAAGCAATACGTTCATGAACAAGAAGGAACCCGTCCAGGAATCTTTTTCACCGATAGCCATTGGCTGAATGCCTTTGCCCTTCAGTGTTTTTACAGCTGCAACCATTTCTTCGAAAGTCTTCGGCACTTCAACGCCAGCTTGTTTGAACAAGTCTTTGTTGTAATAAACGAGACCGATGTTGTTGCCATCAGGCAAAGCGTAGATGTTGTTGTTGAATGTGTACCAGTTCAGGATGCCTTCTTGGAACGTCGCTTTAAGTCCGTTTTGCTCAACCATGTCGTTCAACGGTGCGAACAGGCCTGCATCAACGAAAGGTTTCATTTGAGCGGACGGGTTCACGATTGTGATATCAGGCACTTCTTTGGAAGCCGCTTGTGTTTTGAGCTTCAGCTTTTGTTGATCTGTGTTCAGGGAGTCAAGCTCGATCTTGATGTTCGGATTTTTCGTTTGGTAATCGTTAACGATTTTCTTCAACATGCCGTTCTTTGGATCGGTTGGATCCGGATATATATTTTGGAACGTGATCGTAATGTTCTCCTGCTTTTTAGCTGGTGCTGTCGCTGTCGGAGCCGCGCTTGTTTTCGTATCTGTTGTGCTGCCGCTCGTGCTTCCACCCGCACCGCAAGCTGTTAAGCTGATAGCTAGGAAGCTAGCTGCAACGACGCTTAATGCTTTGTATTTAGTTACCAATGTGAATCCCCCTCGTTTGTTGGTTGTTCTTGATGTCCTTATTATCGCTCGAATATGGTAACCCTTACAATGTGGGAACTATAGGTATGATGTTTGATTTTTATAGGTTTATGTTGGAAGTGGGTGTGGATGTTTGGTATGAGGAGTGGTGGGGGTGGGTGAAACAGTGAATGTTGGATAGGAGTGATTAATGGGCGAGGCAAAAGTGACTGGTGGGATAGGAGTGACACGTGCGAGTGGCGATGGAATGACGGACCCATACCTAAACCCGACTAACCTCTCCCTTATCCGCTTACTTGCAAAAACAAATAATCCTCCCTTCTGGCCGATAGACACTTATTCATACTCTCAGAGCTATTTTCTATATAAAAAAACTAATAGCTTCCATTACAAGCAAAAAGATCAACCTCTCACGCTAGTTCAGCGAATAAGAGGTCGATCTTTAAAGATAAATGATGAGTGCAGCTTATAAAAACTAGTAAGCCTTCGGTACCTCGACTCTGTTCGTTACACCGTCTTCAGTGAAATAAATATGTGTGTCGAAGCCTTGATCATCCATGAAATAGGACACGTATTTCGGCTCGCCGTGCTTGATAGGCACGAGGAGTGTCGCGATGCGGTGGCTGCGTGCCGACTTCGTCGTTGCCTTCAGATGCCAGTGCAGCGGCAGTCCCTCGATTTCGGCTGGATCCACATCCGAAAAGCCTTGATGCTGTGTCAGCTCCAACTCACCAGATGAACAATAGACAAAACGGCCGTCCATATCCGCCTTGCGGCCTTGGACTTTGAAAGTCTGTCCGTTCATCTTCATTTCATACAGGGTCTGGAACAGCCAGTCAATAGAGCCTGCCTGCGACAGGTCGATATGGTCGACGACAACAACGTACGTGCCGAAGAAGTATAGCTCGCGTACGTAACGCTCCAAATACGGAACGTACTCCTTGTATGCTGCCGTTGCGTTACTACGGGAATAACCGTAGCCTTTGCGCTGCTCGGCAACTTCAACAAACCCATTAGCCGCCATGTTCAGCACTTTATTCTTCTCGGCATATTGACCCAAACCGTCAATCAAAATATTGTTCGTCGAACGCGTCTGTCTGCGCCAGTTCATATGCATTGTGCTGCTGAATGCCACGTAATAACCGCTTTCAATGGCAAGCGGTTCCCCGTAAGCATGCAGCAGGAAGCCGTTCTGGTCGCCATGACTATGGCTGACGGAGCCGTATTTGCTGCTCTTCGTCAGCAGCATGATATGGCGCTCCGGATCGGCCATTTGCGAGTGAAACGCCACCCAGCCGATGTCGCGGAACCATTTGACCGGCTCGATATTCGCATCTGTTGGGGCGATAGCTTCCACTTGCGGATAATCATGACGGTAGACCATTTCGTCGAAACGGAAATCCCACCAACCATAGTTGTAAAATTTCATTTCCGAATCGGTATCCGTTTCACGTACCCGCTCAAAATACCACTGGTACAGGCCGTTACCAGTCACACCGGCGAACTGACGGATGTTAAAGCCAGTTTTCAAGCTAACCGGATCGCCAAGGGTCGATTGGTCACCGAAGCTTGCGCGAAGGGTATCCGGGCTGAATGCGTAAAGCGGGAAATCGCCTGTTTTCGTGAAAAACGGTCTTTGATAAAAATTAATGCCTGTATATTTCTTCAGCAAATTCATCGCTTCCGTAACAAAAGCCATCCCGGTCGTCCAATACATCGGACCTTCCGCCCAGCCTCCATCCGGTCCGCCCCAAGGCGAATATAAGCATGCATAGTATTCGAGGGTATAATCGAGCCATTCGCGAGCTTCCGGCTCCTCATTCAAGAGTGCGATGCAGCACGGGACCAATACACTGGATAGCGAACGCACCGCATGACTGTCGAACGGCACATGATGGATCTTGGAATGCTCAATAACATGCTGGGCGATTTGACGCGTACGGGCAAGCAGAACTTGCCGCACCTGCTTACGCTCATCCTCTGTTAACCGAGCATAAAGCCAATCATAACCCCATGCGATTGCTCCAGCCATACGGAAGGAGGCTTCGTCGTTGTAGTCACGGCTTGTTGTACCGTTCACGTCCCAGCTGCACAGATGGAGCAGCCACGTTTTCGCGCGATCTAGCAGCGTTTCGTCATTCAAAATTGTACCGGCTACCACGAGATGGCGAACCGCATAGAGAGCTTCCTGGGTATCCATGTACATTTGTCGCCATAGCTTAGCTACACGCTTATTACCCGGATATGGCAGCGGCTCTGTAATCAGCTCACGCTCAATCCAAGGCTTAACGGATTTCTCGTAAAAGATGTCAAATCCGCAATATACCGGATCTGCAGCTAGCCCGCTGCGAAAGGCATCAAGCTCAGCCGACTGCAGCCATAATCTAGGATGCTGGGAAGATACTTCCGCGTATCGGCGTTCTCTGTTAGGCAGCGGTGTTTCCGGTAAATCGGCTGGCACCTCGAAGCGTCGAACGAGGCTCCAGACGGTTTGGGAGCCATCTTCCTGGAGAAGGGCGTACCGCCAGAAATAGGTACCTGGGGTTAGCGCATCATCCGGTGTATATAAGTTATATGGAATCGGCTTTATCGTTTGTGTGTCAGCCTGAGAGAAGGCCTCAGAATGCGAGATTTGCAGTACATAGCGATCATGCTCCAATTGTGCAGGAATCCACGTGAAACGAGGTGGGTTTTCCAGCAGTACGGTCTGCTCATTCGGTTCATATTGTACAGTTAAAACGCCGCTCTGCGGTTCGTATAATGGCGACAATGAAGTCATATCCATTCTCCTCCGGGTGTTCTTATATTAAAAGCAAGCCTTTATCAGCTGTTAATTGAATGTGTTTTGAGCTGTTCGTTTGTCCCGGTATAGAAATGGCGATTTCCTGTGTGGAAACGCGAGTAAGTTCAGCGCGGCTGCCTGCACGATACACATGAATAAAGTCAGCCTTGCAGTCATTGCGACGGTGAAGCATCGCTGTAAGCGACTGACTCGGATCAACGGAGTCACCCGGTGTCTGTACAGCGAGAAGCTCATCGCCCGGCTGCACAAGCGCCGTATGGAACACGGTCGCGGCGGAGCCGTTAGGATCAGAGCCTAGGGCATAGGATACGCTCAATTGAGCTGAACCACTTGCCTCGATCGAATCGCTAGGCACGAACTGGCCGATGATCGGCAGATTTTGCTCAGTGACAGTGATGGCATTGGAAGCAGCATCCTTCTGTTCAATGAGAAGTTTGTAAACTTCATCTCGGCTGAGCGACTGCTCCGAATGCGTTTGAACAGCAGGATGCATCCACCACTCGATGCTCTTCGGCTCTTCTCCTGAGAGTTCGACTTGGAACCAATCCAGCAGCCAATCGCCAGTAAGAAGCAGATGGCGATTCAACGTACACCCTTCGTAGGCTTCTGTTGACTGCAGCCAAGTATAGACGGTTGAATCCGTAGCTTCATAGCGGACGCAGCGCCCTTCATGCGGCGCTTGGGATCGGCCATCCAGCGACACGGTGTTGTGGCTGGCGGTTTCGGCAAACCACGATTTCCGCATGGGCGAGCCGTAAGGCACCATCCCGAAATCGGGCGTCAGGGTTTGCTCCGTATGCATCAAGGTCAGATGCAGCTTGTCGTAATGGCCGTGGGACCCGCCGTGCTCGCCGAAATCGGCGAGGAACGAAAGCGGGTTCCCGGCTGCGCGGCCGATGACGAAGCCGGCGTCCGGCCAGAGCCGCGACTCGCGCGGCTCAAGGGCAGGCGCGCGGTCAGCGGCCTCGCCAGCGCCGTAGAGCAGCGCCTCGAGCTGCTCGCCGCCGGCAGCGCCTAGCTGCCGGTACGCTTCGCGCAGGACCGGCGCGAGTCCGGCGATGCCGTAGATCGCGAGCCCCTGCTCCGCGATCTCGGCGATCTCGCGGGCATAGGGATCCCGCGCGAGCGGCCCGTCATGCAGGGCCGGCAGCGCGCCCTGGTCGTCGGCCAGATCGGCCAGGGCCTCGAGCATGCCGCGCATGAATTGGCCGTCTGCGCCTGTCGTGGCGTAGAGATCAATACCGAATCGCTGCGCCATCTCTGCAGAGATTAAGTACGCGCGAAGCACGAATACGTGGTAGTACGTGCTTCCCTCGAACTCCAGCTGATCGGCCTTCACGCCGATCGATAAGTGATGCTTGAAGCCGCCTTGGCCTTCAATTAACTCTTCCAGTTCCGCTTGCTCTCCACGAGCGGCATAGACACAAGATAATGACGCGTTCAGCCAAGCGGTGTAGTTGTTCTCCGCATTGTTCCGCTCATGAATCAGGATATGCCGGTATTCTTCCATACTCCCCGCGAGTAAACCTAAGAAGGCGTCAATCGCCGCCTGCTCCTTCGCCTCGAAAACAACCCCCTCATCGCGCAGTAACAAATAAGCGCGAATCAAGGTCGTGGACCAGATCGCCTCGGTCAGTGCCTGGTGAAAAGCACGC
Source organism: Paenibacillus sp. V4I5 (assembly GCF_030817255.1). Classification (NCBI taxonomy): domain Bacteria; kingdom Bacillati; phylum Bacillota; class Bacilli; order Caryophanales; family Paenibacillaceae; genus Paenibacillus; species Paenibacillus sp. V4I5. The sequence goes on from NZ_JAUSZB010000002.1 coordinate 4,493,066, forward strand.
CCCTTCAACATCCAGCTCTGAGCTTCGGGATGCACGGGGTAGAGCGGAAACTGCTCTGCGTACTCTACGAGCAGCCTTTTACTAATCTGCGCGTACGACTTTTCGCCCAGAGCTGCATAAACAGCCGCTGACTGCAAAGCCACCCGTGCAAGGGACTGGTGCTTAAATACAAGCCAAGCTCCTCGGTATACTTCTCCCTCGATTTTGCAACCGTGCGGACATAGAAATTCGGACGCATCCAGCTGCATTGAATCGAACATCAGTTCGGTATGATGGTGTGGACAGACATACTGGTGCCACCAACCCCCAGGATCCTTAGGAATGGAAAGGCTGCCTGCTTGCAGCAGCCTATCCATTTCCTCTTTCAATATGTGTGCTGTATGGCCTGCCCAAGTCAGTTTTTCCAGCTTTTCGCCTAACCTTAGTGCGGTACTCATCGCATCATCATCCCGCCGTTAATTTCGATCGTTTCACCCGTTACGTAGGCAGCTAGATCGGAAGCAAGGTAAAGCACTGCGCCTGCTACATCATCTGGTGTTCCTTCACGCTGCAGCGGAATGCCATTCACAGTTGCTTGGCGTGCTGTGTCCGTCGTGAATGTCGCGTGGAACATCGTATTGCCGATAAAGCCAGGGGAGACGTTATTCACAGTAATACCACTTGCCGCTACTTCCTTGGCTAATCCCTTGGAGAATGTTTGTACAGCTGCTTTACTTGCTGCATATATGCTGGAACCAGGTCCGCCGCCGTTATGCGCAGCAACCGATGTCATATTCACGATACGGCCGTAGCCCTTCGCTTTCATTCCGGCAAGCACTCTTTTGGACATGAACACGGCACTCTTTACATTTACATCCATAATACGGTTGTACATCTCTTCAAACATTTCGGAATTCGCAACACGTTGAACGAGATGGCCTGCATTGTTCACGAGAATATCAATCGTCCCACCCAAGGCTTGCTCAACTTCGCTAACGAGTCTGTCGATTTGCTCCAAATTCGTAACATCCGCCTGTACCAATACAGCCTCGCCGCCTGCCGCTTGAATGGCTGCTACAACTTCTTGCCCTTGTGTAACGTTATTCAAGCAGTTCACACCAACCTTCGCCCCATTGCTAGCCAGAGCTAATGCAATTGCGCGTCCAATCCCCGCGTTAGATCCTGTCACCAGTGCAATTTTCCCCGTCAAATCGATATTCATATGAATTCCTCCCATGTATGTGTATATACAATTTTTCTTTGTCCCACTTAGCGCTACAAAACACCCTCACCCGCGCAACCGAGGCCTCACCGTCTCCGGCATTGTCATCGTCAAACAGGTCCCTCGTCCCCACTCACTGTCTATAGACAGTCCGTAGGCCTCGCCGAACACCATCTGGATCCGACGGTGGACATTCATGAGTCCAATACCGCCACCTTGGGATTCGCCTGTCTCTTCCGGCTCCGCCAAACGGTTTTCCTCCAGCTTCGTGCGCAGCTCGGCGAGCCTCTCCGGCTTCATGCCTGTGCCATTGTCTTCGATAAACACTTGGAACAATCCGCCTTCTTTGCGGGCATCGATGCGAATGAAATGATGCGGTTCCACACCATCCGGGAATGCATGCTGAAAAATATTTTCGATGAGCGGCTGTAATGTCAACCGAACCATCTTCTCCAACAGCAACCCTGGCGGGATCGCAACATCAATTTCAAACTCTTTTCCCGTTCGGTGCTGCAAAACAATCATATAATTGCGTACATGATTCAGTTCATTCGCTACTGTAATTTCTTCTAAATTCGTCTGCACCGAGTAGCGGAGCATGAAAGCCATCGCTTCTACCATCTCTGTAATTTCACTGGAATCCTGAACAATTGCATAACAATTGATCGTTTCCAATGTGTTATATAAAAAATGCGGATTGATCTGCAGCTGCAAGGACTGAAACTCTGCCCGCTGCCGTTCAAGCTTCGTCTCACCTAGCTCAAGCTGGTTCTTTTGCTGCTCCAGCTCGGCTTCATACACCCGCTCGATCATATCGGAAAGACGCGTCACCATTAGATTGTAGCTGTGAATAAGCCCCCCGATCTCATCCGTTCGGCCAATCTCGTCGATGTACTGCCAGTTTCCTTTTTCCGTTTCCCGCATGCTGTCTTTCAGCCCTCGTATGGGGGCAATAATAGACCGGCCGAAACGGTAGGCCAACCATAGCGCGATAGCCAGTGTAACCAGACCAACGATGATGGTCGTTGTTCGAATCGTATCGGCTGGACGACGCAGCTCCTCAACTGGCATTGATGCGACAAGGTTCCAATCTGAGTAGCCGGATTTCCGTGATACAAACATACGTTCTTCCCCGTTGTATTTATGAAGGAATGTCTGATTGCCACTCGCCAAAACGAGCGATGACAGTTCGTCTTGAGGCTTCCGCTCGCTCATCGAACGAGGATAGATGTAGTTACCGGCATCGTCCACGATGAAGAAAAAGCCCTTTTTCCCTAGACTCACACGATCCCAAGTCTTTGCTAACTCATCTAGCTTAATCTCAATGGCAACAACCCCACGATTCTCATCTCCGTAAGAAGGCCCTCTTACTTTACGTGCCATTGTCACGACAGAGCCTTGATCAACCGGACGTATGCTCATGTTAAGCAGTGCTATTTTGCCATTACCAGGCGTCATTTTCATCAAATTATCATACTTCTCTTGCACCAACACGGGATCAAAGTTAAACAGATTTTGGTTTTCATAGATGACTGAACGTCCATGCTGCCCCACTACATAAATCATGTTTAACTGCTTATACAGCGTGACGATAGACTCCACAGATGCGAGTGCAAATTTCTTGATTTTATCCGAATACACATAATACTCATACGCATCATCTGGTTTGATTTCCATGAAAACCCGCACATCAGAGTTGGACGAAAAGGCATTGCTAAGCAGCTCGTAAGCCTGCAAATAGCTATCCGTCTGATAGTTCGCACTGTCGACCATTTGCTCCATATACTGCTTCACTTGGTCGTCTAACGCCCGTGATGATTGCCAATAAGATACTGCGCCTACGGACAAAAGTGACAGCACGATCACAATGAGAAAGTACGTATAAATTTGACCTGACAACGTCTTTCTTTTCATGAACGGATACCCATTTGTTGTCGATATTCGGACGGGAGGCAGCCTTCGTATTTCTTAAACGTTTTTGTAAAATGGGGATGATCGGCGTAACCGACCTCACCCGAAATATCTGTAATTCGCCACTGTGGCTGTTGAAGCAGCTTCTTCGCCTTTTCCATGCGTCTGCGTGTTCGGTACTGCACGAATGTTTCTGTCGTACTTTGCTTAAACAGTTGGCTGAAATAAGAAGGATTAAGCCCGATAAAGTCAGCCACCTCTTCTAAGGATACTTCCTCAGCGAGATGCGTCTCTATATAGTGCTTGGCTTCCTCAACAGGGTCCTTAAGCTTGCCTTTGCGTTTGATTCGAAGCTCATCCAGATACCCACTTACCGTAGTCGTGAAGCGAAGCCACGCTTCCTCCTCGCTCATAACGCCGGTTAAATCTAGCTCACCCTGCATGAAATATACATCCCTCACATTTAACCTTTGGTGCAGGAGGGTGTGGATCTCTTGCAAAATATCGCTAACCCGGTTGAGCTTGAGCTTATTCGCCTTCAGCTCCGCCTGAATTTCCTCTACGACGCCGTTTAATTCCTCCTGCTGCAGCATCCACACGGCTTGCTCCATGCGCCCTGCCCACTGTTCCAACTTCGTTACAGCAACGAAGGATTCGGAGCTTACTTTACTTTGGTTACGAATTAGCTTCTCTAACACGTGCTGAAATCCCTTAATGTTGACGGGCTTCAGTAAGTACTCTTTCACCCCGTAAGACACGCATTTCTGCGCATATTCGAAATCACCATAGCCGGAAATGACCACAACTTGTATGTCGGCATCCATTTCTGCAACACGGGCACATAACTCCAGCCCATCCATCTTAGGCATCCGAATATCGGTGAACAGGAAGTCAGGTCGTTCCTCTTGAATCCGCTGCAGCGCGACAACGCCATTCTCAGCCGTTCGCAGGCTTTCGATGGGGAGCTCCGATTGTTCAACGAGTTTCTGTAAGCCTTTGCGTATCATCGGTTCGTCATCGACAATGAGTATGCGGTACATGAGGAATGCTCCTTTCAAACCCTTATGAAATGCACGCTCCCCACGGGCTTGTGGGCACGTGAGGAGGCGGTCATGCTCAGCAGATGAGCTTATTTACGCGGCATCGACACCGTCGTACCGGATTCTTTACTATTGAATTTCTCTGTTGCTTCCTTGATTACTTCATTTCCGCCTTTGGATTTCCACTCCTCCAATACTTTCGGCCAGTCGGAGATCGGCTCTTTGCCGTACACCATTTTCACCATGTGCTGGAGAATGACTGGAGGCGCTTGGTCGGAAAGCGGTGAAATATCAGGGTTTTTCATTAAAGATTCAAGACGTGGCTCGAAGCTCATACCATCGCGTCCTTCATTTTTTAACGTTGTATCATAGACATTCATTAATTTCTTACCTTCTTCAGTCAAGCTGAGTGTCCCTTTATTATAAGTCGTATCTTGGACAAGCCACAAGAAGGATTGACGGTAACGCTCTTCATCTACACCTGCTGTATCCGTTGGGGCTTTGTAGTCGATTTTGCCATCCACCGTTTTGTAAGTGTCACCTTCAATACCGAAAGTAAAGTATTTCTCTGCCTCATCGGACATCATCCAATCGAAGAACTGGATGATTTGCGCAGCATTTTTAGCATTTTTATTGATGAAGTAAGCACGCGGCGCAGGTCCGTACAAGTAGTGGCCGCCTTTGCCATCCGGTCCTGTCGGGGATGCGATAATCTCGATATCACCCGTTGGAACTGTTGTTTTTAGCTGTGTTTCCCATTGCAGCAATTCATTTGCATTCATGGACCACATCCCTGCTTTACCCGCAAGAATAGTGTTTTTGAATACTGTGGCGTTGATCGTTGCGAATTCTTTATTGATCAAGCCTTCATCAAACATTGTTTTGTACGTTTGCAGCGCTTTCGTCATATTCTCTGTGTCGAAGAATTTAGGCAGAACTTGATCGCCTGATTTCTCGAACATGGATAGGTAAGGGAACACATCGAATGCACCGAAGAAGGAGTCTGAATACTTGAAGTTTTCACGACCCATGTACGGGTTCTCAACGCCCATTTCTTTGAACTTGCGAAGTACGGCCATGTACTCGTCCACTGTTTTTGGAACCCCTAGGCCTGTTTTGTCGAGTAAATCTTTACGAATGAAAATGGCGCGGCGGGATGGGTTGGACAAGTATTCAGGAATAGCGAAAATTTTACCTTGGTAAGTTACGTTATCCCAGGCGTCTTTCGGCACTTTTTTGAGCAGATTCGGTCCATACTTCTTCAACAATTCATCAAGTGACGTGAACACGCCAGCCTTCACGGAACCTGCCATTTCTTTACCGTTCACACCACCACTGCCCTGTACAATGTCAGGAATGTCATTGGTTGCAAACATCTGAATCATTTTTTGCTCATATTCTTTGTGAGGAACAAGTACGATATTCATATCGGAGTTCGTCATTTCTTCTAACTTTTTCACCCATTTGTCTTGATTAATATCAGGTGACTTCTCTACATGTCCGAATGCGAGTGTACGCAAGGAGATGGAGAATTTCGTTTTTTCAGCAGGCTTTGTGCTTGACGTGCCAGCCGCCGCGCTTGAAGCCGGTTGTTCAGCGGTTTTAGAAGAGCATGCAACCAGCAAACTGGCCATCATTACTGCTGCCATCGTGGTGGGAATCCATTTTTTCATTTCTACCCCTCTTTTCATTTCACTAAGATATGAACGCTTTCACATCTTCATTGTAAAAGCGTTTACAAATTGCCGATATGGAATGTCTTTAGTTCGATTTGTCTTTTTTTTAGAATGCTGTAGAAATTGTTGATTCCATACAGCACTATTTCCTTAAGATTTTACAGAACCCACCATCATTCCTTTAACAAAATGACGCTGCAAGAACGGATAGATCAGAATAATTGGGAGCGTCGCAATAATAATGGTCGCCATCTTGATGCCTTCCGGATCCATATTCGCAAGTCCGCTGAATTGGGAAGCGTTCGGATCAATACTGATATCCTCGGACACTATCAATTGACGGAGCTTTACCTGAAGCGGCCATAAGGCAGGCTTGTTGATGTAGTACAGTGCACTCTGGTACGTATTCCAGTGACCCACCGCATAAAAGATCCCTAGAGAGGCCATAACCGGTTTGGACAATGGAAGCACGATATTCCAGATCATTCTGAGCTCGGAACAGCCGTCAATACGTCCGGAATCAATCAGCTCACTCGGAATTTGCAAGAAGAACGACCGCATGACGAAAAAGTTGAAAGCACTGATAGCGCCTGGAAGCATTAAAGCCCAAAGGGAATTCGTCAAATGTAAGTTTTTCATCAAAATAAAGTTTGGAATCAGTGGAGCTGTGAATACCATCGTAATGAGAACCATGATTACTACAACGTTACGGCCAGCATATTCTGGTCTAGACACCGGATAGGCCAATGATGCCGTGGCGATGAGATTGATCAGGGTACCCACTACTGTAATATACACGGTTACTCCGAAGGAACGCCAGATTGCTGCGTCACTGAACACATATTGATAGTTGATCGTTGTAAATTGAACAGGCAGGAAGAGCACCTTACCATTCACAATGGCTTCCGAAGAGCTGAACGATTGGGCTATCACGTTTAAGAACGGCAGGAGCATCGCCAGCGATAAGAGAGTCAGAAAAAGCACATTAAAGATGTTAAAAACTTGCCAGCCGGCTGTCGGCTTGCGATTCATAAAGCGTTCACCTCCGTCTTAATACAAGCTTTCACCCGTTGTTTTTTTACTTAGCATATTTCCAGTGACAATAAAGATCACGCCGACTAACGCTTTGAAAAGTCCAATAGCGGTCGTATAGCTGAATTGTTGACCTAGCAACCCTGCGGTGTAAATATACGTATCTAGAATTTCACCATTTTCTTTATTTAACGGGTTCAAGAACACATAAACGCGCTCGAATCCAAAGTCCAAAAATTTACCGATATGAAGGAGGAACAAAATCATAATGGTTGGTAGAAGCGACGGTAGCGTAATTGAAATGGTTTGTCTCCAGCGGTTCGCGCCATCCACCTCAGAAGCTTCATACAGATCCGGATTAATTCCTGCTAGTGCGGCCAAATAAATGATCGTACCGTAGCCGGAATCACGCCAAATACCCGAGGAAATGAGCACTGTACGAATCCATGACTCTTCACCCATGAAATAAATCGGCTCGAAACCTAACCAAGTGATGAAATGGTTTAAAGCTCCCGTTGAAGGAGAAAGAATACCAATCGCAATCCCGCTCACAATAACCCACGATAAGAAGTGAGGCATGTAAACAACGGTTTGAAGTAAACGCTTGTACACTACAACGCGCAGCTCGTTAAGCAGCAAGGCGAGTATGATTGGCGCCGGAAAAGCCAGTACCAGATCATAAATGCCGATCAGAATCGTATTCTTCAAAATCTTGAGGAAGTCATAGTGGGCAAACATCCGTGTGAAATGCTCGAACCCAACCCATTCACTTCCCTTGAAGCCATCAAAAATGTTGTAATCTTGAAAAGCAATGACTGAACCTAACAAGGGCACATACTTGAAAACAATAAAATACAAAATCCCTGGCAGCGATATCAAATACAGCGCCTTATACTTCCAGAACGTTCGCAGAAAGGAACTACCTTTACGTGCCTGCGAGCGCTGATTCATCTTTTTTACCGCTTGTGCGTTGACCGCCATTCTTGGCCCCCCTCACTATTCTTCGCTGATGTTATATCTACATCGTACCCTGCTAAAGCGCTTGCAACAATGGATTGTCTTCTCACTCACTTGTGTTTTTTTTAGGTAATGGGAAGTGGATCTGTACGGCTTGCACTAGACGTAAGACTGAATTTCATCGTTAAAGCCACCACATTCACAACAAAAAAAAAACGACACCCACAAATGTGGGAGGCGCCTATCAATCCATTCACTTCATGCTCACGCGGTTCTACTCTCCGTGGACACTTGCCTAGCCGCTGACTTCCGCTTCGTCCGCAGTGCCTCAGGCATAGCGAGCAAAGCCGGCAGCAGCATCGGCAGCAAAATAAAGCAGAGTACAACGAGCCCCACGATCACGGCAACGGCTAGCTCAATCAGCAAAACTAGGCCTGATGGAACCAACGTCGCGAAGGTACCGCCGAGGATGACCATAGCCGAGATCACCACGCCGCCGATATGCTTAGCGGCCTGAACAATCGCCTTAGACGGCGATAAATCGCCCAGCTCTTTATATCGCATCATCAGGAAGATGCTGTAGTCGACACCGACGGCGATGATGATGATGAAGGAGAAGAACGGTACGAAAGACGAAACGCCGTCTGCACCGATGATTTTATCTGTAACGATATTGGTAGCGGTCATCGCAACATAGTAGGAAATCACTAAGGACACGATGATATAGACCGCTGGCCAGAAGGACCGTATCACGAACAACAGGACAATAAATACGCCAATGATCACGATGATCGCCGTGCTATTGAACGATTCTAGCTGTGCTTTGTTCGTGTCATAGGTCGTGGAGCTTGGTCCCGCGGCACCGACTTTCGCTTTCTCCAGCATCGTGCCTTTCAAACTAGACGCTAGCTCGGCGTTAATCCCCTCAATGGTGTCCATAGCCGCTGATGAGTACGGATCATCCTTCAGAATGACAATGAGTTTTGTACTCTTGCGATCTTTGGACATGAAGCTATCCAGCGATTTGCCGAAATCCGCGCTAGTTAGCGCTTCTTTCGGAATGAAGAACGTTTTCGAGCTGTTCAGCTGCGTCAGGAACTGGCTCGTTTTTCCAAGCCCTTCGGACACATCGCCAAGTCCGTTGCCGCTTTGGCCGAGGCCGTCCTTCAACTGGCTCATCCCGCCAGCCAAGCCCGACAAGCCCTCGTTCAGCTTCTGCTGACCGTCCTTGACGCTGCCCAGCGCGTCATTCAGCTTCGCCATGTTCGCGGCGATCTCTTGGCTGCCCGCGCTGCCTTGCTTCAGCCCCTTCGCGAGCGCCTCTGAGCCGCTCTGCAGTGAAGCCAATCCCGCAGCCAGTTGCGCCTGCGCGCCGTTAATCTGCGTAAGTCCCGCAGCAGCCTCAGCGAAAGAGCCATTCAACTTGGCGGCATTCGCGCCAAGCTCCTTCAGCCCGCCGTTCAGCTGGGCGAGTCCGGATTCCAAGCCCTCTCCCGTCTGCTTCAGCTTGATGTAGTCGCTATCCGAAGACAGTTGGCTGTACTTTGCACCTAGCCCGCCAATAAGCCCGTTCATCCCAGTCAGCCCCTGCTGAATACCAGGAAGCTTTCCTTCAATCTGACGATAACCGTCAGTTAAGGCACTATAACCCTGCTGCAGCTGTGTAAGTCCGCTGCTAATCTTCGACGTATTGGCATCGACTTGCGTCATGCCGTCCTTTAAGCTCGCAATGCCCGCAGTTAGCTCCGCAGCTCCGTCGGCACCCTGCGCAATACCCTTCGATACTTGCTCAAGCGCAACAGTAATCTGACTGTAACCATCCTGAACCTTACCCGTTCCCTCAACTAACTGATCGGTGCCGGACAAATCCGGACTGACCAGTTTGCTCTGCATCAAATTCAAACCATCTTTTATTTGATTGACACCCTTCTGCGAAGCCGTAATTCCTTCTGCGACAGTCGACGTTTGCGTCGAAATATAGAAGTTATCAATCGGCTTCGACTGTGGCTGCGTCACACTGGACACCTTATCCACGCCGGGTACACTCTTCAATTTGTCCGTTAGCTTATCAATTGCGGCTAATCCGTCATTATTATCAAGTGCTTTATCATTCTCAATCACGACCATGGTCGGCAGCGCTTGGCCTCGGCTAAAATGATCCGCTACAAGGCTGAATCCTTTGGTGGATTCATGGTCATTCCCTAACTCTTTCAACTGGTCAAAAGACAACTTCTGATGGTTGGAAAGGGCAATCGGAATCATCACAATCAGAATAAGCAGCGTTGTGATCACTGGTCTTTTCACAGCAATTGCCGTCAAGCCCGCCCAAAATTTACTTTCCTTATGTCCGGTTGCACCCTTGGAAGGCCAATACAACTTACTGCCCAGTACTTTCATGAGAAAAGGAGTCACTGTCATAATTTCAAGTAAGAGCACCGCCGTACCAATAGCCACCACATTGCCTGATTTATAAATACCAAAATCCGAGAACGTCAAGCTCGCGAAAGCAATAAATACAGTCAAAATACTATAAAAAATCGTTTTCCCAGCCGTTTTATACGTCACAATAATCGCTTCATCCACGGACAAACCATGGGATAATTCTTCTTTAAACCGATTGAACAACAGGATGTTATAGTCAGTTCCAATGCCGAAAAGAATTAAAATTAACAGCATTTGCGTGACACTTGTCACTGGAAACTCGAACTTATCAATAAGCTGCGCGGCAATCCCCATGGAGCATAGGTAGGAAATACCCACAGCAAGCAGCGAGACGATTGGAATAACAATGGAACGGAACATAATGACTAACACCGCTAAAATGAAAATCACCGTTAACGCCGCACTTTTTTCCACACCCGACTCGGATGCTTTGATGTAATCGTTCTGAATGAAGTCCTCACCTGAGAGGTAGTAATCCACGTTCACATCTTTCAAAACAGCATCAAATTCCTGCTGAATCTCATCGACATGACGTCCTCTTTTATCCAAACTAAAGCTAGCCATTAACGTCGTCTGATCCTCCGAAATAAGCGAGGACTTCGCATCAGGCAGTGAGAAAGGATCAAGCAATTGATCGAAACCAAGCTCCGCTTGATGATTCTTCATAGAAGTTATACCTGACTCGATTTGCTTCATATCCGCATCTGACAGTTTATTCGGGTTGTGGAACACGATGATATCGCTAGTCCCTTCTACTCCATTCATTTTGTTCAAAATCGATGCAGCAACCTTGGACGGACTGTCCTTTGGCAGCGGATCTTGGCCCCTAAGCCCTAAAATAGCATTCACATCGGGTTGAAAAACCGTGAGAACTACGGTGGCTACCAACCATAAGGCGATAATCGTCCAGCGCCATTTAATAATTTGTTTCATCTCTCTAATTCCTCCTCCGATTACAAATCGTTAGTAAACAAGCGTTCATTTTTGAGTCAAAAAAATTTTAGCACTGTCCTTGAAGCTTTATTTTTTCTGAAATACCCGCAGAATACAGGTACAACAGCTCATCAACTAGCACCTTAATGGTATCGCCATCCTCATAATCGCGCAGAATAAGGCTCATGCCCTCTATAAGCGTGACAGCTAGCATCCGGGCAGATTGCTGCTCATTCACTTCGAGCGGGGCCGGAGTTTCCTTCGTGGTGGCGAACACGTTCTCCAAAATTTGATACACCAAAGTAATGAGTTCCTGTTTCACGGTTTCGTACCGTGAGCCTTCACTCAGATTTAGGAGGATAGTTAATTCAACACTCGATTGCTTGAAAAGCTGCAAAATCGTCGCATCAATTTTACGCAAAATAACGAGATGATCAGCAGTTTCCTTGCACAATTTGAAATCAACCTCATTCTTGATCTCTAGGGTGTAAGAAGCAAGCTGCTCATAGACCGGTTGAATCAACTCATAGAATAGGTCTTCTTTGTTTTTAAAATACCGATAAATATTGCCCGGTGTAATACCCGCAGCGTCTGCAATATGCCGTATAGAAGCTTTCATATAACCATGTTTCTTGAATTCGGACAATGCCGCTTGGCGGATACTCTTTTTTACGTCATCTTTTAATACCTGCATATAATAAACACCCGTTCACTTTTTGGCGTAATGGAATGATTATAACGTGTGTACTTCCTTTTTTGCAAGCATGAAATCAAAAAAAAGCCGACAACCTAAGCAGCATGCTACTTGAGGCCGTCGACTCTTCTTTAAGATTTACTCTGCCTTCGTTTTGAGCGTCTCGATGATTCTTTTCGACTTGAAAGGCTTGAGATCTTTGAACTGTATGAACTTCTTTGATTCCTCGTTCCAAATACGGAACTTAAGGGATTCTAAGCTTGTCCTCAGAGTAACCGTCTGAACTTTGCGCAGCTCAGCGTTCTTGTTATGAACCTTTTCCAAATAGTAATTAGGAACTCGCGGGCTCAGATGGTGAATATGGTGAAAGCCGATATTACCTGTAATCCAGTGCAGAACTCTAGGCAATTTGTAGAAAGAGCTTCCATGCATAGCTGCCTTCATATAATCCCATTCCGCGTCATTCTCATAGTATGAGTCTTCATAGTTGTGCTGAACGTAGAAAAGCCAAATCCCAGCCATACCTGAAATTAGAAACATTGGACCTTGGACTAGGAGGAATGATTCCCAACCCATACCCCAACAAAGCAGCACGATACTTCCAACAATGCCCAAGTTCGTGATGTACGTATTCATACGTTCTTTCATTCCTGCTTTTTTGCGATTAAAACGGTAATCAATCAAAAAGATGAAAATGGGTCCGACAATAAACATCACAAACGGATTTCTGTAAACCCGATAATAAAGTCTTCTAAGCGGAGAAGATGCCATATATTCGTCAACCGTTAGTGTCCAGATATCGCCGACACCTCTGCGATCCAAATTACCGCTGGATGCGTGATGGACGGAGTGGGTATGACGCCACTGATGATAAGGGACAAACGTCAAAATGCCTGTAAGTGTACCAACAATTTCATTCGCTAATTTATTTTTGAAAAAAGATTTGTGACAGCAATCATGGAAAATAATGAAGATTCGAATCAGGAATCCTGCTGCAATAATGTCTAGCACGAACGTAAGCCAGATAGAAACCGAAAGACTTAGAAAAGCGAAATACCAAAGCATAAAAAAGGGACCTAATGTATTAATGATTTGCCACACACTGTACTTGATATGTGGTCTTTCGTAAGGCGCGATGTCAGACCGCCACCCACCTTTGTCTTGTTGACTCATTCTAATTAAAGCTCCTTCTCTCCGTTTCATACCGGACTGATTTGTGCCACCTGATGTAGTACGTTAGGAATTCAATTAAGTTCCCCTTATAAGAGAAGAAATGTTACATTGCCCTCTCATCATAAGTTCCAAAATGCTTTTTGTAAAATGCAATATAAGTCATATGTGCATGAAGTCATATTTTCACTATTCTACATGACCCAAAAATCATCCTGCGAATGGCAACCTAACCCTTATTTTCCCATAAAAAGAGGTTTCTCATATGGAAGATACTTCCACTCGATTTAGTAAATAGGAAGTTGTACTTATTACAACATTAGGCGAACAAGTCGTCGTTATACCCTTCAAATATTGCAAAAATACAATAATTTCTCCCTATCTCAAACATCCCTTAAATAATTGTTTCCATATATGTAATAATTATGTTCATTTTATAAGGGAATTTCTGTGAACAAATAGGTAAGTCTAAGTGAACAAATGATGAACATTGCTTTCTGGTCACAGGAGGTATCTACTCCTAGCTTGGCCAATTTATGCGGGCCTTACTTAATACTGGTATAGTAGTATATATAAAAAATGGAGGACTATTCAATGATACCTATATCCGTTTTAGACTTGGCTCCCGTTATTGCTGGCGGAACGCCAAGAGATTCATTTCACCGTTCCGCAGATCTAGCCCGACACGTTGAAAAGTGGGGCTACCATAGATATTGGCTCGCCGAACATCATAACATGCCGGGCATTGCCAGCTCCGCCACATCACTCGTCATCGGATATATCGCTATGGCTACGGAGAAGATCCGCGTAGGCTCCGGCGGCATCATGCTACCTAACCACGCACCGCTCGTCATCGCCGAGCAGTTTGGAACGTTGGAATCGTTGTTTCCGGGGCGCATCGATCTTGGTTTAGGACGTGCGCCTGGCTCCGATCAGGCTGCGGCAAGAGCACTACGCCGCGGCTTAGGCAGCGACGGTCAAGACTTCCCGGAGCAGCTGAGTGAGCTCCGAGGCTATCTCAACCCGGCGCTGGGTACAGGTGTACCAGGAGTGCGCGCCGTGCCGGGCGAAGGGCTAGACATCCCGATCTGGCTGCTCGGATCGAGTGACTTCAGCGCCCAGCTGGCCGGTCAGTTGGGGCTTCCTTTCGCTTTCGCCAGCCATTTCGCTCCCGATTATTTGCTGGCGGCTCTTGATCTATACCGCCGCCAGTTCCGCCCTTCTGGCGCGCTTGAGAAGCCGTACGCGATGGTCGGCGTTAACATTATTGCAGCCGAAACCGATGAGGAAGCCCAGCATTTGGCGACGTCGCAGCACCAGCAATTTCTAAACATCGTGCGCGGCCGTCCTGGCATGCTGAGTCCACCCGTCGCCAGCATGGAGCCCTTATGGAGTCCTCAAGAGAAAGCTTACGTTCACAAGGCTTTAAGCTTCTCCATCGTAGGCAGTAAAGACACCGTCCGCGAGAAGCTTGTTAAGCTTCAGCAGCAGACGGCAGCCGATGAGTGGATCATCGCAGGCCAGATTTATGATCACACGGCTCGCTTGAGGTCTTATGAAATTGTGGCCGAGGTTGTCAAAGAGATCTAGAGAGGTCCCTGCTGCCGGTTCTTGGATTGATCCTTGGTTTCATCAGCTATAGACAGGACCTCAGAGAGAAACGGGCTTCGGCTTTAATGAGTTGATGTAGCAAAAAGAGGGCACCCCTTACGTGGGAGTGTCCTCTTTCTATGCTAAGTAGCTTTCCTTTTTATTTATTCAAACGGGCCGATCCATCGCAAATTGTTCGCCCAATTTCGCATATGAGCTGCCGGCCAGGCGACTAACTGGCTTAAGTCCATTCGGGTCAATATGACCGTTCTCATATAAAGAATCAGCGATATGAAACTGTACGACTCTTCCGATTAGTAAATCGGCTGCAGGAGCATCCTCGGTTCCGCCAAGTGTGATGACTTGCTCCAAGACACATTCCATACGTATGCTCGCTTCGGCGATGCCCGGTACGGCAATCTTGACACTAGCCACGGGTGTAAGTCCGGCTAAAGAAACTTCACTTTCGTCCGGCGCTAACGGAGCAGCGGTTTGGTTAATCTGGTCGATGTACGATTCGTCAGAGATATGAACGACGAAAGCCCCAGTATCGACGGCGTTTCGCGAAGTGTCCTTGCGAACACCCTGCTTCCTTTGCACCGAGATAGCAACCATTGGAGGATTTGCCGTCACAATTGTAAAATAACTATACGGTGCAGCATTGAGCACACCCTCCGAGGATAGGGATGTAACAAATGCGATCGGCCTTGGAATTATGCTGCCTATCAATAGCTTATAGTTTTCCCGCTCACTTTGACTCGATGGATCAATAGATATCACAAAGCATCTCCCACCTTTACTAGACTCGGCCTCATGATAAATTCGTCTTAAACCACGTCCCTGCCGCTTCTACCTCTGAACGCGTCAACTGATGCCCTGCTTGTTCCCAGTGAACGGCAACAGTTGATCCCGCTTCACTTAACAGCTTCTGTAATTCCTCTGTCTCCTGCGGGGAACAGATCGGATCGTTCTGACCCGCTCCAATAAAGACGGGAATACCCGAGAGATCCGGCAGTTGAATGCCTCGCCGCGGCACCATCGGATGATGGAGAATGGCTCCTCGCAGTGCATTTGGATAGTGAAATAAAAGACTTCCGGCGATGTTTGCACCGTTCGAGTAGCCGATGGCTACGAGATTCTGACGATCAAAGCCGTGTTCCACGGCAGCTTGATCGAGGAAATCGTACAATTCCTTGGTACGGAAGATGAGGTCCTCCTCATCAAAGATTCCCTCAGCCAGCCGGCGAAAAAACCGCGGCATGCCATTCTCAAGCACATTACCTCTAACGCTTAGCACTGACGATGTCGGTGAAATCGCTTGAACTAGAGGCAGAAGATCACGTTCAGTGCCTCCCGTACCATGAAAGAGCACGAGTACAGGTGCCGTTACATCCGTTCCCTTTTGAAAGATATGCTTCATTGTTTATTCCCCTCCAATACACGTACTTGAATCGGCGGAAGATTACGCTCGATTTGTTCACGGCTCTCCTCGAACCATTCCGGCAGCATCAGTTTCTCACCTAGCGCCTCAGGCTGTTCATCACGTGCAAAGCCCGGAGGATCCGTTGCAATCTCAAAGAGTATGCCGCCTTCTTCACGGAAGTAGATCGCGTTAAAATATTGACGATCAACGATCGGCGTAGGTTGGAACCCATTTGTCTGTACATGGCTTCTCCAGAGGGCATGCTCAGCATCATCTTTGGCGCGCCATGCAATATGATGGACGGTACCTGCTCCTCCAGCTCCATAGGCCATCGGGGTTACATTAATATCGACGATGTTCCCTAAATCTCCGAAGGATTTAAAACGAGCATAAGCTCCCTCTTGCCCTACTTTCTGAAGCCCCATCACCTGTTCTAGCAGCTGAGAAGTTTTGTCAGGTGCCGTGCTGTAGAGAACAGCGCCGCCGAAGCCTTTGATCGCTTTATCCGTTGGAATGCCGCCGAATGACCATTGACTAAGCGCTCCTTGCTCGCGCTCTACGATTTCAAGTTTCAGACCATCCCGATCCTCGAATTGAAGGTATGTCTCTGCGAATCTTTGTGTTTTTTCAAAAGGAATATCAAATTGCGTTAGACGCTCTTCCCAGAAAGATAGACTACCTGTAGGTACAGCATACGTCGTGATACCGACTTGACCGCCGCCGATACGTCCTTTGCGAGAGTGCGCCCATGGGAAGAAGGTGATGATAGTCCCCGGACTTCCCGTTTCATTACCAAAGTACAGATGGTACACTTCAGGTGCGTCGAAGTTAATCGTTTTTTTGATCATCCGAAGCCCTAGAACCCCTGCATAAAAATCAACCGTTTCCTGTGCATTTTGTACGAAAGCCGTTATATGGTGAATACCTGCTGTTTGTTGTTGTGTCATTGAATCCAACTCCTTTAGTTTAGTTTAATTATTCCAGACCTGATTTAAAAGTATCCAAGATTATTAATTGAATAAAGCGTCGACGGAGTAAGCTCCTGCACCCATTAATGCCACACCTACCGCAATTGCAATGAGCAGCAAATTGTATTCATAACCGCCCGAGGTAGCCCAGTAGCCGTTCTTAGCGTGTACTTTGACAATCGCAACGACCATGGTCATAACAATGAGCAATGAAGCAAAGACTGTACCTAAGCCAGCGGCGAACAACGCACCGCCTACGAACTCCATGAGTCCTGCCATAACCGCCATAGCAACACCGGGTTTAATGCCGATGGATTCCATCCAGCCGCCCGTTCCTTTCGGACCATAGCCTCCGAACCAACCAAACAACTTCTGTGCCCCATGCGCCATAAAGCTTAATCCAACAACCAAACGAATGATTAATAATCCCAATGCGATACTCATATTCATTCTCCTCCAATTTAAGAATCTCTATTTTAAGATATTAGTTAAAAGGTTAAGTAGTTAACACCTCTTATGGGGGGGCAAACTACTTGAAACCATCCTGAGCAAACTTACCGAGCTTCTTCAACAATTGACTAGCTATCTTCTTCTCTTCTGACGTAAGTCCAGCTACCGCTTTCTCTATAACCTCGGTATGCTTGGGAAATACCTCTTCAATAAATTGCTTCCCTTTTTCCGTAATTTCTGCAAAAACGAGTCTACGGTCTTCGGATGATGTTTTTCGCTTTACGAACTCTTTCTTCTCCAGCTTATCTACAACATAGGTGATATTCCCGCTGCTCATAAGCACCTTGCCGCCAATCTGTTGAATCGGCTGCGCACCTCTATGATAAAGCAGCTCTAGAACACCGAATTCGGTTCGATTCAATCCATAATTCCGAATATCGCGGTCCCCATGGGCGTTGACCCATTCACTTGCTCTGGAGAGTGCAATATAGAGATCTAATGAATCATTTCTCTGTTCACTCATTTGGTTCACCTCATTTCTTTTATCATTTTGCTTCGCTGTGGTGTGCGTGCTGTGCTGCGAAATCTTAGTTTGTAATATCTTGATTTAAAGATACTTTATTTTGAGATAGATGTCAATGGGTATTTTTAAAATAATGTTCTTCCTTTTATCATTCTGCTTATAAAGCGATTATATCCACTTAGCTAGCCCGAAATAGAAACAAGTCGATATGGTTAAAAAGCGTTCTTTTTGCTGCACTTTTTGCAGGTTCTTTCTAAATATGTGGTCTAATCACGGAAATACATGCACTTTTTGCATCTTCTTAAAACAAAATGGCCTGATCTCGGCAAAATGACAAAAGGATAAACCATCCCCTATCGGGAAAGGCTCATCCTCTTGCAACACGTCTTAAGCTTCAGTTATAGGCAGGGCTTTATACGCTTAGGTCAGCCTACAACAGCTGACTCGCCCTTCTGCAGCTGATACATCTTCGCGTATCGGCCACCCAGCGCCATCAGCGTCTCATGGTTGCCACGCTCAGCAATCTCGCCGCGGTGCAGCACGAGAATTTGGTCAGCGTCGCGAATCGTCGACAGCCTATGCGCGATGATCAAAGTCGTGCGCCCTTCGCTGACCACCTTTAGCGCTCGCTGGATCAGCCCTTCCGTCTCACTGTCGATGCTGGCTGTCGCTTCATCCAAGATGAGAATCGACGGGTCGAAGGCCAACGCACGCGCGAATGAAATGAGCTGTCTTTGGCCGGAAGAGAGGGTGCTTCCCCTCTCCACAACCTGCTCATCATAGCCGTTAGGCAGCTGCTCGATGAAGGAGGCCGCGCCTACATCACTTAGCGCATTTTTCACGCGCTCAAGCGAAATCTCCTTATTATAGAGGCTCACATTGAATTTGATATCTCCGGCAAACAAGAACGGATCCTGCAAAACAATGCCCATATGCTTGCGCAGCGCTTGCTTGGACATCCCCCGGATGTCGCGTCCATCAATCGTAATGCTGCCTTCATCTGGTTCATAGAAACCTAGCAGCAGGTTCATGATGGAGCTTTTGCCTGAGCCTGTATGTCCGACCAAGGCTACGGTTTCCCCTTTGCGAGCTTCGAACGAAATATGCTTCAGCACGTTTTCCCCTGCTTTATAGGCAAAGGTTACGTTCTTGAACTTCACGACGCCTTCCGGGCGGCTGACCTTATCGGTCTTCTCTACCTCTTGACCTTCCATGTCTAGGATGGTGAACACCTTATCCGCGGAAACAAAGGCTCTTTGCGCATTCGTCAATTGATCGAAAATCCCGATAATCGGTTGAAAGATCCGCCCCAAATAATCGATGAAAGCATAAAACACCCCGAAAGAAATCACAGCTGTCAACGATTCCCGGCCAAAATACCAAATGACCATAGCCGTCACTAAACTACCGATGGTCCCCACAATATTACGAGAGGATAAGGAAAAAATGCGGAACTGCTTAAGCTGATTCACATAGCGATCCTTGTTCAGTACTTCGAATTCCTCAAGCGTCACTTTCTCCCGGCGAAAAGCTTGAATAATTGGCATTACTACGATCGATTCATTAATCATCGCGTTCATATCACTCAGCCGTGCACGCATAATGGTGATGAAGATTTTCGAATATTTTAAGTGAACGACCATAATTAAAGCAAAGATAGGCGGCAGCACCAAGCAAAACAGAGCGAGATGCCAATCTAGAATGAATAAAGCTATGAAGATGCCCGTTAGCTGCATCATGCTTACGACAAACGTCGCCATGAAGCTCATGAATAAGTCGCGGACCGCCTCGGTATCGTTCGCAATTCGAGATACAACCTGCCCGATCGGCGTGTTATCGAAATAGCGCAGCGAAATGCGCTGAATGTGCTGCATTAAGTCCATGCGCATGTTTTTGATAATTTGCAAAGCCGTAGATTGGAGCAAATAGGCTTGCAAGAAATTACAAACGCTTGCTATAAGGAGCAGTCCCATATATAAGCCTAACAACTTAAGTACAGGCGCCATCGAACGAGTGTCTGTAGACAAATGCTGATCGATAATGGTTTTGGTTATATAAGGTCCGCCCAGCTCGGCGCCTACTGCGCAGCAAAGAATGAGCAGCGCGCCGATAATCCTGAACTTATAGACGAGCGCATACGAAATCAGCCTTCTCGCCGTGGACGGTTTCTGCATCTTGTCGTCCTCCCTTCTTATTTTTGTCATTCTTCCAAACTCGCTTCCATTTGTTGACGCTCCCACTGCTCTCGGTACCAGCCGCCGAACAACATCAGCTCTTCGTGGGTACCTTCTTCGACGATTCGCCCCTCATCTAGGACGAGGATCCAATTCGCATGGCTCACAGCCGAGAGTCGGTGCGTGCTGATCAATGTCGTTCTGCCCGCACGTTCCTTACGGATATGCTGGAGGATGCGGCTTTCCGTACGCGCGTCGACAGCGGATAACGAGTCATCCAGCAGCAGGATTTCCGAGTCGATCAGAAGCGCTCTAGCAATTGCCAAACGCTGCTTCTGTCCACCGGACAGCATGACGCCATTTTCGCCGACAATTGTCGCTAAGCCTTCTGGCATTTGCTCGATATCCTGGGTAAAAGAGGCCATCTCAACAGCCCGTGCAATCTCTTCCGGCGAAGCGTTGTGCTTACCCAGCGCGACATTGTCGCGAATAGATTTTGACAGCAGCAGGTGCTCCTGCGGAACGTAGGCCACCCAACGCTTCACTTGATCCAAGGCGATTCTCTCAATCGGCACGCCCGCGAACAGCAGCTTACCTGGTTCAATCGGGAATTGCCGCAGCAGCTGCTTCAGCAGCGTGCTTTTGCCGCTACCCGTCCGACCTACAATCCCTAGCGTCTGCCCTCTTTCTAGTTGGAAAGAAACGTTAACGAGACTTGGATGGTTTGCTGTCGGATAGGTAAAGGTTAACTCCTTCATCTCGATACGCTCCGGCACACTCACCGAAATCGGTGCATCGGCATCCACAATATCCGCTTTTTGCATCAGCGCTGTATCCAGACGGTCAGCCGAGGCACTTCCGCGCTGCAGAACATTAATAAACTCGCCGAAAGAAATCATCGGCCAGATCAGCATACCTAGGTAAATATTAAATGAAATCAGCTGACCCAGCGTGATCTCATTATGAAAGACCATATAGGAGCCATATCCAATGCCTATCGAATAACTTAGACCCACAATTAACGATGTAAGTGGCTGAAAAAGCGCATTCAACATGGATACGCGTCTATTCTTATTCATCACTTCCGACGTAACTTTATCGAAGGCGACTAGGTCATGATCTTCCTGAACATAAGAACGAATCACACGAATACCGGAGATGGACTCAAGTGCATGATCATTCATTTGGCCAAAAGAGGCCTGTGCAGCAAGGAACCGAACTCTCACTTTTTGACCCAGCTTACTAATCACGAAGGCTAGAAAAGGCAGAGGAATCAGCGCCGCAATCATTAATTTGAAGCTAATGAGGGAGATCATCGTAATAATAACGACGGATGCCCCAACCAACGTGTGAACGAGTGTCATAACGCCGTAACCAGCAGTCTGGCCAATAGCGAGCACGTCATTAGTGGCTAATGCCATTAACTGACCCGTGCTGTTTCGTTGGAAGAAAGCCGGTGTCATTTTCGTCAGATGAGCCAGCAAACGCCCTCTGAGCACTTTCTCAACGAGTGCCGAATTGCCGAATAGGGTCGTGATCCAAACATAAGTAATTACATATAGTAGGAGAGACAAGCTTACAAGCAGAAGGACCGTCTGACTTAGGCTAGATGCCGTTAAACTGCCGCTGCCAATCTGATCGATTGTATTCCCTATCATTTTAGGCGGAATTGTCGCCAATAAATTCACACAGATCATCAAGCTGATAGCAAGCACGTAGTATTTCCATCTTTCTTTGAAAAACCACCGCAATTTCATTACAAAAGACAAGATTTCCACCCCTTTCCATTTTAGTGTGCACATATTGATTCTATAGATTACCCGTGATCAAGTCTACGCCAAAATAAATTTAAATAAAACTTCCCGTCGTTTAGGGTCGATTTCAAATTCAGCCAATCCTCAGCATTTACTCAGAAATCATTCAGCGGAATATCAGCTGGTTTTCAGGGTTCCTTCATTCCATTTTCAGGTAGGAAATCTATACTTCAATTTGTAGAGACCAGAAGGAAAAACTGGAAAATTCAAATCGGAAGGATGGCGTATTTTATGAAAAAACATTTCGTGGTATTAATGGGGGTAGCTGTATTAGCCACCTCGACTAGCGGCCTTGTATTACCGGTACATTCAGCGTACGCGAGTGATGCTCTTACGCCTGACAGTCAGACTCAAGAGGCAGCAACTTCAGACGAGGCTGCATCAATAACTGTAGATTATCCTACCTTGGTATTAAACAGGTGGCTGAGCAAACTAGACCAGTATACCGCCGTAGCAGCAGATATAGATAGTAGTGATGTACTTAACGCAATTGCAAATAATCAAAGCCTAGCAGCCGCTTCCGGGCTGGGACAATCAGATTTAGTTGCAAAGCTCACCGATTTCTTCTTACAAGATCTTGCTTATCAGGTTAAAACAGGCGAACTTACACAGAAAGAATCAACACAACTTCAACAGCTTGCCACTTCTCGAATTAATGATCTCGTTTCCGGTAGTTGGAAAAAAACGGCTCTTACGACGTCCATACATAACAATGGCTCTGAAATTATTCATAATCGCCTGCAAAACATCATCTCGGATACAGCAAGTATTGCAACAGACATTAACTCCTCTGGGCTAAGAGCTGCCCTTCGCAATGGTCAGAGCTTAGCCGAAGCTACTGGGATTGACGCTGGTACATTGACAGATTCCTTGACAGCCATGCTAAATAGTGACTTGCAGGCGGCTGTAACAACCGGCGGGCTCCAAGCCGACCTTCTCGATAAAGCCGAGCAAACCGGAGCTGCGGCTGTGGCACAGATTGTCAGGGAGAAAGGATACGATATAGCAACAACGAGCTGGATGGAGAAATACGGGCAATCTGTTCTCTCCGATAAGATGGATTGGACCATTCAAGCAACAGCTATCTTCGCAAGTAAAGATTATAGCGACGTGGTTGACGCTCTGAGCGCTGGACAAAGTTTGGTTTCGGCGTCGGGTCTGGCCTATGACGACTTACTCTCCCAATTAACGAGCAACATAAACCAAGGGTTCGAAACCGAATGGCAAGCCGGTAATATCTCTGCTAAATTGGCGAGCCAGCTCGAGCAAAGTGCTGCCAAACAACTAGGCGATGCTATCACACAAAATGGATACGGACAAAGCATTGTCGGCAGCAGCAACAAAGGAATCGCTGCTGAAAGTATACGCTCCATCATCAGCGATAGCGCCGGGTACATCGGTTCTCCTGTAGGTGACCTGGAAGCCGCGTTAGGTTCAGGAAAAACGCTGGTAGAGGCAACAAACCTCGCAGACGACGAGCTTCTTGGGGTTCTGCAATCTAGAGTTGATAATTATTTGAGCCGAGCAGTTCAAAATGGCTGGTTGAATGCCAGTGATAAAGATGCAACGAAACAAGATGCTTATGCATTGCTGAATGATGCCATCGGTACACGAGGCTACAAGGTCCCGGTTGATGCGAAAAGCTACTTGGCAGAACGCTTGGACCGTATTATGAATGATGTCGCTACCGTTTCGAATATCGAGGTTGCTGATTTGACGAAGCGTGTAGCACAAGGTCAGAGTTTGGCACAAGCAGCACAAACAGATTCCGATTCCTTGCTCTATAAATTGTTAGCTCAAGCGAACGAGAATATGAATGCCTTCGTGACTGCTGGAAGTGTCAGCGAAGATGACGCTGCCGCATTCAAAACCGATTATGCATCAGGTGTCAGTCAACTGCTGAGCATTAACGATTAATTCCACTTGCAAGAATAGGTGTGAATGGACATGTGATTCTCAGATAATAAAATTAGCATCGTTGCACGTGGTAATAATAAAGGCAAATCTACGAACCCTTCCATCTTTGGAGGGTTTTCTTGCTCATTTGTAAAGTATCTACACTGTCCAAATGGTCTGATTTTTGATACAATAACTGAAAATTCAATCGTAAGGGGACTCATATGGAATACATTAGCACTCGCGGAAAAGTAGAACCCATCGGCTTCATTGATGCCATCTTGATGGGATTGGCAGACGACGGCGGTTTACTTGTTCCTAAGCATATCCCACAATTATCGGCAGACACGTTACAGAAGTGGCAACAGCTCTCCTACTCGGAGTTGGCTCTTGAAATCTTCTCGCTATATGTGAATAACGAAATCCCTCGCAATGAGCTGAAGCAGCTCGTTGACGATAGCTATGCAACCTTTCGGGATGACGCTGTGACACCGGTCAAACGTCTGAACGACGGCACGTACGTGCTGGAATTGTTCCACGGACCTACTTTTGCTTTCAAAGACATCGCTCTTCAATTCTTGGGCAATCTCTACTCGTACGTATCTCGCAAAACGAATTCGATTATCCATATTCTTGGAGCCACTTCAGGGGATACAGGAGCTTCAGCGATTGAAGGTGTACGAGGTAAAGAAGGCATCCGAATCTGTATCCTTCACCCACACGGGAAGGTCAGCAAGGTTCAAGAATTGCAGATGACCACCGTTGATGACGCGAATGTGCTGAATCTTTCCGTTGAAGGCACTTTCGACGACTGCCAGCGTATTATTAAGGAATTGTTCGCCGACGTCGAGTTCAAGCACCGCTACCATTTGCGCGCGATTAACTCAATCAACATTGCCCGCATTTTGGCACAAACGGTATATTACTTCTATGCTTACTTCCAATTAGCGAAAAATAATCAGGCTGAGAAGGTCAATTTCAGTGTGCCGACTGGTAACTTCGGCGATATCTTTGCTGGTTACTTGGCACAGAAAATGGGTCTTCCCGTCCATAAACTCATTCTCGCAACGAACGAAAACAATATTCTTGAACGTTTCGTACAGGACGGTGTTTACCAACCAGGAGCGTTCCGTGGAACACACAGTCCTTCCATGGACATTCAAGTGGCTAGCAACTTCGAGCGCTACTTGTTCTACCTCTATGGCGAAGACGCACAAGCTGTCTCGGCCATCATGGATCAGTTCAAGGCTGAAGGCCGTGTTGTTATCCCTGCTGATAAGCTGCAAGCCGTGCAAGCTGACTTCGCTGCCTATGGCGTTCAGAATGAAGAGTGCCTCGACACAATCAGCGAGTACTATGAGAAATACGCGTATCTGCTCGATCCGCACACAGCTTGCGGGGTAGCTGCTGCTGACAAACTCGCTGTAGATGGTGAAGTGACGGTTGCCCTTTCGACCGCTCATCCAGCTAAATTCGATGAGTCGATCCGTTTGCGCAGCATTGAGCAGACTTATCCACAGCAAATTCAAGCGCTATTCGATAAGCCGCAGTTCCAGACGGTCGTTGGTGGTACGAACGACGAGATCAAGGCTCAACTCGTTAAGTTTTTCTAATGATGCGAAGAAGCCCCGAAGACGATTGTCTTCGAGGCTTTTTTATTTATACTTGTTTATCCCCGTTACTTAAACTGTTTAGGAAATTGTTTTATGATCCCATCCGAAAGAAGATCAGCTAGCATAATAATATGCTCCTCGCCTTGATCGAACGCAGCAATATCCGCATCCCAGTCCTTTTTGAGCCTAGCTGACACGTTGTTTGTGAGCAATTGCAAGTGCCCATATAACATATCTTGTAGAGTTTTCATGGGCCAATTCGGATTCGCTTTACTGAGAAATGCGGCGGTATCATCAGCATTCCGATACCATTCCTTATTATACTTCTCGAAATCAGGCGCATTGCCGCTTTTGGCTGCAGCTACAACTTTGCCCGCTATGACGATATGCTCTGTCAACAGGTCTCCTAACTTATTACCGGCTGCTTCCCCATAATAAGGTTTTATCGCATTTCCGATATCCTTCTGATTCTTAAGTAGTCTAGCCAGCACTTTCTCTTGATCTTCTAGACCAGCTAGGGCGCTTACGAGGTAGCTTCTCGTCCATAGCATATGCTCGAGCCATAGCTTTCTTAAGTCACCTTTCAGCTTTACCATCGATTGGCTGTAGCATTGCATTTTTACGACGGCGTGTTCGTCCACTACCTTAGCCTCTGCTCTGAGCGGAACAACACTTAAGGCAATGGACATTGATAGCAGCGTTACCTTTACAAACTTGCCTTTCATCAACATCAATCCTTTTGGCATAAATCGGTGTACATTCCGTTTATTGTGTGCTTGTGGACTATTTTCATTCATGAAACTCATTCACGTTCTCAAACAAGAAAGGAAGACCACAACGCAGTAAAAATCAGTCCTCCGACCGATACCCATCCTCCCCCTGAGTAGGAAGACACTTATCCCTTGTCATGTTATTCTTAAAGTAATTAAGAATGGATAATAACATTTAGGAGTGAGCATGTTGAATATGAATCGCAGCGCCTTTCTTGGCCCTATATTAATTATCTTAGGGATTTTTATGTTTCTAAAAGGTGATAGTACGTTCAATACCGGTACCATCTTTGAGTATTTCTGGCCAACTTTGTTCGTCATACCCGTGGGCGTATTTTTCCACTGGTTATACTTCTTCATCCTGCAGCGGCGGGGTGTTGGCGTGCTTGTCCCAGGAGGGATCGTTTTAACGACTGGCGTCATCTGCCAAATCTCCATGCTGTTCGATATCTGGCACCTTATGTGGCCTGGATTTATGCTGGCTGTTGCTGTCGGTTTATTCGAACTGTATTGGTTCGGAGGACGAAATAAATGGTTACTCATCCCGATTAACATTCTAACCGTCATGTCCCTTTTGTTCTTCGCCATTTTCTCTATAGGCTCGATTTTCAGCCAATTTTTCCACAACCAACCGATAATCGCCATCGTTCTCATCATAGCAGGCGGCTTCATGATGTTTACGCGTAATCGGAAATCAATGTAATCCTTTCAAGAATACGGATTACACCCTCCTTTTGACGAGAGGGTTTGTTAGTTAATGCGGTAAGTTTAGACGCAAACTTTTATCATCACAAAAGTCGCTTATTCCAGAAATGTTTGGTCAAAGGTATTCTTAAAGTTGTATAATGTACAACTTTACGTAGGCTAAAACAGCTTCATCCCCGCGAATGTTGTAGAAAATACAACAATACTTTAGAGAATTAGCTCAATTCAATGAAATTAGGCTAAATTGTTGTACGACCTACAACATTTACAGCTTATTGAGAAGAAACCAACGGAATTGTTGTACTTTGTACAACTTTTGCGGGGAATAGACCGAAGACAAGAACAAGAACAAAGAAAAAAGTCAAACACAAAGTCAAGGTCAAAGACAGATAGAGACTAAGGGCAGGCCCCCCTCCCTCTCCTCCTCCAACCAGAACCCAGACCCAAAAAACCAACTCACCAAATGAAAAATCACTTACCAACCATCTCAATCTGCAAAACCCACAATTAAAGAAGCTAAATCAGGGGACAAGCTCTGCTTACCCAAGAAACAAAATTCTTACCTATTTAAGACGAAAAGGAGCCTCATGATTTCTCATGGGCTCCTTTATTTATACCTTTACAACGAATTGATAGGAGCCCGACTGACTGCCATCCGCATTGCTTTTAATATCCATCAGCAGTGCTTTGTTGTAGATGCCATCCTTCGCATTACCCGCTTCATTCGGGAAAAAAAGCTGACTCGTCAGCACCTGACCATTCGGCGCCTGCACCTTCACATGGATATGGCGTGTTCGCCCTGGGTACAAGCCCGGTACAACCGTTTCTAATGTAAACTTGCCTTTATCATCCGTATATTGATGCCCCCGAAGGGTGAAGCCTTTGTTATCATATTGACCGTCGGCATCTGCTTGCCAGAAGTCTAATAACGCATGCGCAACCGGTTTACACGACGTGGATACAACGTAGCCTACAAGCGTAAGCTTCGTCCCTTTCATCCCTTGCTCTAGCAGGGAGCTTTTCTCCGGCGAGTTAGGTGTAAAATACGGACCTTCCGTGACTGCTGGCGTCATCTCCTCTGGTGAACCACACGCAGGTGTTGGCTCCAGATTTGCAGCTTTCGGTGATTCGCTCGCTGTTTCCTTTGCTTGATTACCTTCAGGCTGCGTCGTTGCTCCTCCGCCTAAATTGATTCCACAGGCTGCTAACGCCGCACTGGTGACCATTAAAACACTGGATACCAAGAACCGACGACGCGTTATTTTCTTATTTATAGATTTCAGCTCATTTTGCTTTTCTTCCATTGTCGTCCCCCCCATTTCAAAACTCTTGTACGAATATAATAGCATGGAACTGGGGGAATTCCCTGAAATTCAGCCTAAGATTGGCTTAAAGTTTACTGAAAACAGGTACAGGATAGACGAAAAAATGCAGCTCCTTAGCTATTTTGAAACAAAAGGGTTCCCTTCAACCCAGAATCGCCACGGGTATTCTCTGGCTTCTCCACTATTGTCGATGCCGATTCTTGGTCCAGCAGCAACGGATTCTACTGGTTTTCCTTCCGCAATGTAGAGAGGACGCTCAAAAAAAGGTCTTCCATAATCCTCTTTTACAATGCCCATTGCTTTTGTTAGTTTGCCGGGACCGTTGGTGAGCTCCTTTAGTTTTTTATCATGGCCGCGGCGATCATACATGTGATCAATTCCAGTACAGGGCTCCACAGCTCGAATTAAGACAGCCTCTGGATGGCCTAGCTCCCCGCTTACTATGTTCACTAGACAATGGGTATGCATCACATAGGTATAGACATAGCCCGGAGGGCCGAACATCACTTCCGTTCTCGGTGTCCTGCGATTGCCAAAGCTATGAGCGGCGCGGTCCCCGGGACCTATGTAGGCTTCTGTTTCAACAATCCAGCCTGAAGATATGCCTAATTCGGTTTCTTTCACAAGCAATTTACCGAGCAGCGACCGAGCCAAGAACAGTGTGGGCTGCTCAAAAAATGCAGCAGTAACAGGTTGGGAAGACAGAACATCTACCTCCATTTAAGTCATTTCCTTGATCCTCTGAGCAACAAGCTTAATATCCTCGGTGAAATATTTCATGAGGACGGGTCTTCGGCGTACAGCGAGTGGATGATAAGAGAAAGCAGCAGGTAACCCTTGGAACGTGTGCCACCTACCCCTGTAACTTTTTACATCGGCTTCAACATCCGGAAACATAGACTCCACAACAACATTCCCTAGTCCAAACAACAAACTGGGTTTCTTCTCTTCAAGCTGAAGCTTTAAATGGGAAGAGCATGCCTCTCTGGCTACGGGCTTGTTATAGGCTCGAATCGGACGGCACTTCAATAAATAACTTACATAAACCAAGCCCAAATCCAGCCCCGCTTCCCTTATCCCCATCTGTAAAGTTTCCCTTGTACTGCATATGAAAGCTTGTCCCTCCTTGTCTTCACGGGCACCCGGGTTATCCATAATAATGAAAATCGGAGCTTCGGGATTACCTTCCCCCCAAATCACGCGGTGGCGCTGCTTGGAGAGCTCACATTGCTGGCATCCGATGGCATGAGAAGGTGCAATTTCCTCCTGTAGAATAACGGCTTTGAAATCTAACATGCTTACATCTCCTATCCCAGTTGGTTCTAAAAACATTTTTCCCTATATGCCGGAGCCGCTATTCTTAACGAAAAAAGAACCCGATCAGCATCTGATGGGTTCTCGCCTTGTCTATTAGCCTACAACCAAACTATCCTGACCCAGGTTATCCCCTGTGGATTGTTTGATCTGTTTACTTCTTAATTGTCCACAAGCGGCATCAATATCCGTTCCATGCTCAAGGCGAACACTGCAGCTAATGCCCTGCTTTTTCAACGTATCATAGAAAGCCCGCACGGATTCCCGCTCGCTCCGTTGATATTGACTATGCTCATCTACTGGATTGTAAGGAATCAAGTTCACGTTGGCAAGGTGGCGAATATGCTGGATGAGCTCTGCTAATTGCAGCGCATGCTCTCTCCCGTCGTTAACATCCTTCAGCAAAATGTACTCCAATGTAATTCTCCGGTTCGTTTTGGCCAAATAGTACTCGATCGCCTGCATTAATTTCTCTATCGGAATCGCTTTGTTTATTTTCATGATCCGGGTACGAAGTTCGTTCGTCGGGGCATGCAGAGAAATCGCAAGATTTACCTTCAAATCTGAGTCCGCGAATTCGATAATTTTATTAGCAAGACCACTAGTTGATACTGTAATATGTCTAGCGGCAATGTCTAGGCCTTTTTGGTCTTTCACAACGCGGATAAAATCAACCATATTTTCGAAATTATCAAATGGCTCGCCAATGCCCATCACAACAATGTGGCTGACTCGTTCGTCTTTGGCCGCTTTGTCCAAATGAAACTGAACCTTCATAATTTGTTCCACGACTTCTGCGCTGGATAGATCACGACTTTTGGCCAAAAGCCCGCTCGCACAGAAGCTGCACCCAATGTTACAGCCGACCTGCGTCGTTACACACACGGACAACCCGAATTTATGTCTCATCAACACGGTCTCGATCAAATTACCATCCTGCAGCTTGAAAAGGAACTTCATCGTACCGTCCGCTGATTCTTGCCTCGTATGTTCAGTCAACGTCTGAATGACGAAATGCTCTTCCAGACTCTGAATACAATCCTGCTTCACATCCGTCATCTCTGAAAAGTCGGTTACCCGCTTCCGATATAGCCAATCCCAGACTTGTAATGCCCGCGATTTTTTGTGTCCATTTTGCTCAAGCCATGCAATCAATTGATCCAACGTTAATCCATAGATGGATTGTTTATTCATCGTTATCCTCTTTTCAAGACTTTCACATACAGTCCTATTCTACTAAGCAGCCGAAGCGTACCATCTGTTTATTATTGTGCCAAAAATCCTTCATGAACACAAGGGGAGTGAGAAGTCATACCCGTTCCTTTATCTACCTCTTATTTTACCATCCTTTTTTCGAATAATACGCTATTCTACTAATCTATTAATCCATTCAGTTTCCACCACTTTTACATAGAATAGGATAAAAGGAAGTGAGAAGAATGGCATCCAAAACAGAGAAGCTCCCTATTTATTTTAAAACCCAAGCGGTCCTACTTAAAAAACGTCGTGTGCGTCCTACTCAAATTCCTATTATTAGAGCAACCTGGTCTATCGAAGCTAATGGATTTAGAGGCCTGCTAAACACTACTGTCGGCAGTAATGGTTTTGTGACAGGAACGGTATTTTGGAATCCTATCCGAGGGTGGTACGATGTACCTTCTGGTAAAATTACTTTTCTAAGATTTGTGACGGGTGGCAGCATCGCAGGAATCAACAATCAGCTCTATGAGGGCTATATTCAAAGGTCAACAATCAACCGCGGGATCACTTTAACCGGTTCATTTATTACAGTTGGTGACGGTACATCTGCTCAGCTGAATAAATTTAGCTGGGTAGCAAGAGCTATCATCTTAATATAAGAATTAACTAAAATATAAGGCACCTCCAAAAAGCTAAAGCTGGGGGTGTCTTTCCATGAATACATCCTTTCACATACACAAATAATGTAACTAGTACGTGAAGGAGGCCAAAAAATGAACAATCAACGCGCTCAAGAGATTGCTGTTTCACCTGTCATGGTTGATGTTACTTATAATGGGACGCCGATCTACATCCAACATGTTGACGACAAGAATGAAACCGCCAGAATTTATCCCTTGGATCAACCGGAAAATGAGCAAAGTGTCCCTTTGAGCAGTCTAGTCGAGAGCTCTCAAATGTTGGAGATGGAAGATATTAAAATGATATGCCCATTGCCGAACGATTGAAAAGAAATAAGAAAAAAAGAAAGAGGATACCTTCGCGGTATCCTCTTGACTAATGATATTGGGTACAGATCTATGAAAATTTAATTATACCTATCGAATGCAAGAATACACAAACGATAAGAACAGGAGCTACTACGCGCAGTAAAAACATCCAGGCTTTATACCAAAACCCTTTCAAACCTGCTTCTTCTCCAGCCTTTTTCCACGCGTATCCCGTAAACAAGGTAACGACTAACCCACCGAATGGCATCAGAACATAGGAAGTAATGAAGTCCATCCAATCAAAAATGCTTTTACCTCCAGGATTGAAATCCCCTAGCACACCTCCAACAGAAAGCCCTGAAGGAACACCTACTAAGAAGCAAAGGATGGATAAGATAACCGCTGATTTTTTGCGGCTCCACTGCCATTTATGCATGGCATAAGCGACTGGTACTTCTAAAATGGAAATCGCTGAAGTCAACGCCGCAATGGCTAGGAGCAAGAAGAATAGACCACCAAAGAAGAAGCCAAATGGCATTTGCGAGAACGCTGCAGGCAGCGCCATGAACGCCAAGCCTACGCCTTCGCCAGGCTGAAGCCCGTAAGAAAACACTGTTGGGAAAATGACTAGTCCCGCGATGAAAGCATATACCAAATCACCGAAACCAATGGCGAGAGTTGCTGTGCCAAGTGATTGTCTTTTTTCCACATAGGACCCATAGGTTAACATACAGCCCATCCCTAGCGATAAGGAAAAGAACGCATGTCCCAAAGCAACTAGCGCAGACTCCGCGTCCAGCTTGGAGAAGTCAGGTTTTAAGAAGAAGGATACCCCTTCTCCCGCTCCTGGGAGCGTAAGCGAACGGACCATAAGAACCAGTAGGATGATGAGAAATCCGGGAATCAAAACTTTGTTGAATTTCTCGATACCACCAGAAACCCCTTTAGCAAGAACCCCGCCCGTAACCACCATAACAACAGCCTGCCAGAAGATAGGCCAGTAGCCCGAAGCGAATGATAGGAACTTGTCTTTATAGTCGGAGCCCTCTTGGAACAAGATGCCAGTAAATGACTCTACTGTATAATGGAGTGTCCATCCCGCGACTACCGCGTAATAGGACATGATCATGAAAGCGGTAAGAATCGATAATAACCCGAATGCTCCCCAGTATTTTTTGCCCGTCAGATTAAAGAAAGATACCGATGCGTTACCTCTACCGCCGCGGCCAATCGTCATTTCTGCAAGTAAAATAGGTAAGCCTACAATAATTAAACATATGATGAATAATAGGAAAAAGGCGGCACCGCCATGTTTACCCGTAATGTAGGGAAACTTCCACATGTTGCCCAGCCCTACCGAGCTGCCGATCGCAGCCAAAATAAAACCTGTAGACGTAAAACGCTCAACCGTTCCTGTTTTTTTGCCTGCTGCTTGTCCTGATGTCTGATCGTTGCTCATGATGAATGATGAACTCCTAACGTTATTTTGATGCCATAATATTACTGGAGAATCCGTCTCTCGTCACCTTGTAAAATTTCACAAATCTCAACAGCAGAAATACGTAGTGAAAATCTCTATTCTTGTTCCTTATTCTCTGTTGTTAGGCGACATTTATGTAATGGAAACTAACCTTAGAAAGCAGGGATATTTGTGAAGAAGATACTAGGTATTGCTATCACAGTCTCGGTAATTGTCTGTCTAATATTAGGGACAATAATTATTTTCGGCAATCCGGATAATCCAACTCATAAGTTTCTATTACCCAAAGAATATTCGGGGTGGATAGAAGTTGTATTTGATCAACCTGAATTTCCTGCGTTGAAACATGAAGGGAATTACATGGTTTATGAAGTCCCGCCCTCTGGAAAAATAAAGACCTCAAGTAGAAACATTAGTGGCTCTATGGTTTTTTATTATGTTGATTATAATGGACAAAAAACAAAACTTCCTGAGACTGTGATAATGATACATGGTTTAGGAACTAGTTCTGGGGAAATAGGGAACGCTGATGGCACAACAACTAAAATACCAGAAAAACTTCGTTTTTTTGTTGGGACAAAAGAGCAATGGGAGTAAAAACCACTTATCGCAGATTTCCCATACTAACGAATCGACTTTCCTCTATCTAGAAGTCTGGCGAGACTTTCCCTTGCAATCGACATAAAAACAAAAAATGAGAAGGCAAGATTAACCTTGCCATCTCATTTTTTGTTTTCTGAGTCCCTAAGTGAATTTATTTATTTTTGAGACAGACCCGTTTA
The DNA here is from genome assembly GCF_030817255.1 of Paenibacillus sp. V4I5. Lineage (NCBI taxonomy): Bacteria > Bacillati > Bacillota > Bacilli > Caryophanales > Paenibacillaceae > Paenibacillus > Paenibacillus sp. V4I5. Next base: position 4,527,138 of record NZ_JAUSZB010000002.1, read on the forward strand.
TTCCAAATTAGCGTGTCGACCAAACATGGTCGTGGAGTCGTAACCTTTTTTCTCCATTAACCGAAGGATGACAGCGTCAAAGAATAGCAAGAGAGTTTGCTCAAATAGCGAGCCCATTGGTTGTATGGTGGAGTAATTGCTAGACGACTTATCTTTAGGCGAGCCAGGAAGCTTAACGACGATATCCGCAAGCTGTCCGATCTTTGATTCTGGGAATATCGTTACTAGCGCGACAGAAGCCTGCAAGGTTTTGGCCTTCTCTGCCATCGATAAGAGACTCTTGGTTTCCCCAGAACCTGATCCGATGATCAGCATGTCTTTTTCCGTGACATTTGGCGTGATCGACTCACCCACAACGTAAGCATCAATGCCCATATGCATCAGCCTCATTGCGAAAGCTTTGGCCATCAAGCCGGATCTACCGGCCCCAGCTACAAAAACCTTGCTTGACTCCATGATCCGCTCTACAAAACGATCCGCTTGATCGTCATTCAGCTGGTTGGCACCCTGCTGCAGCTCATGAAGGATTTCAGCTAAATACAGATTCGTTTCCATGCGAATTAAGATCCTTGTTTGATCAATTTCTGCATTTCTGCGGCTGCAGCTTGCTGGTCTTCTTGTCCAGTAATACCTCCGCCGACAATAACAAGATCAGGATTCGCTTTGATAACTTCCGGAAGTGTACTTAATTTAATGCCTCCCGCAATCGCTGTTTTGGCCTGCTTCACAACACGCTTGATCGTCAGAAGATCTTCAAATGAATTCTTTCCGACTGCTTGTAGATCATAACCTGTGTGCACACAGATATAATCAACGCCGAGTGCGTCGATCTCTTGAGCACGCTGCTCAAGATTTTTCACAGAGATCATATCAACCAGAATTTGTTTGCCTTGTTTTCTAGCTTCTTCTACAGCACCTTTGATCGTCATGTCTTCGGAGGCACCTAATACGGTAACGATGTCTGCTCCTGCTTCGGATGCTTTCATAACTTCGTAGCCAGCGGCGTCCATAATTTTCAAGTCAGCCAATACTCTGAGGTTAGGAAAAGCTGCTTTGATTTCTTTGACCGCGCGAAGTCCTTCATTAATGACAACCGGTGTGCCAATTTCAACGATATCTATATATGCTTCCACTTCTTTCACCAATTTCTTGGCTTGCGGAATGTCGACAAGATCTAACGCTAATTGAAGTTCCATGGATGACTCGCTCCTCATATAATTTTGTTTTGTATTGTTCATGGGTCCAATTGTACGATGATACTTTTCGAAAAGGAAGTACGCACTATTCAGTGACGTAGTACCCATTTGGAAACTATGAATGACAAAAAAGACCGTCAACACGAAGTTAAAGGTCCCTACAACTTGAATTTTTTTGTAACATTTGAGCTTCAGTTAATTCGTTCTTGGTGGTTATGCCCCCAATCAGCCATTACATTGAGCACTTCCTCCATGGTTAGGCCATATTGCGTTAAAGAATATTCGACTTTCGGAGGTACTTGAACGAATACTTCCCGATGGATAATGCCGTCATCCTCTAATTCGCGTAGTTGTTGGGTTAACATTTTTTGCGTAATGTCAGGCATCCCTCTTTTTAACTCGCCAAAGCGTTTGACGCCGTCCATCAGATGACAAAGAATGACCAGCTTCCATTTGCCGCCAATGACTTTCAAGGTCATTTCTACCGAGTTCTTAAATCGTTGATCGCCCATGGTAACGACTCCTTTAGTATACTTTTTGATACTATAGTACTTAAAAGTAGGTACTTGCTTTTAGTTGCAATACCATTAATAATAAATGGCGTGACTATCAGTTGCAATAGGAACCCTTGTTAGGGTTGTCTTCATAAATAGCTAAAAGGAGAGATGACTATGACTCAGAAATTATTTGCTTCCTATGATCTGAAAGGTTTACACATAAATAATCGCATTGTTATGGCGCCAATGTGTCAATATTCGGTTACAGCTAAAGACGGAAAGCCAAATGAATGGCACTATGTTCACTATCTTAGCCGCGCTATTGGCGGTACAGGCCTCATTATTATGGAAATGACGGATGTTGATCCCGATGGGCGCATTACCGATTTCGACTTAGGCATATGGTCAGACGAGCAGATTCCGGCCTTCGCCAAAATTATTGACGGTGTACACGCGCATAACACAAAAATCGGGATTCAGATCGCTCATGCGGGACGCAAAGCAGAAGACGCGGCAGTCCCAGTTGCCCCATCTGCGATACAGTTTCCGGGATCAGCTTACAAAATGCCTCGCGCCCTTGCAACCGAAGAGGTTCAAGACGTGGTTAAAAAATTCGGTGATGCAGCCCGCCGCGCTGTACAAGCTGGTGTGGATACGATCGAGCTTCATGGAGCACACGGCTATTTGATCCATCAGTTCCAATCGCCTCTAACGAATAAAAGAGACGATGTTTACGGTCAAGACCTTGCCCGCTTTGGTGTAGAAGTCATTCAAGCCGTAAAGAAAGAAATGCCTGCTGACATGCCGCTCATCTTCCGCATCTCCGCAGTGGAGTATGTCGATGGCGGATATGATATTGATCATGCTATCGAGCTGTCCAAAGCCTACCAAGCTGCAGGAGTAGATGCTTTTCATGTGAGTTCTGGCGGAGAAGGACCTGCTGGAGAGAGAAAACCAGGCAATTACCCGGGCTATCAGGTTCCGTTCGCACGTAAAATCCGCGAGTCGCTGAATGTACCCGTTATTGCTGTAGGTATGCTCGAAGATCCAGCGCTTGCTGAATCCGTTATCGGCAGCGAAGATGCTGACTTCGTAGCGATTGCCCGTGGCATGCTGCGTGATCCGTACTGGGCAACACATGCTGCCATTACGCTTCGCAATGAACCAAATAATATTCCAAAACAATATATTCGAGCTTACTAATATGAAAAAAAGGAGCCACCCTTAGATAATTAAGGGCGGCTTCTTTTAATAAAATGTCCAATCGCTCGACAAAAAAACGCACCTCTTTACATATTTTTTAAAAGAAATGTCTTGATTATAAGCTTTGAAAACTAAATAATATGAAAAAGATCTTATTGATCGGCACGACTTGATTACGATTGGAGCTTTAGTACACACAAGAGAAAGGTTGACACTGACATCATGGAGTTATCACACCGTATTACCAAGGAGCAAGCAACCAAAGAACCGTTCCCTATCTCTATACTTTCCCTTACAGTAGGCGCTTTTGCCATTGGAATGACTGAATTTGTTATCATGGGTCTGCTGCCTAATGTCGCTAATGATTTGCATGTCAGCATCTCATCCGCAGGACAACTCATTACGATGTATGCCCTCGGGGTAGCTATCGGTGCGCCAATCCTGACGGTTCTCACCCACCGAATCCCGCAAAAGAAACTGTTATGTCTGCTTATGCTTTTATTCATTCTCGGTAACGGAATCTCTGTTTTCGCGCCAAGCTATGCCATTTTGATGGGAGCCCGTATGATAACCGCATTGACACACGGGACATTCTTTGGAGTTGGGGCTGTTATCGCCTCCAATCTTGTACGTCCGGACAAGCGTGCCGGGGCCGTATCCATCATGATGGCTGGCCTAACCATTGCCAATATTATCGGTGTTCCTCTGGGGACATTCATCGGTCAACACATGGGGTGGCGATCCTCATTTGGCGCGATAGCGATCATGGGAATCATTGCATTAATCGGCATTCTTATCTTTATACCGCAAATTCGGCATGACAAACCAGCGAGTATCGTTAAGCAGATTAGCGCTCTCGCCAAGCCCAAGCTTCTTCTATATCTGCTGATCGGAGCACTAGGTAACGCCGGCCTATTCGCCGTATTTACTTATATTACGCCACTGCTAGTGCAAGTCAGCGGTTTTGCTGAACATAGCGTAACTTGGATCCTCGTTCTCTTCGGCTGTGGAGTAACCATCGGCAATATCGTCGGCGGAAAGCTTGCAGACTGGAAGCTGATGCCCTCCATACTGGGACTTTACCTTTCGATATGTGTCATTCTTACCCTCTTCACCTTTACCATTTATAGTCCGGTCGCTGCCGTCTTGACTATATTTCTGTGGGGAGCTGCTTCCTTCGCTGTGTTTCCTGGGCTGCAAGTACGTATTATGAGCCTTGCACAGGCGGCACCAGCACTTGCCTCTACCTCCAGTCATTCAGCTGGTAATCTAGGAAATGCCGCCGGTGCTTTCATTGGGGGATGGGTCATTACACATCTAGCAATCACAGCCCTCCCTTGGGTCGGTGCCGTACTCGTAGGACTGGCGCTGATCTTAGGATTTGCTTGCTATATAGTAGAACGCAAACCCGCATAATCAACGCTAGCGATTCCCATAATTATAATTGTTTTGTGGGATGTTGGTATTGAGGCGCTGCATGGGGATGACTTGTCGTGTTGGCATACGAGGGATAGGCCTGCCGCTTATGCATTTCTGACACACATTCGTCCGTAGGTCCAATCACAATGGTTTGATTATCTAGAGGTTTAAGAGTTTTCCTCAATAGTTCAGGATTAGTTTTTAATCGGTTTTTATTGACATCAAAAAAGTATTGAACATCTGGTTGCGTATAATCTATATCAGGTGTCGCCAATTCGGAACAACTCCATTTCGCACGTAATTACATATCTGCATGATATGCGTTGGATGTTAATTCGTGACAGATGACTAGTTTTGGCAGAAGGGATCGTAAAAAAGAACCTCGAGCTCCTTTTTGTGGAGTTGAGGTTCTTTCTTTTTACGCATATGTGCGACCGTTCCTATTACCACCCATCTAAAAGGAACAAGGATGCGCTATTTCACTGAGATCTGCATAAATTTGGGTTCAAGCGGAACGACGATGCGTTATTTGACCATTTTTGCGTCTGCAACGTGTTTTTTAAACAAATAAGGTATCCTCGTTCCGTGATATGCCTGTTTAGCTCTCATTTGCTCAAAATAACGAATCGTCGTTCCTTTTCATGATAACAGGGGTTCGATAACCGCCATTATCGCGCTATAATGAGCAACTCAAGATTCACGTGTGTTAGAAAAAGTTCTATATGGGAGGCCTTCTTCTTCTTTGCTTTTATTCGCAGTAGATGCTTTTTTCGAAGACCACAAGGCTTCGATCTCTTCCAGCGATTTCCCCTTTGTCTCTGGTACTAGACGCCAAGTGAAAAAGAAAGTAAGTACGGACATGAAACCGAATATCCAGAATGTCACCGCTGGCCCTGCAGAACCAAGCATCGGAGGAAAGGTCTGTGATACGATATAATCCGCTGTCCATAGCGCCATAGAAGCTATCGCCGTAGCTTTTCCACGAATACGGTTCGGGAAAATTTCGGACATAATCACCCACACGACTGGCCCAAGCGATACAGCAAAGGAAGCCACATACAATAAAATAAAGATTAGCACCAATGGCCCGGAAGGTTGTCCCGTTTGAAAGGCGGCACCTATTACAACTAGGCACACTGTCATTGAGGCAGATCCAACAAGTAGAAGGACCTTACGTCCCACCTTATCGATGAGCCATATAGCAAGAATAGTGAAAAGGAAATTAATCAAACCGACCAAAATGGTCTGAATCAGCGAAGCATTCGTGCCAGCACCCGTTTCTTTAAAAATTTCTGGGGCATAGTACATAATCGCGTTAATTCCCGTAACTTGCTGGAGAACTGCCAGTCCCACTCCTACGATTAAAGCAAGCCGCAAAGCTGGGCTGAACAGTTGGCGGATCGATCCGCTTTCCTGACTGAACGATTCCTTGATATCCAGTACTTCCTGTCTGGCCAGTTCGTCGCCGTGAATCTTAAGTAAAATCGGAAGAGACTCTGCTGCTCTCCCCTGCTTGATCAACCATCTCGGACTTTCAGGCACAAAGAAAAGCAGTACTAAGAACAGCAAGCCCGGAAAGAACCCCGAAGCCAAACATCCATCGCCAAGCAGTTGAAATATCCCATGCGTCGTCCCCATACCCCGCAATGCCCATGTTGATGAAATATACGAGGAAGATACCGGTCACCGTCGCGAACTGATTCAGAGCTACAAGACGGCCGCGATACTTGGCAGGCGCTATTTCCGCGTTATAAAGAGGACATAGCGTAGAGGTAATACCAATCCCAAGTCCGCCAATAATTCGGGCAATAATATAGCCGGTGAACGTATCTGGAATGGCGGAACCGATGGACCCGATAATGAATAGGATCGCAGCCATAATCAGCACTTTTTTCCGACCGAACCTATCCCCCAGCATACCGGATCCTGCTGCTCCAACGATACACCCGATGATTAAGCTGGAGACCGCCCAACCCACTTCCACCTCACTTAGGTCGAAACGTTCTTTCATAAAACCGATTGCACCCGACACAACAGCTGTATCAAATCCAAATAGTAAACCGCCCAAAGCGGCAACCATCGAAACTAGCGTGACAAACTTCATGCTTACTTGTTGGTCTTGATTGTTTTTATGTGAGCTCATAAGCGATTATCCCTTCTGACTTATTCGCACTTATATGCGAGTCTTTTATCATGAACAACTCGTAAATCCGTCTAATGCGAGACTCATTATACCATGCGTTTTGTTCAAGCTAGGGGCCAATTCCCTTCACTTATTTGTTGTTTACAAGCATAATCTTGATGCCTGCAATTAACCGTCAGATATAGAGCGGCAGACTAGCACATTCTTGTTCGGTAACAACAAAAAAGTCCATGCATCTCTGCATGAACCTTAGTCTTTATTACAGTTGGTTGCGGTACTCAGTAGGAGTTACCCCTGTTACCTTTTTAAATACCCGGCTAAAGTAATTAGGATCTTTATAACCCACCATATAACAGACTTCCTTTAAGCTGAATTGCCTGTCCTTTATGAATTCCTTGGCCCTTTCAATCCGCAGCCTTGTCACATAATCAATGAAGGTTTCTCCCGTTTGCTGCTTGAATACTTTGCTAAAGTAATAAGGGTTCAAGTGGACATGCTCCGCCACGTCTTCAAGGGAAAGCTCCTCGCGGAATTTATCTTGAATAAACGTGATCGCGTTGTCTAGGACACTCCATGTTCGCTGTTCACGTTCCTCGCGGATTCGTTTGATGGCCAATTCTACGTAAGTACGTTCAGAAGTATTGTCTGAAATAAACTTATCAGCTATTTCCCACTCTCCTTCCAGGGAAAGCATTTTCAAATCCTCAAAAGAGCAAAGGTTACCCCATGTTTTAGGATACGTGGATGCGAAGACGGCTTCAAAATACGATCTCCTTATCCCCTCAATATCCATTTGAACGGACCCGGTGCCTACATTAGCGTCTATACTACGCTGTTGGTGAAGTATCTCCACTAGCTTAGCGCCTAGGATGTCAGCCTCTTCCCGTAATACCTCATCCTTGATTTCTGCCTTCTCCAGAAGAAAGATGACCATGTGCAAATGGACCATAGAACTGACCACACAACCGGCCCTATTCTTGATAAATCCTTTGGCGAAGTTTTTTGCCGTTTCGTAAAGCTTTTTCTTTTCGATGCCTAATTCCTGCTCGGAGGTATGCCCGAATTCCGGCAAGGCGAGCACAAGCACACAACCTTTATCTATGGAAATGTCGAGGATATCAGCTAGATACCCCACCTCGGTGTCATTTACTTGATCTGACATAAAGACCAGAGCCATTTCCGTTTCCGCCAACGGGAGCAGCTGGAAGTACTTATCGCGTATTGCGAACTCCTCGTCGCGCTTTCTTTGGTCCTGTTCAATCTCAGCTACCATACGCTGGAGGAGTGCGACGATTTGTTCGCGTTTAGCCGGTTTGATCAGATACTCTTTTACCCCCAAGGAAAGGGCTTCTTTGGCGTATTCAAAATGTTCATAGGCTGTAACCAGAACCATCTTGATCTGCGGACTATGAGCCTTGATTTCCTTTAACGCTTCAAGGCCTTGAATGCCCGGCATTCGAATATCCATCAGCACGATATGCGGCCGAAATTCATCTGCCTTTTGAATAGCTACGCGACCATTCTCTGCATGAATAATTTCAAAGGTATTCGGCATCATTCGGGTCACAATCCATTCAATGCCTTCTCTTTCTAAAGCTTCATCATCTGCGATCAGTAGGCGATACATCTCCATCCCCCTTTCCTGCAGCAGGAAGCCGGATGAGGACAGTCGTCCCCCGGCCCGGTTCACTGTGAATATCTACAAGATTCTTCCTATCATAGAATAATTCGAGTCTTTTAAAGACATTACGCGTCCCTAATCCCGTGGATTGTCCCTTTTCTTGGCCAAGCAGCGGTTCCGATTCGAAGTGAAGCAGAGACTCACGGACTTCCTCGCTCATGCCGATCCCATTATCTGAAATGGCAACCCTTACTTCACCAGTCCCGCAAGCAATGATCAGCTTAATCTCAGCCCCTTCTTCCATTCCCTCAATACCGTGGACAAAGACATTCTCAAGGATCGGTTGAAGGGTTAGCATGGGAACGTAAACGTCCAGTCCGCTCTCGTCAATTTCTGTTATGAACTGAATCCGGTCACGAAAGCGAGCCTGTTGGATGGTAAAGTACTCTTTGGCATGCTCGACCTCATCCCTGAGCGTCACCGGACGATCCAATTTCCGAAGATTATACCGAAGAAGATTCGACATGGATACCGTAAGATCGCTAGTTTTTTCAGCACCCTCAAGCAGAGCAAGCTTGGATATGACATTCAAGGAATTAAAGAGAAAGTGCGGGTTGATCTGATTTTGTAAAACTTCCAGCTCCAATTCTTTGACCAGCTTGTCCTTTTCCAAGCTTTCTTTCTCTTTCATAATAAGTTCCTTCAAATTGTCTTGCATGCGCCCAAATGCTTTAGATAACATACCAAACTCATTATGCTCACTGATCTGCGGTGGGGGAGCTTGCAAATTCCCGTCTGAAATTTGTTGAGCCGTTAAGGCCAACTGCTTGATCGGTCGGGTAATACCTAGGGAAATCCAATAAGCAAACAAGACACTTATCAGCGTATTCAAGATAAAGATAGCGACTCCCCAATGATTCATAACTTCCGTTTGGATAAGAATTTGTCTGTAGAAGGGCTGATAATAACTGAGTTCCAAGTCAATAAGATGATGTCCTTCTGCTTGGATGAACGCTGCTGTCTGCTCTGCCTCTTCGTAGAAAGCCGCATAAGCCAAAGAACCTTGGTTATTTATAGCCTCTATGACACCCGCTTCTTGCCCTATAAACGTATCGATCATGTTTCGATAGCTGCGGACTGTAAGATCAGTAGTTGGAATAATCGTCTCCTGTGCAGACAAGCTTTCCCGCAGAAGATTGAGCTCATCCCTCTGACTTATATATGCCTTGCGGCTGTTCTCTGTTCGATCCATTAAGTAAACATTCAGAGCACGAAGGTTCCCCTCCGTTTGTCCGGCAATTTGCTTGTACAATAATACCCGATCCAGCATCACATTATAGCTTTGCTGCACCGTTCTTCCGCTTTCAAAGATGAAATAGGCAACTGCGTTATTCAAAATAAAAAGCGCCGGTATGACAATAAAAAGCATTCTACGTATATTCATGGGCTGCCCACACTTGCCTTCAAGTGATTTCTATCCAGAATATCTGTAGTGGTGAAGTGCTGGACCGGAATGGAGCCCCCTTTGAGAATTTCCGCTAGCAAATAAACCGATTTGAACCCAATCTCTTTAGGCTGCTGAACGATGGAAGCTAGGATTGCTCCTTGGGCGATACCCTGTTTGGTTTCCTCCAGGTCATCAAATCCGTACACGCTTACATCTGCTCGATTCGCTGCCTTCAGTCCTTCCACGATACCGACAGCATCTAAAGAGCTAAATCCGACCATCGTCTGAATACTTGCGTATTGGTTTAACATAGCTTCTGTCTGCTTAGCGGCTTGAATTCGTGAAATATTCGATGAGCGGACAGCTACGATTTCAAAACCTGGCGTATTTCGAATAATTGAACGGAAACCCTCTAGACGCAGCTGTTGATTATCCGCCAGTTCGCTTCCGATCATGACACCGATACGGCCTTTCCCGCCAGCCTCTTTCACCACAAGCTCTCCCATGCGTTTGCCTGCTTCCCAATTATCTGTTCCCACGTAGGCGAGTCGCCGGCTCTCCGGCTCATCCGCATCTACTGTGAGCAATGGAATACCTTGATCTATCGCATTGCTGATCAGTTGATCGTAGTGCTGCTCCTTTATCCCTTGCACGATAATGGCATCAGGCTTGGCAGCAATCGATTTCTCTAGGAGATTCATTTGTTCAGAAGGATTTATGCGAATCGGCCCCATGTAATCAATCTTCATACCCAGCTGCGCCGCGGCTTCTTTTGCTCCCAACTCCACCGTTCTCCAGAATGGATTGTCGATCTCTTGAGCAATAAGCACGACGTGCTTGATACGTTTATCCTCTACCCCGCTTTGTTCCATTTGCCCGACCAAGTAATCGATCTTAAGCGAGGAAGATAAAAACTGAAATAAAAAATAACAGAAAACAAGAAATATGCCTATCAGCCCCACCGTCCACTTTTTCTTTGACATGGAGCACCCCCGAAGTTTAGTAAAAAATATAGATTTATTATACAGAGCCTGCAGATAAAACGGAAATCACGTTTAGTATTCGATGATGAATAATTTTCCTATACATGGCAAAAGGTACTATTGACAATTTAAGGAAGGATGAATGGAGACAATGGACAACCATAATCAAGAGATGACTTTAACGAATCGGCAAGGTCATCCGATTTCAGATAATCAAAACATACGAACAATTGGAAATCGAGGACCGTCAACGCTCGAAAACTACCACTATATCGAGAAAATATCCCATTTTGATCGGGAGCGAATTCCAGAACGTGTTGTACATGCACGCGGTGCCGGTGCCCATGGATATTTTGAGGCGTATGGTAAACTGGGTAATGGTCCTATCTCTACCTATACACGTGCCAAGCTTTTTCAAGAGGCTGGTAAACAGACCCCTGTATTTGTCCGATTTTCTACGGTCGTTCACGGCAATTACTCTCCAGAAACATTTCGTGATCCGCGAGGGTTCGCCACAAAGTTTTATACCGAGGACGGTAACTGGGACTTAGTCGGCAACAACTTGAAGATATTTTTTATTCGCGATCCGTTGAAATTCCCGGACATGGTTCATGCCTTCAAACCAGACCCCGTTACCAACCTGCAAAACCCTGAGAAAATGTTCGATTTCGTATCGAACTCTCCTGAGGCCACTCACATGATCACATTCCTGTTCTCTCCGTGGGGGATTCCAGCCAACTATAGACAAATGCAGGGGTCTGGTGTGAATACCTACAAGTGGGTCAACCAAGACGGACAAGCCGTATTAGTCAAGTATCATTGGGAACCGTTGAAGCAAGGAATGAAGAACCTGACTCAAAAGGAAGCAGAGGGCATACAGGCCAAAAACGTAAGTCATGCCACGCAGGATTTGTATGAAGCTATCGAACGCGGTGAGTACCCAGAATGGGAGCTCTGTGTTCAAATCTTGAGTGATGACGAGCATCCTGAGCTCGACTTCGACCCGCTTGATCCGACTAAGCTTTGGGATCATGAACAATTTCCTTTTTTACCTGTGGGCAAAATGGTGCTGAATAAGAACCCCGAAAATTACTTTGCTGAAGTCGAACAAGCTGCTTTCGGTACGGGGGTTCTGGTAGATGGTCTCGATTTTTCCGATGACAAGCTTCTGCAGGGCCGAACCTTCTCTTACTCCGATACCCAGCGATACCGCGTGGGAACGAACTACCTTCAGCTGCCGATTAATGCCCCCAAAACACGTATAGCGACGAACCAACGGGATGGGCAAATGACCATCATGGTTGATCGCGCCCCCGGGCAGAATCCGCATGTGAATTACGAGCCCTCCTCACTTGGCGGGTTAAAAGAAGCAGTTCCTTCCGGTAAAGAACATCAACCTATGTATAATGACAAATTGGTCCGTGAAAAAATTAGCCGAACCAATGATTTCAAACAAGCCGGAGATACCTATCGCAAATTTGAAGATTGGGAACGCGATGAATTGATTGCGAATTTGGTAAATGCGCTGAAGATATGTAAGCCAATGATCCAGAGTAAAATGATCGAACATTTCACAAAGGCCGATCCTGATTACGGTCGACGTGTTTCAGAAGGTCTTACTCAAGCTAACGTCGATTCGACACACCTCGGATCCACTTCTGAAAGAGATGGCGCTGAAATTGCCGAGAACTCAGGAAAGCGAACAGATGGATACTAAAAATTAAAAAATAAGGACGAAACATTTGTTTCAGGAAATGACCGAGTAAGGCTCACAGCCTTCCGGTCATTTTTTCGTTCCCTGGCTGCCCAAATGGAAAGTTTTTACTGTAACTCGTGGCAATAGACCATACAGACGTACCCCTTAATGAATAGTCTAGGTATTAGCTACTCCTTCCCCATCTTAAATAAAGCGAGGTTGCTACATGGCAAATCCCTATACGAAAAACCGAATTCATAAAATTACTCGCCGTTTCGGCCTGCTACCGCTCCGGTCAGGCACGGTTGCGTCCTTTTACCGAGAAAACGCCATCATTCAAGTACAAACGGAAACGGGCACCTTTGCCATGAAACCCTTTTTTCGAAATACACTCCTCCGCACGAGTACCGTTCATCAAATGAAAACAACAGCAGCGTATATAGAACTCATGATGAATAGTGGATTCAGTTACATGCCCAAATGGCTCACTACCCCTTCCGGAAAGCTATGGACTTTACACCTTGGACGCCCCTTCTATATGACCGAGTGGATAAAAGGAAGGAATTTGGAAACGAATGAAGATTTTGAAGAGCTTGGCCGGGGCCTTGCCACCCTACATACTACATCCAGTGGTCTCCTTGACACTAAAGGGCCCTTCACGCATAAACAAATCGAATTATGGAAAATCCAAGATCGCTTCTTTCGTAGACGAATGGCAACAGCTATCCAAACGCATGAACGGAACCGTAAATGGTACAAAAAATACGGAAAATACTGTAAGCGTCTCACCGATCAAGCATGGGCTAACTTAAGCAGCCCTGAGATTGAAGATCTTATGAAGAAGGAATCGGAGCATCCCGCATTGATACACAACGATATTACTTCCCCTAATGTTATTATTTCTGAAAATGGCCAGCTGTTCATTATCGATTGGGACCGTGTTAAAGTGGGATCCATCTATGTGGATCTTGCGAAAGCGCTCATGAATACTACACAATTCAATCCCGATTTCATACTAGCGTTATTAAAAGGGTACGAGGAACGGCGTCCTTTAGATGAGACCGAGCGTAAATTAATTTCGTCCTTATATGGATTACCTCGGGAAGCTTGGCACGCTACTCGGTTCCCTCATCAATCAAGAAGCCGTGAAATGCTCGAAATTTTGGAAAAAACCTGGCATCCCCGATTAAAAGCCATGGATTTATTAGATGAATGGACAAAATCAATCCCTAAGGAGAATGAGCATGAAGATGTCCATGAAGTCACAGATTGAACAAATGTATGGCATAAAAATTAAAGAAACTATGCAAATAAAAGATATTTATAAGGTTCGGACTACGAACGAGACTTATTGTTTAAAAAGTTACGCTTTCCCGGAAGAGGAGGTCCGGTTTATTACCCGGATTTTATCCTATATGGATGAGCGTGGTTTTACTCGCAGTCAAAAGGTTTCTCCTACAGTGGAGCAATCGCCCTACATGACTTATGATGGCCTTTCCTACACATTAACGAATTGGGTTGACGGCCAGAGGCCGGACTTTACGAGGAAGAAAGACTTAAAGAAAAGCATTCGAACTTTAGCCAAGTTCCATTCTATAGCGGAAGGATTTCCTACTGCCGAAGCTCCCGAAGCTAGAATTCGATATATGGGGCTGGATCACGAGATTAACGAATATAAAACCTTTCTCAGTTCATACAAAATTACCGCACATTTAGCAGCACTTAGTGAGGACGTACTAGATCATTTACAACAGCCCAAAGTGATAGAGGCTATCGATACGGAACAAAAGGTTTCTGCATTTGTTCATGGCGATTACAATTATCCCAATCTCATGAAAGACAAACGGCGGAAGCTGCATTTGATCGATTTTGACAACACTTCGCTCCACACCAGAATGAAGGATTTGTCCCATATTCTTCATCGAAACGCCCTCTGGGACGGTTCGGAGATGCTTCGTTGGATCGATTATTATCAGAAATATCGTCCCTTGAGCTCATCTGATCTCAGCCTTCTTCATGCCCTTTTATCTGCACCTTATCATGTGGTCCGGAACATTAGGATTGGCGGTATTCGTTTGGCCAAAGAGGTTATTCCGACAACCGCCCATTTGAACAAGTATCAGCGTGAGCTTAGGGCGTTACTGTAATTGGGAATAGTCATTGCAAATCCATGATTGATAAAAAGGCACCCTTTAGACAGGATGCCTTTTAGTTGATTCTTATGTCATCTATACCTTAGTTAGCGATTTTGCTCCATACAGGATACTCTTCCAAGTACCCATATTCGTACAATTCCTTAAGAGCCTTACGTATGCTATGTTCATCCTCGCCCGATTCACTGGATAGTTCCACTAGATCGTCTAGGTTGATGTTCGGGTTCTCTTTGCAAAACGTAAGCAAGCCCTTAGCAGCCCACGAAAGTCGATCGTCTTGGAAATCTCCAACCATACGACGGAATATTTTATGCGAGACAATTCTCATCTCCACGAGTTGCTGCAAAGCCTTGGTCGCCTGCTTGAGACTCATGCGACCGAGCTTAGCGATATCAGATAATCCTGGCATATTCGATTCCGAAGAATAACATTTCAAGACGATAAAAGTCATTTGTGTATAAATATCCATGCCGGGATGGTGAAAAACTTCATCTGAAAGATTAAAATGACGCGCTGCGTCCTTAGCTTGTCCGTTGTCCATCTGATGTCCTCCTTTTCATTATCATGGAGTTCACCTACTCATTATTGTTGCCATGATCCGAGGGTTGTACTAGCTTTCCCGAATTATGCCGAGATTGCCGGAATATTTGTGCCAAGCTGAATTTTTTCTGATCATTGGCACTCAGGATCTCCTTCTTTGGCTGGTTGAAATCATCATTCGATTCATGAGAAGGTTCAATAGGCTCTGCCGAATCCATGTCACTATAGCTGTCTGCTAGAGAAACGGCATCATCCATGTCCGAGACCATTTCTTTCCCGGGAAATAATTCTACAACCGGTCGCTTACTCGATTGCTCTTCACGAACATATTTTATCAAAATATCCATGATTCCTTGACTGAAAATGCCTTCCATCTTCAACTGATTCAAATAGTCGATAACCTCAGGCGGAGTATCTGACGGAATATAAAGGGTAACATCCTTACCGGAACGAACGTAAACGGTGGATCTCCGCTTTTTCAATCCGAACCGCTCCCGCTCTCAGATACTCCTTCAGAATCAGCACTAGCTGCCGCGGATTCGTCCGCATGTTTCAGCGCGTGGTCAAGCATAAGAAAGGTGCCTCGCACATTTCGGAATTGGCTGTGTTCCACGCTATCAAACTTAATGGGCAAGCCCAGCTCAGCGTTTAGTTTCTCAATCCAAGGCTGCAAAACGACCGCTCCACCGCCGATAAACCAAAATTCGTTGGCGTAGCGAACATGCTTCCAAGAGTTGCGGGCGTATTTCAGCACTTTCTCCGCTAATATGCGCATGTGCCGATTAATAAGGCTTGTCATGTCAAAAACAACCTTACCCTCCGCATAAATCTCATACTCTTTGTTAACCAGCATGAGGGTCAATTCTGCCGTGCTAGCGATCAATTCCTCGCCTTGCGAATTAACCTCGTTGCGAATGCTCTCTAAAGCATCATTAAGGTAGATCTTAGCGCCGGTAGAGTGCCGCTGATCCAGATCGAGACCGGGTTTGAAGAACGCGATATCCATGTCAACACCACCAACATCGGCAATGCCGAAGCCTTTATGGGATAGATGCGATTTGGAAGTGGCCTCAAGGTCGTAAACACCGGATACATCGTCTATGCTGATATCGGTAGGAAGCGAAAATTCCATTTCCACTGTTATCCCTTTAAATACGGGGGTCGTCCCGAATGTAACGGAATGTACGCCTCCTGTAATCTTATGAGCAAATTCCTCACGGAATTTCGTTATTTCACGAATCGGCAAACCTGTACCCAAGTTGACAGCGGCTTTAATCCGCTTTTTCCCCCGCCTGATGGCATCCTCATGTTTCTTGGCAATGGCATACGCCGCAGCCGTAAGGAGTGTCACCATTGTTTCGGGTCTCTGGGCCTTCTTTTGCACCGCTTTATCCCCTACAATTTCATGAATAATCCCTTCGTCACCGATCGCTAAGTTACCCACGTAAACATGTCGGTACTGATCGCTCTCTATCGAAGGCGATGTAATCTGTACGTCAAGAAAATCCAAGGGATCACCTTGTTCCATCAAAAGAAATCGTTCACCAAACGGTTGTGCTAGTACATTAGGAAAAATAAAGTTTTTGTCCAAATGGTCGTAAATCACTTTAACGTGACTGCTGCCATTATCAATAGACAGCGTGATGGTAGTGGTTAAGACTTCGTTCTTTGTCAAGTCTATTCCCCTCTCCTCAACCTTATTGTTTATATAAAGATTCGCGTAACAAGGCCCAATTGAGAGGGTGTTTGGAATAATTGGTATTTTTAGTTGCTAGTTGGAATGAACTTTAAAGTTTAAAGTTTAAGATTTGAACTTTAAGATTTAAGCTTTAAACTGTACGATTTAAACGTTAAGATTTAAATGTAAAGTTTAGGATTTAAATGTAAAGTTTAAACTTGTTACAAAAGATACAACAATTCCAGCCAAAAGTAGCTCTAATGCAGCCTTTCTGCGATTTGCGTCATGGTCATAGGCCAATATAGGAGGAGCCTTTCTTGTAAAAGGCTGCCTGCAGCACAAAAAACCCTGTTCCCTTCGTCAAGGAAAGAGAACAGGGTTATTAATCCTATCTTATAAAAAAGCTTAGAGACCCAACACACGCCGCTCCTCATCCGAGAACATCCTCGAGCGAGTCAGAAAACGTCGCCCTTCCGGCCCCTCAAGCGAGAACATCCCACCTCTGCCGGGTACCACGTCGATGATAAGCATCGTATTCTTCCAATAATCGTATTGCGACTTGCTCATATAGAAGGGGGCGCCGCCTATATCCCCCAGCCATGCGTCGCTGTCGCCGATAAGGAACTCCCCTTGCGCGTAGCACATCGGGGAGCTGCCATCGCAGCATCCGCCGGATTGATGAAACATGACAGGGCCATGTTTGGCCTTTACGATTTCGATTAGCTCTAGAGCGGCATCAGTAGCAACAACCTTGCTCACTTCTATCGTCATCGTTCGGCTCTCTTAGAAGAAGCCCAGTGCGTCGGGGCTGTAGCTGACAAGTAAATTTTTGGTTTGCTGGTAGTGGGAGAGCATCATTTTGTGATTCTCGCGACCAATGCCCGAGCTCTTATAGCCGCCGAAAGCCGCATGGGCAGGATACGCATGGTAGCAATTCGTCCATACGCGGCCGGCTTGAATGCTGCGCCCCATCCGGTAGGCCGTGGTCATGTCGCGCGTCCAAACACCGGAGCCAAGACCATAGAGCGTGTCATTCGCGATCGCCAGCGCCTCTTCCTGATCCTTGAACGTCGTAACGGAAAGAACCGGTCCGAAAATCTCCTCTTGGAAGATTCTCATTTTGTTATGCCCCTTCAGAACTGTCGGCTGAATGTAGTAGCCCTCGGAGATATCTCCATCTACCTTTGCCCGATCTCCGCCGATCAGACATTCGGCACCTTCCTGTGCACCGATATGGATATAGCTCATAATTTTCTCAACTTGCTCGGTAGAGGCTTGTGCGCCAATCATCGTTTCCGTATCCAGAGGATTACCCTGTTTGATGGCAGCGACTCGCTTCAAGGCTCTTTCCATAAATTGATCATAAATCGATTCCTGAATTAATGCGCGTGACGGGCTGGTGCAGACTTCTCCTTGATTCAGGGCGAACATTGCAAAGCCTTCGAGCGCTTTATTGAAGAAAGCGTCATCACGTGCGACCACATCCTCAAAGAAAATGTTTGGTGACTTACCACCCAGCTCCAAGGTGACCGGAATCAGGTTTTGCGAAGCATACTGCATAATTAAACGGCCTGTCGTTGTCTCGCCGGTAAAGGCGATTTTCGCGATCCGGCTGCTCGAGGCAAGCGGTTTACCGGCTTCAAGTCCGAAGCCATTGACGATATTAAGTACGCCTGGCGGCAGCAAATCTTGAATGAGCTCTATCAGCACCAGTATGGATGCCGGCGTTTGCTCAGCGGGCTTCAGAACGACCGCATTTCCGGCCGCAAGTGCTGGTGCAAGCTTCCATGTCGCCATAAGCAATGGAAAGTTCCACGGTATAATCTGACCGACGACGCCAAGAGGCTCATTGAAATGGTAAGCTACCATATTGTCATCCAATTGGCTGAGCGAACCCTCCTGGGCGCGAATGCATCCTGCAAAATAGCGAAAATGATCGATCGCCAGTGGCAGATCAGCCGCGAGCGTTTCTCGAACCGGCTTCCCGTTATCCCAGGTCTCGGCAACCGCGAGCATTTCCAAATTCGCTTCCATCCGATCAGCAATTTTATTTAAAATGACGGCACGCTCCGCAACGGACGTGCGCCCCCATGCGTCCTTTGCAGCATGCGCAGCATCTAAAGCCATCTCGATATCCTCTGAAGTAGAGCGTGGAACCTCGCAGAAAACACGGTTATTTACAGGTGATGGATTATCAAAGTATTGACCCTTAATAGGCGCAGTCCACTGCCCTCCGATAAAATTTTCGTACCGTTTTTTAAACGTAACCTTTGATCCGTTTTGTCCAGGTTGTGCATAAATCATTTAGCTCAGCCTCCTTAAAATGGAATACGTTAAATATATAAGCAAGGATCGTGCCAACATATGGAATGCCGTCCAATAAGGCAATATGGTGAGCGCTTACTAGTTTTTGTTCCGATCTGAAACAACGGAAGTGTTCCATTTTGGGACATTCTTTCTTTCAGCTCTCCATTAATAAAAGCAACTATGATATGATCGGATTAGGAAACCGATTGCAATGGAGGTGTTTATTTTTGCTATCCGTGGAAAATAACTTTTTATCAGAAGCGGCGGCGTCATCTTGGAAGCGCTGTCACGAACTTGGTTTAATGCCCACCGACCCCATTGACGACGACATCTTAACCGGAAGCCACATGCAATCTCTGTTAAGGCAAAACGAGCAAACCATACATTATACGGAGCAAATATTCGAGCAAATGCACACAGGCATCAAGCAATCCGGTCAGATGGCGCTGCTTATCGATTCGGAGGGAACCATTATTCACACGGTTGGAGATATCGATTTCTCCCGCCGGGCGTTAGCGGTTCAGCTGCAAGTAGGAGCAAATTGGGCAGAGAGAAGAAAAGGAACAAATGCCATAGGTGTCGCCCTCGCAGAGAAAAAAGCCGTGCGTGTGCATGCCGAAGAGCATTATTTCAACTCCAATCACTTCTTGACCTGCGCCTCGGCACCCGTCTTCAATTCAATCGGCGAACTGATCGGTATCATCAATATTAGCGGCAAACAAGAGAATTACCACGCCTATACGTTTACACTTGCCTGTATGGCAGCCCATTCCCTACAGAATAAAATTCTGCTGGAAGAGTCGAAGAAGGAGCATCTCATTACCCTCAGAGAACTCGAGCATTCCTCACTAAATCATCCTTTACCGCTGCTTTCTCTAAGCCGGGATAACCGCATCCTTCGTGCTAATCATGCCGCCATCCGCATTGTTGGAAGTGACGCAATTGGCAAAGTGTTTACGAAGTTGGAAGGCTTTTCGGTCGAAACCATTCATAATGAGCATCAGAAGCTGTGGCAGTCCGTCTCCATTCAGAAGCAAGCGGCAAACGAGCAGCATTTGTATGCGTTTAGGGATATTGTCGGTACGTGTCCGACCCTCTTACAGAAGAAAGAACTAGCCAAGAAGGCGGCAGCGACTGATTTTCCTGTCTTATTATTAGGTGAAAGCGGTGTGGGGAAAGAATTGTTCGCGCAATCCATTCATACCGCCAGCACACGGTCGGCAGAGCCGTTCATTGCACTGAATTGCAGCGCCATCCCGGACAGCCTGGTCGAGAGTGAATTGTTCGGATACGCTCGCGGGGCTTTCACGGGAGCGAACAAAGACGGTAATGCCGGGAAATTCGAGGCCGCGCACAAAGGTACTATTTTTCTAGATGAGATAGGCGACATGCCTCTTCGTGCGCAAGCTGCTTTACTAAGAGTACTCCAGGAAGGCGTGATTACTCCGGTAGGCAGCGCGAAGAGCAAAGCAATTGACATTAGAGTCATTGCTGCAACGAATAAGGACTTGGCCACGGAGATTAAAGCAGGCCGATTTCGGGCTGATCTATATTACCGATTGAAGGTGATACATATTACGCTGCCGTCATTACGAAAGAGAAGCGATATTTTGACATTAGCCGATCATTTACTCCAAAAGCACGCTTCGCCCTGTCCATTTATAACGGAAGCAGCGCAGCAAAAGCTGTTAACCTACAGCTGGCCGGGCAATATAAGAGAGCTTAGTGGCATTCTTATGCAGGCGGTCTTCCTAGCTGGAGGACAGGCGATTGACGCTGAGCATCTATCGTTCGAAGAATCCGATGAGGCTGTGCAAGCAGGGCCAGGCAAAGATCACCCACTCACGTTGAAGGACGCGGAAATCACGGCGATCAAGAAGGCGTTGAAAAACTCGGAATGGAACCTTAGCAAAGCCGCCGGACAATTGAAAATCGGAAGAACGACGCTATATCGTAAAATTGAGGAGTACGGCATAACGTTATTTTAACGGTATATTTTTATAAAGCTAGCGCCCTATCTCTTCGAGATTGGGTGTTTTTTTCATCGGTCTGTCAATGGTATGATGGAGGCGTATGGAAAGCATTTCCTAGGAAAGGAATATGGGTTATGTCAAAAGCAGATCATATGCTTTCTATCCTGTGGTTGCTCAAATCTCAGAAGCGAATAACAGCTAAGCAGCTTGCTGAGAAGCTGGAAATAAACATCCGAACCGTCTATCGATACATCGATGCTTTATGTGCCAGCGGAGTCCCGATTATTTCCGATTCCGGGCATCATGGCGGTTATAGCTTGCTCGGTCAGTTCAATGAAGCTCCGCTTGTATTTGATCTGGATGAACAAAAAGCGTTAATTCATGCAGCCGCTTTTGCCCAGGAGGCGGGGTATCCGTTTGGAGAGAAATTAAGTCAGGCAGTCGCAAAGCTGAAAATGTATACCAATGAAGAACAACGCCATCAAATCCATTTACATGAGCAAGGTCTGGACGTCATTCTTCCCCAAGCTGATGCTTCGCAAGTATCCCTGCTTCAAGAAGTGGAATTGGCGGTGGCTCAGAGCGTAACGATATTTATGGATTATCAAAAAGGCTACGGATCTGTAACAGAAGCTCGTCATTTGGATCCTTACGGACTTGTTTGCTGGAAAAGCAAATGGTATGTGGTAGGTCATTGTCATCTTCGTAAAGAAATTCGAAGCTTTCGTATCGATCGTATTCGAAAGTTAACTACGACGGAGAAGACTTTTGAACGGCCTGCTGATTTCTCGGCGCGCCAATTTATCCTTTCAGGTGTGCTGCCTTATTCGGATAAGCCAGATGAGCTCATATCTGTCAAAATTACAGGAAGAGAGCAAGCATTAGATGATCTATGTGGTCATTGGTTGCTGGCCCATGCGTTGGTAGAACGTTCGCAGCTTGAAGCACATTTCAAACTGGAAGAGCGGTACATCCGGTTTGATCTTCCCTACTTTCTTCTGACTTATGGGGGGACCCTTCGCATTAAAGAGCCGCAGCTGCTCCAAAACCAAATGATTGAGGTAACTAAAAATTTACACAATTATTATGCGTCGGCGCAGCTTGACTGACCGTTTCTGTCAGTGAAGATAGACTACAATGGGTCTTAGGTGAAACCTAGGGAGGAAAGATCATGAATTTATTACAAGTTCGTATTTTGGTTGATGATTTTCACAAAAGCGCAGCTTTTTATAGGGATCAATTAGAATTGAAAGCTGACTGGTATGAGGAGTCAATGGAGTACGCGTTGTTTAACACGGGCGCTGCTCGTATCGAGCTGCTGCCCCGCAAAGCAATGGGCGAAGCACTGGGAGAAGATTTAGGGCAAAGCGGCAGCTATGCAACGAATTTTGTACTCAATATTGAAGTTGAAAATATAGATGATACCTACCATCGTTTATCAGAAAAAGGTGTCGAATTCATCAAAGAACCATTTAATCATCCGACATGGAATGGACGACTTGCCCATTTTCGGGATGCCGATGGCACATTAATAGAACTCTATCAAGCAATTAAAAAGGAGGATTGATCAGATGTCTACTCAAATTATCAAAAATTACGAGTATCATGTATGGGCTAATAAGCGCGTTTTCACTCATTTAGAGGAACTGCCGGAGGAGATTTTGCTGCAGGAGATGAGCGATGTATTTCCAACCATACATGCCGGCCTTGTGCACATCTACAGAGTGGATACTGTCTGGTTGTCCGGCATGAAAGGAAGCAGCTATGAGCAAACCAGAGAGCTGATCGTCACTGTTGAAGAAAAGACCAAGGGGAAAAGCTTGAAACAACTAGAGGCCGCCTTCTCGGAGCTAACCGAGGCTTACAGAGCCTTTTTAATAGTGATGTCGATTGGCAAGCTATGAAAGACTTTCCGAATCCGAAATATGGCGTCCTGCATGCCAGCAACGAAGAGCTTATCCAGCACGTTGTTAATCACGGCACTTACCACCGCGGCAACATCACTTCTATGCTCCGTCAACTCGGACATGCAGGTGTATCTAGTGATTATGTGTTTTACTTATTTGATGTAAATAAGTGAATAAGATCCGCTATCGAAATAACTCGCTTTTTACAATGTGGTATCACCGGCGATCGACATTTCCATCATTTCCTTTACCTCTTTGAGGTCATTGGTCTTGCCTAAAGCCCACATCAATTTCGGAACAATTGCTTCTTTATTCATATCCTTCGACGAAATAATCTGTTCTCTGCCTACTCTACGCCCAACTTCATAAAGCGTCAAATCGCCGCCTTCTTCCAGACATTGTGTCGTAATGACAACAGCGACTCCAGCTTCTGTAAGCTCAATGATTTTCGGAAGAAGGTTGCGCCCTTGGGTAGGAACCCCTCCTAAACCAAAGCCTTCGATAATCACACCTCTATAGTGTTGTTTCAGATAGTCGAAAAGCTCAGGCTTCGTACCTGGATGCAGCTTTAACAAAAAAACATCGGGACAGAGCGATATATCTAGCTTTATCTCTTTATTTTGTATAGGTACAACAGACGCAGTGTACTTGATTTCATCGCCATCAAAGCAAGCTACATAAGGATGATTTATGCTTTCAAAAGCATCGTAACTGCGTGTTCTCACTTTCACAGCTCTTGTCCCGTTAATCACCTTGCCATCAAAAACAATAAATACACCACCAATGTCTTCACACGCAAACTGGGCAGCGTTACGCATGTTATGGATGGCATCTGTGTGATTGTTGTGGATTGGAACTTGAGAACCTGTAATAACAACCGGCTTACTCAAGTTTTGCAGCATATAAGAAAGCGCAGCTGACGTATAACTCATCGTATCCGTGCCATGCGTGATGACAAATCCATCATAATCATCATAATGCTTATGGACGGCTTCCGCGATGCGGACCCAAAATTCAGGCTGCATATTTGTGCTGTCAATTTCCATCAGTACATTACTGTCTACCTTATACAGGTGATTTTGTGCGGGCAAATAGCTTATCAGTTCATCGGCCGTCATCCCCGGGGTCAATCCATCCTCCCCAACGACGGACGCGATGGTTCCACCCGTAGCTAACAAAAGTATCTTTTTCATAGAAACGTTCCTTTCGCATGGTTTCCGCTTACATAAAAGAGCAATAAGTAGAAAACCTCTATCAAGGCCGTTCAACGATGAGCGACCTTCTAGAGGTGTGTTTGTATACCTATTATAAATCCATCTATAGGATTTTGCTAAGAAATGCTTGGGTACGTTCGTGTTTGGGGGAATCGAATAGTTCGGAAGGCGTTCCTTCTTCTACGATATACCCTCCATCCATGAAGATTACACGATCTGCCACCTCGCGAGCGAAGCCCATTTCATGCGTGACGACAATCATGGTGATCCCCTCATGGGCTAAATCCTTCATTACTTGCAGCACTTCGCCTACCATCTCGGGGTCTAAGGCCGAAGTTGGTTCATCGAATAACATAACACGTGGATTCATAGCCAGCGCACGAGCAATGGCTACACGCTGCTGTTGTCCGCCAGACAACTGGTCAGGGTATGCATCCCTCTTCCCAGCCAAGCCCACTTTGGTCAGCAGTTCCATGGATTTTTGTTCATTTTGCTGCTTATCTATCTTTTTAATGTGTTTCGGGGCCAACATGATATTTTCCAATACAGTTAGATGAGGGAATAAGTTAAAGAGCTGAAAAACCATCCCTACATTTTGGCGCAATTGATCGATATTCGTGGTAGGTGAAGTGACTTCGACATCGCCGATCACTACTTTTCCAGACGTTACATCCTCAAGAAGATTCAGACAACGTAGGAATGTACTCTTTCCTGATCCAGAGGGTCCAATAACACAAACCACTTCTTTCTCTCGAATCGTAGTAGAAATATCTTTCAGTACTTCGTTCGTACCGAATTTCTTTTTCAAGTTTTGTACGACGATCATTTGGAAGCATACCTCCTCTCAAATACGTGAGATAAGCGGGATAAAGCATAGATGATAATAAAGTAGATGACACCCACGACTCCCCATATCTCAAAAGCACGATAGTTAGCAGAGATAATAATCTCCCCGCTCTGTGTCAACTCGCTGATTCCAATGACGGACAATAGGGAAGTATCCTTAATACTTACAATGAATTGATTGACAAAAGCAGGCACCATCCGGCGAATGGCTTGTGGCAAAACAACCAACCGCATCGTCAACCATTTACTTAACCCTAACGATCGCGCCGCTTCCGTCTGTCCCTTACTAATAGAGACAATACCCGCTCGGAAAATCTCTGAGATATAAGCGCCCGCATTTAAACTGATGGCAATAATACCTGCGGTCTCTGCCGGTATCCGAATATCAAAGAAAGCGGGGATACCAAAGTACTCAAAGAAGACCTGCACTAATAGTGGTGTTCCCCGAATGATATCAACATAAGAAGTAGCGATAGCCCGAAGAATTTTACTAGAAGAAACATTCATCAAACCCGTAATTAAACCTGTAAGAAAAGCGATCGGTAAAGAGATGATAACAATTTTAAAGGTAATTAGAGCGCCTTTCAACAACATGGGTAGTGCATCTAAAATAACCTGCAACGAGGAAGTCACCGGACCCCAACCCTTCCTTTTGATTGAATTCATAATGACGCTAACCTTCTGAAGCCCATTGAACATTGGGTGACAAAAGGTTAGCGCTTGTGTTATCTATTTTGTGGATTTACCCAGATAAGTGTTGATAATTTCATCATATTTACCGTTAGCTTTTATCTTCTTGAGTCCATCATTAATTTTTTTCAACAATTCCTCGTTATCTTTTCTGACCGCGATACCATAGTGATCGCCGTTCAAACGATCCCCAACAATTTTCAGCTTAGAATTAGGATCAACGGCAATTTTATACGAGATCACCGGAAAATCTTCAATCGTTACATCGGCATTTTTATTGGCGACTTCTTGATACATGGCCGGACTATCATCGAAATACTTAACTGTCGCGCCATATTTTTTACCATATTCATCTGCTTGTTTTGCTCCGGAAGTACCTTTCTTAATAGCAATAACTTTCCCCTTCAAGTCTTCGGGAGTTTTGATGGTTGTATTATCTTCTCGAACGATTAGCGAAAGTCCAGCTTGGTAATACGGATCCGAAAGGCTAACAACCTGTTTACGTTCGTCCGTAATACTGATACCAGCGATAGCACCATCCAGTTGTTTCGATGTAATAGCTGGTATAATTCCTTTGAAGTCCATAGGTTTTAATTCAACTTCAAATCCCTCTTCTTTAGCTATTGCGTTAATTAAATCAATAT
Source organism: Paenibacillus sp. V4I5 (assembly GCF_030817255.1). Lineage (NCBI taxonomy): Bacteria > Bacillati > Bacillota > Bacilli > Caryophanales > Paenibacillaceae > Paenibacillus > Paenibacillus sp. V4I5. The sequence continues at coordinate 4,553,295 of NZ_JAUSZB010000002.1, forward strand.
CTATTCCAATGTACTTGCCATCTTTTTGAAACTCGAAAGGGGGATACGTCGCATCTGTACCAAACGTATATTTTTTAGCTGTTGTTGTTTGTGCAGGTTGGGTAGTCTGCGTAGACTTATTATCCGTAGTTGCACCATTTCCACAAGCACTAAGTGTTAAAGCTATAACCGTTCCAAGTACTACTGATAAACCTTTTTTCATGTAAGAACCCCTTTTCCTCTATTAAATTTGAGATCGAATGATTCGATCTGTTTGTAAATTCATACTACCTCCTGCTCTACAGCAACATACAGAATCCTACAAAAACAATTACACGACATGAAAATAAAGTTTACATGCGAGACGATTAATTTTACTTGAAAAAATTGTATCCGATTACATTTCGTATTGGTATCTATTTCATGTGATGATATATCACAGTGAAATAAAAAAAGGAATCCAAACCTTCAGTCCATACTATCTCCAGACTTGAGAGGTTGAATTCCTTACTCAATTATTTAATTTTTCTAGTATCTCCATATAAAAAACTTGTAAAAATTTTTTAATGTTTACTTTTCCTTTATCGGGCTGCAGTTCTTCGTCCATGACTTTCATCCTCATCCGAATATCCTGGAAATCAAAGTACAGCGGCGCGTAATACTCGAACTTAGGATTACTATAATCGGTTAAACCAATGGAAGCCATATTATTTAATGCAGCCATGATCGTCCGTCGAATGCGTTGTTCAATCGCCTTACTTTCTTTCTCAATATCTTTCTGGCCTTGTTTATAGGTGTTGGCGACAGACTCATACAATTCTTTTAAAGGAGGGAAACTAGTTGCCTCTCTATGTTCGATGGCATTCTCCATTAAAGCTATAATGTCTTTACTGCCAATCTCACCGATGATTCCCAAATCCATTAGAATAGCCTTCACCACATCACGAACTTTTCGTTCTATACGGGGAGAGGACGGTCCAGCGATATCCAATTTTGCTAAAGATTGCTTGATCTCAGAAACATACCGCTCATATTTCCACTGCTCATTGACTTTGCACAATACGTGCTCTACTTCCACGCGATTAATCGGCTTATGGATGAAGAACTCGATTCCTTTTTGATAAGCTTCCCCTACCATGTCCTTATTTTCAATTTGTGAAATCATAATAAATTTCCCGTCATACCCACTGTTTTTCAATTGCGTGATGGTCTCAATACCATCCTGATCAGGCATCAATAAATCAATCAACACGACATCGGGCTTCGATTTAAGGATCATTCGAGCCCCCTCAATTCCACCTTCCGCCGTCCCCATAACCTCGCCAATGCCGCATTCATCAATAATATCTTGCAGCATACTTCTGCAAACGACATCATCATCAACGATCATAATTGAAAGTGCCATCGACTCTACCCTCTTTAATTAGACTTGTAATTGGGAGACGAACAACAAACTGAGTACCACTTGCTTTCTCCGATGATGCTAACCCAATACTTCCCCCAAAGGAATGAACAATATCGCGCACATGAGAAAGACCGATCCCGGTTGCTGCTATCCCTTCTTCATTGTATTTTGTCGTGTAACCAGGTTCGAAAATGAGTTCCTTTTTATGATCAAGAATTCCTTTTCCGGAATCTATAACGTTAAAATATACGTCTTCTTCTTTTTCAAAGACCCGAATATGTATGGTTCCATTTTTCTCTATAGCTTCTACCGCATTGGCAACTAAGTTATTTATGATCGTCAGCAAAGGCACATAGTGCGACGTGTTCAGATTAAATGCCAGTTCTTTTTCAATGATAACCTTTTTCCTTAACATTTCGCTATATTCTTGATTTCCTTTTACGACAAAGTGCATGATCTCCGAAAGACTCATATGAACAACAACTTCACTATCGAATAATTTCAATAATCCTGCCAAAATACGTTGGGAATCCTTCTTTACTTCATGGATTTGTTGGGCAATTCCTAACGTACGCTGACTATAGCCTTTGAGGTTATCTTCATTCAATTTCCGATAGAGGTCATAGCTATCCGCGGTAATCCCCTCTATGGTATCCATAGCTTTTTTCAAATAAAAGGCTTCTCCATACAAACCAGAGTTGATGTTCAGCATCTGCTCCATCCGTTTTTCCTGCTCAGCGTGGAGCAAACGCATCTGACTAATAACAATGCTGTTGTACAAACCGATTACAAAATAACTGCGTACTACGGCTATGACCATTATAAGGAACCATTCTTTAAAATAAAAGGTATACGTTCCGAGGAAAACCCCACGTAATAAGAGCTCCGTTTCATTAGAAACGAAGTCAATTAATGTTATATATCCACCTAACATGAGGGGGTGAAATTCAGTCAATCTTTTTCGAAGCTTGCTCATTCCAAATGCAAATACAACATAATAACAACCGGCTGCTGCATTATTCTGTAAGCTCTCCAAGATCGTAAATGATTGCACGTGAGTGATCCAATCTCCAGACTGAACGATCATGCTAACGATCCCCGTTAGGAGACCCGTTTTCACATAGGGTAGATGCGGCATAAGTAATAAAAAGAACAAAAAGATACTAACTCCCAGACCAATGCGGAAATAATCGTTGCTAAAGGGATTTATCTTGAATTGTGCGCCAGTGGCCGTTGCAATAGCGATTACGATCATTTGCAATCTTTCGTTTTTGACTAAATTCTGCATCTCTCGATCACACCTACTTGGGGGGTCAGACTTTATCCGCTACCCATGAACTAAATAAATTTCTAACGCTTTATACTAACATACATGATCCATCATTTGAATAAAAGCTTAGCCGTCATTTATGATAAGGTTCACCTTACACGCAAATATGAAACGGCTAAATGTTTGCATATCAGTCTCTCCTTGGCACACTTTTAGTATGAATAAAAAAGATGGCCAAGTAAACAATATGCAAATAAATGACAATGTAGGGAGGAATCATAATGGTCGGCATATTGGAAGCAGCAATTACTACAATTAAATCTTTGACAGATGAAGAAAAACCCCAACCACTTCATGTAGGAGAGGTGATGGCTTGTTGGATTTACTTGGCGGGCCTTGAAATAGCCAAAGTAACTGTTCAAGCAGGTATAAATACCACGAATGATGAGGATCTGAAAGCCATGCTTAAGGAAGATTTGGAACTCAATCATAGTCAACGGGATCGCCTCTATGATTTCATGCTTAAGGAAGGTATTACTTTACCGCCTGCTCATGAAAATATGCCTCACTCGGATTCTAACAGTATTCCGCTTGGTGTTTAAATTGACGGATGAAGTGCTTGTCAACGAATTATCTTTTAAAATCGTTAGTTTGATTCTCCGTGCCGCAGGTGCCAATGCAGAATCGATTCGAACCGATTTCGGTATAATGTTTCTTCAATTCCAAGCAGAAAAAGTCATGTTGGGGTCAAAATTAAAACAATTAATGATACAACGCGGGTGGATTAAAATGCCGCCGTTTTTCATTCCACCTGGCTCCCAGCAATCATCAACATAAACCTTTATGGGGCCACCTTTAAGTCTCAAACTCTCAGGAAAGCCCCTTTTAAAAAATCTGAACTCCGTTTCGTCAATCTACATCTATGAGAATGAATTTCCCAATCACCACACCCGCATACATCCCGCCTGTTTCAATTCCCGCTATTATGTTTATATAATTACTACGGCTTTTTTGATCGGAGAGGAAATATCTGATTTAAGGATAGTCTGATTTCAACTAAACAACAGGAGGTAACTATGCACATTGTTGAAGTCAATAATTTGACAAAGGTATTCGGACAAGATCCCAAGAAGGCCCTTTTGCTTCTTGATAAAGGATGGTCCAAAAAGCAAATATACGAAGAAACGAAGCATACCATTGGTGTAAATAAGGTCAATTTCACCATACAGGCTGGCGAAATCTTCGTAATTATGGGATTGTCCGGAAGCGGTAAATCTACGCTGGTTCGTCTATTGAATCGTCTGATTGAACCCACCTCTGGAACAATTCTCATTGATGGCGAGAACATTGTTTCGATGAACCATGAACAGCTTCGTCAAGTTAGGCGTCGCAAGATCAGTATGGTTTTCCAGAAATTCGCCTTGTTTCCGCATAAAACAATCATTGAGAATGTGGAGTTTGGACTGGAGATTCAAGGCGGCTCCAAGCAGGCCAATCGGCAAAAGGCGCTGGAATCTTTGGAGCTTGTCGGTTTAAAAGGATTGGAGGACAGCCATCCCGACCAACTGAGCGGAGGCATGCAGCAGCGGGTTGGACTAGCGCGCGCTTTGGCGAACGATCCTGATGTTTTACTCATGGATGAGGCGTTCAGCGCACTGGATCCTTTAATTCGTAAAGATATGCAGGATGAACTGCTGGAGCTCCAGGATAAAATGAAAAAGACAATTATTTTCATTACACATGATTTGGACGAAGCCTTGCGAATTGGTGACAGAATCGCTCTTATGCGAGAGGGTTCCGTTGTCCAAATTGGGACACCGGAAGAAATATTAATGAATCCAGCGAACAAGTACGTGGAACGATTCGTAGAGGATGTCGATCTGTCCAAAGTATTAACGGCTGCACACGTGATGCGCAGGCCAGAAACAATCACTTTGGAACGAGGACCTAGGGTTGCCTTGCAGTTAATGCAGGATAGTGGGATTTCGAACCTGTACGTTGTGGACAAAGCAAAACGGCTCATTGGCGCCATTACTGCAGAAGATGCAGTTCTTGCAGTCAAAGATCATAAAACGATTGGGGATATCGTCATCCGTGATGTGCTTACAGTCCCGCCTGATATCCATTTAAATGAATGCTTCGAGCTTATTAGCAGTGCTAAAATTCCGGTTACAGTGGTCGATGAAAAAGGCCGTTTACTAGGCATTATAGTTCGTGGCGCAGTCCTAGCTGCTATCGCAGGCACCCATGATATTACTGACAAGAAGGTGAACCCCTAATGTTCACGAAAATTCCTTTGGACCGCTGGGTCGAGTCCATCATCAGTTGGTTCAATACCCACTTTGCCTTCCTGTTTAACTTCTTCTCATCCGTCATTAGTGGGATCGTAGGCGGATTTACTTTCTTATTTCATGCCTTCCCCGCTATCGTTGTTATCATACTTCTAACGCTCCTTGCTTACTATTTCGGCAAGTGGCGGTTGGCGCTATTCGCCGTGCTCGGATTGCTGCTTATCCGTAATCTCGGATACTGGGACTCCACAATGGACACATTGGCTTTGGTTTTAACCTCTGCCCTTATTTCCATTATTCTTGGACTGCCACTCGGGATCTGGTGTGCCAGAAACCGTTCGGTGAGGAGTACACTGACCCCGATGTTGGATTTTATGCAGACGATGCCGGCGTTTGTATACCTCATTCCCGCGGTTACTTTTTTCGGTCTTGGCGTGGTACCAGGGGTTATCGCCTCCGTTATTTTCTCTATTCCGCCGACCATTCGCTTAACGAACCTCGGTATCCTGCAGGTACCTGCCGATTTAGTGGAAGCTGCGGATGCATTCGGGTCAACCCCGGCTCAGAAGCTTTTCAAAGTACAGTTTCCATTGGCATTGCCTACCATATTAGCCGGGATCAACCAAACCATTATGCTGTCTCTATCGATGGTGGTCATTGCTTCAATGATTGGAGCACAGGGCGTCGGAGCCGACGTATACCGGGCGGTGACTCAATTGAAGACGGGCCAGGGATTTGAGGCAGGACTTGCTGTTGTCGTTTTGGCTATCCTTCTGGACCGATTAACACAGAGCGTCATTGGAAAGAAAAGAAAAGGGAACAAGTCTTTCGCATTAAAGAAGCCATTGGTAATCACATCCATAGCCGCTTTCTGCATCATTGCTATCTTAATTGGAATAGGGAAGAAAGCTCCTGTTTCGAATAGTACGTTTGTTGGAGACCAGGTGGGTTACAGCATTATTGGCATTGACCCCGGTTCCGGCTTAATGAATGCTTCGGAAAAAGCACTTACGGCTTATAATCTTACCTCATGGAAGCTAATTGAAGGTTCCAGTACGGCTATGACTATTGCCTTAGACAAAGCCTATAAGGAAGGCAAGCCCATTATTGTAACCGGCTGGACACCACACTGGATGTTTTCTAAGTATGATCTAAAATATTTGACGGATCCAAAAAACGTATTCGGTGGAGATGAGGAGATTCACACGATTGTACGTCTCCATTTACAAGCCGATCATCCTTCAGCCTACCAATTCCTCGATAAATTTCAGTGGAAACCTGCAGATATGGAACAAGTGATGGCGAAAATCCAAGAGGGTCAGAAACCCGAGGAGTCGGCCTCGCAGTGGGTGGAGACTAACCCGGATAAAGTGAATGCATGGATTAGCGGTATTCCCAAAGCGAATGGGAAGAAGTTAAAGCTTGCCTATGTAGCGTGGGATTCTGAAATTGCGAGTACAAATGTGGTTAAATACGTGCTGGAAAGCAAGCTGGGATACCAAGTGGACATGCTTCAGGTGGAGGCAGGACCCATGTGGGCGGGTATCGCTAGCGGGGATGCCGATGCCATGGTTGCAGCTTGGCTGCCAACCACGCATAAAGATTATTATGAGAAGTTTAAAGGTAAATTCGAGGACTTGGGACCCAACCTGATTGGAACCAAGCTCGGTCTAGTTGTTCCCAAATATATGAACATTACTTCCATTGAGGATCTGGCTAAAAGATAGCGGGATGTAATACGCAAAATGACTGGATAAGTATATACTTGTCCAGTCATTTTTGTATGAGGATCACCTTCTCAAGGGTGGCGTCTACTACTACTATTATGAACGGTTCTCTAAGAAAATGGAAAGTTCTTCACCCGATACTGGGCGGCTAATAAAGTATCCTTGCGCTTCGTTACATTGTCTCTGTTGAAGGAAATGTAACTGCTCCTGCGTTTCAACACCTTCCGCAATCACTTTTAAATCCAGATTATGTGCCATATCGATGATGGTATGAACAAGTGCTGCATCCTTTGAATCCTCAAAAATATTACTTGTAAAAGAGCGATCGATTTTTAAACTGTCGATAGGGAATAGTTTCAAATAACTTAAAGAAGAATATCCGGTTCCAAAATCGTCAATGGATAGATGAATACCCATTGCTTTTAGTTTCTGCATCGTAGTAATTGCATACTTCGAATCTTGGATGATGCTTTCCGTGAGTTCAAGCTCAAGATATTGAGGGTCAAGCTCCGTGTCTTTTAAAGTTTTACTGACCACCTCAACTAAATTGTTTTGTTGAAATTGACGGGAAGATATATTTACAGCGATACGTAAAGGTGGATAGTCTGTATTTTGCCAAATTTTATTTTGGAGGCATGCTTCATAAAGCACCCATTCGCCTATTGGAATGATCAATCCAGTCTCCTCGGCTAAGGGGATAAACTCATCGGGCGATATATTTCCCCATTCCGGATGCTGCCAACGGATCAGGGCTTCTACACCAATCACTTTACCGGAAATGACATCAATCTGCGGTTGATAGTAAACCTTAAATTCGCCGCGTTCCAAACCTTTGCGCAGTCCCATCTCTAACTTCATCTTTTGGGACACCGCTTCATTCATGTCAGGTGTATAAAACTGGAAATTATTTTTTCCTTGCTCCTTTACACGGTACATGGCTGTATCCGCATTCTTGATCAAGGTTTCTATATCCCTGCCATCGGATGGATATAAACTGATCCCAATGGATGGGGTTACAAACATCTCGTGATCGCTTAACACAACCGATTGCGTGAATACGTTGACTATTTTTTGGGCTTTTTTCGTAATGTCGTCAGAAGTAATATTGGGGAGAAGCACAATAAATTCATCTCCACCTTGGCGTGAAACGGTATCCATTTTACCCATGCAGCCTTTAATTCGTTTGGCAACCTCAATCAATAAACGATCACCTATGGCATGTCCTAGCGTGTCGTTGATATATTTGAAACGATCCAAATCGATAAACATAATCCCTATAATTTGTTTATTTTCACTTGCCTGATCCAATGCTTGCGTGAGGCGATCATTGAGTAAACGTCGATTTGGCAATCCTGTCAAAGGATCAAGATATACCATTTGATTGATTTTTTCTTCCGTTTTTTTGCGTTCCGTAATATCTCGAATGATGCTGCTGAAGTAGGTATTTCCTTCCTCTACCCACGCTGCAAGGGAAATTTCGATTGGAAATTCACTTCCGTCTTCTCTCAGTCCTTGTAATTCGACGGTTTTCCCAATAACGTGAGGTTTGCCTGTGGTAAGGTAACGTTCCATTCCTTTTTTATGAGCTTCTCTGTATCGTTCAGGTATTAAGATTTGCAGCATTTTACCTAAAATATCTTTTTCTTGATACCCAAAAATGAGCTGGGCTCCGGTGTTCCATGAAATAATGGTACCCTTGCTGTCGGCTAAAATAATAGCGTCGTTAGCGGACTCGATCACGGAACGGAATTTTCTTTCTGACCCCAAAGATTGTGATTCAAAACGGTTCTCAACAAAAGTGCTGATAAACACCAATCCCAGAATGATCAGCATGCCAATGCCAATCGAATACGCTAGAAGAGTATTATCGAACGATGATCCCGACAAGCTGATATGGTTATGATCGTGTGTGAACGTTGCTGCCGACATCCCAGTGAAATGCATGCCTGATATAGCAACCCCCATAATGACAGCACTTCCTACTTTTCTCCACCCAAAATCCGGTTTATTCGAATTTTGTTTCGCCCAAAACAATAGAAGTAAGGCTACTAATGATACGACAAATGCGATGATGGCAGAAAGAGCCCATAGAAAACGATTATATGTAATTGTTGCTTCCATCACCATGGCTTCCATCCCGGTATAGTGCATAGAAACAATTCCAATCCCAATGAAAAAGGCACCTATGATGACTTGGAATGTACGCATAGAAGGTTGACTTACCATATGCAATGCTAACCCCGATGAAAAAATGGCAGGAAGAATCGAAACAATGACCAGCGTTACATTGTAGGTGACCGGAATAGACAAATGGAATGCAAGCATAGCTATAAAATGCATGGACCAAATGCCCATCCCCATCGCAAATGCTCCGCCAGATAACCATATGTAACGGGCATTGCCTTTTGCTTTATGTATACGAATTCCTAGATCCAATGCAGCAAACGAAGCAATAATGGCGATTATAATAGAAAGAAGGACTAGGGGGAAGTCATAGGTGTTTGAGAGTCTCTCCATCATGTTTCTCCTTATTTGTCTCAGAAAACGACAATTTCCAATTATATTCGACTAGTTTCCTCCTATTCCCTGCTTAGATAATTCCACCTTTATGGAAGGAAGCATCTTTAATCAACACAAAAAGAAAAGGCTAGGAAAAAGCTCTCCTGACCTTTTCTTTGACTTTTGCATTATCACCAACGAGCCTTTATAGTAGGTCATATTCTCATCAAAGCTCGCCGCTCCGCTTGCGGTTTACATGGATCACAGACTCCTAATACCTGACCGCTTTCGGATGAATAAAAATAAAGACGTTTGGCTTTTTTTCGACAAAAACTACAAGTTTGTTTGTTCTGTTTATTCACCGAATTCTTCTTTTGTTTAAGTGATAATTGAACTACTTTTCTTGTCTCTAGTTTATCTCTAGCCTTGCGTGCAAACATGAACAAAAAAATAAGAACGCATATCAAAATAATGATTAAAAATAACCAATACATGGCTGATCCCTACCTTTGGAATGACCTATTCAGTTATATTCCTTACAGCAGCATCTAATGCATGGATAACCTTATCACACCAATGATCAAATTCCTTATCCTCTGTTTGATGTTCAGGATGGGCTAGAATGTAGGCGATCGTTTGCCTAATCCCTTGATCAAATCGCGTGTTTGCAACAAATTCGGGAACAAGTCGTTTCAGCTTTGAATTATCAAATACGACCGAATTAGCCTTATCTCCTAGCAACCCACCTCTGTAATCCTTACTGCATGCAGCCAGAAATTCAGATGAAACATGGACTGCTTTAAGTTTCACTCCAAGGGCATCAGCAATTACCTCGTAAATTTGATTCCAGGTAACCGTCTCATCTGAAGTAATATGAACGGACTCACCAATCGCATGAATATTGCCCATTAAACCAATAAAACCTTTAGCAAAATCACTATTGTGTGTCATTGTCCACAGGGAAGTACCATCTCCATGAATGATGACGGGCTTGTTCTCCAGCATTCGCTTAGCAACCTGCCAGGTACCCTTACTTCCATGTACGCCAAGTGGAATCGAACGTTCACTATAGGTGTGACTCGGTCTTACGATCGTTATCGGAAAGCCATTCTCACGATACTGCTTCATTAAATATTCTTCACACGCAATCTTATTTCTGGAATACTCCCAATATGGGTTTGATAAAGGAGTTCCCTCTGTAATTCTATAATCGGATAAAGGGGTTTGGTAGGCAGAAGCCGAGCTAATAAACATAAATTGTTTCGTTTTACCCTTAAATAAGCGATAATCTCTTTCCAACTGAACCGGCTTAAATGCTATGAAATCTGCAACGACATCAAACTCCAAGTTTTCAATAAGCTTAGATACATGATCTTCATCATTAATATCCGCTTTCAAAATGTTTACGCCAGCTGGCAAGTCCTCATTCCTTGTACCTCTATTTAAAAGATAAAGCTCGCATCCTTTTTCTAACAACTGCTTGGTGATTGCAGAGCTAATCGTCCCTGTACCTCCAATAAATAGCGCTCTCATATCAAATCTCCCTCCGTTAATGTTGATATCTTCCATACAATTTAACAGATCTTGTTACTCAATCATTCGACGTTGCTATCAGAAAACCTCCCCTTGGAGCCAAGCAATTCGCTTAAAAAGCAGCGTTGCCAGTGAGCGATCAGATCATTCGGATCGGCGCGGTAGGTACATTGCTCCTTGGATTTGTGTATGGCCTATTTACGAATTGAGGATGAAAAGAAGAGGCCCTCCTGATTAAGGAAAGCCTCTTTGTTTTATGGGCTGTTGTGAGAAGAGACCCTATTAATGGAACTAGCTTTGCCATATCTGGATCTTCTAACTACTAGGTTTCTATTACATAGTGAAGTTAATGTTTGCCAGCAGTTACACCACCATCAACAGGTAAAATAGCTCCCGTAATCCAGCTTGCTTCCTCACTAGCCAAGAATAAGATGGCGGATACCATATCCTTAGGCTGACCAATTCTTCCAAGTGGATGAAATGCATGAAAACTATCTAATACATTTCTAATTTGATCTTGGGGGACGAAGCTATTGTAAACGGGTGTTTCTACTACAGCAGGAGCGACAGTATTGACACGAATTTGATCTTTGGCAAATTCTATGGCTAGATTGCGTGTTAACGCGTGTCTACCCGCCATGGCAGCTGAGTATGCACTTGAAGGTGTAGCACCAATAGCTTGAGTCGCCCACATGGAACCAACAGAGTCGATTGCTCCGCTACCACGCTTTATCATTTCAGGGATGACAGCTTGCGCGATTCAACTTGCACCCATGATCGGTATCCGCAAGATGTCTGTTGATACGCTAGCTACCCTGCTTACAAAGGAGTTGTTCAAAACCGACCTCGCTACAGGCTCAAAGACCGAATGATTCATACACCGCAACATGAATATTGGTTAGGCGCGTTCGAGCGCATACCGGCGAATTTATCCAAATTGCAATTTCATTAACTGTTTTGTACGGGATTCGGACAAGAAAGGCCGTGTACTTGCTTTATGCGGTTTTGATTCATGCTCTAATCGATTTTTTTGCGGGTCTTTATCAAGCTAAGATGTTACCGTTGTGGGCAATCGAATGTATAGTGTGGCTATGGGGGCTCGTTGCCGTAATTGTGATTGTGAAGTCAAAGAAATGGTTTGCTAAATTGTAATATGTAGTTTCTCTCCACGGCTCTCTGTATCACTCTAAAAAGGCGAATTTAAAGGGCACCCGAATTGGGTACCCTTAAATTCGCAGTGATCCTCGAAGACAGCCTCGATCACCCATGGAAATTCGTGAGCTAACTTGATAAATTACTGCGTCCTTTGCAGCGGTTCTCCACCACCTGCCGGTGGCATTCCACCTCTGCCTCCGCCCTGTCCTCGATTGCCGCCGGGCCCTCCCATCCCGCTTCTTGCCGCGGTCACACCCGATTCGGACAACCAGGTTATGACACTCGACGTTGTAAAATCAACCACCTTAGTGCCACCTTGGTACTCGCCGCCGTCATAGAGGCCGTTCACTTGACTACCAGTCGACGTTCCTCCCGAGCTAAGCGTGTACGAAGCATCCTTCTTCATTGTCGGGGAGCTGACGAACAAAGACTGATAGCTTTTCGGCGGTGTAAATGTTAGAACCGTATTGCCATCGCTATCTTCCAGATGAACCATAGCGCCTGCTTGCTGCGCTTTCGAATAGATCATCAGTACGCCTGGCTGTGTCGATTGCTCGGACGTGGCTTGCGCCATGCCGTAGCTGCCTGCGGCAACCAGAAATCCGCCCGTCATTTCGAATGTCCCGTCGTAATCCAAGGAGCCATTGCCGTTCTCAATTGGCCCATTAACGATAACGGTACCGCCGGTCATTGCAATCGAACCGTTCGAATCTAAACCATCGCCTTTCGAATCAACCGTTAGATTCCCTCCGCTAATCGTAAGTTTGTTGCTTGAAGCGGTGCCAGATTGATTTCCACCAGGTCCACCGAGCCCACCTCCACCAGCGGTTTCGGCATCTCCCGATGAGATATTCACGCCGTCGTCACTCGAGACAACACTTGTTTTACCGTCTGAGATCACGACCATAGGGGCTTCGATCCCTTCATTGCTATTGGCGATATCGATCGTGCCTCCCGCGATTGCGATCGAGACCTCCGCATGGATTCCATCGTCGCCGGCATTAATAAGCACTTCTCCCCCATTTACGTGAAGACCGCCGCTGCTGTGCAAGGCATCTTCACCGGAATTGATGTTTAACGAACCGCCGGCAATGTCAATGTAACCTTCGGAGCCCTCTGTATCGTTCGACGTTTTGATCCCGTGTCCTCCCGCTTCTATGGTCATACTGCCTTCTTGGACAGCCACCAAATCGCGCCCCATAAGTGCATCGTCAACGGCATGAATATCAAGTGTTCCTCCCGTTATTTTCAGCTTATCCTTACTCGTGATCCCATTGTTATAATTTCCTTGAACAACGAGCTTTCCGGTACCATTGATCGTAAGATCGTCTTTGCTGAAGATAGCCGAATTGGGTTCGTCTGTTGACGCATCCGGGTAGACGTACGTTTTTCCGTCTGATACCAGATTCGTTGTTCCCTCTGGCAATGAGATAATCGTCTTCCCTGCTTCTTCGACGAAGATAGCCGAGGTATTGCTGTTATAAATCTCCGCTCCGTTTAATACCAAGCGAACGATTCCTTCATCCTTTACGTTAACAGCGATTTGACCGTTATCCAGTTTCCCGCTCACTACATACGTTCCGGCCGCTGTGATCGAAACGGTGCTTTCCTTCGCCTCTGCCCCTGACCCGTTAATCGTTGCCGTGGTACCATTCAGCTTGATTTCGGTAGGATTGGATGCACTCCAATCCATGTACTTGTCATCGTCGGCATACTCAACCTTCTGGATTAAATCGGTACTGGTTGCTTGTACCCCTGACGCGGCGGTTGCCGTCGGTTGAACCGATACAGTCGGTGAGGCCTCTGTATTGGAAGTTGATGTGTCGGTTTGATTGCTGCATGCTGATGCTATAACAGCACATAATAGAACTACTCCCGCTTGTTTTGTTATTAAAAGTTTTTTCATATCTCATCTACCTCTCTCATTTTAGTATTCTGATACGGTTGGACTCATCGTTAGGGTAATATCCAAGTTTCCGTTCCTGCACCTGACAGCATCGAGGAATTCTTTCTGGTTCGTGAGATGATCAATGGCAACCAGGTATACAAGCTCATACAAACTACCCAGCTCGGTCGTTCTAACCTTTCTCAACTCGTAATCAATCTTAAAAGTCTTGAAGATCTCATCAAAAGCTTCTTCGTACCCCAAATTTTCTGGGATCGTGACTTTCAGCAATTTCTGTGCGGATTTTTTAGCTCCAAATTTGATAGCTTTCAGAAAAAACATGAGTAAGCAAAGAGCAATCGTGAACAGCACCGCGTAACCGAATGATCCTACGCCGCAAGCCAGTCCTGCAGCCATTGTGAATAAGACGAACGCGATATCTTTCGGATCTCCGGGAGCGCTTCTAAACCTGATAATGGAAAATGCTCCGGCAAGACTAAAAGCTCTAGCGATGTTGTTGCCGATCAACAGGATAATAACCGCTATAATCACAGGCAGCACAATCATTGTCAAAGTGAAACTCTGATTATACATAGGTTGAGTTTTCATATAAGTGAAGCTGATAATCGCACCTAGTGCGATAGAAATCAGGATGGTTAACAACGCATGGACTAAGGTTAACTCCGAACTCGATACCGCCTGAGCAAAAATGGATTCTATCATAATTGAATTCTCTCCCCCGCAAATCTTTCATTTCGCATTTTTTTGTATTCATTACCGTACTTGGAGAAGCTTGTTCGAAACATATGGTGTTCCGACAGCATTCTCGACAACCAGAGGGGTATTGTTTTCTCCGCCTTCACTTCCATCAACCATTGCCCGCGGCTGATTAGCGATTCCCCTTGATCCCCATTTTCAAGCTTGAGGTCATACCTCCTAGATCGGATATTCGTATCAAATGTAATCCGCAGATCTCGGTTATTTTTGCAAAACATCGCAATTCGGTCATAAGCCAGATACACTTTGGGCTGCAGGTCATATCGCTGAAGGAAGTATTTGATTTCCTGGATAACTTGCTTGTTCATATAAGACTTGAATTCCGGCTCAACACCAGAGCGGGCAAAATCATAAGCCTCGTTCAGCATTAGCGCCGTTCTTCTTTTGTTCACTAAACCGAATACCTTCTTCTTAAGCTCTAAGTACACCTTGCCATCCTCTTCAGGAATGCCGTAGGCTCTTATTCGGAGTTTCTCCCTGTACTTTGGTTTCGCCAAGCTATTCCTGATTAAAGAATCATGTTCGGTATCGTAATACATGTTGCTTATCGAATAGAACTTATCGTTTTTGTTGTATTCATCGAGCTCCATATATTCAAGCAATCGGTTATATAAAACGTAAAAGGCTTTGCTATCCATCAGATACTTGTTTTCATATCGGTTGAATACTTCAATCGCCATGGTGATGTTCCCCTTTCTCCTTTGCAAGTGCTTGCTGCTTCATGTCTGTATATTAGCCCTCGAACCTTTAGTGAAACTTAAATGTCGAATGCCATGTTAATTTTTTGTTAAGCTCTAGGCTCGTGTTAAGATTAAGTTTGATTAAAGGTTCGATCCCTATAATGAAGTCATGCAGCGCGGCTTTATCAAACTGACATAAAAAGGGGAAGCATTCATGAGAATATTAATTGTAGAAGATGAAGTTCATTTAGCTGAGGCTTTAACCCAAATCTTAAAAAAACACAATTACTCCGTCGACGCCGTTCATGATGGCCAATCTGGGCTGGATCATGCATTAAGCGGCATATATGATCTGTTATTGCTCGACATTATGTTGCCTGAGATGGATGGCATCACCTTATTGAAGACAATTCGCAGCAAAGGGATCTCGACTCCCGTTATCTTGCTTACAGCTAGGGGCGAAATATCCGATAAGATCTCAGGTCTGGATTACGGCGCAGACGACTATGTAGCCAAACCGTTTTCGACCGAGGAACTGCTCGCGAGAATTAGAGCGGCTTTAAGACGCAAGGGCGAGGTTGTGCCGGAGGATGCGTTAAAGTTCGGAGATATCGAATTGAATACAGGGAATCTCAAGCTTACGTGCAAAGGAAAGGAACTCAAGCTGATTTTAAAAGAAAGCGAATTACTGGAGCTGCTGATGTCGAGGAAGCTTTCGGTAACATCTAAAGAACAGATCATCGAAAAGCTTTGGGGTTTCGATTCCGAGGTTGAACATAACAACGTGGAAGTTTACATCTCATTTTTACGAAAAAAAATTGCATTTCTAAATTCGTCAGTCCGAATAAACACCATTAGAGGCGTAGGCTATGTATTGGAGGTGACCTCCTAATGTTCAGCAAGCTTCGCAATCGATTTCTTATCGCTAACTTGGTCATCATCTCTTTCATCATGCTCTTGGCCTTTGCTGCCATTTATACGATTACCTATCAGAATGTACAGCGCGATATCGAAATGGAGCTGCATAAAGTATCCGACTTCTTCCTCAAGCCTAGCGGAAAAAAGGGAGAGCCGCGACCAGACGGGGATCATCCCCCACAAGAGTCCAAGGTAAATGCCAACCTTTCGCCGGAACGCTCAGTCTCTTTCTTATTGCAAACAGACGCACAGTGGAAGATCACAGCCACCAAATCCCGATTTGACATGGACACCGAATTCTACGACCTGGCAATAAAGAAAGCCGCCTCCAATAACTCGGATAACGGCCAATTTAACCTAGATGGCAATACATGGGCTTATATCGTGCAGAAAAATGAAACGGGAAATTCCGTCGTCTACCTCGACGTCACTGCTCAGCAGAACATCCTTAAGAATCTAGTTTATACGTTCTCCATCGTGGGATTGGTTATGCTCATCGTCATCTTCTTTACGAGCCGATTTTTTGCAAACCGCTCCATCGCTCCGGTCAGAGAAGCCTTCAATAAACAGAAGCAATTTATCGCCGACGCTTCCCACGAATTGAAAACGCCATTAGCCGTCATTAACACCAATGCGGACGTTCTCTTATCCAATAGCGAAGATACGATTCACAATCAATCGAAGTGGCTGCACCGTATCAAGTCAGAGACGGAAAGAATGAAGACGTTGACCAATGATCTCCTGTACCTAACTGAAATGGATGATTCCAGAGCAAGTATGATTTTCACGAACTTCAACGTGAGCGAATCTGTTGAAAGCGTCATTCTAACGATGGAAGCCGTTATGTTCGAGAACAATATTTCACTGAATTATGAGATTGAACCTAACTTGACCCTACACGGCAACAGCGAGCAAATTAAACAAGTGATCATGATTCTCTTGGATAATGCCATCAAATACACCAATGCTAAAGGATCTATCTCACTAACCTTCAAGAAGCATCATAACGATATTAGGCTAAAGGTGACCAACACAGGCGAAGGCATCTCACCCGAGCACCTGGAAAGAATCTTCGACCGCTTCTACCGCGCTGATGCATCTCGTTCACGCAAGCAAGGCGGCTATGGCCTGGGACTAGCTATAGCCAAATCCATTGTCGAGCAGCATAAAGGAAAGATTTACGCGAAAAGTGTACTGAATGAGACCACGTCGTTTTACGTTCAACTTCCATAAGGGTAGGACGAAGAGCCACAGACCCCGCTAATGAGCTTCTTTTCTGTAGTACTACAATTACAGCTAACGAAAAAAAGCCCCATGAAAGGGCTTTTCAGCGTTTCTTCACCACTATTTACGGTACGGTTTAACGTAACACCGCTAAGGCGATATTTTCAAAATTTGCTGGATAATCGGCGTAGCTCCACTAACCATAAACTCAATGGCAATCACCATAACAATTAGTCCCATTAAACGCATTAGCACATTGTTGCCTGTTGGACCAATCAATCGATAAATTGTAGTTGAGTTAACAAGGACAATGTATGTAAGCATAAGTACAACCGCAATCACAGCTATTAATATAATCTTCTCCATAACATTTGTCGTAGATTCCATAAGAACAATTCCATTAGTAATTGCACCAGGACCACAAATCATTGGAATAGCCAATGGTGTAATGGAAATATCATTTACATATGCATCGACATCCGCTTTATCAACCTTTGTACGAACAAGCCGTGCCTGAAGCATATCCTGTCCCATTAAAATGAAAATAACCCCACCGACAATCTTTAAACTGTTAATTGAAATGTTGAAAAAGTGAAATACCCATTCGCCCGTAGTTGAAAAAATGAGCAATGTAAAAAATGAAACAATTACTGCTTTACGAGCAGTATGGACTTTCTTCTGTGCTTCAAGATCGGCTGTCATCGACATAAAGATGGGCATGATGGCAAGTGGATTAATAAGTGTAAAGAATGAAGTGAGGCTCAGCAATAAAAATGATGTGTACAGTTCCATGTAGTATCTCCTAGTTGTATGCTCTTCCTTGTCTATTTTTTAATAGTTCTTAATCCGTATTGGTCATGTCCTTTTCCAAAGAATGAATTCCCTGCTTAATGGCCACCATTCTTTTGGTTCCCCAATCATACATCATATCAACTATGGGTATAAAGTCATCCTAAGTTCAGTCATGGAATATTCAACCTTTGGGGGGACTTCAGGATATACTCAATTCGATACACACCCTAAATCTTTCCTCATAATCATACCGTTATTTATGATACGGTTCCCCCCGATTTATCCGCATCGCACGATAAATCTGCTCCACCAGCACCAGCCGCATCAGCTGGTGCGGCAGCGTCATGCGGCCAAAAGACAGCCGCATATCCGCACGGCGCAGCAGCTCGCTCGATAGCCCCAGCGAGCCGCCGATCACGAAGGCCACCTGGCTTCGCCCATAGGTGGCCAACTTATCGAGCGAGCCTGCCAGCTGCTCGCTCGTCCACATCTCGCCGTCGATAGCCAGCGCCACGACGTACACGTCCGATCCGAGCTTGGCTAATAGCCGCTCGCCTTCCTTCACCCGCACCTGCTGTTCCTCAGCAGGGCTCATGTTCTCCGGTGCCTTCTCATCCGGCACCTCGATCATCTGCACCTTGGCATACGGCCCAAGGCGCTTCACATACTCCGCGATCCCGTCCACGAGATAGCGCTCCTTCAATTTCCCTACGGTTAATATCTGTATATGCATATCCGACAATCTCCCCTCATTTGATCCAATCAAACTCGTCCAGTTCGTGTGGATCGACCCGCTCCCAACCCAAACAAAAAAGGAAGGCCTCCGCCTTCCTCATACAACTAGAAATCGCGCTAACTCCTTGCAGTGTTCGCAGTGCGTCGGCGGCTCCCAACTAGCGAAGTGGGTCTTCTGCAGATCCACAATGTCCGGAGCTTCCTCATACTCATCAACAAACTCATCAATCGCGATTTCTACATGATCTTTACAAACTACATGCATGCAAGTACCTCTCATCCGCAATGTTTCTGTCCACGCATATCTTGTATCTCTTCAAATATCACTTATCTTGTATCTTCATCATTCATCACTTATCCATCGCTTCAACCAATGTAACCACCGCACTCAGCTTCTTACCGCCGCGGTAGTACACCACGTTGACCTTATCGCCGATCTTCTTCTCGGTGTACAAATATTTCCGCAGCGAGATTGTGCTGTCTATTTTGCGGTCATCTAACTGGACAATGACATCCTGCGCTTTGAGGCCCGCATCTTTGGCAGGTCCCGACACATCGAAGACGATAACTCCAGTCTTAACATCTGCAGGGAGCTTTAATACATCCGTCCCTTTAAAAGCTTGCAGTTCCTGCGTCGAAACACCCATCAACGGTCTTTTCACCTTTTGATCCTTGATCAAGCTCTCAATAATTGGCTTCGCACTATTAATAGGAATGGCAAAACCTAACCCTTCCACACCCGTATCTGATATCTTCATGGAATTGATTCCGATAACCTTGCCCTCAATATTCACTAGAGGTCCACCGCTGTTCCCTTGGTTGATAGCCGCATCCGTTTGGATAACATCCATCTCCCAGTCATAATCCGTGCCTTCACGTGCCAGCGAAACCGGTATCGTTCGTTTTGGCGAAGAAATGATACCTTGGGTAACGGTTGGCGAGAATCCAAGTCCAAGTGGGTTCCCTACTGCAATCGCCATCTCCCCAGCTCGCAGCGTTTCGGAGTCGCCAAATTCAGCAAGTACTTTGATGTCTTTTCCATCTGCTTCCAGTACAGCCAAATCCGTAATCCGATCGCGACCGATAAGAGTAGCTTTGCGATGCTCCCCTTGGAAATTAACAATTTCGAACTGGTTCCCATTCTCAACAACGTGACTATTCGTCACAATTCGAACTTTATCACCATTCCTTGCGAAAATAACACCCGAGCCGATCCCGAGTCCGCTCTCTTGCCCTTTATCATCCTTCTTCGAGGAAATTACGCTGACCACAGCAGGCTTTATTTTCTCCGTTGCCGCCACGACCGAATCGTTGATGTTCATCGGATGTGCTTCCGCCATTGCCGCAGAAGCTGGTATAGCTAGCGCCGCCTCAGACGAGTCACTTTTCCCGAAGCCGCCTACTAACCCGATCAGCAAAAGCATGGCCAACGCTCCGCCTACGCCAGCAATGAGGGCCACATTCCGTCTGCGACCCGCGAAGCTTGTGAATGCCCCTGTCCCTTTGGGACGCCAAGAATCCTGGCGCTGTCTGGACCTCTTGGTGGAATAAAAATCATCATCAAACAAACTCATATCGGTCCCTCCTCGCTGATGGGGGTTAAACCATGCCGCTCTCGCCTTGGATTGTTTATTTTATCTTGGATTGTTTTTCGATCTTGCCTTGTATTGTTATATTTCAAAAAACAGGAATGTTTCGTTCACTTCTTGCCTACAATAATAGTAAACCAAATCTCTTAACGAAATACTAGAGTTAACTGAAATTTTAAATCATACAAATAAAGGAGATTGCTCAGAATGAACCGTATTCCTTCCCATTTTGATGAAATTAACATGATTGGTAAGCTCGCTGACCTCAAAGATAGCCACTACCACCAGTCCCTCGTCCTCTCATCTCTCATTCAAGTTCTGATCGATAAGGGTCTCATCACCGCGCAGGAGATCCAGCTCAAATCCAAAGAACTCGACGCTGCGCTTACTCCGAATCCAATACATCCCATTTCGTAGAGCGGTCAAAATATGTATCCATCAGCCGCAGCTGTTTAGCTTCAGGGGCACGCTCTTGTACTATGTTATTCACGGTTAGCCTGGCCAAATCCATTAAATTATGGTCACGGCTTAAATGAGCCATATAGACGGATTTCGTCTTGTGCGTCAGCACGTCACAGAGCGCTTCCCCTGCAGCTTCATTGGATAAATGACCCTTGTCCCCAAGGATGCGACGCTTAATACTCCATGGATAGTGCCCCACGCGCAGCATGTCCACATCGTGATTTGTCTCCAGTACCAAGCTATCTGAATCCGTAATCTTTTCTTTGACTTTCTCACTCATGTATCCCAAGTCCGTTACAACGCTTAACTTCTGTTCCCCTTCATAAAAGCAATACCCCACCGGCTCCGCTGCATCATGTGATATTCCGAATGATTCAACACGCAGCGTACCGAATTCCTCGATACCTCCGGTTTCCATGACCCGCTTATTGCCTTCCGCGATCACACCGATCTGACGATCAAGCTCTTCCCAAGTCTTCTCATTCGCGTAGATTGGCAAATCATATTTGCGAGCCAGTGCTCCAAGCCCTTTAATATGATCTGAATGCTCATGTGTGACCAGAATGGCATCAATACTGCTCGCCTCGAGCTCACGTTCCTTCATTAACAGCTCCATCTTCTTGGCGCTAAATCCCACATCAATCAGCAGCTTGATTTCACCATTGTCAACCACCGTCGCATTACCCGTCGAACCGCTCGACAGTACCGTAAACCTCATACCCATCTTCCCTACTCCTCTATGCCTACATGTCATCCATCTTGCCGTCCATTGTTGACTATCACACTTGCTTACTTCTTATCCTTGCTCTTGTCCTCGCTATTTTCAGGGTTCTCCGTTGTTTTCGCACCATCCACTTGCTTACCAAATGGAGCCAATTCAGACCTTTTCTGTGGAGACTCAACCGCTCCATTGAAAGCTTGCAAATAATAAAAATCTCCGTTATCGATCGTAATCCGCCAATGCGGAAACATCGGTTGCGTTTCTGAATTATACGGCTGTCCGTGATACCCCAGTCTGACTTCCGTAATTATGGTGCCATCACTCAAATAATTGTCCACTAAGCTGCGGACAGCTAACTGTGCGGGGATCAACTTCTGCTCCGTCTGCTCTACTCCTGATTCTACTTCAACGTAAGCTTGACGGTAACTGGTAATTTCTCCATTGTTCTCACTCAACTCCACCGTAACATCGAAGAGCGGAAGTTTACCATATAGCTGAGTGAACACATAGACACCTTTTCTACTACTTGCCGAATCCAATTGGTACAAGCCAAAATTCGGAATTTCCGATTGCGCTTGAACTTCTTTACTAGCCCCCTTTACCAAGAAGATTACTCATGTTAATTGGCGTTCTCAACGTCTTCGGCTCACCGGGCTTCATATTATCGTCATACTTCACGGTAATGACTTTCAACTTTAGTTGATCCGTCGGTAACTCATCCATAAGCCGTATATTTTTATTTTTGAGCGCTTGATTCAGCTCTTCAATGGTACTCGATGTGTCCAAAGCGATTTCCGTCTGATTGGAACGATTGGTGGACCAAAGTTGGAAACCAAGAATCATATTCAACATCAAAAAGGAACAAATCAAAATCGTTTTAGCCCGACTCCAATTCATGATCTGATCTCACCAACCTTTCCTCAGAAATGAAAAATGCTTACTCCATATAATCATACGTAC
Organism: Paenibacillus sp. V4I5; assembly: GCF_030817255.1. NCBI lineage: Bacteria > Bacillati > Bacillota > Bacilli > Caryophanales > Paenibacillaceae > Paenibacillus > Paenibacillus sp. V4I5. Next base: position 4,575,897 of record NZ_JAUSZB010000002.1, read on the forward strand.
CATCGCGCAGTTCAATAGCCCATGTTGCCGTCAATACAAGCGTCTTTTCCGTTACTACTGGACGATACGCCGGGAAAATAGACACAATACTAGATCGCTTCTGATAATGCTGCAGCCTTTCTTCCAAAGCGTCACCAGACATGATTTCGAAATCACGTCGTTGTACCGTCTTCAAATCGGGAATAATCATCGACCTCTCGAATCCGGAAATAATCCCTTTCTGAACTTGCATTTTCATAGAACCAAAGCCTTCCGGCTGCGGCGTAATAATCGGCAAGGATTCATAGTACTGTCGGAACGTGAACGAGTGATTATCGATTAACTGCTTCTGCGGCGTGCGGGAAACCACATATTTCCCATCCCAGCCGATATGCTGATTAATAAATTTGATTCCAGCCTGCAAATCTTCCAATACCTCTGTTTTACTTTCCACTGGCGCAACAGGATCCGAATACGTAACCCACCGCAGATCTCGATTTAACTGGAAACCACGCTTACTATCCGTATAAATTTCAGAACCATCCCGTTCTTTGAGATAACGTGTAATGCCAGGATCGACGAATAGACTTTGTTTCAATTGGTCTGCCGTCAGCAAGCTATAAGTAAATATATAATTGGGCAGTCGAAGCGGCTTTATTGGGAGATAGTAATCTCCACTGTTTGTCGTTTTGTATAGATTCGTCAGATCACCAAATGCAGCGAAATTTTCCACATCTTTACTTGTAAAATCGGCCCCGATGACTTCGTACCCAACGCCCGGGGAATCTGTAAAGAAGAAAGCACGAACATCCTCGTTATTGTCCTTGGAGTAGATCCAAATTCGCGTTATTTTATCATTATCAATCGGTATTTCGCCTTCAATTCGAAGAAGCTGCTGAAGAATGGTAAAAGGGATACCGTCCCGGAACCGAATCTCAACCCCTTGCTGTTTCGTTCGAACTTCTTCCCAGTTCACATTGACCAAATACATCGATGTTTTGCGAAAGCCTTTAAAACTTCGCTGCTTAATATTATCGAGCAATCGTGTGTAGTAGTAATTGTTTGGATACAGAACAGAGTGCTGCTGATTGCCTAAATGAACGATAATTTGATCAGGGAATAGCATGTCATGCAGCTCCGATTGCTTCCCTAATGTCTCCGTCTGGACATAATTACTTTGTTGGATAGGCTCTATCTTCGGCGGGTTGTACGAAGCTAGATAAAAGCTTTGGTACAAGCTCGTCCCAATCAAGACAACAAGAAGAATGGATTTCAGACTCTCGATCATAGCTCATCTTCCTCCTCTTGCTGAATCGGCAGTGTGAATACAACACGAGTGCCTTGTCCCAGTTCCGACTCCAAAATAATCGAGCCGCCATGTGCTTTTACTATTTCCCGGGCAATAGATAGACCTAACCCTGTACCGCCCATATTGCGGGAACGCGCCTTGTCCACCCGATAAAATCGGTCAAAAATACGGGATAAATCTTTCTTCGGAATACCGATTCCGTTATCTTGGACCGAAATTTCCAGCACATCCTTCTCGATCTTCCTCGCTTCTAGCCGGATGGCCCCTTCATCGCCCGTATACTTAATCGCATTCGACACGAGGTTGTCGAGTACTTGATCAATTTTATCCCGATCGAGCAGCAAACTGGTCACGCCCTGCTCCACATGAATTAGAATTTGAATCTTCCGCTGCTGCAGCTGGAAGGAGAACCGGTCGGCTACCTCCTCCAGCATCTCGCTCACAAGCGTCGAGGATTTACTCATCATCGATTGCTTGGAATCAAGCCTCGATAGATGCAAGAGATCCGTCACTAAACGGATCATCCGCTCCGTCTCGCTGCGCGTAACACTAATGAAGCGTGAAGCCAGCTGCGGCTCCTCGATCGCACCATCATCAAGCGCTTCCAGATAGCTCTTGATCGTCGTCAGCGGCGTACGCAGCTCATGCGACACGTTCGCTACGAACTCGCGCCTCGCCTGCTCCAGCTTCTCCTGATCCGTTACGTCCTGCAGCACCGCAATAATCCCGTTCTGTCCTTCACCTCTTCGGTGAATCGGCGTGAACGTGATACGTACGGATAGCTGCTCATCATCATCGGGGAGATGAATGTCCAGCAGCGTCGTACTAACATGACCTTGGAGGAAACCGCGAATCGTATCCATCGGAATACCGAGTACCTCGGATATATCCAGACCGAGCGTCGTTTCCTCTTCCGTTTGCAGAATCTGCTTCGCCCTGCGGTTAAGCACGATGACATGACCTTTATCGTCCGTGGCAATGATTCCGTCATTCATATTCGTTAAGATCGAAGCGAGCTTCTCCTTCTCTTCTTCATTCAGCGAGAGCGCTTCTTTGAGCCTATTCATCATAAAATTAAACGTATGACCGAGCTGTCCAATCTCATCGGTCCCTTGAATAATAACCTGTTGATCAAAGTTACCCTCGGCGACAGCCGTCGCCTGCTTCGTAATCTCTTTGATCGGATTCGTAATCGTACTGGTAAGAAGCACACCAAGAATAGCGGTTAGCCCCAGAGCGATCAAGGTTCCCGAGATGAGGATGCGGTTAATCGATCGGATCGTTTTATAAACATCTTCCATGGAAGCTATAATGTATACTGCACCCAGGACACGGGCACCGCTGCCTACCGGCTTGGCGATAATGACCTTCCGATAACCATCCTCATCCGTGAAGATCCGTTGGTTATCCTTAATCCCCTGCAGCGCCCTGATGACTTCCGGCTGTGTGTTTTTTTGTTTCAAATGATTAGGAACCGATGTACTAATGACGTTCCCGTTCGCATCTATAATTTGAATTTCCGCATTATTAATGGAAAATAAATTGCTGACGAATTCATTCAAATCCGCATATGTCTTCTTGCCTTCAGCAGCGTTCTTGCTGTCCTGATCCCCTGTGAGGTACGACCCTACAAAGCCGGTCAGCAGCGTCACCTGACTGTTGCGTGAAGTCAAAAAGTCATTCTTGAAATACGTCTCGACTGTCTTATAGAAATACACGCCAATGAGCTGCATCGCGATCAGAATGAGTAAGACATAAATTATAATCAGCTTCGCTTGAATCGATTGAAAGAAGCGGATGCCCTTCATGCTCAGAAGCCTCCGGCCTTAGGACTACGCATTAAGTAGCCGAGGCCCCTGCGCGTCATAATATACTCCGGACGGCTCGGGTCCGTCTCCAACTTTTCTCGTAAGCGCCGAATCGTTACATCGACTGTTCGTACGTCGCCGAAATATTCAAAGCCCCACACAGCCTGCAGCAGGTGCTCGCGTGTCATCACTTTGCCTGAATTTTTGGCCAAATATTGAATAAGCTCGAACTCCCGATGCGTCAAATCGAGTGGTGTACCATCTTTATACACCATGTACATGTCGTTATCGATAAACAGGGCATGAATACGCAATCCATTGCGCTGCGTGTCAGACTCGCTTGGAGCCGACTGCGCTTTCGTCTGTCTGCGCAGGTGCGCCTTCACTCGGGCAAGCAGCTCTCTAGTGCCGAAAGGCTTGGTCACATAGTCGTCTGCGCCCATCTCTAGGCCAAGCACTTTATCCAGTTCTGTATCTTTAGCTGTAAGCATAATGATAGGAGTATTCAGCTTCGAGCGAACCTCTCGGCACACATCCATCCCATCCTTCACAGGCAGCATGAGATCCAACAATATCAGATCGGGCTGCTCAGAGAAAGCAAGCTCTACAGCGCTTCCGCCGTCATACGCACAGATGACCTGGTAGCCCTCTTTTTCCAAATTAAATTTCAAAATATCTGCAATCGGTTGTTCGTCATCCACCACGAGAATTTTACCAAACAAACCTACCACCGCCTACTCAAGGATAAATGACTACGTCCTACTAGGACGAGCATGTAAAGTCAGTCTATTTCCTGCATACTACCCTCTATTTTATCATACATTCAAGTGAGAATACCTCTATCGAGGCAAATCAATATTGAACGACCAAATAGTATGCGTATTCCGGTTATGCCTAAGCTTATTCTTCATATTTTGAAAAAAAGAGACAAGGCCCCCGAGTTGTCCGGTTTGACCTTGCCTCTATCTCATCTTAACGATTTAAATACTTTAATGGGTTTTCCACACTGCCACTTTTGTGAATCTCAAAATGCAAGTGAACACCTGTGGAGTCGCCTGTACTTCCCATAATACCGATTTTATCGCCTTTCTCGACGATAGTACCTTCGGTCGTGGTGATTTTGCTCAAATGACCATATAACGTCTCGTAACCGTTCAAATGATTAATAATGATATAATTGCCGTAATCGGATTTATAACCGCTATCCGTGACTTTGCCGTTATCGGCCGCCATGATATTCCTGTTGCCTGTGATATCAATCCCTTTGTGAAGCTTACCCCATCGCACGCCGAACGTACTTGAAATACTTGGAGAAATGACTGGCCACGCGAACTTCCCTGAGCCTTCGCCTTGAATGACTTTGGTTCCTTTTTTCACCTTAGCCATAACAGGTTTATCAATGATCTCTTCATTCACAAGCTTCTCTTCGGTCATTAAACCATCGACCTTCGTCACTTGTATCGTAACCTTCTTCAGCCCATTCTTCCCAGCGGTTATCGGTTGAACAACACCTACGCGAAGTGAATCATCTTTCACATACTCAGTGTCGTATTGAATCTCCTGATTCTGTACAACCCGTTCTGTTGTCTTAACAGAGAGCGTTGGTTTGAGCACCGTCACATCAAGTTGGTTGCCAATTTTCAGCTTATCATCTTGAATGCCGGGGTTTTTATCATAAATGAATTGCTTCGTAATCCCTAATTTCTTCGCGATACAGGAAACGCAATCTCCTTCGACAACCGTATACTTGGCTGGCTGTACATCACCGGTCTTGAGCTTCTTAACGACATCTTCCGGTTTAGCCAAATCATCGGGTTCGATAGGAACTTCCTTGGTATCCACCTGCTGAATAAACTCTACTTTCTCGAGTTCCGATGGTGCTGTTGTGATATCCTCACCTAACCCTGTTGATAGGACAGCCACCTTAGCGGTTTCCTTGGCTTTAGGCGCAAAGGGTGCACTTACTTGTTCAAGAATCTGATCAGCCGTCTGCTGATCCTTCACAATTGCGATGGTTTTCCCATCTACCTTCAATTCAATGCCGACCGGTTGCGGCACAAGCAGCTTATCAAGTGTTGCCAAAACAGCTGAATCATCAGATTTTACGTTGAAAGCCCTTTCAGACTCATAGGTGACTCCATTTGTTTTCAACACGACATGTACATCTGGGAATTTTTGTTGCACTTCTTGCGGTTTTCTTTGCTTATATTCATCAATAATTTTATTGTCACTTACAATACCTATTTCTTGGCCATCCAGCTTCACATGGTACACATTCACCATGCCTGCTTCTACATATTGATGTCCAGTAAACGTAATTATCCCAGTTAGCGCGATTGCACTAACTCCCAGAGCAAGGGACCATTTATGTCGTTTCATTACCGTTAGCGTCGTTGTTGTCGTTGATTCTTCCAGCTGCTTGTCTGATATTGATTCATTTCCGGTCAAGCTTTCTCGCTTAGGCGTGAATCTCTTGATGAGATCCATGACAAAGCGCATTCCCCTGAAACCTGTCATGATCTTCTCCCTTTGAACGGTTTTGCATCCGTAGATACATAAATAAACCTTGATTAGACATAATATCCATAAAGGATGTCAGCCTTTTGTTAAATTTAACACACTTTCTCTGCCTATTTCAACAAAATACTCGAAATCCATGTGATAGATTCGTGTCCATCACCAAAAGAAGGCACTAAAAATTCAATTTTTTGTATGAAAATCCAAGAGATTATGCGCATTGCTCCAAGGATTGACGAATTAGCATGAAAATTGAAAGGGGACATCAACGATGGAAGTTAATTTGGCGGCCACATTCCAAAATAGGGATAATTTAGAGCAAGCGGCTGAAGTACTTAAACTACAAGGTGTACTAGATATCAAATTCGATAATGGCGTAGTACCTAGTTCTGATCAACAAGCTGACAGCTTCATTCAATCCGTAGACAGCTTTGCTGCTGAGCCTTCCTTTGCACTCATGGTAAGTGTTGAGAAGTCACGCTATCGCCAAGCTGAGGATACGATTATCAAATACGGCGGACAACTCCATTAATACTTGCTTAGGATATCTGTAAGCTGCTTCAATTCCTTCTCACTTAAGTGCTTTTTAAGTGTGTCATTGACTTGCTTTAACTCCTCTGTGGTAATCCCATCTTCGAGCAAAACGGATAGATTCTGCACGTCACTTTGCGGCAGCTTGGCAACAACTAGAGAAAATATTTTCATCTTATCGTCGCTAGAGAGTGCTTCTTTCTTTTTGGCAAAATCCTCCGTCGACATGACGAGTTCCTTTTTCTGCTCGTTCGCTTCACTTCGCGCTCTTCCCATAACGGCTACGGCATCATCCTTGGCTCCTTGGGAAGCATCATCACCGTCATTAGAACTAACTCCACTTGTGGGAAGTTGATCGTTTGGACTAGGGCTAGATAGGCTTCCAGACGGGTTGAGACTAGGAACAGGCTTCGTAGGTGCAGGGCTTTCAGATGGGGCAGCTTGCTTCCCCCCGTCTCTACGCATAACTATATTCAGCTCCCCCGCCAATCTTGCAGCAAATTCGTTAAATTGAACCTTTTTACCCAAAGCTGGGATCTGATATTGTCGAAAAATATCCTCCACATACATGTTTACAACATACCATGTCGTAAACATCGAAATCGATGTAATCAGGACTGTTCCAATGACGATCTTACTTAACCATGCTATTATTTTCATACTCGCTATCACTCCTGGCGCAAAATCATGTTCCTCCCTCCCAGTATTGACGAAATCATCTCCATTAAATCCCTTTTTGATAAAAAAGAAATCCTCTAAGCTGTAAACAGCCTAGAGGATTTCTTAAGTTATTCAGGAAAAGCGAACATTTCGCCTTATTTGGTTATGATTAAGCGTAGATTGGACGAACTAGGTTCGTTTGCTCACGGTTACGACCTACGGAGAAGATCGCGATTGGAATACCTGTCAGTTGGGAAACACGCTCCACATAATGTCTGGCGTTCTCAGGCAGATCGCTCAACGTACGTGCGCCAGTTACATCTTCTGTCCAACCTGGAAGCTCTTCATATACAGCTTCACACTCGGAGATAGCTTTCAGGCTAGCTGGGTAGTGCTCAATTAACTCGCCGCGGTACATGTAGCCAGTGCAAATTTTCACCGTTTCAAGACCAGTCAGAACGTCAATGGAATTAAGGGACAAGCCTGTGATTCCGCTAACGCGTCTTGCGTGACGAACAACAACGCTGTCGAACCAACCAACACGACGTGGACGACCTGTTACTGTACCGTATTCAAAGCCTTTTTCACGAATCCAAGCACCGATTTCATTGTCCAGTTCTGTAGGGAACGGGCCATCGCCGACACGCGTCGTGTACGCTTTTGCCACACCGATGATGTTGTGGATCTTCGTTGGGCCTACACCAGAACCGATGCATACACCACCTGCGGTTGGGTTCGAGGAGGTAACATACGGGTATGTACCTTGGTCGATATCCAACATAACGCCTTGTGCGCCTTCAAACAATACTCTGCGTCCTTGATCAATGTATTGGTTCAATACAACCGACGTATCCGTTACATATGGACGAATGACTTCAGCGTACTCGAGATATTCTTTGAGAATTGGTTCTACATCAAGACCCTGTGAACCGTAAACTTGCTCAATCACAACATTTTTCTCTGCAACGATGCGTCTAAGCTTCAATTCAAACTCTTCCGCGTCCATCAGATCAGCGATACGAATACCGTTACGAGCTGCTTTATCCATATAACAAGGTCCGATCCCTTTGCGGGTCGTACCAATTTTGCTATCACCTTTACGATCTTCTTCCAGACCATCCATCAATAAATGATACGGCATAATGACATGCGCGCGGTCACTGATGTTAAGGTTCGTCGTTGTGAAACCATTATCATGAATGTAGTTAATTTCTTCAATGAGCGCAGCCGGGTTAATAACCATGCCATTCCCGATTACACAAGCTTTATCTTTGTAAAAAATACCTGAGGGAATCATCGTTAGCTTATATTTCTTCCCGCTAATAATGATCGTATGGCCTGCGTTGTTACCACCTTGATAACGAGCAACGACCTCAGCAGATTCCGCTAAGAAATCCGTGATTTTCCCTTTCCCTTCATCTCCCCATTGCGTACCGACAACAACAACCGTTGACATATGCACTTACCTCCGTACGGTGACGAATCACCCATAATGAGCCGTTATGGCTTTTAGTACCACAGAGAGAAGTTGGACTTCATTAAAGCGCTAAAGCGTCTAGCGTCCATCGTACTTTCCCTCTGGCGATGCAAATACCTCTATACACCGTTGCATACTTGGCGAACCGGTTCAGAGGGCTTACTCACCGCAAAGGAACATCCAGGTTTCTTCGGCAGTCATCTGCAGGAAGTGAACCTACCTTACGGCATGAAAAACGACCTTATCTCGAAGTTGCCTTGCGAAAAGCAGGCATTCGACCAAGGTTTTTTTCACCGTCTCTAGTGTAGCAGTCCCCCTGAGCAAAGTCAATTAAAAACGAACAATTACACATGTGCCCGTATAATCGTTCGGATATTGCGCAAACTAATAGGTTAGCCCTCTGAAAATTAAAAAAAGCAGCCGTCAATACTGCGCGGCTGCTGCTTCTTGGTGACTTCGATCCATATTCACGAACTTATTAAATTGCTTCAAGAAAGCAAGCTCTACGGTTCCTACAGGACCGTTCCGCTGCTTAGCAATAATAATTTCGATAATATTCTTCTTCTCGGATTCCTTATCGTAGTAATCGTCCCGGTAGAGGAACGCTACGATGTCGGCATCTTGCTCGATGGAACCCGATTCCCTAAGGTCAGACATCATCGGACGCTTGTCTTGCCGCTGCTCTACACCCCGGCTCAGCTGCGAGAGCGCGATGACCGGAACGTTGAGCTCACGCGCAATTTGCTTCAGCGTACGGGAGATCTCAGAGACCTCCTGCTGACGGTTATCGCCTTTGCCGCGGCCGGCAATCAGCTGCAGGTAGTCGATGAGGATCATGCCGAGCCCCTTCTCCTGCTGCAGACGACGGCACTTCGCGCGGATGTCCGCGACCGTAATCGATGGTGAATCATCGATGTAGATGTTCGCTTCGGACAAAGCGCCAATCGCCATCGTCAGCTTCTCCCAGTCGTCGCCCTCGAGATACCCTGTCCGCATGCGGTTGGCATCGACGTTCGCTTCCGCGCAGATCATACGCTGTACGAGCTGCGCCGCGCCCATCTCCAGGGAGAAGATGGCGACGGTTTCCTTGGCCCGCACGCCAACGTTCTGCGCAACGTTCAGCGCGAACGCGGTCTTACCTACGGAAGGACGGGCGGCCAAGATAACAAGGTCCGAACGCTGGAAGCCGGACGTCATCTTGTCCAGGTCAATGAAGCCCGAAGGGATCCCCGTTGACCCTCCCTTATTCGAGTAAAGCTGCTCCACTTTCTCGAATACTTCCATGAGCACATCGCGAATAACCACGAATCCGCTTGAGCTGCGGCGCTGCGAGATCTCAAGGATCTTCGCCTCCGCCTCGCTGAGCATTGACCCTACATCGTCCTCATTGGCATAGCCATTGGAGACGATTTGGGTCGCCGTGCGGATAAGGCGGCGCAACATTGACTTCTCCTCGACGATAGCTGCGTAGTAGTCAATGTTTGCTGCTGTTGGCACCGCATTAGCCAACTCAGAAAGATACGTCACGCCGCCAATCTCTTCAAGCTGCTGCTTGTTCTGTAGGCGCGATGTGAGCGTGATCAGGTCGACGGGCTCCTGCTCTTCTGCGAGTTCTACAATCGACTCGAAGATGCGTTGATGTGTACCACGATAGAAGTCGTCGCTTGATATCCGCTCCATGGCGGTAATCAAGGCTTCGCCGTGAATCAAAATAGCACCGAGTACGGCTTGCTCGGCTTCTATATTTTGTGGGGGTACACGATCCATAAACATATTATCTCCGCTCATGCTGCTGTACCCGCCTTTCTTTTCGTTAGTTAGTTTAATAGGCTTGCATCACAAATGGATGAGAAACTCTTCAATCGCTTTCTATCATCCATGGTTCATCTTTTAGTCTTCTGCTTAAACTACTAATCTATCTTTCATTTCAAACTCAACGAACTAGTGACTGCGTCTACAGACCGTTATTCGTCCTATTTCAGCAACTTCATACGCTAGGAACCTTACCAATTCCTAAGTTTCCGCCGTATGATCGAACAGTTTGCTACTCCAAGTACTCTGGATATTGGGCTATTAGGTATCTAATTTGGTGCCTAGAAGTGGCACAACCAGCTAATCTATCATTTCAGGTTGCACTTTACGATTTAAACTTCACTCTTTGATCTCTTAAACTCTCTTACGCTCTCTAAACTCTTAAATATCTCTACAGACATCTAATAAAATACCTCGAAGTAAACTACGAAAATTACCTTGTAGATTCACTAACCGCGGTATAACCTCACAATAGATAAGAGCCCCTCCAAGGGACTCTAACCTGCATCCATGTTCTTTCTCCGTAACGCATTTTTCTCTTGCTCTGTAACGCTGTTCTCTCTTACTCCGGAACGCCCGTCACTCCGCTTCTTACTTCTCTTCCGTCACGTGCACGTTCAAGCTAGCCGTTACTTCACTGTGCAGCTTCACAGCAACCTTCGTCACACCAAGTGTACGAATTGGATCTTCCAGCACGATTTTGCGCTTATCGATTACGATCTTGTACTGCTTCTCTAGAATCTCTGCGATTTGCTTGCTAGGGATGGCTCCGAATAGACGTCCACCTTCACCGGCTTTCGCCTTGATTTGAACGGTCATTTCACCAAGCTTCTCACTGAGTGCTTGAGCATCGGCTTTTTCTTGATCCTTGCGGCGCTGCTCGGCTTTTTTCTGATTATCCAGCACCTTAACGGTTCCTTGTGTAGCTGGAGCAGCAAGTCCCTGCGCGATTAGGAAATTCTGTGCGTAGCCCTCAGATACTTCTTTCACTTCGCCCTTCTTACCTTGGCCTTTTACGTCTTTTAGTAAAATGACTTTCATTCGAAAAGTCCCTCCTCTTCCTGCATTTCCTCAAGTACTTTCTTCAATCGATTCGTTGCTTCCTCTAAAGTGCCATCTATCTGCGTAGCTGCATTCGTTAAATGCCCGCCTCCGCCCAGACGCTCCATAACGATCTGAACGTTCATCTGTCCTAGCGATCTTGCGCTAATCCCGATCAATCCGTCCGGTCGTTCGGCGATGACAAAGGATGCCATAATATTCGTCATATTCAACAATGTATCAGCTACTTGCGCAATCATCAACTGAGAATATTTGCGATTTGGCTCAGCAACTGCCAATGCGATATGCTCGTAAATCGTTTCTGTAAGTTTTATGACCTCTGCTCTCTCGATATACGAATCGAGATCTTCCTTCAGCAAACGCTGGATTAAAGAGGAATCAGCACCATTTCGGCGCAAATAGGATGCCGCTTCGAAGGTTCTTGCTCCTGTACGGAGGCTGAAACTCTTCGTATCCACCACGATCCCAGCCAGCAGCATCGTTGCTTCCAACACTTCCATGGTTAGCTTCTCATTGATATATTGAAGCAGCTCCGTCACAAGCTCACACGTTGAAGACGCATACGGCTCCATATAAACCAGTATCGCATCATGGATGAACTCCTCACTACGGCGATGGTGATCGACCACCACGACCCTGTGTGTCTGCTGCAGCAGCTTAGGTTCGGCTACCATGGACGCCTTATGTGTGTCCAAAACAACCGCCAGCGAGCGCTGTGTCGTAATCTGCATCGCCTGTTCCGGCGTAATGAACCAACGATGCAGCCGCTCATCGGCAGCAATCGTCTCCATCACCTTCTGAATCGAAGGATTGACGCCCTCCAGTACAATGTAGCCTTCCTTCCCGACAACCTGTACAGCCTTCAAGACACCAATCGCTGCGCCAACGGAGTCCATATCAGGGAACCGATGACCCATGATGATCACTTTATCGCTATCCTTCATTAGATCACGCAAAGCGTGAGAAATGACTCTAGCTCGAACCCGCGTACGCTTCTCAACCGCATTCGTTCTTCCGCCATAAAAGGAAAGTCGCTGCCCGACTTTGACCGTTACCTGATCGCCGCCGCGGCCGAGTGACATATCTAGTCCCATCTGTGCCATTTGACCAAGTTCCATGAGCTGCTCAGCTCCTGAGGCGATCCCAATACTAAGCGTCAAAGGAAGCTTATTTTCAATCGTCAAGTCCCGCACTTCATCCAGGATCTCAAAACGCGTTTGTTCCAGTTGGCGCAAAGCCTTCTGATCCATCAGAATAAGGAAACGATCCGACGACGTCCGGCGCAAATAGATCTGATACTTCTGAGCCCATTCGGTAATCTCACCAGTCACCTTAGCCAGCATAATACTGCGGGTCTGATCATCGAGACCTTGCGTCGACTCCTCTAGATTATCCATCATTACGATGCCGATCGCTGTTTTCTCATCTTCATACTTCTTCGCCAAAATCGCTTGCTCCGTTATTTCACGGAAATAAAGCAGCCGCTCCTCAGGCCGAATCCATACTTGATAAATAAACTTTCCAATGGACAGCTCCAGCTTGTCACTTTTGTCGTTTTTGTCCTTTTTGCTTTTCAGATCTGGGAAGAACTCAAATAGCGACTCGCCAATGACCGAATCCTTCTCAAGCATTTTTGCTACAAAAGGGTTGTGCCATTCGATGCGCTTCTCTTCATTATATAAAATAATACCGATGGGAAGGCCACTCATGACTTCATTGCCCGCTTTTTTTACCCGATGTGTAATCGTTCCGACGTACGTATTTAATTCTCTACGAAAAGCAGTCTCCGCTTGCAGCGTAAAGTAAGCTAATACACCACAGATCAGGAAGGCTGTAAGGCCCAGCCACCATTTGAACATATAAATAATGGCTGTCAAAATGATGAGTAGGACGAAAATCCACACGATATGTTGACCGTGCCACCGCTTCAAAAGGAACTTCGGCATTCGAACTAGCTCCTAATCCTATTTATTTTTCTTGAACCGTTCTCGGATTGGAAACGCAACATCAAATACCCCTAATAAGCTGTATACGATAAATAAAGGAGGCATGAAGCAAACTAATACAATCGCCACGATTGGTAATATAGGTTTCCACTTGTTTGCATGGGCAACAAAGAATAGAAAGCAAATCGCCTGAATAGCAAAGGCTAGCATAAGCATCGGCATCGCATTCATTAGTAGCGTAGAAATCAACGAAATTGAAGCCGGATTAGTAAATAAATCTAAAACAAATACGACTAGATAGATCCAGACAAGCGATTTCTGCAGCATCCACTCCCTCATCGGGCGTAATCCTGGAATCCCTTCTCCAGTTTTGTTGAGCAGCCAGCGGCTAATGCCGTGGGACACAAACGTGTAGAATAGGGCTATGAAAATTAAATATAAAGGAATCACTTGCACGATGAAATTAACATACCAATCCTGATCTTTCGGTAAAATATCGCGAATTCCTGGAGGCATAGTCGCTATACTTTCCATCATGAATTGCTTGAACTTCGCAACCGGATCAAATCCGAGCGCGTACCCGATAACGAGACTCACCAGTGACTCTGCCAGAATCGTGATAATTCCTGCCGTTAATACTGATCTTGCCGCGGCTTTACGTTTATATAAGTTACCCATGACCAGAACAGGCGGTAAGAAGAATAAAGAAACCGACATGAGGAATATCCCTTGCCATTGGGTAAGTATATAAACAACGAGCAAGCTGAGCACATAGCTAATGACGAAACGCCTTGTACTTGATTTTACATATAACATTAGAACTGGAATCATGAGAAAACTAAATGTGAAAATAATAAAAGGCGTCATTAAAGATAGCAATGAGACAATCGTCACTGCGCTCCATATGATGCTTTGCCAACTTTGTTTCCCCAACCGGGCTCACCTCTTACGTAAATGTTCTTCTAACGATGAAATGTCGCCGTACCAGTCCTCAAGTTGATGGCCCTCTTGGCGGTGCTTCTTCATTTTCTCTACAATAGCTTCGTCTAAACTGTGAAAGGAAATGCCTAGTCTTCTGCCTAGGATGTAACCGCTCGAAATTAAGCTGGCTAATCCATCTACAATTTTCACATGGCTGCCTTCCCATATGCCTTTGAGCAGATGAGCCACATGATCTACGACTTCTGTCTTGAGCCATTCAATGACTTTGGCCCGTCTGGCTAGGTCAACATCCTTTTCCCTATTCAGCAACCGTCATCTCTCCTCATTAGCAATGACTATTGTGTCAATTATACCACAAATAGGCACAAGAAAAGAAAGCCTCTACAGAGCTGTTCGATCTCCCTGCGTTGATGGTGTTGAAATCACTAGAAATTCGACAGCTTCGAAGGATTCGTTACGAATTTGGTGCGGAATACCGGCCAAGATCGTACAACCTTCCTGGGACTTCAGAGTGATGATCGTACCATCGATCTACATCTTAGCTTCTCCACTTAAAATAAAGAAAAACTGCTTCGCCTTTTGATGCACATGCTTGACTTCACTTGCGCCAACCGGCATTCGCTCTTGGATAATTGTCCTATCCGCACCAGCCGTCGCAATCATCGCCCCATATGTAGTGTTCAGCCTGCTCTTTGTGGATTTTCACGATTGGTTTCTCCCTTCGTCGTTTGCTTCTTGACATACAAAAAAAGACAGCCGTTAGATACAGCTGCCTTCTTGGTTTAACCCTATTCCGTTGTGTAAGGCAACAATGCGATTGTACGGGAGCGCTTGATAGCGATCGTCAATGCACGTTGGTACTTAGCGGAAGTACCAGTTACACGTCTAGGAAGAATCTTCCCGCGCTCACTGATGAACTTTTTAAGAGTTTCAATATCTTTATAGTCAATGTGCTTGATTTTGTTTACTGTGAAGTAACAAACCTTACGACGTTTACCTTTACCGCCTTTACCACGAGGAGCAAATTTGCGGTCGCCGCGATCTTCACTGTTGTTATCTCTTTTTTGGAAAGCCATTAGTTTGTTCAGTCCTTTCTACTTTAGAATGGCAAGTCATCATCGGAAATATCGATCGGTTTTCCGTCATCAATGAAAGGATCCTGCTGTTCGCGCGATCCACCGCCACGATTGCCACTGCCGCTTCCGCCGCCGTAGCTTGCGTTTGCGTTAGATGATCCGCCTTCTTCGCGATTACCGCCGCTGTTGCTAGATTCAAGGAAACGTACATTATCGGCAATAACTTCGGTCACATAAACGCGCTTGCCCTCATTGTTGTCGTAATTCCGTACCTGAATACGTCCTTCCACTGCTGTTAAACGACCTTTACGCAAATAGTTCGCACATGTTTCGGCAAGTTGCCTCCACGTGACGATATTGATAAAGTCCGCTTCCCGTTCTTTCGACTGAGAGTTCGTGAAAGGGCGGTCTACTGCAAGTGTAAATTGTGTAACAGCTACGCCAGCTGGCGTATATCGAAGTTCTGGATCTTTGGTCAATCGACCGATAAGAATAACACGGTTCAACATGGAACAACCCTCCTGACGAAAATACTGGCATGCATTTAAGCTACGTCGTTTACGATTAAGTGACGAATAACTTCGTCCGAAATCTTAAGTACGCGATCAAGTTCAGTTACAACAGCAGGTTCTGCGTTGAAGTGTACCAGCACATAGTGCCCGTCACGGAACTTCTTGATCTCATACGCAAGACGGCGTTTGCCCATCAGGTCATGTTTGGAGATTTCTCCCCCACCGTTCGTGATGATGCCTTGGAACTTTTCTACCGTAGATTGAACAACTTCTTGTTCAACGTCTGTACGAATGATGTACATCAGTTCATATTTGCGCATGTATTTCACCTCCTTTTGGACTAAGCGGCTCCTCTTTAAAGCTTGTCAGACAAGCGAAGGAGCAAGGAGCGAGGATTCTTATTCAAAACTCGCACCTGAATACTATAGCAAATCGAGCGACAGATTACAAGTTTTTCTCTAATAAACTGCGAAGGAGGAAGCTGGTAACGGGATTCATACATGCTTCCCCTCCAAAGGGGTAATCTAAAGACGATTGTTATTCTTAAGAAGAGGTGATCATCGTGGGTGAATGGACAGAATTCAATGCTGGCGATCATGTTCCTAACGACGGCGAGTATATGGAAATAGGCGAAAATGCTTTTCACATGGGCATCAACAATCCCAAAACCGTTACGTTGAAAAAAGGTGACACTTTCCCGGAAAATAGTAACCACAATCGAAAATGGCATCGAAAAAAGATAACGCTAAAATAAGTTCCCATGACTAGGAGAATGAGCTATGAGAACTACCACGTTTACCTGGCTGTTCACCTTTCTAGGTGCTGCCTTGTGCTTGGTTCATTATTTATTTCATGATCACGATGCCTTTTATATGCTGTTCTACGCGCTCAGTGTACCAGCATGGTTTGCATCAACATTTACGAACATCTATGAAATTTCCATGTTTCGAATGCTCATCATTTATGCGTTAACGATTGCCTCATGGGCCCTTGTTGGGTATATCATTGACCGTTTCTCTGTCAGCTATAGACGTCGGAATAGGAACTATTAGGATTAAAATGAATAGCTGGCCCTTATGTAGTTAAGCTACTTAAGTGCCAGCTATTTTCAATTGAATGATCAAACCATAAACCTGTACCCTGATCCCCAAACTGTTCCTATATACTGGGGTTTAGATGGGATCTCCTCAATTTTCTCTCTGATTCTGGCAATATGAACCGTTACGGTAGAGGTGTCGCTCATCGCATCCATCCCCCAGATTCTCTCAAAAAGTTCTTCTTTGCCAAACACCCGATTGGCATGCTGCAAAAGAAACACAAGCAGGTCAAATTCCTTTTGCGCCAAAATGACTTCATTCCCATTCACAAAAACTCTCCTGGCATCCTTTTGAACCTCAAGGCCTCTGACCTGAATCCTGCTTCCCTCATTCCCATTTCCAAACCGCTCTTTCATACGCTCAAATTTTTTTAGATGGGCACCAACCCGTGCTACCAGCTCACCCGAGCTGAACGGCTTTGTAATATAATCGTCCGCGCCGAGTCCTAAACCATTAATCTTATAGATTTCCTCTGCTCTAGCTGATACCAGAAGCACAGGAATATCATCCTGCTCACGCACTTTTCTCAAAACTTCAAACCCGTCCATATCCGGCAGCATGATATCTAATATAATGAGCTCGAATTCTTCCTCCTTTAGAGCTCTCAAACCCGCTGATCCGTTGTTCACCATCTTAACCGAATAACCGCTCAACTCAAGGTAATCCTTTTGCAAATTGGCGATGCTTTGGTCGTCCTCAACAATCAGAATTTTCTTCATCATAACCTCCAAACTTGCTAGAACTTCTTCAGAGAAATCATTATCCGAGTCCCCTCTCCTACGTCACTCTTAGCCCATATATTCCCTTCGTGCCCTTCTACAATTTGCTTTGCGATAGCTAGACCTAGTCCGCTGCCGCTTTTTCTTGAAGGGTCTACCTGATAAAATCGTTCAAATATATAGGGGAGCTTATTCTCGGGTATTCCTTTACCATTGTCCTTTATTTCTATAATAGCAGACGTTCGTGTTTCCCTGAGTATAATGGCAATCTTTCCATCTACTTCTCCTGCATACATCACAGCATTATCAAGAATGTTCTGAATGACCCTCTTTAATCTTTCACGATCGATTAATACTTTAACAGGCTCCTTTAATTCGTTTATTAACTCTAAGGAAATATTAGCTTTTTCACACTCATATTTATGATCCGCTACGCAATCCTCAAAATAGCTCACCAAATCACTTTTCTCAAAATGATAAGGAAGCTGGTTCAAATCAAGCTTGGAATATAAAAGAAGATCATCGATCATAGCGTTCACCAAAATAGCTTTGGATCGTGCAGTTTCCAGGTACTCCTCAAGTTTCTCAGGCGTCTTGGCTACCCCATCTATAATCCCTTCAATATAACCTTTAATCGAAGTAACAGGCGTCTTTAAGTCATGAGAAATGCTTGAAACTAAAAACTTCCTGTTATCATCATATTTTTGCTGCACATAGACAGACTCCTTCAGCTTGATCCGCATTAACTCCAAGGTTCTGCCTAATTCCCGAATTTCGCCTTCGCCCTCTTCGGAAATCTCGCAGCTTAAATCCCCTTCCCTGATTTTAATAGCAGCGTCCTTTAACCTGGAAATCGGTAAAATAATTCCGCGTGAGAACTTATAAGAAATCCAAAAATTCATTAGCAAAAAAACAACGGTGAAAAAGCTGACTGTAAAAATGCCAAGCAGCACATAAAAGCCTGTTTTCACCTTGATTGGCGCAAGCAGCAGCAAAATGCCCCTATCGCCAGAAGGAAGTTTGTAATCCGCTCGGGTAAACATATAAGTTTTGCCATCAAGCTCTATCTCATCCAGACTAGCTGAATCGTCAGACAGCATTAGGCTTTTATCGATATCGAACTTATTAAAATTTTGTGTAGCGTACAAAACTTCTTTATTTATTAAAATGATCGCACTGGCATCCAAAGCGTTAACTCGATCAGAGAGCATTTGTTGATAGTTATGATCCAAGAGCTGCTCGAACTTAAAGGTCAGTGCTTCTCTTTTGATTTCGTTGATCGCTGCCCTAACTTCGAAGACTTTTTGAAACTCCTTCATACCGGCTTCGCGGCCAAAAACTTTCGTATAAGCAGCAACAAAAATAATGACAGCCAGGAACGTCAAACCAATGGAGACCAGTACAGCCAGCGTATTCAACGTGAAAAAACGTTTGGTTAAATGCATGTATATTCCTTTCTATATATCCTTCCTGTCAAACAAGTAATACCCCGTAGTAAATAACATGATACCACAGCCTGACATGATTAAGATCTGTCGGAATATTTTAAACACATTAATCGATTCAGAAATCCAGAGGGTGTACCAATCAAACATCGACGTAATAAAAAAACTCGAATAGGATGAGAACACAATACCCATAAAATTAAAACCGATAAACACCAGAATAGAGAGAAAAAATACAGCTAGTCCCCCCTGGATCACATTGGACAACAGGACGACGATAAGTGCAAACACAAATACGGGAAGAAAGGTTAAGCCATATGATAAAATCACCTTTACGATGCCCATGTAGCTGGCAGAGGCCGGATTAAATATAAATCCAACAAGCAAAGAAAGAAGCATAACAAACAAAAGGTTCCCAATAATAAATAATGCCAAATTTAAAACCTTCGCACTAAATATACCAAATCTGGAGACCGGCCTTAAGAGCGTTATTTTCATCGTATTCGACGAGGATTCACCGTTAAACATATCGATCGCTACAAAAATGGCAAACAGCGGTAAAAGCGTATAAGTGATAAACGTTAGCACCACTATGGGAAATTCCACACTCCCAACAACCCTTAATCCAAGGCCATGCTTAATCGTCGTTACGGCAATTTGCCCGATCACCACGGCAAGAATGGACAAAATCACGGCTGCAAGCATTTTTTTCTTTTTCAGCAGCTTCACGGATTCATTTATAAATGCAGCTTTAAACCCTGCCATTCCTGTCCACCTCACTTACAAAATAATTTTCAAGCGAAGAATAGTAAGAAAGAATATTCTGAGTATATTCGACGTTGACAAGCTTGCCTCCGTAAATAATTCCGATTCTTGTGCACGTTAATTCCACATCGTGAATCAAGTGGCTGGAAATAAAGAAAGTCGTGCCTTCCTGGGAAAGCTGTTTGATCAATTTCCTCATTTCCAGCATCCCCTCGACATCAAGTCCGTTTAAAGGCTCGTCCAAAATTAAAAGTTTTGGTTTGGACAGAATCGCAGCCGCTATCCCCAGCCTTTGTTTCATCCCGAGTGAAAATTTCTGTGATTTTTCATTTTTAAATTTCAACATGCCTGTGATTTCAAGACATTCATCGATTCTTCGCTGATCAATCTGCGGGTAAAACCTGGCGAACAATTTCAGGTTTTCATTTGCTGTTAAATATGGATACGATTCCGCTGTTTCGATCATACAGCCTACATGCTTCATGGCATTGACGTAATCTTCTAAAATGCTGGCGCCGAAAATCTTTACATCGCCACGGTCGGGTTTCGTGAGCCCGGTCATCATCTTCATGGCTGTTGTCTTCCCTGCGCCATTTGGTCCTAGAAAACCGAATATATCGCCTTGATCTACTTCTAAGTTTAACTCGCTTATTCCACGGCCATTCTTAAATGACTTGGTTAAGTCGTTTATTTCAATCGCCTTGACTGTCAATTCATCATCTCCCCAAAAAATGTTCAGGAAGCCGCATTTGCAGCCTCCTGAACCCCATTTCTATTCAAATATGCGTCTAAATTCTCCATCGTAATATGGTTTCGAGCTAGATTTGTACGAGTTTTTATCCATGACCTGTATACCCATTTCAAAATAAACCTTGCCGGCAGAGTTCGGATGAATCATTCCATTTTTTTGTTCACCCTTCGCATCTGTGTAAGTAAAAGTTGTAGATGATACTGGATTGTAGGCAAAGTCAAATGCATCCTTGTTTGGATACTCGCTCTCAAAACCAGGATAAACAGTTTCTGAATACTTTCCTGTCACTTTATCGCCTTCTACGCTTGTGATTTCAACCGTTCTCTCGCCAATCTTCACAAACTTGCCGTCTTTGTCCATAATAATATCATTTTTATATGTTCCCACATATTTGCTGCTGAATCCGCCCGAATAACTGACCTTCTCAACGTTCGCGCCTGTTAGGTCAGGCATGGCAATCTTCGTATTGCCAATCTCAGAAAGCTTCACAATGACATTTAGGTTTAAGTCATGCTGAACACCATTTTTATCTTTTCCCGATAGGGTAATATCACCCGTCACATTTTCCAGATAGCCTGCTTTATTTTCAACGGCCGTACCCACAACCTTTTTCACAAAAATGTCGCTCTCTATTCCCGGTAAATCCATCTCATCGTTAAGCATCTGCTTGATACCAAAGGAGGAGACAGCATTTACGACGGCTGGCACCTGTGCCTCGGACAAGCTGCCCGCATATACTTTTCCGCCGTCATTCCCTTCCTCTACTTGCACATAATCTTTCAGAGAGCCAACCACAGCGTCAACAATCTTTTCGATCTCCGCTGCTCCCTTCTCTTTAAACGGGTTGTCGAACTGAGCTGGTCCTTTCCTGTTCACATTAGCCGGATATTCCGTTACGTAATAGGTATCCTCCATGCCGCTTTTCCTAACTGAAAGCTTATTGTCGGAATACGAATAATTGGAGGTGGTTTCGCCATTTGCTTCTTTAGTCACCGTATTTTCTTCAGACGTTTGTTTTGCCGTATCCATTTTCTTGATCGTGGAAGCTTGAAGCAAGGTTTGATTATTATCCTTCAACGTATACAACGCCTCGACCGTATAGTTGTTCAAATCCTTTTCCATGAGTGCAGCCGTGTTTTTTGCTGAATCTTTCAGCCGGTCATATCCAGATCCAAGCAGTGTATCGGCAAAAGCAGTAGATACGAATAGACAGGCTCCAATCGTAAATGAAAGTACAGTAATTCCTTTTTTGCTAAGTTTCATCTTGGTTCTCCTTTAATACGATTTAGGGGAAACGTTTCCTTACTATTTATTTTAATATAGGCTTATTGAATCCATCTAAATGAATTATTAACAAAGTATTAACTCTGTTTCGATGATACTTCTGCTCTTCCCGTTCTGTTCGCTCTATCTTATAATTTACTATATCTACCATTCCTTTGATGAGGTGAAATTTTTTGAACGAAAATAAAGATAGACAGCGTGAAGTAGCATCTTCTGATCTAAACCCTCCGCCCCAATCTACACCCTCTTTTAGCCGTAGAAAACTGCTCGCTTCAATTGGCGGCGCAGGTTTAGCTTTTTTAGCAGGAGACATCTTCACAAATAGCTCAACTGCTCAAGCAGCATCTCCTTCCACACTTATTTACAATGTCAAAGATTTCGGAGCCCGCGGCAACCGACGCTATGATGAAGACGATGCTCCTTACATCCAAAGCGCTATCGACACGGCCGCTCTATCAGGTGGCATAGTCTACATTCCGCCAGGCATGTACTTCCTCAAGATACCTTTACGCGTAAGCACGAACGTTACCATAATGGGGGCCGGCAGCAGCAGTATCCTTCGGTCATCCACCCATAAATTTGGACTCCTTAACTTATCTGCCGTTCAACATGTACATATCCAGGGGTTGTCTTTTCAAGGAATTGGTTCCTTCGGAAACGCCTCAGTGCCACGAATTGAATGTGGAATTGCGCTCGACCAAGCTACCGACATTACCATCACAGACTGCACCTTTTCAATGGTCGATAATGGCGTAAAATCCGTTGATTCTAACCGAGTTGTTGTAGAGAACTGTACCTTCGATAACATCATCGGAACGCTGGATTACGATACCCAAGGTTATGGCATCTGGTGCAGTAATGGTAAAAATCATCATTTTGTACAAAATCAATTCAACATGCTGTTTCAACCATGTATCACTTTGACCAATGGCTCCAGTCGTTCTGTCATCGCGAGAAATCGCATGCAGAAATGCTACCAATCTGGAGTTGACCTTTTATCCGGTCCCAAAGAAGAACCGTGTCAGTTTAATACCGTTTCCGACAACATCATTGAGAGTTTCAAAAATTCAAGCGGAAATAAAGGTTATACCTATGGCATCCGCCTCAAGGGTCACTGCGTCTCCAATATGATTACTGCTAATACTTTATATGATATCGATGATATTGGTATTCAGTTAGTGGGGCAAGCGGACATTCAACAAAAACGCCCTCATCGCAATATCATATCCAATAACCAGCTCCAAACTATAGGTAATAACGGTATTGTCCTCATTAACGCTTATGATAATCAGATTCGTCAGAATTCTATTCGTAGTTGTAAAGCAGACGGCATTTTACTCGTTGCCGAAGGCAAAGACAGCGGTTCGTACTCGGATAACAATCAGTTAATAGGTAATAGCCTAAACAGCTGTACCAAAGCACCGATCCGAATCTCGGATGCCAATTGCCGAGAAACTATTCTCTTTGGCAATGTGGGTTCAGGCAATGGTGAGAAAATTTTTAATAAAGGCACAAATACAACCACTTCTGCCCTTTAAGAAAGAAGGCCACACAACCCAGTTGGGTGTGCGGCCTTTTTGCTGTCGCTATTTCTGATAAACTCGTTTCTCCGATATCTTACCATCTGCGAAGAAAACGAGCTGCACGTAATAACCAGGTTGATTGGATATCTCGAAATCATACGTTTTCTTTCCATTCTCTTCTTTAACCAGCTTACCTTTGGATCCTGTCAGCTTCACCATATCATCGTAGGTGCCTGTCATACTTATTTTATCAGCCTGTTCCTTCGTTATCTTAGGAAGCGGCTCATCCTTCGTCACATTGTCGCCAGCCTTCGGTGTCGCAGTAGCCGCTGTTCCACCCGTCGTTGGGCTGCTTATCCCGCCAGGCGTCGCAGTAGCCGCTGGAGAAGGCTGTTCAGTCACGCCAGCAGTAGGACTTGCTGTGCCCCCCTCATCCTTCTTGGCGCACCCTGTGATGACCACAGCTAGCACCAGAAGCATCATTAACCAAATTCTCAAAACGATCTACCTCCTTCATTTTACCTATGCCTAGATATGGAGTTATTTTGCTTCCTTTTCTTGCCTTTTATTCCCTATCTGCAAAGCAAAAGAGCCCCCTACGTCTTCATAGACGTAAAAGGCTCTTAATTTGTTTCAATATGTTGGTTCCACTAAAGTACGGAAAGAGTGGGAGTCGAACCCACGCACGCCTCGCGACGCCTAACTGATTTCGAGTCAGCCCCCTTGGACCACTTGGGTACCTTTCCATGAAAAGCGAGAACAGGACTTATTGTATCAAAAAAGTCAGGCTCTCGCAAGTGTTTTTCCTGAATCCGTTAGGAGGACTCTTCTTGTATCTCTGTATTCGATCGAAGAACTTTTTTTAGCTTACTTTCGAACTTCGTTCTCGGCACTAACACACTGTGTTTACAGCCTACACATTTGATCCGAATATCCATGCCCATCCGAATGATTTCCATTTCATTGGTGCCACACGGATGGGGCTTTTTCATTTGCACAATATCGCCAAGTTGATACTGCTTCTTCTCCATTCGTCTGCCACCGCCTTTTCCGAATTTATGGATATGATCGATCTTCTTGGGTTATAGCACTTCTATTTGTGTGATATTGAGTTGCTTTTTAATCTCGATATTCAAAAGTCTCGTGACATTAAATTGTCTAGTCGGCTTGCACTCCGCGATAATGCGAATCTTCAAATCCGTTGTCCCAACCATCTGAACACCAAGCACCTCAGGTTCTTTCACAATATCATCGGTAAGCAGTTGAACTTGTTTCACCGTTTCCTTGAGAATTTCCGTAGCCTTATCAATATCCAAATGAAGAGGAATCGTCACATCAACTACGGCAAGTGAATTGTAAGTGGAAAAATTGGTGACTTGTTTGATATTCCCATTTGGAATAATATGCACTTCACCGGTCCAGCTCTTAATCCGGGTCACTCTAATCCCGATTTCTTCCACTGTACCTTTGAATGAATCAATCTGAATGACATCCCCCACCCCGAATTGATCCTCAAATATGATGAAGAACCCTGTTATTACATCCTTCACCAAACTCTGTGCCCCGAAACCAATCGCTAGCCCGAGTACACCTGCACCAGCTAGTAAAGGACCTATATTCAACCCTACTTGCCCTAGTATAAGCATAATGCATATGAGATTGATCGTGTACGCTATTAGATTATGTATGAGGCTCCCTATTGTGTTCGTTCTTCTTCTATCAAATTTCAATGGCGACTTATCTCTTGCTGAAATCATATGAGCAATTGTTTTATCAGCTATTTTTATGCAAATTTTAGCTACAAAATAGATTAATATAATCTTGACAACAATCCAAAATATCGAAGCTATCATTTCCGGTTTACTTATATGTTCCTGTATCCATTGACCTAAATCTGCAAAAAACTTAGTTACAAAGGCCATGTGAAGCCCCCCTTAATTTCATTCCATCGTAACATATTTATCCTCATTTTTAAAATAGATGCCTCTTATTTCCACATTTTCAGAATGAATAATGTCTCTTACTTGTTCTAAATTCTCTCCTGGAAATTCGATAGACAGTGCGCAGCCCGCGGTGATTTCTTTCGGAGTTGGTCTTATGTCAATCTCGATATCTGCATACTCTAGCAGCATTTCTGCCCTCAATGCTTGTTGAGTAGAATCGAACGCTAGCAACATGATTGAAAGTTTCAGGGAAAGTCCCCCTCTTCTACGTATAAATGTCCCTATCTCTCCATATACTAGTAAAAAAAGTAGTAACATTTGGAGGGATACGATGAAATTCCAATTTGGTTTCGATGGAGTGAAAAATACGGTTCTAGAACCACTGAAAATTCAACATACAGATGCCGATACTCCTTATCTTCTCTCAAAGCATTTGCACACCATCTTTAGCAAACTACCAACCTATCAACCTATCGTTGTCATATGTGTAGGGACCGATCGTTCTACTGGTGATTCGTTAGGGCCACTTGTTGGCTCTCATTTGAATCGAACAACCAACCTCCGCAACCTCCATCTTTTCGGTACGTTAGATGAGCCTGTCCATGCCATGAATTTAGCAGAAACCGTGGATAAAATCCATAACCAGTTCCAAAACCCCTTCATCGTTGCCATCGATGCCTGCCTTGGTCAAGTATCCAGTGTCGGTTGCATTCAGGTTGCTGATGGACCTCTTAAACCGGGTGCCGGTGTTAATAAAGATTTACCTCCAGTTGGTAACATCCATGTCACTGGAATTGTAAACGTCGGTGGATTTATGGAGTATTTCGTCCTGCAGAACACGCGGCTTAGCTTAGTAATGAATATGGCCAATATTATTGGTGACGCTCTTCATTCAGCTTTGCGTCGCACGCAATCTTATGCACCTAATGCTACGACTGCTTTAAAGTTTGATTAATCGCTTCTTTTTCTTCAGGGCTTAGCGTATAGGTTGATTGTGCATTCTGAACTGGCTTAGCATACAAATACATCTGTTCACGGCTATGTATACCTGTTAAAATGACCCCATCTTGATAATCATCTAATATAGCTAGTGTAAAGCTTAAATCACTTCCACCTTCATTAAAGGCATTATAGCGATGTATTGTGACTTTTGACTTCGTCTTCATCATTCCTTGACGAATCGTTTCAACCTTGGCTGAAGTCGCTATTGATTCGGCCTTTTGCTCGTTCAATCCTTTTTGCATATCAATAATAAGTTGTTCCACATTCTCTGCATGTGAGCCGTTCATCATTTGTTTATATTGTTTACGCAAAGAACTTAATTTAATGGATACAACTAACAGGAAAATAAATAGCACAACGATTAATGCGAAACAAGTTAATACAATGACCTCACCATCAAGGCCAAACATTTCCCCCATGATTTATCCCTCTTTCTACTTCGCATACTGCGTTTGAATCTCTTTTACAGCATCAATCAAGGCTTCCACTTCATTATCCGTTGTAAAATAACCAATACTCGCTCTTACCGCACCTTTAGCCAAAGTTCCAGCAGTTTCATGGGCAAGTGGCGTACAATGATAGCCTGAACGAACAGCAATTTGAAAAGATTGATCCAGGATAAAGGCCACTTCCGATGAATCCGCATCGTTGATATTAAAGGAAATAATTCCTGTTTTATTTTGTCCAAGCGTCGGCCCAAGAACCGTGACTCCTTCAATTCCCAGTAACCCTTCCATCAGGAGCTGAGTTTGACGCCACTCTTTTTCATGAATCTTTTCTACGGTTTCAGCCAAAACAAATCTCACGCCTTCATTCAGTCCTGCTATTCCAACTGTGTTTTGTGTCCCGGCTTCATAGCGGTCTGGTCGCACGGTGGGTTGGTGTATGGCTTCCGATTGACTCCCCGTGCCTCCATGTAATAGCGGCTCTAAATCAATGTCCGGATGAATGTATAAACCACCTGTTCCCTGAGGCCCCAGGAGCCCCTTGTGGCCCGGGAATGCCAACATATCAATATTCATACCCACTACATCAATAGGCAGTATGCCGGCGCTTTGAGCCGCGTCTACGAGCAACCTAACGCCTTGAGAACGACAGATATCTCCTATTTCACCAACTGGCATAATTGTTCCCAACAGATTTGAACTATGATTGACAACAACTAACGTTGTATTGGGCTGAAATACCTTTTTCAACTCATCTAATCGAATATTACCTTGTTCATCACTAGGGATATACGTAAGTTCAACCTGAGCAGAAGCTTTCAAATATTCAAGCGGTCTACGTACGGAGTTATGCTCAATATTGGTGCATATCACGTGGTCCCCGGGTTTTACGAAGCCTTTAATCGCTTGATTCAGCGCATGGGTTGTATTTAATGCAAACGATATATCATTCGGATTTCTAATCCCGAATAAACGCGCTGTATTTTTTCGTGTCTCAAATAATACCCTACTGGCTTTCACTGCCATCTGATGACTGCCTCTGCCTGGATTGGCTGCGAACTCCTGCATACATTGCATCATGGCATCCATTACGGCAGGCGGCTTTGGCCACGAAGATGCCGCTTGATCAAAATACATAACACCCTTCATTAAGTCACCCTCTCTCATGGATAAAAGGCTCACCCCGTCCTTAAAGACGAGGTCGCTTGATAAGGTTGGTGCAAAGCACGCTAGTTGTAAACTTACTCATCAACTCATAAATATAGCATACCTTAGTTTGATCTTTCAGTTCGAAAGAAAACCATCGGTATGCTATCTAATTTTAAGAGATTTTTCCTTGAAGTAATTCTAGTAGACGGTTTAAATCGTCTTTGGAATAGTAGAGAAGTTCAATCCTACCTTTATCCTGCTGATGTTTGATTTTCACCGTCGTACGGTAAATATCTCTCAACTGATCTTCGGCTTGATTAATATATGGATCTCTATTTTTTTCTTTTTGCTTACTTCTTTCTTTTTCTTGCCCTGGTGTCTCTTCCAACGTTTTAACAGCTTCTTCTAGCTCACGTACACTCCATTGTTTACTAATAGTTGTTTCCGCGAGTTCTTTCTTCACCTTATCATCCTTCACACCCACAATAGCTCTAGCATGTCCCATTGATAATGTTCCACGTGAAACATATTGTTTAATGGATTCAGGCAGTTGCAGCAATCTCAGAAAGTTAGCAATATGAGATCTACTCTTTCCAACCTTTGCAGAAAGCTCTTCTTGTGTGAGAGAAAACTGATCGATGATACCTTGATACGCAAAAGCAATTTCCATCGCATTGAGATCTTCACGTTGTACATTCTCAATCAAAGCGATTTCCATAACTTGTTGATCCGAAAAGTTTCTTTCAACAGCAGGAATTGTCGCAATCCCAGTTACTTGAGAAGCACGGAACCTCCGCTCACCCGCAATAATCTCGTAACCCTTGAGAACTTTACGAACGATAATCGGTTGAATAACACCGTGTTCTTTGATTGAATCAGCTAACTCTCTAATACTATCTTCATTAAAGTTTTTTCTAGGTTGGTATGGGTTTGCTCTCAATTGAGATAATGGTATTTGAATAACTTTATCACTATCATCGATATGTAAAGAAGTAATTAAAGCATCCAATCCCTTACCTAAACCTTTAGAAAGGCCTTTGGTCATACAGAGATCACTTCCTTCGCAAGCTCTAAATACACTTCCGCGCCTTTTGATCTGGGATCATACGTAATAATAGATTGTCCATGACTGGGCGCTTCACTTAAGCGAACATTTCTTGGAATAATCGTTTGGTATACTTTTGTCTGGAAATATTTTTTAACTTCTTCAATAACTTGTATACCAAGATTAGTTCTTGCATCGAACATCGTCAACAAAACGCCTTCAATTTGAAGCCCTGTATTAAGATGCTTTTGAACTAAGCGGACAGTATTGAGCAGCTGGCTTAATCCTTCAAGCGCATAGTATTCACACTGAATTGGAATAATGACAGAATCGGCAGCAGTTAATGAGTTAATGGTTAGAAGGCCTAGTGACGGAGGACAATCAATAAGGATGTAATCATATAAATGTTTCACTAACTGGAGGGATTTCTTTAATCGTACTTCCCTTGAAATTGTTGGTACAAGTTCTATTTCAGCTCCTGCTAACTGAATCGTTGCAGGTACTATTTTGAGATTTGGAACATTGGTCTCTACCGTTGCATCTTTGGGATGAACATCATTAATTAGTACATCATAAATACAATTAACAACATCCGCTTTGTTTATACCAATGCCACTTGTTGTATTGCCTTGTGGGTCGATGTCAACGAGAAGCACCCTTTTCCCTAAAGAGGCTAGGGAAGCACCTAAATTCACAGAAGTTGTCGTCTTGCCGACGCCACCCTTCTGATTTGTTATTGCAATTATTTTAGACAAAACCATTTCACCTCAATCGCTTATGTTCCAAATGCCATACTAAAGCAGTATTACTATCTTAACATATCTATGAGCGAGTTACCTTATCAATATTTGATAGTTTATGTTCATAAGATGCAAAAAAACGGCTTGCGCCGTTTAAGGTAGCAATAAATGCCTTATTATCGTTTAGGAATCTTAATTATAATTTCGTAATGATCATCATGATCTTGCTCAGATGTATTAATATTTAAACCAGAACTCGAAACCATCTCAACGGATTGACGAATCGTATTTAGAGCTAACCGAACATCCTTCGAAAAAGAGACGCGACGAGATTTCTTGATTTTAGTAGCTTCCTTCAAAAAATTAATCTTAATTTCTGTTTGCTTTACATTCAACTCTTTGGCGATGATTTCTTCAAGCACTTTAACTTGTAATTCCTCTTGATCAAGCGCCAACAATGCTCTGGCATGGCGTTCAGTAATTTTTCGTTCCATTAATGCCATCTTAACAGGTTCGCTTAGATGTAATAATCGAATCTTATTTGCAATTGTGGATTGGCTTTTACCAAGACGCTGAGCTAAGCTTTCCTGTGTTAAATCATGCATCTCAATTAATTGTTGGTAAGCAGCAGCCTCTTCTATTGCGGTAAGCCCTTCGCGCTGCAAATTTTCAATAAGAGCAATAGATGCTGCTTGAGAATCATTAAAATCACGTACAATCGCAGGGATTGTATCGAGACCCAACTTTTTAACAGCTCTTAGACGTCGTTCACCAGCAATTAGTTCGAACGTGTTGTTCTTAACTCTGACAACAATGGGCTGAATGATACCATGAGTTCGAATAGTTTGCATTAGCTCATCAATTCGATCATCATCAAACAGCAACCTTGGCTGATACGGACTTGGAATAATACTATTCACCGATATGTTCTTGACCTCGTCAGTCGTTGATCGATCTGATAGGCCAAATAGCTTTGAAATTTGTTCTTTCATAGGAAAACTTACCACCAACTCTTCCCGTAGTTTAAGCGACCAAAATGATCCAAAGATAGACGACCTCTTCGTCCTACACAAGGATAAACGGCATCTTCGTCCTTCAAGGACGAGTGCGTTTGTCAAGGTTGATGCGAAGCAAAAGTATAAACCTATACTTTCTTTTCAACGAACGAAAACATTTTGCCAATATTACGCCGAAGTAAAACTTGTGCAATCTCTTAAAATTACTTACCTATTAAGCTAGATTCGCTCTATTAATAATTCAACATAGAGTCCTTATTTCCTTCTATTTGACACTCGAATCCATGTAAATGTTTCACGTGGAACAAATTCACAGTTTGATTAAAGGCATTTTCAGCGGGATACCTGCTTTTCGAGGATATTTAGCGGGAGTCGCTGCCAATTTATGAATTTCTACAAAATGCCTGATCGATTCCTCAATCGGGAGCTGCATACGATTCACCTTGATTACCTTCCCTTTCAACTCTGATAAACTGAATGAAGCCTCGCTTAATTCCTCATCAATCTCTGAACCTTTCATTGCAATGAACGTTCCACCCTTCTTAACAAAAGGAAGGCAAAATTCATTCAAAACCTGCAGTCGCGCAACAGCTCTTGCAGTAACCAAATCAAATTGATCGCGGTATTTAGGTAATCTAGCAATGTCTTCCGCTCTGCCATGAACACATTCGGTATCCGTAAGCCCGAGTTGAGAGACTAACTCTCTTAAAAACAAAATTCGCTTATTCAAAGAATCAACGATCATAATTTTAAGATGTGGAAAAGCGATTTTCAAAGGAATACTTGGGAATCCGGCTCCAGAGCCAATATCTGCAACGGATGATACTTGTCCCACGTTATAATTAAAAGAAACAGAAAGAGAGTCATAGAAATGTTTCAAGTAAACTTGCTCTCTCTCTGTAATACCTGTTAAATTCATTTTCTCGTTCCAC
Source organism: Paenibacillus sp. V4I5 (assembly GCF_030817255.1). NCBI lineage: Bacteria > Bacillati > Bacillota > Bacilli > Caryophanales > Paenibacillaceae > Paenibacillus > Paenibacillus sp. V4I5. The sequence goes on from NZ_JAUSZB010000002.1 coordinate 4,607,385, forward strand.
TCTACAAGAGTCTTGTAATATAACTCAAATTGATCAAGCTGATCTGTAGAAAGAGAAATTTGTTGTTTTTCTAATAACTGAACAAATTGTTGTTGAATAGCATCCATAAATTAACCTCTAGCCGCAATGACTCTATTATAGTGTTCCAAATAAACGAGCAGGATAGAAATGTCTGAAGGTGTAACGCCACCAATACGTGATGCTTGACCAATGGAAATCGGGCGAATTTTAGCTAGTTTTTGCTTAGCTTCCGTCGCAATACCGTGTATTTCACTATACTCAATATCATCCGGAATTTTCTTCTTTTCCATCTTACGTAAACGTTCTACTTGATTGCTTTGTTTTTCAATGTAACCAGCATATTTTACTTGAATTCCTACTTGTTCTTTCATTTCATCGTCAAGCTCAAGTGGAGAAGGAGTCATTTGTTCAATATGTTTATATTCGATCTCTGGACGACGAAGCAGTCCAATAGCTGGCACTGAATTGTTTAAGATTACGCTATCCAAACTCTCAAGTAATTGCTGAACATGCGGCTCAGGTTTAACCTTAACCGTAGTCAAACGTTCAATTTCTTGCTCAACCAAAGATTTCTTATTTAAAAATGCAGCATATCGTTCATCCGAAATTAAACCAATTTCATGACCGATTGGTGTTAATCTGAAATCAGCATTGTCATGACGAAGAAGTAAACGATATTCAGCGCGTGATGTGAGTAAACGATACGGCTCATTCGTCCCCTTCGTTACAAGATCATCAATTAAAACACCGATATATCCTTCCGATCTGTCCAAAACAATAGCTTCTTTCTCTTGAACTTTACGAGCTGCATTGATCCCAGCCATAACCCCTTGACCAGCAGCTTCCTCGTAGCCCGATGTTCCATTAATTTGTCCAGCAGTGAATAATCCACTAACTAGTTTCGTTTCCAATGAAGGTTTCAACTGAGTAGGAACCACCGCATCATATTCAATGGCATAACCGGTACGCATCATTTCCACTTTCTCTAATCCAGGGATTGAGCGCAGAATACCCAATTGAACATCTTCAGGCATGCTCGTTGATAACCCTTGAACATAATATTCCGAAGTATGACGTCCCTCTGGCTCTAGAAAGATTTGGTGCTTAGGTTTGTCAGCGAATCGAACGATTTTATCCTCAATGGATGGGCAATATCTTGGACCTGTTCCTTCAATAGCCCCCGAGAACATCGGAGCGCGGTGTAAATTAGAATTAATAATGTTATGAGTTTCCTCAGACGTGTAAGTTAACCAACATGGTAGCTGCTCATGGCCACCAATTTCTTCTTTTGTTTCAAATGAGAAAAACTTAGGCTCATCATCACCAGGTTGAATTTCCGTTTTACTAAAATCAATGGTATCCTTGTGAACGCGCGGCGGAGTCCCTGTTTTGAAACGAACGAGGTCAAAACCAAGTTTACGCAAGGATTCCGATAATTTAACAGAAGGCTGTTGATTATTTGGTCCGCTCTCATACATCAGCTCGCCCATAATAACTTTCCCTCTTAAATAAGTCCCCGTCGTTAATACGATTGCTTTTGAATAGTATTCAGCGCCTGTTTTAGTGATAACACCCTTACACACGCCGCCTTCAACAATGAGCTCCTCGGCCATACCTTGACGTAACGTCAAGTTTGGAGTCGCTTCGATTGTCTCTTTCATTTTATGTTGATACGCAAATTTATCCGCTTGTGCGCGCAGTGCATGTACCGCTGGGCCCTTCCCTGTATTCAGCATTCGCATCTGAATATACGTTTTGTCGATGTTACGACCCATTTCTCCACCAAGCGCGTCAATTTCACGAACAACGTGGCCCTTCGCAGGACCACCAATAGATGGATTGCAAGGCATGAATGCTACCATGTCTAAATTAATTGTTAATAAAAGCGTATTACAACCCATGCGTGCTGAGGCCAGAGCAGATTCACAACCTGCGTGTCCGGCACCGATGACAATAACATCATAATCACCTGCATGATATCCCATAATAAACGTCCCTCCCTCTTTTATGAAAACGCAAATGCTGTCGTTTTCATTTTCCTAAGCAAAATTGTGTAAATATTTGATCGATCAATGATTCACCAACTGAATCGCCAATAATCTCTCCAAGCTGCTCCCAAGCAGCTCGAATATCTATTTGAATCATATCAATAGGTACATATTGTTCATTAGCATCAAGTGCATCTTGTAACGAACGTTTAGCTTGCTTTAGTAGCGAAATATGACGAATATTACTAACATACGTCAAATCACTTGATTCTAGTTTACCCTCAAAGAAAATTGCCGCTATCGCTTTCTCCAAATCTTCAATACCCTTATTCTCAATCAAGGATAGCTCAACGATACGTTCCTGTGGAAAATAACTCAGAACTTGTTCAACATTTAGCTTTCTGCTCAAATCCGTCTTATTCAATATGACGATCGTTTGCTTATCAGCTAATTGTTTCATTAGAGCAATCTCATCGAATTCAAGCTCTTCATTACTATTTAGCACTAACAAAATAAGATCTGCTTCAGCTAAAGCAGTCTTCGATCGCTCAACTCCGATTTGTTCAACAAGATCCGACGTTTCCCTAATGCCCGCAGTATCCAGCAGCTTCAAAGGAATACCGCCAATATTCACGAATTCCTCAATAACGTCCCTTGTTGTACCTGGAATATCGGTTACTATTGCACGATTCTCCTGCGCTAATTCATTAAGAAGCGATGATTTGCCGACATTTGGCTTACCGACAATGGCCGTTTCAATACCTTCTCGCAATATCTTCCCTTGCTCCGCGGTTACCAAAAGACGGTCAATTTCAAGCATTACCGTGTCACACTTGCTCTTTATGAAAGTGTTCGTCATTTCTTCCACGTCATGCTCAGGATAATCAATATTCACTTCCACATGAGCCATTAATTCCACTAATATATAACGTAAATGCTTGATTTGCTTCGACAGATTTCCTTCTACTTGCTTCAAAGCTACCTTGAAAGCTCTATCCGATTTGGCCCGTATTAAATCGATCACTGCCTCAGCCTGGGTCAGATCAATCCGACCATTCAAGAAAGCTCGCTTCGTGAACTCGCCGGGTTCTGCTAACCGGACACCCTCCTGCAGCAATAGATCTAGCACTTTTTTCACAGAAACAATGCCCCCGTGACAGCTGACCTCCACGACATCTTCCATCGTAAATGAACGTGGAGCTTTCATTAACGTAACTAGAACCTCCTCTACCTTTTGGGCAGAAGCAGGTTCTATTATGAATCCATAATGTACCGTATGCGTCTCAGCAACAGATAATTTCGTTTTAGAGCGAAAAATACGTTCCACGAGTGGAACAGCTTCGTCTCCGCTCACACGAATAACCGCTATCCCACCCTCACCAAGCGGTGTAGAAATAGCAGCAATCGTATCATTTAACATAGTATTTACACCTCGAATTTACCTCATCTTAAAGAAAAAGCAATGACATGATCAAAGTCATTGCGGTAGCGTTATTTGACAGCGATAACCACCCGACGGTTCGGTTCTTCGCCTTTACTGTATGTTTTTACAACAGGATGACCCTGTAATTCAGCATGAATAATCTTACGTTCCTGAGAATTCATCGGTTCAAGAATCACTTCTTTTTTGGACTTAATCACTCGATTGGCCAGCCTAACTGCAAGCTCCTCCAACGTCTTTTTACGTCTGTCCCTGAAATTTTCCGCATCTAAGATGATACGAAAATGTGAATTCGCATACCGGTTTGCAACGATATTCACCAAATACTGCAAAGCATCCAGTGTTTGTCCTCTTTTACCGATCAGAATACCTAATTCAGAGCCACTCATATTCAAGACGAAGCCTTCACGATCTTTACGCGTATCTATGGTGATGGAAATCTGCATCGCTGAGAACATATCTTGTAAGAAAGCAATAGCTTCCTCAAGTGGATCTGGTATCAATTCAAGCTCTACTTTAGCTTCTTTGGAACCAATAAATCCGAACAACCCACGAGAGGGCTGTACCAAAATATGAATGTTTACACGATCCTCGGAAACTTGCCATTGAGATAAACCGGATTTAACCGCTAGCTCAATAGTCTTTCCAGTCACCACAATTTTTTTCATTTGGACAGGCCACCCTTATTATTTTGCGATCCGGACTTTTGCGATCCAGGAGAACCATAAATAAAGTAAGACTGAATGATTGTGAAGATGTTACCGTAAATCCAATAAAGCGGAAGCGCGGCTGCGAAATTCATGGACATCACGAAAATCATAACTGGGAAAATATATAATAAGCTTTTCATTTGTTGATTCATTTGGGAAGACATAAACATTTGCTGAATAAACGTTGTTGCCGCAGCAATAATCGGAAGAATGTATAGGTGATCCGGTTGTCCAAGATTCATCCATAAGAACGTATGCTCACGAATGTGATCATTCCGCATGATCGCTTGATAAAGAGCAATCAATATTGGCATTTGAACAATGATAGGGAAACATCCTGCTAATGGATTCACACCATTTTGCTGAAACAGCTTCATTGTTTCTTCCTGCTGTTTCTTTGCATCATCTTTATACTTTTCTTTAAGCTTCTTCATCTCAGGCTGCAGATCCTGCATCCGTTTGGAACTTTTGTACTGCTTAAGTGTAAGCGGTAAAATAATCAAACGAATGATCAAGGTAACAACCAAGATGGATAATCCGTATTGACCCCATAAATGAACTGCAAACCAGTCTAATGTCTGGGAAAGCGGGTACGTTAAATATTTAGTGAAAAAATTTGCTGTAGCAGGATCAATAGGTGCTGTAGCAGCGTCTGTTGGACTACATCCGGCCAACAGCAAGATCAACGCAGAGAGTGAAGCTAGCATATAAATTCGACGAGTCAAAATGAGATCCTCCTAAATATCTTTTCCATCATAAACTATAACACATCTTCAGCTCGCAAGGAAATATTACATCATTTTTTAATAACATCATTTCTTTTTAATAAAGAAGCTTTGCGAATCACATGCCAGATACTTTTCTCCATCTCAGCATAGTCCATTTCGACCACTGGTTTTCTAGCCAATAAGATGTAGTCATAGTGTGGCGTCATATTCTCTTTTTTCAAACGGATAATTTCTTTCATCATTCGTCTGAGCCGGTTTCGAACAACAGCATTGCCTACCTTTTTACTAACAGACACGCCAAGGCGAAATTGTTCCAATTTAGGTTGGGGTAAATAATATAGTACAAATTGATGGTTAGCCATCGACTTCCCATATCGATATACCTTATTAAAGTCTTCTCTTTTAGCTAATCTATATATTTTTTCCACGATTATGTACGCTCCAGACAGATGACTCCGTAATTAAATTAGGTTCAATACAATATTAGTTAGCTTATATAGTTTTAACAGAATTAACACCATCTAAACCAATCCCTTAAAATGCAAAAAAAAAAGCCCCTTTCGGAGCCTCAATTTTTACGCGCTAAGAATTTTTCTTCCTTTAAGACGACGAGCTTGCAGAACTTTACGACCGTTCTTCGTGCTCATTCTTTTACGGAAACCATGATTCTTCTTACGCTTTCTCGTATTCGGGTTAAACGTCGGACCCATCTATAGCACCTCCCTACCTGAGGATATCCATCCTACAAAATTTCTACTACTCATTAAATCATTTCCACAGCAGAAAGTCAACCTACTCAAGTGTACAGGTGAAGAAGAGATTATCTCAGTAAAAATAAAAAAAAGAATAACCTGTGTATAAAGTTTTACCGGTCTACAGAGAAGCTTGTCGAAAATTAACATAATATCAACAATATCTTGTGTTGTGAACAAAATCTATGCACAACTTGTTGTAAATGTGGATAATATCAAACAATCCGTTGATTAACAAGTAATCTTTTGATAAGATGATAATGTTTCTGTTGTGGATAGACACCACTAACCCTCCGACTTATCAACAACCTGTGGATAACATTGTGAACAATTTTCCCTCTACAAGAATAAGTCATTTCAACCGATCCTTAATAATGTGGATAAAATCGACAAAAATCGTCCTTTCTTGACCGCATCAGACATAAAGGTTCTTTTGTTGTTAACCGAGCAAGCTATATACAGATTTCGATTAAGTCAATCGTGTAATGTGAATTGCTTATTTTTCGAGATTTAACAATAAAGCTTTATAAACCGAACATATCTTTACTGGCCTTATGCCACATGTTTGATTTCAAAGGAGTGAATTACTGTGGAAGGCCATTCTACGGACTTATGGCAGCAAATTTTAACGATTATTCAAACTAAGCTCAGTAAACCAAGCTTCGACACCTGGCTTAAATCAACCAAAGCGACAGTGTTCAATGATTCAACTGTCGTTATTTGTGCGCCCAACAATTTTGCACAGGAATGGCTCGAAAGCCGGTATACCAAGCTAATTGAAGGAACAATCTATGACTTTACGGGTAAACAGGTTTCTGTGAAATTCATCATTGAAACGGAAGATCAGAAATCTCAGTCTACAGCAGTTCAGCCAGCTGTTTTCCCACCTAAAGGTCCTGCTATCGTTACAGGTGAAGAAAATTTCACCAATATGATGAATGCTAGGTATACCTTTGATACGTTCGTTATCGGATCCGGCAATCGATTTGCCCATGCTGCATCCTTAGCAGTTGCCGAGGCACCAGCTAAAGCATATAATCCCCTCTTTCTATATGGAGGAGTTGGTTTAGGTAAGACCCATTTAATGCATGCCATTGGCCACTATGTGTTAGAACATAACCCTGGGGCTCGTGTTTTATATATTTCATCAGAAAAGTTCACGAATGAATTTATTAATGCGGTCCGTGATAACCGCGGCGAAGGATTTCGTAATAAATATAGAACGATCGATGTATTGTTGATTGATGATATTCAATTCCTCGCTGGTAAAGAAGGTACGCAAGAGGAGTTTTTCCATACATTTAATGCACTTCATGAAGAAGGTAAACAAATTATTATCTCTAGTGACCGGCCACCTAAAGAAATTCCAACCCTGGAAGACCGGTTACGCTCGAGGTTTGAGTGGGGATTAATTACAGACATTCAGCCCCCTGATTTAGAAACACGCATAGCCATTCTTCGCAAGAAAGCGAAAGCAGAGAATCTGGAGATTCCGAATGAAGCGATGATCTATATCGCGAACCAAATCGATACGAATATTCGTGAGCTTGAAGGTGCTTTGATTCGAGTTGTTGCGTACTCATCCCTAATTAATCAGGATATTAGCGTGCATCTAACAGCCGAAGCATTGAAAGATATTATTCCATCGAATCGACCGCGGGTCATTACGATACAGGATATTCAGCAGCGGGTTGGAGAATTCTATGGTTTAAAGTTAGAGGATTTCAAAGCCCGTAAACGAACAAAAGCCGTCGCATTCCCTAGACAGGTTGCGATGTACCTGGCACGTGAGCTGACAGACTTCTCTTTGCCGAAAATCGGAGATAATTTTGGTGGGCGTGATCATACAACGGTTATCCATGCCCATGATAAAATATTACAACAATTAAAAGTAGATCAGGATCTTTACAAGATCGTTCATAATCTGACAGAACGCATCAAGAACCCCTCTTAATAACATTTAATTTTGGGCAAGTCTATGCACAATCTATTCACATGTGGATAGGCTTGATTTATATAAGGTTCATCCACATATCCACATATCCAGAGCCCCTACTGCTATTACTAATAAAGAATGTTATTATATAATGATTATGCTAACGCAATGAAAAAAAGAACCACAGGAGTGAAATCATGAAATTAACCATCCTAAAAGACCATCTAATTGAATCCATTGGTCACGTTTCCAAAGCCATATCTTCTCGTACAACCATACCTATCCTTACAGGGATCAAAATAGATGCAACCTTAAGCGGTGTAACCCTTACAGCAAGCGATACGGATATTTCCATTCAAAGCTTTACCCCTAGTGAGAATGACACGACTAAAATTATTGAACTATTTCAAGCCGGCAGTGTCGTTCTTCCAGCCAAATTCTTCGTCGAAATTATTCGTAAACTACCTGCACAATTAATCGAAATCGAAGTAAGAAATAACTTTCAAACGATTATTCGTTCTGGTTCTTCTGAAATTCAAATCATGGGGCTCGACCCAGATGAATATCCGCTGCTTCCAGAAATTGAAGAAAGTAAAATGCTTCGTTTGCCCAGCGATTTGCTGAAAACAATGATTAAGCAAACTTCTTATGCCGTATCAACCAATGAGTCTACGCCTATTCTTACGGGTGTCCTCTGGAACATCTCAGGTGATAAGTTAAAATTTATTGCTTGTGATCGTCATCGTCTCGCTAGTAGAGAAGTAACGGTCGATAATGATAATGCGCATCAACTGCCTAACATTGTTATCGCAGGCAGAACTCTGAATGAATTAAGCAAAATTTTGCCTGATCAAAATTCCCTTATAGATATAGTTATTTCCGACAATCAGGTTTTATTCAAAATTCATTCGATTTTATTCTATTCTCGTATTTTAGACGGAACTTACCCTGATACATCTAAGCTTATTCCGCAATCTTTTCAAACTGAAATGGTCGTACCAACCAAAGAATTGGCTGAAGCCATCGACCGTGCTTACTTACTTTCCAGAGAAGATAAGACGAATATTGTTAAAATGATGATGCTTGAAGACCAGACGATTGAGATTTCTTCAAGTTCTTCCGAGCTGGGAAAAGTAACGGAGCAAATTAACCTGCAGCATATTGCTGGTGAGTTACTCAAAATCTCATTTAACTCCAAATATATGCTCGATGCGCTTAAAGTCCTTGATTCCGAGTTTATTCACATCGGATTTACTGGAGCTATGCAGCCAATCATCATGAAGCCTCAAGATTCCACAAATATTCTGCAGCTTATTTTGCCGTATCGAACAACGAATTAAGGAGTGCGCTATATGAAACAGATCCCCATAAATACGGACTATATTACACTTGGACAGTTTCTGAAATTATCGGACTGTATATCCACAGGTGGACAAGCCAAATTTTTTGTTGTGGATACAAAAATTGAAGTGAACGGACAAGCAGAAAATCGTAGAGGCCGGAAACTCGTGCCGCAAGATGTGGTAACCGTGGAGGGTTTCGGACAATTCGAAGTCGTTAGCTCCTGATCGGATTAACCCAGGAGGATGGCCACCCATGTTTTTGAACAGACTCGTACTCAGTCATTACAGAAATTACGACCAGATTGAGCTAACAACGGATAGCAATGTGAATATATTCGTTGGACCTAACGCCCAGGGCAAAACTAATTTGTTGGAATCAATCTATGTAATGGCCATGACGAAATCACATCGCACCCATCAGGATAAAGAATTAATTGGCTGGAACGGTGAGCAGACGCAGCTGCATGCGGAAATTCAGAAACGATATGGCAGCTGTAAGCTGGATCTCTCCATTTCAACCAAAGGTAAAAAAGCAAAAATCAATGGCCTCGAACAAAAGAAGCTCAGTAACTTTATCGGTGCTTTGAATGTGGTCATGTTTGCCCCGGAAGACTTGGAGATCGTCAAAGGAACTCCGGGTATTAGAAGGCGTTTCCTCGATATGGAGATTGGCCAAGTACAGCCCTCCTATCTGCATGATTTATCGCAATATCAGAAAATATTGGTGCAGCGGAACAATTATTTAAAACAATCTTTCCCAGGAAAAACCGCGCCAGACGCGATGTTAGACATTTGGAATGAACAATTAGCACAGTATGGTGTTAAAATTATGAAAAAACGTCAAAGCTTTATTAAGAAGCTACAACAATGGGCGGAAACGATCCATAGAGGGATTACGAACGATAGTGAGGATCTTCTTATTCGCTATTCCCCCTCTTTTGACATGACACCGTTTGAAGATGAATCTGTTTTATTAGACCAATTTATGATAAAGTTATCATTGGTTAGAGATCAGGAATTCCGAAGAGGTGTTACGCTAGTGGGCCCTCATCGTGACGATCTTCTTTTTTACATCAACGACAAAGAAGTCCAAACGTATGGATCACAGGGTCAGCAGCGAACAACAGCGTTATCACTTAAGCTTGCAGAAATAGAGCTTATTCATGAGGAAGTTGGCGAGTATCCCCTATTATTGCTGGATGATGTTCTATCCGAGCTTGATGAGTATAGACAGACACAACTGATCCGTACATTTCAGCAGAAAGTCCAAACTTTTATTACAACAACCGGTCTGGAAAGTGTCCATTTGGATCAACTGGATCATGCTTCCGTGTTTCATGTTTTGAAAGGAAATGTAAGCGGCAGGAGCTGAGGAGCATGTTTATTCATTTGGGTGGAGAGAAAATTATTAGGGCATCCGAACTAGTTGCTATTTTCGATATCTCGATAGAGAAATCTTCCAAAATATCGAAACAATTCATACAGCAAGCATTAAAAGATAAAAAAACAGAGCAAATCGGCGAAGAAGATTGCAAATCACTCGTTGTTACGAAGAGTAAAGTGTATTATTCTCCAATTTCCTCTACCACGCTCAAGAAAAGAGCACATCAATTGTTAACGAATTAACCTTTTCTCCCCACATAAGAAAGTATAAGAATTCGGCATTCCGAAAACAGCTTTCTTGTTGGCGAATATACGCCTCTAAAGCGCGGTCGCTCATTTTCGAATGACTACGATAGAGGTTTCTCTCACTATAAAAAAGCAGGTGAAGAATAACATGTCTGTGAATCAAAATGCGTACGATGACAGTCAGATTCAGGTTCTGGAAGGTTTAGAGGCCGTTCGCAAAAGACCGGGTATGTATATTGGTTCAACCAGTGCCCGTGGACTTCATCATCTCGTATGGGAAGTTGTCGATAATAGTATCGATGAGGCTTTGGCCGGCTACTGTACAAAGATTGATGTCATCGTTCATAAGAATAATAGTGTTACCGTTATCGATAATGGCCGTGGGATCCCTGTCGGTGAAAACGCCAAGTTAAAAAGACCGACGCTCGAAGTTGTTCTAACGGTTCTTCATGCCGGTGGTAAGTTCGGAGGAGATGATTCCGGCTATAAAGTATCGGGTGGTCTGCACGGTGTAGGTATCTCTGTTGTAAATGCGTTATCTGAGCTGCTGACAGTTCAAGTTAAGCGTGATGGCAAAATTCATGAACAAGAGTATCGCCGCGGCGCGCCGCAATATGACGTGAAGGTCATTGGTGAAACCGAAGAAACAGGAACACAAGTTACGTTCCAACCGGATCCAGAGATCTTCAAGGAAACGACGGAATATGACTATGATACTCTCCAATCTAGAATTCGCGAGCTCGCTTTCTTGAATAAGGGAATCGAAATTAATTTAATTGATGAGCGTACGGATACGATCAATACACATAGATACGAAGGTGGTATTGTTTCGTTCGTTCAGCATTTAAACCGTAACCGTGAAGTCGTCAATGAGATGCCAATCTATGTGGAAGGTTCTAAAGATAATATCTCCATTGAGATTGCCCTTCAGTACAACGATAGCTATACGGAAAATATTTACTCCTTCGCGAATAACATTAATACACATGAGGGTGGTACTCACGAGTCCGGTTTTAAAAGCGCGCTAACGCGGATCTTGAATGATTATGCCCGTAAAAGTAATTCGTTAAAAGAAAGTGATTCCAACCTATCGGGGGATGATGTGCGCGAAGGTCTTGCTGCCATTATTTCCGTAAAAATTCCAGAGCCTCAATTTGAGGGTCAAACGAAGACCAAACTAGGAAATAGTGAAGTCCGTGGTATTGTAGAATCTCTATTTGCTGAGAAGCTGCAAACATTTATGGAAGAGAACCCAGCGGTTGCGAAGAAGATTCTCGAAAAAGGGATTCAAGCGGCAAGAGCCAGAGAAGCTGCGCGTAAAGCGAGAGAATTAACTCGTCGTAAAAGCGCATTGGAAGTAAGCGCTCTGCCAGGTAAACTAGCAGATTGCTCATCCAAGGATGCTTCTATTAGTGAGATTTACATCGTAGAAGGTGACTCTGCAGGTGGATCAGCTAAGCAAGGACGTGATCGTCACTTCCAAGCAATTCTTCCACTTCGCGGAAAAATTTTGAATGTAGAGAAAGCTAGATTGGATCGTATTCTATCCAATACGGAAATTCGTGCGATGATTACAGCCTTCGGTACAGGGATCAGTGATGATTTCGATATCGCTAAGGCACGTTATCACAAAATTATTATCATGACGGATGCCGACGTTGACGGAGCACACATTCGTACGCTCCTGCTTACTTTCTTCTACAGGTACATGAAAAAATTAATCGAAACCGGTTATGTGTATATTGCACAACCGCCACTTTTCAAGCTCGAAAGAAATAAAACGGTTCGCTATGCGTATAACGAAAAGCAAAGAGAAGCCATCATGCAGGAGTTTGGTGAAGGCGCCAAAGTCAATGTGCAGCGTTACAAAGGACTTGGCGAGATGAATCCAGAACAATTGTGGGAAACGACGATGGATCCGGAAAGCCGTACATTCCTTCAAGTAACGATCGAAGATGCGATTGAAGCAGATACGCTCTTTGATTCATTGATGGGAGATAACGTAGAACCTAGAAGAGATTTCATCGAGGAACATGCGAAGTACGTGAAAAATCTAGATATCTAAACGTCCTAGACGTTGCTAACGATGTAAGCTTTCAGGAGGAACATTCATGAGCGAAGAATTACATTCGCAAGTCAAAGAAATTGACATTTCTACCGAAATGCGTACATCTTTCTTAGACTATGCGATGAGTATCATTGTCAGTCGTGCACTGCCAGATGTAAGAGACGGTCTGAAGCCTGTTCATCGTCGTATCTTGTTTGCGATGTCAGAACTAGGCATGTCTCCAGATAAACCACATAAGAAATCGGCGAGAATCGTTGGCGAAGTTATCGGTAAGTACCATCCGCATGGAGACACTGCGGTATATGAGACGATGGTTCGAATGGCGCAAGATTTCTCACTTCGCTATATGCTGGTAGATGGTCATGGTAACTTTGGATCGATCGACGGTGATATGGCAGCGGCCATGCGTTATACCGAAGCTCGTTTGTCTAAGATCGCGATGGAACTTCTTCGTGATATTAACAGAGAGACAATTGACTATAAACCAAACTATGATGGCGAAGAACATGAACCGGTTGTTCTCCCTTCACGTTTTCCGAACTTGCTTGTGAACGGAAGCTCCGGGATTGCGGTAGGGATGGCTACGAATATTCCTCCTCATAACCTTCGTGAGGTTATCGAAGGCATCCAAATGATGATTGAAAATCCGGATATTACACCTCTTGAATTGATGCAAGCTATCAAGGGACCGGATTTCCCAACAGCTGGCTTTATCCTAGGCCGTGAGGGGATTAGACAAGCCTATCAAACAGGCAGAGGTTCTGTTACGATGCGCGCTAGAACCGTTATTGAAGAAAACAATAATAAAGCTAGAATCATTGTTAACGAGCTGCCTTATCAAGTGAATAAAGCTAGATTAGTTGAGAAAATTGCGGAACTTGTTCGGGAGAAAAAGATTGATGGTATCACGGATCTTCGAGATGAATCCGACCGTAACGGTATGCGCGTTGTCATCGAGCTTCGTCGCGACGTCAATCCGCATGTCGTTCTGAATAACTTGTTTAAACATACGGCCATGCAATCAAACTTCGGTATTATTATGCTCGCACTCGTCAACGGCGAACCAAGAGTTCTAAATCTTCGCGAGATGCTGCATTATTACCTCAAGCATCAGCAAGAAGTCATTCGCCGTAGAACTGAGTTTGATCTGCGCAAAGCGGAAGCGCGCGCGCACATTTTAGAAGGTTTGCGCATCGCACTTGATCACTTGGATCAAGTTATTGCCTTGATTCGTGCTTCCCGTACAACGGAAGAAGCTAGAGAAGGGCTCATGACTACGTTTAATTTGAGCCTCGATCAAGCTCAAGCTATTCTTGACATGCGTTTACAGCGTTTAACTGGCTTAGAACGTGAGAAAATCGAAGCTGAGTATGCCGAACTTATGAAGAAAATCGCAGAACTTAAAGCGATTCTTGCTGATGAGAATCTGATTCTAGCCATCATTAGCGAAGAATTGAATGAAATTAAAGAGAAATTCGGCGATGAGCGACGTTCCGAAATTACGGTTGGTGAGGAAAGCATCGAAGATGAAGACCTCATCCCGCGTGAAGATGTCGTTATCACGATTACGCATACGGGTTACATTAAGCGTCTTCCTGTTACGACGTATCGGAACCAGAAGCGTGGAGGACGTGGCATTGTCGGAATGGATACCAAGGACAATGACTTCGTCGAACACTTATTCGTAACGAATACGCATCATTATCTGATGTTCTTTACGAATAAAGGTAAGGTGTATCGTCTGAAAGCTTATGAGATTCCGGATTTGAGCCGGACGGCTCGTGGAACACCAATCATTAATTTAATCCAGATCGAGCAAGGTGAGACGGTTAATGCGGTGATTCCGGTAGAAAGCTTCGAAACGGAGCAATATTTATTCTTTGCAACGAAGCAAGGTGTTGTGAAGAAAACCCCGATTGACGATTATTCAAACATTCGAAAAGGTGGCTTAATTGCTATTAATTTACGGGAAGATGATGATCTCATTGGTGTTAAACTGACTGATGGTAACCAAGGTATTATTATGGGAACCAAGCTCGGAATGTCCATCCATTTCCCAGAACAAGATGTTCGTTCCATGGGTAGATCTGCTACTGGGGTTAAAGGGATACACCTGGATCCAGAAGATACGGTTATTGATATGGACGTTGTCCATGAAGATAATAGTGTACTCATTGTAACGACCAAAGGCTTTGGTAAGAGAACGCCTGTTTCTGAGTATCGGATCCAGTCACGCGGTGGTAAAGGGATTAAGACCTTGAACGTCACGGATAAGAACGGCCCTATTGTCGGTCTTAAAGTGGTGCAAAATGATGAGGATCTTATGATTATTACAGCATCGGGTACGGTTATTCGTACAAGTATGGACGGGATTTCTATGATGGGTCGTAACACGCAGGGTGTACGCTTAATCAATATTCGTGAAGACGATGAAGTTGGAACCTTAGCTCGCGTGCAGAAAAATGAAGAGCAAGGCGAGAATGAGGAAGACGGCGATTGG
>NZ_JAUSZB010000002.1:4627500-4867500 GCF_030817255.1 Paenibacillus sp. V4I5
CGTAACTTCGGGAGAAGGGGTGCCTCGGTAGGGTGAATAGCCCGAGGGGGCCGCAGTGAAAAGGCCCAAGCGACTGTTTAGCAAAAACACAGGTCTGTGCGAAGCCGCAAGGCGAAGTATACGGGCTGACGCCTGCCCGGTGCTGGAAGGTTAAGAGGAGTGGTTAGGGACCTCGGTTCCGAAGCTATGAATTGAAGCCCCAGTAAACGGCGGCCGTAACTATAACGGTCCTAAGGTAGCGAAATTCCTTGTCAGGTAAATTCTGACCCGCACGAATGGCGTAACGACTTGGGCGCTGTCTCAACGAGAGATCCGGTGAAATTTTAATACCTGTGAAGATGCAGGTTACCCGCGACAAGACGGAAAGACCCCATGGAGCTTTACTGCAGCTTGATATTGGACTTTGGTACGATCTGTACAGGATAGGTGGGAGCCTTTGAAGCCTGAGCGCCAGCTTGGGTGGAGGCATCGTTGGGATACCACCCTGATCGTATCGGAGTTCTAACCTAGTACCGTGATCCGGTATGGGGACAGTGTCAGGTGGGCAGTTTGACTGGGGCGGTCGCCTCCTAAAATGTAACGGAGGCGTTTAAAGGTTCCCTCAGAATGGTTGGAAATCATTCGCAGAGTGCAAAGGCATAAGGGAGCTTGACTGCGAGACCTACAAGTCGAGCAGGGACGAAAGTCGGACTTAGTGATCCGGTGGTACCGAATGGAAGGGCCATCGCTCAACGGATAAAAGCTACCCTGGGGATAACAGGCTTATCTCCCCCAAGAGTCCACATCGACGGGGAGGTTTGGCACCTCGATGTCGGCTCATCGCATCCTGGGGCTGAAGTAGGTCCCAAGGGTTGGGCTGTTCGCCCATTAAAGCGGTACGCGAGCTGGGTTCAGAACGTCGTGAGACAGTTCGGTCCCTATCTGTCGCGGGCGTAGGAAATTTGAGAGGAGCTGTCCTTAGTACGAGAGGACCGGGATGGACGTACCGCTGGTGTACCAGTTGTCTCGCCAGAGGCATCGCTGGGTAGCTATGTACGGAGGGGATAAGCGCTGAAAGCATCTAAGCGCGAAGCCCCCCTCAAGATGAGATTTCCCAGTATGTAAGACCCCTTGTAGACGACGAGGTTGATAGGTTCGAGGTGGAAGTGCAGCAATGCATGCAGCTGACGAATACTAATCGGTCGAGGGCTTAACCAATAAACCTAAAATTCTAACTTTACGCAAGTTTCGTATCTAGTTTTCAAGGCGCAAACACGCTTTGACTGTTTGGTGATGATGGCGGAGGGGACCCACGCGTTCCCATCTCGAACACGACCGTTAAGCCCTCCAGCGTCGATGGTACTTGAACCGCAGGGTTCTGGGAGAGTAGAACGTTGCCAAGCAAAAGATAAAGAGTCTTTTTGGAAGAAATTCCAGAAAGACTCTTTTTTTACATCAGTACAAAACGACATATTAAACCATACTAGCCCTATGAGGAGGGATTGGTATGGGTGCATCGATATACAGGAGATATTTGGGTGTTTTACTTCTTGGTTTCTTTTTGATACAGATGGTAAGTGGCTGCTCTGCGAAGATGGACTCGATCAAGGATGGTACAGATCCGCTCGGCGCTTTAAACAATTTAGGAAAGACATTGCCTATCTCAAGCAATGAAGAGAAGCTACTGTCATTAGATGACGTCAAGAACACGCCTCAAAAACCCACTAAGCAGATTGTAAAAGGGATTTACGTATCTGCCTGGTCAGCGGTAGGTAATAAATTTGAGCAGCTGGTTGACCTTGTGGATCAAACTGATCTGAATGCGATGGTTATCGATGTTAAGAACGATTCGGGACAAGTTACATATCCGTCAGCGATTCCTTTGGTGAATGAGATAGGGGCTAATAGCCATGTTATTATTCGTGATTTGAAAGCCAAGCTTCTAAGATTAAAGGAGAAGCACATATATACGATTGCGCGAGTCGTTGTTTTTAAAGATCCATATTTAAGCATGAAAAAAAGTAATTATGCGATGATGACTCAAGCGGGTAACGTGTGGAAGGATAGTAAAGGAACGGCTTGGGTTGACCCCTATAAGGAAGAAGTGTGGGATTATAACATTCAAGTTGCTAAGGAAGCAGCTTTATTAGGTTTTGATGAAATCCAGTTTGATTATGTGAGATTTCCTGAGAACGGCAAGAAAGTGGATCAGGAGGTCAAATTCGATAACCCTAATAAATGGACCAAAGCACAGGTAATCGAGAATTTCCTCAAGAAAGCCAAAGAACAAATTGGTGAAAGAACTTATTTATCTGCCGATGTCTTTGGATTAACAACTTCGTCTGATAATGATATGGGTATTGGACAAGATTGGTCGATGATCAGTAAGCAGGTGCATTATATTTCACCTATGTTGTATCCCTCTCATTATTCTAGCGGTGTATATGGGATTAAGAATCCTGATTTACAACCTTATGCGGTTATTCGTAAAGCAATCAGCGATGCAAATGGGAAGAACCAACTTTTACTGAAATCAGATAGCCAAATTGCGGAAATTAGACCGTGGTATCAAGATTTTACAGCCACTTGGGTGAAACCACATAAGAAATATGGGGCTATTGATGTTATGGAGCAAATTAAGGCGGCAAGGGAGCAAGGCGTGGAACAATTTTTGTTGTGGAACTCGAGCAGCACGTATTCGTATCGTTAACGGAATTGACTTATTCGGGCAGAAGGTTATCCGGTAGACTTGTCCTTTTCCTTGACACGAAAAATAGGCTTTTGTTAAGATTGCAATCATAAACAAAACGAATGAGAAGATTCATTCGAATAAAGCTTTCTTTCATAGAGAGCTCTAAGGAGGAATACGTGTTGTGAGGGAAGACAAGTTTGGTAAGGAAGGCTTAACGTTTGATGATGTATTGTTGGTGCCGAGAAAGTCTGAAGTGTTCGGTAAGGAGATCGACGTTTCTACCGTACTCGCGCCTCACGTGAAATTAAATATCCCGTTTATTAGCTCTGCTATGGATACTGTTACGGAATCTGCGCTTGCGATTGCAATGGCACGAGAAGGCGGTATCGGGATTATTCATAAGAATATGCCGATTGAGCTTCAAGCTGAGCATGTTGACCGTGTTAAGAGATCAGAGAGTGGCGTTATCACGAATCCTTTCTCACTAACACCCGAGCATCATGTTTATGACGCGGAAGAGTTGATGGCGAAATACCGTATATCTGGTGTACCGATTGTGAATGAAGCAAACAAGCTGGTGGGGATTTTAACGAACCGCGACCTGCGCTTTGTACATGATTATTCCATCAAAATCAAAGAAGTAATGACTCAGGAAGATTTGGTTACGGCTCCTGTGGGGACCACACTTCAACAAGCAGAAGGCATTCTTCAAAAACATAAAATTGAGAAATTGCCTTTGGTCGATGAGAATTTTGAGCTTAAAGGTTTAATCACTATTAAGGATATTGAGAAGGCCATTCAGTTTCCTAACTCCGCTAAGGATGCACAGGGTCGTTTACTCGCAGGCGCAGCTGTAGGTGTTTCTAAGGACGTTATGGAGAGAGCTGCAGCTCTTGTTAAAGCGGGCATTGACGTGATTGTCGTAGATTCTGCGCATGGTCATCACATTAATATCGCAGAAACCGTGAAAAAGCTTAGATCACAATATCCGGAACTGCCAATCATCGCAGGAAATGTAGCTACAGGTGACGGTACACGTGACCTCATTAAGGCTGGAGCATCCATGGTGAAGGTAGGAATTGGTCCTGGATCCATTTGTACAACAAGGGTTATTGCAGGGATTGGTGTTCCTCAGATTACAGCTATTTATGATTGTGCGCAAGCTGCAGCAGAGTTTGGCGTTCCTATTATCGCAGATGGCGGTATTAAGTACTCCGGTGATGTTGTCAAAGCGATCGCGGCCGGGGCTAGTGCGGTTATGATCGGTAGTCTTTTTGCTGGAACGGATGAGAGTCCTGGTGAATCGGAAATTTTCCAAGGGCGTAAATTCAAGGTGTATCGGGGTATGGGCTCATTAGGGGCGATGAAGGAAGGCAGCAAGGACCGTTATTTCCAAGAGAACGAGAGCAAGCTTGTTCCTGAGGGTATAGAGGGTCGTGTCGCTTATAAAGGGCCAATGGCGGATACAGTGTATCAACTAGTGGGCGGTCTACGTTCAGGTATGGGGTACTGTGGTGCTCGCAATATTCAAGAACTTATTAATGATACCCAGTTTATTCGAATTACGGGTGCAGGTTTAAAAGAAAGTCATCCGCATGATATTCAAATTACCAAAGAAGCACCTAATTACTCGTTATAATTGTCACAATATGGATGAATTTGGAGGCGTGGGAAATGAACCTACGTCTTCTTTTTTTTGTCTAATGGGGTGTGGTACAATATAACGTATTATTACATCATTAGGAGAGTGAAATTGTGAGATTTTTAAGTTTTACAAAGAAAAAGGTTGCTTTGGTGTTAGGTGTCAGTTTAATTGCTCAATCCTTACTTTTACATATACAACCAGCATATGCCGAGGATACCAAAGCACCAGCAACCACGACTGCACCAGCAGCCTCAACAGCAGCAACGCCTGCACTCAATGAACCTAAACCAGTAGCTAAATCTGCGATTATTATGGAAGCGAGCACAGGAGCTGTGCTCTATGAATTAAATGCCGATGAAGCTTTCCCACCAGCAAGTATGGCCAAAATGATGACTGAGTATCTGGCTTTGGAGAGTATTAAAGAAGGTAAATTCAAATGGGATTCGCCAGTGACTGCAAGCAAAAATGCTGCGGACGTGATTGGGTCTGGACAACTGATTGCGGAAAATGAAACCCTGACTTTCAAAGATATGTTTAATGCGATGTCGATCTATTCTGCGAATGACGCTTCCGTGGCTTTTGCTGAATTGCTAGGAGGTACGGAAGAGAATTTTGCGAAGATGATGAACGAGAAAGCCAAACAACTAGGTATGTCGGACAAGGCTCATTTCATTAGCGCTACTGGGCTTTCACGTGCCGATCTCAAAAATCCACCAGCATCTATTGAAGGTGAGACCAAAATGACTGCGCGAGATGCCGGCATTCTTGCCTATAATATCCTTAAGGATCATAAAGAAATTCTTGAATTTACGAAAATCCCAACTTTAAAATTAAGAGCTACAGATAAAACACCAATGATTAATTGGAACTGGATGCTAGAAGGAAATCAGAGCAACACCAATTTGAAAAAGTATGCTTATCAAGGACTGGATGGTTTGAAAACGGGTTCTACCGATGATGCAGGGTACTGTTTTACAGGGACAGCTGAACGAAACGGAATGCGTATTATCACTGTTGTTATGGGTACCAAAACAGAACCGGAACGTTTCAACGAAACGAGAAAGCTGCTCGATTATGGATTCAATAATTTCGAAATAAAACCTTTCCTAAATGCGAAGCAAGAAATAGATTCCTTGAAAATCGTAAACATTAAGAAAGGTGTTCAAACACAAGTGCCTCTAGTGACAAAGACGGGTCTAACGTTCATCGCTCGAAAAGGTGCGAAAGATACAGATTTTAAAATTACGGCAGAGCCTCTTGAAGAGAGCAAGCTCGTAGCACCTATTACGAAGGGCGATACGCTCGGCAAAGTGAAGGTAAGCTACAATGGGCAAGAAAAAACGGTTGATCTAATTGCCAATGATGATGTTCAAAAAGGCAGCTGGATTCGTCTCTTGTTCCGCTCCTTCAAAAACTTCTTCAGCGATATGTTTAAAGGGATTAAAGGCGGCTCCTAGACCAGAAAATGGGTTGTATATTACCCCTCCTTCATGTAAAATAATTGTTTAGAAGATTTACAATCGAATCGTGTAGGAAACTGCATGAAATTGGCATACAAGCTATAGGAGGAAATAAAGAATGGAAACAGGAACTTCCCGCGTTAAAACTGGAATGGCCGAAATGCAAAAAGGCGGCGTCATCATGGACGTTATGAACGCTGAGCAAGCTAAAATCGCAGAAGCAGCTGGTGCATCCGCTATTATGGCGCTTGAGCGCGTTCCCGCTGACATTCGTGCAGCTGGTGGCGTATCCCGTATGGCTGACCCTTCAATTGTTGAAGATGTGATGAGTGTAGTATCCATTCCAGTCATGGCGAAAGCAAGAATTGGACACTTCGTTGAAGCGAAAATTCTTGAATCCCTAGGCGTTGATTATATCGATGAGAGTGAAGTACTTACACCTGCGGATGAAGTATTCCACATCAACAAACGTGATTTCACGGTTCCTTTCGTATGTGGTTGCCGCGATCTTGGTGAAGCTTTGCGTCGTATCGGTGAAGGTGCTTCCATGCTTCGTACCAAAGGTGAGCCAGGAACTGGTAATATCGTAGAAGCTGTTCGTCATATGCGTACAATTCAAGGTCAAATTCGGAAAATCCAAGGGATGTCCAAGGATGAATTGATGTTTGAAGCAAAAACACTTGGCGCTCCTTATGAGTTGCTTCTACAAGTTCACGAAACAGGTAAATTGCCTGTTGTTAACTTCGCAGCTGGTGGTGTTTCCACACCTGCTGACGCAGCGCTTATGATGCACCTTGGTTCTGACGGTGTATTTGTTGGATCTGGTATTTTCAAATCCGATAACCCAGAGAAATTCGCGAAAGCGATTGTTGAAGCTGTAACTCACTACACAGACTATAAATTAATTGCAGAAATCTCCAAAAACCTGGGTGCCCCTATGAAGGGAATCGAAATTTCCAAGCTTCAAGCTTCCGAGCGTATGCAGGAGCGCGGCTGGTAATGACGAAGATCGGAGTTCTCGCGCTGCAAGGCGCGGTAGCAGAACATATTCGTGGGATCGAGAAGGCTGGCGCCGAAGGCGTCGTTGTCAAACGAACCGAGCAGTTAGCTGATCTTGATGGGATTATTTTACCTGGTGGAGAGAGTACGACAATCGGCAAGTTAATGCGCACCTATGGTTTCATTGATGCGCTTCAGGAATTTTCTGCCGCGGGCAAGCCGATTTTCGGCACCTGCGCGGGGTTGATTGTCATCGCGAAAGAGATCACCGGACAGCCGGAAGCTCACCTTGAGCTGATGGATATCACGGTGGCTCGCAACGCGTTCGGTCGTCAGCGCGAAAGCTTTGAGACGGACTTGCCGATCAAAGGCATCGACGAGAACGTTCGCGCGGTCTTTATTCGAGCCCCACTGATCGAGAAGGTGGGACCTGGGGTAGATGTACTGGCTACGTATGACGGCCAGATTGTCGCAGCACAGCAAGGGCATCTCCTTGCTGCGTCGTTCCACCCAGAGCTGACAGACGACTTTCGTCTGCACAGCTATTTCTTAGACATGGTAAAGCAAAGACAAGCATAATTGATGGTACAAGCACCTTGATATCACCGGATTATAGCCGGTAAAGGTGCTTGCTTCCATATTCTAACCATTTTGCGCTAACGGAGGAATCTCCTTGTTTGATGTAAAGTTACTTCGAAGTGATTTGGCAGCTGTGCAAGCTGCAATGCAAAACCGCGGTAAACAAATTGAAGAGTTGAACGGCTTCACGAAATTAGATTTGAAGCGTAGAGAGCTCTTACAAGAAACTGAGCAGCTCAAAAACCGCCGAAATACAGTATCCCAAGAGGTAGCTGGGCGCAAAAGATCCGGCGAGAATGCGGATGAGCTGATCCAAGAAATGAAAGTCGTCGGAGACCGCATTAAAGAGCTCGATGACGAGATTCGCGTACTGGACGAGTCCTTACAACAGATCTTGCTCTCCATCCCGAATATGCCCCATCCAAGCGTTCCTGTAGGCCGTACGGAAGAAGAGAATGTGGAACTGCGCCGTGTAGGCGAGATTCCACAATTCGATTACGAAGTGAAGCCGCATTGGGAAGTAGCGCAAGAGCTGGGCATACTGGATTTCGAAGCTGCGGCGAAGGTGACGGGTTCGCGTTTCGTTTTCTACAAAGGGCTTGGCGCAAGGCTGGAGCGAGCACTGATTAACTTCATGATGGACCTGCACAGCGATGAGCATGGTTACGAAGAGATGCTGCCTCCATATATCGTTAACCGCGATAGCTTGACGGGGACCGGACAGCTTCCTAAGTTTGAGGAAGATGTGTTTAAACTGGAGAATTCGGATTATTTCCTTATTCCGACAGCGGAAGTACCGGTAACGAATTATCATCGGGAAGATATTCTCACGAATGAGCAGCTTCCGGTTAATTTTGTTGCTTTCAGTGCATGTTTCCGTTCAGAAGCTGGATCTGCAGGTAGAGATACACGCGGCTTAATCAGACAGCACCAATTCAACAAAATTGAGCTCGTTAAGCTCGTTAAGCCCGAAGACTCCTACGATGAGCTGGAGAAGCTTACAGGGCATGCTGAGCGCGTTCTACAGCTGCTGAGACTGCCTTACCGTGTGTTGTCACTCTGCACAGGGGATATCGGCTTCACGTCGGCTAAGACGTACGATCTGGAAGTATGGCTGCCTAACAGCGGCGCATACCGTGAGATCTCCAGCTGCAGTAACTTCGAAGACTTCCAAGCTCGCAGAGCGAACATCCGCTTCCGCAGAGATGCGAAGGCGAAGCCGGAGTTTGTACATACGCTGAATGGTTCAGGTCTTGCGCTTGGTCGTACGGTGGCTGCGATTCTCGAAAATTACCAGCAAGCTGACGGTTCGATTCAGGTTCCTGAGGTTCTCATTCCTTACATGAACAATGTCAAAGTGATTACAAAAAAATAGCACTTGATTCTCCTATAAGATCTGTGCTACAATGCTTTTTGTCACTGCACAAGGTTGTCTCCCTACTCGGAGACACCTATCGTGGAGAGGTGGTCGAGTGGTTTAAGGCAGCGGTCTTGAAAACCGCCGAGGTCGCAAGGTCTCCGTGGGTTCGAATCCCACCCTCTCCGTAACCATGGTAATACCCCAACCAAGAAGTCATGCGATTCTTTCACGAATCGTGTGGCTTTTTTTGTTGTTTTTTTACATGGATAAAAGACGGGTGGGCTCCGCATTTTATACATGTGGAGGTGTTACCTATGAGCAAAGCTGACAAGCTAACGATTGATCAAGCTGAATTGGTAAATGAGTGGATGACGGTACTCCCGACAACGCTTCAGCCAACCGATCAGGCGCGTGTATGGGCCGATGAGGCCGATCCTCAGGCACTGAGGGTTCATATTATGGCGGCGGGGCATACGGGCTATACAATCGATTTTAAAGTCACCTACGTGGACGACAGAGAGGTTAAGGTTGAACTGACTGATGTGCAGCAGGGCACTACACACATTGATGAAACCAGCGAAATTGTGCAGAATCTGGTGGATGATTACGTTCGCCATATCCATGAATGCGCACAAGCCTTGCAGAGAGTTACACACGCCTAAAGGGTAGAGGAGAGTTCACAATGACCAAACAAAGAGCGGTTGATAAGAATTTGCAGAATGTAGCTAAAGATTTTGAGGCTAGCCCTGTTAACAGCCATCAGGCTCAGCAAGCGCAGCAGCAAGTCAATGATCATAGACATCAAGATGCATTAAACCATGATAAGAATAGAGGAGACAAATAAATGTCTAAACCAAAATCATATTCCGCAGGTGATAATCTTATTGAGAATGGATCGGTAAAGAATAGTGATCGCAATAATAGTCCAGAGCCTCTTTCCGGATCTAAGAAAGTGAAGAATCAGAATCACTCGAGGGCTGCTCATGCAGAAGGCCGCGGTCACGAAAACTAACTAATCGCGAAGAAAAAATATTTACAAAATGTTTAAAATCCACAAAGCCGGACATACTATATTTTGTCGGTGAGCAGAGAGGTGTGGTTCCGTTGGAGCAATTAGCGAAAGGGAAACAACCGTTGCATAGAGGACTTTTCTACCTGTTATAATCAGGCTGGAGGGGATGTGCCAAAGACACTTACCGTGTTTTATAAGCAGATTTTCCTAAGGTTTACATGTAACATGGTTTAAAGAAATCATCAACACCGACAAAAAAGAACCCTTAGGGGTTCTTTTTTTCGTCGATTTCTAGATAGTGTTGAGGCATTGGATTCGATGGTTGGTGCGATGGATGAGCATCATCCGTAAATGTCGAAAACGTAGTAACGTGTTGTTTACGGTTCATTAACAAACGTACGCCGCCACCGATCAGCAGCAGGGCTACTATGAGGGTTTGGCTGAAATCCGTAATTAAATACATGTAATTCCTTGCGCTAGGTAGAATTTGATACATAAATTGAACAACAACATCTTTCAAGACATAGTAGCTGCCTAGTAGGATCAAAACCATGCCAATGGGGCGTTGATAAGCCGTCCAATTCTCGATAATCGGTTTATCAATCAGTGTACCATTTTCGTACTTCGTAATGCTCTGCAAGGCATCAAAAAAGCTAAAAAACCAAAGAATCGGGATCAAAAATAAAAACAGAGACAATCGGAGTACATCTAATATATAGATGGAGAAAAGGAAGATCGCCATGAGCTGGACGCCGCGTTTCGTCATAGA
This sequence comes from Paenibacillus sp. V4I5, assembly GCF_030817255.1. NCBI lineage: Bacteria > Bacillati > Bacillota > Bacilli > Caryophanales > Paenibacillaceae > Paenibacillus > Paenibacillus sp. V4I5. The sequence goes on from NZ_JAUSZB010000002.1 coordinate 4,637,996, forward strand.
GAGGTACAAGTGAGCTGCACCTGGAAAAATGGCGATAATCGTTGCCAATGTCCGATTTTTGCGTCCGTAGTCATCCCCCAAATGGAAGTCTTCGAAAATACTGCGATCTACGAGCTCTAACCCCGATTGTTTATGCCCCTGTTGCTTCAGTGCATCAAACATCGTATAAAACCACAGAACTGGCAAGGCCAACAGAAAGGCAGTAAAGCCTTCGTTATGCGTCATGATGGTGACGAAGAATACTAATATCGCAACCCCAAAGAAGGAAACCATCGCCGTAAGTCCTCTATGCATTAACCCAAGCTGATAATGTCCGAGTCCAGGGATGAAGGAGAGCAGCATAATTTTTGTTTTTTCTTGTTGACCAGCCATTCGAGTGGAATAAGGATTGGCGTCCCACGAAGGCTGCTCTTTCTGCTCATACTGCTCAGACCCGTAAGAGCCAGGCAAGCGATAGGGCTGTGAGCGTAGCAGGAAGATAATCATATCCAGCATATTCACAACCCATGTTAAGGCGGCCAGTAAGGCAAGAAGAATCAGGAAGTCATCCGGGGCGTTTAAAAAAGCGACTCCGATGAAGATAAGGAATAACGATCCAAAGAATCCACCACCGTATAGGAGCCCGCGGAATAAGCGGTTCATATATAGATGACCTGCTCCAGGTAGGAAGGACAGCAGGAAAGCGACTAGGCTGCTTTTATTAGGCATTAAAGGTATAACCTCCTTGTTTTTATTTATTTTGTAACGTGTCTAGCCACGTCAGTGTTTTATTTAACAATTGGTCCGATATCGGTTTATCTGTTTGTAGGGAGGAAGAGGTATTTATAGAGTTAGCAGGTTTAAATGAACCTACAGTGTCCAATTCCTGCGAAATTCCGTGAAAGAAGCCGGTAGCAACCAGGATGAGTGTAGCCGCTGCCGCAATACCGTAATGCAGCATTGTAGAGTGGTACCAAGAGCGCTTAGTTCCTGTTGTACGAGCAATGATGGCATCCACATACCCTTGCGTATCCCTTTCCATGATCGGAAGTACAGTTTCCATTTGTTCCAAACATGTCATATACATCGTCAAGCATTCATCACACTGATATAGGTGAAGCTCCATCCCACTTAAAGTATCGGGTGACAGACGCTCTTCCACATATTGCTTCCACGCTTGTTCATTATAATGGTTCACAAGAATTCCTCCTCCTTCCAATTGTTACGGAGCCACTGCTTGGCTCTATATAGCTTGGATTCTACCGTTTTGACCGTTACCCCATGAGCATTGGCAATATCTTGATACGAGTGATGATGAATATAGTAGGCCGTTAATACTTCATGATAGTTGGCAGGGATTTGATGGAGCTTCTTACGCACGAGCTCAGTCGTCTCATTTAACATCACTTCATGTTCCACACCATGCTCAAAATAACGATGAGTGCCAGAGGATTGGATGGGTTCCCCCATCTCAGCCGTCATTTCTTCCTTACGCCTGCTGGCCGATCGTTTGAAATCGATAGCCCGGTTCACCGCGATGCGAGTCATCCAAGTTTTCAGACCCTTCATTTGATACTGAGGGAGGGAGAAATAAATCCGGGTCCAAACATCCTGTGATAAATCTTCGGCATCCTTAGCATGACGTACAATGGCATAGATCGTTTGGAACAAATGGTGACGATATGTTGTTACAAGCTCACGGAATGCTGCCTCATCGCCATTCAATATGCGCTTTACGAGTGCTTGTTCCTGAATATGCTTCTCCTCCTCTCCGCATGAATAGACGAAGGTTACCTTCAGTACCCCTGCACGCTTTCAAAAAGAAAAAGAACGAATCTTCAAGATCCGTTCCCCATGTTAAAGTGCTGCAGTAGAACTGCTAGGTTTGACTTGATGTTTAGGAGGCGCACTTCGTACGAACCAATGAGACAGAAGTGCGCTCAATACGCCAAGTACACCCAGCACAATAAATCCCTGATCCAGAGAGAACCAATCTCCGATTATGCCCATAAGAACGGGACCAATGAACATGCCGAGTCCATAAATGGCTTGGAAAAAACCCCATTGCCGTCGCCCGCTTATCCGCTGGCATATGTTTAATACTCATCCCCATGAGTACCGTAAAAGAAAGTCCGCGACCAAAGCCTGCAAAAGCCTGTGTAACCATCAGCACCCAAAGGTGATGCGTAAAAGGAATCGTAAACGTAAATATCCCCATAAGAATAAAACCCCATACAATCATGCGCTTTTCCCCGTACCGGACAGCCCATCGCCGCCCGCCAAATAAGGAAGCTAGCGCTACCGGTATGTTGGCAAATAACGAGAGCATCGACAAGGAGAATTTATCAGCACCAAGTTCGATTGCATAAACGGGCGTAAATCCGAAAACCGTTGCGAATATGAGGACTTGCGACAAGATAGCGAGTAAGGACACGAACAGCAGCGTACGGTCAGTCGCAACGTCACCGATACCGCGCATCGTAATTTTAGGCGCATCGAGCTCAACTTTTTCTACAAGGAAAAGTGATCCAATCATACCCATCAAGCCTAGCACAGCTCCCAAAATGAAGACAGCCTCCCAGCCGAAGGAATCTGCCGCCCATCCAGCCGCAAGAATTCCTAGAACCTGCCCAAGTGAATTGAAGAAGGAGATCGTTCCGATCGCTTTCGTTGAATCTTCATGCTTATAGTAACTCGTAAATAATACGGTAAAATCAACCCAGGTTGCCGCGGCTGCGCCTGCCAGTGCTCGGAGAATAAGGATCCATGTGAAATCATGAGTGATCCATAGTCCTAAACCGGTTATAGCCGTAAATAGCAGGCCAAAGGTAATAAATAGCCTCCTCTTATGAAATCGGTCTGACATGATACCTACGGGAATTCGCAGCAGCATTTGGGAGATCCCGTACATACCGACAATCCATCCGGCCAACTGGTGGTTCCCGCCAAGGAATTCTACGTAAGGCGCCATAATGGGAACGCTCGTATACATCGACATCCAGAAGAGAAGTGTGACGATACAGAAGAGCGGAATGCGATAGGAGGATGGAGCTTTGATGCTTGTCATCGAAGTGGAAGCTCCTTTCGAATTAATTCTTGGTTTGAAATGAGGACTAACAAATCTATCGTTTATTATAGAACATCGATTGCGGCAAGGCTATGACTGGATGTTTGCAAAATAAGACAACGAGCGGAAATCGGCTGGATATTCCTTACCGTGCCTCATGATTTCTCTAACAAAAATGGATGATTGATGGAAACTGGTGCGCCTTGTAAATTGAAAGCAGCTGTTGACTGACCGTTTGTACCGACTAGTAGATATATAAAAGAGCCTGCCGTCATGAAACATGAAAGCGGTAGGTTCTTTTGGTGTTTAAAAAACCGTAAATAGGGATATATATCCAAATGTCGAAATACTAAAGACTGACTTTCCGTTAAATTTAAAAAGGGGATTAATGTATATGACAAAAAAGAAAATGATTGCAACCGTTCTTTTGTTTCTTTGCTTTGCTGGCGTAGTAAATGCTTCAAGTATTCACGGTGAGTTTAATGGCGAATCCAATCGTTAACGTTTTGTTTGGAGGAAAAGAGCTTCATGTAGAAGGTGCCAGCTACTTTACGTGATGGTCGTACCCTAGTGCCACTTTATCTATTGAAACAAACCGGTGCCTCTGTAACGTGGGATTCTGAGAAATATAACGTTGACCTTACTTTCCCTAATCCTACAAAAGACTATGCCAATAGCATTCAGTCATTTAACACGAAAGCCAAAGAACATAGTGCCAAGAATGTTCAACTTATTTACAATGAGCATGGTCCATATATGAAAATAGATCTAGAACTATCCAATGATTCAAATAAAAATAACGATAATATCATCTTTCTATCTAGATTTGTTGCCAATTCACCCGCTGATATGCTGATTGTAAGTACCATACATAATAATAGAGTCATGAGTTTTATTGCAATAAATCGAACGGATGCGGAGGAATTTCTCAAGAACAAAACACCAGAGTTTGATTATATAAAAAAGTGGAGATTCCAGCAGATAAACGATACAACAGACATGTCGACTCCCAATAAGCTACCAGTGGTCCCTACACCAACACCAACTTCTACATTACCTGTTTCAGGACCTATTTGTCGGGAAATTATGACCAATTACGCAAAACAGATGCAAGATGCAGCAGAGTCATACAACGGAAACGGCAGTTCGGACTCCAAAGGGTTTGAGCAATATATCAACAAATTTAAAGAAAGTATGAATGCAGCTTTAAAAAGTAATCATTGCCCCTAACAATAGATCCAATTTAAAGGCAGTGTATTTTCTAAAAAACAATAAACGCCAGGTCAGCGGCTAATAACCGTTACCTGGCGTTTTCTTTGATTTTTGAAAGTATACGCGCCCGAGATGATTCGAACATCCGGCCTACAGTTTAGGAAACTGTTGCTCTATCCTGCTGAGCTACGGGCGCAAGGTAAGAATTATGATAGCACGAAGCCTTTCGTGGCGCAACCTTTTGAATAGGGTGGTTTTTCTTTGGGACAAGGAATGTTCATTTGAATGAAGAATAGGTTAGGGATTAAATTTAATTTCCTTTAATTATTAACGTAGAGGAAAGAACAAAATCAAGATGGCGGATTGAAAAAGACACTGGATGCAGCGGGACTTGCTCAGGTGCAAACGTATTTGCAAACCGGTAATGTCTTGTTTGTGTCGTAGGAGGAGGAGGAACCGCTGCGCCAGCGTATCGAGCAGAAGATCAGCAAAGCCGTAGGTGTTTCACCTTCCGTCATTTTGCGTACGATAAATAAACTGGCTGAGTTGGCAGCGGCGACGCAGAATTAGATGCAGGAACTTCTAAGCTTTACCGCGTAATTTACGGAAAAATTGGGTCAGCATCGTCGAACACTCTTCTTGCAAGACGCCACTAACGACATCGACACGGTGATTGAACCGGTCCTCCTGCAGCAAATTCATGAGCGTTCCGGCGCAGCCAGCCTTCGGATCAATGGTTCCGTAGATAACCTGAGGAATCCGCGATTGGACAATCGCACCCGCACACATCGGACAAGGCTCTAGGGTGACGTAGAGCTGGCAATCCAAAAGCCGCCAGGCTTGCAGATGTTCGCTCGCTTGTTTAATGGCGATCATTTCGGCATGAGCGAGAGGATCTAGGGTTGTTTCACGCAAATTGTAGCCTCGGCCAATGATTTGACCTTGATGGACCACGACCGCTCCAATCGGTACTTCTAGGATGGCTTCGGCTTTGAGAGCCTCTTGAATCGCTTCTTTCATCCAGGGGATATGTTCATCCACAGGGGGACACCTCGCTAATATATTGTTATCCACATGTGCATAACAATCGAACATTCATTCCGTTGTTAACAACCTGTGGATAGGTTTGTGGATAACTTGAAAAGCTGTGGATATTTAATCTTTCTACATTACATACAACAAAAAGAACAGCTATGCAAGGAATTTTGTTGATAATAGCAACTGTGCTAGGTATAATGATAGATATTAGTAGGTCTTTTAGACCATATAGAGCGAGAATAGGTAGAAATAAATAGCAAGGTTCGAAAATGGCAAACTTGTTGAAAAGCAAGGACGCAAAGCTGAGGGTCTACGGTTCTTTGGAACTATGGCAGCCTGGTTACCGAAAATCGATGCTTTCTTGATTAAGGTAATAGGCTGCTCCTACATAAAGGGGCAGTTTATTTTTATATAGGGAATAACTTGAGTAAAAGGAGAGGTATTAATTATAATGGCCAACGGGTATAACGTTATGAAATATTACGGAAGCAAGGAGGGATATGACGCTGATGTTCTAATCGATAGTAAGGCTATGTTGGGAAAGGACGATTTCGTAGCCACTGGCGTACTAACCTATGCACTTGGAGACATTATTGAGGTGGAATTACCGGAATACGATGTCTTTCAACTTGGTGATAAAGCGAAAATGACGGTTTATACCAAATCCGGCTTGTTTGTGATGAATACAACCGTTGTTGCCAAAGAATTCGGCTCCGTCATTGTCATTAATCCACCAGAAAATCGTAAAAAATTCGCAGAAAAACGGGAGTTTCCACGTGTGGATGTGAAACATACAGGTCTCTTATTCGGACTTCAGGATATGAATAAAAGAAATAAACATCAATTTGAAAATCCACTTGGCATTTCAATTAAAAATATATCCATTAATGGCTTAGGATTTACCATGAATGATAATTCTATGATTGATAAGATCGTTCAAAAGCATTCACAGCTCGAAGTTGAACTGGATTTGGGCTTTACGATGCCTTGTTCGATGGAAATTGTAAGAAAAGAAAAGGTTGAAAATGGTTTCTACTACGGGGCAAGTTATATCGACATTCCACAGGAGAAAACCAATGCCTTAAGGGGTTTTATCCTTACGAATCAGATCGAAACTTACTTCGTACAGAAGCGGGAAGCGCAATTTAAAAGAGCAACGGAAAAAAAGTCTGCGGCGAATCAATAGCCTTCAGGCTTTTTTTTGCGTTCCAAGTGCTATATAATAAGAAGGATGATTTTCGAAAATTAAGGAGTTGTAACTACAATGGCTTTGAAAGCAGGTATCGTCGGTCTACCGAACGTAGGAAAATCGACATTGTTTAATGCAATTACACAGGCGGGGGCAGAATCTGCGAATTATCCGTTTTGTACGATCGATCCGAATGTTGGGGTAGTTGAAGTACCAGACGAGAGATTGCAGAAGCTGGTAGAGATCGTTGTGCCTAAGAGCATTGTCCCGACAGCCTTTGAATTCGTTGATATTGCCGGTTTGGTAAAGGGCGCGAGCAAAGGTGAAGGGCTTGGAAATAAATTTTTGGCACACATTCGTGAAGTGGATGCCATTGTGCATGTTGTTCGTTGTTTTGAAGATGATAATATTACCCACGTTTCCGGTAAAGTGGATCCGATCGGGGATATCGAAACGATTAACCTTGAATTAATTTTGGCAGATATTGAGTCGGTAGAGAAGAAGATTGAGCGTTCGCGCAAAAACCTCAAGGGCGGCGACAAAAAGGTTGTTGCTGAAGTGGAGTGTTTGGAGCGTATTAAAGAAGCGCTTTATGCAGATAAACCGGCACGCAGTTTGGATCTCAGCGAAGATGAGAAACTTCTCGTGCGCGATCTTCATTTATTGACCATGAAACCCGTGCTTTATGCGGCAAACGTGAGTGAAGATGAAGTAGCAACAGCAGACGAAAATCCTTTTGTTAAAATTGTGAAAGAATTTGCTGAGAGCGAAAACAACGAAGTGGTATCGATCAGTGCGAAGGTTGAATCCGAAATCGCCGAGTTGGAAGAAGAAGAAAAAGCGATGTTCCTCGAAGAGTTGGGACTTCAAGAGTCCGGCTTGAATAGATTGATTAAAGCAGCTTATAGAAAACTTGGCTTGTACACGTATTTCACAGCTGGGGTACAGGAAGTAAGAGCATGGACAATCCGCAAGGGAACGAAAGCTCCTCAAGCGGCTGGTGTTATTCATACCGATTTCGAACGTGGTTTTATTCGTGCTGAAGTCGTCTCTTATAATGATTTGGCAGCTGCAGGCTCGATGAATGGTGCGAAAGAAAAAGGCCAAGTGCGTCTCGAAGGTAAAGAGTACGTGGTGAATGACGGAGACGTCATGCATTTCAGATTTAATGTGTAATTAATAAAAAAAGTAAAGAAAGGAGTGATCCGATATGTTGGATCGACTTCAGTCCATTGTGGACCGCTATGATAAATTAAGCGAACTGTTGTGTGACCCGGATGTAACGAGTGACACGAAGAAGCTTAGAGAATATTCTAAAGAGCAATCTGATCTTCAAGAAGCATATGATGCTTATAACGAATATAAGAGTGTGAGCGAACAGCTGGCCGATGCGAAAGTGATGCAAAACGAAAAGCTGGACGATGAAATGCGTGAAATGGTCAAAATGGAGATTGATGAGCTTAGCGAGCAAGCCGCCAAGTTGGAAGAACAACTTAGAATGCTCATGATGCCTAAAGACCCTAATGATGATAAGAACGTAATCGTCGAAATTCGCGGTGCGGCAGGCGGCGACGAAGCTGCATTGTTTGCGGGTGATTTGTATCGCATGTATACGCGCTATGCGGACGCGCAAGGATGGAGAACGGAGATACTCGATGCTTCTGTGAACGACTTGGGCGGGTTTAAGGAGATTATTTTCATGATCACCGGTAAAGGCGCTTATAGTAAGTTGAAGTATGAGAGTGGGGCGCACCGTGTACAACGAATTCCTGTAACGGAATCAGGTGGACGTATCCATACCTCAACGTCGACGGTAGTGGTTATGCCGGAAGCGGAAGATGTAGAGATTGTCATCCATGATGCGGATATTCGCGTGGATACATTCTGTTCCAGTGGAGCGGGCGGTCAGTCGGTTAATACGACGAAATCCGCTGTGCGTGTGACGCATGTACCTACGGGTATCGTAGCGACTTGTCAGGATGGGAAATCGCAGAACTCGAATAAAGAGTCAGCACTTCGCGTACTTCGTACACGTATTTCCGATAAAATGCGTGAGGAAGAGGAAGCGAAATATGCGGGCGAGCGTAAAAGCAAGGTTGGTACGGGTGACCGCTCCGAGCGGATTCGTACGTATAACTTCCCGCAAAGCCGGATTACCGATCACCGTATTGGTTTGACTTTGCATCGCTTAGAAACTGTGCTTAATGGTGACATGGCAGAGATCGTTTCGGCGCTCACGATTGCAGCGCAGTCCGATGCTTTGGATAACGGGGAGCAGGCAATGTGATGTCGACAGCTGCTAAGAGTTTAAGAGAAGCCTTTGTAGAGGCTTCTTCTTTTTTAGGGAAGCTCGGTGTAGCCGAGGCTGCTTCCTGTGTGGAACTACTGCTGCAGCACTTGCTCAGCTGCAGTCGGACGGAGCTGCTGTTCCGTTTTCCGGAACAGTTTCCTGTTGAGCTGGCGGAAACATGGCGCCAGCTAGTCGATCGGAAGGCCGCGGGTGAGCCGGTGCAGTATATTATCGGCGAGCAGGATTTCTTCGGCCTTCCTTTTGCGGTTAGCCCGGCCGTGCTGATTCCGCGCCCGGAGACGGAGCTGCTCGTGGAAGCTTTGCTCCACGAGGGCTCGCGTTTGTTCGCGCAAGGCGCTCCGCTGCTTGCGGATGTGGGCACCGGGAGCGGAGCGATCCCGGTGACTGTGGCACACGCGCGCCCTGCGTGGCGCGTGGCGGCCAGCGATATCTCCGCGGCAGCGCTGGAGATGGCTCGCGTGAATGCGCAGCGCCACGGCGTGGCTGCGCGGGTGGAGTGGCTCGAGGGGGACCTTCTCGAGCCCTTTATTGCGCGCCGGATCGCGCCGGATATACTGGTGTCTAACCCACCGTATATCCCTGATGGCGACCTGCCGGCGCTTCAGCCGGAGGTGCGGCTGTTTGAGCCGCACACGGCTTTATTCGGCGGTGTCGAGGGACTCGACCTGTACCGCCGGATGATCTCACAGCTGCCGCAGCTGCCGCGAATCCCGACTGTGGTCGGGTTCGAGGTGGGCATTCGGCAGGCGGAGGCTGTGGCGGCGATGCTGCGCGCCGCCGCTGACTGGGACGAGATCCGGTTCGTGTCGGATCTCCAGGGCATTGATCGCCATGTGATCGCGATCAGATCACTATAAATAGTGGGAGTTCGTAGCAATAGGAACGAACACTCCAACTCTATCATTTTTCACAAATTTAAATAGATTACTAGGTTTAGCTCCTCCTCTTATTGCCCATACTGGCTAGTAGAAGCGAAGGGAAAGGGGCTTTTCCTCATGGTTAAGAGATCTAATCGTCAAACTTATAAATCTTTATTATTAGTAGCTTTTGCACTTATTGTTATGATAACTTGTTGGGAATCGAATCGTTCAAATGCGGCTGTTATTTCGCCTACGATACCGGAAGAATCTATTCGCTTACGTATTCTAGCAAACTCCGATTCGGCGCAGGATCAAGCGTTGAAACGCGAGATTCGTGATGCTATTATTGCTCGTATGCAGGAGTGGGTCGTTGGACCCCAATCGCTGGATGACGCAAGAGAAGTAGTAAAAGCCCACTTGCCCGAGTTTGATATACTAGTTGGACAAATGATTCAAGCACGTGGCTATAGCTATTCACATACAGTTGAGCTCGGTAAAGTCCCTTTTCCAACAAAAATGTACGGAAATGAAGTGTACCCAGCGGGAGAATATGAAGCGCTGCGCGTGACGATTGGAACGGGGGAAGGTCAGAACTGGTGGTGTGTGTTGTTTCCGCCATTATGTTTCGTGGATTCCTTATCTGGAGAAGCGGTAGCATCGGCTGCTGTTGTAGCGAATACAGAGGATGTTGGAAAGGTAAAGTCATCTCCTACACCTACATCAGTACAGAAAGACAGTAAAGTTGCACCTACGGCTAAACCTGACAAGTCTAACCCTGTCGCTAAAGAGGTTAAGGATGCACAAGTGGAAGAAAAAACGGAATCCGTTGATGCTAAGCAGCCACAAGTTAAGTTTTTTATCTGGGAAATGGTGAAGAAGATCGTATCGTGGTTCAGCTAAGCTAAGATAAGTCACCTGTTACCATTTAGGATCAGAATTTTATTTTGAAGTTAGGATGATAGATGATCGTGACAAAATACTGGAAAGTGGATCAGGGTATAGGGACCGAGATAGGTGGGGATTTAGCTGAAGCTGCCCTGCTTCTCCAACGTGGTGAAACAGTAGCCTTTCCTACAGAGACTGTATATGGTCTTGGGGCAGACGCTACGAATACGGCAGCTGTCGAAAGGATTTTCTCTGCGAAAGGTCGGCCTTCAGATAACCCGCTGATTGTTCACATTGCCAGTGTCGAACAGCTCTCGAGTTTAATTCTATCTGACCGTGTTACGGCGGATCATCGCCAGCTTATGGAGGCTTTCTGGCCGGGACCTCTTACCATTGTGCTGCCTGTGAAAACAGGTGGCATTTCGCCGTTAGTAACCGCTGGTCTTAAGACTGTGGGCGTGCGAATTCCGGATCACCCAGTGGCTTTGCAGCTTCTTCGTGAAGCGGGACTTCCTATAGCCGCGCCGAGTGCCAATAGCTCAGGCAGACCTAGTCCAACACTCGCCTCTCATGTCAAAGATGATTTAGATGGTCGGATTGGCGGGATTGTGGATGGTGGAGCAACTGGGGTTGGTGTCGAGTCGACTGTGATCGAGCTTATAGGCGGTGAGCTATACATTCTACGTCCTGGCGGTGTTACGTCAGAGCAGCTGCAATCGGCACTGCCTGCTATTCGGATTCATGAGCCAGAGCGGGAAGAGGTACAAGATTCCGAAACACCGCGTGCTCCGGGGATGAAGTATACACATTACGCACCAAAAGGATTTATGCATATCGTTCAAGGTGAAGATGCAGAAGTTGTTGCTGAATGGATTCAAAACGATATTGATGCGGCCAAGGCACGTGATGAATCAACGGGTATTCTTACTTTTGAGGAGAGAGCTTCTCGTTACGATGCTGATTTGGTTATTGCCTGCGGATCATTATCGCAACCGGAAACAATTGCTCAGGATCTATATGCTGCCTTAAGGCAATTTGATCAAGAAGGCATTCAATATATTGCTGCAGAGGGTTGTCCAGAAACGGGGATTGGCCTTGCGATTATGAATCGACTTCGTAAAGCAGCAGGTCACCGGCTTGTACGTGTTTAGCTAGCATGATTCCCTGTTTGTCCGCATATCTTGAGAGAGAAACGTGGACAAGGGGGATAGCGCTATGCTCGCATCTGGGGTGGAATTTGGGCAGCTGGTAACAATTATTATTATGGCGATTGCTTTGGGCCTGGATGCATTTTCCTTAGGGATTGGCATAGGGATGAAGGGTATTCGTTTGATTGATATTATGAAAATTAGCTTCGTGATTGGTATTTTTCACGTTCTTATGCCTTTGATGGGGATGTTTATGGGGCAATATGTCTCTTTGCTGCTAGGGAATGTCGCTACAGCGGCCGGGGGATGTTTGCTTATTCTTTTGGGTTCGCATATGGTATATAGTTCGATTCGTGGAGAAGAAGCGGCTTCTTTTGATCATAGGACAATTTGGGGTCTAACGATCTTTTCACTTAGTGTCAGTATTGATTCATTTTCCGTGGGTGTATCCCTTGGTATGTTCGCAACGGATATTGTGTTGACGGTGCTGATCTTTGGTCTGTTTGGAGGCTTGCTATCTATTGCCGGATTGTTGGTTGGCAGACGGGTAAGCGGCTGGGTAGGCGAGTATGGCGAGGCGTTTGGCGGACTTATTTTGCTCACGTTTGGGATCAAGTTTTTACTGTGATACAATATTGGTATAGAAAGTTTTCGTCTTAGCTTATGTTTACGATTAGGAGGGAATCATGTTGCGAATTCTATTTGTTTGTACAGGAAATACGTGCCGCAGTCCATTAGCAGAAGGTTTGCTGCGTATCAGGGTGCACCAAGAAGGACTTGCGGCGGAGGTTCGTTCAGCAGGGGTATCCGCGGTGACGGGCGGTCCAATTTCCCGAAATAGTGCATCGCTTTTACAGGAAGCGGGCTTCAAGGAGTCCATTAGTTCTTTGGCGATCCAAGAGTCTGAAGTGAATTGGGCTGATCTCATTTTGACTATGACGATGGGGCATAAACGCACGGTCATCCAGCGGTTTCCGAGTGCGATTGAGAAAACTTTTACGCTCAAAGAGTACGTCGAGGATGATGCTCGTATTTTACAGGCGATTGAGGAAAGGGAGCAGCTCGTTACAGAGCTTCAGCTCAAACAGGCTCTTTCGCAAGCCGTGTCTGTTGAAGAAAGAAGCCGCATTTTTAAACTTGAACATGCGATTCCCGACTTTGATATTTCTGACCCGTATGGAGGCTCCATAGAGATTTACCGACGAACGGCAGAGGAAATCAGCGGGAGTTTAGATAAATTGGTTCAGAAAATACGTGCACGAAACGAAGACTCCAAATAACTCAGGTTTCAGATATACGAATTGCGGATACATCTTTACACATGGGGTAGAATGCGATAAAATAGAGGTATCAATCAAGACTCAATGTAACTGGCGACGAGTGGGAGTAACCACAATGGAGCATTGAGCTATACGGCCGGTCGCCTGGGCAAAAGAGCAACGCGCGTTTTCTAGCGTGTCCGCTCTTTTTTTCGTTTTCTGGTGAGCTTTGGGATATAATAGGATGGTCGAATTCGAACAAGCAAAGGAGCGTTCTATTCATGAAAATTGCCTTAGGTGCGGATCATGCAGGCTATCGTTTGAAAGATGTTATCATTCCTTTTATTGAGTCATTAGGTCACCAAGTCGTCGATTACGGCTGCAGCTGTGCAGATTCGGTCGATTATCCCGACTATGCGCTTAAAGTTTGTGAGCAAGTGGTATCAGGCGAAGCTGACAAAGGGATTCTGATTTGTGGAACGGGTATCGGGATGTCGATTGCCGCGAATAAGGTTCCGGGTATCCGATGTGCACTCGTACACGATCTATTTTCAGCGAAAGCGACGCGCGAGCACAATGATACGAACGTACTTGCCCTAGGGGAACGTGTTATTGGACCGGGTGTAGCGGAGGAAATCGTGAAAATCTGGCTCGAAACCGAGTTTTCCCAAGGTGTTCGCCACCAGAATCGTATTAACAAAGTGCAAAGTATCGAAGACCGTTTCACATTGCATCCATAGCATATTTCCTAACGGAAAATTCCAGAAACGAGGGATCATGATGACAGATTCCATTCTTTCTAATGTTGCCGAGGCTTTTGAAACGAATCTTCGGGAATTGGTCAAAGTCGGCAATCTAAGATCAGGTCACATTCTGATTATCGGAACGAGCACGAGTGAAATTCTCGGGCATAGGATCGGTACATCAGGTACGCTTGATGCGGCTAAGCCGCTCTTCGAAACGGCGCAGCGCATAAGCCGCGAGTTCAGGCTGCACTTAGCCTTTCAATGCTGTGAGCATTTGAACCGTGCAATCGTTATTGAGGAAGAGCTGCTATTGCGTGCGCCTCAGCTTGAGCCAGTCTCAGTCATTCCAGTGCCAAAGGCCGGAGGTTCGATGGCCTCCTATGCGTATCGCCATTTCACGAAGCCGATCGTTGTCGAGACGATTCAGGCACATGCCGGAATCGATATTGGCAGCACGCTCATCGGGATGCATCTGCGCCCAGTTGCTGTGCCAGCAAGGCCGCCAGTGCGTAATATTGGCCATGCCTATGTAACGATGGCTTTTACCCGGCCTAAGCTGATTGGCGGTACAAGAGCTGTATACCTACCTGATGAAGCGGAACAACTCTATCAAACAGCCGCACCCGATGCGGATTGTTAAACTTTTAACATATCAAATGGAATTAAGACTTATCAGATAAGACTACCCTGTAGGAGGAATTTAATATGACAAACTTTTTGAGCAAACAAGATCCTAAAATTGTAGCAGCCATGAACCTTGAACTTGCCCGTCAACGTGACAAAATTGAGCTTATTGCATCTGAAAACATCGTTAGCCAAGCTGTTCTTGAAGCTATGGGTACAGTGTTAACGAACAAATATGCAGAAGGTTACCCAGGCAAAAGATATTATGGCGGCTGCGAGCACGTAGACATCGTTGAAGATATCGCTCGCGATCGCGCAAAAGAGCTTTTCGGTGCTGAGCACGCGAACGTTCAACCGCATTCCGGCGCACAAGCCAACATGGCTGTTTACTTGGCAGCTCTAAACCCTGGAGATACGGTACTGGGTATGAACCTGGCACATGGTGGTCACTTAACGCACGGCAGCCCCGTGAATGCATCCGGTATTCTCTACAACTTCGTTGCTTACGGTGTAAGCGAGAAAGATTTCCGCATTGATTACGACGATGTTCGTAAAGCTGCATTCAAACACAAGCCTCGCATGCTCGTAGCTGGCGCAAGTGCTTACCCGCGTACGATCGATTTCGAAGCTTTGGCTTCTATCGCTAATGATGTAGGCGCGCTGTTCTTCGTCGATATGGCTCATATCGCAGGTCTTGTTGCTGCTGGTCTGCATCCGAACCCAGTGCCGCATGCACATTTCGTAACGACAACAACGCATAAAACGCTTCGCGGTCCTCGCGGCGGTATGATTCTTACGCGCAAAGCTTGGGCAGCAGCGATCGATAAAGCCGTTTTCCCAGGTACCCAAGGTGGTCCTTTGATGCACACTATTGCAGCAAAAGCTGTTTCCTTCGGTGAAGCTCTGCAACCAGATTTCAAAACATACGGACAAAACGTGATCAACAATGCGCAAGCATTGGCGACTGCTTTAACAGCTGAAGGTATTAACCTTGTTTCCGGCGGTACGGATAACCACTTGATGCTGATCGATTTGCGCAGCTTGAACATTTCGGGTAAAGATGCTGAGCACGTTCTAGACGAAATTGGTATTACAGCTAACAAAAACGCGATTCCTTTTGACCCAACAAGCCCGTTCATTACTAGCGGTATCCGTCTAGGTACACCGGCTGTAACATCCCGTGGTATGAATGAAGAAGCAATGAAAACAATCGCGAAAGTGATTGGACTTACCCTGAAAAATCCGAAAGACGAAGCTGTTTTGGAGAAAGCACGCGGTTTAGTGAAAGACCTGACAGCTCAGTATCCGCTTTACCCAGGTTTAACTTATTAATTGTAATTTGAAAATATGTTCAGGCCGGCTCTCTGGAGTCGGCTTTTTTTTACCCTTTTATCGGTCCAGGGGCTGTTGACGAAAGTATGGGGGCAGACCTATACTTCTTGATAATTCGTGTAAAAGGAGGTTGCATCCATGCAGCTTGTTTTACAGTACGTGCAGTTGAAATCAACCATCATGCGGGTTCACAATTTTCAACAAATCGATATGGATGTGCCCGTGTCCGTTGAAGAAATAGCCGGTTACCTGTATTGTACGGAACGCAATGTGAAAATACTGATTCGTAAGATGATTGAGATGGCATGGATTTCCTGGACACCGGGTCGCGGGCGCGGCAACCGTTCTATGATCCGTTTTCTGGCTTCCGTCGAGGATCTATTGTTTACTGAAGCGAAATTGCATGTTGAACAGGGGAATTTGAACAGTGCGATGAGTTTGTTTCAAATAGAAGGATTGGATCCAGGAGTCATGGATCGATTCCTAGCTTGGTTAGGAAGTTACTTCGGGTATAGAGGGACCCTGGAGTCTGGCGATCCTGAAACCCTTCGATTGCCAATGCAGATGAGAGTCTTGACCCTAGACCCTGTGGATGTGCTATTCTCTGGTGATCTCCATTTCGTGAAGCAGGCTTTCGATACGCTGATCTATTTTGATCCTGCTTGCGGCAGCTTAGAGCCAGGTTTGGCCCATGAGTGGGAATGTAATGAGAATGCAACGATCTGGACGTTTTATTTGCGTAAACGGGTGCGATTCCATCATGGTCGTGAGATGACATCGGCAGATGTGGTCTTTTCACTTAATCGGGTACGCAAGCTAGGCACGGAAGATTCTCCAAACCGATGGCTGCTGGAATCCGTCAGAGACATCCGCGCAGTGGATCGGCTGACCGTAAGAGTCGAGTTGAATGCGCCGAATTATATGTTTCCTCACTACGTAAGTTCCTATCAGGCCGCGATCGTACCGGCTGATGTGTACAGTGCTCAGAAAGTGAGTGATCCGGGCATGCTGCCCGTCGGGACGGGTCCGTTCCGGATTACGAGGTATGATGAAGGAGGCGTAACATTCGAAGCATTCGAGGATTATTACCGGGAGTCCGCCCACCTGGATCGGATCGAACTGCTTTGCGTGCCGGAAATGGTAAGTGAGCGAAGGTGGCAGCAGCTGAACTTCCAAATGGGCAAGCTCAGTCATTCTAAACAGCCGGCACCGGCACATTGGTGCAAAAAAGAAATCATGATGCTGGGTTCCAGCATGTTAGTCTTTAATTTACGAAAGGAAGGGCCTCAGCAGGATATCCGTTTTCGTCAAGCGCTGCAGCTAGTTCTTAACCGTAGCGGTATGATTAAGGAACTGGGACTATATAATGCGATACCTGCCGCGGATTTCTTGCCGACCGGTTCGCCAGTCGAACTGCCGGATGATGACCAGCCTGAACGTGCTAGAGAATTACTAAGTCAATGCGGATATGAAGACCAGCCGATAACGATGATTTTCACCCCGAAAAACCGTGCCCTAGCTGAATGGGTTCATGCTCGATGCCTCGAAATCGGAATTCAGGTAGTTCTACAGGAATATTCTTTTGAGGAAATGTCCAAGGTGCATAGGATGCAATGTGCAGATATCGTTGTCGGCGGGGTTGTCGCAGATGACGATGAGGCCCGTTGTCTGATTGAGATGTATAAGATAGGCAACTTGGCGCTGCGCGTATACGCGACCGATGAGCAGCGCAGAACGTTCGATGAAACAATTGCCTCCATCGAAGCAGAGCCTGACAGTCAGGTGCGTTTGCAACGAATCCGCTCCATGCAAGGATTATTATCGCAAAACCAATCGGTCTTATTTCTTCTTCATACGACCCAACAATTAGTGTATAGCCCACACCTTCAAGGTATTTCTTTCAATACGCTCGGTTGGTTTGATTTCAAGAGCATCTGGTTCTGCCCCGAAATCGTTGATTGAATTGAGAAGTGACAGATCAAGAATAATAAATATCATGTTATACCAAAGCCGCTCGGGTGAATAATCCTAGTGGTTTTTTCTTGTCTAAAGGATATTCACGGGAGCTTTGGTTTTACAGAGGATAAGTTGGATAACATATGATATAATGGACGAGGTTTGTCGTTCCATGACGATATTTTTTTGTGAAATACATATAAAGCGCAGTTTTTAGGAGGAAATTATGGGGAAGTTATTTATTTGTGATCATCCGCTAATTCAACATAAGCTAACTTATATTCGGGATGAGAATACGAAAACAAAGGATTTTCGAGATCTCGTAGACGAGGTTGCGACATTAATGGCCTATGAGATTACGAGAGATATTCCACTTGAGCATGTACAGGTGAAAACGCCAGTGACTACAGCAGATTGCCGTATTATTTCGGGCAGAATGCTGGGACTCATTCCGATCCTGCGTGCAGGTTTGGGTATGGTAGACGGGATACTTAAGCTGATTCCGGCTGCTAAAGTTGGACATGTTGGCCTGTACCGTGATCCTGACACGCTTCAGCCTGTCGAATATTATGTGAAGCTGCCGACGGATGTTCTGGAGAGGGAGTTAATTGTCATTGACCCGATGCTGGCCACAGGCGGATCCGCGAATATGGCGATTGAAGTGCTGAAACGCAGAGGCTGTACACAAATGAAGCTGATGTGTTTAATTGCAGCACCAGAAGGGATCAAAGCTGTTCAACAAGAGCATCCTGATGTTGATATTTACGTAGCCGCCGTTGACGACTACTTGAACGATCATGGCTATATCGTACCGGGACTTGGTGACGCAGGAGATCGTCTGTTCGGCACTAAATAATTGGCTTACGAAGATAGCTTTGCTATGCAAAGCTCTAAGGTTAATGCTTACGAAGTTAGCTTTCTTACAGAAAGCTCTAAGGGGAGAAGAAACCGATGAAACGTTTAAAAGTGATTACGATCTTCGGAACAAGACCCGAAGCGATTAAAATGGCTCCGCTTATTTTGGAGCTGGAGAAGCATCCTGAACATATTGAGTCCCTTGTCTGTGTGACAGCTCAACATCGACAAATGCTCGACCAAGTGCTGGATATTTTCAAAATCAAACCTGATTTCGACTTGAACGTCATGAAAGACCGTCAAACGCTGAATGAAATTACGATGCGTGTACTGCAAGGTTTGGAGCCTGTCTTCCAAGAAGCTAAGCCTGACCTCATTCTCGTGCATGGCGATACGTTGACAACATTCCTTGCAAGCTATGCGGCATTCATGCAGCAAATCCAAGTGGGACATGTCGAGGCAGGGCTTCGTACGTGGAACAAAATGTCCCCTTACCCAGAGGAAATGAACCGTCAATTAACGGGAGTGCTAGCGGATCTACACTTTGCACCAACGCAGCAATCGGCTGATAATCTGCGGAAAGAAAATAAATCTGAATCCCAGATATATGTGACGGGGAATACGGTTACGGATGTGTTTAAATACACGGTACAAGAGAAATTTGAACACCCTGTATTGGAATGGGCAGCGGGCCGTAAGCTAATCTTGATGACGGCGCATCGCCGTGAAGCGCAAGGTGAGCCTCACCGTCAAATCTTCCGTGCTGTCAAACGTATTGCGGATGAGTTCGAAGATATTGCGATCGTTTATCCCGTGCATCCAAGTCCTGCAGTTAAGGAACCTGCACATGAGATCCTGGGCAATCATCCACGCATCAAGCTGGTAGACCCATTTGACGTTTTCGAGTTCCACAACTTCTATCCGCACGCCCATATGATCCTGACAGACTCTGGTGGTCTTCAAGAAGAAGCGCCGTCTTTTGGTGTGCCGGTTCTAGTTCTGCGCGATACGACAGAACGTCCGGAGGGTATTCAGGCAGGTACGCTCGAACTCGTTGGAACGGATGAGGAAGTGGTCTATGAGCGTGCTCGCGCGCTTCTAACGGATCCAGATTTATACAACAAAATGAGTCAAGCCGCCAACCCTTATGGGGATGGCAAATCGTCCGAACGCATCGTGCAAGCGATACTTTATCACTTCGGCAAGACCTCTGAGCGTCCGGAAGCATTCTAACCGTGACAAAATCATGACAAACGCTACAGCGTACAGTTGTACTGTTTGGTTTGGAATCTCGCAAACCCTAGAGCCGCAAGGCTCTGAGGAGTTTCTCACAAAGAGACTTGTGAAGTTATGTCAATTGACAAAAGAAAGACCGCTCCGATACAATATATGAGGATTCACCTGCATGGCCCAAAATCCCTCTAGAAACGAAAGGCGTTGACGATTTTGGAATCACCAAGGCCAGATGACAATCCATGGCGTGCTGCGGGTCTAGTATCTGCTATCGGATTAGAAGTTGTAATCTGTACAGCTATAGGATATGTATGTGGAAAGTATTTCGGTGGTTCAAAAGGGTGGATCATAACTGGCGTGATGATCGGTTTTTTCCTGGGCATTGGCACCGCAGTGATGATGCTTAAGAAGTTCTTGGAGGACGACCGACATGAATGACCACATGAAAACCCTTTATCGAGCAGAGCTGCTCTGCATCTCTGTCTGCTTGCTCATTTGGAGTATAGCTCCGTCTTATCGGACTTATGCGATAGGATTTCTAGTAGGATCCATTGTAAGCGCCATTAATGCTAGGATGCTTATGATGAAAATTAAATCCGTATCCCTGCAAGGTGAAAGTGCGGCTCCGAAGCGTTTGAACGCTGGATTTGTATCCAGAGCCTGCATGGCCATCATAGCCATGATGGTTGCAGTAAAGTTTCCAGAGCAAGTCAGTGTAGTTTTCACCATTATTGGATTATTTTATATCCAATTGGTTACACTCCTGATGGGTATTCTTTTTATTTTTAAACGTAAATCGTGAGTGCATGGAAAGGGGTGAAAAGGTAAATGCATGAGTTTCCCGTGCTACACTTTGGTGGTTTAAATATTGACCTATCGACGTTCTTGGCGATTTTAGTCACTTTCGTTATTGTATTGTCGGTTTCTCTTGTTTCCGTGAGAAATCTTTCGGTTACCAGCCCATCAAAAATGCAAAATTTCTTAGAGTGGGTTGTTGAATTTGTTCATAATCTAATTGCCAGCACAATGCCGCTTAAGTACGCGAAAGCCTACATTTCATTGGGCGTGACATTAATTATGTTCATCTTTGTTGCTAACTTACTTGGTCTACCATTCGGTATCGTTACTGAGCATCATAGTGAGTTTAAGTTGTTCGGTCAGACGATTCTGTCTGATGCAACGATTCATGAGTTGGAGGCAAAAGGTAAACACGCAGAAATTGCTTGGTGGAAATCACCAACAGCGGATGTTTCCGTTACTTTTGGTCTAGCAATCATCGTGTTCGTTATTACCCACTTTTTGGGTCTTACACGTAATACGAAGCATTATTTGAAACATTATATTGAGCCGTTTTGGTTCTTCTTCCCTTTGAATATCATCAAGGAGGTTTCCAAACCGCTTACACTTGGCTTGCGTTTGTATGCAAATATTTTCGCAGGAGAAGTGTTGATTGCAACCATCTTGATGGCTGGCGGATTCGGTATTCCACTCTTGATTGGCTGGCAAGCATTCAGTATTTTCGTAGGTGCGATCCAAGCGTTCTTGTTTACCATCCTTACGATGGTATACATTTCACAGTCTACCGTACACGAAGAGCATTAATCGAAGTCCAATTCAACTGATACAGGTTGAGATGAGATAATCTAGACTAACTTAAAACTTACTTTTAATGAGGAGGATTTACAAAATGGAATTTTTAGCAGCAGCTTTAGCAATTGGTTTAGGCGCATTAGGTGCAGGTATTGGTAACGGTTTGATCGTGAGTAAAACAGTTGAGGGTATCGCTCGTCAACCGGAACTTCGCGGAACTTTGCAAACAACTATGTTTATCGGTGTTGGTATCGTAGAGGTTGTTCCGATTATCGGTGTTGTACTTGGATTCTTGATCTTCTTTGGAGCTTAATCTCAAAGATGAGTAGGTTTGGCGCGGACGGCCTAAGCCATCCACGCCTTCGTTTTGCTTGAGATGACCGAAAGGAGTGACATGAATGGGTTGGCACTGGGAGTCGTTTGTATTTGCGATTATTGCCTTTTTGATTTTGTATTTGCTGCTTAATAAGTATGCATTTGGTCCGCTTGTCGATATTATGGAGAAGCGCAGACAACTGATTGCAGAACAAGTAGGTTCCGCCGATAAAAATCGTCAGGAAGCTGAGAAGCTTGTTACAGAGCAGAAAGAAGCTTTCCAAGAAGCACGCAAAGAAGCATATGATCTGATTGAAGAAGCTAGAAATACTAGCAATAAACAAGCAGAGACAATTATTACCCAAGCGAAAGAGGAAGCTTCCCGATTGAAGGAAGATGCCCTTCGTGCGATCGACATAGAGAAGAACAAAGCAGTTGCTGAGCTTCGTAGCGAAGTGGGAGCACTTTCCGTGAAAATTGCTTCTAAGATCGTTGAGAAAGAAGTAGATGCAGCAGCTCAACAAGGCATCGTTGACCAATACCTCAAAAAGGTAGGGGACAACGCATGAGTGACATCGTCGTAGCGAAGAGATACGCCAAGGCGCTGTTCGAACTCGCTTCGGAACGCGGCATTATTGCACAAGTCGAGGATGACCTGGGAGCTGTTGTAGCTTCCTTGCAGGATCATGCGGACTTTAAAAAGCTGCTTCAGCATCCGAATGTTGCCGTATCGGTAAAAACGGATATGCTGCAAAAAACTTTTGAGGGCAAAGTTTCAGAGACGGTCCTTAATACCTTGCAAATGCTCGTTTCCCGAAGAAGGGAAGCACTTCTGACGACTTTATATACGGATTATGTAAAAATTGCGAATGAAGCGCTTGGGCAGGCATCCGCTATTGTCTATACGCCATTTGAACTATCCGAAGATAAGGTTCAAGACATTGCAGATCACTTTGGAAAAGTGACAGGCAAAAAGCTTCGTATTCAAACGGTGATTGACCCCGCTTTACTTGGAGGCATTCAAGTACGTATCGGTGATCGTTTGTACGATGGCAGCTTGTCCGGTAAACTAGAACGTTTGCAAAAATCGTTAACACAAGCACTGTAAGAATAGGGGTGAAGTTCGTTGAGTATCAAACCGGAAGAAATCAGTTCACTAATTAAACAACAGATTGAAAATTATAAATCCGATTTGCAAGTGGTTGAAGTAGGTACTGTTATTCAAGTTGGTGATGGTATCGCTCGTGCTCACGGTTTGGAAAACGTAATGGCAGGCGAGCTGCTTGAGTTTCCAAGTGGCGTTCTAGGGTATGCATTTAACCTGGAAGAAAGCAACGTAGGTATCGTTATTCTAGGGCCTTACAAAGATATTCGTGAAGGCGACCAAGTTAAACGTACTGGCCGCATCATGGAAATTCCTGTAGGTGATGGGCTTCTCGGCCGTGTTGTTAACCCATTGGGTCAACCAGTCGATGGTAAAGGTCCTATCGAAACAACTGGATTCCGTCCAATCGAATCCCCAGCACCAGGCGTTATGGCCCGTAAATCGGTACATGAGCCTATGCAAACAGGGATCAAAGCGATTGACGCGATGGTACCAGTTGGCCGTGGACAACGTGAGTTGCTCATCGGTGACCGTCAAACAGGTAAAACAGCGATCGCAATCGATTCGATCATCAACCAAAAAGGCAACGGCGTTAAATGTATCTACGTTGCTATCGGTCAAAAGCAATCCACAGTCGTAGGTGTTGTTGAAACACTTCGTCACGCTGGCGCTTTGGACTACACAATCGTTGTAACAGCTTCTGCTTCTGAGCCTTCACCAATGCTTTGGTTGGCTCCGTACGCAGGTTGCGCAATGGGTGAGTACTTCATGTACAAAGGCGAGCACGTGTTGATCGTCTATGATGACTTGTCCAAACAAGCAGCTGCTTACCGTGAGTTGTCTCTCTTGCTTCGTCGTCCACCGGGTCGTGAAGCTTATCCAGGGGATGTTTTCTACTTGCACTCCCGTCTTCTAGAGCGTGCTGCGAAACTGAATGATGAGTTAGGTGGCGGTTCCATGACGGCACTTCCTTTCATTGAGACACAAGCAGGCGATATCTCAGCATACATTCCTACGAACGTAATTTCGATTACGGACGGACAAATCTTCTTAGAATCCGACTTGTTCTACTCAGGTCAGCGTCCAGCGGTTAACGTTGGTAACTCTGTATCCCGTGTAGGGGGCTCTGCACAAACGAAAGCGATGAAGAAAGTTGCCGGTACACTACGTGTTGACTTGGCACAATATCGTGAGCTTGCTGCATTTGCTGCATTCGGATCTGACTTGGATAAAGCTACTCAATCGCGTTTGGACCGTGGTGTTCGTACGCTTGAAATTTTGAAACAAGGTGTTCACCAACCGATGTCTTTGGAAAAGCAAGTTGCTTCCCTTTACACGGTTGTTAAAGGGCATGTGGATGATCTTCCTGTTCAAGACGTAACGCGTTTTGAAGGTCAATTCTTGGCTTACTTGGAATCGAACCGTCCAGAAATTCTACACAGCATTCGTGATACGAAGGACATCACTCCGGATAACGATAAAGCGCTGGTAGAAGCAATTGTTCAATTCAAAAAGAGCTTCGCAGCTTCTGTATAAATCATGATGGCAGAGCTTCCTGTTGAAGTGAAGTTCTGCCTACCGTGTTAATCCTGGGCAGGCTGATCGCCTGAATTCAGGTCTTCGAATGAAGGCTTTTCTAAGCCTCAAAAGAGAGGTGAGCAGGTATGGCAAAAGGAATGCGCGAGATTAAGCGCCAAATCAAGTCCACACAAAACACGAAACAAATTACGAGAGCGATGGAAATGGTCTCTGCAGCGAATTTGAGACGAGCACAACGTTCTGCGGAAGCAGCACGTCCTTACTCCGATAAGTTAAAAGAAGTCGTTCAAAGCATTGCAGCTGGAAGCAAAGGGATCCAACATCCGATGCTGCAGTCACGCGAAGTGAAGAAGACAGGCTATTTAGTAATCACCTCGGATCGTGGATTGGCTGGAGGCTACAACGCTAACGTGTTGCGGAAGGTCATGACCGAGATTCGTGAAAACCATAAATCAACAGCTGAATATTCGATTTTTGTAATCGGACGTAAAGGTAGTAATTACTTCCGCAAACGCAACATGCCAGTTGTGGAAGAAGTGACAGGTGTTCCGGATTCACCAACATTCGCGGATATCAAAGCTGTAGCTACTGCAGCAGTGAAGAACTTCGAGGACGGTACGTACGACCAGTTGTTCGTGGTATACAACCAATTCAAAAATGCGATTACCCAAATTCCAACCATGATCCGCCTGCTTCCTATGGAAGAAGTTACTGGCGTGGCTGCTGCTAGTTATGAGTATGAGCCATCACCGGAAGGCGTACTGGAAGTATTGCTGCCTAAATATGCCGAAACGCTTATTTACAGTGCAGTATTGGAAGGTAAAGCAAGTGAGTTCGGTGCGAGAATGACAGCGATGAATTCCGCTACGAAGAATGCAACGAAAATGATCAGCGGCTACACATTAGCCTACAACCGTGCGCGTCAAGCTTCGATTACCCAGGAAATATCGGAAATTGTTGCCGGAGCGAGCGCGAACGCATGATATTAAAGCTTCTACGGAAGCAAAGCTTTTCTTAGGAGGGAAACCATGAGCAAAGGGCGCGTTGTAACAATTACAGGGCCAGTCGTCGACATTGAGTTCGAACGCGGACAACTCCCTGAAATCTTGAATGCCATCAAGATTGAAAGAAATGATAATGGCGTACTATCCACTATGACAGTCGAAGCAGCAGTTCACCTTGGTGACAACTTGGTTCGTTGTATCGCAATGTCCTCGACTGATGGACTTGTACGTGGAGCAGTAGCTGAAGATACTAAAGCTGCAATTACCGTTCCGGTTGGCGCAGCAACACTTGGTCGCGTGTTTAACGTATTGGGAGAGCCAATCGATGGTATCGAAGGCGTTGACCGTACATTTACAAGCGGCATTCACAAAGAAGCTCCAGCTTTCGACAACTTGTCGACAAAAGCAGAGATTCTTGAAACAGGAATTAAAGTTATCGACCTTATGGCTCCTTATGTTAAGGGTGGTAAAATCGGTCTCTTCGGCGGCGCGGGTGTAGGTAAAACCGTTACAATGCAAGAGTTGATCCACAACATTGCACAAGAGCATGGCGGTATCTCCGTTTTTGCAGGCGTTGGTGAGCGTACTCGTGAAGGTAATGACCTTTACCACGAGATGAAAGACTCCGGCGTTATTGCAAAAACAGCGATGGTATTCGGTCAAATGAACGAGCCTCCAGGCGCGCGTCTTCGCGTAGCTTTGTCCGGTTTGACAATGGCTGAGTACTTCCGTGATGAAGAAGGCAAAGACGTTCTTCTTTTCATCGATAACATCTTCCGCTTTACACAAGCAGGTTCTGAGGTTTCCGCTTTGCTGGGCCGTATGCCATCAGCAGTAGGTTACCAACCGACTCTAGCAACAGAGATGGGTCAACTACAAGAGCGTATTACGTCCACGAAAAAAGGTTCCGTTACTTCTATTCAAGCGATTTACGTTCCTGCCGATGACTATACGGATCCGGCTCCTGCAACGGCTTTCGCTCACTTGGACGCAACAACGAACTTGGAGCGTAGTATTGCTGCAGCAGGTATCTTCCCTGCGGTAGATCCACTTGCATCTTCTTCCCGTATCTTGACGCCAGAAACACTTGGCGAAGAGCATTACAAAGTAGCACAAGGCGTTAAACAAGTTCTTCAACGTTACAAAGAGCTTCTGGATATCATCGCGATCTTGGGTATGGATGAGTTGTCTGATGAGGACAAATTGGTCGTTACTCGTGCGCGTCGTCTCCGTCTGTTCCTGTCCCAGCCGCTTCACGTTGCTGAGCCATTCAACGGATTCCCAGGCTTGTACGTGCCATTGAAGGATACCGTGCGCAGTTTCAAAGAAGTTCTTGAAGGTAAGCACGACAATCTTCCTGAAGTTGCTTTCCACAACGTGGGAACGATCGAGGACGCTATCGAGAAAGCAAAAACACTGTAACTTTTGCCGAGCAAAACGATCAGGCAACGCTTACGAAGATAGTTTACCTACGGTAAACGCTAAGGGAGGAGAATCCAAGTGAGTACATTCCTACTGGAAATTGTTACCCCGGAACGCAAAGTGTACGCTGAAGAAGTGAACATGGTTAGCGTGAAGGGTGTTGAAGGGGAGCTTGGAATTCTGCCGAATCACATTCCACTGGTCACTCCATTGCGAATTGCACCGATTACTGTGAAGAAAACGGGCTCTAAAGACGAAGTTATCGCAGTGAATGGCGGTTTCATGGAAGTGCGCAAGGATAAGGTGGTTATACTGGCGGAAAGCGCCGAGCTACCAGAACATATTGATATCGATCGTGCGAAAGCAGCGAAAGAACGTGCGGAGAAACGTCTTGCTGAAACTAAGCAAGACAACGTTGACTTCAAACGTGCGGAAGCCTCTCTTCAAAGAGCATTAAATCGTATCAGTGTGTCCGGGAAATAATAGATGTTTGAACGAAAAGCGGGGGAACTTAGGTTCCTCCGCTTTTTTTCGAACAGGAAGATTAATTAAAGATAATTATGGAAAATCTACTCACTAGGAATGAAAAGTGGGGTTTGGAATTAGTCATCGACGCCCAAAAGGCTTTTTGTTATAATATTGTAGGTGAATATTACCAAAACTAACAGGACACACAAGAAAAGCAAATACGAATGGAGGCGGTTACATTCACATGTATACAAATAACTATGTTATAGTAGCGATTTTTCTAGGGTTAGGTATTCTTCTCCCTGTGGTAGCGCTAACGGTAGGCAAATGGTTAAGACCGAGTAAACCTGTCGAGGAGAAGTATACGACGTATGAGAGTGGAAACGAGCCTGTAGGTGAGGGACAAATCCGGTTTAACATTCGTTATTATTTATTTGCTTTGATGTTTGTCATCTTTGATGTGGAGACCGTGTTCCTATATCCGTGGGCTGTTGCGTTTAACCAGCTTGGACTTTTTGCCTTAGTGGAAATGTGTATTTTTGTAGCCTTGCTAGCCATTGGATTAATATACGCTTGGAAGAAGAAGGTGCTGCAATGGACTTCAGTCTAGAGTCAATATCTCCCGAAGAACGGGAAGAATTAAATCGCAATGTCTTTATGACGACACTGGAGCAAGTAAAAGCTTGGGCTCGCAGTAATTCGCTTTGGCCGTTAACTTTCGGTCTGGCCTGTTGTGCCATCGAAATGATGGGTACAGGCGGATCTCACTATGATTTAGACCGTTTCGGAGTCATCTTCCGTACGTCTCCTAGACAATCTGATGTCATGATTGTGGCGGGGACTGTAACGAAGAAAATGGCTCCTTTGCTGCGCCGTCTTTACGAACAAATGCCTGAACCAAAGTGGGTCATTGCGATGGGGTCCTGCGCTACGGCAGGTGGACCTTATATAAAGTCATATTCCGTTGTTAAGGGAGTTGACCAAATCGTTCCGGTTGATGTTTATATTCCGGGTTGTCCACCGAACCCGGCTGCACTCATTTATGGGATAAACAAGCTTCAGGAGAAGATTCGCTATGAAGCGAAGACTGGGAAGCAGGTGACCAATCGATGAGTGATGAGAAGAAGCTGGAGGAGAAGGTAGGCCCGTCTCCAACTGCTGATGGTAAGAAAGTGAATGAATCGCCCTTAGAGGAAGCAATCGCTGAAGTGGGCGATCTTACGCCGGAGGCGCGCGCGAGTAAGACGCCGCTTAGCGCGGACCTGCAGGCCGCGGTAGATCGCGCTGCGGAGATACAGGCGGCTGACCCGGCTGCGCAGACGACGAGCGAGCCGAGCGACGCGCCTGCGGCTGAGCTCGCAGAGCAAGCTGCAAGAAGCGGTGACGCGGGCGCAGCAAAGGGCAGCGATGCAGCCGTGAGCGCCAACGCGCTAGCAGCGCCAAGCAGTGACGCGGCAGCGGAGCGTGCCGCGGCGAGAGCCGCCCGCCAAGCTGCGCGGGCGGCCGCTGAGCCGACGGGCGAGCCCGCGTCGGCAGAAGCACCAACCCCAGCGTCTGCGGAAGCTGGGGACGACGAGAAGGCGGCCAAAGCACAGGCCGCCGCAGAAGCACGCGCTGCGCGAGCTAGCGCGCGCGGGGCGAAGACGGAGTCGGCGGAGCCTGAAGCGCCGAAGGAGCCTTCACCGAACCAGCCGCTGCTTGATCGGCTGGTTGCTATCTTGAAAGCCGACGTTGGCGAAGACACCGTCGTCGACGCTTTCATCAACGAAAGGGACGCGCATCGCCCTTACGTGGTCATTCACAGCTCACGCTGGCTGCAGGCTGCACGGACGCTCAGGGATCATGAAGAGCTTCGCTGCAACTACTTGCGCAATCTCTCGGGTGTGGACCAAGAGACTCACCTAGAGGTGGCCTATCATCTCCTTTCGCTCACAAACAAGCAGGAATATTGTGTGAAAGTGAAAACAGATCGAGAGAAACCGAGCATTCCTTCTGTGGCTCCAGTATGGGCTACCGCGGATTGGAATGAGCGGGAAGTGTATGACCTACTGGGTATCGATTTCCCAGGTCACCCTAACTTAGTAAGAATCATGATGCCTGACGATTGGGTCGGCCATCCACTGCGCAAAGATTACGAACCGCTTGACCCGGAGGTGTAGCTCGTGTTACGGACAGAAGAACTCCTGTTGAACGTTGGTCCACAGCATCCTAGTACGCACGGGGTTTTCCGCGTGATCGTGAAGCTTGATGGAGAAGTTATTAGAGAAGCAATACCCGTGATGGGTTATCTACATAGAGGAACAGAGAAATTAGCTGAGAACCTTAGCTATACACAAATTATTCCTTACACGGACCGCATGGATTACGTATCGGCGATGACAACCAACTACGTGCTTGTGAATGCCGTAGAGAAAATGATGCAGCTTGAAGTGCCAGAACGAGCGGAGTTCCTTCGCTTAATCGTGATGGAGCTTCAACGTATCGCCTCACACATGGTGTGGTGGGGTACTTATTTGCTGGACATCGGTGCGATGAGCCCGTTCTTATATGCGTTCCGTGATCGGGAAATTATCATTGATCTGTTCAATGAATTATGCGGAGCTCGTCTAACTTACAACTACATGCGTGTAGGCGGGGTGAAGTGGGATGCTCCAGAAGGTTGGATCGATAAGGTTAAAAAATTTATTCCTTATATGTACGGTAAATTGGAAGAGTATCACACTTTAGTAACGGGGAATGAGATTTTTCTGTCCCGTATCAAGGGTGTAGGCAAGTATGATGCTGATACAGCCATTGCGTATGGCCTTAGCGGCGCTAACTTAAGATGTACGGGTGTAGATTGGGATATCCGCAAAACGCAGCCGTACAGCCTATACAGCCGCTTCCAGTTCGACGTACCTGTTCGCAGCGGCGGTGACTGCTATGATCGTTACTTGCTTCGGATGGAGGAAGTTAAGCAATCGCTTCGTATCCTGGAGCAAGCTGTGGAGCAGTTTCCTGAGCAAGGCGAAACCATGGGCAAGGTACCTAGAGTCATTCGTCCTCCAGAAGGGGAAGTGTATTCGGCTATCGAGTCTCCGCGTGGGGAAATTGGCTGCTATATTATTTCCAGGGGCAAAGCAGAGCCTTTCCGTCTGAAATTCCGCAGACCTTCCTTTGTGAATCTGCAAATTTTGCCCAAGCTGCTTGTCGGTGAGTCGATGACCAACTTGATAACGATTCTAGGCGGCATCGATATTGTCGTTGGGGAGGTGGATGCCTAATGGTGAATTTATTGGAGGAGAGTCTAACTTGGACGAACTTCTTCGTTTTCCTGTTCTGGGGCATCGTTATGCTGATGCTGGTCCTAGGCTTCGTAACCTATGCGATCTATTTCGAGCGTAAAGTTATCGGTTGGATGCAGATGCGGATCGGACCGAACCGAACGGGGCCTTTTGGGCTTCTGCAAAGTGTTGCGGACGTCTTCAAGCTTCTAATCAAAGAGGATACGATTCCTAAAAAAGCAGAGCGCGAGCTATTCATTCTGGCGCCTATCATCACGTTTATCCCTTCGTTCACGATTATTGCGACGATTCCATTTTCGGATCGGTTGTTTAATGCGAATTTGAATGTTGGTCTGCTCTTTTATGTAGCCCTAACGGGGATTTCTACGATTGGTATCATCCTCGGCGGTTGGGCATCGAATAACAAATATGCGCTGCTAGGCGGTATGCGTTCCGCGGCTCAAATGATTAGTTATGAGGTACCGCTCGTCATCTCCGTTATTGGTGTCATCATGATGACAGGCAGTTTAAATCTACATACAATCGTTGATCATCAAACAGGCGGTTTCTGGCATTGGAATTTCATTCCCCAGATTCTAGGCTTTATCATTTTCGTTATAGCCGGGGTCTCGGAGCTCAATCGAACGCCGTTTGACTTACCGGAAGCGGAGTCTGAGCTTGTTGCTGGTTACCATGTGGAATACAGTGGTTTCCGCTTCGCTTTTTTCATGCTATCAGAGTATGTTTACGTGTTCGTCATTGCTTCCCTTACGAGCTTGATTTTCCTGGGCGGATGGCACTCGCCGTTCCCATTCCTTGATTTCATTCCGGGTATTATCTGGTTCCTGCTGAAATTCTCTTCTGTTGTGTTCTTCCTATTCTGGCTGCGCGCGACGCTGCCTCGGGTACGGGTAGACCAACTGATGGGATTCGGCTGGAAAGTGCTGCTTCCACTAGCACTGGTCAATATGCTGATTACGGCGATCGTAATGACCATCATGTAGCAACTATAAAGCAAGCTTACGATGCAAGTTTCCTACGGAAACTCTAAGCCCACGCTTACGAAGCCAGTTTTGCTAAAGCAAAACTCTTAGGAGGGAAACGAATGAAGGGCATAATGAAAGGTTTAGGCGTAACGTTTAAAAGTATGACACAGAAAAAAATAACGTACGCATACCCTGACGTCCCGATTAAAATGCCGGACCGCTTTCGCGGTATTCAATATTTTGATCCAGAGAAATGCATAGTCTGTAATCAATGTGCGCGCGTTTGCCCGACAGAGTGTATTACTTTAACGGGTAAAGCGAATCCAGACCCTGAGAAAAAAGGGAAGGTTATCGATACGTACGATATTAACTTCGAAATTTGTATCCTGTGCGATCTCTGCACCGAGGTATGTCCGACGGAAGCGATCGTCATGACGAACAATTTTGAGCTGAGTACCTACAGTCGTGATGATCTGTTCAAAAATATGCAGTGGTTAAGCGAGAACACGCAAAATATCCGTCAAGAGAACAACTCAGCCTTGCCAAAAGGGGGGGCCAAAAAAGATGTTTAGCGGAATTGGTGATTTCTTATCCAACGGTTCAAGCTGGGCTTTCTTCGTCTTCGCTCTACTTGCAATTGGCGGAGCCATCTTCATGATTTCATTTACCAAAGTCGTTCATATGGTCATTGCCGTTGCCCTTACCTTTATTAGTTTGGCGGGGTTGTATGTCATTCTGGAGGCTGAGTTTGTAGCATTCGTGCAGGTGTTGATTTATGCCGGTGCGATCTCCATTCTGATGATCTTTGGAATCATGATGACGAAGCACAGACAAGGGGAAGAAGAAGAGCCTAAGCGTCCTTGGCATGAAGGCCTAGCGATTATTGGTGCTTTGGGATTGTTCGGAGTATTATTTTATGCCATTCAAAAAACGACCTTCGTCGCTTCAGGTACTCTGGATGCTGGCAAGGATAACACACTAGAAATCGGAAAACTGCTCTATAACGAGTACGTTATTCCTTTCGAAATCATGTCGGTGCTGCTGACGGTAGCCTTTATCGGTGCCATCGTGGTCGCGAAGAGAGAGGAGGATTAGCTGTGGGCAATATTATTACTCCCTATCTCACGCTGGCGGCAATCCTGTTCTGCATCGGCTTATACGGTGCGTTAACGAAGAAGAACGGGGTTATCGTCCTGCTTTCGATTGAGCTAATGCTGAATGCGGTGAACTTGAATTTGATTGCCTTTTCGAAGCTTGGTGATCATCCTGCTCTAACCGGGCAAATATTCTCGCTTTTCAACATCACCATAGCAGCTGCTGAGGCGGCTGTCGGGATCGCGATTCTCATTACCATTTACAGAAATAAAGGGACAGTAGAAGTTACGGATTTGGATTCTATGAAGCGCTAGGAGGCTAACAAGGATATGGTATCGGACTATTCACAGTACGCCTGGCTCATTCCGTTGTTTCCGCTGCTTGCTTTTCTAGCGCTTACGGCTATGGGACGTCAATTAAAAGATCTAGGTATTTACATCAGTATTTTCGCCATGCTGGCATCATTTATCGTGGCTTTGCTGATTTTCGTTGAACGAATTGGCGGTAAAGTGGAAGATTACACGTGGAATAAGCTGAATTGGCTGCAAGTGGGCGATTTCACGCTGAATATGGGCTTTGAGGTTAACAATTTGAACGCCTTGATGCTCGTGATTGTAACACTGGTGTCTTTGCTGGTGAATATTTATTCCAAAGGTTATATGAAAGGCGACGAGCGAATTCATGTGTTTTTTGGCTATATCGCTTTGTTCTCCTTCTCCATGCTTGGCCTTGTCATCTCAGAAAATATGCTGGAGCTGTTCATCTTCTGGGAGCTTGTAGGGGTATGTTCCTTCCTGCTCGTCGGATTCTGGTACTTTAAGCCAGAGGCGAAGGCTGCTGCGAAAAAGGCATTCATCGTTACCCGTATCGGTGACGTGGGCCTCTTTATTGCTATTCTGCTGCTTTACTGGTACATGCCAGGGCATGCGCTTGATTTCACATCTATTCATAATGCTTTTACAACGGGTAAAATCGACCCAACGATCATCACATGGATTGCTATTCTGATCTTCATCGGGGCGATGGGTAAGTCTGGTCAATTCCCGCTGCACACGTGGCTGCCAGATGCCATGGAAGGTCCAACGCCGATAAGTGCGCTAATCCACGCAGCAACGATGGTTGCCGCTGGGGTGTACCTCGTTGCGCGTACCTTTGACATTTTCCACGCATCGCCGGATGCTTTGCTTGTTGTTGCCTATGTGGGTGGTTTCACAGCGATCTTTGCGGCCACAATTGGTATTGCTCAGAACGATATCAAACGCATTCTCGCCTACTCGACGGTGAGTCAACTTGGCTATATGATGATGGCGCTGGGGATAGGTGTCTCCTATACGTCAGGAATGTTTCATTTGTTCACGCACGCCTTCTTCAAAGCGCTGCTCTTCTTGGGCGCAGGCAGTGTGATTCACGCTGTTCATACGCAAGACATTAACGAAATGGGCGGCTTATCCCGCAAAATGAAAATCACAACCTTGACATTCGCGATAGGCACGCTGGCACTCTCAGGTATTTTCCCTTTCGCAGGGTTCTGGTCGAAAGATATGATATTGACAGAAGCATACGAGCATAATCAGCTTTTATTCTGGGTCGGTGTCATTGCTGCCTTCTTCACAGCGTTCTATATGTCACGTCTATTCTTCCTCGTGTTTATGGGCTCGCCTAGAGGCAAAGCAAAGACTATTGATGATGGTCACGATGATCATGGACATGCAGCACATACCGCTCATGAACCCCATGAATCTCCGGCAACGATGACGACACCTCTGATTGTACTTGCAGTGCTTGCTATTGTTGCAGGCTTTGTGAATACGCCGTTTAACGAATGGCTCAGTCAGTGGTTGACAGGACATGAACATGATGAGAAGGCCAATTGGACCGTCATTATTTTGTCCACACTAGCTGGTGTGCTTGGTATTGGTCTCGGTTATCTCATTTATCTCAAACGTTCCATTCCGCGCGATGTGGTTTCCGGTAAAATGCCGTGGCTGTATACGCTGCTGAATCGCAAATATTTCATTGATGAAATCTACGACGGTGTCATTGTAAAACCGCTTCGCGGTTTAGGCTGGATACTCGAACTGATTGATGTGTATATCGTTGACGGTATTGTGCGTTTGGTTGCCTTCACTGTGGTCGGACTAGGTCGTCTAGGCTCGCGTCTCCAAAATGGTCAACTACAAACCTATGGTGTCATCATGATTTTGGGGATGCTGATTTTGGTACTCGCCATCGCAGGAAGGAGGTTCATCCATGCTGGCTAGTATACCCATCCTAAGTATGATCGCCTTCTCGCCTCTGCTTGGCGTTCTGGTCTTGCTCTTCATCCGTGGTGACCAAGGCCGTTTGATTAAAACAATTGGTATTGTCACGACACTGATCCCGCTTATTTTGGCGGCGTGGTTGTATAGTGATTACAATTATCAGGGTGATCCGATTCAGTATAAAGAACAGCTCGACTGGATCAAAGTTCCGCTTAATCACGAGGGAATTCAGCAAATTACTTCGTATTTCTTCGAGTTTAAGTATTCGTTGGCGGTTGACGGCATTTCCTTGCCGCTCGTGTTTCTAACCGCTCTTGTATCGTCAATGGCTGCTTTAGCTTCGGTGTATATTAAGAAACGCTGGAAAACGTATTACATTCTATTCTTGCTGCTTGAAACCGGCATGTTCGGAGTTTTCTTATCACAGGATCTATTCTTGTTCTTCTTGTTCTTCGAAATTACGCTCGTACCGATGTTCTTCTTAATTGGTATTTGGGGGTATATGAATCGGGAGCAAGCTGCCAATCGCTTCCTGCTTTACAATGGACTTGGCTCGGCGATCATGCTGATCGCGTTCTTAATTCTCGTCAGTACGGCTGGATTCAACCAGGTGCCTTCGCAGACAGAAGCTGTCATTTACTATAGCGGCGACATCCATACGATTGCACATAATTTGCTGCAAGATCCCGCCGCTTATGTAAATCAAGAAGGAACACCGTTCTTCCTTAGCAGGGCCATGAAGTGGACCGTGTTCATTATGCTGCTGGTCGCCTTCGGCATTAAGCTGCCGATCTTCCCGTTCCATACGTGGATGCTCAAAGTACATACAGAGGCTCCGCCTGCTGTTGTTATGATTCACTCCGGGATTTTGCTGAAAATGGGGGCCTACGGCCTCATCCGATTCGGTATTCTGTTCTTCCCGGGGGAAGCCAAGCAGATGGCGTGGATGCTGGCGCTCCTCGGCGTCATTAACATCGTGTACGGCGCGATTCTCGCCATGGTACAAAAGGATTTCAAGCTCGTGTTGGCCTACTCGAGTATTAGCCACATGGGCATCGTCCTTCTCGGTCTCGCCGCGTTTAACGTATCGGGCCTGCAGGGCGCTGTGTTCCAACTGATCTCACACGGCCTCATCTCGGCCCTGATGTTCTTGCTCGTAGGCAGCATCTACGAGCGAACCCAAACGACGCAGCTCGACCAACTAGGCGGTCTCGCGTCGTCCATACCTTTTATCAGCGGCATTCTGCTGGTCGCTGGTATGGCATCGCTCGGATTGCCGGGCTTATCCGGCTTCGTCAGTGAGTTCCTCGCGTTTCTCGGACTCTTCGAAACGCACCGAGTGTACGCGATAGTCGGTACACTCGGGATCATTCTCACCGCGGTTTACGTGCTGCGCGGGGTGCTGAATATCACGTTCGGCCCTAAACAGCCGAATCTGCAGCTGCAAGGCATGCGCGACGCCAGATTAATTGAGGCGGTGCCGATGATTACATTGGTGGCGTTCATTCTCTTGCTCGGTGTATATCCAAGCGTGCTGAGTCAGCCGCTTCAGCAAACGATAGGCAGCTTGGATCAATTGATCCACAGCGTAGCCGGGAAGATAGGAGGTTAGACCAGTGGAACAGATAAGACTCCATGTCGCTGATTTAGTGCATCTGCTCCCTGAGCTTTCGCTGGTTGCCACCGCGATCATCCTATCTCTCTTGGATTTGGTCCTCCCAAACAGGCTTAGTCGCTCCATCATTGGATGGCTGACGTTGGTTGGCATCGCTATTTCTGCGGTATTCGTTATTCTACAGTTGAATCCAGAAGAGGCTATTGGGCTGCTCAATAATAGCTACAGAGTGGATGATTTCTCGAATCTGCTCAAATTGTTCACTTTATTAGGTACTGGCTTCATTGTCTTGATGAGCTTAGGCTTCATCAAAGAAGAGGCCATTCCACATGTCGGGGAGTATTACTACTTCTATCTGCCCGCCGCGCTCGGTGCCATGATTATGTCATCCTCGGGTGACCTTATCACGCTGTATGTTGGGTTGGAGCTGTTGAGTATTACTTCTTACTTGCTTGTGGCTATGAAGAAGAAAGATAACAAATCTAACGAGGGTGCCTTCAAGTACTTGGTCATGGGCGGTATTTCATCTGCGATCATCTTGTATGGCATGTCCTTCTTATACGGGATGGTCGGTTCCAGCAATTTATCGCAGATTGGTGCTGCGCTTCCATCACTCGTAACTGCTTACGAGCCGCTGCTTTATGTAGCATTCTTCATGCTGTTAGCTGGCTTCGGCTTCAAAATCGCCGCTGCTCCGTTCCACAGCTGGGCACCGGATGTGTACCAAGGCGCACCGACGCCAGTGACGGCATTTTTGGCTGTCGTGTCCAAAGGTGCTGGCTTCGCCATCCTATTCCGCGTATTCTACGTGTTGTTTGGGTTTAGCAGCTTTGAAGACAGCAGTTTTCAATCGGATGTGTTCCTGGCCATATCGGTGATGGCTGCCATCGCGATGGTAACCGGTAATTTCATTGCACTGAAGCAAACAAATATGAAAAGGCTTTTGGCCTACTCAGGAATTGCCAATGCAGGTTACTTACTCGTTCCGATCGGAACTTACTTTTCCGGTACCCATTACGCGAACTTCTCTGAATTTATTTTCTATCTGATCGCGTACTTGTTTATGAATATCGGAGCTTTCGCTGTGCTGATGATTATTGAGCAGGCAGAAGGCCATACCGAAGCGAAGGGTTTCGCTGGCCTCTATTACAGGGCCCCTATAACAGCCGTAGCCATGGTACTCATCGTGCTTTCATTGGCCGGTATTCCTTTATCTGGCGGGTTTTTCGGGAAGCTCTACATCATCCTGGGAACGATGCAGACCCAACACTATTGGTTAGGGTCACTGATGATCGCTACTAGCGTGGTATCCTTCTACTACTATTTCAGCATCGTACGCCAAATGTTTATGCGCAGCGATTACGAGCCTGCCGAGATTAAGGTATCGATTCCGTTAGGGATAACGGTTTGGTTATGTGCTCTCATCAGCGTGGCGTTGGGCGTTGTTCCACACGTTGTACTGAAAGGTATTGAAGCCATTTTCAGTTTGACGAAGGATTTTCTGATTATGTAAATGTATGATTAAGCCTTTCCCTGCTTAAAAGCGGGGGAAGGCTTTTTTTTGGATTTAAATGAATCGGCTGATTACAGATGAATGAGACATTTGGCACTTTTGCAGCAAATAATTCCATAGGCTTCACGGTCTGTCATTTCGATGTACAATATACAGGAGAATGATTGACCACCGTCCCGTACCTACGTACAAAAATATTTTTCTCAAAGATCTGAACTTTTTGCGACGAAAAACCGTTATATGTATCGAGAAGACGGGTAATGTGGTATAGATAGAGAAGGAAAAAAGATCATACAAGAAAAAGGACCTGTGAATTCATGAAACGTACTCGACACCTTTGGCTCATCGTACTGATGATGCTTGTTGTGGAACTTACAGGGATGATAACTAAAGTAGAAGCAGCCTACCCGGTGTCGACGGATCCTATGAGGGTGAAACAAACCTATCTGGACATGATTCACATCGATCAAGCATGGGCTGCAGCAGGAGATTCCCGGACGCCCATCGTAGTTGCGGTCGTCGATACGGGCGTTGATCTTGTACATCCTGATTTAATAGGTAATTTAGTAGATGGCGTGAACCTGCTTCAGCCTTCGAAAAAGCCTCAAGATGATAATGGACATGGAACGAACGTAGCAGGTATCATTGCGGCCACGTTCAATAACGATAAAGGGATTGCAGGCATAGCCCCTAATGCCAAGATTATGCCAATCAAAGCGTTGGAGGCCGACGGAACAGGCGGCGAAGCGAAGCTTGGTGAAGGCATCAAGTACGCAGTGGATCACGGCGCGAAAATCGTAGTGCTTTCCCTAGGGCTGAACAAATACTCCGATTATATGGCAGGCATTGTGCAGTATGCAGAGGATCGTAATGTACTGCTCGTTGCCGCTGTTGGCAATGAAAGTACAAGTGTGAAATACCCTGCGGCCTATCCAACTGTTCTAGCTGTAGGGGGCGTTAACTCAGAAAGGCTTGCTGACCCTCGTTCGAACTTTGGGCCGGAGCTGGATCTTGTGGCGCCCTGGGATGTATACACAACAGCACTCGGGGGCGGCTATCAGTATCAAGATGGAAGCTCCATGTCTGCACCACAGGTTGCAGCAGCAGCAGCTTTGGTAAGGGGCAAGTACCCGAGTATGAACGTGTATCAAGTTCGCGCGCAGCTCGAGCAGACGGCAGAAGACTTGGCGTCAGGGGGCTGGGATTCCAAAACGGGCTATGGCTTGTTAAGAGTGGATTTGGCACTTACGAAGCCGTACGTTGAGGATTACTTTGAGCCTAACGAAAATATGAATCAGGCTGCCAAATTGCCGGTTCATACGGCTGTTAAAGCTGTAATTAGCTCGGCACAAGACCAAGATTGGTACGCTATTGATGCGCCCTTTGATGGGTTTATTAAATTATGGTTGAACAGTGCAGATAGCTCGGGTGTCCGAGTGCGATTTGATTCCGGAGAAACGTTTATCGCGAGTAGTACCTCGGACGGAAGTCAGCCTTTCATGGTCTCTGTGACCAAAGGGCGCACGTACGTGCAGCTGCAGACGGTGGATCGTTCCCGCAAGACAGCTTTAAATTACTCGATGCGAACGGATTTTGCTATTTATAAGGATCCATTTGAGGATAATGATAAGCAGTATAAAGCATTCGTTTTACCTGACCGGAGTCAATCTATCCGTGGTACTTTTCATCAAAAAGGAGACCTGGATTGGTTTGCAATACCCTTAGAACACTCAGGTGCAATGCGCGTAAGGCTATCCGTAGATACAGGGCGCATAGATCCAATGATCCTTTTTCAGAAAGAAGGGGAGAAGTCGATTACGATTGACCAAGCCGGTGACGGAGGTCTCGAAGTCAGCTCGCAAATGGATTTGCTTCCAGGTCATTATTACATTCGTATAAGCAATGTGAAGGATTACTCGGAGCCGATTACGGGTGAGTACACGCTAGAAATTGAATACACGCCAAAGCTGATCGATCCGAATGAGCCGAATGATAAATCGTACCAAGCTACTTTTGCTGCGATGAATTCCGTGTATGAGGGTGTATTTAGCAAAAACGATGACTTTGATTGGTTCGAATTCCGCATGAGCAAAGACAGCTTAGCTCAAGTGCGTTTAACGAACATTCCGACATCTCGCATTTTGTATGCAACCTTATATGATAGTTCTTTGAAGGAACAAGGTTTTTATAGAAATGATTATGGCTCTGACCAATTTTTTATCGAGAAAACCCTACCCGCAGGCACCTATTACATTAAACTTCAAGCCAATCAATGGTTTATGAGTCAAATGTATCGATTTAAAGTAGACAGTTACACCTTGGTGAGTGGATTTGTCGATATTGAGGGGCACTGGGCACAGGACGCCATTAGCCAGCTTACAGAGCAAGGTGTGATTAGCGGTTATGGGAACTATCGTTTTGCTCCAAATCAGCCCATTACACGTGCGGAGGCAGCAACGGTATTGACGCGAGCTTTGAAGCTGTCTAAGCGTCAGGAGCTGCGTTTCAGCGATATGGATGCTTCGCATTGGGCTTACGAGTACGTAGCCAAAGCGGTTCAAGCGAATATTGTGGACGGCTACCCAGGCGGAACATTCGGGCCTGACCGTACGCTTACACGTATGGAGATGACACAGATGCTTGCACGCAGCATGAATATGACAGGGAAAAAACGGGGCAACTCACCTTTTAGCGATGTGAACGATACGTATTGGGGTGTGGGGATCCTGAAGCAAATGTCGGCGGATGGTTGGATAAGCGGCTATTCGGACGGCACCTTCCGGCCTGATGAGCAAGCAACACGAGCTGAATTCGTAACACTGCTCGCTAAAGTAATCAATCGGTAAACCCGAAGAGGAGTGACTTATGGCAGATACAGACAAATGGAATGAAGCGGCGAAATATGCTTCGATGATGAATATGGTGGATATTGCTGTCTACATCATGTGTATTGGCCTATCGTGGTGGGCGCTGCAAGCGTTCCGCTTCGATGTCCTGCTCAAAAGGCCTAAGGCCGCACAAGCGATTATGCTGCAAATTTTGCTTTCTATTGCACTCGGACATCTGGTCGCGAGCTTTTTCATCCAATATTTAGGCCTGTCCATGGGCTTTGGTAAGATGTTTTAATCACATTTTTCGAATAATGCGCAAGTTTGTTGTCAACAATGGATAATAGAACGGAATGAAAAACGAAACCTTATCCGAACTCTATGTAGGGCTGTTGGAATACCAAAAGAACACAGTTGTAACTGTAAGGGTTGAAATGATAAACTTAGGAAATGTGCAAAACCATGTAATTTAAAATAAGTGCGCGGAGGGACCATGATGAGCAAAATTATCGTCCGCGGTGGCCGAAAGTTAGCTGGCAATGTGAAAATCAACGGAGCAAAGAATGCGGTTCTACCGATTATTGCAGCTTCCATTCTGGGTTCGGAAGGTGAAAGCGTCATCCATGATGCGCCTCCCCTTGACGATGTACTAGTCATTAATAAAGTATTACAAAGCTTAGGTATTGAAGTGGAATATAACCGTCAGGTTATTCGAGTTCGTGCTCACAACATTAACACATGTGAAGCATCTTATGATCTAGTCCGTAAAATGAGAGCCTCTTTCCTCGTGATGGGTCCTTTGTTAGCAAGGCTTGGTCAAGCGAGAATTTCGCTCCCTGGCGGCTGTGCGATTGGCACTAGGCCAATTGATCAGCATCTCAAAGGCTTTGAAGCAATGGGTGCCGATATTGAACTGGGTCAAGGGTATATCGAAGCTAAAGTGAAAGGGCGCCTGAAGGGTGCCAAGATTTATCTCGATGTAGCCAGTGTAGGCGCAACTGAGAACATCATGATGGCAGCTACGCTCGCTGAAGGCACAACCATCATTGAGAATGCTGCTAAAGAGCCGGAAATTGTCGATTTGGCGAATTACTTGAATGCCATGGGCGCAACGATTCGTGGGGCAGGAACAGGTGTTATTCGCATAGAAGGCGTAGAGAAACTTCGTGGGGTTGTACATACGGTTATTCCGGATCGCGTAGAAGCGGGTACATATATGATTGCCGCAGCTATTACTGGTAGTGAACTGTATATGGAGGGCGCTATTGGCGACCATCTCCGACCTGTTATTTCTAAAATGCAAGAAATGGGCGTTATCATCGAAGAAGATGAGAACGGTATTCGTGTCAGCGCTTCGGGGCCGCTTCGCGCGGTTGATGTGAAGACGCTGCCGTATCCGGGCTTCCCAACCGATATGCAGTCGCAAATGATGGCGCTGCTGATGGTGGCAGACGGCACGAGTCTCGTGACTGAGACCGTGTTCGAGAATCGGTTCATGCATGTCGAGGAATTCTCGAACATGAACGCTCATATCAAAGTCGATGGCCGTACAGCTATCGTGAGTGGTAATGCCAAGCTGCAGGGTGCGAAAGTATGCGCAACAGACCTGCGTGCAGGGGCGGCGCTTATTCTAGCGGCGTTAGCTGCAGAAGGTGAAACCGAGATTACAGGCGTTCACCATATTGATCGCGGCTATGTTGATATTACCGACGTACTGCGTGAGCTAGGTGCCGATATTTACAGATCGGTGCCGCAAGAAGTGGAGCAGGAAGCTGCGGAGTTGGGTTTTTTCAACATCCAGCCGACGCTTGCTTAGGATTGGTTCGAAGAGCCATTGGGGGGAACTCCGATGGTTCTTTTTTTGTTGTAGAAATTACAACATGGTAATTACTATATCACGTCTACTTTACGAAGCTGCTGAACGCCGAATGCTCTAGCATCGCATTTTACCAGATAGTCCATTGTTCTATTCTAGCAATCCCTCTCATAAGCTAAGTCATATCAACTACGTGCTAGTAAACGCGCTTATGGAGGCTGCTTAGATGATGTTCAAGAAGAAACGCGTGCTGGGCAAAGGGGTCATCCTTTGGATGGCTGTTTGCCTATCTTCCATGCTATGTGTGACTATTATTGTTCCAGGATTGCTAGTTAAGAAGATTCCGGATGGCAGCGCGATACCTCCCATCCAAATTGCGAAAAACGGACTGACCAAGGAAACAATCAACGAACAAGGCCTAATGATACCCGTGTATCTGACCAAGAAAGCAATAATTGAGACGGTACCGCTGGAACAGTATGTGAAAGGTGTGCTTGCCGCCGAAATGCCAGTTGAATTCGAACTGGAGGCGC
The DNA here is from genome assembly GCF_030817255.1 of Paenibacillus sp. V4I5. Taxonomy (NCBI): domain Bacteria; kingdom Bacillati; phylum Bacillota; class Bacilli; order Caryophanales; family Paenibacillaceae; genus Paenibacillus; species Paenibacillus sp. V4I5. Next base: position 4,681,043 of record NZ_JAUSZB010000002.1, read on the forward strand.
TCAAAGCGCAGGCTATGGCGGCTAGGACTTATGTCGTGCGTAGAGTGCTAGAGAAGGATTACAGCAACATGCCGGTTAGCGATGCACTTGTGACTGACACAATTGCGCATCAAGCTTATCTCACGGAACAAGAGCTAAGAGACAGATGGGACAAGCGTTACGAGACGAATATGGCCAAAATCGATAGAGCCGTGAACGAAACGAAAGATCTAATCCTCACTTATGAGCATAAACCTATCAACGCCACCTTTTTCTCGACAAGTAATGGATACACCGAAAACTCGGAAGATTACTGGCCGTTCAAGAGTCCCTACCTGCGCAGTGTGCCAAGCCCCTGGGATTTAAAGCTATCTTCTCGCTATCAAGAAACCGTTGATTTTAGTTACAAGAGTATGCTTCAGAAGCTAGGCGTTACGAGTATAGCAACAACAGGTACGAGCACCAAAAATATGAAAGTGCTGGCGTGGTCGGCCGGCCACCGGATTAAAACCATAACTATTGGCGGTAAAATATTTTCAGGTCGTGAAGTACGAGAGAAGCTAGGACTAGCATCCTCTCAATTTACGTGGAAATGGTCAGGCTCCAAAATCACGATTACCACCTACGGATATGGCCACGGTGTTGGCTTAAGTCAATGGGGCGCCAATGGTATGGCGAAGGAAGGTAAAACCGCGGAGCAAATCGTAACCTACTATTACACAGGCATCTCTATCGAAAAAGCGACACCTTTTATCCGAAAATCGTAATTCTTTAACGTTTCTATAAAAATATCTTTTTTCAAGTATAAAACCTTTAAATGTGTCAAGAATGGTTGATGAGGTGATAACCATGAATGATCAAAACAAAGGTTTTCAAAACGAAGAAGCTCCTAAAACTGCACAAGGAGCGCAAAGTACGACATCCACATGGAAGAGGTTGCTTGCTAAGAAGTGGGTATTCCCAGCAACGTATATGGCAGCAGCAGCAATTATCTTAACCTTAATGTGGGTGTACCAGGACGCCGGGACGAAGACAGTCAGCCAAGAAGATCTGGGCATTAAGGTTAGCAGCGACAAAGCGACAGACACTACCAAAGCACCGGACGGGGCGGTCGCGGTCAACGCACAAACCGAAACGATTCAGTGGCCTGTTAAAGACAGAACACTGGTCGATGTCTCCATCCCCTTCTATGACACGAATGCAACGAATGAAGTGAAGCAGACGGCAATGATCCAATATAACGATCAATTGACGCCGCATACTGCTATTGACTTGAAAGCCAAAGATGGCGCTGCCTTCGAAGTATTAGCTGCTCTGAGTGGCAAGGTGACAGCGGTTGAACAGAATCCGGTTGTTGGCAGTCTCGTTGAAATTACGCACAGCAATGGTTTGATCAGTGTTTACCAAAGCTTGTCCGAGGTGAAAGTAGCCAAAGGCGCTGAAGTGAAAAAAGGCGACATCATCGCAAAAGCAGGACGCAACGAGTTCGAGAAAGAGGAAGGCGTGCATCTGCACTTTGAAGTCCGCCAAGTTAGCGATAATGCAGCGATTAATCCAGAAACACTTTTAAACGCTAAGCAGTAATCAGTTTCGAGGCGTAGGCGACCGCCTACATAGAAATAAGGGCAGCGGGTACATCCTGCTGCTTTTTTGCATGGATATGGGAGTAGTTTTTGCTTTGCTTCGCTTCACTTTTACCAAAAATGCTTGTCCGAAGGACGCCAGAAACGATTATTCTTGATTATTTTGAAAATAAATATGGGAAATGGGCTTGTCAGGCTTGGCTACGTAGAATATCTAGGCATGCCCCTCATATACTTTACCAAACTATCTCGAGTAGGGAGGCGAGGGGAGTGCACGATTACATCAAAGAGCGAACCATTAAGATTGGTACCTGTATCGTCGAGACCAAGAATACGGTTCGCACCATTGCGAAGGAATTCGGCGTTTCCAAAAGCACGGTGCACAAGGATTTGACGGAAAGACTACCGGAAATCAACCCGGACCTGGCCAATCAGGTGAAGCACATTCTGGAGTATCACAAATCCATCAGGCACCTTAGGGGAGGAGAAGCGACGAAAATTAAGTACCGAAAAACTCGAAATCCGAAGCTTTCCGAAAACCTGGTCACGGTCAAGTCCTAAAAGTACCCTTCATCCCGATAGGTTTCCTTCATACTTCCCGTGTCGAAATTTCACACAAAAAGAGGAATTAATGCATTTATAGCGAATTTAGCTTATAATTAGAACTATATACAAGAGCGCCGATTCTTCACGGGATGGACGGTAGGTTTAGGGAGGATTAACTAGAAATGTTAAGCAAGGATATTGGAATAGATCTCGGCACGGCAAATGTGCTTATTCATGTAAAAGGACGCGGTGTCGTGCTCGATGAGCCTTCCGTAGTAGCGATTGAAAGCGATACGAAACGCGTGCTGGCTGTTGGAGAAGAAGCTTTCCGCATGGTGGGTAGAACTCCAGGCAACATTATCGCGATTCGTCCATTGAAAGATGGCGTTATAGCGGACTTTGATATTACGGAAATGATGTTGAAGCATTTTATCGCAAAAGTAGGGGGCAAGAATTGGTATTCTCATCCGAGAATACTGATCTGCGCCCCTACCAACATCACCTCGGTTGAGCAGAAGGCGATTCGCGAAGCAGCTGAGCGCAGCGGTGCCCGAGAGGTATTCATGGAAGAAGAACCGAAGGCAGCAGCAATTGGTGCCGGCATGGACATCTTCCAGCCTAGCGGCAATATGGTTGTAGATATCGGCGGAGGGACGACGGATGTGGCTGTGTTATCCATGGGTGACATCGTCACCTCCTCCTCCATTAAGATTGCAGGCGACAAATTCGATATTGCGATCACGAAATATATCAAAAATAAGTACAAGCTGCTGATTGGTGAACGGACGAGCGAAGATATTAAGCTGAAAATCGGAACGGTATATCCACACGGTAGAGATCAAGAGATGGATATTCGCGGTAGAGATATGGTATCCGGTTTACCACTTACAATCACGATTCACTCCAGTGAAGTTCAGGAAGCGCTGTGGGATCCAGTATCCTCCATCGTGACTGCGGCGAAGAGTGTATTGGAGCGAACACCTCCAGAGCTATCGGCAGACATTATTGACCGCGGTGTTATTTTGACAGGTGGCGGAGCTTTGCTGCATGGGCTCGACCAACTGCTGGCGGACGAACTGAAAGTACCTGTATTAATTGCGGAAGATCCGATGTCCTGTGTCGTTAAAGGAACAGGCATTATGCTCGATAACTTAGATAAGGTTACCAAACGTAAATTTTAATTAGACATACTACCCAAGAGGTGAAGAGATGTTAAGAGGACTGTATACCGCGGCGGCAGGCATGATCTCCGAACAGCGCAGACACGATACCATTACGAATAATATTGCCAACATTAATTCCCCAGGATTTAAACAAGGCAATGCTTTGTCTCGATCGTTCCCGGAGATGCTGATATCGACGATTCGCGGTGGACAAGGTGCCTCGACAGCTCCCCTTGGGAGGATGAGTTTAGGTGTATTCTCCGAGGAGAGTATCTCCATTCATGCGCAGGGCGATTTGCAGGAAACGCAAAACCCCTTCGATTTTGCCCTTGTTTCGAACATACAAGTGCCTGGTATGACTTTTAATGCTTCAGGTAAGTTCGTGAGTCCGGACGGAGAACGCATGTTCCAGCCGCAGGCACTGTTTACGGTGTTGAACGCGGATGGTGAGCAGCGGTATTCCTTGAACGGAAAGTTCACCGTTGATACTGCAGGCCAGCTAGTTAATGCCAACGGGAACCTTGTGCTAGGCCGAGATGGACAACCCCTGCTGTTGATTGATGGAGCGGGTCAGCCGATTCACTCTTTCAAGGTGACAGACAAGGGTGAGTTCCTTGACGGGAATGGTCTTCCGCTTCTGGGGCCGACTGGCCAACCCGTAGGATTGATGCTCTCGCGTGCAGAGAATCCGAATCTATTGTTGCGTGAAGGTAACGGGCTGCTGCGCATTAATCCAGGCGACGAAGCGACTGTAACGCAGGTTGCTGTAGGTGACCAAGTAGAGGTTCGTCAAGGCTTCATAGAACGCTCTAATGTCGACTCCGCGCAATCGATGGTCGATATGATGTCAGCGCTTCGTGCTTATGAAGCGAACCAAAAGGTTATTCAATCTTATGATAAAAGTATGGAGAAAGCTGCGAACGAAGTAGGACGCGTCTAATCTAGCTTGCGAAGGGGCAAACCATGAACAATTCCATGATTAATTCATCGGTATCCATGCACAGCTTACAGCAAAAGCTGGATATTCTCTCCAATAACATAGCGAATGTGAATACGAACGGTTTTAAGAAGAAGGAAGCCTCCTTCGAGGACGTTCTGACGAACGTCCAATCGCAACCCGAAGGATTCCGTCAGCAAGGACGGTTTTCACCACTTGGTTTCAACCAAGGGTGGGGATCGAAGCTGGTGCAAATCCAGACGAATTTGACCCAAGGACCGATTCAGTCCACGGGGAATGTGACGGACTTTGCGATTCAAGGGGACGGGCTGTTTGAAGTATCCATGAGTAAGGCAGATGAGAACGGCAACCCCGTGTTCCAGCCAGCTTGGACTCGTAATGGTGCTTTCAGTTTAAGTCCGGATGCGACTGGAGGAACCGTGCTTACAACCAAAGAAGGTCACTTCATTACTGGCGTGGATGGCAACCCGATTCGTGTGCCGGCTGGTTTTCGACCTGTCGTTGAACAGAACGGTACAATCAAAGGATACAATGAGCAGGATCCAAGTGCAGCACCCATTAATTTGGGACAGATCAAGCTAGTTCGCGTTGTACGTCCACAGCTGCTCCAAGACGTTGGAGATAACCTTTATGCGATTCCTAATGGCATAACGGCTGCGGAGAAGGCGAATATCTTACAAGATGTGAACCCCTTGGTTGATAACCCGGCTAACCGTGTTAGCCTTATGCAGGGTTTTCTGGAGCAATCCAATGTTACTCTTGCGGATGAAATGACAGATCTGGTGATCGTGCAAAGAGCGCTTCAACTCAATTCCCGAGCTATTACATCCTCGGATCAGATGATGAATATCGCTAATAATTTGCGCGCCTGATCTTAGAAAGGGAGGGATAGGGCTCGATGTCAGACAAGCCTGCTCCACCAAAGAAGAAACCAAGGCCGAAATGGCTTCATATTATATGGCTTATTTTCAAAATCATTCGTATTCCAGTGCTATGCGTGCTGGCTGTTTTTATCGGCCTATGGATAGGCTATACCAAGCTTGGTCATCAGCCAGCGGGGGAAATCTTTCATATGAGTACTTGGCGGCATTTATACGATCTGGTATTTGCGAATTAACTCTAACTCCCGCATGGGAGTTTTATTTTTGTGTAAGCAGCGGTATAATGAATGAAGGTTAAATGTACCAGATATCGGATACTAACGCGCAGGAGGGGTACTTTGAATATACCGAACATGCTCACCATCAGCAGGTTTGTTCTAATCCCTGTGTACCTCGTGATTTTTTTTAATGGCCATATCCAAGTTGCCTTTTTTATTTTACTGGCAGCCGGACTTACGGATATCCTAGATGGCTATATCGCAAGAACGCGCGGGCTTATCACACCAGTTGGTGTCATGCTGGATCCACTCGCGGATAAGAGCATGATGATTGCAGTGATCCTATCTCTGCTCATCTCAGAGTTGATTCCTTGGCAGGCAGCTGCGGCGATGTTCATTCGTGATTTAGGTATGATTATGGGCTCTGCTTTCTTTCACTTTAGGGGCAAATTAACGGTTCCCGCCAATGTGATGGGAAAGTTAACGACGGTTCTGTACTATTTTGCTATCCTCTTCATCGTTTTTCATTTAACATTTGCCATTACCTATTTGTGGTTTGTAATCGGGGTCTCATTCCTAACTTCCTTCATTTATATTATTCAGTTCCTTGTATTAAATCGAGGAGCCAAATTGAAATAATGTATACTACGTAAAAAGAGCCTATGTATAAGTCTGTAACACAGCCCTGTACATAAGCTCCCCTATATGAACCTTCATTTCTGCAGTTAATGAAGGGACATCCCTATTGTAAGTGATTACCTTGTATTTTATACAAGCATTTTGAAAGGAGTTTTTAACCCGCTATGCTAGATATTAACCAGATTCAAGAGATCATTCCTCATCGCCCTCCCTTCCTGCTGGTTGACCGTATTTTGGAGGTCGAAGAAGGTGTTAGAGCTGTAGGTATAAAGAATGTTACGATCAATGAACCGTTCTTCGCAGGACACTTTCCTGGCTATCCGGTTATGCCCGGTGTGCTGATTGTGGAAGCTTTGGCACAAGTAGGTGCTGTGGCTGTTCTGTCGATGCCTGAATACAAAGGTAAAATTGGTTTATTTGCGGGTGCGGATGGTATTCGTTGGCGCCAACAGGTCGTACCTGGTGATACACTTACTTTAGAGATGACGATTACGCGTGTAAAAGGAACCATTGTCAAAGGCCAAGCTGTGGCTAAGGTAGGCGACAAAGTGGTAGTCGAAGGCGAGCTTATGTTCGCCCTTGCTAATAAATAACCCATAGATAAAAAGGAGATGAACCTGACTACTATGACGCGTGTACAAACAGAGTATCAATTATGGTTAGAGGATCCAGCAGTGGATGCCGAAACGAAGAAAGAACTGCGTGCTATTCGGGAAGATGAAAGAGAAATTGAGGATCGCTTTTATAGAGACCTTGAATTTGGCACAGGAGGACTTCGCGGCGTGATTGGCGCTGGAACGAATCGAATCAACGTGTATACCGTTGGACGCGCAAGCCAAGGCTTGGCACAATATGTGAATGGGACAGGCGCTACAAGTCCTTCCATTGTTCTAGCTTATGATTCACGTCATATGTCGCCCGAGTTCGCTTTAGAATCTGCTCTCGTGTTCGCAGGGAATGGAATCAAGGCTTATCTCTTTAAAACGCTGCACGCGACACCACAGCTATCCTTTGCAGTGAGATACTTAGGTGCGTCCGCAGGGGTTGTCGTTACAGCTAGTCACAACCCACCTGAATATAATGGATATAAAGTATATGGAGCAGACGGGGGACAACTCGTTCCTGAGTTTGCGGAGCAAGTCATTGCACAGGTACAGAGCATCGATTCCTTCAACAAGGTCAAGAAAATAACCCAGCAAGAAGCGGAAGCGCAAGGGCTGCTTTCTTGGTTAGGTGAAGAGGTCGATCAAGCGTACATCGAGGCCGTAACTGCGATTAGCCAAAATCCAGATGTGATTAAGCAGATCGAAGGCGATTTCCGCATCATCTTCACTCCTTTACATGGAGCGGGTAATGTGCCGGTACGCGAAGTGCTGAAAGCAGTTGGCTTCGGACAAGTACGTGTTGTAGCCGAGCAAGAGCTGCCGGATGCACAGTTCTCGACTGTTAAGTCTCCGAATCCGGAGGAGCGGGAAGCTTTTACACTCGCAATTGCACAAGCGAAAGACTGGGATGCCGATATCATCATCGGAACCGACCCTGATGCCGATCGCATGGGAGCAGTTGTGAAGGATCCGAACGGCGAGTATGTCGTTTTGTCAGGTAATCAGTCTGGTGCCATCATTGTAAATTATTTATTATCAAGCTTGAAAGAGCGTGGAACACTGCCTGCGAACGGCGTTGTCGTCAAAACGATCGTTACAAGCGAAATGGGCGCAGTTATCGCCAATCATTACGGTATTCCTACATTAAATACATTAACCGGCTTTAAATATATTGGGGAGAAAATGTCCCAGTTCGAACAAAACGGTAAGTATACGTTCTTATTCGGATATGAAGAAAGCTATGGCTACTTGGCCGGGGACTATGCCCGAGATAAGGATGCAGTTATCGCAGCGATGCTGATTGCTGAAGCTGCAGCTTATTATAAAAAGCAAGGCAAGACTTTATATGAAGTCCTTCAGGAGCTGTACGAATCCTTTGGCTACTTTTTGGAAAAGCTTGAATCAAGGACGCTGAAAGGGAAAGACGGCGTAGAACAAATAGGACGCATCATGGAAGCTTGGAGAACGAATCCGCCAACGGAGATCAGTGGCACTCGTGTAAGCCAAGTGGAAGATTACGCAGAGGGCATAGATGGCCTTCCTCGTGAAAATGTGCTGAAATTTAAGCTGGATGATGGTTCATGGTTCTGCTTGCGTCCTTCTGGAACGGAACCGAAAATTAAGTTTTATTTTGCGGTACAAGGATCTACAGGTCCAGCAGCCGCACAGCAGCTGGATGGCATCATTCAATATGTGCTTAACCGTGTAGACGGATAATGAAATAGGAAAACTGAACCTCTTCAGAACCTAAGTCAGGGATAGGTCGTCTAATGAATAGATGGAAATTAAATCCGCATTCATTTGGCCTATTACCCGAGTAGGACCTGAAGGGGTTTTCGACTGTAAGTACATGCTTTACGAAGAAAGCTTTCTATTGGAAAGCTCTAAGGAGTGGACAATTTGGCACAATGGTATCAAACATGGAATAAACCTCTCAAAAATCTCCTATGGTGGCTCGTCATTATTGGAATGGTAGTCTCCCTTCCGCTAGCCTACACACGTCACCAAACGGAAACTTCGGCCAATCAAGTCGAGTTTGTTTTCGATTATCGTGATTTGTTGGATATTTCGGATATTCAGACGAATCCGCAGACTTTTGTCACTGAGCAGTTGAAGAATATGAAAGCAGCGGGCATTAGCTCAATGGCCGTGTATGAGAGTACACTAGCGGAGCTTAAAGAGAGCCGCCGCATCGAGGTATATAACTCTCGAGACGCTGCCGCACTTACCCAGACCTTGGGTGATCCTAATGAGAATTTTACTTACGTGCTGTTTGCAGACAGTGCCGCAAAGCAGAAGCTGGAGCCTTTGATTCAGAAAACGTTCGCGGATCTGAAGGTTGGCACGAAGCCGTGGAGTTTCAAAAATAGAAACGGACTCATCATCCAAATGAGCATGGACGATGCATCGATCAAGGGTATGGACCCAGACCCGATGACATTACAAATGCTGAAAGATCAAGGGTTCCAAATCGTGGTTCGTCTATCGAATCGCAGACCCTTTGTAACCAATGAAATGGATCGCCTGCTGAAGCAGCTCCATGATTTCGGCGTGAAGCGCATCATTGTCGATGGCAATGAAGTTCCGGGTTACACAGAAGAAAATACGGAAATTAACCTGAATAAAATGGCAGATCTTCTTAATAAGAACGGCATTGGCCTAGCAGCTATTGAGTTATTAAAAGAGCCGCAAAAAGGGTTCAGTACGCTAGCAAAGCAAACGAATTATAACGTCGTTCGACTGCATTCGTTCACAGAGAAAGACGGAGAAAAGTTAACGGAGCCGCTCAAAAAATCGGAACTGCAGGATCGTATTCAAGGTGTTGCGGATCGTTTAGTCCTTGCAGTGAAAGACCGCAATATCCGCATGGTTTTCTTGAATGCAAAGCCAGTAAAAAGCTTGGATAAAGGCAAATTAGTCGATCCGTTAGCAGCTTACTATGAAAGTTTGCAAGGAAAAGACGGCGCTATTCCACGCATCCAAGAAGTCGGGTTTACGCTTGGACAAGCAAAGCCATTTGACGTACAAACGACAGGATGGCAGAAAATCGCGCGCATCTTCATGCTGCTTGGCGGCGTTAGTTTAATCGTGCTGATGGCGTCTTTCTTCATACCGGAAGCCGTACTGCTCCTCTTCGTCTTAGGTATGCTTGGTTTTGTTGCTTTACATACACTTTCGGCTAATCTATACGCGCAAGGTCTTGCCTTAAGTACAGCCATCAGTGCACCGAGCATAGCGATCATGCTAGCCATTCGTTCCGTTCGTTCAGGAGCCGCAGCGAAATGGAAGTCAGGTCTTGCTTACGCTTTATGGACATTGGTTAAAACTTCTGCGATCTCGTTGATTGGTGTCGTTTACGAAGTGGCGCTTCTCAATCACGTTACGTATTTACTCGTGCTGCAGCAGTTCCGCGGCGTTGGTGTGCTGCATTTATTTCCCATCGCGATTGCAGGCGTGTATTTACTGTTTTTTAGCGAAAATAACACGTACAGGGATAAGATTACGAATGTTCGCCGTATTCTTTCTTCCTTTATCAGCGTGCTATGGATTGTAGTTGCGGGGGTAGCTTTAGCCGCTGTGTTCTACTACTTATCCCGTACTGGAAATGAAGGACAAGCTTCTACCGTGGAGAAATTATTCCGTTCCTTCTTGGAGAATACACTGGGCGTACGTCCGCGAACCAAAGAATTTTTGGTTGCACATCCTTTATTCCTGTTAGGCGCCTATTTGTCAGTTCGATATAGACATGCCGTCTATTTGATATTCATCGGAGTTATTGGGCAACTTTCTATTGTAGATACATTCGCTCACTTGCATACGCCGCTTCATATCTCTCTGATCCGTATAAGCTACGGCCTTGTGTTTGGCGCTTTGATTGGCCTCGTTCTGATTGCAGCTTGGGAAATAATCATTAGGAGTTGGAAACGATGGGTGCCACAGTTGTCAAAATAGCGCTATCCGGCTACTATGGCTTCGATAATAGCGGAGATGAAGCTGTGCTGCAATCGATTTTGTTTGCTTTGCAGGAGCAAGGTCGAGAGCAAGGATTACAAATTGAGCCTATCGTTCTTTCTGCAAATCCTGAGAAAACGTCAGCGATGTATGGGGTGAAGGCCTATCATCGGATGAAGCCTGGTTCGCTGTTTCGAGCTTTGCGTGAAGCCGATGGCTTGATTAGCGGCGGTGGCAGTTTATTGCAGGATGCCACAAGCTCGAAGACGATCCCTTATTATTTGGCTGTCTTGAAAATTGCGCAGTTGCTGGGCAAGCCAACTTTTATTTACTCGCAAGGCATCGGGCCGGTTAGCCGCCCTATGTTTTATGGCTGGATCCGCAGCGTGTTCCAGCGCTGCGCGTATGTCTCGGTCCGCGACACGGAGTCCGCGGAGCTGCTAGGGAAAATGCGGCTCCCGCGGGAACGCATCACGGTAGTGCCTGACCCGGTCATGGGCTTGCCGCTGCGCGGGACCGGTTCTGGTGGCGGCGCGTCGGACCTCGCGCCGGATGGTTTAGTCCGGACGGTCGGCGTGTCCGTCCGCTTCTGGAATGAGGACCGCTCGGAGCTGGAAGCTCTCTCGCGGTCCCTGCAAATGCTGCTCGCAGCCGATGCGAACGTGCGGCTGCGATTCTTGCCCTTCCACCTCCCCTCGGATGAGGTGGCGTCGCAGTACGTGATCGACCGGCTCGGCGATCACGGGTCCCGGGTGGAGATGGTGCGAGGCGTCACCCATCCGCAGGATATGCTCGCGCAGGTCGCGGAATGCGACCTGCTGATCGGGATGAGGCTGCATTCTTTGATTTATGCAGCCTCGCAGTTCGTGCCTATGGTAGGCATCTCGTACGATCCGAAGATCGACCAGTTCCTCCATAGGCTTGGTATGAAAGCCGCTGCATCGACAGCTCGCTTCGACGCGGATGCCTTTGCGGCCGAGGCGCAGCGCCTGCTGGCCGGCCGAGAGGCTTGGGCGGCGTCCAGCCGCGCCGCCATCGAAGAGCTCAAAGCGCAGGCTCAGCTTCCTGCGCAGCGCATCATTTCTTTTTATAAACAAAGAACGAACAAATAGGAAAGAATAAAAAAGCAACCAAAATCCGATTTCCAACGTCAATTAAAGGAAGAGATATCTATGAGTTCAACATCAACAACGATACAGTCTAAGGTCGCATCTGCGAACGCAATACCCAAAGTTCGCATCTACGGAGTACCCATCTCCAAAATGAGTATGGACCAAACCGTAGCTTACCTTACGAACGCTATTGAACAAAGACAACCCCATCAGGTCATTACCGCCAATCCCATTATGGTCATGGCTGCGCAAGATGATCCTGCTTATCTGAGCATGATGCAGCGCGCTGAACTCATCGTTCCTGATGGTACAGGTGTCGTCTGGGCAGCTAAATATGTAGGTGAGCCAGTTGTAGAACGGGTTCCCGGCTATGATTTGATCCATGAGCTGATGAAAGTCGGAGAGTCGAAAGGTTGGAAAGTATACTTACTTGGAGCTTCCAATGAGGTTATCCAAGCTGCAGCTGAGAAGCTTCGTACCGCCTATCCGCGGGTAAAGCTGGTTGGTGTACGTGACGGATATTTTAAAGACGAGCAGGATGCTGAAGTGATTCAAGATATCGTGGATGCAGCTCCGGACCTCCTATTCGTAGGAAGATCTGCTGCTAATCAAGAGCCTTGGATTGGGAAATACAAACAACAGATCGGTGTCCCGGTCATGATGGGTGTTGGGGGAAGTTTTGATGTTCTTTCGGGCAAGCTAAAACGAGCACCCGTTTTATTTCAAAAACTACGTCTTGAATGGTTTTACCGCCTGATGCAGGAGCCTTGGCGTTACAAACGAATGCTTCTACTCCCGAAATTCGCATTGAAAGTGATGCGTGACAAAGAAAAAGTCACCAAACCATGAGAATATTTATGAAAATTGGCTGAAAACGGTCATTTCAGATGAATTTAGCAGTGGTATTTGTGGGCAAATGGGAGTATAATTCATTTCGGCGGATTACCTGCCACCCAAGACAAGAGGAGCTGTGAAGAAGACATGTATGGATTATATGCGATTGGGTTTATCGCTGCGTGCTTAATGGCGCTGCTGCTGACACCCCTAGTCAAAAAATTTGCCTTCTGGGTAGGAGCCGTTGATGCCCCTAACCATCGTAAGGTACATACCCGAATAATGCCGCGTCTTGGAGGATTAGCGATATTCCTTGCATTCGTCGGAGCTTATTTCGTCGTCTCTCCAGCACTTGATGCCGTTAACTCCAATGCCGCATTTGGGTTGCTAATCGGAGGCTTTGTGATTGTCGTCACGGGTGCCTTGGATGATCGTTATCAACTATCTCCCAAATGGAAACTGCTCGGGCAACTGATTGCCGCTTGCATCGTTGTCTCCTTTGGTCTTAAGATCGAACTCGTTAACATTCCTTTCGGAACGACCAACCTGCCAATTGGCTGGCTAAGTATTCCGATTACGATATTATGGATCGTCGGTGTTTCCAATGCGATTAACTTGATTGACGGCCTAGATGGCTTGTCAGCGGGCGTGTCGGGTATTGCTACAACTACTATTCTAATTCTTGCTCTTATGATGGGTAATGTTACCGTAATTTTACTTTGTGTTATTTTACTAGGTAGTATCATAGGCTTCATGTTCTATAACTTCCATCCGGCCAAAATCTTCATGGGCGACTCCGGCGCCTTGTTCCTAGGCTTTGCCCTAGCAACACTATCGATTCTTGGCTTTAAGCAAGCAGCCGTTGTTTCACTTTTAATTCCTATTATGATTCTAGGCGTGCCCTTATCCGATACTTTCTTTGCAATCATGCGTCGTTACGTTAATAAATTACCGATCTCTGCACCGGATAAAAGCCATCTGCACCACTGTTTGCTGCAGCTCGGATTTAGTCATCGTACAAGCGTACTGATCATCTACGGAATTGCCTCCATCTTCGGCGGCAGCGCGGTGATCTGCTCAGTCTTTATCTCCCAAGATTCCACTTGGGGTCTTATCATGATCATCGTTGCTCTCTTTCTAGTTATGCTAGTCGGAGCAGAAGCTATTGGTATCATCAGTAAGAGCCGTAAACCGGTGCTGAACTTCCTTCAGAGGCTTGTAGGCAAGCAAGTTCAGAGCGATAGAATGGGCAAGTAAGCTATAAAATCGGAATCCAACCTTCGGGTTGGATTTTTTTTGCATTTTAGGATTTTTTTCTTTCTCTAAACATTTCCTTTGTTCCGACCGATAAGTAAAGTACGAGAACTTTTGTCTATTAGCCGCGTCTAATCATGTGGAATGATAGAAGAATATGGGAGGGATTGTCGAAATCTAGCAAGTAAAATGAAAGTTAATACTTATACTATGGCTAAACTAACAACATTTAGATTACATAAGGAGGAACTAGTTTTGAAAACCAAGCAAAAAAGAAATAAGTGGATTAGCATGAGCTTATTAATCACTATGCTACTAGCTCTGCTGCCCCCAATGACAGCCAGTGCAGCTTCTACCATTGTAATTAAGAATTTGTATACGGATACCACAAATGCGGGGACATCAACCGCCAGACCAACTGACGACACGTTAGTTACCCGTGTAACGCAACTTCCATTTTCTCTGAATGTAGAGACTACTAGTGTAACTGATTCCCAAATCCCATCCATATATTTTCAGATTACGAATATGAATTCAGGAATTGTAACAACAGAGAAAAATAATAAGGCTCAGTCTGCAGGTTCCAATCTAGTTAAGTTTGAAAATATCCAACTTACAGAAGGTTTAAATAAAGTTGTTGTATATCTCGGTGAGACCGATGCTCTTGCATCAGCTCCTGGTTGGCTGTACTATGCACCTACTACCAACCTATCTGATATTACGGTTAATAACATCCAGCTTGAAGAAGGCAAAATATATCCTGTAGATAGAGGCCCTTTGAAAGCGGGAACGACAGGTATTCAGATTAAGGCGAAAGCATCAAATGCTAGTGCTGTTCAAGCGACTTTGACAGGCGATAGCTTGGCGAAGCAAGGTTTTAAAAGCAATGACGGCTATTTCTATTTTACTGGAGATGACAAGAATAAGGCTTCGTCAACTTGTTCCTCGGTTACGAGCTTCTGTTTGAATCCAGGTGATAATATCGTAAGTTTTGTTGCTAGCAATGATACGAATAAGTATCAAGTTATCAAAAAGCTGTGGTATGACAATGGTCAACCATTTGCCTTCAATGGTAAAATTCAAGATACTGCTGATGCAACAACTGCTAAAGATTTAATTACAATACCGACTTTTAAAACAAGTGCTCTTACATTTACTTCAAGTGTCAAGAGTGATTATGATTCATCAGGAACATCTCTTCAGTATCGTTTTGTGGATGTAGCGGTAAATGATCAGATCGTAGCTGGAATCGATTTGGGTGTAGCGACTGTTCCCCCAACAACTGTTTCCGGTGTGACGTATTCTGCGTCAGCTGATAGTTCCCTGTCGCGAAGTGGCGAATATCGGGTTAAGAATTTAAGTATAAGTATCCCTAATATTCCCAGTTATGCAGCTAATGAGCAGCGCATAACGTTTACTTTCCGTGATATTGCGAATAGCTTGGCTCCAGTCACTAGTGAGTATAAATTTAAATACGTAGATCCAAATAATCCGTATATTGAAAAAGTAACGCAAACAAACGGCACCATTGAAAATGAACTTAGTTTAACTAATTCAAATGAAGTGAATGAGCTTCCAGCAGACCTGCATATTTATGCTAATGATAAAACCCTGTCAATTAAGACAAAAATTGATGGTGCTTACTATCCTAATAGTACACCTATTGTCGGGGTGTGGAACGCAACGACACAATTATATAAATACGATCTCAAGCTGCAAGGGATCAGCGATGGGAACAAGAAGTTAAGTATTGAACTTTATAATAATGTAGGCGGAACAGGTACACCGTACAGTACAGCGGAGTACAATTTAACGATAAGCAATGCCCCTTATGTTTTGATTAATAATGTTTCCAATAATATGTCGATCAAGAATATTAAGAATCTCACATGCTCTACGACGGAAGCTTGTATTTCTGGTCGTCTTGTGAACTTTTATCAAGACCCTGCCATTGCTCCAGCTGTACCGGTCAATAAAGTTGAAGTATTTATGAACGAGAAACTTGTGACGTTGAACTCAAATACAGCAGATGCTGATTTTAATCCAACAACTAATGTTTTTGTTCTCCCACTTGTTAACTTTGTAAATAATGTTCCTGCAGATCTTCCTAAGGTAATGGTTGAGGGTAAGAACACCCTTAGATTTAAGATTTATGTTAACAATGTCTTTATTACAGAACAAAGCTACGATATTTATTTATTTACAACGGATGCTCCGCAATTCACAGCAATCAAACCAGTTGAAAGTGGAACTGGTGGTACACAGTATATCGTTGGCAAAGATGCTGATACGTACTCAACCACTCAGCGTACGGTTTCTTTTAGTGGGTTGTTTACAAGCCTTGACGCTGCAGGAGCAGCATCAGCAATTAAGGCGTTGACTCTGGTCGTTCATACGAAGGATTCTAAAGGGGATGCCTTGGTTTATCAGCAGACGATTGGCAATAGTATTGCTGTTATTGATCAAACAGCAAATTCTAGAATTGTTACAGCAAGTGGAGGAGCGGATTACTTCACCGCCCTTAATAACGCCTTGAATAATCAAAACTTTACAACAACACAATTTAAGTTATTGGATGATACAGATGTCGTGTTTGAGTTCCGGATCACCAACAATTCTAATATTACATCAACCAAATCAATTACGATTACCAGACAAAATGTTCCTTACACAGTCGTTCAACCGCTGTTAGTTGAAAATGCTGATGGACAACTACAATCCAACATCAACAGTAATTTTTATAACATTATTATTGAAGCGGAAAATGCAGACAGAGTGCTATTTGGTAAAGAAGAAGCAACGAAGAGAACTGTATTGTCTGTAGATCAATACTTGTATCAAGCAATAGATTTGAAACCCGGTAAAAACCAGATTAAATTTACGATTTATCGAGGAACCACCAAAGTAGATGGGACGTTTATCCTTTTCAATACGAATACGAATGTGCAGGGTGCAGAGCTTTTGGAAGATATGAGCGCCAAGTTCAAACTCTTTAACGGAGGCTTGCAACTAACATTTCCAAAAGATGCGAAGCTGATGAGAAACAAGCCTGATAGCAACAATAATCAATACATCACGACAGGGCGCAAAATTTTATTTGGTATCGCTGATTCTGACGACGGCCGCGTTGATAAAACGTTGTATCCGACGGCAAATGGTTATTTTAAATCAAAAATAAGCGTAAAAGTACCGGAAGATACGTACCATCCCGCAAGTGATCTCTACTATATGGATGCTGGATTCATTCCTGCTCCAAATTCGACAACAACAACAGCAGAGGATCTGAAAAAAGGGCTAAATGGGACTGGTTATGATCCGTATGATGCTAGTAATTCAGGTAGGGCTTATTTCTATCGTTTGAATGACGAAATTGTGGTTCCTACACAAGAAGGATCATTAACCTTGAAGTTCGATCCATCAATTCGTCAAGATGCCGGTAAGTATATCACAGTATTCTTTTACGACATCTACGCAAATTATGCGAATACGACGGATTACGGATGGAAGAACCTTGGTGGAGTTGTAGATACTAAGAACAATACAATTACTGTTCCTTTCCAGAAGTTTGGATACTATCAAGTTATGTATATGGATCGCAGCTTTGATGATATGACAGGCCACTCTTTTGCTAGAAATGAGCTGGAAACACTCTATTCCAAAGGTGTCATGAAAGCTAAAACGACATTTTCCTTTGGACCGAACGATTCCATTACACGTGGTGAATTTGCTCAGATGCTAGTGAAAATCTTCAAGATTCCTTTGAACTACAGTGGAAACGGCACTTTCTCAGATGTGTTGAAAATTGATAATGCTGTTGGTATGCTTTACGATTATAAATATATCGAAACTGCAGCAAGAGCGGGAATTATTCGCGGACAAGCAAGTAATCGTTTTAATCCAGGCGGATCCATTACTCGGCAAGATGCGGCTGTTATGATTGCCCGAGCAGCAGAGATGAAATTAAACACAGACCTGAAGAAATCGTTAGTTTCCTTGCAAAAGACATTCACAGATGCTGATAATATCGAATCCTACTCAAGACCGTCCGTTGAAGCAGTTGCTAAAGCGGGTTTAATTGAAGGGATTCCTAATGCGGTAACAGCTGAACAGAAGAAAGAAACATTGCGTTTTGATCCAACTGAGTTACTTACACGAGCACAAGCTTCTATTATTGGCTATCGTGTAATGAAGCAACAAAAGATGGTTCCATAGAAATATGAATAATTCAAAAGCAGCTTGCCTTAAATGGCAAGCTGCTTTTTTGCAATTGGAAAATACTTATCAATGAAATTATGCATGCAGTCACGTATACTAATCCATGTAGCCAAGGTGATAGACGCGAAGCTACATAGAGTCATGCCTTGATTCAACTGTCGCCCCGTTGGTTATAAGTTTTTATAACAAAAACTTAAAAAATATTAGGAGGAAACAAACCTTTATGAAGAAAACACTATCCGTAGTTCTTACATCCGCTATGGCTCTTTCCATGTTCTCGTCCGTCGCATTTGGTAAAACATCTGCTGATTTCACAGACTTGAAAGACCTGGATGCAGCAACAAAAGTGAAATTTGATGCGATGATCACTGCTGGTATTTTTGACGGCGTGACAGAAACAACTTTCGGTCTGAAAGACGAAATGAACCGTGCACAATTCGCGAAAGTAGCGGCATTGATCATGGGTCTAGAAGTAAACAAAGACTTGAAAACATCGACATTCACTGACGTTAGTGTAACCGATGCAGCAAATGGTTATGCACTTCCTTACATCGAAGCTTTGAAAACAGCTGGCGTTACTGATGGCTATGCTGAAGGTCAATACAACCCGGCTGGTAAAGTAACAAAAGAACAACTCGCTACTTTCTTGGTTCGTGTTCTTGGTCAAGATGAAGTAGCTAAAGGCAAAACAGGTACAGACACAACGGTTTCTGGTTGGGCACAAGGCTATGTCGCTCTTGCACTTGAACTTAAACTTCTTTCCAACGGCACAGACGGTAAATTCGGTGGTATGACAAACGCAACTCGCGATCTGCTTGTGACCGGCGCATACGAAGCGAAACAACAATACGTACCAGCTGGTAAAGTATCTGTAACTGGTGCGAAAGCAACTGGCGTTCAACAAGTAACAGTAAGCTTTAACAAACCAGTAGATACAGCTAAAGCAAAAGTAGCGTTGAAAAAAGGTTCTGTTGATGTAGCAACAACAGCTAAATTTGCTGATGATAAGAAGTCCGTTGTATTAACGTTAACTAACGTAAAAGTAACAGAAGGCAGCTACACAGCTACGCTTTCCGGCCTTGATGCAGCAGGCGTTGATAAAACAACAGCAACTTTCACGGCTGAAAATGAAAAAGTAACGAAACTTAGCTTTGTCAATGCAGGCGAAAAAGTACCGCAAGTGAAAGATCTTGTTATTGAGCTCAAAGCTGAGAACCAATATGGTCAGAATGCTTCCTTGAATGGCAGCAACTATTCCGTATTCGGCTACACTGGTGCTACAGTAACTCGCAATGCAGATACGGGCTCACTGGAAGTTAAAGTAGATACAAGCAACAAAACAACGTACCCAACTGAAATCGGCGTATTGCCGCTGACCGTAAGCATGAATCAATCAGCTGTTTCCGTGTCCAAAACATTCAAAATTGGAACTGAGCAATTGACTTCCAAGGTTGAACTTGGAACAGTAGAATACGCAGCAGGGAAAACTGCGCTTTCGGCAGAGGGAGAAAAAGCAACAATCGCTATTACAAGATACGATCAATACGGATTTAAGATGGTTGCAGATGCGCCTACAACGACTGCACCTGTCATTACTCCAAATGACATGAACATTCTTGACAAAGCAGTGGTTGATAACAAATTGGTTATCACGGTTGCAGCGGGTAAAAAAGTAGAAAAATCCGGTGAATACACGGTAACTTACTACGATATGGGTGCTTCTGCAACTGCGAAAATCGCTTTGACTGCAGGAAGCGTTCCAACGAAACTGGAGTTCGGTTCTTATAACGGTGTTGTAGCAGAAGGCGATACGAATGCGAAGTACATCCCAATCGTAGCTTTTGACGCAGCAGGCAAGCAGCTTTCCGCACAAGATATCGTGGATAATGCAGACAGCATTAAATTTGCAGTATCGGGTGCAACGATAGCTACCGGTAGCGAAGTAACAAATGGTATCGTAAAATATGGCGAACACAAAGGTATGTTGAAATTGGGTGCGATTGAAGCTAAAGAGAGAGGCATTGTTTACTTGAACATGTCGATCTACAACGCAAACGTTCAAACACAAGCTCAGCTTCCATTGACAGTAGCAGCAGCTCGTACGCCTGAAAGTGCGGTACTATCTGGTTCTGAGCCAGCTAAGAAAGCATTGAAAGATGCAACGACAACGATGAAAGTGTTGGTGAAAGACCAATACGGCGAAACTCTAGATATGGTGCCAGATGGCTACACAGTGAACGTTAACGTTGATGGAACTTCTGCAGCAGTAACAGGTGTAACAGCAGGCAACGTAACCGATTTGAAAGCAGCTCTTAACGATAAAGAAATTACATTTACTGCAAATACTGCAGGTAAAACAACATTGGAAGTTTCGATCAAAAAAGGAGCTGTTGAAGTCTCCCCTGTTCTAAAAAGAACAGTAGAAGTAATTAGCAGCACAGACCTGACTTACAATGCGAAAGCATTGAGTGATATGTTTGCAATTCAAACGAATGATGTAGCGAAAGAAGACTTTGAAGATGCTACGACAAGCAAGTTCGCTAAAACAGTAGAAGTTGCAGTGACAGATAAGTCCGGTGACACGGTTGCTGTACCAGCAGCAATGAAAGCTGTTAAAACAGCTTCCTCTTCCGACATTAGCATTGCAACGGTAACTCCTGACGGTAAAGTGTTGGGTCAACGAGCAGGTAAAGCAACGATTACCGCGGTTGTATCCAAAGCTAATGGCGAAACACAAGCCTTCACGTATGAGGTTAACGTCAAAGCAGATGCGCCTGCCGTAGCGACACTAACAGCTAATGACAACGTCGTTTACAGTGCAATCCCAGTTGCTGAAATGATTAATGTTAAAGTTGTAGACAACTATGGTATTGAGTACAAATTGGCTGAAATTGCGACTTACCAAAACTTCTTGGGAGTTCAATACATCATTTCCGATGTAAAAGTTGAAGGAACAGGAACAGGGACAGCAACATTCAACTCTTCAACTGGCAAAATCGATATAGTAGGAAACGTAAAAGAGTTCGTTGTGAAAACAATTTCCAACAATGGCAAAACAACAACGACGCACGTAACTAAAAACTAATAGCTCGCTTTAAACAAGAGACCCCAAGAGGTCTCTTGTTTTTTATAACATTGACTTGGAAAAATCTTATCAATGAAAATAAGTATAGACTCACGTATACTAAGTTTGTAGCCAAGGTGATAGACGAAAAGATACACAGGAGTCTATCAGAATCATATATCTTTTGCGAAGATTCAACTGTCGCTCGTTGGTTATAAGTTTTTATAACAAAAAAACTTTCATATTATTAGGAGGAAACAAACCTTTATGAAGAAAACACTATCCGTAGTTCTTACATCCGCTATGGCTCTTTCCATGTTCTCGTCCGTCGCATTTGGTAAAACATCTGCTGACTTTACAGACTTGAAAGACCTGGATGCAGCAACAAAAGTGAAATTCGATGCGATGATCACTGCTGGTATTTTTGACGGCGTGACAGAAACAACTTTCGGTCTGAAAGACGAAATGAACCGTGCACAATTTGCGAAAGTAGCGGCATTGATCATGGGTCTGGAAGTAAACAAAGACTTGAAAACATCGACATTCACTGACGTTAGTGTAACCGATGCAGCAAATGGTTATGCACTTCCTTACATCGAAGCTTTGAAAACAGCTGGCGTTACTGATGGCTATGCTGAAGGTCAATACAACCCGGCTGGTAAAGTAACAAAAGAACAACTCGCTACTTTCTTGGTTCGTGTTCTTGGTCAAGATGAAGTAGCTAAAGGCAAAACAGGTACAGACACAACGGTTTCTGGTTGGGCACAAGGCTATGTCGCTCTTGCACTTGAACTTAAACTTCTTTCCAACGGCACAGACGGTAAATTCGGTGGTATGACAAACGCAACTCGCGATCTGCTTGTGACCGGCGCATACGAAGCGAAACAACAATACGTACCAGCTGGTAAAGTATCTGTAACTGGTGCGAAAGCAACTGGCGTTCAACAAGTAACAGTAAGCTTTAACAAACCAGTAGATACAGCTAAAGCAAAAGTAGCGTTGAAAAAAGGTTCTGTTGATGTAGCAACAACAGCTAAATTTGCTGATGATAAGAAGTCCGTTGTATTAACGTTAACTAACGTAAAAGTAACAGAAGGCAGCTACACAGCTACGCTTTCCGGCCTTGATGCAGCAGGCGTTGATAAAACAACAGCAACTTTCACGGCTGAAAATGAAAAAGTAACGAAACTTAGCTTTGTCAATGCAGGCGAAAAAGTACCGCAAGTGAAAGATCTTGTTATTGAGCTCAAAGCTGAGAACCAATATGGTCAGAATGCTTCCTTGAATGGCAGCAACTATTCCGTATTCGGCTACACTGGTGCTACAGTAACTCGCAATGCAGATACGGGCTCACTGGAAGTTAAAGTAGATACAAGCAACAAAACAACGTACCCAACTGAAATCGGCGTATTGCCGCTGACCGTAAGCATGAATCAATCAGCTGTTTCCGTGTCCAAAACATTCAAAATTGGAACTGAGCAATTGACTTCCAAGGTTGAACTTGGAACAGTAGAATACGCAGCAGGGAAAACTGCGCTTTCGGCAGAGGGAGAAAAAGCAACAATCGCTATTACAAGATACGATCAATACGGATTTAAGATGGTTGCAGATGCGCCTACAACGACTGCACCTGTCATTACTCCAAATGACATGAACATTCTTGACAAAGCAGTGGTTGATAACAAATTGGTTATCACGGTTGCAGCGGGTAAAAAAGTAGAAAAATCCGGTGAATACACGGTAACTTACTATGATATGGGTGCTTCTGCAACTGCGAAAATCGCTTTGACTGCAGGAAGCGTTCCAACGAAACTGGAGTTCGGTTCTTATAACGGTGTTGTAGCAGAAGGCGATACGAATGCGAAGTACATCCCAATCGTAGCTTTTGACGCAGCAGGCAAGCAGCTTTCCGCACAAGATATCGTGGATAATGCAGGCAGCATTAAATTTGCAGTATCGGGTGCAACGATAGCTACCGATAGCGAAGTAACAAATGGTATCGTAAAATATGGCGAACACAAAGGTATGTTGAAATTAGGCGCGATTGAAGCTAAAGAGAGAGGCATTGTTTACTTGAATATGTCGATCTACAACGCAAACGTTCAAACACAAGCTCAGCTTCCATTGACAGTAGCAGCAGCTCGTACGCCTGAAAGTGCGGTACTATCTGGTTCTGAGCCAGCTAAGAAGGCATTGAAAGATGCAACGACAACGATGAAAGTGTTGGTGAAAGACCAATACGGCGAAACTCTAGATACGGTGCCAGTTGGCTACACAGTGAACGTTAACGTTGATGGAACTTCTGCAGCAGTAACAGGCGTAACAGCAGGCAACGTTACCGATTTGAAAGCAGATCTTAACGATAAAGAAATTACATTTACTGCAAATACTGCAGGTAAAACAACATTGGAAGTTTCGATCAAAAAAGGAGCAGTTGAAGTCTCCCCTGTTCTAAAAAGAACAGTAGAAGTAATTAGCAGCACAGACCTGACTTACAATGCGAAAGCATTGAGTGATGTGTTTGCAATTCAAACAAATGATGTAGCGAAAACTGGCGACTTTGCAGATGCTACGAAAAGCCTATTCGCTAAAACAGTAGAAGTTGCAGTGACAGATAAGTCCGGTGACACGGTTGCTGTACCAGCAGCAATGAAAGCTGTTAAAACAGCTTCCTCTTCCGACATTAGCATTGCAACGGTAACTCCTGACGGTAAAGTATTGGGTCAACGAGCAGGTAAAGCAACGATTACCGCGGTTGTATCCAAAGCTAATGGCGAAACACAAGCCTTCACGTATGAAGTTAACGTCAAAGCAGATGCGCCTGCCGTAGCGACACTAACAGCTAATGACAACGTCGTTTACAGTGCAAGCCAAACAGTTGCTGAAATGATTAATGTTAAAGTTGTAGACAACTATGGTATTGAGTACAAATTGGCTGAAATTGCGACTTACCAAAACTTCTTGGGAGTTCAATACATCATTTCCGATGTAAAAGTTGAAGGAACAGGAACAGGGACAGCAACATTCAACTCTTCAACTGGCAAAATCGATATAGTAGGAAACGTAAAAGAGTTCGTTGTGAAGACAATTTCCAACAATGGCAAAACAACAACGACGCACGTAACTAAAAACTAACAGCTCGCTTTCAAGAGACCCTTCGGGGTCTCTTTTGCTTTTAAATTCATGAATTCAATAGGAAAATATTAGATTGGAATTTTTTTTCGCCAGAACGCAACTTTTTTGAACTCTATGCGTTTAATACTTTGAAAGCAAAAACAGTTACATAAATTCCTTCGTATTGAAAATAATTCTTTACGACGCTATTCGACCAATGTATAATGTAAATTGGTGTGGGTGTCTATTTTTCTAATTTAAGTTTACTAGTTTCCAATGCAGCCACTAGAGCTGCACGCGAACTTAGTTATATTATGCTCTAACTCTGGAAAGGGGGTGAACCAAACAATGAGTAAATCGAGCTCAAATATTGTTAGATTCAACCTAAAAAATAAAACCAAAGATATTCAAGGAGGAGAAAAAAAGGTTATGAAAAAAAGTTTATCAGTAATTCTTTCCACAGCAATGGCATTATCCATGTTTTCTTCCGTAGCATTCGGTAAAACATCCGCTGACTTCACAGATCTTAAAGATCTTGACGCAGCTACAAAAGCGAAATTCGATGCATTGATCAGCGCAGGTATTTTTGATGGAGTGAGCGAAACTACATTTGGTCTTAAAGACGAAATGAACCGCGCTCAATTCGCAAAAGTTGCAGCTTTGATCACTGGTATCGAAGTAAACAAAGATCTTAAAACTTCCAGCTTCTCCGATGTTAAAGTTGATGACGCAGCTAATGGCTACGCACTTCCTTTCATCGAAGCTTTGAAAACTGCTGGTATCACTGATGGCTATGCTGAAGGTCAATACAACCCAGCTGGTAAAGTTACAAAAGAACAACTTGCTACTTTCTTGGTTCGCGTACTGGGTAAAGATGCTGAAGCAAAAGCAAAAACAGGTACTGATACAACTGTTTCTGGTTGGGCACAAGGCTATGTAGCATTGGCTCTTGAATTGAAACTTCTTCCTGCAGGCGCTGATGGTAAATTCGGTGGTCAAGCTAATGCAACTCGCGACCTTCTTTTGACTGGTGCTTATGAAGCGAAAGCTCAATACGTGGCTCCAGGTAAAGTTGCTGTAACTGAAGCAAAAGCAACTGGCGCTCAAAAAGTAACAGTAACATTCAACAAACCAGTTGACACTGCTAAAGCTACTTTGACTTTGAAAAAAGGTTCTGTTGATGTAGGCGTTACAACAGTGTTTGCTGATGACAAAAAATCCGCAGTATTGACTTTGAAAGACAATGCTAAAATCGGAGATGCTGAATACACAGTAACTTTAGCAGGTTTGGATGCTGATTCCGTTGCTACTGCAACAGCTAAATTTACGGGTACAGTTGAAGTTGTAAAATCAATCGGTTTTGGTGAAGCTAACGATACAATTGCTCAATCCAAAAAAGCTAGAGTAAAAGTTATTGCTAAAAACCAATACGATGAGAGTGTAACACTTTCAGCTAGTAACTTTACAGTTACAACATCTGGATTTGACAGCAGCATTACAAAAGACAACACTGGAGCATTGGTTATAACGATCGACACTACGACAACAACTGGTGCAGGTGCTGTAGCAACAACTCCAGGTTTAACTATGATTCCTGTATACGTATACGAGAACGATTCCCGTGTATCTGCACAAAAAACATTTAAATTGGGTACACAACCTTTCGTATCCAAAGTTGAATTTGGAACTGTTAAGTATGCTGATGGTAAAACGGCAATTGCTTCTACAGGTGATGTTGCTACAATTCCTGTAACACAGTTCGATCAATACGGAAATCCTGTTGCAGAAGATTCAGCGGCAATTTCGAATGTAAACTTGATCGTTGCTCCATACTCTGACAAAATTAAAGCAGAGTACGATGATTTCGATAATGACAACTTTGGTGAAGTTCGTGTATCCTTGGCTGGTCGTGTTGAGAAATCAGATGATTATAACATTACAATCTATGCTGGTTCTTCAACTGCTACAACAAAAGTAGCTGTGAAATCCGCTAAGCTTGCTGTAAAAGTTGGATTTGCTGACTTCACTAAAGTATTAGCTGAAGGCGATCAAATCGACCAATATGTACCTATCGAAGCATTCGATGCTGACGGTAACAAATTGACAGCAGATGAGATTGTTGATGCACAAAACAGTCAACAAATCAAAGTATCAGGAACTAACGTTTCCCTAGTTAAAGCTGGTGTTGAAGGGCCTGTTGAAATTCAAACAACTGGCGAGCACAAAGGTAAAATTCATTTGAATAGAGTAAAAGGCCAATCAGGTAGCCAAGCATATTTCACTGCTTACATTGCTACTGCTGGTGCTAATAGCTATGCTAATAAATCCATCAAAATTGAGAAAGTTCGTACTCCGGACGGTTTCAAAGTTGATACAGCTGCAAACACTAAAGGTGTATTGAACACTGGTGATGATTTCAAAATCTTCATAATTGACCAATATGGCGAAAAAATCTCTGGTGTTCCAGCTGGTGTAACTTACCAAGAGAATGGTGTTCCAGTAACATACTCTGTATATGTTCAAGCTACAGAAACTAGAAGTGCTGCTGCCAATGCAACTAACCTAGTAATTACTGGTCAGGCTACTAATACTCATACTGGAGCTACTTATGCTACTGGTATTGCTGGTGGAGCTGATAAAACTTATACACAAGCACAATTTGGACTATTTAACAATGGTTTCAATTTCACAACTAACCCAGAGGCGACTACAGGTCTAACACCTGCTGCTCGACTTGCTGCATCTGGTAATGGCGGTAAAATTGAGTTTAAAGCTGTCCTTCAAAAGAATATTAATGGAGAAACTGTTACTGGTGGCGGTTTGAAATGGAGAGATGTTAACTCCATTAGCAGAAGCTACATCAATGCTGATGCTGCAACAGAAGAGTTGACTTACTCCTTGAATGCAATTGGCGAACTTTTTGCGGCAAAAGATAGCGGTATCCTTGATGCTGCTCAGAAAATAACTGATACTGGAACTGTAGCTAAGAAAGTTGCTGTTACAGCGAAGGATGCTTCAGGAGCTACCGTATCATTGCCAAATGACCGTATCGTATCTGTAACAAGCTCCAGCTATGATGTTGCAGTAGCTAATGTTGGTGTAACAACAACAACTGGTTGGGTACTTGGTAACAAAGCAGGTACAGCTAAAATTAATGTTATCTACAAAACAGCTAAAGATGAGCAAAAACAAGCATCACTTGATGTAACTGTTAAAACAGATGCTGTAACTGTTGCTACTTTGACTGCTGATGCAAGCAAATCTACTGTTGTTGGAACTACTCAAGCTGCTACATTGATGAATCTAAAAGCAGTTGATAACTATGGCATTGAGTACAAAGATGCTAAAGTTGGACAATTCTACAATCTGATTGGTGTAGCATTCATTATTGAAGATTCAAGCAACCCAGGAATTACTGTTGACACTAAAACAGGTGTAGTTACTGGTGCTGCAGCAAATGATACTTTCACATTGAAAGCATACGCTGCTAATGGAAAATCCGTAACAACATTTGTAACTATTACTACTCCATAATAGTAGGAAATAAATTTATAAGTATGTAACAAAAAGTGACCCATTTGGGTCTCTTTTTGTTTTAAAAATTAAAAAGAAGGTGGATACAGTGAAGTATAAGATGTTTTTAATATCTGTAGTATTAATCTCAATTTCCTTTAATCTATTTTCACACTCTCAAGCCGAAGCTCCAACCCCCGGCTCGTCCACCGACCCGGTGATCACAAAGAGCTACTTCGATCAGAACACCTTAAGCGAAGCAAAGGTGAAGGAGCTTGTCGCCTCCGCGATCGCGGCCAATGCTGGCGCAGGCCAGCCTAGCGGAAGTAACGGAGGCACGGGCACTTCCACGCCAGCGACAATGAAGGTTGTCCAATTGCAAAATGGACAAACGCTTTACGCCGGTGCTGGCGCCGAGTTTATCGTGCGAACTGGCAGGGTACTCGCCGTGAGCAACGATGAAAATGGCATCCCGGATGTAACGGGAGGCAAAGATCTTTCAGTGGGGACGGAAGTCGCGCTGAATCATCTTTTGATCTTCCCGGCCGAGGGCCGTGGTATTAAGTCATCGCCTAAGAATACGGCGGACATCTTTGTCATGGTACGCGGAAGCTATTTATTGTTGAATGCCGACGGAAGTAAGGTTGCTCAATAAAGTTTTTTGCAAATTTTAAAACTAAAATGTTTGTTCATTTGGTCGTATTTCAATAAAACTCTTCTCCATAATTTTACCCAATCTGACAAGTTCTTATGCGGTTCGACTTCAGGAATCTAGCCATACTAGTGATGTACTCACATCATCGGCAATTGCTTATGGAGTGTCGTAATCACAACAAAAACTCTAAGGAGGCGTTTGTTATGGCTAGAAACAATAATAAAGTGGTTCCTGAATCGAAAAAGGCATTAGATATTTTAAAGTATGAGATTGCTGCTGAATTGGGTTTGCCTGTCGGTAAACAAATGTCGCTTCATGCGGATACGGAGTTTGCGACAGAATTGGGTTCGATTCCTTCCTCTTCAATGAAAGAAGACTACTGGGGACATATCTCATCGCGAGATGCAGGAGCAGTAGGGGGAACGATTACTAAAAGACTGATTCAGAAAGCAGAAGAAGCACTATTTTCTTTATAGATTTTCGTGATTATTCATAATTTCTTCACGGTTTGCTGCATTGACACTAGACGACAAATGACGTAAGATAACTAATTGAAGGTCAATATTTAATTTAACCTTTTCCAATCGGGAAAGGTTCATTTTTTTGTTGTCTTTATTCATGATTACTGGATTTACTGTTTGATTCTAATTTTTACCATTGCGGAATTCAAGGATCTTGTTAGCGCTTGAGCGCAAAAGAGGGATTCCGTTTGGCGTGAAAAGCTGCCGCTAAAGCCGGGCCCACTTTTTTTCATATAGAGGCATCGTGTAGAAGCTTTTCAAACATACTAAATGATATTAGGAGGATGAATGATATGGCGCAAGTACGTGGACGTCGTTTATTTACATCCGAATCCGTAACAGAAGGTCATCCGGATAAAATTTGTGACCAAATTTCTGACTCGGTATTGGATGCATTTCTTGCCAATGATCCGAATGCTCGTGTAGCATGTGAGGTATCTGTAGCAACTGGTTTGGTTTTGGTAATCGGTGAGATTACTTCAAGCTCTGAATATGTTGATATTCAAGCGATCGCTAGACAAACAATTAAGGATATTGGTTATACGCGTGCGAAGTATGGTTTTGACTCCCAAACTTGTGCGGTTCTCGTTTCTTTGAATGAACAATCCCCTGACATTGCACAAGGTGTTAACAGAGCCCTTGAAGCAAGAGAAGGTTCGATGTCTGATGAGGAAATTGACGCAATCGGTGCTGGTGACCAAGGTCTGATGTTCGGATTCGCGGTTAACGAAACGCCTGAGCTTATGCCTCTTCCAATCTCGATTTCTCACCAATTGGCTCGTCGTTTGACGGAAGTTCGTAAAAATGGAACTCTTCCATACCTGCGTCCGGACGGTAAAACACAAGTAACTGTTGAGTATGTAGATGATAAACCAGTTCGTGTTGATGCAATTGTTGTATCTACACAGCACGGTGAAGAAGTTACTTTGGAGCAAATTCAAAAAGATATCAAAGAACACGTTATTAACCCAATCGTTCCTGCTCACTTGTTGGATGCGAACACAAACTATTTCATTAACCCAACTGGCCGTTTCGTTATTGGCGGACCTCAAGGGGATGCTGGTTTGACAGGCCGTAAAATCATCGTTGATACATACGGTGGTTACGCTCGTCACGGCGGCGGCGCGTTCTCTGGTAAGGATCCAACGAAAGTTGACCGTTCCGGTGCTTATGCAGCGCGTTATGTTGCGAAAAACATTGTAGCAGCTGGACTTGCTGAAAAATGTGAAGTTCAATTAGCTTATGCAATTGGTGTAGCTCGTCCAGTGTCCATTGCTGTGGATACTTTTGGTACAGGTAAAGTAAGTGAGGAGAAGCTTGTTGAGCTGATCCACACTAACTTCGACCTTCGTCCAGCGGGCATCATTAAAGAGCTTGACCTGCGTCGCCCAATCTATCGTCAAACAGCTGCTTATGGTCACTTCGGCCGTAATGATCTGGATGTTCCTTGGGAGCGTACAGATAAAGCTGAGTCTTTGAAAACACAAGCATTGGTTTAAAATTAATGAAAGTCGTCCTTATTGGGCGACATTTTTGCATTTTGTGACAACTAAAAATTGCAATGAAACCAGAACGTATGTTTGCTTAAGCTCTATTTTATGGTATAATATATATGTAGCCGGAAAATGCATGAGGGTCAATTATTATGGTATAATCGTAAAACAGAATTAAGTAAATGGATCGGGAGTGATGATGTTGGATAATGACTTGAAAGAAGCATTAACCGCATTACTTAGGGCTGAATTATCACCAGTGATAGACAGATTAGACAGAATGGAATTGGAACAAGCTCAAATAAAGCAAGCTGTATTGGAAACCAATGAAACGGTGAAAAGGATGGAGCTTATTCAAGAGCAGCAGCATACGATTATCGAACTATTATCCGCTAGGTCGATTGAGCAAGAAGCTAAGCTTAAATGGTCTAAATAAAATATCAAGTATCTCAAGCAGAGAGCAGATCCGAGTAGGGTTTACTCTCTCTTTTTTTATGTTCTGTTTTCTATCCCTTTTTTGACGTATAAATACAACTTCTCTCAGATCGTAACTTTTTCACTAGTTTAAGAGTCTATATAGATATCCGAAAAGATAGATACTAGACTTAAACTGAAAGAGGAGAGTGGAAAAGCAGCATGATGGTACAAAAGCAAGTAGGAATGGGTGCGCTGGCTTGCGCATTGGTATGGCAATTGGTTGCGGGGACTACGGTAAACGCGGCAGGGCCGACGTTGACACTTAGTTCGCAGGAAACGATTACATCTGGTGCAATTATGAAGAATTACATTTGGAAGACTACTAGGAGCAATAAGGACGTATCGGTGAACGCCAATGTGGTAGAAGTCGATTTGACGAATCCGAACGTTAAGATAGACGCAATGGCTGGGACGAAGAATCAGTTCACGAAGAACCAGAGTGTTCTGGGGATGGTGAAGGATACCGGTGCCGTGGCAGGTGTGAATGGGGATTTCTTCAATACACAGGCGGAAGGTGTTCCGGAAGGCGCGCAAATCACGAATGGCCAAGTCATGGCAACACCTGCGAAAATATCTGGACTTTATTCTTTTGCGATTACGAATACGAATCAACCGATTATTGATATTTTTGATTTTCAAGGCAGGGTGACGGCGAAGGACGGGACTTCTTTTGAGCTTGGCGGTGTGAACAAAACGTATTATTGGGACGACAATGATGTCGCGATGATCGCAGACGGACTTTTCCTCTATACGAATGCCTGGGCTTTAACGCAGCGTGCGGTTGATGGAACCCATGTTCCAACTGAAGCACTCATACAGAATGATGTAGTCAAGGAAATTGCCGTAGATACGAATATTAAAATGGTTGCTCCAGCAGATGGCTATATCCTAAGAGGTTCAGGACTAGCACGGGAGTTTATTGTAAATCACCTCAAAGTCGGAGATAAGATCACTACCAAATATGATATGGTCCCGCATGATGCGTCTAAGACGTATGATTGGAAGAATTTTAAAATGCTCATTGGCGGCAGCACACTGCTAGTGGATGAGGCGAAGCCGAGTTATTTTACACGTAATATTGGCGATTTCAGTGGTTACAGTCCGCGTTCCCGAACGGCAATAGGCTATTCCAAAGATATGAAGACGGCTTATATCATTACTTCGGATCGCAGTGCAGGCAGTGCAGGGATGACGCTCCCGGAGCTTCAGCTGTTTATGATTAGTGCTGGTGTTTGGAGAGGAATGGTCCTGGATGGCGGGGGATCGACGCAAATGGTTTCAAGACCACTCGGAGATTTTGATCCGAAGCTAGTTAATAAAACAGAGAATGGCAATCAGCGTTCCGTTGTAAATGGTGTGGGTGTGTATTCGACGGCACCGAAGGGCGATTTGAAGGGACTTATTTTAAAAGGTCAACATGTTTTATTCATGAATGAATCCAGCACTTATCAATTTAAAGCTTATGATGACTATTATAATCCGATTTCTGTAGAAGGCATTGTTCCACAGTGGAGTAGTTCCACGACGAATGGTACGTTCAAAGATAATGTGTTTACACCGACATTGCCAGGTAAGACCCAAATCATTGCCAAGTCAGGCAAAGGTTCAGCATCCATGGACGTCGAGGTTGTCGGAAGAAATCAGATTACTTCCATGAAATTTAATTCAGGAGCCTTTTCACTGACAGAAGGCGGGGATTTCAAGCTGCCTATATCGGTAACGACTAGGAGTGGTGCAACACGCGAATTGCCAGCGGCATCAGCAACTTGGGAGCTAAGTGGGGTTAAAGGGTCTCTGAAAGACGGTATTCTTCATGTGGATAGCGCTTCGGGCTCTCAGGCTGCTCAGGTTATTGCGAGATATGATGGTTATAGCACGATGGTTACCCTGCCAGTTGGCCAGGAGAAGGTTTGGTATGATCTAGATAAATTTGCGGTTATGACAACAGGAGATAAGTATCCAGCAGAGGTTGTTTCAGCTGTTAATATTGTGCCGAATAGCGGTAATAAGAGTCTAGAAATTTCGTATGATTTTACAAAAGGAACAGGAACTAAAGCTGCTTATGCTAGATTCGATGGGATGAACGGTGTTCAAATTGAAGGAGAACCGGAATTTATCACTGCCAAAGTGCTCGGTGACGGAAGCTTTAACTGGGTGCGCGCAGAAATCATTGATGCGAATGGTAAGTTGAATTACGTAAGTTTCACTGAAAATATGAACTGGACAGGCTGGCGCAAGGTAAAGGCCGATGTGTCCGACCTCAAATTCCCGATCAAAATCAAGAGTGTATATGTCGCTAATCCAGCGAATGGACAGGATGAAAGGGCCCCAAAAGGGAAAATTAATATCGACGATATCTCTTTCATTTACAAAGGACAGCTAGCCGCTCTGCCGAAAAATGCAGTAAAATTGACTGTGTATAAGAAACAAGCGACATTGAATGATAAATCCTATACATTGGAGCAGGCTCCGACGATTGTGAATGATAATACGTTGGTTCCTCTTCGTTTTGTAACAGAAGCATTAGGCGGTAATGTGAAGTGGGATGACAAAGAGCGGAAGGTAACCGTTTTACGAGGTGACAAACTAATTGACCTGTGGATTGATCATGCTGATCTGCTTATAAACGGAGATCGTGTGACCGCTGAAGTGTCTCCTAAAATCATGAATAATGTGACGATGGTGCCTTTGCGACTCATTTCAGAAAAATTAGGCTTTAAAGTAGGCTGGGAACCCAAAAATTATGGGATTACGATCGAATAAATAGTGCTAGAAGTACACGGCAAACGGGTAAAACTATGATACAATATGGGGTAGACTAATTTCTAATATTGTTTTATAAAGGAGCTCGTTTCATTTGCAGCCAGACGCTATAGATCGTGTCATTAAAAACGCAATTAACGTCATGGAGAGCAGCAAGTATCAAATGTTTGAAATCGCTGAAGCTTCTCGTTTGGAAAAAGAGTCACTCACTCGCGAGCTCGAAGAGATTAAGTATGAAACGAGTATTACCATCGAGCTGGTTGACAATTTGGAGAAGGATTACAGGCGATCTCGTATTCGACTCACGGAGGTCAGTCGTGATTTCAATAAGTACCGTGAGGAAGATATCAAGATTGCTTATGAAGCCGCGATTGCTTTTCAATTACAGCTGACAATTGCTAGGGAAAAAGAAAATAATCTAAAGACTCGGCGCAATGATCTGCAGGTACGCACGAAAAATGTGGACAAGCAGGTGGAGCGAGCAGAAACAATCGTATCGCAAATGAATGTGGTACTGGAATATTTATCGGGCGACCTCAATCAGGTGACTCGTATACTCGAATCCGCCAAGAACAGGCAATTACTCGGTTTGAAGATTATTTTGGCCCAAGAGGAAGAGCGGAAGCGTATTGCGCGTGAAATTCACGATGGTATGGCTCAAACCTTGGCGAATGTAGTGCTTCGAACTGAAATTGCCCAGCGTATGCTGGTAAAAGAGGATATTCCCGCGGTGAAGGAAGAATTGGTAGATTTGAAGGGTCAAGTCAGAGGGGGGCTTGAAGAAGTTCGTAAGATCATCTTCAACCTCCGTCCGATGGCGCTCGATGATCTAGGAATCGTTCCGACACTGCGTAAATATGTACAGGATTTCGAAGATAAGCATAGAATTCGCACACAGTTTAATCTCGTAGGCAAGGAGACTCGCATTCCGTCTGGGCTTGAAATTGCTATTTTCCGACTTGTGCAGGAAGCTTTATCTAATGTAAATAAGCATGCAAAAGCTACTTTCCTATCTGTTGAACTCACACTGGAGCCGGATCAAGTACAAATCTACGTGGTAGATAACGGGATCGGTTTTGACGTGCCGCAGACAGAACAAAGAATAGCCAAGGGAAATAATTTCGGCTTGTTGGGCATGCGTGAGCGTGTCGAGCTTCTGGAGGGCACGATGGTTCTAGAGTCCGAAAAAGATTCAGGTACAAAAATTACGATGCTAATCCCTATCGGCGGCGTTGGAGAGAACAAGGAGGAAAAACAGAATGGACAACACGGCGAGTCATAAACGCAATGTGCATATTGTCATTGCGGACGATCATCAGCTGTTTCGCGAAGGTGTTAAACGAATTATTAATATGGAAGATGATATGGAAGTCATTGGTGAGTGCGGTGATGGTATCCAGGTTATCGAGCTGTGCAATCAAATCACGCCGGATATTGTTCTCATGGATATTAATATGCCGCTCGAGAACGGCGTTGTGGCGACTGAACGGCTTAAGCTTATTTTTCCCGATATCAAAGTAATCATTTTATCCATCCATGATGATGAGAGCTATGTGTTCGAAACTCTTCGTAAGGGGGCTTCAGGTTATTTGCTGAAAGATATGGAAGCGGAGTCGCTTATTAATGCGATTCGTTCCGTAGTGGCTGGTCATGCTTACATTCACCCCAAGGTTACTGGCAAGCTGATTAATCAGCTCAGACGTATGACCTATTTGGATGATGTGGGTGTAGTTGGTTCTGGCCAAGGCGTCAAAGATTCAGCTCTTAAATACATACATAATGCAAATAGTCCGCTAACCAAGCGAGAAGCAGAAGTTCTTCGTCTTATGGCGGAAGGTAAAAGCAATAAGCTGATCGGAGAGTTCCTCTATATCAGTGAAAAAACGGTGAAAAACCACGTCAGCAGCATCCTCCAAAAAATGGAAGTTGATGATCGTACACAAGCTGTTATTATAGCAATTAAAAATGGTTGGGTAACGTTGTAATCTCCATTTTCACGAGAGGAACCCCCCTTAACTTTGCAGCATACACTGCAGGTAAGGGAGGGACCCGCTATGTGGATTGGATTGCTTTGGATCTTAGGTTGCTACGGAATCAGCATTGCTGTGCTCCATTTATTGCTCGGAACTCGCAGAGGTGGAAGCAAGAAAACGGCTAATGTGCTACTCGTCACCAAAAATAATCAAAACCAAATTGAATGGTATATTCGCTCCTTGTTTTTCTTCTCGCGATTTAAGGGCAACGAAGTGAAAGCAACGATATTCGATGAAGGATCGTCTGACGATACGAGGAAAATCATTGAGCGCTTATCCCATAGCCATTTGCTAGAGCTTCGGTATCTGACGGATTATGACGCGGTTGACCACTATTTACGTCAACACGATAGTGAACCCGTGACTGTCGTTCATCTAAGCAGCAGGGAGGATCTAGTGAAGATCCATGTCGGTTGAAGGCAACGGCTTCAAGTACTTAGGTTACAAAGAGAGTAAGGTGAGGAATGAAGGTTCAACTTTACGCAGTTTGTTTGGGAAAAGAGTGGGAGTGGCGAATAACGATTCACTCACAGACGGACATCCAATATTGGTTCGAGCAATACGCAGCCGACGCCGGCCTCGTAATGTTCGAACCTTTTATTTCGTTAGGGCAGGGTGTGCGGATACTTCAGAGGCTGAATGCGGATGATCGGTTGGAGTTTGAATCGCATGACGAGAGAGTGCTGGAGCGGCTTCGGAAGCTTGTCCATGAATACAATATCCCTATTGGTGAAGATCTTCGTATGCAAAAGATTATATATGAGGTGTGGAAGCAAGGGAAGTACCCAAGTAACACGTTGGATGCGTATGTATATGCCATTATTGTGGAAGCTTGCAGCGGTCGGTCACTGCTTGTAGAGGAATTTCAACAATTGTTGTTGGCGATTGGGGTAGATTTAGGGTCAGGAGATGCGTGGTTATCCTATCTGCAGCTTGCTCATCTCAACGGTGATATTGAGATAGCGAATGGGCTGGAAGTGACCGAGCGCTGGGGCTGGCGTCGAGGATTTAGAAAAACGACGAGCTACACCTGTAAGCGGTGTGGAAGTGGTGCGGAGCGCATGTTTTGGTCGGATTGCTTGCATTGCGGACAAGCCTGTCCTTATTGTGAGGAGTGCCTGACCATGGGGAGGGCTCGGTTTTGTTCTTTGCTTGTTATTGGGCGCTCGAGGGAGGTTGCGCCTTCTGGGTTAAACACAATGGGGTCTCAGTTAGGGCAAAGAGGCGTGGAAGATCGAGAGAGGGAAGAACAAGAGGAGCATCTTCGCGCTTATATTGAGCCTTGGGGGCTCAGTGAGGCCCAGGCTCGGGCTTCGTTGGAGGGGCTGCGCTATATAAGTGGTGTTGCTGTTGAGGACTCTAGAGAGAAACGGACTGGTTATAAAAGAGTAGGTTGGCCAGGGAGCAGAGCGAGGAAAGGCAGCGAAAGAGCGGGAGCTGATACAGAAGTAAAAGCAAAAGCAAAAGTGAACCACCAATTCCCGCGAAGGTTCTTGATCTGGGCAGTTACAGGCGCGGGGAAGACAGAGATGATCTTTCCGTTGATCCATCATACCGTTGCGAGAGGAGGGCGTGTGCTTATCGCGACACCACGTAAAGACGTGGTGTTAGAGCTGCAACCGCGAATAGGTCGCGCATTTACCAATTACAGCGTAGTGACGCTGTATGGTGGAAGCGATCAGCGCTGGGAGCAAGGGCAGATTACAATCGCGACAACGCATCAGCTGCTGCGCTTTCATGAGGCTTTTGATCTTGTCATTATCGATGAGATTGACGCTTTTCCCTACCATAACAATCCCATGCTTGCTTATGCAGCGGCTAAAGTCTGCAAGCCAAGCGGAACAAATATTTTGCTTTCGGCCACACCGCCGAGAGCTGCAAGGCAAGCTGCAAAGCGGGGGCGATTACCGCACGTTCGGGTTCCTGTACGCTATCATAGACACCCATTGCCAGTCCCTCAGTTGGTTTCGGTCCCAACTCTGAAGAGAGTGGTACAGTCAAAAGCAATGCCGGTTCCATTATTTAAAAAGTTGGTGGCCTCGGTAGAACGAGGTGCACAGGTGTTTGTTTTTGTCCCCAACATTCAATTGGTCGAGCCAATGGTTAATCTCCTAAGGGCTAAATTAAGCCATGGCATGAGTGTAGCCATTTTGTGTATCGAAGGAACCTCGTCAAAAGATCTTGCTAGAACTGAAAAGGTCCAGCTTTTTCGAAACAGAGAAATCCGTGTGCTGGTCACAACAACGATTTTGGAGCGAGGAGTCACGGTGCCAAAGTCGGATGTGTTCATTATGGATGCAGATTCGCAACTATTTGATGAAGCAGCGCTTGTTCAGATGGCTGGGCGTGCAGGCAGGTCGCAGGACGATCCGGCAGGGAAGGTCTACTTTGCAGCAAAAGAAATCACGCAATCTCAAAAGGAGGCCATTCGACAAATTAAGCAGATGAATCGCATCGCGCGTAAACAGGGCTATTTATTAAGGGGGAAATGAATGAGCTATCAGCAATTAGATTTGAGGATTTTGATTAAAAAAGTGATGGGTTCGGTAGCTTCGCTGCTTAGTCCGCTGAAAAAAGAATGTTTACTTTGCAAACAGAATAGCACTCTCCATGTTGATGAATTAGGACTTTGCCATTCGTGTTACACACGAATTCCTTGGATTCGAGAAGCGCTTTGTCCAACTTGTGGACGAGGGGAGTTTTGCTCAGACTGTCAACGAAGGCCGCATTCCTATTTTATAAGAAGCCGCAGCGCTGTCAGATATGATGAGACGATGAAGGAATTATTGGCGCGATATAAGTATCGTGGAGATGAGCGTTTGAAGACAGTCCTCGGGCAAATGCTTGTACATTCGTATCACTTATTACATAAGGATAGAGATACTTTTCCCACAGAATCCGATTTTGTGAAGGAGTTTATCACTTTCGTGCCAGTGAGCGAGCGCAGAATGATGGAGCGTGGTTTTAATCAAGCGGAGCAAATGGCTAATGAGTTAGGTCAAAGATTAGGGATTCCTGTCATACCCCTTCTTAAGCGTTCCAAGCACACTGATAAACAAAGCTTCAAGAAGAGAAATGAACGGCTGGATGATTTGGAGCATGTTTTTGAATTGAATGAATCGATTCATGATTATCTGGGAGAATCTTCGGCTACTTCGTTTGTTATTTATATCGTGGATGATGTTTATACGACTGGAAGCACTATGAATCAATGTGCCAAGGTTCTCAGGGAGTACATATCTGCCGAAGTATTCGGTCTAACGTGGGCTCGGTAGCAGGAATTGTCATAACAACTGTCAAAAATATTATTATGCAAACGCTGTCGAATTGCTGTAAACTGGAATTAATAATTGGGTAATGGGAATAATAGGAGGGGGCTATACAATGGGCATGAATGTAGCTAATTGTCCGCGCTGCGGGAAAATATTCGTTAAAGGCTTTAACGAGGTTTGCCCGAATTGTGTGAAGGATTTGGAGCAGCAGTATGAGAAATGCTTGAAATACCTGCGTGAAAACAAAGGTACCACCATAAATGATTTAAGTGAGGCAACAGGGGTAGCGGTTAAACAGATCACTAAATTTATTCGTGATGGCCGAATCTCTATTATGCATGCGCCGAATATGTCCTTTCCGTGTGAAGTATGCGGAACGCTGATTCGTGAGAACACGATTTGTGAAGCTTGCCGCAGCAAGCTTGTGAAGGATGTAAGGAATAATGCAGAGGATGAGCGGCGTAAAACGGAAAAAGTAGCAAAGGAAAGTCAAGTTAGTTTTAAAATCAAAGATCGTTTGAATGATAGACATTAACTATTCTCTAAATAGGACTATAGAGATATAAAGTTTCATAGGTAAGATGCCGATAATAGTGGTAAAGATTATCGGCTTTTTATTTTATATGTCTCAGCAATAGGAGTGTTATCGTATGAAAATTAATGACAATCAACGGATCGGTGCAGTAAATCCTTATAAAAAAGCAGGCGACGCCACTTTCGCTCATGCTGCCGGCAAGAAAGGTAAGCCTAAGGATCAAGTCGAAATTTCTGCTGAGGCAAAGGAACTTCTAGGAGCTTCGGGAAGTGCCCGAACGGAAGAACAAACGCTTCGTATTGAGGAATTAAAGTCGTCTGTCGCAGCAGGGACTTACCGTGTGGACGCAGGTAAATTAGCTGAGAAAATCCTTCCTTATTTGAAGTAAGAAAATAGTGTATACAACAGATAGAAGCAGGTGACGATCATGTCGATACAGCCTTTGTTGGAAACGATGGATAAGCTTCAGGAAGCGCATGAAGCACTACTTGAACTTGCCAAGGGGAAAACGCAGGTTCTTGTTAGTAATGATATCGATCAACTGAATATGATTGTAAATCGAGAGAACAAGTGGGTAAGAGCGATAGCAGAAGCGAATCAGCAACGGATTCAAATCATCGGCTCTTACTTGATCTCTAGAGGGTATAATCCAAATCCTAAAATAACAGTGAATGATCTGATAAAAGTAATTTTCAATGCACAAGAAAAACAAGCTCTTTCGCAAGCCCAACAACTATTGCTAACAACGATTAAAGAGTTAAAGGAATGCAACATTA
The DNA here is from genome assembly GCF_030817255.1 of Paenibacillus sp. V4I5. Classification (NCBI taxonomy): domain Bacteria; kingdom Bacillati; phylum Bacillota; class Bacilli; order Caryophanales; family Paenibacillaceae; genus Paenibacillus; species Paenibacillus sp. V4I5. The sequence continues at coordinate 4,721,197 of NZ_JAUSZB010000002.1, forward strand.
TCAATCAGCAATTGATAGAGCAATCACTTTCTTTTATTAATTATTCAATTGATCTAGTGTTGGGAGCACCTGAGGATGATGTCGTATACCAGAACCCACACCAACAAGCTAACGGACCGAAAAGGTTAGGGGTTTTCGATACAAAGGCTTAAATACTTATAGTATGAAAGGAGATAACGTATATGCGTTCAACCTTCAGTGGACTAGAAATTTCCAGGCGTGCTTTGTTTACGCAACAAGCAGCATTGACGACTACAGGTCATAATATCGCAAATGCGAATACGAAAGGGTATTCAAGACAGGTTGTCAATATGGTGGCATCCACTCCAATCGAGTATCCGGGGCTACAGCGAAGTAATGTTCCGGGGCAGATGGGTCAAGGTGTTGAATTTGATAGTATTACGCGGGTTCGTGAGAAATTCCTCGACAGCCAGTTTCAGAATGAAAATAAGAATTTAGGGGATTGGACGATCCGTAAGGATACATTAGATAAATTGGAGGCTATTATTAATGAGCCTTCGGATACGGGTATCCGCCAGACGATTGAAGGTTTCTGGAATGCCTGGCAAGAATTGAGTAAATCACCTGAGAACACAACAGCTCGTGTATTGGTAAAAGAGCGGGCTCTAGCGATGACAGATGCATTCAATCAAACATCACGTCAATTAAGCGATCTGTCTGGTGATTTAACGGAAAACATTGAGGTGAAGGTAAGGCAAGCAAATCAATACCTATCGCAAGTCTCCCACTTGAATGAAGAAATCTATCGTATTGAAGGACTTGGGGATAACGCTAACGACCTCAGAGATCAACGCGACTTATTAATGGATGATATCTCCAAAATTATTAATATCACTCACACGGAAGATGCATCGGGTTATAATGTCAGAATGGGGAATACCCAACTTGTTACAGGTAATTCTGTAAATACCATATTTACCAGAGCATCGTTAGAGGCAGCTGCTGGAACCGATTTGAACAGTGGCGAAGTGTACGGTTTGATTCAGTCGCGTGATTATAATATATCCAATTACCAATTCCAGGTAGATAGCATGATTAAGACGCTTGTTCAAGGGGATATGAAGACTACGCTTCCGGAGGGCATGGTTGTGCCAGCAGGAACAACGCTAATCATCGCCAACGCGGATGGTACAACAACTCAGCAAGTGTTCAATGGCACGATCGCTCAGAGGACGCTTGGAGCAAATACGAACGTGATCGTAAAAGGCTTCAATGGGCTTCATCAATTGGGATATGCATCATCAAGTCCCCTTAAAACGGGCACTCCATTCTTCACCACTAAACCAGGCACTACCGATTTCGATGCAAGTAGCATAACGATAAATCCCGATATTGTTAAGGATGTTTCTAATATCTCATCCTCATCTAGAACCTATACCGATACCGATGGGGTCGAGAAGGTAGTGAAGGGGAACAATGATATGGCACTTTTGCTTGCAAGCGTCCGCAATAAAAAAGCAAATTTTGATCCTTCGGCTACAGGAAGACCCATTTTAACAGACGGAACCTTTGACGAGTTTTTTAGATCCATTGTTGGGGAGCTTGGTGTACAAAGTCAAGAGGCTATTCGGCAAGCGACAAATCAACAAATCCTTGTAGATCAGGTCGATTCAAGAAGGCAATCGGTAAGCGGTGTCTCGTTAGACGAAGAGATGTCCAACATGATTAAATTTCAACATGCCTATAATGCTGCGGCTCGTGTAATGACTACTTTCGATGAAACGCTGGACAAAGTTATTAATAGCATGGGCGTAGTTGGACGTTAGGCTATAGATAGCTTCATTACAATGAAGTGGGGACAATAACATGGCGACAAGAGTAACGCAAGGAATGCTCAATAATCAGCTGTTAAGAAACATTAATACAAACCTAACGCGTATTAATCACCACCAAAATGAACTATCAACAGGACGCAAAATTAATAAACCATCGGATGATCCGGTAGGAATTAGTTTTTCCCTTCGTTATCGGAGCGAGGTAGCTGCTACTGAACAGTATGAAAGTAATGTTGATGCAGCGATTTCATGGCTTGATTACACAGATACGGCACTTGGACAAGCTAACACCGTGATTCAGCGTGCTCGAGAGTTAGCGGTACAAGGAGCTAACGGTACAAATCCGCAAGCGGCGTTAGATTCGATTAAAAGCGAAATGCAGCAACTATACTCACAAATGGTTACTATTGGTAATAGCGAATTTAATGGGAAATATGTGTTTAATGGTCAACTGACCGATAAGCCCCCCTATACAGAAGCCACTGCAGATACAGACAAAATCGATCAGGGTGAAATTAAGTTCGAAATTGGAACCGGTGTGAGAATTGCTGCGAACAAACCTGGTAATAGCGTATTTGGAGAGCCGGACGATCCCAACGTACCTGGGACGAAAGACAATATTTTTAGAGTGCTCAAAGATTTGGTCTCCGCTCTTGGAGCAGGGGATACGAGTAAGGTCGGCACACTTATTGGACGGATTGATACACAAAATGATATATTTTTGGAAGCTAGGGCAGATGTTGGAGCCAGAACAAACCGAATAGAGCTGGCCCAATCTCGGTTAAAGGACATAAGTGTAAATTTGCAATCTTTGCAATCAAAGACAGAAGATGCTGATATTTCAGAAGTCATTACTAATCTTAAAACGGATGAAAATGTATACCAGGCGTCCTTATCGGTGGGTTCCAAAATAATTAGTCCAAGTCTTGTTGATTTCCTTCGTTAGGAGGAGGCTAAATGGGCAATGTTTCTTTTCCGCAAATACAAATAACACAACAGTATGGACGAATTGGCATAGATGCTGATCCAGGTCGGCTGGACATCCAGCAGCCTAAAGCTACACAAGAGCTTGCTACGACTCCAGCTAAATTGGAAATTGACGCTAATCCCGGCATTTTATCCATTGACAACAGTAGGTGGCATGATGCTTTAGGGCAAGGACCTTCTCTCGAGGCGATGAATCGAATCTATTCGGGGTGCCGGGATATTGCACTTCAAGGTATCGAGAAAATTGTTGAAGAAGGCAACCGGCTTGCTGCTATTCATACGGGAGAGAATGTGATTGCAGCCTTGGCTACGGAAAGCACACAGGACGTTGATTTCTATAAGTATATGTATATCGGCGAAGCTTCATTGGATAATATAGATATACGTTATGAAGCTGGTAACCTTGACGTTCAATTCGAACCAGCTAAGGTGGAGCATAATGTCACAGTTAATCCTCCCATAATAGAGTACCATCGCGGCAAGCTGGAAATCTATATGCTGCAATACCCTAAGGTAGAAATTACACCACCGCAAATGGATTTAAAAATTTAAAAGCATTTAATAATGAAGCTATAGCTGCTTACGGCACTATAGCTCGTTTTTTTATTAATGACGGAAGGGATGCTGGAATATGTTGTTAGATACGATAGCATTAGGACAAATTAATTATGAAGAAGAGGAAGTCATAACGTTTGCTCAAGGGATCCCAGGGTTTGAAACATTTCAAAGATATCTAGTTATTGAATCAATCGAGGAAGAGCCAATTGCTTATTTACAGTCGATAGATGAAGGCAGATTGCATTTTGTAATTATTAATCCGTTCTACGTTCACATGGAATATGAGTTTCGTATAGAAGAAGCTGATCAAATAGAGCTGGGGATTAAATCGGAATCAGACGTGGAAGTTTGGTCGATTCTTACCACAAGTGAACATATTCAAGAAACGACGATTAACTTATTAGCACCGATTATTATCAATCGCAAATGCAATCAGGCCAAGCAGATTATATTAAACCATACAGCATACCGAACGAAACATCGGTTATCCGATCTCATCGTGGCATCTAACAAGAACGAAGGGGAGTGAAGAGATGCTTGTTCTTTCAAGAAAGCCTGGAGAATCCATAATGATCGGAGATCAAATAGAACTCATTGTACTTAGTACAGAGGGAGATGTAGTCAAGCTTGGGGTTGTCGCGCCCAAGGAACAACAAATTTTGCGCAAAGAAATATACGCTGCACTCAAGGAATCCAATCAAGAAGCATCGAATCCGGCTGCTACTCTAAATAAGTTGAGTAACTTTTTAAAAAAAATGTAATATTTGAACGAAAAATATTCAAGATACTATTAACTTTCTTTAAGATCATTCCGATATATATATTTAGAGAGAGGGAGATAAGGGCGGCCGACCTGAATTGACCTCTTCTCAATACAATCAACCATCACATGGACGTGGGGTTATGAACTTCAAGGAGGAAGAAAACAATGAGAATTAATCACAACATCGCAGCACTGAACACACATCGTCAGATGTCAATGAACACAGTAAACCAAGGAAAGAACATGGAGAAACTGGCTTCTGGTCTTCGAATTAATCGTGCTGGAGATGATGCTGCAGGGCTATCCATTTCCGAAAAAATGCGTGGACAAATCCGCGGGTTGGATCAAGCTCAAAGAAATTCACAAGATGGTATCTCTTTTATTCAAACAGCAGAAGGTGCGCTAAACGAAGTAAGTGATATGTTAGTTCGTATGAAAGAACTTTCCGTTCAAAAAGCAAACGGAACTAATAGTGCATCAGATATAACAAATCTTGAACTTGAAATGACGCAACTTGGAGCAGAAATCGATAAAAACATCACTACAACCGAGTTTAACTCTGCAACTGTATTCTCAGCAACAAAAAATATTGTAGTAAGTGATAATGATCTAGATGTGTTTGCAGTTGGGGTTGTTCAAGGTGCTCTAACTTTATCTAGTGCTTCCGCAACAGCAGCTATTGAAACTGCTATCGATACGATTAATACCACAAGGTCAACACTTGGAGCACAACAAAATAGATTAGAACACACCATTAATAACCTAGGAGCAACTTCAGAAAACCTGACTGCAGCTGAATCACGTATCCGTGATGTTGACATGGCTAAGGAAATGATGTTGCAAACCAAAAACTCTATTTTGTCTCAAGCAGCGCAAGCGATGCTTGCTCAGGCAAACCAGCAGCCACAAGGCGTACTTCAACTTCTTCGTTAATTTTTGTCAAACAAAGAGAGACCTTAGATTATCATTATCTAGGGTCTCTTTTTTATACCCCCACCGCTTCCTCAGATAACGTCTGAATTTTACCATAGAGACTTTTTAAAATTATCAATTTTTTTCTCCATTACCCTAAAATATATTCAATTAATATCCGATAGTATTGGTAATAGATATAAACTGGAGGCGAGTATATGCATATATCTTCTATTAATTCAGTGAGCGGTATCTCTCAATCATATCCTGAACGTTCATCTTTAAGGACGGATAAGGTGATAGGGGGTCCTGTGGAAACCAAAGTGATTGTCCCAGCAGAACAAGCAGAGAATATTCCAATTAAGGAAAATACAAGACTGGAGTTAGAGAAATCAATTGGAGATCTAAATAAATTCATGCAATCTAGCAATACACATCTTAGCTTTGTCCTACATGATAGATTGAATGAATACTATGTTCAAGTGGTTGATGACCAGACACAGGAAGTTGTACGGGAAGTCCCTTCTAGAAAAGTGTTAGATATGGTTGCTGAAATGAAAAGCAAGCTCGGTTTTCTAATAGATGAGAAGAGGTAGGTGGAAGTAATATGGTAAGTTCCATTCGTATGGGTGGCTTAGTTTCAGGGCTTGATACAGAATCCATAGTTAAGAGTTTAATGAACGCTAGGAAAGCTCCCTTAAACAAACTTCTCCAAAAAAAGCAATCGGAGGAGTGGAGACGTGATCAGTATAGAGAGATGAACGCTCTTTTACTAGATTTAAGGAAAACGACATCTGACATTAAGTTACAAGGTACCTACTTAAAAAAGGCTGTAACATCTGATAATGGCGCGATTGTTTCTGCTATACAAAAGGGTACTCCAAGCTTATCTACATATAGTGTGGAGGTAACAAGTCTCTCTCAAGTGGCTAAGGCTGCGTCTGTGAAGTTTACCACTGCCGGCTTAGCTGATTCGTCTACCGCGATTGGAGAGGCATTTGATTTTAAGATAGGTACGACTACCATTAATGTCACTGCCACCGATACAATTAGCAGTGTACTAACTAAAGTTAATGATGTTTCATCTACAACGGGAGTTACTGCTAGTTATCTTCAAGATGACAAATCCATTACTATTACAACAACGACTAGTGGTGCAAGTACGGCTGTTTCGATTGGTCTCGTCGGTGCTGACTTTGGAGCCAGTAATAAACTTAACTTGTCTGTTGGTACGATTGATAGTACGTCAGAGACGTTTACTACAGATTCTGGATCTCAACTTTCAAAAGACGCTACTGCGGGAACAGTTAAAATTAATGGTATTTCCTATAACGTCAGTAGTCCTACTTTCACTTTTGACGGGGTTGAATTTAACATGAAAGCTGTTGGAACAACCACAGTAAATGTAAAAGCTGATGAGGATGCCGTCTTCAACTCCATTAAAGGCTTTGTAGATAAATATAACGAGATTATTGATAAGATTAACGTTAAAGTAAGTGAATCCAAATACCTCGATTATAAGCCACTATTAGATGAGGAAAAAGAATCGTTATCTGAAAAGCAAATTGAACAATGGGAGACAAAGGCGAAGAGTGGCTTGTTGCGCCAAGATACCATGCTCAATAGTGCACTATCTCAAATGCGCCAAGCTCTTTCGACTAAAGTAACAGCTGCTGGTGTTGATTCTAATTTTGATACTCTTAGTGAAATTGGAATTACAACAGGTACTTATTCGGAAAAAGGAAAGCTCTATATTTCGGATAGCAAACTACGTGAAGCAATTTCTCAAAATGGAAGCAAAGTAATGGATTTGTTCACGAAATCTAGTAGTTCAACAGATGCTACTACCAAATTTAATGAGAGCGGGTTAGCGCAACGGCTGTATGATCAACTTAATACTTCCATGAGTAAACTCACCGAAAAAGCAGGAAGCTCTGTTTCTCTTTCAGAAAGCAGTACGATCGGTAAAGATCTAAAAAGAATCGGTATTGACATAAATAAATGGGAAACCCGCCTCAAAAACATCGAAGACCGCTACTGGAAACAGTTTAGTGCAATGGAAACGGCGATGAGTAAAGCTAACTCCCAAAGCAGTTGGTTAGCACAACAATCTGGCTGAACAAACTAAGAATTAAAGGGAGCTATTAATCATGATTACTGCAGCGCAGAAATATCAAAACAATCAAGCGACTACAGCGACTCCTGGAGAACTAACTCTTTTGCTCTTTAATGGTGCAATTAAGTTTATTAAACAGACAAAGTTGGCTCTTCAAGAAAAAAAATTGGATAAAGCTAACGAATTCAATCTTCGGGTGCAGGATATTATCAGTGAATTGGTTATTACGTTAGATCGTTCCTACCCGATATCGGAACAACTTCTTATGATGTATGATTACATGAATCGTCGAATGATTGAGTCGAACATCAATAAAGATGGGTCTATTTTAGACGAAATAGAAGACTTATTCGCGCAGTTTCGTGATACGTGGAAGGAAGCTATGATTATGTCCAAACAACGAGTGTAGAAGGAGAGGAATAAATGAATATTATTTCTCTGGATTCCTTGCTAAGCGACTTACTTAAGCTTACTATTTCCTTGGAGGAGAGAGTTCTAGACGAAGAGAGTGAACCAGAGGAATGGATAGAGCTCTTGGATCAAAGACAAGTAATAATTGATCAGTTATCAGGACTGTTTGCAGAAGGGGTATCTTTAACAGAAGCTCAAAAACAAACCTATCTTCAGCCTGCCTATGAATTTGATAAGAAGATAGTCCCGATTATGGATCGGGAGATGAAAAAATTAGAATCCCAACTAGCTAATATTAAAATTAGTAAAGCTGTTAATAAACAGTATGGAGGATATGGTGCTTCGTCTTCTCCGTATGGTGCTTTTTTTGATAAAAAGAAATAGTTGATTATTCCCTTCTCAAACCTTTTGCCGCGGCATGAGGTTTTTTTGTTTATCCGTATAGAGTCGGCGACAAACTATCTTTCTCGACATATTATCCCGATATAGGTATATATACCTATTCACACTACTAGCATAAAAGTACTATTATAGAGATAGGTATAGTATTGTACTAGTCTCAATATCCCAGTGATAAAGGCAAATCATGGGAAACCATGATACGCAAAGCTATGGGCCTTAACCACAGTTTCGTTAACGTGGATGGCAGCCGGTTGCCACAAGGAATCATAGAAGATCCTCTATGAACCTTGTAAAGGTTCTTTTTTATTAGGCTTAAATACCCATGCAAATCGAAAGGTAGGACAAAACGATGTCGAATAAAATGAAAAGTAAGTTGTCGGTATTGATATCATTTCTACTCATTTTCCAATTACTATTTTCGACGGCCAGTGCATTTGCAGCAAATAGTTCAATCTTGCCGCCAAGTAATCTAGCTTACACTGCTTTGAGCCCGGATGATGTGAAGATTACATGGGATCCGGTATACGGGGCGACAGGTTACAATCTTTATGAAATAACGGAAGGACAGCTGATGCTGCTTGGCACAGTAACTGGTGCAACCTATATGAGGAATGACCTCTCAGAAGGTTCGTACCGTTATGTTGTATCAACATTGAGCTCGGATGGAGAATCTGGACCGAGTGCACCGATAACCGTTTCGATCGACTATCCGGATATGCTGGCACCGACAACGTTAACTGCTGCTGTCCAAAAAGGAAATGATATCGTGGTAAATTGGGGAGCTTCCCAGCACGCGCAATCTTACAAGCTTTACAATGTTGATGGAAACGGTCAGCAGACGTTAGTCACTTCTACAACAGGACGTACATATACAATTACTAATGCAACTGCAGGTACCTATACATTTGCAGTAACATCTGCTAACTCCATGTATGGTGAATCATCTATATCTACAACAAAACAAATTGAACTGGTTCATCCAGTTATGACGGCACCAAGCAATCTAATATCTACAGTTACAAACTTTAATGATATTAATCTAAGTTGGAGTGCCGTACCATACGCAACGAATTACAAAGTATTTCAAATCATTGATGCTGTACTAGTTCTTAAAAGCACGGTAAGCGGAACAAATGTAAAGTACACCGGCATGGAATCCGGGGATTACAGCTATGAAGTTCGTTCTTACAGTGATCGATTTGGCGAATCAACACAAAGCAGTAGCATAAGCGTAACCGTTGGTGAGGTAACTATGCTGCCTCCTAACAGCTTTACATCCAAGATTCAAAACGGCAACGATATCGTTCTAACATGGACAAGCGCTACGAATGCTAATTCCTATAAAGTGTACCAGATCGTTGATGGTAAGCCCGAGTTGAAGAGTACAGTAACAGGAACAACTGTTTCTTATACGAACATGCCAGCGGGGAATTATACGTATGAGATTCATTCCTTTTCAACACGATTCGGTGAATCAGCCGAAGGGCGTCTGGTATCCGTTCCATTAGAAGCTGTTGTGATGGCGAGTCCTGGTAATCTTACATATAAAGTTCAAAACCTTAACGATATCGTATTAACATGGAATAGTGCAGTTTACGCTAATAGCTATAAAGTATATCAAATCGTTGATGGACAACCTGTCTTAATGAGTACAGTGACAGGAACGACTGTAACATACACCAAGATGGCTAGTGGGGATTATAATTATGAAGTTCATTCCGTCTCAAGTCGTTTTGGTGAGTCTGTGGAAGGTAGCGTGGTCTCATTTACACTAGCAGATGTGCCAATGCTACGGCCGGATAATTTTGCATATAAGATTCAAAATGGGAATGACATCGTATTGACATGGGCAACTGCAACCAATGCGAACAGCTATAAAGTGTATCAGGTTGTAGATGGACAACGAATTTTAAAGAGCACAGTAACAGGGACAACCGTGACACACACGAATATGCCTGCAGGGGAATACAAATATGAGGTTCACTCGGTATCAAGCCGTTTCGGTGAATCAGCAGAGGGCACTCAGGTATCCTTTACCGTCGTTTATCCGATCATAGTGCCTCCAACTAATCTTGCGTATAAGATTCAAAAAGGGAATGACATTGTTCTTACTTGGACAGCTGCAACAAATGCAACAAGCTACAATGTATATGAACTCATAGATAATCAAAAGGTTCTTAGGAAGTCGGGACTATTTTTAACAACTACTTTAACAAATGTAGTGGCAGGAAATCATACGTATGTAGTGCACACAGTAAGTTCTCGATTTGGAGAATCGCAAGAAGGCAGTCAAGTTAGCTTCAATTTAGTATATCCAAATATGGATGCTCCAGGAAATTTGACAAACAGTATTGCGAACGGTAATGATCTCACATTGAAATGGGATGCAGTACCTTTTGCGACAGCTTACAAAGTATATCAGATCATTGATGGTCAAAAAGTGTTGAAAAGTACGTTAACCACAACTGCTGTCACTTACATAAAAATTGCAGCCGGTGATCTCCGCTTTGAGGTATACTCTTATAGTGATCGTTTTGGAGAATCTTCGGAAGGCAGTATAGCTGCGTTGACCCTGGAATACCAGGAGATGCAGGCACCCGAAACTCTAACGCAAACGATAACAGCAGGTAATAACATTACATTAAAGTGGGATGTAGTTCCTTATGCCACAAGTTATAAAGTTTACCAAATCATTGATGGTCAAAAAGAGTTGAAAAAAACACAGATTGGTACTTCAACAGCATTCAATAACATGCCTGCAGGGGAGTATACGTATGAAGTTCACTCTTTTAGTGATCGCTTCGGTGAATCCCATGAAGGTAAACAGGTTATTTTCAATTTAGTTTTCCCTATTATGCAGGCACCGGCTAATCCGACCTACAGCATAACAAAAGGTAATGATTTTACCTTAAGATGGACTGCTGCTACCTATGCCACTTCTTACAAAGTTTACCGAATTCAAAATGGTGAAAGAGAACTGGTGAAAACAGTAACAGGCACGACAGCAGCGTTTACCAACATGCCGGAAGGTGATTTCACGTACGAGGTGAACTCCGTTAACAATACTTTCGGTGAATCGCCAAAAGCAGGCGTAATCCACTTCAATCTAGTGTGGCCTGTTGTCCAGCCTCCGATTCTGAAAGGTTCGGTGTTTAATGCTAACAACATGACATTCACTTGGCCGGTGGTAACTTGGGCAGATGAATACCGTGTGTACAAAGTAACAGATGGAGTACGGCAATTATTGTATAAGGGAACTGCATTAACCTATTCTATTTATAACTTAACTGAAGATATCCACTATTTTGAAGTAACGGCTTATAACACTCGGTTTGGAGAGTCAATTGCTTCTAATAGAATAACTGAAACAATTGTGTATCCAACTATGCAGCCGCCAAGTGCAAGCTTGAAGCTATTAACAGATACAAGTGCTCGCATTACTTGGGATTTCATCACTTATGCTAATGGATATAATGTTTATGAAATCATCGATGGCAAACCAGTTCTTTTAACGAAAAACTTGAACAATCTATCTTACACGGTTTCTAACTTGTCCTATGCGGATCACGAGTACTATGTGACTTCATATAGTAACTCATTTGGAGAATCGGAGCCGTCTAACACAGTCCTAGCCAAGTTAATCCTGGATACTACAGCACCTACTACTACAGCTCAGGCATCGTCTGATTGGACAAATTCCAGTCATGTAGTTACTTTATCTGCTACTGATGATGATACAGGTGTTCAGAAAACTTACTATGCTGTAAATGATCAAGCATTTGTAGAAGGTACTTCACTTACGGTTTCTGAGGAAGGCATTCACAAAGTATCTTTTTACTCTGTGGATAAAGTAGGCAATAAAGAAGCGGTACAAACCATTACCGTTAAAGTTGATAAGACCAAGCCAGTCACAAGCTCGAATGCACCGTCGTCAGTATGGTCTAGAGAAAATATAACTGTAACGTTTACAGCAGCAGACGCTGCTAGTGGAGTTGCGAAAACTTACTACGCACTGAACGGTTCTGACTATGTAGAGGGTACATCCCTTGTAATAGACAAAGAGGGAGTCAACCAAATTTCCTTCTACTCGGTTGACGTGGCAGGCAACGTTGAGTCCACACAAACGACAGAAGTGAAGGTTGACAAAGCTGCACCAACGACAAATGCTAATGCTCTTACAGCTTGGACACAAGAGAATGTGACTGTAACACTTACAGCGGCAGACACAGGCAGCGGCATCGCAAGCACTTACTACACATTTAACGGTACAGACTATGTAGAAGGCACATCTCTTGTAGTTAACAAAGAAGGCATCAACCAGATTTCCTTCTACACAGTTGATGTGGCGGGCAATGTAGAAGCAGCTCAAACAATCGATGTGAAAATTGATAAAACAGCACCAGTGACCGCTTTAAATGAACCAACGGTCTGGTCTAAAGAAAATGTAGCTGTAACATTTACGGCTGCGGATGCAAATAGCGGTGTAGCGAAAACTTATTATGCAGTAAACGGTACGGAATATGTGGAAGGGACAACTCTTGTAGTAGACAAAGAAGGTGTCAATCAAATTTCCTTCTACTCGGTTGACGAAGTAGGAAATGTAGAAGCTGCACAAACCGTCGAAGTGAAGATCGATAAAAGTGCACCAGTAACCAGCTCCAACATACCTTCAGCATGGTCTAATGAAAATGTAACATTGACACTTTCAGCTACAGACACAGGTAGCGGCGTGGCAAAAACTTTCTACGCAGTAAATGGTTTGGACTATGTAGAAGGTACGTCCCTTGTGGTAGATGAAGAGGGAGTGAACCAAATCTCCTTCTACTCAGTCGATGCTGCAGGTAACAAAGAAGCTGCATATACAGTAGAAGTAAAGATCGACAAAACAGCACCAGTAACAAGCTCGAATACACCGACTGTCTGGTTTAAAGAAAATGTTGCTGTAACATTTACAGCTGCAGATGCAAATAGCGGCGTAGCGAAAACCTATTACGCAGTAAATGGTTCGGACTATGTGGAAGGCTCGTCTATCGTGGTAGAGAAAGAAGGAATTAATCAAATCTCCTTCTACTCGGTTGACGAAGCAGGCAACACAGAAGTCGCAAGAACTGTAGAAGTAAAGATTGATAAAACAGTACCAGTCATTAGTATGGATGTAAATAGTGAGTATAAACTAGGCTCATCTGTTCAATTGGCATACTTGGCAAAAGATGAACAGTCAGGTATTGCTTCTGAGAGAATGACAGTAGTAGGTCCTAACAATGCTTCAGAAGTAGTTCTAACTAAAGGAGAAACCTTGCAATTAGCTAATCCGGGCACTTACACGATCGCCGTTACTACGACAGATGGTGCTGGATGGAGTACAACAATCGAGAGAAAGATTACAGTTTATGTACCAGCAACGATTGAGGTTACTCCAAAGGTTATTAAAGGCAACAATGGCGTCTTCACAGTTCGTGTAGAGTTGCCAAATGGCATGAACAGCCAAGGTTTCGATCTAAATACAGCAAGAGTTAATGGAGTAAAAGCACTGACCAGCAACAACGGCTACTACAACCAAGCGAAGCAAGGGCAGTTTAAATTTGAACGTTCTGATTTCTCTTGGACAGCATCTGAGGTAACCCTCGAGTTCCGTTGTTATGTGGATGGTAACTTAGTTATTGGCCAAACAACTGTTAAAGTGCAGAAGTAAGAATGAGAAAAGCAATCTAAAATCAGTTCAACTGGTTTGGATTGCTTTTTCTTTTGTACATGTGTACTACCCATACGTAATAGACACTAGACCTGTGAATAAACTCTAATTCAACCTGTGGATAATGTGTACAGTTTTGTGCATAACTTTGTTGATAAAATGTAAAGAAGCCCGATACGACAAGTTTTTACAAATTCTGCACTTATCCACGGCTTGTATATACCCGAATTTTCAAAATATTTCATCAAATGGTAAGTTAGAAATTGACAGGTCAAGCGGGCTGGTGATATAGTCGAAAAGTAAGGGCTTACATTTTATTATTTTTTAAAACGAAAGGAATGTGTACGTTATGCAAGGTAAAGTAAAATGGTTTAATGCAGAAAAAGGTTATGGTTTCATTGAGCGTGAAGATGGCGGGGATGTATTCGTGCATTTCTCAGCGATTCAATCAGAAGGCTTCAAAACGTTAGACGAAGGTCAGGCTGTTGAGTTTGACATCGTAGAAGGCGCACGTGGACCACAAGCCGCTAATGTAAGCAGAATATAAGCTTCCGGTACGTTTTGTGCCGCTTGAATACATCTACTGAACTAACTGGCACCCTGGGGCTTTATTCTAGGGTGTTTTTTTGCGCAAATAGTGTGCTCGGAATTTAAAGGAATTATGAAGATGGGGGTTGAATGTAGTATAATGTAAGAAGGAAGGGAGATGTTTAACTATGATGATTAGCATTCGCGGAGAACACCTTGAAGTAACTGAAGCCCTCAGGGACTATGTCGACAAGAAATTGAACAGACTAGAGAGGTATTTTGAAGCTCCCCTTACATCTGATGTACAAGTAAAGCTAAGTGTGGTTAAAGGTTTACAAACGATTGAGGTAGGTATTCCCCTGACAGGCGTGCTGCTGCGAGCTGAAGAACGCAACAATGATATGTATGCGTCGATCGATTTGGTCGTGGACAAGTTGGAACGCCAGATTCGTAAGCATAAGACGAGGACGAATCGAAAAATTCGCCAAGATGGCGGCAAGCGTGATTTATTTAAGGTTGAAACATCGCCTGTCACTTATTTGGACGAGGAAGATGACTTTGAACTGGTCCGCAACAAACGCTTCGATTTGAAGCCGATGGATGTGGAAGAAGCGATTCTACAAATGAACATGGTAGGCCATAATTTCTTCGTTTTTTCGAACATGGATACAGATCAAGTCAATGTAGTTTACAAACGAGATGACGGTAAGTATGGTCTGATTGAGCCGGCTGTTTAATAAGAAAGCGGAGCAACTCGAGACATCCCTAAAACAAAAAATGAGCTTGATTCGATTCTGTCGAATTAAGCTTTTTCTCATGCATGCAATCGGAACATCGATTCAATACTATAGAAAATAAGTAAAAACGTGCTCTTTTCACCTAGTGTGGATGGTTTATACAGATGTAAGAATGGTCATTTGTTGCGGCAAGACCGTCAAAAGTGGTACAATTTAAGGATACGAATGCAAGGGAAAGGGGTTCACCGATGCTAGGACTAGTGAAGAAAATTTTTGGTGATTCCAATGAACGGGAAATTAAACGGATGCTCAAGGCCGTTGATTATATCAACGACCTAGAAGCTAGCATTAAGCCGCTGTCCGATGAGGAATTAAAAGGCAAGACAACTGAGTTCAGAAACCGCCTGGAAAAAGGCGAAGAACTTGATGATCTTTTACCGGAAGCTTTTGCTGTCGTTAGAGAAGCAGGTTTACGTGTACTAGGTAAACGTCATTACGACGTTCAGCTCATCGGGGGTATGGTGCTTCACGAAGGCCGTATCGCGGAGATGAGAACAGGGGAAGGGAAAACGCTCGTTGGAACACTCCCTGTCTATTTGAATGCTTTGCTTGGAAGAGGCGTACACGTAGTTACGGTCAATGACTATTTGGCTCAACGTGATAGCGCCGAGATGGGTCAGATCTATGAATTCCTCGGTTTGACAGTTGGGGTTAATCTCCATGACCTGTCACATGAGGAGAAGCAAGCAGCTTACGCTTGTGATATTACGTATGGTACGAATAACGAATACGGTTTTGATTACTTGCGTGATAACATGGTTCTTTACAAAGAGCAGATGGTTCAGCGTCCGCTTTATTTTGCGGTTATCGATGAAGTTGACTCCATTTTGGTCGATGAGGCGAGAACGCCGTTGATTATTTCGGGACAGGCTGCTAAGTCGACAGACTTGTACTATGCGGCTGACCGTTTTGTGGCTAAGTTGAAAGAAGAAGAGGATTACACAATTGATATTAAAGTGCGTTCCGTAGCTCTTACTGAAGAAGGGGTAGCTAAAGCGGAGCGGGCATTCGGCATTGAGAACTTATTCGATCATCAGAATGTGAATATCAACCATCACGTGACGCAAGGGCTCAAGGCTCGTTTCATTATGAAACGCGATGTGGATTATGTGGTACAAGAAGACGAAGTCATGATTGTTGATGAATTCACGGGCCGTATTATGACAGGCCGTCGTTATAGTGATGGGCTGCACCAAGCCATTGAGGCCAAAGAGCAGCTGCAAGTTCAGAATGAGAGCATGACGCTGGCGACAATCACATTCCAGAACTATTTCCGGATGTACCGCAAACTAGCGGGTATGACAGGTACTGCGAAAACGGAAGAAGAAGAGCTCAAGAAAATTTACGGTCTTGAAGTTATCATTGTTCCTACAAACCGTCCGATGATTCGTAAGGATTTGCCGGATGTGGTCTATAAGTCAGAGAACGGTAAGTTCAAGGCGGTTGTTGAACAAATTGTTGAGCGTCATAAGCTTAACCAACCAGTTCTTGTAGGTACTGTGTCTATTGAGAATTCTGAGAAATTGTCGGAGATGCTCAAAAAGAAAGGCATTCAGCACAAAGTACTGAATGCGAAGTATCATGCAGAAGAAGCTGAAATCGTAGCACGCGCAGGTCAACCAGGCTCTGTGACGATCGCAACGAACATGGCGGGTCGCGGTACGGACATTGTGCTCGGTGAAGGCGTACATGAGGCAGGCGGACTGCATATCATAGGTACAGAACGTCATGAAAGCAGACGGATCGATAATCAGCTGCGTGGACGCGCAGGCCGTCAGGGTGACCCTGGTTCTTCACAGTTCTATCTCTCCCTTGAGGACGAATTGATGAAACGTTTCGGCGCTGATAACATCATGGCGATGATGGACCGCCTCGGTATGGAAGAAGATCAACCGATCGAAAGCAAATTGATCACGCGTGCAGTGGAATCGGCCCAAAAACGTGTTGAGGGTAACAACTTCGACGTTCGTAAAGTCGTTCTTCAATATGACGATGTAATGAATCAACAACGGGAAATCATATATAAACAGCGCCGTGAGCTGCTGGAGTCCGAAAATATTCGTGAAGTCATCGAAGGTATGATCAACGCGGTTATCGAACGCATCGTGAAAGCGCACTGTCCGGAGGAACAAATTCCGGAGGAGTGGGAGCTTCAGGAAGTGGCTAACTTCGTGAACAACAACTTCTTAACTGAAGAAGGCCAGATTACGGATCAAAATATTTGGGGCAAAGAACAAGAAGAGATTATTGACTACATCAAAGATCTCGTTAGCAAACGTTATGATGAGCGTGAAGCAGAGATTGGTGAAGAATTCATGCGTGAATTCGAAAAGGTCGTTGCTCTTCGTGCGGTAGATAGCAAATGGATGGATCACATCGATGCGATGGATCAGCTGCGCCAAGGTATTCATCTTCGTGCTTACGGCGGAACGGATCCGCTGCGTGAGTATCAATTCGAAGGCTTCGAGATGTTCCAAGAGATGATTGAGAATATCCGCGAAGAAGTCGCGATGTACATCATGAAGGCTCACGTACAAAGCAACCTGGAGCGTCAAGCAGTAGCCGAAGGTCAAGCGGTGGATACGAAGAATGAAGCCGGCGGGAAGAAACCGCTCGTGCGCGGCGATGAGCAGCGTATTGGACGCAACGACCCATGCCCATGCGGCAGCGGGAAGAAATTCAAACAGTGCCACGGACAAGGCAGCTAATCGCTGCTATCTTGCTACCATGATCTGTATAACCTAGGCACAAGAGAATAAAAGAGGTGTAAGACATGCTGGAACCAGAAGTAAAACAGGATTTAAGAGAGACAGCAAAGCGACTAACCGAATTACGGGGGTCTCTTTGACTTAGATCATAAGCTTGAAGCGATCGGGGATTTTGAGGAAAAAATGGGGGCGCCGGACTTCTGGGACGATAATGATCGTGCCCAGAAGACTATCGCGGACCTCAACGCCATCAAAAGTGTCGTCGATCAGTTCCAAGGCTTCTCGAACGAGTTCGACGACCTGCAGGTCATGGTCGAGCTCGAGGAAGAGGAGAGCGATGCAGGCCTAGCGAAAGACATTGAGTCAGGCATCGATGCTTTGAAGAAGAAGCTCGAATCCTTCGAGCTAGGCTTGCTCCTCAATCAGCCGTATGACCGGCTGAATGCGATCCTGGAGCTGCATCCCGGTGCGGGCGGCACCGAGTCGCAGGACTGGGCGGAGATGCTGCTGCGCATGTACCGCCGCTGGGCGGAGAAGCGGGGCTACAAAGTCGAGGTGCTCGACTATTTGCCCGGCGACGAAGCCGGCGTGAAGAGTGTCACGCTGCAGATCACAGGCTTCAACGCCTACGGCTATTTGAAGGCGGAGAAGGGCGTGCATCGCCTCGTTCGGATCTCGCCGTTCGACGCCTCCGGTCGTCGTCACACCTCGTTTGCGTCGTGTGACGTCATGCCGGAGATCGAAGACGACACGGATGTGGGAGAGATCCGCTCCGAGGATCTCAAGATCGATACGTACCGCGCGAGCGGCGCCGGCGGTCAACACATCAACACCACGGATTCGGCTGTGCGGATAACGCACATACCAACGGGTGTCGTGGTGAGCTGTCAGCAAGAACGCTCGCAGATTAAGAACCGCGAGAAAGCGATGAAGATGCTGCGTTCCAAGCTCTACGAGCGGAAGATCGAAGAGCAGCTGAAGCATCTCGCAGAGATTCGCGGCGAGCAGTCTGACATTGCATGGGGAAGCCAGATTCGCTCTTATGTGTTTCATCCCTATAGCATGGTCAAAGATCACAGGACTTCAGCGGAAACAGGTAATATTGGCGCAGTGATGGATGGAGATCTCAATATGTTCATCGATGCTTACCTGCGTCATCAGATTCGGAAGCCGGAGTAGAACAGGTACATGAGCTGTGTGCTGGAAGAGCTTGGTGCACCGAACCATTACTAATCGCAAAACGCATATATAGAGCAATAGACGTTTATCCTACATCTGAAAGGTGTAGGATTTTTTCAAGTTTAATGTCATTCAGGGTTTGGGTAAGGAAAGAGTAGGATGGAACAACAAGGAGGAAGAAGAAACATGACACTTACGACAGAGCAGCGCATTACACTGCACGGCTTTAACAACCTTACAAAATCATTGAGCTTCAATATGTACGATATCTGCTACACCAGAACCAAAGAAGAGCGCGAAGCCTACATAGAATATATTGACGAACAGTACAATGCAGCCCGGCTAACCAAAATTCTCAAAGCGGTCGCGGATATCATCGGTGCTCATGTGCTCAATGTGGCCAAGCAGGATTATGATCCGCAAGGAGCAAGCGTAACGATGTTGGTTTCTGAGGGTCCTGTGGAGGGCGCTCCTGACGCTTCATTTGAGGAATCCCCAGGGCCTCTGCCGGAGACGGTGCTTATGCACCTGAACACCAGCCATATCACTGTTCATACCTATCCGGAATATCATCCTGATGAAGGGATTAGCACGTTTAGGGCGGATATTGATGTATCTACATGCGGGGAAATTTCGCCGCTAAAGGCACTGAATTACTTAATCCATTCCTTCGATACGGATATTATGACGATGGATTATCGGGTTCGCGGCTTCACTCGGGATATCAACGGGCATAAGCTGTTTATTGATCATGATATTAGTTCGATTCAGAACTACATTCCTGAGGAAATTAAAAGCATGTACGACATGATTGATGTGAACGTCTATCAGGAAAATATTTTTCATACGAAATGTAAGCTGAAGAAATTTGATTTAAACAATTATTTGTTCGGTTATACGAAAGACAAGCTGAGCGTAGCCGAGCAGAAGGACATTACGGAAAGTGTAAAGTGGGAGATGGACGAGATATTTTACGGTAAAAATATGAGTGCACCCTTGTTGTAGGAGTAGGCTTGAAACACATGCTACAAGGGATATGGGCATGTTTAATTGGTACCGAGAGGAGGGCCGTTCGTGCCCAGAAAAGAACCGCGAATACGGATAGGAAGCCCAGCACATACCGTATTTGAGTATATATTGATGCTGATCGGCTCGCTGATTATGGCGGCTAGTTTTAACTGTTTTTTGAACCCGAATCAAATTGCGACGGGTGGGGTTTCAGGTCTTTCTACGATTGTTCAGCATTTGACGGGTCTGAATCCAGCGATTACGCAGTGGGCCCTGAATATACCGATTTTCTTGTTAGCCCTATGGCTGCTTGGCGGGCAATTCGGGGTTAAGGCGGCTGTCGGGTCGGTTATATTTCCACTGTGCGTACTTGTAACAAGCCATTTAGGGGTACCAACGCAAAATCCCTTGCTCGCGTCTGTCTATGGAGGTATTGGCGTTGGACTTGGACTCGGCATCGTCTTCCGAGGACGCGGGTCTACAGGCGGACTCGGTCTGGCTGCTCAAATCCTACATAAATACACAGGCTTAAGTTTAGGTTTCTCGGTAGCGATTTTTGATGGTCTGGTCATTCTAGGTTCAGCGCTTGTTTTTACACCGGAAAATGCACTATACGGATTGATTGGGTTATTTGTCACCACGAAAACAATAGATATCGTTCAACTCGGCTTCAACTATGCCAAAGTGGCCTTCATTATTTCTGATCATACAGAAGCCATACGCAAGGCGATTTTATATGATTTGGACCGTGGACTTACGGAGCTTAATGGGTCCGGAGGATTTACAGGCGAATCGCGAACGGTCTTAATGGTCGTTGTGAAACAAAATGAAGTAAGTCGATTGAAAACACTAGTCCAGTCGGTGGATCCGCAGGCTTTTGTCATTTTGAGCGAAACGAATGAGGTTCTAGGGGAAGGTTTCAAACGACATGCATAGCGAGAAGCTTTGTGATAGATTGGCGCACTTAAGGTGCGTCTTTTTGTGCATAACTTTGTTAAGGAAAGAGTCGCTTGTGGATAAAGTGTGCATAATCTGTGGATAACCATATTACTTACCCACACTTCTTGAATAACTTGAAATATTCACATACAGGATTTGCCTGTATAGCGTATAATTTGTGATAATTGATTTGACAATCAAACGGGTATCGATGAGAAAGCATTGTTTTTATGCACATGTTACGTTTAATTGATGCATATTATGTATACTTCTTGTCGGAAGGCAGGAACCCAAAGAATAAAAGATTTGTCGATTTTAATGTAAAAAAGCCTTGAAATGCCTTGCACAGGCACAATCTAATTGTCAAAATCCGCATAAAAAAATTCATTGAATTATTATGTATACGACTGTATAATAATACATATATTTTCGGAACATCGGGAGGGAAATTCGAATGAGTCATGGAGTTAGGGCGGCTATTATTGGAGCCACGGGTTATGGTGGTGCGGAGTTGATTCGTTTATTGCAGGCGCATCCTTTGGTACAGATTACTTCGGTCATCTCGACCTCTAATGCAGGGGCGCCGCTTGCGGAGCATTTTCCACACTTGCAGGAAGTGGTTGTGGATATTCTAGATGTGCTTGATGTTAACTTGATTGCGGGCAAAGCAGACGTTGTGTTCTTGGCGACACCAGCTGGTGTGAGTGCAGAACTTTCACCAAAGCTTCTGGCAGCTGGCTTGAAGGTTATTGATATCTCTGGGGACCTCAGACTTAAATCGGCTGCGGACTATGAAAAGTGGTATAAAAAAACAGCTGCTTCTGAGGAAGCATTGGCACAATCGATATATGGTTTGTCCGAAGTGTTCGGCGACGAAGTGAAGGGCAGTGATTTAATCGCTAACCCAGGCTGCTATCCGACAGCGACGCTGCTTGGTCTGATTCCTGCAGTCAAAGCGGGTTGGATCGATCCCTCGACGATTATTATTGATGCCAAATCCGGCGTTTCCGGAGCGGGTCGTGGCGTTAGTCTAGGCTTTCACTATGCGGAAGCGAATGAGAATTTAACAGCCTATAAAGTAAATAAACATCAGCATATTCCGGAAATCGAGCAGGCGCTCAGCCGTGTTGCGGGTAAGCCCGTTGTTACGACGTTCACGACACATCTTGTGCCTATGACTCGCGGGATTATGTCTACCATGTACGCAACGATACAAGGTGAACACACCGCCGAGGAATTCATCGAATTGTACCGCCAGTATTATGAAGGTCGGAGATTTGTGCGGATTCGTCAAAATGGTAAGCTCCCTTCTACGAAGGAAGTGTTCGGCTCTAACTACTGCGATATCGGCTTTGCAGTGGATGAGCGCACGGGGCGTGTGACCATCGTTTCTGTCATCGACAATGTAGTTAAAGGTGCTGCAGGTCAGGCCATTCAGAATTTGAATATTATGCAAGGCTGGGACGAAACGACAGGGCTGTTGTTCGCACCGGTGTATCCATAACGAGAAGATGAGGACAGGTGAAGGACGAACATGCTAGATCTAGTGAGCTTTACTGTCGTGCCAGAGGGCACAGTAACGACGCCGAAAGGCTTTCGTGCAGGTGGTCTGCACTGTGGATTGAAGAAGACGGAGCGCTATGATCTAGGCGCAATCGTCTGTGATGTACCGGCGGCAGCGGCGGGCGTATACACGCTGAACGCGTTCCAAGCGGCACCGCTACGCGTGACGCAGGAGAGCATCGCCCAAGGCGGCAAGCTGCAGGCGATGATCGTCAACAGCGGCAACGCGAATGCGTGTACCGGCCAGCAGGGCGAGGACGACGCATATGCAATGCGCGCTGCTAGTGCGAAGGCGCTAGGCGTGGCGGAGCACCACGTCGGCGTGACGAGCACGGGTGTCATCGGTGAGTTGCTGCCGATGGGGAAAGTACTCAGCGGCATCGAGCAGCTGCCGGCTAAAGTGAAGGCAGACGGCGGAAACGACTTCTGCCAATCGATCCTTACCACGGATCTCACGCAGAAGATGACGTGCGTCCGTGTTGTTGTTGGCGGCAAAGAGATTCACATTGCCGGGGCAGCGAAGGGTTCGGGGATGATTCACCCGAACATGGCGACGATGCTCGGTTTCATGACAACCGACGCGCCGATTGAGAGCGAATACCTGCAGCTGCTGCTGAGCAGGATCACAGATTCTACGTTCAACATGATCACCGTTGACGGGGATACTAGCACCAACGACATGGTTGTGGCGATGGCAAGTGGGCTGGCTGGCGGCGAAGCTTTGAATCCGGAGCATCCGGATTGGGAAGCGTTCGCGGCAGGGTTCCAGTACGTTGGCGAGTACCTCGCCAAGGCGATTGCGCGCGACGGCGAGGGCGCAACGAAGCTGATCGAGACGACGGTAGTCGGCGCGGAGAGCGACGATGCGGCACGTAAGATCGTGAAGTCGATCATTGGCTCTAGCTTGGTCAAATCCGCTGTTTATGGCGCGGACGCGAACTGGGGTCGGATCATTGCGGCTGTCGGCTACTCTGGACAGCCGGTGAACGTGAACACTGTCGATATTCGCCTAGGCGATATCGCAGTATTAGAGCAGTCGCGTCCAGTAAAGTTCGATGAGGAAGCGGCGCTTGCTTATTTGAAAACAGATACGATTCAAATTCATGTGAATTTACATATGGGCGCTGGCAAGGCAACGGGCTGGGGCTGCGATTTAACATATGATTATGTGCGGATCAATGCGGCTTATCGGACTTAGATTTGTTTTAAGCTAGCATATAAGGAAGCAAAGGGGACCGAAAGCTTGTGAAGAACAATTGCTTTGTGATGAAATGCGGCGGCAGCACGCTTGCTGCGTTACCGATTAGTTTCTTTGAAGATATGCGTCAGCTTCAAGATGAGGGTATTGTAACTGTCATCGTTCACGGCGGCGGTCCTGCCATTTCGGAGACGCTTGGGAAGCTGGGGATTGAGTCCGGTTTCGTAAACGGTCTGCGGGTAACGAATGAAGCGGTGCTCGACGTTGTGGAGATGGTGCTTTCCGGTCAGATTAACAAAGAGATCGTACGCCGAATTCAGTTAACAGGCGCAGCGGCCCTTGGATTGTCCGGTGTGGATGGACATTTAATTGAAGCGAAGCCGGTGGCGAACAGCCATGAAGTTGGCCTCGTTGGTGATGTTACGAAAGTAAATGCTGAGCTGATTCAAGGTATCGTAAGCATGGGGTACATCCCGGTGATCGCACCGGTTGGACTTGGCGCCGATGGCGGCCAGCG
This sequence comes from Paenibacillus sp. V4I5, assembly GCF_030817255.1. Classification (NCBI taxonomy): domain Bacteria; kingdom Bacillati; phylum Bacillota; class Bacilli; order Caryophanales; family Paenibacillaceae; genus Paenibacillus; species Paenibacillus sp. V4I5. The sequence continues at coordinate 4,745,271 of NZ_JAUSZB010000002.1, forward strand.
TTACAACATTAATGCCGATACAGCAGCAGGAGCTGTTGCTTCTCACCTTGGTGTGGAGCAGATGGTTGTGGTGACGGACGTTCCCGGTATTATGAAAACAGTGGATGGCGAGAAGCAGGTGCTTCCCGTTGTCAGTGTAGCAGAGATTGAAGAGATGATCGCGAGCGGTGACATCTACGGGGGCATGATTCCGAAGGTTCGAGCAGCGATTGCTTGTATACAAGGCAGGGTCCAAGAAGTTGTCATCGTAAACGGCTCTGAGCCCAACGTGCTGAGCAAAGTGCTGAAGGGCACGGGGATTGGCACACGGATTGTTCGTTAATAGAAGTTAAAAATCAAAGGCTTCTTGAATGGAGTTAACCGTCATGCAGCGGATTACTTTTATGTTTAAACAATTCCTAAGAGAGCCCTTATGGTTTAGAATACTTATTTCAACAACCTTGCTTATTGCACTTCTTTTTAGCGATTCCTACTTTTCGAATGATCCAGCTTACCAAGGCTTCTCCAAATTAGCGGCAGCCATCTTTTTCATTGCATACGGGATGAAAATGCGAAGGAATCGAGTAACAGCTATCATTTTATTTGCAGCTGCAGCCATATGTCTTTATCTAGCTTGGCACAAGTTCGAACTCATGGGTTGAACCACAAACTTTAAGGAGGGAATGTACATGACTGAAACAGGAAAAAGCTCGCTATTTCCAACCTACGCAAGATATCCAATCACGCTAGTGAAGGGGGAAGGCAGCCGTCTCTGGGACGATACAGGCAAGGAATACATTGACTTGATGAGCGGGATTGCGGTAACGAACCTCGGGCACGCGCCTCAAGCGGTGAAGGAGAAGTTGATTGAACAGCTCGATCAGCTTTGGCATGTGAGCAATCTTTTTCATATTCCGAATCAGGAGAAGCTGGCAACCTTACTCACAGATAATAGCTGTGCAGACGCGGTATTCTTCTGTTCCACTGGCGCGGAAGCGAATGAGGCTGCAATTAAGCTGGCACGTCGTTATAACCAGAAGGTTTTGAACAATGGTCGGTACGAGATTATCACGTTCAACATGTCGTTCCACGGACGCACGCTGGCGACATTAACGGCTACAGGGCAGGATAAAGTGAAGGAAGGCTTCCATCCGCTTCCTGGCGGCTTCGCCTATGCGCCTTATAACGATTTCGAGGCTGTCCGCAGTCTCGTCAATGAGCATACCTGTGCCATCATGCTGGAGATGGTGCAAGGGGAAGGCGGCGTACTGCCGGCTGATCCGGAGTTCGTGAAACAAATTGCAGAGCTGTGCAAGCAAGAGAATCTGCTTCTAATCGTGGATGAAATCCAGACGGGCGTGGGACGTACGGGTAAGCTTTTTGCCTATGAGCATTATGGGGTGGAACCGGATATTTTCACGTTGGCCAAAGGCCTTGGTGGCGGGTTTCCGATCGGTGCTATGTTAGGAAAAGCGTTCTTGGCAGAAGCATTCAGCGCAGGAAGCCACGGTTCAACCTTTGGTGGAACGCCGATAGCTACGGCTGCTGGATATGCGGCTGTGGACACGATTGTCACCAACAAACTGCCAGAGCGTGCTGCGGAATTAGGCGCATACACAGTGAAGAAGCTGGAAAGCAAGCTTGCAGGCAATCCGCTTATCAGCAATATTCGCGGTATTGGTCTCCTCATCGGGATCGAATGCACACAACCAGCAGGTGAAATCATTAGTGAAATTCATAAGCAAGGTGTACTCGTGATTCCGGCAGGGCCGAACGTTATTCGTCTGGTGCCCGCTTTGACCATACCGCAAGAAGATTTAGATCAAGCCCTAGATGTGGTGTGCAGTGTCCTCTCCCAGAAGGCATCAACCATCAGTAGCGTCTAGTAAAAAGTTCCGTTTAGAGAGGTTGGATAACATGAATATGGCTGTAAAGGAAGAACTGGCTGCCCAGTTGAAGGGCAAGGATTTTCTTGCTTTAGTTGATTATACATCAGAAGAAATTGAATATTTGATTCACTATGCGATCGAGCTTAAACGTAAACAGAAAGCTAGAGAGCCGCATGCTGTGCTCGCTGGTAAGACGTTGGGAATGATTTTTGAGAAATCCTCGACGCGTACGCGTGTTTCCTTTGAAGTAGGAATGTACCAATTAGGGGGTCAGGCTCTTTTCCTCAGTAAAAATGATCTGCAGCTTGGACGCGGCGAAACCGTTTGGGATACCGCACAAACACTGTCCCGTTACCTGGATGGCATCATGATTCGTACGTACGAACACCGCAAAGTGATTGACCTTGCTCGCGGATCAACGGTACCGGTTATCAATGGATTGACGGATTATGCTCATCCTTGTCAGGTTATGGCTGATTATCAGACGGTTTTGGAGAAAAAAGGCCGTTTGAAAGGTCTCAAAGTCGCCTACATCGGAGATGGCAACAATATGGTGCATTCCCTCATGATGGGTGCAAGTAAATTAGGGATGAACTTCGCGATTGCCTCACCGGAAGGCTACGATCCCGACAAGGAAGTCATTCAGAATTCTAAAGAGAACGCAGCGCAAACCGGAGGCAGTGTCCTCCTTACTCGCGATCCACGCGAAGCGATTGAAAATGCGGACGTCGTCTACACAGACGTTTGGGCAAGCATGGGCTTTGAGGCCGAGCAGAAGGAGCGGGAGATTGCTTTCAAGAATTTCCAAATCAATGAGGCGCTTGTGAAGCATGCCAAATCAGATTATTTGTTCATGCATTGCTTGCCTGCACACCGCGGGGAAGAAGTGAGCGAAGGCGTTATCGATGGACCGAATTCTATCATTTTTGATCAAGCAGAGAATCGTCTTCATGCGCAAAAGGCCATTATGGCCGCAACAATGATATAATAATTCGTAGCAGACATAGAAACGGAGAGATTAGAAGACATGGCTAAGGAAAAAATCGTTCTCGCCTATTCCGGCGGATTGGATACATCGGTTATCCTCAAATGGCTTAAGGAGACTTACGACGCGGAAATTATTGCTTTCACAGCGGATATTGGGCAAAAGGATGAGCTGGACGGTCTGGAGGAAAAAGCGCTCCAAACCGGCGCATCCAAGATCTACATCGACGACCTGCGCGAAGAGTTCGCGAAGGATTTCATCAACCCGATGTTCCAAGCGGGTGCTCTATATGAAGGGCAATACTTGCTCGGCACTTCGATTGCTCGTCCTTTGATCGCGAAGCGCATGGTTGAAATCGCTCGCGCTGAAGGCGCAACAGCGATTGCTCACGGAGCAACCGGCAAAGGGAATGACCAAGTGCGCTTTGAGCTGACAGCAGCGGCGTTGGCGCCTGAGCTGTCCGTTATCGCGCCTTGGCGTCTAGAAGAATTCCGCGAACAGTTCCCAGGTCGCGCAGAGATGATCGCGTATGCCGAGAAACACGGCATTCCGGTGACTGCATCGGCGGCGAAGCCGTATTCGACGGATCGCAATTTGCTGCATATCTCTTTCGAGAGCGGCATGTTGGAAGATCCTTGGTTTGATGCTGCATCCGACGAAAACAAAGGCATGTACGTCCTGAGCGTAGCTCCGGAAGATGCACCAGATCAAGCGGAGTATATCGAGCTTGAGTTTGACAAAGGTGACTGCGTAGCTATCAATGGCAAAAAGTTGTCCCCTCTTCAAGTTATGGAAACCTTGAATGAAATCGGCGGCAAGCACGGTATTGGCCGTGTGGACATGGTCGAGAACCGTTTCGTCGGCATGAAGAGCCGCGGCGTGTACGAGACTCCGGGCGGTACGATCCTTTTCACCGCTCATCGCAAAATGGAATCCCTCACGATGGACCGCGATGTCATGCACCTTCGTGATTCCCTCATTACGAAATATGCAACACTAGTCTACAACGGCTTCTGGTTCGCACCTGAGCGTTTGGCAATTCAAGCACTTGTGGGAGAAAGCCAAAAGAACGTAACAGGTACTGTACGCTTGAAATTGTACAAAGGCAACGTAATGGGCGCTGGTGTGAAAAGCCCAGTTTCCTTGTACAATCCGGAAATTGCTACAATGGAAGCAGATCCGACGAAAGCCTACGATCAAGGCGATGCAACTGGATTCATCCGCTTGAACGCACTTCGTCTGAAAGTATCTTCTGGCGTAGAACAAAACGCAAAGAAGTAATTATATAGCAGTACGGTCCGCTGGCTTTCCCTCGTGGAAAGCCTTTGGGTTGTCAATAAGGCTGTGTCCATAAGTCTATTCAGCAGAGAGACTTTGAGCGCAGCTCAAAGATCCCTATATTAGGTGTTAATACGAGAGGAGCCATGCACGGTGTCTAAGCTTTGGGGTGGACGATTTACGAAAAAAACCGACCAATTGGTCGAAGAATATACCGCATCTATTACATTTGATAAAGAGTTAGCGGAGGAAGATATTGAAGGCAGCTTGGCGCATGTGACTATGCTTGGCAAGTGCGGCATTCTACCTGCGGATGATGTCGAGAAAATCAAGGATGGCTTGCTGGCTGTCCAAGGTATGATTCGCCGTGGCGAGCTGGAGTACACGATTCAGAATGAAGATATTCATATGAATATCGAGAAAACCTTGATCGATTTGATCGGCCCTGTCGGCGGCAAGCTTCATACTGGCCGCAGCCGTAACGATCAAGTGGCGACGGACATGCATCTCTACCTGCGCAAGCGGGTGGTCGAGTTCGTAGGCCTGCTGATCAAGCTCCAGGAAGCTTTGCTTGAGAAAGCGAAGGATAATCTGGATACGATTATCCCAGGGTATACGCATCTGCAGCGTGCGCAGCCGATTCTGTTCGCGCATCACATGATGGCTTACGTCAGCATGTTCCAGCGTGACCTTGAGCGCTTGCAGGACAGCTACAAGCGCGTAGACATGCTACCGCTCGGCGCTGGTGCGCTCGCGGGCACGACCTTCCCGATCGACCGCCATTTCGTGGCGGAGCAGCTCGGGTTCGGACGCGTGTACGAGAACTCCCTGGATGCGGTCAGCGACCGCGATTTCATCCTGGAGTTCCTCTCTAACGCGTCCATGATCATGATGCACCTTTCTCGCTTCAGCGAGGAAATGGTGCTTTGGTCCTCGACCGAGTTCGCGTTCATCGAACTCGATGATGCTTTCTGCACCGGCAGCTCGATCATGCCGCAGAAGAAGAACCCGGACGTGGCTGAGCTTGTCCGCGGCAAAACAGGCCGCGTCTACGGCAACTTGTTCGGTCTGATGACCGTGCTCAAGTCGCTGCCGCTGGCTTATAACAAGGATATGCAGGAAGACAAAGAAGGCATGTTCGATACGGTTCGTACCCTGCAGGGCGCGCTTCAATTATTCGCTCCTATGGTCTCTACGATGAAAGTAAACTCGGATCGCATGAGACAAGCTGTAAACCAAGATTTCTCGAACGCTACGGATATCGCCGATTACCTGGTGAACAAAGGATTGCCTTTCCGTCAGGCGCACGAAGTGATTGGTAAAACAGTTTTGTACTGCATCCAAAACAAAAAATATCTACTCGATATGAGCATCGAGGAGTTCAAAACCTTCTCCAGCCTTTTCGAGTCCGATATTTATCAGGTCCTACAACCTGAGCAAGTGGTTAACGCGCGTAATGTCTACGGCGGAACGGCCAGCAACCAAGTGACAGAGGCGATTGCCCGTGCAGAACAAGTGCTGGCGCAATCGAACGAGTGGCTGCAGGCATATTTGGAAAAAAGCAAATAAGCCAATAGTCAAAAAGCCTTCAATCCCATCGATTCGGATGGTATTGAAGGCTTTTCTTATTTACCAGTAACTGAGATAAAACCTGTATCTGCCCGTACCTTCACTTTTTTGCTGCCATCGCCGATGGTGCCCTTTGCAGAATGATGATCGGTCTGCTCTACATTCACACCAGGTACTTCCAGATTGACACTGCCTGTGTCGGCGTTCAGAACGAAGCTTGCATTCTTTGGAGCAGGATCAAGCTGTAGGCGAATCGTACCCGTGTCGGTTTCTAGCGATACCGAATCTCCAAGATCGTTCAGTTTAGCAGTAATGCTGCCTGTATCTGTTTTCAGCTTTACATCTCCTTGGCCATTCTCCACGTTGATATGCCCAGTATCCGTTTGAAGGTTCAGCTGCTTACCTTCGTAACGTTCAATGGTGATACCGCCTGTGTCCGTGCTGGCTGTGAGTTTGTCGGCTTTCACTTCATTAAAGTAGATGCGTCCTGTATCCGAAGACACCGTGATCGCTTTGTATATTTTATCTGGTAGCGTCACTTCTGTCTTGATGCCTAGCCCTTGGTAAGCGATTATTCTTTTCAATTCGTTCAAATCAAAATTAAAGCCATTCGTAATCGATGCTTTTTTCTGCGTACAGACGTCTATACGCCATACGTTGCTTCCTTCCGTTGCAGCCTCAATGGTGCAATTTTTAGCATTATTCTCGCTAATCGTTCCTACGAGATGGACTTTAATTTCATCGGAATTACTAGGGATAAAAGTTACCCCGGAGATGTCATTTTGAATGATTAATGTATCAATATTTGCGGCAGGAATCTTCTTTTCGATATCAATATTCGTGACACCTGCGCTCCAATCAACCTCTTTGAAAGAAACAGCTGCTCCAATAAGGCCGATTCCAAGACAGGCAAAGCCGAGCAGTAAGAAAAATTTGACTCCACGTTTCATAGCTTAAGCCCCCTTAATCAATTTGGCATTAAATTGGATATACATCCAGCTGAGTTTGAAAAATACTTTGAACAACCATGAGCTTAACGTCGTCAATATAATGCCCAAGCCGAAACAAGCAAGCATTGCGAATCCAATGAAACGCATATCGCTGCCGACCGTTCCCATATAACTGCCGAGAATGCCGACAATTGGCGAGATGATGAGCGCGAAGCCCGAAACAAATAGCGCAATTAATGTTGCGAGAATACCGAACCAAGGACCAACGACGAATATTAGGTTAAAAAATCCAAGCGAAATGCTTACAATAATAGCCTTAATACTCGACTCCTGTTTAACTGGATAAGGGTACGGGTTGGGATTCATATAAGGATTCGCGCCCTGTGGAGGCGTATAAGGTGGAAAACCCTTAGTTTCAGGAGCTTGCTTAGGCACCGCAGTCGGTTCCGGTTTGGAATAAAATTTCTCTACCCGTTCGCCAGACGTGCTTTTGGAAGGCTCCTGTTCTGTACTAGGTGTCTCCTTCTGAGCGTCCCAGTTAGGAACTCGCGGATAGCCGAGAGACTGCGCTACATCATCCTCTTGCTTACCATTTTCAATGGCTTTCTGAAACAATTCTTCATAAACAGACAATATATTTTGGCGCTCCTTCTCGGGAAGTCCACGCAGTCGATAGTTTAATTCTTTGAAATAATCGATTTTGCTCATCGCCTAGCCTCCTTGTGTGCTATTTCATATTCCTATCATAATAGAAAAAAGTCATAATGACCTAGTAACTACAGTCACATGACCTTTCCTATTCCAAAAAGAGGCAGAAGCCTTATATTACCGGTTAACCGGTCCTTTCACGCCATCTTCAAGGATGGGCTGTTCTGGCGTGGAGGGATTCATTTCTTCCGACTTGATGTCACCGCGGTTGGCGGCGATGAGAGTAGGTACTGGAGAATACTGATCCTTTGAGATTAATTCTTTACTGACGATCGTACCATTTTCTCTTTTGATCCGATACGTCTCTACCTTGTAGCCGACCTTGCCTGTGCTAATAGGGCGTGTAACGCCTGGTTTCAGGCTGGGATTTTGCAAGTATTTAACCGGTGGTTGAATTGTTTCTACAATGTTGGAATTAATGTCATAGGTAATGGAAGGCGACATATGCCCGAAAAGTTTCACGGTGACGGCTTGTTCTGTTGTTATGGTTCGTATCAATAGATAGGCATCTGTGTTGTTGCGGAATTTGAAATTAATATAACCTCTGGCGAAAGTTGCATCTTGGCCGAGCGTAACATAGCTAACAGGGAGTGAATGATTGCGCCGCTCAACAATGTCGAGACCGCTCCGCAAGACAGCATTGTAAAGTGTTGTCGAAACTTGGCAAATGCCACCTCCAATGCCTGGCACGAGCTTGCCGTTTAGGATGACGGGTGCTTCCTTATAGCCGAATTGGGCTTCGGTTTGTTGAATAATCTTACTATAGTCGAATGTCTCTCCCGGCGCCATTAGCAAGTCCTGAATAGAGGCGGCTGTGGAGCGTATATTGTGAATTCTCCCTTCACCTGATGGGGGGAATGAGGTCGTGAATTCCGAGATTTTGCGATCGATGCCCTGACGTTTCAATGTTTCCATCGTTACTGTAGGACCCTGCTCATATAAAGGCAAGGACAGTGTGATAGGAGCAGCATTGTGAATATAGCCAATGGATGGGGCAATTTCTTTCAAGTGTTCAAGCAAATGGGCCGTATCAATTCTAAGCACTTTGCGTTCGGGCTCGAAAGCTAGTATATCTTCATTGGTTACAATGCGTTTTGCGGCAACCGGCTGAAGGTTATAGAGGTCCTTCCAAGCTTCTTTGACTACGGTGTTTAGCTGCGCTTGATTGACAGTGACCTCGAGCGGTATATCCGCGTGACGCAGGGTCCAGCGGGCTTTTATACGCTCTATCGGAGAGCCTCCGAACAGCTGCCCAAGTGAACGAGCTAGGGTTTCCTTTTGATACTGAACGCCTAGCTGTCCAAGCGCCAGTTGTTTATTCGGAATGTTCGGACGGGAGGATTGCAATTGAACGGGATAGGATGAGAGCAGCTGTAGGCGCTGTTCGTATTCTTGTTGAAATTTATCATAGGGCATTCCTCCAACCCTCCAGCCAGCAACTGTGAAATCTGCAGGGAATGTAGGCTGAGAACCATAGACGTATAGAGCAATGCTAAATGCACTTAGCATGCCTACGACGATAGACGTATAGAAGATAACTTTTCTAATTTGGCGTGACATGTATAGCGGCTCCTTTACATACGAATGATTTCGGGCTTGTACTTAATATAGGGATCTTTGAGCGGAGCTTAAAGTCTCTCTGCTTATAGGGATCTTTGAGCGGAGCTTAAAGTCTCTCTACTTAATATGTATCATCCTTTCAACCAATTTATTACTAAATCCTTATTCGGCTTAAATGTGTACAAATAATGATATAATGACGGTAATCTACAGGAATTTCAGAGCTATTTTAGAAGGAATTTCAGCTTTTGTGTCGAATGGATAAAAGCTAACTATACAGCAGAGAGACTTTGAGCTCCGCTCAAAGATCCCAAAGCAGAGAGACTTTGCTACGCAAAGATCCATATATTAGGATGTGATATTGTGATCGAAATGCAGGACGTATGGAAAACGTACTCCAACGGCACTCATGCATTGCGAGGGATTAATGTAAAAGTGGACAGCAACGAGTTCGTATATGTTGTTGGACCTTCCGGCGCAGGTAAATCTACATTTATGAAGTTGATGTATAGAGAAGAGAGGCCGACCAAGGGGCAAATCTTCGTGAATGGTTTTAATTTGGAAAAGCTGAAACAGCGTAAGATTCCTTATGTGCGTCGTAATATTGGCGTTATTTTCCAGGATTATCGACTGCTTCCTAAGCTTAATATTTTTGAAAATGTGGCTTTCGCTATGGAAGTTATCGAGGCACCTAAGAAGCAGATTAAGAAACGCACAATGGAAGTGCTTGAGCTTGTTAAGTTGAAGGATAAAGCGAATTCGCTGCCCTCTCAGCTTTCTGGAGGCGAGCAGCAGCGGGTAGCGATTGCCCGGGCAATAATTAACAACCCAGCTGTCATTATCGCCGATGAACCGACAGGAAATCTCGATCCTGAGACTTCCTGGGGAATCATGAAATTGATGGAGGAAATTAACTTCCGGGGCACCACCATAGTCATGGCTACGCATAATAAGGAAATCGTAAATACGATGCGTAAACGAGTCATTGCGATTGAGCATGGACTCATTGCTCGTGACCAGGTACGGGGGGAATACGGTTATGAAGATTAGTACGGTTTCTCGTCATTTGCGAGAAGGTACGAAGAATGTCGTTCGGAATGGTTGGATGACGTTCGCGTCGATTAGTTCGATAGCCATTTCGTTATTTATTTTAGGTATTTTCGTCCTTATTACACTTAATGTGAATGATATTGCAGGTCAGATTGAGAAACAGGTTGAGATTAATGTATATCTGGAAGTTAACACTTCGCAGGATCAAATTACTGCGCTCGAATCTCAAATCCAAGCTATTCATGAGGTAAAAACTATTAAGTTTGTTTCGAAAGAAGAGGGCCTTATTTATTTAAGGCAAAAGCTTGGTGAGAGCGGTAAAGCTTTATTAGATGGATTTGAAGGAGAAAATAATCCGCTAAACGATGCGTTTACCATCGAAGTCGATGACCCTCGCAATGTGGCCGTCGTTGCTGATCAAATCAGCGCGCTTAACATCGGCAAAGATCCAAAGCCTATCTACAAGGTGAATTATGGCAAAGGTACGGTTGAAGCCCTATTTAAGGTGACACAAATTGTTCGTTGGGTCGGGATTGGTATTGTTATTTTACTTTCATTTACCGCTGTGTTCCTGATCGCGAATACGATCAAAATTACGATTTTGGCCAGACGCAAAGAAATATCAATTATGAAACTGGTGGGTGCGACGAATTCCTTTATTCGTTGGCCGTTCTTTATAGAAGGTGCTCTGCTTGGATTCATCGGCTCTGTAGTCCCGACAGCTATTATTTTAGGTGGGTACTGGAAGCTGCTTAACACAAGTTCACTGAACTTGAATCTGCTTATGGTTGAATTAACACCTTTCGGGGATATTGCTCCTACGATGATGGCTTTGTTGTTAGGTATTGGGATGGTAATCGGAATCTGGGGGTCCCTAATCTCAGTCCGCAAATTCCTCAGAGTTTAAGGAGGCTTTAAAGCCGACTTTGTCCACATCAGAATGATAAATCCTAATAGCGCTAAAGCGTAAAGGAGGGATTCTGATTGGCGAATAAACCTACCACTAAACGCGGTCGCTCATCTTCGAATGACTTCGATATAGGTTTATCTCATAACGATGTATTTCTGGAAGCTTATTCGGCGTCGAATCTTGAACGAAAATGGGGTAGTCCGGTACTCATGTAGCTTTGCTACACTCCGTTCTCCTACTCCCATTTTCGTCCAACCTTCTCGGTTCTGAAAGTCGGCTTTAGAAGCTTTTATTTTTATTTTTTCATTTTCAAAGATTCATAGATTAGGAATTTAAGAGATTCAAAGTATAAAAGATTTAAGAAGTTCCAGGTTTTGATGATGGGGAGGCTACGTGCTTGAAGAAGAAGATTCTACCTATGGTGTTGACTCTTGGGATTGCGGCTTCATTGGCGGTTCCTTATGCGGGGTATGCCGCTTCAACAACGGAAAAGATCGATCAGCAGTTGACTCAGCTCAAGAAAATGAAGGCGCAAGCGCAGCAGAAGGCGAATGACGCCCAGAATCAAATAACGAAGGTCCATAACGAGAAGGACCAGGCGACGAAGGATATGAACACGCTTGTCAATCAGGTCAATGAGGCTAGCAAGAAGCTCACGAAGCTGAATGAAGAAATCGACCAAGTGTCGGATACATTAGCAGAGAACGCTAAACAATTGGATGAAGCGGAAGCTCGTGTGGAGTCTCGTGATCAAATGCTGAAATCTCGAGTGCGCTTAATGTATATGAACGGTTTTGTTTCGTACATGGATGTGCTGCTTAGCGCGACCAGTTTTTCTGATTTCTTGAACCGTATTGAAGCTTTGAAATCTATTGTTAATCAAGATAAAGAGATATTAGTGGCAAATAAGAAAGATAAAGAAACGGTTGCTCAGAAGAAGATAGATACAGAAGAGCAGCTTGAGAAGGTTAAGGCGCTTTACGCTGATGCCGACGCCCTTAGGGACGATCTGCAAGCGAAAGAGAAGGCCAAGGAAGTTAAGATTGCTTCCCTTACGAAGCAAGAGAAGGTGCTAGAGGATATTTCAGAAGAAAGCGATAGACAGATTACACAATTAGCGAAGCAAGAGGCAGATTTACAGGCGAAGAAACGGGCAGCTAGTAAAGCGAAGTCGCCTTTCACTTATTCCGGTGGGAAACTGGGTTACCCATTGGCCTCTCAAGCGCCGCTCACATCCGATTTCACGAATAGAATCAATCCAGTTACAGGCAGATCAGAGAGCCATAAAGGTATTGATTTGGGAGCTCCCAAGGGAACGGGCATTCTCGCAGCTGAGAACGGCTCAGTCATCTATGCTTCATGGATGAACGGATATGGGAATTGCATCATCGTGGATCATGGGAATGGGTTATGGACGTTATATGGACATATTATGAATGATGGGATCTATGTCAAAGTTGGCGATTTGGTGAAACGCGGACAGAAGATTGCCGGTGTTGGCTCGACAGGTCAATCGACAGGGAACCATTTGCATTTTGAAGTAAGGAAGAATGAAGTTCCAACCGATCCTAAACCATTCTTACGATAGGGGAACTTGGTTATAAAACGGGAATAGCTTGTCATATACTACAAACAGGCGAACCCAAATGGGTTTTAGGAAAAAGGTGGTGAAACGCGCTTTGCAATTCAAAGGACGCACGGTCATAGTATTTGTTTTGTTAGCCATGTTTGCAAGCAGTATCGTGACACTGACGATTGTGGATTCATCCTTTTCTTGGGGGCGGAAAGAGCAGCCAGCGGGCAGTACGACCGCATCCACTGCCACTTCTTCCGGACTTTCGAGTAAGGATTTGAGCAAAATCGCTACAACGTTTCAATTGATCGAGAGCAAGTATTTGCAGCAGCCGGATCATGATAAGCTGGTCAACGGTGCAATCAATGGCATGTTGGAATCTCTGGAAGATCCGTTTACCGTGTATATGGATCAGAAGGAAGCGAAGCAGTTCGATGAGAGCATTACGTCCTCTTTTCAAGGGATAGGGGCAGAGGTTTCGATTGAGGAAGGTAAATTCGTAATCGTGTCTCCCATCAAGGGCTCTCCTGCTGAGAAAGCTGGTATTCAATCCAAAGACGTGATTGTCTCGGTCAACGGAGAGAAGTTGGACGGGCTTACACTCAACCAAGCGGTCATGAAAATCCGCGGCCCTAAAGGAACGCAGGCGAAGCTCGATTTACTTCGTCAAGGTGCCGGTGATCCGGTACAAGTCATCGTGGTCAGGGATAATATTGACGTTGAAACGGTTTATGGCGAAATGCTGCAGGACCAAATCGGGAAGATTGAGATTCGCCAATTCTCCTCGAATACAGCCGTCCGTTTCGCTGAAGAGCTGAAAAGCCTTGAAGCCAAAGGGATGAAAGGGCTAGTTATCGACGTGCGTAATGACCCAGGCGGTCTTTTGAACGTGGTCGTCGACATCGTGAATCCTTTCGTCAAAAGCGGCAAGCCGATCGTCCAGGTCGAGAATCGGGATGGGAAGCGGGAGCCGACACCTTCAACAGGCTCAGGCAAGAACTATCCGGTTACAGTGCTTGTGAACAAGGGTAGTGCGAGTGCTTCGGAGATACTGGCAGGAGCCTTCCAAGAAGCGGTTGGCAGTAAAATTGTTGGTGAAACCTCCTATGGGAAAGGAACCGTACAGGTTACTTTTGAGAAGGAAATGGGTGACGGCAGCAATATCAAAATGACGGTGTACAAATGGTTAACCCCGAACGGCAACTGGATTCACAAAACAGGGATCCAGCCGGATATCCCAGTTGAGCAGCCGGCTTATTTCAAAGCAGCTCCGCTGTCTAAGAAAAGTGTGCTTAAACAGGATATGACAAGCGATGATGTGAAGAATCTACAGCTGATGTTATCAGGCCTTGGTTTTAACCCTGAGCGTTCGGATGGTTATTTCAATGATAAGACAGTTACAGCTGTTAAAGCATTCCAAAGAACTAACGGTTTACCAATGACTGGCGAGGTAGATACGGAAACAGCGGCTAAAATCGAAAAATCAATTTTGGAGCAAATCCGTGAGCCGAAGAATGATTTGCAGTTGAAGGCAGCAATTGGGCAAATCCAAAAGCAAATCGGGAAATAATAAGGATCAGATATTGGAAATTCGTCAAGATGGGCAGGAGATAAGCTCTAATAGTCGAATTAGTGTAGGAAGGTTGCTACGGCTGCCTTCCTATTTCTTTTTCATCAAGGAGCCCAGATTCGTATGGATGTATTGATTCAACTCTTGGACAGACTGCTGCAGGCTGTAGGGCAGTTGTTTGCGAATCCTTTTTACTATATAGGTATTCTATTTATCGTGTTGCATTATCGGAAGCAGATTCAGATGGAGCGTAAGCTGTTTCACACGCGCTTGCATTCTTTATTGAATGAGACATGGCGAACCGTACTTTGGGGTTGGCTAGGCGGTATCAGTGCCTCCGTACTTATGCTCTTCGTAGGTGTTAATATTCAAGCGAGCACGGTCATTCTGTTATGGGTCCTATCGATTATCCTAGTGATGATGCGCGTTAGATTCTTGTGTTTGGCTTATGCAGTAGGTATTTTGGGAATCGCGCAAGTGATTCTTTCGTGGATACCGAACGCAGCCAGCCTACAGGAGAGGGTTCCGGTTCTGGACATTGTAGTTGGCGCGGATATTCCTTCCTTGCTGGTCATTGTCGCCGTACTTCATCTTCTAGAAGCGATGCTCGTCGGCTTTCAAGGAGCACGCATGGCAACACCGCTGTTCCTTGAAGGAAGGCGAGGGCAAATTATCGGCGGGCAACAGCTGCAAGGCTTCTGGCCTGTCCCTTTATTCTTGCTCGTTCCTATGACAGGAGGAAGTATACAAGGTCTTCCATGGGAAACGCTGTTTGGTTCGAACCTCGCATCAGGATGGACACTTCTTGCCTTTCCGGCAATGATTGGCTTTACGGAGCTTACGATATCGAAGCTTCCCCGCAAACAAGCCCGTTTCAGTTCAAGCTTGCTCTACTTATATGGCATCATCCTATTAGTCACAGCGATTGCTGCTCATTTTTGGCCGCCGATTCTGCTTGTAGGAGCCGCATTAAGCATTGCTTTACATGAAGGATTGATTCGGTATAACCAATGGGTGGAAGATAAGCTGGTGCCGTTCTACGTTCACTCAGAGCGAGGTCTTATGGTGCTGTCGGTAGTGCCAAACAGTCCTGCCCACGAGCTAGGTATTCAAACGGGCGAACTCATTCACAAGGTGAACGGTCACAAAATCAAGACTAAAACCGATCTACACGTTGCCATGGGGCTGAATTCCGCCTTTTGCAGGCTGGAGGTGCTGAATGAGCAGGGTGAGGTGCGTTTCTTGCAGCGAGCGATATACTCTGGCGATCATCATCAATTAGGTATTATTTTAGCTCCGGATCAGGATGCATTGTACTTCTTAGAGCAAAGACCCTTGCATTTGTTTTCCTATTTGCGAAGTAAACTGACAGGCTTGTTATCCAATGATTCGACGAAATCTATGTAATTTCAAAAAAAAGACCCTATTCTCTCGTTTGAAAGAGGAAGGGTCTTTGCTTATTTAACAGTTGTTGTTGGTGAAAGCCCATCACGCAGAACAATGATTTCGACGCGGCGATTTTTGCTGCGGTTCTCATCGCTGGTGTTGGCTACTTTTGGCATCGTATCGGCATAAGCAGTAGCTATAAATTTATTGTTATCCAGTTTGGCCGTATCGCTAAAATAGCGAAGCACCGAAAGGGAACGGGCGAATGATAATCCCCAATTATCTTTGAAAGGAGAACCAGTAGCTAGAGGCAAGTTGTCAGTATGACCTTCAATACTCACCTTGCTGTTCAGCGTAGGGAAAAATGAAGCAAGCTTCTGTAGAATAGGAAAGGAGGCCGCTTTCAGGTCCGCTTTTCCTAGGTCGAATAGGAATAAGTCATTAAGGGTGATAGCCACACCGCGTTCTGTATCGCTAGCGGACACTTGTGCGTCCAGATTCTGATCCTTAATATAAGCTTGGACTTGTTTTAAAAGATCTTGAAGTTCCTTTTCGCGCTTCTCTTTTTCATTATCTTCAGGCTTTGTTTTATCTTTCTCTTCTTTCTGATCGTCTTGGCTCTGATTCTGGTTCTGCGGTGTCTGGGCATCGCCTTGCTTCGGGGTCATTTGACCGCTGACGCCAAAGCCTTTATCCAATACCGAGTCGGCTTTCTGGAATTGCATGTTTAAGGCTTGAGCTAGAACGGAATACTTTTGAACATCGACTTTACTCATTGCATACATAATAATGAAGAAAACGAGCAGAAGGGTGATTAAATCAGCGTAAGTAATGAGCCATCTCTCATGATTGACATGTTCCTCGTGCTTCTTACCTCTCCGCGCCATTATCGACATCCTCCTCTACGACTTTCTTCGTTGGTTTATCGTGGAGGAAGGAATTCAGTTTTTTCTTAATTAACTGTGGATTTTCACCAGCTTGAAGGGCGAGAATTCCTTCTAACATCAATTCCATTTCGGAAACCATTTCTTTGCCGCGAACCTTAATTTTATTAGCAATCGGAAGATAGACTAAGTTGGCGCTCATAACACCGTATAAGGTAGCTGTGAAAGCAACGGCAATGGCAGGTCCGAGACTGGAGGGATCGTCGAGATTACCGAGAACGTGAATGAGACCCATAACGGTACCGATAATGCCCATGGTTGGTGCATAGCCGCCTCCGGCTTCGAAAACCTTTGACATATTATCAACCTGGTGCTCAATTGCGTCCATCTCAAGCTCTAGAATTTGTCTAGTCAGCTCGGGATCAGTTCCATCCACCACCATAAGCAAGCCATCTTTTAGGAACGGATTTGTATGCTCTTGTGCGCGTTGCTCAAGGGCTAGTACTCCTTCTCGACGAGCGATCGAAGCCATATCCACAAGTTCATCAATCGTTGCCCTCGGATCTCTTTTTACTTCTTTGAAGGCAATGCCTAGAGCTTTAGGGATTTTGGCTAAAATAGAGAGCGGGAAGCTGATGGCTACTGCACCAAAGGTTCCGCCGAAAACGATTAGCATGGCACTCGGGATGATCAATGAACTAATATGACCGCCATCCCACATGTACCCGCCGACTAAACCTACAAGACCCAATACTAATCCTAAAACTGTTGTCAAATCCATGACTGTACCACTCCTAATTAGCATAAAAAGAATAGGAACCTTAAAGCAACCAGATAAATTCGTTGGGGCCTCTCTCCATAAAATTTATACGGCCGTAACAGATATTGCCGTTTGCATCCATGATTCAAAAAGGGTATAATGGAAAAACCAGAACAAACATTCTTATGATGGATGATTTTAGAGATTCCTTCATATTTGTGCAAAATAAGTTCCATAAACTTCTATATCGGAAATAGCATAAGGAAAGTTAATAGGATAAAAGTTCGATTTATTTCGATAAGTGTAGGTGATTATTGATGAGTGAACTAGAAATAAGTTCCAAGAAGTTTGAACTAGTATCGGATTTTTCTCCACAAGGCGATCAGCCTAAAGCGATTGAGGAAATTGTTCAAAGTATTCAAGCGGGTAATAAGCATCAGACGCTCTTAGGTGCGACGGGAACGGGAAAAACGTTCACAGCGGCGCAAGTTATTGCCAAGTTGAACCGTCCTACCCTGATTATTGCGCATAACAAAACGTTAGCCGCACAGTTGTGCAGTGAATTTAAAGAATTTTTCCCTCATAATGCCGTCTCCTACTTCGTTAGTTACTATGATTACTACCAACCAGAAGCCTACATTGCCTCCTCTGACACTTACATCGAGAAAGATTCCAGCATCAATGAAGAGATTGATAAGCTTCGTCACTCAGCGACAAGCTCGTTATTTGAACGCCGTGACGTTATTGTCGTTGCGAGCGTATCGTGTATTTACGGCTTGGGTTCGCCAATTGAATATGGGAATATGCTGCTTTCTTTACGTGTAGGTATGGAGAAATCGCGCAATGAGATTTTACACAAGCTCGTGGATATTCAATATCAGCGGAATGATATGAATTTTGTCCGCGGGACGTTTCGCGTGCGTGGAGATGTTGTTGAGATTTTTCCAGCGTCCCATGGCGAACAAGCAGTGAGAGTTGAATTGTTTGGTGACGAAATCGAACGGATAACGGAAATTAACGTGCTTACCGGCGAGATTATCGGCGAACGCGAGCATATTGCTATCTTCCCGGCGTCTCACTTTGTGACGCACGAAGATACGATGAAACGCGCGCTTGTGAATATTGAGCGTGAGCTT
Organism: Paenibacillus sp. V4I5; assembly: GCF_030817255.1. Classification (NCBI taxonomy): domain Bacteria; kingdom Bacillati; phylum Bacillota; class Bacilli; order Caryophanales; family Paenibacillaceae; genus Paenibacillus; species Paenibacillus sp. V4I5. The sequence continues at coordinate 4,763,458 of NZ_JAUSZB010000002.1, forward strand.
GAGGAACGTCTTGCCGAGCTCAAAGAGCAAGGGAAGCTACTCGAAGCACAGAGGCTGGAACAGCGGACGCGTTACGATATGGAAATGATGCAAGAGATGGGCTTTTGCAATGGTATTGAGAATTACTCAGGACCGCTGACTTTCCGCGAGCGAGGGGCTACGCCTTATACGCTTTTGGATTATTTCCCGGACGACATGCTTTTCATGGTTGATGAGTCTCATGTGACTTTGCCGCAAATTCGCGCGATGTACAATGGAGATAGGGCGAGGAAAGAAGTATTGGTTGACCACGGTTTCCGTTTGCCATCTGCACTCGATAACCGTCCTCTACGCTTTGAAGAGTTCGAGGAGAAAGTCAGCCAAATTTTATATATATCAGCAACACCTGGACCTTACGAGTTAGAACATTGTCCGGAAATGACGCAGCAAATTATTCGTCCTACGGGACTATTGGATCCTATTATTGAGGTAAGACCAACCAAGGGACAAATCGATGATTTAATAGCCGAAATTCATGATCGAATTCGTAAAGATGAGCGGGTGCTCGTTACTACCTTAACGAAAAAGATGTCGGAGGATTTAACCGACTACTTTAAGGAAATCGGTATTAAGGTTCGGTACTTGCACTCGGATATCAAGACATTTGAGCGTATGCAGATTTTACGTGATTTGCGGTTGGGGACCTTCCATGTTCTTGTGGGGATTAACCTCCTTAGGGAAGGACTTGATTTACCTGAGGTTTCGTTGGTCGCTATTCTAGATGCGGACAAAGAAGGGTTCCTACGCTCGGAACGATCGCTGATTCAAACCATAGGCCGTGCGGCGAGAAATTCAGACGGTCGCGTCATTATGTATGGAGATAGAATTACGGATTCCATGCAGAAGGCGATCTATGAGACGAGTCGCCGCAGAAGTCTTCAAGAAGCACATAATGAGAAACTGGGGATCACGCCGCAGACGATTGCCAAGAAAATTCGCGATGTCATCGAAGCTACGAAAGTAGCTGAACAGAAAGCGGATTATCTGGCCGATGTGAAGGGTGCGAAGATGTCGAAGAAAGATCGCGCATCGCTGATCGAGCGTTTGGAAGGCGAGATGAAAGAGGCTGCGAAGAACCTACAGTTTGAACGAGCCGCGCAGCTGCGTGATGCTATTATGGAAATGAAAGCTGACGCCTAGAAGTGGCATCAGCTTCACATAGGAGAGGAAGGGTACTGTGTCTAGAGATCAAATCGTCATTAAAGGAGCTAGAGCTCATAATCTGAAAAATATCGATGTCACGATTCCACGTGATAAGTTTGTTGTTCTTACAGGCTTAAGTGGATCAGGGAAATCGTCGCTTGCCTTTGATACGATTTATGCGGAGGGGCAGCGTAGATATGTTGAATCTCTATCTGCCTATGCCAGACAATTTCTAGGGCAAATGGATAAGCCGGATGTAGATTCGATTGAAGGTCTATCACCGGCTATTTCCATTGATCAGAAGACAACAAGTCGCAATCCGCGTTCCACGGTTGGGACAGTAACGGAGATTTACGACTATTTGCGCTTACTATATGCTCGAATTGGACGTCCGCATTGTCCGACCCATGGCATTGAGATTACATCGCAAACCGTAGAACAAATGGTGGATCGCATTATGGAGTATCCGGAACGAACGAAGCTCCAGATTCTAGCTCCCCTTATTTCAGGACGCAAAGGCGAACATACGAAGCTGCTTGCTGATATTCAAAAGCAGGGATTCGTTAGGGTGCGTGTCAACGGTGAGACGGTCGACCTCGCTGAGAAGATAGAACTCGACAAAAATAAAAAGCACACGATCGAGGTCGTTGTTGACCGTATCGTGATCAAAGAGGATGTTCAAACTCGCCTTGCGGATTCCCTGGAGACAGCGCTCAAGTTGGCAAATGGCCGGGTAATTGTCGATATTATTGACAAAGAAGAGCTGCTCTTCAGCCAGAACCTAGCCTGTCCGGAGTGCGGCTTCAGTGTTGAAGAATTAGCGCCGAGAATGTTTTCGTTTAACAGTCCTTTTGGCGCTTGTCCCGATTGTGATGGACTAGGCAGTCAAATGATTGTTGATCCTGATTTACTTGTTCCAGATATGAAGCTAACGATTGAAGAGGGAGCGTTCGAAGCATGGGCCGGCAGCACTTCCAACTATTATCCGCAGTTCCTTGCGGCGGTTTGCGAACATTATTCCATCCCGCGCAATGTGCCTGTTTCTGAGATCAGCAGTGATCAGATGAAGGTTATCCTTTATGGAACAGGCGGGGAGAAGATTCGCTTCCGCTACGAGAATGATATGGGAGCGAGCAAGGAAGCGCTAGTTCCTTTCGAGGGTATCATTCGCAACTTAGAACGCCGATTCAAAGATACGTTCTCTGAGGGAATCAGGGAGCACATTCAGACATATATGAGCACGAAGCCTTGTCCGAAGTGTAAAGGACAGCGTCTAAAGCCAGAAACGTTAGCTGTGACGATCAATGGCAAAAACATTGCTCATGCAACTTCCCTTTCGATTGGTGACGCTGAGGAATGGTTCAAAGGGCTGGACTTGAATGAACGTGAGCTGACGATTTCCAATTTGATTCTCAAAGAAATCAGATCGCGCCTAGGGTTCCTAGTCAACGTAGGTCTTGATTACTTAACGATGCATCGTGCTGCAGGTACATTATCGGGTGGAGAAGCTCAGCGGATACGCTTGGCTACTCAGATCGGTTCTAGTTTGATGGGTGTCCTTTATATTTTGGATGAGCCTAGCATAGGACTGCATCAGAGAGATAATACGCGTTTGATTCAGACGCTCGAACATATGCGTGATCTTGGTAACACGTTAATCGTCGTGGAACATGATGAAGATACAATGATGGCTGCCGATTACATTATCGATATCGGTCCTGGTGCCGGTATTCATGGCGGACAAGTCATTGCGCAAGGTACGCCTTCAGAGTTGATGAAAGACGAAAACTCGCTTACAGGGCAATACCTCAGCGGCAAACGGTTTATTCCTATTCCAGCAGCGCGACGCAAGCCGAATGGGAAATGGATCGAGGTCAAAGGCGCCAAAGAAAATAACTTGCGCAACGTCTCGGCTAAAGTGCCACTCGGTGTATTCACCTGTGTAACAGGGGTATCTGGTTCAGGCAAAAGTACGTTGATTAACGAGATTTTGTTCAAAACCTTGTCGCGTGATTTAAACGGAGCTAAGGTGCGTCCTGGTGAGCACAAGGAGATTGTAGGCCTTGAACATATCGATAAAGTCATCGATATTGACCAATCACCGATTGGTCGTACGCCGCGCTCGAATCCAGCGACGTATACCGGTGTATTTGACGATATCCGTGATGTTTATGCGAATACGAACGAAGCCAAGGTTCGCGGTTACAAGAAGGGACGCTTCAGCTTTAACGTGAAAGGCGGCCGCTGTGAGGCTTGTCGTGGAGATGGCATCATCAAGATCGAGATGCACTTCTTACCAGACGTGTACGTGCCTTGTGAAGTCTGTAAAGGCAAGCGATATAACCGTGAGACGATGGAAGTGAAGTACAAAGGCAAGAGCATTTCCGAAGTGTTAGAGATGACGATTGAGGACGGCTGTGAGTTCTTCAAGAACTTGCCGCGTATTCATCGTAAGCTGACGACACTTTTGGATGTTGGACTGGGCTACATGACCCTCGGCCAGCCAGCGACTACGCTGTCCGGCGGCGAAGCCCAGCGTGTGAAGCTCGCAGCGGAGCTGTACCGCCGCAGCACAGGCAAGACGATCTACATCCTGGATGAGCCCACTACGGGGCTCCACATCCACGATATCGATCGTCTGCTGAAGGTTCTTCACCGTCTCGTTGAGAACGGTGAAACCGTGCTTGTCATCGAGCATAACCTCGATGTGATCAAGACGGCGGACCACGTCATCGATCTAGGCCCCGAGGGTGGTACCCGCGGAGGACTGATCGTGGCTGCCGGTACGCCGGAGGATGTCGTGAAGGTGGCCGGGTCCTACACCGGCCAGTACTTGAAACCGATCCTTGAAAGGGATCGGGAGCGCTCTGAGAACTACACAAAGCGTCTTGAAGTGCTAGAAGAATCAGTAGGCTAGTAAGTTACCCGAATAAGCTTGGCTCACGATACAAGAGATCGTGACGCCAAGCTTATTTTGTTCTTTTGTCACAATTCCGACTAACAAACGTTTAATTTTGTTAATACTTAATTGAATGATACAAGCTTCGACAATTTAACCCTCTATCCCAATGAAGGAGAAAAGACCTATAATTAGGTTATAAGTTGCATACGAAAATATCCCTCTTACTAACTATCCATGATCGAGGATATAAGCAGTTCTAATCTATCTACTTTATGGAGGCTTGTTATGAAACCGACGTTAGAGTTACAACAGATTGTTTCTGCTTTAGGTATTGATCCTTTTCGATTCTTAGCTTGGCAGGAAAAAGAATTAGCAGAAAAACTACAAAACGCATATATCGAGGAGCATAAAGAATTCGACCCCGTGTACGGACTAGTCGTTTAAGTGCAAATCTATGAAAACATAGAACCCGAAATGTCCCTTGATAGGGATTTCGGGTTTATTTTTTGTAGCTTGTGTATTAAGTTAAGCATTGAATCTTGGCATACCCAGAGTTATAAATAGTCGAAGAGATGGACATTTTATACTTACGAGGCAGGTTTGAGAAATCCCGGTTCATCATGAAACAATCATTGATTTGATGTTAGGGCTCTAATGAACCCATCCATTAACGGCCTTGTTATGTGGTCAAGCCCTGTAAAAGGTGACAAACTTGTTACACATCAGTGTAATCACTTGCATCTAGTGCTCAATCAAGCTAACATAGAATTAAAATAGCAGGACGTGTGCCTTGCACCGAGTTACTATAAGGAGGTTTCACCATGTTATTAGCGGAAGCAGCAGCAACAACAAGTACGTATACAAGCTTTGATATTTATGTTTTGATCTTCACGGTGATCATCGCCATTGCTTTCATCAGAGAGTTGATCAACCCTAGAAGAAATGTGTTTGCTCTAGGATTTGCGGGGGTTTCCTTGCTCGTATTCGGCTTCATGGATTACATAATGATCACCGGCTGGTAATCTGAGCAAAACAAGATAAAAGCCCACAGGACCAAGATCGTAAGATCATAGGCGCCTGCGGGCTTTTTTGTTTTATTTAAAGCGAATGCTTATACCCACCACATTTCACCAAGAGGTTCCTTGATGAGGACTTGTTGAAGATTTTGCACTGCTTTGGAGAATCCTTCTTCAACGGACATCAAACCGTCTTCGTGCTCGATGCTCACTACATAGTCATAACCAACAAGGCGCAGAGCGCTAATGATGTCAGCCCAAACCTTCATATCGTGACCATAACCAACGGAACGGAACTGCCAAGCGCGGTCAAGCATGTTGGCATAGGATTGCATGTCCGTTACACCATAGCGGTTTACATTGTTAACATCAAGCGATGTATCTTTAGCATGGAAATGGTGAATCGCTCCGGCACGGCCAAGAATTTGCACAGCTTGAACAGGATCGATACCTTGCCACCACATGTGACTCGGGTCAAGATTCGCTCCGATTACATCGCCTGCTGCTTCACGAAGACGAAGGAGGGTTGCTGGCGTATGTACGGAGAAACCACCGTGCAGCTCCAGTCCTATTTTAATATTACGGTCGGAAGCGTACTTGCCTGTCTCTGTCCAGTAAGGAATAATTTTGTTCCCCCACTGCCAGTCCAGAATCTCTTGGAAATCGTTCGGCCAAGGCGCTACCGGCCAGTTCGGATACTTCGCATCCTCGTGGTCGCCAGGACAACCAGAGAACGTATTAACTACAGGTACCTCTAGGCGCTCAGCAAGATCAATCGTTTGTATAATAGCATCATGAAACTCTTTAGCAATGTGTTTTTGCGGGTGCAGCGGGTTCCCGTGAGCGCTAAGTGCGCTGATTGTCAAACCGCGGGATTCCACCGCATGTTTAAATGCTTTTAGTTTCCCTGCGTCTGCGAGAAGTTCGCTTGGGTTGCAATGCGCTGTACCGGGATAGCCCCCTGTACCAATTTCAACAGCATCCAAGCCTTTCGCAGCAATGTAATCCAACGCTTCCTCGAAAGGTTTTCCACCGAACAGAACCATAAAAACGCCTAACTTCATTAGGTACACCTCCATAAATGGTAAACAACCACACAAATTATACCACTATCACCCAGTAAAATGAAGCAAGCCTTTATAGATTCGAAGTACCGTCTCATAATTGGAGCTGTAGATAATAACCGAGAACGTAACCAACGCTTGTGTCACGAAACAACGGAAGTAGAAATAGGTTTTGGATACTTTCTTTTTGTTAACGGTAGTGATTTTAAATATATTTTCGATGGCCAGAATGATCCCATGGTAGAGCCCGTAAAAGAAATAAAGCCATGTGAAACCATGCCATAGACCAATTAAGACCATAATCAGAACGGACAAGCTGGAGGCTACCCAACGGGATGGAGCAGTACGGGAGAAGAACATGAAGATATGATCTCGGAAAAAATCACCTAACGTCGCGTGCCAATTCCGCCAAAACTGCGTCATGGAAGGCGAGAAGAGTGGACGCTTGAAGTTCTCAGGCATCGTATAGCCCATCAATCGCCCAAAGCCGATCGCCATATCGGAATAACCAGAGAAATCGAAGTAAATGAGTGCGTAGAACCAGATCAATAGAAATAACGACTGATGAGTGTGTAGATCCTGCTTTAGCACTTGATCGAAAATGCTGGTCATCCAGGTGACGACAACGATTTTTTTAAACAATCCTAAAATGATCCGTTTCACACTGTCTTCGAAGAGCGCAGCGTCTACGCTGTAAGGCTTTTTGCTATCGGCCATGAAATCACGGAATTTTAAAATCGGCCCCGATGTAAAAGTTGGAATGAATAGCAGGTAATTCGCGTAATCTATGGCTGGAACTTGACCTTCTTTACCGAAGAAATATGCGAAATAATAAGCATCGATCACTTTAAGAACGTTATAAATGAGGCCTAAATAGATGATAGCATCGAATAAAGGATTGTGAAAAATGTCCATGACGAAAAGCCGGACACCGAGAAATACACCGACAACATTAGCGGCAATCGCGAAAATAAAGGTCGCTTTACGCCATAACGTCGTTCGGCATAGATAAACAAAGCCAGCATAATTAATGACCGTAAAAGCAGCATAGAAAATGAGCAGCTTCTCGCTGAACAGCAGCAGAAAGCAGAGGCTGAAAATAATCATCAGAATGCGTTTGTTATTAGCCCACTTGCGGGTGAGCATCAGAACGGCAACCATGCCAATCATAGCGATAATTGCGTTCATGTGCATATAAAACATAGCTATAGAACTCCTCGCTTCGAAAGCTTGATCGGAATCAACTTAGACATCTGGCCGATTTAGAAATGCTAGAATTTCTCGTAAATAAACAAGCCCTTGCCGGTAAAATAAATGAAAACCAAGTACAACATCACGAGGTAGATCAAGACTTCGATGGTTTTCCTAAGGATTTTAACCATGTGTCAACCTCCTTCGTAAATAGCGGCGCGCCCTCTTCGCGGTTTAAATGAACAAGGTCATGGAAATAGCGTGGATCGTATTTGTGCAGCAAATCCAGCGTAGGCACATTCGCAGCTTGCAGTTGGCGGTTTCCTTCTTGCATCAAGGAGGCGACATAAGGCGGATCTGCATAGCCTTTGTTCCACGGCATCCAAATCACTCGCAGAGGAAGTTGATGTTTATTCGCATACTGGATAACCCACTGCAGAGCATCCAAATTTGCCTGAAAATCCTTCAATGTCATAGCACCGAAGCGTTTGTCATAATCGGTCCATTTCGTCTTTAGGAAAGCATCGTCTTTGTGCCCGGGGTAAAGCTCTTTATCAATCCAACGTGGTTCGTAGGCAAGGCTGCCTTTACGCAAAGTACGAGCAAACTCTTCACCGGAGTCTCGGAAATAGTCGCGGTAGGTATAAACATAAGGCTGGTACCATGGTTTGAACCATTGGTATGTTGGATCTGTTTCAAGTGAGTCCAGCATGGTGTGAACATCGATGCCAATCACAAGCTCATCCTTTACCTGGTAAAGGTTATTCGATAGGATGGCTTTCAGGTCGGTTAGCTTTCCATAGGAAAGTCCCATCTCAACCAAATGGGCTTCGGACTTCTCTTCGATATACGCACCGGTAACGGATGAATTACCGAAGAAAACCGGACCCGATTGGGACCAGCCGTGGTGGTAGAGCGTTTTGGTAAAGTCGTTTTTGTAAAAACGGCGGGAGCTAACCATCGGATTCCACCAGGAAATGAGCAGGTCGGAGACGACGATTGCCAGCAGCAGGCCGAGTACGAAGCTATTTTTTTTGAGAAATGCAGCTACTTTCAACGGTATCACTCATTATCTTTGTATAGGATGGACGCTTCATAACGTTTGGCTTGCCATAGAGAACGCATGAAGCATTAGTTGGCCCACAGCTGACAAGGAACTGTATATCGTACAGCTAATGTCGGCGTGTGGGCCATGTGATGTTACTTTGATGAACTGATGAAGCACTTACAGCGCCTTCTCCTGCCAAGCATGGTACTGCTCACGGAATGTGGCTGGCCACTGCTGCTCGTCGAGACCGTACTGCGCTAAGAATGCGAACGCCCAGCGTTCGATTCCAAAGCCTACACAGCCTGTAACGGCGTTGCGCTTGCCCATTTTAATATTAAAAGCATTCCCAAACGTGTTGCTATGGAAATTTACAGAGGAACAGGCGATTGACTTCTTCACATGAGGAATGCTCAAGCGCAGCTCATACTTCATCTCTTGATTGCGTTGGAAGGACGCTTTCACTTGGAAATCGTTTGTGAAGAACGGGTCGTTGGCGATCTCCATCATACTGTCCACGTTCCATTCAACGGCAAGCTCTTTAAGATATTCGATCGATTTTAGGCGATTTTCTTTGACGAAATCTGGTTTACCGACGAAAATAATTTCGCGCATCGAGAAGTCGAGCAGACGACCGAAATCGGTGTGGTTTTTGGACTCGAAGCGGTGACATTTCGCAATGGCTGTAACGACGATGCCGTCACCCTCAAGCGTTTCATTCTCTAGGCCTTCATAGCAGTGATAACAAGTAGATGGATTCATCATGAAGTTCGGCTTCACCATATTGTTATCAAGCGCGAGCGGCTGCTCTTGGCTCCAACCGCCAGCTTCGCGGATCGATTGGGAGAAAGACTCAATGACATCGAGATCTTCACGTAGATGAGTCACGAAATGAATGTGCTCCGGGAAAGAAGTGAAGTGATTCGTTTTATTCAAAGTATGACTATGAATAACAGCAGGATATGACTCTTCCTGCATGCCTTCGAACCGCTTGGCGATCTTCGTAACGAAAGAGTAATCAAAGAAACGCATTAAGCTGGAGAAAGGCTCACGGAAAATAAAAAGACCGGGCTCCAACACTTTGATTGCTTTACGCTCTACAAGCTCAGCGATTATATCGCCTTCGTAAGGGGTATCGACTTTATGCTCGAATAGAATGTTTTCCTTGAAGCCGAAATCGCCGTGGGAGAAACGTTCAATGAGACGCTGAACCCGCTCGGTAATACCTTCGTTTCCATTGGGAGAGTTATGCGTAATGATGATGTGACCATCCACAAGGGCAATATCCTGAATATGCTCATCGGCAAAGGCGGACGCGTATTTGACTTGTCCATGCTGACTTTCAGCCAGGCCTTCTAAAGAAATTTTACATGTCAACATGAGTGGGTTACCTCGCAGTCTTCTTGGAAATAAAATCGGCAATTTCGCTTACCGTGTTCATGGAGTACAGCATTAAATCTTGATTCGTTACTTGGATACTGTACGTTTTCTCAATATGGGCGATAAGCGCTGTGGCACCGATGGAGTCAATGAACCCATAATCAAACAGATGAACATCAACATCAAAATCATCGTCATCCTCAGCAATTTCATAACGCTCGCGAATATGCTGTTCAAGCTGCGCTACTAATTCTTCATTAGACATGTTGGAAAGCCTCCTGGTTAAAGTAAAAGTGGTAAAGGAACGTTAGTTCACTTTGAGGTGAAAGAAAGTGTCGTCAAATCACCGTATCGGGTGATGGTGTACATATGTGTTTGGGCGTCATGCTCGATTTTGACCTCGGATGATTCGTCGAAACGCAGCTCTGTAGGACTGAATACCTTCACTTGCTGCAGACCTGCTGATTTCAGGATTAATTGATGAGTGTTTCCTTGCTGGGTTAGCTCAAAAGGAATATTAGAACGAACGACATGAAACTTCTCCTTGGTCGCTCCAATACCGATGGAGGATGGCTTAGCCAAACCTAGATAAAATCGGTTATCAATTGTCGTGTAAATATCCGAATCACTTTGTAGGGAGTATAGGGCAAGTTTTTCACCCTTTTCGATGACAACACCCAGTGTCGCAGCATACTCACCAGCCAAGCTTGGCACCTTGTCGGTATTCGGTGTCAAAGTGGCATGAAAGTGTGGACTGCCGCCAGCTAATCGATCTTTGAGCTTGTCCCATAAATATGAGGCCCATGACTGACTGATACGAACCTCGCTTTTCATAGCGGTTAAGAATGACTTCGCCATCTGTGTTTCGGTCATAAAATTATAATCATGCTTCATACGAAGTTTATTAAAGTAGTCAGCAAAATTGGTTAAATCGGCAACCAAAGATGGTACGGGAAAATGGTACTCGATGTGTTCGAAATAATCAATCGGCATATCCAATTTAACCATCGATTCGAAAACATCTGTCGTCGCATAGTCTCCTGTTCGCAGCACCGGCGTCGGTGTATGAATCAGCATCGTATGATCCGTATTCCCTTGTTTATCCTGTAGTAGGAAGGGAAGCGACCAAATCTCTTCCGGGCGTGGAATAACGGGCGAATCGGGTGATAAGAATCCGAAATTGTACCATAATCCTTGCTGCTGTTCATTTTCCAGTGTTTGCTGGTGATCTATGTTATTGATGCGCCACGTGTGTTGGTTCGTTCCAAGGTGCAGCCAAGGGATGCCGAGCTTATCGAATGCTTTCTTGTGAAGGGAAAGCTCAGTGCGCTCCTGCTCAGCACTTTTGAAATTATGCACAAACACGTGCGGATCGATTTGTAAATGATTGTCACGCGCGTATTGGATGAACTCCTTCAATTCCGCTTGATAAGGAAACTGCGGGTCGTCGATCGAAACGGGGGACCCGAATTCGATACCGCCGACGACCAGGTCGTCTTTACCGTCGTGATTAAGATCTATCCAAAGCGGGACGGAGTAGTGGCCTGCAACCAAGGCGTGATCGCCGACTTGGTTCAGGGTTGCGCCCTGTAGGGGACCCTGTGGCGTCCAAGCGCCATTATCAGAGCCTTGGAGATACACTTGCAGGTCCCCGTCGCTGCTGCCGACCACGATATCGAGTCGGCCGTCGCCGTTGATGTCACGCACGGATGGTGCGGCGTGCGTAGATTTATTTGGCAGCGGGAACAGAGCGCTGCCCTGAGCTTCTAGCTCAAGGCCCACTGCGCTGCGGCCTTTGTAGAGCCATACTTGTCCATCGGCTCCGCCTAGGACAAGGTCGAGCTTGCCGTCGCCATCGACGTCGGCGACGCTCGGCGCTGCAGGCCCTCCGGGCAGCTGCAGCGGCTTCCCGCCCGCGAGCAGCGCCGCGGGCTTCGCGAATCTGCCGCTAGCGAGCTGCGGCAGAAGCAGCACGGCCCCGGACTCGTCGGAAACGACGAGGTCCGTGCGGTCATCCCCGTTCACGTCTGCGGCGTGAACGGCACTGTAAGGGCCAAGCTGGAGCGGCAAGCCGGACTCCAGCAACAGCTTCACTGGCGCGCCGAACGTGTCCGGCAGCGCCAAGCCGTCAGGCGGCGGCTCACTCGTGTAGGCCGCCGCGTCAACACCTTGATTCGTGTACACATACACGAATCCATCCGAACTGCCGACGACGAGGTCCGTGCGGCCGTCGCTGTTCATATCCGCGGCTGCCGGGTACGCGCGGTAAGGCAGCTCAATCGCGCTCGACAGATCGCGATACTGCGGAAACAAAGCCTGCCGCAGGGGCTTGCCGGCAGCCATCACGTGCAGTCCGCTCGCGTATCCCGAGCCGGGCAGCTCACCGACGAACTTCGGCTGCGCGTTCGTCCCCGTGTTAAGCTGTACCGTCACGCTCTCATGCCACTGCCCCCAGTAGAAGGCGTTGCGGACAAGTGTAAACGATGGAATCTCGTTATATTCCTTCAGCTTCTCCGCCCAAGCGATGCCATCCTTTTGCCCAATTGCCGGCATCGCCTCAAAATGATTCTGAAAGGCCATCGCGGGCCTTCCGTAAGGTCCAAGCATTTTTTTCACACTGTAACCAAGTGTTTCTTTCGATACATAAGCCAGCAGTTCACTGCGATACTGCATGTTCGCTGCAGCAAAAGCAAAGTTAAAGTAAGGCTCAATCGGTAACGTTTTTCTATTGAAATAAGTTGTTCCCGGAACTCCTTTCATTGCTGCTTGGTACTTTGCAGCCAGCTGAGAGAAGCCTAGGTTCGGGTCCATGCCGCTCATCATGTCGTAGCCTGTTAGGAAGTACCGGTTAGGCAGAAAGTTACTGCTGATCAGCACGGTACCTTTTCCAACGCGGTTCTGCATAACAAGTGAAACAGGCATCTTCGACTCCATTGGTTTATTCATTGCCACAATCGTTTGACCTGTGGAGGGATCGAAACCGAATCCGAGGTTAAAACCAGGTAGATCGTCCATTGTATTATGCTTAAGATAGCTTTGCGTAAATAATTGAAAGGTTTGTTGAATGCCCTGAAGATTAACTGGCACTTGCGGGTAGCTGAGAGACAGTGAATCCCCTGATAAGAAAGGCGAGCCAAATTTGTTCAGTGGTACCTTTTTTAAATCAACAATTCTGGCAGCTCCAAGAAAATCCAGCGGAAACCGGTCAGCAAACTCATTTTCCACTAATAAATGCCCGCCCTGCTTTACGAATGTTACGAGTTTCGAAGCTTGTTCCGTCCACCCGGCATCTTGCGCAAGGGCAGGATCCAGATAAATTGCATCGTACTTACGAAGCTGGCTCGTTGATAAAGAAGGCAGGTTTTGTTTATCAATGTGAACGCCTGCTTGCAAGGTTTGCTGAAAATTTCCATAGGCTGCCGCATCATAAAGATCCCCGCTTGTTGCATAGAGGAGCTTGGTTTCATCTACTTTTGGCAAAAATAAAAGAAGGACAATGAGTAATAGGCTACTGATGACGCCTAGTCCGATCAATAACTTAAGAACACGAATTTTCGACAAAACCAAAGGTATCCCTCAATTGCTAAAAAGGTTACTATCCTTGACATTATAGCATTCATAGGAAACTTTGTTAACTTCTAAAGGGTTTCTGTTTGAGGAGGAAACGTTTGGTAACGAGGTTGTGACTGTCGGATATTGGCTAAGTTTGTAATTACCCCCCGCCCTAGATTCCTACCTACCCTTTCTGTTACACTAAAGAGAAGACTTTGAGGACGATCCGAGGATCTATTATTGAAAGGATTTGCTGCCATGCGTACGATACGCAGAGAAGATATAGAATTGTTAGCCCCTGCGGGGGATTGGGATTGTTTGAGAGCAGCTGTTGCCAATGGGGCGGATGCCGTATTTTTTGGTGTGGAGAAATTTAATGCTAGAGCACGTGCGCATAACTTTACGATGGCTGAACTGCCGGATATTATGTCGTTCCTTCATTTATATGGGGTAAAAGGCTTTCTTACTTTCAACATCCTCGTATTTGAGGAAGAACTGAATGATGCGAAGCAATTGATTGATGCATGTGTCGACGCTGGTGTGGATGCAGTCATTGTACAGGATCTTGGTCTAGTTAAAATGATACGTCAGATCTCTCCGGATTTCCCGATTCACGGATCCACACAGATGACGATTACATCGCCTGAGGCGGTTGAATTTACGAAGCCGTTCGATATTGAACGCGTTGTTTTAGGTCGCGAAAATAACTTGAAGCAGATTAAGCAAATCGGCGATCAAGCGAAGCTTCCGATGGAAGTATTCGTGCATGGTGCGCTTTGCGTATCTTATTCCGGTCAGTGTCTGACTTCTGAAATGTGGGGTGGACGTTCAGCTAACCGCGGAGAATGCGCACAAGCATGCCGCTTGCCGTATGATTTGATGGTCGATGGCGTGCAAAAGCCGATGGGCGATGTCACGTATTTGCTGTCGCCAAAGGATTTGGCAGCGATAGAGATCGTGCCGGAGCTAATTGAAGCCGGCGTACGCTCTTTCAAAATTGAAGGACGTCTGAAGACTCCTGAATATGTGGCCAATGTCGTGAGCAAGTATCGCCGTGCGATTGACCGTTATTTCGATGGGGAGGATGCTCGTCCGACCAAAGAAGAGGTTCGTGAGCTTCAACAAAGCTTCTCACGTGGATTTACAGTTGGTTTCTTGAATGGAACCAACAATAAGCAGCTTGTCGACGGCACGTTTCCGAAGAGCCGCGGGGTTTTCGTGGGCCGCATCAAGCAGATTTTGCGCGATGGCGTGATCTGTGAGCTGGAGGCGCCGCTCAAGCGCGGCGACGGGCTTGTTTTCGACGCCGGGGATCCGACGAAGAAGGAAGAAGGCGGGCGCATCTACGATTTGCGCCGCAAGGGAGAGAAGCTCGAAGGTGAAGCCGAGGGCGGACTCATCGAGATCATTATGGGACGCAATGATGTGGAGCTGGGCCGTCTGCATGTCGGGGACCGCATCTGGAAGACGAATGATCCACAGCTGGACAAGCGCCTGCGCCAGACGTTTGAGACAGACAAGCCTTACCGGACTTTCCCAGTAAGCGTGAAAGTCAGCGGTATAGAAGGTGAGCCGCTCAAGAGCTGGTGGACGGATATCCAAGGCGGACATACCGTCTTCGTACAATCCGAGCTTCCGCTGGTTCGCGCGGAGAAAAGACCAATGGACGAGCAGCTCTTTACAGAGCAGTTCGGACGCCTTGGCGGTACGATTTATGCGCTCAGTCAGCTGGATGTGCAGCTGACCGGCGAGCTGATCGTGCCGATGCGAGAACTTAACAGCATGCGCCGCATGGCTGTGGAGCTGATGGAAGACGAGCGGCAGAAACCACCGGTTTACATGAAGCGTGAAATCGGCGTGTATGACGATGTGATTCAGTCAGCTGCTGAGTCAGCTATCGCCAATGCTGCCGCGAATACTCCTGCCCTTTCCCTAGCGGAACGCAAGGCTGTGGAGCTTACTGCACTTTGCCGTAACTTGGATCAGGTGAAGGCCGTGCTTGAGACCACGGAAATCGAGTTTATTTACGCGGATTTCGAATTTATTAAGCAGTTCCCTGCGGCCGTGGAAGCCGTTCGTGCAGCCGGGCGCAAAATTGCCTTGGTGACACCGCGTATTCATATGCCTGGGGAAACGGGCTATTTTAACCATATATTAAAGCTTAATCCGGATGCGGTATTGATCCGCAATACGGGCGCAGCCTACTTTTTCTTGAAGCATCGGTTGGAAAATCCGGACGCGCCGAAACCGCAGTTAATCGGGGATTTCTCGCTCAATGTGGCCAACCACAAAACGGCTGCCTTGTTCCTAGAAGCGGGCCTATCGAAGATTACGCCTTCGTACGATTTGAACATTCAGCAAATGGTCGATTTGCTTCGCCGCGCTGAGACCTCGAAGCTTGAGGTTGTTATCCATCAGCACATGCCGATGTTCCATATGGAGCACTGCGTGTACTGTACGTTCCTGAGCGAGGGCACTGACTTTACAAACTGCGGTCGTCCTTGTGAGGATCACAGCGTTTCTTTGCAAGACCGTGTCGGTATGTCCCATCCGGTTCGTGTTGATGAAGGCTGCCGTAATACGGTGTATAACGCGGTGGATCAATCTGGTGCTGAGTACTTGAGTCATTTCATGGATTTAGGCATCCGTTCCTTCCGTGTGGAGTTCCTGGAAGAGACGCCTGACAAGGTGCGCGAAATTCTCGACTTGTACCGTCGCGCGATTGATGGTGAGATTAGCGGTACGCAAGTATGGCGTTCGTTGAAAGCGACGAACCAATTAGGTGTTACTCGCGGTCAGCTGGTGAAGTAGAAGATCTATAGTGTGAAAAAACAGACTCAGTGCCGCATAGGCACTGGGTTTTTGTTGTTTTCTGGAAGAAAAGGAAAGGCGGGCTCTTAAATGTTTCCTTCATTTGTTGTCACTTGTTTGATGTCCTGAATAATATGTTTAGAGCTAATGCCTAAGCCTAAAGGACATAAGAAGAAAGGATGACGATAGATAACAATGAAAAGGACATATAAGTTCAACGAGATCGCTGGTAGAATCGGAAAAACGCGAGAAGTTGTAAGGGGATGGTCAAATTATTATCGCGAATTTCTTCCAACTAAAGCTTTTGGCGGATCCCAAAGGTACACAGAAGAAGCCATTGAAATTTTTGAGATCATTTCCAAGTTGAGTGATGCCAATAAACCGCCTAGATTTATAAAAGAACATTTACAGGAAATGCGTCAGAAAGCAATTATCGCTCTCAATGATGAAAAGCCATTACCTCCTACATCTACTAGTGTTCCTGACTCCAATTTACCTCTTTCCGTAGACAACGCAATCTTACCTTCAGTTATGAACAACTCCAGCTTGCAATTAAGTAAAGAAACAATGGAATTAAGTAGCAAGGTACAGCTCCTTACGCAAAAAATAAAAGCGAATAAATTCCCAAGAAATTTAAAGGACCATTTAGATGACCTGAATCAAAAGGTTGGAATATCGTCTACAGCAGGTGGCAGGCTTTTGTCACCTATGATGGATCACTCAAACTCTCAGTTCGTTCAATTAAGTAATGAAGTCGCGGAACTTAGCAACATCATCCATACGCTCAAGCAAAAGGTTATCGAAGTTTCGAACGTTACTGAAGAAGTAACGGAACTGCGAAACGTGATCCAAATCCTCACCCAACATATAACTGATTTGTTCGAACAGGACATTAGAAGTGAAGTTGCTACTACGCTAGAATTACTACACAGACAAATTGAGGGTGTATTTGTAGAAGTAATAGGGCTGAAGAATGTGATCCAAACCGTTCAGCAAAAGGTAACTGAAGCTTCGGAGCAAGATCTCAAAGGTGAAATACTTACTGCCACAACGGAGTTACTGAACCAACGATTTGAAGGCGTTTCGGAAGATGTAAAGAATCTGCGAAATGAGATTCATCTCAAAGCACAAAAGGTAACGGAACTGCAAAACGTGATCCAAACCGTTCAGCAAAAGGTAACGGAAGCTTCGGAGCAAGATCTCAAAGGTGAAATACTTACTGCCACAACGGAGTTACTGAACCAACGCTATGAAGGCGTTTCGGAGGATGTAAAGAATCTGCAAAATGAGATTCATCTCAAAGCACAAAAGGTAACGGAACTGCAAAACGTGATCCAAACCGTTCAGCAAAAGGTAACGGAAGCTTCGGAGCAAGATCTCAAAGGTGAAATACTTACTGCCACAACGGAGTTACTGAACCAACGATTTGAAGGCGTTTCGGAAGATGTAAAGAATCTGCGAAATGAGATTCATCTCAAAGCACAAAAGGTAACGGAACTGCAAAACGTAATCCAAACCGTTCAGCAAAAGGTAACGGAAGTTTCGGAGCAAGATCCCACGCAAAAGGTAAGTGAAAGGTTGGAACAAGAAATCCGAAGTGAAATGCTTGCTACTGCTGAATCACTAAACAAACGATATGATGACATATCTCAACAATTGACATCACAGCAACGACTACTTGAAAAAATCTCTAAAATGTTAGGCTTTTAGGCTATCATTTAATCCTCAACATGATGCCAATAAATAGAACTCCCTAGCAGCTAAGGAGTTCTATTTATTATTTACATTTCAGCCTTCTCGGTTGTTCACAATTTAGACACAATATTTTAATCTATTTTTCAGATTTGCTTAAGGTTGGTTTATTGTTCCACGGGTATAGTGATGATGGTTATATGAACGATTAGAAATGGGGGATCTTGGATGCTTGAGGTCAAACAAGTCAGCAAGCTGTACGAAAATGATCGCGGCGTACACAACATCGATTTCTCGATGCAGCGCGGTGAGATCGTCGGCTTCTTAGGGCCGAACGGTGCTGGCAAAACAACGACGATGCGCATGATTACGGGTTATTTAAACCCTACGCATGGTCAAATATGGGTAGATGGTCACTCCATGGCTGATAACCCGAAGAAAGCACGCCGCAAAATCGGTTATTTACCCGAAACGCCACCTCTCTATCCAGAGATGACGGTGCAAGCTTATTTACGATTTATCGCAAATCTTCGCGATGTGCCAGCACGGGAGCAGAAGCTGCGTGTCGGCGAAGCGATCGACAAGCTAGGTCTGCAAGGCCGCGAGAAGCAAATCATCCGCTCCTTGTCTAAGGGCTACAAGCAGCGCTTGGGCCTCGCGCAAGCGATTCTGCACCAACCGGATCTGCTTATCCTGGACGAGCCCACGTCTGGCCTCGATCCGAAGCAGATCATCGAGATTCGCCAGCTGATTCATGAGCTGGGCGAGAACCACACAGTGCTGCTGAGCACGCACATTCTCCCGGAAATTAACGCGATTTGCAATCGCGTTCTCATTATTAACCAAGGCCGCGTCGTTCTCGACGAGCGCCCTGAGCATCTCGGCCGCACGATGGGCGAGACATTCGAGGTATCGCTCGAGGTCAAGGGACCTCGCGAGCGGATCTTGACCGAGCTGCGCAGCCTAGAGGCGGTCGCAGAAGTGAAAGAAGTCGACGCGCCGAGCGACGCTGCAACTATCGCTGCCCCGGCTGCGCAGGATGTGTTCATTACCGACGATGCATCGAAAGAAGCAGCAACCACAGAACCACCAGCAGCAGCCGAAACTGTGAAGCTGCTAGTCACCTCTGCGGATCGCTCCGATATCCGCGAGGCGATGTTCTTCCGCCTGGCAGGCGCAGGCTATCCGATCCTCGAAATGAAGCGGGAAAGCCTCAGCTTAGAGGATATCTTCCTCAAGTTGACGACGGATGAACCTGTCGAAGCCGAAGGCACTCCGAAGGAGGAGGTAGACACCGATGCGTAGAATCTGGGCCATTTGCTCGAAAGAGCTGCAAATGTATTTCTTTTCGCCCGTTGCTTACGTGGCATTCGCTTTCTATGTGCTGTTATCGAGCTTTTTCTTCTACATCAACTTCGTTAACGGCCAGCCACCGATTGTGGATGCGCGTTCCGTTGTTGGAAACACCACATTCGTGTATCTGTTTATCATCCCGCTTTTAACGATGCGTCTCATCGCAGATGAGTTCCGTCAAGGCACCGACGAGCTGCTTCTGACTTCACCTGCGGGTATTGGCGAGATCGTGATGGGTAAATATTTATCCGCTTTTATTGTACAAGTGGGGCTAGTGGGGATCAGCTTGATCTACCCGCTCATAATGTCTGCCTTCGGAACGCTGGATAAGCCTGTTATGTGGTTGTCTTATCTAAGTATGTTCCTATTAGGCTGCGCGATGATGGCCATTGGCTTGTTCGCTTCCAGTTTATCCAACAATCAGATGGTTGCCGGTATTTCAGGCTTTGTTATTTTGCTTATGTTATGGCTGCTCGACTGGGTAAGCGGCGGTATGA
This sequence comes from Paenibacillus sp. V4I5, assembly GCF_030817255.1. Taxonomy (NCBI): domain Bacteria; kingdom Bacillati; phylum Bacillota; class Bacilli; order Caryophanales; family Paenibacillaceae; genus Paenibacillus; species Paenibacillus sp. V4I5. The sequence goes on from NZ_JAUSZB010000002.1 coordinate 4,783,143, forward strand.
CAGGCAAGCTGAAGGATTATGTCGGTCAATTCTCATTGACGAGCCATCTGACGAACTTGCAAAAAGGCGTCCTGCATGGCGGAGACATCCTCTTTTACATCACATTAACAGCAGTGTTCCTCGTTCTTTGCATACAAGTCCTTGAAAGAAAGCGCTGGAGGTGAGCGGGATGAATAAGTGGATACGGGGAACTAATGCGACTGTTTTATCGATCGCCGTTATCGGCATTTTCATCATTTTGACCATCTTCCTTCACTCGCTGAAAGGCTTTCAGGTCGATTTGACGAAAAATAAGAGCTTTACGCTCTCCGAGCAAACAGTTGCCACACTCAAAAACTTAAATCAAGATATTCACATCGTTGCCTTTACGAATAGTGGGGACAACAACGATTTTGTGACGCGACAAGTCACCGATATGGTGACCGAATATAAGAAGCAAAGCGGCAAGATTACGTATGATGAGTACGATATGCTGAAACAGCCTTCGATGGCCAAGCAGTATGGTGTCGATCAAGGCGGAACGATTATTTTTGAAATGGGTTCTAAAAAGCAGAATATCAATTTCTATGAATTGTTTGTCGGCCAACAGGATGGTTCCTACACGTTCTCAGGGGAAGAGAAGTTTACCCAGGCCATTAAGAGCCTCACGTCGACAGAGAAGCACACGGTTTATCTGCTTTCGGGCCATCAGGAATATCCATTGAATGCCATGACTATATTGAAAAGCAGTTTGGAAGCCGCTAATTATGTCGTGAAGGACCTTAATCTATTCGTTGAGGGTAAAATACCGGACGATGCGCAGATGCTCCTGCTGCTTGGACCGCAAAATGATCTGAACGACAAAGAAGCTGAGCTGATTCAGGCTTATTTGAAAGATAAAGGCAAGATTTATATGGCATTAGGCTTTAATAAAGATATGGCGACCAAGTGGAAAAATATCGATGCCATCATGAAAACATACGGTATCCAAGATCAACATGCGATCGCGATTGAAGCGAAACAAACTTCGCTCTACGATCCGCTGACGATTATTCCGGAGTACGGCTCTCATGAGATTACCGACAAGCTGTCCAGCAATAATTTGATTACGATGTTGTCGCTGGCGGTTAGTTTGAATGCCGATGAAAGTGCACCGGACTATACGCAGTCCTTGCTTCTGAAAACAACGGACAAAGCGTATGGCGAAACGGATATTAACTTGCTTGCACAATCCAAAACAAAGCAGGATACGACAGATGTCAAAGGACCGCTTAACCTTGGCTACGCGATTTCGGGTAAGGATAACAAGCCTAAAGCCGTTATTCTAGGGGGATCGACGTTCGTACTGGATGAAGATATTCAGAATCAAGGTAATAAGGATTTTGCTCTGAACAGTATCGGCTGGCTGCAGGAACAGAAGGATCAGATTACGATCCGTCCGCGTCAAGGGGATGCCTTCCAACAAGCGATGATTACGCCTAGCCAAGCGAATACTATTTTCCTCGTAACGATCGTGTTCTTACCGCTCTTGTTCCTAGTGATTGGCGGCTTGATTTGGTGGAGGAGGAGACGAGGATGAAACGGTTTATTCCTACGATTCTGTTAGTCGTTATTTGTATCGGCGGTTTTTGGTACGCTTCGAGCAAAGACTTCTTTCAAGAGAAAAAAGATGAACCGAAATCGCTCATCACACTCAAGCAAGAAGAAGTGCAATCCATTCATGTAAAAACAGAGGTACAGCAGATCGAATTAGCCCGGACCGGCAGCGGATGGGAGATGAAAAGCCCGGCAGCAGCGCCGATCAATACGAATCAAGTGGGTTCGTGGTTGGATGCTCTCGGTCTGGTGACATCAACGAAACTAGTTGAAGATCAGGTAAGTAATCTAGCCAACTATGGGTTGGATAAGCCGCTTGGAACTTATGAAGTAACGTTAAAAGACGGCTCGAAGAAGGGACTGCTGGTGGGTACGGCTCTTCCTATTGAAGGCTTCTCCTATGTTCAAGTGGAGGGATCTCCTGCTGTGTATCAGGTGAGTGATCAGTCGCTCTCTGCGCTCAGCAAAGAACCGGTAGACTTTGCCGATGCCAGCCCAGTCCAATTTGAAAGCGACAAGGTGCAGAGCGTGAAGCTGACGTGGAAAGGTCAGACTTGGACGCTTACCAAGACAGACAAAGACAAGGTGGCTGCTGAGGCGAGCTGGAAGCTCGGTGATAAAGAGCTGAAAGGCGCGGAGGCGAATCCGCTGCTGGATGAGCTAATCTTCCTGCACAGCGCTGAACTTCCACAGCCGGCGGCTCAGAAGCCAACTGCGGGCGGTGAGCTCAAAGTGGAACTTGGATTGTCTGTAGATGGCAAAGAGGTCACAGAGATCTATGAAGGCAAGCTAAGCCAAGATCAAGTCTGGTTGGCGAAGCAAGGCGGACAGTGGGCGTATCTGCTTACTGCTGCAGATATACAGAAATTGGCGGATGCCTATGCCGGGAAACCGGCTCAGCCTGCCTCTTAACAAGGAAAACTGCTCTCTACAGCAAACATGCTGTGTTGGGGCAGTTTTTTTCGTTAACTTTTTTTTCCAATGATACATAAAACGGAATAATTTGGGAAACCTACAAAAAAGGAACGGAAAGGAGGTAACATTCACATGTACAGCAATCAAGGGAACCAAAACATCTCCACCAAAGAGCTTTTATATCTAGCGGATACGCTGAAAAATGAGGATTTGATAGCGAAGCTATGTGTACAAGGAGCAGTGAATAGCCAAAGTCAGTCCCTGAAACAAACCTTGTCTCATCTTTCTCAGGAGCGTATGCAAAACATTAGCATTCTCATCAACACCCTTCAGCAGCAATCAGGCATTACCCATTAATTCGTACATAATAGGAGGTGCAAGAAGCATGTATCAGCAAAACCCGTATCAACAACAACAGCAGCAACAGTCTCATCAGCAGCAAGTACAATTAAAAGACGAGGACCTTGCAAACTTTGTATTAAACGAGTTGAAACGCAGTGCTCGTGAATATACGACTGCAGCTTTGGAGGCCGCTAATCCCCAGATCAGGCAGGCCTTCCAGTCGTTGCTGCAAAAGACACTGCAGGATCAAGCTGCTGTATTTCAGGAAATCCAGAAGCTTGGTCAATATGAGATTCAAGCTGCTCCTCAGCAACAAATTCAACAAGAGCTGCAGAAACAAAGCCAGGTCGCAGCTCAGCTGCAGTCCTTTGTACAACAAAATTTGAGTCAAACCAACACGGCTAGCTATCAGCAGCAAGACCAGATGGCTATCGCCCAGCAACAACAACATCCGCAGCAGAGTCAACAACAGAACCAGATTGCTGCTTTATATCAAACACAGACACCTATCCAACCCATGATTAGTGCCTCTCAATATCCTAATGCGGTGCATAATAATCAAGGACAAGGTTATTCAACCCATACACAGTCTTCGCCAAACCAAACAAGTCAACAGCAAGCCTATATTAGTAACCAGCAAGGACAAAATTTTCAAGATCAGAATTATGGACAAACCGGCTACGGTCAATCGCAGAGTTACGCCGCATCATCCGGATATAACGCATCTGAAAATGCTGGCAGTACTGGCATTACAAGCAAATCAGCAAGTTCTACCAACGCTTCCCGCAGTCAAACAGGTGCCCATACCTCGACGGCAGGAGAAAGCTCTTATCTAAGTAAACAACAACATGAGGGAAGTAGATATAGCTTCTAATTCGCATTGTTCCCTCAAGACCAAGACGTCCTAGCTTCTAGCTAAAGGGCGTCTTTTTTTTATCCAATATCCCATCACTCCAAAAATAAGTTTTATTTATTTTGTCCCACTTTTCTCATAATCATGGTATGGAACCAGCTTGTCACACATATATAAGGAACATAGGATGTCCAAACTTATGGGAAAAGGGTGCAAACACTGATGAGAAAAACGTGGATTTACGGCGCAGCTACTTTAGTTGTTTTAGGAGCATTAACAACAGCATGCGGTTCCAAAGAGGAAGTTGTTAGTAGCGGTGCAGCAGGTTTGAAAGACCCTAAGGCAGCGACTACAGTGGCCCAAGGGAACACGGAAAGCAGTGTGAAGACGGTAGCCTCGGGCGCCAAGCCAACCCTCGATGCCGAATATAAAGTAGATGGCAGAAACGTTACGATCACGTATCAGACAAGTAATTTCCAGATAGCGGATCATATGGATCAGAAAGCCGTACAGGGTGAAGGACATTTACATTTGTACGTAGACGGTAAGCAGAAAGCGATGATTGGTAAAACGGGTCCGTTAACCCTAACGAATCTAGCGGCAGGTAAACATGAGATCAGACTCGAGCTTCAGCAAAATGATCATAAGGATATCAATGTAGAGAAAATTCTTAATATTGAAGTGAAATAATCGGGAACATTTGTGCGTATTTAGTCGGAAATCAAGCTTGGGCGTAGATCAGATAACATTATGTACATATTCCTTGAAAAGGCGGGCGCTTAGCCCGTCTTTTGTCATTTGACACACCCGAATACGTAGCATAGACTGTTGATAGTATGGCAGTATTGCCGCCTAATCGGAGGGAAACAATTGATCGTCGATATACGTAAGTGGAAGCATGTTTTTAAGCTTGACCCAGATCGGGACATCTCAGATGAAGCGCTCGATCGGCTTTGCCAGTCTGGGACCGATGCGATCATGGTAGGTGGCTCTACGGGGGTAACCTTCGATAACACAGTTGACCTTCTATCTCGAATTCGTCAATATGAAGTGCCCTGTGTACTTGAGATTTCCAATCATGAGGCTATCGTTCCAGGATTCGATTTATTCTTAATTCCGGTTGTGGTGAATGCGGATGATCCGAAATGGATCGTTGGGCAGCATCATGAGGCGTTGAAGGAATATGGCTCTTTGCTTAATTGGGACGAGATTATAGCCGAAGGCTATATTATTCTGAATAGCGAAGCTACAGCGGCGAAGTTAACATCGGCTCGTACGAACTTGGATGTCAAAGATGTTGCGGCGTATGCTCGCATGGCGGACAAGCTTTTTCACATGTCTATTGTTTACTTGGAATATAGCGGTGTGTTTGGTGATATGGAGCTGGTAAGGCGGACGCGACAAGTGCTGGAGAATGCCCGTTTATTCTATGGCGGAGGCATTGACAGCCTAGATAAAGCGCAGCAAGCAGCAGAGGTCGCAGATACCATCGTCGTCGGTAACATTATTTATAGTGATCTGGAGCAGGCGCTTCAGACCGTGAACTTTGATAGAACAGGAAGGTAACTTATGAACGAGACAGTCAATATTTTAGATGCGATAAAAAGGTTGAATCCCGAGCAGCGCAAAGCAGTTGAAGCTGTCGACGGGCCACTTCTGATTATGGCTGGAGCGGGAAGCGGGAAGACACGAGTGCTGACGCATCGTATTGCGTACTTGATCGGCACGCGCAAAGCGGCGCCATGGAGCATTTTGGCCCTTACATTTACGAATAAAGCGGCACGTGAGATGCAGGACCGCGTTGGAAAGCTGGTAGGCGGCAGTGGGAATGATATTTGGGTTTCCACGTTTCACTCCATGTGTGTGCGCATGCTGCGCAGAGATATTTCACGTATCGGCTTCACCTCGAATTTTACCATTCTAGATTCCGGTGATCAGTTATCCGTCATCAAAACGTGCTGCAAAGAACTGAACATTGATACCAAGAAATTCGAACCTAAGACCTTTCAAGCAGCCATTTCTACAGCCAAAAATGAACTCATCTCTCCTAAACAATTTGAAGATAAAATCGGTGACTACTTCGACGGATTGACCTCGAAAATCTATACGCTTTATCAGAAGAAGCTTAGAAGCAACAACTCCCTGGATTTTGATGATTTAATTATGGCAACCATTCATTTGTTTAATGAAGTTCCAGAGGTTCTGGAGTTTTATCAAAATAAATTTCAATATATCCATGTCGATGAGTATCAGGATACGAACCGAGCGCAGTATATGCTCTGTCAAATGATTGCGGCCAAACATCAGCGCATTTGCGTTGTGGGAGATAGTGATCAGTCCATTTACCGTTGGCGTGGAGCTGACATTTCTAATATCCTTAATTTTGAAAAAGATTATCCGAATGCCACAGCTATCCTATTGGAGCAAAATTATCGCTCCACCTCTAATATTTTGCAGGCTGCCAATAAGGTCATTGCCAATAATACGGGCCGTAAGCCCAAAAACCTATGGACGGATAAAGAGGGCGGCGTAAGGATTAAGCTGTACCAAGCTGATTCCGAGCACGAAGAAGGTTATTTCGTTACAAGTGAAATTAATAAAAATAAATCGAATGGTAAAAAGTTTGGTCATCACGCCATTTTGTACCGGACGAACGCACAATCTCGGGTGATTGAGGAAATTCTCATTAAATCCGATATCCAATATACCATCGTTGGCGGCGTAAAGTTCTACGATCGGAAAGAGATCAAGGATATTTTGGCGTATCTGCGCCTCATCTCCAATCCGGACGACGATATCAGCTTGAGTCGAATCGTGAACGTGCCGAAGCGGGGTATTGGTGACACCTCAATGGACAGAGTGGCCGATATGGCGGGACGAAGAGGTATTTCACTCTATGCCATGCTGGAGGAAGTCGATTCATTGGAGATCACGACGAAGGCTAAGCACGCTTTAGCAGATTTCCGCGAAATGATTGATAACCTGAACCGTATGGTTGAATACTTATCTGTAACTGAACTGACGGAGAAAATACTGGAGATGTCGCAGTACCGTCTGGAGATGCAGCGCGAGAATACGATTGAATCCAAGGCACGTCTCGAAAATATTGAGGAGTTCCTGTCCGTGACGATGGACTTCGAGAAACGTAACGAGGACAAGTCCCTGATTTCGTTCCTGACCGATTTGGCGCTTATCGCCGATATCGATACGCTGGATAAAGAAAAAAGCGAGGAAGAGCAAGACGCCGTTGTACTCATGACGATGCACAGCGCCAAAGGTCTAGAGTTCCCGGTTGTGTTCATCATCGGGATGGAAGAAGGCGTCTTCCCGCACAGCCGTGCTTTCGCCGATAACGAAGAGCTCGAAGAGGAGCGCCGTTTGGCCTATGTCGGCATCACGCGCGCCGAGCAAGAGCTTTTCCTTACGTGCGCCCGTATGCGCACGCTCTTCGGTCGCACCGCGGCGAACGCCCCATCGAGATTCCTTCAGGAGATTCCGAAGGAACTCCTAGAGAATGTCTCGATGGGCGGCTCCATCGGTGGAGGCTTCTCGCGAGCTGGCCGCACTAGCTCCAGCTCGTGGGGCAGCAGTGGGAGCAGCGCCACTGCCTCACAAGCGGGCCGCGGCTCCGCCGGCTCGTCCGCCTGGGGCACGCCGTCCTCCTTCGGACGGCCTAGTACAGGCGCGGCTGCGCCAAGCCCTGCAGCCGGGGCGAAGCCGGCTGCGTTCCGGGCTCCGCAGCCTGCCGCAGGCGGCGCGGTGCCGGATTACAAAGCCAGCGACAAAGTGTCGCATGGCAAGTGGGGCATCGGCACCGTCGTGTCAGTGAAAGGCTCGGGTGATGACACCGAGCTGCAAATTGCTTTCCCGGCGCCTGTTGGCTTGAAGCGCCTGCTCGCGAAGTTCGCTCCTATTACGAAAGAATAGGAGCCGCTTTGCGCCTTATTTGCCGCACCAACCCTATTTCCCATTAGAGAGGAAGAGCCCGTAATGACAGATGCCATCGCGGCAATGAAAACCCTCATCCAAGAAATCAACAAGCACAACCATAACTACTACACGCTCGATGAACCGGCGATTTCCGACGCCGAGTGGGATGCTTTATACAATAAATTGACCGCGCTAGAGAAGGAGACGGGGATTACCCTGCCTTCTTCTCCAACCCAGCGCGTGGGCGGCGACATTCTTAAGGGTTTCGATCCACACAAGCATCTGGCTCGACTCTGGAGTTTGGACAAGGCGCAAAATGCCGAGGACCTGCAGACTTGGCACACACGTGTGCTGAAGCTAATTGCAGATTACAACAGCAAGAATCCAGAGAACCCGTTGCCAGACCCGACATATGTGGTGGAATTAAAGTTCGACGGGCTCACGCTGAACCTTACCTACAAGCAAGGAGAGCTTGTTCAAGCCTCCACGCGAGGAAACGGTACGGTTGGTGAGGGGATTTTAGCCCAAATCAAGACGATCAAGTCCATCCCGCTGGAAATCCCGTACACGGAGGGAACCATTGAAGTGCAAGGTGAGGGTATGATGTTCCTCTCCGTTCTTGAGGCGTACAATCAGACTGCGACGGATCCACTCAAAAATGCCCGCAACGCAGCAGCCGGAGCATTGCGCAATCTCAATCCCAAAGTGACGGCAGAGCGTAAGCTGAACGCTTTCTTCTATAATGTGGGTTACTCCGACGAGATCCAATTCGATAATCATTTCGACATGGTTCAGTTTCTTCGTGACAACCATTTTAAAGTAAGCAACCGCACACGGTATTTCAGCACGATTGAAGAAGTAAGCGCAGAGCTGGAGCAGATTGCCGAAGAGCGCCTTGGCTTTGATTTTCTGATTGACGGAAGTGTCATCAAGATTACGGACATGCGTACAAGAGAAGTGCTCGGCTACACCGAGAAATTCCCCCGTTGGGCGATTGCTTATAAGTTCGAAGCCGAAGAAGCGACAACAATCCTGCAAAGTGTATCTTGGGAAGTTGGCCGTACTGGCAAAATCACACCATTAGCCCGCGTTGAAGCCGTGGATCTCGCTGGCGTAACCGTACAGAACTGCACGCTCAATAATGTCGGTGACATCGAGCGTAAAAATCTCAAACACGCCTTAGGCAGCCTCGTCTACATCCGTCGCTCCAATGACGTTATTCCTGAGATTCTCGGCAAAGTAACCGAGGAGAATGATGGCGAGGAGATTGTAGCTCCGACGCATTGTCCTTCCTGCGGCAGTGAGCTTGAGATGCGTGGTGCGCATCTGTTCTGTTTGAACCGTCTCGGATGCAGTCCGCAGCTGGTTGGACGTATGGCGCATTTTGCTTCGCGCGATGCGATGGATATTGAATTTTTCAGCGAAATGACGGCTTCACAGCTGCATCAAGAGCTGGATGTCCGCGATCCTGCGGATCTGTACACGCTACAATTCGAGGACCTCGTCAAGCTCGATCGCTTTGGTGAGAAGAAGGCCCGCAATCTGCTTGATGCCCTAGAAAAAAGCAAATCGCGCGATCTAGCTTCGTTCCTTTATGCCCTAGGCATTCCTAACTCGGGTAAAACCACGACAAAGGTTCTGGCAGACTACTATCGCAGCTTAACGAAGATTATGGCGGCTACGCCTGAGGAGCTAATCGGGCTTCCCGATGTAGGTGGAATAGTGGCTGAGAGTATTTATTCATTCTTCCGTGACCCTGTGATGGTGTCCAGTATTGAGCGTATGCTCGCTGCAGGTGTCAACCCAATAGCTGAAGAACCGGCGGTTGTTTTGGCTAGCCCTGACAATCCGTTCTTTGGTAAAACCGTCGTCCTCACAGGTACGCTATCCACCATGGGTCGTGACGAATGTGCCAAGAAGCTGGAAGCGCTAGGGGCTAAGATTACCGGCAGCGTTTCTAAGAAAACGGACATCGTGATCGCAGGGGAAAGCGCCGGAAGCAAGCTGGCGAAAGCGCAAGAACTTGGAATTAGGATCATTGAGGATGAACAGGAGCTTTTGCAGCTTTTAGGTGAAGGCTAAATGACAAATAAGGGGACTGTGCCATGCCGAATAAACTTCATATCGTGAATGGAGACGCATTTGGAGATAAGCTGCGTGTTTCGGGTATCGATGGAGACATATTGGTGTGGCGTGAGTCATTATATGAAGGACCTATCGGCATGCAAATGTCTGATAGTGTCCTTTTATCTATAAGGGCGGCCTATATGAATCTCCAACATGGCATTCCTGAGGAATTGTTCAAGTCCATTACCCTACAGCAGGAAAAAGCGATGGACAGACTCGCTGAGGATATAGACGAAATTGTCCTGTGGTTTGAGCATGATTTATATGACCAATTGATGCTTTGTTACTTGCTGTCGAGATTATTCGCTCTTCCTAATCCATCCTTAAAACTATCTTTGTTAAGTATCAATCAGTTTCCTGGCGTTGAGTTCTTTCATGGATTAGGACAATTAAACGTGGATCAAATTACTCAGCTGCACGACAAGTGGTTGCCTGTTAATGAAGACCAACTTCTTTTGGCCTGCAAAGTCTGGACAGCCTACTCAGCTTCTGAGCCCCTTCTTATGGCGACTTTATTGGAAGAGGATCTATCTGCACTGCCTTTTCTTCAAAAGGCTCTACAGGCCAATTCAGAACGCTATCCCTCCTCTCAAAATGGCTTGTCAGCCAACCAGCAGCTTATTCTGGAGCTGATAGGGGAGGAGGAAATGCCGATTCTGTCATTGTTTAAACGTGTAAGCCAAACGGCCAGTCATTACGGCCTCGGTGATTTGCAATTCTGGGCTATTGTTGATAGTATCCGCAAATGTGAGATTCCGCTGGTCCGTCTTGCCGGAGGGGACAAGCTGCCAGTTTACGGCGAACCGCTACCGCCTCATTTTGAAGAATGGCGATTGCAAAGGTCGGATACGGGAAAGCTAGTTCATGCAGGTGAGCAGGATCATATATACCTGAATGGCATGAATGATTGGATTGGTGGCGTTCATCTGCTTGGAAAAAAGGGGTTATGGCGCCGAAACGCTGCAACCACAGGGTTTTTGAAGATGTAAGATAATGGATGCATAAAGTTGCTTGCAATTCGTTTTGAAACCTGATAATATATGTTCTTGTCACCGCAACAAGCGATGCATTAACGCTTTAAACGGTAACGCATTAAAGCTCCTTGAAAACTGAACAAATGAATGAAGTAAATCAGCAAATTCAGTCACGTAAGTGACTACAATTGAGATTGCAAAATCTCGCTAGCAAGTCAATGAGCATTTCAGCTTTCAGATATACGGACGAGCAATCGTCCACTATTATGGAGAGTTTGATCCTGGCTCAGGACGAACGCTGGCGGCGTGCCTAATACATGCAAGTCGAGCGGATTTATCCTTCGGGATAAGTTAGCGGCGGACGGGTGAGTAACACGTAGGTAACCTGCCTATAAGATCGGGATAACTATCGGAAACGATAGCTAAGACCGGATAACTGGTTTTCTCGCATGAGAGAATCATGAAACACGGAGCAATCTGTGGCTTATAGATGGGCCTGCGGCGCATTAGCTAGTTGGTAGGGTAACGGCCTACCAAGGCGACGATGCGTAGCCGACCTGAGAGGGTGAACGGCCACACTGGGACTGAGACACGGCCCAGACTCCTACGGGAGGCAGCAGTAGGGAATCTTCCGCAATGGACGCAAGTCTGACGGAGCAACGCCGCGTGAGTGATGAAGGTTTTCGGATCGTAAAGCTCTGTTGCCCTAGACGAACAGCAAGAGGAGTAACTGCCTTTTGTGTGACGGTATAGGAGAAGAAAGCCCCGGCTAACTACGTGCCAGCAGCCGCGGTAATACGTAGGGGGCAAGCGTTGTCCGGAATTATTGGGCGTAAAGCGCGCGCAGGCGGTCAATTAAGTTGGGTGTTTAAGCCCGGGGCTCAACCCCGGTTCGCATCCAAAACTGGTTGACTTGAGTGTAGGAGAGGAAAGTGGAATTCCACGTGTAGCGGTGAAATGCGTAGAGATGTGGAGGAACACCAGTGGCGAAGGCGACTTTCTGGCCTATAACTGACGCTGAGGCGCGAAAGCGTGGGGAGCAAACAGGATTAGATACCCTGGTAGTCCACGCCGTAAACGATGCATACTAGGTGTTGGGGATTCGATTCCTCGGTGCCGAAGTTAACACAGTAAGTATGCCGCCTGGGGAGTACGCTCGCAAGAGTGAAACTCAAAGGAATTGACGGGGACCCGCACAAGCAGTGGAGTATGTGGTTTAATTCGAAGCAACGCGAAGAACCTTACCAGGTCTTGACATCCCGATGTAACGCCTAGAGATAGGCGCCCTCTTCGGAGCATTGGAGACAGGTGGTGCATGGTTGTCGTCAGCTCGTGTCGTGAGATGTTGGGTTAAGTCCCGCAACGAGCGCAACCCTTGATCTTAGTTGCCAGCACTTTGGGTGGGCACTCTAAGATGACTGCCGGTGACAAACCGGAGGAAGGTGGGGATGACGTCAAATCATCATGCCCCTTATGACCTGGGCTACACACGTACTACAATGGTCGGTACAACGGGAAGCGAAGCCGCGAGGTGGAGCCAATCCTTATAAGCCGATCTCAGTTCGGATTGCAGGCTGCAACTCGCCTGCATGAAGTCGGAATTGCTAGTAATCGCGGATCAGCATGCCGCGGTGAATACGTTCCCGGGTCTTGTACACACCGCCCGTCACACCACGAGAGTTTACAACACCCGAAGTCGGTGGGGTAACCCGCAAGGGAGCCAGCCGCCGAAGGTGGGGTAGATGATTGGGGTGAAGTCGTAACAAGGTAGCCGTATCGGAAGGTGCGGCTGGATCACCTCCTTTCTATGGAGACTCGGATCTGATAGATCCAGTCAAGTGATATATAGGGATCTTTGATCGTAGATCAAAGTCTCACATATTGCACAAATCGCTGATTACTCATTTCATTTGTTCAGTTTTGATGGAGCTTGTACACTTTATTTGAAGTGTATCTCATCAATATGGGGCCATAGCTCAGCTGGGAGAGCGCCTGCCTTGCAAGCAGGAGGTCAGCGGTTCGATCCCGCTTGGCTCCACCATTAATCTAATGCATACTTCCGCCGCCGATAAGGCGGTGTTGTTGACACTAGGCTAATGAAAAGCAAACCATCTATATAACTTATGATTCGTCTCGTTAACTGGCAATTATTGATTGTTGCCGATGATGAGATGGCATGATAAGATATATTTCCTGCCGCTGATAGGCGAAGGAAAAACATTTGTTCCTTGAAAACTAGATAACGAAACAAAACGTAAAGTAAGAACTTAGGTTGCTTGATTCTAACGGATCTTGCAAAAATCTTTAACTCTTTCCAATAGGAGAGACTTTTGCTTAGCGCAAAAGGTCCCTATAAATGGTTAAGCTAGAAAGAGCACACGGAGGATGCCTAGGCACTAGGAGCCGAAGAAGGACGTGGCGAACGACGAAATGCCTCGGGGAGCCGTAAGCAGGCTTTGATCCGGGGATGTCCGAATGGGGGAACCCAGCTGTGGTAATGCGCAGTTACTCTATTGTGAATACATAGCAATAGTAGAGGCATACCCAGGGAACTGAAACATCTAAGTACCTGGAGGAAAAGAAAACAAAAGTGATTCCGTCAGTAGCGGCGAGCGAAAGCGGAATAGCCCAAACCAAGGAGCTTGCTCCTTGGGGTTGTAGGACCTCGTTGTGGGGTTAGTTCGGTAGGCGAAGTGATCTGGAAAGGTCCGGCATAGAGGGTAAAAGCCCCGTAGCCAAAATCGAACGAAACCCCTAGAGGTATCCTGAGTACGGCGGGTCACGTGAAACCCCGTCGGAATCCGGCAGGACCATCTGCCAAGGCTAAATACTCCCTAGTGACCGATAGTGAAGCAGTACCGTGAGGGAAAGGTGAAAAGCACCGCGGAAGCGGAGTGAAAAAGAACCTGAAACCGTGTGCTTACAAGAAGTCAGAGCCCTCTATATGGGTGATGGCGTGCCTTTTGTAGAATGAACCGGCGAGTTACGTTCCCGTGCGAGGTTAAGCTGAAAAGGCGGAGCCGCAGCGAAAGCGAGTCTGAATAGGGCGCTTTAGTACGTGGACGTAGACCCGAAACCGTGTGATCTACCCCTGTCCAGGGTGAAGGTGAGGTAACACTCACTGGAGGCCCGAACCCACGCATGTTGAAAAATGCGGGGATGAGGTGGGGGTAGCGGAGAAATTCCAATCGAACTCGGAGATAGCTGGTTCTCCCCGAAATAGCTTTAGGGCTAGCCTCGGATGTTGAGTTGTGGAGGTAAAGCACTGATTGGGTGCGGGGCCCGCCAAGGGTTACCAAGTCCAGTCAAACTCTGAATGCCACAAACTTAAATCCGGGAGTCAGACAGTGAGTGCTAAGATCCATTGTCAAAAGGGAAACAGCCCAGACCATCAGCTAAGGTCCCCAAGTGTGTGTTAAGTGGGAAAGGATGTGGAGTTGCACAGACAACCAGGATGTTGGCTTAGAAGCAGCCACCATTGAAAGAGTGCGTAATAGCTCACTGGTCGAGTGACTCTGCGCCGAAAATGTAACGGGGCTAAACACGCCACCGAAGCTATGGCTTGCACTTTAGTGCATGGGTAGGGGAGCGTTGTATGTACGTTGAATTCTGACCGTAAGGACAGGTGGAGCGCATACAAGTGAGAATGCCGGTATAAGTAACGAAAAGATCAGTGAGAATCTGATCCGCCGAAAACCTAAGGGTTCCTGAGGAAGGCTCGTCCGCTCAGGGTAAGTCGGGACCTAAGGCGAGGCCGAAAGGCGTAGTCGATGGACAACAGGTGGAAATTCCTGTACCACCGTAGCCGTTATGAGCGATGGAGTGACGCAGAAGGATAGTGACGCGAGCTGATGGATGCTCGTCCAAGCAGTGAGGCTGATGTGTAGGCAAATCCGCACATCGTAAGGCTGGGCTGTGATGGGGAGGGAAATTTAAGTACCGAAGGTCATGAGTTCACACTGCCAAGAAAAGCTTCTAGCCAGGCGAAGGTGCCCGTACCGCAAACCGACACAGGTGGGTGAGAAGAGAATTCTAAGGCGCGCGGAAGAACTCTCGTTAAGGAACTCGGCAAAATGACCCCGTAACTTCGGGAGAAGGGGTGCCTCGGTAGGGTGAATAGCCCGAGGGGGCCGCAGTGAAAAGGCCCAAGCGACTGTTTAGCAAAAACACAGGTCTGTGCGAAGCCGCAAGGCGAAGTATACGGGCTGACGCCTGCCCGGTGCTGGAAGGTTAAGAGGAGTGGTTAGGGCGCAAGCCCGAAGCTATGAATTGAAGCCCCAGTAAACGGCGGCCGTAACTATAACGGTCCTAAGGTAGCGAAATTCCTTGTCAGGTAAATTCTGACCCGCACGAATGGCGTAACGACTTGGGCGCTGTCTCAACGAGAGATCCGGTGAAATTTTAATACCTGTGAAGATGCAGGTTACCCGCGACAAGACGGAAAGACCCCATGGAGCTTTACTGCAGCTTGATATTGGACTTTGGTACGATCTGTACAGGATAGGTGGGAGCCTTTGAAGCCTGAGCGCCAGCTTGGGTGGAGGCATCGTTGGGATACCACCCTGATCGTATCGGAGTTCTAACCTGGTACCGTAATCCGGTATGGGGACAGTGTCAGGTGGGCAGTTTGACTGGGGCGGTCGCCTCCTAAAATGTAACGGAGGCGTTTAAAGGTTCCCTCAGAATGGTTGGAAATCATTCGCAGAGTGCAAAGGCATAAGGGAGCTTGACTGCGAGACCTACAAGTCGAGCAGGGACGAAAGTCGGACTTAGTGATCCGGTGGTACCGAATGGAAGGGCCATCGCTCAACGGATAAAAGCTACCCTGGGGATAACAGGCTTATCTCCCCCAAGAGTCCACATCGACGGGGAGGTTTGGCACCTCGATGTCGGCTCATCGCATCCTGGGGCTGAAGTAGGTCCCAAGGGTTGGGCTGTTCGCCCATTAAAGCGGTACGCGAGCTGGGTTCAGAACGTCGTGAGACAGTTCGGTCCCTATCTGTCGCGGGCGTAGGAAATTTGAGAGGAGCTGTCCTTAGTACGAGAGGACCGGGATGGACGTACCGCTGGTGTACCAGTTGTCTCGCCAGAGGCATCGCTGGGTAGCTATGTACGGAGGGGATAAGCGCTGAAAGCATCTAAGCGCGAAGCCCCCCTCAAGATGAGATTTCCCAGTATGTAAGACCCCTTGTAGACGACGAGGTTGATAGGTTCGAGGTGGAAGTGCAGCAATGCATGCAGCTGACGAATACTAATCGGTCGAGGGCTTAACCAAAAAGCTGACTAAGCAGCTAGCACCTACGTCTAACGTAGCCATGCACATGATAACTTTACGCAAGTTTCGTATCTAGTTTTCAGGGTGCAAGACAGCCTGAACAATGTTTTCGATGTTTCCTGGCAGAAGCATCCCGTTTGGTGATGATGGCGGAGGGGACCCACGCGTTCCCATCTCGAACACGACCGTTAAGCCCTCCAGCGTCGATGGTACTTGAACCGCAGGGTTCTGGGAGAGTAGAACGTTGCCAAGCAAAAGATAAAGCCTTTTTGAGAGAAATCTCAAGAAGGCTTTTTTATTGTTGATTTTATTGAATTGTACGTAAATGCATGATTATTGGTTGTTGTGTTGTGTTTTCGATTTTTGGTTTAAAGTAGATGTATGGTTTAGTCTTTCCTTGCCTTTAAAAGTTGTACACCGTACAATAATTTCGTTGATTTTATACCTACTATCTACTAAGTTGTTTATGTTGTATGTTGTACAACAATTTTAGCCGTATTTCAGGCTATGCTATGGAGCTAATTTTGATAATAATGTGTATTTTTTTACACCATTTTCTTAGATAACACAGATAGCTTGCTTAAATGTTGTATAACCTAAAACTTTGCCTGCATGGAACAAACCTTATAGCCGCAAAAGTTATTTTGGGTGACACTCTTGCCTAAGATGACGAGTAAGTTGATTCATTCGTCCTTTGAACAAGCAAACAACAACAAATAAGAGCCAAAGGCTCTTATTTGCATTTTAATAACAACTACTGCATGTAGCAGGAGGTGTCCTTATCTGTGATCTTAATCAGCCCAGCTTTGCGGTACGGGCGAAACCGGAAAAGCATCCACAGTCGCGGCATGAGCATCCAGAAGTGAAAAATTGTGAGATGGATTAACCATTTGTCGGGTATCCATGGATAAAGAAGTGTAATCATAGCAAGGCCAATCCAAAATAAAGTAAGCTGTATTCTGGATACCAGTCGAATGGAGGCATTTCCTTCTGGTAAGAATCCACACCAAAAAACACCCCAACGGTAAGACCAGCCCCTCATTGCCATTCCAATTGTAAACTGAAAATAGATCCGGATGAGCAAAGAATGGAAGATAAGAAGAAGCGGATAGCTAACTAAGAGCGGCAGCCAGTTCGAAGGGTCAAATTTGTAAAAGACCGTTAGTAGCAGCAGCATAAAATAAACAATTATTTTATACAAGGAATGATATATTCGCTTCATTAAAGTATAGCTATAAATGGTAGATTGTTTGGAGAGATTTGGTTCCTGTTTAGTTGACATGCTGATGACCTCCGCAAGGCGGTTAACCTGATATAAGACTATATCGGCACATGCCTTCCAAAATATGAGCGTTTAGCTAGTTTAGGAGAATTGTGAATCGGATATACTAATAGTAAAAGATCGTGGGGTGATCATATGGAGGAGATCCGAACAGGGGTATGTATGATCTGCGAACAGCAGCGGATTGGCGGAATTCATATTATAATGGCTTTTATCTGCGATGAGTGCAGCAGTGAAATGGTCAAAACGAATGTAAGTGATCAGAAATATCCGTTTTTTGTGAAGCAGATGAAGAAAGCATTTTATAGGGGCAATTCGAAACAATATATGAACTAATGGGAGAAGCTTCTTATGGAAGCTTTTTTGTTTTTTTAGCGTCAATCCACTACTATAAGGGTATAAAATAGAAAGCTCAAGGAGTCGTGTCAACATGAGCAGCCAGCATTCAAAACAGTTACGTGCGCCGCTTTTTGAAGCAATGGTCGCCCATCATGATAAAAACCCTGCAAGTTTCCATGTACCTGGTCATAAATCCGGTCAAGGCTTGTTAGATGAAGGGACAAGCTTCTTAAAGACGGTAATGTCTATTGATTATACAGAAATTACGGGTCTAGATGATTTACACCACGCAGAGGGTGTCATTAGTGAGGCCGAGCAGCTAGCGGCGGATTGCTTTGGAGCTGAGGAAACGTATTTTCTGATAGGTGGGAGTACGGTTGGTAATTTGGCCCTGATTTCAGCCGTATGTGAGAAAGATGATATTATTCTTGTGCAGAGGAATGTACATAAATCGGTCATAAATGGGCTTATGCTAGCCGGTGCCAAGGCAGTGTTCATAGCTCCTGGTATTCATACGGAAACAGGTGTGGCCACAAGTTTATATATTGAAGATGTAAAGCAAGCATTAGTGCTGTATCCGGAGGCTAAGGGGCTTTTCCTAACAAACCCGAATTACTACGGCATGGGTGTCAATCTCAAGCCTTTCGCGGAATTGATGCATGCACATGGGAAGCTGCTGCTCGTGGATGAAGCGCATGGTGCGCATTATGGATTCCATGATGAGGTGCCGGATTCCGCTTTATCACAAGGGGCTGATGCGGTGGTACAATCCACGCACAAGATGCTAACGGCAATGACCATGGGGGCTATGCTGCATGTCCAAGGGCCGCGGATAGACCGAAGGGCTATCCAACTGCTGCTTGCTATGCTGCAGAGCTCAAGCCCCTCTTATCCTATAATGGCTTCACTAGATTTGGCAAGAAAGAGGATGCATATCGAAGGCAGGGACTGGCTAGAACAGGGACTTGCTGTTGTAAAAGAGTTCAGGTCGCTTCTTGATGGGCTTACCATGTTCGGTTACCACCCAAGAGAGCTTCCGGGGAATGAGAGTCAAGAGGGTCAAACTGCAGATCCGTTTAAAATGGCCATTTATGATGTGACGAATACGTTATCTGGCACCGAACTCAAAGAGAGGCTAGAAGCTCAAGGCTGCTTTGTCGAAATGACGGACGGGCGTCAAGTACTTCTTGTATTCACCCCTGCTTCAACCAGAGTGGATATGTTAAGATTTGTCGAAGCATTAACTAACATTTGTTTGGACGTTCCCGCACAAAAGAAGGAACTTCAAGCGCCTATCTCGAATATACTTAAATTACCCTACTATACATCAATCTCTTCTCCAGTTGCTTTTGAGATAAGAGATATCTCCAAAGCATCACGAGCAGAGGGGGCGTTTAGTCAGGTTAGTGTTCAGGAGTCAGTCGGGAAGCGTTCTGCGGATATGGTAATCCCTTATCCACCGGGAATTCCCTATTTATACCCTGGCGAAATCATCTCGGCTTCCGTGGCCGAAGCCTTATTGCAATTGGCTGCAAACGGAATCAAGTTTCAAGGAACAGAATTTGGGCAGACACAAAAGCTAAAGATATACACATAAACCATTATATGATCTGGTAAAGCAGCATGCAGGAGGAAGCGTGAACGGAATATTTATAACGTTTGAAGGGCCGGACGGCGCTGGGAAAACTACACAGCTTAAGAAATTGGCTGAGGAGCTTAAGAAACAAGGACATGATGTCCTCGTAACGAGAGAACCGGGCGGAACGGCAATCAGTGATCAAATCCGCAGTATTATTCTTGACCCTGTGAATAAGGAGATGGTGGATCAAGCGGAAGTATTGCTTTATGCAGCATCGAGAGCACAGCATGTACATCAGTTAATTCTTCCAGCACTCGCAGCTGACAGAATTGTACTATGTGATCGTTTCATTGATGCAAGTGTCGCTTATCAGGCTTACGGGCTTGGCGTAGATGTAGATATGGTTAAAGCCATCTCGCGTTATGCCAGTTCAGGATTACAGGCTACCCGAACATACATCTTAGATGTGCCAGTAGAAGTAAGCTTGGCAAGACTTCACCATAGAGCATCGGGCACAGGCGTGAATGCCCAGCAGTTGGATCGCATTGAACAGAAAAATGTAGATTATCATAGCCGGGTTCGGGAAGGTTTTCATCAGATTGCAGCTGATCATCCTGAACGAATACGAGTTGTTAATGCAAACCGTAACGAAGAGGAGATTGCAATAGAGATAAGGACGGATTGTAATCGTTTGCTCGAGGAACATATTTCCGGCTAAAGCAAAAAATCCATTCTTAGTTTATAATAAAAAGGAGGAATCACCCATGAAACTAGTCGTAGCCGTTGTACAAGATAAGGACAGTAACCGTCTCTCAAATGCTTTAATTAAAGAAGGGTTTCGCGCTACGAAGCTGGCAAGTACCGGTGGATTTTTACGTGCGGGAAACACGACTTTTATGATTGGTACGGAAGATGAGAGGGTGCAAGAAGTCATGCAGGTCATTCGCACCAATTGCAAAATTCGGGAACAGCTTGTTACACCGGTTTCTCCAATGGGAGGAACGACGGATTCTTATATTCCATTTCCAGTGGAAGTTCAAGTGGGTGGAGCCGCAGTTTTCGTATTGCCAGTAGAGCGCTTCGAGCATTACTAGGTTCAATCAGACATACACAAGGATGGATGCGTCTTGAAAATTAATCCGGGGTGGCAGCCCATCGGTAAGAACGTCAAAGTGAATGAGAACGTCCCGCCGCCACAGATGGCCCCCCGGAATTTCTCTGACATTATGCAGCAGCAGGATGAGAAATTTACGCAGGAGCAATTATCCAAGATGGTGCAGCAAATTACGCTGCAAGGCGATCGTCTGTCGCGGGCAATGACGGTGAGAGAACTTCTGCAATACAAGCTACTGATTAAGCAGTTTTTAGAGGAAACCGCTCGCCGTGGTGTCAATTTAAGAGATACGAAGGGTTGGGATCGTCGCGGCCGTTCGAAACGATATAAGCTTTTGGAAGAAATCGATCTAGAGCTGCTTTCCTTAGCAGATGAATTGCTAGAAAATGAGCAGGGTCGAATCGAAATTTTGCACAAAATCGGAGAAATCCGAGGGATGCTGATTAACTTGTTATTTTAAAATATAAGAAAATAGTTGTTTCACGCTATATATATTTCTGGGTAAACGCACTCGTCCTGGAAGGACAGTGTAGCCGTTTATCCTCGGGATGGAGCGTATTTCTAATGTCCTTTCAAGCCATACCGGGTCAAACAGCGGCTAAGCAGCTTCTGCAGAACGGGCTGCGGCAAGACAAGCTGTCTCACGCCTATATTTTTAGTGGGCCAGTAGGAACTGGACGCTCGGAGATGGCCATTGCTTTGGCTAAAGCTATCTACTGCCAGCACGGGATCGATGAGGCATGTGGTGAATGTTTGGAATGCCGTAAGGTCGAGCATCGTAATCATCCGGATCTACATATGGTTACGCCAGATGGAGCTTCGATTAAGATCGAGCAGATTCGTGAGCTGCAAAAGGAGTTTGCTTACCGTGCCACAGCCTCCGGAACTAAAATTTATATCCTGTATCATGCAGATAAAATGACGGTGCAGGCTGCTAATAGCTTGTTGAAGTTTCTAGAAGAGCCGACCTCACGTGTGGTCGCGATTCTCATTACAGAGAATGGCAATGCCCTGCTGCCAACGATTCAATCGAGGGCACAGTGGATTAATTTCACGCCAATGCCGCGTGAGCAAATGGTCTTGACGCTTTTACAAGAGGGTCATCCTGCGTCGCTTGTGCAGCCCGCCGCACATTTAACGGCAGGATTGCAAGCAGCTAGGGATTTAATTGCTGCGAATTGGTTTGCAGAAATGAGAACCGTAGTGTTACAATTAGCTAAGGAGACGCTCACACGTTTTCCTACTTCAATGATTACGGTACAGCAACGGATTGTAAAAACGGAGCTAGCGGATCATATGTCGAGTCTTTTCGATTTATTGATTCTCTGGTTTAAAGATATGGTGCAGTTGCGCCTGGAGCGCAAAGATAAGCTTGTTTATAATGATCAGCTGGACTGGATGAACTCCCTCGCGTTCAGCCGGGATGTCTCAGTATGGGTGCGTATGATGGAGCAAGCCGTAGATCTACAAAAACGACTGCGTTTCAACGCCAATTCTCAGCTGGTTATAGAGAAAATGCTCGTGGAGATGCAGGGGGTGTAAGATGTATTCGGTAGTTGGTGTCCGCTTCAAGAAAGCGGGTAAAATATATTATTTTGATCCGATTGATTTGCCAATTGAGAAAGAAAGTGCCGTAATTGTTGAAACCGCTCGCGGAGTTGAATACGGCAAGGTTGTCGTTGGAAAGAAGATTGTCAAAGAAAATGACGTCGTTCTTCCTCTCAAAAAGGTGATTCGCATTGCGGATGACTCAGATGCTGATTTAGTTGAAGAAAATAAGAAAGCAGCCAAAGATGCGTTCCAAACGTGTCACGAGAAAATTAAAGACCATAGTCTAAAGATGAAGCTCGTAGACGTAGAGTATACCTTTGATCGTAATAAAATTATTTTTTATTTTACGGCTGAAGGGCGCGTTGATTTCCGCGAACTCGTGAAGGATTTGGCGAGTATTTTCCGGACCAGAATTGAACTGCGTCAAATTGGCGTACGGGATGAAGCGAAGATGCTTGGAGGTATAGGTCCGTGTGGGCGAATTCTATGCTGTTCCTCGTTCTTAGGTGATTTCGAACCCGTATCCATTAAGATGGCGAAAGACCAGAACTTGTCACTTAACCCAACGAAAATTTCGGGATTATGCGGACGGTTAATGTGTTGTTTGAAATATGAACATGATAACTACGAGAGCGCGAAGGATTCACTGCCAACTGTAGGTAGACAAGTAATCACTTCTTTTGGGAATGGTAAAGTACTTGGATTGAATATCAAAGAACGTACAGCTAAGGTTCAATTGTTTGACCTTGGTAAAGCACTTGATTTACCTTTCGATGATGTAGTTGAACAAGAGTAGAGGCATAGTATCCAAGGAGGCGCTGGCCAGTAAGCATGCATGGCACTAGAGGTGAAAGCGTGGATAAACAAGATATTTTTGGACAAATAGATGGGATCGAAGAACGAATGGGTGCCACTTATGCCGAGTTGGGTGCCTTAAAGAAACAAATTATTAACCTCATCGAAGAAAATAAGAGATTAAGCATAGAAAATCAGCAGCTCCGCAAACTGATCCGACAAGAGGAAACAATTGTCGAGCAGCCTGTAGGAGAGGCGGAGGAACCACTTCCGTTACCTGGAGCAGGTTATGATAATTTGACTCGCTTGTATAATGAAGGTTTTCATATTTGCAATGTATATTATGGACACCTTCGGACCGAGGGAGATTGTTTGTTTTGCTTATCCTTTTTAAATAAATAAGTGATTTTGACCGTAGGGGTGTATGCCTTACGGTTTTTTTCCATAATAAGCAGACCCGAAAGGAAATGACGGAGAATACGTATGAAGCAAGTACAGTTACGACCTACCGAACGAATTGATGATTTATTGACGTATGATTTGAAAATAATTCAAAGTGATGAAGTGTTCAGCTTTTCACTAGATGCCGTCCTGCTAGGCCGGTTCTGCAGTGTGGCTCCCAAGGGGCGCATGATTGATTTATGTACTGGCAATGGGGTCGTCCCCCTGCTCTTAACAACGCGGACACGCGCTGAGATTTGGGGTGTTGAAATTCAAGAGCGGCTCGCGGATATGGCGGTTCGCAATGCAGAGATTAATGGATTAGAGGACCAGTTACATATGCTCCAGGGGGATCTGAAGAACATTCACGAAACCTTAGGTCATGGCCAATTTGATGCCGTAACGGTGAACCCTCCCTATCTGCCTGTGCCTAACGGTGAGCAGAACGCCAATGAGCATTTCGCTGCGGCTCGTCATGAAATATATTGCAACTTGGAAGATGTCATTGCGGCGAGCGCAAAGCTGGTGAAGGCTGGCGGTAAGGTGGCGATGGTCCACAGGGCTACGCGTTTAATCGATATCTGCTGCTTAATGAGGCAATATCGTCTTGAACCGAAACGCATTCGCTATGTGCACGCACGTGCTGGGGAAGAAGCAATGATGGTGTTGATCGAGGGAATGAAGGATGGAAAGCCAGAGATCCGTACCTTACCGCCGCTTATTGTTTATGATGAGAATCAAGAGTACTGTAAAGAACTGAAAGAAATTTACTACGGGGGCAGAAGCTCCTTAGAGTTTTCGTAAGAAATCTAGCTACGTAAGCATAATCTTAGAATTTTCGTAGAAAAAAATAACAACATATGCGTAAGCATTATTTAATTATCGTAACTTCGTAAGATAATCATAAAAAGTGAAGAGGGAACTAACAGTGAGCTTGAATGTGCAAAAGAGCTATCGCGAGGATGGAAGCGGCGTTGGCACGCTATACCTGGTTGCCACACCGATAGGCAACCTAGAAGATATGACCTTCCGTGCGATTCGCACCCTGAAGGAAGTGAGCATGATTGCCGCTGAGGACACGCGGCAAACACGCAAACTGCTGACGCACTTCGAGGTCGCTACGCGACTCGTCAGCTATCACGAACACAACAAGCAAGCAAGCGGACCCGAACTCGTCCGCTTGCTGCTTGAAGGGCAGAGCATCGCGCTAGTCAGCGATGCAGGGCTGCCGGCCATCTCCGATCCAGGTTATGACCTGGTGAGGATGGCCGTAGAGCAGAGCGTGCCGGTGGTGCCTATCCCCGGCGCGAATGCGGCCCTGTCGGCGCTGATTGCATCAGGCTTGCCGACAGAGCGTTTCGCCTTCGTCGGGTTTCTCCCCCGGGAGAAAAAGGATCAGACGAAGGTGCTTGAAGGGCTGCAGCATGCGCAGGATACGCTGCTGTTCTATGAATCGCCGCACCGTGTAGAGAAAACACTTACCCGCATGGCGGAAGTGTGGGGGGCGGAGCGCCGGGTATGTCTCGCCCGCGAGCTGACGAAGCGGTACGAGGAGTTCCTGCGGGGTACTATCGCAGAGTGCCTCGCGCACTTAGAGCAGTACCCGCCTCAGGGCGAGTACTGCGTGATCGCCGAAGGCGCCTCGGAGAAGGCAGTCCGCGAAGCAGCTGATGGCTGGTGGGAGGCGATGACGCTAGGGGAGCATGTTGAGCACTACGAGCAAAGCGGAAGTGATCGTAAGGATGCACTGAAGTTGGTCGCGAGCGATCGTGGGCTTTCCAAGCGCGATGTTTACAATGCACTGCTCGAGCGCTAAAGCCGCGGGAAGTGCAGCGTTCCCGCCACACTCTCCGTTATATCATTCTCCGGACAAAAAAAAGATCTCTAATTCGTGGCCGAAGCCAACAAATTAGAGATTAAAGGAGATATGAAAAAGGTTAGAATTACCAATAGGATAAGTGCTACTTCTATTATATACTACTTTTCTTATTTTGTCACAGGTGTTGGCATTTCTGCTAAACAAATATGACAAACAATTTTTCCTTTGAAGTAAGATACGTTTTCAGCATTACCACAGAAGATACAAGCAGGCTCATATTTCTTCAACATGATGCGCTCGCCATCTACATAAATCTCCAAAGCGTCTTTTTCACCAATACCCAATGTGCGGCGCAACTCGATTGGAATAACAACGCGACCCAATTCGTCAACTTTTCTTACAATTCCCGTAGATTTCATCATATATATAAACCCCTTTCGATTTTATCAAAAATTTATCAATATCGTCATGTTTCGACATATCTTCTTGCTTTATGATACCAACGATTCCCAAAATAGTCAACCATATTTTCGACTATTAAAGTAAGTTATTCAAAAAAAATTTAAATGTAGTTTCTGTTTAAAATATCAGAAAAACCAAGCAGAATAAGGAGATGTAAGGAATATATTACGTGTGTCTTCCTATAAAAGTTTAAAATTACGAAGATAAAGGTTAGCCTAGTAAGACTGATAAATTGGAATTTGCAATTCGACATAATGCGACAAACGTGTCGAAGTAACGAAGAGAACTGTCGAAATAATTTAAATTTGCTAAAGAGAGAGGTTGTGAATGGATGAAGGAAGAGAAGGTTTTTAAAGATCCGGTTCATAAATATATTTATGTGCAGGACAATACGATTTGGGATTTAATTAATACGCGAGAGTTTCAGAGATTGCGCCGCATAAGGCAATTAGGCACCTCTTATTTAACTTTTCATGGTGCTGAGCATAGTAGATTCTCTCATTCACTCGGTGTGTATGAAATCACTCGGAAAATCATTTCACAATTCGAACGCAATCACTATGAGGATTGGCCACAAGAGGAACGTTTACTCTGCCTTTGTGCGGCATTGCTACATGATCTTGGTCACGGACCCTTCTCGCATTCCATTGAAAAAGCTTTTGGAACGAGACATGAAGATTGGTCGTGCAGAATTGTCCTTGGAGATACCGATGTGAACAAAGTCCTCAGTCGAGTGTCACCTGATTTTCCGAAAAAAGTGGCGGGCGTTATTTGTAAATCGTATAGTGAAGAAATTGTGGTTAGTCTTGTATCGAGTCAGTTGGATGCAGATCGTATGGATTATTTGCTGCGTGACGCCTATTTCACTGGTGTAAATTACGGCACATTCGATCTGGAGCGAATACTTCGTGTTATTAGGCCCTATAAGGGGCACATTGTTGTTAAGGAAAGCGGCATGCATGCTGTAGAAGACTATTTAATGTCCCGTTATCAAATGTACTGGCAGGTATATTTCCATCCTGTGACACGCAGTGCGGAAATTTTGCTGCACAAGATTTTTGCGCGTGCTAAACATTTATACGAAGAAAATTATTCGTTTGGATTTATGGTTGAGCCTATTTTGCATCTGATTCAGAATAAAATTACGTTGGAAGATTATTTACTATTGGATGAGTCTGTTATGCAGACGATGCTAGCTTTCTGGAGTAATGAGAAAGATCCTATTTTAGGCGATATGTGTAAACGGTTTTTGGACCGTAAGTTGTACAAATACAGCACCTTTGATGAATCTAATCAACGTCAGATTAAGCTGATGGAAAAAGTGATGGCTGAGGTCGGATTCGACCCTACCTATTACATGGAAATTGATTTTCCATCGAATCAATCCTATGACGTGTACAGACCGGGTGAAACAGATGACAATTTGCCAATTTTTCTGCTGGATCATAAGGAGACATTAACGGAAATTACTCATCGATCTGAGATTGTGCAGTCCATCAGCGGATTCCAAATGGGTAAGCATCATGTTTATTATCCAGAAGAGCTGTTGGAACGCTTGAACGCAACCAATTATCCTGATTTATGGGCACTGCTAGGTGAGCAAGATTAACAAGATAAGCTAGAAAATAAGTGCAATAGAATATTTCAATTTAAGGGAGAACATAAATGCTAACGGATTCACACACACATTTAAATGCTGAACAATTTAATGAAGATCAAGATGAAGTGATAGAACGAGCGCTGGACGCCGGGGTGACAAGAATAGTAAATGTAGGCTTCAACCGGGAGACCATACCCAGTTCGATTGCCCTCGCTGAGAGGTACGATTTCATCTATTCTACGGTAGGGTGGCATCCTGTTGATGCTATTGATATGATGCCTGGGGACTTGGAATGGATTGAAGAGTTGTGCAAGCATGAGAAAGTTGTTGCCATCGGAGAAATTGGACTAGATTACTACTGGGATAAGTCGCCGAAGGATGTACAGCAGCGGGTATTTCGGGAGCAAATTCGTCTAGCGCGTAAATTGGGGATGCCCATTGTCATACATAATCGAGATGCCCATCAAGATATTTTGCATATTTTAAAAGAAGAGAAGGCCGAGGAAGTGGGGGGAATCATGCACTGCTTTTCAGGAAGCTGGGAGACGGCGAAGCAGTGTCTGGATATGAATTTTCATATTTCTTTTGGAGGTCCAGTTACGTTTAAGAACGCTAAGCAACCGAAGGAAGTGCTGGCGAAAGTTCCGTTAGATCGTTTATTAATTGAGACCGATGCTCCCTACCTGACCCCCCATCCTTTCCGCGGCAAGCGCAATGAAACCGGCTATGTTCGCTTGGTAGCTGAGACAGCCGCGGAAATTCGGGGGTTGACTTTGGAGGAAATAGCGGAAATAACAACGAACAATGCCATTCGATTGTTAGGTCTCAAGTAAAGCGTTTTTCTCGAACTTGCGACGAAGCACAATGCCGCAGCTGAAAGAGATGAAGATGAGACTGATTAGTGGAACGAGTAGATAGATTGGTGAAGAGCGAATCATAAGAGGAATTGTCAAGATACATAGCTCTAGAAGCAAGACAGACCAAATAATAAAGGCCAGCGAACCGGCTTTTGAATTCTGATTGAGCGGGTACATCTCCAGCCAGAACGTATAGCGATGGGCGCGCTCGAGAGACGATAACTGAACAAGGGAAATTAGAAGAGAAATCATGAAGATTAAACTCCTTGCAGTACCGCTGCTTGAAACGGCTATAGCTAGTACCCCTAACAAGGTGATACGCAGTACGATCGCGAACAGCTCCGTACGCAGCAATGTCTTCATATATAGGTACAAAAAGGTTGCATCTTGTCTAAAAGGTATGAACCGTGTCAGCCCGCTGATCCAACTTCGGCGGGCTATTCGCGTTCCCATTTGAGGCACATCGACGAACCAGCTGAAAAAGGCATAAAGCCGAGCTTGCTGCTGATTTTCCTTGGTGATCAAGTAGTCCCAACCGATGACGTATTTAGATACAAAATAAACGGCTGCTATCCATAAGAAAATAAGAAGCAGCGCAGCGCAACTTGCCCATAAAATGCTGGTTAGAAATTGCAGTGAAATGAGAGCGGTTGTTGCAATCCAGCGAAAGCTAACCGAAGCTAATCTGGTGCGCTCATGGGCAAAGCGACTTTCCTGCCAACTCGCTAATAAATTAGCTATCTTTAATAGAAGAAGTAGTGCGAGCATCAGTAAGAAATGCTGCTCTGAAGCGCCGAGGCAGTGGTGATAAAGCGGCCATAAAATCACCCAGGCGATAAATGTCCAAAAAGCTTGCAGTGTCAAACTGTACATGAATCCACTTCGGAAATAAGCGCCCATTTGATGTTCGATCTGTAACAAAAACATGCGGTCTGCTTTCCTTACCAAGGTACGAATAGGGCTTGAAGATAGCAGAGGAACGAGCAGCAAAAGCACGATCCACAGATAGGGATAATCTGTCGGAAGACGCTGTAGTATTTTTGCATAATAATAGGAAGAAATGATGACAAGAAACAACACGAGACCGATGAAATTACTACGCGCTGCGTATTGCCAATAGCCCATGGATTCCTTCATATAATGTTCGAATCTTTGCTGCCATAAGGCACGGGTGTTGATATCCATATTGCTCATAAAGAGTCCCCTTGTACAAGCTTATAGAAAATGTCGTCTAGTGACGCTCCAGGGAGTTCGGTTTGCCCGCGTAATTCGACTAAATCACCCTGAGCAACCATACGACCTCGATGAAGGACAACGTAATTATCGCAATATTTTTCAATGGTTGACAAAATATGCGATGAGATGAGGAATGATGCTCCTTTATGTTTCATTTTCACCATTAATTCGAGTAATGAACGGATCGCTAATGGGTCGAGGCCGAGAAAGGGTTCATCGATAATATATAACGAGGGTTCGATCAGAAATGCGTTCATAATCATGACTTTCTGTTTCATTCCTTTGGATAAATGACTGGCGAAGCTGTTCAGCTTGTCCTTCATTTGAAACTGCTCCAAAAGGGAGTTGGATCGAGCCAAATAGTCGTCCTTCGACAAGCCGTAGGCCATAGCGGTTAGCTCAAGGTGTTCGCGGATCGTAAGCTCTTCGTAGAGCTCAGGGCTTTCGGGTACATAAGCGTATGTAGCACGATAGGACAAAGGATTTTCAGCTAAAGTCAGACCGTTAATTCGAATGGATCCTTTTTGCGGTTGAAGAAGGCCGAGAATGTTTTTGATCGTCGTACTTTTACCCGCGCCATTAAGTCCGATCAGACCCATCATTTCACCTTGACGGATAGAAAAGGTTAGGTCATGAAGAACGGGTTTTCTTGGTAAATATCCCCCATATAAAGAGTCAACTTGTAGAATGGAGCCCATCTCATTGCCTCCCTGATTAGCAAATTATTGGTATTTATGAATCACTTTCCTATACGAACATTATAAACAAATTTGTAATTTAAGCCTAGTTTTGGGGTGAAAAGTTGAAAAGAGTTAGTATACGTACGTTAAAGTGAGATATAAGTAGAAATAGAGCTATTTAATTGTTCATTTAAGCGAATTTTAGTCGATTTAGCCCTTTTTAGTAGGTGTTAATCCCTTTACAGGTTAAGATTAACAGCGTAATATACTTTTCATAATAACTTAATAACCAATTTGCCATTTTTCCATTCGCTGAGTTCCATTTATGGGAACGGGGGAACCACTGTAAGCTGAAGAAGCATGCTTCTTGAGTGAACAGAGTGAGTAACAGGGGTGAATCTTTTAGCATACTTCGTATGCTATTAGTAGGGCGACTCTCACGTCCGAATCCGTCAGCTAACCTCGTAAGCGTAAGAGAGGTAACGATTGTCGTGCGTGCTATTTGTGTATTTTACTATACAAACTAAGCCAGCGAGAAGAGTCCTCTTCTTGCTGGCTTTTTGTCTTCATAAAGGGCTATACACATTTCGGACGACTAAAAATTGCCCGGAATTCATATGAATGTTGAATAGGCAAACTGGTGTGGGACGACCAGAAGGCAGCGGTTTCGCACCGTACTGCTGATGGCGAACACGTTAAGTTAAACTAAAAAACCTTAGTCGCGTCAAATCTAATCATGCTGTAACCTGGCGGCGAGGCTTTGAAGGAGGACCGAAGAAGTGGGCAGTATCTCTATTAGCGAGACCCATGTAAAACGATCATCCAGCATGTCCTTCGCATTGCGATGGAAGCATGAAAACTTGCGTTTGATTTTAAGTCTAGCCATAATTTCAATCGCAATGACTTTCATGTTTTTGGTGTTGTTGTACGGTACGGCTACCAAGAGCGTATCCGTGGTTGTGAATGGACAAGAAACCGTTGTGCATACGAAGCAATGGGTCCTGCAACGCCTACTGGATGAACAAGCCATAAAGATTGGTGAACACGATGAAATTTCCGCTGCGCCAACGACAACAATCAAGGGTGGAGACAAAATTATCATCGAACATGCCTCACCGATTCAATTGACTGCTGATGGAAAGACCACCACTGTTTACACAACTGCAAGAACGGTAGAAAGTGCATTGCAACGTTTACATATTGCACTTGGGGAGCACGATCGTTTAACTCCCGAACCGACAGCCGCTCTGAGCTCGGGCGATGAAATCAAAATCGTCCGTGTGAAAAAAGAGACGGAGGAAGTAACTGAGCCGATTGCGTTCGACACGGAAAAGAAGAGCGACGCATCGCTGCTTAAAGGCAAAGAGCAAGTCGTCCAAGAAGGTAAAGAGGGCGTACTCTTGAAGAAGAAAGAAAAGACTTTCGAAGATGGTGTTTTAGTCGCGGAAGCAGTTGTGGGTGAAGAAGTACAAACAGAAAGTATTAATAAAGTCGTGTCCGTGGGAACGAAAAACCCTGTTGTTGTTCTTTCGGCTTCATCGCCTAGTGTGGATGAGGTTTCGAAGAACGGTGTTACCTTTGGTTATAAACAAATCCTGAAGAATGTGAAGTTAACTGCGTATTCAGCAGGCGTTGCATCCACAGGTAAATCCGAAGGATCACCTGGTTACGGTAAAACCTATACAGGGACTACGGTGTCAGAAGGCAGAACGATTGCTGTTGATCCAAAAGTCATCCCGCTCGGATGGTGGGTATTCATCGAGGGCATTGGCTTCCGCCGTGCTGAAGATATTGGCAGCGGTGTGAAAGGTCAAATGATTGATGTCTACTTTGAAGATCATGGTTATGCCAATAAATTCGGGACGAAGCAAGGGTACACCGTGTATGTGGTAGGACCGAAAAAGCCGTCTGAAAATTAACGTGTAAACGTCTGTTTCAGAGGGAAGAATGTCATATATACGTTGCCAGGTGACGACCTGGGCGAAAGAAGAGGGGACCCCTCTTCTTTTTCTGCGTACTGGGAAGGGAACCGCTTATGATAAAAGAAGTGATTGTCGTCGAAGGCAAAGACGATACAGCTGCTATTCGCCGAGCGGTAGAGGCGGATACGATTGAAACAGGCGGCTCTGCGATCGGACAAGCGGTGCTAAAGCGTATTGCACTTGCGCAGCAGCGCAGAGGCGTTATTATATTCACGGATCCAGATCACGCAGGTGAACGGATTCGGAAGATTGTAGCAGCCAAGGTGCCTGGCTGCAAGCATGCCTTCATTACGCAGGAGCAGGCGGAGTATAAGGGTGATATTGGCGTCGAGAATGCGACGCCTGAGACGATCCGTCAGGCTCTTCAAAGCCTTCGCACGGAATATGATGGTGCGGTTTCACAGCTGACCATGGAGGATCTTATGGCCGCAGGGTTGATTGTTCATGTTGAGGCGGCTTCTCGCCGGCTGATTGTGGGTAAAGCGTTAGGGATTGGCTATTGCAATGGCAAGCAGTTTTATAAGCGCTGTGCGATGTTTCAAATCTCTCGTGAGGAATTTGAGGCGGCTTTGGAGCATTTGGAAGCTGATAAGTAGAATGGCTATTTTTCTCTATTCGTACAGACGGGAATTGAGCAGCAATTGTTGCACTTCTTGCAACAACTTCCAACTGAAAATATGTATTCATTCAGCAAGCTCTCATGAGCTTACATGACTATGCATGTAGAAATAAATTGCATGAGATTTGGGCAGAGTTTATTAAGTAATTGAATGATAATGAAGAATGTGAAATCCAGAACCTATAGATAATGAGGTCTATATCATGAATGTACCCAACAATGAAGTGATTGTAACAGCCGATGACGTGGCTACACCGAGTAAAACGAAACAAATTATTAAGAGAAATGGTCTGGTGCTCAAGAAGAGCTTGGGTCAGAACTTTCTGATTGACCAAAATATCCTAAGCAAGATTGTCATGGCGGCAGAGCTCGGGCCGAACAAGGCTGTGCTTGAGATCGGCCCTGGCATTGGGGCGCTCACGCAGCAGTTGGCCAAGCTCGCTGGCCGCGTCTTGGCCGTCGAGATCGATCAGCGTCTGCTGCCCATCCTGGACGAGACGCTAGAGCCTTATCCCCACGCTACTGTCGTCCATGGGGACATCTTGAAGACTGATCTGCCAGAACTATTCCGGCAGCACTTCGAGGGCATGGACGGCGTCAGTGTCGTCGCCAACCTGCCCTACTACATCACGACGCCGATCATCATGAAGCTTCTCGAAGAGAAGCTTCCCTTGGAGAATATCGTCGTGATGATTCAAAAAGAGGTGGCCGACCGCATGGCGGCTCGCCCGGGCACCAAAGATTACGGCAGCCTCAGCATTGCCGTGCAGTTCCACTGCGAGCCGGAGCTTGTCACGATCGTACCGCGCACCGTCTTCGTGCCGCAGCCGAATGTCGACTCCGCCGTGATCCGGCTGCGTGTGCGCAAAACCCCGCCGGTCGAGGTGGCGGACGTGGACTTCTTCTTCGCCGTCGTTGGGGCGTCCTTCGTCCAGCGGCGCAAAACCCTTTACAATAACCTAGCTGCGCGGTTCTTCACTAAGGAAAACAAGCCTGAGCTGGAAGCGCTGCTGCTCAGCATTAACATAGAGCCTTCGCGTCGCGGCGAAACGCTCAGTATGGAAGAGTTCGCGCGCTTGTCGTCTGCTCTTCGCGCGCACGGCTGCAAATAACCCGCACCAAATGCCTAGTCTCGCCATAGGATACCCCATAGGAGGGGATTTGTGCGATGAGGCAAGGAGACTTTGTAACCCGTAAATCCTATGGCGGAGACGTCATGTTTAAGATTGAGCGCATAGAGCAGCTGAAGGCTATCCTGCGAGGGGTAGATTATAGGCTGCTTGCGGATGCGCCGTTAGTTGATTTAACCATTTCAAATCCGACAGATGTTATGGATCATCCGCGATCGAGTTCACCCGAATTTCGGGAATCACTCCGGCGTCTGGCGGTATCCCAGGTGCAGCTGCAGGAGAAGAACCAACTCTCTATAAACCATAAACAAAATACCAATAAAACCTACTTCGAAGTGCCTGGCAAAGTGCTGCACTTAGACGGCGATCCTACTTACTTACGTAAAAGTATGCAGATCTATGGAGAATTGCGTGTACCTGCAGAGGGGTTTTATATTCCTGAAGCACAAATGGCGGATGCTCTTCATAGGCTGCTTCCACAAATTAAGCCGGACATTGTTGTCATTACCGGTCATGACGGAATACTTAAACAACGTAAAGGTGGAGGTCCGAGCAATCTGACCAGCTATAAGAATTCACAAAACTTCGTGAATGCTGTTCAGATCGCTAGGCAATATGAGCGTAATCGGGACTCCATGATTATTGTGGCTGGTGCTTGTCAGTCTCATTTTGAGGCCTTACTGCGAGCTGGAGCTAATTTTGCGAGTTCTCCTGCTCGTATCCTCATTCATGCCTTAGATCCGCTTTGTATCGCTGCTAAGTTGTCGTATACTTCCGTGAAGGATACCATATCCATGCTTGATATCGTTGATTTGACGGTGACAGGTTTGGATGGATTAGGTGGGGTAGAGACGAAAGGTAGCTATCGCATGGGAGTTCCGGGTATTAAACATACGGAAGATCATGTTTAAATATTCCTATAGTACATGTAAAAACAACATGAATCGACAAAACATATGGTATACAATATCAACACTTACCTATCATTCGACTCCTTGGAGGGGGCTGACTGGGTAAGTGTTCTTTTTTTAGTGGAAAAGTGTGAATAATTTGCGAACTTTGGAGACAACCTGTAAGAGAGGGATTTCGAAAATTCAGCAAAAATGCCGTTGACAACAGGAATGTGGTGCTGATATAATATTTGACCGCGTTTGACATGCCTGTCTGAATGAGTTATAATTAACTAGGAAAGAGGTGGTAGTTGACAATGGCAAAAAATGCGCTGTTGGAGATCAAACGCAGTTTGGAGCCCCACGTTGGGCAGAAGATCATGTTAAGAGCGAATGGTGGCCGTCGAAAGACTGTCGAGCGTTCTGGTGTTTTAGAAGAAACCTACCCTTCTGTGTTTATTGTGAAATTAGATCAAGAATCCCACGCCTTTAAACGAGTGTCGTACAGCTACGCCGATATCCTTACCGAATCCGTTGAAGTTACCGTATGTAATGACGATGGACAGGTTCGTATCACCTACATCCAACATTAGCTTAATGCATTCCTATATGAGCAGACCCAGAGGGTCTGTTTTTGCATTTGAATGGACCTCATCCGGTTGGGCATACTATAGCAAAACTCTAAGGAGGTTCCAAATATGAGTCGCAGAAGAGGAATCATGTCAGAAAGCTTTAAATATGAATTAGCCAAGGATCTAGGGTTTTATGATGTGGTGCAGCGTGAGGGCTGGGAGGGCATCCGAACGAAGGATGCAGGGAACATGGTGAAGAGAGCGATCCAAATTGCTCAGGAACAGCTGGTGAAACAGTATAACCCTGCGGCTTCCACAATCAACCAGACGCAATCAACGTACAGTCAGCAAAGTAACATTCAACCTAACTATAGTCAGCCTAACTTCAATCAAACTAACTACAGTCAAGCTGCTTCCAATCCGTCTAGCTACACTCCGTCGAATTTTAATCAGTCCACCTATCAAACTGTATCTTCCCAACAACCCTATTCACAGCCTCAAACGAGCTTTAATCAGAACGTATACAGTGGAACGCAGCAAACACAATCTTCCTATACACCTGCTGCCTACACGTCGAATACGACCAATGTAAATACCTATAGACCTTCTAATTCAATACAACCTAATGCGGCGGGTTTAAATCAAATAATTGCGGGATCGAAGCAAGCAACGCAAGCGGAACAGCGTCCCTTCTAAAGCTAAAGCGAATGCTTTAGCTTTTTTTTTGCGCTTTTGTTATAATATTTTAACGGCAAACGAGCAAAAGAAGGTGATCTGATGAAAATTTTTGAAAAAGCACCGGCTAAAATCAATTTATCCCTTGATGTTTTACATAAAAGATCAGACGGTTACCATGAAGTTGAGATGGTCATGACGATGGTAGATCTAGCAGATCGGATCGAAATGCAGGAGCTTTCGCGGGACACCATCATCATTTCCAGTCAGGCGGGTTATATTCCGCTCGATGAGAAGAACCTAGCCTTTCAGGCGGCACGCCTTATCAAGGATCGATACGACGTCAAACAGGGCGTGTACATCCATTTGGACAAGCAGATCCCCGTAGCGGCAGGTCTAGCAGGGGGCAGCAGCGATGCGGCAGCGACGCTTAGAGGTTTGAATCGGCTTTGGGACTTAAACATCCCTATGGAAGAGCTGCAGGTGCTTGGAGCGGAGCTTGGCTCGGATGTACCTTTCTGCGTAACGGGAGGGACGGCTGTCGCTAGAGGACGTGGAGAGAAGCTGGAACCGATCGTCTCGCCGCCTCAGTGCTGGGTCGTACTTGCGAAACCGCCTATCAATGTGTCCACATCGGAGATTTACGGGAAGCTGAATGCTCGGGAGATTAAGAATCATCCTTCGACGGAAGGTGTGCTAAACGCGATTCGGGAGAAGCGATTCGATCAGCTTTGCGGAAGCCTCGGCAATGTGCTTGAGGAAGTGACGCTGGACCTTTATCCTGAGGTGAGACATCTCAAAGAATGCATGCAGAGGCTTGGTGCGGATGGTGTATTGATGTCGGGCAGCGGACCGACGGTATTCGGTCTCGTATCCAAGGAAGCGAAGGTACCCCGGATTTATAACGGGCTGCGTGGATTTTGTAAGGATGTTTACGCAGTGCGGATGTTGACGTAGATGAAGTAGACGGTTGCAGGGCCCGCGAAGGGCTCTTTTTCATTGAATAGAGGGTGAACTATGGCTCCATCCATTCCCATATGCCGTGTTAGATTGATGTTAAGTTCATGTTAATATAATTTTCATGAGAAGCTTGAATAAATACGTATAAAAATGGTATATTTTCATTATAATATTCGGATTTTTGGGGGTAGTGCGATGAAAAAGTTGAAAAGGAGCGCTAGGCTGGTGGAAATGACGCAATATTTGTTATTCCGCCCCCATTCGTTAATCCCTTTAACGACTTTTGCCGAGCGTTACAACTCTGCTAAATCCTCCATTAGTGAAGATTTAGCGATCATCAAGGAAGTATTTGAAGAAGAAGGACTAGGCGAGCTGAATACGCTTGCGGGGGCTGCCGGAGGTGTGAAATTTTCACCAAAGGTGCCTAAGGAAGTATCACTGAAATTTATACAGAACCTTTGTTTACAACTGCAGCAGCCAGAACGGATTCTTCCAGGCGGTTATTTGTATATGTCAGATATTATGGGGCAGCCCCAATATTTGAATGAAATTGGCAAGACGTTTGCATCCGCTTTCGCCGGTCGTGATATTGATGTGATTATGACGGTAGAAACGAAAGGCATTCCACTCGCTTATGCAACGGCAACTTATATGAATCTGCCTGTTGTGATTGTCCGCAGGGACAGTCGAGTGACGGAAGGTTCAGCGGTTAGCATCAACTATGTTTCAGGTTCCAATAAGCGGATCCAGACGATGTCACTCGCAAGGCGTGCTTTGAAAGAAGAGTCAAAGGTGCTTATCATTGATGATTTCATGCATGTTGGCGGTACCATCCACGGCATGATGGATTTGTTAGCGGAATTCAAAGCCTCAGTTCAAGGGGTTGGTGTATTCATGGAGTCTTGTGAGGTTGAAGAGCATTTGGTTGATCACTACGTATCGCTTGCTCGTTTATACGGCGTAGATTCCAAGACGAAACAAATCACCGTAGAGCCTGGGAACTATTTTGACAGTAAAAAAGGAGAATCGTAAAACGATGGAACTTATTTCAACAACAGCAGCACCAGCTGCTATCGGACCTTACTCGCAAGCGGTAAAGCTAGGTAACCTTCTCTTTACTTCTGGACAAATTCCACTTGGCCAGGATGGACAGATTGTAGAGGGTGGAATCAAGGAACAAACCCATCAAGTGTTCGCGAATTTGAAGGGTGTGCTTGAAGCAGCAGGTTCATCGTTTGATCAAGTTGTGAAAGCAACGGTTTTTTTGAAGGATATGAATCAGTTTGCAGAGCTGAATGAAATTTATGGATCGTACTTCGGAGATCATAAACCGGCTAGATCCACTGTCGAAGTGGCCAGATTACCACGTGATGTTTTTGTCGAAATTGAGTTAATTGCTGTGATTTCTGTCGAAATTTAACAGTAACATTAAGATTGTATAAAATTATCGAAAATTTCAAAAAAAGAAGAAGGAATTTGCACGACGATGTGGAATATTACACCCAAGTCTCAGAGATGGAAAAAGGTGGTGAACACAAGTGCAAATTACAGATGTAAGACTCCGCCGGGTCAACTCCGAGGGGAGGATGAAGGCGATTGCTTCCATTACCATTGACAACGAGTTCGTCGTTCATGACATACGTGTCATCGACGGTAATAATGGGATGTTCGTGGCTATGCCAAGCAAACGAACACCGGATGGTGAATTCCGTGATATCGCTCATCCGATTTCTTCCACAACACGTGAGAAAATTCAAGCGGCGGTATTGGCTGAATATGATCGCGCGGCTGTAGAAGAAGAGGTAATTGAAGAAGGCGCATAATTCAGATTATTGAGAGAGCCCTTGGGCTCTCTTTTCTTTTGGGTGGTATTGATGCTATATTTGGTTGAAGAACTCATCGATTATACATATAGTAGTGTGTAACTATTTATATTAAAGGGGTTGGATGTTAGTTGAAACTCATGGGGATTGTACTAGCCGCAGGACAAGGAAAACGCATGAAATCGAAGCTGTACAAGGTGCTTCATCCGGTTGTAGGTAAGCCAATGGTGGAACACGTTGTAGACACGCTGCAGCATATAGAAGTAACAAAGACACTCGTCATTGTTGGATTCGGGGCGGAAGCCGTAAAGGGACATCTGGGAGATCGAGTGGAGTACGCTTTACAGGAACAACAGTTGGGAACAGGGCATGCAGTTCTTCAAGCGAAGGATGCTCTTGGCGAAGAGGAAGGGATGACCGTTGTCATTTGCGGCGATACACCGCTGATTTCGGAAGCCACCTTGATGAGCACCATTGAGCTGCATGAACGGTCTGGAGCGTCTGCGACAATTCTGACAGCCAAACTCGATGAACCGCATGGATATGGACGTATTATTCGCGGTGAAGACGGCCGAGTAGCAAGGATTGTTGAGCAGAAGGACTGCAGCAGTGAAGAGGCAGCTGTTCAAGAGATCAACACAGGCACTTATATTTTCGATAATCAAAAACTATTCAAGGCCCTAGCATCGGTTACGAACAATAATACGCAAAATGAATACTATTTGACGGATGTCATTGGGATTATGACAAGTGGTGGAGAAGTTGTTCAAGGCTACTGCATGGAGGACAGCGCAGAGTCGATCGGTGTGAACGATCGCGTGGCACTGGCTGAAGCAGAGCGATTGTTTAAAGCGCGTATTAACCGTGGGCACATGCTGAACGGGGTTACGATTATAGATCCGTCTAATACGTATATTGAAAAAGATGTTACCATCGGTATGGATACCGTACTGCTGCCGGGTACTATTTTGCGGGGGCGCACCGTTATTGGGGAACAATGCACCATTGGACCGCAAACGGAAATTATCGACTCGACGATTAGGGATGAGGTTACGATTAAACAATCCGTCCTTCAGGATGCCTATGTGGATAATGAGGCTAGTGTGGGGCCGTTTGCTTATTTGAGACCTGGCGCTAATATTGGGAAGCAAGTGAAAATTGGCGACTTTGTTGAGATTAAGAACGCGACGCTTGGTGAGGGGTCGAAAGTTTCTCATTTAAGCTATGTAGGGGATGCGGTCGTTGGAACGAATGTAAACATCGGCTGCGGCGCCATAACCGTGAACTATGACGGATTCAATAAGAGTTTAACGGAAATTGGCGATGATGCTTTTGTGGGCAGTAATGTGAATTTGATTGCTCCTGTGAAAATTGGCAAGGGCGCTTATGTTGTTGCAGGTTCTACGATTACACATTCCGTTGATGATGGGGATCTAGCTATTGCCCGTGAGAGACAATCCAACAAGCCTGGCTATGCGGATAAAATTAGATCGCGAGCAAAAGCGAAGAAGGAAAATAAACAGAACAAAGAGTAAATTCACGGACTAGAAACGGTAAATCTCACTTTGTGAGGATGGAATTGGATGGAACTTCTTGAGGTTGGGTAGGCTATGAATTAGCTGTTACCTACTTGGCATTGCTTATTAATCGAGCGTGCTGAGCAAAACTCTTAGGAGGTTCTTTTTCTTATGGCATTTTCATTAAAAGCGGAATCCCGCAAAGAAACAACGAAATCAGATATTAAACAACTGCGTATCCAAGGTAGAATACCTGCCGTTGTATATGGCCAAAAGGTGGGCTCTGCGGTCATTACGGTTGATCAGAAAGAATTACTAGCGCTGCTGCGCCAAAATCCTCATGCTATTATTGATCTGGATATGCCAGACGGCAGTGGCAAGCAACCAGTGATGATCAACGAGATCCAGCGGGACAAACTAAAACGAGAGCGGCTGCTCCATGTCGATTTTCATCAAATTAATATGGATGAGCCTGTTAAAACGATTGTCAGCTTGGAATTTATCGGTGAAGCAGAAGGGGCCAAAGAAGGCGGCATTGTGCAGATACAAATGCATGAGCTGGAGATTCGGTGCCTGCCCAATCAGATACCAAGTTCAATCAAGGTGGACATTTCGAACGTAGGGCTTGGTGATAACTTACTTGTAAACCAACTCTCAGTACCTGCCGGGATTGAAGTGAAGTCTGACTCTAATGATTTGATTCTCACCGTTCTTTCGCCTCAGAAAGAGACTGGTGAAGAAGAGCCGGCTAATAATGAAGAGAAGGTTGGACAAGCGGAAACCTCGAACGAGGCTGCGACTGAAGGACAGCCGGTTTAGATCCAAACGAACGACAAGGAACCCTCAACAATATGTAGAGGGTATCCTTAATTACTGCGATGTAAGCGCTTAATATCCGGGGCGTGAAAGAAAAACGTGAGTATTTCGATTGTAGAATGTATTATTTACTTTGATAAAATACAAGGTGTAGATTTCAATGAAGCCTATATCCTTATGTACATTTTGATAGTATACTTGGACGGGAATACAGGATTCAGCATGATCTTGAAAATGAATATCGGTTGTAAGCTGTTGACCATTTAAATACATATGACTGATTCACCCACAGCTTTAAATTTGATGGTTCGTTTTTCATATAGGTAAACAATAACCTTTAGATGATGGTTCCGCAAAGGATTTTTTAGTTTAACTTTAGGAGGATTTAGAAGAAGATGAAATGTTTTATTGGACTGGGTAATCCGGGAAAACAATATGAGATGAATCGACACAATGTTGGTTTCATGGCCATTGACCGTTTTGCTGCCAAATGGGGTATTACTTCTTTTCAAAATAAAGGTAAAGGGCTTCTGGGTGAAGGGGTAGTGAATAGTACGAAGGTATATTTACTTAAACCGATGACTTATATGAATCTTTCGGGCGAATCCATGCGAGCGTTCTTGGACTTTTATAAAGCAAAACTGGAAGACGTTACGATTGTTTATGATGATATGGATACACCATTCGGTCAAATTAGACTCCGGTATCAAGGGAGCCCTGGTGGTCACAATGGGATTAAATCCATTATTCAACACGCTGGAACGCAAAGCTTTAACCGAATTCGAGTGGGTGTGAACAGGCCTGCGCCTGGCTATAATATCGCTGATTATGTCTTATCTAACTTTTCCAAAGACGAGATGAAGTCGATAGATGAGGTACTGGACCTCACCTGCGAAGCCATGCTGTTCAGTCTGAGTGAATCATTCGAAAAGACGATGGCGAAGTTTAATAAATAAGTGAAGCCATCCACTTCAGACTCATTGTATGCAAATTGACTATTCGAAAATGACAATGGCACATTCGGCTAATTTCTCCGGAGAATGGTCATACTAGGATGTAATCGAATAGTCGAAGGAGGCATACATATATGATTAAGTATATTTGCAGACATTGTCATACCTTTGTTGGGGAAATTAATGAGAATTCGATCACGGAGCAGCAGTTAGGCTTCCATTTCTTGACCCCCGATGAGCGTAGAGATATAATATCGTATAACACGAATGGAGATGTTACGGTAAGGGTCGTTTGTGACTACTGTCGTGAGGCGTTAGAAGCAAACCCAGAATTGTCCCTGCTGGCAAGTCCGTTGCAGTAAAATTGATGAAGATAAAGAGTTAATAGCCGAGGCAAGTGTGCCGAGGCTTCTTTTTGTGAGGGGAGTGTACTTGTTTGCAAGCTTTAATTCAAGCTTTTTCTACGGATAGCGACTTTCAAACGATCGTGACAGGCCTCAGGTCCGAAATGAAAGAGCAGCTCGTTGCCGGACTTACCGGTTCCTCCAGGCAGGTGATGATTGCCACTCTTGCGCGAGAGTTAGCGCGCCCGCTGTTCATTGTTACTCACAATATGTTCGCCGCTCAGAAAATAGCGGAGGATTTACTAGAATGTCTATCACCTAATGAAGTGCTGCTCTACCCATCTCAAGAGCTTCTGACGACAGAAGAAGCGGCTTCCAGCCCAGAGATGCTAGCGCAGCGTATTGACGTTCTCACCAAGCTAGCTGGCGGTTTCCGTGGGGTTGTTATTGCGCCATTTGCTGGAGTGCGTCGATTGCTTCCGCTCAAGCAAGTATTCGAAGAATCCCGCGTTACGGTAAACGTAGGGGATACCGTGCAATTGGATGAGCTCTTAGGTGCTTTATCCAGTCTGGGTTACGAACGCGTGGAGCGGGTTGAGACCAAAGGTGAAATGAGCGTACGCGGCGGAATTCTGGATTTATTTCCTTTAACGTCAGAGAACGCTATTCGGATTGAGCTGTTCGATGTCGAAGTTGATTCTATTCGTACCTTTGATGTAAGTGACCAACGTTCAATTGATAAACTAGAGTCGATAACGATCCCCCCTTGTCGCGAGATTCAAGCGGATAGAAAGCGGTTACAATCAGCTGCGCAGCATGCCTATGAGCTGCTTCAAGCGCAGCTGGAGAAAATGACGGACCGATCAGCCAAAGATAAGCTGCTCGAAGGCATCGGACATGATATTGAACTGCTGCGTGAAGGGCAGACGTTTCCTGGTATTTATAAATATATTTCGCTTTTATATACGGAAAGACAGACCCTCATGGACTACATGCCTAAGGATACTGTGCTGATCATCGACGAACCGGCGCGATTGCTGGAGACAGCAAAGCAGCTAGAGCGCGACGAGGCAGAGTGGATGATGCATGCACTGACAGAGGGGAAGAGCTTGCCGGCTTTTGTGCTGTCCAAATCGTATGAAACTCTGCTGCATCGCAGGCCTTTCCCGACATTATATGTATCGCTATTCCTGCGCCAAGTGGCTGGGATTCAACCGCAAAATATCGTAAACTTCGTTTGCCGTGTTATGCAAAACTTCCATGGACAAATGAATCTCCTTAAAGCGGAGATGGAGCGCTGGAAGAAAAATGGAAGCAATGTCATTTTGCTGGCAAACGGAGAGGACCGTGCTGAACGTGTGCGGCGTGTGCTGCACGACTACCAAATTGAAGTGCCCGAAATTGTAGATGGAAATCTACAGACAGGGTTTGAAATGCCTTCGATCCATTTGGTTGTCATCACGGAAGGGGAAATCTTCACACAGAAACAGCGTAAAGCGCGTAAGGTCGAGAAGAAGCTGGAGAACGCTGAGCGTATCAAAAGCTATCAAGAGCTTAAGGTAGGCGACTATGTTGTTCATGTGAATCATGGGATCGGGAAGTATGTTGGGATCGGCACCTTGGAAGTGGGCGGTATTCATAAGGATTACCTCCACATCATGTATGCTGGTGGCGATAAGCTGTCTGTACCGATTGACCAGATTGATTTAATCCAGAAATATGTAGGTTCCGAAGAGAAGGAACCGAAGGTTTATAAGCTCGGAGGCGCTGACTGGGCTAGAGTGAAGAGCAAGGCGCGGGCATCCGTTAAGGATATTGCTGATGAGTTGATCAAGCTCTATGCAGAACGCCAAGCTGCAACCGGCTACGGATTTAGTAAAGACAGCTCTTATCAAAATGAATTCGAAGCGATGTTTCCTTACGATGAAACTCGGGATCAGCTTCGTGCGATCGAAGAAATCAAGGTAGACATGGAGAAAGCACGTCCGATGGATCGTTTGCTTTGCGGCGATGTAGGCTATGGGAAGACGGAAGTTGCGGTGCGTGCGGCCTTCAAGGCAGCGATTGACGGCAAACAGGTTGCTGTTTTGGTGCCGACGACGATTCTGGCTCAGCAGCATTACGAAACGTTCCGTGAACGGTTCTCGGGCTATCCTTTTAATGTCAAAGTATTAAGTCGTTTCCGCTCCAAGAAGGAGCAGACCGAAGTTATGAAAGGCGTCAAGAAAGGGACGGTTGACGTCGTTATTGGTACTCACCGGCTTTTGTCGCAGGATGTGCAGTTCAAAGATCTTGGTTTGCTAATCGTCGATGAGGAGCAGCGTTTTGGCGTGTCCCACAAAGAGAAGCTGAAACGGCTCAAGACGAATGTGGACGTGCTCACACTGACGGCAACACCGATTCCGAGAACTTTACACATGTCCATGTTAGGTGTTCGTGATTTATCGGTCATCGAGACTCCGCCGGAAAATCGTTTCCCTGTACAGACCTATGTGGTCGAGTACGGACCAACGCTTGTTCGAGAAGCGATTGAGCGGGAATTAGCGCGTGAAGGCCAAGTGTATTATTTATATAACCGCGTACAAGGTATCACTCAGATTGCTGATCAGATCTCCATGATGATTCCGGATGCCCGCGTTACTGTGGCACATGGACAAATGGGCGAGCAGGAGCTGGAGAAGACGATCCTAGATTTCCTCGATGGGGAATACGATGTGCTGGTAAGCACGAGTATTATCGAGACGGGTGTCGATATTCCGAATGTCAACACACTGATTGTTCACGATGCGGATAAAATGGGGCTGTCTCAGCTCTA
Organism: Paenibacillus sp. V4I5; assembly: GCF_030817255.1. Classification (NCBI taxonomy): domain Bacteria; kingdom Bacillati; phylum Bacillota; class Bacilli; order Caryophanales; family Paenibacillaceae; genus Paenibacillus; species Paenibacillus sp. V4I5. The sequence goes on from NZ_JAUSZB010000002.1 coordinate 4,827,985, forward strand.
TCAGCTGCGTGGACGTGTGGGACGTTCTAATCGCGTAGCGTATGCTTATTTCACGTATCAGCGTGATAAAGTGCTCACAGAAGTGGCGGAGAAACGTCTTCAAGCGATTAAAGAGTTTACAGAACTTGGATCAGGCTTTAAAATTGCGATGAGGGATTTATCTATTCGTGGTGCTGGTAATTTGCTTGGCGCAGAGCAGCATGGTTTCATTGCATCTGTCGGATTTGATTTATACTCCCAAATGTTAGCGGAAGAAATTGCAAAGCTGAAACTAGAAATAGATGGGGAAGCAGTCATTCCAGAGCCGGAATGGAATACTTCTATCGATATACAATTGGATGCGTACTTACCATCCGACTACATCTACGACAGCATGCAAAAAATCGAAATTTACAAAAAAGTGGCCGCCATTCGAACGTTGGAAGAAGCCGCGGATCTGCATGATGAGCTTGTTGATCGCTTCGGGGATCTGCCGCAGGCCGTGTTCAACTTACTGACAGTGGCTCGTTTGAAAGCATACGGTTCGGAGTACCGGATAGAAACGATCAGCCAAAAAGGGGATGATTACCTAATCAAAGTGCATATTGACCAGAATGGCAGGCTGGAAGGACAGAAGCTTATCGCATTGTCCAAAGGCTTTGATGGTCGAATCAAGTTGAACGCGGACCCTCAGCTTCTTATCGTTATTCGATGTAAAGGCATGAAACCAGAAGCTTCCATCGAATTGGTGGAGAAGTTTCTGGTACAATATAAGGATGTTCTGAAAACGAAAGGGGAATTACAAGATGTTGCCAAATGATACTAGTGTACAACGACGTTTTTCGAAAAAATGGATTTTAAGCATGGTAGCATTGCTCCTTGCATTTTCAGTCCTAAGTGCATGTGGAAGTAAAAAGGAAGGTGCAGCAACAGCTTCACCTTCACCGGCCTCTACTGCAGCAGCAGCTGGTAACCCGAGTGACGTAATTGCTACGTATAAAGAAGGCGGTAAAATTACGCGCGGCGAGTTTGACTCTTTCATCAATGTGAACAAAATGTTTTCACCGCAGCTAGCGCAATTCATGACAGATCCAGCTTTTCAACAAGATATGTTGAAGCAAATGGTAACTTTCCGTGTTCTATCTGCCAAAGCAGACGATAAAGTGAAAGCTGATGCAGATAAACAAGTGACGGAGCAAATGAAAGCCATCACCGATTATTTCGGTAAGCAAGAAGGCGGAATGGACAAGCAGTTGAAAGACAATGGTATCGAGCTTAAGGATATCGAGTCATTAATGAAAATGAGCTTCTACACGATGGGCAGCATGGAGAGTAAAATCACTGATCAAGCTGTTCAGGATGCCTACAAAGAACAAGCAGCTACTCATGCCTTTGATATTGCAACAGTTAGCCATATTCTGATTTCATTGAAAGATGCGGCAACTCAAGCAGATCTGCGCACCAAAGAAGAAGCTTTAACCAGAGCCAAGGATGTAAAAAGTAAACTGGATAAAGGCGGCGATTTCGCAGCGCTTGCGAAAGAATTCTCCGACGATCCAGGCTCCAAAGACGCTGGCGGTACGTATAAAGATGCAGACATCAATCAATGGGTACCTGAATTCAAAGAAGCAGCTAGTACGCTTCCTTTGAATACAATCAGTGATCCTGTTGAATCCTCTTTCGGATACCACGTGATGAAAGTGGAGTCCAGAAGCACGAAGCCACTGGATGATACGCTCAAAACACAAATCAAATCTCAGCTTGCGGAGAAATCCCTATCTGAATTTGCAGAGAAAGAATACCCGAATTTGATTCAAACCAATAATCTGCCGAAACCGGAAGCGAGCCCAGCTCCTGCTGCAAGTCCGGCAGCAAGCCCGGCGGCAAGTCCAGCTGCAAAGTAAGAACTTACCAGGATGTCCGATAATGGGCATCCTGTTTTTATTTGTTATTTTTGGACATGATAAGCGCAGCAGGATGCAAAGCTAAATAAAGTAAATTCCGTAGTAAAAGCGTCTGCATAGAAGAATGGGAAGTGAAGAATACTATGGATAGAATTCGAGTTCCCACCAAATCCCGATCTAGCATACAAGATTTCATGCTCCTGTCGTATCTAATTACTGAGCGGAAAGTGAGGCATCTAGAGGTATGAAAGCAACTGGAATTGTCCGTCGGATAGATGATTTAGGGAGAGTTGTTATTCCCAAGGAAATACGACGCACACTACGCATTCGCGAAGGTGACCCTTTGGAAATTTTCGTGGATCGAGATGGTGAAGTTATTCTTAAGAAGTATTCACCTATCGGTGAACTTGGTGATTTTGCCAAGGAATATGCGGAATCGTTATTTGAAAGCACGAATCACGTGGCCCTGATCTCAGATCGAGATAACATTATTGCGATGGCTGGGGGGTCCAAAAAGGACTATTTCGAAAAGTCGGTTGGATCGATCATTGAATCCTGTATGGAAAATCGCAAAGCGATTCTGGAAAGCGGCAGTGGTCAATTTGAGCTTATCAAGGATACAAGTGAAACATTCTCTTCTTTCGTAGCCGCTCCGATTGTAGCTGGTGGCGACCCTATTGGATGTGTCATTTTGCTCTCCAAAGATGAGAATGTGAAAATGGGGAATATGGAAGTTAAGATGGTAGAGACAGCGGCTGGATTTTTGGCCAAGCAGATGGAGCAATGAAAGAAAAATAAGACATAAAGGCTTCCTTACAGAGATGCCCCAGCATCTGTAAGTGAAGCTTTTTTTGTCTGCCATGGCTGATTTCGTTATAATATGTCTATATGCGTGAAATCAGGGTAGAGGAGAAGTAAGATGGGGGACACCGACAAGGGGCATCAAGGTAATAAAGAGGAGCTCCAGAGGAATGTCGGTAAACAGGGTGCCAAGCTGTTAAGAGGTGCTGCTCTCCTTGGGGCTGCCGCTATTCTCTCTAAACTATTGGGAACACTGCAGAAGATTCCGCTGCAAAATGTAGCCGGTGATACGGCTTTTGGTATTTATAATGCGGTTTATCCGCTCTATATTCTAATTTTGTTTGCGGCCACAGCTGGATTTCCGGTAGCCGTATCCAAGTTCGTAGCCGAACGAGCTATTGAAGGTGATTATCAAGGGGCTAGACGTATTGTACATGTCTCCACAGCCATTTTAATGAGCTCCGGTTTTGTAATGTTTGTTCTGTTGTACTTCGGAGCAAGTGAGATTGCCCGTTGGATTGGAATTAGCCAGACAGAGAGGGCGATCCGAAGCGTATCCTTCGCGCTGCTGCTATCCCCGATGCTTGCTGTCCTGCGCGGTTATTTCCAAGGGTATCAAAATATGCTGCCTACGGCTGTTTCACAAGTGATTGAGCAGCTTATAAGGGTGATCACCATGGTCGCGCTGCTGCTCTATATGGTGGCCTTAGCTTATGACGAGGAGTGGATTGCTGCTGGAGCAACGTTTGGCTCCGTGACAGGTGCTGCGGCTGGGCTATTGGTGATGTATGTTTATTGGCGGAGGGCGATGAGACAGGAGCGGGAACGGATACGGGAGCATGGAGTGAATGAAGAGGATCGGTGGCAGTCTGGGGATACAGAGGGACAGAGGCAGGATGTAATGAGTGAAGGTGACGGGCTGCTGTCGAAAGAACTGAATTGGCAGGGGTCGAATGAAAAGCGAAAAGACATGATGCCGCCCAAGGAACTCTCTTCCTGGGACTGGGCGAAACGCATTACGGCTTATGCGATTCCAGTTTGTTTAGGCGCTATCGTGGTTCCTCTGCTCACGCTTGTCGACACGTTTACCATGCCGCGTCTTCTCGAGGCTGCGCAAGGGAGCGAGGGGGAGGCCATGCGGCAGTTCGGGCTTTATAACCGAGGGTTTCCTCTTGTTCAGCTCGTTGTCATGATCGCTTCCTCTATGTCCGCCGTGCTAGTTCCTGCTCTAGCAGAAGCCAAGGTAAGAAGGCAGGACGAACTCATCCGCTTTAGGGCTGAGATGGCGATAAGGCTCTCCTGGCTTATCGGGCTCGGAGCCTCGTTCGGACTTGCCTTTGCAGCAGTGCCGATTAACGTGATGCTATACAAAAGTGATGAGGCCAGCTGGACGATGGCCGTGCTGGCCTTCACGGCCTTGTTTAGTACGGTGAACGCTCTCTCGGCCAGCGTTCTCCAGGGCGCCGGCGCGATCCGCACGCCGGTGAAGGCCCTGCTCGTTGCCATCGTGCTGAAAGCACTAGGCAACGTGGTGCTCATGCCCCGCTGGGGCATCGACGGCGCCGCGCTGAGCGCGGTGATCGCCTATGCCGCTGCGGCGGGGCTGAATCTGGTGCAGCTGCGCCGCTGCACCGGGGCGCGCTTCGCGCTGCGGCCGTACGCCGTCAGTCCGCTGCTTGCCGTGGGGCTGATGGGCGGCTGCCTCGCAGCGCTGCAGCTTCTGGCCATGCCTGCTGCGGCGGCGTGGCACGTACCTGAGCGATTGAGCGCTAGCGCAATCGCCTTGGTTTGCGTAGTCGGCGGTGCAGCCGTCTACGCGCTTGCGCTGCTGCGCAGCGGCAGTATCAGCCGCGAGGAGCTGCGGCTGATGCCAGAGCTGGACCGGAAGCTGGCGCCGGTCCTGGCGAAGCTATGGCCGACTAAGGCATCCACCGGCCCTCGCGACCGAGGCTAGGGATTGCCTATGAACATGAGTAAATGCTAATCTTTTTCTACATTGAGGTGTCTTAAATCGAAATCCATTGTCATATATGCTCACTTGAGGTTGCTGGATGAGCTGAAGAATGAATTCATATTCTCGGTTGAAGATGTTGTAGAAAGTGCAACAATGTCTGCCTAGATCCCGCCTCTTTCCCTCCGATGTTGCATAATGTACAATAATTTAGGCCCTATACAGGCTATTTAGCAACAAATGGGTTCGAAATGTTGTACAAACTACAACTTGAACATGCCAAATGGCCTTTGGGAGTGGGAATAGTTGCAGAAAATACAACATTGGTAACCACGGATGCTCATTTACATGTACTAGCAATGACTTTATAAACGAAAACTGGAGTTCACAACTTTGACTGACATGTAGAAGCCCCAGAAAACGGTTCAAGTGTCCTCATGTTCCCTGCAAGTGTTCAAATATTTTTTACCTTACACACAGCAGTTAACCATTAATCAGGAGGTGTTTCCTACATGTCAACTAACCTGCAAATAACCGTCCTCGGACTCGGAACGGGAGACGAAGACCAGCTTACACTAGGTGTCTGGAAAAAGCTGCAAGTGGCTGCCAAGGAGCAAGCCGTGCTATACCTGCGAACGCTGGATCACCCGATGGTTCAGATGCTGGATACGAACCAGATTCCTTACCAAACGTTTGATGAGAATTACCTAGCGCACCAAACCTTCGAACAAGTGTACGAATCGATCGCAGAGGCGCTCATCCAATCCGCCAAGACGCAATCTTCTGAGGTTATTTATGCGGTGCCAGGCCATCCGATGGTGGCTGAATACACGGTGCAGCTTCTGAAACAACGCTGTCCGTCTGAGGGCATTTCGCTCCAAATCATCGGCGGGGAGAGTTTTCTGGATCAGGGCGTTTCTACGTTTTGGTTTTGACCCGATTGATGGCTTTCAATTGCTTGACGCGACAAGCCTGAGCCGTTATACTCTTAATCCGCAGCTTCATACGGTTATTGGACAAGTGTATGATAGTCTTACGGCATCAGATCTTAAGATTAGCCTCATGGATGCTTATTCGGATGATTACCGTGTTGTCGTTGGTCATTCCTTGGGTGTGGCTGGAGAGGAACAGATTATCGAGGTCCCCCTGCATGAGCTTGATCATGTGAAGGGGTACGGCAATCTTTCCCTTGTCTGGGTGCCGAAAAGTGAAAAGGATGAAGATTATTACCGCACTTTTGGCCGATTGCATGAAATTGTTCAAATCCTGCGCAGCCCGGAAGGCTGCCCCTGGGATCGTGAGCAGACGCATGCCAGCCTGCGCAAAAATCTCATCGAGGAAGCGTATGAGGTTCTTGAAACAATAGACGAAGACGATCCGGAGCATATGTGTGAGGAACTCGGCGATCTGCTTTTACAAGTGATGCTGCATGCGCAGATGGAAGAGGAAATTGGCACGTTCACCGTTTATGATGTCATCGCCACATTGAATGAGAAACTCATCCGCCGTCACCCTCATGTATTCGGTGAGAACAAGGCTGAGGATGCCGACGAAGCTCTTGTGAACTGGAATGCCATGAAGGCGGAGGAGAAGCGTAAGAAAGGCATTGATGTCACGAAGCAATCCGTACTGGACGGTGTGCCACGCGAGCTGCCAGGCCTTATGAAGGCGCTGAAGCTTCAGAAGAAGGCGGCGACAGTTGGTTTTGACTGGTCAGAGCTCGAGGATGTCCTGAATAAGGTGGAAGAAGAGTTGACTGAGCTTCGCGAAGCCATCGCTAATCCATCCGATGTAGGGGCTCAAGATCGGCTCGAGGAGCTGGGAGACGTCCTTTTCTCGATCGTCAATGTCGCTAGATTTCTGAAGGTTGATCCGGAAGAGGCGATCGCGCAGACGAACCGCAAATTCATCCAAAGATTTTCGTATATTGAAGATCAGCTACGTTTAAGAGGGCTTTCTTTTGAACAAACTGAATTATCAGAGATGGAAAATTTATGGCAAGAAGCAAAAAAAGTTGCAAAACTTGGCCAGAGTTAGAAGGATTTTGCCGAAAAAAGCAGAATACTAGATTTGGTGTAAGGTTGAATATGGAAATATAAGATAGAGATCTTTGAAAAAAATTCAAAGTCTCTCAGCTTTGCAAAATGGCTACATAGTAGAAGACTAGATCTTCAAACATTTTTGGGAGGTAAAGAAACCACATGAACAAAACAGATTTGATCAACAACATTGCAGAAAAAAGCGGACTTACTAAGAAAGACGTTGAAGTTGTACTTAACGGATTCCTTGGTGAAGTAACGGACGCTCTTTCATCCGGAGATAAAGTTCAATTAATCGGTTTCGGAACATTCGAAACTCGCAAACGTTCTGGTCGTACAGGCCGTAACCCACAAACAGGCAACCCAATCGTGATCGCGGAATCCAATGTTCCTGCTTTCAAAGCGGGCAACAAGCTTAAAGACGCTGTAAAATAATGCGTATCGATAAGTTTCTCAAAGTATCTCGTCTCATTAAACGTCGCACCGTGGCGAAGGATGTGTCCGATCAAGGGCGTGTCTGGATTAACGGTAGAGATGCCAAAGCGAGTACACACGTGAAAGTCGGGGATGAGCTCTCTATTCAATTCGGTCAGAAAAAAGTGACGATTCGAGTGGAAGTTCTGTCGGAGTCGACCCGCAAGGAAGACGCTGCTCAGATGTACACGCTGCTCAAGGAAGAAGCTTTTCAATCCGAATAACCCTGCAAGTTGTTAAATAGCCTGAGATTCCTGAATAGGGGTCTTGGGCTATTTTTATATTTGATTGATAGCTATGCATGGTTCTAAAAGAGGACATCCTCCCATATCGTAATGATAGATGAAGGAGGGGTACAGGCCATGATTGAACCCGTGAAAAACACGAATAAGCGGCAAGAAATTAAAATGCTGAATCGCAAGCTCTTGGAGATCTCCGGAGTTTTGAACGTAGAAAGCTTTGACAGTGAAGAGTTCCTCCTTGAAACGGAAATGGGCTACTTGATGATTAAAGGACAAAATTTGCACATCAAGAACTTAAGTTTGGAACAAGGGTTGGTCGCCATAGAAGGAATCATTCACGAATTAGCTTATGTGGACGGAAATACCCAGGAGAAATCCAAGGGGTTCCTTGGTAAGTTATTCAAGTGACCCTAAATGTTCAGTTCCATACGATCTTCATGATGTTCCTGAGCGGAATCGCCATAGGTGCGATCTTCGATGTGTTTCGTGTGCTCTCTGGCAAGCTGAGACTGCCAAGATGGACGATTCCGTTCATTGATCTGGTTTATTGGATTGTGGCGACAATCCTCGTGTTCCGTCTGCTCATTTACAGTAATGAAGGACAAGTTCGTGTATTTATTTTTCTGGGGATGGGGATTGGCGTTTGTTTTTATTTTGCCTTCCTCAGCACTGGGGTTATCCGTCTTACACTGCTTCTCATTCGAATCACGATTGCTATCTACCGTTTCATTGCTAAAACTGTCGAAATTATCCTGATTAAACCGATTATTGGCTTATATCGTCTAACTGTGATTATTTTAGGCTTTTTACTAGCTGTAGCTATATTCCTTTATAGAATTGTGCTACAATTGCTTTATCCTGTGTGGAGATTACTCCATTGGATGACTCGGCCTGTGCATAAATATTTTGTTATCCCTGTTTGGTTGAAGAAACTAAAGGGTAATATCATATTGATCTATCGCAGGTTATTCTCAAAGTAGGAGGCATTCCTATTCATGCATGCTAAAGCAACCGTTCCATCCAAGCGCAGCAACAGTGTAGGCTCGAAACGAAGACTGCGTTTTCTTATGATTTTTGTCCTATGTTTTATGAGCTGGGCTGCTGTGAACATCTGGGGCCAGTTCGCTAAGCTGCAAGAGAAGAGTAGTGTCGTAGCGAATATGGAGCAACAGCTTGTAGAGTCACAAAAACTCAAAGAGCAAACAACGAAAGAAATCGCTCGACTTCATAATGACGAATATTTGGATCAAATTATTCGTCGAGATTTTCATTATAGTAAAACCGGAGAGACGCCACTAAGTGTCTCAAAGTCGCAATAAAAATCAACAAGAAGAAGAGGCTGTTGCCGTGTTGACCGTGGTTTCTGCATCGGTTATAATCGGCGTAGCCAGTGTTTTCAACATTTTAAGGGAGGAACATTTTACTTTATGGCAATTGAAGTTGGCACCAAGTTAGAGGGTAGAGTGACGGGGATTACTCACTTTGGAGCATTCGTCGAGCTTGCTGAAGGAGTTACCGGTCTTGTTCACATTTCGGAGATCGCAGACAATTATGTGAAAGACGTTAATGACCATTTAAAGCTGGAAGACAAAGTATTGGTCAAAGTGATTAACGTGGACAAGGATGGCAAGATCGGACTGTCGATCAAGCAGACGGTTGACAAGCCAGTTGAGGAAAGACCAGCTCGTCCTGAACGTACAGGTGGCAGCAGCTATCAAGGACGTCCAAGTGGAGATCGTCCAGGAGGCTACCAAGGTGGTCGTCCAAGTAGCGGCGGAGAACGTAGTGGTCCTCCAAGCGGTGGTCCCGGTGGTGGTGGCGGTCGTCCAGGTGGCGGCGGTGGCTTCAATCGAGGCGGCGGTGGTGGTGGTCGCGGCGGCTTTAACAAGCAGCAAGGCGGAGCTAGACCGTTTTCGTTCGAAGATAAAGTATCTCGGTTCCTTAAAGATAGTGAAGAGCGGATTTCGTCTTTGAAAAAGAACACCGAGTCCAAACGCGGTGGCCGAGGCGGAAGAAGAGATTAATAGATGCAATAACGAACCACATTCGCTTAGGCGAGTGTGGTTATTTTTTTGTCCAAACGTCAAATAGTTAAAATAACATAAAGAACAATCGACATGGAATTACGGGTATCTCCCCCATACGCAGGGCGAAAGTTCGAGGCAATCAGACTTTTGGAAACGTTTTCTATATGGTAAAACGAGACTAGGCAAGGGCTGAGGCATGGTGACAAAGCAAACACGGCTTGTCGGAAATTTCTTTGAATCTATCAACTCATTCTGACAAACTTTCTGCTAGATTGTCTCTATACTAGAGAAACAAATAAGGAATGAATGGATGGTGTTCGAAAACATGCAGAGAAGAAGCTTAAGCACAGTGATTGGTGGCGGTTGGTCGGGATTGTGGCAGAAAGCGAAGATGGGCGCACATAGCGCTGCTGTGGAGAATCGATTCGTACAAGCCTTCGTAGCTAAGAAGTGGTCTTTACTGCTCATCGTGATGGCTTTCTTACTCGGTCGTGCGATGATTTTGGAACAGCTATCTCCGTTTGCGCTTGCGTTCATTGCTGTCATTTATTTTACAAGGAGAGATCTTTTACATTGGGTAGGTGTCGCTGCATTTGCTGGAAGCCTATTCTCGCTGAATTCGAATACTGGTTATCTTGTTACGGAGATCATCGTTTTCTTACTCATCCAAAAAGCTTTGGAGAAATTTGAACGCTCCGATATTTCCTTAGCACCGCTTCTTGTATTCAGCTCAACCTTGCTGGTTCAGCTCTTTGCAGAGCTTGTAGTCTCGAACTTAAGCTGGTATACGCTCATGATGGTCTCCGTTGAGGCACTGCTAAGTCTAGTACTGACGTTAATTTTTATTCAAGCTATTCCTGTATTTACGCTTACCCGTAAGAACTATCATTTGAAACATGAGGAAATTATTTGTTTGATTATCTTGTTAGCTTCTGTGATGACAGGAACGGTGAGCTGGGTTGTGGGTCCAATCACCGTAGAACATGTGCTGTCCCGGTATTTAATTCTATTATTTGCGCTGGTGGGAGGAGCGCCTTTCGGAGCCTCGGTAGGAGTCATTACAGGATTAATCCTAAGTCTTGCGAATAGCAATGCGGTTTATCAAATGAGTTTACTGGCTTTCTCGGGGATGTTAGCAGGGCTTCTCAAAGATGGTAATCGATTGGCTGTTGCATTCGGAATGCTGATAGGGTCATCGATACTTGCTTTCTATATGGGATCAGGGGCTAATGTAATCAACTCTACATGGGAGTCGCTTGCAGCTGTTGCACTCTTCCTGTTGACACCGCGGAGTCTGATTCTGACGCTTGCTAAATATGTACCCGGTACGCAGGAAAATTTGAAATCCCAACAGGACTATGCGAAGCGGGTTCGTGATGTTACGGCAGGACGTGTGGAACAGTTCTCTGAAGTGTTCCGCCAGCTGGCGCGCAGCTTTAAGCAGTTGACGACCGATGATGCGGTGAGCCGCAAGGAGGAGGATGTTGGCCATTTCATGAATGCGGTTGCGCAGAAGGCTTGTGATTCCTGCTGGAAAAAGAGCCAGTGCTGGGATCAGAAATTTTATCAAACCTATACGTATATGACCGATATGATGACCCAAATTGAGATGAAGGAGAGTATGACGAAGAAGAATATTCCACCGGAGTGGAGGAAGGTATGTATTCGCACGGATCAAGTGCTGGATGTGATGAAGCAGCAGTATGGCTTGTACAAGAATGATTTGCATTGGAAAAAGCAGATTATGGATAGCCGGCATCTCGTGGCTGACCAGCTTTCAGGGGTGTCCCAAGTAATGGAGGACTTGGCCAAGGAGATTAAACGGGAAGGGCAGGAACTGTTCCTTCAAGAAGAGCAAATTCGTAATGCCCTGGAGGAGCTGGGCTTATCCATCCATACCATCGATATCATTTCCTTGGATGAAGGAAATATCGAAATTGAGATCATTCATCAATACACGAAGGGCTTCGATGAATGTCGGAAAATCATTGCGCCGCTCTTGAGCGAAATTATCGGCGAGAACGTCGCCGTCATGCGCGAGGAAATGCATGCGCGCGGCGAGGGTTACAGCACGGTCGTATTCGGCTCTGCCAAGGAATACGAGGTGGAGACCGGGGTCGCTGGCGCAGCCAAGGGAGGCGACCTCTTCTCGGGCGACAGCTTCTCCACGGTGGAGCTGGGCAATGGCAAATATGCCGTGGCGCTTAGCGACGGCATGGGCAACGGCGAGCGAGCACAGGCGGAGAGCCAGACGGCTCTGAACATCCTGCAGCAGCTGCTGCAGTCAGGGATGGACGAGAAGCTGGCGATCAAATCGCTTAACTCAGTATTGATGCTGCGATCTTCGGATGAGATGTATGCAACCGTAGATATGGCCTTGATCGACATGTATAGTGCAAACACAACGTTCATGAAAATTGGTTCCACCCCTAGCTTCATTAAGCGAGGGACGGAAGTGATTTCGATCTCGGCTAATAATCTGCCTGTCGGCATCCTGAGCGAGATTGATGTTGATCTGGTCTCGATTCCACTCCAATCGGGTGATATCCTTGTCATGATGACAGACGGTATCTACGATGCGCCGGGACATGCGGTAAACAAAGAGATGTGGATGAAGCGGATGATTCAGGAAATTGATACCACGATGCCGCAGGATTTTGCGGACTGTTTATTAGAAAGAATTTTCCGCCATCATCATGGCGAAATTCAAGATGATATGACCGTCGTTGTGGCACGAATTGAGAAGCGGCAGCCCGAGTGGGCTACATTCCGCTGGCCAGGAATTACGCGAATGGAGCGTCCGAAGACGGTTAGTTAATGGAGATATAGAAGCCATAACAGCTCATTTGCTGTTATGGCTTTTTTATGTGCTGTTATTCCCTTAAGAGCATAGCGAATGCTGCGTATTTCTAAGCTGGAAAATTTTAACTTCGTATAGGTTGCACTTAGAATTCAAAGCATGATTAACTTATAAATATGTCTGTTAACTAATTATGCTAAATCTGGCGATTTCGATAAATCTAAGTTGCCAGGGCTTTATATGATGTTAAGCATGCTCAGACAGTCCTCGGTGCATGAGATCGAAGAGAAAGGTGGTACCACTAGTGATTAGAAAAAAGCTATCACTGTTATTTATCGTTCTTGGGATTATCATTTTTCTCTATCCAACGTTAAACGATCGTTATGAGAGCTATCAGCAGAACAAAATTTTGAAACAATGGCAGGAAAATCTGCAAGATATGGATCAGACAGCCTCTGACATCGAGGAGGAGACAGATGCAGGGTTGGTCGTGCCTTCTTCCAGTCCCGCAGTGGAAGCTCTGCCGACAAGCAGCCAGCCGAGCAGCCAGCCAAGCCCTTTGGCTATGAAAACGACACCGAAGCCTGTAACTTTGCCGCAGAAGAATACAGAGGGTGTCCTTATTATCGATAAAATTAATCTGAAGCTCCCTATACTGACAGATGCAACCGTGAATAATTTGAAGATTTCCGTTGCTAGTATTGCCAATACAGGCAAAGCAGGCGCTGTTGGCAATTATGCCATTGCGGGTCATCGAAACCTGACTTACGGGAAAAATTTTAATAGATTAGATGAGGTCACCGAAGGGGATTTCATAGAAGTGAATACAGGGAGCAAAACGCATATCTACAAAGTTGTGGACAAACAGTATGTCCTCCCAGAGGATGTCTGGGTGCTGAAAGGCAACGGCAAAGATCGGGAGATTACGCTAATAACTTGTCATCCTATGGAAAATCCTACTCATCGTATTGCCATTAAGGGAATCATGGTGCAATCAAAGGAATAAAATGTAATATTTTGTCTATTCAGAGAGACAAGCCTATGTTAAGATTGCACTATAGTGATTATAGGGAGTCGGTGAGTTCCTCCGATAAAGGCAAATCTAGCGAAAACTAGAGACGCAAAACTAAAGGGCCTTCCTTAGCCGAACTAAGTTGGCAGCCAGTTACTGAAAGGGGATTTATTTTTGTTTAAAAAGCCAATTATACGAACAATCATCGCAGGTTTTCTATTTACACTTGCTCCACAAGGGATATTTGCAGCTTCCAATCCATCCATGATAGATAAAGATGCTCTGAATAAAGGAATTATCTCGGTTCATTATTCAAACGATAAGAACAAGAAAACCAAAGTTCTCGTTCGAATCATGAGAGAAAATATCAAATATGACTACACCTTCGAAGAAGGGGGTCAGTACCCTTTGCAGCTTGGAAACGGACAGTATAAAGTACTGATTGGAGAGTCCATAGGAGCTAATAAATATAAAGTTGTTACGCAAGAACAAATAGAGTTAGAAATGGAAGACGAGAATGCCGTATTTCTGCAGTCCATTCCGTTGATCGATTGGGACAATGAATCGAAGGCGGTCGTTGAGGCTAGGCAATTAGTTGGAGATAAAGAAAAAGATATCGACAAAATAAGAGCTATTTATGGATATATCACGACACATTTTCAGTATGATTATGAAAAGCCCCAAACGGTAGCAGATAGTTACGTACCTAATCTGGATATGGTCTACGCAGCGTCCAACGGAATTTGTTATGACTTTGCAGCTACTTTTGCGGCAATGGCAAGAAGCGAGGGGATTCCTACTCGTCTGGTTATGGGGTATGAAAGTCATGCGCCAGATACTTATCATGCGTGGAATCAAGTCTTCCTAAAGGAAAGTAAGGAATGGGTGACGATCGATACCACGTATGACGCTGTTCATATACAAGCCGGTGAAACGATAGATCTCATAAAAAATGATTCTAATTATCAGATATCCAGAATATATTAAGTGAAATGATGAAACCTGATCTCATAGCTGAGAACAGGTTTTTTTGTGCTTTTCCATGTTGAAAAACAATAAATCCCAATATTTACAATACATCTTGTATCATATATCATTGATAATGATACATTTTGTTTCAAAGTCATAGGAGGTAGCACACATAAATAATCTCTATAAAAAATTGATCCATGAATGGAGGTATGAAATGATGTTGAAGAAAAAAACGAGTGCACTGCTAATTACCTTATTAATTTTTATGCAGAGTATTTACGGGATTGGCTTTTTGCCTAAGGCCAGTGCAAACACAATTTCAAACAACATTCTCGACAGTGTGACGATGGCTGTGTACAACAGCGCAGGAGAAGTGGTGACTGGTAATGTTTACGAGCAAGGTGCCAGAGTGAAGTTGGATTATACCTGGTCTTTGCCAAACGGACATGGTTACCTTGCCGGGGATACATTTACATTCACACTGCCGCAGCAATTTTTATTATTCAATCACATCAACGGTGAACTGAGGATGGGTAATGATCTTGTGGGAACGTTCTATGCCGACAAAGACAGCCATCGGGTGTTAATTACATTTAATAAATTCATAGAAGGCTATAATAATGTGCAAGGAACTCTAACCTTCAACACACAATTCAATAAGAGTCAGATTACTGGAAGCACCACGCAAATTATTACAATTCCGATTAATTCTGGAGAACAGGTGTTTAACCTCAACTTCAAACCCACAGTCACTTCTACAATAAGCAAAGCGGGTGTGTCCCAGGGTATTAATTCCAAGCAAATCGATTGGACCATTGATGTGAACAAGGCGCTGGATTCCGTTCAGGAAGCAGTTGTAACGGACCCCATACCGGTAGGGTTGTCAGTTCCGGTTACAGTAGCTGTCTATCATTTGGATGTACGTTTGGACGGCTCTGTTGTCAAGGGAGGACTGGTGGATAGCAGCAAGTATATGGTGAGTACAGCGGGGAGCGTTCTTTCAGTCCGTTTTGCAGATAGCCCTATTGAAACTGCTTACCGCATTCAATACACAACGCCAATTACTGACGATTCCAAGGAGTCATTTGTAAATACGGCAACGTTCAAAGGAAACAACAAGACGCCTGTCCATGCATCTGCAACGGTCACTGTAGAGTCCATCAGCAAATTGGCGATTGTCAAAACTCTAGGAGCTGTAGATTACGAGGCTAAGACAGTAGTGTGGAACATCACGATTAACGGTGATAGTCAGAGAATGAACAGCGTAGTTGTGACCGATACATTTCCGAACAAAGGACTTCATCTCATCCCGGGTTCATTGGTCATCAAAAAGGGTGTAACTACACTAAGTACAGCAGAGTACACGCTCGACAATTCGGTAGCTTCTGATGTAGGCTTGACAGTGACATTCACTAATGTTATTACCGAACCTGTTACGATTAGCTACAAAACCGATTTCAATTTAGATTGGATTCAATCTGTTGACAGCACAACTGATTTCAATAATTCGGCCAAAATAGACTGGATAGATCCTACTAACAAAGAGCAATCCAAAACAGTAACAGCAAAATTCGTTATAAGGACTGAAGTGAAGAACAACGGGTTTAAATACGGATCCTACGACGCATTATTAAAACAGCTGACTTGGACAGTAGGGGTCAACAACAACAAGAAAATCCTTACAGAAGCAGTCGTTGAGGATCTCCTAGAGTCCAATCAAGTGCTTGTCAAGGATTCGCTTGCCGTATACAACATGATAGTCGCACCAAATGGCAATCCTTCAATGGACCCTGTTGCTATAGACCCTAAAAACTATTATTACAATGTTGATGCTAATAACAAGCTCATTCTAACATTTAAACAAACAATTTCAGGTCCGTATTATATCACCTTTAAAACAAGTCTGAATGGTCAACTTATTGGCGGTAACATTAAGAATTCGGCTAAATTATTTGATGGTAATCTTCCTGCATCGAATGATCTCATAGCAAGTGTTAACATCCCGTATGGGGGAGAGTATGTTAGTAAAAACGGTTTGCAGAGTGGAGATAAGATTGTTTGGACAATTACGATTAATCGAAGTCAGTCAACCGTAACTGACGCGGCAATCATCGATACACCATCAGTCAATCAGATATTGATACCGGATTCTTTCCATCTGTTTGGTACGTCTGTTACTTCGAATGGAAATATAACGAAGGGCGCAGAATTAACCAAGGGGACAGACTACACATTGGTTATTCGTACGGATAATATCGGCAAGCAATCGTTTGAATTAAAGTTCGTGAATCCGATTGCGGCAGCTTACATCTTGGAATATCAATCTGTCATTGCTGCTAATGATCAAGAAACTGTTTCGAATAAAGTCAGCTTTAGCGGTAAAAATTCAACCACGGTAACTAAAGAAACGGTGAAGGATATTTTGGTAGGTGTCTCCAGTGGTTCTGGCACAGGCAGTGGCGATAGAGGTTCATTGACGATTAAGAAAGTTGATTTGGCAAACAACACCTTACTGCTTAGTGGAGCGACCTTTGAATTGTATCGCAAGATCGGTCAAGAGAAGGATATTATTCGTTCCTTGACAACAAATGAGACGGGTAAGGTTGTCTTTTCTGGCCTGCTGGCCGGCGATTATATTGTGAAAGAACAAGTAGCCCCTCAAGGTTATGTGTTAGATGCTATCGATCGCACGATAACGCTTCGTGCAGCGGAAAATTTGAATGTAACCATTACAAATGTTAAGACGCCCATACCGGATTCGCCGGAGTCAAATGATCCGCCCACGTCGACACCAACGCCATCGCCAACACCGCCAACACCAAGCCCGACACCAGGTGTGACGCCAACACCGTCTATAACACCATCGCCAAGTGTAACACCACCACCACCAACAGTTCCTACTCCATCAACGGATCCCAAACCGACGAATCCGGACATACCGATTGATACTGATAATGATGTGCCCTTGGGGGGAATTCCTCCTATCACTAAACCAGAGACCCTCCCGAAGACAGGAGAATCTAGCCATCTGTACGTGGAAATCGCAGGTATCACCTTAATCCTACTGGGTCTTATCTTAAGAAGGAGATTTACTCGATAAATCTTCAATATTGAGACAGTTCTGCCATTACCATTTGGCGGGCTGTCTTTTTATTTCGCTCAGTTGGCTAGTGATTAGACTCTCTCATAAATGGAAAAACTAGGAGTAGAACTACTAGAGAGCTAATCTTTTCTTGGGCCAGGGAGGCAAATATCATGATGAAGCAGATTCTTTTAATTACAGATGGGTGTTCAAATGTAGGGGTGAGTCCGGTAATAGCTGCAGCACAAGCACATGCCGAAGGTGTTACCGTAAATGTTATCGGTGTGATTGACCATGGGGAGCTAGGGGTGCTAGGCTCTGAGGAGATTCAAGAGATTGCTGCGGCGGGCGGCGGGATGAGCCGAATCGTGAATTCAGGCCAACTCTCCCAAACGGTTCAGATGATGACGCGCAAAACGGTCACCACAACGATTCAGCATGCCGTAGGCAAAGAGTTACAAAGTATTCTTGGCTTTAATCAATTGGAACAGTTACCTCCAGAGAAGCGTGCTGAAGTGGTTCAAGTCATCGATACCATGAGTGAAACCACCTCACTTCGCGTAGCTCTTTTAATAGATGCTAGTGCCAGTATGAAGCCTAAGCATGCAGCGGTGCGTGAAGCGATTCATGATCTTTTGCTTAGTCTTAGAGCCCGCAGCGGCAAGAGTGAGCTAGCAGTTTTCCACTTTCCGTCAACCAAAACGAGGGATCAGGAGTTAGAAATGGATCTCAGTTGGACGAATCAACTTGCAAATTTGGACAAGATGTTCTATAAAATAAACATGAAGGGTACAACTCCGACTGGTCCAGCGTTACTGCAAACTTTGCAGTTCATAACGGAGAAGCCTATCTTACCAAAGACCGAGGATGGGATGCTGAGTGACTACGTGGTATGAAGACGCCTTCCGTCCTGGGTCAGAAATCCAAGGGAAATGGAACGGCCGGATGTATGTGGTCGAACGTTTATTAGGTGCTGGTTCCAATGGTGTAGTGGCTCTCGTACGAAGAGGGACAGCTAGATTTGCGCTTAAGGCAGGTCATGAGACGGTTGATCATCAATCGGAGATTAATTCCTTGCTTGCCATATCACTGACGGAAACCTCGTTCAAGAACTTTTTAATAGATGCTGATGATATGACGATAAATGGGAAAGAAGTCTCCTTCTATGTCATGCGATATATTGAGGGTATGACGATTTCTAATTTTATACATAAACGTGGGCAGGATTGGATCTATGTGATTGGTTCTAACCTGCTTCGTAAGTTAACGGAAGTTCACAAGAGCGGCTATGTTTTCGGTGATCTGAAGATCGAGAACATGATCGTTTCCAATTATGGCGATGTGGATCTCATTGATTTTGGGGGTGTGACTCCTAAAGGCAGAGCGATTAAACAGTTAACCGAAGTGTATGACCGCGGCTTTTGGAATATGGGGGAGCGGGTTGCGGAAGAAAGCTATGATTTATTTTCATTTGCCATTTTACTATTAAAATCGCTCGATCAACGCAAACGCTTCACTGGTTTATCCAAAATGCTGCCTCAAAACCGAGATCTAGATCAACTAACAGCTATTATGCGTGAAAATTCAGTTGCCGCCCATATCGCACCTTTTCTTCATAAAGCTTTGAATAGTGAGTTTAATTCTTCGCAAGAAGCCTATCAGTACTGGAGAACGTTGGTCTCCGGTAAGAAGATTACACAGTCGACACTCCAAATGCCATGGCTAAAAATATGTTTCGCCGCTTCTATTTTTATTTTTGGAGCAACGCTCTATATGTACTGGTAGCATGACGGAAAGTGCAGGAATAGAAAGGAATACCCGATGGAAATCGATCTTGTTGCCAAGGTGGAACAACGAATTATTGAAGAAAAACTCGTCGATCCAGGAGATGTGGTGGTCGTTGCGGTTTCAGGAGGACCTGATTCTGTGGGGCTGCTTCATGTCCTTTTTGCCCTTGCTGAGCGTTATAGCTGGCAGCTCGTTGTTGCGCATGTGAATCATCAATTCCGCGGTGCAGAATCGGATGCGGAAGCCTCTTTCGTAGGGAAGCTTGCGGATGAGCTAGGGCTCCCATGTGAAATCGGTGTCATTGATGTACCTGCCTATATAGAGGAAACGTCACTCAATGGGCAAGCCGCGGCACGTGAGAAGCGCTACGAATTTCTGCATCAGATCGCAGCGAAATACAGCGCTAAGCGTATTGCCTTCGCTCATCATGCGGATGATCAAGCCGAAACCGTCATGATGCGGATTCTGAGAGGGACAGGCCCTTCAGGCCTGGTTGGCATGCCGGAACGCAGGCGCGAAAAAAAAGTGGAACTGATTCGTCCTTTTTTACGTATATACAAAGCAGATATTGTGAATTATTGCGCTCAGCATGAAATGGCGTATTGTAAGGACAGCAGCAATGAGCTGCGGAAGTATTTTCGCAATCAGATTCGGCTTGATGTGATGCCGATGCTGAAGCAGTATAATGAACAACTTCCAGAGTCACTGAATCGATTGACGGATTTGATGCGAGCTGAGGATGATTATTTGGCCAAAGAAGCCGAGCAGGTTTTTCGCCGAATAACTACTTTCCAGCAAGCCTGCTGCCGCCTAGAAAGACGTGATTTCACTGAGTTGCACGTTGCTTTACAAAGGCGTTTGATTAAATTAATATTAAACTGTCTTTGTTTGGAAAGAGATCGGTTGGATTTTACACGAATTGAAAGTATGCGTGAGTTGATTTTACAGGATCAGGTTTCTAATCAAGTCCTTCAGGTGGATGAACAGGTTTATATTGTGAGAGAATATGAGTCTATTCAATTTCAGTCCTTCGCTCCTTCTCCGAAGCCTTATTCTTATGAGGTTGGATTAGATACAAGCGAGTTGAGCCTGCCGGAAGTGGA
This sequence comes from Paenibacillus sp. V4I5, assembly GCF_030817255.1. Taxonomy (NCBI): domain Bacteria; kingdom Bacillati; phylum Bacillota; class Bacilli; order Caryophanales; family Paenibacillaceae; genus Paenibacillus; species Paenibacillus sp. V4I5. The sequence continues at coordinate 4,848,159 of NZ_JAUSZB010000002.1, forward strand.
AGCCAAACTGATCTGCTCATGGGTGCCGGCTAGTTCGAAGGAGACAGCTGCTTATTTCTCAACTGCAACGGACGTGTTTTTGGATCTGGATCAACTTAACTTGCCGCTTGTTGTAAGGAGTCGCAGGTCAGGAGATCGGTTTGAGCCGCATGGTTTAAACGGATCCAAAAAAGTAAAGGATATGTTCATTGATGCCAAAATGCCGCTAAGCCGGCGTGATGTCATTCCACTACTGGTCGATGCTTCCGGGCAAATTCTTTGGATTGCTGGCTTTCGTAGGTCCAAGCACGCTCTGGTTGGACCAGATACAGTACGTGTACTTCATATGAAGCTAGTGCTGAAGTAATATGCGTAAATTTCGTTCTTCTAGAATGTAAATTTATAAGGATTCATAATATAAAACTAGGGGGTTCATCCTTGTACAGCGACATTCAAGAAGTTCTTTACAGTGAAGAACAGATTCAAGGCAAGATTAAAGAATTGGGGGAGAAACTCTCCATCGATTACGAAGGTAAGAATCCATTGGTTATCTGTGTGCTTAAGGGAGCTTTCATTTTCATGGCTGATCTTGTGAAGCAAATCAGAGTACCATTGGAACTCGATTTCATGGCTGTATCCAGCTATGGTCAATCCACGAAATCTTCTGGTGTTGTCAAGATTATTAAAGATCTTGATGTTCCCGTAGAAGGACGTCATATTCTTATCGTGGAGGACATTATCGATAGCGGGTTAACGTTGAGTTATCTGATAGATGTGCTAGAGCGACGCAATGCTAAGACGATTTCGGTCGTTGCGCTGTTTAATAAACCGGCACGCAGAACGGTGGATCTCGAACCTGAATATGCAGGTTATGTGCTTCCAGATGAGTTCGTAGTCGGATATGGTCTGGATTATGCAGAGAAATATCGCAACCTTCCATTTATCGGCATATTGAAACCAGAGATCTACAGTAGCTAATGTCACTTCCCGCAGACTCATCAGCGCTGTTATGTTGTAGTGCTTTACCGGGATGTGGTAAAATAATAAACGTGTGCCGTTTGAGAGGAGGCTCGGGATGAATCGAATTATCCGGAATACCGGCTTTTATTTACTTATATTTTTGGTTACAGTAGGGATCGTCCATTTCATTAGTACCCAAAACGAGCAAAAGGAGTTAATTACTTACGATAAATTCCGCCAAGCGGTTGTTAACAAAAATGTGGAATCCGTGACCTTAAAGTTTGATGGGTACACATATTTGATTAAAGGTAAGTACATTAACCCACCAAGTGGTGCTGATAAGAAGAGCTTCGAAACCCATGCTCCGTTCGAGCCTATGGTCGTCCAGCTGATTGAAGCGAATGGCGTTCCATCCGAAACGTACGAGACTATGGAACGGGATAGCGTTTGGATTAGTTTCCTAACTTCCATCATCCCATTCGTCATTATCTTCATCTTGTTTTTCTTCCTGTTAAATCAGGCTCAAGGTGGCGGCGGCAAAGTGATGAACTTCGGCAAAAGCCGTGCCCGCTTATATAATGAGGAGAAAAAACGCGTCACATTTGAAGACGTGGCAGGTGCTGACGAAGAGAAGCAAGAATTGATCGAGGTTGTCGAATTCCTCAAAGATCCACGGAAATTCGCAGCTGTCGGTGCTAGAATTCCTAAAGGGGTTCTGCTCAATGGTCCTCCGGGAACCGGTAAAACCCTTCTTGCACGAGCTGTCGCTGGTGAAGCAGGCGTACCATTCTTCAGTATTTCAGGTTCTGACTTCGTTGAGATGTTCGTCGGTGTCGGTGCTTCCCGTGTTCGTGACTTGTTCGAGAACGCGAAGAAGAACTCACCTTGTATCATTTTTATCGATGAGATCGATGCTGTAGGTCGTCAACGTGGCGCTGGTTTAGGCGGCGGACATGACGAGCGCGAACAAACACTCAATCAATTGCTAGTAGAAATGGACGGATTTGGCGCGAACGAGGGTATCATTATCGTTGCAGCGACTAACCGCCCAGATATCCTTGACCCAGCCTTACTGCGTCCAGGTCGTTTCGACCGTCAAATCACGGTAGATCGTCCAGACATCAAAGGCCGCGAAGCTGTACTGAAAGTACATGCCCGCAACAAACCACTTGCCAAAGATGTGAAGCTGGACGCCCTGTCTCGCTACACAACTGGATTCACAGGTGCTGATCTAGAGAATCTATTGAACGAAGCAGCTTTGATTGCTGCCCGTCGTAACCGTAAAGATATTTCGATGGCTGAAGTCGAGGAAGCTTTTGACCGTATTATTGTTGGTACGCAGAAGAAAAGTCGGATTATCAGCGATACAGAGAAACGCATTGTTGCTTATCATGAAGCCGGACACGCGATCATTGGTTATTACGCCGAGAATGCTGATATGGTGCACAAAGTTACGATCGTTCCGCGCGGACGCGCTGGCGGTTATGTCATGATGCTGCCCAAAGAAGGCGAAGATCGCATGATGCAGACGAAGAACGAATTGCTGGATAAAGTAACAGGACTCCTGGGAGGCCGCGTTTCCGAAGAACTATTTATCGGAGAAATTGGCACTGGGGCTTATAGTGACTTCCAGAAAGCAACGGGTATTGTTCGTCGCATGATTATGGAATATGGTATGAGCGATAAGCTTGGACCGATGCAGTTCGGCAGCTCGCAAGGCCAAGTGTTCTTAGGCCGTGATATCGGACATGAGCAAAATTACAGTGATGCGATTGCTTATGAGATTGATCAAGAGATGCAAAACTTTATTCGCACTTGTTATGAGCGTGCTCGTGCGATGCTTACGGAGCATGCGGATCAGATTCATCTCGTAGCCAAAACGCTGCTTGAGAAAGAAACACTCGATAAAGACGAAATCATCGAGCTTCTAGAGAAAGGCAGATTGAATGCAAGCGCAGATGACGAAGAGGTCAAAGTGAACATTCAAGGGCAAAGCCAATCTAGCGAAAGCAACAAATTGGAGTTAAACAAAGATAAAGATTCTAATTCGGATCATTCCGAAGAGTAACAAGCAATAGCAACTCGTAAATCCGGTGTACACGTCAGGTGTACCCGGATTTTCTGGTTTTTTCGGCATATTTGCGCATTGACAGGGGATGTGAGAATGTGTAAATTAGTTGTAAATCTCTAATTTTATTACGATTAGATCATACTACAGTTAATCCTATTTTTAGATAGACAAGAAGTACATTATACGTCCCAGATTGGGGAGGAAGCACTATGGAAGCTTTAGCATTAGAACGCAAAGCGGAGCAGAACCGCGAACTGAAAGAACGGTTGCTGCAGCTAAAGAAAGAACGGAATGCTATTATTCTTGCTCATTATTATCAACGTGACGAAGTTCAAGAGGTTGCCGATTTCCGGGGGGATTCCTTTCTGCTTGCGCAGAAGGCAGCGCAAACCGATGCTGATGTGATTGTATTCTGTGGCGTACATTTCATGGGGGAAAGTGCTAAGATTCTTGCTCCTAACAAAACAGTCATTATTCCTGACGAACGCGCAGGCTGCCCGATGGCGGATATGGTGAATGTAGAAGGTCTTCGTGCTCTGAAACGCCAGCATCCTAACGCCAAAGTTGTTGCTTACATTAATACATCTGCTGATGTGAAATCAGAAACAGATATTTGCTGTACCTCGGCAAATGCCATCAATGTCATCAATTCCGTCGATTCAGATGAGATCATCTGGGTACCGGATAAAAATTTAGGTGACTATGTATCAAAATTCACAAGCAAAAAAGTGATCATCTGGGAAGGCTATTGCAATACGCATGATATGCTGACCGTTAAAGATGTGGAAGAAATGAGAGCCCAATACCCGAATGCTCAGTTCGTTGTTCATCCGGAGTGTCGTCCAGAAGTTGTTAAACTGGGAGATTTCGTCGGTAGTACGACAGCGATTATCAAATATTGCAAAGAGTCCGATTGCAAAGAGTTTATCGTTGGAACGGAAGATGGAACTGGATACCAGCTTCGTCTGGACAGTCCAGATAAACAGTTCCATTTTGCTACCAAATACTTGGTATGCCCGAATATGAAAGTAAACAATTTGAAGAAAATTGTGAAATGTCTTGAAACGATGCAGCCAGAGATTTATGTGCCAGAAGATGTAGCCGATAAAGCAAGATTGTCCTTAGAGCGCATGTTACAAGTAAAGTAGCATGCGCTACTCTCTTGTTTAATAGGTAGGGTACCCTCGCAAAGCATTCCGATATCGATTAATCCTTCGGATACGATTGCTTTGCGAGCTATTAATGGTGAAGAACAGGTGAAGCGGCATGATTCCTAGATACCTCGTAGATGTAGATTTAGATTCCATTCCTCATGTACATACAGATGTTATTGTGATTGGCGCGGGCATTGCAGGTTTATTCACTGCTCTTCGCGCTAGTGAAAATAAGAAAGTGCTGATGATTACGAAGAAATCGCTCCTCGACAGTAACACACGCTATGCGCAAGGAGGAATTGCTGCTGTTATTTCGGACGAGGATTCACCGGAATATCATATGCAGGATACCCTGATAGCAGGTGCCGGTTTATGTTCGCCGGAGGCCGTTGACGTCCTTGTTCATGAAGGTCCTAACGGCGTTCAGGACCTCATTCGGATGGGTACCCAGTTCGATCTTGAGAACGGGGAGTTTGCTTTGACCAAAGAGGGAGCGCATAGTCAACGTCGCATTTTGCATGCGCATGGCGACGCCACAGGCGCCGAAATTGTACGAGCTCTTTCGGAACGCACGAAGCAAGATCCGAATATTGAGATCTGGGACGATCACTTTGTGATCGACCTGATCACGCAGGATGGCGAGTGCTATGGCGCACTCGTACAGAAGCCTAGCGGCCAGCGGGTATTCGTCCGCGGCAATGCCACGATCCTATGCTCCGGCGGGGCAGGGCAATTGTTCCGGTACACCACAAATCCTGACATCGCCACTGGCGACGGAATAGCGATTGCTCATCGCGCGGGTGCGCAAATTCAAGACGTGGAATTTATTCAATTCCACCCTACAGCGCTTTGTTATCCTGGGGCTCCGCGATTCCTGATCTCGGAAGCGGTGCGCGGCGAGGGGGCTTATCTGCGCAATATCAAGGGGGAGCGTTTCATGGAACGTTACCATCCCCAGCTTGAGCTAGCGCCTAGGGATGTCGTGGCGCGTGCCATTGTCGACGAGATGGAGAATTGCAAATCGACCTTCGTCTATATTGACATAACGCACGAATCTGAAGAGTTAATTAAACATCGATTCCCGACGATATATGAATATTGCCTAAACTACGGTCTAGATATGAGTACCGACTGGATTCCTGTTGCTCCTGCAGCTCATTATATGATGGGCGGCGTCAAGACAGATCTCCACGGAGAAACGATCGTCCGCCGCCTTTTCGCTTGTGGCGAAGTGTCTTCTACAGGTGTACATGGCGCTAACCGATTAGCAAGTAACTCTTTATCTGAAGCTATTGTGTTCGGTAGAAGAATCATTGAACGAATTCAAGAGCTCGCTCCTTTAGAAGGTAATATTCAAATACGTGCTGAATCGAAAGCGCCAAGAACGGAAATTCCGAATCAAGCCGTTGTCGAGAAAAAGCTTAAGCTGCAAAAGGTTATGCTTCGTTACGCAGGACTGAAACGTTCAGCCAAAGGCTTGCAAAAAGGGTATGATGAATTGGCAAGACAACTTTCTATCTTCGGTTCTTTGATGACGAAACGTGAAGATTATGAGTTTGCTAATTTACTCAATTGTGCACTTCTAACGACAACTGCGGCTATAGCGCGGGAAGAAAGTCGTGGCGGTCATTACCGAGAAGATTTCCCTGAACGGGATGATCAAGCATGGAAGAAGCATATTGTTTTTAAGCGCGGGGAAGATAGCATTGAGGAGTGGATTTAACATGCTGGATTTAAATATGGAACTCATTCGTAAACATATTCGGCTTTGGCTGGAAGAGGACATTGGAACCGGCGATGTCACGACTCTGACAACGATCCCTTTGGAACATGCGTCCAAAGGGATTATCCACGTCAAAGAAGACGGAATTGTCTGTGGACTTCGAATCGCCCAAGAAGTTTTTGCTGTAGTCGATGCTTCTCTTCGTTTTGAAACAAAAGTAGTAGAAGGATCGTCTGTTTATAAAGGGACCATACTAGCTGAAGTGGAAGGCAATACGCGCAGTATTCTGCTAGGTGAACGTTTAAGTCTTAATTTGATGCAGCGATTATCAGGAATTGCGACCAAGACCCGTGAGTTTGTCGATGCTTTAGAAGGCGTGCCGACTAGACTTGTCGATACACGGAAGACGACTCCGGGACACAGATTGCTTGAAAAGTATGCTGTACGAGTGGGTGGCGGTCATAATCATCGATTCGGACTCTACGATGCTGTGATGATTAAAGATAATCATATTAAAGGTTCAGGCGGCATCACACAAGCTATACAAGCGGCTCGACAGCAGATCCCCCACACCATGAAGATTGAGGTGGAGGTCGAGAATTTTGACCAATTGCACGAAGCGTTAGCGGCTGGTGCGGATATCATCATGCTCGATAACATGATTCCTGCGAAGATGAAAGAAGCAGTTTCCATAATTAAAAGTAAAGCGCCGCATATTGTAGTAGAGGGCTCAGGTTCTGTGACACCTCAAACCATTAAAGCGATGGCAGAAACAGGCGTCGATGTGATCTCCGTTGGGCGCTTGACGTATTCGGTTGCAGCGCTTGATATCTCATTAGATCTGAATGAACAGAAGGAGACGGCGCTATGATTCTCGTTATCGATGTTGGGAATACGAACATTGTGCTCGGCCTCTATCAAGAGCGGACGCTCCTTCATCACTGGCGGGTTAGTACAAACCGTTCAGCGACAGTCGATGAGTATGGGATGCAGCTGCATAGCCTGTTTCAACACTCGGACATTTCATTTGCACAGGTGGAAGGAGTCATTGTCTCTTCCGTCGTCCCCCCGCTTATGAATGTAATGGAAAACCTTTGCTTACACTATTTGAAAAGGACGCCATTCATCGTTGGTCCTGGCATTAAGACAGGGCTGAACGTGCGTGTAGACAATCCCAAAGAGGTCGGCGCTGATCGCATTGTAAATGCTGTCGCGGCTCTTGAGCTGTACGGGGCACCTTGTATCATTGTTGATTTCGGGACGGCCACCACATACGACTACATCGATCCTTCCCAGCAGCTTGTCGGCTGTGCGATTGCACCAGGAATCGGGATCTCAACGGAAGCCTTATATCAGAAGGCGGCGAAGCTGCCGCGCATCGAGCTGGTCAAGCCGAAGAGCGTCGTTGGTCGTAATACCGTAGCCGCGATGCAGGCAGGGATTATTTTCGGCTATGTAGGCCAAGTTGATGGGATTGTCGAACGTGTCATTCAAGAATTTAATGTAAATCCAACAGTTATTGCTACAGGCGGTCTTGCAGAGTTGATTTCCAGTGAATCTCGTACCATTCAGATCGTCAATCCATTGCTAACACTGCAAGGTTTACAAATGATTTATGAGAAAAATGCATAAGCTGTTTAAGGAAAGGATTTAATATGGGTGATTATTTAATTCGAGGAACGGCGCTGGAAGGAAAAGTTCGCGCTTTTGCCGTGGAAACGACTGTCCTCACAGAAGAAATTAGTCAAAGACACCAAACAACACCAACAGCCACAGCCGCTTTAGGAAGAACGGCAGCAGCGGGACTTCTCATTGCAGCCATGCTCAAGGGTGAAGAGCATCTTATTGTTCAAGTTAAAGGCGATGGACCCATCGGTCAAATTGTAGTCGATGCTAATGCGAAGGGTGAGGTACGCGGCTATGTTGATAATCCGTTGGTTGATCCTCCCCTTAAAGAGGATGGCAAGCTAGATATTGCTGCTGCGGTGGGAACTGATGGATTTTTGTACATAACGAAAGATTTAGGTATGAAAGAGCCTTATAAAGGCAGTGTTCCGCTCGTTTCAGGAGAATTGGCTGAAGATTTCACCTATTATTTTGCCATGTCTGAACAAACGCCATCGGCTGTAGCTCTCGGGGTATTGGTCAATACCGATCACTCCATTCTTGCCTCAGGCGGATTCGTTATTCAATTGCTCCCAGGATTAACAAATGATGAAATTGGGGAGATTGAAGAGATGCTCGCTCGCATTCCTTCCTTCACCAGTATGCTCGGTGGGGGTTTGAATTTAGAGGAAATCCTTCAAACCGTACTCCCATCTTTCCAGAAGCTTGATCAAATGGATGTCATGTTCCGCTGTAAATGCAGTCGTGAAAGAGTTGAAACAACGCTTATTTCCTTAGGGAAGACAGAGCTGCAAGAAATTCTTGAAGATGAAGGGTTTGCTGAAGTCGTTTGTCATTTCTGCAATGAAGCTTATCGCTTTAACGAAGATGATTTGAAGCGGATGATTGAACTATAGAGCAAGCAGCATTATAGATGTAAAGAGGGAGTCAGGATGCAGAACGTGAAGCGATTGTGGGGAGTCATTATCGTGATGGCTGTAGGTAATCTCGTGCTCGCATCCTTGCTGGTCACCCATACCATAAACCAATCAGAACCAAGTCAACCACCAGAACCTGAGAAGCAGGGTGAGCAGAAGAATGATCGGGTAGTCGCCAAAGTTGGAAATCGTGAGATGACCATTCTGGAGCTTCAAACAGCTCTTGAACGTCATTATGGGGCAGAACTGCTGGGTCAAATGTTGGATCGTGAAGTGATACGTCTAGAAGGTAACGAGACGGGGATTTCGATTGGAAGCGCGGAGTTGAACCGTGAGTTGAAACGGATGCAGCAAGGTTATGAGAGTGAGCAACAATTTTATGCATCCATGCAAAATCAGTTAGGATTGTCAGAGCAAGAAATCAAGGAAGATGTAACCAATAAGCTGTTACTTGAGAAGCTCGCAACCAAACATATTCAGATAACGGATGCTCAGGTAGAAGACTATATGAAGACGCATGCCGATGAATTCAAGCAAGATACCGAATATAATATCCTTCAAATTATCGTGTCAACCAAGGATCAAGCGAATAAAGTCATTGCGGAGCTGGCGAAAGGAGAGAGTTTTGCGACTCTTGCCAGAGATCGTTCCCTAGATGATGCAACCAATAACACCGGCGGTGATTTGGGCTGGATTGAAGGAGACGATCCCTTTGTTGCTGCTCCCGTTCTTGAAGCGGCGAAATTGCTGAAGGTTGAAGAAGTAAGTAAGCCAGTCCCTCTGCCACAAGGATTCGCGATTGTGAAGCTGATAAATCGGCGAGAGAAAGTAAATCCAGATCTTGTTTTCGTTCGAGAAAATGTGCGGAGAGAGCTAGCGCTTCGGGAAGCGCCACCTCTTAAGGATTATGTGCAGCAGCTTCGAGGGAAATGGAAGGTTAGCATTCTTGACCCTCAATTGCGTTGACATTCTGTGAAAATATGGTTGACAACCAGTAAGTGCATTGATAAGATGAATGTATTAATACCGACTAGTTAACTCGGAAATCATTGATTATTCAACCTGGAGGGGAAAAAAGTATGGCAAGATTAGTACAAAGCATTACAGATTTGATTGGCGATACACCACTTGTTCGTTTAAACCGCGTTGTTCCGGAAGGAAGCGCAGAGATTTATGTGAAACTCGAGTACCAAAATCCAGGTGCCAGCGTAAAAGACCGTATTGCTATCTCCATGATCGAAGTGGCTGAGCAAGAAGGTAAATTGAAGCCAGGCGATACGATTATTGAGCCAACTAGCGGTAACACAGGAATCGGAATAGCTTTAGTAGCAGCTGCAAAAGGATATAAGGCGATTCTGGTTATGCCGGAAACGATGTCTTTGGAAAGACGCAACCTGCTTCGCGCCTATGGAGCTCAGCTGGTTCTGACGCCAGGAGCAGAAGGAATGAAAGGCGCGATCAAACGTGCTGAGGAGCTTCAAGCAGAGAATCCTTCCTATTTCATCCCGCAACAATTCAAAAACCTAGCAAACGTGAAGGTTCACCGTGAAACAACAGGTCCGGAAATCGTTGAAGCCATTAATGCTCATGATGGCAAATTGGACGCTTTTATTTCGGGTATCGGTACGGGCGGAACTATTACAGGCGCAGGTGGCGTACTGAAAGAAAACTTCCCGAACATCAAGATTTATGCCATTGAACCTGCTGCATCCCCGGTACTTTCCGGCGGCAAGCCAGGTCCTCATAAAATTCAAGGGATCGGCGCAGGCTTTGTTCCAGACATTCTGAACACAAGCATCTACGACGAAATTATTGCCGTTGAAAACGAAGATGCTTTCGAAACTTCACGCCGTGTAGCCAAAGAAGAAGGTATCCTTGGTGGTATCTCCTCAGGTGCAGCGATTTTTGCAGCGCTTAAAGTTGCTAAAGAACTTGGCGCAGGCAAACGTGTAGTTGCTGTGATTCCAAGTAACGGTGAGCGTTACCTTTCTACGCCACTGTATCAATTCGAAGAGCAATAAGATTACTTGCTACGAACGAGCCTCCAGCTGCTGCAGCTGGGGGCTTTTTTTCTGTGAAAGGTTGGAGTATACTAATGGACAACTAATCATCGGATGTCACAGGAAGGAGGGATAGTATGATCCTAACAACAGTAGAGCAATGGCGTAATTGGTCCTCCACGTATACGATGCTGCCTTATGTCATTAAACTGGGACTTGCCGACGACCGGATCGCTTCTTGGCAAGAAGCGTGGAAAGAAGCCGCACCTGATTCCTTTGTTCTAGAAAGCGGCAAAGGGGGGCGTTACACGTGCTTCGGTTTACAGCCGTTTTCTACCGTTCATGGATACGGTTTGGATGCGGAAATGACGATGATCAATAAAAGTCATATCAGCAAGCCGGAAGTATCGCGTCTGCATGGTAAGCCGCTCGATATTGTGAAGCAATGGATGTCAGCTTATCATAGCCCTAAAGTCGAAGGGGCCCCTAAGTTTCTTGGCGGCTGTGTAGGTTATTGGAGCTATGACGTGATTCGCACCATTGAGAAACTCCAGGAGCAAGCGGCAAATGACTTGCCGATTCCGGATTATAGCTTCGCTATGTATGATCAAGTTTGGACCTTGGATCATATCGATAAGAGCCTGTACATTGCGGTGCATATGCCGCTTGGGCAGAGCCGAGCAGCCGATGACACTTATCTCCGGCAGCTTTACGCACAGGCGCACGCTGAGGCCGAGGCGATGCTCACTCGCTGGCATGCGATCCGTTCCAGCAGCTGGTCAGGCTCGCACCTGGGCGGTACGAAGCAACCGGCGATCGCGCGTGAGCAGCTGCACATCGACGTCGAGAACATCGCAGGCATTCAGCCTGCCTTCGGCAAAGCCGATTACATCGCGGCGGTGCAGCGCATCCAAGCCTACATCTCCCAAGGTGACGTGTTCCAAGTCAACTTGTCCGTTAGACAGAGCCGGCAGCTGCGCACGACGCCGGAGGAGATCTACGAGGCGCTGCGCATCGTCAATCCCTCGCCTTACATGGGCTTGCTGCGCTTCGCAGGCTTCGCCCTCGTCTCCGGCTCGCCGGAGCTGCTCGTGCAGCTTGAGGACGGTATCCTGCGGACGCGTCCTATCGCTGGCACGCGCCCGCGCGGCAAGGACGAGCAGGATGACCTGCGCCTAGCCGGCGAGCTCATCGACAACGACAAAGAGCGTGCCGAGCACGTCATGCTGGTCGATCTCGAGCGCAACGATCTTGGCCGCATCTCGAAGTATGGCTCCGTCCATGTGAAAGACTTCATGGTCATCGAATACTACTCCCATGTGATGCATATCGTCTCGGAAGTCGTCGGCGAGCTCGCAGAGGGGAAGGACGCCTATGATGTCATTGCGGCGACCTTCCCTGGAGGCACGATCACAGGCGCTCCAAAGATTCGCACCATGGAAATTATTGAAGAATTAGAGCCGGTTCGCCGCGGACCCTATACAGGATCCATGGGGTGGATTGACTATAATGGAAATATGGAATTTAATATTATTATACGGACGCTTGTAGCCGTTCAAGGGATGGGTCATATTCAAGCAGGGGCTGGTATCGTTATTGATTCCATACCTGAACGTGAGTACATTGAATCCTTGAATAAAGCCAAAGCGATGTGGAAAGCCATAGAATATAGCGAGCGGAGCATGAGCCGAGCTTAAGCCCTAGCAGGGCTGACGAAAGGGGAGCTTAGAATGATTTTAGTGATTGATAATTATGATTCGTTTACGTACAACCTCGTCCAATATTTGGGGGAGATCGGTGAAGAAGTCATCGTTCATCGCAATGACGAAATTGATTTAGCTGGCGTTGAGGCTCTAGCACCGGATCATATTTTAATATCTCCGGGTCCTTGCACACCGAATGAAGCCGGAATTAGCTTATCACTTATCGACCATTTCAAGGGTAAAATCCCCATCTTCGGCGTCTGTCTAGGCCATCAATCCATTGGTCAAGCTTTTGGCGGCGATGTCATTCGCGCAGAGCGCTTAATGCACGGTAAAACCTCAGAGATTTTCCATGATGGTAAAACCTTGTTCGAAGGGCTACCATCCCCTTTTGTAGCGACTCGGTATCATTCCTTAATCGTCAAAACCGAGACGCTGCCTGATTGCTTAGAAGTAAGTGCACGCACTGCAGAGGGTGAAATTATGGCATTACGCCATAAGGAATATGCGATTGAAGGTGTGCAGTTCCACCCAGAATCGATCATTACTCAGCACGGTCATCAGATCCTACGGAATTTTCTTCGCCGCACGGCCAAAGCAGGAGTTTAATTATGATTATTAGCGTCAATGGGATTCTAACGGATGATAAGGAAGCTGTGGTCTCGGTTTACGATCACGGCTTTCTTTACGGCCTCGGCCTTTTTGAGACATTTCGCACCTATAAGAAAGAACCGTTCCTGCTGCCCGAGCATCTTAGGCGTCTCATAGAGGGCTGCCGTGAGCTTGGGATTGGCTATGAGCCAGACCTTGCGCACATTCAGCGTCTGATTGATGAGCTGCTTAAAGCCAATAACCTCGAGGATGCGTATATCCGCTACTCCGTATCGGCCGGAATTGATATTCTTGGGCTGCCATCAGGCGTCTATCAAAATCCGACAGAGATCATTTACATCAAGCCGCTTACACCAAGGGACGAGAAGATCTATACACAGGGCAAAGCGCTGCAGCTGCTGAAGCTGCCTCGTAATACACCGGAGGGTCTATACCGATTCAAGTCCTTTCACTATATGAACAATATCTTGGCCAAAAGAGAATTACAGCAGTATGCCTGGGCAGTTGGTGCAGAAGGCCTGATGCTGACCGAAGAAGGCTACGTAGCTGAAGGCATCGTGAGCAACATCTTTTTCATAAAGGATAAAGCCTGTTATACGCCATCACTGGATACAGGCATCTTACCAGGCATCACAAGGGCTTATGTGTTACAGCTGGCACAGCAGCAGCAAATTCCAACGCAGGGTGGCCTCTACAGATGGGAAGATCTCATGGAAGCCGATGAGGTTTTTCTCGTTAATTCCATACAAGAGATCGTACCCATTACGACTTTGTTCACACCCAGTGGACAATCTCACGCCGTTGGAAGTGGCATTGTAGGTCCGATAACCCGCCAACTTAGCGAGCTTTATAACTAACATCTGATAACAACAGGAAGTGAACGGTAATGAAAGTGTTATCCTGTAGAGGACATGAGCTGCCCATTGGTGATCGAACGATCATTATGGGCATATTAAACGTAACCCCGGACTCCTTCTCGGACGGCGGGAATTACGTAAGGGTAGAGGACGCGGTACGCAGAGCTCGCCAAATGGTGGCTGAAGGTGCTGATATCATTGATATCGGGGGAGAATCGACCCGACCGGGCTTTGCCAAGGTCACACAAGAAGAAGAACTGCAAAGGGTTATTCCGGTCATTGAGGCAATAAGTAAGGAAGTAAAAATTCCTATTTCTATAGATACTTACAAAGCGGAGGTCGCGAAGCAAGCATTAGAAGCGGGGGCGCATATCATCAATGATGTTTGGGGCGGCCAAGCCGACGTTCGAATGGCAGAAGTAGCGGCCAGTTACGATTGTCCATTTATCATTACGCATAACCGTGTGAACCCGACTTACTCCGATTTTCTCCGTGAAGTTACTACCGACTTACAGCTCTATGCGAATCAAGCCAGAGAAGTAGGCGTTCGGGAAGAGCGTATTATTCTAGACCCAGGCATCGGATTTGCTAAGACTTACGAGCAGAACTTGTTCCTCATGAACCATCTACGTACGATCGTAGACATCGGATATCCTGTCCTTTTAGGGACATCTCGTAAAAGCGTCATTGGCCTAACACTCAATTTGCCTCCTGAGGAACGTCTGGAAGGAACAGCATCAACCGTAGTGCTTGGAATTGCCCAAGGCTGTGGGTTGATCAGAGTACACGATATTCAAGCGATGAAGCATTTAACGGTTATGACCGATGCCATCATTCGTTCGCAGTTAACCTAAGGAGGCTCTTACATTGGATAAAATAACACTCTCCCGCATGCAGTTCTTTGGTAATCATGGTGTTTTTCCGGAAGAGAATAAGCTTGGTCAACGCTTTTATGTAGATGTAGAGCTTATACTTCCGCTGGACAAGCCGGGCAAGTCGGATCATCTGGATGATACGGTTAATTACGGGGAAGTATTTTTCAAAGTCAAAGAGGTTGTGGAAGGTCGTACTTACAAATTAATTGAGGCTTTAGCAGAAAATATTGCATCCGAGCTGCTGCATACTTATACTAGTATCAATGCAGTGACGGTTCGCGTCATTAAGCCGCATCCGCCCTTTGCCGTATTTTTTGACGGGGTAACTGTAGAGATTAACCGAAAGCGGGCAAATGAATGACAGCCGAAGAACGAGAACAAGGCACGATAGCTTATGTCGCATTGGGATCCAATATAGATGATCGTGAACACTATTTGCAGGATGCGATTACAGCGCTGAATCAGGAATCGGGCATAACGGTGACTGGATTATCCAGCATTTACGAAACCGAACCGGTTGGCTATGTTGATCAATCTGCTTTTCTTAATATGGTTATTCAAATCATCACCGTTTTACCTGCAGAAGAGTTGTTGTTCACTATGCTTGCCATCGAGAAAAGACTGGGTCGAACGCGCGACTTGCGCTGGGGCCCGAGAACGATCGACTTGGATTTACTCCTTTACGGCGACCATCAGCTTACAACCCCCGACTTGATCATTCCGCATCCGCGGATGCATGAGCGGGCTTTTGTATTAGTTCCTCTCACTGAGGTTCTCTACAAGCGACAAGATGCTGCATTTGAATTCATCTCCGCGCATTTGGAGAAACTGGAAGGAAAGGAAGGCGTCATCCTATGGAAAAAAGCTCAGTAGCTCAGCGTATACGCGCTTTTCGTAAGTTAAAAGGGTACACTCAGAACGAATTAGCTGATTTACTTGGTGTGTCTATTGCCATCTTAGGTGCTATTGAAAGAGGTACGCGTAAACCGGATACCAAAATAATAAATAAAATCTCGCAAGTTTTAAATATTGAACCGGATGAGTTAGTCGCAACGGTTGCGAGATGAGAGGAGTGGAATCTTCGGTGCTGAAAATAGGAAATGTCGAAGCTCCCAATAAAGTCGTGCTTGCCCCAATGGCGGGCGTTTGTAACCCTGCGTTCCGACTCATTGCCAAAGAATTTGGTACAGGTTTAGTCTGTGCAGAAATGGTTAGTGATAAAGCCATTGTTCACGGGAATTCCCGTTCGATGGAGATGCTTTATGTTGATGATCGAGAAAAACCGTTAAGTCTGCAAATCTTTGGTGGCGATACCGAGACGCTTGTGCAAGCGGCTAGAATCGTTGACCAACAGACGAATGCAGACATTATTGATATAAATATGGGTTGTCCAGTCCCGAAAATCACAAAGTGTGACGCGGGTGCAAGATGGCTGCTCCAACCTGAGAAAATCGAAGAAATGATCGCGACCGTTGTTGCGGCAGTAAGCAAACCAGTAACTGTGAAGATGCGTATCGGTTGGGATTCCGAACACATTTATGCCATAGAAAATGCTAAAGCTGTCGAAAGAGGCGGCGGCAGTGCAGTGAGCGTCCACGGTCGTACACGTGAGCAGCTGTATACAGGTAAAGCGGATTGGGATATCATTCGTGATGTTAAGCAAGCTCTGTCGATTCCCGTTATCGGGAACGGTGATGTTGTGACACCTGAGGATGCAAAGCGCATGTTAGACCATACGGGTGTAGATGGCGTGATGATTGGGCGCGGCGCATTAGGCAACCCTTGGATGCTTTACCGTACCGTACAATACCTTGCCAATGGTGAATTGCCGCCTGAGCCGACACCGGAAGAGAAGATCCGTATCGCGATATTACACATGGACCGTCTTATTGCTCTTAAGGGTGAGCATGTTGCTGTGAAAGAGATGCGCAAACATTTGGCATGGTACCTCAAGGGTATGACAGGGGCGGCTCGTGTGAAGGATGCACTTATGGAGATGTTGAAGCGTGATGAAATGGTGCGAGCTTTGAATGATTATGTCGAGCATCTATATACGCATTCATCATCAACTACGATTGAAGAATCAGCTGTACTTCAATAAAAAATGCAGCTATGGTTGAGATTGACATTTTGAAACCGTTGCAATATAATCAGTCAATATTAATGTGTTCCTGCATATATTGAAAGACAAACGAGCAACTAACTTATTTAAGAAACGTGAATTCATACTACTTGAATCAGCTCTTTTAAGACCCAACTCCTAGCAGGAAGCATCGATTCAACGATATGAAAATCTTTCACATGACGGGAGATCAGTTGGAAATGGCTGAAAAAGAGGTCATTCTTACACCAGAAGGTTTAAGAAAGCTCGAAGATGAGCTTGAGCATCTGAAATCAGTAAAGCGCCGGGAAGTGGCTGAGAGAATCAAGGTTGCCATCGGATATGGCGATATCAGTGAGAACTCAGAATACGAAGACGCGAAGAACGAACAAGCTTTTATTGAAGGCAGAATCATTACATTAGAAAAATTGCTGCGCAATGCGCGTATAATTAATAACGATGATGTCGATACCAACACCGTGAGTGTTGGCTCAATCGTAACGCTGAAGGATTTGGAATTCGGCGATTTGGTTGAGTATAACATCGTAGGTACGGCGGAATCCGATCCGTTGATGAATAAGATTTCCAATGAAAGCCCTGTAGGTAGAGCTATTCTAGGTAAACAAAGGGGCGCGAACGTAGACGTTATCGTTCCTGCTGGCGTCATTCAGTATCAAATTATTGATATTAAAAAGTAGCGTGCAGCCGCATTCCTTTGGAAAGCTTCCTTTCGGAAGCTTTTTTCCGGTTTTAGCACCCTTTACTAATAAGTAGGAGATGAAAGCATGAGCCAGGAATTGGAATTGAACGAATTGCTCGTCATTCGCCGTAATAAATTGGACGAGCTTCGCGGTCTGGGAGTCGATCCGTTTGGCAGCAAGTACGTAAGGACGCATTCAACCAAAGAAATCCTTACAGCTTACCAAGATAAAACCAAAGAAGAGTTGGATGCTGAGCACCATGAGGTCAGTATCGCCGGACGAATTATGCAAAAAAGAGGCATGGGTAAAGCCAGCTTCGCACATCTTCAAGACATTACAGGCAAAATTCAAATCTATGTGCGTGAAGATGCACTAGACGCAAACAAATACCAAGCCTTTGATCTTCTGGATCTAGGCGATATGGTTGGGGTTCAGGGTGTTGTTTTCAAAACAAAAACCGGTGAAACTTCTATTAAAGTGAAATCGCTTGAGGTTTTGACTAAATCCTTGCTTCCGCTGCCGGATAAATTCCATGGTCTTAGTGATGTAGAGCTGCGTTATCGTCAACGTTATGTTGATTTGATTATGAATCAAGATGTGCAGCAAACATTTATTCTTCGTTCCCGTATTATTCAGTCGATGCGTCGCTACTTGGACTCTCTGGGCTATTTAGAAGTGGAGACACCAACGCTGCACTCCGTTGCAGGTGGAGCGTCAGCGCGCCCTTTTAATACGCACCATAATGCATTAGATATGCAGTTGCATATGCGTATTGCGATTGAACTTCATCTGAAGCGACTGATTGTTGGTGGATTAGAGAAAGTTTACGAAATTGGACGGGTTTACCGTAATGAAGGTATCTCCACGCGCCACAATCCAGAGTTTACGATGATTGAGCTTTATGAGGCTTATGCTGACTATAAAGACATCATGAAGCTTACGGAGGAGCTTATTGCACATATTGCGCAAGAGGTTCTTGGTGGTACAACGGTTCCATATGGCGATCACGAGGTTAATCTAGCTGTTGGCTGGAGACGTGTATCCATGGTGGATGCCATTAAAGAAGTTAAAGGTGTGGACTTTAGCGTTCACATGTCGAACGAGGAAGCTCATCGCTTGGCCAAAGAGCATCATGTAGAAGTTGAGCCTCATATGACATTCGGTCATATCGTGAATCAATTCTTCGAGACTTTTGTTGAAGAGACTTTAATTCAACCTACCTTTATTTACGGACACCCTTTAGAAATTTCACCGCTTGCCAAAAAGAACCCCGAAGATCCGCGCTTCACGGATCGCTTCGAACTCTTTATCGTAGCGCGTGAGCATGCCAATGCATTTACGGAGCTTAACGATCCTATCGATCAAAGAGAGCGTTTTGAGGCTCAGCTTCGTGAGAAAGAGCAAGGCAATGACGAAGCACATGAGATGGATGAGGACTTCATCCGGGCGCTTGAATACGGCATGCCTCCAACGGGTGGTCTAGGGATCGGAATTGACCGTTTGGTTATGCTATTGACGAATGCACCGTCCATTCGTGATGTACTACTGTTTCCGCTTATGCGTGAACGTCAAGGTGAATAATGAGCTTGCGTTTCGAGGCACCAATCGGTGTCTCGAAACTTTTTAAAATAGTACTTGCAATGTTCATGGCGTCTGTGGTATCTTATAAAAGTTGCCGCTGAGACAACAAAGAACTTAACAAAAACAACTTACAAAAATAAGTTGCAAAGTAATTCTCGGTATGGTATATTGGTCTTCCGGCTTTCGAAAGAGAGCAGGTTGAATAAGAGAAATTGATCTTTGAAAACTGAACAACGAGTGAGTAAGCACGAACGAGAAATCGTTCAAAAAGAGATTGCAAAATCTCGCTAGCAAGTCAATGAGCATTTCAGCTTTCAGATATACGGACAAGCAATTGTCCACTATTATGGAGAGTTTGATCCTGGCTCAGGACGAACGCTGGCGGCGTGCCTAATACATGCAAGTCGAGCGGACTTATCCTTCGGGATAAGTTAGCGGCGGACGGGTGAGTAACACGTAGGTAACCTGCCTATAAGATCGGG
>NZ_JAUSZB010000002.1:4870000-8098779 GCF_030817255.1 Paenibacillus sp. V4I5
AAGTGATCTGGAAAGGTCCGGCATAGAGGGTAAAAGCCCCGTAGCCAAAATCGAACGAAACCCCTAGAGGTATCCTGAGTACGGCGGGTCACGTGAAACCCCGTCGGAATCCGGCAGGACCATCTGCCAAGGCTAAATACTCCCTAGTGACCGATAGTGAAGCAGTACCGTGAGGGAAAGGTGAAAAGCACCGCGGAAGCGGAGTGAAAAAGAACCTGAAACCGTGTGCTTACAAGAAGTCAGAGCCCTCTATATGGGTGATGGCGTGCCTTTTGTAGAATGAACCGGCGAGTTACGTTCCCGTGCGAGGTTAAGTTGAAAAGACGGAGCCGCAGCGAAAGCGAGTCTGAATAGGGCGCTTTAGTATGTGGACGTAGACCCGAAACCGTGTGATCTACCCCTGTCCAGGGTGAAGGTGAGGTAACACTCACTGGAGGCCCGAACCCACGCATGTTGAAAAATGCGGGGATGAGGTGGGGGTAGCGGAGAAATTCCAATCGAACTCGGAGATAGCTGGTTCTCCCCGAAATAGCTTTAGGGCTAGCCTCGGATGTTGAGTTGTGGAGGTAAAGCACTGATTGGGTGCGGGGCCCGCCAAGGGTTACCAAGTCCAGTCAAACTCTGAATGCCATAAACTTAAATCCGGGAGTCAGACAGTGAGTGCTAAGATCCATTGTCAAAAGGGAAACAGCCCAGACCATCAGCTAAGGTCCCCAAGTGTGTGTTAAGTGGGAAAGGATGTGGAGTTGCACAGACAACCAGGATGTTGGCTTAGAAGCAGCCACCATTGAAAGAGTGCGTAATAGCTCACTGGTCGAGTGACTCTGCGCCGAAAATGTAACGGGGCTAAACACGCCACCGAAGCTATGGCTTGCACATGAATTTGTGCATGGGTAGGGGAGCGTTGTATGTACGTTGAATTCTGACCGTAAGGACAGGTGGAGCACATACAAGTGAGAATGCCGGTATAAGTAACGAAAAGATCAGTGAGAATCTGATCCGCCGAAAACCTAAGGGTTCCTGAGGAAGGCTCGTCCGCTCAGGGTAAGTCGGGACCTAAGGCGAGGCCGAAAGGCGTAGTCGATGGACAACAGGTGGAAATTCCTGTACCACCGTAGCCGTTATGAGCAATGGAGTGACGCAGAAGGATAGTGACGCGAGCTGATGGATGCTCGTCCAAGCAGTGAGGCTGATGTGTAGGCAAATCCGCACATCGTAAGGCTGGGCTGTGATGGGGAGGGAAATTTAAGTACCGAAGGTCATGAGTTCACACTGCCAAGAAAAGCTTCTAGCCAGGCGAAGGTGCCCGTACCGCAAACCGACACAGGTGGGTGAGAAGAGAATTCTAAGGCGCGCGGAAGAACTCTCGTTAAGGAACTCGGCAAAATGACCCCGTAACTTCGGGAGAAGGGGTGCCTCGGTAGGGTGAATAGCCCGAGGGGGCCGCAGTGAAAAGGCCCAAGCGACTGTTTAGCAAAAACACAGGTCTGTGCGAAGCCGCAAGGCGAAGTATACGGGCTGACGCCTGCCCGGTGCTGGAAGGTTAAGAGGAGTGGTTAGGGCGCAAGCCCGAAGCTATGAATTGAAGCCCCAGTAAACGGCGGCCGTAACTATAACGGTCCTAAGGTAGCGAAATTCCTTGTCAGGTAAATTCTGACCCGCACGAATGGCGTAACGACTTGGGCGCTGTCTCAACGAGAGATCCGGTGAAATTTTAATACCTGTGAAGATGCAGGTTACCCGCGACAAGACGGAAAGACCCCATGGAGCTTTACTGCAGCTTGATATTGGACTTTGGTACGATCTGTACAGGATAGGTGGGAGCCTTTGAAGCCTGAGCGCCAGCTTGGGTGGAGGCATCGTTGGGATACCACCCTGATCGTATCGGAGTTCTAACCTAGTACCGTGATCCGGTATGGGGACAGTGTCAGGTGGGCAGTTTGACTGGGGCGGTCGCCTCCTAAAATGTAACGGAGGCGTTTAAAGGTTCCCTCAGAATGGTTGGAAATCATTCGCAGAGTGCAAAGGCATAAGGGAGCTTGACTGCGAGACCTACAAGTCGAGCAGGGACGAAAGTCGGACTTAGTGATCCGGTGGTACCGAATGGAAGGGCCATCGCTCAACGGATAAAAGCTACCCTGGGGATAACAGGCTTATCTCCCCCAAGAGTCCACATCGACGGGGAGGTTTGGCACCTCGATGTCGGCTCATCGCATCCTGGGGCTGAAGTAGGTCCCAAGGGTTGGGCTGTTCGCCCATTAAAGCGGTACGCGAGCTGGGTTCAGAACGTCGTGAGACAGTTCGGTCCCTATCTGTCGCGGGCGTAGGAAATTTGAGAGGAGCTGTCCTTAGTACGAGAGGACCGGGATGGACGTACCGCTGGTGTACCAGTTGTCTCGCCAGAGGCATCGCTGGGTAGCTATGTACGGAGGGGATAAGCGCTGAAAGCATCTAAGCGCGAAGCCCCCCTCAAGATGAGATTTCCCAGTATGTAAGACCCCTTGTAGACGACGAGGTTGATAGGTTCGAGGTGGAAGTGCAGCAATGCATGCAGCTGACGAATACTAATCGGTCGAGGGCTTAACCAATAAACCTAAGATGAATTACTTTACGCAAGTTTCGTATCTAGTTTTCAGGGAATAATATTTCCTGAGTGTATATATATCTTGGAGAGATACCCAAGTGGCTATAAGGGGACCCTCTGCTAAGGGGTTAGACTGCGTAAGTGGTGCGAGGGTTCGAATCCCTCTCTCTCCGCCAGTTTCCAAATATATATACCTTTTATGTGGCGGCGTAGCTCAGCTGGCTAGAGCGTACGGTTCATACCCGTAAGGTCGGGGGTTCGAGCCCCTCTGCCGCTATCATAAAACCAATCCAGTCGGAGGCTTAGCTCAGCTGGGAGAGCATCTGCCTTACAAGCAGAGGGTCGGCGGTTCGATCCCGTCAGCCTCCACCATTTTTATCTTTATGCCGTTGTAGCTCAACTGGTAGAGCAACTGACTTGTAATCAGTAGGTTGGGGGTTCAAGTCCTCTCGACGGCACCATTTATAGTTTGGAGCTGTGGTGTAGTGGCCTAACATGCCTGCCTGTCACGCAGGAGACCGCGGGTTCGAATCCCGTCAGCTCCGCCATTTATTTTTTTTAGTAAATTAGGACAAGCTAAAGACAATTACATAAGGCTCGGTAGCTCAGTCGGTAGAGCAGAGGACTGAAAATCCTCGTGTCGGCGGTTCGATTCCGTCCCGAGCCATTGAGATGGTTGTGCTGCAACAATGCAGCATGGTTATCTCTCATCTGGAGGCTTAGTGAAGTGGCTAAACACGGCAGACTGTAAATCTGCTCTCTTCGAGTTCGGTGGTTCGAATCCATCAGCCTCCATTTTACCTTGAGTCATTAGCTCAGTTGGTAGAGCACCTGACTTTTAATCAGGGTGTCGTAGGTTCGAATCCTACATGACTCACTTTTATAAGTAAACGTTGAAGGCCGCGAGGTCTTTTTTTGTTTTATATAATCTCCAAAAGGCAGAGTTCGCCCCTTACATAAAGAAAAAGCATCCATAAGCAGGATGCTTTTTTCTATTTCAACTTGTCTGCAACGGACTTCATTTTTTGCTTCATAGAGGCCGGTTTGTCACGGCGATCGTCGATTTTGATAGATGTCGAGACTCGCTCTGCACCATTCGTAAAAGGGACTTCGTGGACGGCTCGAATGACTTCAAGCAATCGATCTATGGGACCCTCTAGAATGGTACCCATAGGTGTCATTTCAAAAGCGATATCGGAATGTTTCTCTAGTTCTTTGTGCAGATCTGCAACATAACCGCTAAGACTGGTGGTAGCTGTTCCTATAGGGATAATGGTGAATTCTGCGATAGCCATGGAGGTCACTTCTCCTTTCATTGTCTAAAGCTCTCTTCCATTGTAGATGAGTAACTACAGGCAATGCAATTCACCATGAAGCTAGCTTGCCAATTAAGAGCTAGCAAGTTCAATAATATAATCGGCAGTTCTAGCTGCAAGCGCCATGACCGTGTTGGTGGGATTCCCTCCACTGGAGGTTACGAAGAGACTCGCATCGCAAATGAACAAATTCGGGATGTCGTGGCTTTGACCGTAAGAATTGACGACGGAGGTAGCTGGATTATTCCCCATGCGGCAGCCGCCCATGAGATGCTGTGTATCAGATACCACGTAGGCAACCTCGCCTCCGGCTGCTTTGAGGATAAGTTTCATATTCTCTACAGCGTGATCGATTAATTTAAGATCGTTATCTCCATAATTGAAGGTCACGGAGGCACGAGGCATTCCGTTTTCATCTTTTTCAGCGGATAAGGAGATATGGTTGTCCCATTGTGGTAGCACTTCACCAACCATGGTTAAACGTCCATAATAGTTGTAATCCAGCATGATTTGCCTAAGCTGTGGCCCCCAGACGGGCTCGTGAGACGCTTTGCTGATCCCTTGAGCCATATCTATAGGTCTCGAGCCATGAGAATGAATCGTATAGCCACGTGCGAAGCCTCTGTGCGGATCAGTTTCATAGAAATCTTGTGTAGAGGCTAACACAGGTGTGCCTTTGTACAATCGAACCTCTTGCTCAAATTTGGCGTAGACATCATTACTGCTATGCGTCATAATCGAACGGCCTACCCAGCCGCTGGAATTCGCTAGACCGTCAGGAAATTGAGGAGTAGCTGAGTGAAGCAGCAGGCGAGGGGTCTCGACAACATGAGCGCATAAAATAACCGTTTTGGCACGTTGGCGGTAGGTGGTTCCCTGGTTAACAAAGAGAACACCATTAACATGTCCCTGTGTATCGACTTCAATTTGTGTAACCATACAATTAGGAAGAATTTCGGCCCCGGCTTGAACGGCCTTAGGAATATGAACGATCAAGGTACTAAACTTGGCATTCGGCATACAGCCTTCGATACAGAAGCCACGATTGGTACATGGAGGACGACCTTCAAAAGGAGCAGATAGAATAGCAAGCGGTGTAACCGCGGATTGAATACCAAGTGCTTCGCAGCCCTTTTGAAATAAATAAGCATTAGGACTTAGGGGGTCGCGCTCTGGATAAGGGTAAGGCCCATTGAAATTTCCCCAGGGGAAATGTTTCGGTCCGGAAACAGCTATTTCTTTTTCGATTCTACTATAGTAGGGCTCAAGATCTTTGTAGTGAATGGGCCAATCTTCACCTACGCCGTCAATGGACTTTGTTTTGAAATCTGATTCATGGAAGCGTAAAAAAACACCGGTAAAGTTCTGCGTCCCGCCGCCTATTCCCCTACCCGAATGGTGGCTCCCCATTCCAAATGGTTCTGTCCCATCAACAATACGAGTATCCTCCCATGCTAAACTCCGCATACTCAGCTCGTCACTAGCGAAATCCTTCTGAGGATCCCGCCAAGGGCCAGCATCGAGTACAACAACACTTAGGCCGGCTTCACTCAACTCTTTGGCTAGTACACCGCCTGCTGCACCTGCACCTACAATTACGATATCGACAGCATCATGTTCATGTCTCCACTTCATGGCTTCCTCACTGCCTCCCAAGGATCAAGTTGGCCAGGGTCTGCTCTCACATATCCACGAGGATAGGCAGGGCCGCCAAAACCGATCTCCGACCAAACTAAAGGATGTGAGTAATAGGCCTCTACACTTAATTGAAGGAGTTTATGAAACAGTGCTTTTTGTGGAATGCCCTCCCACGCTTCTGTTAGAGGGTAGCTAGCATCGCTGATTTGGCGCATGATTTGCTTTTGAGCAGCTTCGTCTAATTGGAAGAAAGGTCGGCTATCGGCTATCCATCCAGCCTCGTCAATAGCTTTAAGTCCCTGACGCAAGAGTTTTTGAAGAGGGGGGACATTGACCTTGCGCTGTCCTTCCCCTTTATTTTCTGCTAACGTTTGATCAATATGAGTAAGAATCGCTTGAATAATATCTCCTCGATGATCATCCATCAGCAAAGCGCACCAAACCCGTAATGTTTCCGCTTCTACTGGCGTTAAAAAACGGTGCGAATGTTCACGCTGAAGTCGGGAGGTCACAATAGACCGTGTATGGGAATCCCATTCCTTTTGTTCATCCATGACGTTGTAGGTCGGATAATAGGTATGATTCTTCATGGTAAGTCAACCTCCATAAATAGCTGTAAGACCAAAAATGCTAATGACTGAAAATAGTAAAGGCATCATCACTGGCGGCCCCGTAAGAAAATTACGTAATGCTAAGCCGCCTACCCGTTTCTGAACACCCTTGATGTGAAAAATAAAGCCGATTATTCCTTGAATGACACCAAGCCAGAAGCAGATATGGGTCACTATATACCAGCCTTTGCTATTTAGCAGTGTACTGATGATGGAGACGAAACTAATAACAAGAGCCAGGATAACCGGACCCCACATAAATTTGTTATGAAAGTTTTGTCGATAATGCGATAAGGTCACCTGGACCCATATGAAGAGATAGGTTACTCCAACCAAGAAAATGATGACACGATCTAACGACCACTGACTCCAAACCATTTGTCTGAACCTCCTATAGGATGAAATCACCCCAGTACAATTATTTCCAAATTAACAAAGATTATGAGTTTGTTTTAATTAACCAAATTTGCCAAGCTCCTCATGATCTAAATTAAACCAATGATATATTTGGCAAACTTACCAATGGTATGCCTGAAAGGAAATAATTTAGGAATGAAAGACTTTTCATTACCATGGTAACCTTGTACAAGGAAGTGAGAACTTTCCCATTTCTACAAATAACATGATGCTGGAGGAAATATTTATGATAAAGAGTCTTGCACACCGTACTTTGGGGCTTACAGCGGCGATAACCATTGCATTATCTGCTGTTACAGCAGTTTCTGCTTACGCGGCTAATGATGATATGGACGCGGTTTCCCTGGCAAAGAAAATGACGGGTGTTGATTATTCCAAAAGTAATGAATCGCCTTCGGCAGGTTTTGATTCTTCAGGCCTGATCTATTACGTCTTTCAAACTCTCAACTACTCGGTTCCTAGATCACTGGATGAGCAGTTTAAGATGAATAAAACGAAGATTACGAACATAGCAAAAGCAGAGCCTGGTGACGTCTTGTTCTTTGGTAGTGGTGGGAAGCCATCGTATGCTGGGATTTATGTCGGTCAAGGCAAAATGGTCATGGCATCTCAGAGCAAAGACGAAGTCGTCACTCGCAATGTAAATGATGTTAAGAAGGATTTCATAAGTGGCCGGAGCATTCTATCCGCCAAGGATCGTTTGAAAGCTGAACTTATTTTAACGGCTCAGAAATACTTAGGTACACCATACGTCTTTGGGGCAAAATATGGACAAACCAAAACGATGGATTGCTCTTCCTTTACAAAAACGGTTTTTGCTGAATATGGCATTATACTGCCGCGTGTTTCCCGTGATCAAGCGAAGGAAGGTACATTTGTTAGCAAAAGTAATTTGCAGACCGGAGATCTAGTTTTCTTCACAACTGTGGATTCCGGCAAAAATATCGGACATGTTGGTATCTATGTGGGTAACGGAAATATGATCCATACGTATGGTGAAGGTGGCGTGAAATTCACTTCCATCAATAAAGAATGGTGGGCGGATCATTATGTAACGGCTCGTCGAGTGTTAAACTAAATCACCTAACGAAACAGATCCCTTTTGCAGCAGCTGCAGGAGGGGTCTTTCACATTCACATGAGTGGGGGCACATATGTTACAATTAAGAAGATAGATGAAGATAGATATAGAAGATATATAGGAGTAAGGAGAGAGGCAGATGGATTGGGAGCGTGTAAAAGAGCGTTTGGAAGCGGTTTTACAGTCGCCTATGCAGATTAACTTGATACCCGAGGCAGATTGGGAGCATTTGGCGGAAGAGCAGGCAGAGAATCTTGAGAGCTTTAGTCGAAGTGTTGTGCGTGGTCAGGATGTACTTTTTTATTTATCCAAAGAACACAAAGATATTCGCATTCTGCAGGTTTCAGAAGCCAAACTAACATCTTCAGAGCGCAAGCTTGTCGAGTTAACGGTAGAGTCTAAGATGACACAAGAAAAAAAGCAGTGGGGAGTCTTTTTATCTGAAGATGAAAGAAAGGCGCACCAATTAAGAGATTGGCTGCTACAACAGATGGAACGCGGTTCAACCCATGCTGAGCTGCCAGATGCGCTTGCTTCACAATCCTCTCTGTATTCAACGAAAATTCCGCTGTTGTTATATGGGGACTATTCTCAGAATCAGCGCGTTTCCTATGCGGAACTGAAGAAACTGTTGGAGTCCTTCTTTGAATCGGAGATTATCCTGATTCCTTTACTAGAAAAAGAGTGGCTGATCCTAGCACCCGAAGGTCTACTAACTAGTGGTAGCGAAGAGCGAGAAGGGGATGAGGAAGAAAGCGTAGAGCAGATACTCGACGCTCTCGGCTCAGGGCTGTATGAAATGCTCGCTAATGAGTGGGTTGGCGAATGCCACCTAGCCATTGATTATCCAGTAAAGCCTTCGAAATCGCTGTTTGCCACGATTCTCAAGCTGAGGGAGACGATCATGTTAGGGCGTTCCTTTCATGTAGGCAGCTTTATTCATCTTCGTTGGGAGCTTCGTTTGGAGAAGCTGCTGCACTTGATTGATGAAGAGGAAAAGGCAGAATTCCTAGAGCAGGTACTTCGCGGCATAGACCATGTACTGGATGCAGAGACCGTAATCACGCTGGAACATTTCTTCACACTAGACTGCAACGTTAGTGAAACAGCGAAGAAGTTATATATACATCGAAATACCTTGCTATATCGTTTGGACAAGTTTAAAAATGAGACCGGACTCGATGTGAGAACGTTCAATCATGCGGTATTAGTGAGACTTGCATTACTATTGTACAAAGTAACGAAAAGAAAGTGATTTTTTTGTAGGGATTGTGCATAGTCAGTCCGGTCTTCGTAAGGTAAGATGAGTATATTGAAAAGTTGATCAGCAAGCATATGATCGATAAATCGTAGGGGGAATGAAACCATGGCAGGCGTACGTTTAAATCATATCGTTAAGAGATATTCTGGTGCAGAAGAATCCACAGTTAAAGATTTCCATCTTGAAGTTGAAGATAAAGAGTTCGTTGTATTGGTTGGAGCATCCGGTTGCGGAAAATCCACAACTCTTCGTATGATCGCAGGATTAGAGGAAATTACTGAAGGTGAACTTTACATCGGCGACCGCCTTGTAAATGACGTAGCTCCAAAAGACCGCGATATCGCGATGGTTTTCCAATCTTACGCTCTTTACCCACATATGACTGTATATCAAAACATGGCATTCGGCTTGAAACTTCGTAAATTCAAAAAAGCAGATATCGATGCTCGCGTTCGTGAAGCAGCGAAAATCTTGGATATCGTTCATTTGCTTGATCGCAAACCAAAAGCTCTTTCCGGTGGTCAACGTCAACGTGTTGCCTTGGGTCGTGCGATTGTTCGTGAGCCACAAGTATTCTTAATGGATGAGCCGCTTTCCAACTTGGATGCGAAACTTCGTGTACAAATGCGTGCGGAAATCACAAAATTAACAAAACGTCTTGGTGTTACAACGATCTACGTAACGCATGACCAAATCGAAGCAATGACAATGGGCGATCGCATTGTTGTTATGGATAAAGGTATCATTCAACAAGCAGCTACACCTGAAGAAATCTACAACTTCCCAGTGAACATTTTCGTTGCGGGCTTCATCGGATCCCCATCCATGAACTTCATGACAGGTACATTGACGCAAGAAGGCAGCGGTATTTTCTTCAAAGCAGGTACTGTGAATGTTGAAGTTCCAGCTGGTAAAGCACAAGTACTGAAAGACAAAGGTTTCGTTGGTAAAGAAGTTATTTTGGGTGTTCGTCCAGAAGATATCCACGAAGAGCCAGTATTCTTGGAAGCATCCCCGAAAACAGTATTCAACGTTAACGTTGAATTGACAGAGAACTTGGGTCATGAAATGTACTTGTACCTGCAAGGTATCGGCGCTAACACAGTTATCGCGCGTGTTGACGGTCGTTCAGGAATCAAAGAAGGCACAAACGTTAAATTAGCACTTGATATGAACAAAGTTCATTTCTTCGATAAAGATACAACATTGTCCATCTTGGTTAACCCTAACCTATAAGCTTTAACAGAAAGGCCAGCCGTTATCGGCTGGCTTTTTTGTATATGATGGTGATTAACGAACACTTTAGTTGATTTCAACTAGCTATTCCTTTACCATGAAACTATTGGAATAATAGCAAATATGCAGAGAAGCACGTTTTGCGCAGGCAAAACTCGGAGGAGACAGGACGATGGCCAAAAAAGTGAAGGTTTCCGAATTGGTAGAGGTACTACATATGGAGGTTCTTGCAGGTGAATCTGGACTGAAACGTCCAATAACAACCGGTGATCTGTACCGTCCGGGTCTTGAGATGGCGGGATACTTCAATTACCATCCACGAGAACGTATCCAAATGTTAGGGAAGACGGAAGTCACGTTCATGGAGATGTTGACAACAGGCGTTAGAAGGAATCGGGTAGAACAGCTATGTTCACCGGAGGAAACACCTTGTATTATCGTAACAAGAGGACTTGATGTTCCAATTGAACTTCTGGAAGAAGCGACAAAGCGTGATCTCCCGGTCCTTCGCAGCCAAATGTCTACGACGATCTTCGCAAGTCGGTTAACTGGGTTTCTAGAAAATAAATTAGCTCCAAGTACAACGATCCATGGCGTACTTGTAGATGTATACGGTATTGGTATGCTCATTACAGGGAGCAGCGGCATCGGGAAAAGTGAAACAGCGCTTGAGCTTGTAAAAAGAGGCCATCGGCTTATTGCTGATGATGCAGTAGAAATTCGTCAAAATGGCGATAAAGTGCTGACAGGAAATGCTCCTGAGCTTATTCGCCATTTGCTTGAAATTCGCGGTGTGGGTATCATTAATGTGATGACTTTATTCGGAGCTGGCGCCATCCGTAACGTGAAGAAAATTTCGGTTGTTGTTAAATTAGAAAATTGGCAGCAGGATAAGCAGTATGACCGATTGGGTCTTGATGAGGAATTAACACGCATCATTGATACGGATCTGCCGCTAGTCACGATTCCTGTTCGACCAGGACGAAACTTAGCGGTTATCGTGGAAGTGGCCGCGATGAACTATCGTTTAAAACGAATGGGATATAACGCGGCACTTCAGTTTACGAATAAGCTGACAGAGTCGCTGAATGAAGATTTTGAGGATTTCGATTGATTAAGTAGCATCTAATGTAATGATAATGAAGGAGTGAAACTATGCTCGAAAGTGTTGCGTTTTCCTTAGGACCGATAGACGTCCGGTGGTATGGCATTATTTTAGGTACAGCCGCATTAATAGGTTTGTTACTGGCAATCCGAGAAGGGAAGCGATTCCGAATCATTCCTGACTTTTTCATGGATTTATTGTTAATTGGGGTACCATCAGCCATTGTTGGCGCTAGACTGTATTATGTAGCCTTTCAGTGGGACGATTATAAGGACAATTTAGCTGAAATTTTTATGATATGGCACGGCGGTATTGCCATTTATGGAGCGCTTATTGGTGCTATTATCGGTACTTTTTTCTACGTAAGGGCCAAAGGGTACTCGTTCTTGAGAATCGCGGATATTTGTGCACCAGGTTTAATTGTGGGACAAGCGATAGGACGTTGGGGTAACTTTATGAATCAGGAAGCCCACGGAGGCCCTGTTACGGAGTCATTCTTACGTGACTCTTTACACCTACCTAATTTTATCGTGAATCAAATGAACATTGAGGGTACGTTTTATCACCCGGCATTTCTGTATGAATCGGTCTGGAATTTCTTAGGCTTGCTAGTTCTACTCTGGCTTCGTCGCAGACCTTTCCTGCGGGCAGGAGAATTATTTTTCAGTTATTTTATCTGGTATTCCATTGGTCGTTTCTTTATCGAAGGTGTGCGTACAGATAGTCTTGATTTCACAGGGCCTACGTGGCTTGCGTCGCTTTTGAATGCATTGTGGTCACCAATGACAGTTGTATTTGAACCGGGCGTACTTACCTATGGTGGCAATGTGAGATTCTCGCAGCTGTTAGCGCTTCTGATCGTGATTGGGATGGTTATTGTTATTATCGTGAGAAGGAAAAAGGGATACGCAAATGTGCGCTATGCAGATCCGATTGTTTCCACGAAAGCTGAAGAAAATAACAAAGTAATGAAAGATCAAGATGTAGATAAAGGAGCAGACTATGATTCAAACCGTACTGTTTGATCTGGATGGAACGATTGTTGATACGAACGAGCTTATTGTGCAATCTTTTTTGCATAGTTTGGAAGGCGAGACGGCAGAGCCTGTCAGTCGGGAACTCATCATTCCGAATATGGGGCGTCCGCTTGTGGAACAAATGGAATTTTTTACAGGCCGAAAAGAGGTTGAAGAAATCATTAAGAAGTATCGAACCTTCAACTTATCCAAGCATGATGAGCTGGTCAAAGAATTCCCGAATGTACATACAGCGATGGCAAAGCTGCACGCAAACGGGATTAAAATAGGAATCGTAACGAGCAAGATTCGGCAAACCACTTTGATGGGCTTAAAGCTTTACGGACTGGATGCTTTCGTGAGTACCATCGTGACTGTTGAAGATGTAAAGGAGCCGAAACCGCATCCGGAAGGCATAATTGCAGCGCTTAAGGTGTTAGGAAGTACTGCGGACCAAGCGGTGATGGTTGGAGACAGCCATTATGACATTGAGGCAGCCCATAATGCGGGCGTTATATCTGTTGGCGTATCTTGGTCATGGAAAGGGCGCTCCTACTTAGAGCAGTACAACCCGGATCATCTGATCAACGATATGCTAGACCTGCTTCCTATTGTGGGGCTGACGTCGGATGTGGATGCTGTTTGAGAAAAACGGATAAGTATCCGGTAGATGGACCTAATGCTTTGTGGCAAATCTATCATACCGTTAGCAAATGGAAGGCGATGCGGAATTTCGTATTCATTCAAATAACGCGGTACTCGCCTTCACTGCGTATGAAAAATTGGATCTACAGACACGTACTGGGGATGAAGGTTGGTGAGCATACCGCTTTTGCTTTGATGGTGATGGTGGATGTCTTTTTTCCAGAGAAGATTCATATAGGGAGCAATACGATTATTGGGTACAACTCGACGATATTGGCTCATGAATATTTAACCAATGAATATAGACTCGGGGATGTAAATATTGGATCGCATGTGATGGTAGGTGCTAATACGACGATTCTGCCCGGTGTGACGATTGGAGACTATGCCATTATTGGAGCGGGTTCGGTTGTGCACAAGGATGTAGCGCCGTATAGCTTTGTGGCAGGAAATCCACTTCAGACGATTCGTGAAAGAATGAATGAGAAATGAGAGTTGTATGCTATAGAGCCGTACAGCTCTTTTTTTTTGCGTACGAATGAGGATATCTAAGAGCTGATAATCAGGGGAAAGACGATTGACGGTCCTAAGCTTACGTGATAAAATAGCCGTACATTCTTTATTTTGGTAGTATGGTAGCACGTTACTGTGTTAAAGTAAATAAAAAGGAAATTGAATTCCTACATGTTGAGGTGAGACGGTGTCAAAGCCAAAAGTATTTGAAAAACCGTTAGGGGTTAAAGATTATTTGCCCGAAGCGGTTACGAAACTGCGAAATATTGAATTCCGTGTATTGGCCTGTATGGAACGCTGGGGTTATAACCAGATAATTACGCCTACACTCGAATATTACGATACCGTTGGTGTTGCGAGCTCCACAGAAGATAAGAAGCTGTTCAAGCTGCTCGACCGTAAGGGAAAGACGCTTGTTTTGCGGTCTGAATTGACAGCGCCAATAGCTCGAGTAGCTTCTTCCTTGCTCAAAAAACATGCGTTCCCATTGCGCTTATCTTATCATTCGAATGTTTTTCGTTCGATTGAAGAGGAAGCTGGGCGGGATTCAGAGTTTTTCCAGACGGGCGTCGAGCTTATTGGAGATGCTTCATCCGAAGCGGATGCTGAGGTTGTAGCGTTAGCGATTGCTTCGTTGCAGGCGGCTGGCGTAGGCGCGTTTAAGATTGCGCTCGGTCACGTAGGCTTCCTGAACGGTTTGTTCCAGGAAACATTGGAAGGGCGCAGTGATGAACAGCTAGCGCTGAAAGAGCATTTACTTAGTCGGGATTATGTGGGATACCGCGAAGCCATTAAGTCGTTGGCTCTTACACCTGAAGTGGAACGTGAATTGAATGGCGTGCTGCGGCTTAGAGGCGGAGATGAAATTTGCGAGCAAGCTCGCATGGTATCACAGCACCCTATCGCGATGGATGCGATTCGTCATTTATGCGAAGTCTGGGATGTATTGAAAGCCTATGGGGTTAGTGAGCATGTTGTGATTGATTTAACGATGATTGGAGATTTCTCCTACTATACAGGTATGACCTTTGAGGGATATGCGTCTGATTTAGGCTTCCCAGTTTGCAGTGGAGGCAGATATGATAATCTGCTGAGTCAGTTTGGACGTCCGGCTCCGGCGACGGGGTTTGCGCTCAAGACGAATCGAATCCTCGAGGTTACAGGAAAAGAGAACGTGGAGCAGCCAGGTCGTGTGCTGATTGCTTATGATGCTGAACATCGTGAAGAAGCGCTGCAGCTGGCGAAAGCTATGCGCAGCAGTGATGATGAGGTTATCATTATCACACAATTAGTGAGCGAGTATGAAGCTTGGTCGAACGAGTTGTTGAACAAGGGAGACGGCCAGTACGAGCTTCACGGAACGGTTTATAGTGATGTTATTACGATGATTGATGTAGCGGTTTGATTCGAGCAAGTGCAAGAGCAAGAGCAAGAACAAGAACAAGAACAAGAACAAGAACAAGAACAAGAACAAGAGCAAGAGCAAGAACAAGAACAAGAGCAAGTTTAAGAGCAAGTTCAAGAACAAGTGCAAGAGCCGCAAGTGCAGAAGCAAAAGCGAAATCAAAAGCATGAAGGGATCTCGCTCCGTTGGTTGGAAGTTTGAAGGAGGTTGGAACGTTGGATGATATTCTAAAAGTAGCGATGCCGAAAGGCCGTATTTATAAACAAGCAGCGAAGCTTTTTCATAAAGCGGGTCTGCCAATTCCGGAGGACCTGGAAGAAGGACGCCGGTTAATCATTCCTGTCTATGAGGCAAGAATGGAATTCATTTTGGCGAAACCGGTGGATGTTCCTACCTATGTCGAATATGGCGTAGCGGATATCGGGGTTGTCGGCAAGGATGTTCTGATGGAGGAGAACCGCAACGTGTACGAGCTTCTGGATCTGGGCATTGCACGGTGCCGGATGTCGGTTATTGGACTGCCGGATTGGAAGCAAGAGATTAATCCGCGCGTCGCGACGAAGTATCCGAACGTCGCTTCTCAGTATTTTCGCGAGCGAGGGCAGCAGGTTGAGGTTATCAAGCTAAACGGCTCTATCGAGCTTGCGCCGCTTATTGGTCTTGCTGACCGGATCGTGGATATGGTCGAAACAGGAGAGACGCTTCGGGAGAACGGACTTGTGGAGCAAGAGGAGATTTTTCAGATTACGAGCCGCTTAATTGCGAATCGGGTGAGTTACCGCATGAAGAATGATTCTATTCAGCGGTTATGTGATATGCTGCAGGCTGTTTTGCCTGTAATGAAGGTTTAGAGGGATTAGATAAGTAACACTCAAGAGAGGATGATGAAGATGCGGATACTTCCCGCCTCGGAATATCAATTGAACCGCGAGGTCGAATACGGCTCACCCGAGCAAAATGAGACCGTCCGCCGCATCATCGATGAGGTGCGGCAGGACGGAGATGCCGCGCTGCGACGCATGGCGCAGGAGTTCGACCGCGTCACCGTCGCTGAGCTTCGCGTCAGCGACGAGGAGATCCAAGCGGCGTACGCGCAGGTCGACGCCGAGTTCCTGGCGGCGCTGCGACAAGCCGCCGCTAACATTCGTGCGTTTCATGAGAAGCAGAAACGCACGTCGTGGATGGACCTGCAGGCGAACGGCAGCCTGCTGGGCCAAATCATCCGACCGCTGAAGCGGGTCGGATTGTACGTGCCCGGAGGGAAGGCGGCTTACCCTTCCTCCGTGCTCATGAACGCCATCCCCGCGATCGTCGCGGGGGTGCCGGAGATCGCGATGGTGACGCCTCCGGCCACCGCTGGGGAAGAGGGCATCAACCCGCATATCCTCGTGGCAGCGGCCGAAGCGGGTGTAAAAGAGATCTACCGCGTAGGCGGGGCGCAGGCGGTAGCCGCGCTGGCCTACGGCACGGAATCGATCCCGCCGGTCGATAAGATCGTCGGGCCAGGCAACATTTACGTCGCGCTGGCGAAACGCTTCGTGTTCGGCGTTGTCGATATCGATATGATCGCCGGACCAACCGACATCGTCGTGCTTGCTGATGAGCACGCCGATCCTGAATATGTCGCGGCCGATTTGCTGGCGCAGGCCGAGCATGACGAGATGTCACCGTCGATTCTGGTGACACCATCAAGAGAGCTTGCCGAAGCGGTTCGGCAAGAGCTGTGGCGGCAGCTGGATGTGCTGCCGAAGAAAGCCATCGCCTCTGTGTCCACAGCGACCAAAGGAGCTATACTCCTTGTGGATAACTTGGACGAGGGCGTTGACGTTGTCAATCGTTTGGCGCCGGAGCATTGCGAGCTGTTGGTACAGGAGCCTTTTAACCTGCTGCCTCGCATTGAGAATGCTGGAGCTATTTTCCTCGGCGCCTACAGCACGGAACCCGTCGGCGATTATTTCGCTGGACCTAACCATGTGCTGCCGACAAATGGCACAGCCCGCTTTTCATCGCCACTGAATGTGGACGATTTCCTCAAAAAATCAAGTGTTATTCACTATAGCAAGGAAGCACTGATCGCAAACGGCGAAATGATTATGACGCTTGCTCGTAACGAAGGGTTGGAAGGTCATGCAAGAGCGGTAGAGATTAGACTCAAGAAGGAAGGGAAGTTGACATAATGGCTGAACAAGATAAAGGGATCACTCGCTCAGCGCGTGTAGCCCGTAAAACGAATGAGACTGACATTACCCTCGCGTTTCAAGTAGATGGAACAGGGGTCTCTGAGATCCAAACTGATGTTCCTTTCTTGAACCATATGCTTGATTTGTTCACGAAACACGGACAGTTCGATCTAAACGTAGTCGCTAAAGGCGATATCGAGATCGATGATCATCATACGGTTGAAGATATCGGCATTTGTTTAGGTCAAACCCTTCGTGAAGCACTAGGCGATAAAAAAGGGATTAAACGCTATGCCAGCGTATTCGTCCCTATGGATGAAGCCCTTGCTCAAGTTGTCATCGACATTAGCAACCGACCGCATTTCGAATATCGCGCGCAGTATCCTTCACAAACGGTGGGCAGTTTTGATACGCAGCTTGTTCAAGAGTTTCTGTGGAAGTTTGCTCTGGAAGCCCGTATCACGCTGCATGTTATTATGCATTACGGACAAAACACGCATCACATGATTGAAGCAGTGTTTAAAGCTTTAGGCCGAGCGCTGGATGAAGCGACATCGATCGATCCTCGTGTGCAGGGGGTTCCTTCGACGAAGGGAGTGCTGTAAGAATGATCGCCATTATTGATTATGGAATGGGTAATTTGCACAGCGTAAGCAAGGCTGTCGAACGTCTAGGCTACGAAGCTGTTGTAACAGGGGATGCTGAGCAGATCCTAGCAGCTGAGGGTGCTATCCTGCCAGGTGTAGGAGCATTCGGGGATGCGATGGAGCAGCTGCGTGAGTCGGGGCTGAATGATGTCGTCATCCGTTATGCGGCATCGGGTAAGCCTCTGTTGGGTATTTGCCTTGGCATGCAGTTGTTGTTCGCCAGCAGCGAGGAGCACGGGGATCATGAGGGGCTTGCCCTTTTGCCTGGCTCGGTCGTTCGCTTTCGCGGCGACTACAAGGTACCGCACATGGGTTGGAATCGATTAGTCCACAAGCAAAATGACAGTCCGATTTTTCAAGGTATCGATGAAGGGCACGTGTACTTCGTCCACTCCTATCATGCGAAGCCGGAGCGCGAAGGCGACCTGCTGGCGGTAACGGATTACCATCAGCCAGTGACGGCCATTGTAGGCAGAGATAACATATACGGCATGCAGTTTCACCCCGAAAAAAGTGGGGATATCGGCATGCAATTGCTTAATAATTTTCTGAAAATGTGCAAATAGTTTGCTCTTTTGCTTTTAGATAATCAGGTAAGGAAGGAAGTGCCCATCATGTTAGCCAAAAGAATTATACCTTGTCTAGACGTCAAGGATGGCAGGGTGGTCAAGGGCGTTAATTTCGTTAATTTGCGCGATGCAGGCGACCCGGTGGAGTTGGCAGCGATTTACGATAAAGAGGGCGCGGATGAATTGGTGTTCCTCGATATTTCGGCATCGGTGGAAGGTCGGGCGACGATGGTGGAGGTTGTCCGTCAAACGGCAGGGGAGATTACGATCCCTTTCACCGTAGGCGGCGGCATCTCCAGTGTGGACGACATGAAAGGGCTGCTTCGCGCCGGAGCTGATAAGATCGGTATCAACACTGCAGCGGTTCGCAATCCTCAGCTTGTTTCGGATGGAGCGAGGAAGTTCGGTTCCCAGTGTATTGTCGTTGCCATTGATGCGAAATTTAATGCAGAGTGGGGCGAGTGGGAAGTGTTCACGCATGGCGGACGCAACGCCACTGGCATCAAGACGTTGGAGTGGGCGAAGCGTATGGAAGAGCTTGGCGCGGGAGAAATTTTGCTTACTAGCATGGATGCAGACGGAACGAAGGATGGCTTTGATTTAAAGCTAACACGTGCCGTATCCGAGCTGCTCACGATTCCTGTTATTGCTTCCGGTGGAGCGGGTAAAGCGGAGCATTTCTACGATGTATTTACCGAAGGCAAAGCCGATGCAGGGCTGGCGGCAACCATTTTTCACTATAAAGAGTTAACGATTCAAGGGGTCAAAGATGACCTTAAAGGTAAAGGGGTTGAAATCCGATGACATTTTCAATAGATCAGATTACTTATGATGCACAGGGTCTTGTACCTGCCATCGTGCAGGACGCAGTCAGCAAAGAAGTGCTCATGCTTGCTTACATGAATAGCGAGTCATTGCAGCGTACGATACAAACAGGTGATACTTGGTTCTGGAGTCGTTCCCGTCAAGAGTTGTGGAACAAGGGGGCAACTTCCGGTCACACGCAAAAAGTAAAATCACTGCGCTACGACTGCGATGCAGACACGCTGCTAGTTCTCGTGGAACAAGTGGGACCTGCTTGCCACAATG
Source organism: Paenibacillus sp. V4I5 (assembly GCF_030817255.1). Classification (NCBI taxonomy): domain Bacteria; kingdom Bacillati; phylum Bacillota; class Bacilli; order Caryophanales; family Paenibacillaceae; genus Paenibacillus; species Paenibacillus sp. V4I5. Next base: position 4,889,313 of record NZ_JAUSZB010000002.1, read on the forward strand.
GTACTTACACGTGCTTCACAGCTAACATTCCTCTGGGAGATGAAGGTTCTGTGCAAGAAGCCGTACCTGCTGCCTCTGTAGGTGATCGTTTCGCGATCCTTGGCGAGTTGGAAGCTGTGATTGCTTCGCGTGACGCTGAGCGTCCTGAGGGCGCTTATACCACGTATCTTTTCGAAAAAGGTGTCGATAAGATTCTCAAAAAAGTAGGCGAAGAAACAGCCGAAGTGATCATCGCAGCCAAAAACAAAGATAACGAAGAGCTTCGCTATGAAGCGAGTGATCTTATTTTTCACTTAATGGTCCTTTTACGTAATAATAAATTGCCTTTGGATGATATTATGAAAGAGCTGGCCAATCGGCACGTCAAAAAGTAAAAAAAACGACCTGGAGTGAATTCACGATGTTGATTGATTATCATACACATCATGTACGCTGCGGTCACGCCTCTGGGGAACTGGAGGAATACGTCAAACGCGGCATCGAGATCGGACTCACACAGTTGGGGCTTTCGGATCATATGCCGCTTTTGCATGTGGACCCTGCGACTTATTGGCCGGAAATGGCCATGCCGATGGAAGAACTGCCTCGTTATGTCGAGGAGTGTCTGCATCTTAAAGAGAAGTACAAAGATCAGATTGATATCCGTGTCGGGCTAGAGGGCGATTATATCGAAGGCTTTGAGACGGAGATTGCCGCAATCGTCAAAGCGTACCCATGGGACTATATTATCGGTTCTGTTCATTTCCTTGGCGAGTGGGATATTTCTGATTTTAGGCAGCTTGCGGGTTGGGATGGCAAGGATATTTATGCCGTTTATACCCAATACTACGAGGCAGTGAAGAAAGCAGTCCGAACTGGACTGTATGACTATATCGGTCATATAGATATGATTAAACGATTTGGTTACGTCCCGGATCGTGATCCGTGGGAGCTGGAGAAGGCGGCACTGGACACTGTGAAAGAATGTGGGCTTGCGATTGAGCTGAATGCTTCGGGCTTGCGCCACCCGTGTAAAGAGATGTTCCCGAGCCGCCGAATGCTGGAATATTGTCATAAGGTGGGAATTCCATTGACGATAGGTTCGGACGCGCACCAGCCGGATCGGTTGTCCCAATATTTGGACGAAGCTAGGGAACTCTTGAAATCCATTGGATTTAACGAATTAGCCACATTTTCTGCCCGAAAACGACATCTTGTGACTTTATAATTTCGACATGTTTCATGTATAATGAGTAGGAACTGTATAATCTATTTAATGAACCTTCGGAGGTAACCATTAACCATGCATAGCGACAATGTTAAAATCTTTTCCGGATCTTCGAATCCGAAGCTTGCGGAACGTATTTGTAAAGAGCTCGGCCAGCCGCTTGGACAAATTAAGCTTTCCCGTTTTAAAAGCGGAGAAATTTACTGTCTTTACGAAGAAACGATTCGTAACTGTGACGTATTCCTGGTACAAACTTTTTCCCATCCGATTAATGAGCACATGATGGAACTTCTGGTCATGATGGATGCGGCGAAAAGAGCTTCTGCAAGAACGATCAACCTTGTCATCCCTTACTATGGTTACTCTCGTCAAGAACGTAAAGCTGCTCCGCGTGAGCCGATTTCTGCTAAATTAGTAGCTGACTTGTTCAGTGCAGCAGGTGCAACTCGTGTTGTAACGATTGACCTTCATGCACCTGCGATTCAAGGCTTCTTCAATATTCCGGTGGATCATCTGACGGCTCTTGATCTTATCAGTGATTGCATCAAGAAGAAAAATTTACCTAACCCGATCATCGTATCTCCGGATGCGGGACGTGCGACAACTGCTGAAAAAATGGCGAACATTCTCGATGCGCCATTCGCGATGATGATTAAGAAGCGCCCAGAACACAATGAGTCTGTGATTACCCACGTCATTGGCGATGTTGCAGGACGTACACCGATCATTATCGAGGATCTGATTGATACCGGTACGACGATTGTCAACGTTGTTGAGAGTCTGAAGGAAAGAGGAGCGCATGACGTATATATTTGTGCGACACATCCTGTGTTCTCTGGACCAGCCCTGCAGCGTTTAGATCACCCTAGCATTAAGGAAGTTATCATTACGGACTCCATTGCGATTCCGGAAGGACATTCGGAAAAATTCAATGTGCTTTCAGTAGCTCCGCTGTTGTCTGATGCGATTCGCATTATTAATGAAGGTGGGTCCCTATCCTCCCTATTCAAATACGGTGGCGTTTAAGCGGAAGCTTAAAAAATCGCCTTTGAAAACGAAGGTTACTCTGGAAGTAGCTCGGCGTCGAATCTTGAACGAAATCCGGGAACTGCGGTACTCACGTAGGCTCACCTACGCTCCGTTCCTCGTTCCTCGGATTTCGTTCAACCTTCTCGGTTTTGAAAGCCGACTTTTTAAGCCTCGATTGAAATAGGATCTAAGGCAAAGTTCAAATGCAAAAATTCAAGACCAGATCTTACCTTCGGATTATGTTTTTGGCTTCCAAGCGATCTATGGTATAATTTGAGTGTAATCAAATTGCCGGAGGTGTCTTGCTATGGAAAAGATTAAGCGTGTGTCCGAAGCGCCAAAGCCTAAAGTTATCTCAATTAACATGGATGCCGCATTCTTTTTCGAGAGAGCGGTTCAATCTTTGGATCGGTTTCATTATGATAAGGCATTGAAATATTTCCGGCGAGCTGCAGAGTATGAGCAGGATAACCCTGTGAATCACTGCAATCTCGCAGGAGTTCTCTCCGAAATGGGCAATTATGACGAGTCGAACCAAATTCTGCAGCATGTCCTTGATACGATCGATCCCGAGATGACGGAATGTCACTTTTATATGGCAAACAACTATGCCAACATGGAAAATTTCGAGCAGGCCGAACAAGCGTTGGTTCGATATTTGGAAACTGACCCAACAGGTCAATTCATGGATGAATCCGAAGAAATGATGGAAATGCTGAGCTACGAGCTTGAACGTCCCGCCCCTCTCACTAGCATTAAGAGTCGAGAAGGGCTCTTCGAGCATGATAAAGCCCGTGCGCTTCTCGAAGAGGGGAAATTCGCCGAAGCTGTGAGGCAGTTAGAGAAATTGGTGAAGAATCAGCCTGATTTCACAGCTGCCCGCAACAATCTGGCACTTGCTTATTACTATATGGGGCAGTTTGAGAAGGCAATGGAAACGATTCGTGCGGTGCTCGATATCGATGCCGGAAATCTGCATGCGCTATGTAATATGGCCATTTTCCATCAGCATTTCGGTAACAAGGAGGAGTTAGCTGAGCTAACATCTCTACTTTGCAAGACATTTCCTTTTCAGCAGGATCATGTGTTCAAGCTTGCTACAACGATGGGTATCCTTTCTGAGCATGAGAAGGCATACCACTTGTTTAAGCGCCTGCTTAAAGCAGGAGACGGCACAGCAGACCCATGCCTCTATCATTATGCAGCGGTAGCAGCCAGCCATATCGGTCGATTCGGCGAGGCTTACCGCTATTGGAAGCAAGCTGAGAAGCTTGATCCCGGCGCCGAAATCTCCAAGTTTTACTTGGAGCAGCTGCGCTCACGCGAGAAGGTCGAAGGGCCGTTAACGTGGAGCTATCATTACCATCTGCCCTTTGAAGAGCAGTTTAGGGTGTTGGAGAAATCCACGCAAGGAATACCAGATCAATTGAAGAAAGATCCGTTGGTGCGATCCTCTTTCTTCTGGGCTTTGCGCCATGGTGATATCGAGACGAAGCTGCAGGTGATCCAAGCGTTCGGCTTGATTGCTGATAATGAAGTGAGAGATGCTTTGCAGGATTTCATCCTAGATCGTCAAGAAGATGACTATTTGAAACGGGTTGCGATTTTCGTGCTTCGCAGCATGGGGATCCGAGAGTCACTTCCTGCCTATCTTGAGAACCAAGAGATTACGGTAGAGGCCTCTCCTTACTCGCCGCATTTGCCCATTTGGGATGCCAAATGGCAGAGTGTGATGGAAACAGCGCTTTCCCATATGCACAAGCGCTACGATATGGTTCAACAGTATGATTTGGAAATACTATGGGTTGAATTTCTGACGAAGATCTACCCAGGCGTGCCTAAGATTCATAAATCCGAGGGCTGGGCGGCAGCGTTAGAATATTTGATCGCCAAAATGCATCGCCGAGCTATTTCCTATCAGGAAGTATCTACACGCTATGGTGTTACAGTCTCAACAGTAAGCCGCAATGTAAAGTTGATTGATGACACGTGCGGTTTGCGTGAGAAAATGGAAGCTATTTTTAACAAATTCACGAGTATTTGATAGCCAGTCTTTTGCCTTGTCGAAAGACCTGGCTTTCATACATAAATAAAGCGGAGCATACGAGGGCTGTCTTGCTGAAGCAAAACGCAGGCGATGCTTACGTAGATAGCTTTCCTGAGGAAAGCACCTAGGAGGGAAACCATATGTACAAATCAGTCGTTGTAGGAACAGGACCATCCGGTCTAACAGCAGCCATTTATTTAGCACGCGCCAACCTTAGCCCACTCGTTATTGAAGGGCCAGAGCCAGGCGGACAGCTAACCACTACTACCGAAGTAGAGAACTTCCCCGGCTTCCCTGAAGGGATTATGGGTCCTGAATTAATGGAGAATATGCGTAAGCAAGCAGAACGTTTCGGCGCCGAATTCAAAACCGGTTGGGTGAACTCTGTTGAGCTAACGAATCGTCCGTTTAAACTGCAAGTTGAAGGTCTTGGCGAGATCGAGACAGAAACACTGATTATCTCCACGGGTGCTTCTGCCAGATTGCTAGGAATTACCAATGAGAGAGAAAACATCGGACGCGGCGTAAGTACTTGCGCAACGTGTGACGGATTCTTCTTCCGCGGTAAAAAGATTGTTGTCGTTGGTGGCGGTGACTCCGCCATGGAAGAGGCGAATTTCCTTACTCGCTTTGCATCTGAAGTTCGCTTAGTCCACCGTCGCGATGAGCTTCGTGCTTCGAAGATTATGCAGGACCGTGCTCGCGGCAACGAAAAAGTGAAATGGGCACTGAATAATACACCGCTTGAAGTTATAGCTGGTGAAAAAGGTGTAACAGGCCTGAAGGTCAAAAATAACGTAACCGGTGAAGATGAAATCATCGAAACAGATGGTATCTTTGTAGCAATTGGCCATACACCGAATACGAAGTTCTTAGGTGGACAAATCGATACGGATGAGCAAGGCTATATTATTGTGAAGCCGGGCACGACGGAGACGAATATCCCTGGTGTATTTGCTTGTGGTGACGTGCAAGACACGAAGTATCGCCAAGCGATTACAGCGGCAGGAAGTGGATGCGCAGCTGCCCTGGAAGCTGAAAAGTTCCTAGAAGGCAACATCGTACACGATTGGAGCCAGTCGCTGTAAGTGGTCTGGAGTCTTTACAGCAAACGTGGAGGGCTAATCTCTCCACGTTTTCTCATTTCTTTGGGAGCTGTTGAATCTTGACCAGTTCACAGGCTTGACTTATAGTTGGAACAGGAGCATAAGTAAACCCCACAAAGTGACGCATAGCCTTCGAAGCATATTCCAATTACTTTGCGGGGACCCCGGAAAATATCCGAAAATTATATGAATATTCATGAGGTGACCTTGCAATGTCAGATCAGATTTATATCGGTGTAGATTTAGGCGGTACGAATATCAAAGTGGGTATCTGCGACGAGCAGGGGAAGCTGCTGCAAACGTTTGAAGGCCCTACAGGCGCGGAGAATGGTTCTGATTTTGTAATTGAGCGAATTGCGCAGTATGTACGCCAAGTTGTCGAAGAGTCTCCGTTTGAATGGGAGCAAGTGGCTGGTATTGGCGCAGGTTTAGCCGGATTCATGGATATTCCGGAAGGCTTCGTCAAATTCTCTCCAAATTTGCTATGGCATAATGTCCCTGCGAAGAAGATGTTGGAAGAATTTCTTGGTAAAACAGTTAAGATTGACAACGATGCCAATGTAGCTGCTTTAGGCGAAGCTTGGGCAGGCAGCGGAGCAGGAATTCCAAATGTGGTTTGCTATACGCTTGGAACAGGTGTTGGCGGTGGTATTATTATTAACGGGAAAATTTATCAAGGTTCTACGGGTATGGCTGGAGAGCTTGGTCATATGTCCGTTGTGCCCGACATTGAAGCGATTCAGTGTGGATGTGGACAAATGGGTTGTCTAGAAACAGTTTCGTCGGCAACAGGCATCGTTCGTATGGCCAATGAAGCGGTCGAACGCGGCGAGAAAACGTCATTAGCTCTTCATGAGAAGATTGAAGCGAAGCATGTCTTCGATGCAGCCAAAAGCGGAGATGAAGTATCTCTGCGCATCGTGAACCGTGCTGCATATTATATTGGACGTTCGATGGCTGCGATGGCTGTTATTGTTAACCCGAAACGATTCATTATCGGTGGTGGTGTTTCTAAAGCAGGGGAAATTTTATTCCAACCGATTCGCGAAACCTTTAAGAAATACACGCCAGAGACAGCCTCAGAAGGTGTTGAGATCGTTGCTGCAACGCTCGGTAACGACGCAGGTATCGTAGGCGCTGCTGGTTTGAATTTAAGATAGACGTAAAACGTACTGTTCGTATGGTTAGCGGATCTGAGTTGACCTGCGAGAAGCACTCCAAAGGAAGGTGTCATTCATGGAAGAAAACCACCCTTTAGCGAAACTGGTCATAATTACAGGAATGTCAGGTGCAGGTAAGACGATTGCCGTACAGAGTCTAGAGGATCTAGGATTCTTCTGCGTCGATAATTTACCTCCTGTGCTGATTCCTAAATTTGCTGAGTTGATCGAGCAGTCGATGGGGAAAATCGGCAAAGTGGCACTGGTGATTGATTTGCGAGGGCGTGAATTTTTCACTGCACTTCAGGAGTCGCTTCGTTATATTCAAGAGAATTACACGCTTAGTTATGAAATTCTATTCCTAGATGCTACCGATGCGACGCTAGTACAGCGTTATAAGGAAAGTCGCCGCCGTCACCCGCTAGCTCCCGATGGAGCGCCGCTTGAAGGTATTGGTCTTGAGCGTAAACTGCTGGAAGAGCTGAAAGGCCTAGCCACACAGGTTATTGACACAAGCACGCTTAAGCCGGTGCAGCTCAAAGAAAGAATTATTTCCCGGTTTACCAATTTGGAAACAAACCGCATATCTATAAATGTAATCTCCTTCGGATTTAAGTATGGTGTCCCTATTGATGCTGATTTAATCTTCGATGTTCGCTTCTTGCCAAATCCACACTATGTAGAACAGCTTCGTCCACAAACAGGTCAAGATCCTGATGTGTATGACTACGTGATGAAGTGGAGCGAAACGCAAGAGTTCCTGAATAAGCTGCTCGATATGCTAAATTTCTTAATGCCTCAATATAAAAAAGAAGGCAAGAGTCAGGTTGTTGTTGGCATAGGTTGCACTGGAGGTAAACATCGATCCGTCGCCATCACTGAATATCTCGGTAAGGTGATGGGGAACAGCGAAACCGAAACCGTGCGTCTGAGTCATCGAGATGCCGAGCGGGACCGTGTATAAGCAGTCCTACGATTAAGAGGGTGAAAGAAGTATGGAACATGTTGAATTACAACGCAAGCCCAGAATAGTCGTTATTGGCGGTGGAACAGGTCTTTCGGTTATGCTTAGAGGATTGAAGGAGAAGCCGGTTGATATTACAGCCATTGTGACGGTAGCCGATGATGGAGGAAGCTCTGGTATTCTCCGGAATGAATTGCAGATGCCGCCTCCAGGTGACATTCGCAGCGTGCTAACGGCCCTTGCTGATGTCGAGCCCTTGTTGTCGCTTATTTTGCAATATAGATTTCAGGTGGGTACAGGTTTAGCTGGACACAGTCTGGGAAATCTAATACTAGCAGCTCTTACGGATATTACAGGTGACTTTGTCACTGCGGTTCAGGAGATGAATCGGGTATTTGCTGTCAGAGGCCGGGTGCTTCCCGCATCGAATCAAGCTATCGTGTTGAAAGCGATCATGGAAGATGGTACCTTAGTCGTAGGCGAGTCCAAGATTCCAAAAGCGGATGGACGCATCAAGCGTGTATTCATCGAGCCAGCCAACGTGACACCGCTAGCTGAAGCCGTTCAAGCTATACGCGAAGCGGATGCTATATTATGCGGCCCCGGCAGTTTATATACCAGCTTGCTGCCGAATCTACTTGTCCCTGGGATCGCGGAAGAGATTGTTAAATCGAATGCTGTAAAGTTGTTCATCTGCAATGTGATGACACAGCCAGGCGAAACCGACGACTACTCAGTCAGCGATCATCTGGATGCCATTTATGATCACTTGGGCCAACATTTGTTTGACTATGTGATTGTGAATAATGGGGAAATCCCTCCGCAAGTCCAGGCGAGATATGCGGAAAAGGGTTCGAAAGCGGTTCATTTGGACCTAGAAGAAGTCACGAAGAGAGGGTATCGGATTATCGCTGATCGACTCGTGCTATTTCGTACCTACCTTCGTCATGATGCAGAGAAATTGAGTGACCATATTTATCAGCTCGTCGAAAGCTGGATGTTAAGGAAGAAGTGAGTCCCTTGTCCTTTGCGGCAACAACCAAAAAAGAATTGACGCTAATTACAGATGCGGAAGCATGTTGTGAAAAAGCGGAGCTGTCGGCATTGATTCGAATGAATGGATCTGTGCAGTTAACCAGCCAACGCGTCGTACTTGATATTTCAACCGAAAATGCAGCTATTGCTAGACGGATATACACGCTCATCAAAAAGACGTACAAATTGCACACCGAGCTGCTCGTGCGTAAAAAAATGCGTTTGAAGAAGAATAACGTGTACATTGTTAGAGTTCCTGGTCAGGTCCAGGAGCTGCTCAGTGATCTGAAAATTGTTTCCGAAGGCTTCATCTTCACCACGGGAATTAACAAAGAGATCATTCGAGGCAACTGCTGCAAACGGGCCTATCTTCGTGGGGCATTCATGGCTGGAGGCTCGGTAAATAACCCCGAGGGTTCTTCTTACCATCTCGAGATTGCCTCGATTTACGAGGAGCATTGCAAGGCGTTATCGCAGCTTGCGAACAAATTCGACTTGAATGCCCGCTGCATCGAACGCAAAAAAGGGTTCGTCTTGTATATCAAGGAAGGCGAGAAGATTATCGAGTTTCTAAGTATCATTGGCGCACATCAAGCGCTTCTGCGCTTTGAAGATGTCCGAATTATGAAGGATATGCGTAACTCGGTAAATCGTATTGTCAATTGTGAAACAGCGAACCTCAACAAGACGATTGGTGCAGCTGTTAGACAGATCGAAAATATCCGTCTCCTGCAAAGGGAGGTCGGACTGGATAGCTTGCCTGAGAAGCTAAGAGAGGTTGCCGAGATTAGACTTCAGCATCCCGATCTGAATCTCAAGGAGGTTGGCGACATGCTTAAGGGCAGTGTAAGCAAATCTGGCGTCAATCATCGTCTACGAAAAATCGATGAATTGGCTGAAAAACAGCGGAATTCGTAGATAAGAAGGCCCTGTACAGTGCATCTATAAGTTTTTCTCATTTTTTCTAGTGTACTTCAGGGAAAAATGCTATAATGTTAAAACATAGGTAAAGCACTGTTATCAATAGTAATTCATATAAGCTCCATATTAGGGGGAATTAGTTCCATGTCCAGACGTCCAGTCGTTGTGAAGTTGAGAACAGGACTTCATGCCAGACCTGCGGCATTGTTTGTTCAAGAGGCGAATAAATTTTCATCTGAGATCTTTGTTGAGAAAGATGAAAAGAAAGTGAATGCGAAAAGCATCATGGGAATTATGAGTCTTGCGATCAGTACAGGGACCGAAGTCTTCATAAGTGCAGAAGGTTCGGACGCCGAGCAGGCTGTAAACGCTTTAGTCACATTAGTCAGCAAGGAAGAATTGGAAAACCAATAATCCTTCAAAAGCTTCCTTTCGAGGAGGCTTTTTTGCGAGTGAAGTGGCCGTACCGTACAGCGAAGTTTAATAAGTGTCAAATTTGTTAACAATTAGGGAAATTAGCAACCTTTTTCTCTTGTCGACGTCTAATGAACGTGGTCAACGAAGGAAAGGGCTATTTGCCATTTCCACCGTGCTGCATTCAAATGTTAAAGGAGCCAGAGAAGAGAATGAAATTGAATTCGCTAAAAAAAGAGGTTACCCTCCTGCTTGCGTTGATCGTGTTTCTTGCTAGTACGATCGTAGCTCCGGCAGCTCATGCGGTATCGACAAGCTCGTCCTTCATTTTACTTTATATCGATAAGTCAGAAGCGTTCGTGAATGAGGAGCAAATCCATTTGGAGTCTCCGTCTACGATTATCAATGGCAGTACATTCGTACCTGCTAAGTTTCTTGGGGATACGATGGGTTTCAAGGTGGAGTGGAATGATGCTTCACGGACCATACAGATGACTCCTCCGGGTTACGACATTGTTCTCGATGTTGATCATAAGACAGTGACGACTAATGGGGTAGATACACCTTTCGACACGGTTGCTGCGATCGTAAATGGGAAGCTTCTGGTGAAGCTTACTTGGTTGGCAGACTATATGGGCGCGAAGTATAAATATAACAACGAACTCCGTCGAGTGGAAATCGTACACTTTAAGTCGCCTGAGGGCATCTACATTGACCAGGATAGCAATTCCAGACCGGTAGCCAAGTTTACAACAGCGAAGCCTACATACCGTCTTGGAGAGCCTGTGAAGTATCTTGATCTAAGCTATGATCCCGATGCGGAAGGTATTGCGTCCTATGATTGGGCAGGCAATCAGGAAGCTTTTTTCAAACCAGGTAAATATCCGGTTACTTTGACAGTTAAAGATCGTCACGGGCATGTAAGTAAATTGTTCAAGAGCTTTGTAACGGTAGTTAACGAACCCTATTTGACTGAAGTGGAATACCCGATTTATACGAAGCCGGTTGGTGGTTTCATCAAGTCGGACTGGGGCACGATTTGGGCTCATTTCAATGAGATGCCTCTTTTGCCTAAGAAAGTAACTGAGGTTCCAGGACGTACGCTTCTAGTGAGTGACAGTCCGGAAGAGTTTTTTGAGAGTGGTATTTTGTACCGCGACAACATCAATGGTAAGGCACGACTGTATGCCGATCACATCAATGGTACGAAGCAAAAGATGACCATGGCCATATTCGCAACGAATAACTCGGATAAACCGGTTAAAATCAAGACAACGAACAAAGGAGAGGTATATCCTTCCGTTTATGCGAATTTGATCGGTAGTGAAGCGTCAGTTGACTTCCTTTTAGGCAATGTATACACGGACGAACTGACGGTTCCTCCTCATGAGACTTACGTGTATGCGAAGCTTCCGGACTTTTATCCGGGGCAGGGTGTGAACTTATTTTACGATGTGGAAACAGACGGTGAGCTGCAAATCTCATTCGGTGTAACGGATCGCATGCTGACGCCAACGATTGCACAAGAGCTTCCGTTATTGGGCTTCACAGGCCATGTACGAGGGACGTTCCCGATATCGGAGATTAAATGGGATATAGACGCCACAAGCTTCACAAAAACGTCGGTACTAACGATCGGGGATAACAAGACAGATCCGTTCGTTAAAGGGTATGACGTGATGCGGAAGCAGAATGTCGAGAACGGCGGTAATTATGGCGTAGTCTATAAAATCCATGCGGATAAGCCGCGCAAAATGGCTGTAATGATTATGGCCAAAGGCGGCGTGTTCAAAGGACCGTTCAAAATAAACGGTGAGATCATTCCGGTACCATATTCCGGTGTCATCACAGCATTTGACGGAATGCAAGTGCTCGCTCGTACAACGGGTACGGAAGATGCGCTGGACATCGAGTTCACGCCTCCGGCAGGCTCGGCTTTCCCGATTGACCTGATTTTCTATCCGCTGGAAGATAAAAAATAAAAAAAAGTTTGAAAAGATAGGAGCCTTCGGAGACTAGTTAATAACACTAGTACTTCGGGGGGCTTTTATTTTTATGTTTATGAGTTTACGGCAGCTGTGAGGAGTGGAAAGTGACGAATAGGGTTCCATACGAGGCGTAAAAAAACCAGCCGCACGGCCGCTCGTTTGAGCAATCATGCAGGCTGGTTTTTATTCTACAAATTAGACGCGCTCGATGACTTTATCGATGAGTCCGTATTCGGCCGCTTCCGCAGCACTCATGAAATTGTCCCGGTCTGTATCCTTTTCAATGCGCTCGAAAGTTTGACCCGTGCGCTCTGCTAGGATTTTGTTCAGGTTGTCTCTCATTTTCAAAATACGCTTAGCGCGGATTTCGATGTCTGAGGCTTGACCTTCAGCACCACCTAGTGGTTGGTGAATCATGACTTCACTGTTTGGCAAAGCATAGCGTTTGCCTTTGGCACCTGCTGTGAGGAGGAATGCCCCCATGGAAGCCGCCATACCAACGCAGATCGTGGATACGTCTGGCTTAATGAACTGCATCGTGTCAAAGATGGCCATACCGGCTGTAATGGAACCGCCAGGGCTGTTGATGTAAAGCGAGATATCTTTATCAGGATCTTGTGCGGCCAAGAAAAGTAGCTGAGCAATGATGGAATTCGCCACAACATCGTTGACACCCGTGCCTAAGAAAATAATGCGGTCCTTCAGCAAGCGAGAGTAGATGTCATACCCTCTTTCACCGCGCGCGTCCTGTTCGACGACCATAGGAATAAAACTCATGAGAATGACCTCCTTGGGGTGGGTACATGGTTTAAAAGATTGATGCTTGGAGTCAATGTCATCATTGAATTATGAAATTGATCTCCTTTGTACATACTGTTTACAGTATCTACAAGTATGATAACGAAAAAACCTCTGAAGGTCAAGAAAGGTCAAACTAACAACAAAAAAAATCAGCAACAATGCTGATTTTGGCCATTCTGCTGCTGATTCTGCTGAAATTCTTATGAACGCGCCCGAAAGGAATCGAACCTTTATCTCAGGCTTCGGAGGCCTACGTCATATCCATTGGACCACGGGCGCATAAAAAGTTAAAAAGTGAAGCAAGGGTTATTATATGTCAGACGCCCAGAAAAAGCAAGACAGTAAGCCCTTTCAGCCCAGATTAGTGAAAAATGTTTGAACAAATGTTGAATCTGGAAAGATTATTGGTTATAATGAAAAAGTAAGTTATCAGAAAACATTCACGCTTAACAATCTTCAGTGAATTCAACTTTCTGATGTGTGAATTGTGCAAGGAACTTTTTTTTCGCCCGGGTGGGACGCAAAATGTATACCCGGGACATAAAACGTCCATCGACGGATCAGGAGCGTTATAAGTCGTCATATGAGAGAAATACTTGACATTCAGAAACAGCTCTTGCCGGATCTCATGGACATCATGAAGAAGCGGTACTCGATTCTTCATCATATCTTAGTCTCAGGTGTTGTCGGACGTAGAACGTTAGCTTCTTCACTCGATATGACTGAACGCGTGCTGCGCGGGGAAGTTGATTTCCTTAAGGAGCTTGGACTTCTCGAATCGGATGCCACAGGGATGAAGATTACAGAGTCCGGCCGTCAATTGCTTGAAGACATGCAGCCCATCATTAAGATGGCTTTTGGATTGACGGACTTGGAGGAAAGCATTGCTAAGTCGTACAGCATCTCGCAAGTGATTGTTGTTCCGGGAGACTCCGACACTTCGGTATTTACGAAGAAGGAGCTAGGACGTGCAGGTGCAGCAGCACTCCGCAAGTATGTGTCCAAAGATGATATCATCGCTGTAACCGGCGGATCTACGATGGCGCAGATTGCCAATAACCTGGCGATATCCTCTTCCATGAAAGGCAGCTGGTTCGTACCTGCTCGCGGTGGACTTGGTGAGAGTGTGGATATGCAGGCGAATACCATTGCTTCTATTATGGCCAAGAAAACAGGCGGTAAATACCGATTGCTGCATGTACCGGATCATCTCGGGGAGGAAGCGTACCAATCGCTTATCCAAGATCCGCAAATTCAAGAAGTTGTTGACGCAGTTCGCAGTTGTCGCATCGTTGTACACGGTATCGGGGATGCTATGGTCATGGCACGCAGACGTAAGGTCGACGCGGAGACGACACGCAGTCTGGAAGCCGAAGGTGCTCTCGCAGAGGCGTTAGGGTACTATTTTGACCGCCAAGGCAATGTGGTTCACAAGATGCCAACCGTAGGACTTCGTCTGGAGGATCTTCAGCGTATTGAAGTCGTCATTGGTGTAGCCGGCGGGAAGAGTAAAGGGGAAGCAATAGCTTCCGTGCTTCGTCATGGACAGGAAGATGTTCTTGTGACCGATGAGGCAGCAGCTTTGGAAATTATGAAGCATGTTTAATGAAGACGAAAGACATCATAACGTATGCCTTCATCAGCTGCGTTTTGAAATATAATTATTTATTTAATCTTAGGAGGAATTGGCTATGACAACAAAAGTAGGTATTAACGGTTTCGGACGTATTGGTCGTAACGTATTTCGCGCAGCTTTGAACAACTCAGAAGTACAGATCGTTGCAGTAAACGATTTGACTGACGTTAAAACATTGGCTCATTTGCTCAAATATGACACAACTCACGGTAAACTAGACGCTACAGTTGAAGCTGGTGAAGGCGAATTGATCGTTAACGGTCGTTCCATCAAAGTTTTTGCTGAGCGTGACCCTGGGAACTTGCCTTGGGCATCTGTAGGCGCAGAAATCGTTATCGAATCTACTGGTATTTTCACAGCTAAAGAAAAAGCATCCCTTCACTTGAAAGGCGGAGCTAAGAAAGTTATCATTTCCGCTCCAGCTTCCGACGAAGATATCACAATCGTACTTGGTGTTAACGAAGATAAATACGATCCAGCAGCTCACACAATTATCTCCAACGCTTCTTGTACGACAAACTGTCTGGCTCCTTTCGCGAAAGTTATCAACGATAGCTTCGGTATCGTAAAAGGTATGATGACAACTGTTCACTCTTACACAAATGACCAATCCGTGCTTGACGTTCCTCATAAAGATCTTCGTCGTGCTCGCGCAGCAGCTGAGAACATCATTCCTTCCAGCACTGGTGCAGCAAAAGCAATCGGTCTTGTTCTTCCTGAACTTAAAGGCAAATTGAACGGTATGGCTATGCGTGTTCCTACACCTAACGTATCCGTTACTGATTTGGTAGTTGAATTGAAAGTTAACGTAACAGTTGACGAAGTAAACGCAGCTCTGAAACAAGCTTCCGAAGGCCCGCTTAAAGGCATTCTGAACTACACAGAAGATGCGCTAGTATCCAGCGACTTCAATGGTGACCCAGCTTCCTCCACAATCGATGCTCTTTCCACAATGGTAGTTGGCGACAACATGCTGAAAGTGGTTTCCTGGTACGATAACGAGTGGGGCTACTCCAACCGTGTTGTTGACTTGGTAGCTTTCATCGCTAAAAAAGGTCTGTAATTTCATAGACATCACATGAAAAACCACATGAAGGGGAGAAGAGATTCTCCTCTTTATGTGCGATTTACCCATATAAAAGCTTGGCCGCAAGTATACCCTACACGTTCAGGAGGCTTTGACCTATGAGTAAGAAAAGTGTTCGCGATGTTGAAGTAGCTGGTAAAAGAGTATTTGTTCGCGTTGATTTCAACGTACCTGTAGAGAATGGTCAAATCACCGACGAAACACGAATTAGAGAATCACTGCCTACGATTAAATTCTTAGTAGAAAAAGGCGCGAAAGTCATCCTTGCGAGTCATTTCGGACGTCCGAAAGGTCAAGTCGTGGAAGAATTGCGTTTGACGCCCGTAGCCGCAAAGTTGGCTGAATTACTTGGTCAATCCGTGATTAAAGCGGATGTATCGATTGGCGAAATCGTGAAGGCGCAAGTGGATGCTCTTGAAAATGGTGACGTTCTCTTGCTTGAAAACGTTCGTTTCAATGAAGGTGAAGAGAAAAATGATCCAGAACTCGCAAAAGCTTTTGCTGAGCTTGCAGACCTGTTCGTTAATGATGCATTCGGTGCTGCTCACCGTGCGCATGCTTCGACGGAAGGAATCGCACACTTCATTCCAGCAGTTTCCGGCTTATTGATGGAGAAAGAGCTTGATGTTCTAGGTAAAGCATTGAACAACCCAGAGCGTCCTTTCACAGCCATCGTTGGCGGATCCAAAGTGAAAGACAAGATCGCTGTCATTGAGAACCTCCTGAACATTGCAGATAACGTCCTTATTGGCGGTGGTCTGTCCTATACATTCCTGAAAGCACAAGGTCACGAAATCGGTAAATCCCTCGTGGATAACGAGAAACTAGACCTAGCGCTTAGCTTCATTGAGAAAGCCAAAGAAAAAGGCGTTAACTTCTTAATTCCAGTTGATATCGTTGTCGCTGATAAATTCAGCGCAGATGCGAACACACAAATCGTTGACGTTGACGGCATTCCTGCGGATTGGGAAGGCATTGACATCGGACCGAAAACGCGTGAGCTTTACGCAGACGTTATCGCGAAATCCAAGCTGGTTGTTTGGAACGGACCGATGGGCGTATTCGAAATCGAGCCTTTCTCCCACGGTACACGTGAAGTAGCACAAGCTTGTGCAACTACTGAGGGTTATACCGTTATCGGTGGTGGCGATTCCGCTGCAGCAACAGAGAAATTCCACTTGGCTGACCAAATGAACCATATGTCCACAGGCGGCGGAGCTTCCTTGGAATTCATGGAAGGCAAAGCATTGCCAGGCGTAGTAGCCTTGAACGATAAATAATGATTTTCACGAAAAAGCTTATGCTTACGCCGTCAGTTATTCTGACGAATAACTTTAAGGAGCCTATCCAATGAGTAGAAAACCGATTATCGCGGGTAACTGGAAAATGTTCAAAACTGTTTCCGAAGCAATTAGCTTCGTAAATGAAGTAAAAGGCAGCACAGTAGAAGGCGTTGAGAGCGTAATTTGCTCCCCATTCACGAATCTGCCTACTTTGGTTGAAGCTGTGAAAGGTACTGACGTTCACGTAGGTGCGCAAAACTTGCATTTCGAAGACAATGGCGCATACACAGGCGAAATCAGCGGCGTTATGCTGAAGGATCTTGGTGTGGAGTATGTTATTATCGGTCACTCCGAGCGTAGAGCTTACTTCGCTGAGACAGATGAAATCGTGAATAAGAAAGTCGTTGCAGCTTTCAAACACGGCCTAACTCCGATCCTTTGCGTAGGTGAAAAGTTGGAAGAGCGCGAAGCGGGTCAAACGAAAGATGTTTGTAAAGTGCAAACAGAAGCAGCTTTTGCTGGCCTTAGTGCAGAACAAGCAGCACAAGTTGTTATCGCTTATGAGCCAATCTGGGCTATTGGTACAGGTAAATCTTCCACTGCTGAAGATGCACAAGACGTCATCGGCTACATCCGTCAACTTGTGAGCGGTCTATACGGCGCGTCCGTAGCAGATGCAGTTCGCATTCAATATGGCGGCAGCGTGAAGCCGAACAACATTGCTGAGTACATGGCACAGCCTGACATTGATGGAGCACTTGTAGGCGGAGCGAGCTTAGAGCCAGCTTCCTACATCCAGCTTGTCCAGGGGGCGAAGTAACATGTCGAGACCGAAACCGGTAGCACTCATCATTCTCGATGGCTTCGGACTCCGCTCGGAAGAGCAGGGGAATGCGGTTGCTCATGCCAAAAAGCCTAACTACGACCGTTACTGGTCGAGTTATCCACATACAACCCTTACCGCTTGCGGTGAGGCCGTAGGTTTGCCAGAAGGCCAGATGGGGAATTCTGAAGTAGGACACCTGAACATTGGCGCAGGCCGTATCGTTTATCAGGATCTGACGCGGATTTCCAAATCGATTCGTGATGGTGAATTTTACGATAATGAAACGATTCTAGGCGCTTTTCGACATGCAAAAGCAAACGGAAAGAAGCTGCACCTCTACGGGCTGCTCTCCGATGGCGGCGTACATAGTCACATTCAGCATTTGTTCGCTTTGCTGGACTTGGCTAAGAAAGAACAATTTGATGATGTGTACATCCATGCTTTCCTAGATGGCCGCGACGTGGCTCCAGATTCCGCAAAGAGTTATATGGCCAGCCTGCAGCACAAAATCATGGAAGTCGGCGTAGGGCATATCGCAACCGTTCAAGGCCGCTATTATGCGATGGATCGCGATAAACGTTGGGAGCGGACGGAGAAATCCTACCGTGCCATGGTTTATGGCGAGGGGCCTGCTTACACAGATCCAATGAAAGCTATTGTTGAATCCTATGAGAAATCGATCTTCGACGAGTTCGTTATGCCAACGGTTATCGTCTCCGATGATGGCAAGCCGGTAGGTCTTGTAGAATCAGGGGATGCGGTTATCTTCTTCAACTTCCGCCCTGACCGTGCGATTCAGCTTTCGCAAGTCTTCACGAATGAAGATTTCCGCGGTTTTGACCGTGGTCCTAAAGTAGCTAAGAACCTGTACTACGTATGTCTGACACTGTTCAGTGAATCCGTAGACGGCTTCGTTGCCTACAAGCCTAAGGATCTCGACAATACCCTTGGCGAGGTGCTGGCTCAGAACGGTCTGAAGCAGCTTCGCGCAGCGGAAACAGAGAAATATCCACACGTGACGTTCTTCTTCAGTGGTGGTCGGGATGCTGAACTGCCAGGGGAAACGCGTCTTCTCATTCCTTCGCCGAAAGTAGCTACTTACGATTTGCAACCAGAAATGAGTGCATATGAGTTGGCAGCTGCTGTAGTTAAGGAAGTCGAAGCAGATCGTAATGACGTAATCGTCCTCAACTTCGCTAACCCTGACATGGTAGGTCACTCAGGTTTGTTGGAGCCTACGGTGAAAGCAATCGAAGCAACAGATGATTGTCTAGGTCAAGTTGTAGAAGCGATCCTCGCCAAAGGCGGCGTGGTGTGTATTACAGCAGATCACGGGAATGCAGATCTTGTTACGAATGCAGATGGATCACGCAACACAGCACATACAACGAATCCTGTGCCTTTTATTGTTACGGACAAATCTGTTACACTAAGAGACGGCGGAATTTTGGCAGATATTGCCCCAACGATGCTAGACTTCTTAGAGGTTACACAACCGGAACAGATGACCGGGACAACCATCATAAAGCGCTAATTAAAACATACTATTAAAGGAGTGTTTTCTAACAATGACGATTATTTCTGATGTTTATGCACGCGAAGTATTGGATTCCCGCGGTAACCCAACAGTTGAGGTAGAAGTATATCTAGAGTCCGGCGCTTTCGGCCGCGCTATCGTTCCTTCAGGCGCTTCCACAGGCGCATACGAGGCTGTTGAGCTTCGTGATGGTGACAAAGGTCGTTACCTTGGTAAAGGCGTTCTGAAAGCCGTTGAGAACGTGAACGAAATCATCGCTCCAGAAATCATCGGTCTTGACGCGCTTGATCAAGTTGGCATCGACCACAAAATGATCGAGCTTGACGGTACTCCTAACAAAGCAAAATTAGGCGCTAACGCAATCCTAGCTGTTTCCATGGCAGTAGCTCGCGCAGCAGCAGATGCTTTGGATGTTCCACTTTACGTATACCTTGGCGGATTCAACGCTAAGACGCTTCCAGTTCCTATGATGAACATCATCAACGGTGGGGCACATGCCGATAACAACGTTGACGTTCAAGAGTTCATGGTTCTGCCGGTAGGCGCGCCTACTTTCAAAGAAGCTCTTCGCATTGGCGCTGAGATTTTCCATAGCTTGAAATCCGTATTGAAAGAAAAAGGCCTTAACACTGCAGTTGGCGACGAAGGCGGATTCGCTCCTAACTTCACATCCAACGAAGAAGCAATCACGACGATCCTTACAGCAATCGAAAACGCTGGTTACAAACCAGGTGTTGACGTATTCTTGGGTATGGACGTTGCTTCCACAGAATTCTTCAAAGATGGTAAATACCACCTTGAAGGCGAAGGCAAATCCTTCACATCCGCTGAGTGGGTTGACTTCCTTGCTGCATGGGTTGATAAATACCCAATTATCACGGTTGAAGACGGTTGTTCCGAAGACGATTGGGAAGGTTGGAAATTGCTTACTGAGAAATTGGGTAACAAAGTTCAACTCGTTGGTGACGATCTATTCGTTACGAACACTGAGCGTCTTTCCAGAGGGATCGAAGAAAACATCGGTAACTCCATCTTGGTTAAAGTTAACCAAATCGGTACGCTTACTGAGACTTTTGATGCAATCGAAATGGCAAAACGCGCTGGTTACACAGCAGTAATCTCCCACCGGTCCGGTGAGAGCGAAGACAGCACAATCGCTGACATCGCTGTTGCTACCAACGCTGGTCAAATCAAAACAGGTGCTCCGTCCCGTACGGACCGTGTAGCGAAATACAACCAACTTCTTCGTATCGAAGACGAGTTATTCACTGTAGCTCAATACGCTGGTAAAAAAGCATTCTACAACTTGAGAAACTTCAAATAATTTCAGCCATAATATAGGGATGTTTGGGCGGAGCTCAAATTTTATATAGGGATCTTTGAACTAGTTCAAAGTCTCTCAGATATGATTAATTAATTAAATACCGAAGGGGTCTGCTGTATGAGCAACTGGGTGAAAACTATTTTATTTCTGATAGGTTCCGCGGTGCTCACGCACTGGATCCCTTCTTCTTTTTTTCGCAACATAGACACGATGGTTCATGAATTTGGGCATGCTGTGGTGACCTTGGCGCTATCGGGGAAAGTGATGTACATCGAGCTCTATGCCAATCATAGTGGTGTGACGTACTCAGCCATATCGAAACCGTGGGCGATCATTCCAGTGGCCTTAGCAGGTTATGTGACGGCGTCTCTCTTTGCTTGGTTCCTGTTCTCGGCTTATTCGAAAGGCAAGCAGCGTTTAGGTCTACAGGTGATGATCGCGCTTTCTGCTCTCTCGTTGGTATTGTTTGTCCGTAACGGATTCGGGATTATGTTCTTAGTCGGTTTCATTGCGCTGACGATCATTGTTATGGCGCTTACGCCAAAGTGGTTGCGTGATTTCTACTACTTACTGCTTGCTTTCTTATGCTTAGAAGAGTCTGTATTTGGCCCCTTCTCTTTGATCATCTATGCATGGGGGAATGCACGGCAAGCGGGTGATGCCTCCAATTTGGCGCAGCATACCGGCATTCCGGCTATGGTGTGGGCCGTCCTATTTACGCTTTTTGCTTTGTGGTGTGCTAAACAGGCCGTGCAAGCTTTTCTGGGGCGAAAAAAACGCGCTAAAAGTTGGGGTCAACAATCACCAACACCATCCTACCGCGACTAGAAGAGCACCACCAAAGTGGCCCTTTCTTGTATTCTAGGACGAACTGTGTTAAAATACTCATGCTAGTTGTATAAGGCAAAGAATAGGCAATTGGGGTGCTAACATGGTAATCTTTACGAAAATTTTGTTAATCATAGCTTCGGTTGGATTAATTGCGATTGTACTTTTACAAAAAGGCAAAAGCGCAGGTTTGTCCGGTGCCATTTCCGGTGGTGCAGAACACTTATTTGGTAAGCAAAAAGCACGCGGTTTGGAACTATTTTTGTCCCGTTTTACAATGGGGCTTGCTGCTGCATTTTTCATTCTTTCCATTGTCGTAGCATACGTAGTGAAGGCCTAACACACATAAAACGATAACAGCAGGGGAAATCTACTCCTGCTGTTTTTTCATTTTAAATGGGTGTTAGGAGTAGGAGCTGGTTACCATCGAGAGCAGAATTTACAAGTCGACAGAACCATTCTTTTGGTCAGGAAGTGGAGATAATCAAGAGACAGGCATACTGATGATCCATGGATTCACGGGGTCGCCCTCGGAGTTTAGACGGATTGGGTATGTGCTCAGAGATGAAGGCTACACCATCCAAGCTGTAAAGCTTCCAGGACATGGTACCTCACCCGAAGAAATGATACGAACCGGATGGACGGATTGGTATGGGCATGTGCTGGAGAGTTATGACGAGCTTGCAGCGAAATGCAAAAGCGTTGTTGTTATGGGACATTCAATGGGCGGACTGCTTGCCTTGAAGCTAGCTGTGGAACGTCGTACGGCTGGTGTTATTTCACTGGCTACGCCTATTTTTCTGAGATCAAGGAAGTCGGCGCTGGCCGCACTGCTGCAATATTTTATCAAATATGTAGCCAAGAAACCCAAACAAATCTCCACGTTATTAGATGAGTCATGTGCATATACCAAAACGCCGATTCGTTGCGTAGTAAGTTTACGTAAGCTGTTAAAACAAGTAAAAAGCTTGTTACCTCAAGTCGAAGTACCGATATGGATCGGTCAAGGGAGCAAGGATGGCGTGGTCCATCAGGAAAGCGCAGCGTTTTTACATAAGCGCATTAGTTCCCAAGTGAAAGAACTTCGTTATTACCCAGAGTCATCCCACGGGATGCTGCTGGATCAAGAGAGAGAGCTTATCTATGCCGATATCACTGCGTTTATCCTTTCTCTGAAAGTGGCATACTATGGAGTAAAGGAAACAAGTACGGCGAATTAGAAAGCTAGGCTCAACAACAACAAGAAGGTGAAGAGAGTATGATGACAGATAAAGAAATCATAAGTTTGATGCAAGAAGAGGCTTATAAGCCTATGTCCTATAAGGAACTTGAGAAGCATTTTGGGATTGAAAGTGCGAATGAGTTTAAGGATTTTATTAAATTGTTAAATCAATTAGAGGAAAGTGGTCACATTGTCAGAGGCGGAAATGACCGCTACGGCGTTCCTGAACGAATGAATTTGGTGAGAGGTAAGCTGCAAGCTCATGCGAAGGGCTTTGGTTTCTTAATTCCAGATGATCGGGACCACCCGGACGTATACATTAATGCACATGATCTAAATACCGCGATGAATGGCGACATTGTCTTCGTAAAGGTGACTGCGAGGAGTCAAGGCGGAGGCCGTCTGGAAGGCGAAGTCGTGCGAGTAATTACGCGTGCGAATACGCAAATTGTTGGCGTTTTTCAGAGTCAGGAGACATTTGGTTTCGTGATTGCGGATGATAAGCGTGTGTCTCGGGACATTTTCATCCCTCAGCATGCCTTCATGGGAGCTGTTACGGGGCAAAAAGTCGTTGTCAAGATTGTTAACTATCCAGAGGGCCGTTCTGCGGCTGAAGGGGAAGTTATCGAGATCCTTGGCCACAAAGATGATCCAGGCGTTGATATTTTGGCTATCGTACGCAAACACCAACTGCCAGAAGCTTTCCAAGAGGACGTGCTGGCGGAAGCAGATGCCGCACCGGATTCCATTACGGAAGAAGAAATTATTGGTCAAGGACGCCGCGATCTTCGTTCGAAGCGCATTGTAACGATTGATGGTGAAGATGCGAAGGACTTGGATGACGCGGTAAATGTGGAGCTTTTGGAAAACGGCAACCTTCGTTTGGGCGTGCATATTGCCGATGTTAGCTATTATGTGCGTGAAAGTACTGCTCTGGATATTGAAGCATATAATCGCGGCTGCTCCGTATATTTGACTGATCGTGTTATTCCGATGCTGCCTCATAGATTGTCTAACGGAATATGCTCGTTGAATCCTCGTGTAGATCGTTTAACCATGTCTTGTGAGATGGAGTTCGATGAGGATTTAAAACTGGTGAACCACGAAATTTTCACGAGTGTTATTA
The DNA here is from genome assembly GCF_030817255.1 of Paenibacillus sp. V4I5. NCBI lineage: Bacteria > Bacillati > Bacillota > Bacilli > Caryophanales > Paenibacillaceae > Paenibacillus > Paenibacillus sp. V4I5. The sequence goes on from NZ_JAUSZB010000002.1 coordinate 4,912,854, forward strand.
AAACTAGCGAACGCATGACATATACGAATGTGCGTAAACTTCTGAAAGGTGAAGCTGAGCCGGAAATTGTCGAGAAATATGCCTACTTGATGGAAGATTTCAAACGAATGGAAGAGTTGGCTGCAAGGCTGCGTTCTAGACGGATGAAGCGAGGGGCGATAGATTTTGACTTTGAGGAGTCTAAAATTATCGTTGATTCCGAAGGCAAACCTACGGATATCGTGAAAAGAGAACGTTCCGTCGCCGAAATGATGATCGAAGAGTTTATGTTAGCCGCTAATGAAACGGTTGCTGAGCATTTTTCATGGATGAAAGTGCCCTTCCTATACCGTGTTCATGAAGACCCTGATGCTGAGAAGCTGATGAATTTCATGGAGTTTGTGACGAACTTCGGGTACTCGGTTAAAGGTAAAGGGAATTCGGTACATCCACGGGCTTTGCAGGCGCTTTTGGAAGAGATTAAAGGGACTCCCGAAGAGACGGTTCTTAGTAAGATTATGCTTCGCTCCATGAAACAAGCTCGCTATGATGCGCAGAGTTTGGGGCATTTTGGTTTGGCGGCGGAATTTTATTCGCACTTTACATCGCCGATTCGTCGTTACCCCGATTTAATTATTCATCGGGTGATTCGCGAGGTGCTGGAAAGCGGCGGTACGTTATCCGATAAGCGTCATGAATATTTATCTTCGCGGATGAGTGATATTGCGCAGCAATCCTCAGAACGTGAGCGAGTTGCCGTTGATGCTGAACGTGAGACAGAAGCGCTGAAGAAAGCTCAATACATGCTGGATAAAGTCGGCGAGGAATTCGAAGGCATTATCTCCAGCGTTACCGGTTTCGGAATGTTCGTGGAGCTCGACAATACGGTTGAAGGCTTGATTCGCCTTAGCGATTTGACCGACGATTATTACAATTTCCATGAGAGACAGTTTGCTCTCATCGGTGAACGTACGTCCAAGATCTATCGAATCGGTGATGAGATCAAGATTCGCGTTGCTCGTGTCAATATGGATGAGCATACGATTGATTTTGAACTGCTCGATATGAAGCCTCGCAAAGAGGGCGGGTTTAGTCGCGGTGGAAAACCTCCATTTAAGGGTGCAGCTGGATTTAAAGGCTTCCGCGGGGGATCCGATAAAGGCAAACCTGAAAAGGGTAAAGGCGGATTCGCCGCCAAGGGCAAGGGCGGCTATGCGAAGGCTCAGGGCTCTGGTGCTGCTGGTGGAGAGCGCAGTAAGGAAAGAGCAGGAGTCGGAGGTACAGCTGAAGGCAAGGAAAGAGCTGAAAGAGTTGGTCAAGGGCGTGGCGGGGCTGGAGGCACAGGACGCGCTGCAGGTGGCGCTGCTCGCAGAATAGAAGCCGCAGCGCGAGTCGAAGGCGGAGCTGGGCAAGGGCGCGGTGAAGGCTCTGGGCGCGCAGAAGGTGGAGCAGGCCGTGCAGAGGGTGCCGCAGGGCAAGGCAAATCGCGCCGCGGTAAGTCTGGAAGCACGCCGTGGAGCGAGAAGCGTGGCAAAGGTGGAACTGGACGCGGCAAAGCGGGCGGTCCTAAGCTGAGCGAAGGCGGCAGCTTGAGCGCAAGGCTTGAATCTGTCGGCGCGGGGCGGACAGAGAGTGGTGCGGCTCGCAGCGAAAGCAAGCGCGGCCGCGGTGGGATTGTGCTTGGGAGCGAAGCCCAAGCGGGTGGCGGTTCGTCTGCTGCTCCGCGCAGCACAGGCGGCAGTGATTGGGCGAGCGGCGTGAACGCGCTAGCCAAGGGTGGTCGTCGTCGGAGTGACGACGGCGATGAAAGCAAGAAGCGGCGGAGATAACGCCGCTTCTTGCTTTTCTGCCTTGATCTTGCTACAATAGGATGCACATTGTAGCAGTTTTTACCTGCATTGAACGTGCGGGAGGAGGATCTCACGTGGCAACGAAAAAGGCAGATGGCAAATTACTCGCCCAGAACAAAAAGGCTTCACACGACTACTTTATTGAAGAAACGTATGAATGCGGTCTTGTCCTGACCGGCACGGAGATCAAATCCTTACGGGCAGGTAAAGCAAACATAGGCGATAGCTTTTCGACTATTCGCAATGGCGAAGCATTTGTGCACAACATGCATATAAGTCCTTTCGATCAAGGCAACCGAAGCAATCCGGAAGACCCAACACGGACGCGGAAGCTGCTCTTAAAAAAGGCGCAGATTGCCAAGATGCTAGGGCAGGCGAAGCAAGAAGGTTATACCCTCGTTCCATTGAAGGTGTATATCCGAAATGGTTACGCTAAGCTTTTGGTTGGCATAGGCAAAGGGAAAAAGCAGTACGACAAGCGTGAATCCGCAGCGAAAAAAGATGCACAGCGAGACATTCAACGTGCTCTGCGTGAGAAGCAGAAGATTGCCAGATAGGTGGCCAGCCCATACTGGAAGGCAACACCTCAACTTCCATGAACCTAGTCGTTCATTTTTCTTTAGCATGTGTTATACTAATTTAGCAGCAAAGATTTGAAAGCAATTTGGCTCAAATGATTATCCTGCTTTTCTTTTACCTTCACCGTCTATGACGGCAACGAAGGCAATCCGGGGGTGTTCTTGGATTCGACGGGGATAGTTTGGGCACGGGTTGCGGGTAGTGGGGCCGCGTCCACTATAAAACGCTAAAGCCTATTAAATGGCAAAACACAACAACCTTACGCTTTAGCAGCTTAATAACCTGTTAGCGTGCTCCTCCTCAGCATCGCCCATGTGACTGGGATAGGGGCTCAACTATAGTGGGATACGACGTTTGGTCTCCGCCTGGGGTCGGACGTAGGAAGACAATCAGGCTGACCCAACGCATAGCCGGTTACGGGGCGATGCTCGGGTGACATCAAAACTGTGACTACACCCGTAGATGCCTGTGTGGCGATATTTTCGGACAGGGGTTCGACTCCCCTCACCTCCATTACTGAAAACCTGCTCCCAGAGCGGGTTTTCGCCTTTTCAAGGAAGACATTTATTGGTCACGCTTTAGGCAGATATCCGATACTCGTCTCGTCTCCAATATACATAACCACGAATCAAATAATCAATTGGTCTGTGGTTATTATCTAACTTTAGCCTTAGGAGGCGATTGACTATGATAACAGTGCTCAATCTGGATGGCCAAAAACTAACCCCATGTTTGCTTCACCGGGCTTGGAGGGAAGTTGATCGAGCCCGTGCCGTCTGGATCGACGAGCAGACAATCCAATTACTTTACAACCCATTTTCATTTCGAGACTATCGAAATGCTGCATTAAAACGGGATCATTACAATTGTTTGTGGTGTGGGCGTCACGCAACGACAGTAGATCATATTGTTCCCTCAAGTAAAGGCGGTTCGGATCTTCCCCAAAACTTACTCGCTTCTTGCATGGAATGCAACACGAAACGAGGAAACCGTTCAGCATTCTCATATCTTATGGAAAAAGTACTTTCCGTGCCGAATCTTATTAAGCTCTGTTACCGCATCATTAAAGCTAAACATAATCATCGTCAAGCGAACTGACGTAAGTACTCATTCGGGGTTCGCCCGCGCGGACCGTAGCGTATGCGGAGGGAGCACGGCATTGAAATGTACCAATAGGGTAGTCATCTGTGAATTCGCTTCGAAGCAAGTTTAATGGATATTTCAATACTCCCCTCACCTCCCATACAAATGAAGAAGCACCCGAGAGGGTGCTTTTTCATTTGTATGGGATAGGGGAAGAGAACACCTCGAGGTTTTGCACGCGCGGACCGTAGCCTATGCGGAGGGAGCACGGCATTGAAATGTACCACTAAGGGAATCATCGATGAATGAACTTCGGAGCAATTTAAATGGACATTTCAATACTCCCCTCACCTCCATACAAAATGAAGAAGCACCTGAAAGAGTGCTTTTTTCATTTGTAGTCCGCGATAACAGAGTGTGAGCACTCGCCTCCACCAATACCATCAAAGGGGACACCTCAAGCGAACCTCAAGCGGTGTCTTTTTTGCTTTATATGGGGATGTCTTCCTATGTAGTGGTTGTAGGGAATTTGGAACAAACATTTGACTACCAACTTCAATTCTTATAGACGGGGTGCTGTCGGTGAACGTTTTTCGACCCAATCCTGGGCATTTTTCAGACCGTTTTCCGCTTTAATGCGATATCCGGAGACATCCGATTTGTCCAGATTGCTTATCGTATTTCTCCATGGCAGAGTCGTAAAGCCAAGTGCTACAATACAATCAAGCGATTAATAAGGGAGTGAATCAGGTGGGAAAATTGACGATAAAAGAGAAAAAACATTATGATGAGCTTGGCTATGTGGTCGTTTCGGATCTATTTTCGGCGGACGAACTAAGGGAGATTAACGAAGAACTTGATGGATGCGAAGAGCCAGTCCAAACGTCGGGGGAACACGAAGGATTTACGTACCAGCTGGCGATGCTGACCGACAAGACGAAACAATTCGCTCACGACGAGCGGATCCTTAACTTGATAGAGGACATCGTGAAGCCGGGCATTTCCATCTTTTCCTCAAAGCTATTGACCAAGCTGCCGCACAGCGCATCTGTCTGTCACTGGCATCAGGACGACGCATACTATAACGAAGTGGTAAACAGCGATACTCGGATGTCGATCTGGGTACCGCTGCAGGATACCGACGAGCTGAATGGATGCTTATGGATCGTTCCCGGAAGTCATAAGCAAGGGCACCAGCCATATACCGTCAAAAATAACGGCACTTGCCGGAAGGCGCTGGACGAGGAGCAGGTCGACTTGTCCAAAGCCGAACCGGTGCGAATGAAGGCGGGCTCCATGCTGCTTTTTAATTCGTTGACTTGGCATTCCTCGAAAGGCAACGAAACGGATCAAGTTAGAAGGGCGTTCATCGTTTCGTATCAGGAGGCGACGGTGCCGATCGGGCGGGGGAAGCAGCACATCATTCTGCGTCCTGCGAACTGAGCACGTTCCTTATCTGCAAGGAGAGAGTAAGCATTGATAAACGCGACCCAACTGGCCGATTATCTTGATAAATCCGTGTTCTCGATTACTTTTGCTGGAAATACGATACTCCAGGCCGGTACGTATCAAGCGCCGTACGTTCATAACATTCATTCCATTCACTACATCGTAAGAGGCGCGGGTTACTACGTGATGAACAACGTCAAATATGCTCTGGAAGCGGGAGCCGTCATGATGTTCGTTCCCGAGACGACGTTCGAATGGTCGGTCTCGGAGGCAGAAGACGTTGAAATTTACCATGTCCGATTCGACTACCGAATTTGTTATAAAGAGAAGCAGGAGTGGATTTCACAGTCTTCCGACAGCTGGCTTGCCCCTTTGCGCGGCATGCTTAAGACGGTTCGGCCGGCTGAAGTTCGTAGATGCTTTGATAAGGTGTTTCAACTATGGAAAGCCTACGATCCCATATCGCAATATCGCTGCAATTTGGCGTTTCGGGAGCTATGGCTTTCCTTGATCGACAATATGTACGATCAACAGTACAGCAGTGATGCGGATTCGGCGATTCAGTTCACATACCGGTATATCGCGGACCATTTCCAGTCTCCTTTAACCGTTGAGCAGTTGGCCAAGAAGGCCGGGCTCAGCGCGGGCTATTACACCCGGCAGTTCAAGCGGCTCACCGGATTCGCGCCAAAGGACTATATCATTCGTCTGCGGGTTACTAAAGCGAAGGAACTGCTGGGACGCTCTGGGCTGACATTAACCGATATTTCTAAGCTCGTCGGCTACGAGGACGAATTTTACTTCAGTCGGATTTTCAAGAGGATTACCGGAATGACTCCTTCGTCCTATGCAAAACAATCGAAGAAGCTGTAAACTTTTGGCTTGCCATCACAGGTTCTAAAGGTACGTCGCGGGGGAGTACATTTCCCTCTCCTAGCCAAGCCTTCACCGTTTCAACTCTTTGCAGACTTTCTAGACAGCCTCAAGCATTGTCGAAGACGATAGGGAAATTCACGAACTCCTAGTGACCTGTTACATAAAGAAAACTATCAAACTGTATCCGCGTATGATGGAGAAGCAGCGCTGCATCAGTTGAATCCCGGTCATCCAGAATGGTTTAAAGCTTTACTCGACATGAAACTTCAAACGGATAAGGTATCGGGAATTCAAAGAGCTTTTGAGCCACGACTCTATTCAAGGTTATGGTTGTGACGGGTTGTTTTTGGACACTTTGGATACTGCGGCACCAAACTCTTTTACCAATGCATCCAGTTCCAATCAAGGTCAATTTGAGTGGGTTCAGCCTGGGATGAAGCAATTAATTACGAACATTCGACAAGCATATCCGGATCGGTTTTTGTTAGCGAATCGCGGGCTTTTTTTCTATAATCCTGACTTGACAGCCTATGCGTTCACTTTACGAGGATTAGTTGATTTTGCTTTATTTGAAAGTTATCGGCTGGATAGCAGCCAGGCGCAGTGGTTTAACGAAGCTACATTTAATGATAATAAGTATAATTATGTACAAAAGCTTTTAGCCGAATCGGATCGTACTGACGGATCTCGTGTTCTAAGCCTTGGTTATGCGGAAGGACCGAACGGTGATTTGATGAAAAAAGTGCTAAATGGAGAACAGAATGAAGCATCAAAAATGTTACTTGCTGATGTACAAGAAGCAAATGACTTAGGGATGGTTCATTACATATCCAATGCTCAGGTTGCAGCTATAGATACTTATGTCATTGATCATCGGGATGCTACGGCTAAACCGCCAATTTGGGGAAATACAATGACACCTCCGTTCGGTAAACCTTACTCTGAAGCGAGAGTAGGTATTCAGAATATAGATATCCGTGGGAAAAATGTTTTTGTTCAGTGGGATGTGGCACATTCTCAGGCTCGTCCTATTTCGTACATGCTTTATGTGAAAGAGGGTCAAGATTTTGATTTTAAACAGGACATGAAAAATCCAGAGATACAGGCTGTTCCACTGCATTTGGGCATTCCATTAGACTATGCTGGACGAGGTGATCGTACCAAACGATACCCCTACGAGGATAAGGTGGAAGGGTTAACATCCGGGAAAACCTATTATTTTCTCATTAGGGCGCAATGCGGCCGATCAATTTGACAACAACGAGAAATCAATGAAGATTATAGTCCCTTAATAGAAGGCACGGTGAGTTGTGGAGGATCTAGGAACGATCTTTACTGACTTGTTATAGACCAACAAGATGTAAACGACATCTAGAATAAATGTAAGTATGTACATTATATTTAACAAAATTGAATGTGGGTATAGGGAATAGCACCAAATAGATGCACACAGGGTACCGACCATTTTAGAGTAGGCGATGTAGATGGATTGGCCTTGTAAATCTTGTTTCAGCAGCATTTTTATAAATAGCATGGACATCATTAGATTGATTCCAAATGCGGAATACTTGCCTTCAGGATCCTGAAATTCGACAGCCATTCCGTAGTGAAGCAGCAGAGCAATGCCAAGTGAGGAGAAGACTATAGGTTTTATAGGCCATTTTGGAGAGAGGCTTTTTGAATAATAGAAAAATTGAAACAGGATGATGCAGTCTAATAAAAACCATAGTAGTGTTACGATTTGCTGGAGCGGGTGGAAAGGCATGACGAAGGAAAACAGAAATTCCCAAGTGATATTTGCACATAGAGCGGCAATTGGCATTCCGCAGGTTCGATCCCGGAACCCTTTATAAATAATCCAAATATATGTGATTGTCCAAAAAAAGGCTACCCCAAACTGCAGAATAAGTTCTATTTGTAGTGGTAAAAGGTGTTCCATAGGGAGTAAATCGCATCCTTCCAAGTAATCTCTCTCATAAATATGATTCACACAGCTCGTCTATACCAAATACACAATAAGCACTCTCGGAAAGGGATACTTTTCGCGAAGTGCTTGTTTCTATTGTGCAAGTACGTTATGTAAGAACAAAGGTAAGACAAATTAAGTAAATGAAACGGATAAAATCAGATATGTACAATGTAAATGATGAACCTTATAATTGAGACTGATAATTATTATCAATACAAAATATAAAGGGAGTTCAGCATCCGCATTCCAAATAGAGATGGCTTGATCATCAACTGTGTTTGCTTTGCTGTACAAGGAGGAAGAAACAGATGAGGGCTTTACAAATGATGATGGTACTGTTATTAACGCTTGCAGTTACTGCTTGCGGAGCATCGACAACAGGCGGAAATGTAAGCACCGGTAGTGCGACAACTTCGCCAGAAGCTGCAAAACCGAAAGATCAAGCTCAATCAACTGCTGCCGCTACTGGAGAGAAAACGATTAAGCATGCTATGGGTACAGCCACTTTGAAGAAAAAGCCGGAAAGGGTTGTCGTTCTATTCAACGGGATGACGGATATTGCTACCCACCTGGGAGTAAAGCCCGTTGGTTCTGTTGAGTCATGGGAAGAAAAGCCTTGGTACAACTATTTACGTGCCAATATGGAAGGTGTAAAAAGTCTTGGAGAAGAAACGCAGCCCAATGTGGAAGCCATTATTGCGTTAAAACCAGACTTGATCATCGGAACCAAAGCGCGTCACGAAAAAATCTATCCCCAACTGGCAAGCATTGCTCCCACGGTCATCACGGATGAGATTTTTGATTGGAAAGCAAACCTGAAGATTGCTGCTGATGCGCTATACAAACAGGATGAAGCAGCGAAAATTTTAAGCGATTGGGATAAACGTGTTGCTGAGTTTAAACAAAAGGCGGGCGATAAGCTGGCTAAATCCGAGGTATCGATTGTCCGGTTTGAGAAAGACGGCAGTGCGCGTTTTTACGCGACAGGGTTTGCCGGAACCATCTTCAAGGAACTTGGGTTACCGCGTCCAAAGGCTCAAATGGTGGAAGGTAAGGCTGTTGTCAATATAACCACCAAAGAACAAATGCCGCAGTTAGATGGGGATTATATTTTCGATATTACCCGGCTTAATCCTAATGATCCTACGGTAGAGAAATCTCTAACAGATTGGACCTCCCACCCGCTCTGGAAAAATTTGAAGGGTGTTAAGGCCGGCAAATATTATAAGGTGGATACGATTACTTGGAACTTAGCCGGAGGCTCCATGGCAGCTAAAGCCATGTTGGATGATCTGTACAAATATTTTGACATTAAATAAAAGGAATGCATAAAGGGATGAACGTTTCGTTCATTCCTTTGTAGATTACAAGGAGATTTTCACAATGAACCTTATAAATACGAGCTTATGGAGAGCTGCCGGGCTATTTGCTTTCGTCCTAATCCTACTTTGTAGCTTTGTCTCAAGCATACTTTTTGGTGCAACGCAGTATGATTGGCATACCGCATGGTCTTCCGTCTTTCATTATGATGAAAATGTGAGCGACCAAATTATTATTCGCACAACACGAGTGCCAAGAGCTTGTATTGCAGCTGCTATTGGAGCCAGCTTGGCTATCGCAGGTGCGCTGATGCAAACTTTGACACGCAATCCGCTTGCTTCACCAAGTGTACTTGGGGTCAACGCCGGAGCTACCTTTTTCGTTGTGCTTGCTGCAGTTGCCTTCTCTGTTTCATCTATGCAATTACTTATGTGGATATCTTTTCTGGGAGCTGCAATAGGGGCAGTCTTTGTCTATATTTTGGGCTCGCTTGGAAGAGATGGACTGACTCCGTTGAAAATTATGTTGGCAGGTGCAGCTATGACTGCCCTGTTTTCTTCTTTTACACAAGGCATACTGGTGCTGAACAAACAAGGTCTCAGCACGGTGCTGTTCTGGTTGACAGGTACGATAGCAGGGCGCTCTCCTGAAATGATTATTTCTGTATTTCCTTATATGGCGGTAAGCTGGGTAGCCGCATGGTTCATCGCGAGAGATATGAATCTGCTCATGATGGGAGAGGATACAGCCAAAGGCTTGGGTCAAAAAACGATATGGGTAAAATCGGCTGCAGGCATTATCGTTGTCGTACTGGCGGGTTGCTCGGTGTCTGTTGCCGGTCCGATCGGATTTATCGGCATTGTGATCCCGCATATCTCACGGTTTTTCATTGGTATTGATCATCGTTGGGTGATTCCCTATTGTGCGGTGCTTGGCGCCATACTGCTGATTCTGGCTGATTTAATTGCCAGGTTTATTATGATTCCTGAGGAAATGCCGGTTGGTGTAATGACGGCTATCATAGGTGCCCCGTTCTTTATTTATATTGCTCGGAGGGGGCTGGTTAAATCATGAAGCTGCATGTTCCTATTCGATTCAAGCGCGGAGAAGTCTCTTTTTTAGTACATAAGAAAGCGGCAGCGATGACCGTGGTTTTACTAATTGTTTGCGCGGTCATTGCCATTGTAAGTACAGGGTTGGGAGAAATGTACATCTCTCCTACCGATGTAATTAGAGGCATTATGGGGATTGGGGCAGAAGATCATGCGATGGTCATTCAAAAACTGCGGCTCCCGCGCATTGTCGTTTCTATGCTAGTAGGTGCTTCACTGGCTGCAGCTGGAGCTATTTTGCAGGGGATTATTCGTAATCCATTGGCTTCACCCGATATGATGGGCATTACAGGGGGAGCTTCCGTTGCAGCAGTAACCTTCCTAACTTATTTCGCTGGCATAGTAAGCATTCGTTGGCTGCCTGTAACGGCGATGATTGGCGCAGCAGTCGTATCAGCTATTTTGTATTTGCTTGCCTGGAAAAGAGGGGTCACACCCATTCGGCTTATTTTGGTGGGAATCGGGATGTCATCTCTGATGTCTGCTGCTACAACGATGATGATTGTTTTTAGCCCAAGTTACGATCCAAGCCAAGCCTATTTATGGCTTACGGGGTCGGTCTACGCTTCTAACTGGGAAAATGTATTCACTGTACTACCTTGGACGGTTATTCTGATCCCACTCGCCTTTCTGTTAGCTCGCCATGTCAATATTGGACAACTGGGGGACGATATAGCGGCAAGCACAGGAAGCGCGGTCGAGGTTAATCGTTTATTGCTGCTGCTTATCAGTGTGGCATTAGCGGGTTCGGCAGTTTCTGTGGCGGGTGGCATTGGATTTATTGGTTTAATAGCACCGCATATGGCACGTAAGTTGGTCGGTTCGAGCTTCGAGAGTGTATTACCTGTATCTGCTTTGCTCGGGAGCGCTATTGTCATGCTGGCTGATCTGGCAGGGAGAACGTTTTTTTTACCATTGGATGTTCCGGTCGGGGTGTTCACATCAGCTGTTGGTGCACCTTTTTTCATCTATTTGCTGTACACGAAACGCAATTCAAGATAGGAGTGATCGTGGTGCAAACATTAGAGACAAGAAATCTAAATTTAACCTACGGAAACGAAAACATAATCGAACAGCTAAACCTGTCTATTCCAAAAGGGAAGATTACCGTATTTATCGGTTCAAATGGCTGCGGTAAATCAACGCTCCTTCGTGCGATGGCTCGTTTAATGAAGCCTACAAAGGGAGAAATCATTCTGGATGGCAAGCATATCGCGGGTATTCCAACCAAGGAAATAGCTAAGAGTCTATCCATTTTGCCGCAAGGCCCGATTGCTCCGGAAGGGTTAACCGTGTTCCAGTTAGTTAAACAAGGACGGTATCCGTATCAGCATTGGTTAAAGCAGTGGTCAGATGAAGATGAGCGTCTTGTGAAAGAGGCCTTGCGCGTAACCAAAACAACAGAATTAGCTGAAATGTCAGTCGATTCCTTGTCAGGTGGACAACGGCAGCGGGCGTGGATAGCTATGACATTGGCTCAAGGAACACAAACGATATTGTTAGACGAGCCGACAACGTATTTGGATATGGCCCACCAAGTCGATATTTTGGATTTGCTATTTGAGTTAAACGAACGAGAACAGAGAACAATTGTTATGGTTCTTCATGACCTTAATTTGGCTTGCCGGTATGCCCATCATCTGGTTGCTATTAAAGATAAAACCGTTTACGCGCAAGGGAAACCGGAGGATGTGATCAATTCGGAACTTGTCCGGCATGTGTTTGGAATGGAATGTGAAATTTTGTTGGATCCATTCTTTGCTACGCCAATGTGCATTCCCAAGGGTAAAGGAAGAAGGTCTGACAAGCTCGAATCGAAAGCAATCGAATTTATAAATGAAGCCAAGGAGGAATCGAAAAATGAACTCATTAGAATATAAAGAAGCTGGTACAATTGCACATTTAATTAAAGAAAGAAGAACCATCAGAGATTTCAAAAGTGATCCCGTATCCAATGAATTGCTGTTGGAATTATTGAATGTGGCGGTTTGGGCGCCAAATCATGGCAACAGACAGCCTTGGAGGTTCATTTTGTACAAAGGAGAGGGTCGGATTACATTAGCTGATGCAATGCTTCAGTCCTACTCTGCCGAAGAAAAGGAACGATATGGAAAGCCGAAATGGGATTATTTCATGAAGGTACCGGCTCATCTCGTCGTTATATTAAAGGAAGACCCACGTCAAAAGCAGTGGGATGAAGACTATGGAGCAGTCTGTGCCTTAATCCAAAATTTTCAGCTGGCTGCTTGGGAACAAGGACTGGGAGTTGTGTGGAAAACCAATAGTTATAACTATGCCCCTAAGTACCATCAAGCGGTGGGTGTGCAACCAGGGGAGAAGATCGCCGGCGTCCTGCACATCGGATATCCGGAAACGGTACCAGCCAAACAGCCGCGTAAAACAGCGGAAGAGATGCTGACTATTATTGATTTTAAGTCGGAGTAACGAGCCATTTAAAAAAACCTTTTCAAGTGTATGGAAACAATTTATACTAAAATGAATGATAATGATAATCGTTATTACTTTAAGAGGGGGTGCAGCAGCATATGGTGCCGGTTTCTGGACACGAATATTCCCTATTACTGCTCTCTTCAATTCGCAAACGCAGATATCAAAAGAGGAATATATTGCAGACGAGGCATATTCCGGGAGATATGCTCTTTGTTGTGACTCAAGGTAACGGTCATCTTTGCATAGATAAGCAAGCTTTCCAAATCTACCCGCGCCAATCTTATTTCCTTACACAAGGAATGAGTATAGAAGTAATGTCAGAGTCTGAACTTATAGAATTTTATATCATGATCATTAAAAGGGTAACGATTTCAAAGCGGAAAGGCGGCTGGAGTCTTTCTAATGAGGGTGCTAGCCCCTCTTTATTACAGACTGGCAGAATTCAACTCAAAAATGCCAAACAAATGCTTGAAGTTGTCGAGCAGCTGTATGAGGAAAGCAGAAAAAAATGGGTAGATGATACCGATTTGCAATTAAAATTTCAAAGCCTTATCCATTGTATCGTACATGACCAGTCGGATCAGGGTGAAAAAGAGGAAGCATCTAAAGGGATCGATCAAAGCATCGGCTATATGCTCAAGCATTTTCGTCATAAAATTAAGCTAGAGACTTTGTCGGACATCGCTGGATTAACGCCAACCTCATATTCAAGGAGTTTCAAGAAAACAAAACGGATGTCTCCTGTTGAATATTTAAATCATATTAGGATTGATTCTTCTAAACAGTTGCTGCAGCAGCAGGAATTTTCTATCAAGGATGTTTCGACTTCTGTCGGTTTCGGTAATGAGTTTTATTTTAGCAGAACGTTTAAAAACACAGTGGGTATATCTCCAACGATGTATGTGAAGAGGAGACAGTTGAAGATAGCCGTTGCTTCCTGCTTCCGTTATAAGGATTGTTTGCACTCTTTAGGTGTAGATGCTCCTTTTGAAATGAATGGGTATAGACATTTGGAATTAGGTGTTGAAGAGAACAAGCGGCTCATTCAAGTTCAACTGACTGAATTGCGTAAATACCGCCCGGATTTAATTATTGCAGATTACAGACATCTTCCTTTCTATGAGCAGCTAAAACAGATTTCCCCAACAGTCATCATAAATTTCACGATGGATTGGCGCATCAATTATATGAGGATTGCAGAATTGGTCGGAAGGGAAGAAGAAGCACGGCAAAATTGTAGCCAACTGGAGTTAAGAGTGAAATATGCTCGTAATCTATTAACTCAAACGATTGGTAATAGAACGGTGTCAATAATAAGGCTTTACAGCGGGAAGATTCGCGTGCAGGGACTGGTGGACCACCCATTAAGTAACTTACTTTATTCAGAGCTTGGGTTGAAACCTGGAAGCTGCGTGCCCTTAAACGAAAGAACCAAGGAGTTCGCACTGGGGAGCTTGCCTCCGTTTGAAACGGACTATTTGTTTATTTATAAACATCCAATTCAGTCAGAGGAAACTGATATATTTTCGGGGGTACTGAAGGGCACTTCCTGGAATGCGATGAAAGCGGTAAGGAACAATCAGACACGAATGATTCCGAATTGGATTAGTATGAGCTGGGCACCAATCGGACAAAATCAAATTATCGATGATTTATTGGAATGGAAAGCATAAAAAAAGAGCCGTTGAGCTTTATCAACAGGCTGAAGCACCCGAGAGGGTGCTTTTATATTTGATTGTTAAATTTGAATGTTCGGAGGAAAAAACCTTTAAGGATTCTGTCTGAGGATAGTATGCTACCTTCTGACCTGCCCACGAATTTCTCCGTTTGGATTTTGAATGGTATGAACATTAACGTAGGCGTTGCCGCTTTCGAATTCACGGATTAAATCTCTAAGCGTCTTGCCTTGCAGAGAACCGACTAGATCTTGATTAGTCAGAACACCTCGAACAACACCACGTCTAACTGATATGCCAAATTTCGACGGACCAAACAGGAAGGCAACAACGGGACCGTTTTGACCTATTCGTCCAAGATGAATATGGGCTTGTGTGACGCGAGAAATATTTCGGATGATAAGCACAAATCTTAATTGAGTTCCGCTGTTGTTTAGCTCGAATAACGCATTTCCAGAGGCTATAGTTCTTACAGGAGGTACCTCATTTCGACCTCTTAACAGTGCCCTGAATGTTTTGATAAGTCACCACTCTCCTACTCTAGTATTACTACTATGTATTCTTTGATAGAAAGAATGGTTTGTTGATTTACCTATTTAAGTGAAATTATTCTCAGAAGTAACAATTTTATTGACAGGAAAGTGCCTATCGTATAGTATTCATTGATAGTGATAATCATTATCATGGGTGGATGTCGAGAGGGGAAATTAATCTAATGTTTGAATCAAAAGGTAAAATACTAGTCATTATGCTGCTTATTTTGACTATTACACTTGTAGGCTGCTCCAAACCAAACGCAGCTCAGAACTCCGGTGCTGAAGTGGTTCAGAAGGATAAAACGATTACTGTCTCATTGCCAAGGGATATCGGACCGATGAACCCGCATGTTTATAATCCATCGCAATTAATTGCGCAATCAATGATTTACGAACCGTTGGTTAGCTATAAAGAGGGAGGCAAGCTTGAACCTCATCTGGCGGAATCGTGGATTATCTCACAGGATGGGAAAGAGTACACCTTCAAGCTCCGTCAAAATGTGAAATTCTCCGATGGAACGGTGTTTAACGCCGCTATCGTCAAAAAGAATTTCGATGCGGTGATGAAAAATTTTAAAAATCATAGCTGGCTAGGTTTTATTAATGTGCTTGACAAGACCGAAACCGTGGATGAGTATACATTTAAATTGACACTGAAGCAGGCCTATTATCCGACCATACAGGAGCTGGCAGTCGTCCGTCCGGTACGCTTCCTTGGGGAAGCCGGATTCCCGGATGATGGCGATACGTCCAAGAGTGTAAAGAACTCGGTCGGTACCGGACCGTGGATGCTGACGTCCTATAAGAAAGACGAATATGCGGAATTCACCCGTAATCCGAATTACTGGGGAGAAAAACCGAAAGTCAATAAAATGGTCATCAAAATTATTCCTGACGGAGAAACAAGCGTACTTGCCTTTGAGAAAAAGGAGCTCGACCTGATCTATGGAGAAGGCGTTATCAGTTTGGATGCCTTTAAGCAGCTGAAAGCTTCCGGTAAATATGAAACAAGCCTTTCCGAGCCTATCGCAACAAGAGAGGTGGTTATGAACACCACCAAGGATATACTTGCGGATTTGCGAGTGCGTCTGGCACTCCATCACGGCTTTAATAAACAGGCGATGGTGGATGGGATTACGGCTGGCCTTGAGGAAAAAGCAGATAATATTTTATCCAAAAACTTGCCGTACACGAACGTTGACGTTAAGCCGCTGGAATATAACGTGGACAAAGCCAAAGCATATTTGGAAGAAGCGGGCTGGAAGCTGCCTGCTGGGAAAACCGTTCGCGAGAAAGACGGAAAACCGCTTGAGCTGGAACTGTTGTATGAAAAGTCGGATCAGGTTCAAAAGCCGATGGCTGAAACGCTGCAGGCCGAATGGGGAGCGATCGGCGTCAAGCTGAACATTACAAGTCTGGAGCTCACTGCACAAATAAAACGCTTGCGGGCAGCGGATTTTGATTTGTACTTCTGGAGCAACTACGGAGCGCCGTATGATCCACACTCTTTCATTAATGTTGTAGCTACAAAGGGCTTCGGTATCTCAGAGTCGCTCTCAAGCTTACCGATGAAAAAAGAACTGGATCAACAAGTAAATGACACTGTCCTCTCAACCGATGAGAACAAGCGCCAACAACTGTACAGCTCTATTTTGAAGACACTGCATGAGCAGGCATCATTTTTGCCGATCTCTTATATTAAGAAAACGGCAGTTTATCAAAAAGACGTGAAGGGCTTCGTATTCCCGGCCAATCGGGATGACAACCCGTTCCTCGGGCTCGACACTGTGAAAAAGTAAATGGCAGGGAGGTTATGATTTGCGCAGCTATATCGGGAAACGGCTCCTTGCCATCATTCCCATCTTTCTCTTTGCCACCCTTCTTTCTTTTGTACTGATCCATCTCTCGCCCGTCGATCCGGCTGAAGTCTATCTGACTGTAGCCCATATTCACCCGACGGAAGAGCTGCTGGCCGAGGTAAGACATGAATTCGGTCTGGATCAGCCGCTGCTTGTCCAATATGTGGAGTCCCTTATGAAGATGTGCCGACTTGATTTCGGCACATCTTATGTTACGAAGGAACCGGTTTGGCAGGAGGTCGCGCATCGGATGCCTGCAACGCTCCAGCTTGCCTTCAGCAGCATTTGTCTGGCCGTGCTGATCAGCGTGCCCATCGGCTTTCTATCGGCGGTTTATAAAAACAGCGTGATCGACCATTTCAGTCGGCTGCTTGCTTTTTTTGGCGCTTCCATTCCGCAGTTTTGGCTCGGATATTTATTGATTTTTTTCTTATCCGTCAAGCTGGATCTATTTCCCGTACAAGGAAAGGGCACATGGGCGCATCTGTTTCTGCCGTCATTAACGCTTTCTTTGGGGTTGATCGCCATCTATACCCGCCTGTTGCGAACCAGTGTGCTTGAGCAGATGCAGGAGCCATATGTGCTATACGCCAGAACCAGAGGCATCAAAGAGAAGGTCATTATGGGTAAGCACGTGCTGAAAATTGCGATTTCGCCGATGATTACCGGTCTGGGTATGAATATAGGTAAATTGCTTTCCGGTACGATCATCGTGGAAGTCGTCTTTTCTTGGCCCGGATTCGGCCGTTATTTTGTTGAGGCGATTTTAAACCGGGATATACCGGTCATTCAATGCTATGTGTTCCTCGTTGCTTGTATATATATCGTGTGCAACCTGATCGTGGATCTTCTGCAAATGGTAATGGACCCGCGGATTTCTTGGAAAGGAAGAACCAGCCCATGATCGCGAGTATACGTACTGGCCTTAGGAGTCAGAAGACCGCTCTGGTATGTTTGGGTCTTTTGCTCACTCTCTTTATCCTTACCATCTTGGCTCCATGGATCGCTCCGCATGATCCGATTCATGTGAATTTGGCACTCAAGCTGCAGCCACCTTCGTTTGACTATCCATTGGGAACCGACCACTTGGGACGCTGCACGCTATCTCGCCTTCTATACGGTGCCCGCGTATCATTAGGCTTTGCATCCCTGATCTTCATTTCTTCTTTAGGAATTGGATTGTTCATCGGAGCGATTGCCGGTTACAAAGGTGGCTGGTTAGATTTTGTACTGATGCGGTTCTGCGAAGGGGTGATGTCCTTTCCGAATCTCGTGCTCATTCTTGGGCTGATAGGGATTTTCGGGCCTGGACTGACGCAGGTTATTTTGGCAATGATGCTGGTGCAGTGGGTGTATTACGCCCGGATGTTTCGAGGTATGGTTCTCAGTTTAAAGGAACGGAATTTCATCACCGCTGCCCGAATAAGCGGATCCTCGCAATGGAAGATTATCAGGCAGCATATTATCCCCAATGTGCTTCCCCCGATTGTTGTTATGGGAACACTGGAAATGGGTTGGGCTATTATGGATATCTCGGCCCTCTCATTCCTGGGGCTCGGTATTCAGCCGCCCGCGCCGGAGTGGGGCGCCATGATCCATGAAGGAAAATCGTTTATTCGCAGTAATCCGGAATTAATGATATATCCGGGGATTTTGATTTTGCTCGTAGTTGTTTCGTTTAATCTACTGGGCGAAGCTCTGTCGGAGCGGTTTGGCGTTAAGCGACGTTTTGAAAAGGAATGAGACCATTGAGAGAAGAATTGCGCAATGTGTTGCAGGTGAGCGGCCTGCACGTAAAGGTAATGACGGAGCAGGGAACGCTTTCCCTTGTTCACAATATCGATTTAGAGCTGAAACCTGGTCGTGTGCTTGGTCTTGTCGGAGAAAGCGGCAGCGGCAAATCAGTCACGTGTCTTTCCATCTTGCAGTTGCTGGACCAAAAAACAGCATGCATGGAAGGTAGTATCCGATTACACGGTCGCGAGTTGAATGGGCTCAGGGCCGAGGAGATGCGGTGTATTCGTGGGAAAGAGATCGCCCTCATTATGCAAAATCCGATGAATGCCTTCTCTCCTGTGTTTACGATCGGCGATCAATTCGTCGAAACGATCCGTACGCATACCGCTCTAACCAAAAAACAAGCGGTCGATTTGGCGGTCGACTCTTTACAGGATGTGAACTTGCCGGATCCTTTCGGGCTCATGCGGCGGTATCCGTTTCAATTGAGCGGGGGGATGCTGCAGCGGGTTATGATTGCTGTCGCGATGTGCCTGCGGCCCTCTGTCCTTATTGCTGATGAACCGACCACCGCACTGGATGTGACGAATCAACTGCAGGTGCTGCGTCAACTCAATCGCATTCGTTCCGAACATGGTACGTCAATTTTATTGATCTCTCATGATTTGGGGGTCATTGCGGAAATGGCTGACGATGTGGCCGTTATGCAGCATGGACGGATTGTTGAAAAAGCAGATGTCTACGAGCTATTTGATCATCCGCAGCATGCGTATACGAAGGAATTGCTCGATGCCAGACCCAAGCTGCAGATTAACCAACAGATCAACCAACCGACCAAGGAGTTTGTATTGTCATGAATGCTATGCAGCAATCTGAGATTGCTTCGCAGGGTAGTCCCTTTGGTGCGAAAGCGATGCAGATTTACCTCGTTACCGCCTTATTTTTCACTAGCAGCCATATCCTTCTGATTCTGCTGCCGCTTAGCTCGCACAAGCTTGGAGCAAGCCCGTCGCAGATCGGACTGATCATGGGTGCTTATATGTTTACTTCGATGTTTTTACGGCCCGTTGCCGGTAAAATTGTTGATAAACTCGGTGCAAAGCGGATACTCGCCGCAGCGTTAATTCTTAATGTAGTAGTCATCTCCATGTATCTTATTCAGGAGCTATGGGTTTACGCTCTGCTTCGAATTGCTCAGGGCGTGATTCTTGCTTTCTTCTCCATGGTATCGCACCTGATGATCATCGAGGCCTTATCGGAGAAAGCTCGCGGGCAGGGGCTCTCCCTTTTCTCACTCTCGTCGATGCTGCCTTACACGTACGGACCCTTTCTCGCTCTTTATTTTGCAGGAAAAGTTCCCATACCTTACATCTTAATGGCCTTGATTCCGATCAGTGTGATAACACTCCTCATTGGTATGAACGTCAAGCTGCCTGAGCGTCGAAATAATAAGCCTATCGGTTCGCAAGCTGCTGCGAATTTGCGAAGTGAGGAGCTTTATCAAGGATGGAAAGATCGGAAGCTGCTGCTTCCATCCCTATCGATGCTGCTAGCTTCGGCGATCATCGGAACGGTGGCGGCTTTTCTCCCGCTTTATCTAGAGAGACGCGAGTTGCCGTATGCAGGATATTATTTCATGACCGAAACCGCTGTTCTTATTACATTACGCTTCTTCGGCAGAAAACTCATTCCGACAAACGGTCGTTTTCCTGTTCGTGCAGCTGCTCTCCTCATATTCCTCATAACGGTCGCCGTGTGTTTGGTTCGAATGGCTGAATCGCTGCCTGTGATCCTGCTTGCCGCAGTTTGCAATGGAATAGCCTTGTCGATGCTGTATCCAACACTGCTGACCTATGTTTCGTTCATTGTGCCAGAACGGTTCAGAGGCAGGGGGATCGGGCTGTTCATCGCAGCCGCCGATTTCGGAACATCGGTAGGTATTTGGGGGATGAGTCTGATTGCGAATGCGTATTCGTACGAAGTCATGTTTTCCGGTTGTGTGGTTATCGGGGTGGCCGCCCTGCTGCTTATCCTACTAATGTCTAAACAGGAGGTGAAGAATTGAGTTTGCTTCAGGTGAAGGACGTTACTCATAGTTATGGAGCACCCCATCTGTTCTTTAAGGAGAAGAAGCGGGCAACAGTGCTTTCCGGCGTTACTCTTTCCATCGAACATGGCAAGTGCTTAAGCCTTCTCGGAACGAGCGGAGCAGGTAAAAGCACGCTGGGCAAGGTCATCTTGGGACTGGAAAAACCGCAGAAAGGGCAAGTTTTTTTTCAGGGGATTGATGTTTACAACACGGACTCGTCCACCCGCAGGAGACTTCGTCGAGATCTTCAAGTGGTTTTTCAAGATTGTTATTCGGCTGTTAATCCGCGAATGAATGCGGAACAAATTATCGGAGAGCCACTGCAAAACTACGAGACATTATCCCAGAAGGAGTACAAACGAACGGTCGGAGAGCTTCTGGAAACAGTCGGGTTGAAATCGGATGACAGGCACAAGTATCCTCATCAATTTAGCGGCGGACAACTGCAAAGAGTCAACATTGCGAGAGCGATTGCCTTAAAACCGAAGCTGATCGTACTCGATGAGGCGGTAAGCAGCCTGGACATGGTGAATCAAACGAAAATTTTGCAGCTTTTGAGCGACCTGAAATCAGCGTTTGGCCTCTCTTACCTATTTATCACTCATGACATTAAAGCAGCTTACTCTATTTCTGATGTTCTGGCCGTGATGGAGAAAGGGGAAGTGGTCGAGCTGTGCGAAGATAAATCGCAGTTTTTCCAATCGCCACACCCGAGTGTGAGGAGTTTGGTTAGCTCCATTCTTTCGGAGCATCCGCGTAATCGTTCCGTCTAACTTCCCACGAGACAACCTTCACGCCGTGACGAATTATGGTCGAACAAAGACACCCGAGAGGGTGTCTTTTGCTTTATGAGGTACTTAATTGGGAGGATAGGGTAGGATGTTTTCGCTATACAGAGAAGTTAGGACGCAGGAGCGAAATTTTGAAATGTATCATTGGAAATCTGATTATTAAAGATAAACAGTTTGGTTTGAGTGAACAAGAAAATAATTGTAATGATCTAATAGAATGGAAGCAAAGAGTGTAGTAAGATGATAGGTACTAGAAGACACCGTCTTAGGTGTCTTTTTGTGGTGTAATAAGATTATATTAGTTAATAATCGATAGAGAGTAGGCGTGCATCATCTTGGTAAAGTCGGAGAAAACCATTTATTTTATCTTAGCTATGGTAGTCATTTCGTGGGGTTTAAATATTGTAATGGTTAAATACCTTACACAGTTTATTTCGCCCATGCTTGTAGCCGCAATTAGGATGCCGCTCGCTGGAATTGTGTTGCTTCCGTTTGTATTTAAAAAATATGGATTCTATAAACCTAATGCAAAGCAGTGGGGACTTCTTTTTCTTATAGGGCTAACATCGATCTTCTTTCATCAGTTGTTTTTAGCTTATGGGGTTGTAACAACTACAGCTACAAATGCATCGCTGATCCTAGGATTAAATCCGCTAACTACCGCGCTGCTTGCATCCATTTTCATTGGGGAAAAATTCAGTATGAGATTGGGCCTCGGTATTCTGTTTGGATTTTCAGGGGTCGTTTTGGTTGTAACCTCCAAATCGGCAGATAGTTCGGTTGGTTTATCTGGATGGGGTGATGTCATCATGCTTCTATCCATGTTAGCTTATGTTGTTGGTGCATTGTTCATCAAGAAGTTGTCGACAACCTCCATGCCAACTTTAGTTGTCACTACCTATTCCACGCTAATTGGGGGAGTCATGCTAAATCTGGGTACAGTGACTTTCTTTGGGCCTTCGTCGTATGCACAGATTCATTTGCCAGCCATGGCTTGGGCCGTTATGTTGATGTCAGCTTGGATAGCATCTTCACTGGGTACACTAGGGTGGAATCAGGGTATTAAATTTCTAGGCGCCAATAAAACAGCTATGTTTCTAAACGGGCTGCCTTTTGCCAGTATGGTTGGGGGAATTATTTTTTTGGATGAAAAAATTGGCTGGATTCACGTTGTGGCTTTTATACTTACTACGGTTGGTATTGTGATAGGGACTTTAAAGAAAAGAGATAGCAGGCTTCCCTCTGTAGGTGGAAAATCTGTTAATACCTAAGCGAAAGCGGAGGGAGCATTACTCCATACAAAACAAATAAAACACTATCCATTTATATGAATTGGGTAGTGTTTTTTTATCAAAGCATAGCGGCATCATGAACGGGGAAAAATGTCCGAAGTGACTACATTTTGTAAGAAAGTTGTGTGAATATGTTGGAAAAGAAATATGTAAGAGAAACACGATGTTTTAAAATTTCCAGAGTTTTTCCAACGGATGTCAATAACCATAATACCTTGTTTGGAGGCAAGCTAATGTCTTATATCGACGATATTGCTTCAATATCTGCTACCAAATTATGTCGTGTGACAACTGTGACAGCTTCTACGGATTCCGTTGATTTCCTACACCCTATTAGGCCAACGGATTCTGTATCCTTAGAGTCTTTCGTCACATGGACGGGCAAGAGTTCAATTGAGGTATTTGTGAAAGTGATCAGGGAAGATTTAAGAAGTGGTGAGAGGAAGATCGCCGCGACCTCTTTTCTTACTTTTGTTGCCTTGGATGAGCAGAATAAGACGATACTTGTACCTCGTATAATACCTGAGACGGAAGAAGAAATAAAGCTGCATGAAACGGCTGAGCATAGAACGGAAATGAGGAAACACCGCCGTGAGGAAAGCAAGAAGTTCGCTGACTATTTGGTAACTCAGTATCCATGGGAGTAATATTTCTTAAGCTGCAAAAAGAGCTTTGCCAAGTGATCGTTGGCAGGCTCTTTTTATTGTGTTTGGCAACAAATAGGAATATTTCGATTTGCCTGCAGCTAATGTCTATTATTTTGACATAGTGAGCACAGATTCAAATATATGTAGATAGTAACGACTCGACTAAATGGGGTGGTGAGTTTAATGTCGCGTTCCAATGGAAGCACTGGCACAGGGGATATGAACATCAAAGCGACCTTTCAAGCGCTAGTAGATACGATTATTCCGCCTACCCTTCGACAGGCAGAAGCGATAGGAGCAATCCCTATAGCCGGGGCGGTTCAGCTTTGTGTGGATGAATTCGTGATGAACGAAATCGATCATTCGCAATTTGTTCCTATAAACGATGAGCATCGAATTCAGATTCCTCTTTCGAGGTTAACAGCTCAATTACTTGATATGGGGGCTGAGCAATTAATTCGGAGAGGGCTAGCTCAACATCCCTTAAGCCCTTGGATTTTCCCCGGAGGCGGACTGTTTTCCGCTCTGTCCCGCGATGATAGGCTGCAAACATTGGCTCTACTAGATCGGCTCGAGATCCCTCTCCACTTGATGCCTCCTCCTTATCAAAACAACCCCGGAATGATACAAACCATGATAGATTCGTTAACTCAATTAACGATGTTCGGTTACTATTCAGAATGGTTCGGGTATGGAACAACCCGTCTCTCTCCTCCGGCCTACCGACAGGTTGCGTTTTTTCCTCCGGGTTGGCGTATGATTGGTTATCCCGGGCCGGCATTCGGATACCGTGATTTTCGTGGATTTTTATTAAAATATCCGCATGCTAAGGGGGAATATTCGAATGACTGACCCTGATGTTATTGTGATCGGTTCGGGTGGCGGTGGAGCCGTGATTGCCAAAGAGCTTGGGGAAAAGGGCCTTCAGGTCTTGGTGTTGGAGGCAGGTCCCTGGTATGGGAATTCACAGTGGCCTGATCCGAATACGAACCGCGGAGCTCAAAGCAGCTCCAAACCGGATGATTTGAATATATTCCTTTTCAAGGAGCAGTACAACAAGAATGAAGATGAAATGAATGACTTGATCACAGGGAGACTTCGCTGGGGGCCTGCGGATAGAAATCGCCCTCCGTGGTTCCGGAGTGTAACGGAGCGAGGGTTTGTTTGGCAAAATTCCGGCGTAGGAGGGACGACGCAATCTTATCTTGCCAATTCGCCCCGCGCTTTTCCCGTGACGGTTGATCATGTTTGGCCGATTTCTTATCGCGAACTTATTCCTTATTATGAAAAAGTCGAAGCGACGCTGCCGGTTGAGTTTGCTCCAATGACTTCCAAAGAGGAGCTGTTTTTTTACGGTGCAAAAAAGGCCGGCTGGCAGCTGATTCCCACATTGAATGTGACAGTTCCTGGCTATCGCCCGCAGCCCAACGCCATTTTGCCTCCGAATAAGAACCTTACCAATCCAGATTATTCCGTTGAACAGTTGTCTTGGATGCAAGGTTGTACTCTTGCCGGTCATTGTATCAACGGATGCCCGCACGGGCCTTCTGTGGATAAAATTGCAAAGCGTTCAACCAACGTTAGCTATGTCCCGCTAGCCTTAAAGACAGGCCGTGTAACCATAAGGCCCAATGCCTTTGTCACCCAAATTTTGACGGAAACTCATCTGACGGAAGGCTTGCGAGCAATTGGCGTGCGCATACGGGAAACATGGACAGGGGAGACAGAAGAGATTAGAGCCGGAGTCGTGGTCATGGCTACGGGAACGATCGAAAGTCCCCGGCTTTGGCTAAATTCTGGTTTGCCCAGTAATCCATGGGTTGGACGGGGGCTGGTTAATCATTATTTTGACTGGGTCACGGGTATGTTCGATGAAAAAGATCTGGTCGCCATTCTGGGAAGTCCGGATATCAATCCCTTTGTTGGCCATACATCAGGGGGGAGGCTTGACTATCCTGGACTTGGATCCATTCAGGTTACAGGGATGAGCCCCGGACTAAGCGCCTCTATGAGCTATGGATTAAGTCAGTCTGGATACAGCTCCATGCAGCCGCCCCTTACCGGTATGCCATGGTATGCTAAAGGCCGAGTTATAGGGCCTGAGCTGCAGCAATGGATGGAAAACTATCGAAGAACGTTAAGCATAGTTATATTTGCAGACGATGAGGTTAATTATAGAAACGGGGTTACGGTTGATCCTGCAAATAAGGATGAAAATGGACCTGTCCCGAAGGTGAGCTATGTTCCCGGACAACGGGGGAGTTGGAACCGTAACGAACTGGTTAAAATCGCCGTGGAAATTTTGCGGAAAGCAGGAGCCAAGAAGGTGCTCCGGACCGACTGGCCGGCCTCTCTGATGATACATATGGAAAGCACCATGAGGATGGGGTTTGTCGTAGATGACAGCTGTGAATCCTATCAGACAAAGCGGTTATATATTGCTGATAATAGTGTGCATTTTAACGCATTGGGCGGGGCGAATCCAACGCTTACAACGCAAGCTCTCGCTACACGAACAGCTGACAAACTGGTTGAAAAATATTTTTAATGAATGAAATGAAATAAAAGCCAAACAAATGGGAACGCTA
This sequence comes from Paenibacillus sp. V4I5, assembly GCF_030817255.1. Taxonomy (NCBI): domain Bacteria; kingdom Bacillati; phylum Bacillota; class Bacilli; order Caryophanales; family Paenibacillaceae; genus Paenibacillus; species Paenibacillus sp. V4I5. Next base: position 4,938,737 of record NZ_JAUSZB010000002.1, read on the forward strand.
ACTAGCAAAAAAGGAGCTGCGAACATGAATATCATGGAAGTACTCAATGATGCGATTAAGCCGTTTCTGGATGGTGAAAAACCGCCTTTAAACGTCGGAGAAGTCATGAATCTGTGGTTTTATTTGACTGCAACGGATCAAACAATGCGCGGTGAAAAGGTGTCTCTTAATATTGTAGAGGATCTAGAACTTAAGGAGAAGCTGAAAGAAGTCATTAACGATGTTCATGGTCCAATTTTTGCAGAGCTAACTGAGTTTTTAAAAGCAGAAGGCGTCCCGGTGCCCGAGGCAACGCCGGTTATACCGATTGGCGATTTTCGAAATATTCCGGAGGGCTCCAAACTGTCTGATGAGGAAGTAGCGAATCTTCTCAGCTTCAATATTGTACTGGGAATTTCTTATGCTTGCCGGGGCATGACAGAGGCAGTACGGCCGGATGTTGCGGCAATGTTCGCCAAATTTCAGATGAAGAAGTTTACATACGCGATAACGTTAAAAGATGTATTAATGAGAAAAGGGTGGTTTAAAGCACCTCCGTATTTCAAACCATAAGCCTTTGCAAGGTAGTTTAGGAAGCGTTAAGCAGTACTTTGCTAGTATAAGCATAAAAAGCACCTGAGAGGGTGCTTTTTTGAGTTGTATGGGTGTTAAAGCGAGGGGAGATGATGAACTTTTGGGGCAGCCTCATTAGTCAATGGGCACTGTATGTCTCCTGAATATCTCAGCTACGTCATCGAAAGAATATTGGTGGTTAACCATGTCTACTGTCAAATCTTCCGCAGCCTTGTTATCCATCGAGAAACGATAACCGTTGTAACGGAGAAAGGTGACTAGTGCAGTAAAGGCTGTACGTTTGTTCGCATTTTGAAAGGGGAGATGTTGTCCCAAGAATTCGAACAAAGCTGCTGCTTTTTGATAGATGCTTGGATAAGCAACATCTCCAAAGGCTGATGATTGCGGGGGCAATAAAGCAGACTCCTTATCAGCGACTCCAACCTACGGGATCTGAGCCTTAATCGCCGTGAGTGCATCACTTATCTTCGTTTCAAGCTTAAAGATGCTTTCTTTTTCTGCATTCATTTGACGGGATAGAGAAATCATGGAGGTGAGTGAGCTTTGAACAGCATTCGTATCTTCTTTTTTTGCTCCTTGTTTAAATGCGGTCCATATCGGGGAGAGGCTGTTTTGGATCGTTTTGATAGCACCTTGCTTAGCTTTGATTTGTACGTTTATGGGGTCAATGTCATTCAGGCTGCTGCGGATTTTTTTCGTCGCCTTGGATGCTTTGTCTTTAGCGGCTTGGGAAGCTTTTACCTTGGCGCTGATGTCGAGTCGAGCTAGTTGTACGGGTATTTTCATAGCAGCAGCTTGGAATCTTAGCAGTGCGCTCAAGCTCTTGCTTTTCAGCGCTCGGGCGGCTTCGATTTGTTTGTTTAGCGCGGCGTATTGAGATAATAAGGGCTGGTGCCGAGCTCTTGTTCGCGTGACCTCCTCCTCCAATTTCGCCAATTTAGCGGAATCGATATCTTTGGCCTGTTTACTAAGCTCTGCCGATGTATCCTTATTTCTGCTATGCAGCGTATTGATCTTGGCTTCCCAGTCCTGTTCTTGCTTCTGAATGTTGAGGAATTCGGTGTATAGCGAACTGATTTTACTAGCTTGGGTTTGAGGCGCGCCGGCAATCGTTTTGTCGAGAGAGGATTGAATCGTGGTTGTGATTTCGAATGAAGCGGCTGAAGCCAATTCGGCTGGAATGGCCGAGGCGAGGGCTAAAGCGGTGAGCAAAGCGGTGAAATTTTTCAATAGACAACCTCCTTCAAATTGGGAAATGGATATGAATACAACAAAAAAAGCACCTGCAAGAAAGGCCATCGGCCTTATCTTACGGGTGCTTCCGTCGTAAGTATTCACTCGAATATGATAGGAGTACTATACCAAGACGCCACAGAAGATGTCAATACGAACACCAAATTTGCACCAAGTGATACATGTGCATTACACTAGCTAGGACTGGTAAAATAACCACGACCAAAGGATGGAAACAACCATGATGAATCAACTTTCGATCAATGATTTAAAACGATTCAAGAACGAACTGACACGATTTATGATGACGTATAAGTTCGCACTGGATGAGATAGAGACCAGAATTGAAATTCTTGTGCAGGAGTTCGAAATGCTGCATGAATATAACCCGATTGAACATACTAAATCACGCTTGAAGTCTCCGGAAAGTATCTTTCACAAGCTCAATAGAAAGGGAGGCGATCTCTCGTTCTCAGGGATTAAGGAGAGTATTAAGGACATCGCAGGGATGCGGATTACGTGTTCGTTTGTCTCTGATATTTATGTCATAAGCCAGATGCTGAAGAGTCAAGGCGACCTTAAAGTACTAGATGAAAAGGATTATATTAAGAACCCAAAGCCTAATGGCTACCAAAGTCTTCATTTGATCATCGAAGTGCCTGTACATATGTCGGATCGACTAGAAAGTGTGTGCATCGAAGTTCAGATTCGAACGATTGCAATGGACTTTTGGGCAAGTTTGGAGCATAAAATCTATTATAAGTTCAATCAAGGCAATCAAGCTGTACCAGCGCGGCTTCTGGATGAATTAAAGCAAGCGGCTGCAGCCGCGTCAGCTTTGGATCTGCAAATGGAACGCTTGCATGCCGAAATTGAAGTCATTAAAGAAGAGCATTCGGAAACAATGGACGATAAGTTGAATCGAATTATTATTAACAATCAGCAATTTGCCCTGCCACAAGCGCTGCTGGAGCTTTTAAACGATGAGGATGTGAAGTAGTATCCGCTAATTGGATGATGCCTCTTTTAATTTCTGTGGTATAATTAAAGTAACGGAATTAGAAGGGTGCGAGCATATGAATACTTTTGAAGACTGGAATCAAAAAGTGAAGTCAACGTTCAACGCTACAAGTAATGAAGAAGTACTAACCGTTATGGAAGCGGGAGAATCATTAGGTCTTTCTAAAGATCAGATGAAACTGTATGTGGACAAAAACAAATTAACCAAAGTGCCAATTATGAGAAGTGTACATCGGTACCTTTTATTAAAAAGTGAGATTGATGAAATCGTAGAGAAGTTATGAGTAACGGTCATCAAAACTATGCGAATCATCGTAGGATGCATCCGCTGTTTCATTTTGTTTACAGTGTGCTGGCGCTGGGTTTAGTGATCCTATCACTTACCCAGCTCGTTAGGTCAGTACAATCCGGAACAGACGTGCTGCCCGCGGCTATTTTTCTGCTCATTTCTATCATTGTTGTCATTATATTTCTTCTTGTACGGTCCTATCCTTTAAAAGCGCAGGATCGCGCGATACGGGCAGAAGAAAATCTCAGGCATTATGTGTTGACCCAGAAGCTGCTGGATACCAAGCTCACGATGGGGCAAATTACAGCTTTGCGCTTTGCTTCCGATGAGGAGTTTCCTACACTTTGTAAGAAAGCTTCTGCTGAGCAGTTATCGCCTGACGCGATTAAGAAGTCGATCAAGAGCTGGAGAAGCGACAATTACCGAGTATAGTGCGGCTCCTTTATGTTAGAAAAGCAGAAAAATGGTGGTGCAAGGTTTATTCTTGCTCCGCCATTTTTTTTGCGATCGCATCGTTGACTCCCGGATTGAATATTCCGGGTCAAATGATACGGAACCTACCTCACAGCTGGCTAATCAATTTTTTGGCTTCCAAGTAAAGCACCTGAATAAACTTTTTTGTATTTTGTCGGATGATACTTTGAGATTCATCTTCCTTATTCTCCAATTCCCTCATTCTTTTGCGGACATCGCTTAGATCGAAAAATTTGTTCGAGTATTCCTCAAACTTAGGATTCGAATAATCAAGCAATCCAAGGGAGGCTAGGTTTGTTAGCGCTTGGTTCACAGTCCGTCGTACCCGCTGCTCGGCTGCTTTGACTTCTTTTCTCAAATCGCTGTCGGAGGCTGAGGGAGTTAATTTTTTTTCGGCGACGTTTTGAAAAATTTCATGAAGCGGTGGAAAGTTAAGCGCGAGCGGTTGATTCATATCGGCACGATACAAATAATCTAGCATCTCCAATAAATCTTTGCAGCCGGATTCACCGATTAATCCAAGGTCCGATAAGACATAATTCCCGCTTGTTACTATTGTTTTTGCACTGGAAGTCGGATCTTTCTCCGTAAGGACGCCGTTCATGCCGATGGCGCTTAGTGATTTCTGAATGTTTCTTATGGATTGGTGCAGCCTAAGCAGCTCGGAAACCTTACGAATAACGGCGATCAATTCCAATCGGTTGATCGGTTTCGTGATATAATACTCAATTCCGCAGGAATAAGCCAACCCAATCATTTCCTTCGACTCTACTTGAGAAATCATGATGATTTTGCCTTCGAACTTACCGGAAATCTCACGAACGGTTTCTATACCGTCACGATCAGGCATCAATAAATCGATAAGAACGATATCCACTTGTTTGAGGGCAAGTAGATCGCTGTCAATGTATGCCCCATCAGGGGCTTCACCTACGATAGTTCCCAAATCCTCATCCTCGATAATCTGCTCCAGCATGTAACGTACGGCCGGATCGTCATCGATAATAAAGAAACGCATAAGGCTATTCCTCCTTTCCTATCTGGCCCACTGGCAATGTGATGATGAAATTAGCACCAACCCCGTCACTACCGGCTTGAACCCGTATGGTTCCATGAAGCAGATCGACTTCTTGTTTCACGAAAGCGAGTCCTATACCCGTGGAAGGGTTGCCGGATTCATCGTATTTCGTAGTAAACCCTGGTATGAAGATCCGATCATGATGCTTAGGCGCAATACCCGGACCGTTATCAATTACACGAATAACGATATCATCTCCGTTTCGTATCACGCTAATCCTGATATAGCCCGACTCCCGAATTGCTTCAACGGCATTAGTCACTAGGTTATTAAGCAAGGATAAGGTGGCATACACGTGACATAATGGGAGTTCGCCATCGATCTGTAGTGAGAATGTAATCTTCTTGCCGAGGGATCTGGTATATTTCTCATTAGAACGTAAGACGATTCCGGCCAATTCATCCATGGGTAAGTAATCGCTATCATGTGAAATTAAACCGGACAACCCCGCATAAATCCGTTGATTATCTTTTTTGATTTCATGAACCTGACCGGCGATTCGGAGTGCTTTTTGCGACAAGTCATCGATCCCCTGTAGATGTACATCCTTTAAAGACCGATAGAGTTCATAGCTAACCCGCGTTATATATTCCGCATTGTGCAGCGTTTTCTTCAACTGAATAGATTCTTCATAAAGCTCGGAGATAAGCATGATCATCTTCTCGTTTTCTTTGCGCTGCTGCTCTTCGGCTGCCCTCGAATGTCGCAACTTCACGATATTGAAAATACCTAGCACGAAAAAACTGCGAAAAAAAGCAATTAATGCAATCTGATTCCAGGTGGTAAGAGAAGTCATCTCGGTGATGGATGTATATCGAAATAGTAGTTCCGCCGACGTCGCGGCGATTTCAATCGAAACGCCTAGAAAGCCGACTATAAGCGGCCGATTATGATACCGGTTCATACGAACGGCCGTGAAGACGATTCCATAGGTCAGGTAGTAGAAGAATACCGGATAATGATGATGAAAGGAAGCGGACCAGTTCCAATCTGAGTCAAGGAACGCCTGAAGCCCTGTGCGAAAGAGGGCAACGGATATCCCGACAAGAAGACCTGAGATAAGAGGGGATGGAGTCCGCAGCCACAACAGGAAAAGGAAGAAGGTGGGGGTGCCTAAGCTAACCCGAAACTCATCTCGAAACGGATAGAAATTCAACTCGCCTGCGATGGGAACCGAAATGATCATGAGTATGAGCAGGAACCATTTTTCCTTCAAAGTTCTTGTTTCCCTCCTTCTCACATGAAGTAAAAGTCATTCGACATAGTTTGCGTTATTCCTTCTATACCTATAGCTTACTTTTACACACGTATATTTTTTGAAAAAATAAAAAAGAGAAATTGTAGATTCGTCTAGCTTTCTGTAGATTCCCCACTAAGATGAAATCTATTAAAGCGTAACCAAAAGCTTTCATGAAAAAGAAAGCGCTTAATAAAAGGGGGAATCATAATGAAAAAATTCGGATTAGCATTTCAAATTTTGTTTGGTCTCATTTTGGGGATTATCGTAGGAGCTATATTTTTCGGAAACCCAACTGTTGAGAGCTACTTAAAGCCATTGGGCGATATTTTCATCCGTTTGATTAAAATGATTGTCGTTCCTATCGTCGTTTCTTCGCTTGTTGTCGGAGTAGCGGGCGTTGGGGATATGAAAAGGCTGGGCAAGCTTGGCGGAAAGACGATTCTTTATTTTGAAATCGTAACGACGATCGCCATTATTTTCGGATTAGTCGTGGCCAATATATTGAAGCCTGGAGCAGGTGTCAATATGTCTGCGCTTGCCAAGACGGATATTAACAAGTACGTCGAAGCGACGGAGAAGGTAACCAGCCACAGCTTCATTGATACGTTCGTCAATATCGTTCCGAGAAACGTGTTTGAATCTTTTGTTGCAGGTGATATGCTGGCCATTATTTTCTTCTCGGTATTTCTTGGCTTGGGTATTGCCGCAGTTGGTGAGAAAGGGAAACCGGTTTTATCATTCTTTCAGGGGCTCTCCGAATCGATGTTTTGGGTGACCAACCAAATTATGAAATTCGCACCTCTTGGTGTTTTCGGGTTGATTGGTGTGACGGTATCCAAATTTGGTATAGGCTCCTTGGTTCCACTGGGTAAGCTGGTGCTTGCTGTGTACCTGGGAATGTTCCTGTTCGTGTTCGTCGTACTTGGCTTGATCGCAAAGCTTTGCGGCACTAGTGTAATGACCATTATTCGCATACTCAAAGATGAGCTGATCCTCGCTTTCTCTACAGCAAGCTCGGAAACGGCCATGCCTAAGATGATGGAGAAAATGGAAAAGTTCGGTGTACCGAAAGCCATCACCTCTTTTGTCATTCCTACGGGCTATTCATTCAACCTGGACGGATCTACGCTGTATCAAGCCATAGCTGCTCTATTTATTGCTCAAATGTATGGCATTGACATGTCGATCAGCGCTCAGATCACTTTGATGCTTGCTCTGATGCTCACTTCCAAAGGGATTGCTGGTGTGCCGGGTGCATCTTTTATCGTGCTGCTGGCTACCCTGGGATCGGTTGGGATTCCGCTCGAAGGACTTGCTTTTATCGCAGGAATTGACCGTATTCTGGATATGGCCCGTACGGCTGTCAATGTGATCGGCAATTCGATTGCCGCGGTTGTCATGGCGAAGTGGGAAGGGCAGTACGATAACAAAAAAGGAAAGCAATATGTAGAGTCTGTTAAGAAAGCTGCGTAATTGAAATCACTTTGGGGGATACGACAATGACAACAGCTCAGTTAAGGGTGGAAAAAGACTTTCTTGGTTCAAAGGAAGTACCTATAGATGCTTATTTCGGGATTCAAACACTGCGTGCAGTCGAAAACTTCCCGATAACAGGTTACCGCATTCATGAAGAATTAATTCGTGCTATGGCAACTGTGAAAAAAGCGGCAGCGGTGGCGAACATGGAGATCAGGCAGTTGAACCCTCGCATCGGGAATGCTGTCGTTCAAGCGGCACAGGAGATTATTGATGGTAAATGGCATGATCAATTCATCGTCGATCCGATACAAGGCGGAGCGGGTACATCCATCAACATGAATGCCAACGAGGTCATCGCCAATCGGGCTATCGAGCTGCTCGGGGGTACTAAGGGAGATTATTTTGCAGTAAGTCCCAATACGCATGTGAATATGGCACAGTCAACCAATGATGCGTTTCCGACCGCGATTCATATTGCCACACTCTCTCAGATTGAGAAGCTGCTTGTGACGATGGAAGAGCTGCTCGAGGCGTTTCGCAACAAAGCCGTTCAATTCGACGGTATTATCAAAATGGGCCGGACCCATCTGCAGGACGGCGTACCCATTCGACTGGGACAGGAGTTTGAGGCATACAGTCGGGTGCTGGCTCGCGATATGAAGCGGATTAAGCAAACACGTGATCATTTATATGAAGTCAACATGGGCGCAACAGCCGTTGGAACTGGTTTAAATGCAGACCCGCGCTACATTAAGCGGGTTGTAGAAGTGCTTGCTGAGCTGAGTGGACTGCCGCTTATCAATGCCGAACATCTGGTGGATGCGACGCAGAATACGGATGCTTACACCGAGGTGTCGTCTGCATTGAAGGTGTGCATGATCAATATGTCCAAGATTGCCAATGACTTGCGATTGCTCGCTTCAGGACCTCGCGCCGGTCTCGGGGAGATTCAGCTGCCTGCACGCCAACCGGGTTCTTCTATTATGCCTGGCAAGGTGAATCCAGTGATGGCGGAGGTCGTCAATCAAGTAGCCTTCCAGGTCATCGGCAACGATCACACGATATGTCTGGCGTCCGAGGCGGGACAGCTTGAGCTTAATGTAATGGAGCCTGTGCTGGTGTTCAATTTATTGCAGTCGCTTAGCATGATGAATCAAGTATTCCAAGCATTCCGCGTGTATTGTTTGGAAGGGATCGAAGCTAACGTGGAGCGCTGCAAACAATATGTGGAGCAAAGTGTAGGCGTGATTACGGCGCTTAACCCACATCTCGGCTATGAAGTGGTGGCGCGAATTGCGCGAGAAGCCATTTTAACAGGAAAGCCTGTTAGAGAGCTCTGTCTGATCTACAATGTTTTGACGGAAGAGGAACTGCAGATTATTCTTGATCCTTATGAGATGACAAACCCGGGGATCGCGGGAGCTGAGCTGCTGGAAGGCAAGCAATAATGCTGAAAGGAAAGGCTCGATTAGAGCAAAATTAAAGGGAGAGTGAACAGGAACATGTCAGTTCCAAGCGGTGCAACGACTTATATGATTTTTCGGCTTCAAATAGATAAAGAGTTAACCTCGCTCGGCGATATCGCTGCTACCATAGAAAAGACAGGGGGAGACATTGTAGGCATAGATGTCATTTCTTCCGGTCGCACGAGTACTGTCCGCGATATTACTGTGAATGTTTTCGATCAAACACATAGCCAGCTTATCGGCGAGTCTCTTCGAAGTCTAAGCGGTGTAAAGGTGATTCACGTATCGGACCGTACCTTCCTTGTCCACTTAGGTGGGAAGATTGAGATAAATTCGAAAATTCCAGTCAAAAACCGTGACGATTTGTCCCGGGTGTATACCCCTGGGGTCGCTCAAATTTGTACCGCCATTGCGGAAGAGCCAAGCAAAGCCTATTTGCTGACGATCAAACGGAATATGATCGCAGTGGTATCCGACGGTACGGCTGTACTTGGGCTTGGCGACATCGGACCGTTGGCCGCGATGCCAGTGATGGAAGGCAAAGCGATGCTGTTCAAACAATTCGCGGGCGTGGATGCATTCCCAATCTGCCTTGATACGAAGGATCCGGACGAAATCGTCAGCATCATCAAAGCGATAGCTCCAGCGTTTGGAGGCATCAATCTAGAGGACATATCGTCGCCTCGCTGCTTTGAGATCGAAGAACGGCTGAAGCGTGAACTCGATATTCCCGTGTTTCATGATGACCAACACGGGACGGCGGTCGTGCTGCTTGCCGGATTGTTGAATGCGCTGAAAATAACAGGCAAACAAATGTCGGACATTAAAGTTGTTGTTAACGGCATTGGGGCGGCAGGTATCGCTTGCTCTAAGATGCTGCTCGCCGCTGGCGTGCGTAACTTAATCGGAGTGGACCGCTATGGCGCGATTAACCGAAATACACAGTACGACAATGCGCATTGGACCGAGTTTGCCCAGATGACGAATCCGAACTTGGAAGCAGGGAGTTTGTCCGACGTTATCCAGCATGCGGATGTATTCATTGGCGTTTCCGCTCCTAACATTTTAACAGTAGATGATGTTCGATCCATGGCGAGGGACCCGATTGTCTTCGCGATGGCGAACCCCATGCCGGAGATCGATCCCGAGCTTGCCAAGCCCTATGTGAGAGTGATGGCTACAGGGAGATCTGATAAGCCGAATCAAATCAATAACGTTCTTTGCTTTCCCGGTATTTTCCGCGGCGCTTTGGATTGCAGGGCGAGTGAGATCAATGAGGAAATGAAGCTGGCGGCTGCTCAGGCTATTGCATCCGTAGTAACCGATGAAGAATTGAATGAGACTTATATTATCCCAAGCGTTTTTAACCAGAAAGTGGTGGAAAAGGTAAGGGAGGCAGTTGTTGAAGCAGCCTATCGTACAGGGGTGGCACGCAAGAGCATGAGAGATCCCAATAAGGAGTAGAACAGTCCCTAATAGGGCTCAGTTCTTCGCCTTAAAAGAGAAGATCTGCAAGGAAATCGTCATAGCATAGAACCGTTCCATTGCTGGGGCGGCTTTTTTTCATTTTTTAGCTGATTTAATTCGGTTGAGTTTCGTAGTATTGTGACGGATTGTGTCTCTTTTTTTTTAATAAATTAGTTATTTAATCCTAGGACTTCTGGTACAATTTCATTAGGCGTCTTTAAGCGTCGATTCTAAAATGAGGTGTATCATGAGCCGTATGATGTTTAGCAAAACTTATCAGATCTTTTTACATAAATTCGCTGAAGATAAGCAAGAGTATGGGAAAGTTTTTCTCTTATTCGCTTATTTATTTTGTGTCGTTTCAGCCTCAACCATCGGGAGAACCGCGGCAGATACGCTTTTTTTAAGCCGGTTTGATAATTCCTATTTATCTCTGATGTACTTGCCTCAGGCCCTGGTCATGATCATGGCGGGGATCCTTTTTCAACGATACTCACCGAAGGTTCGGTTGGAAAGCCTCATGAAGATCCTAATTCCGCTAATCTCCGTACTGGTTCTAGTTTCTAGGTTTGGTGTGGGACTAGAGCTGCGTTGGGTGTTTCCTGTTATCTACATCGGCTATGACGTGTTTAATTTCCTGATGATTGTTTGTTTCTGGCAGTTCGCCACATCAGTGATGAATCAGAGGAAAGCCAAGCAGATGATTGGAATCGTAGGAAGCGGGGGGATTACGGGGGGGATTTTAAGCGGGTTTGGGCTAAAAGCACTCGTTCCGCTCGTAGGCACGGCGAATCTGATTTACTTTTATGCGGGTCTACAGCTGCTCGGTTTGGTGGCCGTTTATTTGATCTTAAGTTTCGCTAAGGAATCGATAGAAGCCAAACCGGCTCAGCCTAGGACAACAACGGCGAAGCAGGCCGTACGTCGGAAATCAGGTTTATTCGCGAGCGTTCCTCATCTGAAATATGTCGCCATTTTATCTGCAGCACTCGTATTATCTCTCACATTAATTGATTATCAATTCAAGGTGATCCTGAGAGGGACCTTACAGAATGAGGCCTTGGCTGGGTTTATGGGCAGCTTCTATGGGTTCTCCGGGTTGATTGCTTTATTTGTTCAATTGTTTATATCCAGTCGCATCTTGACGCGATTCGGCGTGATGACCGCCTTGCTTGTCTTCCCGATTACCTTAATTGCTGGCAGTTTTGGTATTTTAGTCCTGCCTGTACTGGCTATGGCTGTAATCGTGAAAGGAAGCGATAAAGTTGTCGGGGATACTCTCTACTCCTCAGTGAGCCAATTAGTGATGTTCCCTGTTCCACCGGAGTGGCGGGGCAGAGCAAAGAGCTTCCTAGATGGCATTGTCCGCAATGGGGCCAAGGGGTTGGCTGCCATTTGTTTACTTATCGTAACGCGGCTGCTTGCTCCTGAACAATTGAGTTATATCGTGCTGGTTTTGCTTGTGATTGGAATCGTTGCGGGGATAAAGGTCAAGAAAGCCTATCTGCATACCCTCTTATCTAATCTCAAAACAGGGGGAGACGATCTCCAGAAGGTTGAACTCAATCTAATGGACCCTGCTAGTCGGCAAATCCTGATTGATGCGCTATCCAGCTCAGATAAGCAGCAAGCTTTGTACGCCTTCGGTCTTTTACGAGAGATGGACTCCTTCGAACTAACGCCTCATCTAGACGGACTGCTGCATCATTCAATTCCTGAAATGTGTATGGAAGCCTTGGCCTATGTGGAGCAAAAGGTGCCGGACGGCTTCGAACCTATCTTGCAATTCTTGGTGGCAACCGAAAACAATCAGGTGAAAGCTAGGGCAATAATGGCGCTAGCAGCGTATGCCAATGAGGAATATGTAGATGAAATAACCGTTCATCTAGAAGATCAATCAGTGGAGGTACAAGCAGCTGCCATCGCTGGTTTGGTGAAATATTATAGTATTGAAGGTATGTTTCGAGCGGTCGGGAAATTGAAACAAATGATGGAAAGCGGGCATGAAGAAGAACGGATTGCGATGGCTGCCTTATTTGGACAAATTCGTGTGAAAAATTTCTATAAACCGCTGATTTCTCTCTTACAAGACAGCAGTCCGCAGGTTCGAATTCGCGCTTTAGAATCTGCCGCTATTCTTCATGTACCTCCGTTAATTGTACCGATAGTTGCGATGTTAAAAGACAGCCAAACCCGGCGCTACGCCACCCAGGCCCTCGCTGCTTATGATGAGCAGGATATTTTGCCACAGTTAGCGCCTTATTTGAACCAGAGAGAAATTGGCTTGTATTTACCAGCCGTATTCGAACGAATCGCTACGCAGAGAGCCTTCGATATGCTGTTCGACTGCTACGAGGCTGCCAACTACGACATGCGTGATCGCATTTTGGAATCGCTGCTTCGTATGCATAAGAGACTACCTTTTGTGGACAGCCACAAAGTAGAGACTTATATTCTCCGCGAATTAAAGCTGCATGGGCAGTTTGCTGAACATGGGGCGAGCATTGTTGGGATAGAGGGCTGCTCGGACATCAAGAATATCATAAGAGAAATTCGAACAGCGATCAGTCGACGCATCTTCCAGTTGTTATCGCTCATCTATGAAGAGAAAACGATGCAGGCCGTCTATATCGACTGGTCCGAAGGGGATACCAGGCAGCAGGCCAATGCGGAGGAAGTGATCGATCAAACGCTTCGAGGAAGCCTGCGCACGGAAATGACGACATTTATGTCAGGCTCAAGCGTGGTGGTTAGGAATTCAGTAACGGACATGCCACTAAGCGAACAGTTGAACTGGTTATCCGCGCAAGGGGATGATTGGCTCAAGCAAGCGATACAGCATCTCACCATGGACAAGCCCAGAACTTCACCAAATGAGGATCTCTCGGATTTGATGCATCGCGTGCATTTGCTCCGTCATGTATCTTTGTTCCAAGGGATGATCAGCAGAGATCTCTCTGTTATTGCACGGCGACTACATAAACTGAGTGTTCAGAAGGGGGCAGTCATCATTCAGGAAGGGGATCTAGGAGATTCCCTGATGATTATGGATGGAGGTCGAGCCGGCGTATACCGAGGTTGGCAGCCGCTAGGCGAGCTGAAGCGGGGAGAATGCTTCGGTGAAATGGCGATTCTGACTCAGGGAGCCCGAACAGCAACCATTAAAGCCGAGGAGGATGTTCTTCTGTGGCGACTGGATTCCTCTGTTTTCTACGATATGATGTTCGATCAGACCAGCATTGCGGTTGAAATGATGAAGCTGCTGTCCCGCAGGTTGCGATCCGAATTGGAGCGGGGACAGACAGCGGTTAAGTCTGAACTGGAGCAAAGTCACGCAGAAGTCGCAGCCACCCTGCAATTGCCTGTAACCAAGACAGCAGAAGGCTTAACGAAGGACGAAGTCATTTTACGGCGGATTCTCGTGCTGCAAAAAGTAGATTTGTTCGTGCATCTAGCTCCTGAGGATTTCATTTGGCTCGCTCAAATGGTGGAAGAAGTTGCCTACGAACCTGGAGAAGTCGTCTGCCGCGCAGGTGATTTCGGAGATACCATGTATGGCATTATCGAAGGAAGCATTCGTGTGCATAGAGGCAGTGAAGAGTACGCGGTTCTACAGGAAGGCGCGTTCTTCGGTGAGATGGCGATTATCGACAGCGGTCCTCGTTCGGCTGACTGTACGGCGAAGGAAGCTACCGTCCTGCTGCAGCTTCATCGGGATCTGGTGCTGACCTTTTGCTTCCAGAATATTGATGTTCTGCGAAGCATGATGAGAGTTATTGCGGATCGGCTGCGTGGTATGAGTTAAGGTAGACAGTAACCCGCAAAGGAATAGGGACCATATACGGCTTATGCTGATCTTTTGGATGAGAGCGCTAGTCCAGGTTGATGCGTAACATGCAAGGGATGACTCCTGGTCAAGGAGTTGTTGTATTTTTTACAACTTTAGGCCAGCTAATCCGCGTTTTCCCCAGGAATGTTGCAGTAAATACAACAATTTCTCCCCAAAGTATCTGACTTTACTCACCGGCAAAAAAGGATGCAAACCGTGAATCGGTTTTGCATCCTCTTTGGTGTATTACCCTCTACGCAGACGCTCCCTACGCAGCAAGTAGATAAAATAAGGTGCGCCGATGACGGCGGTCATGATGCCCACAGGCACTTCCCGCGGGAGGATAATGATGCGGCCGAGCAAGTCTCCCAGCAGCATCAAATCGGCGCCGATCAAGGCGGCTAGCGGGATCAGCCATTGATGCCGAGCGCCGACGATGCTCCGCGCGATATGGGGCGCGATCAGGCCAATGAAGCCGATCGCGCCAACGGCCGACACGGAGATGCCGGCGAGAGCAACGGCAAGCAGCAGCAGCCAGAAGCGCTGCTTCGCGATGTTCAGCCCGAGCGAGGTGGTGATATCGTCACCAAGCTGAAAAATATTCAGCTTCGCAGAGTTCGCCCACACGATAGGCAGGAGCCCGGCGATCCACGGCAGCAGCGTGTACACATCGTGCCAGCTTCGGCTCCATAAGCTTCCGGACAGCCAGAGCAGCGCCATGTTGATGTCGCTTGGGTGTCTGATAATCAAATACTGTGTGCCGGCTTGAAACACAGTCCCAATGGCAACGCCTACCAAGGCAAGAGAGGCCGGAGGGAGTGTTAATCGCCGACTTATCAGCAGTAGAAGAAGGAATGCAGAGAAGGCACCGACGAACGCAGCAATCGGCAAGAAGTAACTTGGCGATTTGGGAAAGAGAAAGATAACAGCCGCAGCCATGAATCCAGCCCCTTTGGTAATCCCAATAACATCAGGGCTGGCAAGCGGATTTCTCACCAAGCTCTGTAGAATAACACCGCCAACCGCTAGACCAAATCCCGCTAAAATTGCAACCAAGATGCGTGGCAATCGAACCTGATGCACGATGAAATAAGACGGACTCTTCTCATCCATGAATCCTGCCCATACATCTCCAAGCGGGATCCGCACGGCGCCAACATGTGCATAGATGATAGCGAGCACTATCATAATTGCGCATGCTGACATCAGGGAAAAAACAGGTTTTCGCATTGTTCGTGCTATCCTCTTCACCGCGCACCTCCTTGCTTGCGAGCTAAGTAGATGAAGTATGGCGCGCCAATCGCAGCTGTCACAATGCCAACCGGTGATTCGAATGGAAAAGCGATAAAGCGGCTGAGGAAGTCGGCGTATAGAAGTAAAATCCCCCCAAGTAGAGCTGTAAACGGGCCAAGAATCGTTAAGTTCGGGCTGACCATGGCGCGAGCCATGTGCGGAACAAGGAGACAAACGAAACCAATCGGACCACATAAGGCTACTGCGGATCCGGCGAGTACGATGACGAGTAGAATACTGATTCCACGCACGAGGTTAACACGTTGGCCTAAACCTACCGCAATGTCGTCATCCATTAGCAGCAGCTTGAATGAGGGGAGCATGAAGCTGAATAGCATCATGCCGCCTACAAAAAAAGGTAAAATGATGCGAACTTCCGTCCAAGCCGCTTGATTCAAGGAGCCAACAAGCCAGAAGACCATGCTGTCAGTGGCATGCTGATTCATGATAATGAAGCCTTCCGTCAGCGAAGACATGAGGAAGTGGATGGTTATCCCGGCTAGGGCTAAACGCACGTATTGCTGACGTCCCGTTCCTGCTAATGACCAAATGAGCAGCGCGCTTAGGGCTGCCCCTGCGAATGCGAAGCCAATTAGGCCTATATTGCCAAAGTGGGGTAAAACGACAAGTCCCACCACCACGGCCAAAGCCGCTCCGGCATTAATCCCGAAAATGTGTGGGGATGCTAGTGGGTTCTTGGTTGTTAGCTGTGTAAGCAATCCTGCTAAGGCTAGCTGCATGCCTACGATACATGCCATGATGGCACGTGGTAAACGTAGTGTTTGGATGTAGAGGTGAGCTTTGTCATTGCCTTGGTAGGTCACGGCCTCGATCAAGGTGCGCCAGGAGACCTGAGCCTGGCCCCATTTCAAACTACAGATCACACCCATCATCATAATGAGAATAGAGATAGAAAAAAGGAAGAGCAGAGGCCATTTACGGCTCTGCTTCTCATATGTAGGATTCATTGGACTATTGCCCCAAATTCTTCACGATATCCTCGAGGATTTTCTCAGATCCGAGGAATCCACGCGATAGAGACCAGTCACGTCGTTCTACAGTGAACACTTTTTTGTTCGCTACAGCGTCAATTTTTTGCCATAACGGGTTTGTTTCCCATTGTTTGATGATGGTTTCTTTTTCCGTAGGCAGCAGGAACAGGACTTGCGGATTGGCTTCAACCAGTTGTTCTAGCGTGATCTGCGGATAAGCGGCAGTATTTTTAATAGGGTCCGTGTACCCTAGCATCGCTAGGAAGGAACCGCTATAAGCGTGATCAGAATGAGCGAAGAATCCTTTGGGATTCACAACTGCGGGAAGAACACGAAGATTCGTTGAACCTAGTTTCTTTTTCAAAGACTCAACCTTTGTTTGATGCTCAGCTAGGCGTTTCTTGCCTTCTTCTTCTTTGCCAACGGCTTTAGCGATAATTGCAACGTTCTTGAGCATTTGATTGTAATCAGCTTGGAAATCATCTAACACCAGAACCGGAGCAATTCCTTTGAGCTGGGGAATGGCATTCTTGTGTTTGTTTACGTCGACAATGATCAAATCGGGTTTAAGTGAACTAATTAGCTCAATGTTTGGCTCATAGCGGGAACCAACAGATTTGTATGTTGTCAACTGACTTTTTACTGAGTCCATGAATAGATCAGGGCTGTTGTCGTCAGCAATACCAACAGGCTGTACGCCTAACGTGACGAGGATATCGGTGAACCCGAATTCCATCGTAATAATGCGTTCAGGTTTCTTAGGTAGTTCGACGGTTCCAACCGCATCTTGAACCGTAATTTTACCCTCGGATTGAGCACTAGGCTTCTGGCTTGCTGCAGCCGGTGTTGTTGCAGCTGATTCGGTATTCGTCGTTTTGCCACAAGCTGCAAGGCTTATTGCAAATACGCTGATCAGTGCGATAAGACAAAGACGAGCGATATGGTTTTTCATTTTCGGTTTCCCCCATGACAATGATTATTATTCTCATTTGGAATCATACCGAATAATTCCGTTTTAGGACATGTCTAATATGTATAATGAACATGTCCTATTATTAGATTTTGTTTTGGCTTGCAAGGAATACGGAAGGAGAATAGCCTGTTTTTTTCTTGAAAACCTTGCTGAAATGAAAATAATCAACAAAACCGACGCGTCCTGCAACTTCTTTGGCAAGTAAATCGGTGTGGAGAAACATTTGTTTAGCTTTCTCAATACGCAGTGTGTACAAATAATTCATCATCGTAGCACCGGTATGCTTTTTGAATAGAACCGTAAAATAACCTATACTCATGCCTGCTCGTCTGGCCAACATCGGAAGTGAAAGCTCAACCATATAATGTTCATTCATATAGGAAAGAGTCTCTTCAATCGATTCGGCTGAAGACTTTTTCTCTTGGGTCAATTGAGATTCATATAAATAAATGAAGAGAATGCGCTCCAACATGATTCGCTTACGAAATATATGGGCAGCCTCTTCTTCAGCCGTGAGTGGATGAAGATCATGAGTTGTTCGGATAAGCTCATCCAGCATATAGTGAATTTTGATCTCGCTGAGTGTGGTAAGTGGGCCTTGTAACGTCCATGTGTTTTCGTCAGGGAGCATTCGGTAAGTGATGATAACGTACTCCACGGTTTTGGTTTTGGGAACTTGGATGGAATAGGTACCTTGATCCGGATGGCAGGCATAGGCTTGTGAACAAACCGTCGGTTCTTGATCTTGGCCAAGTATCGTGATGTGTCCACGGCGTACGATAATAAGCTGATACTTATTGGCCGGGCATTCGGCCGTAAGAGAGGAACTATTCGTCTCGATCTGTTCAATGAGAGGGACAAGCGGAATAAGTTGATGAAAGTTCATGATCAAGTCGTAATCCTTTCCTAATGAGCTTCTCTTCATTTGATAGTGACATAGTTGTGTGTTCACAACAAGTTAGTAACATAAAAAAACGCCCATGCGGGCGTTTTTTAGTTGTCCCTGAAGGACGACGTTGTCGTTTCTTACATGGCGTATACACTTTTGATAATAATTTCAGGTAATTCAGCACGTTGTGCTTCATATTGCTCAGGCGAAATGCTGCCGCTGGACAGCCGTAAATTTAATTGTTCGGTTAACTCTGCTAATTGAAGCTCAATGACTTTCTGAACATCAACTTTGTTGGCTTCGGCTATATCTGCAAGAGATAACCCATTATACTGGGCAATGTAAATGTCTTCCTCAGAGGATAGCCCCAGGACATGCAGCAGATCTTCTTTTATAGGAACAGTATTCTGTTTATTTGCAATTGGACTAGCTCTTAAAGGATCAATCCATGTGGTTCCCCCCATGCTTAAGGTAAGGGCCATTGTACTGATCAGGAGCATTTGCTTCCGGTTCATTGTATCCTCTTTTCTAGTGATTAAACATTTGGTCATCATACTTAACGCCGCACAAAGGTCATGTGCCAACTATCTGAACGACTCAAGGATCTCGAGTTCTTGGCTTTATTGTGAAACAAGAAGTTAATATCCCTCAAAATTAACTTTTGTTTACTTTTCACACGAATAAGTATTTGCTGCAGCAGTATCGTTTTTCCAGCGCCAACCGAGATTGGTGAGCTACCGCCAACGATTCCATTAAGTTGAAGCACTATCTCCACCCCCAAAGATCTTGTGCTCCAGTATATTCGAGTGAATGCCAAGTGGAATGGGGGGATATACCTGAATAAACAATTTAGACGATTTTGAAACACGTTAAAGGCAATAAAAAAAGAGCGTCTCCTGTGGAGGCGCTCTTGTGAGTCTATCCCGATGACATTAGGACTGCCAGGATCCAATGATAATGCCAGCAATCAAATAGGATACCAAGTGGTAGCCGATGGTGATGAAATACAACTGCAGCTTGCTATTCTCAAACAAATAATTCATCCCGATTTTCAGCGAAATGCTTAGCCCGATAAGTAGGCCAATCGTAAGCCCTGTCAACCAGGTTGTCTCATTGCCAAGCGTCAAAAGAAGTGCCAGGATAAAGGCGCCCCCTAATGCGGTTAGTGCCGTAAGGATGTAAGTGATGGGGCCTCCGCCTTTCATCTCTTCCATTTTCATATTTCGCAGCTTGACCCATGCATTTCCGAATAAGACCGGCGAATACCACAGGAAACCAAGTACCATGGTGCTTAATGTCGCAACAAGTACGGCCAGGTAGTTTACTTCTAATAAATTCAAGATTATAGCCCCCATTAATCGTGGATTAGGTGTGTATCTGGTACAAAAGTATACCATATGACACTGCGAAAGTAGTAGGTATAAATTACTCTAAAGGACGAAGTCACGAATCGTATGGCGGGATACAATAGGTTTGTAAGCGAGATCAGAACAAGAAGGAGGCAGGGCAGCACGATGATTCGTTTGAAACGCAAAGTGATGATCGTTTCACTCAGCCTCTCCACTTTCCTCGTTATGGGTACGGCTTACGCCTACTCGGAGGGGCCGGATTATATGTTTGAAAAAGAAGGGAAATTGACAGAGTTTGAGTTCGAAGTGGTACAGGAGCACTGCTTCATGGCGAAGGAATTGTGCGAGGGTATCCCCGATTTTCAAGAGGTCGAGAAAGCGTTCCTTTATCATCATGAAAAAGTAGATGGCACTGGCTATCCGTATCGTCTCACGGGCGATCAAATACCGCTGCTTTCGCAAATGCTCGGCTTAGTGGAAGTATTCCTCGCCATGACGACGCCGCGATCATACCGCCAAGCCACGTCGCCGAGAGAAGCGTACGCAGAAATTCAGAAGCTAGTCGGACACGCTTTTCGGGCTGACATTGTGGATGCTTTTGGGAAAGTGATAGATTGAAAAAGAGCACATAATCTCCGTCTAACATGTGGCATATTAGTAACAGTCTATGTAGGCTGTACCAATCCACAGAAGGCAAGGAGTGAATGTTTAACCGTGAAATACATGCGAATTCTGACGATCGTGCTCGCCATGCTGCTCGGACAAGCGACGATGGCATCGGCCGACGGGTCTTATCATTTTGGGTTTAAGAAAAGCTCAAACGGACAAGCCCCGTCCATTGACCAAGAGGGCTTCAAAGCTCTGTTGAAGCAGCGAGGGGCTATTTTTACAGGAGATCCAGCTGTAAAGGAATTGTATTTAACCTTCGATAATGGTTATGAGCAGGGCTATACCGGTAAGATTTTGGACGTGCTAAAGGAGAAGCAAGTACCCGCGATCTTCTTCGTGACGGGGCATTATATCAGGACGGAGCCTGAACTGTTAAAGAGAATGGCACAGGAAGGCCATTTGATCGGCAACCATTCTTGGAGCCATCCGGATTTGAGTCAAATATCGGCAGAACGCATTCAGAAAGAATTAAATCAAGTGAAAGATGAGGTCAGCACTCTTACTGTACAAAAGGAAATGCGCTATCTTCGCTCGCCGCGGGGGATATTTAATAGCCAATCGTTAGCAGTTAGTCAAGGGCTTGGCTATACGAACGTGTTTTGGTCCGTCGCTTACCGCGATTGGGAGCCACAGCATCAGAAGGGCTGGGAGTATGCCTACAAAAATGTGATGGCGCAGCTGCATCCAGGTGCTGTCATTTTGCTTCATTCGGTGTCCAAAGATAACACGGAGGCACTGGCCAAAATCATTGACGATGCGAGAAGTCAGGGCTACCAGTTCAAGAGTCTCGATGAGATGAAAAGCCGGACGCCATAAGTAAGCTGTACAAAGTGAAAACTCCTTAGCTCAGTTAGTACAAGGCTAAGGAGTTTTTTATTCGATTCCAAAAGTCTTTGGATTTCACTTTCAAGGTTAAGCTGCGACAGCGTTTGTCGCGGCTTTTGCTCGTTTTTATGGACCAGATAAAGTTTTAAGTATTTGAATTTATATTGCATGCAAATTAATTGTTGACAATATTAAATGGAATTGGTATGATTCATTCATAAAGTTGTTTCAAATTAAATTGCTAACAAACAATAAAAAATCATACAAATAACATGAAGCATCAAGGAGGCGTTCCTATGCATCACAAAGCGATCATTATCGGAACTGGACCAGCCGGGTTAACCGCAGCGATTTACCTGGCAAGGGCGAACATGTCGCCTTTAGTCATAGAAGGTATACAACCTGGAGGGCAGTTAACTACCACCACAGAAGTAGACAACTTCCCAGGGTTCCCGGATGGCATCACGGGGCCGGAGTTGATGGATAATATGCGTAAACAGGCCTTGCGTTTCGGTGCTACGATTCAGCCAGGTCGGGTCTCAGAAGTCGATATGTCCAAACGTCCATTCACCTTGTTTTTAGAGGATGGAGGTCAATTGACGGCGGATTCGCTAATCATTTCAACAGGGGCAACGGCCAAGAAACTGGGCATTCCCGGTGAATCCGATAATATTGGTAAAGGCGTTAGCACCTGTGCAACTTGCGATGGATTTTTCTTTAGAAACAAGAAGATTATCGTAATTGGCGGTGGGGATACCGCGATGGAAGAGGCACAGTTCTTGACTCGATTCGCTTCCGAAGTGCGCGTTGTGCATCGCCGTGACGATCTGAAAGCATCGAAAATCATGCAGGATCACGCCCGCAGCAATCAAAAAGTTGCCTGGAGTCTCAATCGGACACCGCTTGAAGTTGTAGCTGGCCCTCTTGGAGTGACCGGACTTATGGTGCTCAATAACGTAACTGGTGAGGAAGAACTGCTGGAGGCCGATGGAATTTTTCTGGCGATTGGACATACTCCGAATACAGGCTTCCTAGGCGGACAGCTGCCAACAGATGAACTCGGATATTTGCAGGTTATTCCCGGAACGTCACAAACGACTGTGCCTGGTGTATTCGCCTGTGGGGATGTGCAGGATCGCATTTATCGCCAAGCGATTACATCGGCAGGAAGCGGTTGTATGGCCGCACTAGATTGTGAACGATTTATTTCAGAACAGCATGCTTAATGCTTTTAATAATAAAAACCTTTAGGAGGAATTAGCCATGTCAGTTAAACAAATTTCCGATGCTACTTTTAACAATGAAATTGAAGCAGGTACTGTACTTGTAGATTTTTGGGCCCCTTGGTGCGGACCTTGTAAAATAATCGCTCCCATCCTAGATGAACTATCTGCTGAGATCGGCGATGCAGCCAAGATTGTAAAAATCAATGTGGATGATAACCCAGAATCCGCCTCCAAATATAACGTCATGAGTATCCCTACTCTGCTCGTTTTCAAGGATGGACAATTGGTTGATCAGATGGTTGGGGTACAACCTAAAGAGAAGCTTAAAGCAGTTATCGAGAAGGCATAACATACAACGAATCAAATTTGTTAAAACATATAAAATTACAGGAGGAATACGAATATGACACAGGTACAAGAACGCACAGGGGTAGCAACAGCAGGAGGGAATCCAATTACTTTGCTAGGACCGGAGATTAAGGTTGGGGATCAAGCGCCAGATTTCAAAGTGAATAAGGATTTAATGACAGAGGTCAGCCTATCGGATTATGCAGGCAAAGTGAAGCTGATTTCAGTCGTCCCTTCCGTGGATACGGGCACATGCGATGCACAGACGCGTCGTTTCAATGTGGAAGCAGATAAGCTAGGCGATAATGTCGTCATATTGACGATTTCCGTGGATCTTCCTTTTGCACTGAGTCGTTTCTGCGGGGCTGCAGGCATTGATAAAGTCGTAACCTTATCTGATTATAAAAGCCGTGCTTTCGGCCAAGCATATGGCGTTTTGATTAAAGAGATTCAGCTCGATCAGCGTGCGATATTCATCTTGGATGAGAACAATACGGTTCGTTATGTGGAGTATTTAACGGAGATGAAGGAGCATCCGAATTATGATGCGGCTTTAGATGCTTTGAAAGAACTTGTGTAACAGAAAAAAGAGCAGCATTCCCACTAGGGATTGCTGCTCTTTTTTCTGTTATGGGGTAAGGTGAAGCTTACCCCTATTTAGCATGTTTAGCTATGGATTTGCCGCTGAGCTGAGTGAGATTGTAGATAAATGATAATCATCGGCTCGGTAAGTGACTATTGGAAGATTAGGAAGGCAAGTTGTACAACGTACAACAATTTCCTTGATTTCTTCTGTGCAAGCTAAAGATTGTTGTATGTTGTACAACAATTCTATTTAGCCTCATCCCATGCTATAGAGCTACTTTTGGCTGGAATTGTTGTAATTTATGCAACAATCGCGTGGAAAATGGGGATTTGCTTGCCTAAAGTTGTACAATGTACAACTTTCACGGATGAGCAAGTGAATGTTTCAATACATTCGACTTGGGTGTACTTGATTTTATTGCATCAACATTGACAAACATTGTCGCCAAAGGACAGCATAAGCCGACAGCAGTAGAGTAGCCTAGGTAATCCCTCCAACAAATACGGGTGAATTCTACCCGTGTTAGAAGGGAGCATGTAGGCAATGCTCGGCTAACGCGTGAGCGAAACCATGCGGCTGCCCTTGACCATGGCTGTGCTGCACAAGGGGCACGCCTTCGCCGCAAGCTTCGCTTCCTGCGGCGAAGAGATGCGTGACCAGGCCTTGCAGCCGGCCTGCTCGCAGATCCACGCCGCGACCTGCTCAGTCGCGGCGGCGGGTTTCCCAGCGGCGGCCGGTCGCCGCGCCGCTGCTGTACCCACAGCCGCAGCGGGCTTGCGGCTGTCCACCGTGTCCGCGCCAGAGAACGCGGACAGCAGGAAGCGGGAAGGCTCCGCCTTCTTCCCGCGATAAAACGCCGGCGAGCTGATCAGCAACTCGGCCTTGGCGCGCGTGACGGCGACGTAGGCGAGTCGCCGTTCTTCCTCCAGCGCGGCAGTTCCCTTGTCGCGCCCTGTAACACCAGCCATCTTCACATCGTCCAGATGGCTGGCATCGAGTGCCGAGCTATGCGGCATATTGCCCTCAATTGCACAGAGCAAGTACACGATCGGGAACTCCAGTCCCTTCGATTTGTGAATCGTCATGAGCGAAATTTTATTCGCGAATTGTTCTTTTTGGAGCCGGCTCATTTCGTTGCGTTTTTCCGCCACCTCATGGATAAAATAAAGAAATTGCTCCACCGTATCGAACCGCTTGGCCGAAGACTCCAGCTCGTCCAGCGTTTCCTTCAGCATCTCTCTGTGACTCGTCAGCTTGCTGCGCTTGTTCGTCTCCAGGAAAGCATCATAGAAATCCTTGCGAATCGCCTGAACGGCATCCAAAGGCTTCATTTCAGCAAGCGATTTAATGAGTCGGATGCGGTTCTTCAGCTTTTCTTTTTGAAAATCCTTCAGCTGCGGCAGACCGAGCAGGTGGATGAGCGGCCACTTTTTCGCCTGAATCGCTTCCTGATCTTGAATAATCCGCATGCCTTGGTCTCGTCCTATATATAATGAAGGGAGTACACCTTCTATGGCTTCGAAATTGCGGCGTTCATGGGCAAGCCTTAAGTGATCGATAATCGGCTTCACCATCCACTGATCGTAGAAGGAGTCATTGCTTCCGTAGTCCACAAAAGGCAAATTATGAAGAATTAACTGCTCGATAATCGCTCGGCTGTTGCTGGCTGTCCGATACAAAATAGCGAAATCGCCATACTCGCTGCCACCCTCGGCTACTTTAATCCGAAGATCGTTAACTAACCAATCGGCCTCGTCATCACTATTCATAGGTTTCACATATTGCGGCTTGGTCTCACTTTGTTTGGTTGCTAGAAGGGTCTTACTTTTACGCTGCATGTTGTGTTTGATGATCGCATTCCCTAGACCGACGATACTTGAAGTAGAACGGTAATTAATATCAAGAGTAACCGTCTTCGCAGCAGGATACTTTTCATGGAACTGTAGAATAAATTCATTTCTCGCGCCATTAAACGAATAAATCGTCTGGTCATCATCACCAACAACCATCAAATTCCCGTGGTCCTTTGCAATCATTTGAATGATTTCGTATTGCACGGTATTCGTATCTTGGAACTCATCGACACTGATATAAGTGAATTTTCGCTGCAGCGAGCGCAAGACATCGGTATTTTGTTGCAATAGGTGGTAGGCTTTGATCAAAATATCATCAAAATCAATCTTTTGCTGTTCCATTTTCCACTGCTCATACTGCATGAAAATCCGCTTCACTTCTTTATCTTCTTCCGTTCCTTCAGGGAGGTCTTCGACCTCGATCAGCTGCATTTTATAAGAGGAAAGCAAGGAAATGAGCACTTCGGGTTGGTATGTATCCTGCAGCCCCATGCCCAGCATGATGCGCTTGAAGACAATTTGCTGATAGCGGCCATCACTCAGAATCTCTTGTTGTAACCCGTTCATTCGCAGTAATCTTAGGCAAAAAGCGTGAAATGTCCGAACTTGCATCGTATTGGTCATACTATGATCAAGACCCGGCATGGACGTGAGACGTTCCCGCATTTCTTCGGCGGCCTTTTTCGAAAAAGTAATCAATAACAAATTCGACGGATGGACCCGGTGGACACGCAGTAAATAAGCAACTCGGCACACCAGAACAGTTGTCTTCCCGGACCCGGCTCCCGCCAGGGTAAGTAGGGGACCTTTGAAATGGCGCACAGCCTGTACCTGCGCTTCATTCAGGAGAATCTGATGGCTTTCCAAGTCGCGGAAAAAGTAAGCGTCACGATCGCTATCTGACACAAAATCGGAACTATTCGTTAAAAGCGCCATACGCGCATGCGGGATAGGTCGCTCCGTGGTTTGTTTCGTACCTAATGGTGTAGGGTAAATAGAAAGAGAAGTCAAAATCATCACCTGTTTCATAGCAATACTGGACTACCTATTCTATCACATTTATAGACCGATGAAAGGACATATATGTACATGGGGATATCTTACTTAAAATTGCTTTGGAATCAGTTCGAAAAGCACGATGCCACAGGGCTTGCTGCCCAATGTGCCTACTATTTTCTGCTATCCCTGTTCCCCTTTCTGCTGTTTATTCTGAGTTTATTGGGGTATTTGCCGTTCTCCTCGGATGATGTCATCGGACTCATTAAAGAATATATTCCGGGGGCAGTCTCCGGGTGGATCGAGGAAACGCTTAGCAACCTGCTTGATGTGAAAAGAGGAGGCACACTTTCCTTCGGGTTAATATTGGCTTTGGTGAGTGCCAGCGCAGCGATGAATGCGATCGTCGTCGCGGTAAACAAAGCATATGGTCTGCCGGAGCGAAAAAGCTTTATACACTCGCGTTTTCTCGCTGTAATGCTGACCCTGGGCATGCTCATTGTCATCGCTTCAGCGTTGCTGCTTAGTGTGTTTGGTCATTGGATCGGGGACTGGACGCTTGCTAACATTTCCATTTCATCTAAACAAGTGGATCTGTGGAACAACCTACGCTGGATCGTGAACTTTGTGATCGTATTTGTCGTCTTCATCGGAATTTACTACATAGCGCCCAATACGTGTTTGACCTGCAAAAGTATCCTTCCTGGAGCGATATTTGCAGCAGCAGGGTGGCAATTAACATCCTTCGGATTTTCCTTCTATGTCAATCACTTCACGAATTATAGCGCCACTTACGGCAGTGTCGGGGGCATCATCGTGCTCATGACCTGGTTCTATATTTCTGCGCTCATCATTATCATTGGTGGTGAAATTAATGCGATAAAGCATGTGAAGAGCCACATTCATACGGTTTCATTGGATAAAAAGGATACGACAGCGAATAAAAACCGCTTCTGATTGTTGGTCAGAAACGGTTTTTTGTTCTACCACGTCAAAACGCCGCCATCCACTCGTTTCACGCCGCGAATTTTTCCAAGCTGCTCCGCGAGCCGGAACAAGGCTAGATCTTTCATTTTGGCTTCAATCATGACGTCGATACGGGGGAGGCCGACCTCCTTACAGCTCTTCAGAAAAGGGATGAGCTGATCGGGTTCAATGTAGTCGGAATGAGATCGGAACTCTTTCTCATCCTTTGGCGAGGAGACGTGAATTTTCATCGGAATGTCACCCCAGGTCTTAGCGATGTCTGGCAGTAGTTCGATGGGGGAGGTTGCGGATGGATTGCACCAATCATGGTGCAAATCCAGCATGCATGGGCGCTGCAGCCTTTCGCTCACGGCCAGCGTTTCCTCTAGCGTGTAAGTTTTGTCATCATTCTCAAAAGTAAGACGCCGCATAACATGTTCAGGCACATCCGGTATCTTAGCAAATAGCCGCTCTGTGGCGGCCGCTTTATCTCCGTACATACCGCCAACATGGATATTGATGATAGCTGACTCATCAAGTCTCATCCCATCCAAAATCGCCGCGTGATAGAACAAGTCCCTAATAGCGGCCTCCACAACCGAGTCACTCCCGTTTAGCAGCGTGAATTGATTAGGATGCATACTCAAGCGGATTCCCTGCGCGTACGCGAAGTCGCCGAGCTTTCGAAGCTCATCTTTATATTCGGTGGCCACATCAATCTGCACATCCGGATGAGTAGCGAGAGGAATGAGCGACGACGATAGTCGAAATAAGTGAATACCATGAGCGGCATTATAGTATAGGATCCGCTGAGTCGCTTCGAGATTTTTGCGTCCGATCTCAATGGCTCGTTGCAAAGCTTCCTCACGCGGACGCTGTGAGAACAGTTTGTATGTAAAGGTGGAGCTAGGGGTATTATTAAAAATCGCCATCGCCATAGACACGTATCCGAGTCGGATAATCATGGGGCCTCCGTTATACCATCATCATTTTGCTAGATTAGTCTGCCCCAAAAGGGAGTAATGACTTTAGGCGAAATTCAGGGAAATTCCCAAGCCACCAAACAAAAAAAGACACCCAGAGGTGTCTTTGCTGAACATTTCGTATAAGTCTGGTGAAGGACACAGCAGACGGTCTAAACCCGCTCAACCTTCAACAGGTTAGTTGTTCCTGATTTCCCCACTGGGATACCGGCGGAGACGACAGTGATGTCACCCTTCTTCACGTAGCCGAGTGTCTCAGCTTGACCGATGGCAGAGCGGATCATCGCGTCAGTGGAGTCGCAGAATTCGCCAAGGATTGGGATAACGCCCTGCACCATGCTCAAGTAGTTGATCGCAGATTCATTGGACGTCACCGCGATAATCGGCGCTTCCGGGCGGTACTTCGCGATCATCCGAGCAGTGAAGCCGCTCTCCGTTGGCGTCAAGATCGCTGCAGCGTGCAGCTTGTTAGCGGATGATACAACTGCTTGACACAGCACCTCAGTCACTTCGTTGTTCGACTGAAGCTGCGCGTCGATCAAGGAGCTGCGCTCCATGGTTTGCTCTACGCGCTCAGCGATCGTCGCCATCATCGTTACGGACTCGATGGGATACTTGCCTGCAGCTGTCTCGCCGGAAAGCATGACAACGTCGCTTCCATCAAGCACCGCATTCGCCACGTCACTCACTTCTGCGCGTGTTGGGCGAGGGTTGCGCTGCATGGAATCCAGCATTTGCGTTGCCGTAATAACAGGCTTGCCAGCTAAATTACAAGCGCGAATCATGTCTTTCTGCGCAATCGGAACTTCCTCCGTCGGAATCTCGACGCCTAGATCGCCCCGCGCAACCATGATACCGTCGGAAGCTTCAAGGATCGAAGCGAAGTTCGTCATGCCTTCTTCGTTCTCAATCTTCGAAATAATCGGCGTAAACGCAGCGCCATGCTGTTCCAAAATCCCGCGAACTTCTCTAACATCGTTTCCGTTACGAACGAAAGACATCGCGATGATGGAAATATTCTCTTCAATTCCGAACTTAATATGCATCACATCGCGCTCAGTTACACCAGGCAGGGAGGTACGCACGCCCGGTAAATTAACACCTTTACGCTGCTTCAAGACACTTTGATTCAAGACGCTGCAAGTAACTTCGGTACCGTCAATCATTTCTACACGCAGCTCTATAGAGCCGTCATCGATAAGAATGAGATTCCCAGGCTTAACATCCTGCGGAAGACCAGGGTAATTGACGGAAACACGGCTGGAATCGCCGATAATTTGTTCAGTTGTGAGCACTATGTGATCGCCGCTTTGCAAATCGTAGGAAGCATCTTTCAATTGACCGATGCGGATTTCCGGACCTTTAATATCCATCAGAATAGGGATGATGACACCAAGCTCCCCAGCTGCTTGTCGTACGCGCTGAATGCGTACCCGATGCTCATCTAAATCGCCATGAGCCATATTCAATCTGGCGACGCTCATGCCCGCGTGAATTAATTCTTTAAGAGTAGGGACGGAATCACAAGCGGGTCCCATGGTACAAATGATTTTTGTTTTACGCATGGTGTTTAGGACTTCCTTTCAATAGTAACGAATGAATTTTGGCTTCATTATATGCCTAAATGAGCCGAAGTTCTATGAACTATAGTATGATATATGTACTATAGTATGCAGAGGGGTGCCGTTATGCAGGTGATAACCTTTACTTATGATAAGAGCAGCAATTGGTACAAGGAAGAGTTAGACGGGTGCCCCAATTGGACGCTTGTTCTCGTTACCTATGGCCGATGTGTGTATTGGATCAATGAAAAGAAGCAGGTAGCTGAGAAAGGGCAATGGCTGCTCATTCCGAGCAAAACTCCCTTTTATGGAAGAAGTGTACCGACCCAGATCCATGAAAAGTACGTGGTTCAATTCACCGCTGATGCAGCAGTTGAGCTGTTCCCACTCCTCCAGCTGCCGCATTATACTAGCCGATTAACGGGTAAATACGAGTTGATTGTCGATCGTTTGCGGCTTATCCATCAGCAGTGGCAAGACCAACAATCCTATTACCTAACGCTGTGTGAAGCGCTGCTCAAAGAGCTGTTTGTCTATCTCCATAGAGAGTGGGACCAAGATACGACAACGACCGCTACTGCGCAGCTAGTGGAGCAGATGAAAAGCTACATTCAAAACCATTACCGTGAACACGTTACCAAAGACGAGCTTGCCGCTTGTATAAGCCGATCTCCGAACTACACTGCGGTACTTTTTCGCAAAGTAACAGGTCAAACGATCAGCGAGTTCGTCCATGCTACAAGGATCAAAACGGCGATCTACATGCTTAGACATTCTGCGCTGTCAGTGACCGAGATCTCCGAGTTCATCGGGTACAATGATCCATCTTATTTTTACCGTGTATTCAGGCGTCTAACCGGCTTAGTACCAACGGATTTAGTATCCGACCGTGAAACGATTCGAAAGTAGTACAAGTAAAACCTATCAAACTCAATTACATGGTACCGCCGCCGCGACGTATTTCGGAAGGAATTTGTTCAGGTCCTTTATCAATGTTCTGGTAGATGAACGTTCCCACACTTGCTTCGTCAAACTTCGTAAGCTGCATCGTTTTCGTCCATGCGGTTACGACGACCTCCTGATCACTAGGTACATCTGGATTCGGTACAGCTAGTACACCAGCACCGGCTTTCTTGAAATGCGCCAAGTAGTCGAGTCGATCTAGCAGTTCTTTAGGAGCATCAGGGCGGTAGTGAATAATGATATCGCCGTGCTCTAAATTATGAACAAGCATTTCATAGGAGGGTCTGTCCTTATAAAAGCCGAACTTTAAGTCATGTGGACTATGTGTACCAGAGGTCGGGATTTTCATCTCATAGGATAGTGTGCCCTCAGCATGCCCTCGTCCATAATCTTTATCTGTCACGACCTGGATAGGAGCATTAAAATTCAGTTTTTCTACACTGTATTTGCTGGAATTTTGCTGAATAAGCGAGGTTCCCACACAGCATATCGCGATAATAACAAGGGTGTGAGAGAGAAGCAGCCAGGTCTTTTGCTTTTTTTTCAGAGCCTGTTTCTCTACTTTTTTCAATCGACTTGTGTTTTGTTTGTGCGCTTTCGCGGCCAACACATAGCCAATAATCGACAAAACAAAAATGGCCAAGCCTATGTAAAGCAAAATAGCCATAAAATCAGGTCCGTGCTGCATAGTTGAATGATCCATTATAAATGTCTCCTTTAGAATAAATTTTAAGTATGAACACTACGTATTGTAGTTTCATTATTAGCTAGAAGTCAATTTCTTCGTGAAGATTATCTCTTTATCATTCCAAATAGAGGGTTATTCATCCCTTTACTTGAATGATGTAATAAAATGTCATTTGATGTAGAAAAAAAGGAGAGAAGTTCCAGTGTCAGAACAACGATTGGAATTGCACAGAAGAAATGGATTAATGGTGAGATATCGTAGACAGCATTCGCCAACTGAACGAATTGACGCATGATTTGCAGCATTTGATTGAAAAGTAGAGCGAATGCCCCAAAAAAAGGATTGCTAAAAAGTTGGCAATCCGCTACAGTTAAGCCAAATGAATAGCAACACGGGTGCTTGATGAAGTCAGGCTGAGATAGTGGCCCCATGCCACTGACCGTTAATCTGATCTGGGTAATGCCAGCGTAGAGAATGAAGTGCCTTTTTGCACTAATTTTATGCCTGCCGCTACCCGGTGGGCTTTTTTTTCGTGTTTGCCTATCTCATTTTACACATTTATATATGTAAAGGAGTCGAACAAACAGATGGCACAAAAAGAAACAGCAGCAAAGGGTTTGAAATTGACCGATATTTTGATCACCATTGTGATCGCAGCGGTGTTTGGTGTAATTTATCGCGTATGGGGGCCGATGTACGATGTTTTGAAACCATTCGGTCTTCACGCGGAGCAATTGAGCTATGGCATGTGGTTTATGGCAGCGACCTTCGCGTTTCTGGTTATTCGCAAACCCGGCGTTGCCTTATTGGCTGAAGTAGCGGCTGCCACGATTGAGGCGCTTTTTGGTGGCTCTTGGGGTGTATCAACGCTAGTATATGGGTTGCTGCAGGGGCTTGGTGCTGAACTCGTTTTTGCCCTTTTCCTTTACCGTCGTGCAAATGTTGGCGTGACCATCCTAGCCTCATTCGCATCCGCAGGGTTATCGTTGGTTGTGGATAATTACTATGGCTATATTGATCAACTCACGTTCTGGAACTACTGTTTGTTTATTGGACTTCGTCTACTGGGCAGCGCTTTGATCGCGGGCGTATTCGCTTACTATTTAGCGGGTGCATTGGCTCGTACCGGTGTGCTAAGTCTTGTTCGTCCTGTTTCGAAGAAAGATTACGACGTATTGGGGTAACGTGATGAGCGAAGGAATGAGCGTTACGAATTTAAGGTTAAAATATCCTGGAGAAGACGCCCCCCTGTTATTTCAGGGGGTTTCCTTTTCGATTGAGCTTGGAGAGAAGGTACTGCTTCTAGGGCCGAGCGGCTGCGGTAAATCAACCCTGCTTCAAGTGCTAAGCGGTATTGTGCCTGATATTGTAGAGATTCCGCTCAAAGCAGATGACATTCAAACTCCAAGCAGCTCTGGCTATGTCTTTCAAGATCCGGAGACGCAGTTCTGCATGCCTTATGTGGATGAGGAAATTGCTTTCGTCTTGGAAAATTTACAAGTCCCTCGTGAGGAGATGCCTGCTCGTATCGCGTATTATCTGGAGTTGGTGGGACTTCAACTTAGAGATACCCATACCCTGATTGGGAATCTGTCGCAAGGGATGAAACAGCGGCTGGCTATTGCGAGTGTGCTCGCACTAGAGCCGGAAGTGCTGTTCCTTGACGAGCCTACGGCGCTTCTGGATGAAGAAGGTACTGAGCAGGTATGGGAAACGATTCGAAGGATTAGTGCTGAGAAAACACTGGTTATCGTGGAGCATAAAATAAGCGGCATCCTAGGATTCATCGACCGCTTGATCGTCATGTCACCAGATGGAGGACTGCTTGCGGATGGCTCGCCTCAAGAGGTATTCGAAGCTTACAAACAGCAAATGATCGACTATGGGATCTGGTACCCTGGTGTTTGGGACGATAATGGGATGGAGCTAACGTCTGGGAACAAAACTGAGGACAAAAAGGCCTCCGTCATTCAGACTGCGGTGCCGGTCATGACCCTTCGCGATTTTGTAGGGTTACGCGGAGGGCAGATCAAGACCTCTGTGGATAACTTGAGCGTCTATCCGGGCGACTGGATTACCGTTGTCGGTGCCAACGGCGCTGGCAAAAGTTCGCTGCTGCTAGCGATCATGCGGCTCATTCCGACCCACGGCAGCTGCTGGATCGAGGGGGTTAAGGGCAGCAAAGTCGAGCAGCTTGCGGAGCAAGTCGGCTTTGTGTTCCAGAACCCCGAATTCCAATTCGTCACGAATTCGGTGGAGGAAGAGCTTGCCTACTCCTTGCCGGAGGCGGAGCAGGGGCAGGAGGTGCAGTGGGCGGCTATAGAACTGCTGCTTAGGGAATACGACCTGCTCGCGCTGCGCAAGAGGCATCCCTTTCAGTTGTCGATGGGCCAGAAGCGACGCTTAAGCGTGGCATCCGCGATGGTGCGCGGCCCCCGCATTCTGCTGCTGGATGAGCCCACCTTCGGGCTCGATGCGCGCGGTACGCTGCATATCTTGCAGCAGCTGGAGCGGCTGCGAGCGAGCGGAACTGTGATCGTGATGGTTACGCACGATCCGGAGATTGTGAAACGCTGCGCCACTCGCGTTTGGCAGGTTGAAGCAGGATATGTGGAGGAATGGCCAGCTGGGAAGCTGCCGGCCTCCGCCGCACATGCTCCGGAAGGAGCTCCGCTGCTATGCAAATAACATTCACGTATCGTGAAACCTGGCTGCACCGGGTGAATCCGGGTGTGAAGCTTATCCTGTCCATCCTTCTGTTTATTGTTGTCGTGTTCACGCATAATCTGAATGCCATGATGTATTTGACCTTGGGCGCACTGGTGCCGCTATTCTTGTTCTCAGGCCATCCAATGAAGCGCCTGCTGTTGTATGCTTCACCGTTCCTGCTTATCTTCCTATCCTCTTCCACGGGGATGATGATGTTCGGCAGCGGAGAAACGCTGTGGTACCAGCTGGGCTTCATCCGAATCACCGAAGAAAGCTTCTATCGCGGCATCCATCTGGGCTTTCGAGGCCTTCAGGTTGCCGCGGTCGGGCTGCTGTTCAGCTTGACCACACGGCCGGTTGCGCTGTTCTATGCCATGATGCAGCAGTGGAGAGTCGCGCCGAAATACGCCTACAGCTTCCTCGCTGCGATGCGCATGCTGCCGCTCATGCTCGAAGAGTTCCAAACTCTTCGCTATGCGCTGAAGGTGCGGGGGAAGAAGAAGCGTAATCCCATCACCGGTTGGTATACGACGCTGCGGATGTATGCCATTCCGCTGCTTGCTCAGAGTATTCGCCGCGCTCACCGGACGGCTGTGGCAATGGAAGCGAAACGTTTTTCAGCGCAAAAAAAACGAACTTATTATTACGTATCTTCCTATTCGATGTTAGATGTTTACTATATCTTTTATTGGACTATGCTAGTCATTCTAGCTGGTTGGCTGGGGAAGGTATGGCCATTCTTAAATGCAGCGGACGTCCGATAAGAACTATGCAGAGCAATCCAAGCCAACGAATAAGTTGGTTTAGATTGCTCTTAGTTTTGTCATTCGCCCCATTTAAGCGACAATACAATTTCACAGCACGGTTTCTCCGTGACACGAGGATCGATGGTGAAACGAACAGAGCTAGGTGAATAACTGGTCAAGATGATGGACTCAGTGCCGAAAGTGTGGACGATCCGATCCACTTCTTTCTGATTGCCGCTCTGGGCATTGGTCATCAATTGGCGGGCTATAGTTGGGTCAGCTAGCTTTTGGAGTAAGAGAGAGGCGTCTCTAAGAAGTTTTTGAGAGGATGCAAGCGAATGTGAGAGTATTTTCGTATCGACAGGAGGAAAATCACGATGCCAAGCCCAGTAAACAGGATAGTAAGCAGCAGGAATAGGGTAACGATCATAGGGTGAATAGGGAGATGTGTAATAGGTAGGAGGATAATTCATGGATGATCTCCTTAGAGTTTTTTGCCAGAAATAGGCTACACCAATATATGTGGCTGGTGGTTGGTGTGGTTCCTGAAATTTATGTATTCGTCAGGAGTCACAGCACAACACCGAATTCATCGCGAAGTCCTAACAGACCTTCAGGGGTGATGCGCACAGCCCGACTATCGGGCAGCCGTTCAATCCAGTGAAGTTCGAACAGCCGGCGTGTGAGCGCAGCGCCAAGCGTACCCGAGATATGATGGCGGCGCTCGCTCCAGTCGAGGCATTGCCGCGCATAATGGCGCCTGCGTTTGCGGTCTTCCTCGACCTCGACGCCGAATCGCTCCAGCCGCTGCTTACCCGCTGGGCTGAGGATGAAATCCTTGCCTGCCTCCTGCAGCAGGCCTAACTCAAGAAGCCGGTCCGTTAGGGCTACGCCAATCTGGCCGGCTATGTGATCATAGCAGGTGCGCGCATATCGAAGCGCCCTTAGTTGATCCGATTCGCGGAGTGAGCGAATCGGCTTCGGGGAGGCGATCGTTTGCAGCGCCTCCAGGGCGTAGGCCACCTCGGCGCTTGCCAGCCGGTAGTACTTGTGCCGTCCATACGACTCATGGACGAGCAGACCGCCTTCCACCATCTTCGATAGGTGGGAACTTGCTGTCTGAGGCGTAATGCGCGCGAATCGCGCGAGTTCGCTTGCGGGCAGCGACTTGCCGCCGAGAAGATTCAGCAGAATCGTGATACGTGATGGTTCGCCTATCAGTGAAGCCACTTCCACAATATTTGGATTTGTACACATCCATATCAGCCTCCGCTTCATACAATCATACTTCGATACAGAACGAAATCATTTCAGTTTATAATCGATATATACAACGATTAGTATTACAGTCATACTTCGATAATAAACGAAATTTGAGTGCGAAGACAACAGATCCTGAACGTATATGTGGCCAATGGGAGGGTAATATGAATCGCTATTTATTTGGATTAATAGTTGTTGTCACAACATCACTGATGGGATCTTCCTTTGCAATCGGTAAAATGGGTTTGACGTATTTCTCACCTCTTCTGTTGGTTGGCTGTCGCTTTACGCTTGCGGGACTAATTATGGCTCTGTTTGTGAGAAAAAGGCCGCGTCCAGGTGATCTTCGAGACTGGGGCAAAATCATGAGCGTGGGGCTGTTTCAAACAGCTGGCGTCATGGGCTGCATTTTTCTAAGCTTACGCACGATTACCGCTGGGGAGTCATCGATTTTGACTTTCACCAATCCACTGCTCGTCATCGTGCTGGGAACGCTGTTTCTAGGCGCAAAATACCGAATTTCCCAATGGATTGGAGTCATGATCGGCTGTGCTGGCGTGTTTATCACGCTAGGTGTTCACATGCAGTTGCAAACGGGTACGCTGCTTGGGATGGGATCTGCGGTTTCGTGGGCTATCTCCACACTGCTCGTTAAGAAATGGGGAGCCAGTTTCGATGTGTGGGTCCTTACCGCTTACCAAATGCTGTTCGGCGGTCTCCTTCTCCTTGTTATGAGTCTGACCATGGAAACTCCGAAGCTAATCCTAGGAGTATCTGCCGTGTTGATTCTATTATGGCTTGCAATCATGGCCTCTATCGTGCAATTCGCTTCATGGTTCTTCTTATTGAAACAAGGGGATCCTGGTAAAACGAGCGCCTTCTTATTCCTCGCCCCGTTCTTCGGGGTTGTATCAGGATGGCTGCTGCTTGGAGAAGTCATAGAATGGTTCGTGTATGTAGGGGGATCACTCATCCTGATCGGTATTTTTTTCGTGAATTGGACGTTTTCAGCCCGAACTCGGAGAAAAGCGAAAGTGACCTCATCATAAAAGCTTCTAAAGCCCACCCCTTAGAGGGTGGGTTTTTCATGCTCGACAGCTTATTATGTTGTGATCAAATATGACTAGTATGAAAGATATTACCTCTGGAAAGCGCTTTACAAATAAATATCGATCACATATAATCATAAATGAGATCAAACGATCAAACGCATGACCGTATATGCGCAAATCTATGAAGTGGAATAGGGGGGGTCGTGATGCTGTTTGAGGAAGAACGTCAGCAGAAGATCGCCGATTATGTTCAAGTAAAAGAGCGTGCGTCCGTTCAAGAGCTGGCTCAGCATTATCAGGTGTCTGAATCAACGGTCCGCAGAGATCTGAAGATCCTTGAGGAAGAAGGCAAGCTTCGCCGTACGCATGGAGGAGCTGTAGCTTTTGTCAGTGACAATTCAGAGCCTACGTTTGTGGAAAAAGAAGATCGCTATCGTTTACAAAAGGAGCTGATAGCCAAAGAAGCCGCTTCTATGGTTCGAGAAGGCGATTCCATCATACTCGATTCGGGAACTACAACTTATTATTTGGCTAAGGAATTGAAAACATTCAAAAAGCTTACAGTAGTAACCAATTCCGTTGCGGTAGCTCAAGAATTATCTGCCAACACAGGAATCGATTTGATTCTTACGGGCGGCACCTTACGTCATGAAACGTTGGCGATGGTAGGTCCGTTAGCTGAGAAAGCGCTGGAATCCGTACATGTCGATAAAGCCTTCGTGGCTATCAATGGTCTAGACCCTGTCATTGGATTGACAACGCCGAATATGTTGGAGGCTTCGACCAAACGGGCTTTTTTCCGTTCAACCAAGCAAGTGATTTTACTCATGGACCACAGCAAATACGGTAGAGTATCTTTTGCTAAGGTTGCGGCATTGTCCGAGATTGACCAACTGTTGACGGATGACGGTATATCGGACAACGCGCTGAAAGAGCTTGATACGGCTGGGGTTACCGTTACCGTCGTACAGACGGGTGGGAGGAAGTCATGAAGCCTGTCTTGACGATTACATTGAATCCAGCCTTGGACAAGACAGTAACGGTGGAAGATTTTGTTCTTGGCGGATTGAACAGAATTAAAGAATGGCGAATGGATGCTGGAGGAAAGGGTATCAATGTTGCCAAAGTACTGAAGAATTTTTCCCTTGAGGTGGCGGCTTGGGGCTTGTGTGCAGGGCGCCAGGGGAATGTGCTAACGGATACACTTTCGAGTCTAGGTATTCCGAATTGGTTTGTTCAAGCGAAGGGTGAAACGAGAACGAACCTGAAGTTGTATGTGGAACAAACCAGGGAAACAACGGAGTTGAATGAGCCAGGATTCACTGTAGATGATGACGTTTTAAGTCAATTTCTTGATCATTTCAGAACCGAGGTTCGTCATGTTTCGTTGGTTGCCCTGGGGGGGAGCTTGCCAAAGGGAATACCGAGTGATTTCTATAAGACACTTATTCAGATTGCGAATGAGGCAGGTGTTCGGACCGTATTGGATGCCGATGGCGAGCCTTTCGTCCATGGTATTGAGGCTGTTCCCTACGCGATCAAGCCGAATATTCATGAGCTGGAGTCGTTCTTCGGAGAGTCCTTCCGGACGGATGAAGAGATTATCGATGCGGCAAGAAGATTAATCGTTAAAGGAATTGCTTACGTGGCCGTTTCTTTAGGTGGAGAGGGATCGATTCTTGTAACGGAGACGGAGGCGATTCGCGCTAAGCCTGCTCCAATTACTCCGCTAAGTACAGTGGGGGCAGGGGACTCTATGGTAGCCGCGCTCATTTATTGCATGCTGCATGGCATGTCGCTGGAAGAAGCCGCGAGGTGGAGCTCAACGGCAGGAACTGTTACGGCTTTGAAACCAGGAACACAGGTTTGTACACTTGCTGAAGTGGAACAAAAACTAGGCAGTGTGAACATATGGTCTATACCAAAAACAATAAATTCGAATTGAAGGCGGGGGCGTCTATGAAAAAGATTCTTGCTGTTACTGCTTGTCCAACCGGTGTTGCACATACGTACATGGCTGCTGAATCCTTAGCAAAAGCTGCTAGAGAAAAGGGTATTACAATTAAAGTAGAAACCAGAGGAGCTGTCGGCGTAGAGAATGAGTTTACCGAGCAGGAGATTGCCGAAGCTCATGCCATTATTGTAGCTGCGGATACGGATGTGTTAGAATCCCGTTTTGTTGGTAAGCCGATTGTTAAAGTCCCTGTGGCGCAGGCAATCAAAAATCCAGCAGGCCTTCTCGATGAAGCGTTGAACAAAGAAGCGGCTTCTGCGGATGATTATCTAAAGCAAGTAGAGCAGTCGAAATCTCAGCGAAGCGCTTCACGAACAGGCGCCTACAAGCATTTGATGACTGGTGTTTCAAACATGCTTCCTTTGGTTGTTGCTGGCGGATTGCTCATTGCACTCTCTTTCATTTTCGGAATTGAGGCATTTAAAGAACAGGGTACATTTGCCGCAGCTTTAATGGACATTGGCGGCGGAGCAGCTTTTGCGCTAATGGTACCGATCTTGGCGGGATTCATCGCCTTCTCCATTGCGGAAAAGCCGGGCTTGGCGCCAGGTCTTGTTGGTGGGATGCTCGCATCAAAAATGGGAGCAGGTTTCCTTGGCGGAATCATTGCCGGATTTCTCGCGGGTTATGTCGCGAAGCTGTTGAAAGATTATATCAAGATGCCTAAGAATTTTGAAGGCTTGAAACCTATTCTAATCATTCCTTTATTGGCTACTGGAATTACTGGACTTTTAATGATATATGTCATTGGCGAACCCGTAAAAGCAATTATGGATGGTTTGACGGTATGGCTCAAATCGCTCGGATCCACGAATGCCGTATTGCTAGGTCTTCTGCTGGGAGCGATGATGGCCTTCGATATGGGCGGCCCTGTGAATAAAGCGGCATATACGTTCGCGGTGGGTTTGTTGGCCAGCAGTGTATACGGTCCGATGGCAGCAGTGATGGCTGCTGGTATGACACCTCCGCTTGGTTTGTGGTTGGCAACAATACTGGCTCCGAAGAAATTTACGAAGGAAGAGCGAGATGCTGGTAAAGCGGCTTCTGTTCTGGGAATTTCATTTATCACGGAAGGTGCCATTCCGTTTGCCGCAGGCGATCCGTTCCGCGTGATCCCTTCGATCATGGTTGGCTCTGCTTTAACAGGCGCTTTATCCATGCTGTTCGGCGCTACGTTGCGCGCTCCTCATGGAGGGATCTTCGTCCTGCCGATCCCGAATGCCGTCGGCCAACTGGCTATGTATGCTCTAGCTATCGTAGCAGGAACGCTTGTTACAGCCATCATGCTGAATATATTGAAGAAGCCTGTAAGAGACTAAAATTTTACACCAATTAACCGAGCGCAGGGGGATTGAACATCTTGTCCCCTGTATATTTAGGAGGATACCCATATGAATATTCAAGAATTGCTGAATGAGCAAAGCATTTTAATTCCATTGGAAGCAACAAGCAAAGAAGAATGTATGAAATCCATGATCGACGGACTTGCAGCCGCTGGCTGTATTACGGATAAAGCTGCATACCTGGAGGCGGTTTTGAAGCGGGAAGAGACCGGTTCGACGGGTATAGGCTTTGGGGTCGCTATTCCTCACGGGAAGTCGAACGGAGTCAGCAAGCCGGGTGTTGCTTTTGCCAAGTTGACTGGGCCTCTTGATTGGAAATCGCTGGATGACCAGCCTGTTAAGATCGTCTTCATGATCGCTGTGCCGGAGGCGGCCGCAGGCAATGAGCATCTCCAAATTCTGATCGCGCTCTCCCGTAAGCTGATTAACGAGGAGTTCCGTGAAAGCTTGTTGAAAGTGACTGAAGCGCAGCAATTAATAACGATTTTAGAAACCATTTAAGAGGAGAACAAAAAACATGATTACGAAAGAACTTACAATCCGGAACGATTCCGGCTTTCATATTCGTCCTGCCCAACTGTTTACGGAAAAAGCGGGATCTTTTCAATCAACTGTAAAGCTTGAATATAAGAGTGAACCTGATATCACAATCATAGACGGGAAAAGTATTCTAGGTCTTATGACGCTTGGGTTGGAGAAGGGTTCGGTCATTACCCTGACAACAGAAGGACCGGATGAACAAGCGGCATTGGATGCTTTGGCTGAATTGGTGGAAAGCGGCTTTGGAGAAGCATAAGAGCTGCCTATTGCAGCTTGAGGGATAGGAGGAACTATGATGACGGAGAGAGTACTGCAAGGGCTTGGGGTTTCCGCCGGCATTCGCACAGGCAGAGCATTCGTGTACGCCCCAGTGCGACTAACGGATGTAGAGAAAAAGAAAACCCAAGATGTCGATGCCGAGGTTGAACGGCTTCGGGAAGCCAAATCTGCTTGCCAGGCTGAACTGCAAGTTCTGATTGAGAAGGCGCAGCGTACGCTTGGGGAAGAAAAGGCTGTGATTCTGAAAGGGCAGATCAGCTTTCTGCAAGATCCAACCTTTTATCCACCCATGGAGAAATTAATCGTGGGCGAGCAGAGGACAGCGGAAAGCGCGATTCATCAAGTGGTCACGCAGATTGCTGCTTTGTTCGAAAGTATGAAGAATGAATATATGCGGGAACGCGCGGCAGATGTCCGCGATGTAGGAAACAGGATGTTCGCTCAGCTATGTGAACGCAAAGGAACACAACTGTCCGATATCGGGGAGCCTGTTATTCTCGTAGCTGATGATCTGACACCTTCCGATACAGTTCAATTGGACAAAAATTTGGTACTCGGCTTTGTCACTCGTATAGGTGGAAAGACTTCCCACACCGCTATTTTGGCCAATTCATTAGGAATCGCAGCGATCCTAGGATTAGGGGATGGGATTGATCAGATTCAGCATGGAGATGAGCTTCTTATTGATGGCTCGACCGGAAACTGTATCTTAAACCCATCGGCCCCAACCAAAGAATCCTACCACGTTCTCATGCAGCGTGATGAAGCCGAGAAGGCT
Organism: Paenibacillus sp. V4I5; assembly: GCF_030817255.1. Classification (NCBI taxonomy): domain Bacteria; kingdom Bacillati; phylum Bacillota; class Bacilli; order Caryophanales; family Paenibacillaceae; genus Paenibacillus; species Paenibacillus sp. V4I5. The sequence continues at coordinate 4,980,770 of NZ_JAUSZB010000002.1, forward strand.
GAGCTGCTGGCGTATGTGGAACGAAATGCTGTCACAAAGGACGGCTTCCGTGTCGAATTGGCTGCAAACATCGGTACAGTGGAAGAATCGGCAAGCCTGCTGAGCCAAGGGGCTGAAGCGGTAGGACTGTATCGTACAGAGTTTTTATTTATGGGACAATCTCAAATGCCAGACGAGGAAACCCAATATAAGGCTTACCGGGCCGTGACAGAAGCAATGAAAGGACGTCCTGTAGTTATTCGTACACTCGATATTGGCGGCGATAAGGAGCTTCCTTATCTGGATTTGCCGAAGGAGATGAATCCCTTTCTTGGCTACCGAGCCATTCGACTTTGTCTGGACCGTAAGGAGCTGCTTATTACCCAGCTTCGTGCGGTTTTGCGAGCAGGAGTTCACGGTGATGTGAAAATCATGTTTCCGATGATTTCGGGCATGGAAGAATGGCGTCAGGCGAAAGAAATCTATAAGCAGGCTCGCGAACAGCTCAGCCAAGAAGGAATCCCTTATGCGGATTCAATAGAATTGGGGATTATGATTGAAATTCCGTCAGCGGCCTTGCTTGCTTCCAGATTTGCTAAAGAAGTGGACTTCTTCAGTATCGGGACGAACGATCTTGTGCAGTACACGGTTGCTGTCGATCGTATGAATGAGAAGGTAGCTTATTTATACGATTATTTCCACCCCGCCGTCATTCGACTGATCAAGATGGTCATCGATGCTTCTGACGATGTAGGCAAATGGACCGGCATGTGCGGCAGTATGGCCGGTGACCCGATTGCTGCACCGCTTTTGCTCGGCTTAGGTCTGCATGAATGGAGCATGGCGGCTTCATCGCTTTCCAAGGTGAAGAAAGTGATTACGGATTTGAACCGCAGCGATTGCGAGGCGTTAGTTGAAAGGATTTTGGAGATGGACACGGCGGCCGAGGTTAGAGAAGCATTGCTGGCGTTTAAGCCATAATTTAAAAAGACCGTCAGGGTGCTGTCCCTGACGGTCTTTCTTTGGTTCTACTATCGATTAAGCGTCACGAAGCTTGTTGCTTTTTCACCTGTTGAAGTTACTGCTGTTAATTCGAAAGAAGTCACATTACCAGTCACAGTAACTTTTCCGGCCGCGTCAACTGCTACGGTACCTGCAGCATCCCCCTTAATATCATTCGTGATGAAAAGGGTGCCTAGTGCGAAATTGTAGCCTTTAATGTCCGCACTTTTGTACTTAATGCCGTAGTTATCTGTGATGGAAAGATCCATTTCCGTAAAAGCATCGAAGGAGTAGACGCCACCTGTTACCGTCTTCTCGATGGAAGTTTGTCCTGCTTTTATTTCCTTGGCAGTGATCGCGTCGCTTTTAACCGTGACAGTAACGTGTAATTGCTTTGCGTCGCCATTTCCAATTTGAACAAGGACACTGATGTCTGCAGTTCCCGGCTTGTTGCCAAGAACGTATGCATGATGGTCTGAGGTAAGAGCAACTTTAGCAATGCTAGAATCAGAGGAATGAACGGATTGAACAACCCCAGGGATAGCAATGGGATCTCCACTTGCCGATGTCACCTTAATTTCAATTTCTTTAGCTAATTTACTTTGTGTTGGGTCTTCAGCTTTTGCTTTGTCAACGAGACCGTTTGATCCTGTTGCTGCATCTGTTAGACCGCTATCGAGCACACTTGCTAATGTGTAGGTGCCGACAATCGAAACGTTCCCTGTGCTAGGAGCTGTAACGCTAAAGCTCCCGGTTGCAGTTTGAACAGTAGAAGCATCGAGTCCACCGAGCGTAACCGTGTAATCGCCTGCTGCGAGCGCAATAGTAGTCGTTAATGTTACTGATTGACCATCACTAGCCCATTCAGTTGTCGTAGGTACGACAGTTGACCCATTTTTCAAAGTGAGTGTTGCTTTGCTGGCATCCACTTTTTTATTGAAAGTAACTTGAACCTTCTTATTGTCGGAAGAAGAGGCTTGCGTTTTTGTAATCGATATGCGTGTTTGGTTCGCGAAAGCTTGCTGAGCTGTGTAGGAGCTTAAAACAAGGTCAGCGCGATTAGCAGACTGGTCGCCAGATTTATTAGTAGGGTGAATACCAAGCTCGGTTGCTTGTTTCACAGCATCTGCGTACCAAGGTGAGCCTGTCATGGAAATCTTTTTGCCTAAACCTTTAAGCAGTACGGTATCCAGCTGAGCTGTCGTTACAGAATCGCCGGGAACGAAAGTAGTATCTGTAACACCGTCTATGAGGCCTGCTTTTTTGGCTGCTTCAATATAAGGGATGGCCCAGCCATTTGCTGCATCATTGGCATTAACATCTGAGAAACTGGACACCTTAACAGTAGGATCAACGGTGATGTTATAAATCAATGTAGCTACTTTAGCAAATTGAGCACGGGTCATATTTTGCGTAATGCCAAATGTGCTGTCCGAGACACCTTCAAAAATACCAGCTGCAATCATCGCATCAATCTTAGCTTTAAGCGCGGCATCACTACCGGCCAAATCTGTAAAATCAGCACTTGTTTTGGCTGCAGCGGAAGCAGTGTGAGAAAGTGTAGCCGAAGTAAATAAGGAGAAAGCCATTGCGGCCGTCGCGATCATCGTGAGTTTAGTGGATTTCATAGTACCTCCAAGGGTTAATTATAATTTGAAACTAGCAATCTATCGTGCTTGTTATGTTGCTATAACTATACCTTGCATGATGGAGTACGTCATTGTCAAATTCTTGGCAGTCTCGGTGGGAGAGTGCTAAGTGTAATGAGAATGATAATTAAACTCATTCACTAACTTTTATTTATTCGCTTTACAATTGTAAGTGTAATGGATATAATTACCTCAGCACCACAAACAAGTGAGGAGGCTGAGAACATGGGTAAATGCGCATGTGGTAACACACAAAACACGGAAGGTAACTGCGATGGTTCACACGCTAAAAAAGATAAATAAGTCTTATAAATATAGGTGGAAAAGGACTTCCTCGAATGTTAATTCGATGAAGTCCTTTTTTTCGTGCAGCCTAGTGAGAGTTTGATTGAAATTAAAGCTAAGAAGTGTGGCATGCTGGAAGATCCTTGGTTCGATGCAGTGTCCAATGAAAACAATCTCATGATCCAGTGACTATTTTTCCTGGTGGTTTTGTTTGTTTTCTGCTTTTAGGAGAGAGGGGAAGAGGGAATTAGGAAGGCAAGTTGTACAGCGTACAACAATTTCCTGAATTTCTTCTGGGAAAGCTCAGGTTGTTGTATATTGTACAACAATTTAGCCGTATTAGAGGCTTTAGAGCTACTGTTGGCTGATTGTTGTATTTTTTTCAACAATCGCGTGGAAAGCAAGGATTAGCTTGCAAAGTGTTGTACAAAGTACAACATCAGTATGAATAAGCTAGCGAATGTAGGTTTGCAGAGGGAGCTTGGGTCGTGTAACAATAGAGAGAATAAGCAAAAGGGAGAGGAATGGGATTCATGGATATAAACGAAGCGATTCGCCATCGCCGCAGTATCGGGAAGGTTAAACAGGATCCTGTCGACAAATCACTTATCGAAGAAATCCTTGAAGCGGGTACTTGGGCGCCTAACCATTGTCATACAGAGCCATGGAGGTTCTGGGTCATGACCGGTGAAGGCAGAAGATTGTTGGGCCAAGGCTACGCCGAGGTTGCCGCTGCAGAAGCGGATCCGACGCTTTCTGAGGAGGAGTTATCCAAGCTGAAAAGCGCTCAGGAGAAGAAAGCGTTCCGCGCTCCTGTTGTTATTGCTGTGGCCGTAACACCTTCAGTGAAGGCTATAGTTCCGGAGATCGAGGAATATGCGGCCGCGCATGCCGCAGTGCAAAATATGCTGCTAACAGCTCACGCATTAGGCCTAGGAACGATATGGCGGACGGGTGCACCTACCTATCATCCGAAGATGCGGGAGGCGTTCAGCCTAGTGGGAAAAGAGGAGCTGGTTGGATTCATCTACATCGGCTACCCAGACATGGAACCACCGAAGGCAGCGCGGGTGCCGTTCGCTCAAAAGACAACATGGGTAAACGAGTAAGCGTAAAGATTTATCGAACCTAAATGAACCGTCAGGGGATAGGTGAAGTTCCCTGTCAAGTAGATGGCGACATTCAAAAAACGAGCCGCCAGAACTTCTGGGGCTCGTTTTTTTGAGAAGTCGAGGTCAGATGGACTCGACTACTTGTTCTTAAGGGCAACTGCAACCTGCGCGGCCGTTTGCGCGTTGTGGTAAACGAGCGCGATGTTCGTCTCCAAGCTGCGACCTTCGGTCAGCTGTTTGATGCGCGCTAGCAGGAAAGGCGTGACCTTCTTGCCGGTCACGTTTTGATCTTTGGCCTCAGCCAGCGCCTGCTGGATGACGCCTTCGATCGCGAGATGGTCCATCGCGGATTCCGCGGGGACCGGATTGGCGATGATGGCGCCACCGGCGAGGCCCAGCTCCCACTTGGTGCGCAGCATAGCCGCCACCTCGGCTGCCTCATCGAGACGGAAATCAACGCCGTAGCCGCTTTCGCGGGCGTAGAAGGACGGGAACTCGCTCGTTTTGAAACCAACCACGGGTACGCCGTGGGTTTCCAAATACTCGAGCGTACGGCCAATATCGAGGATCGACTTCACGCCTGCGCAGACGACGGCGACGTTCGTTTGTGCCAGCTCCGTTAAGTCGGCGGAGACGTCCATCGTTACTTCACCTTCGCGGTGAACACCACCGATACCGCCGGTAGCGAACACTTCGATGCCAGCAAGCGCCGCGCCGATCATCGTTGCCGCTACGGTCGTTGCGCCGATTTTGCCGGATGACAGGATGTAAGGGAAGTCACGACGGCTGACTTTTTCTACATTGGCCGTTGTCGCAAAAGCTTCTAACTCCTGCTCGTTTAAGCCGATTTTGATTTTGCCATCCATAATGCCAATCGTTGCTGGAACAGCGCCGTTGTCGCGGATGATTTGCTCAACCTTTTTAGCCATTTCAATGTTCTGCGGATAAGGCATCCCGTGGGAAATAATCGTTGTCTCCAAGGCTACGATTGGCTTATTGTTCGCCAGTGCATCTTTCACTTCGTCGGTAAATGTCAGGTAGGAAGTATTCATAATAGGGATCAGACTCCTTTAGTTATCGATTGTATGGTTTGTTGCAGTCGTTCTTCGGTTAGCTCACTAGCTACGGATTGATCGGTTTGAAGCGTAATCTGTGCCGCAGCGAGACCATAGGAGCAGGCGTCCATATAGGTATGTTGATGCATCACACCATAAGCGATTCCAGCGACGAGAGCATCGCCTGCTCCGGTTACTTCCACGACGTTGGTAGGAATAGGAGGGAAAAGCTGCTCGCCTTCTTCGCCAACATACATCACACCCGCGCTGCCGAGTGTAATGAATACGTGTTTCACGCCCCGTGCCTGAATAGCTCTAGCCAGCTTGTCGTAATCTTGATCTATTATTTCTATCGAGGCACCGGCAAGCTGACAGGCTTCCTCAAGGTTAGGGAAGATCGCTGTAACACCATGAAGCTCCTGCGGGAGCTTTTTCGCTTTTTCGGAAGAGACAGGATCTATGAATAGCGAGATGCCTTCGTCCTTACAGCGCTTAATTAATTCTTGGAGCGTACCTGCAGGCAAATTTGTATCGGCAATAACCAGCTGGGAAGCAGCAATATGGGACCATTTGTCCATCAAAAGCTGGGGGGTACATTTATCGTAAATTTCCATGTTGGCAAAAGCCAAAAACATCTCGCCCGTGGTATCGAGCACAGCCGTGTAGGTTCCCGTGCTCTCGCCCTGCAGGACAATCGTTTGGCTAACGTCGACACCGCGTTTTCGTGTTTCTTCAAGCACCCACTGGCCAGCCTTATCGTCACCGACAACCGTTAGGAGTGCTGTCCGGCAGGATAAACCAGCTAGTGTTTCTGCGATATTGCGCGCAACACCGCCGCAGGACTCGGTGACCGTGACCGGATTCGAGGAGCCCAGTCGAATGGTCTGCTTGCTGACCGCTTTGCTGTCGAGGTTCGCGCCGCCGATACACATGATTGTAAGTTCATCAGATGTGACATAGGCTCGGCCTCGGATCGTCCCTTTCTTGGTCAACGCAGCGATATAGCCGGCAACAGCAGAGCGTGAAATACCTATCATACTGGCTATTTCAATTTGGGAAATGAATGGATTTTGACGTATGAGTGCTAAAATTTGCTGTTCACGATCCATGAAAAGCTCCTTTCAAACGAAGAACTGCCTTTAGTTTAATGCAAACAAAAACAAATGTCTATGTAATAAACAAATGTCCGCAAACAATCTAACGGAACAGAAAAAAGCCTTCCCCTAAACCGGGAACAAGGCCTCTTTAACCAACCTTCAAATTTTCACATTAAGTCCGGGAACGTTTGCGGAGTCCGAGCAGTCCGAGTAAACCAAGCAGACCGAAGTAATTCCACCAGGGCGGAGCTTCGTCATTCGCTCCACTTGCTGCCTGGGCATGGACCGTTAAAGCCTTCATCGACGTTGGCGGTGTAAGTCCATATGCCGCTGCATGACTGTTCATGTTGTCCATTGTACGTAAATGAGCATCCGCGCCAGGCATGCCGAAAGGATTCGTTTCAAAGAAAGTTGGTGAGCCTTGTTTGGCTGCTTCCCAACTATCTGCTTGCGAAATCATTTGCTGGTCATGAGAATGCATACGATACTGATGAGCCCCAAGGAGGGCTGTGATTGACAAAAAAGAAACTATCCCCAACTTCATAAATCTAGAAACCATGATCCATACCTCCAAGATTTGTTGAATGGGTTCTGTAAGTGTAGGTATGGATATATTCCCCTATGTGCAAGAACTTATGCTGCTTTCTGTAAAATTGAAAAAAACCGCTGTCCCCCAAATTGGGAACAACGGTTTCATTGGTATTACTTCGTAACTGTCACTTGTACGGTCGTTCTCATGTTGGAATACGTGACCGTAATTCTAGCAGTCCCTTTACCTGTTGCTCGGATGATACCATCCTTCACATCAGCAATCATGATGTTTGATGATGTCCATAATGCAGGCTTGGTTACATCTTCTTCAGACCCGTCTGTGTAGGTTGCCAAAGCCTCAATCTTAGCCGTTTTGCCTTCTTGCAGCTCGATTTTGACGACGTCGGTTTTCAAATATTTCAACGAATCGATTTCCACGGGAATAGCGACCATTTTACCGCCGAAGGACCCGGTGATCGTTGTTTTACCTGAAGCAGTTGCTGTGAAAAGCCCATCCGTAACGGTTCCTAGCTTATAGGCCATGACTTTCCAAGTTGCTGTTTCCGTGACATCTTTGGTCGTGCCATCCGCTAAAGTAGCGGTTAATTTCACTTGAACTTGATCACCGCGTTTGGTGACGATGAAAGTTTTATCAGCGACTAGTGTCTGAATCACGCCGATTTCAACCGGAATGGATACACTTTTACCGCCATAAGTTGCCGTTATGGTTGCTTTACCTCGGGAAACCGGTGTTACAACACCCTTGGATACTAGCGCGATCGAGCTGCTGCTTGATTTCCACTCAGCCTCATTGGTGACAGTGCGAGCTGCGCCGCTAGCATCTGTTGCTGTCAGCACGATAGATCTTGTTTCATTCATGTCAAAAACTAGATTGGCGACATTCGCCGATAGATCACTGGCCATATCCACTGTGACCGAGATTGTAACTGTCTTGCTATCTAGTTGAGCAGTGAGGGTCGATTCTCCAGAAGCTATAGCTTTTACTTTACCTCCGTCAACCGTGGCAACTTTGAGATTACTGCTTGTCCAGATGACATCTGCGGCTGCATTGCTATTTTTTGTATCATCGGTATAAATAGCTTCTGCTGTCAAAGTAACAGAGTCGCCTTTTTTCATCACTAGCTTTTCTTGACTGACTGTCAAACTTTTCAGTACGCCAACCGATACTTGAATGCTGGTTGTGCGTGTACCATATTTCCCTGTAATCGTTGCTGTGCCGGTAGAGATCCCTGTGATTTCACCGTTGCGGACTTCGGCGATATCTTTGGAACTGGTCGTCCATTCTGCCAGGGATGTGACATCCAATTCTCTGTTGTCTTTGAAATAAGCGGTCAACGTGACTTTATCGGACCCGCCTTTTTGTAAATTAACAGCTTTTTTATTTGCTTTGATGGTCGTAGGGATATCGACTTCGACTTTGGTTGTCGTTGTTTTGCCGCCGTATTTAGCGGTTACCGTGGCTTCACCGGATTTATAAGCTTTAACTAAACCTTTACTGACAAATGCAACGGCGTCGTTATCCACGCTCCAAGTCGCGCTATCTGCGATGGTATTGTCGCTTGTACCATCGGCATAAGTAGCAGTCAGAGTAAGGGCGGGAAGCACTTGACCTACTTGCATAGAGAGTAGGTCGGTACTAACGACTAAACGACGAGGAACTTCAACGTCAACGTTAGCTGTAACTACTTTATCACCGTATTTGGCATAAATCGTCGCCTCACCAATGGATATGGCAGTTAGCTTACCTTTGGTGACTTGGACGATATCTTCATCACTCGAAGCCCATTCGGCGCGATCTGTAAAGTCAACCGGTGTAGCGTTGTCGATATAGGTAGCTTCTAATTTCAGATCTTTCATTGCATTTTTCTTCATTAAGACATTTGGTTGATCTAATGTGAGTTTCAAAGTACTGTCTACATCAACTTTAACCGTTGTCGACTTAGTACCGTATGTAGCAGTTAAATTAGCTGTACCTACACCGTAACCTTTAACTGATCCATTTATTACATCAGCAACGTTCGGTTTGTCAGTGGTCCATACTGCTTTAGCGGATACGTCAGCATTTGTACCATCTGGGTAGGTAGCGTTCAGTACGATTGGTTCCGTTCCATTAAGCAGTAAGGATATACTGGATTTCACAGCATCAATACGTCGTACAACTTCAACATCGACTGGCAATGTCAGGGATTGATTCATGTATTTGATCGTAATCGTTGCACTGCCGGGATTTTGTCCCTTCACTAAACCATTCGTTACCGTCACAATAGAGCTCGTATCGACGGTGTAATCAGCCTTGCTCGTTACATCTTCGGAAGTGCCGTCATCGTAAAAGGCTGTGATCTTAACTTCCTCAGTCGCATTAAGGCGAAGAGCCATGGACTGTTTATCTTTGGTTAATGATTTCACCTTTTTGCTAACATCGACGTTCACGATTACGGTCTTACCCATATACGTGGCAGTTATCACGGCCTTGCCTTCTTTTTTGGCTGTTACCACACCCGCATAGACGGAGGCAACATCGGTAGAACCTGAATTCCAATCGGTTTTGACGGTCGCATTCTCGGTAGAGCCGCTTACGAAAATGGCGGTTGCCGTCAGATTGGCTGTATCTCCGACTTGCAAGGCAAGCTCGTTTTTATTTAGGACGAGTTTAGAAATCTCATCAGCTGCAAAAGCGGTTCCTGTTACTAAGGATTGCGTAGCTAGAATAAAGATAAATACCATGGATAACCACTTACTGTGTCTAGACTTCATTTCTCTCGTTCCCTCCATTGTTGTTCCTCTACGATTTAAAAATGTAAATTATGGAACGCTACTATTATCGGAAGCTAGGGGTTTAAAATGAATAGATGTCACAATAAATACCCAAATACATCCAATAGTTTTACTTCCATACTTACCAGCAAGTTTGTGCGTCACGCCCTTCCCATTTGGATGATCATAAGGATAACTGATAAAAATAAGTTCAATCTATGTAATTGGTAAAAATTACTTAAGCTTAGACGGGGGGCTGCGAATAAAGGTTGCAGCAAGTTGTTATTATTTACGGAGGCAGGCGAAGACTACAAAAAGGAGGGTCCGCCAAGGGATCCTCCTTTCTTTATGAGTGCTTCGCTTCAATCCGATGCTAAGATCGCTTCACGACTTTGAAATTCTCCTCTAGGAGCAGCCAGTTTTGCGGAAATTTAAGACCAAGCTTCCAGTAACTAATCCCGCGTAAGCCGAGCTCTTTCATTAAACGGAATTTCGCTTGAATGGAGCGTGCGTCCTCGAACCAGACGGTGTGTTCCTTGCCAGCATCGTCCCAATAGTTGAAGTGCGGGGCTTGCGCCGTGTAATCATATAGGATCTGCGCATTATGCTTGCGAGCCAGGTCAATAGCCGCTTGCGGAGAAACAGCCTTAGCATAAGCACCCCCTGGGACAAAGGGCAGCGTCCAGTCGTAACCGTACAGATTTTGGCCCATCATAACTTTGGAAGCAGGCATCTCGCTTATGGCGTACTCTAGCACTTTGCGCACGGGGCCGATGGGGGAGACAGCCATAGGGGGGCCGCCGCTGTAGCCCCACTCGTAGGTCATGATGACGACGAAATCGGCGATTTGGCCATGCGCTCTGTAATCATGCGCAGTGTACCAGGCGCCGGTTTGAGCGGCGCTTGTTTTCGGCGCGAGCGCCGTAGACATCAAGTAGCCCTCTTGATGAATTTGTGCGGCTGCTTTCCGAAGGAAGCGCGTGTAGGCGTCGCGATCATCGGGGAACAGATGCTCAATGTCGAAATGGATATCGCGGAATCCATATTGTTTGGCGGTGCTTTTAATGGTCTGAAGCAGACGATTCTGAACGGTATCGTTGGTGAGGATGATATGCCCGAGCTCAGCGCTGAATTGGTCCTTTTCCAGATTGGTCACAACCATCATCAAGGTCACGCCGTGCTGCGAGGCAATCCCACGAAGATCGTCCAGCGGTGGGGCTTGAAGGGTGCCATCCCGATTGATGCGGAAGCTGAATGGAGCTAAGTACGTAAGATGAGGAGCGGCTTCCTTGGCGGATTGAATGAGAACGGGCGATACGTCAGTCCCGCGAGGCTCTATATAAGCATTCACTTCTGCCTGCGTACGAGGCGTTGGCGGAATATAGAGGCGAAAGCCTACAGGTAAAGATTGATACAAGGTTAGTCTATTGACAGAGGCGAGGGTCTGCAGGTCGATTCCGAGCTTTCGGGCAATCAGATAGAGCCCTTCACCGGGCTGTACCCAGTAGTACGAGCCAACAATCGGAATGACCAATGCCTGTCCGATGACCAGGGATTGGCTGGGGGTCATCTCATTGGCTGCTGCGATTGTATCCACCGACACTCCGTACGTTTGCGAAATGCGGTATAACGACTGTCCCTTCTGGATAACGTGAATTTGCATAGGGGTTCCTCCCTTTCTTCGTAAGCAAAGGCGTTACATCCGAGCCTACTTTTTCTTTACCTTATTCCAAGGAAAGGAATTGGGTGTATGTCTACTTGAAAATGTCTACTGGAAAAGCAAAGAACCCTGACAACCATGCCGCACTGCGGTAGGAAGAATCGAGTTCTTGTGATTAAAGATTATAGACCTTGCTGCCTCAGGAGCTGAGCGGTCAGCGCCGGATGCGAGATAGGGAAGTAGTGAGCAGTCGCTATCTCCGTCGTGCGCGCGGAGCGAAAGCGCTCCGGCAGGTGGTACGCCCGATCCTGGGTTCCCCACAGGATCGAGGGCTCACACTGCAGCGGCACACCCTGCTGCTGCAGTGTGAAGCTCTCTGCGCGCGTCAGCGCAGAGAGGGTCTCCGCAGTCGTCTTCCGCACACGCGGCGACTGCAGCTCGGCCAGGACATAAGTGACATACGCAGGCGATATGTCACTTATGTCCGTGAAGCAGCCTTGCGCGAGCAGCTGCTTCCGCAAGTTAGCCGCGCGCAGCATGCGCAGCGCGGCTTCGTTGATTCGCGCGCTGCGGAACCTCCGCGCAGCGCTGTGCAGTACAGGCTGCAGCAGATGCAGCCTGTGGATCTGTTCCGGTACGCGAGCATAGGCGTGGGCGGCAAGCAGTCCGCCCAGCGAGTGCCCCACGAGCGTAACCGGGGTCTTGAAAGACCGAATCGCCTGGACAAGCGATTCGGTATGCCCCTCTATCACGTCCGCACCGTGGTGATAGGGCGAACGACCGAAGCCTGGGAGATCGACCAGGCAGACGGAAGACTCAGGGAATTGTTCAGCTAGCGGGAGCAAGCAATCAGCTCCGCTTAGAGTGCCGTGAACGAACAAGATCGGAGGCTTCCCCTTGTCTGATCCCAGTCGTTCCAGTGTGGCCAAAGGCCCTCTTTTACCCCGTATATAGCCATCTGCCTGAGAGTGGGAATGAACGAGACGAAAGTCAAGATCCGAGATGGTATAGGGCATAATCGAGGCGTTTATCGCGTGCTCCAATCCGTACTTCCGCTGCATGTCTTGTGCGGCAGTTAGGGGATAAGCCTGATTGACGTTTACGATAAAATCGAGGGACTCCTTAGGGATTCCGATTTTCCGTCCAAGCGGACTCCCAAGAACCTTTGATAACCATTTAGGTGAGATTGCTCCCCATGGTTTACGGACACGCAGTTCCTTGGCTATGCCTGACACGAGCTCTGTCATCGAGGGACTTTGCTTCTTATCATCCAGTAAGTAGTAAGTTTGGCTAACGGGATTCGATTCCTTCGCCAGAGCGCTAATGAACTCGGCGGCGTGATTAACATGAACAAGTGGAAGCCAATGGGATTTACCGCCGGGTACGACGCTCATCAACCTACGCCCAGTGGCTCGTACGAGAATACCTAGTCCGCCTGTTTGCGGGGTGTCCCCGTGCTCGGAACTGCCAATGACAATGCTTGGATGGATGACAGATAGAGGAAAACTGAGCTGCTTCGCTCCTTGGCGAATGCGCAAATCAGCTAGAAATTTCATGGTCTCGTAAGGAGATTCCTGCTCTAAACTAGCGATGATAGGTGCTGGATCGTGGAAATTATCATCTGTAAAGGGACTTTTGAAGCCGACAAGATGGATGAAATGCTGCAAACCCTTGCGAGTTTGAATTTGCGAAGCCAAACTTAGCAATTCCTCGGCGGCTTGCAGGAAAACCGCACGGGCCTCGGACTCCCCGATCCGAATATCCATCGGTCCACCCGCGTGAATGATTACATCTGCCGTTAGCACTGACGCCATGTCAGGTGCGCTTAATCCAAGGCCGGGTAAGCTTAAATCTCCTATAACCGGGGAAAATCGCTCATTTCCCACGCTAGTTTCCCTCTGACCATCACGGCTGAGCCAACCTAATTGTTTGCGGATCTGCTCCCATCGAGCTTTGGAACGAACGAGCACCGAAACGGTATGATCCTCACGGGATAGCTGCTCTAATGTTTGTGTTCCTATGAACCCTGTACCGCCTGTGATGAAAATATGTGTCATTTTAATTGCCTGCCCTTCATTGTTAATTAGTGCTGATCAGTACTAATTGTGGTTAAAAAAATTACTTTAGCAACATGGCTAAAGTAGAAAGAGTTTGATCCAACATGGCTGGATCTTGGTTTGCATGCTGTAGGAACAGCCCGCCTTCAATCGTCGAAACGATCAATTGAGCGGTGGCTTTTGTCGGGAGGGTGGATGAAAACTCCTTGTTACGAACGCCCTCGACGAGCAGGGCTTCCACTGTAAGCATTTGTTCCCGAAAAAAAACGCTCACTTTATCCCGCAGTACGTCTGCATCCTGCGGCATCTGTGTATAGAGAGTGAGAAACGGGCACCCGCCTAATGAAGTCCATTCAAGTCCTGTCAGCACTTGTAGTAGAGCGGTGAAGCGCTCCTGCACACTTATTTCCGAACGTGACACGGTCTTCTGGATCATCTCGTTATAGGTGTGTATAAGCTGTTCAAGAATTGCTGCTAGCAGGTCTTCTTTACGTTTGAAATAATAATAAATATTCGTTTTGGATACTTTGCTCACTGCGACGATTTCGTCCATGCTGGTTGCTAAATAGCCTTTCGTCAAGAACAAGTCTGTTGCCACTTGAATCACAAGATCACGGTTGGTTAATTTCTTTTGTTTTTTCATAAATAGTACTATACGGTACTAAAAATCAATTGTCAAATCCGAAATGTATATCTTACATTTGAAAGAAGATAATAGCATTATTGGAAACTGATTCATAAGGATGCTGCACATGAGAACCAAGCCACGCCGTCAAATTGCTTTTGTCGGTTTATTAGGGATTACCCAGTTGCATTCACGCAATCCACTCATTATTGTATGGTGGTCCGCAGCCTTTCCGGGCTTTGGTCATTTACTGCTATCTAAGTACTTTCGCGGCTTTATCCTCATTGGATGGGAAATGTTCATTAATACCCAGATGCATTTGAACGAAGCGATCGTATACACCTTCACTGGTCAATTCGAGCAAGCGAATGAGGTGCTCAATATTCGGTGGATGTCACTTTATGCACCTGTTTATTTATTTGCGATCTACGACAGCTATCGAACTTCCGTGGATTTGAATCATCAATTTATTTTGGCCAAAAGGGAGAATGCCCCGATTAATTCTTTCAAAATGGCTGGTATGGAAATTAACTACCTAGATAAACGCTCGCCATGGTTAGCGATGGTCTGGTCTCTGTTAATGCCGGGAATGGGTCAGCTTTACTCCCATCGGATTATCAATGCTTTTTTTATACTGGGGACCTGGATTTTGCTTTCCTATTGGTCTCATTTGCTCGAAGGAATTCACTATTTACTCATGTGGGATTTAACGCAGTCGGGTCGTGTAGTGAATATGCATTGGATTATATTTTTACCCTCTCTTTACGGTTTTTCCGCCTATGATGCTTATGTAAATACGGTAGAATATAACAAGCTATTTGATCACGAACAGGTTTGCATGCTGCAAGAGGACTATCAGCATCCCCAATTTCCATTTCCTAAATCTTCGCTTCGAAAATGAGGGTGACACCATGCATGTAATCGCATCATTTGAACATTCGATCTATTTGGAGCTGGCGATAACGTCCCTTGAAGAGGCGGGTATCCTAAAGGAACACATTTATGCGGTTTCATTGCAGGGGAGACCCAATAAACCGAAGATGTTCGACACGATCCATCGCTCCGATGGCGTTAGTTTATTTGATGCCGGGACTGCCCTGGCAACGGCGCTTACTGTAATTGGCTCTTCCTATGGCTTTATTTTAAAAGGAGGGGCCATTCTTTGGGGCTTTATTGGCGCTGTTGTGGGTTTCACCATTGGAGTCTTAATTGATATTGTTCATAAAAAAAGGAAGAAAGCGAATCTTCTCCCATCCCGAGATAAAATGACGGAGGTTATTGTGCTTGTCGCCTGCGAGAAAGAGGAAACCAAGCACATTCAGGCTGTCTTCTGGGAGCATCATGCCTTTGGTGTAGCCATATGTGAATGAATTTTTGCTGGGAAAAAACCAGAAGAAAACCCGTGCTGAGTCAACACTCAAACGGGTTATTTTTGATATGTTGGGGTAGGGGGGAAGGCGGAAGTTGTACAACGTACAACATTACCCGGATAAGCCAGTGGATGCTTTCTACGTCTTGAGCGGCGTAACCTGCTTTGCATCAATCCTTACAAGCACTCTGCTCAAGAAAGATGTAACCCGTGTTTTAGATGAAGCATTGGGTACTATTGGTAAATAGTACTATCTGGGAGGAAAGCTATCTCATATACTAAGAACAAGAGCAAGACATTAAAGCGTTGCGGCAGCAACCACAGGGGGCTTTCTGAGATGATGGATAATCGGAGACGGAATACGACAGCATTCACTTTTATGGCATGGGCATCATTCATTGGGGCATTCCTGGCGATGTTCATCGGGATTTATACATTGGAAGAATCACTGAGTGTCAAAGGTTATTTCGCCGTCTGCGCGTTATTTCTCACGATGTCGGCTTTTGTCTTACAGAAGGTCATTCGTGATAATTTGGAGGATGGCTACGGTTCACGCAAACGCAATACAGCGGCTTTCACCTTCTTGGCATGGAGCTCTTTCGCTCTAGCGCTTCTGGGTATGTTTATCGGCATAATTAATCTAGAGCAGCTGCTTTCTGTCAAAGGCTATTACGCTGTTACGGCCTTGTTCCTGACGATGTCTTCCTTTGTTCTCCAAAAAACGGTGCGTGACAATAACGATGATGAGCTCCTGCAGCCGATTGAAAATAAATCCGAAAATAAATTCGAAGAGCTGTAGCACACAACACTTTACCAAGAAGTTTAGTTCATGATCGATGAACTAAACTTTTTTCAATTTCTTCCTTTGTGACTAAAAGGATGGCAGGAACACGAATGTTGTTGCTATAATGTCGTCAAGGGACTGGCCAATACTAAGATATAGGGGTTAATGAGATGAGATCATGGAGTCGACTTTTACTAAGCATTAACCGCAGCTTCAGGGTAAAACTGATTCTGAGCCTATCCGTCATCATATTGCTGACCTTCGGTGTAACAGGCTATTTAACTTATCGCTATAACTTGTCACTGTTTGAAGAAGAAATCAGTAAGCAGTTCTCGAGTACGAACGAAGAGGCACTGGCGAAGATGGATCTAAAAGTGCAAGAGGTTGTACGGATCTCACAAACGGTTGTATTTAATCCTGAAATCGAAAAGGTTATTACACGGATCAATACAAGTGAAGATTCCGATCCATTTAATCTGTATTATAATAAAAGGCAAATCGAAGAACAGATTTTCCAGATTAAATCCGATGCGCCCTACATTACCGGTATGTACTTATATGACCTCAAAGGGAATCCTTCTTATTTCAGCTATACCACCTCGTCAATAAATGTGCCGGATGAGAATGTATTCAGCGTCATTCGTTCTAAAATCAACGAAACCTATGGGGATCTCGTATGGATGAGCATGCCGCTCTCATCTTCCGTTGAACCAAGCGGGTTCAGAAACACAATCATTGTGGCCCGATGGATGAAAAATAGTGATTTGAACACGTATGGTGTGCTCGTGATGGCTTTTGACGAGTCGTTTTTCTCAGGTTCTCTTAAGGAACTAACGAAGAATGGAGAGGGCGAAGTCTATTTGTTCAATAAGAATAATGAGCTGTTATTTAGCAATTCGCCGGAGAGTTCGGTAGATAAACGGGAACGGCTGAAAAATTTAAATGAAACTCAGACCATGGATCAGCATTTGTTCGTTCAAGGACAGTCGCAGGTGACTTCCTTCAAGCTGGTCAGCGGAACTTCGCTTGCGGCTATTCAAAGCAAGAATCGGGAATTATTTCAGAAAATCGTATACTCTGGTCTGATCAGCATTTTTCTCACCAGTGTGTTGATCGTACTCTCCACGGGCAATCTGCTGCGGCCGCTCAAGGATTTGCTGCAGGGTCTGCGCAAAGTAAGATCTGGCGATTTTGATACGCGCATTGAGATTCGAACCAAAGATGAGCTGGCTTATATCGGAGAGAGCTTTAACGCAATGGCCGAGCAAGTCGGCAGGCTAATTAAGGAAGTGTATTTGACGCAGTTAAGTGAGAAGGAAGCGGAGCTTAAAGCTCTTCAAGCCCAATTGAATCCACATTTTCTGCATAATATGTTTAACGAAATTTATTGGAAGCTTTATCTGCAAGACGAGACCGAAACAGCGGCCTTGATCGCGGCCATATCGGAGATGCTCAAGTATTCGTTGATGCCTGTGCGTACCCTAACTACTGTGAGGGAAGAACTTCAGCAGATCCGTAACTATTTGAAGGTGCAGAAGGAGCTCTTTGAAACGGACTTGGAGACGATTATTCAAGCGGATGATGATGTCCTAAATGGCCAGGTTATGCGTTCTCTTCTCCAACCCTTGGTAGAAAACGTGTTCATGCATGCCTTTCGCAACAAAGTGTCGCAAAAAGTGCTGTTGATTAAAGCGAGCAGTCGCGATGGCTTTCTTGAGATTGAAGTTACGGATAATGGCTGCGGTATGGACGAAGTGGCCGTTTCGCAAATACTGGGCTTCCAGGGCTCCTCTTTGCCGCAGCGCTCAGATGGGCGAGAAAGTCTCGGGGTTCGCAGTGTTGTTAGGAGAATCGAGCTGGTGTATGGTACGCCTTATCGTTTGGAAATTAATAGTGTGATTGAAAGCGGTACCACCATGCGTCTTGTTTTGCCTTTTGTAAACAACGTCGAGACAGGAGGTTCAGTAGCATGAGAATCGGGAGAGTATTAATTGTGGAAGATCAGCCGAATTTTCGAAAAGGGCTGATGAAGATGTTAGAGGGCAGAGAATTGGGCTGGGAAGTGGTTGGCGAAGCTAGCAACGGGCAGGATGCATTGGCTCTGCTGGATGAGCTTAAGCCTGATTTGGTGTTGACCGATATCCGAATGCCCATCATGGACGGGATCGAATTCGTAGGGCATTTGCGACAGAACCATCCCGACATGCTTGTCATCATTTTGACGGGATACAAAAATTTTGAGTATGCACAAGCAGCCGTTCGACATGGTGCGCTGGATATTCTGATCAAACCATGCACGGAACAAGATGTTCGTCAGGTGATGAATAAGGCATCCGAGCGGTTCTATGTTAAGTATGCGCTGCAGCAGAAGCAGCAAGTGCAGCTGCGGCTCCAGCAAGATCAGGAGCTTCGAGCGGCTTTATTGGACTTGCCTTATGAGAAGAGCATAGCAGCAAGGCTCACTGATGGTCTGGCTGGTAAGGAGCTATGGCTTCTGCAAATGAACAGCGAGGATTTGGTAAATAAAGCGTATGGGAAAAGCGATATGAGCCTGCTGCAGTTTGCATTCTCCAATATCGTAGAGGAGCTGCTGAATGGAGCGGGGCTGGAGGCGCAGCTGCTTTTGGTAGAGCATGACAGCTTTGTATTGGTTTCGGCACAACATGATGTCGAAGAGAGCTTGCAAGAAGCCATTCAAAGTGCTTCCTTCGAGTATTTGAAAATTCGCTTACATTTGGTTTCAATGGGGCTCGCTCCTTCTGCCAATGAGTTAGCGGATTTGTATAACTTGACTAAAGGGATTGTTTACGGACCTGTTGCCAGCCTTCCTGAGAGTGGAAGTGAGACAGGATCCGGGATTATGCTGTCGCTGAACCAGGCGAGGGTTAGAGAGATGGAAGTTCAACTGATGTCTGCCATTCTAATCGGACAGGAGGACAGCCTTCAGCTTCTTTTGGATCGGGTGCTTGCAGAACTGCCTTTTTCATCGCCAGAGGAAATGCGAATAGGGGCGTTATCTCTCTCCATTGCTATGCTTGGAACGATACAGAAGCAATTCGATCCCGATGATAACAATGCGCTAGCTAGGATCCCTAACGAAATGCCGCAGACGCATTGGACATCGGAGGAAGTCCTTCAATGGGCTGCCGAGCAAGTGAAGAACTTCTTGCAGCAATTTAACAACTGGCAGGCGGCCAAAAGTGACAATCTAATCGAGAGGGCCGTCAAGTACATTGAGGAGCACTACAATGAAGAATGCCGCTTGACCGATGTGGCATCGCATATTCATTTAAATCCAAGCTATTTCAGTGTCGTATTTAAGAAAGCTACAGGGGAAAGCTTTACGCGCTTCGTTACCCGTTTCCGTATGGATAAGGCAGCTTTGCTGCTCCGAAATACCGATATGAAAATATTCGAGATCGCTTCTGCAATCGGGTTTGATGAGCCGAATTATTTTACGAATGTCTTCAAACAGCAGTTCCAAATGTCACCTAAGGAATACAGGAATGGCAGAGCGTCATCATAAGGTTAAGAGCTATAGGATGACACTGTGCCATTGCCATTTCTTCGTCTATGAGTTTTTTTTTTGTAAAAGGCATTGCGGTCGAAATAAATATGTTGTACTATCGGATTAAGCGCTTAACCTCGAGAGATTAAGCGCTTAACCTTTATCGTGAAAGGAAGATGGTCATGAGTACGATTCGACTAACGATGGCACAAGCGCTGCTTCGGTTTCTGGACCAACAGTACGTGTCAGTGGATGGACAAGAGACCAAGTTTGTACGTGGTGTCATGGGGATTTTCGGTCATGGCAATGTGACAGGACTTGGAGAAGCCTTGGAACGGAGCGCAGGCGACCTTACTTATATACAAGGCAAGAACGAACAAGGGATGGTTCATGCAGCTGCGGCTTACGCCAAGCAGCAAAACCGTCGGCAAATCTATGCCTGCACCACATCGATTGGACCAGGTGCTCTGAATATGGTGACCGCCGCGGCAACAGCGACAGTCAACCGGATTCCGGTGCTGCTGCTGCCAGGAGACAATTTTGCCACAAGACAGCCGGATCCAGTGCTTCAGCAGCTTGAGGTTGTGGGCGATTATACGGTGTCGGCCACCGATCCTTTCAAATCAGTCAGTAAATATTGGGACCGGATTGTTCGCCCAGAGCAGTTGATGAGCGCGGCTGTACAGGCGATGCGCGTGTTAACTGACCCAGCAGAAACAGGAGCGGTTACGCTAGCTTTACCCCAAGATGTGCAAGCTGAGGCGTACGATTATCCGGAAGCCTTTTTCGATAAGAAAGTTCACTATCTAGATAGACGTCCACCAGCAAGAGAAGCAGTGAATCGTGCTGTGGCCTGCATGGTAGGCAAACAGCGTCCGTTGATTATTGCAGGCGGCGGAGTCCTTTATGCAGATGCGACGAAGGAATTAATGGAATTTGCAGCTGCCTTTGGGATTCCTGTAGCAGAAACGCAAGCAGGTAAAAGCTCGCTGCCTTGGAACCATCCGCTTAATGTTGGTGCGATTGGTGTTACGGGTGCACTCGCAGCGAATGTGCTGGCGAAGCAAGCAGACTTGATTATCGGCGTAGGTACGCGGTATTCCGACTTTACAACGGCATCTAAATCGGCTTTTGCAAATCCGAAGGTGCAGTTTATTAATATAAATGTCAGTGGGTTTGATTCTTCGAAATTGAGCGGAATTG
Organism: Paenibacillus sp. V4I5; assembly: GCF_030817255.1. Taxonomy (NCBI): domain Bacteria; kingdom Bacillati; phylum Bacillota; class Bacilli; order Caryophanales; family Paenibacillaceae; genus Paenibacillus; species Paenibacillus sp. V4I5. The sequence continues at coordinate 5,001,461 of NZ_JAUSZB010000002.1, forward strand.
GCATTACCGCTGATGCGAAGGAAGCGTTAAGTGCACTGAAAGATGCATTGACGACACAGCACTATGTTAGCGGTTACGAAAACGGTTACATAGGTTCTTTGAAGGCAGAGTGGGATAGCGAGGTTGACCGTTTGTACAATGCGGAATGTGAAGAGGGCTTTGCCCAAACTCGCGCGCTTGGTGTGATTAATCAAACGATTGATCCTTCAGCTGTTATCGTTTGTGCAGCAGGAAGCCTGCCGGGTGATTTACACCGCTTATGGCGATCATCGGAGCCTAAGACCTATCATATGGAATACGGCTTCTCCTGTATGGGTTATGAAGTTAGCGGCGCTTTCGGGGCAGCATTGGCTGAGCCGAATCGCGAGGTCTATGCTGTGGTCGGTGATGGAAGTTACCTGATGCTGCACTCCGAGATGGTTACAAGCCTCCAAGAGGGCCGGAAATTCACTGTGCTGCTGTTCGATAATCATGGCTTCCAATGCATCCATAACTTGCAAAGGGGTCACGGCAGCGACGGGTTCGGGAATGAGTTTCGATATCGTGAAGCCGCTACGGGCAAGTTGACAGGCGGATATATGCCAATTGATTTCGCAGCGCATGCTCGCAGCTTAGGTGCGAAGGCGTATAAAGCAAACACACCTGAAGAACTAAAGGAAGCGCTGCTTAAAGCGAAGGAAGAAACAGTCACGACGCTGATCGAGATTCCTGTTGTTCCTGGAACCAACACACAGGGTTATGAATCCTGGTGGCAGGTTGGTGTCCCTGAAGTTTCTGAGAGCGAGAAAGTGATTGCAGCGCACGAAGAGATGAAGAAAAACATACAAGCGGCGAGACCCATTTAACGATATAGGGGAGGGCACATATCTATGAAAGATCTGCCATTTAAGCTAGGTATTCATCCAATAAATTGGGTGGGAGAAGACGTCAAAGAACATGGCGCGGATACCACATATGAACAAATTCTAGATGATATTCAGGCGTTGGGTCTGAAAGGTACCGAGATGGGCCGCAAATATCCGACCGATATTGAGGTGCTGAAGCAGGAGCTGGATAAGCGGGGAATAAGCCTCGTGTCTCAGTGGAAATCCGTGCTATTCTCTGATCCTGCTTACCGGGACGAGGAACTGAAAGCCTACAGGAAGCATGCCCAGTTTCTCAAGGAAATGGGCAGTACGGTCATCAGCACAGCAGAAGTTGGGGGCTCGCTCCACTTCGACCCGCGCCGCTCCCCGAACGAGAAGGAAGTGCTGCGTCTGGACGAAGCTGGCTGGCAAAGCTTAGCCGAAGGACTGAACCTTGCGGGAGCAATCGCGCAGGAGTACGGCCTAAAGCTGACGTATCACCATCATGGTGGAACGGTTGTTGAAAGTCCGGAGGAAATCGATAAGCTGATGGAGCTCACGGATCCTTCTCTGGTATACCTACTCTTTGATACCGGTCATGCCTATTACGGAGGAGCGGACCCGCTCACTGTGCTGCGTAAGCATGAGAATCGGATTGCTTATATTCACTTAAAGGATATTCGCCAAGCCGTGTTAGATGAAGCGCGCGCCGAGAAGGTCGACTTCGTGACTTGTATCCGCAAAGGGGTGTTCACCGTTCCTGGTGACGGCTGTATCGACTTCGCTCCTATATTTGAGGAGCTGCTATCTCAAGGATATGCGGGTTGGGCGATGCTGGAAGGCGAGCAGGATCCGGCTGCACACAACCCTTATGAATACGCTAAGAAAGCACTTCAACATATAGAATCCCTTATTCCACAAGAAAGAAGGTAATGATCCTATGACCTATGTTTCCTTTCCACAGGCGAAGCCGCTGGATTTTGTAGCCATTGGTAGACTATGTATTGATTTGAATGCGAATGAAATTAATCGTCCCATGGAAGAGACCATGACCTTTACCAAATATGTAGGGGGTTCTCCCGCTAACATTACGATTGGCATGGCAAGACTGGGCATGAAAACTGCCTTTATTGGTAAAATCGCCAACGATCAAATGGGACGTTTCATCGCTGATTATTTAGGGCGTAACAACATCGAAACAACGAATGTCGTGACAGATAATACCGGCGCGGTTACAGGACTAGCCTTTACAGAAATCAAAAGCCCATCGGAATGCAGCATTCTTATGTACCGCGACAATGTGGCTGACCTGCTGCTAACACCAGCCGAAGTACAAGAATCACTGATCGCTGAAGCGAAGGTACTTCTAATCTCTGGTACAGCACTTGCGCAAAGCCCGTCCCGCGAAGCTGTCTTTCAGGCGTTAGAATACGCGAAGAAGCATGGGGTCGTTATCATTTTTGATCTGGATTACCGTCCATATACTTGGAAGACATCAGAAGAAACAGCCGTTTACTACAATCTGGCGGCCGAGAAATGTGACATTATTTTAGGTACCCGCGAAGAATTCGATATGATGGAACGCTTTGAGAACAATCCAGAGAAAAATGACCGGATCACGGCTGCTAAATGGTTCGACTACTCAGCGAAAATTGTCATTATTAAGCATGGCAAGGAAGGCTCTATCGCTTATACCCAAGATGGTGTTGGTCATCGTGCCAAGAGAGTTTTCCGGCTAAGGTGGTCAAGACGTTTGGTGCAGGCGATTCTTATGCAGCCGGCTTTATTTATGGCATCATGCAAGGTTGGACGATTGAGAAAAGTATGGAATACGGCAGTGCCGCAGCTTGTATCGTAATCTCCAGTCACAGCTGCTCTGATGCGATGCCGACAACCGATCAAGTAAATGACTATATCGAGCGCTGCAACCGCGGTGAAATTACAGCATCTTAACTAAATTGAACAACTAAGGAGAATCCACATATGACAACAACTTTGAAAAACTGGATCGGCGGCGAATGGGTCGCTTCAACATCCACACAAACAGAACCGGTGTATAACCCTGCAACAGAAGAAATTCTTGCTCATATTCCATTTTCAACGAAGGCAGATGTGGATCAGGCGGTTCGTACGGCTCAAGAGGCATTCCAGACCTGGAGCCGCACACCTGTACCACGGAGAGCCCGCATTTTGTTCAAATACCAACAGCTTCTGGTGGAGCATTGGGATGAGCTGGCGCGAATCGTTACGCAAGAAAACGGCAAAAGCTACAACGAAGCTTACGGAGAAGTACTTCGGGGCATTGAGTGTGTAGAATTCGCCGCTGGGGCTCCATCGTTGATGATGGGCAAACAGCTTCCAGACATTGCGTCCAATCTTGAATCCGGCATGTACCGTTATCCAATCGGTGTTATTGGTGGTATCACACCATTCAACTTCCCAATGATGGTGCCTTGCTGGATGTTCCCGCTTGCGATTGCCTGCGGCAATACTTTCGTGTTGAAGCCGTCTGAACGCACACCTCATCTTGCAAACCGCTTGGCTGAGCTGTTCCATGAAGCGGGCTTACCAGCTGGCGTGCTGAATATCGTTCATGGCGCGCATGATGTGGTTAATGGTCTTCTTGAGCATAAAGAAGTTAAAGCCATTTCGTTCGTTGGCTCCCAGCCGGTTGCCGAATATATTTACAAAACAGCTTCTGCCAATGGGAAACGCGTTCAAGCACTCGCTGGCGCTAAAAACCACTCGATCGTTATGCCGGATGCCGATTTGGACATTGCTGTGAAGGAAATCGTTAATGCAGCCTTCGGTTCTGCTGGCGAGCGTTGTATGGCTTGTTCTGTCGTGGTGGCAGTCGGAGAAGTGGGCGATACGCTTGTGGGCAAGCTGCTTGAAGCCGCTGATCGGATTACGATTGGCAATGGTTTGGAGGAAGGCATTTTCTTAGGGCCTGTTATCCGCGGTCAGCATAAAGAAAGAACGCTAAAATACATCGAAATCGGCGAAACCGAAGGAGCGCTTTTGGTCCGTGACGGACGTAAGGACGCTGCTTCTGAGCAACAAGGTTATTTCGTTGGACCTACGATCTTTGATCAAGTTGAGTGCGGTATGAAAATTTGGGAGGACGAGATTTTTGCTCCTGTTCTCTCCATCGTTAGGGTGGCTACTCTTGAAGAAGCGATCGAGCTTTCCAATCGCTCCGATTTTGCCAATGGCGCATGCCTCTTTACAAAGGATGGCAGCAATGTACGTCAATTCCGTGAAAATATCGATGCCGGTATGCTCGGCGTTAACCTAGGCGTTCCCGCACCGATGGCTTTCTTTCCTTTCTCTGGCTGGAAAAAATCGTTCTACGGCGATTTGCATGCGAATGGGACGGACGGCGTGGAGTTCTATACGCGTAAGAAAATGGTCACTGCTCGCTGGTAACAGCGGGTTAGACCTTATCGACAGGAGAGATGAACTTCATGACGCTCGTTTCAATGAAAGAGATGCTGCAGCAAGCTTTGGCAGGCAAATATGCTGTCGGTCAGTTTAATTTGAATAACTTAGAGTTTACACAAGCGATCTTACAGGCTGCTCAGCAGGAACAAGCACCTGTCATTCTAGGCGTGAGTGAAGCTTATATTCCTTATATGGGTGGATTGCCTTGTATTGTAGGAATGGTGAAATCGCTGATAGAGCACTATGGGATAACCGTCCCAGTAGCTCTTCATCTAGATCATGGAACTAGCTATGACCTATGTATTCGAGCGATCCATGCCGGTTTTACCTCTGTTATGATCGATGCTTCTCATCATACGCTGGAGCACAATATCGAGGTCACTCGTCAGGTGACACAAGCCGCACATGTGCTGGGTGTATCGGTGGAGTCCGAGCTGGGCCGGATCACCGGACGCGAGGATGACTTAGTCGTAGATGAAGCCGAAGGCATGTACGCTGTTGCTGAGGACTGCGTTCGTTTAGTAAGGGAGACGGGGATCGATTGTTTAGCTCCTGCCCTTGGATCCGTTCACGGTCCTTATCGGGGACAGCCTAAGCTCGGTTTCGATCGAATGGCGGAAATTAGAACACTGACTGAACTGCCGCTTGTGCTTCATGGCGGAAGCGGTCTGCCAGATGAAGAGATCCGTCAAGCGATCGCTTGCGGAACAGCCAAAATCAATGTAAATACAGATAATCAAATCGCTTGTACAACCGCTATCCGTTCGTTCTTGAATGAGCATCCGGAAGCATACGATCCAAGGAACTATTTAGTGCCGGCACGGGAAGCGATCATCGCCTCCGTTAGAGCCAAAATTCAATTATTCGGTTCAACAGGCAAAGCGGGAGGGAACGTAGGATGAATAAAATTAAAATCGGTATTATTGGTGCTGGCAGAATTGGTAAAATCCACGCAGATAATTTGCTGCGAATACCTCAAGTTGAAATCGTTGCGGTGAGTGATTTATTTGCAGGTCCTGAGTTAGAGGCATGGGCTGCTTCTCGTCAAATTCAGACGGTTACAAAAGACAGCCATGAGCTTATTGATAACCCAGACATCGACGCCATCTTTATTTGCTCATCCACGGATACGCATGTCCCGCTCATTCAACTGGCGGCACTGGCGGGTAAACATATTTTCTGCGAAAAACCAATCAGTATGGATATCACTCAAACTGAAGCGGCCATTGCTGCGGTTAATCAGGCAGGTGTGAAGCTGCAAATCGGCTTCAATCGCAGATTTGACCACAACTTCAAGCGCGTTCGCGAGGTTGTTCAAGGAGGAACAATTGGCGATCCGCATATCGTGAAAATCACGTCCCGTGATCCGAATCCACCACACGCTGATTACATCAAGGTGTCGGGCGGCATTTTCATGGATATGATGATCCATGACTTCGACATGGCTCGCTATGTAGCGGGAAGCGAGGTTGAGGAAGTGTATGCGCAGGGCAATGTGCTCATTAACCCGGTTTTCGCTGAGCACGGCGATGTCGATACCGCAATCGTAACACTGCGGTTCCAGAACGGTGCTCTCGGTGTCATCGATAACAGCCGTCAAGCGGTATACGGCTATGACCAACGAGTTGAGGTATTTGGCTCCAAAGGCAGTGTAGCGGTTGCCAACGATCACCCTACTACGGCCGTAGTTAGTACAGCGGATGCTATTGTTAGCGATAAGCCGCTGCATTTCTTCCTAGAACGCTATCAAGTTGCTTATATGGAAGAAACACAAATTTTCATCGATTGTCTATTGAATGATAAGCCTGTACCCGTGAGTGGCTATGACGGTATGCAGGCGGAGCGGATCGCTTTAGCCGCTAAGCTGTCTTCCCGTCTGGGCCGGCCGGTGAAAGTAAGCGAGGCGTTAGATTTGCTTAAACAGACCTCGGTAACTCAGTAAGGGAGGGAGACGTTAACATGAACAGGTCCAAACTGATTGTAACGCCGGCTTCCTCCCCGAATGAGGAAGGCAGCCTTTTGAAAGTGACTCCGGAGTCAGCAGGATGGAAGTATGTAGGTTTCGAAGTTGTACAGCTTGCAGAGGGGCAATCCTTGAGTCGCGAGACAGCTGGGCTGGAAGTTTGTCTGGTCCTGCTTAGCGGCAAAGCCGATGTGGCTACCAAGCAAGCGGAGTGGAAAAATATTGGGCAGCGGATGAACGTATTTGAGAAAATACCGCCATATTCCGTCTATGTACCTAATGATGATCGCTACGAGGTCACCGCGCTGACTGCAGTGGAGCTTGCTATTTGCACTGCTCCTGGTGCTGGCAACCATAAGGCACGTCTGATTGCACCTGATCAGGTGGGGGTAGAGACGCGTGGTTATGGCAATATAGAGCGCCAAATTCATAACATCTTGCCAGAGCAGGAGCCAGCGGATAGCTTGCTAGTGGTTGAAGTCTTCACACCGAATGGGCACTGGTCGAGCTATCCGCCTCATAAGCATGATCGCGATGCGCTTCCGGACGAATCGTTTCTGGAAGAAACGTATTATTATCGCGTCGATCCGGGGCACGGATTTGCGGTTCAACGTGTGTACACGGACGATCGGTCGCTCGATGAAACGTTGATTGTTAAGAATGGCGAAACCGTGCTCGTTCCGCGTGGTTATCACCCTGTTTCGGCCCCTCCAGGCTATGATGTGTATTACCTGAATGTTATGGCGGGACCTACCCGAACATGGAAGTTTCATAATGATCCGGAACATGCCTGGATCATGACGAAGCCGCGCGAAGCGTAAACCGGTTTGCAAGTTCCCGTCAGCCCCTTCATAATGGAAGAAAAAAAGTATCCTTCAAGAAAAATGGGGTAGTAGGAATGAAGGCAACCATCTATGATGTGGCTAGAGAGGCCGGTGTGTCCATTGCGGCGGTCTCGCAGGTCATGAACGGCAAAGGAAAAATAAGCGAAGAACGGCGCGGTGAAATCATAAAAATTATGGAGCGGCTCAATTATCAGCCTAGCGTGATCGCGTCAGCGCTGACTGGTAAAAAGACCTATACATTAGGTCTGCTTGTGCCCGATATTTCCAATCCTTTTTTTGCGGAAATTGCTCGAGCTGTAGAGGACCAAGGCCATCAAATGGGCTATAGTCTGGTTATTTGCAGCAGCGACAATAAAGATGAACGGGTAGAGCGATATCTGAATTTGCTTCAGCAAAAAAGTGTGGATGCCATGATTATTGGTACGGGGATGGACAATAAAGAGATGCTGACTCCATTGATGGAGAGAGCGATCCCCATTGCTATGATTGCAAGGGAAATGCCTGATATCGACGTTCATACTGTCGTGGTGGATGACTTTGTCGGAGGTGCGTTGTCAGCAACGCATCTGCTCGATTTGGGTCATCGGCGCATGGCCATCCTGGCTGAGCACTCGAAAGTAAGCAGCAGCCGTGAAAGGGTGCGGGGCTTCAAGAGCAAGCTGGAAGAAGCGGGAGTTCATCTGCCGGAAAACAACGTACGCAATTGCCACTACGTTGTAGCGGATGGAAAGCGTGAAGCGCTTGAACTGTTGGAACAATCGAACCCTGATCGGCCGACTGCACTGTTTTGCTGTAACGATTTGCTCGCAATCGGTGCGCTTCAGGCAGCTAAACAGCTTGGCTTGCGCGTGCCAGAGGATCTGTCTGTGATCGGTTTCGATAACACGATTCTGGCTTCAGTGACAGATCCGCCGCTTACGACAGTCGCTCAGCCGATCGAGCCGATGGGGAAAATGGTTGTCGATTTGCTGATCCAGGAACTGAAGAAAGAATCGAAAGCCAAGCAACGTGTTGTGATGCGTCCCGAGCTGATTGTTAGGCAATCCACTGCGGCTCCAACGGAATGTAATTAATATATGTGTAGCTATAACAGGCTGTTTCCCTTTGTGGGAAGCAGTTTTTTTGCATTTATAAGAACTCGTACTTTTTTGAGTTAGGGGGGGGGGGGGAGTATTTTTTGCAACAATCGCGTGGAAACCGTGGATTAGCTCGCCAAATGTTGTACAACGTACAACATTACATGGAGAAGCAAGCGAATGCTTCAACATATACGTCTTGAACGTACTTGTTTTTCAAGAACGGCGTAAGTCATTATTCCGTATTATCAGGTATCCAGATATATCTACTTGGCTGCCACGTTCATGTAATAACCACGTTTGAGTTGGCAGAGTCACAGATCTCAGCAGCAGCTCCTAAATAAACTACTGAGAGAGGTATTAAAAAATATATTTAAATTAGATATACTATATTGTAATATATAATTCAAAAGATATATCATTATGGATGTGACACTTAAAAAATTACTAAGGGAGTGGGCACAACGATGACGAATGTTTTTTCGTTAGACAGCACTACGATCACGAGAATCGAAGAAAAGATGCGATTCAAACGAGGGGTGGCGCAAGCGAGGGAGAAGGAGCTTTTTGCCATTTTTGAGAAGCCAATGAGTGAAGAAGAAGCATGGGCTCTTAAATTTTTATACGCGTACATGCCGCTGAATGATTTGGCGGATTATGAGGGATGTCTCTTTTTAAGCCACGTGCGAACAACTCTTGAAATCCGTGAAAATGTGCAATGGGGAAGTCGTGTGCCCGATCATGAATTTCTGCATTTTGTGCTTCCATACCGAGTAAACAATGAAAACATTGAGGACAGCAGGGGATGGTTCTTCGGACAATTAGTTGATCGGGTCAAGAACCTTTCGATGGAACAGGCCGTATTGGAAATCAATCACTGGTGTCATGAGAAAGCGACCTATGTCGGATGCGACCCGCGAACGGTTTCCCCACTGACGATGGTCCGCAATACGCTGGGAAGGTGCGGAGAACAGTCGACTCTATTGGTGGCAGCACTAAGGAGTTTGTGCATCCCTGCTCGCCAGTGCTATACACCGCGATGGGCACATTGTGATTCCAATCATGCTTGGGTGGAGGCCTGGGCCGATGGGAAATGGTATTTCCTTGGCGCATGCGAGCCGGAGCCTCGACTGAATGAGGGGTGGTTTCGTGGGCCGGCTAAGCGGGCGATGCTCGTCAATACTCGCGTTGCAGCCAACTATCCAGGTCCGGAGGAGCTTACATTAGCACATCCTTGGTACTCTGAAATCAATTTATTGAGCCCTTACGCTCCAAGCAAAAAGATTACAATCAGGGTTAGAGACGATAAGGGAAACCCGGTGCCTGGCGCCACTGTCATTTTCCAAGTATACAATTATGCTGATTTTTCACCTATTGCTACTATACCAGCAGATGAGCGAGGGGAAGCATTCTTAACCGCAGGCCTTGGTGATTTGTTGATTCATTCGGTCTCGGGAAATCTTTGGGGGACGAAAAAGATTAGTGTGAAGGATGCCGATGTATTTGACATTCAATTGTCCGATAAATTGCCGCAGAATGGGATCAGCGTCTTCGATATGGTTCCCCCGCAGGAACAAGCAGATGCCAATGGAGCCGCTATCACCGAAGCCGAAAAACAAGAGAACAACCGTCGTATTCAAGAGGGCGCGAGCATCAGGAAAAAATATGAAGCTTCCTTCGTGGATGCCCTTCAGGCAGAAGTATTAGCGAAAAAGTTGTCTTTGCCCGCGAGCAGGGTCAGGGACATATTGGAGAAAGCGCGTGGTAACAGTCACGAAATCGCTGCTTTTATACAAGAATATACGCCGAAATACGGCGAATGGACGTTGAAACTGCTAGAGAGTTTGAATGTTAAAGACTTGACGGATACAATCGGGTCAACGCTTGCAGACCATCTTATCCAGTCCGCTATGTTTAAAGGAAAGTTTGATGAAGAAACGTTTATACGTTACATCCTTTGTCCAAGAGTTCATTTTGAAATGATACGGTCTTATAGGAAATTTTTACTGGAACAATTCACAGATTCGGAGCAGCGAAGTTTCCGGGAGGATCCAATTAAGTTGGTTGGCTGGCTTTCGGAGCACTTTGAGATTGTGGAAGATTTGAATTATTATCAGGGAATGGCTACACCTATAGGGAGCTTTCGATTGCAAAAAGGCGACCGTTTGAGCCGCGATATTCTTTTCGTAGCGTTGGCACGAAGCCTAGGGATCCCTGCGCGTCTTGAACCGAGCGAACGGAGTCCTCAATTTCGGGCTGGTGAGTCGTGGAAGGACGTTGTATTTTTACACCAGGGCGACCAAGAACGGGTGGACTTAACGGATAACCAGGAAATAGGGAGCATAAGGTTCATCTCCAATGCCTCAGCCGATAATGATTTGGAATATTTCCGTAACTTTTCTTTGGCTCGCTTTGAAAATGGCCAGTACAAGACGCTTCAATTCACAGCTGGCCAAAAGGACTTCTATGAGGAGCCCCTTGTTGTGAAGTCCGGCAGTTACCGATTAACGACAGGTACGCGATTGCCGGATGGGACGGCTAGGGTCCAATTCGCGATGTTTACTGTATTACCAGATAAAACAACGGAAATTATACCTGCTTTTTCCAAGGAATCCGTTCAAGCACCTGTATTGGGATCGGTCGATCGAGATATGTCTTTCTCCTTTTTCAATGGTAAAAGAAGTACGCTAGGCGAATTGGCCGAACGTCGCGGTCTACTCATGGCTTGGATTGATCCGGATAGGGAACCTACGAAGCATTTAATTAGGGAACTCCGAGAGGTTTCTAAGGAGTATGATGATTGGGGTGGCTCCATTTGCCTAGTTGTTGAGGATGATAAAGTGACTGCTGCGTTTCAGCCGAACGCTTACGAAGGCTTACCTGCCAAAACAGGTTTTGCAGAAGACGTCTCCAGCGAAGGCCTGCAATTCGTGCTGTCTGGCATCCAGTCGGGGCTTCAACCCAATCATCCGCTTGTTTTTGTGGTAGACCGCGAGTGCCGCATCCGGTATCTGTCTGCCGGCTATAAGCTGGGTATCGGTAAAGAGGCGCTGCAAGTTGTAAGGCAGTCGGATGAAGAGTCGTTTGGGCCCAATAAGCACGCTTGATAATTTGGTATATTTAATTTACAATGTTGGTATATATTTTTATATCAAATAGTCTACGAGATGCATGGACAACTGGAAGTGATGTGTTGGAATTGGATACTAAACCGCTTTATATGAAAATTTTGAGCGATTTGAAAGAAAAGATTAGATCAGGGGAGTATGTGCCTGAACAGCAGCTTCCGACCGAAGTAGAGCTTGCGATGCAGTACGGCGTCAGCCGGATTACTTCCAAACGCGCCTTGATCGAGTTGGAGCGGGAAGGCATGATCTACCGCAAACGTGGCAGCGGAAGCTACGTGAAATATCCGGAAGAGGTTGTTGATACGGGTATTCCAAACGCAACGAACCCCATCATCGCGATGATTTTGCCTTATATGGCTACAAGTGAGCTTGATTATATCAAAGGTGCCCACGATTACTTGGACTCCAAAGGTTATTATTTGAGCATACACAACAGCAACTGGAGAAAAGAAAAAGAAAAAGAGATACTTGCTAAGGTGCCGAAAAGCGGCCTGAGCGGTATCATCTTGTATCCAATTAGCACCATCAGCAACATCGATGTGATCAATGCACTCTATTGGAACGATTATCCGATTGTGACGATCGATCAATATTTCGATAGCTTGCCTATCAGCAGTGTCGTATCCGACAACTTTGAAGGTGGGTATCTGACGGCCAAAAGATTGATTGAACTCGGGCACGAACGGATCGCTTTTGTTTCCAGTGTCAGCATTGAATACCGCAGTTCTGTAAGAGACAGGTACCTAGGTTATTGTAAAGCGCTAAAAGACCATAAGATGTCAATCGATTCTGATCTCGTGCTAACGGATTTCTATCGTGAGCTGAGTGGGGCAAACGCGAAAGGATTTTACAAATCGTTGATTGCGAAATTGAGGCATATGAAGGTTACCGCTCTTCAGGTTGAGCATGATCATCTTGCTGTCGAACTGCTCAAAACAGCTTTGGAAATGGGGATTGGCGTTCCCGAACAGCTATCCATAGCAGGCTTTGACGACCATGAAATAGCCAGGCATGTCGAAGTTCCATTATCTTCGGTCGGCCAAGACTATTACTCGATTGGGCGCCAAGCGGCGGAAATCATCATTCGGAGGATTGAGAACGCCGATACCGAACAATACAAAATTAAAACTCCGGTACGATGGGTTGAACGCGAATCCACTGGGCCACGCCCGAATCCATATACGACGGATCTGCCAGCCATACAACTATAAACAGCGAACCTTCCCAGGTATCATGCCTTCCTATGGGAAGGTTTTATATTTACACGGCATTTTGGGGAGTAAGGTGACGTAAGGCAAGTTGTACAGCGTACAACAATTTCCTTGATTTCTTCTGGTAAAGTATAGATGTTGTATTTCATGCAACAATCGCGTGGAAAACGCGGATTAGCTTACCTAAAGTTGAACAAAGACAACTTTTACATGCTCAAGTAAGCATTAGGTCACTTAGGCATAGCTTGCTTTGCATCAGATAAACAAGCTCAACCAAGGATCGCGCAAGCCGGTTGTACAACGGACGAATTGAGTATAACCAAATTTATTGGTTTTAACAAAAGATATATTAACTATTTACAAAGATAGGTCATTTCGCTATAATCTTATTAAAGAACGAGGTTAAAGATATATCTAATTGTGTCGATTCTCCTGATTAAGGAGGATTAAACATCCATTGTACTATTTTAGTTGGCATACATAACTCGGGTGTTCACAATGGGATTCAACTTGTTCTTGTAAAGAGATCGTTTTGTAAGCGTTTTAATTTTTTCAAAATCCAAAGGATAGTGAGGGGTTCGAATGAAAGCGTTTAAATTACTTGCAATTCCAGTAGCTCTTACGATGGTCGCGGGTGTAGTTGGTTGTTCACAGGGTACGGACAACAAGACATCATCGCCGACACCACAGCCAACTGCACAAACAACAGCGGCGCCGCAAAGTGCGAAACCAGACGAAAAGAAAGTCGATTTGAATGGTCAAAGCATTAAAATTGGTGTCTGGTATGACGGAGCCGACCCGAGAACAGCGAAAGAGAAAGGCCCGGCAGAAGAAGCGCAAATCAAATTAATTGAAGCTGCTGAAAAGAAATACAACTGCAAAATCGAGTTTGTTAAATTCGGGGATTACAACAAATACGTAGAGAATTTCACGACTACTTCTCTATCCGGACAGCCGTTTGCGGATATCGTGCGCATGGAATTATTTTGGGCGTTCCCGCAGCTTGCGAATAAAGGATTTGTCCAGCCGATCGATCAATGGATCAAAGTATCTGATCCCTAAATATATCGATTGGATGAAAGCAGGCGGCAGCTACAATAACCATCAATACGGGTTGATTGATTCCGCTCCGTCCCCGTACGGTATCTTCTATAATAAAACGTTGGTACAGAAGCTTGGTTTGGAAGATCCGTACGAACTGCAGCAAAAAGGCCAATGGAATTGGGAGAAATTCCGCGAGTTCTCCAAAAAAGCGACACAGGACACAAATGGTGACGGTAAAACCGATGTATGGGGCATCACTGGCGCTTATGGCAAAGTGAAAGCATTCGCGGAGCAATTAGTTTACACGAACAAAGGGGCTGTGGATAAAGATTCGAGCGGAGCCATCAAGTTCTCTTTGAACAGTGAAAATGCCATACAAGCGCTGCAATACGCATCTGATCTATTCAACGTAGACAAATCAATCGAACAGCCGATTCCAGAAGATGCCAGCAAAGAGTTTGTAGCGGGCAAAGGCGTCATGTACGCGGGCTTCAGCTGGGAACTCGGTGGTTTGAAGGACAACATGAAGGGCCAAGAACTCGGCTATGTGTTCTTCCCGAAAGGTCCGAAGGCCGACAAGTATGTGTCCTACACGCCATTTGGCAACATGTGGATGGTATCTAAGTACTCGAAGAATGCGGAAGTTGCTTTGCATATTATGGACGAAATCAGCTTGAATGAAGAAGGCAGAAAGCTTTCCGAGCAATCTTGGCAGCAGTCATACCCGAACAAAGAGTCCATGGATACACGTAAGCAAATGGATAAAAGCATTAATTACATTTCTTACTATGGGATTCCGGACGGAGAAAAATTGTTCGAAGGTATTGTGAAGGACATCACAGAAGGTAAAGTTTCTCCGGCAACGGCGGTAGACAAAGTGAAGCCTCAATTCGAAGCGAAGATCAGTAAACTGCTCGAGGAAAGCAAATAAACAGTTATGATGCCATGCCCCTAATTCCATGCTAGCAGGGATTAGGGGCAAAGTTAAGAAAAGGGGGAAAACCCATGCGCCGAGCATTCGCCAAAGTGTTCCTCATATTCGTTTTGTTTTTTGCAACCGGGTTCGCACCGTATCAGTGGCTCGGCGGCGGTTCCCGCCAAATCGTTACAGCGGAAGAGAGTCCAATAAGCGGTACAGCGTTATCGGCATTGGCAGATACATATAAAAAAGGCAGCTATGCGGAATATTTGGCCAAGTATAAACAATCGGTGCGCCCAAGCGCTGAAACCGTCATTCCCACCGAACAATTCAGTTCGACCCAAGGCATGAGCGTTTCTGTTCTAGACAATTATCAAGGGGAAAACGGGAAGTCCATTCTGACTTCGGATACGGGGTCCATTGAATGGCAATTTACAGTCGAGCAAGAGGGATTGTACAACATTGGCATCCATTACTACACAGTAAGCGGGAAAGATTCGGATATAGAAAGAGAATTGCGGATTGACGGTTCGGTACCATTTGCCGAGGCAAAAAGTATGACGTTCCAACGAATATGGAAGAACGATAAAAATGAGTTCGAGCGTGACGAGCAGGGCAACGATTTGGTTCCATCGCAAGTGGAAGAACCGATGTGGCAGGCATCGTTATTAAAGGATGCGACCGGATTTAATGAAGATCCTTATTTGTTTTATTTTTCAAAAGGCAAGCACTCCATCATGTTTACTTCAGTAAGAGAACCGCTCATTATTCATTCACTTAGACTTACAAACTCGGCAACAACGCCTTCGTATGATACGTTGGCGAGCACGTATACGCAAAAAGGTTATCAGCTTGCGAAAGATGTGATGCTGCAAGTTCAAGGCGAACACGCCTTATATAAATCTTCTCCAACACTATTGCCTTATAATGATCGTTCCAGTCCTGCGGTAGAGCCGTATCACGTATCTAAATTGCGGAACAATGCAATGGGCGGGTGGGCTTGGCGGCTTCCTGGCCAATGGATCGAATGGGAACTGGATGTACCGGACGACGGATTGTATCAAATAGCGGTGAAAAATCATCAAAACTATTTGCGCGGGATGGCTTCGCTTCGAACGATGTACATCGACGGCAAAATGCCCTTTCAGGAGCTTCAGCATGTCGGCTTTCCGTTCAATAGCGAATGGCAGACGACGGTGATCGGCCAAGATGCTGAGCATCCGTACTTGTTTTATTTCACGAAGGGTAAACACAAAGTCCAGCTCGAAGTGACATTGGGGGATTTGGCCCCGATTCTGAATGCGGTGGAAACGAGCATTTTGGACTTAAATGCGCTGTATCGTAAAATTATTAGCTTTACGGGGACGGTGCCCGATTCGTTTCGGGATTATCAGCTCGAGCAAAGAATTCCCGAGATGGCTGGGGAGTTTCGCAAACAAAGCGACTTGCTCCAAAAAATTACGAAGTTGATTCAAGGACAGAATGGAAAGAACGATGAGCGTACCGCGATATTGAATACGCTGGCTTACCAGCTCAGTGATATGGCAGACAGACCGGATACGGTGCCATCTCGGATTGATCAGTTCAAAACCAATGTAGGGGGACTCGGGGCGTGGCTGCTTTCGGTGAATGAACAACCGCTCGCCATCGATTATCTGACGCTAAGCTCGCCGCAAGCCAAGCTGCCGAATCCGGAAGCGACTGCGTGGGAGAAATTCAAAAGCAGCTCAGCAGCTTTCTTTGCTTCCTTCTTTGTGAATTACGATCAGTTATCGAACACTAAAGAGGGAGCTGATTCGGTTTCAGTATGGGTGACCTCAGCACGTGACCAAGCGCAGACCATCAAGAAATTGATTGACGAAACCTTCACACCAAAGACAGGAATAAAAATCAATTTGAAGTTGGTATCAGCAGACATTTTGCTGCCTTCTACGGTAGCAGGTAAAGGGCCGGATGTAGCGCTGCAAGCTCCCAACGATTTGCCTGTCAATTATGCAACCCGCAATGCGATGCAGGATCTATCGGTGTTTCCAGATTTCAACAGCGTGAAATCACGCTTTAACGAGAGTGCGATGGTTCCGTATGAGTTTTCAGGAAGCTATTACGCGCTGCCGGAAACGCAAACCTTCCCAGTTCTCTTCTATAGGAAAGACATTTTGGAAGATGAGCTAAAGATGAAGCCTCCGCAAACGTGGGAAGACGTGTATGATATGCTGCCTGCCCTACAGAAGCATAACTTGCAGTTCGGGCTGCCGCAAAAACCGTTGAACACATTTGGGAATGATTTGGAAACGACCAATATCATCACGCTTCCGCCGAACCCAGCTTTAGCCATGTTTTTATACCAGCATGATGGACAGTTTTATACTAATGACGGAGCCACCAGCGGTCTTGATTCGGAAACGGCGATCAAGGAGTTCAAGCAGTGGACCGATTTTTACGTGAATTATAAAATTCCGATCGCAGCGGATTTCGCCAACCGTTTCCGTACAGGGGAAATGCCTATTGGCATCGCAGACTATACGATGTACAACAAGCTGTCAGTTTTTGCCCCAGAGATTAAAGGATTGTGGGAATTTGCACCTGTTCCTGGAACAAAAAAGCCGGATGGCTCCCTTCGTCGCGATGTCGGCAGTGGGGGATCGGGCGTTGTCATGTTCAAACGTACGAAAAATAAAGATGCCGCATGGAAGTTTATGGAATGGTGGACCAGCAAAGAGACGCAAATTGCGTTTGGACGTCAAATGGAAATTCGCATGGGATCTTCGGCTAGGTATCCGACGGCCAACATGGAAGCTTTAGCTGCGCTGCCTTGGCCTTCTAGAGATTTCGACAGATTGAAGGAGCAGATGAAGTGGGTAAAAGGGATACCCGAGGTTCCGGGCGGTTATTTGACGGGACGCAACATTGATAATGCCTTTCGTAGAGTCGTCGTACAAGGCGACGATCCACGCGAAACGATGGATTATTACGTCCGTTATATCAACGACGAAATTGCTTTAAAACGGAAAGAGTTTAATCTTCCCTACGAGAAATGAGGGGGCGCCATGAAACAACAGCCTGCAGTGAACCCTAGCATGCCACGTGATACTGGAACATCCGCAATGAAAACCAACTCGGCGTTCCAAGGTAAATTCGGCCGATTGGGTAGTGATGTCAAAAAACATAAGCATGCCTATATGTTAATAGCGCCATACTTTCTTATTTTCCTTACATTTACGGTATTTCCTGTATTAATGTCCGTCTGTTTAAGTTTCACGAGCTACAATATGCTTGAACCGCCCAAATGGGTTGGCTGGCAAAATTTCGCCAGATTGTTCGTACAGGATGACATCTTTTTGATCGCACTCAAAAATACGCTCCTATTTGCATTAATTACGGGGCCGATCAGCTATATGGCTTGTTTCCTGTTCGCTTGGCTGATCAATGAGCTGCGGCCTAAGCTGCGCGCTGTGCTCACGCTAATCCTATATGCGCCTTCGATTTCGGGTAATACGTACCTGATCTGGCAAACCCTGTTTGCCAGTGATTCTTACGGGTATGCCAATTCATTCTTGATCAAATGGGGGATGATCCTGGAGCCGATCCAGTGGTTGCAGGATCCGAGGTTCGTTCTCGCGATTCTAATCCTCGTACAGCTGTGGCTCAGTTTGGGAACATCCTTTCTAGCCTTTATCGCTGGTCTGCAAAATGTAGATCGTACGCTGTATGAAGCCGGTGCCATCGATGGCGTACGTAATCGTTGGCAGGAGCTATGGTTTATCACACTGCCGGCCATGCGGCCACAGCTGCTGTTCGGCGCGGTTATTCAAATCACGCTCGCTTTCTCCGTGGCTGAGATTTCTATTTACATGATTGGCTTCCCGAGTGTAGATTACGCAGCACATACGATTGTGACCCACTTAGTCGACTATGGTTCGATCCGTTTCGAGATGGGGTACGCCTCCGCGATCGCGACTGTTTTGTTTACCATCATGTTTGTAACAAACCTCTTGACGCGTAAGCTGCTAGGAAAAGTGGGTGAATGACCGGAATGAAGCTGACATTAAAGATGCCAAAGCGTTTGAACCGTTCTTGGGCGGTTGATATTTTACTTTTCCTGCTGCTTGGCGGCATAGCCTTCTTTATGGCACTGCCGCTGGTTTTTACCATTAGCAATGCGTTTAAACCAATCGATGAAATATTCGTGTTTCCACCAAAGCTATTAGTGCGAAATCCTACATTCAAAAATTTTACCGATTTGGTGAACATTTTTTCCGATTCATGGGTGCCGTTCTCTCGCTATGTGTTCAATACGTTCTTTATTGCCATCGTAGGCACTGTGGGTCATGTCATCATCGCATCCGCTGCTGCTTATCCGCTGGCCAAAATCAAGTTCCCAGGCAGGAACATCCTGTTCAATATGGTCGTTATGTCGCTTATGTTTACGGCTTATGTGACACAGGTGCCCAATTACATGACCATTTCTTGGCTTCATCTAATTAATACCTATTGGGCGATCATCTTGCCGTCCTTCGGTATGACACTCGGATTATATCTGATGAAACAGTTTATGGAGCAAGTTCCAGACTCTCTTCTGGAAGCAGCGAAAATCGATGGGGCCAGCGAATATCGGATTTTTTGGCAGATCGTTATGCCAATCGTTAAGCCTGCGTGGCTGACGCTGGTCATTTTTTCGCTGCAAAATTTGTGGACGAATGGTTCCGTGACGAGCCATAAATATATTTACAGCGAGCAGTTGAAGACCGTTGATTATGTGTTCGGGCAAATAGCTAGCGGTGGATTGGTGCGAACGGGACCAGTGTCAGCCGTTACCCTGCTAATGATGGCCGTGCCGATTACCGTGTTTATTGTGACGCAAAGCAACATCATCCAAACCATGTCCACTTCTGGTCTGAAAGAGTAAACAGGGGGGAGCCACTTGAAAAGAATACTTATCATGATGTTCGCCGTTGTGCTTTTCATCGGTATGGCCGCTCCTGTGATTGCCGCACCTAACAACGATACGTACAATTATAATTTTTGGGGACAGAGCGTCCCGGCTCCGAGTCCTTATGAGCTGGAGCGGGTCATGTATGGAACAGACATGAAAACGGGCAATCTGTTGTCACCCCAGGATCTATTCATCGGCAGTGATCGTCGAATCTACATTGCGGATACCGGAAATGATCGAATCGTCGTATTGAATGATCAGTTTCGGGAAGTTCAGGTGATTTCCGGGTTCGAAAATAACGGAAGCAAAGAAACGTTCAACAAGCCGGAAGGCGTGTTCTACAACGGAACCGACGGTCATCTTCTTATCGCGGATACGCAAAACAAAAGGCTGGTGGAATTGAACGGTCAGGGAGCGTTGGTGCGTGTAATGGGGGAGCCGAAGTCTTCCCTGCTGCGCGAAGGATTTCAATACATGCCAACTAAGTTAGTTGTCGACAAGGCACAGCGGATCTATGTCATTAGTCGCGGATCCTACGAAGGAATTATGGAATTTGATACCGATGGCGAATTCAATGGGTTTATCGGCACGAATCGCGTGAAGTTCAATCCCGTAGATTTGTTTTGGAAACGGATCTCAACTAAAGCGCAGCGCGAGCAAATGCAGCTGTTCATTCCGCTTGAATTTAATAACTTGGACATGGATGAAGACGGTTTTATTTATACGACCACCTCAGAGGAAAAATCGGATCGCCCGATCAAACGGTTGAACCCGTCTGGTGTGGATATTTTAAGGGATAAAGGGTATTTCCCGCCTAAAGGGGATATCCAAACGCTGGAAGTCGGTAGCGCGCCTGGAAGCTCCATTTTCATCGATATTACTAAGGATGAAGGCGGCATGTACAGCGCAATGGATTTGAAAAGGGGCCGTATTTTCACTTATGACAAAGACGGCAATCTGCTGTACGAATTCGGCGGACTTGGCAGCGAACAGGGGAAATTCCGTACGCCTTCGGCGAT
The DNA here is from genome assembly GCF_030817255.1 of Paenibacillus sp. V4I5. Classification (NCBI taxonomy): domain Bacteria; kingdom Bacillati; phylum Bacillota; class Bacilli; order Caryophanales; family Paenibacillaceae; genus Paenibacillus; species Paenibacillus sp. V4I5. The sequence continues at coordinate 5,021,888 of NZ_JAUSZB010000002.1, forward strand.
TGCGATGCTCGGGGACAAGGTGCTGGTGCTCGATAAAGACAACAACCGTTTGTCTGTCTTCCAGCCTACACGTTACGGAAGCCTGATACGTGAAGCAGTTAAATCGCTCTATAACGGGAAAACGGATGCATCTACCGCTTCATGGCAGCAAGTGCTTCAAATGAATGGCAACTTTGAGGTAGCCTACATCGGGATCGGTAAATCGTTATTGAAAAATGGCGATAACCGCGGGGCGATGAGCTATTTCAAATTAGGAAATAACCGTGACTATTATTCAGAAGCTTTCAAACGGTACCGGAAAGAAGTTGTGTTCGCACATTTTGGCACCATCGTATTCGGCTTTGCGCTTGTCTTCGGTCTTGGTTATACAGCTGTGAAGCTTGCTGGCAGAAGAATGCGTGGAAAGCATTATACGGAAATCGGTGTGTTGAAAAATCCTTTTTATACGATGCTGCATCCGTTCAACGGATTTTGGGAGATGAAGTACGAACAAAAAGGCAGGTTAAAGGTTGTGGTCATCTGCTTACTCCTCCTCGTGCTATTCACCATTTTGAAACGACAGTACAGCGGGTTTGTTGTCAATATGAACAATCCACTCGAGCTGAACAGTCTCAATGAGCTGAAATTCATCGTTCTTCCGTTTCTGCTCTGGTGTATGGCGAATTGGTCATTGACTACTTTAATGGATGGGGAAGGCAAGTTTAAAGAAATCGTCATGGCAACAGGCTATGCGCTGATGCCGCTCATCCTGATCTATCTGCCGCAGACGCTTTACAGCAATGTGATTACTGGAAGTGAAAGCACGTTTTATTATTTGCTCGATGCGATTGCATACATCTGGTTCATCTGGCTGCTGTTTGTAGGCACCATGACGGTTCATCAATATTCAGCTTCCAAGACGGTGGTCACGATGATTCTGACGCTTGTTGTTATTGGTATCATCATCTTCCTCGGCGTATTGTTCTTCAGCATGCTGCAGCAAATGATCAATTTTATCACTTCCATTTACCGCGAACTCTCATTCAGATTTTAGCGGAACACGATAAATTAGCTAAGATTATGCTTACGAAGAAAGTTTTCCATTGGAAAACTCTAAGGAGGGATGAAGGTGTCCAGCATGATGAAAATATCCCTTGGCATCCTGAGCGCCGGTTTGGTGGCCTGCAGTCTGACCGTGATCTACTCGCAGGATCAATCTATAAGCATGGCGGAAGCTCAATCCCAGGTCAAATCAGTCCTTTCAAATAATTCCGTAACTGCCGCAAGCGCGGAGGTTCGTGCTGCAAGTGGAGCGGTTGCAGTATCATCCAACACAGCGGAGGAGCAGAGGGCTCTTGAAGCCATGGAGCTAATAACCCAGAACGAATTTCTGATGCTCTACGTCAAACGCGAGACGGCCGAGGTTGCTGTCAAGGACAAAAGAGATGGCTATATTTGGTTCTCTAATCCAGTGGATCGAGAGAAAGATCCCAAGGCTTCTCCTTTGTATAAATCAGAACTATCGTCCCAACTGTTAGTTACCTATTACAACGAAAAAGGGCAGCTTAATACGTTCAACAGCTACGACGATAGCGTAAAAAAGAAACAATTTAAAATCAGCGGCGTGGATAAAGGCATCAAAATCGTATACCAGCTGGGAAATATTCCAAAAGATTACGGCAATATTCCTAAGGTAATCGGTAAACAGCGGTTTGAGGAGCGTATTCTGGGGAAGCTGCCGGACAAGGACACCCGTGAAGATGTCGCTTTCAAATTCCGATTGGACGAACAGAAGCAAGTATATGAAGTTCGAAAGCTGCAGGATTTTGTGGCGGAGGAACTGTCCCAAAAACTAGAGGCAATTGGTTACACAAACGAAGAAGCCGCTAAGGACAATAAGGACAATGGGGCGGGAAGCAGTGCCCAAGAGGAAGGTCCAAGGTTTACGGTTCCGCTGGAGATCACCTTGGATGGAGAGCATCTTGTTGTCAAGACAGCTGGCGAGGAGCTTCAGTATACAAATGCTTATCCGATTGCCATGCTGCAGCTGCTCAAATATTTCGGGGCTGCCGATGATAAAAAAGACGGTTACATGTTCGTCCCTGACGGGTCTGGCGCCTTGATTCATCTGAATAACAACAAAAAGAACGCGGAGGCATACAACCTTCCGGTTTACGGTTCCGATGGCACTTACGACGTCAAAGAAAAGATTCAAACGAATGAGACCACGAGACTGCCCGTCTTTGGCATAAAGCAGAATGATCACGCTATGCTTGGCATGATTGAAGGCGGAGACGCGATGGCCAATATCACGGCAGACATCTCCGGCAGAAACGATTCTTATAACACGGTTGGCGGGAAGTTTAAAGTCATGGACATGGACTTCTATACGTTAACGTCAGGAACCAAAACGAGCTCCGTACCGATGTTCGGGCAGAAGCCTTTTCAAGGGGATTATCAGATTCGATATGACTTTTTGTCAGGACCTTCATCCGACTATACAGCTATGGCAGGTAAATATAGGGAGTATTTGGTGAATAAATACGGTCTGAAAAAGCTGGAGCCTGCTAAGGCAAGTCCTTTCCTGCTTGAGGTGGAGGGGGCGTTCCAGAAACAAGCGTCTTTTGTCGGTGTTCCGTATCAATCAACGGAAGCGCTGACCACCTTTGATGAAACGCAGTCAATGTTAACAGCTCTGAAAGAAAAAGGAGTCAAGGATATCGGGCTCCGCTATGTCGGTTGGTTTAATGACGGGATTCGGCATACGTCTCCATCGAACGTTGACGTAGTCGGTGAGTTAGGCGGTAAGAAGGGGTTCCGCAAGCTGATCGATTATATGTCAAAGGAAAACATCCATCTATTCCCCGATGTAGCTTTTCTTGAGAAATATAAAGGAGCTTCAAACGCAGCTTCCTTTTTAGACAGACAGAAGGCCAAAATTTACAAGTATGACCCCGTGATGTATGTCAAAGATACAACGAAATTTTCACATTACTTATTATCGCCGTCTGCGCTGGCCAAAACAGTGGACGGATTTGCCTCCGACTACGCGAAGTTTGGCCTTACAGGCTTGTCTCTTAGGGATTTAGGGAATGAAGTGAACTCAGACTTTAACCCGGATCATCCTATTAACCGGCAGGAAGCATTACACATTGCCGTTGACGGAACCGGCAAGCTGGAGCAGCGGGCCAATAACCTAATGGTGAATGGCGGTAATGCCTACAGCCTGCCGTACGCCAATATCATTGTGAATGCTCCGACCAAGAGCAGTCGCTTGAATCTGACCGACGAAGACGTACCCTTTTATCAAATCGCACTTCATGGTTTTTATGATCTCGCCGGAGAGCCGTTTAATATGCAGGGCGTAACCAATTCACGCGTTTCCCTGCTGAAAGCGCTGGAGACTGGATCGAATATTTATTACCAGTGGTACTACAGCGATTCGTCAGCGGTTAAGGATTCGGATTATAACGAACTATATGCGCTGCATTACGGGGATTGGCTGGATCAAGCGGCCAGTTTCTACAAAGAGGCTGGCACTGTGCTGAATGAGGTTCGGTCATATGTGATTACCGATCATCGCAAATTGGCAGAGGGTGTGGTTCAAACGACCTTCGAGAATGGGAAGAAGATTGTTATCAATTATAACGCTACTACGGTACAGGTGAATAATAAACAGCTAGAGGCCATGAGCTACTGGGTAGGAGGTGAGTGATTTGCGGAAAAAAAGATTATCGTTGGAACAGACGAAAGCGTGGTACGGCGTATTGTTCGTATCTCCCCTCATCCTGGGGATGGTCATGCTTTTTCTGCTGCCGCTCATTCAGTCGTTCCGGTTCAGCTTAAGTACCATACAAATGGTAGAGGGCGGCTTTGCCGTACTGCCTACTGGATTTAGAAACTACGTCAGCTTATTTGCCTCCAATCCGGATTACCCCCGGTTATTGGTGGAAGGTGTCGTTAACATGGTTGTGAATGTGCCGATCATCATTATTTTCAGCTTGTTCGCAGCGGTGCTATTGAATCAAAAATTTAAAGGGCGCGCCCTTGCGCGCGCGATCTTCTTTTTGCCGGTCATTCTGGCGTCGAGCGCCCTCGCTAATCTAGATATCAGCAGCTTTGTGGGAGGTTCGGCTCTGAGTGGAAGCGGAGACGGTTCTAATATGCTGCAAAGCTTTGAACTCAAAAAAATGCTGCTGGATTCGGGCATGGCTCCTATCGTAGTCAATTACATCACGAGTGCTGTAGATCGGATTTATGAAATTATCAGCTCTTCTGGTGTGCAAATTTTGATTTTCTTGGCAGGGCTTCAATCGATCTCCCCTTCCTTGTACGAGGCATCCAAAATCGAAGGGGCAACGGGATACGAGATTTTTTGGAAAGTGACGTTTCCGATGATGTCCCCGCTCATATTAACGAACCTGGTCTATTCCATTATTGATTCCTTCAGCAGAAATAAAATCAATACGCTCATTTCGCAAACGGCGTTCAAAACCTTCGATTTCGGTTTAAGTGCGGCAATGTCTTGGGTGTACTTCGTTGTTGTGGCTATCATCCTTGTCATCTCCACTGCGCTTGTCTCAAGAAAAGTATTTTATTACGACTGATGGAGGGATCGGACTATGAAATCGCAGGCTGTACGTATGGACGGATGGATTAGCAGGCGCAATCCGCTGGAAAAGGCGAAAAATTGGACATGGCAGATCATACGCGCCATCTTGGTGATCGGCTTTTGTTATATTATTTTGTTTCCCATATTTTTAAGACTATCGGTTGCTTTTCGTGACAGAGTCGACATTTATGATCCAACTGTGCTGTGGATTCCCCGGCATTTTACACTCGAAAATTTGGAGATTGCCATCTCAGCAACAAACTATTTGTCAGCTTTATGGAACACGTTCCTTATCTCGTCTACGACAACGTTGATTCAGGTTTGTTCTTGCGCGTTGGCGGGATACGCTTTTGCGAGGTTGAAATTTAAAGGCAGCGGACTGTTGTTTGGTCTGGTCATTTTCACCATCGTCGTGCCGCCTCAAACGATCATGATTCCGCTCTATTTAACATACCGGTATTTTGATCTTTTCGGATTAGTTGGCCTATTTTCAGGGAAGAGCAGTATCAATCTGATCGACACGTTCTGGCCGTTCCTTATCTCGTCTGGCACAGCGATGGGGCTGAAAAACGGGCTTTACATTTATATTTTCCGTCAATTTTTCCGGGGTATTCCCAAAGAAATCGAAGAAGCCGCCCTCGCGGACGGAGCGGGAATTTTCAAAACCTTTTACAGGATTATGCTGCCTAACGCCATACCTGCTGTAGTCACTGTCGTTTTATTCTCGTTTGTATGGCAGTGGAACGATAGCTATTATGTATCCCTGTTTTTGAGTAAAGTGAAGGTGCTTTCGACACAGCTGACGGATATGGGGCCAGCTCTAGGCAAAGAGCCGGATCCGGTATACCAGTCTATGCTGCTCAACACAGGCGTACTGCTGATGATGGGACCTTTGATTGCGTTGTATTTGTTTGTTCAGCGTTATTTCGTGGAAAGCGTAGAGCGTACCGGTTTAGTAGGGTAATAAAGATAAAGACAGGGTGGAGGAGAAACAGTGAACAAAGATGGATGGCAGCTGAAAGGATTCCATATGCGCTTCGGATCGCATGAGGATGTCGGTAATCTAAAGCGAGTGATTGAGGAAGCGTTGGCGCCTATGGGTGTGAATGTTTTGATATTGGAATGCAACACTTCGTTTCAGTTCCAATCTCATCCGGAAGTATCAGGCGGCAGCTTGACGAAGGAAGATGCGAGGGAACTGTCCAGCTTATGTAAGCGGTACGGCATCCAGTTAATCCCTTTGTTTGATTGTTTGGGGCACCAAGGCTGGGGAGGAGCGAGGAATTCGTTCCTGCGGGCGTATCCGGAGTTCGACGAAACCCCGCATGTGCCGACGGATGCTAAGTGGCCTGAATTTTACTGCCCGAGCTGGTGTCCTACCCATCCGGACATTAATCCGATTGTGTTTGATCTAATGGATGAGCTGATCGATGCTTTTGAAGCGGATGCGCTGCACGTTGGCATGGACGAAGTGTTCGCCATCGCGGATGATGGGTGCCCTCGATGTCGTGGGAAAAATAAGGCGAAACTGTTTGCAAAAGCAACTACCGATTATTACGAGCATTTGGTCCGTAATCGTAAGGTGCAGATGCTCATGTGGGCTGATCGGTTGATTGACGCCAAAGGCATGGGGTATACAGAGTGGGATGGTGACATTTACGGCATTTGGCCGGCTGTGGATCTTATTCCGAAGGATATTATATTGTGCGATTGGCACTACGATAAATTGGATGCTTATCCATCTGTCGGGCATTTGCTCGACAAAGGATTTGAAGTGTGGCCCAGCTGCTGGAAAACACCAGAAGCGGCCCTTGATCTGCTCGAGCAGTCTATCCGCCAAGCGGAAGAGCGAGGGGCGATTGACCGCATGCCCGGCATGTTGGTGACCGGCTGGAATGCCAACGGCGCCAAGCTGGTGACAGCGCTGCTGGGAGATGGGGACTTAGGCGAAGATACGGACGATATTAAGGGCATTGCAGATACGCTGAAAACGGTCATGGAGGCGCTCTGACTACGGACAGAGCATCTTGAAGCAAAGAGCTGACATTACATAGAAATGGAGACAACGCCATGACACAGTCCAAAACCGTACATATCATTTCGCATACACATTGGGACAGGGAATGGTATTTGCCCTATGAAAAGCATCACGTATTGCTGATCAAGTTAATGGATACGCTGATTCAGACCCTCAGCCAGGATGACGGATACCGCAGCTTTCATCTGGACTGTCAAACGATCATCTTAGAGGATTATTTGCAGATACGGCCGGAAATGAAGGAGACGTTAGAGCAATTGATTCGCGGAGGGCGCATCCACATCGGCCCGTGGTATATACTGCAGGATGAATTTCTAACGAGCAGCGAAGCGAATGTGCGTAATCTGCTAATTGGGCACCGTGATGCTAAAGCTTATGGCGTCATTTCGAAGTTGGGTTATTTCCCGGATTCCTTCGGCAACATGGGGCAGGCGCCGCAGCTGCTGCGGCAAGCAGACATTGAGAACGCCGTGTTCGGACGCGGTGTGAAGCCGACGGGATTTAACAATGAAGTATCGGAATCTCAGGCATATGAATCACCGTACTCTGAGATGTTTTGGGAAGCGCCTGACGGCTCCAAGGTGCTGGGCATTTTATTTGCCAATTGGTACAGCAACGGGAATGAGATTCCTGTGAATCCAGAAGCGGCATCCAAGTATTGGGATCAAAAGCTAGCAGAAGTATCCCAATATGCTTCTACGCCGCATTGGTTGTTCATGAACGGCTGCGATCATCAGCCTGTGCAGACCGATCTCACGGATGCGATCGGCACAGCTGAGAAGTTGTATCCGGACATCCGATTCATCCACGCCAATTTTGAAGATTATTTAAATGAAGTGAACCGGACGATCCCGAGTGACCTATCCGTCATTCGCGGAGAGCTGAGAAGCCAGCATACAGATGGCTGGTCTACGCTCGTAAATACGGCATCTTCCCGCGTTTATATCAAGCAAAAAAATCAAGAAGGCCAGACACTCTTGGAAAAAGTGGCGGAGCCTTTGGCTGCCTTTGCATACCAAGCAGGATGCCCATATCCCCATCATCTGTTTACCTATGCCTGGAAAACATTGATGCAGAACCATCCGCATGACAGTATTTGCGGGTGCAGTGTTGATGAAGTGCATGCCGAAATGATGACGCGTTTTGAGAAAAGCAAGCATGTAGCCGAATCTATCGTTCAGGATAGCCTGACTTGGTTGGCGGAACGAGTGGATACATCTGCGTTTTCCGGTTACGGCAAAGAGGCGGCGCCTTTTCTGGTAACGAATACGACAGGGTGGGAACGCAGTGGCACCGTAACTGTACAGCTGGAATTAAACAGGATCTATTTCCGTGATGGCAGGGATTTCCGGGATATGAGACAGGACTTGAAGCATAAGAACTTGGACGATTATGTGTTGGTTGATGTGGATGGGAAACCTATTCCTTTTGGATTAAAGGATATGGGAATTCACTTTGGGTACGATTTACCTGACGACAAGTTCAGGCAGCCTTATTTCGCGCGTGCCGTCCATGTGACCTTCGAAGCAGCTAATGTGCCTGCTTTGGGGTACAAAACGTATGCATTGACCCGTGATGCCTCATTAAAGCTTCTGCTTTCGCCGACTTCGTTAATCGTTGGTACACACGCGATGGAAAACGAATATTTGAGTGTCCAAGTCGCTGATGACGGCTCGTTTACGGTAACGGAGAAGCTTGAAGGAACGGTCTACAAAGGCTTGGGCGTTTATGAAAATACGGGAGATATCGGCAATGAGTATATGTACCGCCAAGCTTGCGGAGACACGACTGTGACTACACGAGGTATACCGGCATCCATTCGTATTCAGGAAGATACGCCTTACCGAGCTAGCATAGAGATCGTTCACGAGTTAGAAATACCGGCATCTGCAGAGGAATTGCTGGAAATGGAAAGGAAGGAACTGGTCTGGTTTACTGGGCGCAAGTCGGCGCGATCTGATGCAAAGATTGTTTTGAAAATCACGACCGTGGTATCCTTGGATAAAAACGGAAAGCGCGTTGATATTGCGTCAACCTATAACAATCATGCCAAAGATCACCGTTTGCGAATGCTGTTTCCTACTGGATTGGAAGCAGAAACCCATTATGCTGATTCCATCTTTGAAGTGCCGGAGCGGAGCAATACAACGACAGCCGAATGGAAAAATCCGAGCAACTGCCAACACCAGCAAGCATTCGTAACCATTGCAGGTGCGCGGCAGGGGCTTACTATCGCCAACCGCGGTTTGAACGAATATGAGATCGTTCGAGAAGATAGCGGCCAAACCATCGCGGTCACACTGCTTCGAGCTGTAGGGGAATTAGGCGACTGGGGGTACTTCCCAACGCCAGAAGCACAGTGTATCGGCGAGCATACTGTGCACCTATCTGTTATCCCTTATGCGGTACCTATCGAAACGATGGAAGAAGATCCGCTAGTTCATGGCTCCGGTGCTATACAGGCTGCCCATCAATATCAAGTTCCTTGGTCTGTAAAGCAAACTGAGGTTCATCACGGAGAACTGCCACCGACATACGCTTTTGGGGGCTGGGAAGGTCAAGCTATGGTCTTCTCCACAATGAAAGTTTCCGAGGAGACAGGAGATTTGATTGAGCGTTGGTATAATATCTCTGCACAGGAGAGAGTTCTGAAGATAGATCTCTCTGAGAAGTTCCATAATGCGTATAAAAGCGATATTCTGGAACGGCGTTTGGATCGTCTGCAGCAGGAGGGATCGGAGCGTTTGTCCGTATCCGTTCGTCCAGCAGAAATCGTTACAATTAGTTTTGAACAACTATGAAAATTGTAGAAAAAAGACTGTTTCAGAAGCGGATGACGAGTCCGTACATGAAATAGTCTTTTTTATATGAAAATTTTTTGGGTTAGGAGGTAAGGGAGATGCTTATTTACTATATTTTCCTGGTGTTTTGTGTTCAGGTTTTTGAGAGAATTGGAGAATTAGAACTAAGGATGGCGTAAGCTGTCTTTTTTTTATCTGGACACATACCCAATGAATTTATAGATTTTCCTATAATTTTTTAAGGGTTTTTTGGATCAAAACTTTTATTATAGGTTTATAACATTGAAGTAAGGAGTGAAGCAGCCTTGAACGGAAATACCAATGAAGCTCCTAGACTACCCATAACGACAATTGAGCATAAAGCTTTGCAGCTGAGACGAAGAAGAAGATTGAAACAAAACATTCCGCTTTTTATCATGCTTGTCCCTGTCTTTGCTTACTACATTCTGTTCAAATATTGGCCAATGGGCGGACTTATTATCGCTTTCAAAAGCTACAATTTTGCTGATGGTATTTTGCACAGTCCATGGGTTGGCCTGAAAAATTTTAAAGTTTTATTTTCCAGCTCCAGTACGCTCCAGATTATATGGAACACCTTTTGGCTCAGCTTTTTGAATTTGCTTGTCGGGTTCCCGGTACCCATCTTCCTCGCCATTCTGCTTAATGAAGTGAGGAAGACATGGTTCAAGAAATGGGTTCAAACGATCGTCTATCTGCCGCATTTTTTCTCTTGGGTCATCGTCGGAGGTCTCGTGTTATCCTTATTTGCAACCGATTACGGCTCGATCAACAAGGTACTCATGCTATTCAATATTGAACCTATAACCTTTCTTTACGAGTCAAAATCCTGGGTTGCCGTATTCGTTGGTTCGGGGGTTTGGAAGGAGATGGGGTTTAGCACAATTATTTATTTGGCCGCTCTAACGAACATAGATCCTGCCCTTTACGAGTCAGCAGGTATGGACGGCGCTTCGAAGTGGCGGCAAATTTGGCACATTACGATTCCGGGCATTCGTCACACGATCATCCTGCTGCTCATTTTGGCTATGGGTCAATTGATGGAGGTCGGCTTTGATCAGATATATAACCTTCAGAACTCAGCGGTTGCTGATGTGTCAGAGGTCATAAGTACTTATATTTATAAAATAGGTTTGGGAAATGCGCAATTTAGCGTAACTACGGCGATGGGGCTGTTCGAATCCGTCATTGGCTGTGCGCTCGTACTGGTAGCTAACAGGATCGCCCGCAAATTCGACCAAGCTTTATTCTGATAACGAGGAGGGGCGTCCGCATGAAAGCGACAAAAGGTGAAAGAATTTTCTACGCAGTCAATTATGTTATGCTCGGGGCAATTGCCTTAACCTGTATACTGCCATTTATTCATATTATAGCGCTATCGATGAGCGAGCGTTCGGCCGTAGATTCGGGACATGTTTTCTTCTGGCCGGTAGGCTTGGATTTTACGGCATATAAGGTTTTCTTCCTAACAACTCCGGCTTTCTCAGCATTTAAAAATAGCATTATCATTACGCTTGTCGGTGTTGCACTTAGTATGGCGGGGACGGTATTGGCAGCCTATCCGTTGTCGAGAAGCTATTTGATAGGACGACGCAAGTTTGTGCTTGCCATGGTGTTTACGATGTTGTTCTCAGGAGGGTTGATCCCTACTTATCTCGTCGTAAAGAACCTGTCTTTAATCGACTCCTATTGGTCTCTGTGGCTCACGGGGTTTATCAGTACCTACAATATGCTGCTCATGAAAAGCTACTTTGAGAATATTCCTCATGAAGTGGAAGAAGCAGCGCGAATTGACGGATGCAGCGACGTATCTCTCCTCATTCGAATCATATTGCCGCTATCGCTTCCGATGCTGGCCACTTTAGCCCTGTTCTATGGGATTAACTATTGGAATGCGTTTATGAGCGTTCTGATGTACATCAATAAGAGTGACATGCAGAATTTGACGGTCATTGTCCAAGCGATGCTGCAAAAAAACGACATCCTGAATTCACCTTCCCTAGCACCAGAGGAGCAGCTAATGGTTGCTACTGAAATGGTCAAATCTGTCGGCGTTGTCGTTATGGTGGTTCCGATGCTGGTCGTTTATCCGTTTCTGCAAAAATATTTTGTCAAAGGCGTTATGCTTGGTTCTGTAAAGGGTTAAACCAAATGGAGTTCCACGTTTACCAAAACTTTTCAATATAAACAGGAGGGTTTGCGCATGAAAAGAAAGTTGTGGATGGGTATGACAATTGGGGTCGTAGCATTAGGGGCAACGCTTGTTGGTTGCAGCAGCGACAAGAAAGAAGGAACGGCAGCCGGTACTACGGCTACGAATGCTCCGAAGGAGACAGCGGCAGCCAAACGAGGAAATGTTACCGTTTCCATGTATGATCGAGGTGGTGTACCTGCGTCGGAGGGGAACTACGAAGAAAATCGTTGGACCAAATGGATCAATCAAAACGGTCCTGTGAATGTGAAATACGTTCCAGTCCTCCGAGGCGAGTCTACGAAAAAAATGAATGTTCTTTTTGCCTCCGGTTCTGCGCCTGATATTGTGAACGAGTACAACACGCCGTTCCGTAACAGTCTGTACGATCAGAAGCAGCTGCTTCCCATTGACGACATCTTAAAATTCATGCCTGAATACCAGAAGCTGCTGGACCAGTATCCTCAGTTGAAGAAAGCGGGGACGAAGCCGGACGGCAAGATGTATGAAGTCGGTAAAGTAAAAGAAGCTACAATACAGCACATGTTAATAATTCGTACCGACTGGTTGAAAAAGCTGAATTTGAGCATGCCGACAACAACGGAAGAGCTTATGAAAGTAGCCAAGGCATTTGCTGAACAAGATCCTGATGGCAACGGTAAGAAAGATACGTACGGGATGAACATGAGCTACTATTCTGAACAAGCCATCAACGAGATTTTCGGTGAAAATTCGTCCAAGGATTTGATTGCCTGGGGAACTAAGGATGGAAAAATAATCCCTCTGTGGGACAATCAGCTGGCCTCCCTGACCTTCAAGAAGAAGCTCTATGACGATGGCCTTATCGATAAAGATTATATCAATGATAAAGACGGCGCAAAGGCCAAACAAGACTTCCTGAACGGCAGAATCGGCATTTACGTTAAATTTTCCGGCGGCATGTTTGACTTTGTTATGAACGACTTTGCTACGCTGAAGAAAAATGTGGCAAGTGCGGAAATTGCTCCGTTAGGCTATCCGAAATCACCGCTGGGGACATTTACCGGTGTATTAGATAATCCAGTGCAAATGACGACTGTTGTGAACGCCAAGGCGAAGGAGCCGGAAGCTGTCGGTCGCTATCTGGACTTCATGATGAAACAGGAAACCGCTTCGAAGGTTATTAACGGAGACGAAGGGACACATTGGAAGAAGAGCGCCAATGGCTGCCGTGAGACCATCGATCCATTGAAATCGAAAAATGAAGTCGGCTACGCTTTAGACTATGAAATGTTCTACTCTACAGGAACAGATAAGTGTTTCTTTACTCTAAACGGATTTAATACTGCGGTACCTGAACAGAAAGCCGGTTCGGACATGTATAAAGAACTTCAGAAAATTTATTTCGATCCGCAAAGACAATACCCTGGATTGACCCATGGGGAACATATGCCGGTCTATCCTGCTGATCTCCAAACGATTAACGCAACAATTCTAAAAGAGCAAACCGACTTATTTGTTAAGGCCATCATCAGCGGTGCGAAATACAGCCCGGAACAAGCGATTAAAGACGCACAAGCGGCATGGGATAAAGCCGGCGGCAAGCAGCTTGATGACTTTATGAACAAATGGTATGCGGAAAATAAAGATAAAGCGTTCCTTGCCAAAGATATTATGACAATTGCTAGACAACAAATGGAGCAAGTGAAGTAACTGATTTTGAAGGAGGAGTTGGACATGGATATGCGTTTGCCTGCCATGCAGACAACGCTTGGATGTCCAGCTTCTTTCTCATTCGTATCATCGGATCGATGGATTCACATCATGGGGGGAAATAGGAATGAACAAGGTGAAAGTCGCCATCATTGGCTGCGGCGGTATTGCAACTGGTAAGCATTTACCCAGCTTAGCAAAGATAGAGCAGGTCGAAATTGTTGGTTTTGTTGATGTCATGCTTGAACGTGCTCAGCAAGCTGCTGAGAAGTTTGGTGCTCCTGGAGCAGTGGTGTTTGAAACCTATCAAGAGCTTCTTGCGGATACTTCGATTGACATTGTTCATATCTGTACCCCGAATGATTCGCATGCGGAGATTTCGATCGCAGCTATGGAAGCAGGCAAGCACGTCATGTGTGAAAAGCCGATGGCCAAAACAGCCGCCTATGCTCGGCGTATGGTTGAAGCAGCTAATCGTACAGGTAAGAAGCTGACCATTGGCTACAATAATCGTTTCCGTGCGGATAGTCAGCATTTGAAGAAAGTGGTTGAAGACGGTGATCTAGGCGAGATTTATTTTGCCAAAGCGCATGCCATTCGCAGGCGTGGGGTTCCAACTTGGGGTGTATTTCTGGATGAAGACAAACAAGGCGGAGGTCCGCTGATCGACATCGGTACACATGCTCTCGATTTAACGCTGTGGATGATGAATAACTACGAACCTAAGGTGGTGCTTGGCACCGCTTATCATAAGCTTTCACGGAAAGAAAATGCCGCTAATTCCTGGGGTCCTTGGGATCCTGAGAAATTCAAAGTGGAAGACTCCGCATTTGCGATGATCGTGATGAAAAACGGCGCGACTGTGATGGTGGAGGCGAGTTGGGCCTTAAATACATTGGATACGAAGGAAGCAAAGTGTACGCTTTGCGGTACAGAAGGCGGAGCCGACATGCAGGATGGCTTACGCATAAATGGTGAAAACCATAGTCGTTTATACGTCAATCAGCTACAGTTCGATGCCAAAGGCGCAGATTTCTACGAGGGTAAAAAAGAGAGCATGTCGGATAAAGAAATCCGTACATGGATTGATGCTGTAATGAACGATAAGCAGCCTATTGTAACGGCCGAGCAATCGTGTGTGGTTTCCGAAATTCTTGAGGCTATCTACGAATCCAATAGAACGGGAAAAGCGGTCTATTTTGACTAAAAACCGGAAATGAGGCCATTCTTTCATGATTAGAGTAGCGATGTTGAGTTTTTGGCATGTTCATGCAAAGGATTATGCACGTCTGGCTGTCGAGCACCCGGGTACCGAAATCGTTGCTGTATGGGATGAAGTTCCAGAACGAGGACGACAGAAAGCTGAGGAATACGGCATCAAGTTTTACGAAGATTTGCATGAACTTTTGGCAAAACCTGATATCGACGGTGTTATTGTGGATACTCCAACGAATCGGCACCGTGATGTCATCATCGCAGCGGCTGAAGCGGGTAAGCATATCTTCACAGAAAAAGTTATAGCTACCACGACGAAGGAATGTAAGGAGATATTGGCTGCTGTAGAGGCTGCTGGGGTTAAATTAACCGTATCTCTGCCGCGTCTCTATATGGGATTTACGCAAGCTGCACAAAGCTTCATTCAGGAGGGGCTGCTTGGAACGATAACAACGGTTCGTATACGGCTTGCTCATAACGGCGCACTGCGAACAGAAAAACATCCAAATGGTTCGCTCCCATCCCATTTCTTCAACTTAGAGGAATGCGGGGGAGGAGCATTGATGGATCTTGGCTGCCATCCGATGTACTTGACCCGACTGTTCCTTGGTTTACCGGAAAGTGTTAGTGCGAGCTTCGGTTATATCACGGAGCGAGAGGTAGAGGATAGTGCGGTAGCTATCTTACGTTATCCAAATGGGGCTATAGGCATTGTTGAAGCGGGATTTGTAAATAGCTATTCACAATTTGATATTGAGGTTCAAGGAACCAAGGGCAGCCTGATGTACACCAGAACAGATGACAAACTGTTGATACGCAGCGCTAAGCTGGAAGGCGAGGCAGCAAAAGGGTGGCAAGAAGTGACGGATCTGCCAAGTCTGCCTTCGGCTTTTG
Organism: Paenibacillus sp. V4I5; assembly: GCF_030817255.1. Taxonomy (NCBI): domain Bacteria; kingdom Bacillati; phylum Bacillota; class Bacilli; order Caryophanales; family Paenibacillaceae; genus Paenibacillus; species Paenibacillus sp. V4I5. The sequence goes on from NZ_JAUSZB010000002.1 coordinate 5,037,328, forward strand.
AACAATGGGTCTCCCATATTACATGTGGAACAACGGCTTCTGAAAATATACAAATAGCCCTTGATTTGACCCGTTTAATGGAAGCTTCGACTTTATCGGCACGCTCAGGTGCTGTATGTAGGCTGAGTGACCTTGCGGAATAAGGAACTTCCTTAAGGAAAGGCCAGACCATCCCCTGCAAAGGAACAAGGGTAATCTGGCTTTTCTTTATTAAGGGATAGGCTGACAACTAAGTTCTAAGGAGGAACAGACATGCTGGATAAAGGGGAATATTCATTTTCTACCTGCTGGAACATTAAGAAACACACGATTGGGCGGAACATGATAGAGGAGATCAAGGAACTCGGCTTTCGTCAGGTGGAATTGAACTATAACGTGACGGAAGAGATGATGAAGACGATAGAGCCGATGATCGAAAAAGGGGAAATTGGCGTATCCAGTGTGCATAATGTATTTCCTTTCATTAATGATAAGGATTATGATACGGACTCCGTCATGCTCGGTTTCGATGATGAGGTGAAGCGCAAGCGATCCGTGGAGCTGTTGATCCGGTCTATGGAATATGCGAACCGCTATGGAGCGAAGGCCGTTGTCGTGCATCCAGGCGAAGTGCCTTTTGAATATAACATTGATTTGGATTTGAAAAAGCTTTACAGGGATCACGGGAAGGATTCACCGGAATATCAAAAGCTGTGGAAGGACATGTCCGAAAGACGGGAACGGTTGAGTCCGCTCTATACCAAACGGATTCAAGACAGTCTGGAGGAAGTGAGCGAGCATGCAGCCAAACAAGGATGGTCTGTAGCCATTGGCATCGAAACACGCTCAAGATCGTACCAGATGCCGACCTTAATGGAAGCGAAGACCATTTGCGAAAATCTGAAGGGTGGTCCGGTTTATTTGTGGTACGATATCGGCCATGCCATGATGATGGATCGAATGGGCTTGTACGATAATCTCAAGGAGCTGCAGGAAGTGAAACGCTATATTTATGGCGTACACATCCATGAAACACTTGAGCTGTCCGATCACTGGTGTCCTTATGTGCACAGTAAAGATCTGCAATATTTTGATCATTTTCTTGAAGCGATTGATTTCGCCAAAGTCAAAGTCTATGAATTGAAGGCTCTATGCCAACCAGATGAGATTGATGAGAGCCACAGACTCATTACAAGTAAAATTGCAGCTATGAAAGGTTAAAGGTGATCAGCATGGACGCTACTTATAAACAGTTGGTACACATTTATGATGAACATACAGCAGCTATGCTGCAGCAGCAGGTGCTTGATCCTACATCGAAATATGTTGGTGGAATTATTGATGAAACGGGCATCGCCCGTGTCAATCATCTCAGCACGCCGAGCGTTTTGGCCGTTTGGGCTTCCGCATTAGTTAATCCAGATTCACGTTACTATCATGATGGGGCACTTTTGTCCGCTTTCGACAAAGCAGCGGATTTTATTTTGAACCGCCAGCATGCCGACGGCACGATATCGTTAGGTTCAACAAACTATAATTCCCCTCCAGATACAGCCTTTGTCGTAGGTGGAATTACGCAAGTTTACCAATTGCTTGAGGCGCATGACTGGGCGGCTGTGAAGCCTGCTTCCGCCAAGCTGAAGCTCTTCCTGGAGCGTACGATCCCTGCGATGCTGACAGGCGGATGTCATACACCGAACCATCGCTGGGTTATCACAGCAGCACTTTCGCTGTTGTATAAGATTTTCCAAATGCCTGAGCTCATAGCTAGAGCGGATGAATGGTTGGCAGAAGGTATGGATATCACACAGGACGGCGAATGGACAGAGCGCAGCAACGGCATCTATAATGCCGTCAGCGATATTGCTTTATACCATACAGGACGTGTGCTTAACCGTCCAGAGTTACTTGAATGTGTGCGTCGCAATCTGCGCATGATGGTGTATTTGATCCATCCATCCGGTGAGGTGGTAACCGATTATTCGGGACGCCAGGATTTCGGACAGACGTTTGATATGGCTACTTACTTCCTAATCTATCACTTAATGGCTGCACATGATAAAGATCCATTGTTCGCTGCGATGTCAGACTACGCTGGCACCTTTATTAAGCGTCCTGAAGCGGTAAATAACAATGCGCTCTTGGGTTTATTGCTGTATCCCGAAGCAGATATTTCCGGTTTGGAGCGCACTCCGCTTCCCGATCGTTATGTCCAAGTTATCAATGAGCACCATCCGATCAATGAGCATTTGGCGCAAATCGATGGCGTGGGCCACCATATGAAAATCGAGCATAGCAGCATGCACCTAGCTTTTGGTGCCCCGCTTGTACGCATACGGGAGCTTGATCAGAGCGTGACGATTATGCCGCAGACACCGTCATTCTTCTCCCTTCGTCATGGCAAAGTAAGGCTGCTGGGCATTAAGCTGTCTACATCCTTCTCGCCAGGAATTGTGAAGTTCGCACACCTAACTGCTGAGGAAGGCGTTTATAAACTAGGAGTTGTATTGGAAAAAGGATATAACGGACCGATTCCGCGTCAATTTTTGCCGGAGTCAGCGGAGAGATCGACGCTCAGTCCGTGGTACTTGCTTCCACATCAGCATCGTCCGATGACACATCTGCAAACCCTTGAGTTTCAAGCGGAAATTAGGCAAGGAGACGGGGAATGGACGATTCGTATCCTTTCCGATGAGCGAGAAGATGTTTTCACGCAGTTATCCTTTATTTTTGGAGATGAGGGTACGGTTAGCGGCAGTGACCTCGCTCAAGCCGAGGCAGGAAAATATTTCTTGAAAAATGGATCTATGAAATATACGGTGGATGAAGATGCAATTGAGATTTCAACAGGCGCCTACGAGCATCTGCTGCCAGTGCTTCGTGAAGACCAACATCCGACCGGTTGCAAATACGTCCATGTGAACCTGGTGACGCCGTTCGACCGGACATTTACGGTACGTCTACTGTAGAAAGGAAGGCCGAGATGACGACTTATTTTAATGAACAAGAGAGTATACAGTCCCGCTTAGGAGACGACGATAACCGAACATTGAAGGTGCTTGCGGACCGCTACATTGGGGCAAATCCGCCCGTCCCATTTGCTTACCGGGCCTTTTACCGATCTGGTATTTTGCAGAACGAGGAAGGGATGTTTGATTTGAATCTGGGACGGAGATTTCCCGAAGCAAGACCAGGCCAATTTTCATATGCCTATGGTTTAGTATGGAGCGATGGTGAACGAAACCTGGATGTGTTGTTCCGCTGTTTGGGGCCGATTGAGTTCTATTTCAATGATGAACGTGCCTATCGTTCTAACGTAATAGATGAAATTAAGCCAGATGCCAGCGTTAAGCTTAATCTGAACTTTGTGAAAGGCTGGAACCGACTTTTTATCAAAGCCAAGCATACGGCTGCGGGCTTCGGCTGCTTGTTCGGATCTGATGAAGCCAAAGTACGGATTCTGAATGTGCTTACTCCATTTGCCGAAAGGCAAGGACAGGCGGGATGGGTGTACTCTGCACCGACTGACACGGATATATTCGAGGGCAGTCCACTGCCTGATGGTTTGGCGTCAGAGAAAGAGTACGGGCTGCGCTGGCTGCCGACCTGTGAGTGGAGTGAAGGTGATCTTGCGAAGCCTGTTTGCGAGCGTTTATTCGGCTTACAGCCTGGTAAGCAAGCGTACGCGTGGACGAAGCTGGACAAAGTGAGCTCAGGTGAAGAATCTTGTCTGCTGAAGGGCTATACGGCAGGCCCGTTGACCGTTTGGCTGGATGGGAGGCAGGTATTGGAGCTCGCGGAAGAAGGCGGCTTTCAGGTGGAAGTCCCGCTATCTTTTGGCAAACATGATCTGTTAATCCGCAGTATTTGTGGAAATAACGCTTGGGGTTTCACACTTCATGCTTATGTTAAGGGACAGGTTGTCCCATTAAGCGCTCCTCAGAAGGTTCACGGATCAGCTGAGCCGTGGTTCTATGTTGGACCACTGGATGCAAGTGTTGAGCTTGCATATGAGGAATTATTAAGAACCGATCGCATTTATGCTAAAGGTTCAGAGTCAGGTGCTACAGGTGACAAGACGTACTGGCAGTTAGACCGTCCTGACGCCTGGATACGTCCTTATTATGAGAATGCCATGCTGAGCAATAAATGGACTGTCGGCAATGTTACGAATTATGCCCGCTGGGATTATCCGCTTGGTGTGACCATTTATGGACTGCTGCAAGCAGGTCGGTTGCTGGAGCGGTCTGATATTATCGGTTACGCCCTTGGGCATGTTCAAAGCTGCACAGACATGTTCGACTACTCGCTATGGGATCGAGAGCAGTACGGGTTCCCTGCGATCAATCAACAATTGGTCATGATGAAAATGCTGGATAATTGCGGCTCCTTTGGCTCCGCGATGTTGGAAGCCTATCAGGAAGAGAAGGATCCGGGCTTCTTGCCGATTGCGCAGCGAATTGCCGACTTCATACTCACGCGGTTGGAGCGTAAGGAAGACGGGGCATTTTATCGGATATGTCAGGATGAATATTCGGAAAATACGATGTGGGCCGATGATTTATACATGAGCACGCCGTTTCTCTGCCGCTATGCGGGGATAACCGGCAGCAGCGAGGCACTGGATGAAGCAGCGAAGCAATTTCTGTTATTCCGCAAGTATTTGTACATGCCGGATCAGCGCATTATGTCGCATGTATTTGATTTCAAATACGGCATGGCTACCGGCATTCCTTGGGGACGTGGGAATGGTTGGACACTCTTCTCGCTGACAGAAGTGCTGGAGGTTCTACCTGCAGACCATGAAGCTCGCCCGGAGTTAGTACATTTCTTTAACGAACTTTGCACGGGATATGCCGATTTGCAAGCTGAAAGCGGGCTGTGGCATCAGGTGTTGAACGATTCTGACGCCTATCAGGAAGCCTCGTGTACGGCAATGTTTGCCTATGCCTTTGCGAGAGGCGTGCGATTCGGCTGGCTCAAGGAACCAAATCGGTTCGTCGATGCTTCGCTGAAAGCATGGGACGGTTTGACCCGTCTGGCCATCGACGCCCAGGGCAATGTGCATGGCGTTTGCAGCGGCTCGCGGTATGCCTTTACCGCTGATTATTATAAAAAGGACCTGCTCACCGTAACCAATGATAACCACGGGGTTGGCATTATGATGCTGGCTGGGACAGAAGTCGTGAAGCTGAAGCGTTGGCTGTCGCTCCCGGAGGAGCGGAGATAGTGAGCTTGGTGGTGGGGGTAAGCGTGTTTTAAAGCGCTAAGGAGGCAATTTTCCGTGTTCCCCATCTGTTAGCGATGAAAAACATTGTTACAGATGGAAGGGGCGTTATCCACAAATGCTAATAGACAAATAAAAAAATCCCGCTCACGCCTAATGGCTGGAGCGGGATTTTTGACGATTACGTGTTAATGAGGTATTGGTTAACTGTGGCTTTAATCAATTCCAAACGGCCGGATTGGTTCACGATGGTGCTGTTGTTCTCAAGTGCATAAGCTTCAAGCGACTTGAAATCCGCTTTGCCGGACACGATGTCAGCGCCGATGCCGGATTTGAAGGAAGCATAGCGCGTGTCGAGGATGTTGTCGAATACGCGGTCTTCGATCAATTTGGCAGCGACTTCTAAGCCGCGAGCGAAAGCGTCCATGCCTGCGATGTGGGAGTAGACGACATCGATTGGCTCGAAGGAAGTACGGCGAACCTTGGCGTCGAAATTCACGCCGCCGCGGCCGATGCCGCCTTCGTTCAAGAGGATTTCGTACATCGCGAGTGTCGTCGAGTACAGGTCTGTCGGGAACTCGTCGGTATCCCAGCCGAGCAGCAGATCGCCTTGGTTCGCATCGATGGAACCAAGAACACCGTTGGTGCGCGCGACGCGAAGCTCGTGCTCAAAGGTATGACCAGCAAGCGTGGCATGGTTCGCTTCCAGGTTTAATTTGAAATACGGCAGCAAATCGTATTTTTGTAAGAAAGATAGCGTCGTTGCCGCATCGAAGTCGTATTGGTGTTTGGATGGCTCTTTTGGTTTAGGCTCGATCAGGAATTGACCGTCGTAGCCGATTTCTTTGGCATAATCAACCGCCATGTGCAGGAAGCGAGCAAGGTTATCAAGCTCCAAACCGAGGTCCGTGTTCAGCAGAGTCTCGTAGCCTTCGCGTCCGCCCCAGAAAACGTAGTTTTCGGAGCCGAGCTCTTTGGCATGATCTAATGCTTTTTGTTCACTTGGGCAGCAGCGTAAGCAAATACGTCTGCATTGTTCGTCGTAGCGGCGCCGTGAACAAAGCGCGGGTTAGTGAACATATTAGCTGTGTTCCAGAGCAGTTTCTTGCCGCTGGATTTCATTTTGTCTTTGATCAGGGCAACGATCTCGTCGAGGTTCTTGTTCGTTTCTTGCAGCGTGCTGCCCTCAGGTGCGATATCGCGGTCATGGAAAGCGAAGTAGTCGACATCCAGAATGTTCAGCAGCTCGAAGCAAGCGTCAACGCGAGCTTTGGCCAGCTCAAGGCCGGAGTATTGATCCCAAGCGCGGATCGCTGTGCCACTGCCGAATGGATCGGAGCCATTAGCGGAAAAAGAATGCCAGTAAGCGATTGCAAAACGTAGATGTTCACGCATAGTTTTGCCTAAAATGACTTGATCGGGATTATAAAATTTAAAAGAAAGCGGGTTCGTCGATGTGCGGCCTTCGTACTTAATTGGTTGAATGTTGTCAAAGTAGCTCATGAATTCAGCCTCCATAAATTAAGGAATAATTGCTTATGCAGTCATCATAGCACCAAATGAATAGTTTGTAAATTCATTAAACAAACTTAGTTAATGCGTGAAAATGTCTTTCATGTTAAAATCAGTTCATTAGAAAAGAGCGACAAGCAATTAGAGCAGTGTGGGGGCAAACATGAAGCAAACAGGCGATTTGAATCTCGTTAAAAAAATAAATAAATCCATCGTACTACACCATATTCGCACGAATTCTCCAATATCCCGAGCACGGATTGCAGAAATTACAGGGCTGACAAAGGCGACAGTTTCGAGTCTTGTTAACGAATTGATCGAGAGCAGTGTCGTGGAAGAGATTGGCGTTGGTGAATCAAGCGGAGGGCGCAAGCCGATGATGCTGCTTTTTAATGGAACGGCTGGCTATGCCATTGGGGTCGATCTAGGGGTTACTGATATTCTCGCGGTGCTGACGGATTTAAGCGGTAAGATCATCCGGGAGATAAGAGTGCAGCATGACAATTCTTCCGTAGAAAAGGTTGTCCAGCTGTTGAAAACGACCATCCGCGGACTGATAGAAAACGCGCCGGAGAGCGTCTACGGTATTATAGGAATCGGCATCGGAGTGCCGGGTATTTGTGACGAGAGCGGCAATCTGCTGTTCGCGCCGAATCTTGGCTGGGAGAACGTGCCTTTGCAGCAGCAAATCGAGGAGACGTTCAACATTCCGGTTGTTATCGATAACGAAGCGAACGCCGGAGCTGTAGGGGAGAAGCAGTTCGGAGCCGGTAAAGACACGGCGAATCTGGTGTATGTGTCGATCGGCATCGGGATTGGTGCTGGGATCATCATTAAGGGCGAGCTGTACCGCGGGGCGACCGGCTTCTCTGGTGAGATCGGGCACATCTCGATCCAGCACGACGGGCCCAAGTGCAGCTGCGGCAGCTTAGGCTGTTGGGAGCTGTATGCGTCTGAGCATGCGCTCCTCACGCAGGCGCGCCGCGAGCTTAACGATGACGCTGCGGATCTGGAGGTTTTGCTGAGCAAAGCCGAAGCCGGAGATCCAACTGTGATAGCGCTTTTTGAGCGCCTTGGATATTATCTCGGTGTAGGCGTAGTTAATATTATCAACGGATACAATCCCGAATATATTATTCTCGGCGGCCGCTTAGCAAGTGCCGAGAGATGGTTGATGAAACCGCTGCTGGCCCTGCTCGAGAAGCGTTCCCTGCCGCATCCGCGAAAGCAGCTGAAAGTGGCGTTCAGCGAGCTGAGCGATCGGTCGACGGTGCTCGGGGCGGCATCTTTTGCGGTGGCCACATTCTTCGTGGAAACAACGGTTTCGGTAGAGCGGAACTAAATAAGAAAGTTCAGCCGCGATTTCGGCCATCTGGTTGACCGAAGGGTGCTCCCTTTTGTACAATGAGAAAAGTGTCTTAGAATAAGAGAATAAAGGACGGGAACCAACGATGTTTCTACGTTCACTAGTGATGTGCTGCTACCTCATGGGAGCTTATTGGGCTTCCTACCATTTCCCATCAATGAAGATGGTATTTTATCCGACGCTTGGGGCATTCAGTTTTCTTTTTATGCATCGGGTGGACCAAATTAAGGACATAGGACGTATCACGATGGGTGCCATCATTGCAGTGACAATTGGCAGTGTGATGTATGCGATTAGCCACGGTGCAATGTCATTTTTCATAACAGCTATTTTTACCATCACTCTCATTCAGTGGTTCAAATGGAACGCGGCCCCAATTCTCGCCGTTTCGTTCATTCCATATTTTGCGCATCCAGTCTCATTCTGGGCGCTGCCTGCAGCTGTCCTCGTTTCTCTCCTGGGACTGATGGGGTCGATTTGGCTCATTGGCAAGGTTGAGCAGTTGAATTGGGTTGCCAGATTGACACTGGCACTTACTCAGCTTCGTACGAAGCTGGAACCGTTAAAAAAAGAGATGTAGCTGGTCAGCAGCTAGCAATCATAAAAAAAGCGATCAGCAGGTGAATGCTGTCGCTTTTTTTTCACCACATAAGAAAGTATAAGTTTTTTCTAACAGAGAAAATTGACTTTCTTATTGGCGATAAAACCTAATATAGGGATCTTTGGTCGTAGACCAAAGTCTCTCCTCGTTAAACGCGGTCGCTCATCTTCGAAAGGCCTCGATAGAGGTTTTCTCATATGAAGGAGAATAAATATGAAACTGCACAAAGGAGAAATACTATTCCGCCAAGGTGACACGGGACCGCTGTACCAGCTTCAAAGCGGTCTGTTGAAAATTGTTCGTGCCCATGAGGACGGGAATACGACACTCGTGAATATCATAGTGCCAGGCGAAACGATTCCACATCATTCGCTCATTAGTCCAAGTCCGTACTACGGAACTGCAATTGCGCTTATCACTTGTGACATAGAAGTGCTTCCTGCTGCGAAGTGGTACGAGGAGCTGGAGCGCAGCCCGGAGCATTTCCGCGTGATTGCGCGTCAATTGCAGGATAAACTGCGCATGATGCACCAGCGTATCGATCAACTGACGGAAGTGACTCCCGCTGCCAAGTTGATGAAGATGGAAAGCTGGTTCCAACACTACCTGGGAGCCTCGAAGTTGACAGACGTGCTGACGCAGGAGGAAATCGGTCAGTTCATCGGGCTTCGCCGGGAGACAGTGAATCGTCTACTGAGGGAGAACATAAAACTGTAAAAAGTAGAAATCCAACCGCCCTTCCGTTTACAGGGTGCCCGCAGGACCAAAAAATTCATAATGGCGGTCCGAGTCGGGAACACCCCATTCACGGAGCGCTTGGTTCACTGCTTTCATAAACGGTACGGGTCCGCAGAAATAAAAGCTAGCTTCCACAGTCGGTACAACGCTTTGGATCCAAGGCAAATCGATATATCCCTTTTTATGAAAAGCTTGTTCCGCTGCATCGGCTTCTGTCGGCTGCTCATAGCACCAGGCAACAGTCACTTGCGGTTGCTGCTTGGCAAGTTCTTCCATTTCCCTGCGCAGCGCGTGATGCTGACCGTTCTGAGCCGCATGGATAAATGTAACCTGACGATTCGGCGACGTGGTTGCAAGGCTATGAAGCATGCTGACCATTGGTGTCAGCCCAACACCACCGCTGATAAGTACGACAGGCCGAGTATCCTTTTGATCCAGTGTAAAATCACCAGCTGGCGCGGACAACCAGAGCACATCGCCCTCTTGCATCTGGTTGTGCAGATAGACCGAAGCCTTGCCTGCAGGAATAGCAGGATTGTGATCCTCGCGTTTTACTGAGATCCGATAGTAAATCTCCCCGGGTGCATGCGAAAGGCTGTACTGCCGAATATGGGTATGATCTTCCCCTGGAATTTGAATTCGGATACTCACATACTGCCCTGGTTCAAATGCTGCGAGTGCGCCCCCATCTTGGGGTGCCAGATAGAAGGAAGTGATGACGTCGCTTTCTTTGTTTTTGCGTTCGACTCGGAAGGGTCTGAAATCCTTCCAACCACCGGGTTGTTGCGCAGACGTATCATACATCTCGGCTTCAATACTGATGAAAGCATCTGCTATGACCCCATAGGCTTCAGCCCAAGCTTGAAGAATTTCGTCAGTTGCTGCATCGCCAAGCACTTCTTTGATGGCTGCAAGCAAATGTTGGCCGACAATCGGATAATGCTCCGCTTTAACGCCTAGGCTGCGATGCTTATGGGCAATTTGTTTCACTGCAGGCAAAATGGCCTCGAGCCGATCAATATGGAGGGCTGCCGCATACACAGCGTTGGCTAGAGCGGTTTGCTGCCGGCCTTGTTTTTGGTTCGCATGATTGAATAGATTCAGCAGCTCGGGATGAGCTGTGAACAACCTGTCATAGAAACGTTTAGTTATCGTTACACCGTGAACTTCCAGTACGGGGACTGTCGATTTAATAACTCGGATGGTTTGCTCGGTTAACATAAAGGATCGCCTCACTTCACATAGATTAACTTGATGCCTTAAGTATAGTGAAAAGAGTGTGGAGACTGTGTGATTATAATCACAGGGAATAGCAACAATCTGTGACGTAGGCACGATGCCGAATACGCGGTATACTGGATAAAATAAACAAATACAGGAGTACATATCGATGCCTGATTGGTCTTATCACACGATATTTCGTCCGTTGTTATTTCGACTGCCGGGGCGCTTAGCCCGGAACATGACCCTACATGCAATAGGTGGATTAAGCCGTGTCCCAGGCGGAACATTCGTGATCAAAACAATGGGTCACATGGAGCTGTCGCCGATCCTCGAGGATAATCTGGCGGTGGTGCCGATTCTGTGTCCCATCGGCCTCAGCGGCACTGCGCAAAAGGCGCTGGCCCAGTTCGGGTTTGGTTTCATCGAGATCGGACCTGTGACGGTCCGAGAAGTGCATAATGACGCGCTGATCGAACGTGACGTGATGCAGGAAGCCATCGTGTACCCCGATGGCTGCGTCAACGACGGCGCGGACGCAATCGTCCAGCGCCTGCGCAAGGGCACGGGGCATCGCCTGCCGCACTTCGTGCGGCTGCGGCCGATGCCGGGCAGTTCGCCGCGCGAGGCGCTGCTTGAGCAGCAGGAGCTGCTCTCGAAGCTGGCGCCGTACGCGGCGGGGTTCTACATCGATGGCCTCGCCGAAGGCTGGCCAGCGGAAGAAGCCCTGGCGTACCTCCGCGAGGTACGCCTTATAGCACTAGCAGCGGCCCCGGGGAAGCCGCTGCTGCTCTACCTGCCGCAACCAACTCCCATCGGGATGCTGCGTGAACTCACCGACACCGCCAAGAGCTTCAGCGGTGTCGTCGTCGGCGAAGCGCTGCGCGAGCCGGGCACCCGCCGCGAACGCATAGGCGGCGGTGCGGAGGCGCTGGGGGCGCAGCTGAGCCAGGTTCGGCTGCTCCGCGAGTCGTTAGGCGAGCGGAGCACGATTGTTGCGGCCGGCGGCGTTCATCAGCCGCAGGATGCACTAGAGCTATTGGCAGCCGGAGCGAATAGCATCCAGCTGCATAGCGGGCTGGTGTACGCGGGGCCAGGGCTGCCCAAGCGTATCAACGAAGCGATCATTCATGATCGCATCAAGCAAACAGCTGAGCCCCAAACGCCTTCATTCTGGGCCAACTGGGGCTGGATGAGCCTGCTGGGTATCGGCATGATGATTGGTGGGGTACTCGCATGGTTTATTGCGTCCACAAGCGTCCTCTTGCCTTACGACGAAACTTTTCTTGGCGTGAGCCGAAGTGTCATAAATCGTTTTAATGGGCATATTATACATTTCATGTCCCACGACCGCATTACTTTAGCCGGAACGATGATTTCGATAGGGATCTTTTATTATCAACTGGCCCGTCATGGCTTGCGTTGCGGGCTTCACTGGGCGCGAACTGCGGTAGTTACTTCGTGTGCGGTGGGGTTCAGCAGCTTTTTCCTTTATCTCGGCTATGGTTATTTTGATCCTCTTCATGCCGCAGCTGCTGCCGTGTTGCTGCCAATGTTGCTGCTGACCTTACGCGGATTGAAAGATCATCCCTCTCGGAAAAAGCCAGGCGTGTTGAATGATTCTGTTTGGCTCAGAGCGCAGTGGGGGCAATGCTGCTTCGTTGTACTCGGATTTGGTTTAGCAATCGGAGGCTTGACAATATCTTTCGTCGGTATCACTACCGTGTTCGTACCGTCTGATTTAGCCTATCTCGGCCTGACAGTCCAGCAGCTTGATGCTTGGAACGATCACATCATTCCGCTCATTGCTCATGACCGAGCAGGATTCGGCGGAGCGCTCTTTTCATTAGCGGTAGCGATTACAGCCTCCGCTTTATGGGGGGTCAACCAAGGTGAGAGCTGGTTGTGGTGGACGTTTCTCTGGGGCGGTCTTCCTGGATTTACTGCCGGTCTTCTGATACATGTTCACATTGGCTATATGGACTTCATTCATTTGTTGCCTGTTTATATAGCAGTTTTGCTGTATGTGGTTGGATTGTATCTGATGTATCCGTTTTTGGTTGGCAGAGCGGGTGAGAGAGAAGCATCCATTTCACGTGTTCAAAAATATTAACATAAAGGCAGGTGGGTCGATGGAGAAACTAGCCATTATTTCAGATATCCATGGTAATTTGCCTGCATTCGAAGCGGTTATGAAGGATATTCAGCATCGGCATGTTACAGAGATCATTTGTCTAGGGGATTTAGTAGGAAAGGGACCCCATTCGGATCTTATTGTTGATCACGTGCGGGAAGTTTGCAACGCGGTCATTATGGGAAACTGGGATGATTTCATCGGAAACCCTACCGAAGATCCGATTTTACTTTGGCAGCAGGCTAGGCTTGGACGCGAACGGATGGCTTATTTGAAAGGGCTGCCTTTTTGCTATGAATTTTGGATGAGCGGGAAGTTTGTGAGGTTATTTCATGCTTCGCCAAGAAGCGTTTATGAACGTATTCAACCGTGGGACGAGATGGAAAGACGAATGTCGATGTTCGAGTCCTCTGACTTGTGCGGGGAGCCTTTGCAAGCCGACGTGGCAGGCTATGGTGATGTTCACAACGCCTATTTGCAGGTTCTTAGGGGTAAAATGCTTTTCAATACCGGAAGCGTAGGGAATCCGCTGGATTTAACACAAGCTTCCTATGTCCTTCTTGAGGGGAATTATCACAGCAAACAGCCTGCGACGTTCAATTTACAGCACGTGAGAGTGCCTTACGACATCGAACTCGCTGTACAGCAAGCGAAGGATGAGCGAATGCCGGATTCAGACGCCTATATCTTGGAATTGCGGACGGGTCAATATCGCGGGAAAAAGACGAAAGAGTAACAAAAAAAAGAGGGTGTCCCAAAAGCCATGATAGTCTTGGTGTGTAGGACACTCCAGATCGTTAGAAAAAGTGAATATTTGAATGAAAAAGGAGCTAAGCGGCTTGTACGTGCTTAGCTCCTTTATTTTTAGCGTCCATCGCTGCTTTCTTCAGCAAGTTATGGGCAAGCGAAAGCCACCCGACCTCTAGACTTACTTTGGGTAAGCCTCGAAGCAGGAATCTTTTGAATCCGCGGTTGTTCTTGATGTCACCAAACACAGGCTCTGGCTCAATCATACGCCGTACTGCTAGCGCGTAACCTTCTTCGCTACGGAGTTTGTTGCGCGCTTGGTTCTTTAATCGCAAGTAGTTCATGCTTACTTTAACTTCGCGATTACCTTGGGCTTTCGTACACTGTGGTTTCAGCGGGCAACCTTCACAGCTTGCACTCCGGTAATGGCGGTACTCGATTTCATATCCACTCTCCGTTTTCTCTTTGCTTGCTCTGCGGAAAATGAGGGGTTGTCCTGTCGCACATGTCCACGTATCTTGTTCTTCGTCATAGGTCCAGTTGTCGATTTTACTAATATCCTTTTGCCACGCTTTGTTTTTCTCACGGTGATAGGTGCTATATTTGACGATGGCTTCGACTTCATTTTGCTCTAAATAGTCGTAGTTCTCTTCGCCGCCATATCCCGCATCAGCGATGATCGTGCTCGGCAGCTTGCCTAGTTGCGATTTTACTTTTTCAAGATGAGGGATGAGGCAGCGTGTATCGGTAGGCCGTTGGTGTACGCTGTAGCCGAGGATAAATTGATTTTCAGTGCCGATCTGTACATTGTAACCCGGCTTAAGTTGGCCGTTTCGCATATGATCTTCTTTCATCCGCATGAACGTAGCATCTTTGTCGGTCTTACTGTAGCTATTCCGACTCCCTAAAATTTCTTCATGTGTTTCATACTTTTGAAGTCGAGGAAGAAGATCTTTTCGAAGTGTGCGCACGGCTTTCTTTAGCGACTTGTCCTTCGGGTTTTCCTGCAGTCTTTCTTCCAATTGTTTGACAGCGATCTCTAATTTTTCACTTGTGATCTCAGACGCTCCGCCCAGTTCGCTTAGGTCTTGGCCAACATGCATCTGCTCTTCTTGCTTCTCAGCTTCTTCGATCGTGGCAAACAGCGTCTGCACTTTCTCCTGAAGCTTGGCCTTATGCTTCACAACCGCTTTACCCCAAACAAAGGTATACCGATTGGCATTCGCTTCAATTTTAGTACCGTCAACAAAATAGTGCTCTAGTTGAACGTACTTCTCGTCGGCCAAAAATTGAAGAACCGCGGTAAATACGGTCTCCAGCAGGGCTTTCATCCGTTCAGAACGAAAACGGTTAATGGTGCGGAAGTCGGGTCGTTGTCTGCCTGCAATCCACATGAACATGACGTTTTCGCGGACAGCCTTGGCGATCTGTCGGGAGGAGTAAATACGCTGGGTGTAGGCATAAATGATCACTTTTGTTAGCATCTTAGGGTGATAGCTATCTCTTCCGCCTCCAGGGTAAGCTGCGTCGAAAATGACGTCATCCAGTTGATTCACGGCGGCGTTTACAATGCGAACGAGGTGATTTTGAGGAATATCTTCCTCCAAGTCCATTGGCAGGCAAAGTTGATCCATGGTATATTGAATGTACAAAGAAACCGTCTCCTTTTGTAAGTGGTTGGGTGGTACCTCCATTTTACCAAAGAACGGTTTCTTTTTGTTTACAAAATGAGAGGATGCCCCTCAGTCATTTTATGACTTTTGGGACACCCTCTTTTATCTTTGTTAGAAAGTTTTAGCTAATGCTTGCGCACGGCTAATCGCTTCCTCTTTAATTTGTGGAGCCTTGTCCGGTGTCTGAGCCACACCCTCAACAAAAATTCCTTGGAAATCCGTAATGCCGAAGAACGCCATGATGATACCTAAATAACGATGTCCCATTTCCATAGAGGCAGCAGGTCCTTCCGAATAAACACCGCCGCTTGCTTGGATATGCAGTGCTTTTTTATCAGGTAACAAGCCTACGGGGCCGGTTTCTGTGTACTTAAAAGTCTTGCCAGCGATACAAATAGCATCGATATAGGCTTTCATAAGCGGAGGGAAAGAAAAATTCCACATTGGTGTTACGAATACATATTTATCCGCTGCTACAAACTGATCCGTTATTTCGCCGATTCGACCTACTTTTGTTTGTTCTTCCTTGCTCAAATCTGAGAATTGTTGACCGCCTCTTAATTTTCCCCATCCACTGAACACGTCGGCATCAATGTGCGGCAATTGAATGCTGTACAAGTCCAAAGGGATAACCTCATCATTAGGATTAGCTTCCCGATAGGTATCAATAAAGGCTTTTCCTACAGCCATACTGAATGATGTTTGGTGGTCATGGGGATGTGCTGTGATGTGTAAAACAGTTGCCAATGTGATCCGCCCTTTCATTTGGTTGCGTGGTAAAGCATATATAATGTTCATTAAAAGCAAGTAAAATATACGGGGCAGAAGAAATGGGTTTATAAACGATTGCTAAATTTGTAAACCTATGTACATTGAGCCTAAGCTCCTTTTGGTATATGATGAAAGACGGTGCATTTGACTTCAATATTTGCCCTTCATATGGCTGCCAACAAATTTATATAAAGTGAGATGGATGAGATGAAACCTAATGATTTACACTATAGAATGCCAGCAGAGTGGACAACACACGAACGTACCTTTATTTCTTGGCCTGTTCAATCTTCCATGGTTTATCCGGAGGATCATGCCGTTGTATCAAAAGGTTATGCTGATTTGGCCAAGGCCATTGCTGAGTTCGAGCCAGTGACCGTGATCGTGAACCCGGTGGATGCTGAGCAAGTTAAGGCAATGTTTGATGAGACGAACGTTGATTTTCTGATCATTCCGCATAACGATGCTTGGTTCCGTGATAACGGGCCGACGTTTTTGTTAAATGAGCAGCAGGAAATCGCAGCTGTGAATTGGAAATTCAACGCGTGGGGCGGCAAATATGCGCCTTGGGATCTAGATGATAACGTGGCTCCGCAAATTTTGGAGCATCACGGTGTGAAGCGTTTTGATGCTCCGCTCGTCATGGAAGGCGGCTCCATTCATGTGGATGGAGAAGGTACGCTTTTGACAACGGAGGAATGTCTCCTGAACACGAACCGCAATCCAGACCTAAGCCGTGAACAAATCGAAGAGTATGTGAAAAACTTCGTCAACGTCGAGAAAATCATCTGGCTGAACAAAGGGCTTGACGGCGATGAAACGGACGGTCATGTCGACAATATTGCTTGCTTCGCGGCTCCAGGTAAAATCATTTTGCAGGTTTGCAACGACCCAGAGGATGCGAACTACGCGATTACACAGGAGAATCTAGAAATTCTGCGCAATGCGGCGGATGCTAAAGGACGTTCTTTTGAAATTATCCAGATCGAGCAGCCTCCTTTAACGTTTTTTGAAGAGCAGCGTCTGACGCTGAGCTATTTGAACTTTTATTTCGTAAACGGCGGCATTATTTTGCCGGTGTTCGGCGGAACGGCAGAAGAGACAGATCGTAAGGCGGAAGAAGTGCTAAGCGCAGCTTTCCCAGATCGCAGAATCCGCACAATAAACGGCATGTCCATCATCAAAGAAGGCGGCAACGTCCATTGCACGACACAACAAATGCCAGCAAGCAAGAAAGGGTGATTCCATTGAGAAATGTCACAGTAGCAGCAACGCAAATGAGCTGTTCCGATAATATAGAAGAAAACATTCGCCAAGCAGAGACCTTGGTTCGCCAAGCAGCCGCGAAGGGCGCTCAAATTATTTTGATCCAAGAGCTGTTTGAGACACCGTATTTCTGCCAAAAAGAGAAGTCCGACTATTATCATTACGCGACGGAGCTGGAGAACAACAAAGCGATCAAACACTTTCGCGAAATTGCTAAAGAGCTTCAGGTCGTACTGCCGATAAGCTTTTATGAGAAAAAGAATTATGCGCGCTACAACTCGTTAGCAGTCATCGATGCAGATGGTGAAGTGCTTGGCCTTTATCGCAAAAGTCATATCCCTGATGGTCCGGGGTATGAAGAAAAGTTCTATTTTAACCCTGGTGATACCGGGTTCAAGGTTTGGAAAACACGTTATGCCAAAATTGGCGTAGGCGTTTGTTGGGATCAATGGTACCCGGAAGCTGCAAGGGTTATGGCATTGATGGGTGCGGAGCTGCTGTTCTACCCGACCGCTATCGGCTCCGAGCCGCAGGACGGTTCGATCGATTCTAAGGATCACTGGCAAATGTGCATGCGCGGCCACGCCGCGGCGAACTTGATGCCGGTTATCGCGTCGAATCGAATCGGTAAGGAAGAAGATGAAGAATCCAGCATCAACTTCTATGGTTCGTCTTTTATCGCAGGCCCGCAGGGCAATATGATTGAGGAAGCTGGCCGCAATGAGGAAACGGTGCTTGTTGCCGAATTTGACCTCGATCAGCTGGAAGTTCAGCGTATCGAGTGGGGCATTTTCCGTGATCGCCGTCCGGATCTTTACAAGAAAATTGCTACGTATGATGGTGAGCAGGTACTGTAATAACGATGCTCATTCCGTTGTTGAAGGGGATTTTACTGGGGCTTTCGATCACTGCACCGGTCGGGCCTATCGGTATTTTAACCATGTTTGGTTTGGTAGTAATTATAGGGCTGCTCCTTGGGGAGCAGCTCTTTTTTTGACTAGATTTTATGCCAAACCGAAAGCCTGCCTCCGATTTCATTGTCGAACAAAAGCGGTGGTTGGAGCCGCTCATTTAGGGAATGCTAGCAGGGCTCGAAAGCGGCAAACGGAATTACGATGTGCTATTTATCAAATTCCAGCTTTTTTGAGCGTAAAGGGGACCTGGACACCCTATTTTGCCATTTTTGACAGAAATATTGCCTTCGGAGGTGAAATAAGGGAGTGACGTGAAGCATTTAGATAAACGTACCCTGTGAAAGCATAGGGAAACGGCAGAGAATAGCTGGCTAGCTACGAGATGCTAAGGAAAGAGAAATAGTGATTTCCTATAAAAATCAACGATTGCAAATTCTCAATACTCATTCCTAAAAATCGAAATTTACATTTCTCTATGCCTACTTTATGATCAAAAACATCACAAATAGGAATGGGGAGAAGGTACATTGACACTTTCTTTGCGTAATGAAGTAAAGTCCTCCAAGCAGCTGCTGGAGGCATTCAACAAGAAAGCTTACGGTGCAGAAAAGCTTGTCTTCGCAGGCGTTGGCGATAAGGATGTTTATAATATTGCGGCTCCTTTTATGGACGGCGGAGAAATGGTTCTTGCTGGTCGTGTGGAGTCCCGTGATTCTGAACGTTCAGAGGTTATGTTTTTCGTGAATCGCGGCGGCACATGGATACCGAGGGCAGGGACCATTACCTTTGATTTACAGGATCCTTTTTTCACGTTTATTTCCGGAGAGTTAGTTTTCGGTGGTGTCGAGGTCGTCTTTGATACGGGGAATCCTAATCAGGTCAAAACATGGCGTACCTTGTTGTTTAAGGGGAAGGATATTCAAGATTTAACTTACTTTGCCTGCGGTCCTGATCACATGAAAGATATCCGTCTTATCGAATATGCAAACGGACGAATAGGTGTATTTACACGGCCATTTGGTGTTGAAGGAGCCCGGGCTGTCATTGGTTATACAGAGCTTGAAAAGCTCGAAGATTTGAATGAAGCTGTGATCGATGCAGCTCCTGTATTCACGGATCAGTTTCAGAAGGATGAATGGGGAGGCGTGAATGAAGCACACGTGTTAAAGAACGGGCTGGCGGGTGTTCTTGGTCATATTTCTTACATGGAAGAAGGCGAGATTCGCCATTACCATGCCATGACATTTGCTTTCGATCCGAAGACTTCGGAAAGAAGTCCAATTAAGATCATCGCCACGCGTGATCAATTTCCTCAAGGACCTGCCAAGAGAATCGATCTCATCGATGTCATTTTCAGCGGAGGTCTTCATCGCTTGGAGGATGGCAAGGCAATGTTGTATGCAGGTGTAAGTGATGCAGAGGCACATAGACTGCTTATTGATGATCCATTCGTGGAATATGAAAATAGATGAATACATGGCTCCACCTGATTGGTCTTCAGGCGGGGCTTTTTGCTGATTTTTGAAATTGAGTCATCTTTTTTAAGATACATTAGTGAAGATGAATAAGTTATGATGGAGTCAAGGAGGACTACATCATGGGATTTTTAAAGCGTATTCAACATTATCGCGTATATAGAAGACTAATATTGTCCTACTTATTTTTAATAATGGTGACGATCAGCTTATTATGCACCATCTTGTATTCGATGTTCTCGACTAGAGCCGTCAAAGAAATCGATCTCTCCTCTCGGGAAATGCTCTCGCAAGTGAGCTATACGGCGAATGTCGTTTTTGAACAAGTGCAGAACATTACGAACCAACTGATGAGTGATAACCAGATCATCACCTTCATGAATGCTAATGTGGATGATAAAGTTGCAAATTACAACGCTAATCTTCTATTAACGAAGATGCAAAGCGTTTATCCTTTCTTAGCCAATATCAGTATTTATAATTTCACCAATATGGCTTATGTTGATGTCGCTTCTCTGCCTGCAGACCCGCAAATGGCGGAAAGAAGACAGACCGGTTATCTTGGTTTTTATCCTCGTAAAGTTTTAGATGGAAATGGCCATTCGCTTCAACTACTAACGTTCAAGATTATTCCTGAACCTGTCTTTTCGGGGCCGACGAAGTCAGCCATCGTACTCGATTTAAAAGAGACATATATTCAAAATACGATGAGCAGTATTAGCAGTTCGTCCAGCGATACAAGTACTTTTGTTATGGACTCAAAAGGCACGGTGATCTCTCATTCGGATTCCGAACAATTTATGAAGAATTTCTCGGAAAACGATTATGTTCAACGCATTTTATCCGATGAGGGAAGTCAGGGCAGCTTTGTTCAATCACTTGAACATCATAAATTCCTCATTACTTATGTGAAGTCAGAAACACTGGATTGGGTGTTTGTTAGTGCTCGCCCTTACGATCAATTGCTTTCGAAACTTTATGAGCTTCGTAATTTGATGCTCCTTATTGCGCTATTTCTTTTCATTACAGGAGCTTGCATATCATTAATTGTCACTGGCAACCTGTATAACCCAATCAAGGCACTAGTAGATAAGGTGACGGAAAGTGGAACTTCTGAAACCAAACCTCTTCTTCGTTTGGATGAGTACAAGCTATTATCGGAAGCATTCTCTAACTCCATACAGGTGACCAAATCAATGGAAATGACGCTGTCACGGTCTTCTGATTTACTGAAAAACGGCTATATGTACAACATGCTGAAAGGACGTTCGCAGTCATCTGGCTATACGGGGGATATTGAACAGCAGTTACTTTCTCGTATGCAAGGTCCTTATTTTGCTGTTATTCAGTTTCAAATCGATCAATACCATAGTTTTAAGAACACGTACAGCGCTCTTGACAGGGAGCTCATTCGTTTCGCCATAAGCAATATTGCACAAGAGATGATTAGCAAGATCTATCGAAATGATGAGGTTATTCTCGAGGAAAATGAAATTACGATGATTGTTCAATGGGATCAGTCTGCACCGGACGAGCAGTTATATTTCATCCTGAACGAAATCCAGGCGGCTGTTAAAGACTATTACAAGACATCTATATCGGTAAGCATTGGTGATGTGGTTTCGGCTATAGGAGACATAGAGCGCTCGTATCGATCTACGCAACGGTATATGGCATTGAAGCTGTTTTGGGGGTACGGCAGTTTGCTTGATGCGACGAGATCTATCCTTCCTGACGAACATACGCGTTACCCAGCAGCAATGGAGCGCAAGATCATCGATGCCATCAAACTTTGTCAGCCCAGGACCATTCAAAAAGAGATCGCAGAATGGACGGCCTTATTATCCCGATGTGGTTCTCCGTCACTAACTTTACAGTATGCAAGCTTTTTACATCTGGCTATAACGAGAGAATTTGAAAGTATCGTGGAATGGTGGGATGCTGATCCCAAGGAGCTATATTTGGCTATGAATGAACTTCCACAGGCAGAAACGCTGGATGAAATTCAAACCATGATGAAGCTTTTTTGCTTTCGAATTGTAGATATGATCGAAGAAAATAAAACGAGTTTGGCCGCTTTGAAGAACTCCAAGGTGATTGAAGAGGTTAAGCAGTACTTAGAGCAGCATTACCACGACCCTAATCTCTCACTGGAGATCGTATCAGATCAGGTAGGATTAACTTCAGGATACATCGGTAAAATGTTCAAAAGTATGGTGGGTACGTCTTTTAATGATCATGTTACACATATTCGCATGGAGCATGCAAAATCGCTGCTTGCAGGAACGAGCGATACCGTTGCTCAAATTGGCGAACAAGTCGGGATTTATAATGTCTCTTACTTTTCAACGGTATTTAAGAAAAAATACGGAGTTACGCCCTCCCGCTATCGAGAACAAAATCAAAAGAATGCGTAAAAATAAGGACGATTGGGGCCTCAATGGGCACTCAATCGTCTTTTTTGATAGCATTTCTTATTTTTAATAAGTCGCAACACGAATTATCGAAAGGAATACCAATACTCGAAATTTACAGCACCGCTGCAATCTCCTATGCTGAAGTCAACCCGAAAGTGAGAGGTGCTGCATGCAGACACGAACATCCTTAAAAAAAGAGAGCGTTTCCAAAGTCAAGAAGAAAACAGGAGTACTGCACGAGCTTTTCAGCAATCGGTTCTCCTACTTATTAATTGTCCCTGCCCTCCTATATGTTTTTATCTTCTCGTATGCCACTTACCCCTACCTGTTGATAGCCTTTCAACATTTTAATTATCAGAAGGGTGTGTTCCGCAGTGAGTGGGTAGGCTTCAAAAACTTTGAATTCTTCTTTAAGACCAACGATGCGCTGTTAATTACCATAAACACGGTGAAGTTAAATGTCATGTTTCTCATTGCTGGCACAGTTAGCGCCGTATTCATCGCGATCTTATTTAACGAAATAAGAAGCCGTTTGTTTCAACGATTCGCACAGACAACGATGATATTTCCGAATTTTCTTTCGTGGATTATTGTCAGTTATATGATGTACGGACTTTTTTCTACCGATTTTGGCATGATCAATCAGATGCTTACGTTCTTCGGGATGGAAACGGTGAATTGGTACACCAAAGCGGAGGCCTGGCCATGGATTCTCGTGGCTATGAAGATTTGGAAAGAAGCGGGAATGGGCTCGATCATTTACTTGGCAGCGATAACGGGAATCGATCATTCGCTTTATGAATCTGCTGAAATCGATGGGGCTACGAGGTGGGACAAAATTTGGAGGATTACAATGCCTCTCTTGGCACCGACAATTGCCATATTGACCTTATTAAACTTAGGCAAAATCTTCTATGGGGACTTCGGCATGATCTATGCCATCATCGGCGATAATGGTGTGCTCTACCCGACGACGGATGTCATTGATACGTATGTGTTTCGATCGCTTCGGCAAATTGGAGATCCTTCCAATGCAGCGGCTGTAGGCTTATTCCAATCAACAGTAGGATTACTGCTCGTTTTCATTGCGAATTGGTTTACACGCAGATATTTCAAGGAAGGGGCGCTTTATTGAGATGAAGACACTGAAACGCTTCGATCCGGCGGGGATGTTGATCTATATCGTGCTGGCGATCTATGCCCTCCTATGTATTCTGCCTATGCTTCTTACGGTGATGGTATCCATCTCGGATGAAGACAGTATTATTCGGAACGGGTATCAGCTGATACCCGAGCATTTTTCACTAGAGGCTTATCGCACTTTACTCAACAATAAGACTGTATTGCTCAAGAGCTATATGGTGACGATCACGGTAACCGTAGCCGGCAGCCTAATCGCTGTGATTATCACGGCTATGGCCGCCTATACGCTCTCCAATCCAAAAGTGAAATACCGTGCAGGACTTAATTTATACTTTTTCATTACGCTGCTTTTTAATGGCGGTTTGGTTCCATGGTATATCATGTGCAAAAAGCTAGGATTGGTAGACAATCTGTTTGCTCTTATTGTTCCTATGCTGTTATTCAATGCATTCAATATGTTTCTAGTACGCAACTTTATGGAAGCACTGCCGGGTGCGCTCAGGGAATCAGCCTATATGGACGGAGCTAATGATCTGCGAATTGCTTTTCAGATTTACTTGCCGTTATGTGTCCCTGTGTTAGCGACCATTCTTCTTTTCTATGCGCTGGCCTACTGGAATGATTGGTTCAATGCCATCATGTTAGTTGATGATAAGAGCTTATACCCTCTTCAGTACGTTTTATTTAAAATCCGGTCCAACATTGAAATGCTCAGCATGATTCCGGCAGGTGCAAGCAGTCAATATACCGCTCCTGCAGAATCCGCGAAGATGGCAACCGTAGTGATAACACTTGGCCCGATCGTGTTTTTATATCCATTTCTCCAGCGATATTTCGTTAAAGGACTTATCGTAGGTTCAGTTAAAGGTTGATATTTTCCTCGGAAGAGGTTTATATAAGATTAACTCAAAGGGAGAGGGTCACATGAAAAAGCTATCCATGGTTTCAATATCCAGTCTATTAGCAGTATCCTTTATTGCAGGCTGCGGAACAACAGATGAAAAGCCTGAAGCTTCTGCATCAACAAAACCAGAAGACAAGAGTGTCAAAGAATCAGCGAAACCGGCAGAAGTCGTCACTTTGAAATATGTTTTACCTGGTAATGAACCGAAAGAGTGGGCAGCCGTTAAAGATGCTGTTGATAAGAAACTGCAGGCTGACGGCGTGAATGTGAAAATCATCAAAGAATATATCGACTGGGGAGCCTGGGAACAGAAGCTGAACCTCAAGCTTTCAACGGGTGAAGCGTTTGATATGTTCCATGTCATGAATGACTGGATTTCTTTGGCCAATTATATTGGTCGCGGAGCTGTCAAAGATGTTGGACCCGAGGTTGCAAAATATGGGCCTGAATTAAAGAAAGCTATACCTGATTCAGTATGGAGCGGCGTACAAAAAGACGGGAAAACGTTCGGTATTCCATCCTATTGGTATGAACCTGCTGTTGACGGTTCCTTCACAGCAAATCGCATCTTATTGAATCAAGCAGGTGTCAAGGAAGTTCCTAAAACCCAGGAAGAGATGCTGGCAGCTATGGAAAAGGTAATGGCAACAGATCATGGAGCTTCCAAGCCGTACCTTCCTATTCGCGGCGGATTGCGTGATGCATCCGATGTGCTGCACCGTGCTTATGATTCGTATCCGTTTGCAGTGAAAGATAAAATTGCTTTCATTGATCAGGACGGCAAAGTGAAGAGCTGGGCAGAAACAGAGGAGTTTAAGAAGGACGCGGCATTCTTCCGTACGGCTTATCAGAAAAAACTTACGAATCCAGATATTCTCGTAATTAAGCAGGAGCAAATCGATAAGCAAATCAATAGTGGCATTTATCCGTTCTTATTCGGTACACCTAATAACATTAATGAAATGAAAAAGACGTATCCAAACATGAAAGACGAAGATTTCACCCTTCAGCGATTAAATCCTGATAAACCGCATTACAGAATGTTTAACGCGAAAAACGTAAATGCCGTAGCAGCAAACAGCAAACATCCTGAAGCTACCGTAAAGTTCTTGAATTGGTTATACACCTCACAGGAAAATTATGATTTGTTCATGTATGGCATTGAAGGCAAAACGTACAAGAAAATTGGTGAACGCGGTATTGAATACTTAAAAGATACGGATGGCAAGACAGATCTGTATAAGCAGGAAGACTGGATGATCGGGAACCTGAAGTTCATTCGTATCGATCCGAATACGTTAAGCGCTAACAAAGCATTATTCGTCGCGGATCCGAATGCGAAAACATTCTTCGCAGCAGACTTTTTCTTCGATCCAACCGCGGTGAAAGCCGAGATGTCCAATATTCAGGCTGTCTATACATCCGATGTGATGCCTATCTACGATGGTGTGCTGGATTATGACCAGAAGAGCAAGACAGCCATTGATAAGCTGAAAGCAGCTGGTATTGATAAAGTGATAGCTGAGTATCAAAAACAACTAGATGCTTATAAAGCATCCAAAAAATAATGAACTACGGTGGTCTACTCCAAGAAGAAAAACGGGAGTAGCTGCACGTCTTAGAACTAGGTCGGGGAGAAGTCGCTCTCCGGTCTAGTTCTTTTTTCTTTCAAGGACGCTTGCCAATGTCCTCACTTCTGTGACAAAATCAACATAGACTCCTGAATGAGAAGCAAGCTTGGAAACGGAGTTTCTTGGCGTTGGGGTGAGCACACTAACGGCATAACATATATGAGTATCATAAAGGGATGCTTGATCTCTGTTATATATGGGTTATATATAAATAAATGATTGGAGTGATCGTTCGATGGACTCTTCCAAATATCAGAAATATTTCTCTACCGACGACTTCTGGCTGAAGCTGAAAAAGGGCGCCAAAAAGGCAGGCAGCAAAGTCATTTACAGCGGACTGCTGCTCTTCTACGCCGTTGAAAGTCCGAAAACACCGCTTAGAGCAAAAGTTCAAATCTATGGCGCACTGGGTTATCTTATTTTGCCGCTGGATATCCTGCCAGATTTGCTGCCGATTGTTGGATATGTAGATGATTTAAGTGCTTTGGGGTTAGCGCTGGCATCTGTCGCAAGGAGTATCGATGACGATGTGAAGCGCAAAGCGAAGAACAAGCTGAGGGATTTTCTTGGTGATGATGTGATGAACAGCAAGGATATTATCGATATCGATGGGCAGCTTGTAGAGCAGAAAGAGAAGGATCCACAGAGTGACGAGCAAGGAGTAAAATAGGAGGATACGTCTGACTATTCGAGGGCCGTTTGCGAAGTGCTAGCTGCTCCAAGCAAGTAAGAGTGATACGAACTGACAATGCCTCTGCACGTTAGCATGCATACATGGTTATACATGTGAGAGCCTTAAGCCTGCATATGAGAAAAGACACCCATGAGGTGTCTTTTTTATTGAAAGCTGGAATTCAGCAAGAAATCGTCCACCCGCGAGAATCCTCGATCCTTCCGTACTGAATCCCGGTAATCGTATCGTAGAGCCTCCGAACCAGATCACCAATGTTACCTTGGTTAATTACCATGGGCGTACTGTTCCACAGGAGACTGCCAATAGGGGAAACGACGGCAGCCGTACCTGTACCGAAGGCCTCCTCCAGGGTTCCGTTCTCATAGGCTAGAACAATGTCATCGATCGGAATTTTCCGCTCTGTAACCGGAATGCCCCACTCCTTCAGCAGGTGAATGATGCTGTTTCGCGTGATGCCATCCAGAATACTGCCGCTAAGACTTGGGGTCACAACTTCCCCATTGATTTTGAAAAAGACATTCATGCTGCCTGCTTCTTCTATATAAATTTTCTCGATGGCATCCAGCCAGAGTACTTGAGCGCAGTTGTGTGCTTTGGCGAGGGCTTGTGCCTTGAGGGTTGCGGCGTAATTGCCAGCTGCTTTGGCACTGCCCGTACCACCTTGAACAGCCCTGGTATAATGGCTTTCTACAAGGATGTTGATGGGCTTAAGCCCTTCCTCATAGTAGGAGTCAACCGGCGACATAATGATAACGAACGAATAGCGAGATGAGGCACGAACGCCTAAGCCGGCTTCGGTAGCTATCACAAAAGGACGAATATATAAAGAGGACCCCTTCTTTCTGGGCACCCAATCGGCATCTACACGAACGAGGGCTTGAATGGCGCCAACGACGAAATTCTCATCCATTTGAGGCATTTGCAGCCGGTCGGAGGAACGATTTAGTCGCTGTGCATTTTGGTCAGGTCGAAATAGAACAATCTCATCCAATTCCGTACGAAAAGCCTTTAACCCCTCGAACACGGCTTGCCCATAATGAAATACCATCGCTGAGGGGTCATGGGAAATGGGTCCATAAGGAATAATACGCGGATCATGCCAACCCTTTCCTTCCTCGAAATCCATCATAAACATATGATCAGTAAAATGACGACCAAATCCTAAGTCCTCTTCAAACCGGGGCTTTGTTTTAAAACTCAGATTGTGTTCGATTCGAATCTGTCCATACATCGCCATCAACCACCTTTTCGATAAGTTCTAACTTGTTATTGTTACTATAGATAAATAACAATCATTGATCAATTGCGAATAATCAATTACCATCATAGTTAATAACTATGATCGGAGGCATACCAAGATGGAGCATCGATTATTGGAATACTTTTTAGCGGTATGCGAAGAACTCCATTTCACGAAGGCAGCGGAAAAGCTTGGTATCAGCCAACCCACACTTAGCCAACAGATTCGTCTATTGGAGCATCGGGTAGGATCACCGCTTTTTCAGCGAATCGGAAAAAAGATTTACATCACAGAAGCAGGCGAGATCCTTCATAAACACAGCAGGAACATGTTCCATGAGTTGGATCAAGCGCAGGCGGCCATCAATGAGATCCAAGGCATGCAGCGGGGACGTCTGCGTATTGGCTGCTCCGGTAATCATTTGCTCACCGCGACGATTATTGCCTTCCATGCTCTCTACCCGAAAATCGAGCTATCCGTGACGGAACTCGCTACCGAGGAAACGAAGGAGCGTCTGCTGAGCAACCAGCTTGACATAGGCGTGGTTTTCCTGCCTGATGAAGATGAACAGTTTCATTACATCCCGATGTACAAGGAACAGCTACGGCTTGTCATTTCGGACAAGCATCCGCTAGCCCAGGCGAAAGCCATTCGTTTGGCGGACTTGGCCCAGCTTCCAATCGCTATGCTCCAGAAAAAATTTTATGTTCGGCAAATGATGGATGATTGTTGTGAGCAGTCCGGCTTTGAATGGAAACCCGCGATAGAGCTCTCAACCTTGGAATCACTGCTTCAGATGGCCAAAAATAATGTAGGCGGAGCTATTTTGCCACAGTCCTATGTGGACAGTATCCGCAGCAGCGGCATCCGGAGTATCCCGATTATAGAACCGATTCCCCAGAAGGACGTAGGCATTATTTATCGTAAGGATATGTTTTTATGTAAGACGATGGATATGTTTATGAAGCAGTTGATGCAGCAGATAGGTGCTGGAAAGAACGGGAATTTAAACGCAAAACAGATTTAGGCATTTAACATGTAAAATGAGGGATGATGTATGGAACATATATACGTATACGCCTGCCACGAAGACGAGCAGGCGCTGTGCCAGTTAGAACTGCGCACCTTGCTGGGCGCAGAGACAATGCTTGGCGCACGCTACGCAATTAGCGCGCGTCGTGTGGAGCCGAGCCGCAGCCCGTTTTTGAAGCTGCGGCTGGATGTGTTATTCGAGGCCGGCAGCTTGCCGGAGCTGGCCTCGAGGGTGGAGACGTTGACCGTACAGGGGTCAACGTTCAAGGTTGCGTTCGCGGAGACAGACGCTGCGGTCAGTACGGACCGCCAGCGCGAGGTCGCTCGCGAAATAGGCCGGCATCTTCGCGGCAAAGCCGAGATGCGGCGGCCGGAGCAATGGTTCGCCGTGACGGAGCTGGGAGGCCGATGGTTGTTCGGCCACTGCAGCTACGGCGAAGCCGTGTGGCTTCAGCATCAGCAGAAGCCGCAGAACTACTCCACCGCCCTGAGTACGCGCGTAGCGCGGGCGGTGGTGAACATTGCCGTGCCCGACGTAGCGGGTACGAAGGCCATTGACCCGTGCTGCGGCATCGGCACGGTACTGGTGGAGGCGATGTCGATGGGGATCGACATCGTGGGCTGCGACATCAACCCGCTGGCGGTGCGCGGCGCGCGGGTGAATCTCGAACACTTCGGCATGCCGAATGTGGTCAGCATCGCGGATATGCGGACCCTAGGCTTGGTAGGTGAGCAGGTGAATTTGTCACCGACCAGCCTTGAACGCATAGGCGAGCAGGTGGCGGAGTCACCGACCAGCTCGCAGATCCGCTACGATGCGCTCATCCTAGACATGCCGTACAATCTCTGTTCGAAGCTGCCGGAGGACGAGCAGCTGCAAATGCTCCAAAGCGCACGCCGATTAGCGAAGCGCGCGGTCATCGTTACGACGGAGCAGATCGATCCACTCATCGCGAAAGCAGGATTTCGCATTTCAGAGCGCTGCACCGTCAATAAAGGTAATTTCAGCAGACAAATTATCGTCTGCGTCTAGCACTAATAAAGCATGTTACCGAGCGGTCCATCTTCAGCGATGATATCTTGGATGGCATACACAGAAATAGGAAAATACAAAAATCCGTAGACATAAGCGGCCAGCTCATACACTTGAAAATAAACCACCAAAGCCTTATCAGCGATATAAAAATCCTGATCTGGTCTAATACTATTAAATTCAACCAACAAAGGAATATCCCGTGTTTTAAGCTCAGCCTTAATGATGGCACTAAGTTTGGCAACGTAATCGCTGCCGGGCTTAAACAGATCTTTGAGCGCATAGGCCTTGCCTGATTCTGTGTTGAAGGTCAGTGCGTTTTGGATCGTTAGTCCATGAGCTCCGCCCGAAAAAGCATAATTCCATAAGGTTAAGCTAAGGATACCTCGTTCATTCGTCTTTAGCTCGTAATGAGCCGTCACATCTGTCTGCGGATTTTGCGGATAGCCTTGCTCGTGAAGCTGTTTATTAACCGCGTTAACAATCGCTGTGTTCATTGCAAGCTCTGCCGGGTAAGGCGTATGCTGCACAACTGCTGGGTACAGCAGGTTTAATTTATCACGAAGCACTCTATACGTCTGTATACTAACGGGTTCATGTAATCCGTTCATCTTCATCATCCACCCATACGTTTTTGTTACAATTTATTCCGTGGGTGGGCGTTTGGTTCAACGTTCTTGGGAATGTTTGTGGAATAAGAGTCTCCAAAGGCTCCTACTGCGGAAAAAAGCATTTCAAACAGAGGAATAGAAGCCTTCAAAGACTCCTATTTCCCCCATATACCCACTTAACCCCCCATTTTTTCGAGAATAAGAGTCTCCAAAGGCTTCTATTTGTATCATTAAGGATGAAATCGGAGAAATAGCAGTCTCTAGAGACTCTTATTACATTTAGCGGTAAAGAGGAAGTGGATGTGTGAAGTGTGAGGGAATGGAGCAGAGTAGAAAAGCAGTAGAATGAAGGAATGATCGGCACAAGAGGGAGCGGAAAGTAGAAGGATGGAGGAATGTAGCTGCAATAGGAAAGTGAGAAATAAGTGTGTGTAGAGGTGAGTAGTGCATTATGGAGTAGAAAAGCAGTAGAGTGAAGGAAGGTCGGCACAAGAGGGGGTGGAAAGTAGAAGGATGGAGGAATGTAGCTGCAATAGGAAAGTGAGAAATAAGTGTGTGTAGAGGTGAGTAGTGCATTATGGAGTAGAAAAGCAGCAGAGTGAAGGAATGATCGGCACAAGAGGGAGTAGAGAAGCAGCAGAGTAAAGGAATAGGTTGCACAAGAGGGATCGAAGAAGTAGGAGTGTCTAGAAGTGAGTAGTGCAACTTGGAGCAGAGCAGCAGAAATTTGGAGAAATGGAGCAGCTTAAGCACTCTAATAGTCAAGGATTACTGCAGAACTTACCCAGCCTCATCAGCCCCGAAATCCTATAATACCCAAAAAAGAGCTCTTCCTCGGTCTCGGTAGACCAGCAGGAAAAGCTCTTTTTGTTGTACTTTATAGTTATCTTATGGTGCTAATTCTTAATCATCTTAAATAATTTGCAGCAGTTACTCCTGTGATGACATATCTTCATTGGCGGTGGAGTTTGTTGCTGTACCTTGAAGCAAGGAGTTTAATTCCTCCACTTTTTGTTTTGATTCGCTATCTTCCGCGTTGGCCTGTGCGGCATTAATGCCATGGCTCACCACATCATCACTACTGTTGGTCGTTGACATTTGAAATCACCTCCTCTAAGTTTCAGTTGATCGGTAAGTATAAATAGGCAAGCTAACTTACTTTGTATCAACTCTGGCAAACGTAATTGTCCTTAAGGGACAGCGTAAGCCATTTATCTTTGACTAATTAAGTATGTCTCTATTTTCCAGTAAACATACAGATTATTTATTTGATATTAGAATGCTCTAGCTCTAAATCATAGGTAATGACTATAAAGGATGTCTATTTTAACTATTTTACAAATATCGTAAGGGAGAGCATAATAGAACAAAATGGAAAGGTGATGATTGGCATATGGGGAAATCATTCGAAGCACTGCTGCCGGAGCATGAGGCTTTTATCGCGAAGCAGCACATCTTTTTTGTGGGGTCGGCACCACTAACGGCGGAAGGGCACGTAAATCTTTCACCGAAGGGTCATGATGTACTGCGTATTTTATCAGCGAATGAAGTGGCCTATTTGGACTTAACCGGAAGCGGGAATGAGACAAGTGCGCATTTAGAGGAAAATGGACGAATTACATTGATGTTCACGGCTGTGGAAGGGCCACCTATGATACTGCGACTGTATGGGAAGGGGCGTGTTGTTCTGCCAGGGACCCCGGAGTGGGAGAAGTTATCTTCGCGTTTTACGCTGCTGCCTGGAGCTCGGCAAATCATCGTCGCCCACGTTCATGAGGTCAAAGCATCATGCGGCTACAGCGTCCCTTTTTATACCTATGAGGGAGAACGGAATACCCTGCAGAACTGGGCAGCGAAACAAGGAGAGCAAGGGTTGAATAACTATTGGCAAGAAAAAAACATGACGAGCATGGACGGACTGCAGACGACAATCGGTCAAAAGTTATCCACAGACACTGTGTAAGATCGCACTTTTTTATTCAAAATGTTTCCGCAACGCCTCCGGCGCTTCTCGGCTTTTACGCGTCGTGCTATCCATTGTTACGCTGGTGACAAGGGCGTCAGCACATAGGTCACCTTGCTTGTTGAAAATCTCTTGCTTCAGCATATAGCTGGAGCGCCCCATTTTTTCAGGGCGGCAGGTGACCGTTAAGTGATCTCCTTGTTTGCATTCTTTTTTATAATTGATGGTGATGTTCACCGTAACAGTTTGAATCCCCATCGTGCCAAAGGTTTCATAAGATAACTGGGACTGCTCATACCATTTCTCGCGCCCCCATTCTAGGTACTCCAAATATTTGGCATTATTGACGTGTCCGTTCACATCAATTTCCGTTGATCTGACGATAATATCCAGTTTGGATTCCATGAAAATGAGCTCCTTCTTTTACACCTGACATGGGCAGGTGTTTTTGTTCATTATAGCTCGTCTATGGGTGTGAAAACCAGTAAAAGGCTCATACTGCTCCACAATGTGGGCAAACTATGCCTTGCGTGTTTGATGATGTCACTAGATTGGTTAACTTATTTTATCTGCTTATAAAGCTAGGTCCAGGAGGCGGTACATAATGGCGCAAGATTATCGTATTGAAAAGGATACGATGGGTGAAATCAGAGTACCTGTGGATAAGTTGTGGGGGGCTCAGACGCAGCGCAGCTATGAGAATTTTAAGATTGGCACAGAACGGATGCCGGTGCGGTTGATTGGGGCTTTTGCCTTGTTGAAAAAGGCCGCCGCGCAGGTGAACCGAGAGCTAGCCGGATTAAATCCAGAGAAGGCGGAGGCGATTGCGCAGGCTGCTGATGAAATCGTGGAGGGCCGCTGGAACGACGAGTTCCCGCTCGTCGTTTGGCAGACGGGCAGCGGGACGCAGTCGAACATGAACGTCAATGAGGTGATTGCTCACCGAGGCAGCGAACTGCTGGGGGATGGCGTGGAACGCATACATCCCAACGATGATGTGAATCGTTCGCAAAGCTCGAACGATACGTTTCCAACGGCGATGCATGTCGCTGGAGTCATCGCTGTGGAGGAGGAGCTTTTGCCTGCGATGGAGCTTTTGCAGGCTACGCTCCACAGCAAGATGACGGCCTTCGCCGACATCGTGAAGATCGGCCGCACGCACCTGCAGGACGCCACCCCGCTGACGCTGGGGCAGGAAATCAGCGGCTGGTGGGCGATGCTGGAGCAGACGGCGCGCATGGTGCGCAGCAGCGTCGATACGATGCGCGAGCTGGCGATCGGCGGTACCGCCGTCGGCACCGGGCTGAACGCACATCCCGAGTTCGGCGCGCGCGTCGCCGAAGCTCTGTCTCGCGAGACGGGCACGCGCTTCGTCTCGGCCGCGAACAAGTATCATGCGCTGACCAGCCATGATCAGATCGTTTACGCCCACGGCGCGCTGAAGGCGCTGGCGGCGAACTTGATGAAGATAGCCAACGATGTGCGGTGGCTATCGAGCGGTCCCCGCTGCGGGATCGGTGAAATCACGATCCCGGAGAACGAGCCCGGCAGCTCGATCATGCCGGGCAAGGTCAACCCCACGCAGAGCGAAGCGATGACGATGGTCGTTTGCCAGGTGATGGGCAACGATGCGGCCATCGGCTTCGCCGCCAGCCAGGGCAACTTCGAGCTGAACGTGTTCAAGCCCGTGATCATACACAATTTCCTGCAGTCCGTGCGGCTGCTGGCTGATAGTATGCGCTCGTTCAATGACAACTGTCTCGTTGGCATGGAGCCGAATCGCGAGGTCATTCAGCGCAACCTTGAGCAATCCCTCATGCTGGTTACAGCGCTCAACCCGTATCTCGGGTATGAGAAAGCGGCCAGCATTGCGAAGCAAGCCCACAAAGAAGGGCTGACACTGAAGGAGTCAGCCGTGCGCAGCGGCTACTTAACGGCTGAGCAGTTTGACAGCTACGTGCGTCCGCAAGACATGGTGCATCCGAAGACAACGTGAATAGCTACGGGGACGGAGTGTCTCCACCACAAAAGAGGTTGGGCCGCAGTTAAAGACTGCAGCTCAACCTCTTTTTGTACATGTCTACCCACACCCAACTGCAAAAAGTGCAGCAAATTCGAGTGAATTTCTCATCATACGTAATTAAGATGCAAAAAGTACATCAATTTTAACCTGTAATTTGCATAGGTCTTCAGCTGTCTGTCACAGATAGTCCCATCAATGGACCTATCGACCTTTTCCCTTCACATGTAGTTATGCATGTTTAATTTTCGTTATATAACGGAATATAAGAATCAAGTACTCTTAGATATGTAAGCACATACATTTAAGATTACCTGGGAGGTCACATATCAGATGAAAAAATCATTGAAACAATGGGTCGGTGTTGGTACCACAGTTATCATGGCAGCAACGGTTGTTGCAGGATGCGGGAGCACGCCGGAGAACACGCAGCAGCCAACGCCTGCAGCGGGCGCAACGGCTAATGCAAAGCCTTTTGCAGGAAAGTCGATCAATTTAGTAGCAGCTAACCATCCTTGGGCGGATGCGATCAAGCCTTTGCTTCCTGACTTCGAGAAGGAAACGGGCATCAAAGTCAATGTTGAGAGCTTTTTCGAGGATCAGCTGACACAAAAATTAACCGTACAATTTACATCCGGTTCTGCAACACCAGACGTTTTCATGTACCGTCCGCTTCAAGAGGGTAAATTATTCTATAAAAACGGTTGGGTTCAACCGCTTGATGATTACGCTCAAAAAGCAAAGGATTATGATTTCGCCGATTTTGCTAAATCAGCTGTTGGTTCCACAACGGTTGATGCGAAGCTAGCTGGTATTCCGATTATTACCGAGCAAGAAATTTTGTACTATCGTAAAGATTTGTTGCAAAAGGCCGGTATCGCAGTACCGAAAACGTTAGATGAGCTGCAAGCAGCAGTTAAGAAGCTGCATGATCCAAAAAACGAAATGTACGGCTTTGTGGCTAGGGGCCAACGTTCACCGCTAGTTACGCAAGTTTCTTCCTTCTTATATTCAGAGGGTGCAGACTTCACGAGTGGCGATAAAGCAACGATTAACACGCCAGAAGCGATCAAAGCATTTACAACGTACGGCACTCTACTTAAGGATTATGCGCCTCCAGGCGTACTCAATATGTCTTGGCCGCAAGCTTTCGGTATTTTCGCTCAAGGGAAAGTTGCTTTCTTAACGGATGCGAACTCGCTCTACAAAAATGCGACAGATCCAGCGAAGTCCCAAATTGCCGATCAAGTTGGCTTTGCTGTCATGCCTGCGGGTAAAGCAGGTTCCAAACCGTATAGTATTACATCTTGGGGTCTTGCGATGAACGCCAAATCGGGAAATAAAGATGCAACTTGGGCATTCATCGAGTGGGCAACAAGCAAAGATGTCGTGTTGAAAACACAGCAAAAAGGGAACCCGGGCGCGCGCGCATCGGTTTGGGATAAACCAGAAGGTACGACAGGCTTCCCAGCGGATCTCGTTCCTATTATTAAAGAGAGTTCTAAAAACGGTGTAGACCACGACCGTCCAACGGTAATTAGCGTAGGTGAAGCTCGTGATGCCGTTGGTGAAATCGTACAAAAATGGATGACTGGTGAAACAAACATTCAGCCGGTAGCAGATAAAGCGAATGCAGCTCTGCAAGCGATTATGGATAAAGATAAAACGAAATAAATACAGCGCGATTGCAACAAATGAGGGTCATCTCAAGTGGCCCTCTTCACCCTTTGCATAAGGGTACAATTTCATCAGGAAGGGTGAATGAAGTCATGCAATACAGTTGGTTTAACCGCAATTTAAAATGGATTTATACGCTTCCGGCGGTCATCTTCGTCCTGTTGATGATGCTGTTTCCAATCATTTATACATTCCGAATCAGCTTTTATGAGTGGAGCATGTCCGCGACAACACCGCCACTTTTTGTAGGGTTGTCGAATTATATCGCCTTATTCAAAGATGAGCGCTTTTGGCATGCAACAGGTTCAACGTTCTACTTCACGATCATGGCCCTTGGGCTTGAAGTTATCCTGGGGATCGCGATTGCCTTGCTGCTGTCGAGGGAATTCAAAGGAAAAAACATCGTAAAAACGGTATTCCTGCTGCCCATGGTAGCAACACCGGTAGCCATGGGCTTGGTGTGGATGCTTATCTACGAGCCAACGATTGGGGTAGCGAATATGATGCTCAAATCGATGGGCTTGCAGCCTTTGTTATGGCTAGCTTCGCCAAATCAGGTTATACCGTCATTGGTTATCGTAGACGTCTGGCAATGGACACCGATGATTGCTCTGATTATTATGGCAGGCTTAGCTACACTCCCAACCGATCCTTATGAGGCGGCGGATGTAGACGGTGCAACGGCATGGAGAAAATTCGTTTCCATTACGCTGCCCTTGCTGAAACCAACGATCATTGTAGCGGCGATGCTGCGCTTAATCGATGTGTTGAAGACGTTCGATATTATTTATGCGACAACAC
The DNA here is from genome assembly GCF_030817255.1 of Paenibacillus sp. V4I5. NCBI lineage: Bacteria > Bacillati > Bacillota > Bacilli > Caryophanales > Paenibacillaceae > Paenibacillus > Paenibacillus sp. V4I5. The sequence goes on from NZ_JAUSZB010000002.1 coordinate 5,074,118, forward strand.
AAGGCGGACCTAATTTTGCTTCAGAGACATTGAACTTGTATGGGTATGTGCTTGGTTTCCAATACTTTAAGCTAGGTATGGCTTCATCGTTACTTGTTATCTTCTTTGCTCTGGTGATGGGACTGACTTTATTTATGATATGGATGCGTAAACGATTGGAGGGAACCTCATCATGAAGCCAAAGAAGGGCTTAAGATTTATACAAATGCTGCTAACGTTCCTAGTCCTAATCGCCTTTGGTTTTCCATTTGTTTGGATGTTACTGGCTTCTTTCAAGACACAGTCACAGATTTTATCGACAGGTGATATGTTCATCTTCAAACCAACTTTTCATAACTATGTCAGTGTGTTCAAAGAATACGACTTCCTGAAGTTTATTTGGAATAGTTTCCTTGTAGCAGCTGGTTCGACGCTTTTGTCCCTTGTTTTAGGGCTTCCGGCAGCTTATGCCATTGCAAGGCATCACCTTCACAAGCTTGGGCTTCTTATCTTAGTCGCGAGAATTATTCCGGGAATCACATTCTTGATTCCTTGGTTCATCCTGTTCTCCAAGATCCATTTGGTAGACACGTATACAGCGTTAATTCTAAGTCATATGCTTGTTGGATTACCGTTTATTATTTGGATAATGATTTCCTTTTTCGAGGCACTTCCAACGGAAATCGAAGAGTCTGGACTTATCGATGGATGTACGCATCATCAAGTGTTTCTGCGCATTATTTTGCCGATCTCAGGACCAGGTGTTATTACAGCTTCGTTACTCTCCTTCATATTTTCGTGGAACAATTTTATGTTCTCGGTTATCTTGGCAGGGGACAAAACAAAAACGTTACCGATCGCTGTGTTTAACTTTATGTCCTATTCCGAAATCAACTGGGGCGCGCTGATGGCTGCTGCCTGCATCATTACACTTCCGGTTCTCATCATTGCTTTAGTGTCTCAACGGTACGTGGTAAGCGGACTTTCTGCTGGTGCAGTGAAAGGCTAATAATGAAGACATAACGAATACGAGGGTAGTCGTCGCCTTTTCTTTGGATGACTTCTCTCGCAAACGTTAATTCTAAGTTAGAAAGCTTAGCAGAAGCATGGAAGGTGAACCCAGCGTGCCGTATAAACTTAATATTTTCAGCAAAATTCTCGTTCTATTAGTTCTACTCCTTATCCCTATTGTACTGCTCTACAGCTATACGAATCGGATAACGAATAATGTTGTTCAAGACCAGATTCAGTCATCGAATTTAAACCAGCTGTCTTTCTTCATGCATCAATTGGATGCGGACGTGGAGCGATTAGCGATGTCTCCGGTCATTCTCGGCAGCGATCCTTACATAAGGGAATTTATCGACAGGAATGAGTCGCCCGATTATGACATGCTGAAAGAACAGTCGCGAATTATACAGAAGCTTAGCCTTCAAAGTGTCTCCAGCGGATGGGTCAATGAGCTGACGATTGCCATACCGAAAGGGAAGCAAGTGCTGTCCTCTAGTATATTTGTCAACGGAACGGATGCGTGGCCTTGGGATAGCCCGATTAAGCGAACGTGGACGTATGAGGAACGCAAGGGTGACAATGGGATAGGGTCGTTCAGTAGGGAAATTAGTGAGCCTATACGTGCCCAGGTTGCCGGTCAAGCTAATGTGCTGTATCAAGTAAGGTTCAGCGTGCAGAATATGATTCAACTGCTTGATGTGTACAAGCAAGATAAACGAAGTGATCCTTTTTTGGTTGATGGGCAAAATAGGGCGATTTTCAACAGCTCGTCGAATCCGTCGATTACGCATACAATTCATGAAAGATTGGCTGGTCAAGGTTTACCGCTTACCGGCCAAGTTCAATTTGAAATTGCAAATCAACAGTATTTGATCAGCTTTGTGAAGTCGGAACAGTTGGGTTGGTACTTAGTTGATTATGTGCCTGTGGAGAAGATACTTTCTCCTATTACGATGACGCGTAAATTGTTTTACGTTTCTATTGCTCTGCTGCTTGGGATGAGCATTCTGGCTTCTTTCTTGCTGTATCGCAACGTGCAAATTCCGATTGGCAAGATGATTCAAAGTGTGCAGCAAGTGAAGCGAGGCGATTTATCGGCTCGGATCGCGTATAGAGCCAAAAATGAATTTGATTTCCTCATCCAGCGATTTAATGAGATGGCCGAGCAAATTCAAGTGCTTGTAGAGGATGTTTATGCGGAGAAAATACGCTCACGTGAAGCAACCTTGAAACAGCTGCAATCGCAGATTCACCCGCATTTTCTGTATAACTCCTTGTTCTTCATTATCAATTCAGCAGAGATGGAAGATAAAGAATCAGTCGTGGCCATGTCGCAGAATTTAGCCGAGTTTTATCGCTACACCACTAGAGTGGAAAAACAAAGTGTGCGGTTGCAGGAAGAACTGGATTTGGTAGGTCATTATTTAACGATTCAGAATCTCCGCATACACCGGTTAAAGTACGAGATATCTGTGCCAGATGAGATGTTAGATGAGCGGGTTCCCCGACTTATTTTGCAGCCGCTAGTAGAGAATGCCATTGTCCATGGGATTGAGCGTAGCGCAGAGGGTGATCGAATCACGATCACGGGTGAGCAGCAAGATGGGTGGAATCGACTGATTGTTGAAGATAACGGCGGAGGGCTGGATGAAGCAGGATTAGATAAGCTGCTTAAACAGCTGGAGGCTCCAATGTCCGATGAGATTGGCTGTGGAACATGGAATGTCCACCACCGTTTGTATTATCAGTTCGGGGAAGGCTCCGGACTTACTTTTGAGCGAGTAAATGACGGTGGTTTAAGGGCAGTGCTAACTTGGAAACACAACTCCCAGGAGAGTGATCTAGCCACCGAGGTGATAAAACGATGATTCAACTATTGATTGTCGATGATGAAGCGCATGTCGTGGATCGGCTTCAGTCTACGATTGACTGGGCATCTATCGGGATTGAGCAGGTGTTTAAGGCTTATTCCGGTAAAGAAGCGCTTGAGCTGCTCGAACAAATGTCGATTAATATCGTGATTACGGACATTCAGATGCCCGGTATCTCCGGTTTGCAATTAATTGCTGAGATCAACCGTCGCTGGGCGAAGACCAAATGTATTCTCTTATCTGGATACTCGGACTTCAACTATGCCAAAGAAGCGATTCTACAGGGTTCGGAGGATTATTTGCTCAAGCCCGTCACGGAACAAGCTTTATTAGCTACGGTCAGCCGGGTGATGGAGAAGCTGCAGAAGGAATGGGAGACCGTCATCTCTACGCAGCGTTTAACGTATACTCTCAAGGAAAATCTCCCTTTGCTTAGGGGGAATTTATTGAATGATTTACTTCAAGGTCATAAAATATCGGAGCATTCACTTCGAGAAAAAATGCAGATTCTAGAGCTCCCTGATTACCACGAGCATGCTTGCGTTTTGATGATGGTCCGGTTGGAATCGGATTTTCTGGAATATGATACCGGACATTTATCGTTAATAGAATATGCCATTAGCAACATGGCCGACGAATTATTTGCGGAGAAATTCGATAGCTGGCATACGAAGGATGCTCACGATTATTTGGTATTTGTGATGAAGCATAAGCAGGAAACACCCGACAAGGAAGATGCTGCTTGGCTGGAACGTACGGCTGCTGATCTCCAATCGGCCGTGAGCAATTATTTGAAAGGCAAAATCTCCATCCTTCTGAGCAGTTGGGGCGAGTTCCCGGCCGAAATAAATGCGCTGTACAATAGCTCGCTTAGCGCTTTTCGCAAACGTATCGGGAGTGAGCACGAGCTGTTCATGCGACTTGGCGATGAGTCTGTTCAGACCGAACTGTCAGCCTTGCAACGGCTATATGAGCCGCCAACGCTCAATCATCTATTGGAAGCAGCAAGATGGGAAGATACAGAGGAGAAGCTGTCCCTGATTTTTGATGAAATGGAAGTTAGATTTTCTGAATCTCAGGAACATCTATTAGAAGTTTATTTCTCGATCGCATCCGCTTTTGCTTATATTGCGCATAAGAATGGCCGACAGCTGCATCAGCTCATTGGCGGTGATTACGAACGAATGATGGAAGGTATACCTTTTCGTACGGTGAATCAGCTGCGTGAATGGTCGATTCGTTCTTTACAACGCATGAAGGAGGATATGGATCAAGAAAGGCAGGACAGCCGTGCAACGCTGATCAAGGATATTAGGTCTTTCATCGATCAGCATCTGGCTAGCGACGTCTCCTTACAATCGATTGCCGATCATGTGTACATGCATCCGGTTTATATATCGAAGATCTATAAACTTGAAACGGGTGAAAATTTAAGCGACTACATCAATCATGCCCGGATGGATAAAGCTGCGTATTTGCTGAAGAATGGTCAGGATAAGATTTATGAAATCGCCACACAGCTTGGCTATCAACGCCCACATTCCTTTAATCATGCGTTCAAGAAGCATTATGGCATGACTCCGCAAGAGTACCGAGATCAATATTCGTAGCGAACAAATCGTGCGGATTGGTGAGAGGAATTTGGACTTGCCCAGCGAATTTCAACAAGGGATAGAGGAGGACGATAATCATGAAAATTACGAAGTTGGAACTGTTTAAGGTGCCGCCAAGATGGTTATTTCTGAAAATCGAGACGGATGAGGGCATTACGGGATGGGGAGAGCCCGTCGTAGAGGGCAAGGCGGATACTGTTGCAGCAGCGGTGATGGAAATGAGCGATCAGATCATTGGCAAGGATCCGATGCGGATTGAGGATATGTTCCAAGTGCTGTACCGCGGCGGCTTCTACCGCGGAGGACCCATCTTGACCAGTGCAATCTCAGGCATTGAGCAAGCACTCTGGGACATTAAGGGCAAGTTCTATAATGCGCCCGTCTATGATCTGCTTGGCGGTGCTTGCCGCGACAAGACGCGTGTCTATTCGTGGATCGGCGGGGACCGCCCGAGCGACGTAGGTCAAGCGGCCAAACTGCAGGTCGCTGCTGGATTTACGGCGGTGAAAATGAATGCCACCGAGGAAATGCACTACATTGACTCCATCAGCAAAGTGGATGAAGCTATTGCGCGCATTGCCGCGGTACGCGAAGCCGTCGGCAAGGACGTTGGCATCGGCATCGATTTCCACGGCCGCGTGCACAAGTCGATGGCCAAAATCATCGTCAAGGAACTAGAGCCGTACCGGCCAATGTTCATTGAAGAGCCTGTTTTGCCTGAAAATAATGAAGCGCTTAAAGAGATCGCTCGTTACACCTCGTGTCCGATTGCCACGGGAGAGCGGATGTATACGCGCTGGGGCTTCAAAGAGCTGTTGGCCCAAGGAATCGTGGACATTATCCAACCCGATCTTTCCCATGCTGGAGGCATCTTGGAAACACGTAAAATCGCCGCGATGGCGGAAGCCTACGATATTGCAATTGCGCCGCACTGTCCGTTAGGCCCTATCGCCTTGGCAGCATGCCTGCAGTTGGATACGTGCTCTCCGAATGCCTTCATTCAGGAGCAAAGTCTCGGCATTCACTACAATCAAGGCAGTGATTTACTCGATTATTTGAAAGATCCTTCTGTGTTTAAGTATGAAGAAGGCTTCGTAGCCAATCTAACAGCTCCAGGTCTTGGCATCGAGATCAATGAAGATAAAGTAAGAGAAATGGCTGCAATTGGTCATAACTGGAAAAATCCAGTTTGGCGTCAAGCCGATGGTACAGTAGCCGAGTGGTAAGTGAAACAGCACGAAAGAGCCTCAATTCCATCTTCATGGAATTGAGGCTCTTTCGGTTTATCCTTGAGCTACTGAATCGGATCAGGAATCATATTCTTTTCCAGCAGTTCGCTATTCGTTTTCATATGTTTCATTTCATTACCCAGCTTCTTCATCTCATCCATATCCTGCGCCATGGAGCCATTGTTGGCTTCCATGGATTTGCCGGCTGAGCCGTTACAGATCCGCTCTAATTCAATTAATTTATCCAGTGCCGTCCGGCGAACTTGCAGAGGAACGAATTCGTTTTCTTGAAAGTCGGCTTCATGGAAATGAACGGTTGTATTCCCGTGCTCAGAGGTGAATGTGGTTAACGTAAGTGGGTAGGCGGCTGATGTGGCATCGTGATAAATATCGAATTTATAGACCGATTTCTCCGTGTATTCGATACGATCTAACCCCAGATCGGTTAACTGTTGATGCAGAGTGCCTTTATCCATTGTAATTCCTCCATTCAAGCATACGTCAAAAGCGTACACCGTCCTTGCGAATCTATGTGATACTTAATGTTGATTATTTTGGTAATTCGTTTTGGCAGCCTGTAAAGACTCAGCTGCAAGCTGTTTGCTTTCTTTGGCCTTATCAGCGGCTTCTGAAGCTTGATGGCTAACGGAGCTGGCCATATCCTTTGTTTTCTCACTAACTGCTGAAGCAACTTCCTGCGTCTTCTCACTAACAGCTGATGCGATATCTTGTGTTTTGTCACTTACGGTTGAGACAATATCCTGTGTTTTCTGACCTACAGCGGAAGCCAATTGGCTTGTTTTATCATTGAACGTGCGATACGTATTCGACAAGTCTTCACGCAGCTCCGACCCGGCTTTAGGGGCTAATAACAATGAGGTTACCGCGCCTACAGCGCCGCCGATTACTAAACCTAACAATAGTCCGCCTTTGTTTGTTCCGACTGCTTCACTCATGAGTCATCTCTCCTTTAGTTTGGGTGTTGTGGTGTTGCCATGCTTTATACTAGAATGTAACCTTCTTTCTTTTTTTTGAAACATAAAAACCCATTTTTATTTCCGTTTCATTATAGAAGCGAGGAAGCCCGAGCAGCATTGTGATTGAATTTTTTTCAAATGGGTAGTAGATAAAATAAACGATCAACATGTTTGATAATAAATTATGTTAAACTACGATGAGGGTTTCCGTTATCTTTTACCCGAAAGGGGTTCGAGCATGAGTATTGTGATAGTAGACGACAACGCGACGAATTTACTTATTATTGAAAAAATCCTGCTTAAAGCCGGTTACACCGATTTGGTTATGGTGTCTTCTGCCAGAGAGCTGTATCAATTATTGGATATGGATTCACCAAGTACGGTTGAAGTACCGGTTGATTTGATTTTGATGGATATGATGATGCCGGAAATTGATGGGGTGGAAGCTTGTCGAACAGTTCAAGCCGACGAAAGGTTCCGGGATATTCCGATTATTTTCGTGACGGCGATGGGGGATTCCAATAAACTGGCTGAAGCGCTGGATGCCGGGGCACTCGATTATGTGATGAAGCCGATCAATAAGGTGGAGCTGCTTGCGCGTATTCGTTCTACGCTCCGCTTGAAATATGAGAAGGATTGGCACAAAGAGCGGGACAAGCGGATTAAGTATGAGCTTGATTTGGCCAAGCAAGTCCAGCTTAGTGTGCTGAGCAGCCCCCTTAAGGATGAGCATATCCAGATCTCAGCGGTCTATAAGCCTTCCTCTGAGCTTGCGGGTGACTTCTATGCCTGGTATTCGATCGGGCCGAATCAGCATGGGATCATTTTACTGGATATGATGGGGCATGGCATTTCGTCTTCGCTTGTTTGCATGTATATTTATTCCGCTTTGAAGGATACCATCACGAACATCTGTGATCCGGAAGGCGTGATGCGTGAGCTGAATGGGCGGATGAATCAGCTGCATCAATCAGATAACCTGATTAATTACTATTTTACAGCGATTTATATGGTCCTGGATACGGAACGGCGCACGATAGAGTATGTGAATGCCGGACATCCCGCAGGCATCGCGCTTCTAGACGGTGAAGTGAAATTGCTGACAGAAGGCTGTTGTGCCCTCGGCTTTTTTGAGGGGATTGAGATTACCAAAGGTGTTATTCCCTATGAGAAGGAAGCCCGAATTGTCTTGTTCACTGACGGTCTGTCGGAGTGGCTAGATGATGAACAAGAGGACGGCATCACCAAAATCATGGGAAGCTTGAAGGAGACGACGACGCACGATCCAGACGGCTTGGTTGAGCGCATTTATCCTTATGCCAAAACGGGTTCTCCGCAAGACGATATGTGCTTGGTTATGATAACAACGTAGTAGTTAGCGGCGAAAAATATCGTCTCCGATAGCAGATTGGCGAAAGTGGTTTATAAACGTCACGGACGCACAAGTTTTATCCCAAATGGGGAATAAAACTTGTGCTTTTTTTGTTTCAATAGACCCGAAGGCGTGTAATAAGGAGTATTAGTCCAACACGTTGGGAGGAATTGGGATGACGACATTGGCATCGGAAGCCAGTTCAGACGCTTTGTATTTATTACATGAGGGGACGCAGTATCAAAGTTATCATTTTCTGGGTTCCCATGTGGAAGAGCGCAGTGGTCAGATGGGGGTTAACTTCGCAGTTTGGGCGCCAAATGCCAAACAGGTTAACGTTTCAGGCAGCTTCAATGGATGGAATGGCAGCAATCACGAGATGTCGCTAGCAGATGGCGTATGGACGCTGTTCATTCCGGAACTAGGTGAAGGCACACTATATAAATATGAAATCGTCACTTTGGACGATGAATGCTATCTAAAGTCAGATCCTTATGCGTTTCATTCCGAGCTTCGACCCGGAACGGCTTCTATTGTGACCTCACTGGAAGGTTATGAATGGCAGGACGAGGCGTGGTTGGCGAACAACACGTCAAACCAATTCCTACAACAGCCGCTCCTTATCTACGAGGTGCATTTGGGCAGTTGGAAGCGCAAGGAGGACGGCGGATTCTACAGTTATGTGGAATTAGCTGATGGGCTAGTCGATTATGTGCATGAACGGGGCTATACCCATATTGAGCTGATGCCGTTAGAGGAACATCCTCTGGATGCGTCTTGGGGCTATCAGGTAACCAGCTACTTCTCAGTGACTAGCCGATTTGGATCACCGAAGGACTTCATGTACTTCGTAGACCGCTGCCACCAGAAGGGAATTGGGGTCATTATGGATTGGGTGCCCGCACATTTTTGCAAGGACGCTCACGGCTTGACCCGATTCGATGGGACACCGCTTTATGAATATGCAGACAGCCGAAAAGGTGAACATCCTACTTGGGGGACGCAGGTATTCGATTACGCAAAGCCGGAAGTTCTTAGTTTCCTAATCTCTAATGCCCTATTTTGGATGGATGTCTATCATATTGATGGGTTAAGAGTGGATGCGGTTTATAGCATACTAACGCTGAATTTCGATCGAGAAGAAGAGGAGCGTATTGTGAATGAAAAGGGCGGCGATGAGAATCTCGAAGGAATTGCCTTCCTCCAGAAACTGAATGCCGTCGTATTCTCCAGGTATCCCAATGCACTGATGATGGCAGAGGATACGAGCTCTTATCCAGGCGTAACCGCTCCCGTCGAGAATGGCGGACTAGGCTTTAATTACAAATGGAACTTAGGCTTTACGTGGAACACGCTTACGTATATGAAGAAAAATCAGGAAGAACGCAGAAGTCAGGAAGATCAATTGACGAATTCGCTGCTAAATGCTTGGGATGAAAATTATATTCTCCCCTATGCGCATGATGAAGTGGTTCATTCCAACAAATCCCTTCTCGGTAAAATGTCAGGTGACGATAACTGGCAGCGTTTCGCTAATCTGCGAGTGCTGTACACCTATATGATGGGTCATCCGGGCAAAAAGCTGCTTTTTATGGGGAATGAATTCGGTCAGATCGATGATTGGAATTCGGAAGCTTCGCTGGAATGGGATTTATTGAAATTCGAAGAACATCAGCAATTTGAGCATTTTGTGAAAAATATGAATCACTTCTACATAGCGGAGAGAGCCTTATGGGAGTTGGATTATGAACCGATCGGCTTCGAACCGATTAACGCTGAGGATAAAAGCGATGGACTTGTGTCTTTCATTCGAAACTCGGAAAACGGCAATGAACAGCTCGTCATCATCTGTAATTTTAAGCCTGAGGCTCATGAGGGATATCGACTAGGGGTGATGAGGCCCGGGCGTTATCAGGAGGTCTTTAATAGTGATAAGCAAGAATTCGGTGGATCGGGCGTGACGAATGACAGAACGCTAGTCTCCGAAGAGTGGACATGCCAGGATTGTCCGCACAGCATAACGGTATCGATACCTCCCCTGGCAGCAATCGTACTCAAATATATTCCTTCGGAAGGATGAGATGACTATGAAAAAGCGGGAATGTGTAGCCATGTTATTAGCTGGCGGTGAAGGAACTAGATTGGGTCCTTTAACTAAAAATGTCGCTAAGCCGGCTGTTCATTTTGGCGGAAAATATAGAATTATCGACTTTACCTTGAGCAATTGCCGTAATTCCGGTATGGATACGGTCGGTGTGCTGACGCAGTACAAGCCAGCTGTTTTGCATGCCCATATTGGCAAAGGGGAAGTCTGGGGCATGGTGAATGAAAGCGGCGGCATCTCTATTCTGGAAAGGCAGGTTAGCGCTCCGAATGCTTATTCGGGAACAGCGGATGCCATCTATCAAAATATATCCTACCTTCGTGCACATGATCCAAGCTACGTGTTAATTATTTCTGGTGATCATATTTATCATATGGATTACAGAGCTATACTCGAGCATCATAAAGCTTCTGGTGCCGATGCAACGCTTTCGGTTATTCCAGTGAGATGGGAAGAAGCGAGCCGATTCGGCATTATGAATACGGACGAGCATCACCGGATTACCGGATTTGCTGAGAAACCACTCAAACCTGTTAGCAATCTGGCTTCCATGGGCGTTTATATATTTAATTGGGAAGTGCTGAAGGCATGCCTGGAACAAGATGCGAAAGATATGACATCGAGTCATGATTTTGGTCATGATATTATTCCTGGACTGTTGGCGGCAGGTGCCTATTTATCCGCTTATCCATTTAAAGGGTATTGGAAAGATGTCGGTACGATCGAAAGCCTATGGGAATCCCATATGGATTTACTTGGTTATACGCCAAGGCTGCATTTGGATCATGATACATGGCCTGTACTGACCCAAGAGCGTGATCTTCCGAAAAGCCATGTCGCCCTAGGTGCTAGAGTGAACAATGCAGTGATAGGAGACGGCGCAACCATTCATGGTCATGTGAATCATTCTGTTCTATTTGATGGTGTTAGAGTTGGAGAAAATAGTAGAGTGCTGAACAGTGTCATTATGCCAGGTGTACAGATTGGAAAAAATGCACTTATTCTTAATGCTGTTATTGGAGAAGGATCCATTATCAAAGATGGAGCTATTGTTGGTAAGCCAGGTGGTGCAGAGATTATTGCAGTAGGTGAGAAAACAGTGGTAGGACGTCATTATCCAGCTAAGATACCTGCTAAGCTGACGGATACGAGGCTGAATTTCGGTTAATTGAGGTAGTAAATGCTTACGAAGATAGCTTTGCTGAAGCAAAGCTCTAAGGAGGAGTGTATGATGAAAGATGTTCTTGGCATGATCAATCTCATGAATGAACAGGATGATTTATCAACGCTAACCCGAAATCGTTGTGTCGCTGCTGTGCCTTTTGCGGGTCAGTACCGACTAGTAGATTTTGCGCTTTCTAATATGAGCAATTCGGGCATTCAGAAAGTCGTCGTTTTGGCTAATTCGAAGGCGGATTCACTGCTTGAACATGTGGGTGACGGGCATCACTGGGGGTTAGATGCTTCGGATACAGGAGGGTTCTCTATTCTCCCGCCTTTCTCCCTGTGGATAGATCCCGCGAGTGATACACGAGATCTCGACCATGGCGATCTCCTTCATCTCTACAGTCATCTCGATTATTTAAGGTCGTGCACCGAAACCTATATTTTGCTTGCGCCTAGCAGCGTTATTTATCGTTCTAATTTCGAAAATATGGTCGATTTTCACCTCAGCAGTGATGCGGAAATTACGGTACTTTTTAAACATTTGACAGAGATTGACCGTCATGCTCATATTGGTCGCGCTTACAACTTGGAGATGAATGATCAAGGCCGCGTGATTAGCGCCTCTCAGACTTATCACGCACTGCCGAGCTTAACACCGCAAAATATCGATTTGGATACGATGGTTATGGAACGGAAGCTACTGATCGATCTCATTGAGAAGAGCTTGAAGCGCGGGAGCGAGATCTATCTGAAAGAGGTCATCTGGGCTCATCTGGCCGATATTCATGTACAAGGCTATGCCAATCATGGGTATATGGCGATTATGGATTCCGTGGACAGTTACTATGTGCACAGCATGGATCTCCTGCAACCGCAAGGTTGGAAGCAATTCATGATTAATCAAGAGTTTGTCTATACGCGAAAAGAGGTAGAACAAGCAACGGCCTGTAACCATGACGCGCTGATCCGTAATTCGTTCGTCGCTCATGGCTGCCGGATTGAAGGCTATGTGGAGAACAGCATCTTGTTTCCAGGTGTGACGGTAAGTAAAGGTGCCAGTGTTAAGAATAGTGTCATCATGCATGATTGTGCAATTGAAGCAAGCGTGTATTTGGACCGTGTTATTTTGGACAAGCAGGTCGTTGTAGAGCAAGGGGCCGTGTTATGCGGTCAGTACGCACATCCTTTTGTGGCTGAGAAAAGTGAAGTAATCTAATCCAAAGGTGCGAGAGTAGGAGGATCGGTTATGAACGTAATGTTACGTGACAAAGGTGCTAAGCTGCTAACACACATAACGGGTTACCGCAGCCGTGTCTATAAGCTAGCTTTGTTCTTTTTAGTCTTTATTCTAGCGATAATTGTCGTCAGATGGACAACTTCAGAACAAATCGGTGAACCGGAGATCATCCTTTCACCGGAGATCATCAGTCTGAATCCGGAAGGATCAGATGACACTTTCCTACCCGTTCTGCCGCCTACTCTTGCCGCTGCCCAAGCGGAGACTAGCAATGATATTAGTACTAGTATGCAGGCAGCTGAGGCTAATTCTTTGGTGCTTATACTACATAGCTTAGAGGGAATATCACTATACGATGATACAGAGTCAGTCATTGCTAAGAAAGGGTATCCACTAACGATTGTCCAAGATCCCCGCTTTATTGGAGCCCTTACGTATGAATATCCGGATATGAATATTGGTTTCCAAGATGATATCGTGACTTTTGTTCAAATTCCAGTCAAGGCTGGGCACGTTCAAATCAATGATCAACGGATTCCATTGACGATAACAGATGTGAAGCGGCTGCTAGGGGAACCCGATTACGCAGCGGAGGATGGTATCGTCTTTCAGCGGAGAGAAGCACTGATTAAGCTTTTTATTGAATCAGAGACACAAGAACTGATATCCATCGATTATTATCATCTTTCAAGCACCTAATGTCTTCAGCTGGCCTCTGTGGTCAGCTTGAAGGCTTGTGTAGGGATATCTTCCTATTTTAGACAAAGCTTGTGTAAAAGGTAGAGGCTTGTTACTATTTAGAGAAAGAATAACGTAAGGGAGTGTGTGTGGCTAATGTCAACAGAGAAGTTCCAAGTTGATCAAGAAGAATTGGAGAAATCTATACAGCTTCGTATCAGTGGGGAGCTCGATTTGGCTGCGGCCTTAACGTTCCGTCATGCGCTCGAAGCGGTTGTTCATCGGGCGGATAAGGCGTTAATCCTCGATGTCGGGCAGTTGAGGTATATTGATAGCACGGGGATTGGCATTATGGTCTCAGCCTTGAAAATTCGGGATGAGTTGAAAGCGCCGTTCACGGTCAGTAATATCCCGGACGGCATTAAGAGGTTGTTTGATCTTACGGGAATCTCAGGATTCCTGAACGAAGGGATCGAAGGAAGCGCATGAATGTGATTCGTTTACAGATACCCGCGGCAGCGGAATACTTGGATATTGTAAGGCTCAGTCTCTATGGGGTTGCTACCAAGTTAGGTTTCACTTATGAAGATATCGAGGATATGAAGGTAGCGGTTTCGGAGGCTTGCAACAATGCTGTACTTCACGGGGAACCGCAGAGTGGCAGTGGGCAAATTGAAATTAGCTATGAGCCCGGAGACGACAGGTTGACTGTGAAAGTGAAAGATGATGGCACAGGTTTTAATTATCAAGAACGCCCCGAGCATACGGTGCCTTTGTCTGGGGCTTCGCCAAGTGAACTACAGTCTGGAGGCCTTGGCATTTATCTCATGCAAGCGCTGATGGATGAAGTTATCGTGAAAATAGACCGAGGAACCGAAGTCACGCTCGTCAAATATGTCCAAAACAAAACCACGGATTGACGGGAAACCGCCGATCCGTGGTTTTTTGCTAAGCGAAGTGAGGTTGTATATACAAGTACAATCTCTCAGTAAGAAGTCTCTCAGTAAGAGACTATGTTCACCTACATTTTTGTTTTCCGGTTTTTGGGAAATGGACAATTAGAAAAGCAAGTTGTACAGCGTACAACAATTCCCTTGATTTCTTCTTAAAAAACTCAGGATGTTGTATGTTATACAACAATTTAGCCCTTTTATAAGCTATTTAGCTACTTTAGGCTGGAATTGTTGTATTTGTTGCAACAATCGCTTGGAAACGCGGATTAGCTTGCTTAATGTTGTACAAAGTACAACAAGTACGCGGGTAGCAAACGAATGAAGAACAATTACGTGTTGGGCAGCATAACTTGCGGCACCAACCGTTACCAACTCTCTCGAGCAAGGACGGCGTAAGAGTGCTTTTACAAACTATTTGCCAAGGTACGCATCCAGCATCCAGCTGTGCTTCTCGAGCGATGAGCGAATTCCGATGAGCAGATCGGCTGTCGGTTGATCTTTTTGCTCTTCAGCAAGTTCAATTCCCTCTGTCAGCTCCGAGCAAATGCGGGTAAAGTCACTCACCAGCTGCTTCACCATTTGCTCAGCCGTATCCTCATTCTTAGCTTCCTTAATGGACGCTGTGGCCAAATGTTCCTGCAAGGTAGCTGTCGGAATGGTACGAAGTGATAGCATTCTCTCCGCGATGACGTCTAGATGCAAGGCAGCCTCTGTATATAATTCTTCGAATTTGATATGTAGGGTAAAGAAATTCTCACCTTTCACATACCAATGATAGTTATGCAGCTTCATATAGAGAATCGAAAAGTTAGCGACCTGCTTGTCAAGAATCTCCGTAATCGGACTTGCTTTCGTTGCGGTTTTGACCATTATGAAATCCCTCCACTTAATTAGTATGGTTGTGCTTACGTATAAGTACCCTGTCATATTCCGCTTGAAACAGAAAGGAAAGTAAATCGAAAATTTCAGCATACATTGTTTCAGATGCCAAGAACGGGGGTAAGCAATAAGTAATTAAGCAGATAGGGGTGATTGAAATGTTAGTACAAATTAGTGCGATCATTGCAGCCGTTGCGTTTGTATTCCTTGTCTTCTATTTGATTCAAACTTTGAAATCACTGAAAAACTCATTAGATGAGATCACATTAACGATGGGCCAAATGAAG
Organism: Paenibacillus sp. V4I5; assembly: GCF_030817255.1. Classification (NCBI taxonomy): domain Bacteria; kingdom Bacillati; phylum Bacillota; class Bacilli; order Caryophanales; family Paenibacillaceae; genus Paenibacillus; species Paenibacillus sp. V4I5. Next base: position 5,089,475 of record NZ_JAUSZB010000002.1, read on the forward strand.
GATGAAGTCACACAGATCAGTTCGGAAGTACAGGACGTTATTCTCAATACCAATGAGATGGCCATAGATGTGCGTGTGAAGCTGTCGAAGCTTAATCATCTGTTCAGCTCGGTTAACGATGTAGGACAAGTGATTCACGAGTTAACATCGTCGGTGAAACAATCAGCCACGAGTTTAATCTCAGCCGTTAAACAAACGAATTTAACCCAACAAACTCAGCCGCTTAGTACGAAATGGAAGACGATCTTGCAAGGAGTTGCCATCTCGTATGAGATGTTGCAAAAAATGAAAGCCAAGAAATCACCGCAAACCGGTGTTACGAAATAGAGAGGGGTCATCTTGTGAACGCTATACGTAAATTTACTGTCTACAAACAATCGAATGGGAAAGAAAATATCATATACTTAAGTGGAGAACTCGATTTATCTGCTGCATCGGAGCTGGCCACAGCGCTTGACTCGGTCGTTCATAAAGGAAATGAGATTCTAACGTTAGATTTAAAAGAGTTGCGTTATATTGACAGTACCGGAATTGGTATGATTGTTTCCGTGCTTAAAGTGAGAGCTGCGATGAAGGCAGCCTTCCGTATACATCACATCCCTGCCAAAATCCAGCGACTATTCGAACTAACTGGCATAGCCCGCTATTTGGTAGGTCGTGAAGACCAAAGTCAAAACAAAGGTGTAACAGAAAGGAAAGAAGAAATCATATGAGCCCATACATTGGCCTTACGATACCGGCAAAGGCAGAATATCTAGATATTGTTCGACTCACTTTATATGGCGTTGCCACCAAAGCGGGCTTTTCCTTCGAAGATATTGAAGATATGAAGGTTGCTGTGGCAGAAGCTTGCAATAATGCGATCCTGCATGCTTACTCTCATGACCAGTCAGGAACCGTGGAGGTTCAATTTGAACACAGCAGCGGATTTTTGAGGATTTCTGTGAAGGATGAAGGCAATAGCTTTAATTATGTTCAAACAGATGCCGACGCAGCCTCGCTGCACCATAAATCCATCAGTGAAGCGACGGTGGGGGGACTAGGTTTGTTCCTGATGCAAGCTTTAATGGATGATGTACAAGTACTGACGCATAACGGTAAAGGAACCGAGGTTATTCTGACGAAGCAACTGGCAAGCCAGCTGAATAGAAAAGAGGAAATGGTATGAATGCGAATGCATCATCCTCGAAACCGTTATATGAAATGTACTCGAAAATGAAGATCTATAAGGAAACCGCTTGTCAAGAGACGGCTACGGCGCTGCTACTGCATTATGAACCCATTGTTCGTATGGCCGTAGGCAAGATGTCGCGGAGCCGTCCTGATTTATATGAGGATTTATTTCAAGTTGGACAGATGTCGATGCTGCGGCTTTTTGTACAGTATGACAGCACCATGGAGATTCCGTTTGAAGCCTATGCCATGAAAAGCTTAATTGGTCATCTGAAAAATTATTTGCGTGACAAGTCATGGTACATACAGGTTCCAAGACGAATTAAGGAGAAAGGTTCGCTTGTCCAGCGTGCCCTGGATGAGCTAACTATGAAGTTTGAACGTTCGCCGAGTATCGATGAGATTGCGGCTTATTTGGAGCTGAGTCCGGAAGAAACGATTGAGATTCTGGCAGGCCGCGATTATTATAATTACACTTCACTGGATACTCCGCTCACGAGTGATGGGGATAGTGCGACGATTGGCGATATGATCGCTGGTCCAACGGATGACTATCAAACCCTCGAGAGACGTATGGATCTTGAAGAGGCGATGACTTGTTTGAAAGAGGAAGAACGCACTGTTATTGGTCTTATCTATCATGAAGGACAATCGCAACGGCACATTGCTGACCAATTAGGGATTTCTCAGATGAGTGTATCCCGGATTCAAAAGCGGGCGATTGATAAGCTGAAGACTGTCTTAAACCAGAGCACGTAAGGGGGCTACCGGATGCCGGGCAACCATTTTCAATTGGAATACGGGAAGAAAGTACGCTTAGAAAGCATTGATACTAATGAAACTGGAGCCCTTCACGATCGGGAAGAGGCCGAACCGACTATCGAGTTTCTGAGTGAGCGATTAGAAACCTTGCAAAATATCCTGTACGCCGAGAAGAAGCAGTCTGTTCTTTTTGTGATTCAGGGCATGGATTGCAGCGGCAAAGATGGCGTCGTTAAGCGTGCGCTCGGAAGACTGCATCCACAGGGCTTTCAAGTAAGCAGCTTCAGAACGCCTACCGAAGAGGAAGCCGCTCATGATTTCTTGTGGCGCGCTCATAAGGTTGTGCCTGCGAAAGGAATGATCGGGGCTTTCATTCGGTCTTATTATGAGGATGTACTGATAACCCGAGTACACAACTCGATTACCGATTCAGAAGCGAAGAGTCGATTTAAGCACATTAACCGATTTGAGAAATTGCTGGAGAGCAGCGGTGTGAAAATCGTTAAGATTTTCCTGCATATCTCGAAGGATTTCCAACTTGCAAAGTTGCGGAATCGGCTAACGGATCCAACCAAACGTTGGAAATTCGACAAGAATGATCTCGTGGAGCGAGAATCTTGGGACGAATACCAGAAGGCTTATGAAGATGTGTTTAAGCAGTGCAGCTCGTCTTCTGCTCCGTGGTATGTCGTGCCTGCTAATCATCGCTGGTACCGAGATTGGGCCGTTCTACAAATTGCTGTAGAAGCGTTGGAAAGCATGAATTTAGCTTATCCGGAATCCGATCCGGAGCTCGATCAGTTGCTGGATCAATTATAGAAGCAAGCGCAAACTATCTCTCTAGCTCTCTTAATGTGGTATAGTGAGAATAGTAGAATGTTAACATAACATTCGCTACGAACTGTACTAGGAGGCAAACATGTTTAAATCTATTCCTGTCAGCATAAAGGCTAAAATTACTTTAGGATATGTCTGTATTATTCTATGTTTAGGGGCAGCCCTTTTAGTTGTGAGTGATCGAATAACCTCTCTTCAGAAGGAAGTAGACTTCATATCCACGCATGACATTGAAGTACGCGATCTCCTAAACGTTATACAGAAAAATATGATCGATATGGAAACGGGGATGCGAGGCTACGTCATTACAGGGGATGAGCAGTACTTGGATCCCTATGAGGCCGGAAGCCGAGCATGGCTCGATAATTATAATAAGCTTCATCTTTTAATAAGTGAAAATCCTGCACAACAGAAAAGCTTGGAGCAGATTAAACCAACGATTCAGAACTGGATCCAGAATGCTGGCGAAAACGTTGTTAAGTTGAAAAAAGAAAACAATACAGCAGCCATTAATGATTTATTTAAACAAAATTCAGGAAGAAAATGGATGGATCAGCTGCGTACGCAGTTTGATTCCTTTCTTAGGGTTGAACAGCAGTTAACGGCTGCAAGAGTCGATCAACTAGCGAAAAGCAACTATAATCTTAGAGTTGTTCTTTTTATTGTTTTGGGTATTACTTCCATTTTCTCCGTTCTGGTGGCTTTATTTTTGTCCAATTCGATAACTAGCACGATCAATCGAGTCATTAAGACAATTCGAGATATTACAGCTTCTGAAGGAAATCTAGATGCTAGAATCGAAGTGACAACCAATGACGAGATTAGAGTGTTGGTGGAAGCAACGAATGATTTGCTGGCAAGCTTAGATAAGCAAAACTGGATTCAAACCAATATAACTGAAGTTTCGATCTTGTATCAGGGGATTAACGATATCACTGAATTGAGTGAAACCTTTGTGAGTAAGCTAGCTCCTATGCTGGATGCCGTCTATGGTGTTGTATACCTCCGTAATAACGTTGGGGGCGAGACTCGGTATGTGAAAATAGCAGGATATGCGGCATCCGGGGTAGATCCCTCATCTGCTAGCTTTCAACTAGGGGAAGGCTTAGTCGGTCAATGTGCCGTAGATAAGCGGATTTTCCTGATGGACAATCTCCCGGAGAACCATATTAAAGTAATGTCAGGCTTAGGCGTCTCCACACCTCAAAGCCTACTGGTTGCTCCTATCATTGTGGAGGGCAAAGCCGAGGCAGTTATTGAGTTAGCTTCTCTTCAGCCCTTCCAATCGAGGCATCTTACGTTGGTTGATTTGCTGCAAGAGAAATTCGGAACGGCGATTACGAGTGTGCGAAGCCGAATGGAAGTAGAGCGTCTGCTTTCGGAGTCACAGATGTTGACGGAAGAGCTGCAGTCACAATCGGAAGAACTGCAAACACAGTCAGAAGAGCTCCAGATGCAGCAAGAGCAGCTGCGGATGACGAATGAGTTCCTAGAGGAACAGAACCATTTCGCGGAGCAGAAAGCGTTAGAGTTAAAGAAAGCGAAAGATGAGCTGGAAGAGTTCTCGCTTAAGCTTCAGACAAGTTCGAGGTACAAATCAGATTTTCTTGCAAATATGTCCCATGAGCTGCGAACACCGCTCAATAGCATTATGATTTTGTCGCAAATGCTTGCGGAAAATAACGGGGAAATGCAAATGTCGGAGGTCGTGGATTATTCACGTGTCGTTTATGCTGCAGGCAATGATCTGCTCGCGCTGATTGACGATATTCTTGATTTATCCAAAGTCGAAGCGGGTAAAATAGAAATTATGACGGATGAGGTCAACGTGACCGAAATTCCGCAACAAATGAAGCTGATGTTTGATCCTGTAGCGGATAAGAAGTGGCTGGATTTCGAGGTCATTTTGGAGCCTAATGTGCCTAATGTGATTCTGACGGATGGCCAACGCCTGCAGCAAATCGTGAAGAATCTGTTATCTAACGCTTTTAAATTTACCGAGCAAGGCTCTGTAACCATGAAAATTGCGCTCGCTGACCCTTCTCGAGTCAAAGAGCTGCTTCATAGAGATCCGGAAGAAATCGTACTGGCTATTTCGATTACAGATACCGGAATAGGTATCCCAATCGATAAGCAGCAGGTTATTTTCGAAGCATTCCAGCAGGTGGATGGTACAACGAACCGGCAATACGGCGGAACAGGACTTGGTTTATCGATATGCCGCGAGTTTACGCGTTTGCTTGGTGGGTCCATTGTCGTGAAAAGCGAGCTTCATAAGGGCAGCACGTTCACCCTCTATGTGCCTAATGCGTGTGAATCTGAGCCTGAGGTTCAAGAGAACGATTATCCGCGAGGGGAAATTGCAGCAGCTAGCGAGGAATTGAAACTCGATACCATGGTAACCGTTTCGACGGAACCTAGTTCCTTGATAGCGGAGCAGCAAATGGCTGAGCCCATAAGCTCAGATTCGCAATTGTTTCACGGTAAAAGGGTGCTTCTCGTAGACGATGATGCGCGTAATGTTTTCGCACTAGTCACAGCACTTGAGACGAAGGGAGTTACCGTGGAGATTGCTGATCATGGCAAGCATGCCCTGGAGCTTTTATCCGTAGATTCCGATTACGACCTTGTGTTAATGGACATTATGATGCCGGTCATGGGGGGCTATGATGCGATGAAAGCGATTCGCGGTCAGCTGCAGCTGCACGATTTACCCATCATTGCACTAACGGCGAAAGCAATGAAGAGTGAGAAAGAGAAATGTCTGGAGTCCGGCGCTTCCGACTATATCACCAAGCCGCTGAATATGGATCAACTATTCTCCCTTATGCGGGTATGGTTGACGAAGCAGGTGAAGAAACATTGATTCGCCAGTCCTTGGATCATTACACCGAATTAGAAGAACTGCCCCACGATGAGCTGCAAAATATCGAGATTAATCTGCTCTTGGAAGGCTTATATCAAATGTATGGTTTCGATTTCCGCCATTATGTGCGTTCATCCTTACGCAGGAGAATTCTCAATCGCATGAAAGCAGAGAAATTGCCATCCATCACAGCGCTGCTAGAGAAAGTCCTGCATAAACCTGGCTTCGTGGAACAATTATTGAACGACATGTCGATCCGAGTGACAGAAATGTTCAGAGATCCAAGCTTTTTCAGCGCTTTTCGAAGTCAGGTAGTTCCCGAGCTTAGGAAGTATCCTGAGATACGGATTTGGCATGCAGGCTGTGCCACCGGAGAAGAAGTGTACGCGATGGCGATCCTGATGCAGGAAGAAGGCTTGGCCGAAAGAACGAAGATATATGCGACGGATATGAATGAGAAAGCGATTGAGAGCGCGCAAAAAGGCGCTTTCCCACTGAAGCAGATGCAAGTCTATACGAAGAACTACTTGGAATCTGGCGGGACCAAAGCCTTCTCCGAGTACTATACAACAGACCATCAATATGCTTATTTTCAGCCGCTGATGAAAGAAAATCTGATGTTTGCGCAGCACAACCTCGTAACGGACGGCTCCTTTAATGAATTCCATGTCATCCTATGCCGCAATGTCATGATCTATTTCGATACGAAGCTGCAGCAGAAAGTGCACAGCCTATTTCATGGCAGTTTAATTCCAGGTGGGTATCTAGGCTTAGGAAAAAAAGAATCCATTCTTTTCGTGCCCGAAGGGGTGCAATATGATGATTTCGTACCACTGGAACGAATTTATCGTAAGAGATAATTTTGCTGGACACTTTCCCTTGGAGAGTGTTTTTTTTGTTTTGAATATGGGAGGAGGCGGCGAGTAGCCCAACCCAACCCACAATGCTAATTATGGATTTAAAGTTGTGAAAATAAGGGTTGTTTCATCCTCAGCGTGGAATGTTTAAATATAAAGTAGATTGTACTTTGACGCAGAAAGAAGGGAAGCCAATGGAAGAAGATATCGATGAAAAGAAATCTACAGGCGATTGTACACCTGAGAAGTTGTTTCAGGAACTGGACAACGATCCGAGTGCCAAACTAGATAATGACCAGTTAGATCGCATAACGGCCATGGTGAATGAATATCAAGGGAATATTAAGTCCCATTTGATTGAACAGCAGGAAAAGAAGTCTTCAAGGGCTGATCGCCTTGCTGATCATATTGCCTCTTTTGGCGGGAGTTGGACGTTTATTGTGTTGTTTTGTTCGTTTTTGGGGGTTTGGATGATCATTAATCTGATGAGCTTCGCATTTGATAAACCGCCATTCATCCTGCTTAATTTGATTCTATCTTGTATTTCGGCCTTGCAGGCTCCGGTCATTCTGATGAGTCAGAATCGTCAAGCGGCGCGAGATAAGCAGGAGGCGATCCTTGATTTCGCGATCAATTACCGAGCCGAACAAGAGAATATGGAGCTAAAGGCAATGCTCGAACGTCTGGATAAAAGGCTGGAAAGAATGGAACAGCAGGGCTTAACGCGGCAACTTGAGCAAGGGGATGCCAAGGGATGAATTCATATTTTTCAGCTGAAATGTGTTTCATTACTAGGCGATGTGGTTAATAGATGACATAGCAAGAACAACCAATATTCGATGATAAGAAAGGGTGTTTCCTATGTTAGGTTGGGCAATTATGTTTCTAATCATTGCACTTGTAGCCGGTGTTTTTGGATTTTTTGGGATTGTCTCGGCAGCGGTAGGGATTGCCAAAGTCTTATTCTTCGTATTCCTGATTATGTTCGTCGTATCCTTGATTTTCTCAAGACGAAGAGGCTTTTAGCAAAAGTTTAATCATGCACTAACCCAATAAATAATAGCCAAAGAGGAGGATTACCATGAATACTTATACCAGAGTGAGTGTGACATCGAATCTTCAAGAGGCACAGAATAAAGTGCAGCAATTGTACAGAGAAGGCTTTGAGCGAGAGCATATTTATGTGCTGACTCATAGTGCTGAGGGTACTGATTTCGTCGCTAACTATACGGGCGCTGAGCAGATCACCATGGCGGAGGAGGGTGTGCTGACGTCGATCGCTAATCTGTTCCGTTCTCGCGGCGATGAGCTGCGGGCGAAGATGAGAGCGCTCGGTGTGCCTGACGTGGAGGCAGGTCGTTTGGAAGGCGAGCTGGATAAAGGGAAAATCCTTGTTCTGGCTACCCCTTCAACGGAAGTTAGAGACTATGACGGCGCAGATTTTCAACGCACTATTTTATAAGAAAACGTTAAAAAGGGGACTCCTTCAAGGAGTCTCTTTTCTGTGTAGATAAGAAAGTATAAGTTTTATACTTTTGCATCGCATCTACCTTGACAAACGCGCTCGTCCCTAAGGACGACGGAGTCGTTTATCCTTGCCTCATGCAAAAATAAAAACAAAAACCCTGAACGCCTCCATTCGGAGACGCAAGGGTTTCTTGTGAAATCAATTGCTACCTTCTTGCATTCATCGCCTGCTGCTTGTGTTCGATAAGGTTGGGAGCATCTTTAAATCCTTGACCATGGATGAATTGCAAATTGGACATGCAGGACTATCAGCGAATGAAAAATTATCTCTCATCCAGCATGAGCACTGTTCTGTGCTGCAGGTCCAGATGCTGGTTTGCTCCTCGGGGACAGGTTCCAACGATTTCTTTGAAAAGTACAATCGAACTCCTCCTTGTCATAATAGACTCAGACTCGCAAGCAGTTAAAGCAATATGTGGTGAAGGACTACAGCTTGACTACATTTTCAGCTTGCGGTCCGCGGTTACCTTGAACAACTTCAAACTGTACGCTTTGGCCTTCATCCAAGCTTTTGAAGCCTTCCCCAGTAATAGCGCTGAAGTGAACGAAGACATCTTTGCCGCCTTCCATTTCAATGAAACCAAAACCTTTTTCTGCATTAAACCATTTAACCGTGCCTGTTTCCATGTATACAAAAACCTCCAAAAATAATTTGTGCCTGCGCTCCTGTTTCCGAAGATCACGTAGATCCCGATAGCTTGTTAACGCAGCTTTGATAATATATCCATTTATAGGGGAGCTTATTCCATTTTTACTAAAAATTCATTTATCGAAAAATTTATCACAAAGTCGTTGCGTCAATAAGTATTGACGTGCCGCCATTCTCTGCTCTATACTGGGGCTAATTATAAGCCGCAAGACACAACTTCATAGTTCGTATAACCTCGATAATTCGGTTCGGGGGCTCTACTGGGAACCTAAATCCTAACTACGAACACAATATATGCTCATATATTGTGTTTGTTGTTAGGATTTTTTTGGTTTCCTCATTTACGTTGAGGAGGAAGAAAAGGATGGGTTCATTGTTGATTTGCAATGCAAAAGCAATTGTAACGGTGGATGAGGAGGATCGTGTGCTGGAACAGGCGAATATCCTGATTGAAGACAATCGGATCGTGAAGATGGGGAAGGACCTGTATGAGGCAGATCAGGTTATTGATGCGTCTCAGATGTTCGTGTATCCCGGTCTCATTAACGTGCATCATCATTTGTATCAAACGTTCACGCGCAATCTGCCGCAGGTGCAGAAGCTGGAGTTATTCGACTGGCTGCGTTATCTCTACGAAATTTGGAAAGGAATTACGCCGGACGCCGTGTATCATAGCTCACTTACGGGGATTGCGGATCTGATGAAAAACGGTTGTACGACCGTTTTCGACCATCACTATGTGTTTCCACAGCAAAATAGTGCCCATTTTGTAGATAAACAGTTTGAAGCCGCGGAGCGTCTTGGTATCCGATTCGTTGCTTCGAGAGGATCCATGACGCTGGGCAAGGATCAGGGAGGGCTGCCTCCCATGAGCGTTGTTCAGGACATAGATACGATTCTAGCCGATAGTGAGAGGCTAATTGATCTCTACCACGATGCCAGCACAGGCTCAATGCGGCAGGTAGTGCTTGCTCCGTGTTCACCGTTCAGCGTATCAGCGGATATCATGCTTGAATCGGCGATGCTCGCCAGGTCGAAGGGTGTGCGGCTGCACACGCATCTAGCTGAGACGAAGAACGAGGAAGCCTACACGCTCGAACGTTTCGGGATGAGGCCTTTGGCCTACATGGAGAGTCTGGGCTGGTTAGGCTCCGATGTGTGGTATGCGCATGGGATACATTTTAACGATGACGAAATGAAGCTGCTTGCACATACCAAAACAGGAGTCGCGCATTGCCCGATTTCGAACATGAAGCTGTCGTCCGGCATAGCCAGGGTTCCCGAGATGCTTGCGATGGGGATTCCCGTGGGCTTAGCTGTTGATGGCAGCGCATCAAACGATGGCTCGAATCTGCTAGAGGAACTCAGAGTCTCGTATCTCTTGCACAGACTTCAGTCTAGCAGTCAGGCGCCGACCGGATATGATCTCTTGAAGGTAGCAACCAGAGGCGGCGCAGAAATATTAGGAAGAAGCGACATTGGTTCGCTGGAGGTTGGTAAAGCAGCTGACCTGTTCATGGTACGTGTAGATCAAATTGACGCTGTGGGGACTCAGACTGATCCGAAGTCGTGGCTAGGGACGGTAGGGCTCAAACGTCCGGTTGATTATACGATTGTGAATGGGAAGGTTGTCGTCGAGAACGGCAAACTAGTTGCATCTGACGAGGAGAAATTAGCGAGAGAATGTCAGGATTCGTTCGAAAGATTCATTCAGCAATGAGAAAAGCTCGCTCCGCACCGGTCTTATAGACCGAATGAGAGCGAGCTTTTGGCTTAGGAGCAGGGCTATTCTCTTGTAATGGTTACACTACCAGTTTTATTATCGAAACCAACCTTACAGCCAAGCTGCTCGGCGATAAAACGAAGCGGTACGAAAGTGGAGCCATTCTTCAGGATCGGGGCGCTGTCCAATTGAACAGGGGATCCGTTAACGCTCGTTGTTTTACTGTTAAGGGTCAGAATAATCGTCTTGTCGTTAAGTTCGTCTTTCACAGTGATTTGCTCTGAGGCTGCGTTCCACTTCACTTCCGCGCCTAGCCTCTCCGAAATGAATCGAACTGGCACCATAGATACTTGATCCTCATTGATAAAAGGATGGGAGGAATCGAACTCGTATTCGTCATCGCTATCCTGATTCATCAGCAAGTGAATGTCTTTTTTGGCTATTTTCAAATCTTCTCTCAGAAATGAATAGAACTTAGAATCTTTGTTGAAATAGGTTAAGAAGGAATCGGTGTTGGCTGGTTCCTCACTTAGGTTCAATACCCCGCCAGAGGTATCAATTACACTAGCTGTAACAGGCTTATTGATATTCCATATTTCACTGGTGTAAGTAAATTTAAGCGCACTGACTCCAGCACTAACATCTGTGATGGGGAGTGTAAGCTCTGCATTTACTTTGCGAATCTGTTTATCGGTATCGATGAAGAAGTCTGTTTTAAGTATGGTTTTATCACTCAGTAATGCCTTCACTTGGGAGTCGGATACAGAAGAAAGAGTCTCCTGCATGTTCTCATCCCACTCGTCAAGAGCTTTCCGAAGAAATTGCTGAATGGTAGTGTAAACAAACTCAACAGCTAACGTTTTGTTATCAAAATAAGACATCATAAGGTCTGGCAATTCAGAACTGAACTCACTCTCGGAGGAGGAGGCTTTCATTTCTTCTTTGATAACAGGAACCAGTACATCATAGAGCTGACCAATCAATTCCTTCATTCCCTTTTCATCAGCGAGGATGTTCGTTAGGAATGTTTTCAGTAGGCCTACGAGTTCATTACCTTTCATCTCTATGTGAGCCTTTTGCATGGAAAGTATTTCACTATTCACAGGCTCGGACACGGAAGATACGGCGAAATGTTCCGGGTTAGGAGCATTGGTTAAGAAGAATTTGAGCAATGAAGGCCATAAATCTTCTGCTTTCTTGAGAAGCTGCTGCTGCATATCGGATGATAGCCCTGCAGAAGATGAGCCAGCCAAGCCAGCTTGCGCTCCCATCAGATCAAAGAAAAGCGGTTTCTTAGCACCTTCGATATGTATAGTGAATTTGGTCCCATTTACGTTGAGCTGGAAGGGGATAGACCCTTTGCTGTAAGTAAGAGCACCGTCTACAGAGATGTGTTGCTTATCTTGCATTTTAGCGCTCTTCAGCTCTAATTTTACATGATTCAAGACGTCAATCATCCGTTTCTCGTCAGCCGACAAGCCATCAGTGTTACCTGTGATAATGTCCATTTGAAGTGACCCTTTGGATTCGGCAGATTGAATGGTGGTACTATTTTGAATAGCTTGCCCCAAATCTAGCCCTTGAACAGCCTGACACCCGGTTAGTGCCAAAAGCATAATAACTAATGCAGTGGAAATCCACCAAGTAAATCTCTTTCTTTGCATCTACAAATCTACTCCTTAGATATAATAGCTAGTAAAAAATAGCAGTGATAGATTATACGCACGAAAAGAGGGAAAGATGCGCTTTGATTAGAAAATTTTTACAATGGTTTAATAGACACGAATAAAAAAGCTCGATTCTCAGAGGTCTTAAAGGCCTGATGAGAACGAGCTTTGTCTTAGGAAAGCAGTACGATAACCAATAGTTCGAAGAGGACAAGCGTCATGATTTGGTTGTATTGTGCTGGTGTATAGACGGGTCTATGCTGACCATGAGGATGCCCGTGCGGATTCACTTGAAGGTAAGCGTGATGTCCATCCACATTAACCAAAACACCTTCATGTGTATGCCCTTCTAACGTCGTGACACGAATGTTGCGACCGATATGCGGGTGGAGTTCACCTAAGATCGTATCTCTTTTCTGCTTGAGCATGTGCTGCCAATTTGGATCTGCCTGAAAGAGAACGAGAGGCCCTTGATGACCATGATGATGCGGTGGATTCGGATTCGTATACATATTGTTTCGCTCCTTTTTCGTGCGGCTGCACATAGCAGCAGGCTTTTTGCCTAGGTTTACTACTAGACTATTCAGCCGCCCAAAAAAGGTGCTATAGACCACTCGCGTCTAATTCAAACAGGTTAGTCGCGTTTAATCGTGACTACACGGGTATCGTCATTGAAGGAGACTTTGCCTCCGAGCTGCTCTGCGATGAATCGAATCGGCACGAAGGTGGATTCGTGATGGAGTGTAGCCGCACTTTCCAACTCGACAGAAGCGCCGTTCACACTTGCGGTTTTACTGTCTAGCTTCAGGATAACCGTCGCACCAGTTAATAAATCCTTGATGGTTACTTGCTGAAGATCTCCGTTCCAGCTAACCTCAGCCCCAAGCTTTTCAGAAATGAATCTCACAGGCACCATTGTTGTGCCATCTGAATTAATAAAAGGCTGCAGTTCATCGGAGGCGGATCCAGCCGTACTCAGATTGACTTCTTTTTTCGTCACTTTCAAATCTTCCTTGAGCAGCTTGTAAATGAGAGACTGCTTATCTAGGTTATTCAATAAGCTATAGATAGAAGAAGCTTCCAGACCTACATTTAGAGCACCGCCAGAAATGTTAATGGTATTCGCTGTGACCGGCTTATTAATATTCCACGTCTCACTTACGTAGGATAGCTTGAGAGCAGCAACGCCTGAGCTCGTATTCGTAAGAGGAACATTCAATGCAAGGCTTTGCTTGCGAACTTGCTTATCAGCATCAATGTAAATATCTGCTTGAAGGGTTGATTTGCTGTTAAATAAATCCTGAATCGGCAGAATGCCCTGTTCGTTGGAAGCATCTCCGGCAATCATTTTATCCAAGGACGCAGCTGTTTTCTTCAGGAAATCTTGAACAGGTGGATAGACAAGTCCAACGGCTAACTGTTTATTACTTAAAATCTTTAGAGAAAAGTCAGTAGATCCGCCCTTGATTTGCTCCTCAATTATGGGTGAAAGGGCATCGTACAATTGGCTGATCAGTTCTTTCAATCCAGCTTCATCAGCGAGAACATTGCTCAGCAGCTTTTTGATAAGGGAAGCCAGTTCCGTGCCGCTAAGCTCGATATGCGCTTTTTGCAGAGAGAGGGACTCGCCATTCACTTTGTCCGTAACAGGTGTAACGGATATGTTCGACGGATTAGGTGTATTAGCTAAAATAAGTCCAATAATCGCAGATTTAATATCCGCAATTTTGTTGCCGAACTGTTCTTGCACGGCTGCGGGTAACAGCTTCGTAAACGATAAATTAGAACCTCCTAAGACATCGAAAACAATCGGTTTCTTCGCGCCTTCGACACTCAAAATGAACTTAGTGCCCTCAGTTGCAAGTTTGAAAGGAATTGTGCCTCTACTGTATGTAATCGTACCATCTGCCGATAGGTGCTGTGCATCTTGTGCTTTTACATTGGTGAGTTCGATTTTCACGTTTTGCAGAGCGGTTAGTGCCTTCTGTTCCTCAGTGGATAGCTTAGAAGTGTTGCTGGGCACAAACTCGAGCTGCAGGGTACCTTTGGATTCTGAGGACTTCACGGCCCAGTCATTCTGAATGGCCCCAGCAAGGTCCAATCCTTGCGCAGCCTGGCAGCCTGATAAAGTAAACATCATTAGAACCATTGCGGCGGAGATCCACCAAGTCAATTTCTTTTTGTACATGTGATAATCTACTCCTTAGGTTTAATAAAAATAGTAAAAGACGTCCAATGATTATACGCGAAATAAAGCCGAAGGATTCGCTGTTAAGAGTAAATTTTTTTGAACGAAACCTTTTATTACCAAATTCGTCTATATTTATGAGGCGTACTGCGTACAAGGTAAATTTACTAAAGCAAAACTCTTAGGAGGTAATTGTCTATGATGACGTTGTTTGCCATATGTTTCTTTGTAGGCCTTGTACTTACGGTTCTTATTACGTTTTTTGGTGGCGAATTTCATGCGGATAACGGGGCTGCCCATGCCCATGGTGGACCGTCTTTTTTTAACTTATCCTCCATTTTAGCTAGTTTGACGGTGTTTGGCGGCATTGGTTATATGCTGAATCAAGTTGGGATGACAAGTGTGTTGCTCATTCTGCTTATCGCAATCGGTGCCGGTCTCTTCATTGGATGGCTCTTCTTCCTTCTCTACGCCAAAGTTATTTATAAGCATGACCACAGCATGAAAGAGAGCGATTTTGACCTGAGTGGTCAGTTAGGAAAGCTGTCTGTGCCGATTAATGGAAAGGGTATGGGCGAAATGATGTTTGTGATGCATGGCACTACGCGTTCTATCAGTGTTCGCTCTGAGAATGGGGAATCCATTCCGAAAGGGACGAAGGTCGTCGTTTTGTACATGAATAAAGGGATTGCGACGGTAACGGGGTTTAACCAATAATAGCAGCTGCAATTAACTACTGGGAGGTTATGCGTTTATGTTGGGAATTTTGTATACGGTTGTTGCGATTGTTGTTGTTGTTTTTATCTTACTGGCTTCTATTGTGAGAGCGTACAAGAAAGTGCCACCGAATGAAGCCATGATTGTGTATGGTTTAGGTGGTAAAAGGGTCGTACAAGGTGGAGGGACGTTCGTCATCCCTGGTTTTCAAAGTTTTAAAACGATCTCTATGATGCTCATGAGCTTTGATGTGAAGCCGGATCAACCTATGTTTTCCCAGCAGGGAATACGGCTCAAAATTGAGGCGGTGGCTCAGATCAAGATTCAAAGTGATCCAATCGCGATTGGCACAGCCTCGGAACAGTTTCTTGACCACACACTGCTGGAGCGGGAAATGATGATTTTGCATTCTGTAGAAGGGCATCTTCGTGGGTTGGTTGGGCAGCTTCCAGTTGAAGCTATTCTCAAGAACCCGGATGAACTCAACAGCAAGATGAGGGAAACTTGTTCGGAGGATTTGGATAAAATGGGGCTGAGCCTTATCTCCTTTGTACTCAAACGAGTGGCCGACGATCAAGGATACATTGAGAACCTGGGCGTGCCGGAAGTGGAGCGTATCCGCAAAAGTGCTAGTAT
The DNA here is from genome assembly GCF_030817255.1 of Paenibacillus sp. V4I5. Lineage (NCBI taxonomy): Bacteria > Bacillati > Bacillota > Bacilli > Caryophanales > Paenibacillaceae > Paenibacillus > Paenibacillus sp. V4I5. The sequence continues at coordinate 5,105,077 of NZ_JAUSZB010000002.1, forward strand.
TGCCAGAGCTGAAGTGGAGCGGGATATTCAAATTCGTCAGGCAGATACGGAGAAGGAATCCGCGATTCGTCGAGCGGAAGCCCATCAGTTAAAGATTGAGGCGGAGAGCGCTGCTTCGGCGAAGGAAGCGCAGTACCGCAAAGAGCTCAGTATGAAGGAAGCCGAGTTCAAGCAGGAAACGACGAGCCGGCAGGCTGAAGCGGATTTGGCCTATGAATTGAAGCAGAATCAAATTCAACAATCACTCGTGACTGAACAGGTGAAGATCAAGCAGATGGAAGCGGAGGCGAACAAGACAGTTCGCCAGATTGAAGTCGAGCTGAAGGAGAAAGAGCTCGAAGCGTCGGTCATTAAGCCAGCTGAAGCGGAAAAGCTAGCAGCTATTATGCGCGCCGAAGTCAATAAGCAGAGGCAAATTCTCGAAGCCGAGGCGGATGCCGAGTCGACGAGAAAACGCGGCGAAGCGACGGCCGAAGCGGAGCTCGCGAAAGGGAAAGCGAATGCGGAAGTCGTCCGCTTGGCGGGACTTGCGGAGGCTGAAGCGTTGGAGAAGAAAGCGGAGGCTTACAAGCAGTATACACAGGCGGCGGTTACAGTGGAGATTCTTCGCATACTGCCGGAATTGGCTGAGAAAATTGCGGCCCCGCTGAGCAATGTAGATAAAATTACGGTGATTTCGCAAGATGGAACGACGTCAGGCGTGAATCGGATTACAGGCGATATTGCCAAAATGATCGCGCAAGTACCGGAAATTACACAGACGCTAACAGGCAAAAGCGTGACGGATCTTGCGCGTGCATTCCTAGGCAAGGATAACGAACTTATTTTGAATAAGGAATCGGAATAACGTGAATGCGCAGTATTATTGAGCAATGTCCTCAGCTTCCAGGCTGGGGATTTTTTTGTTAAAAGCGTTTTAGATTTAAAGCAAAAATGGTTGAATTGCTATACAATGAGAAAAAACACAAGAATTAAGTGAAATGGTAGATAGCTTCAAAGAAATGAGGACCCTACATCGTGCAGATATACAGAAAGTTTCTATGGAATTTATTGTTAAATTATATAATGGGGTCTGGGATCGCTGTTGTTGTGGTTGGCGGAGTCATCATTTCTACAACTCTAACGATTTCGAATGCGGAAATGGTGCGAGTATTCTTCATTATGGTCACCTCGCTATGCGTGATGATGCTTGCTGAAATCGCGGTGTTTCGTAGGCATATGAAGCCTATTCGCGAGATGCTGGAGCAGGAGACTCCGGATCTGGCAACCATCCGAGAAGCCTATTTACAAACGCACCGATTTCCGGCGCTTTCGGTGATGCGGATCATGGGGCCGCACTTTCTTGGCTTATCGATCCCTGCTATGACGATGGCTAGCATCGGGATTGCGAGAGGTTGGTTATCTCTTCCGGTTTTTTACATAGGGCTTGCCGGTATTGGTGCAGTGCTTGTGGCGAGCATGCATGCTTTACTAGAGTTCTTCACAACAGCTCAGGCCATCAGGCCGGTGCTCATACATATTCGGAAATTGGGACAGCGCATCTACGGTGAAGATGTTTCCTTGGATGGAAGAGTCATCGTTTCGATTCAACGAAAGTTTCAGCTAAGTGCTTTCCTCATTGGAACTATGCCGCTCTTTCTGTTTAGTTTAGCAACTCAAATTCGTTTGATTTCGCAGTCCTCGGATATGACGGTCGATTATTGGAAATGGGCGGGTATCATTCTACTGCTTGGAGTCGGCTTTTCCTCCTTAGGGGCACGCATGCTGGCAAGAGACATCCAATAGCCAATTGGAGATTTATATAGGGCAATGAAAGAAGTTCAATCCGGCGATCTGCAGGTAAGAGCCTCAGATTTATTTTCGGATGAATTTTCGCGGCTAGTCTGGTTTCAACCACATGGTAAAGGGGCTTGAAACGCGTGAAAAGATGAACAACCAACTGCTGCAGAGCTACTATTCCACATTAGCGGCTGCACTCGATGCTCGGGATGCTTATACAGCAGGTCATTCGACGCGTGTCGCCAAGTATTCCTTGTTGATTGGACGAGCTGTAGATTTGAACGAACAGGAGCTCGATCTATTGAACAAGACCGCTCTATTGCATGATATCGGCAAAATCGGTGTGCGCGACGATGTGCTGCTGAAGGAAAGTCGGCTCACCGACGAGGAGTTCGAGCAGATCAAGCTGCACCCTGTGCTCGGCGAATCGATTTTGAAGCAAATCGAGCCGGCTGAGGCTATGGCGCCCCTGCTTCCAGGCGTGCGCTCGCATCATGAGCGCTTTGATGGCGGCGGGTATCCGGATGGCCTGAAGGGCCTGGATATTCCGGAGTTCGGCCGCATCATTGCGGTTGCCGATGCCTTCGATGCCATGACCTCCGATCGTCCCTATCGGAAAGGGATGCCGGTCGAGAAGGCACTGGCCATTCTCGCTGAAGGAAAGGGGACCCAGTGGGACCCAGTGGGATCCCTGGTTCGCTCAAAGGTTCATTGAAGTTCTATAAGGTTTAAAACGTATGAAGGAAAGGCCTTACAGCCGCGGAACTGCGGGTTGTGAGGCTTTTTTTGTTACCACAATAGAAAGAAAGTATAAGTTTTGGAATAGATGTTGAGGATTCCCACTTACTATGCACTCTCGCACCGCTAGCCCCAGCAAAACCTCACTGAGAAGCCCGATTCGGCCTTCTCAGATCTAAACCCCGGCCTATCGTGCGGAAAAGGCAGCTGAGGGTTCCTACTCGTCCTTCTCATGTAGTTAACAAAATCATGAGGATAATATGTTGGGGTACTTTGGATGTATAGATAGCAATTTGAAAAAGGTGAATGACTAGTATAACTAATTTCTATGTTATTTAATATAACATTAAAGCGTTTTCAATTATCGAAGTAATAAACTAACTGTTCGTATTTTCCACAATATAACTGTTATTAATTTGTAAAACCGAACAATTAATTGTAATTTACGTTAAATTGTTCGTGAAATAAAGAAACGTTTGTTGGTTTTACTAAGTGAAACTGCAAATTTTTGTTGAAAAATACGAATTTCTGAGTTACATTAGTAGTAATTATTCGTATGTTAGATAATTTGACGTAAAAATTTACGGTGTAACGGATATTAAAGAATTTATTAATTAACTAACATTCAATGTAAGAATATAACCGATACAGGAGCGTGAATCAAAATGAAGAAAAAAATTGTTATGGTAGGAAACGGAATGGCTGGAGTCAGTTGTATCGAGCAAATGCTAAAGCTTGCGCCGAACCGCTACGAAATTACAATCTTCGGAAGCGAACCGCACCCGAACTACAATCGCATCCTGCTTTCATCGGTTTTGGCAGGCGATGCCGATATGAAGGACATTGTTATCAACGACTGGTCCTGGTACGAAGAAAATCACATCACATTGTACACGGGACATACAGTCAACAAAATTGATACGGAACGCAAGCTCGTTAGAACTGACGGAGGTGTTAGCGTCCCTTACGATGAACTGATCATCGCAACAGGATCGCTGCCGTTCATGCTTCCGCTGCCTGGCGCGGACAAAGAAGGCGTCATCGCCTTCCGAGATATCAAAGATTGCGAAACGATGATTGAAGCCGCTAAGAAATACAAGAAAGCGGTCGTGATTGGCGGAGGGCTTCTCGGTCTGGAGGCAGCGCGTGGCCTGCTAAATCTGAATATGGAAGTATCGGTTGTACACATTAACGAATACTTGATGAATCTACAGCTCGATAGAACAGCTTCTCTATTGCTGCAGCAAGAATTGGAACGCCAAGGCATGAAGTTCTTGTTAAAGAAAAACAGCGAATCGATTCTCGGGAAAAAACGTGTTACGGGACTTCGTTTTACGGACGGATCGGAAATTGAAACGGACCTCGTGGTCATGGCCGTAGGGATTCGCCCTAACATTGCGCTTGCCAAAAGCAGCGGAATTGAGATCAATCGAGGTATTGTTGTCAATGACCTTCTCGAAACGAACGTGCCTAACATCTATTCCGTCGGCGAATGTGCCGAGCATCGCGGTGTAGCGTATGGCTTAGTCGCTCCGCTCTACGAGCAAGGCGGAGTGCTTGCCAAACGGCTCGCAGGCATAGAGACCGCTGGTTATCAAGGCTCCGTCGTATCGACCAAGCTGAAAGTATCGGGCGTGGACGTGTTCTCGGCAGGTGAATATGCAGATAAACCTGATACCCGTGCCGTACGCGTGCAGGACGATTTCGAAGGTATTTATAAGAAGGTCGTTATTAGAGACGGCAAAGTCATCGGTGCTGTTTTGTTCGGTGACATCAGTGACGGCTCTCGCCTGTTTGCGATGATTCGTAACGGAGAAGATGTAACTGGTAAAGAAAAGACGGTTCTGCTCGGTGAGGGTGGAGGTAAAGCGAAATCCGGCCTTGATTTGGTTGCGTCGATGAGCGATGACGAAATTGTTTGCGGCTGTAACGGTGTATCCAAAGGCGCGATCGTTCAGGCTGTTCAAGAGAAAGGCTGTTCCAGCATCAATGAGATAAAAGCTTGTACCAAAGCTTCCGCTTCCTGCGGCGGCTGTAAGCCTCTTGTAGCTGATGTGCTCACTTACGTACTCGGCGCAGACGGTGTGAAAACCGTAAAAGAAGGCATTTGCGGCTGTACGACACTTGGACGTGATGAAGTGGTGGAAGCGATCCGCGGTATGAGATTGACGACATCGAAGGAAGTCATGAATGTACTGGAATGGTCGAATACAGAAGGCTGCTCCAAATGTCGCCCGGCGCTCAACTATTATCTGGCCATGGTATGGCCGGAAGAGCATGAGGACGAAAGAGAGTCCCGCTTTGTGAACGAACGCAATCACGCGAATATCCAGAAGGATGGCACGTACTCGGTTGTTCCGAGAATGTATGGGGGTGTCACGACACCGAAGGATCTGAAAAAAATCGCGGAAATCGCAGAGAAATACGAAGTGCCGCTCGTGAAAGTAACAGGTGGTCAGCGTATTGACTTGCTCGGTGTGAAGAAGGAAGACTTGCCAGGCATGTGGGCTGATCTCGATATGCCTTCAGGCTACGCATATGGTAAGACACTGCGTACAGTGAAAACGTGTGTAGGTTCAACGTTCTGCCGCTTCGGTACGCAAGATGCTATCGGCATGGGTATTCAGCTAGAGAAGAAGTTTGAGCGTCTAGGCACGCCGGCAAAAGTTAAAATGGCCGTATCGGGCTGTCCACGGAACTGCGCGGAAGCCACGATCAAGGATTTTGGCGTTGTGGCGATTGACGGAGGCTGGGAGCTGCATGTCGGTGGTAACGGAGGAACAAAGCTTCGCGGAACCGATTTACTGTGCAAAGTGAAAACCGAAGAAGAAGTACTGGAATGGTCCGGCGCTTACTTGCAGTATTATCGCGAAACAGGGAAGTACAACGAACGAACTGCCGAGTGGGTAGAACGTGTCGGTTTAGATACGATCAAAGTGGCGTTGGAGAGTAAAGAAGACCGCACCGCTCTAATTGAGCGGATTGAGAAGGCGTTGGATCTGATGAAGGATCCTTGGAAAGAAATCATTGAACAGCAAGAGCTGCGCAAGACGTTCGTTCCGATGGAAGAGCAGTCGGCAGAGTCTATTTTGAAATAGAGGGGATGAAACATATGAAACGTATTCACGTTGGGAACATTTCTGAAATTGCGGAAAAAAGATCGAGGGTTGTCCGAATCGGAGCATTGGAAATCGCCGTGTTCAAGTTTTCAGGCGGTACGGTCAGAGCCATTGAGAATCGCTGCCCGCATAAAGCGGGTAAGCTTTCCGAAGGTATCGTGTGTGATCATCATGTATTTTGCCCGCTGCACGACTGGAAGATTAATTTGCACGATGGAGTCGTTCAAGCGCCGGACGAAGGCTGTGTAACAGCTTTCCAGGTGGAAGTGGATGAGAGCGGAGATATGTATCTGCACATCGAAGAGGAAAGTATCAGGGCATCCTAGCCTGAGGGAGAGTACGAGCGATGCGACAAAATGGATCCGCCCTTGCACTAGGGTTATCGACAATGGCTATGATGGCTTCGTTCATCATCTGGAGTGTATTCGCTCCGATTGCCGGACAAATTCAGGAACTATTTCATCTCAGTACCATTCAAAAAAGCGTGCTGATCGCCACGCCGGTTCTACTCGGATCGATCCTGCGAATCCCGATGGGGATTTATACGGATCGCTTCGGCGGTAAGCGAATATTTGCGGCAGTCATGCTGTTTCTTGTGATTCCTCTGCTGCTTGCTGGATGGGTCAAATCTTACTGGCTGCTGCTGCTGTGCGCGCTGTTTATCGGGATGGCTGGGACGACTTTTGCCGTTTCTCTGACGTATGTATCGAGATGGTTCCCACCGGAGAGACAAGGTCTCGTATTAGGATTAGCGGGACTGGGCAACTTGGGTGGTGCGGCGGCAAGCTACACGTTGCCTTTTGTGTTTAATCGTTATGGTTTGCCGTGGGTATTTTGGAGCTTGGCGATCATGATTGTGATCGTGACTATTATTTTTTGGATCGGAACAAAGGAATTACCTGCACCTGCCAAGGTGAAGACGTTCAAACAATCAATGGTCGTACTTAAGGAACCGTCGACTTGGTATTTATCGGTCTTTTATTTTCTGACATTCGGCGGTTTCGTTGCTTTCAGCGTTTACTTGCCAACATTTCTCAAAGATTTATTTCAATTGTCGGCAACGGAAGCGGGCGTGAAAACAGCTGGGTTTGTCGTTATATCCACGCTCATTCGCCCTTTAGGCGGATATTTGGCGGACCGATTCGGTTCACGCATAGTTCTGGCGGCTGTGTTTGCAGGAATCATCGTCACTTCGCTCGCGATGGCGGCATCCTTGCATCAATTTACCGGGTTCAGTGTGAGCTGTCTGACTGCGGCCGCCTTACTTGGAGTAGGGAATGGGGCTGTGTTTAAAATGGTTCCGGAAGTTTCCTCGGGCAATACTGGAGCGGTAACGGGCATCGTTGGCGCCGCAGGTGGTGTGGGCGGTTTTTTTCCGCCGATCGTACTTGGCATTATTAAAGATTTGTCAGGCGCATACACACTTGGGTTCGTCATGCTTATGCTCTTTGCATGCGTTTGTCTATATATGAATCATGCGACTAAACGTATGGTGATCAACAAACAGGGCGCGACAGCAGTTTAGTAGGGAAAAACTTTTGGTGGGATGGAACTTCAGCATGGGAACGTGGAGGTCAAGCATATATGGGGAAACAAAAACTAGTCTTAATAGGTAACGGTATGGCCGGAGTACGCTGCGTGGAAGAAATTCTGGGGCTTGCTCCCGATCGTTTTGAGATTACGATTTTCGGCGGCGAGCCGCACCCGAACTATAACCGCATCATGCTGTCCAAGGTGCTTCAGGGCGACACAACGGTAAATGATATTACCATCAATGATTGGCAGTGGTATAAAGATAACGGCATAACGCTGTATGCAGGTGATCCGGTCGTCAGCATCGATACGGCAAAGCAGCAGGTAATCAGTGAAAAGGGGCGTACTGTCGAGTACGATCAACTCATCCTGGCCACTGGTTCATTGCCGTTCATGCTTCCGCTGCCCGGGGCGGATAAGCCGGGTGTGACAGCTTTCCGGGATATTAGCGATTGCAACAAAATGCTGGAAGCTTCCAAATCATATAAAAAAGCCGTCGTTATCGGAGGCGGTCTTCTAGGATTGGAAGCAGCGCGTGGTCTGCTCAATCTGGGCATGGAAGTCCATGTGGTGCATATTTTCAATTATTTAATGGAGCGCCAACTAACCCCGACGTCAGCGAGTATGCTGCGTAAGGAGCTGGAAAAGCAGGGTATGCGTTTTCTGCTTGAAAAGCAGACAGAAAAAATCATCGGTAAAAAACGGGTGGAAGGTCTGCAGTTCAAGGATGGAAGCAAAGTAGAGGCCGATCTTATCGTTATTGCGGTAGGTGTGCGTCCTAACATCAAGCTTGCAGCAGACAGCGGCATTGAGACGAATCGGGCGATTGTCGTTAATGATTTCATGGAGACGAATGTGCCTAACGTTTATGCTGTTGGGGAGTGTGCGGAGCACCGTGGAATGGTATACGGTCTCGTAGCACCATTATATGATCAGGGCAAAGTGCTGGCGAAGAGAATTTGCGGTGTTGATACGGAAGGCTATTCAGGCTCCATTTTGTATTCGCAGCTGAAGGTATCCGGGGTTGAAGTGTTTTCGGCCGGGGAGATCCGCGATGCCGAGATTACGACCTCGCTCAAAGTGATTGATGGCGTCAATAATACGTATAAAAAAATTGCGATTCGCGACAACAAAATTGTCGGAGCGGTATTGTTCGGAGACAGCAGTGAGGGCAACAAGCTGCTAGGTTACATCAAGCAGAAAGCAGACGTGTCCGTACTGGAGCAGGAAGTGGCAGGAGGAAGCGGTGCGGATGAAGCGTATGCGGCATCGCTATCTCCCAACGCGACCGTATGCTCCTGTAATGGTGTAACGAAGGGCGCGATCATGGATGCAGTTCGCGAGAATGGCTGCGAAAGCGTCGAAGACGTTCGTGCCTGTACGCGTGCATCGAGCACTTGCGGCGGATGTAAGCCGCTCGTGTCCGCGATGCTGCAGCTAGCACTGCAGAGCAAGGATGCGCCGGCAGCGCCGAAGGAGACGGTTTGCGGCTGCACAACGCACAGCCATGACGAGCTGCGCGCGGCTGTGCGCAGCGCAGGGTTTGCCACGGCGCACGAAGCGATGAGCGCGCTGGGTTGGAGCAAGGCGGACGGCTGCGCAGCTTGTCGTCCGGCCTTGCAGTACTACGTCGGCCAAGCGCTAGGCGCTGTGACCGGCGATGCGGGAGCTGGAGCGGCGGCTGAGGCAGCTCTGGCGGCGAGCCTGCTCAAAGGCGGCACGTACGCCGCACGGCCCCGTATGTACGGCGGCGTCACGAGCGCCGAGCAGCTAAGGCAAATCGCGGATGTGGTCGACAAGTTTAACATCCCGCTGGTGAAGCTGACCGGCGGTGCGCATCTGGATCTGCTGGGCATTGATGCAGAGCATGTACGCTCCGTCGGTGCGGAGCTCGGACAGCCAGATGCAGCGACTCCGGCCTATGGCAAAACCATCGCTTCCGTTGCAACATGCACTGGAATCGGATACGATCCCAGCGCTCTGCGGGATTCCATCGGGCTAGGCGCCAGCCTCGAATACAGATTGGAGCGCCTGCAAATGCCGGCTGTCGTGAGCGCAGCTGTCTCTGCAAGCCCTCTGCACCGCGCGGGGACGCTTGTCAAGGATCTTGGCGTCGTCGGCGTACCGGGCGGCTGGGAAATCTACGTGGGCGGCAGCGGGGGGGCAAAGCTCCGTCAAGGAGAGCTGCTGTGTATGGAACCTTCGGAAGACGCGGTGCTAGAGCTGTCAGCGGCTTTCTTCCAGTGGTATCGTGAAGAGGCGAATTACGGTGAAACGACAGCACATTGGATCGAGCGCATAGGCATTACACAGCTGCGAGAGGGATTGTTCAATCTCCTGTTCCGTGCTGAATTGATCGCGAGAATGAATGTGGAGCTCCAGGTTACGAAACAGAAGCAAATAAATCCGCAGCCGACGGCTGCTTTGATAAGGTGAGCTGAGCGTATGAATCAATTATTAGAACAAGAACAAGGTGGTACTGGTTCTCTTCGTGTAATGGATACCCAGTGCCCTTTCTGCAGCGTGCAGTGTAAAATGCAGGTGATAGAAGAACGGGGCGCCGATGATGGGCGTCCGACTTATTCCGTCGTTCCGAAACCGAATGCGGCTTCGGAAGGGCGACTTTGTATAAAAGGCATGAATGCTTACCAGCACGTACTTACAGGAGAGCGTATTCTTCATCCGATGATGAAGAAGGATGGTCAATTCGTCCGTATATCGTGGGAGGACGCGTATGAACAGATCGTGAGCAAGCTTACTGAGCTTCGCGGTCAGTACGGCAATCATACGGTTGGTCTTTACGGAGGGGGCTCTCTGACGAATGAATCCGCTTATTTGTTGGGGAAATTCGCTCGTGTTGCGCTTCAAACCAAATACATTGATTATAACGGCAGGTTTTGTATGTCGGCAGCAGCTTCGGCAGGTGTCAAGGTGTTTGGCATCGACCGTGGTTTGACGAATCAACTGTCGGACATTGAATTGGCTGATTGCATGATACTGGCAGGGACGAATATTGCGGAGTGTCAGCCGACACTTATGCCTTATTTTACAAGAGCAAAAGAAAAGGGCGCCTTTATCATAGCGATAGATCCGAGGGAAACCGGTACGACCCGTATCGCGGATCTACATTTGAGAGTGAAGCCGGGTATGGATGCGACATTGGCTAACGGTATGCTGAAGATCCTTCTAGAAGAAGGGTTGATTGATCGAGATTTCATCCAGCAGCGTACCAAAGGCTTTACAGAACTGCAATCTCACTTGGAATCGCTTGATCTCGCTGAGATTGTTGAGTTAACTGGTGTCTCCGCTGAGTTGATACGCAAAGCGGCGCTGGCTTACGGTAAAGCGGCCACAGGCATGGTGTTCACGGCAAGAGGCGTGGAGCAGCAAACCGACGGGCATATGGCGGTTCGCAACTTCCTAAACCTTGTTCTGCTGACAGGGAAAATCGGCAAACCGGGCTGTGGCTACGGCGCAGTCACCGGTCAAGGAAACGGTCAGGGCGGACGGGAGCATGGACAGAAGGCTGACCAGCTTCCGGGCTACCGCCTGATCGAGAACCCCGAGGATCGTGCTTATGTCGCGAGTGTTTGGGGGATTGATCCGAGTGAGCTGCCTGGCAAGGGTGTCTCCGCGTACGAGATGATGGAGAAAGTTCACGAGCAGGAGATTCGCGCCTTGTTCGTGATGGGCTCCAATCCGCTCGTCTCCAATCCGAACGCTAACTTCGTCGAAGAAGGGTTGAAGAAGCTTGATTTTCTTGTTGTAGCCGACTTCCTGATGTCTGAGACAGCGCTGCTCGCGGATCTAATTTTACCGGTATCTACTTATCTGGAGAACGCAGGAACACTGACCAACCTCGAAGGACGCGTTCTGCTGAGGGAAGCCGGCCGTCCTGCGCCGGGTGAAGCGAAGCATGACTGGCAGATTCTCTGTGATTTGGCTGATATGCTGGGCAAGGGTCAATACTTCAACTATGCAGATGTCGAAAATATCTTTGATGAGCTTCGCTTAGCCAGTCGCGGTGGTGCAGCGGATTACTACGGCATAACGTATGACCGCTTACGGAAGGAAGAGGGGGTATACTGGCCATGTCCGGAGCTGGAGCATCCCGGCGCGAAGCGGTTATTTGAATCATCGTTTCCGCTCCCGGAAGGCAAAGCGCTGCTAACTTCTGTGGAGAATCATCTTCCGAAGGAGCGAGTTTGCGAGGAGTTTCCGCTATACCTGACTACCGGTCGTGTGCTTACGCATTATTTGACTGGCGTGCAGACAAGAAGAAGTCATTCTTTGGCGGCGCATGACGTGGAGTCTTTCATGGAGATTCATCCGAAGACGGCCAAGAAGTACCGCATCGATGATGCCACTCTCGTCAAGTTGGAATCCAGACGCGGCACGATCTATGTTCGCAGCAGGTTCAGCAGCGACATTCGTGAAGACACCGTATTCGTGCCGATGCATTGGGGCGATACACAGAACGTCAATAAAATTACACATGACGCACTCGACCCGACCTGTAAAATGCCAGGTTTTAAAGTTTGTGCAGTAAATGTGAGTTCGTTAGTTTCGGAATATGCTTAATATCATGAAACCGATCCTGTTGGGGCTTAGTTAGCCTCCACAAGGGTCGGTTTTATCTTGTTCAAAACTCAGATATAATAGAAAAAAAGATGCAGGAGGCATGTCATATGGATGAGTTACGCTACCCTATTGGATTGTTTGCACACGATGGTGAAATTTCACGGGAGCAGCTGCAAGAGTGGATGGCTGACCTCGAGTCGACGCCAAGCAGGTTGCGTGAGGCGGTTGCTGGGCTGTCTGACGAGCAGCTGGATACGCCTTATCGCCCAGGAGGGTGGACGCTGCGACAAGTCGTGCATCACGTCGCAGACAGCCATATGAACAGCTACACAAGGTTTAAGCTGGCACTGACGGAAGAAGAGCCGACGATCAGACCCTATTACGAGGATCGCTGGGCTGAGCTCAGCGATGGTAATTCAGCTCCGGTGGAACTGTCGCTTACCTTGCTTGATGCTTTGCACAGCCGCTGGATGATCGTTCTGCATGCTATGCAGCATGACCAGTTTGCACGTGCATTCGTACATCCAGAGTCAGGGAAGACGATTCGACTGGATTGGAACGTTGGCAATTACGCATGGCATGGTAATCATCATATTGCCCACATCACGAGCTTGCGCGCTCGCAGGGGCTGGTAAACAACGAAAACCCGTTAAGTCACAGGACTTAGCGGGTTTTGCTATATCTATCATTATCCGCTTCATGACTGAAGCTCGATTCAGCCTGATCATCGTTCAAATAGCGGCCGACTTTATCGATCCACTCTTGTACGTAGTGATCGGTTGCCCACTGTGCCATAACGAGCTTCTCGCCGGGCTGTAGGTCCAAGGTTAGTTGTGGATCATTGCCAGGCGCCTGCCCGTAAGGGTAGAACTTGAGCTTGCCGTTCTCGAAAATGACGATCATATCATTCAACGGCGATGTTAACGCATCGGTTGCTAACGGCCACGAGGACTGGATAGAGCTCCATGAGCAGCAAAGATCATCATGATTGATGACTTTATCAGGCAGCTCGCGCGGGAAGTCGTGTAGAACGTAGTTGTCAGGTTTCGCTGCACTAATACGCGGCGTCTCAGCGACTTTGCCGACCCAGCGGCCTGGTTCACGCTGGACGGTCCAGCTTTGGCCTGTAATCTCACCGAGCAATTTGGTAGAGCTGCTCGGTATATTTGTAAGGATGCTGCTACTGCTGCTGCCATATAAATCGGTGATCGAAATATGGTTCTTGTCCACCGGTTTGTTATAGAACTGCACAGTATGCCCTTCTTTTAATTGTGGGAGGGTACGAACCCAGATGCGTTCCGCTTGATAAGGGGCATTACCTCGCCAAGCCTCCTCCGATTCAGCGATGGAAACATATTGATTCCCGGCAAATAACAGGGTCTCTACGCGATTTAACTGTTCGTCAGCTTGATCGGGGAACACTTCTGGTTTCACAGGCTGATCAGCTAGATGAGCGGATAAATAGTGGAACTCGTCTGTTTTCGTTTTATGAACCAAGGAGTCGATTTTCCAAAAATTTTGCTTATAAGGCATGAGAATTCCCGTGCCCTCGGACGTCTTCTGCAGTTGACCGCGAACCGGCGCGATAAGCATTGTTCGATAGGTACTATAACGAATGGGGCCTAAAGCATGCTGTGCATCCGTATTGTTAGATTCACGTTCGGTCCTCAGCCCAATAAGCAGTGCGGTGCTTATTGGGGCAGGGGATGAGCTAGTGGACGCTGCAGTCGTAACAGAAGCATCCATTGCAGGAGCTGCGTCACTTCGCGTATGGATTGTACTCCATGGAAAGAGCAGTAATGCAGCAGCTATCGCACCGAGTCCGGCGAAACAGAGTAGGGGCTTTACCCTCGGCTTCGCTCGTTCCTTCCGCTCAATGGCTTCCTCAATGTCGCCCTGAAGCTTGGAAGTAAAGCCAGATTGCTTAAGAGGTCCTGATTCCAATTGCTTATGTAAATCATCCGGATCAGGAGTTTTCAAGCGCTTCACGCTCCTTCAAACTGATCACCTTGAGTCTGGCGTGGTGAAGTCGGGATTTAACGGTTCCCTCCGAGATGTTAAGGATGGCAGCCATTTCTTTCGTTGAGAGCTGATAATGGGCATGTAAAATTAAAATTTCTCTATATTTGGGAGACAGAGATATTACTTTTTTCCATATATCACTAGCATATAATTTCTCCATTGCTTCTGTTTCTGCTGATTGTGATGTGCCTGCAGATTGAATGAAGCCAACAAGTGTAACTTTGCGCCAAAATGCTTTGCGTAGGTAGTCATACGCGGTATTGCGTGTAATGGTAAGCAGCCAGGTTTTGACCGAAGCTTCACCGCGGAATGTAGTAAGATTGCGATATACTTTTAAGAAAGCATCCTGCGTAATGTCATCAGCTAAATCTGAATTACGGCAAATGCTAAACGCATAATTCCATACATCATTACCATAAGTTTCCATTATATTGCGAAGAATCACTTTCTGATCCGTTGTTTCAGATACGTACTTTAAGTAATCAAATACATGGACACCGGTCGTCTCCATTCTCTCACCTCTCTGAATTAGACGTTACAAGTACAAAAAAGTTCGTCATTTTATAAAAAAAATCATGCCTTATAGGATTCGAAAGTGAACTGGCAGATGAGTCGGACTTCTACGTGTAGTTTGAAAAATAGCTATAGCTCGAAATCTGGAGGAGATTTGCTTCAAGGGAGAGAATCGAAGAGAGACATCTTTTTTTCAGCAGTAGACTACTATAAAACCCTTAAGGCGGTGGCTCATGGTTTCTTTTATGCATTCAATACGCTTTAAGTTTCTGATAAGTTTTGTCTCTCTGATCTTGCTTTTTATGATTTCAGCTGGACTATCCTATCGAATGGTACAATCAACTAAGCTCAGTGTAAATGAACAAACGACTAGTGTGACCAACGAAAAGATTGCCTTATCTTTAAAAAGTATGGTAGGCATTCTATACAGTAATCAAGCTGATTTGATCATCAACAACAATAAAGAGATTATTCAGGAATACCAAGAGAACACGAAGATATTTCTTGAAATGGTAGAGAGTATAAGTGCATCGGCTAGAACGGATGAAGAGCGCCAGTGGGCTGGGAGCGTTGTTAAGCAAAGCCAGCTGTACATCGCGATGTTCGATAAGGTGGTTGCAGTCTATAACAATCAAGATAAATACACAGCTCAACAGTTGAAAGCGGAATACAAGAAAGTAGACGATGAAACCGATGAAGCCAAGAATCAAATTTACGAGTTAACAGATAAGCTTGTGCTTGCTTATGACAAGAAGTATGCAGAAGCGCAAAGCAATTTAGATAATCATATGTCGCAATTGGTGAAGACTTCGATTATATCTAGCGTAGCTGTTGTTGTGATTGGATTATTTCTAGCTTTTACATTAGAGCGGATGATCACAAGGCCTATTACGAGAGCAGTAGGTTTCTTGCGTCGCGTAGCAATTGGCGACCTTACCACGCGTCTGGATGGGAAGATGAGTAAGGATGAAACGGGGCAATTAATCGATGCTTGCAATAATATGGTGGGTCAGCTTCGCTCCCTTCTGCATGAAGCCACAGTGAATGCGGACTCGGTTCAACAATCTGGGGGTCAGCTGGGGAACCACGCGAGGCTTACCATACAAGCAACGAGTGAAATCGCCCATGCGATTGATGTGGTTGCTGCGGGAAATGCGGCACAGGATCAAGGTGCATCCGAGAGCGCAAGAGCCATGGAAGAGATGGCAGTAGGGATTCAGCGTATGGCAGAATCCTCATCTACAGTAGCGGCAGCCTCCTTAGATGCTAGGGAAGATGCGAAGCGAGGTCATGCGACCATTGCAGATTCCATTCAGCAAATGAATCGGATTGAGCAATCCGTGGAAACATCTACGCAAATTATTGATCGTGTAGGGGAAAGATCGCAGGAAATTCATCATATTGTGGATGTCATTACAGGCATTGCTTCACAGACGAATCTACTAGCGCTTAATGCATCGATTGAAGCTGCAAGAGCAGGGGAGAATGGCAGAGGCTTTGCTGTCGTGGCTGCGGAGGTAAGGAAATTGGCTGAGCAAGCGATCCAGTCTACGTCGCAAATCAACGATATCATTAAAGGGATAAAAGAAGACGCCTTGGCTTCCATGACTTCTATGCAGGAGGTGAAGGATGAGGTGAAGCACGGTGTGCAGCTGATTATACAATCGGGTGACATGTTTGGAGGGATCCTTCAAGCCATCGCCAACATCTCAGAACAGGTGCAGGATCTTTCCTCTGCCACGGAAGAAATGTCTGCTGGAACCCAGGAAGTGTCTGCTTCCATTGCGGAGATGGCTCATCTAGCCAAGCAATCGTCGCAGCAATCTCAAACCATTGTGTCACATACGAAGGAGCAATTGTACGCGATGGAAGCCATTGATAAATCGGTAATAAGTCTTAGCGAAACGGCGGAAGCCTTACAAAGCGTTGTTGGACGGTTTAAAGTGTAAAGGATGTATGAGTTTTTCTATTTTACCTACAGTTAAGGCTTTGTACTTCCAAAAAGTTTGCTTGATCAAGGCCTCATCTTCTGCAAGCTCATATTGGACAAGAACAGTCACTTCAGGCAATATATTCGGTTTATTGTAGAAGCGATGTTTGTTTTTTAAGACTAATCCAATACTAAAGCCTAATAAAAATCCACCTATTCCTGAGATAATACCCCAAATAATGGGACCCCATGCGAGGATGAAGCCTACACTAATGCCAAAAACACCGCATGCTGTAGCACTGGCTAATCCAATTTCGACGGCTTTGGCGGTTTTATCGAACCGCTGGTCTACAATGGAGAGAGACTTATCCGCATCAATGTCCATGAGGATAGAGATGATCCGACTGGAATGAATTCCACTATGCTCAATAATGCTTAACGCTTGCTCCAGTTCGGTTGAATGTTCAAAAGTACCTACAATCCACAAGGGATGATTACCTCCGGAAGTGACGTCATATACGCTGCTCCTCGCTAATCTGTAATAGTCGGTTAAATATTGGCGCTGTGAGATGCGGAATAATCGGTTCTGCTCAATTGCACTCGTATAAGAGTGATAGATGGCACCTCCGAGCACAGAAGGCATGAACAGCAACCACTGGGGATGTAGAATATTGGTAACTAACCGATTATGTCCCAAAATAAGAGCGAGAACAGCTTCGTAAAAGTGCGAGAACGTTACATAGACCCACCACCAGAATATGCCGTAAAAGCCAAGCCAAATATGTTTATTATAAAGCTGTCCAAGACCTGGGAAAAAGAATGAACAAATAGCGGCAGTGAGGGGGCTTTTCTTTTCAATAAATTGGATACCGGTTGCGCGCATCAATTGATTAGGAAAGCGTGCGTTCTCGAGAATGGCTAGTTCATAGTGCTTATTGGTCTCAAGAGCGCAGCGATAACTATCCCATATAGCAAAAAAATAAATAATCATATAGCCGTACACCCATAAAGGCTGTAAAACTTGCTTAGCCATTTCAAACTTACCGCAGAAAGAATACACCATGGCCAAATTGATGGAAGCTAGTGAATTAATCATAACCTCGGAAAGAGTTAATAAGACACCCATCGTATTTTTGTACATGAGCAGATGACCGAATCATGGGAACGAAGCTGACCACCATGCGACTAGATAAGGGTTTCGTCGCTGTGCATAGATAATATCAAACCTTCTAACAGATGCCAACGACCATCGGGGAGTGGAATTCATATTCAAATAAACCCTTTCTCTTGGTGATATTTTTTTCATAGTATGGCAGTAATTGGTTATTTGTATGCGATAGGGGTAGGAATTCGTCATGATGTGTCTTGACAATAGAAGGCCTTAACACGCAATATGAAGAAAGGACATTGGATGAAAGATCAGGTCCTTCGGAGAGGGAGAACACCATGAATTTCGTTGAGTATATAGTGGATCATTTGCGGTCTGGACAAATCAAAAACTTTCCTCAGCCGATTGCTCTGAACTTGGGCTTAGCTTATACAGTTAAACTGGAAGACAGGAAGACGAATTTAATTTGGCTGCCTTTCGAATTTACAGGTCTCGCTTACATTGATATGGGGCAACAAGTGAATGTACATCCCTACTATCGAGGCGTTATTATTGAGGAAATCGAACTCTCGCGCGGAACGGATCTGCATAAGCCGCAAACGGAGGAAGCTTTCATTAAAACTATATTTCAGAAAAGCTGGGAGATGCATCAACTGCTGCAGCAGGAAAAGTATGCGAGTTTGCAGGGGAATGCGCCAGACTTCCTGACCAAAATGTTGTACATAACAGATTGGCTGCGCTATTATAATTCAGTTATAACAGTGGGTGCTGGGAAAAAGATCGGCTAAATGAACCATTTTTTCGATGGAAAGTAAGGACTGTGTTTTCTACATATGTAGAAGCATGGTCCTTTTTCATACCCATCCCTATGGCTATAGTCCCATGATGGATAGTTCTTGGCACCTTGGATCACTAGGCTTTAAGCCTGTTCTCAAAGCATTGTAGAAGGCTTATCCTAAAGACTGGTGTAAACGATGCCAAAAACTCATGGAGAAGCGGAGAGTAATAAGATGGTACAGCTCAAGAAATGGATTACGATTGCAACGGTATGTTGCGTAATGACAATAGGTGTCGAACAAGGGAAGAGTGAAGCAGCCGGTATGACGGACGTTCGGGGCCATTGGGCGGAGCAGACGATTAGTCAGATGGTGCAGCAAGGGCTGCTAGACGGCTTTCCTGATGGAACTTTTCGACCAGATAATTCTGTGACGGCTGATCAATTTGTGAAAATTGTCTTGCTCGCTTTTACAGATAAATATCCGAATGGTGAGCGCAAATGGAAATCAAACTTTCTACAAACGCTTAGCGCGAGCAACCAAAGTATTTTGCAGCAGGATTATCGGGATTTCACGTTCAAACCGAACACAGTCGGATATTGGGCAAAGCCTTATTTGGATTTGGCCAGTGATCTTCATTTTATAAGCAAAGGTCAGTTCAGTGACTACAAGGAAATGCTAAAACGCGAAGATGTGGCAGAAATTCTGTACTATTTACTTAAGGAAACCGAGTATTTGGAAGATGAAGTGTACAGTCTCAAAGCAGCTTCCCAATTCGGTGATCTTCAAAGTGCGACGGCCAGACAGCAGAAATTTATCGGCGAGGCCATGACGAAGGGAATCATGGAAGGCTACCCGAACGGTTACTTCGGCGTTGGACGAACGGTTACCCGAGCAGAAGCGCTGCAAATCATTGCTCGTTTGCAGACGAAGTCGAAGCGTATCAGTGTGAACAGCGGAAGTGAAGCGTTCATCAAAGTCGTGCCTACGAAGGATGGCAGCTATAAGAAGCTGGTATTCCCCGATCAGCGAATGCTGCAAGCTTACGATGTTATGGAAGAAGCGGGTAAGCTGCGAGGTACAAATTATGATCTTGAAGAAACAACGCTGCGTTTATTCCGAGATGCCGAGGCTAAAGGGCTGGCGATGAGCGGTGCGACCACCGAGGTGCGCAACAGCAATGAAGTGTCCTTATGGTTAGATCCGCAGTTTATAACCTATGGCGTGACTGTGCACCTAGAAGACGGGACACTAGCCCGTAATATGGAGAGCATCCGGAAGTTCACGGATTTCCTTTTTGGCTATGACGCAGACATCTTCTATCGCCATTTTACTGACGCTTGTGAACGCGCAGCGGCTAAAGGTGTTCTCGAAACCACAACGAAACAAATCGGCAGCTACTCTGTTGAAACACGGTTAGAAGCGGATGGGAAAACGATCATTTTTTCAATTATTCATTCCTAGATATACATACAATCAGTACAAGCTGTACATACAAGTTAATCGTCGCGAAGATTGCCTGCCGGACTTACAACTTGAACCCCGCGGTAGAGCCAATGGACCAAACGCTGCTGGATCGCCAATTCCTAAGAAAGCACGGAGCAAACGCTTATTACGCGGTTTCTGAGCCTATTCTCCGAGCCTATACGGTTGAGACGAACTCGCCCTTTTTTTTGCATTTGGGTAGGAAGGTTATCTTTTGGTATGATAAGCAGGTAGGAATGATTTGGGAAAAGGGATGATGAGAGATGTTTGCGAAATCAAGTTATGAGGGAACAAGAGAACATAATTATGCCTTGCTGATTCAGCAAGTTGAAGCTTTGATACATGATGAACCAAATCGCATAGCGAATTTGGCTAACGCCGCTGCGCTGCTCGGACAGTTTCTGAGTGATGTGAATTGGGTGGGTTTTTATTTATTAGATGAGACAAGAGATAAGAAGGAGCTCGTACTGGGGCCGTTTCAAGGACTTCCGGCTTGTGTACGGATTCCACTGGGTAAAGGTGTTTGCGGTACATCAGCAGAACGCCGTGAAACGGTACTTGTTCCAGATGTGCATGCATTTCCAGGACACATCGCCTGCGATGCGGCATCACAATCGGAGATTGTGGTACCGATCCTTGTAAGCAATGAGCTCATCGGGGTGCTGGATATTGACAGTCCTATCAAGAGCCGATTTGATGACATCGATCAGCAGTACTTAGAACAATTTGTACAGAAGCTTGCAGCTGCTATGTAATCTCATAGGTGGTAGAGAAAATATCTGCTATATCTTCATCGGAACAGAAGCTGCAGCTGGCCAGCATGCTGTTATGTTTTAAACGAGCACCTAATAAGATCAGATGACTGGTAAGCTGCTGTTCCATGATTGGATCTGCGATGCTGAATTCAATCCCGTATTCATAAAGGGATGGCTTCAGCATCGTTTTTCGTGTGAGGACACCTAATACTTTGATCTCTTGATAAAAAAGATGAAAAGTGAATTCCAGCAGCAAGCTCATATCGATAGGAAGATTCAATGGGGTGTGAATGCGTATACCGCCTGAGCTAATATCTCTTATCATAATCTTAGAATGTTTGGTGTCAGCTGCCTTGTTTTTGATCCCAATGATTTTGAACATGGCTGATAAAGGAATTTGAAGATTGAGTCGGAAGCTGGAGCGCTTATTTGCTTGTGACATACGAATTGCTCCTCCTGGTTGATAGGCCTATTATACTATATCGATGATTAATTTGAACTATCTTTCATTTGATGAATTTGAAAATATTGCTCACTAATCGCGTGTGGAAAGCTTGCGAATGAATGATTTCAAGCCTTCTTCTCCGTTAATAAAATGTCTTTTGAGCAGATAAGGGGACTGCTGGTTTGTTGCATTGCCTTGTTCAATTGTAAAAGCATAACGAAATCCATGATCTTTAAGAAGCTTCAATGTTGTTTTGTTATATTCGCCATAAGGGTAGCAATATACATCGGCTTTGGTTCCGAGCTTTTCCTCTATTTGCTTTCTGGCTTCTATGATTTCGAAGGCTTGTTGATCCGCTGAAAGCCGCGGGAGATGGGGATGTGTCATCCCATGAGGTTGAATGTCCCAGCCGGCTTCTTGCAGCTTCTTGATCTGTTCCCAGTTCAGGTAACCTTCCTGATTGTTCATACCTGGCGATATAAAGAGGGTAGCCGGGAAGGCATATTTGGCAAGAAGAGGCATCGCTTGCTCATAATTATCGATGTATCCGTCGTCAAAAGTCAGCAGTACGGGTTTCTCAGGAGCCGCCTCGACGTCTTCTCCTTCAATAAGGCTAATAAATGTAGCGAGAGAGACTGGGGTGTATCCATGATCGTGAAGATACGTCAGCTGCTCCGCCAGCTTGGCTGGGGAAATAACGACGACATTCCCGGGATCAATCGTGACACTGTGGTAGTTGAGGACGGGTATGCTAATTTTGGACGGCAGAGGTGTTGGTCTTGTTGTAGATTGAACTGCCCCTTTAACTGCGGAAGCAGTCGGAGGAGCGGGAAGGGGGACGTAAGTATTCAAGGTAACAGATGATGGCTCAGGCAATTTGGGTTCCTCTAGAAGAGGCGGAGCTGGAGTCAATTCTACGCTTAGAGCGGGCTTGTCCTCGACCAAAGGATAGACTTCGACCAGAGCTTGGGATGGAGATTCGACGATCTGAGCATCGACCTGATGAGGGATCAATGCCGGAGTTGGTGAGGATCCCTGTAATGGATACCCCGAGGAATTCAGACCGATGGATACGAGTAGGAGAAGTATAGTAAATAGACCTGCTAGCACCGAATAAAGAAGGATTCTCTTTCTTTGGTAGTTCATAGGCACACCAACCATTTCTAGAGGAATAATCTATTACTCTATTTGTAAGCAGAGGTTGGGAGAAATATACCTAAATTTAACCGGTTAGAGAGATTCTCTCATATAAAAAACGGCTATCCAAACTGTTTCCAGTTCGAATAGCCGTTTTTGGCGCGTGGGTTAAACCGCCTTGCTGATGATGGCAGCTAGAAGCTTGCGCATCGATCGAGTTCCAACTTTATCCATAATTTTATCAATATGGACTTTAACTGTTTTTTCGCTAATGTTGCAGTGATCAGCTATTTCTTTGTTACTGTAGCCGTGGAGCGCGATAAGACCTATTATTTCGGCTTCTCGGTTCGTAAGTAAATGTACGGCTGCAAATTGGGTTATGACGGATTGCACACTCTTATGATGAAGGTTCTTTACCGGATTCTCTTGCACATGCTGCATGCTTGAACGACCTCAATATCTTAATTAATATATGGCGTACAGCTTATTGTAACAGAGTAAACCTCTGTATGATTCATAGAAGATTGTCTAATTTTAAAATTTTTTGCTTAATCTTTACTTTGGATAACAAGTAATAAGCCTGTTTGGAGTTCGATGAGACCTTCCGATTCCTTAAGTACATTACTAATTCCAAGGGACTGTCCAATCTGAAGAGTCGCTTGCTGAAGCGGATATTGGAAACCGTGCAGCGTAATGCCGGTTACTTCCAAACTAAGCGGCAGCAGCGATATATGTGTATAGCTTCCCCGTAAGATACGAGTGGACTGATTAATGACAATGATTTGGTTGTTGGCATCCACAATGGAACAGGAGACGCCATGCTCAGTGCCTTTGCGAAGCAGATGTACGTTGGCTAACGAGTGATCAAAGCGTGTGCCGAGCGCGCCAAGTAGGACGATATGATCTGGCAGCTGAGCCAGTGCCCAGTTAAAGGCCATTTCGGTGTCGGTTAAATCCTTGAAGACCGGATCGCAATCGATGAAAGTGAGACTGGAAGAGCGAATACGGCTCAACTCTTCGGGAGTGACAGAATCGAAATCACCGAGTGAAATATGCGGCGTAAAGCCATGTTGAATCAGATAAAGGGCACCACGGTCCGACCCTACGAGAACGTCATCTTCATGAATGTCTCCAAGGGCCCAATCTCCGAGTGTCCCTCCGGTTACAATAATAATTCGTTTTCCGTTCATGCTTTTCCCCCAACGCTTGATATATCATCCCCTTAGTATATCATACGCAGGCAAAAACCGAGCTGCATTTCATCGCAGCTCGGTTCTATGATTAGGTTCTCGCGTCCACACGCTTGCGCATAGGGTTAAGCTCAGACTGGTCGTGATCAATCACGGCTTCATCGGCGAAGCCCTTCAATTCCCAAGTCGTTCGTCCCAAAATAAGATCGGCGGGAAACTCGTCGCCGCGCTTGAGCGTAACCTCTCGTCCTGCTTCATTGGCATAAATACCATCCGTCTCCACCGTGTCGCCAGTCATAGGATCCATCGATTTGTCATTAGACATGCTGTATTCCTCCTTTCCTGTTGCTTATTCATACCATTTCCAACGATGGAGGAAATTATGAGCAGAATCATGTAGAATGAGAAGGTTGTCACAGATCAGAAGGCAGAAAGGGAATGAATTAGCATGGCTTTATGGGGGACGATTGTGAATGCAATCGCCATTATTATTGGGGGATTATTAGGAATGATGCTGCCCCGCATCTCAGAAGGCATAAAAAGCACAGTCATGCAAGGCCTTGGGCTTGCCATTACTGTGCTGGGCATTACTATGGCATTAAAGTCGAATCAAATCGTACTGGTCATTATGAGTGTGGTTATTGGAGGGATCATTGGAGAGTTACTTCGAATCGAGTACAGACTTGGACAGTTAGGTGACTGGTTGCAGGCTGCACTGCATAAAGGTGATACTGCTCATCGAACAAGCAGTATCTCGGAAGGCTTCGTGACATGTACCTTGGTATATTGCATTGGAGCTATGGCTATTCTGGGTCCACTGGATGGCGGCCTTAGGCATAATCATGATATTTTATATACCAAATCATTGCTGGACGGGTTCTTATCCATTATCTTCGCGTCTACCCTTGGGATAGGTGTGATCTTCTCGGCTGTATCCGTGTTCGTGATGCAAGGGGTCATCGCTCTGGCAGCGACGTTTATTGCTATGGCATTTAGCCAAGCTTCCCTAGATGCAATGATTGTCCAAATTACAGCCGTGGGTGGCGTCCTGGTTATCGGCGTAGGCCTCAACATTCTTCAAATTAAAAAAATGAATGTTGCCAACATGCTTCCGGCACTTGTCATAGCGGCAGCAGCAGTTCCTCTGCAGCATTATTTCACTGTATGGTTCAGCCGACTGTTCTAAACAGCTGAACCGTTAAATTTGTATCCGACACCACGAACCGTAATAATGTAGCGAGGCTCTGCTGGGTTAGATTCAATTTTCTTACGCAGATTACTAATATGTACAATGAGTGTTCTTGGATCGCCCATGCTGTCCAGGCTCCATATAAGTTCAAACAGGTGCTCGATTTTGTACACTCGATTAGGGGTCTTAGCCATTAAGGAAAGCAAATCGAATTCTTTGGCCGATAACGATATGGTTTGTCCATTCACGCGAACGATGTGGCTGACCAGATCGATTTCGAGGCCAGGGAATTTCACCAACTGAGGATCATCCTGATGCTGCTCTCGAATGGAATTTCGACGCAAATGAGCTTTGACTCTAGCGACGAGCTGACTAGGGCTGAAAGGCTTCGTCATATAATCATCGCCACCCATGCTTAATCCGAGAATAATATCAATATCCTCACTCTTACAGGAGATGAACAGGATCGGCGTATTGCTCGTTTTGCGAAGCTGTCGGCAAACTTCTATACCATCAAGTCCTGGCAATAGAATGTCCAGAATAATAAGATCGGGCTTATGTTCCTTCACGATCTCAAATACATCGTGACCGTTATTGGCGCTGATGACTTTGTAGCCTTCCCGCGCTAGGTAGAGTTGAATCAATTGGACAATTTCTTGCTCGTCATCTACGACTAAAATAGTTTCTCCTGCCATACTAGAAATCCTCCTCAGTAACGGAACAGCTTGGTAGAGAGAACGGTATTCCCGCTCTAACCTGTTACCTTCATTATAGAACGATTCTCCTAGACATTTCTATCCTTTTATTGACAGATAAAGAGATTTGGTACGGTTCTTACTCCAAAGTAGGTAATTTGATCTGCTTCTCTATCCCGGCAAATGTAAAAAGTGTACAAAAAAAGTCATATTTCGACTTCAATTGACGAAAATTTTGGCTGAACTTAATTGAATCTTTATGTTCCCGTGCTAAGCTACCTAAGTCTCTATGTAAAAAGCACGAGAGGGGCTGCGAAGTAATGAGTCATAAGGCTGATTCGGATATTGCCAAACATTCATCGTTACAGAAGGATACATTCGTACGCCAATTCATCGAGCAAGCTTGGGATCTGTTTAGCACATTTGATGTTTATGGAAATTTGACCTACGCCTCTAAGAACTTTAGTGAAGTGATAGGATTTATACCTACTGACTTTCAGCAAATAGTGGGCTTTATCGATTCGGAATATGGTATGGATTTACATAAAATGTTTATCAAAACCTTGCAAACTTGCAGCAGCAGTAAGCTGGAATTCCGAGCGAAAGGTGCAAGTAAGAATATCATCTGGTTTGAGTGCACCGCGATTCCAATTCGTAACGACGAGGGTGTTCTAGCTGAGATTTCTTTCGTTCTAACGGATATCACGCTGCGCAAAAATCAAGAGAGCCGTCTTATTGCCATGGCTTTTCATGATCCTCTAACAGGATTGCCTAATCGGCGAATGTTTAAGGAGCATCTGCAGCAAATGCTTTTGCAAGCCAATCGAACGAAGAGACCGTTTGGACTTTTATACTTAGACATAGATGATTTCAAAGTGATAAATGATACGATGGGCCATGATGTAGGAGATGCCTTCTTGCAGGCTTTCACTCACCGCATCAAAGGGTGTCTCCGTGAGGTTGATATGTTCGCCCGCATGGGAGGCGACGAGTTCACCATTTTATTACCCGCGGTGAATTGTAAGGAACACGTGGAAAACGTCGCCCAGCGCATCATTCAGTGTTTTGAACAGCCGTGGGACATACAGGGGCAGCAGTTTCGCGCAACAGTGAGTATGGGGATTACGATGTACAGCTCGGATGAAAGCGATGCGACTAGTATGATGAAAGAAGTAGATATTGCTCTATACAAAGTAAAGGGCAAAGGCCGTAACCACTACCAGTTTTATTACTAACCGTTACTTGGAGCTGAACGCTCTAAAGTAACGGTTTTTTCGTATCCCCAATATTTACTCCTAGCACATTCGAATTCTTTCTAGCAAAATAGAGGAAGCAGCTAGATGCTAGAATTGGGAGGTGGCCGATGAATAAAACCAAAAATCGATGGTACAAGTTCGTGATATTACTAGCCGCGGCTGGGATTTTGACCATAGCAACAAACTCAGAACCTAGTGTTAAGGCTGAAGCTAGCTCGTCTCAAGGGAAATTTACGATGTCTTATCTCTTCTTTGGCAATTCAAATTCCTATACCTCGCAAGTGGATAAAAGCGGTCAAACACTCGATGTCGTCTCGCCTAGCTATTTTCATATAAATGCAGATGGTAGTTTGCAATTATCCGATTCTCTTCAGGCTTCGTTCATTATCGACATGCATAAGCGCGGGAAGAAAGTTGTCCCTTTTCTTAGTAACGATTTCGATAGAACCCTAGGTGAGAAAGCGATTGATAATCGAGAAGCGCTTGTGAATCAAATTGTTGAAGCTATCAATGACCATAAGTTGGACGGCATCAATATGGATATCGAGAATGTGGATGCAGCTTACCGGGATAAATATACGGATATGGTTAAAATGCTGCGCGATAAACTCCCGAGCGGGAAGGAAGTATCAGTGGCTGTAGCAGCGAATCCTACAGGGGCTACTAAAAGCTGGATTGCTTTGTATGATTACAAGGCATTAGCCGCAGTAAGTGATTACTTAATGGTTATGGCTTATGATGAAAGCTATCCTGGAGATCCGACCCCAGGACCTGTGGCAAGTTTACCCTTTGTCGAGAAATCGATTCAATACGCAGTAGCCCAGGCACCAGCTGATAAAATAGTTCTAGGTGTTCCGTTCTACGGGCGGTACTGGAATCAAAATGCTGCCGCTAATGGCTCAGGTGTATCCGCTCAGATGCTAATTAAGCTGATTGACACCTATAAAGGGACTGTACGGTATGATGCTGCTAGCCAATCACCGGTAGCTACATTCACGATAAGTCCAACCGATGCAGCGTCTAGCGTATATGGCAATAAGCTCGGCCCCGGCGATTACACCGTGTGGTTTGAGAACGAACAGTCACTCAAAGAAAAGCTGAAATTGGTAGGTAAGTATAACTTGAAAGGGACTGGAAGCTGGAGCTTGAATCAGGAAACGACTGATACTTGGAACTACTATAGCTTATGGTCGGATGGGTTTTATTTCGCCGATATGCAGAAGCATTGGGCGCAAGCTGACGTGCTTGCCGCGGCGAACCGAGGCTGGATGCTCGGCATAGCCTCTGACCGGTTCGCACCGGACGCGGCGCTCACGCGAGCTGAAGCCGCGACGATTATCGTGCGCGTGCTGGGCTTGAAGGGCGAGGCGTCATCAGTGCTCAGCGCCTCGTTCAGTGATGTCCCTGCCACCCACTGGGCGTGGCAGGATATCCGGCTCGCGAAGCAGAGCGGGCTGATCCAAGGGATCAGCAGCGATCGCTTCGCGCCGGATCAGACCATGACGCGGGAGCAGATGAGTGTGCTGCTGTCCCGCGCCTTGCACTTGACTTCGCAGGTTGGCGGCGTAGCCGCTGCGAAGGGCTTCACCGACGTGCCGGCAGGAAGCTGGTCGGCGGGGGCCATCGCTGCGATGAGCAGCAATGGCCTTGTCGACGGCTTTGCGGACGGCACGTTCCGCCCGGGCGCGTCACTGACGCGCGGGGAGATGGCGGCGCTGCTCAGCCGCGCACAGCCGCTGCTCACGAAGTGAGCCGGCTCTAGCAGAGAACCGCACCTACTCCGGCTTGCCGAGTGGGGTGCGGTTCTTTGTTTTGCTTATCCGTAGCTGCTAGCGCATAGGTTGCCTTACCTTGTCTTGCTACGCCACTAATACCGCCATCGTGTTATCGATCATTATGCTAGATAATTTAAGCCGAATAATGCCTCCAACGCCTGATTACTAGCTATGAAGCAGATACTGCCTCCAACGCCAAGTATCCAGCGTTCCCAGTAATACTCGCTCCCTTCAGCTCAGAACAAATTTGATTTAGAATCGTTCAGCATCTTTGTGAAAAAATATGGGCTAAAGTGTTTATCAATGTTGTAACTTCTACAACAATTTGCACGCCAAAAGGCTCTTTGGCAACTTGAAGTTGCAGTTCGTACAACATTTTGAACCCATTTGTGGCAAAATCGCCTTTTCAGGGCTCAATTGTTGTACATAATACAAAATTGAAGAGAGTGAGGCGGGATCTAGTCAGAAATTGTTGTACTTTCTACATCATCATTCTTCTTCGCCAAGTTGGACGTAGGTAGTCTTTTCTTTGGGGCCGGGTTTATCTGTGACGAATTGGCGGGTGTTTTTGATGTGGGCTTCGGCACTGGTGATACGATTACTGCCGATCTGCAGCACAGCGGATGAGGAAACGCCTAGAATACGGATATTCTGCACACGAATAAATGAGCCTAAGTTATCCACACACATTGTGAAGGGTTCCGGAGGCTGGGGGATGGGAAAGGGTCTTTGATAAAAGGGATAAGCCTTGAAGCTTCCCTCATTCCCGTAATAGAAGGGAACTTCTCGCTGGACAGCGAAAACTTTTGTTTTTAGGGCAGTGTTGATGTTATCGCCAACATGCACGACACTGCTCGAGCTTATGTCATTGATATCGACATTGCCGACGATGGATAAGCGAAACATGGGTCATTCCTCCGATGGAAGAGGTACGAATGGTGAAATGATGATTGATTCGGGAGGCGTGTCGAACATGGAGGACAATGAAATGACTTCTGTATCGCCAATGAGAAATATAGAAGAAATGGCTACCCCGATGATTCGCACGTCACCTACGAAAAGCTGCTTGTTTTCCACATGTAAGTTCATTATTTTAACCTTCCTTCCTTGGTAAACTGGATATGTAACTATCAATTGCACTGATTATATCTTTTTTTGTTTTCTCAAAGATGCTGGTTGTAACGGCCTCCATCGGTTCTTTGAAACCAACACCGCGGTACTGATTGACATAATGCTGAATGCGTGTGTCTAACTGTTTACGGATATCATCGATAATGAGGGCTTTGTAATCCTCGTCCAGTGGATATTGATATTTGTTCTCCAGATTTTGCATATCGGCATGAACACCATATTGCAAATATTGTTCGATCCCGCTAGAGATCTCCTGCTGAATGCCAAAAGCAGAAGTACTCCCTTGCCCCTGATCTTGTCCTTGATGCCCCGTCCCTTGCCCTTGCCCTTGCCCTTGCCTCTCTTCTTGCCCTTGTGGTCTCTGTCCTATTCCGTGCCATTGGCTTAGTCCTTGACCTTGCATTTGCCCTTTCATTTGCCCTTGCCCCTGAAAAAATGCATTCGCATCAGCACCAGCATATTTGCCCATCGAGGCACCATTCACTGATAAGTCATCGATATTATCAAGCGAGCTGGGGCTAATACCGATTGTTAGTGTCCCGTCTAGCTTTTCGACTTTGAGTTGATCGAAATTATATTCAATTTTATCAATATGGACGCGTTTTTGATCTTTCAAGGCGTTAAGTTCCATTTGCAGTTTGGTTACGGTTTGTTCGAGCGTATCGATTCGCTGTTTCTGCATTTCAATATAGGCGGAGACCTGCTGGGCCCATTGCTGCCAAGTAATACAATTCTGCATCTAGGAAAGGCACCTCCTTCCGGCTTCAATCCGTTGTAACTTCGTGTTTCCTAATAACAAAGTCTATATCAAGTTGGTGGCGGTAAAGGAACCAGAGAGATTGGGTTCGTTGCGGTTGTTCCCATCTCTGGAGCGGATTCAACGAAGCCGCCTGTATTGTAAAGATTAGATAATGATCGGATAGATCCGGCGGTGCCAATTTGCAGAACGGAGGAGTTAGCTACGGAGTCCACTTTTAAATGCTGAATCATAATGGTTTGATGGATGGTCCAGTTCATTTTGGAGGAACACCTCGCTCAGGTTAATAAATGAATGGATTAAATGATTACTTTGTTGGCATTGTTTTCGATAAGGTCGGAATCGTTGGTTACGGTGGTGCTGTAGGCATTATAGATGCGAGGGAAATCCCCGGTATTAAATGAGCCTGCTCCGGCAAAAGTTTTGGCGGTGCTGTTAGGTGCGATGATAAAGGAATCGCCGAAGTGGACGACGGAACTCGACCCCACGCTGATGATTTTGACATTCCCTACGATAGATGGCATACTCGACCCCCTTGCGCTTACCACAACTATAGTATATGAGGGTATTCGCCTAGAGGTGCCCTGTTTTTCATTGGGGTGTCACATCAGGGAGTAGGCACATATACTGCTATTGAAAATGAGGTGATGGGCTTGAGCGGGTTTAATCGCCATCCTTGGCTAAAGTGGGAGCAAGTTGAGAAGTTCCTTGGGCAAAAGCTGCCTTTCGGTGAAAAAGGGCAGACCTTTCTAGATAATATGACGTGGGCCGAGGGATATGTACAGGACATGCTGAAAAAAGCGATGCCAGGTCTGGATGCCAGTATTTCATCCCCGGGTTTTGCTGGCTCGGAAATCTTTGAGACGCACGAACACGTCATTATTAAGGTGAAGATTGCCAAAGATGAAGATCCAAGAGCGCTTCAGGTGTTTGTGAAATCCAATCAGATTAAGCTGACCGGCTTTCTCAGCGGCAAGAACCGAATCATTAAGCTACCGACCCTTGTGCAGCCAAGGACGGCTAAAGTGAGCTATAAACAACGTCTGCTGCAGATCAAGGTGCGCAAGCGAGGCTTAAGGGAGAACTATGTTGAGGCGTATATCCGTTACTAGTGAGTCAGGAGGGCGGAATACATTTTGGCCTGCACACTCCTAGTGAAAAGCAAAAACCCTCAAGCCATATGGCTGAGGGTTATCCTTGTTGGACTATAGGACGCGGCGAGCGGTCATGTAACGGGAAGACCAAGTTCCGCTGTGAATGTTAGTAATACGGACTCCGCCTGCACCGTATGTTTGCAGCAGGTTGCCGTTACCCATATAAATGGCTACATGGTTAATGACGCCGGGTTTGCCCGGAATAGAGAAGAACACGAGATCGCCTGTGCGGAGGTTGCTTCTGGATACGTATCTTCCGACATGGGATTGCTGTTTGGAGGTCCTAGGCAGGTTTACGCCAACCCGCTTGAACACGTATTGTGTGAAGGAAGAGCAGTCAAATGTTCGCGTTTGCCCCGCTTTAGCACCGAATTGATAAGGTCTTCCCAAATAGTTTTTACCGATCGAAATCACTTGACTGGCACGAGAAGTTGCTGTGATTGAAGCATCAATGGCTTCCGCTGCCCCGGCTTGATGAGGCGCACTCACCATTCCTGCAGAAAGTCCTATGGAAACGGTCAATGCCGCTACGACTAGTTTCTTGTACCACGTTTGTTGTTGGTTTTTCATCTGGTTTGCCTCCTTAGATTTTTCGTAAGTAAACTTACGTCGTAAGCCTATGCTGAGTTTTCATAGAAAACTTGATTTGCATGACTCTTCTATTGAGCTAACTTGGGTGTTCGTCCTACCTAAGCCCAAGTATACCAGATGAAATTCCACCTAATATTTACCTTGCAACCTTGTGACCTGTGGTATCAAAGGTGTTCAGGCGAATTCTGAGAATATGATGAGAATCCCATTATAATGTTTTTATTGACACGTTTTTGGCAGCGTAATCAATGCGGTAGTACCTTGACCTAAGCGGCTTTTGAGCTGAATGGTCCCCTCATGCTTCTGAACGATATTTTGGGCAATAGCCAGTCCCAGACCCACTCCGCCTTGCTTGCGATTCCTTGCTTTATCCGTCCGATAGAAGCGGTCAAATAGGTGCGGTAAGTCACTTTCCGCGATGCCAATACCTTGATCAATGACTTCGATGTTGACCCATTTATTCTCTGTGGCGCCAATTTTCAACACGACTATTTGTTGGCTGTATTTGAGTGCATTATCTAATAAAATAATGAGAAGCTGCCTGATCTTATAAGGATCTCCGTTCATTTGAAGCTCTTTCAGGTCTTGCGCAATCTGCACGTCAATCTCTCTGCAAGAGGTGACCCTAAGCGAGGAGGCGGTTTGCTGGGCAATCGGAAGGAGGTCAAAGGTGCTCTTTTGTTCACAATCTTCTCGCTCTTTATCTGTTAGGGAAAGCAGATTTTGTGTGAGAATCTTCAGCTGAGCTGATTCGGAGATGATGGTTTCGAGCGCTTCCTCACGCAGCTTATCATCCCGGAAAGCCCATCTTCGCAATAAGCTAGCGTAGCTCTCAATGATCGTGAGCGGCGTACGCAGCTCGTGTGAGGCATCCGCAAGGAATTGCTCCTGCTTTTGAAACATTTCCTGCAGCCTATCAATCATTCGATTAAATGTTGCGCCAAGCATCGTTAACTCATCATTCGTGAGCTTGTCAGGCATGGGGATATGCCTAAATGAGCCGCTTTTCTCAATGTTTTGCATGATGGCAACTAACTGCTGAAGCGGACGAAAGAGCACATTCGTATAGAAATAACCCCCAAGGAGAGCTAATATCAGCGCACCTGTGGAAGTTAATAAAAGAATAGAGATGAGCATGCGTGAGTATTCGCCCAACCTCCGCAAATTGCGTCCAATTTCTAAAATAGCAACCTGATGGCCTTCTTTGAACACAGGCATTTTCACGAATATAAAAATTCCGTCAGGCGCTGTTTCTAAGATAACCGTTTCTTTGTCTACATAATTGGCAGAAAAGCTGAGCAGCTTGGGGTCGGAATATATTTGGTAAACAACCTTTGAATCGGGAGCAATATACCGCACCATTTCTTGCGGAATGAGGAGCTCTTCCATCTGCGAGTTATTCTGCCAATACTCAGGATGATTAGGTAAATCCTTCAGAATCAGCGTGCGTGCTTTTTCTTTCAGTAGATCGACTTCGCCCTTGGTTGTAACTCGAATGAACATGTAGTAGACAAAAGTGAAGCTGAAAAAAAGAATTAACATCAGCCCTGCAGAAACCCATAGTGTGATTTTCAGCTTAAGGCTCATGAGGGTGTCTGCCCATCTTTGGGGACAGCTTCACCTGCTGAATCGTCCGCCTCTTTGCTTGAGGAAGGTTCAACTTTCAGCAGGTAGCCGATACCGCGTATCGTCTGAATGAGCTTGGAGGAGAAGGGCTTATCCACCTTTTGCCGCAAATATCGGATATACACGTCGACCACGTTCGTATCGCCTACGAAATCATATCCCCAAACCTCAGAAATGATCTGCTCCCGCGACATCACTTCGTCCTGGTGTTGAATCAGGAAGCGCAGTAAATCAAACTCCGTAAGCGTTAATTCGATCGGTGTGCCTTCTCGGGTAACGGCTCTACTCTTTAAATCCATGCTCAGATCATCGACTTTTAGCAAATGAGGCCGCTCTGCTGACTGGTCCTGCAAGCTTCTTTGACGAAGTAGACTGCGAATACGGGCGAGCAGCTCGATCGTGGCGAATGGCTTCGTCACATAGTCGTTAGCGCCTTGGTCAAGTCCGCTGACTCGGTCCGGGACAGCATCGCGTGCTGTCAGCAGGATAATGGGAAGGGTAGCGTTTACCTGCCGTATGCGGCGAAGCACCTCTAGACCGCTCAACTCTGGCAGCATGACGTCAAGCAGGATAAGTTCCCAGTCCTCTGACTCGTCTAAGGCTGCATTCAGTCCAGAGCGTCCATCTGCTCTTGTATGTACCTCATAGCCTTCATGCTCCAGCTCCAGCTGAAGCACCCTGGCGATGCGTTCTTCGTCCTCAATTAGCAATATGCGGCTCATGGCGGATAGATTTCACTCCTAACGGCTCGCTGATGGTCAGCGGTGTCGATTCGTTCTTTATTTTCTCTATTCGCTACATTTACATACATATGTGAAAAGCCCAGTCTTTGGGGGAGTATCTCGTTAGCGTTCATTAGCCTAGTCCACGTTTACCCTTTGTGACATAAAATAACGCATAGAAGACTGATGAAGGAGTAGGACAAATGAGTATATCTCCAAAAAAGAAGGTGCGAATCAAATCTAACCAGAAAGTAGCGATTTTACTGCAAGACCATGATGCTACCGCAAGAGTCTATGTGGAGATTCAAGGGGAGCTCAAATCGCGTGAGGTTATGGTTGAGGCGCTAAAACGTTTAGAAGACGGATTGATCTACGCAGACGAGAATTGTACCGAGTTAATCGAGAGTGAGTATATTGAGGTTTTTCGTAAAAAAAACCCGTATCGCCGAGAAGAAGAGGATTTCATCTTCCTCATTGACCGTGCATATGCAGAAGAGTACGTCGTATCCGCCAAAATCATCAAATAATGTGAAGGTTAAGGCATATGAAAAACCCCTTATCGATAGATCTGAAGGCCAAAGCCTTCGAGAACTGTCAATAAGGGGTCTTTTTCAATTGCGAATATTAGTTTTTATTAACAATTGGAGCTGTCTCTACGGAAGTCAAACGGTCATAGAAATCTACAAAGTTATTTCTTTCATCTGAGCTAAGCTGAGCCATAGCCGTACGAGGATGCTCATCAAGCGCTCCTACGATCATGTACGGAATGAGATAGCCCCAATCCCATTTTTGACGCATAGTAATCATGTGTTTCTCGATAATTTCCAGTACGGGACGAACGTCGTAACGTGCTCCTTTTAAATAGCTAAGAAGTAGTTCCGTCGTACAGTTCCCTGCCGCGCGGCCCATTCCATAAACGGAGGAATCAAGGAAAGTCACGCCTTTGGAAGCACCGGCAATTGTGTTTGCGAAAGCAAGCTGCAGGTTGTTGTGCATATGTAAACCAAGTTCTTTCTCAGGAAGCAGGCGTTGGAACTTCGTTACGAGGTAGTCAATGTCTTTATGATCCATGCTGCCGTAGGAGTCTACGATGTAGACAACGTCAACAGGGCTTTTATTGATTTCTTCGAAAGCTTCAACCAGTTCATTTTCCATTACGTGGGAAAGCGCCATAATGTTAAGTGACGTTTCGTAGCCCATGTTATTGAATTTTTGAACAAGCTCAAGACCTTTATCAACGTCTTTGATGTAACAAGCAACGCGGATCAGGTCAAGTAAGCTGTCTTCACGAGGTAAAATGTCGTTCTCATCGACACGGCCGATATCTACGAGAGCAGATAGCTTCGTATCGGTCTTTTTGGTAATAACGTCACGAAGGAAGGATTCATTCAAGAATCTCCAAGGACCGGATGCTCCGCCTTTAAGCAGTTTTTCCGAGTTTTTATAACCAATTTCCATATATTCTACACCGGCTGCGCTTAAGCCGCGATACATGTCTTTGACAAATTCCACGCTAAAATCCCAATCGTTCACCAAACCGCCGTCCCGAATCGTACAATCCAAAATCTTGTGTTGATGCTGCTTAACCATACTCGTATTGCCCCTTTCGACTGCTTATATCGCTTCTGATTTTGCTATATTATCACTTATGTAGAGGCTGCTTGTCAATGTAGCAGTGTGCGTTTGTGACAACTTTTGCAGGGAACATATGGTAAAATATGAGGAGGAGTAACTAGATTAAGATTACTTGAAGGGACTTAAGTGGATGAATCGTAACGAGTGGTCATTAGCAAAAGAGGTTGCTGTTGAAGCGGCAACGAAAGCAGGAGAACTGGCAAGAGAGCGTTTCGGAGGTAAGCTGGCCATTCAGCATAAGGATGATCGTGGCGATTTGGTCACCGAAGTGGATGTGCAGGCGGATCGTTTGATTGTGGAAGACATCCTGGCGGTATTTCCGAGTCATCGTATATATAGTGAAGAAGCGGGTGAAGGAGGGGCAGCCAGCGATTGGGTATGGCATGTCGATCCGTTGGATGGAACGAATAATTTCGCCTTGGGCATACCGCTTTATGGCGTTTGTATCTCTTTGAGCTATCAAGGACAAATTGTCCTGGGGGTAATCCGTGATTCGGCTTTGGGGCTAAATTACGTGGCTGTTAAGGATGAAGGTGCTTGGCAGGAGGATGTGAAGCTTGAGGCGAAGCCGAAAGGTCCGTTGATCAAGTCCACCATTTCATGGATTCAAGGCCATGGGGTTGGCAAAAACGAGCACAGAGCCTTGGAACTAAGGCATCATCTAGAGCATTCGGTTAAAAGAGTGCTGCGCTTGTGGGCACCGTCCTTGACCTGGGCGATGCTCGCCAGAGGCGACCTGCATGGTGTCGTGCTGTACAACTCCGAAGGTGAGGATTTGTACGCGGGCTTGCTGCTCGCGCAGGAGGCTGGCGTGAAGGTGACGGATTTCGCCGGTAATCCGGTAGCTATGCTTGGGGGCTCGGGTACAGGTACAAATGCAGGTGTAAGTACAAACTCAGTAGGGGGGACAGAGATGGCACATGCGGTTTACTTGGTGGCTGCTGTGCCGGAATATCATGCAGAGCTGCTGGCATTTGTGCAGGAAGCCATCAAAGTAGAATAATGTAGGAACAATATGCAAATGATAATGGCATACTTTGCATGTTGAGGAAGAAAGGATGCTATGCGATGAAGAGCTTTGTTCCTATATTTTTTGAATTTGATAAGGAGCGGGATGCGCTCCTTGCGCTTGATACGCTGGACGAGCTCGGCTATAAGCCAGAATTACTGGGCGGAGAGAGGTCCACAGTGCACATCCATCTTGATGCACAGGAGATAACGTCCGCGCTTGAAATCGCGCAGTCACACGGTGGGCGCTTAGTGGACCGCCCGCAGGCTGAGTCTGAGCCAGCGATCTACAGCATGGCGTACGATCTGGAGGGTTCCATCCGTATACCGGCCCACACCGTGAATGAGGATTGGTCCGAGAGCTACGCCGAGGCGAACGCATCACCTGTAGCCGACGCAGTACCGAGCGAGGAAGAAGCGGCCTTTGACCCGTCCACTGACGACTACAACCATTTCAGCGCCGGTATCCGGTTGTGAAATGGAGCGGGGGAGGCTGCGCGGAAGTGAAAGTGAACGAACTTCGCGCGAATGAGCGCCCGCGGCCGAGAAACCCCTCATAAGGATAAAAATTTGGTGGACCAGCTTCACCTACCCTCAAAATCCTACGTGTCCACTCATCCGTGGACGTTCCCGAGCACTAGCCCGAAGCGGGTTAGTGCTTTTTTGGTGGAAAATAGAAATGGAGAATTAGGAAGGCGAGTGGGAAAACGTGGATTACTTGTCTAATTTTGTACAACGTACAACATTACATGGATAAGCAAGCGAATGTTTACTCCTATTCGTCTTGGGTGCAATTTGCTTTGCATCAACCTTGCAAACACTCTCGCCCAAGGACTGAGTAAGCCGTTTTTTTTTAGTCTGTTTATTTCCATCTTTCACTTCTTTCTAGGCATACGCCTTTTTATTGTAGATACCTCAGAATTCGTAACCTTTACCATCATTACTGCGTCTGGTGAAATAAGGAAGTAAATTTGTGGAGGAGTGATTCGGATGAGACGCATGATGGGGATCGTTTTGATGGTAGCAACAATAAGTGTGATGACCGGATGCATAGATGAGCAAACAAAAGGTGCCACGGGCACAAGCAGCAGCAGCCCACAACCGACATCAATTGTCCCTCCTACAGCATCCCCAACACAATCGACGCCAATCTCCCCAACACCGGCACTAACGCCAGCTCCAACTATACAGGTGCCTCGCCCTACTGCTACGCCTAGTATCAAACCAAGTCCAACTTCGTACGCCAAAGAAGCCGACGCGAAAAAAGCAATCGAAAGCCGAGCCAAAGAAACGATACAAGCGCTGAAGAAGCAGGATCTGAAAAAGCTCGCGGAGCTGATCCATCCGAAGAAAGGTGTACAATTCTCGCCGTACTCCTATATTCATGTGTCGAGTGATGTCCAGGTTCTAGGCAGCGGGCTTGCAGCCCTTTGGGCAAATACCAGCACGACACATTGGGGCGATTACGACGGTTCAGGTGACCCCATTGATCTCACTTTTCCTGACTACTGGGATAAATTCGTATATAACGAAGATTTTGCAGCCGCACCACAAATCAGCTATAACATTATTCTTGGCAAAGGGAATATGATTAATAATGTATTTAGTGTATATCCGACGACTTCAGCGATTACAGTGGAGTATCATTATCCCGGTCTAGATCCGCAATTTCAGGGGATGGATTGGACCAGTCTGCGGCTTGTTTACGAGAATTCAGGTACTCAGTGGTATTTAGTTGCAATTGTGCATGACCAGCATACGATGTAGTTCGGTTTTTCAATTTAGTAAACGTCTAAAAGCCGTATTAAACCTCGATTTTTTCGTGGAATAGTTCGGTTTTTTCATTTTTTTTTAAATAAATCATTGACAGGTTCCGTCTAATGTCATATTCTTATCCCATAAAACCGAGTAACATCGTAGGAATTAAGGAGATGATTCTAGTGAATAACAACCTAGTGACTGCATTTCAATCCAACTGGGTCAGCCTAGTCGTATCAATTATCATTATCGGGGTCCTCGTCTTATTGGCGAAAAAAAGAGTAAGCTTTGGTAACCGTGTTTTCATTGGTTTAGGACTTGGTTTAGTAGCAGGGATAGCTTTTAATCAATTGGGGCTCCAATTTAAAAGTGTTAGTACGATCGGAACGATCTATGTCAATTTGATCAAAATGCTCGTTATGCCTTTAGTACTTATTCTAGTCATAAACAGTATTTCATCGTTATCCAGTCTAGGCCAGCTGCGTAAACTGGGTTTGAAAACGATCGGTTGGTTCTTGCTAACAACAGGAATCGCGGCACTGATCGGTTTGGTTGTCGCCTTGGTGATTGATCCGGGTAACGGAATTGCACAGGCTGTACCGAAAGATTTTAAAGTAAGAGAAATTCCTACGTTTTCACAGGTTATTTTGGACTTGGTACCTTCCAATCCAATTAACGATATGGCAACTGGGAAAGTAGTACCGGTTCTGATCTTCGCGATTTTTGTTGCCGTAGCGATTGTACACGTAGGCTCTAAAAAGCCGGAAAGTGTAGCAGCCGTTAAATCTTTTATTACATCAGCGACAGCTGTGATCCACCAAGTCGTTAAGTATGTTATTCGTTTGACACCTTATGGGGTGTACGCGCTAATCGCAGGTATGGCTGCCAGATATGGTTTGGAAACACTTGCTCCTTTGGCTAAAATTATCGTTACTTCTTATGTAGCATTGATCATTCACTTCGTGTTGATCTTCGGTGGTTTGGTTCTTTTCGTGGCAAAAGTAAACCCAATCAAATTCTTCAAAAAAGCTTATCCGACCATTGCTGTCGCATTCACAACACGAAGCAGCTATGCAACGCTGCCTGTGAATTTGGAAGTAATCACGAAGCGCCTTCGCGTATCACCGCGTATTGCAAGCTTCGTGGCACCGCTTGGGGCAACAATGAACTTCAACGGCTGCGGCGGGGTTTGGCCGGCGGTTGTGGCTATTTTCGTAGCGAAGGTTTACAATCTTCCGCTTGGCATTCCTGAATACTTTATTCTTATCTTGGTAAGTGTGGTTTCCTCCATTGGTGTGGCTGGCGTTCCAGGTCCAGCTGCAATTTCGACAACAGTTGTACTAACAGCTTTAGGCTTACCATTGGAAGGTATGGGTCTTGTACTTGGTGTTGAAGCACTAATTGACATGGG
Source organism: Paenibacillus sp. V4I5 (assembly GCF_030817255.1). Classification (NCBI taxonomy): domain Bacteria; kingdom Bacillati; phylum Bacillota; class Bacilli; order Caryophanales; family Paenibacillaceae; genus Paenibacillus; species Paenibacillus sp. V4I5. The sequence goes on from NZ_JAUSZB010000002.1 coordinate 5,144,896, forward strand.
TCGTACAGCGGTAAATGCTACAGGAACAACAGTTACGGCATTGCTCGTAGCTGAGTCTGAGGGAGAATTTGATCGTGCAGCGTTTGATCGTGACGAAGAAGATGACCTCGATGTGGCTACTGCTTAATCGAATGTAAAAATAAAGAACCTCCAAAACCACAATGATCGTGGTTTTGGAGGTTCTTTATTGTACTAAGCCGTAATCTTCAAAAGATTACTTAATGTAGCATCATTCTAGCTAGCTAATTAGATGGAAATCCTCCTGCTAACTTTACTCAGATGAGTAGGGCTAGTCTACTTAACTGGAATTCCTCCAGTCCCTTTGTTTAAGGAAAAGAGAGGGATTTAACTGGAGGAAATACCGTTATATGGAAGGAAATAATGAAATGCTGAAATCAGCAGGATTTTTTCCATTTAATTGTGACGAAACCTTGTGACAAAGCCCCTTTTCATGCCTGCTGAGCAGCATTTTTACCAGCCATATAGCCTGTAGAAAATGCCGCGGTAATGTTATAACCGCCTGTATAGCCGTGAATATCGAGAATCTCACCGCAGAAATAAAGCCCGTTAACCAGCTTAGACTGCATCGTGCTCGGATCGATTTCCTTAAGCTGAACGCCGCCGCCTGTGACGAAAGCTTCCTCTATAGAGAGTGTTCCTTTGACGATAACAGGGAAGGCTTTCATCAGTTTGCAGAGCTCGAGCCATTTTTGCTTCGGGATGTTGTCGTACGTTAGCTGATCATCTAAGCCAGACTTTTCGAGCATGATCGGGATTAATCGATCGGACAAAAGAGTCTTAAGCACGTTTTTGATCGCTTTCTTGGCGTCATCTCTGGCGAGAGCCATGCTTTGGTTGTAAACTTCATCTGTGCTTTGATCCGGGAAGAGATCTACGGTTACGAGTACTTCTTTGCGCTCTGATTTGGCGAGTTCTTTTACGACGAATTGACTGCAGCGCAGCGCAATCGGCCCTGACAAGCCAAAATGAGTAAATAACATATCGCCGCGATGTGAAATGATCGACTTCCCTTTGGCGTTCCACACGCTGAGTGTCACGTCCCGCAAGGAAAGTCCTTGCAGCTCACGGCTGCGGATAAAAGACTCCTTCGAGGTTAACGGAACCTCGGTCGGGAAGAGCTGCGTGATGGTGTGCCCACCAGCTTCAGCCCAAGCATAACCGTCTCCTGTCGAGCCGGTATGCGGCACAGAGCATCCGCCGGAGGCAATGATGACAGCTTTGCTGTTCATCGTTTCGCCGGAATGCAGACGAACGCCTTGGACGCTGCCGTCCTTATACAAGACCTGCTTGACCGGACTATTCGTCCGGATCTCGACACCCTGTCTGCGAACTTGGCCGATCAACGCGTCTACGACGGTTTTGGCCTTGTCGCTGATGGGAAACATTCGACCGTTGTCTTCTTCTTTCAGGCGGATGCCGAGATTTTCAAAGAAATCAATGATGTCCTTGTTGCTGAATTGGGTTAAAGCGCTATATAAGAAGCGCCCGTTACCCGGAATATGCTTGATTAATTCATCCATGTCTTTGTTGTTCGTAACGTTGCATCTGCCGCCGCCGGATATGCCGAGCTTGCGCCCCAGTTTGTCCCCTTTATCCACCAAAAGTACCTTCGGGCCATCCATACTCGCGGCAATACTGGCCATGAGACCAGCTGAACCGCCGCCAATTACAATTACATCATATGTCATTCGAATAAAGCCCCTACATCGCATATTTTGACACCATCATAGCATGCAAGGCGTCTTAAAGAAAAATAACACCTGCTATGCCGCTTAATATACCAAGCGCTACTACTGAAACGGTAACAAACAGAATGACTTTCTTAGGAAATGATTTCGAAATCATTAGCAAAGAAGGTAAACTGACGGAAGGCAGCGTAAGCAGTAATGCAGCTGCGGGACCTGTCCCAAGGCCAAAGGTCATTAAAGATTGGATAATCGGTATCTCTGCCGCTGTAGGGATTACGAATAGCATACCTGCAATAGCAAAAGCAATAATAAGAAGAATGCTATTTCCGGCAGTTTCTCCGACTGCAGGAAATAACCACGCTCTGCTTGCTCCTAATAAAAGTACCGCGATGATGTAGGCTGGAACAATATGAAGAATCATCGACCAAATACTTTTCAGCCATCTTTGTAGGAATGAGCCAGATTGTTCTTCTTTTATTTCCTCAGGTTTAACAGTTAGATTCTCTGGAAGTTTCGTTTTTCCCGCAAAAAGGTTGGCATAATAGCTTACACCAAAGGTTAATATTAAACCAAATACGAGTCGGATTAAGGTGAACTTCCAAGACAAAACAAAGGTCATAAACACTAAGGTTGCCGGGTTAATGGTCGGGTTTCCAAGCCAAAAAGCTAGGCTTGCGCCTACGGATACATTCTTTTTACGTAATCCTACTGCGAGAGGCGCTGCGCAGCAGGTGCACATCATACCTGGTATCGAGGAAAACCCTCCGATTAAAGTACTTCTGAAAGAAGTTTTACCAAGCACCCTTAGAAGCCATGTAGACGGTAGAAGTACCTGTAACAATGAACCAAGGACAATGCCTAGTAGCGCGGCCTTCCAAACTGATTTGTAGTAAGTCAGCGCATAATCCCATGCAGCTTGCCAAGAAGGGGCGGGGGCTGTAGGATTTTTACCGGAAATTATGGACGACCCTATAGAATGTTTAGTCGCAGCATCGAATGCTTTATGATAGTAAGGCCACCATTTCACGTACGTTAAGCCAACAATAGCAATTATTAAAAAAACGATAACATATAGTACAACCCTTTTGTTGATCGGTTCTACATGAGGTGATGAATTACTGGTATGTGTCATTTTATTCTCCAGGCATTAGATTTTGACAAGTTAAATAGGTTATCATTATAACATATCCAAAAAATGAGAATGACACATATTTTTTTGTATACGAGTCGCTGGCGTAATTTAAAGGAGCGAAACCCCATTGTTTCAAGATATCACCATAGAAGAGTTGTTATCCCTTAGAGACAAGAAAGAGATTGTGATGATAGATGTTCGTTCACCCTCGGAGTATCAGGACTCTACAATTCCAGGAAGCCTTAATATCCCATTATTTGATGATGTCGAACGTGCAGAAATTGGTACCAACTATAAGCAAGTTAGTGTTCAGGTCGCCAAGGATAGAGGGCTTGAAATCGTGTCGGCAAAATTGCCGGCTTTTGTGAAGACTTTTGAGCAGATTAAGGAGAAAAAGGCACTTTTCTGTTGGCGCGGTGGAATGCGTAGTAAAACGACTGCGACAGTTCTATCGTTAATGGGCATCCGGACTTACCGCTTAACAGGAGGCTTTCGTGCCTATCGTAAATGGGTAGTCGCTACACTTGAGAAGATGGATTTCAAACCTCGGGTATGTGTAATTTCTGGTAATACCGGAGCTGGGAAAACAGCTATTCTAAGGCGCCTCCATAAAGATGGATACCCGGTATTGGACTTAGAAGCAATGGCTGGGCATCGGGGATCTATTTTCGGACATGTCGGGCTTCAAGCAAACAATCAGAAAACATTCGAAGCCCTTCTTGTCACTAACCTTCTGAAGTTGGAGGATTCACCCTATATTCTGATAGAGGGAGAAAGCAAACGAATTGGAAAAGCAGTCATTCCTGAGTTCATTGTTAGCAAAAAGGATTCCGGTACACAACTTTTTATTGAAATGCCCATTGATGAACGTTCTCGTCATATTATTGAGGATTACCGACCTTGGGAAAACAAGCAAGAATTGCTTCAAGCTTATAGTCATATCAAGGATCGAATCCACACCCCGATCGCCAAAAGTATCGAAATAGCTCTTAAGGAAGAACAATTTGAGCATGCTGTTAGCCTCTTGTTAGAGCACTACTATGATCCACGCTATGAACATGCTATGAATAAATACGAACAAGAAATAATTAATATTAAAGCAAATACGATCGAAGAAGCCGTTAAGGCTGTAAAGGAATATTTAATATCGGTAGAAGCAGAGTGTTTAAAGGTTTAAATGAAACGTATTTTCAATTGATGCGTTGATTGCGGATATTACGAACGGACATGCTCGAACATTGATTACCACTACATCGCATATTTCTCACCATCAAATATAGGTTTTAACAAGGGAATACAGAAAAGATGCACACAGGCTGTGGATAACATGTTGATAAAATGCACTTTTTTGTGAATAAATTGTAAGAGTTCTGTGGATAAAGTGTAGTCGAATGTGGACAAAGGTCGAAATTCGAAAAAAGTAATGGCTAAGACCTGTGTTTAATCGTAACTCTTCAAGACACCATGTCCTGAAAGTGGTAATGGTCAATGTGCATGTCCAGCCATCTTCTATTAAGAGATGCCTCTTTCCCAAAGTAGTGCAGCTCCTGATTCGTGGAGAGCACAATTGCTTCGCAAACGGAGGTGTGCTTGGCAAGCAGTGCCAGCCCTTCTTCGACGCCGAGTGTACACAGTATTCTTGCCCACACTTGGCACTCAACCATATCTTGGCCAGCAACGGTGCACTGCACGATATTGCTGCTGGGGGTGGACGTTTTATCCTCAAATGGACTGTAAGTGGACAGGGAGCCCTCCGGCATGGCGATGGCGCCCAGTTTGGTGTTCGTGTTCCAAGGGTTTTGAATGCCAATGACCCAAGGATCAAGTTTCTGAGAATTGCGGCCCCAAACCGTTATATCCCCACCAGCGATGATTAGGCCTTGATCAAGCGACATGTTCTTTTGCATATATTCAGCTAGGCGTTTTATTGACCAGCTTTGTTCTATCCCTCGTAAATCGATGTTTGTATGATTAGGAAGCTTAATTGATTTCATAGCTGGATCTACTTCCCATTCTAATGTGGCAGGAGCTTTCTTAAGGCCCGTTGGTGCACCTTTTTGCTGGAGAGGCATATAGTTCCCATCTGTTATTGCTTGATAAGCCTCAGCTAGAAAAAGCACCTCTAACATCGTAGTAGAAATCCTGCAATTTTCACCGGCTAATGTATTCAGAAGACTGATTTCACTGTCGACGAGATAAGGGTTGAAACGCTTTTCCACACTTCGAAACCAATCTATGGCCAGCTTCTTAATGAGAGCACTATCGTTCTCTTCACAGAGGAGCAGCAGTTCGACATCAAATTCCCTAGTTTGGAAGTGAAACGGATGCAAGGATTGTTTGATTTGCTCCATAGGTTTTCCTCTCTTCTATATGTCCTTAAGTATATAAACCCTATTATAGAAGTGTTAACTGAGATTCAATTGATAATTGGCTGAAAGATTGCTGAAAAATCAAGTCAGGAGCTGCTGGCGTATCTGAATATTCTTTTGCAGAAAGAATTGGGGAAGGAGAAGCTGAAGAAGCGAGTTGTATAACGAATTGGCATGAATAAAGTCGGGTCCGCTCAGGGTCCGGCTTATTCGTTTGGAAGTCGAACATTCAGCAACCTTTCAGCAACTGCTCAGATTGCTTTTAGGGAGGATATGGGATACTGACTGTAGAAAACGTGTACAATGAACTTCGGGGGGACTAAAACTATGCGCCAATTAAAAGGTATCAAAATTCTGCTTGTCGATGACGAGCCTCATATTTTGGAATTTCTGGAGTTAGGTTTGACGAATGAAGGGTTTGAGGTCATGACGGCTCAAGATGGGATTAGTGCGATAACTGCATGCAATAAATTTCAGCCGCATATTGCTATTCTGGATGTGATGATGCCGGGGATGGATGGATTCGAAGTTTGTCGAATGATTAAGAAAACAGAAAATGTCGCCGTTATCATGCTGACGGCTAGGGATGAAGTCGATGACAGGGTCAAGGGACTCACACTTGGGGCCGATGATTATATGATTAAGCCTTTCAGCTTTGAGGAGCTGCTTGCCCGCATCTATGCGCGAATTCGCAATCATTTTCCGAACTTGTTCGGTGAAGTGATCATTGGACCGCTTCGCATGGATGATCGACGTAAAGAGATTAGCTTATATGATAAGGTTCTGGAGCTTTCCCCAACGGAATACGAATTGCTCAAATTTATGTCGATTAACCACGGACTTGTTTTAAGCAAATCGATGATTCTCGATAAGGTGTGGGGCTATGACTTCGGTGGCGAAGAGAACATCGTCGAGGTGTACATTCGCTCCTTGCGCGATAAGCTAGGCGATAAAGAACATAAGCTGATCCGTACGATTCGCGGCGCCGGCTATCGGATGGATTTAACATGAAAAGGCGGGGCCGGTTTGCCGAGCATTTTGTTACCGGTTCGCTAAAATTCCAGTTACTTTCGCGATCTCTATTGGTGATGTCTGTGTTACTGCTGCTAATTGGTGTTTTTCAATATATTTTCATGCAGCAATTTCTATATAAGAACAAGGCGGAAACGATTCGCAACCAGCTTGCGACGTTACCTCTCAATACGTGGCTGCGGGCAGGGGATTTTCCGGATCGAGGCCAGAATCCTTTTATGCCCAGACGAGACACTAACGGTGGTAACCGTTCGGACAATACAGGAGGAGAGTTTCCCCGAATTTTCGTTCCTGATTTATCCATTGCTTTGATCGATAGTGAAGGGACTTACAAGCAGTTGTCTTCAGAAAGTGGATCCTCGCCTTTGCAGCTTTCGAAGGAGGAATATCAGGAATTATTGAAAATGAAAGAGAAGCTGGATTACCGAATCGTGAAGGATAAGGATGGCAATGAGCAGTTGATTGTCTTTCATCAAATTCGAGAGAGATCCCAAGGCGTACAAGGACTTGTTCAAGCGAATACGAATACAGGACCGATTAAAGATTTGCTGCTCCGTCAGTTGTTCACCTTTCTACTATTGTCCATGACAGCATTGGTTGTAGGGCTGCTTGGGTTTCTGCCCGTGCTAAGGCGGACGTTAGTGCCACTTTCTAATATGGTAGATACAGTGAAACAAATCGATTCAGGTAATCTGGGCGAGCGGTTTCCTGCTCATCAGGGGCAGGTGGAGATTGACCGGTTATCGACTTCTTTCAATAGTATGTTAGAGAGACTAGAGTTTTCTTTTGAGTCGGAAAAAGAGGCAAAAGAACAAATGCGCCGCTTCGCTGCGGATGCCTCGCACGAGCTTCGTACACCGCTGACTTCGATTCATGGCTTTCTGGAAGTGCTGCTTCGCGGAGCGTATCAACAACCGGAACCATTGCTGAAAGCGCTGAAGAGTATGCACGGCGAATCCGTGCGCATTAATAAGCTAGTTGAAGACCTTCTGCTGCTTGCTCGGCTAGATCGTACGCCATCTTTTCAGAAGTCGGAAGGTCTGCTCGATGAGATGCTGCATGAGATGGAGCCCCAGCTTCGTCTACTGGCAGGAGACAGAACGGTTACATTTACGCTGGAGCCCAGGATCCGATGTCTGTATGATCCAGATAAAATCAAGCAGGTCGTTCTCAACTTGTTTCACAACGCCGTCCAGCATACGCATCCGTTGACCGGTGAACTAGGGCTTTCGTTAGCAAAGACAGACGCAGGTGTCGAAATTGCTGTTCATGACAATGGGCCAGGTATTGCACCTGAACATCTCCCGCATTTGTTTGATCGGTTCTACCGAATCGACTCCTCCAGGGCGCGCAGGAGCGGCGGTGCAGGATTGGGATTATCCATTACCCGTTCCATTGTGGAGCTGCATGGGGGAACGATAGTTGTTTATAGTACGGTAGGTGAAGGTAGTACATTTAAAGTGCTGCTGCTTCCATAGAATGAGAGGGGCCTTATCTTGACGTGATGTCGGGGTAGGGCTTTTTTTAATTTATAAGAATGTAAAATAAGAGCTCCCAGAAGCTTCTATTTCGCCAAAAGGTGGCTAATGGTGAGGAATAAGAGTCTTCATAGACTCTTATTTGGTGCTGAATGAAGTTAGACTAAACATGGCATGTTTGGATTATTCCGCTCAAATAAGAGTCCCTAGAAGCTTCTATTTCGACAAAAGGTGGCTAATGGTGGGAAATAAGAGTCCCTAGAGACTCTTATTTGGTGCTGAACACGGCGTGTGCGGGTTATTCCGCGAAAATAAGAGCCCCTAGAAGCTTCTATTTCGCCAAAAGGTGGCTAATGGTGGGGAATAAGAGTCTCCAGAGACTCTTATTTGGTGCTGAACACGGCGTGTTTGGATTATTCCGCTCAAATAAGAGTCCCTAGAAGCTTCTATTTCACCAAAAGGTGGCTAATGGTGGGAAATAAGAGTCTCCAGAGACTCTTATTTGGCTTCGGGGTAAGCGAGGGTAGTTGGTCGATGTTACAAGCCAGACTACATCTGCGAGCCACCTTATAGGCTTGCGTTTTCCTCTTCAGCCAATCCTCAGAAACCTCTCAACCAATCTTCAGTTTACACTCAGATGAGATTCAGTTTAGACGTCTATACTTGGTTTTGTAAGGAAGAAACAAAAAAATAAAGAAAAAGGTGGAAACAAATTATGAAAAACATCGGCAGAAAAATTCTTACAGGTTCATTGGTAGCTTCGTTTGTACTCGGAGTTGGTTTTGTTGGAGCCTTACATAATCAAGCATTTGCAGATACGATGACAGGCGCGACAACGAGCACATCCACTCAAAATGCAGGACCGGGCGGCAAAGGTCGTGGTGATTTCGGAGATCGCGGTGGCTTCAAGAGTGCAAACGTAGTAAAGGAAACAGCAACAATCTTGGGCGTTGAGGAAAGCGTCGTACAAGACGCATTGAAAGCGGGCAAAACACTGGCAGCTTTAGCAGAGGAAAAAGGGCTGTCGAAAGCAGACTTCTTGCAAAAGCTAGCCGCAGCAGAGACCGCTTCGATTACAGCTGATGTAACAGCGGGCAAAATGACACAAGCACAAGCAGATAATGTTCTCAAAGGTCTAACTGATCAATTGACGAAGCGTATTGAAGCGAACGGGTTCAAAGACGGTCGGGGTGGCATGGGCAAAGGTCACGGCAGCAATCTGGTAGCGCAAACAGCAACAATTCTAAGCGTGGAGCAAAGTGTTGTGCAGGATGCTTTGAAAGCTGGCAAAACATTATCGGCTTTTGCAGTGGAAAAAGGTTTAACAGAAGCCGACTATGTAGTTAAGCTTGTTGCAGCAGAAACCACTTCCATTAATGCTGAAGTTACAGCTGGAAAACTTACGCAAGCGCAAGCAGACCAAATGTTGTCGGGCTTATCTGACCGATTGACGAAACAAGTGCAAAGCACGCGTCCTGAAGGTGGTCGGGAAGGTAGAAGAGGCGGTCATGGTGGGCCTGGTGGTGGGCTTTTCGGGAACCCTGAGGTTTTAACACAAATTCTGGGCATCACGCAAGATGAGCTTAGAACGGAACTAGAAGCGGGCAAATCGATCTTGGATGTTGCTACAGCTAAAGGTATCAGTGAAGATGATCTCGTTAGCAAAATCAAAGACGGAATGACGGATTCCATTAAGAAGCATGTTCAGCAAAAAGGCGCTGATCGTAAGCGCCCAGTAGGCACACCGTCAACAAATACTACAACACCAGCACCAGCTCCTGCTGCAACGAGCTAAAATTGAATTGGAGGAAGCTGCTCGCTATGCGGGCGGCTTTTTTGACGTCACAGTGAGATAGCTAAATGAGTATGAATTCAGCCCCGTAATGGACTCACACCGCCCTTGTCGAGTCACCGACCACCAAGTCGCCCAGCCGTCACTCATCCCACGCGCGACCCAATCTTTTTCAGCAAACGCTCAGCTTGTGTTCAACTTATATTCAGCCTACGCTCAGACAGGTTTCAGCCATCCCAATTACACTAAGTCCAGTAGGGGTTGTTATGGCCTGGGCAGTGGATAGTCTGGGTAACTGGGAGAGGGGCATAAAGGATGAAATTAGGTCGGAAGAAGAGATGGGTCATTGTGGCCCTAGCTGCCATTTTATGTGGAGCGGGAACTTACTATTATGTACATAACAAGGCGAAGCCAGCGTCTGCAGCAACACAGCAAACAACGATGAAAGCGACTAAAGGAGCGATATCCTCGACGGTATCAGGAACTTCTCAGCTGGATGCCAAGGACAAGCAAAATATTGTGATTCCGATTGAAGGTATCATCAAAACAATGAATTTGACGCAAAATCAGGCGGTCAAGAAAGGCGATGTGCTAGTCGAGCTGTCGGTGCCTTCAACGGAAACAACTCTCAAGGAAGCTCAAGTCAGCTTGCAGCAGCTCGAGAAGGAGCTTGCAGAGCTGCAGGACCAACAAAATCATATGAGTGTTACAGCTTTAATGTCTGGCAAGATTACCTTAGCTGCCAATCTGGATGTAGGCAGTCAAGTCAATAAAGCAACGAAGATCGGCACGATTTCAGATACATCGCAGTTTAAAGTGAAGCTGCCATTCTCTTTGCAAGAAGCTGTGCAGCTGAAAAAAGGCGACCCTGTAGAGCTTAGTGTCGACGGTTATTTACTTTCCAAAGTCGGAGCCGTGGATACGATAGGCCGTGAAATTAAAGCGGATGCTAACGGGAATAAAGTAGTTACGGTGGAGGTTCTGGTTAGCAATGATGGAACGCTTTCGGCAGGTCTTAAGGTAAAGGGCAGCATCGGCAGCAGTGATGGTAAAATCGACTCCTCCGAGCAGGTGGCGCTTGAGTATGTGCGCACATCTCCTATTTTCGCCGAGGCAAGCGGAACGATAAAAAGCATGAAATTTAAAGAGGGCGAAGCGGTGAAACAGGGCGAATTGATCGCCACCTTGTTCAATGACGATCTTCCAAACAATATCATTAGCAAGCAATCAGCCATCGAAAGTCAGAAAATCCGTGTGAACGATGCGGAACAGAAGGTTAATCAATTGACGATCAAAGCGCCGTTCGATGGCGTGTTCTCGGCTGATTTTGCCAATAGTAAAAGCAATGTGCTTCGAAATTATCCTGTAGGCGCGCAAATTAATGCGAATACAACGCTAGGAGCCGTAGCGAGTCTAAGCACGATGCAGCTGGCTATTGCCGTAGATGAGCTCGATTTAACAAGCATCAAGGTGGGGCAGAAGGTGACCGTGAAGGTTGATGCTATCTCCGGCAAGACGTTCCAAGGTGAAGTGACTTCCGTATCCAATGTTGGAACAACGACAAATGGGGTCACAACGTATGATGCAGTGGTAGCGATTCCGAATACCGATCAGAATGATTTGAAATATGCGATGACGGCGACTGCTGAAATTTTTATACAAGATAAGAAAGATATTCTCGTGCTTCCGATCCAAGTGGTGACCACAACCAGAGGGAAGTCAACCGTTTCGCTAAAGAAAGCGGACGGAACCGTCGTAGAGCAGCACGAAATCAAAGTGGGTATTCGCAGCAAGACGCAGGTTGAGGTGTTAAGCGGTTTGAACGAAGGCGACGAGGTCGTAATGCCGGTACGCAGAGCGACAACGACGAATCAACAGCAGCAAGGTTTCCCTGGGGGTGCAGGTGGTTTTCCGGGTGGCGCAGGAGGCAACTTCCCTGGTGGAGCTGGCGGCGCAGGCGGCACAGGCGGCACGCAAAATGGTGGAGGCGGGGCCCGCTAGCCGTGAGCCAGCCCCTACGGAGAGGAGCGATTCGATGAATATCATTGAACTGAATGAGGTAACGAAGAGTTATGCTCGAGGTGCAGAAGAATTGCAAATTTTGCGCGGCATTACCCTGCATATTGCGGAAGGAGATTTTGTTGCCATCATTGGTCCCAGTGGATCGGGAAAGTCAACGTTAATGAATACAATCGGGCTTCTGGATAGTCCTACATCTGGCTCCTATACGTTAGACGGTGTAGCAACAGAGAAGATGTCAGACAATGGACTTGCTGAGTTGCGCAATCGGAAAATCGGCTTTATTTTTCAACAGTTCAACCTGCTGCCCAGACTTACTGCGACGGAAAATGTAGAGCTGCCGATGATATATGCAGGCATTTCTACCAAACAGCGAAGAGAACAGGCGCAGCGGATGCTGGAGAAGCTTGGGATGGGTGAGCGAGGACATCACAAGCCAAGTGAACTGTCTGGCGGGCAGCAGCAGCGGGTAGCCATCGCCAGAGCTTTGGCCATATCACCGTCATTAATTCTAGCAGATGAGCCGACTGGCGCGCTGGATTCGAAGACGGGCATTGAGGTGCTGGAATTGATTAAGGAGCTGAATCGGCAAGGCAACACCATTGTTTTGATCACCCATGATCATCACATTGCAGACAATGCCAAACGCGTCGTGACGCTGCGTGACGGAGAAATCATTAGCGATCAGAGAAACGAAATGCTGCCAACAACTGAACGTAAGTTAGAGGGGGCGCTTTCATGAGAATCTGGGAGCTTTTCCAAATGGCGCTGGCCACAGTGCGTTCGAATCCGCTTCGTACGGTGTTGACCATGCTTGGCGTTATCATTGGCGTTAGCTCAGTTATTACGCTAGTTTCGATAGGTCAAGGTACGTCCAAGGCGATTGAAAAGCAGTATGAAGGGCTGGGAACGAACCTGTTGACAGTTAATCTGGGGGGCAACGGACGCGCCACACAGCTGAATTATGATGAGGTTATGCAGCTTGAGAATACATCGGGAATCAGTGCAATTGCGCCAACGATGACTAGAAATAGTACCAGTATCAAATACGACCGGACAACAGAGACTTTCAATGTCATTGGAACTAATGACCGATATCTCAGTTTGCAAAAGGGGACGGTCGCCAGCGGCCGCTTCTTGGCTCAAGCCGATCTGGACTTCCGCAATCACGTTGCGGTCATAGGCAGTGATGTGGCCAAGCAGTTTTTCGGTACGGATGACCCGATTGACGAAGAAATTAATGTGAACGGATATATGTACACGATTATCGGTGTGCTCCAAACAAAAGGCTCCAATACGAACGGAACGTCGCTCGATAGCTCGGTTTTCGTACCTCTCCCTACCATGAGCAGGGATTTCAAATTGGGTAACATTCGGACGGCTTATGTTGAAGCAGCTTCTGGCGATCAGGTGACCCGAGTACAAACAACGTTAGAGATGTATTTATTTAATAAATTTAAAAGTACAACGGGATATACCATTTTGAATTCATCCGAATTAATTAGCGCCAGACAGACGGCTTCCAGCACATTGACCAATCAATTAGTCGCGGTAGCGGCGATATCCCTCCTGGTAGGCGGGATTGGGATCATGAACATCATGCTCGTAACCGTGAGTGAGCGCACCCGGGAAATTGGGATTCGTAAATCGATTGGCGCGAAGCGGAGAAATATTTTGCTGCAGTTCCTGGTTGAAGCTACGCTGATTAGCGGTATGGGCGGGTTGATCGGATTGATCTTGGGGATCGGCTTATCGCTAGCGTGGCCTTATATCAACCCTAGTCAACAAACGAGTTTATCCATAAATATAGGACTATACGCATTCTTATTCTCGGCCTTGGTTGGTGTTATTTTCGGATTATATCCAGCGAATAAAGCATCGAAATTAAAACCTATCGACGCACTGCGTTTTGATTAGGTCAACAGGAGGTATGAAAACATGATTCGCAAATTATCAGCAATTTCACTCAAACATGCAAGTCTCGCCCTGGTATTGACTGGCAGCTTTGCAGCTGCATCGTGGATGGCTCCTGCTGCTCATGCGGCTTCCGAAGCGATTTATATCTCGAATTCCTCCTATTTTACATTAAACCAAGCGGCGCTTTCGTCCTCTTCGCTTCAGTTTTCCGTTCTTTTACATAACGGGGAAAGCCAATCGATAGATTTTAACCAATATGGGGTACGGGTTACAGATCAAGCAGGACATAGCTACACTGCGAAATTAAGTGAGAAAAAGAGTGCGAGTGTCCTCCCGGGGCAGGATCAAAGCTTCCGATTCTACGCTAACCTGCCGGCAGGTGAAACAGCCGCTCAACTAAAAGTTGATGTGTTCCGCTGGGATTTCGGCAAAGCCGATTTCATGAATCATCTAGGCGAACTTCCTGTTTCCTCGGTTGTGCAGGAGGGACAAGTAAAGGTGCCTGAGCAAATTATTAATTTGCATGCACTCGACGGTACGCTCTCAAATGACGCCTCCATTGCTTTTCAATTGGGCCAAAGCGTTCGTGTAACAGAGAATGGGAAATGGTATATGTATACGCAAGTTTCAGCAAAAAACCTAGGCTCGAGCAGCGTTAAGCTGCCATCAGGTTTGCAAGTTAGACTCGTGGATGCTAATGGATTGAAATATACCTCTACGGTTGCTAGCGGTTCTGATACAACATTCCTACCGAATCAATCGGATACGATGACGCTCAAAACACTCGTTTCCCGACAAATGCCGACCAGTGGCCTCACGCTGGAATATTATTACTTGAATCAAAGTGAGGATGTCTCGCTTGGTACGCTAAGTCTGAACGCTTCGCTTCAAACAGCAGCGCTTGGTACCAAACAAGTCTATGCTGGGCAGCAGGAAGGTGAGCTGGTCACCGTGAAGGCGAATACGTCGACGTATTCGATTCAAGCAGACGGTGTTCATGTGCAGACCGTTGTCACGCTCAGCAATGACGGCGAGGCAATCGCCTCCGTGCCATCCTTCTCTGCTTCTTATCAGTTCGGTGACGCCGGCACGTCCGTGACATCGACCGATAACTCCGCCCGCAGCGGCTACTTGGCTCCTAAGGAGACGGCTTCGTATTACTTCAACGCTACTCTGCCAACGGGGGTTGATCCGAATGCGGCTCAGCTGGTGCTTTGGCAGACGGCTAGCGCAGGTAGTTCGGGTAGCTCGGCATCTGGCTCGACTGCAAGTACATCGAGCGGAGGCACAGGTTCTGGATCTACAGGCGCAGTGGCGGGGTCCGCTGTCAGTTCGACGTCTACAGCTAGCAGCAGTGGAGCTGCAGTGACCGGTCAAATGCCTGTTGCCGTCTTCCTGCTTAAAGGGGCAAGTGAAGCGCAAAGCGGCTTTACTACAGCTGTGAACTATGAGCTTGGCAGCAAGCTGATTTTCAACAACAGCTCTGTTGTTAACAAAAATCTAGACGTCGCCCTAGTTGAGCTGCATGCTCACGAGAATGACGATCTAGGCTACAAAACAGCCGTAGCCAAATACAAGATCACGAACAACGGAACAAGCACCATCGCCCTTCCTGAGCTTCAAAATGAGCTGATCGACAGCAAAGGGAATACCTACACGGGATCTCGCCAAAGTGCAGTTGCGACACAAATTACACCGGGAAGTTCTTATGTCGTGAGCTATTCCTACCTGCTTCCGAATAAAACACAATCGGATGATGAAACATTCGCATTGAACGTTTATGACGATAAGTCTGTATCTGTGGGCAATGTGTCTGTCGGAACCTATCGGGTAGCGCTGCAAAAAGAGACGGAAAGCGATACGCTCGCTTTATATCCTTTCTCACTCAAAGTGAATGACAGCTCGATAAGCTGGCTTTATAGCAGCGGGACTTACTCCTACCAGCTTAATCTGGATTTGGACATTGCTCATGAAGATCAGGTGATAATCGATTCGAACTTCTCCAAAATTGAATTCGATATGGTCGATTCCCTTGGCCGTATTGTTGGCACTCAAACAGCAACGCTGACGGGTACCGGAAAATTAACCAGCGGCAAGCAAAAAGTCGTCGTCACCGGTTTGAAAAATGAGCAGGTTGATTCCGGCGTGGTCGTCAATATGTACGAAGTAATAGAGACACCGAATGGGACGGCTAAGCGCCTTATTAAGCAATTTCATTAGTTATAGGAAAGAAATTAATATAAAAGGGATTAAATCAAAAAGACTGCCAGACATCGGGCTATTCCTAGCCTCGTCGGGCAGTCTTTTTGGTTTGTTTTTTAATAGAGGCAGAAGTGGCTTGGGTTTGCCCTCCAGTTTGGAGACTGAGAACCGGAATATAGAGGATTTCTCCTGGATAAATCGTTGTTAAGCCGTTTAATTGATCATTAAATGTAAGCAGATCGGCGACATTCACCCCGAAGCGGTGCGAAACGGTGTAGAGGGAATCTCCGAACTGAACGATATAAAAACGGCCTTTCACCTGCAAGGCTCCCTTGTTCGTTATGACACGCATGTTGAAGGCACCTCCGCTACTAGCATACGCGGGGAGGGCGGCTGCGGAGACGGCAGATGCCTATTTCACGTCGTATCCTTTGGCGATGGATGGTTCGATCCATCGCTTTTTGAAGTGTTCGCGGCGCATGATCACCACGCGGTCCTTGTAGACGTCCACGACGAGACTTTGGCTGATTGCCTGCGTCTCGGGCACGTTACGGGCGCTCCATACCTCCCGGATGGAGGCACTGGAAGCGGCAAGAAACTTCAGCTGCTTCACTTGTCTGGTCGTTTCCAGGTTCCAGTGGGTGTGGCCACTGAACAGAATGACGTTCGGGTGCGCGTCGAGCAGCGCCCGCAGCTCCTCGTGCTGGACGACGCCCAGCTCCAGATCCGTGCCATCCAGCGTCTGCGGCAGCGGCTGGTGGAGGAACACGAACACGGGCTTGCCGGCATCCGCCGAGCCCGCTGCGGTAAGCCGCTCGCGCAGCCAGCTGAGCTGCTCGGGCGAGAGGAACGCATCCTCACCGTAGGATGCGTTCACGTCCCTGTACGCTTCCCCGCTAAGGAAGAGGAAGCGGTAGCCCTCCACGATAAGCTCGTGATACGGCTTATCGTAGCCCATCATGCGGTCGAATAACGCGACCGCTTGCTTGCTCGACCATGTTGGATTCATCTTCGATGTATCCAACCCACCCTCCGTCGTGCGCCACACGCCGTAGTAATCGTGGTTGCCCATGGTCGCATGCACAGGGGCATGGCGCTGGCGGCCGAGCAGCGCCAGCAAGCTGCGATAGTCGGCCTCACTCCCATTCGTGAGGTCGCCGTTCAAGACGAGCAGCTTGCTGTCTGGGCGCAGTGCGTGATGATCAGCCAGCGCTTGGCTCAGCCTAAGCTGAGCGACTTGGTCATAGGACGTGATGTGAACATCGCTCATCACAGAGAACGAAAACAAAGGTGCAGCCAGTGGCTGCTCGACCTTGTCGCTAGCAAAGGTTGTGCTTCGCAACGGGGTCAAGAATAGAAGAAAACTAAGAATAAGTATTCGCAGCTTTAATGATTTCATTTCATATGCACCTTCCAATTAGACTTATCGTTTGCCCTTATTTAGCTTGCTTATCGATAGATTTTGCTGATGGAGAGTGTGAAAACATTCATGCTCGCCTAGTGAATGATTTTCTTTCTGGTAAGGTTTCTGGTTCCGATTTCTGTTTAGTAGTGAACGAATAGAATCCCAAATCAGGGTACCTGTCTTCCTCTGTCTTTCCCCGACTTTTAGGAGGGGAAGTTGTACTACGTACAACATTTTTGTCCATTTTTTCTCACCAAGCTGTAACTGTTGTAGTTTGTACAACAATATAGCTTTATTTCTCGTTATGGGGCTGTTTTTGGGCTAAATTGTTGTATTTTCTACATCAATCGCCGAGATCTCGCGGATTCGCTCACTCAAAGTTGTACAAAGTACAACTTTGCTAGCCGTGGGAGCAAGTAAGGGTTGCTCAGAACAAGAATCCTTGATTCACACATTTTTGCTTAAACGCATTGCGTAGACGCTTGGCTTGAACGCTTTGCTTGAAATGCTTCGTATTGTCACTTTACATTGACGCGCTGCTTTGCCGCTTTACTTAAACGCTTTGCTTCCGAAAGATTCACAGACACGCACCCTAGTGGTATTCCCAGTTCCAAGGGAATTTATTTATTTTGCAGCCTAGCCCAAATGTCGGTTTAGATGTTGACTTTTAAGTGAGTTGGTTGTATGGTTAATTACATGAGTAACTAACTAATGTGGTGGTGAGAGAAATGGGACTAATGATGGACGATAGCCGCCCGATTTTTGTGCAAATCGCAGAACGTATTGAAGACGACATTATAGAAGCAAGAATGCCGGAAGAATCACAAGTGCCTTCTACGAATCAGTTTGCATCCTTTTATCAAATTAATCCGGCGACAGCAGCGAAAGGTGTTAATTTGTTGGTAGACCAAGGGATTTTGTATAAGAAACGAGGGATTGGCATGTTTGTAGCAGAGGGAGCGCGAACGAAGCTGATGGAGAAGCGGAAAGAACTATTTTATGAGCAATATGTGGTGACGATGGTGAAAGAAGCCGAGAAGCTCGGAATTACCGTAGAGCAATTGACAGAAATGGTGCGTAGAGGGGAGAAAGCGTGATGACCAACATTGTGGAAGTGAAAGGATTAACTAAGTCGTATGGCCAAGTGACGGCAGTGGATCATGTTAGTTTCACGATTGAAGCGAACAAAATCTATGGCTTGCTAGGTAGAAACGGTGCAGGCAAAACAACGATCATGCATATGATCTCGTCCCAGCAGTTCGCTACAAGCGGCGAGTTGAAGGTATTTGGGGAAGACCCTTACGAGAATAGTCGTGTGCTCAATCAAATTTGCTTCATTAAAGAAAGCCAGAAGTACCCAGATAGCTTCCGTGTCGTAGATGTAATTGAGGTTGCGAGATCACTTTTCCCGAACTGGGATCATGCTTATGCGCACGCTTTGATTGAAGATTTTCGTCTGCCTTTGAAAAGAAAAATAAAGAAGCTATCCAGAGGGATGCTTTCTTCCGTCGGTATTGTGGTTGGTCTGGCTAGTCGAGCGCCTTTAACCATCTTTGATGAGCCTTATTTGGGTCTGGATGCTGTGGCAAGAATCCTATTCTATGATCGCCTGCTTGAAGACTATGCCGAGTTTCCGCGGACGGTTATCCTCTCTACGCATCTCATCGACGAAGTTAGCCGCTTACTCGAGCACGTGCTGGTTATCGATAACGGCAAATTGATTATGAATGAAGATGCGGATGCTCTTCGCGGTCGTGCTTGTACGGTTTCCGGTCTAGCGACAGCTGTGGATTCCTTCACGCGGGGCAAAGAGCTGCTTGAACGCACGGCGATTGGTGCAGCTGCATCAGCTACACTTCTAGGAGTTCTAAGTGAGCGGGATCGGAAGGAAGCAGAGGCGTTAGGACTTGAATTCACACCGGTATCTATGCAGCAGCTTATCGTTCATCTGACACGCACACCATCCATCGCGGGAAAGGGGACTGGGGAATAATGAATCAAGTTAACCAGGTAGTAAAACTCCACTTGAGGAACAAAATGGCATCGTGGACTATCCCGTGGATCATTATTGGGGCAAACTTTTTGATCAATTTGCTCATAGCGCTGTCGCTGGACGTAGGTGAATCTATAAATACAGGGGCGATCGCTTCGATTTTCATCTACACCTTTGTAGCAGGAACGATCACGATTAAAGAAACCTTCCCATTTGCCTTGGGACTGAGTATTCGTAGGAAAGATTATTTCTTTGGAACGGCTGTGACAGCTATTATTGTTAATGTTAGTTCAGCCCTAGGACTTGCCATCCTATCTGTGATTGAAGAGGCAACCAATGGCTGGTGGGTGCGATTACACCTTTTTAAACTCCAATTTCTAAACGATCTTTCGCTGATAGGCACGTTGGGTATTTATCTGATTATACTTCTTCATATGTATTTCCTCGGGTTTGCCATATCCAGTTTACACCGTCGGTTCGGCAGCGCTTCGATGTATATCTTTTTTACATGCCTGCTTTTGATTGGTACGGTAGGTTCCTATATCTTCACGCACTTTGGACTTTGGGGCGGTCTCTTGGATTGGATCATTCACAGTTATATGGATATATTCTGGTGGATGGTGCCTTTGGTTGTCGTGTACTTAGTGGCAGCTTATGGATTGCTTCGCCGAGCAACTGTTTAGAACTAAGAATAAGCCTACTGCAGCTGCAGTAGGTTTATTTTGTTAGTTTCCTGATCGAGATCCGCAAGAGGCGGAACCGAGCCACGTATGCGGGTTACCTGCCCAGCACCATCCTAGCTTCGGCTTGCCGGCGCTAATCCATAAAGCGGTCACTCTGCGGTCGCCGCAGCGAGAACCGAGCAGAGAGAAGCCGTTATTTTTCTGTAAAATATCCGGGAAATGAGTAATCAAGGCAATGCCTTCCTCAAGGGTGAGGGGGGTGCGATGTTCATTCGTAATGATTTTGATCGCTTCATTTGGGGTGATATTAAGCGTTTCTTTGCCTGTATCAATATCCACCGCCAGATAGGCGATACCTTTAGGAAATTCAATACCCTCAATAGGTATAAAGCGCTCGATATCAGCTGCATCCATGACATTAAGGCCCATTTTGTCATTCCGCTTCACAAGCTGCATGGCTTTTTCACCATCTATCCAGTCGCGCTTAACAACGATGACAAATGGAACATATCCTGCTCGTGGTTCTTTGTTTAGCTTTTTGAGCTCCTTGATTCTATCTCTGAGCGGCTCGAGATGCTGCTTGAATGCTTCTTTGGTTATACCAGCAACGTCAGGGTAGCCTTTATCCACTAGGTTTTCGACTTGCCGATTGAACTCATCATTTAACAAGCGATTCAGCTCCTTCGTTCTTTGTCAAACAATCTTTCTTTTTTATAAAATCATTTTACAACATTCGTGCGAATGGTAAACTGACTGAAGGATTGGCCTCTATTATAGGGGAGTTCGTTGAAAAAACCTTATAAGTAAGCTTTAATCTTAATGAAAACGCGAAGATCAACCCGAGGTGAACATATGAATTTGCGGCCAATTGATATTGCCAGAAAACTTAAACTAAGTACAAGTGCTTTAAGGAATTATGAAACGAATGGACTTGTTCCTCCTACGCAGCGTTCATCCAGCGGTTATCGGATTTACACCGAAGAACATATTGCTTATTTCGAGTGCATTCAAGCTATGGCACCAGGTTTTGGTATGGATGTAACATCCGAGGTTCTTCGGAAAATTCAATTAAAAGAAGTGGATGCTGCCCTTTGGTTGGTCAACGACAGGCAGGCCGATCTCCATCGCGATAAAACGTTGGCAGAGAGGAACATTCAAATTCTAGAGACTCAGGAACCTGACACCAGCCTCGATTTAAACGCAAAGAAAGAATGGATGACCATCGGAGATGTTTCAGCGGAAACGTCCATCCCAAGCTCAGCTATCCGACACTGGGAAAAGGTGGGGCTCATTACCTCATCACGAGATCCGGAAAATGGCTACCGCCTATTTAGTCGATCTCAAATGCGTAAAATTTTGCTGCTTCGCGCTTTGCGACCAGCCGTTTATTCAGTAGATCTTGTTGATCTCAAGCAAGCCATTGCGGAGATGGATGTTCAAGATGTGGAACATGCCAAAAAGATCGCTCAGGATTCCTTAAACTATTTAGTCAAAATCAACAAAGAGCAGCTTCGCGGCATGTCCTATTTATATCGGCTGTGCCGATTGTTGAATTTGCTCGATTAAAAAAGGCTTTAACTGAGATAAGCGCTTCTTCTGAGCCTATCCGCTAATACTCCATTGCTCTTTACTGGTTTAAGCGCGGAAACCGACTTCTCAGCCTACACATTTCAGCGTCACCGAACTTTGACTTACTACAGGCTCGGAAACCAAACCTATTCCAGTCTGTTTCAGCTATAGCTCAGAAACCAAGTAATCCCCTTTGGCGTATGCTCGCGTACACATCAAGCAAAAACGCCACCCTAGCGGCATGCCCGGATCGGCAAGTGCTACTAGAGTGGCGCAAAAAACATCCTTTAAACCGTGAAAAACTCTTATACCACTTTGGCTAAGTAGGCATCCAGCTGGTCGAACGTTCCGCCAAAGCCTTGTTTCATGGAATCATACATACCCTCAAAGAACTTATGTTCTTCCTCAGTTGCATTGATAGGGCCTCCACGCATGATCAGTTTGGTTTTTCCTTCATTTTCAGTAAAAGATAACTTATTCATTATTTCCAGCGGAAAGGTTTCGCTAAATGGTGCTCGGATAATGTTAGCCTCTGCATCGGAAAAGGAATTCACGTAGACGAGTTTCTCCGGAGAATTAATTTCATGGTAGACAAACTTACCCCACATTTCAAAGCCTTCAGCCGATTTCATAGAATAGTGGAAGCTGCCGCCTGGGCGAAGATCTAAGGTGTGTACACTTAATTCGAAGCCTGTTGGTCCCCACCAGTGAGCTAAATGTTCAGCCTCAGTCCAAGCTTTGAAAACGAGTTCGCGTGGGGCATTGAAGATACGAGTAAGAACCAACTCGCCTCCTTCTAAAGTTACATCGTAGTTTTTCCCTGATTTTTCTTGTGTCATGTCTAATCCTCCAATTCAAATTGTTTTTTCTTTTCCTTCTCTAACATTTGCTGCAAATAATCGTCCAAGCGATCGAATCTCTCTTCCCACATACGGCGAAAAGAGTCTAGCCATCCATCCATCTCTTTGAACGACTGAAACGTCGGTAAGAGCACTGAATGTCTTATTTATAAACACAATATACTCCGTATGGAATATTCCTGTCAAGGAATATTTAATAAATGAAATCGCTGCTTCGTGAAAAAACAAGAAAGACTATCATACCGGCATTCTTTCACATATAAACGTTTGTTAGTATATTCCAAGATTCATTTTGTATGCGATTCAAGCTTTTCTTATTTCTTTACCCATTTTATCTTGCTTATTTTTTGGCACTCTGTCCGCCTTGTTTATCATCTTTTTGCCATCAATGCCGCTTCTTCCGTTTCCTTTTGCAAACTGTGAATGTTTATTTGCACGCCTGCTGCCGTTAACTGAACACCAATATCATCATTGTAAATAGCGTACTATATGTTTCTCTCATGAGGGTGAGTTTATAGTTATTCACTGCCTATCAAAATGAGGAAGTTTAATACGAGACGTATATAAATCATAGAATTGGTCGAATCTAGTAGCTATAACTCTATTATTTTTTATGAGGAGGAAATACTATGTTTCGTAAAATTCTTTATGTTACTTTGACGCTTCCGTTGCTGCTTTGTTTGTGGCAGGTGAAACCCGCCTATTCGTACCCTGAAAGTGAAGATGGGGGGGAATTACCTCCTACGTATAGTATGGCAAGAAATGCAGGTCCTGTGGAAGAAGCCTCTCAAGCTGAACTTGTTCAGCCTAGGACGCAGTATCAAGTGGACCGAGGGGATACGCTGTATAAAATTGCTCGGGATTTTGGCATATCAGTAGATGATCTTATCAACTCTAACGATATTCCGAATCCGAACCAGCTAACGATTGGTCAAAGTCTAACGATTCCGATGGGTGAAGATGAGGTTGGTTTACCTAATGGTCAAAAGAAAATTATCAAAAAAGTGCTGAACACAACCCTTACCGCATATACAGCAGGCTTTGAATCAACAGGTAAAAAGGCTTCCCATCCCATGTACGGCATCACATTTAGTGGTCTTAAAGCCAAAGAAGGACGCACAATAGCCGTGGATCCGGCTGTTATTCCTTTAGGATCTACGGTGTTCATTGACGGCATCGGTATTCGTAAAGCGGAGGATATTGGTTCTGCTATTCGCGGTTCCAGAATTGATGTATTCATGAATGATTTGAGCGAAGCTCAGGAATTCGGCGTGAAGAAGAATGTGAAAGTCTATTTACTAGACAAAGAGAATGTTTAAATCGATAGACAATTTACTAGGGCTAAGGGTCAACTGGATCATCCGGTTGGCCTTTTTTGTGTGAAAGCACACACTTTGTGTATGGATTTCCTCTTTTTTGTAGAAAAGTGTTGAATTTTGAAATAACGTGGATTAATATGGAAAACAGTCAGTTCTAAATAACTAGTACGAATGAGTAAAAATACCTAATAACCAAGCTATAATGAACAAAGGCAAATCCATCGAAAGGTGGAGACGCAAAGCCACGGGTCTAAGCCATGAGTCACAACTCATGGGATGATAGCCGGGTTGCTCTATTGAGCTTGGTTTTTTGTGTTATCTAACATGGAGATTGAGAAGGAGCGAGTGCGTATGAGGTTTATAGGAAAGAAATTATGGGTGCTTATCTTGATGATTGCCATCGGTGCAGGGTCTTTTGGTTTACTGCCAAAAAGCGCATTTGCAGAGTTATTCACCTCAACAGACAAGCCAATGGAGTACACGTTGCCTGTGTCTGCTGCGAAGATCACAGGCAATCAGATGGTTTACCTAGGGCAAGATAATCCAGGTTGGTGGCAGGTGTTCAGCCGCAACTTGGAGTCAGGAGAGTTGAATCAACTCACTGACACTAAGACGTATAAGCAATATTTATCGGCAGGAGGAGGATATGCCGTCTATTTGGAGGCTCAAAAGCATGTCGTGCTTATAAATCTTCTAACCGGTGAAGTAACCGAGACTGAAATTCCTCCGTATCCTTATGATCAGATTGGCACTGATGGGAAATATATTGTTTTCTATAAGCCAATTGAAGGGATGCTCGGGGTTTATAACCTGGAAACTAAAGTAACCAAAGAGATCGGAAAAGGCAAAAGCGCTTTAATCGATGATGGTATTGTCGTTTATATTAGCAATACAGGCAGCATAGAACGCTACGACGCAAAGGATGGATTATCCAGAACATTGTACAAGCCAACAGATGGTTACGTCAGGGGTGGTAACGAATTTGCGTTTGACGGCAAGAACGTTATCTGGACTCATTCGCTCTATCCCAAGCCAGGTTTTCAAACACGTATGCTAAACGTTGAAGAAATCGACACCCTTCCACAAGTGCTAAGCACCTTCAATGAATTTGGAATTCCCCCCCAAACTTCCATTGGGACTGGCATAGCAGCATGGCCCGTGTTCGAAAATGGAGCTTACCATATTATCGCTGCAGATATTGCTTCAAGACAAACGGGCATTGTTGGAGACAAAGAGTTCCTCATTGGCATCTACAACGACCAGCTTGTGCTGAGAATGAAGGACGAAACCATCAAATTTCGTCAGCTCCAAAAGACAGGTGAAGGTCAGATAGCAGACACGCTCGTTTCGGCTGTTCCTTATTTCGATAGTGTCCCTGCTGGTGTCAGAGAAAGTATCGGAAAATTAGGTTATATTAAAAAACTGTCCACGCAGGACAATAGCGTAACCGTTTACTCACCAAAAGTCCCAGACTCTGATTTTTATGAGGCTGTCACTATTAGCTTCAGTGATGATAAAGATTTAGCGCTTACCAAAGCACTTAAGCCTAGCCAAAAAATGGTCAGCTACCCATGGACAGTATCTTTTGATTCACGTAATGACGTCCTGAAACTCTCGATGACCTACATGAAGCAAAGAGTTCCAGCAGGAGAGCAGAACAAACTTGGTATTTATCGACTTGATTCCGGTGTATGGACATATATGGGCGCTTTGTTCGAGGAGAATAACACACGGTTATATACAGACATTATGGAATCAGGCGTGTATGCTGTGCTATACTTCGATGTCCCGAATGAGTTTGTTCGTGATTATTGGATGCAGAAGCGAATCGAACAATTGAATACGGATAAACCGATTCGAGTTTTCTTGGACGGAGAAGAAGTAACCTTCCATCAGTCCCCTATGCTGAAGGACGGATCAACGACGGTTGAATTTAGACCTATTTTCGAAAAGCTAGGATTGGAAATTGAATGGAATGATTCGAAACAGAGCGTTAAAGGAACGAGTCAGGGTAAGTCACTCTCTCTCATACTGGGACAGGAAGAAGCAGACGTTAATGGCATTACTACCTCATTGCCAACCGCTCCTTTTCTAAACCAAGGCTATACGTTCGTTCCGCTGCGCTTTGTTGGCGAAGCAACAGGACGCAAGGTACTGTGGGACGCTAATCTGAAAGCCGTCTATATCTACGATCCCGCAACCGAAGGAAAGCTATATGATGACAACGGCGCACTTATGTACGAGGGTCAACTCAAGAACGGTCAAATGAACGGTAAAGGAAAACTATACCGCGATAATGGATCGCTATGGTACGACGCCGTGTTCCTCAATAATGATGTCGTTGGACCAGGTGTCATCTATTTTTCAGGTAACCAATACGGTCGTGACCGAACGGGTGAAATTGCGATTGCGGAAAAGTTCGAGAGTGGACGCCAGACAGGATACGTTATCAACATTGATGACAGCAGCTTCATAGCTTTTGAAGGTGAAACTAAATTAGGGATTTTTAATGGAAAAGGAAAGTTATACCTCGCAGATAAGCTTGTCTACGATGGCGAGTATAAAGACAATCTATATGACGGATATGGCAAATATTTTATCAATGAAGAGCTTCAGTACGAAGGCAATTGGGTTAAGAATATCCCTAATGGACACGGGAAAACTTATGAAAAATCGGAAGATAAGGTTTATCTCTACGAAGAGGGACAATATGTTGACGGAATGCTTAACGGGAAGGGAACTCAATATTATTCATCGGGTGCCAAATATTACGAAGGGAATTTCGTAAAAGGAGGCACGAGCAACGGCACATACTACTATGAAGATGGTAAATTATGGATTGAACTTACACTTAAAGAAAATGGAACCTATTTCGCGACAATCTATTACGAAAATGGCGAACGTTATGTTGGCGAATATTCCAAAACTTACATGACCCGTCATGGCCAAGGAACTACGTACGATAAGGATGGTAACGTAATCTTCCAGGGTAAGTATAAGATTGACGTACCCCAGCCTTAAAATCTGCCAAAGCAGTAAAAGGCAATCTCTGAAAAGGGATGACGCAAAGCTAAAATTCTAGGAGGTTCAGGATGGAAGGGTTAGTCTATAAGGCGCAAGTTAAAAGAAAGATTGCTTCAGTTCTTATATTATTCTTATTATTCTTCACTGTGAGTAATGTATTTTACCGTTCTACTAGCCATGCATCAACAACAGCTATCAGTAATGTACTGAATAAAAGTATTATTGACTGGAAGCTGGATGAGGCAGCCGGTTACATTTATGCGATTACAAGCGATACGAATGAGCTGCTGTTTATCCGTACAAATGATTTGCAGATCGTAAAACAACTTGCCATTGGATCCAGCCCGTCTGGAATTGCCATGGATAATGGGAAGTTGTACATCCCCCTATCGGGGGCGACGCAAATTAAGGTTGTCGACATCGCCTCACAAGCCGTGTCATCGACGATTAATACAGCGGGCGGCCGATCTCCATTTCGTTTAGCTGTTGATGGGAATAAACTTTACTATGTTGTCAAGGACAACTCTAGTTTTATTTATGATATTAATTTAACTTCCAATCAAGAGACACAAGTTGACGTATACCCAAATGATTACTATATGGCTGATCTCGTTGTGGATACAACAACTCACACGTTGTATGTGGGCGAAAGTGGCTTGTCTGGTACCGATCTAGCTGCTTATAGTACCCAGACAGACACTTTAGTACCTAATAATCAATCTACCTATTATGAAGGCTATGGCTTCTCCTATCCGAACCGTAAGGTTATCCTAGATGGTGACGATGTGTTTTTTGCAGGGCATAAATTAGATAAGAACAATTTAAAAATCATACATGGGGACTACAAAGATGGCTACTATGAGAATAAACTTCATCATGTAAAAGGCAGTTATGTATTTTCGGATAGCGCTGTGTATGATCGAGATAACTTTACGAAAATTACGAACCTGCCCTACACAACAGAAAGAATACTAATGGATAGTACGGATGCGGTTTATTTATTCAATACGTCAACAAAGACGGTTGATAAGGTATCACTTAATCTGACACCTACAAACACGATTACGCAAGCAACCTATTCGGATAATAAATTAAGCTTTACAGTACCGTTAACTGATATGGTATTCAGTCAAGAAACCGGCCTCGTATATGCCGTATCCCAAGACACGAATAAACTTCTATATATTAATCCTGCTACGCTTTCTATTGAGCATGAAATGTTCATAGGCTCGAAGCCGACAGATATTGATATTTTTAATGGGAAGCTTTATGTGGCTTTGTTCGGTAGTACTAAAATTGCTGTGACTGACGCTCAATTCAGCGGCACCATTACAACATTTATCGTTAATGAGCCTCCATTCCAAATCGCAATTAGCTCGGATACCATCTATTATTTACCGGAATATGGAGGAAGTGGCCATCGTAATTTGTATACGTATGATGTTGCTTCTGGGGTATCTAAAAAAGTTGTTTTCAGTGATCAAATCAACACATCGTTCTATCGAGGTGACCTCATCTATAGT
The DNA here is from genome assembly GCF_030817255.1 of Paenibacillus sp. V4I5. NCBI lineage: Bacteria > Bacillati > Bacillota > Bacilli > Caryophanales > Paenibacillaceae > Paenibacillus > Paenibacillus sp. V4I5. The sequence continues at coordinate 5,172,922 of NZ_JAUSZB010000002.1, forward strand.
CCTGAATTAAACAAACTATATATTGGAGAATCGCAGTCATCTCCTTCTTATTTATCGCTGGTTGGCCCAGATCCCGCTAATGTTGGGAAATACAAAACATATGATAAATCAAACGGTTATTCACCTTCATCCAGACCTTTGGTGAAAGATGAAGCAGAAATCTTTTTTGCAGGGAAGAGGCTGGATGCGAGTAATTTGATGTCAATAAATGCCTCATACGGAGAGCAGGTCATTTTTGCCCGAAATCAATATGTCTTCTCGAAGAAAGCCGTCTATGATCGAACCAATGGCAACAAACTATTCGACCTTCCTTTTACAATAGATCACGTGACTATGGCGGATGATGGCAGTGTAGTCCTCTATAGTCTAGCTAAAAATGGTATCTATCGTTATACAAGTGTTGAGGAGATTAAGATACCTAGGGAAGTTCCCAAAAGCTCAAGCTTTACCGATACGAACTACACATCCGGGCAAATACAGGGCAGCTTGAAATGGGCAGCACCGGATGATCAATCCTATATTACAAGCTATACAGCTTACTATTTGGATGCTCAAGGTAATAAGCTGGGTATGATAGGCGAACTAGCAAAAGGCGGTGCTAATGCCATCTCTCTGGCCAGCACAGCCATACCCACTAATGCCAAGCAAATGGGTGTTTTCTCTAAAAATGCTTATGCGGAAAGCGTCAAATATACGGCATCACCTATTTATGACTCACCAAATTTCTTGGCTGGAAAGTTATCGTTCACTGAGAGCAATACTTCCTCTGGATTATATAATGGCTCTCTACAGTGGTCGCCAGGCGATGAAACAGGAATTACAGGCTACGCTGTGTATTTTCTAGATGCAAATTTACAGGCCGTTGGTAATGCGATTACTAAGGTAAATGCTGGAACAGTTACGTATGGAGTTTACAATATCCAAACTGTACCCAGCAATGCTGTAAATATTGGAGTTGTAGCTCTCAATCATTTGCAGCAGGAACTGAACATGATCAGTTTAATTAATGTTTGGGATAATATCTCTGCTGTGCCTGTAACAGTAGCCAATTCTGTTTACCTGCCAGTTCCTGGTGCAATATCCTTTATATGCACGGAAACGGTAACTGGCAAAGTGGGAGGAACTCTTTCGTGGAAAGCTGCTGATAATCAGTCGCAACTGACAGGATATAAAGTGTTTTTCTTAGACGCTAATAATGACAAAGTGGGAAATTTAGCTTTAGTTAAAAAAACAACAGGAAGTTCGTACCGAATTACGATTCCTAATGGAACTGTATTACCTTCTGGTGCTGTCAAAATCGCAATAGCAGCTTTGAATGCATTCGGGGAAAGCAGTAACCTATCCATTTTGGAGAACATTGAGTCTACAGGGACTCCGGATGAGGGAACCGACCCAGTTCAAGTTCCAGATCCAAATCCAAATCCAAACCCAAACCCAGAGCCAAGCCCAAATCCAGGTTCAGGATCGGTACCAGTCTCAGATTCAACTGCACCCAAAGTGGAGATAAGTACTAATGATAAGGGGCAAATTGTAGTCAAGCTTACATTTACAAATGAACAATTGGCTGAACTCATTGCTAAGCAATTGCTGAGTCAAGTGGATTCTTTAATTAAATCGGTTGTTATAAAGATTCAAGGACAAGGGGACTTTGCTCAAACGGAGTTAAGTGCATCTGCGATCACACAAGCAGATTCTGAGAATGCTGAAACTATGATTCACGTTCAATCCTCAATAGGAGAAGTAAAGTTTAATGCGGATTCAATCAAACAAGCTGTTGAACAGCAAGGACTAGCTGTAGATACTACAAAAATTACAGTAACTTTCAGCAAGATTGATGCTGAGTTAGAAAAGTCTTTTGGCATCCTGCTTCAACAATCCTCAGCAGAGCAAGTATTGAAACCAATTGACTTTACAATACAAGCTGCGTCTGGGGATAAACAAATCGAAATAACCTCAGTAAATTCTTATATTCAGCATTCTCTATTGGTTCCTGGGATGACGAACATTACTGCTAGCAAGAATTTGGTTGGTGTGGTCTTTGATCCCATTACGAATTCTTACTACCCAGTTCCAACGTTTTTCACGGTTAGTGAAGATGGAACACTGCAAGCAAATATGATGCGTAAGGGTAATTCTATTTATTCCTTAGTGAAGAATGTAAAAACCTTTGAAGATGTACCTTCGTCTCATTTTGCCAAGGAGGCAATTGAAACCCTGGCATCTAAATTCATTATTTCTGGTTATGATAACGGTTCTTTCGGATATGACAGACCAGTTACACGTGCTGAATTTGCTGCCTTACTTATAAGAGGGCTGGGCATTCAGCCTAAGAGTGGATTGCCTGCAAAATTTAATGATGTACAGACAAACGCATGGTATGCTGCACCTGTGTATGCTGCTGTTGAGGTTGGTTTAGTAAGTGGATATGAGGATGGTACCTTTAAACCAGACCAACCGATTACCCGTCAGGAAATGATGAAAATGGTTCACAGCATGCTGCAAGCAGGTGGATACACAAAACAATTAACGGAAACAGAAAAGAATGCGGCTATTAACAAATTTGGAGATCAATTGAGCATTCAACCATGGGCAAGAGAGGCTGTTGCCGTTGGTATACAGGAAGGCATTGTTAATGGTGTTACCGATTCGACCTTCTCCCCTGCAACGCTAGCGGACCGAGGACAAAGTGCTAAGATACTGTACCAAGCTTTAAAGGTTTTAAATTTTATTAATTAAATGTAGCAGGTGAATGTGGCGACCGTACCCTAGATGGGAACGGTCGTTCCTTATTTGTAGGACGGGATATCAGCACGATGGTAGGTATTAATGGAGAAGGGCGTAACGCCAAGAACATTGTCCTACTTAAACTTTTTTGTGTAAAATCACACACATTGTGTACTGAGCACCTCTTTTTTGTAGAAATATGTTGAATTTCATTATTTTATGGAATACCATGGAAATAGTTAGTTCTTTACGACTAGCAATAATGAGCGAAACACACCTAATATCAAGCAATAATGAACAAAGGCAAATCCATCGAAAGGTGGAGACGCAAAGCCACGGGTCTAAGCCATGAGTCACACTTCATGGGACGATAGCCGGGTTACTCTTTAGAGGCTTGTTTTTTTATTGCCAAAAAAGAAAGGAGGGTCCCAAAATGGCAACCTATCTTATGCTGATTAAAGTGTTCGACGATGCCGAAAAGGTCATTTACAAATTTGGTCCAACAGAAGAAAGTTTGGGTGAAATTGAATTTAATCTAGTTCATGAAGAATTTCGGCAGCTAGAGAGAGTTCCAGGTACTACCAAAGACCATATGTTCATGAAGGCTGCTTCAGCTATTGCAAGATGTTATGCAGAGGGAGACGGTTTTCCGGACAAAACTTTTTTTGCTTCATAAAGAATTGTCTTAATTCTAACATCGCTTCCGGTTCGACTAGAGATTGTTTTTGATATTATGGATCTTGATGATTGTGAACCGCGGGATATTAAAAGCACGGTTATCGTTTCTTATAACCAACTAAATAAGATTCAGAGTATTCCTGTTCCGGAAGGGCTGTAAAAGAAGAGGTGGAACAAAAATGATATTTATAAGAGATGCGAATATCAAAGCCATTTCTATAGGCTTATTCATCTATATAGTCTGCCTTTTCGCATTTCCCCTTCTATTGGCCTTATTATTTGTAGGGATTAATGACATGAATGATTTTGAAACGCAAACATTTAAGGAAATTGATCTCATTACGGAAGAGGCGGTATGGTACTTATCTGCACTTACTGCAGGTTACGCTGCTTCATTAATGTTTTGTGATGGTTCTTTGTTAGATGATGTGCAAAAAAGCTAAGCTTGGCCACTCGGCTAGACTTAGCTTTTATTGCGTTGTCCGACCATAATCGCTTGGATGCCTTTATTATTCCCCCCATAACGCTTCACAAATGCCGGCTCAATCCACCTCTTCTCCGAATGCTCACGCCCCTGAATCACGATACGGTCCATATAAACGTCCACAACGATGCTCTGGCTAGCCGCGCTGCCTTCAGGCTCATTATTTGCATTCCATATTTCCTGTACTGAGGCGCTGGATACGGCTAGGAACTCCAACTGTTTTATCTGCTTAGTCGTCTCCAAATTCCAGTGGGTATGTCCACTGAAGAACACAATATTCGGATATGCATTCACAATCGCCCTGAGCTCTTGATGCTGTACAACTCCGAGCTCTTGATCCGAGCCGTCCACGGTATGAACGAGTGGTTGATGCAAGAAAACGAAAATAGGCTTGTCCGGCGCTGCAGCCGCAGCTGCCTTCAATTTTTCCTGAAACCAAGTAAGTTGTTCAGTGGATAGATAGGCATCCTCTTTCACGTTAGGATCCACATCGCGATAAAATTCACCACCAAGAAATAGAAAGTGATAGTCCTCCATGACGAGCTCATGGTAGGGCTTTTCATAGTTAAACATCTGATGGAACAGGTCAATTGCTTTTTGGCTTGTCCATTTCGGATTCAGCTTGCTGGTATCCTGATCGCCATTCTCCGTTTGCCACATCCCATAATACTCATGATTACCCATCGTTGCATGAACGGGAGGTAAGGTGTGTTCGCTCATAATGCTGACTAGACTCCGATTATCTGCTTCGTTGCCATTGCTGAGGTCACCATTGAGCACCATAAGTCTGCTGTCAGGTCGGATGAGATGATGATCGGCTAAAGCCGCACGGAAGCGCTTTTGTGAATCTTCGTCTTCTGCACCCACATGTACGTCACTCAGCACGGAAAAAGAAAAGAGTGGTTCATTACTTGCTGTGGATGTTTTTTTAGGAATAGTACGAAAAAGTTTTACCATAGGCAGTGGCTCTTTACTAAGAATATCCGCCATAAATGATTTCGAAACAGGCGCTATCGCCGTTGCTTCCCAAGCAAAGGTAGGGAGTAGTAGAAGGAATAAAGCGGATAACAGGATGCGTATAGTTAACGTTTGTAATTGTTGTTTCATATAAGTAAAACCTTCCTTTTCCCAGGATAAAAGCGCGGGTTACCAAGTTTGTTAAGTATTTAACCAATATGTCTGTCGTATAAACACTGTTTTTGACTGACACAGGTCTTAGATGCGCCCCGACTAAGGTCTAGGAACAAATACCGTCGTTAGTCCGTTTTGGAAAGCTTCGTTTTTACCTAAAATAAAGACATGAACAAGAGCACAGCACAACAACACAGCAAACAACGAAAGGCGGTGACGAAACGATGAAAAGAAATACGGGCTTAGCCGCTCTGCTAATCGCATTCGGTGCACTGATTCTGTTAAATAAGCTAGGCATTCACATGGGACCTTTTATTGGCTCGGTGATGGGATACTTGATTCCAATAGGAATGGTTGGCCTTGGTTATGTAGGTATTCAGAACGGCAGCAAATTCGGTTGGATCATTGCAGGGCTTGGCGCTATCATCCTGATTAGTAAATTAGCTGGTTGGATCATCATTTTACTGGCGATTGGGTTGATAGGTTACGGAGTTTCGATGTTGACAAGAAGAACTGTGTAATGGAATGAAACGAATACAGAGAGTGAAAAAGGTGGTATGAGAGATGAGCCTATTTAGGCGAATGAGAGACATTACCGTAGCAACACTGAATGAACATCTGGAGCGATCGGAAGACCCGGTCCGCTTGATTGACCAGTACTTAGCAGCGCAGCGTGAGCAGCTTCAACAGTCCGAGAGACTGTATCAGCAATGCGTCAGCCATGCAGCGTCCCTCCGGCAGCAATATCTGACGGCGCTGGAAACCAAAGAGAAGCGCGAGCATCAAGCGCTGCTTGCTCTGAAGGCCGGCGAAGAACATATGGCAAGGATCGTGCTTCAAGAGAAGCTGCAAGCCGAAGAGAAAAGCGAGCAGTATCATGAATTGTACGAGCAAGCGAAGCAGTCCATCCTTGATCTGGATGAAGAGCTGCAGCAGCTCAAAGCCGATTACAAAGAAGTGGCAGACAAACGCAGCTACTACTTAGCGCGAATGGAGTCCGCTCGGTTGCAGCAAAGACTACACGCTCGCAGCAGTGTGGCGCAGGATGCGACACCACGGATGTTCGGTCGCTTGGAAGAGCGCGTATCCGATATGGAGCTTCATGCCAGAACGCTCCGCGATGTAAGACGAATGGGGCGTGAAAGCTACTACAGCGGGGGCAACCCGGCAGTAGATGCTGAAATGGAAGCTCTGAGAAACAGACTGCAGCAGGAGGGAGCCAAATAATCATGAGCAAACTATACCGCTCACGAAGAGATAAGAAAGTTACTGGCCTATGCGGCGGACTCGCCGAGGCCATGAATGTAGATGCAACGCTATTACGTTTGTTAGTGGTTATCACCACAATCTTCACCGGTGGGACGGTCATTTTCATCTACTTTGTAGCTGCACTTGTCATTCCGAAGGAACCTGGGTACGATCAGCCTCCATTTGATCCCTATGCCAGCTCATATGGCCGTCAAGGCTATAATGGCGGGGCTTGGAACGCTCACAAGCCGCACCCAACCCATGCGCCACAACATACGGGCTTCAATGCTCCGTACGACGCAGGGAAAACCAACAATATCGATGAGATGATGAAAGACATCGAAAAGAAAGCTCTGCAAAGAGAAGTAGAAGAATTGAGAGCCAAAGTCGCTCGCTTCGAACAACAACCAATTGATATTAAAAAAGGAGACGTGTAAACCATGGGAGTATTTACAAGAATGAAAGATATGACAAAAGCATCAATTCACGAGGTATTGGATAAAATTGAGGATCCGATCGTTATGTTGAATCAATATTTACGGGATATGGAGCAAGAAATCGCACAAGCTGAAGTTACCGTTGCTAGACAAATCGCCAATGAGCGCAAGCTGAAGCAGCGTTTGGAAGAGTCTGTTCGTCTCGTGGCTGACCGTGAAGCTAAGGCTTCCGCAGCAATCAAAAATGGCCAAGAGGCTATCGCTCGCCAAGCTGTTGAAGAAAAATTGTATCACGAAGATAAAATTGTTGAGTTCACAGATCTATATGCCGCTTCCAAAGCACATGCTGACGAGCTAACACAGCAGCTGCACGAAATGAAAGACGAGTTCTACAAACTACGTAACAAACGCAACGAGCTTGTGTCCCGCGCTCAACTGGCTAAAGCCAAAAAACAAATGGCACAAGTTTCCTACAATGGCGTCATCGAGAGCGGCAACGCATCCCGCGGCTTCCAACGTATGGAAGAGAAAATTATCCAACTGGAAGTTGAAGCGGAAATCGCCCGCAAGCCTTACGTACCAGCTGGTTCAGTAGGCAGCTACACACCCGTTGATGTTGCAAAACAAGCGAAAGTTGATGAGCAGTTGAATCTGCTGAAAGAGAAATTAAACGTTAAAGAAGCCGAGTAACGACTGTGTTTTATTGAGATGCCCCTCCTTGTGAGGGGTTTTTTTATGTTTACGTTGGGCTTAGAGGGTTAGAGGGGGAGGAGTTTGTCTGTCCTTTCCAAGGTTTATTTGGGGGAAAGTTGTACAACGTACAACAATTTCGTTGTTTTTATCTCACCAAACTATAGATGTTGTATGAAGTACAACAAATTGGCCTTGTTTCATCCAATAGAGCTACTTTGGCTGAAATTATTGTATGTTTTACAACAATCGCCGGGATCACGCGAATTTGGCTGCCTAATGTTGCACAAAATACAACACTATTTGGAGCAAGTTTTTTTGTTGATAATCTTTTGTGGTTTTCAAAATCATAAGATTTTCAACTTTTTTGAAGAGATTTATCCACTCTTATTTCGGCCAATTGCAGATAGAATAAGCACATAAGCACGAAATGTTAAACGAAATACGAGGTGAGGTCATGAGTGAAGCTCTAGTCCGGATGGAAGGAATTGAGAAGCATTTTCCTGGTGTGCACGCCCTCCATCAATGTCGTCTGGAGTTGGCAGCCGGTGAAGTGCATGCGCTTGTTGGCGAGAACGGCGCCGGAAAATCCACATTAATGAAAATCGCCACGGGTGTCTACCAGAAAGATGAAGGCAGAATCATCCTAAAAGGCAAGGAAGTGAACATTCCCAATACGAGAGCAGCTCAGCAGCTTGGCATCTCGATGATTCATCAAGAGCTAAACTTAATGCCGGACTTGACGATAGCCCAAAATATATTTATTGGGCGCGAGCCGAGGAAGGGAATCAAGCTGTTCGTCGATGATAGGAAGCTGAACGATCAGGCACAGCAACTGCTGAGCGAAATGAATCTCCAGCTCGATCCGCGGACGAAGGTGTCGGAGCTAACAGTGGCCAAACAGCAAATGGTGGAAATTGCTAAGGCTTTGTCGTTTCAATCCGAAGTGCTCATCATGGATGAGCCAACGGCGGCACTCACTAACGCGGAAATCGAAGAGCTGTTTCGGATCATTGAACAGCTGCGTGGGCGTGGGGTGGGCATCGTCTATATTTCCCACCGGATGGAAGAGTTGAAGCGAATTACCGATCGCATCACTGTCATGCGTGACGGTCGTTATATCGATACGGTACAGACGAAAGATACGACCATCGATCAGATCATTGCAATGATGGTTGGTCGCGAACTCTATGTCAGTACGCAGCAGATTACCGTCGAGGCTTCAGAGACAAGAGTGCTCGAGGTTACGAATCTGAACCGTGGTTCTTCCGTGAAGGATGTCTCCTTTCATTTGGCAAAAGGTGAGATTCTTGGCTTCGCAGGTCTTATGGGAGCCGGTCGTACCGAAGTGGCAAGGGCCATTTTCGGCGCAGATGCAATTGACTCGGGCGACATACGCATCCACGGGCATAAGGTCCAGATCAAAGCCCCTCATGATGCCGTGAAGCATGGAATCGGTTATTTATCCGAGGATCGTAAACGTTATGGGCTCATGGTGGATATGGACGTGAAGACGAATATCGCCGTTGCCTCTTATCGCAAAGCGAGACGTCTGTTCGGGTGGATGCATGACGGCAAAATTGAACAGTCAGCCTCTCACTATGTGGAAGCGCTTCAAATTAAGACGCCGAGCATTCATCAGCAAGTTAAATTTCTTTCAGGCGGCAATCAACAGAAGGTCGTTATCGGTAAATGGCTGCTGCGGGACTGCGACATTCTCATCTTCGATGAGCCCACGAGAGGTATCGATGTTGGCGCGAAGACGGAGATTTATAAGCTGCTGGATGAGCTAGCGGCACAAGGGAAATCAATCATTATGATTTCATCCGAGCTGCCCGAAATATTGCGCATGAGCCATCGCATCATGGTCATGTGCGAAGGGCGAATTACCGGCGAGCTGCGTCAGCAGGACGCCACCCAGGAAGCGATTATGAAATATGCCACGATGCGAATCAGTTAGCGGATGTCTTAGGAGGAATCATGATGTCAACATGGCTAGTACGTAAAAAAATAGTGCCCACGATGTCGAGTCAAACCGGTGCTGCGCAGAAGCTGCTGGCATTCGCCAGCTTGATTATGCTGGTTATCATCTTCTCGTTGTCTTCCAGCAATTTCTTTCAATTCAATAACATTGTAGCCATTATGCTCTCAACGGCAGTTATCGGTGTGCTTGCTCTAGGTTCAACGTTCGTAATCATCACCTCTGGAATTGATCTGGCCGTAGGAACCGTCATGACCTTCTCGTCGGTGATGGCAGGAGTCATCATTACAACGTGGCATTTACCTATGCCGCTTGGCATTATCGGCGGCATTGCCACTGGAGCCATTTGCGGTCTCATCAGCGGGCTTCTCGTTGCAAAGATGAAAATTCCGCCTTTCATCGCAACACTAGCTATGATGATGGTGACCAAAGGACTTTCTCTCGTCATCTCTGGGACGAAGCCGATCTATTTTAATGATACGCCGGCATTCTCGCAGATCTCGATGGGGTCCATTCTTAATTCAATCATTCCTGGCTTCGAAATTCCGAACGCCATTCTCGTCTTCTTCGGAGCAGCGATCATTGCCAGCATTATTTTATCGAGGACGATCATTGGACGTTATAACTTTGCCCTAGGAAGCAATGAAGAATCCACAAGGCTTTCCGGCGTTAATGTAGACTATTGGAAAATTGTTATCTACTCGTTGACTGGCGTGTTCAGCGGTATCGCCGGCATTATGATGGCCTCCCGTCTCAATTCCGCTCAGCCCGCGCTCGGCTCTGGTTATGAGTTGGAAGCGATCGCTGCAGTGGTCATCGGCGGCACTTCCTTAAGCGGAGGCAAAGGATCCATTCTCGGAACCGTCATCGGTGCCCTTATCATGAGCGTACTCACGAACGGGCTGCGTATCTTATCTGTTAAACAAGAATGGCAGACGGTTATTGTAGGTGTTGTCGTTGTACTAGCGGTCTACGCTGATATGATGCGACGTCGCAAAAAATAAAGTCGGTATTCACTCCAAGCCGGAGTCACATACAACAAATTAAACGTAAGGGGAGATCAAGATTGCATACACGGAATAAGAGATTTGCGGTAGTTTCATCCCTTTTATTGGTAACGACGATGGTTTTAGGGGCATGCGGTTCCAAAACGACGGATACGAAAACAGCGGCGACAACGGCTGCGCCAGCAGCATCAACAGCGGCGCCAGCGGCGGCCAAATCGGATAAAATTTATATTCCGGTCATCTCAAAAGGCTTCCAGCACCAATTCTGGCAAGCTGTCAAACAAGGGGCTGAGAAAGCCGCCAAAGAATTTAATGTAGAAATTACCTTTGAAGGTCCGGAAACGGAGACACAAGTGGATAAGCAAATTGAAATGCTGCAGGCAGCACTAGGCAAAAAGCCAGCAGCCATCGCTTTCGCCGCGTTGGACAGCAAAGCTGCTACTCCACTGTTAGAGAAGGCAAAAGCAGGCAAAATCCCCGTCATCGGCTTTGACTCCGGAGTCGACAGCGACATTCCGGTGACGACGGCCGCCACCGATAACAAAGCTGCCGCCGCGTTGGCAGCAGACAAAATGGCAGCGCTCATCGGAAACGAGGGTGAGATCGCCCTTGTCGTACATGACCAAACGAGCCGTACGGGCATTGATCGCCGGGATGGCTTCACGAATCGGATTAAAGAGAAATATCCGAAAATCAAAATTGTTGATACGCAGTACGGCGGAGGCGATCAACTCAAGTCCACAGATTTGGCCAAAGCAATTATCCAAGCTCATCCGAGTATTAAAGGCTTCTTCGGCGCAAACGAGGGATCCGCAATCGGTGTTATCAATGCCGTGACAGAGCTGAAAAAAGACGGCAAAATCACCGTCGTCGGCTACGATTCCGGCAAGCAGCAAATGGATGCGATCCGGAGCGGCAAGATGGCTGGTGCCATTACACAAGATCCGATCGGCATCGGCTACTGGTCAGTGAAAGCAGCGGTCCAATCGATTAAAGGTGAGACTGTTCCTAAATCGATCGATACAGGCTTCCACTGGTACGACAAAACGAACATTGATGCTGCTGACATCAAGCCGCTGCTCTACGAATAGGAAAAAAGAGGCTGTGCCATTATGGGCAGCCTCTATTGTTATTTTATGAACCTGCTGTGTACAATACACATAGAGCTTAATTCGATTTCGCCAGAGGTGACCCATAATGTACAAAATCATCATGATAGACGATGAAGATGAAGTCAGAGAAGGCATCAAGCGGAAGACGAATTGGGAGGCCTGCGGCTTCCAACTGGTTGGAGATTTCGATAATGGCAGAGATGCCTATGAGGCGCTGGAGACTCTGCAGCCTGATGCCGTTATTACAGATATTTGCATGCCGTTCATGGACGGCCTTCAACTGACAGAGCTAATTGCCGCGAATTACCGGGATGTTAAAGTTATTATTGTAACCGGTTACGAGGATTTCGATTATGCGAAGCAGGCGATCAAACTCAAGGTCAAAGATTATTTGCTGAAACCGATCAACTCCGTAGAGTTTACCGAATTTCTTCATAAGTTAAGGTTAGAACTGGATGAAGAGCGTAAACAGAGGGAAGATGTCACCTTTCTCCGTCATCAGTTTAACGAGAGCATGCCGCTTCTTCGAGAGCGATTTCTTGAACGGTTAGTTACTTCCTGCATGAGAAGAGATGAAATTGATCGCAAGTTCCAGATGTTTGGACTTTCTATGAGAGGTCCTAGTTTTACGGTACTTGCTCTTGATATTGATGAGTTTCACCGTGAGTTCTACAATGACCAAGTAGCTGAGGAGGAGCTGTTACGCTTTGCGGCCTACAACATTTTTCATGAAATCATGGAGAAGGAGCAAGGTGGCATCGTATTTCGAACGCGTGATGATAAGCTTGTCGCACTGCTCTCTGGCGATCCGGAAAGGATCGAATTGACCTGTCAAACGCTTGCCGAACATGTAAGGTACAGCATCGAGAAATATTTGAGCATGACGGTAACGATGGGAATTGGGCGCACTTGCAGCGATCTGCCAGACCTGCCAAAAGCATTTCAAGAAGCACTTTCTGCGCTGGATTACCGCTTTTTGCTTGGGAAGAACCGAATCATTTCAATTGGGGATATGGAATTTGGGAGCAGCCAGGACAATCTGAGTTACATCCATATGGAGAAGATAGTGATTTCCGCTATTAAAACAGGTGAAAAGATGATCGTAACGCTTACGCTGCAGGATTGGATCAATGAAATGAAGAAGGGCACCTGCTCGATGGATAAATGCTACGGAAAACTGAATAAACTGCTCGTCGCTTTAATGAACGTGTTGGTGGAGACCGGTTTCGAAGAAGCTGCGGTGCTCGGCGATCATTCTTTCATGGAGTTATATGCCAGGAAAACCTTAGATGATGTGCGGCTCTGGCTAGAGGGAATTTGTCTAGCGCTCGTGGACTTGCTGGCTGAGAAACGAACCACGGTGTCTCAAGCTCAGATGGAAGCCGCGGTCGCCTACATTCATGCACATTATGCGGACGAACAGCTCTCGCTTCAGCAGGTGTGCAATCATATTTATATGAGCATGAGCTACTTCAGCGCTTTGTTCAAACCGCATACCGGCGAGACTTTCGTCGAGTACGTGACCCGATACCGTTTGGATAAAGCCAAAGAAATGCTCGCTGCTTCGCAGCTGAAAACCTATGAGTTGGCTGCTAAGGTTGGCTACAGTGACCCACAATATTTCAGCGTTATTTTCAAAAGAAATACAGGCATGACCCCCAAAGAATTCCGAGCAGCGCACAAAGGTCAGATGAGCCTATGAGAAGTTGGCGGCGTCCTATTCAATTCAAAAGCATCCATACGAAGATTGCCCTGGCGTTTTCATGCTTAATTCTTTGCACAACCATCATCCTAAGCTACAGCGCTTACCGCCTCTCTACGGTGGCCGTTACGGATACTTCATTGGAATATACCAAGCAGCTTATCGAGCAAGTAAACAAAAATATCCAAACTTACATCGGCAACATGGAGAGTATATCTGCTCTATCCCTGAGCAATGCCGATCTGAAACGATACTTGGCGTTGAAAAACCCGGAGGGAACAGAGGGGGTGCAGCTAGCGAGTCAGATCAGCAGTTATTTTCATGCCATTGTTGCTTCACGGAATGATATCGCTTCCATCGTATTTGCGGGCTCCAATGGTGCCGTCGTATCGGAACGCATGGATGCAAATTTCAAATCATATGCCGAGTTAATTACGCAAGAATGGTACAGCAAGGCTAGTAGAAACAATGACGACGTGGCCATTTCTCCCTCACACATTCAACACATATATAAGGATGAGTACAAATGGGTCGTATCGATCAGTAAACAAATGCCAAATCCGTTGCCTGGAGCGGCAAGCGGTGTTCTATTGGTCGATCTGAATTATAACGTCATTAATGATCTATGCAACCAAATTCAACTGGGGCAAAGAGGGTATGTGTTCATACTCGACCAAGCAGGCGATCTGATTTATCATCCGCAGCAGCAGCTTATCTACTCAGGGCTGAAATCAGAGGATATTCCTACTCTTTTGCAGGCAAAGGACAGCACCTTCCATACGCAAGAAAAAGAGCAAAGCAAAATCTACACCGTCCGTACAACGAAATTTGGCTGGAAAATTGTTGGGGTTACTTACGCTGGGGATCTAAGCGGAAATAAGAAGGACATGCAGCTAACTTCTGCGATGTGGGGAGGCATCTCGTTAATCATTGCCTTAGCGATTTCCATTTTGCTATCGGTCACTCTAACCAAGCCGATTAAACAACTGGAAGTGCATATGAAGCAGGTGGAAAAAGGCAACTTCGACATTCGCGTCGATGTAGAGGGTGCGAATGAGATCAGTAAACTATCACGTACCTTCAATCTAATGATCAGCAAAATCAAAGAGCTCATGAACCAAACTTTGAAAGATCAGGAAGTCAAACGAATCAGTGAGCTGAAGGCGCTGCAGGCGCAGATTCAGCCCCATTTTCTGTACAATACACTGGATTCTATCATTTGGATGGCCGAAATGGGCAAAGTGGATGAAGTGGTTACGATGACTTCGGCCTTGTCCAAACTGCTTCGTTCGAGCATTAGCAAAGGGGAAGAACTCATTCCAATTGCGGTTGAGCTGGAACACATTCAGAACTATTTGACGATTCAGAACATCCGTTATCGGAATAAATTTACGTACGCAGTCGAAGTGGAATCGGACATTCTCAGCTGTCGAATATTGAAAATAATTTTGCAGCCCTTGGTTGAAAATGCCATCTACCATGGAATGAAGCATCTACCGGACCGCGGTCATATACGAATCACGGGACGTAGGATCGAAGGAGATATTGAGCTCAAGGTCATGGATAACGGTGTGGGAATGAGCGAGGAGAAATTGAAAACGTTGATGCTCAAGACACGTCAAACGGAGTCAGGCAAAGGTTTCGGCTTGCACAACGTGAATCACCGCATCCAGCTTTATTTCGGGGAGCTGTACGGATTGCAATTTGAGAGTGAGCTGGAAGAGGGCACGACGGTAACCGTACGTATTCCGGCAATACCCCCAATCCATAACGATAGTGAGAATGAGGTGTGAGGTTGAAAATTAGAGCAAGCTACGTAGCGATTGCAATCATAATCGTCCTGCTCATGACGACTGCGTATCTCATCGTGTCAAAAGGCATGGAGGCAAAGGACAGGTCGATTATCCTCATTCCCAAGACGATTGACCCTCATGTGGAATTTTGGCGGGTTTTGAATCAAGGAGTGACTGCGGCGGCCAAAGAGTACAATACAGAGGTGAAAGTGATGGGTACGCCGTCCGAATCAGACATCGACGAGCAGATAAAGTTGGTGGAAGAGGCGATCGCATTGAAGCCGAAATCCATCATTTTGGCGGCAACGGATTATAACCGGTTGGTGCCTGTTGCTCAAAGAATAATCAGCTCCGGCATTACGCTAATTACTGTGGATTCCGGTCTTGAAGGCGGCATTTCAACCAGTTTCATTGCAACGGATAACTATGAAGCAGGGCGCAAAGCAGTGGAAACGATGAGACGCTACGTTCAGGGACCTGCTAAGTATGCGATCGTCAGCTTTGTTAAAACTTCCACGACCCAGTTAGATAGGGAAAACGGGGTGCGAGACAACTTGAAGAATGATCCTTCTGTACAGATTTTAGACACATTATATAGTAACGGTTATGAGGACAAGGCATATGAACAAACGAAAAAGCTCCTTGCCGAACATTCGGATATTCGCGGCATTTTCGGATTGAATGAAGTTTCTACGATAGGGGCTGCGCGGGCGTTGAAAGAGCTTGATCCTGAGCATAGCATTAAGCTGGTCGGCTTCGACAGCTCGATGAATGAAATAGCTTTTCTGGAAGCGGGGATCCTGCAAGCAACCATTGTGCAAAAACCTTTTAACATGGGATATTTAGCGGTGAAAACAGCGCTTCAGGTTTATAATGGGGAAAAAGTTAAAGCATCCATAGATACTGGCTCGGAGGTTATCACAAAAGAAAATATGTACACCAGAGAAAACCAAAAGCTGCTGTTTCCATTCGTTGAGAAATAGTAGAGTTGCGTCTAGCCGATCTGTTTTATCAAGAAGCTCCTCCTTGTGGGGAGCTTCTTCGTGTTATTTAGACGAAGAATACACCACTTCTACAAATTTCCCGGGAAATAGTGGATTTTAATGTCGAAAGCAAAGGAATCCTCATTCGCGTTTCAATTTTTGGAACTTTAATAGTTGCAGTTGACTCTTACTTTGACTACGATAAAGATAGTCGAAAGAGAGAGGCTGGCGTTATCTATGCCTGATGTGTTACAGATTGGACCGTTTCAACTGCAAGGAAGATTACTAGCGCTGCTGCTGGCGTGTGCTTTGGGACTATGGTTAATCCGCAGGGTATCGCAGCGTTTGATGAATCATACCCATACCGTAACTGCCAAGCCTATTGAGGATCTTATTTTTAACGGTGCCGTTATCGTTTTGTTGACCTGGAAGCTAGGGGTCATTGTGACGCAGCCATCCCTATTGTGGAACAATCCGTTGAAGCTGCTTATGGTGTCTGGCTCGGGCACGGAGATTTCATTAGGTATGCTGATTGCTTGTATCTACATGTACTACCAAATTCATAAAAATCGAATTCCACTCTTACTTGTACTGGATGTTTTCGCGCTGGGAATAACCGCTGCTGCGTTTCTATACTGCGTACTGATTCCCGCATATGGACTGCCTACAACAGTACCTTGGGGCATTGGAGTCGAAGGTACGGTATCTCGTTTCCATCCTTATCACGCTTATTTTTCGCTGCTTCTTGTGCCGCTGCTTATCTGGCAGCATTTGATTGAGCTGCATAAGAAGATGCTTGGACAAGTCGTATTGCTAAAATATTCGCTGTTGTTTGGGGGCGCGGCAGGGATGCTGGCCAGCTTTTTTGCTGCTGCTAAACCCACTCTGCTGTATCTCAGTTCAGCGCAGTTATTGTTTCTATTCATGCTTATCATTGGAATGCTTCTCCCCGTTTTGACACATAATACTAGCAGAAAGGAGCTGAGTGAATTGAGTCAAAACGATTCCAAGACGCAAGTCCAGCAAGAACAGCAAAACCTAGAGCGCGAGAAGTCCGCAAAACCAGTAGGGAAAGAGGGCTTCGTTGATAAGAAACTGGACGGTCCAAACCGACCTTCCACATGAGTCCAGACAAGAATAAGATGGCCAAATCAGCTCAGGACCAGAGCAATCAAAATCAAAGCGATCTGGATCCATTCGAGATTGAATTTCTCCCTCAATTTGAGCAGGGGCGCGGCCCGCGAGAAGCATTTGTGAATGAGCATGGCGTTGTTATCGGCGATCATGATTATGAATCCGATAATTCCCCGCTTATGAATTGGACGGTAGAGACTGACCCAGAGGTCATGGCTGGAGACGAATGGGTTCATCCTTTTAAGGATATTGGGTTCCAAAGTGCCGAGAATCGAGATTATTTTGAAAAAGGCATCGTGCCGCAAAGCGGTATCTTTATGCACCCGGATAAAGATGTTTCCTACGATCCGTACAAGGAATCGACAACGAAGAAGGAAGATGAAGCGGAAGCGTAAAAGCTTTCGCTTTATTTCTATTTGAGACATTGGACTTTGCTTTCACGGCTATCGGATGTATAATATAACTAATAACGATTACGTTTTGAGAGTAACTAATAAATCCTAAGGGGTGGCACATATGGCAATGTCTTTTGATTCTTACATGAAAGATATGGTTAAACCGATGAGAGAAGATTTGACTCGTCTGGGTATTACAGAGCTTCTTACACCAGAGCAAGTAGAAGAAGCGATTGAAAAATCGAAGGATGGTACGATGCTGTTAGTCGTTAATTCCGTTTGTGGTTGCGCAGCCGGCCAATGTCGTCCAGGTGTGGCCAAAGCACTTCAAAACGATACATTGCCAACGTACACATACACCGTGTTCGCTGGACAAGAGAAGGATGCAACAGCGAAAGCGCGTGAATTCTTGGCGCCATACCCGCCATCATCCCCTTCCATCGCATTATTCAAGAATGGTGAACTTGCACACTTCATTCAACGTCACCAAATCGAAGACCGCTCCGCAGATATGATTGCTGGCGACTTAATTAATGCCTTCAATGAATTCTGCAAATAATAAATAGCATTAATTATACAGAATAGGGTCCACCTTGCCGTAGTTGCAAAGGTGGCCTTTTCTTTTTTGGACTCCTGTCCGATGGATTTTCCTTTGAAATTTCAGGAATGAAAGTCTATACTAATGCTTAAAGAATGAATGGTTTCAAACTATAGAAAAGGTGGAGAGATGCATGAGTTTGCAAACGGAAATTATCGCGAAGCTCGGCGTTAAGCCGGAGATTGATGTGGATGAAGAAATCCGCAAACGTGTGGACTTTCTGAAAAACTATGTGCTGGGTGCGAATGCAAACGGACTGCTGATTGCCATCAGCGGCGGCATCGATAGTGCTGTAGCTACGGGTTTATGCAAGCAAGCGACGGACGAGCTGACGGCCGAAAAGGGCAAAGAGTACAAAACCGTCGGTGTGTTTCAGCCATACGGTCAGCAAGTAGATATCGAGGACAGCTACGCAGTAGCCAAAGCCTTCGATTTGAAATATCAAATCGAGAATAATATTGAAGAAGCTGTCGACGAAATCGCTATTGAAGTCGAGTATGGTCTCAAGCATATCGGCGTCCACCAGCATGTGAGCCGAGGCGGTAAAGGCAACATCAAAGCGCGGACACGCATGGTTATGCAGTATGCGCTTGCTTTTGAACTGGGACTGATCGTTGTAGGGACAGACCATGCATCTGAAGCAATAACTGGCTTCTTCACCAAATATGGCGACGGTGCAGTTGACATTACGCCGCTGAGCACGCTGAACAAGCGTCAAGTGCGTTCACTTGCCTCGAAGCTTGGCGTACCGCAAAGCGTGCTGGTTAAAGCTCCGTCAGCTGGACTCTGGGACGGCCAAACGGACGAGAACGAGCTGGGTATTACATACGGAGATAACAGTGACTACCTCGAAGGCAAGCAAATTGATGCTGCTGTACAGGAGAAGCTGGAGAAGCAATATTTGAAAACGGAACATAAACGAATCCCGATTCCGGGTATTTAGGCTCTACAGAGACATAACAACACCCCCCGGCCAAAGAGGTCGGGGGGTGTTGTCGTGAATATAAGTAAACCTATGGCATGCGAGTCCCGCGGGAGCTTTCGAGGAGAGTGTACCACTCTTCGCGAGTCATAATTTCGGAAATTCGTACAGCATCTTGGCAAGCTAGAACGCGCTCTGCAGAAGATGTGCCGATAACCGGCTGAATACGAGCTGGGTGTTTCATTAACCAGCCCAGTACGATGGATTCTGGCGTCGATTCTTTCTCATTGGCCATTTTTTGTACGAGTGCAGCTGTATTTTTGATCGTATCCGGTGCATCCTCCACAACTCTGCCGGAGAATTTACCTTGAGCAAGAGGTCCCCAAGCTTGAATTTGGATGTCTGCCATTTGGCAATGCTCGAGAATACCATCGGCAAAATTGATGCCTACGCCAGCCTTTTGGTTGACCAAGATGCCTTGCTCAACCCAGTCTAAGCGTGCTAAGCTCATCTCCAGTTGATTAACTACAAGCGGCTCTGGAAGGGAATTTTGAATGAAACGCATTTGAGCGGAAGTCATGTTGGATACGCCGAAATGACGCACTTTTCCAGCTGATCTCAATTGGTTGAACGCTTCTGCGATCTCTTCCGGTTCCATGAGCGGATCTGGACGATGAAGAAGCAGGACATCCAAATGTTCCACACCAAGACGCTGAAGAATGCCATCAACCGAACTCAGGATGTGGCCTTTGCTAAAGTCAAAACGCTGTGGATTTACATCGTCTTGAAAGCGAATCCCACATTTGGATTGAAGAATGATTTGGTCGCGCAGATCGGGTCTATTTTTGAGGATTTCCCCAAAAATAGACTCGGATTTACCTCTTTTATAAATATCAGCATGATCGAACATCGTAATGCCTATCGACAATGCAGCTTCTACAGCTTTCTCAGCGATGATGTAATCTTCCTTTGTATAAGGAGTCGAATTCCATTCCCCGCCAATTCCCATACATCCAAAAACGATTCTGCTGTTCGATATTCCACGTTTCTCAAGTGGCATGATTCTCATTATGTTGGCCTCCCAGCTTTTAAATCTATACCCAGTATAACCCTAGTCAAGGCTCGGCAGAAGAACTGAAAATAGTGTAACTTACTTACCTCGAAGTAAGCATGGGGGGGAGGGACAAGTACAGACAAGCCCTTCCTCCCCTTGACCGCGAGCTAGGAATCATGTAAATTGTACGCACAACGCTGCAAGAAAAGTGGGGCTCAGATGTCTATGATTATTGGAGTCGGAACGGATTTAGTTGAAATTGCACGGCTTCGCAAAATGCTAGAGGGTTCTACGGGCGAAAGATTTCTGGAGCGAATTCTGACGCCACAGGAGAGAGAGCTGGCGCAGAGACGGCGAGGTCGACTCGCTGAGTTTGCTTCAGGCCGGTTTGCAGCTAAGGAGGCTATTGTTAAAGCGATTGGCTGCGGAATTGGCAAGCAAATTGGCTTTCAAGACGTCGAGGTGCTTCCGGATGAATTAGGCAAACCGGTATGCCGTGTGAACGAGGCAGCGCTGCTGCGGGCAGGCTTAATAGGCAGCCACCGCATCCATATTAGCATTACACATACGGAATCGATGGCTGCCGCCTATGCAATCGTGGAGAAGCTCTAAAGCGACGACTACTTCTTCGAATGGAGCCACTCGGCTAGAAGCCCGATTTCTTCTTCGGAAATCGTGGTTTTATAGACTGGCATGCCGCCTCCGCCATTCTTGATCTTATTCGCGATTTGCTCGCTGCTCAGTCTGCTGCCGACCTTTTGCAAATTCGTCTTAGGGCCGACTTTGCCAGCAAGATCAACGCCGTGGCAGCTGATGCACTTGTTCGTTGTGAAGAGCTCCTGCGCCTTCACGAACGCAGGGTTGCTCTCGGCTGCCGCGGTTGCTGCCGGTGTCTTCGTGGTGGCGCTGCCACCCGAAGTACCACCGCCGCACGCGGCCAGCACTAGAACCATCGGCGCAATAACGAGCGCGCCGATCCATCTAGACCGCCGTACTGCGTGCAGCGGCGGTCTGGGTGCTAGGCCGGATTGCTTATCCTCCGGCATCCGATATTTGTTCAGGCTTGCGCGATCGCAAGCCTTTTTGCTTTGTTCCATAGCGAGCTTCCTCCTATGCTGGGGTTAATTCAAACGATCTTAGCTAAGCCAGAATTTGATTCGCATTTTACATCATTTCTGCTTTTTTGCTTATCCCACTTACCGTCCCCAAATGCGCAGCATATACCCGCTTAGAATAAGGCTAATGCCGCCCATTCCTTCCAGTACAACACCGGAGTAACCTAAATACCACACGCCCATCAGCGCAGACAGGGCGAACAGCCACAAGCCAAGGTAAACAAGCGGTTTACCTAGCAGGAGTCCAACCTGCACGAACCCGATGGCGAGAATGAACGCTCGCAGCACCGGCGCGAAGAGCGGGCTGACAGCGCCAATGGCCTCGAGCAGAGCAACGGCTGCAATGAGCATCGCTCCAGGCAGCACCAGAAACGCTGGATGTCCCCAGTCACGCTCACCAGCACTTGACCTTGCGCCTGCATGTCCACCCGAGCCAGCTGATCTTTCACGTGCACCTTCAGCAGAGTCAGCGCTAAATTCCTTACGCAGGCTCCATATCTGAACCAAGCTGGCCACAACCGCCGTTATAAAAGCCGCCTGCTTCAGCCAATCCAAGTCGCGCCAATAGATCGCAACATCGACAAGCGCGCTGAACATCCATTCCGCGCCCCAAATGAACAGAAGCGGGATTAATGCGTTAGCTTGACCGATCCAGGCTTTTCTTTTATTCTCCAAATCCTGCCTCTTATTATTCTCCAAATCCTGCCGATTCGTATTTGCCAGATCTGTTTGTTTTGAGTTTTGCATACATTCACCTCTAGTTTTATGTTCCACACTTCTCGTATAATGGAAACATGTCCATTCATTCATTATAACTGGAACGTGCCCCATAGAGAAGGAGAGCTCATGTACAGCGAAGAAAAGAAAGATTATTTTTCCAAAAATCTATTGGATTGGTACCAAACGCATAAACGGGATTTACCATGGCGAAGAAGCAAAAACCCTTATTATATATGGATTTCCGAAGTCATGCTGCAGCAAACCCGGGTGGATACGGTGATTCCGTATTTCCATCGATTCGTCGAGCAATTTCCAACAGTTGAAGCATTGGCAACTGCACCAGAGGAGAACGTGCTCAAAGCGTGGGAAGGGCTCGGCTATTACTCGCGTGCAAGAAATCTTCAAACGGCAGTCAGAGAAGTTCACGAGCGCTATGACGGTATCGTCCCGCAAAATAAAGAGGAGATTTCCTCGCTCAAAGGCGTCGGTCCATACACATCAGGAGCGATCCTCAGCATCGCCTATAATAAACCTGAACCTGCTGTGGACGGCAATGTTATGCGAGTCCTATCGCGCTATTTTCTAATTGAAGAAGATATTATGAAGCCCGCAACACGGACCAAAATGGAGAAGCTGGCACGCGAACTCATCCTAGAAGGTACGGCAAGTGATTTCAATCAAGCCTTGATGGAGCTTGGGGCTATGGTATGTACGCCTCGTTCACCGCACTGTTTGACGTGCCCTGTAATGGCTCATTGCTCCGCGCGAGAAGCTGGTATGGAAGAAGCCCTGCCTATCAAAAAGAAAGCCAAACCCCCGCGTCCAGAACTGCGTGCAGTGGCATTAATAGAAGGTACGGGTGAGAACGAAGGGAAATGGTTGATTAGGCAGCGCCCTCAAGAGGGGTTGCTAGCTCGTATGTGGGAGCTGCCGCATGTGGCCTGGAAGTCTGAGGGGTGGAATTCAGATGAGGTTAATAGGAGTGAGCTCCGTCAAGCCCTTGTGGATCAGGAACAAATCAGTATCCAACCTAACGATTGGTTCATGGATACTGAACATATTTTCAGTCATATCGTTTGGAAAATGAAAGTATACCGTGCTAAGCTAAGTAACGTGAACCGCTCAAGTCACGGGGGAGAATGGATCCCTTTTCATTATCGCTGGGTAGGCCCGGAAGAGCTCGATCAATACGCTTTTCCGAACGTTTTTATACGGATTATGAAAGAGTGGCAGGAGAGAAACGAGGAGTAATTTCCTCGGTTTTCTCTTTTTTTATCGAATCTCGTTCTTAATGGCATCCACATTTCTTAATGTGATTAACTTTTTATCAATTTGTATAAGCTCGTCATCGAGGAGCTCTTGCAGCACCTTGGTTACGGACTCCCGCACAGTGCCTACCATGTTAGCTAGCTGCTGATGTGTAAGTTTTACATTAATCAGAAGACCTTCCGGTGTAGGGATACCATGCTGCTCGGATAGACGGATAATGGTCTTCATGATACGAGAGCGAACCCCTAAGAACGTAAGGTCATAGATTTGATCATTGGCCAGACGCAGTCGTCCCATCGTGGTCTCTAGGAGCTTTAAACATAGTTTAGGGCTCTTCTCCATGAACTGAGTGAATACCGTACGTTTGAGGATATAGAGTGTACAAGACTCCATTGTTTCAGCGGTTGCGGACCGAGTATGACCGCTGCCTATCAAGGACATTTCACCGAAAAAATCCCCATCACGAAACAAAGCTAGAATAATTTCCTTGGCTTCATCCAAGCGATATATTTTCACGACACCTGATTTAATAAGAAATAATTCCTCACCTTCATCACCCTCGAGAAAAAGAATTCCGCCCTTTTTTGCTTTTTTTTCTATGAATAAAGGAGCAATTGTCTGTAAATCTTCTTCCGAAAGCTCTTGAAACAAGGGGACATTTCGAAGTAAAGAAACGATTGTTTTCATCAGGCATTCATCTCATTTCGGCCATATTAAACGACCAGCTGTTCTCCGATTTCTGCAATCATCACATTCAAGGCTCTTGATAAATCAATCTCGTAGGGCTCTTTAAGCTCAATTCCTGAAGCAGTTCTAAGTATACGGACAATGGGGCGCTGCATACTGTGGGTGTTTAAGCGGGAGACGATGCCGGATTCACCTGTATTCAGGGAAACACCGAGGCCTAGTGGGTAGATTGCGACGTTATTGCGGAACAGCTTGACCATGTCTATATCGTACAGCTTTCCGGCGTTTGCGTAAAGAACTTCAAGCGCATGATGTGGGGGGATGGCCTTGCGGTAGTTACGATTGTGAATCATGGCGTCGTACGAGTCCAGCAAACCAATCAAGCGGGCGTAAGGATGAATCTGATTCCCTTTCAAGTTGAACGGATATCCGCTGCCGTCTATTCGTTCGTGATGCTGCAGAGCACACTGTGCGGACAGAAGAGGGATGCCAGCTTCATCTTTTAACATTTGGAAGCCATAGAGCGAATGTTTTTGTATTTCCAGGTATTCATTTGGTGTTAGGCTTGCTTGTTTCTGCAGCAGCTGTAGTGGAATTTGCACACTCCCAACATCGTGCAGGAGAGCGCCGAGCCCAATAGTCATGAGCTCATCTCGTGAATAAGTACCTTGCTGCATAGCCAGTTTAGTCGCATAGATGCATACATTCATAGCATTCTGGCAAAAATGCTGCTCCATATTCGTGGCAGGCACCATATTAAGAGTAGTTAACATGACGGCTTCGTGTCGGTGGTACTGAAGATCATCGATGACGCGAGACATGCCTTCAAGGAAAAGTTTACTGAGTGGTGTGGTGCTGCGTGTTGGATACGTTGAGCTAAAGCTTGATGTGGGGCTGAATCTTTCAAATATCTTGCCAAGCGAAGTGCGAAGAAGCAGTCTTGTATCTTCCTGTATGGGATCTTCAATTTGAACGTCATGGGTTCGCGGATCCTCAATATATAAATGATCGATACCTATCTGGCTGAGCTTTTTCAGCATCGAAAACGTGAGTTCCACCTGATAACCCACAAGCACCTGACCTTCCTCGGTGAAAATTGCCTTACCTAGCCGCATCCCCGGCTGACACATCATGGTTGGAATAATTCGCATAGTTAAATTCCTACTTTCACTTTCATTAAGCACAATTATAAAAATGAGACCTAGGACTCATGAAATAATCGCAATGAATTGTATTTTGGTACTACGATGATCATTATGGCATATCTAATGAAAGGAATTCTGTGAAAAAGGTAACAGATTCAGGGTAAAATTTCGGCAAAGGTTTAATAAAGGTTTGATGAAGTTTTATAGATTAAGCTCTCTTTTTATCTCATTTGCCGTGTAAGTCATTATTAAAAAAATTAAAAATCCTTTTTTATTTATACAACTTGCTTTAATGTGATAAAATCGTAAAAAAATGGGGGGGTGCGAATATGTATGGAATAATTAATTATGAGGTATTTTTGCTAACTGGCATTCTATTGAATCTTATTCCTGGTGCAGATACGATGTATATTGTGGGAAGAAGTATTTCCCAGGGGAGAAATGCGGGTATTTATTCGGTTTATGGCATTATAAGCGGCTCTTTAATCCACACCTTACTAGTTGCTTTTGGTTTATCAATCATACTTACCAAATCACTTCTCCTATTCAATATCATTAAAATAGTGGGAGTCATCTATTTAGTTTATCTCGGAATTCGAATGTTACTTGATAAAACAAATGTAGACTTTAATGCTGTTTCTGAGCCCAAGAAACAAAACATAAAAAAAATATTTGTGCAAGGGCTTATGACAAGTCTTACGAACCCAAAAGTTTCTTTATTTTTCATTGCCTTTCTCCCGCAATTTATTGACAAAAAGGCTTCTGGTCCTATCCCTTTTATCATTCTAGGGCTTACATTTACGTTCACTGGATTGCTATGGTGTCTTTTTATTGCCTATTTTTCTTCGCACATGACAAAAAAAGTAAGAGGAAGCGCAAAAATTGGCACGGTTTTAAACAAAATAACGGGCATTATCTTTATTGGAATGGGATTAAAGCTCCTTCAAACCAAGGCTCCTCAATAATTCGCATTAACCGGAAAAACCTCCCAAAAGTCATTTTGGGAGGTTTTTCCGCTATACTCTATATCTTTACCCTTTGTTGCACTATGCAATGGTAATCAGAATTTGTCCGAGGGAACGAAGAGGCACTATTTGGACGAAAAACACCAAAATCATGAGGAAGAGGAACGACGATGCGTTATTTCGCTTTTTTTTGCCTCCAAATCGCTCATTTGCTCAAATAGCGCCTCTACGTTCCTCTTATCGGATTTCTAGCGCAAATCCCCTAAAATAACGCATCGACGTTCCGCTAACTTAAGTTCGGGTAACTTTTCCTTGCAATCGACTGAAACCAAAAAAATCAGGAACTTCTCAGCGGCTCAGTCCAGCAGCTTCTTCAGTAATTGGGTCCGGTTCGTTGCGTCAAACTTAGCGAACATTGATTTGATATGCTTCTTCACAGTGACTTCGCTGATGTATAGGCTTGCTGCGATTTCCCCATTCGTACAACCTCTCTCCAGCAGCTTTGCGACTTCTTTTTCTCGGGGAGTAATGTCCATTCTTTCCGATATCCGGTCATAAGAACGATCCTCCTGTAAGATTTGCACAGCTTGCGGCTGAGGAGCTTTTTCTTGCTCTAGAAGCTGCCGCTGCCCAGTGATAGCAAGCATCCGATGAATATAGCTAACCACCTGCTCGTTCTGCAGATCCAAAACAAATGTATCCGTAGGCGTTACGCCATCATAATTAAAGTGCCTGCCGTTCGGAACTACCTCGAAGCCTAGACTCTTGTGCGCCTCTATAAAATACGTGATCGGAGCGGGGGATTCAACGATCAATTCCCCTGTGAAAATCAACGAATGGAGCAAATGCCCCATCGCTGCCTGCTGGGAGGCATCAGCGAAATCCGCCGTATCGATCGTTTCGATAAACCAACCGGCGCGCGTGTGTGAAGGCACAGATAAACGCTCGCTCATCTGCGGTGATAAACTGCTGAAATAAGCGGAGGAGCGGGGTGCCCGCTTTAAATATGGCAGGGTATCGCGGTGGATCGGAATGATGACGGCAAGCCCGATAATTTCCCCTGCCGCATCCCTCATAACACGCACGACGTCAAAGCCAAGCGAGAAGAGCGCTTCAAAATCTAACTTTTGTACCGTGAAACAAGTTTCCTTCGACGTGAGGAGAAAATTGAAATGTCCGTTTGTATGGGGGTCATATAGTTCAATTCTGGTATCCTTGGCGTTTGCCACCCTTTTGGCTGCGTAGGCTTCCAGCTCCTCACGGTGGTGGCTGCCGACCGTTTCATAGTGTCTTGGCGAGAGCTCGAACCAGTTCATAAACGCACGAATCAGGGAATCACCAATGTAATACATCAGCTCGATGGCTTCCCTTGGATCGGGTACCTGTTTGCTGTTGTCGGTCAAGCGCTCATAATAATACAGCAGCGCCCTTGCCCTGATTTTTTCATACAGCTGGGGAGTACGGGACAGAAGCTCGCGATTGACTGCGTCTCTCATTAAACTGTGTACCGTCCATCCCCGATCCACCCTTCGGATGAAGGAGAAGCGAATAAGCTGATAAAATTCAGACGCTGCGATCTCTCGCTCCATTACGAAGGACAAGCTTTCCTGATTGAAGTGCCGGAGAACGCAGGCTGCTTCAATGAAAGGCCGTAGATGCTCCCCAGGAACCTCGCGGAGCCACTGGCTGACGAGATAAGGCAGCGAGTCATCGCCGCCCGGATGCTCAGCTTTGTCTGAGTAGTCGGGTTGGCTGAACAGGAAAGCGATCAAGGATAGTGTCAAGGGGTGTCCCTTGGAATAGCGCCAAATTCGCTGGATAGTCTCTTCGTTCGTAATGTATGTATTTTCCGCAAACCGGGCGACAGCCGCATAATCCAGCTCTGATAAGGGCATGCGCATAATAAGCGGTCTCCAGGCAGGGGAAAGATGCCACGCTTCATTTAGCGGGTATCTACCGGCAATAACGGTCAGAACGTTGTTGTTCAACTTCTTCAGAAAATAATCCCGAAGCCATTGGTCCATACTCTCCATCTGCTCATAGACATCAATAAACAGAACGATCGGCCGTTCCGAGGACAATCGATTAAGCGCCTGTAGACACATAACGGGAAGGTCTGATGCTTCCATGGCTTCGGGGCTCTGAGCAGGAAGCAGGGTAAGGATGTGTTCACATAACGCTTGTGGCGTTTTGACGAATCCCTCACTGTCGATCGACAGGGTGAAAGCCCCTTTAGCCTTAGCCTGACGCTGAAATTCGTCTAACAGAGAGCTTTTGCCGATGCCTGCGGTACCATAGATATTCACGATTTTTTGGGGTCTAGAGGAATCCTGAAGCAGCTGCAAAAAAAATGAAATTTCTCGCCTCCGTCCCACTAACCATCTGCTCTCTAATTCTTCAAACTGTTCATCGATCATGTTTTTCTAATCACCTACTTATGGAGGTTTAATGTAAACCTTTATTTCCCATTTTACACGGAGTGCTTCATGCGGTATAGATACAAAATTTGCTAGGGGTATCCTTTTGGATACCCCATTTGCATCTCATGGGATAATTATGCGCCGTCATTCTCCGTGATATCTTTGATACATATTAGTAGAAAGGTTGGGTGAGCAATGAGGCGTCGCTTACGGCTGGGAAGTGTTGGTCTCTATGCCCGTGACAGAGGAAGGTTGGCTGTGTTCTACCAAACAATCTTTGACATGAAGCTGATTGCTTCTGATGCGGATAATGAGGTTTCGCAGCTAACCCTCGACGGAGAGGGCGGCTTGTGCAATTTAAGTATCGTGAGTAACCCTATTTCGGTGCAGATAGTATTCCATGCAGGTTCACTGATTGAAATGAAGGAACTATGGGAGCGAGTTAAATCCAAGGGTGTCCCTGCGAGTGGGCTGTATGTTCAGCCTGAAGGGATCTCTTTTCGTTTCCCTGATCCCGAAGGTAACGAGATTATGGTGTTATGGCCGCAAAACTTGGGACGCTGAGAATTCATAGAATAATGGTTGTTTTACTTATTTTTAGTATATTTATGACCTCATCTTTTCCGTTATGGAACAAGGAAGTGGTTGCGGCAGCGACCGGCAATAAAGAGGCTGCAGATCAAGGGAACTGCGACCCTTAGGGAGGCTTTGCCGGAATGGGCCAAGGTGCAGATAGAAGAGCTGTTCGCAGCTGGCCTGATTGACGGTTATGAGGATGGTACTTTTAAACCAGACCGTTTGGTTACTAGAGCCGAACTGACAGCTTTATCGAGTCGCGCTGCTGAAGTATTGTGAATAACAATCCGATCCAGTATCGGGATCCGTGCGGCTTGTTCTGTGTCGGAGCAAGTGCGTATGAAGGCTTGGGCGGCGCAGGCAAGATATGTATCACAGACGAAGGGTTCTCTGCCTGCATTGAAGCGGGTGTCGGAGTCGGCGACAGCTTCGAAATCAACCCGTTGGAGGATTTGTCCAATACCGAGCTAGTGGCCGAAGCAACGTTTAAGGCTTCCTGGGGACCGGCTTCCTTCTCGGATGGAATTAAGCTAACAAGCAAATGGAACGGCGATTGTCCGGAATTTTCGTTGGGTGCTAAGGTTGAGATTGGACCCTTCGGCTATGACTTCATGAGTCCAACCGAATCGTCGATCAGTCTCGAGCAGGAGCATTTCATTACAAAAGTGAAGGATGTCAAGCAATTGTTTAAAAAGACGGGTACCAGCTTTGAAGCAGCGCTGAAAACGAAAGCCTGCGCGCAATATAAGTGGTAATACCTTTTACAAGAACGGCTGCGGCAGGGAATCCTGCTGGAGCCTTTTTTTGTGTAGAAGTTTCTCCGGCACGGCTGGGGGGTATTACCAAAATGTTCATAAAGAATGGAATCAGCTTTTATGGAAGTTCACGTTGAAGAAAAGCTGAAAGACGGTAAAGTAAGAATGAATGTTAGACATTTTATATAAAAAGGAAGGTGAATGGCTGGATGGATAAAATAAGCCATTAAACCGAACTATTGGAGTTTATCCAATGTTTTTCCCATTCCGGCATGTCCATAACATCTACTATTGGATATTTCCAATCAAAATGCCTCCAAATATTAATTTTCATGGAAAAATCGTAGATTACATTGGAATTTTTTTTCAATTAAAGTAGGATATCCAAAGTCTGATAATGTGTTTCATTGGATTTCGTCCAATGAAATTCAGATATTACAGCCCATGTCTAGTATCATGCCAAAAAAAGCGACCCCGCAGGGTCGCTATCACTATGCACAGATATTTACTTCGCAGCGTCGTAACGTTTGCCAACTTCGTTCCAGTTGACAACGTTCCAGAAAGCCGCGATGTAGTCAGGGCGTTTGTTTTGGTAGTTCAGGTAGTAAGCATGCTCCCATACGTCAAGACCAAGGACCGGCGTTTCGCCTTCCATGATCGGGCTGTCTTGGTTAGGCAAGCTGTATACTTTCAATTTGCCAGCTTTGTCAACAGCTAGGAAAGCCCAGCCAGAGCCAAAACGTGTTGTAGCTGCTGCAGCGAAGTCTGCTTTGAACTTGTCAAAGCCGCCAAGCTCGCTCTCGATAGCTGCTGCTAATGCGCCAGTAGGTGCACCGCCAGCTTCTGGTCCGATTGTTTCCCAGAAAAGGGAGTGGTTGGCGTGTCCGCCACCATTGTTGCGAACGGCAGTACGGATATCTTCAGGAAGGCTGTTCAGGTCAGCGATCAGGTCGTTTAAGGATTTGTCATGCAGAGCAGGGTGTTTGTCCAGAGCTGCATTCAGGTTGGTTACATAGGCGTTATGGTGACGATCGTGGTGAATTTCCATCGTTTTTGCATCGATGTGTGGCTCAAGTGCGTTGTTTGCATACGGAAGAGCTGGTAATTGATGTGCCATTGTATAAATACCTCCTAAAATTATGTAGTTTCAACTTCATTATGAAGGAATTTCGATAATAAAGCAACATGTATGTTTACTAAGTCAGACGCCGCGGCGCTCAATTTCCTGGATGATTTGACTGTGAATATGGGTTCCTTGTTCATTGAGCCAAGGGGATAAATCACTCATTGCTCTGTGATTATAGTGGAGTTCGATCTCCGTCCATTCACTAGGCTTCATTGAGCTTAACTCCTGAAAATCACGTATATTTCGTGGGTATGACCGCCGCGGACTCATCTTTGTTTGACATGGATTCACCTCCATTCCTTGCACATCCTTCTATAAAATCCGACGTTAGCACGATTTTTATACATGAGGTGATATCTTTTAGACGATAAATATGCTAAATATTTGAAATAATTTGGTGAAAACGCTTGCATTTAAGCGCTTTCAAGAGGAAAACCGAAAAAAACTAAGTTTTTTGTGAATTTTAACACATTTTTAGCAGGATTCCGCACTTTTTTGTCGTATTTACTACTTTACCAAAAAATTATTCCTAACAAATAAAAGTGGAATTGGGAGAGAACCGTATGCACGTTCGTTCATTTCAGCTTGGTGATACCTCTTCGGTGAAGACACTTCTGCAGGATGTTTTATCGGAAACCTGCTATGAAGAAACGATTGAAGCTTTCGCACGTCAACTATCATGGGATACAGAGCTTGTTTTAATCGCTCAAGAAGAAGAGCAAGTTGTAGGCATGATTATCGGTACGATTGATAACAACAATGGCTACTACTATCGGATCGCAGTTGCAACAGAGTATCAACGTAAAGGTATCGGTAAAGCTTTGATCGAAGCAATGAAGCAAAGGTTCCTTCATCGGAACGTGAAGAAGATTATGGTAACGGTGGATGTTCATAATGAAATGGTGCTGCCTGTGTACGAGTCTGCTGGTTACAGCACATCGGACTTTTCCCGTACCGCACATCGTCTCAGCATTGTGAAGAAAGTCAGTGTTTAACTGATCGTTCGGATATCCATGAAATGAATAGATTTGGAACGAGGGAAGCATATCTGTGCCGCCATTGCAATTGGGGGTCAGATATGCTTTTCTATATAATATGGGAACTTTTCGGCAGCTACCAATAGAGGAGCTTTGGACATGGATAATTTCGCGCCGTATGTGATAAAAAGCTTCAAACATGATGGCCATCTTCACCGGATGTGGCTGACGAATTGGCGAGTACCGCAGCACATCCTCCATGCCGATCACCAGCAGCAAGAAATGATGGTGTTTATTAACAGCCAGACCAAGATTCAGGAAGCTGACGGCAAGGAGTGGGTTAGCCGTATTCCAGGGGTATCTTTTTTTATTCCCAAAATGTGGTTTAATATTGTTGCGCTTATAGAAGAAACAGGTGTTAGATATTACTGCAATGTCGCATCTCCCCTGTATGTGACCCAGCAAGTACTGACTTATATTGACTACGACCTTGATGTTATTCGAATGCCGGATCGTTCCGTGCATATCGTAGATCAAGATGAATATGAACGCCATAAACTGAATTATCACTATTCTTCTCTTGTGGAAACGAAGGTGAAGGAAGGTCTTGCAGCTTTACTTGCGCTGGTGAACGCGGACAAGCCGCCGTTTCAAGATGATATGGTTATGTATTATTACGAGCAGTGGGAAAAGTATAGAACGGAGGAGCATAAATGAGCTTCTTTGTAGGACGCACTGAATCGAATAAAGCAGCTTCTCAGCCTAAGAACTATCATGAGGCTAAAAGCCTAACCCATGAGCTATGGGATTGGACGAAATCCATTCTTGTAGCTCTTCTTGTCGTTATTCTCGTACACCAATTCGGATTCAATCTCTCCACGGTTCGAGGTCACTCCATGCAGCCCACCTTGCAGGAGGGGGAGTGGTTGTTCGTGAACAAAGCCATTACGTACGTGAAGGCACCCAAACGCGGAGAGATTGTCATTCTCAAAGAGTCTGAGGAGTTTGTCACAGTGACGCATCCTTTCTTGGTTAAAAGGATTGTCGCAATTGCTGGCGACGAGGTGCAGGGCCGAGCCGGTTTTCTGTATGTAAACGGCGACAAGATGGAGGAGCCGTATACAGATACGCTCATCGAGGACGGAGACTTTGGACCGACACGCGTCGGGCAAGGTCACGTCTTCGTGATGGGCGATAACCGCCATGCGGCGGCAAGTGGCGACAGCCGCAGGTTCGGGGATGTTCCGACGGGTCTGATCCAAGGCCGAGCTGAATATGTACTGTGGCCATTCGCAATGGCCAAGAAGCTTTAAAGTTAACGGACGCGAAAGAAGAGAGAGGTGAGAGGGTTGGCGGTTTCCATAGCAGCAGGAACAGATGCGGATTGGCGCAAGCTTCAACAAGAGATCGTGGAAGCCGCGTCGTCCCTCGGTATTGATAAGATCGGCTTCACGTCAGCAGAGCCGTTCACGGAACTGAAAGAGATCCTTCTCCACCATAGGGAGAAGGGGTTTGAATCCGGCTTCGAGGAGCCGGATATCGAGAAGCGGGTACATCCAAGCTTAAGCTTCGACGCTCCTCAGTCGATCATTTCCATCGCTGTTGCGTACCCGTCGAAACTGCCGAACCCACCCCGATCCGAGCCTGGGGCTTATCGGGGGATTATTTCGCGCTCCTCGTGGGGGAGCGACTACCATGACGTGCTTCGCGATAGGCTCGCGAAGCTAGAGGCTTTTATCGCGCAGCGCGTGCCTGATGCGAGACTGCAAAGCATGGTTGATACCGGTGCACTGGTCGACCGCGCCGTGGCCGAGCGGGCTGGGATCGGTTGGACCGGCAAAAACTGCGCCGTCATCACCCCCGAGTGGGGATCGTGGGTTTATTTGGGCGAAATGATCACGAATATACCGTTTACATCCGATACATCTATTATGGATCAGTGCGGGGACTGCACGATTTGCATCGATGCCTGTCCCACTGGAGCGCTAGTCGGTCCAGGGCAGCTGAATTCAAGCCGCTGCATCTCTTTCGTCACGCAGACCAAGGGCTATGTCGATGACGAGTTTAAGCTGAAAATCGGCAACCGCCTCTATGGCTGTGACACCTGTCAGATCGTCTGTCCGAAGAACAAGGGGATGAACTGGACGCATCATCCTGAGCTCGAGCCTGACCCCGAGAAGGTCAAGCCGCTATTAATCCCCTTGCTGACTATGTCGAACAAGGATTTCAAGGAGCAGTACGGGCGCATTGCAGCGTCCTGGAGAGGCAAGAAGCCGATCCAGCGCAATGCCATTATCGCGCTCGGGAATTTCAAGGACAGGACGGCTGTACCCGTCCTTAGAGAGCTGCTGCTGACGGATCCTCGCCCTGAGATCAGGGCTACGGCAGCGTGGGCGCTAGGGCGGATTGGCGGCGAAGACGCGGCAGCTGCTCTTGATAAAGCTCGAGCAGCCGAGCAGGAAACCGCTGTTATGAAGGATATCGAGAAGGCGCTCGACGTTATAAGCCATTCTATAGCTAATAAGGGGGAGAAGGAGCAGATATGACACAGCAACAGATACAAGCTGCGACCGTACTTTCCTATACGGAGGTAACTTCTCCAATAGGTCCTCTTGTTCTTGTATCGACCTTACAAGGGCTCTGCAAGGTCGATTTCGGCACCTACGATCAGAACCGAGAGAAGCTGCAGCAATGGGCTAACCGCTGGTTTGGCAGGCATGAACTGCAAGAGAATGCTTCACGACTCGAACCGATCGTGCAGCAGTTGGAGCAATATTTTAGAAGAGAACGTTTAAGCTTTGAGGGTGAACTGGATTTACAGGGAACTGATTTTCAGAAACAAGTCTGGACAGCACTGCTCTCTATTCCATATGGAGAGACAGCGTCCTATAAACATATTGCAGAAGCTATAGGCTCACCGAAAGCCGTCCGAGCGGTTGGTGGAGCAAATAATAAAAACCCAATTCCCGTCATTATCCCTTGTCATCGCATCATTGGCGCTAGTGGCGACCTTGTTGGCTACGGCGGAGGTCTCCCCATTAAAGTGCTCTTGCTCGATTTGGAACAAAGCCCGAATACGGTATTTACTAATAAATAAAACGTGGAGTGAATCCTATGAAATATGTGCATTTGGATTCCGTTGAGCCGGGTCAATTTTTGGGCCGAACGATATTTGCCAGCAATGGAGCTGTTTTGCTTTCAGAAGATGTGCAATTAACGGTGTTTATGATTAACACGCTTAACCGAATCGGAGTCACAATGATTTACATCAAAGACCCGAACCTAGAGGATGTAGAAATTCCGGAAATCCTTTCGGATGAAACCAAACGTATCGTTATGCAGCAAATGGGTCAAACGTTCGCGGCTATCCAGTCGGGTAAGGAATTTAATTCGCGTGCTATGAGCATTTCGATTAATACGCTGCTGGATGAGATTATGAAAAATAGGGATGTCCTCGTGCAGTTGACGGATATTCGTACACAGGATAACGAGATGTATGTTCATGCAACGAATGTCTGTATGATGGCTGTGCTCATTGGGATTAATATGGGATTCAATGGAACCCAATTGAAGGAGCTAGCCATTGGTGCGCTTCTGCACGATGTGGGTAAGGTGGAGCTTGTTTGCGATGATGAATCGCCCGACATGAAGAAGCATCATACTTGGCGCGGCTTCGAGCTTCTGAAGAACAAGCGTGAATTCAGCCTGCTCATTGCCCATGTAGCCTTCCAGCATCATGAAACGCTTAACGGCCAAGGGGTTCCAAGAGGACTTATGAGTGAAGATATTCATATTTATGCGAAAATTACGGCTGTCGCGAATAGGTACGATAATCTGCTCTTTGATGTCTCCTTAGGGCGCCGGATGCTGCCGCATGAGGCTTGTGAGCATATGATGGCGGTAGCGGAGACCCAGCTTGATCGCGATGTCTTGATCCAATTTCTGAAAATCGTCTCGATCTATCCGACGGGAGCTTCCGTTCGTTTGTCCAATCGGGAGACGGGTGTCGTGGTCGGACAGCATAGAGGACTGCCAAGCCGTCCAATTGTGCGAATCGTGAAGCAAAATACGATGGATAAAGAGCTAGATATCAAAGAATTTGATTTGGCCAAGCATACGACCATTTTCATCGAACAGGTTCTGTAATAAAGGGATAGTCATTTGTAAAGAGATGAACAGAAATGATATGATAAGGCAAGCAATCGATATCAATTTGTACATGCAGGAGGCATAAATATGTGGAGTTATCTGATTCCCATTCTCACGTTAATTGTTGGCTTGGTCGGTGGGTTCTTTATCGGCGTATTCTATTTAAAAAGACAGCTGGAATCCATGCAGAACAATCCGGAAATGCTGCAAAAAATGGCGAAGCAAATGGGCTACAACATGAATAAGCAGCAGCTGAACAAAGCACAGCAAATGATGAAAAACCAAAAGTGGAAATAGGACGTAGGGTTAGAATAACCCTTCAAAAGGGCTCTGCTGTTTAACCGTACGAACGGTGGGCAGCAGGAGCCTTTCCTAATATAGAGTAGGACATACCAGTACTATTCAGAGGTGGCTCAAGCGATGGCTAGCAACAAAGACCGCATCATGGATGCTGCCATGGATTTATTTCACGATCATGGTTTTCAAGGAACGGGTCTGGAAGATATATTGACGAGCAGCGGGGTATGCAAGAGCAATTTTTACTACCATTTTAAAAGTAAAGAAGAACTGGGTTTGAAAGTTATTGAGCGCAAGGTGCAGGAGATGCGGCAATCTGTGATGGAGCCTAGTTTAGGTAATGCGCAATTATCACCGAAACAGCGGGTACTGGCATTGTTTGAACGCATGCTGGCCTTTTGTGAGTTGCATGAATGCCGCAGAGGCTGCTTCTTCGGTAATCTGGCCTTGGAGCTGAGTGACAGCTCTGAGGAGCTGCGTAAGCCGTTGAGCCGTTTTTTCAGTGAGTTGGAGGCTGAGGTAGAATCCTGTTTGCAGGAAGGTAAGAGACAAGGCGAGCTGCTGCTGCAGGGGTTAACCCCAGTGGAGCTGGCGACCCCGATCGTATCCCTTCTGCAGGGTGGGATGCTGCTCACCAAAACGCACAAAGACACCAGAGCGCTGCGCGACAGTATCAAGGTTTTGACCGTTTGTATGGGGTAGAGGATAAGAAAGAGGAGTGATATATAAAGATGGCGTCCATTGACTACAAAAATACAAGAGTTGCTGAGAATCGGGAGCTGATTGAACAGCATGTCCGAGAGATTTTACGGCTGATTGGCGAAGATGTAGATCGGGAAGGCTTATTAGACACACCTGCTCGCGTAACCCGTATGTATGAAGAAATATTTTCGGGCTATGAGGCGAATCCGCGCGATGTGATGGGTGTAACTTTTGATGAACAGCACGAAGAGTTAGTTATTATTAAGGATATTATCTATTACAGTCAATGCGAGCATCATATGGCGCCCTTTTTCGGGAAAGTGCATGTAGGGTACTTACCAAGCGGCAAAGTGGCTGGGCTAAGCAAATTTGCTCGTCTGGTTGATGTGATCACTCGTAAGCTGCAGGTGCAGGAGCGGATTACTTCAGAAATCGCCGACATTCTAGATGATGTGCTGAAGCCGCACGGTGTCATGGTTGTCGTGGAGGGTGAACATATGTGCATGTGCTCCAGAGGCGTGAAGAAATACGGAAGTCAAACGATTACCTCGGCTGTTCGCGGTTCTTTCCGCACGGACTCAACACTTCGTACCGAATTTCTGTCTTTGTTGAAATAAGCAATGCGTAAGAGGGATGTGCATGGAGACAATAGTCTTGTGCAGCATCCCTTTTTTTGTTCAGGAAGCGCGTCATGACTTGTTGCGAGGTAGACGATATAGTATTATTTTACCACATAAGTAAGTTTAAAATTTTCGAAGAGGTTTATCTCGCGGTCGCTCAACTTTGAATGCTCGAGGGAAGTTTTCTCACATAATTCAAGATCCCCAAGGGACTATCGTACATGCAGTAGCATAAACTGATAGGAAACATGAAGAGGTTTACGGAGTGGCTAATTGAACAAATAAACTACGAACTATACCGGGCGTCCGGCAACAGCACTAGAGGAGGCAAGCTTATGAACAACATACGAAAATATCGGCCAGGTGAGGCCGGTTCCTCTAAATTGAGTGAAGAACGGGATGAATTTGAGCGGGATTATGCGAGGTTAATTCAATCTCCGACCTTTCGTCGGCTGCAGGGTAAATCTCAGGTGTTCGGCGCAGGATCAGGTGATTACTATCGAACACGTTTAACACATTCGCTCGAAGTATCCCAAATTGCCAGAGAAGTGGCGAAGCGTTTAGAACGGACGAATCCTTTTTTGAGTAAAAGAGAGCACCCTGGCTTGATCATTGATCCTACTGTCGTTGAGTGTGCGTCGATCGCTCATGACTTCGGTCATCCGCCTTTCGGGCATAAAGGGGAAGAGGTTCTGAATCATATTTTAATGAGGGA
Organism: Paenibacillus sp. V4I5; assembly: GCF_030817255.1. Taxonomy (NCBI): domain Bacteria; kingdom Bacillati; phylum Bacillota; class Bacilli; order Caryophanales; family Paenibacillaceae; genus Paenibacillus; species Paenibacillus sp. V4I5. The sequence goes on from NZ_JAUSZB010000002.1 coordinate 5,211,233, forward strand.
TCATGGCTTAAAATATGAAGGCAACGCCCAAAATTTCCGTATCCTGATGTTTCTCGAAAAAAGAGCAGGCAGTGAAAGCGGCCTGGATCTTACAGCTGCAGTTCTTCTTGGAATTAATAAGTATCCATTTTTGATTGAGGAAGAAGGCCGACTTAAGGGTGTCTATGCCTCGGAGTGGGAAATCATTCGTGATCTGCGCTCGCAATGGAACATGCCGGAGGGCACTTCGACCTTGGAAGCACAATTGATGGATTTATGCGACGATATTGCGTACTCCACCCATGATATTGAAGATGGAATTCGTGCTGGTAAAATTCAAATGAACGCAACCTTTTTTGAGGATCAAAGACTGATTCGTCATGTGGTCATGGAAATATTAAATGATCCTAATAAGCATAAATTCGGCTGGGAGCAAGTCAATATCGAGCAAATGGTCAGGCAAGTTCTGTCAGACTATCTGGACCAATGGGAGCAAATTTTCTCAGAGTGTAACGGGGAAGAATCGCGTACGCGCAGAGAGATGAAAGCACGCTGGGTGAGCTCTTTCGCAAGTAGCCTGGACATACTGGATGACCCTGACCGAGGCTGGAAAAAGGTTGCGCTCGTGAAAGACGGAGCCGAGGATATGAATCTGCTGCGAACGATGGAAATCCTCAAGAAGCTTGCATGGGTCACGCTGATCAAAGACTTTCGCGTGCTGCGTCTGCAAAAACGCAGCGAGATCATCGTCGAGCGCCTGTGGGACAGCTTCATCGACAAGGACAAGGGGCAGTGGATCATGCCTCCCGACTGGATAGATAGCTACGAGCGCCGTAATGCTATCTGGAGCTGGCCGCGTTTCGTCGCGGATTACATTTCCGGTATGACCGACGCCTACGCGGAGAAAGTCTACGCCGAATTGTTCGCAAGCAAATCCGGCTCGATTTATGAGATGGATTAGTTGGGTGAAACGATGCGAAAGCGAGTAGGCGCGGTATAATTAGACGCAAAAAAATATCGGCCCGCGAGGGGCCGATTTTATAGGGAGGAGGGAATACCAAGGTTAGCTTGCATTGGAATAGTTGTGATACCGTTAAGGAAATTCATCGTTCGGCGCATATACGATTTCGGCTCTGCTCGGTACAGCAGCTCATGCTGCGCTTTTGGGATGATCCACAGCTTGGATTTTGAGTCTTTTTGCTGCTTGAACATATCTTCTACCAGGCCATAGGGTGCTTTGTAATCTTCCGTTCCATGGATGAAGAAAATCGGCATCGGATAAGCTGTTGAGGTTACTTTGTTGTAAGGCACTTCTTGCAAGCTTACACCATTGAGCAAAGGGAAGAATAAGCGTACAAGCGGTAAAGATGGAAATTTAGGCACGTTAACGACTTGCTTCATATTATGATAGAGTGTGTCTGGATTAAGCAAAAAAGTGCTGTCCAGAATCATCCCCGAAATATCGTTGCCACTTTGAAGAGCAGTCTGTAGTGCTGTTCCTGCTCCCATTGAGAAGCCCCAAATATAAATAGGACCGGTAGATTCCTGCTTGATATAATGGATGGCGCCAAGCAACTCTTGCGATTCTTGAATGCCGCCAGTCATAATTCGTTTGCTGTTAGGGTGCACATAGCCATAGTCGAACATGAGAACATTGTAGTTTTGCAAATGAAGTTCGCGGGCTAAGTTGTAAATGGGAACCCAAAGTTCTTCGCGATTACCGCCGTAACCATGGGAGAAGATAACAGTTTTGTCGGACTTACCAGGAATGAACCAACCGTCTAGGTTTGACGTACCATTCAGACTTGGGAAGGTCACATTGTTGTAAGGAAGACCAACGGCCCTCATCGGATCCGAATATAGCGGGTCAATATGCGGCCGAGCCAGTGTCCAAGCAATATAGGCGTGAAAACCAAGAAGTAAAGAAGTGCATAGAATTAGAAATGAAATGAGGATGGTAAAAACCAGCCTTTTTTTGCGCAAAATCGGTCGGGTGACCACTTGCTCCATTGTGGGTTGTAGTGAACCAGTTCCAGGGGATAGAGATGTTGTTGACATCGTAGTACCCTCCCTCCATTAAAATTAGTGAGATTATGCTTCTGCGGGTTAGAGGTTAAAGGGAGAATAAATTATTTAAATATTCAGATAAGTATTCTATTAACTTAATATTATTCTGTATGCGCTTACAAGTCAATGAGATTGCGCTAATTGTAAGCCCTTTGTAATCGTCCTGTAACAATGAGAAAACAGATGTTTGACTATATATAGGGATCTTTGGTCAAGACCAAAGTCTCTCCTTATAGGGATCTTTGGTCAAGACAGAAGTCTCTCCTTTACGGGTTAAAAGAGTTTCGTTATACTAAATATAACTGAGTTTCATATAGTGAAACTTTTTCACACGGATGAAAGTGGTGTAAAGCGATGGAAGATGGCAAGCTGACGGTGCGTGCTGTAGAGCGTGCTTTAGATATTTTGCTTTGTTTTACAGGGGCGTCGGAATTGACGCTGACCGAAATAGCAAGTCGTGCCCAGCTTCACAAAAGCACGGTGCACCGCCTTCTGGCATCCCTAGAAGGCAAAGGCTTCATCATGCGAGATGGCTCGACGGAAAAATACAGACTCGGTTATCGGCTATGGGAGTTGTCCGCTAACCTCTCCAAAGAGGGAGACCCCGGCATCATTCTGCTGCCGGAAATGGAACAGCTGCGCGATCAACTCGGCGAGACGATCTCGCTGTACGTGCAGGACGGACTGGTGCGCGTACGCGTCCAAGCCGTACAGAGCAACCACGCCATTCGCCGCGTTGCCCCAGTCGGGGCACGAATGCCCTTATACGTCGGCGCCTCGAGCAAGGTGCTCGTCGCCTTCGCTGAGCCAGGGCTGCAGGAGCAGCTTCTAGCCTCGGCCGATTGGCCGACAGGGCTAGATCAGACTGCATTCCTGCATCAGCTCAGCGACACCCGACGCGCTGGCTTCGCCACGAGCGTCGAAGAGCGCGAACCCGGTGCGGCGGCTGTGTCCGCACCAGTTCTGGACCGCGGTGGCCGGCTCGTGGCCGCCCTCGCGGTCTCGGGTCCAGCGAACCGGCTCACGCTGGAGCTGATGCAAGAGCAGGCGCCGCTCATTGTGGAGGCGGCGCGGCGTATGGGAACGATGCTGCGCTAGCGCATCGTCCTTTTAGGCGGCTTCGTGCTGGCGCGAAGCCGCGGCCCTACTCGTCATCCGTTGTCAGGATGATGGATGCTTTGCTTCTAGGAGGTCATACTAGAAGAGGGAAAGGGAGTGGCAAGTGATGAATAAGACAGCCTCTATGCTGGCGATCTGGATCAGTCTTGCCAGTAATATCGTGCTGACCGCCATCAAAATCATCGTCGGCCTCAATTTCAAAAGCCAAGTGCTTATCGCCGACGGCATCCATAACGCGGGAGATGTCATTGCGACCGCAACTGCTTATAGCTCGATGCGCGTTTCCTCCAAACCAGCGGATGTGGATCATCCTTACGGGCATGGCAAAGCTGAGGTACTAGGAGCCTTCATTGTCGCTATCATTTTAGGTGGAGCAGCCATTTACATGGGCTACCACTCTATTCATGCTTTATTTGAGCCAGCGGGAGAGGCGCATATTATTGCATTTATCGCGGCGATCATCTCGCTAGTTTGGAAGCAGATTCTTTATGTCTACACGAAACGTATCGGCAATAGGGTCAATAGCAAAGGATTAATTGCCACTGCTTATGACCATTTGGCCGATGTATATGCTTCCATTGCGGCTTCGATTGGCATAGGTTTGGCTTTAATCGGGGATCACTACGACTATAATATATTGGCTTATGGAGACCCCGTGGCTGGTATCATTGTCTCGTTTTTAGTGCTGAAATTGGCGTACGAAATGGGCAGCGAGTCTTTCGACATTCTTATGGAGCGCAGTGTAAGTACGGCGTACATTGAACAATACGCGGCATTGATCCGAACTGTACCAGAGGTCAAACGAATCGATCGCCTACGAGCCCGTGAACACGGTCATTACATACTAGTGGACGCCAGACTTGCTGTTTCGGGTGAATTAACCATCCAAGAAGGCCATGACATTAGCCGCCTTATTAAACAAAAGATCAAAGAAGCGCATAGTGATGTGGATGAGGTGCTGGTTCATTTGAATCCTTGGTATGAGGAGTCAACTAAATCAGGCAGCGACTGATCTTGTAACTCTTGATCTAACCCCCACATTTAAAGCGAAATTGATGTACATTTTACATCAATGTAAAAACACCTCTACACGAGGTCGCTCACATGGAGCGGTTTCGGTAGAGGTGTTTGTGTTTGCTTCTCATACATCTTTTTCTTCTTTAATTACTTCGCAAAAATATGACTCCCAATCCGCACAGTCTGCGGACGTGACCAAATCCAAGCGCTCGTCGCTGTATCAGGATTAAAATAATAGATGGAACCCCTAGTAGGATCCCAGCCCCGAACAGCATCCTGCGCTGCCATGTAGGCTGTCTTATCGGGCTTCAACCAGTATTGGCCGTCACTAACGGCGGTAAAAGCCCCAGGCTCAAATATAATGCCTTGAATGGTAGTCGGGAACTTACTCGATTGTAGACGATTCATGACAACGGCCCCAACGGCAACTTGTCCCTCATAGGATTCACCGCGAGCCTCGCTGTAAATCACCTTCGCCAACATATCCAATTCAGCTTGATTCACCGAATAGTTACGTAAAGCCTCCCATGTGTTCGCTCCAATGATGCCGTCAACGGTTAGACCATAATTATATTGAAAATTGCGAACAGCAGCGGCTGTAATCGGACCATATCTGCCATCCGCATTTTGTTGATAGTAGCCTAAAGTCTCGAGTCGGAACTGAGCGTCCCAGACATCACCGTTTTGACTGCCTTGCTTCAAAGTACCTGCTGCAGAAGCCGGCTGGCTCCATTCGCTTACGGTAAAACCTAGACCCATTGAAGCTAACAGCACGACAAGGACGAGTTTTTTTATCAACTTCATCTTCATCTCCCCTTTCGTTCTATTAGTATAGGTGCCGAGGAGGGGAGGCTCAACCCGCAGTTTTTGGTAATCCACACCAAACGCTTGGTGCTCTAAGGGAATTTAGGTTGTAAATATGGTTCAAATTACTTGCTGATTTGATCTTTTGTAAAAAATAAAAAGCCCGAGACCGCCAATAAGGCAATCCCGGACTTTTGCTGTGTGCAATGCGTTTTGTGTGTGTTTGCTGTATGCTGTATTAGTTTTTCTCAGAAATGATTTGACGAAGAACGGTTTGCAGGATACCACCATTACGGTAGTAATCTACGTCAACCATGCTGTCCAGACGCACAAGTACATTGAACTCGAAAGTTGTACCATCTTCACGAGTAGCTGTTACTTTTACAGTGGAACCTGGTTGTACATCGTTGCTCAAACCAGTGATATCGAATGTTTCGCGACCTGTGATACCTAGTGTTTTCCAGCCATTTCCTTCAAGGAATTGAAGTGGAAGAACACCCATACCAACAAGGTTACTGCGGTGAATACGCTCGAAGCTTTCCGCGATTACGGCTTTAACGCCAAGTAGGAATGTACCTTTTGCCGCCCAGTCACGGGAGCTTCCAGTTCCGTACTCTTTACCCGCGATAACTACGAGGTTTTGGCCTTCAGCTTGATACTTCATAGAAGCATCGTAGATGGATTCAACTTCGCCAGTTGGCAGGTAAGTTGTTACGCCGCCTTCTGTTCCTGGTGCCACTTGGTTACGAATACGGATGTTCGCGAACGTTCCACGCATCATCACTTCGTGGTTACCACGACGGGAACCGTAGGAGTTGAAGTCTTCTTTTTTCACACCATGGTTAATCAGGTATTGGCCTCCAGGGCTGTCAACTTTGATGTTACCGGCAGGGGAGATATGATCCGTTGTAACGGAATCTTCCAAGAGTGCTAATGTTTTGGCATTGCGAATATCTGCGATATCATCCAGAACCGTACCCAGATCCGTGAAGAACGGAGGCTCTTGAATGTATGTGGATTTGTTGTCGAACTCGTACAGGTCGCCTTCTGGAATTGCGATTTGGTTGAAACGCTCATTCGCACGGAATACGTTGCTGTATTTATCACGGAACATGTCAGCGCTCATTGCTATGTCAAGAGCTTCTTGAATCTCTTGGTTTGTAGGCCAAATATCTTTGAGGTAGACAGGTTGATTGCTATGGTCGTAGCCGATTGGATCGTTAGCCAAATCAATGTTCACTGTTCCTGCAAGTGCATAGGCAACAACAAGCGGAGGTGATCCCAGGTAATTTGCTTTCACTTGAGCATGTACGCGGCCTTCGAAGTTACGGTTACCGGAAATAACGGCAGCCACAGTCATATCGTTGTCGATGATGGCCTTGCTTACTTCTTCTGGAAGCGGACCAGAGTTACCAATACAAGTTGCGCAGCCGTAGCCTGCAACGTGGAAGCCAAGTGCTTCTAGAGGCTCAAGCAAGCCTGCTTTAATCAAGTACTCGGTAACAACCAGGGAACCTGGTGTCAATGAGCTCTTAACGAAAGCTGGTTTTCTCAAACCGCGAGCTACCGCTTTTTTCGCCACAAGTCCGGCACCTAACATAACGCTTGGGTTGGATGTGTTTGTACAGGAAGTAATCGCCGCGATGACAACTGCGCCTGTACCCATTGTGACAGTTTCGCCGTTTGGATAAACAACATCAACGACTTCTTCGATTTTCTCATCGGTAAGGCCATAGCCGCCTTTGTCGATAGGTGTACGGATGATGGAGTTGAAAGACTCCTTCATGTTCGTAAGCTCGACACGGTCTTGCGGACGTTTAGGACCAGCTAAGCTTGGTACTACAGCGCCAAGATCAAGTTCAATGACATCAGTGAACTGAGGATCTGGTGTGCTGTCTGTACGGAACATGCCTTGTGCTTTGTAGTAAGCTTCTACGAGTGCGATTTGATCTGCGTCACGACCTGTACTTCTCAGGTAGTTCAACGTTTCGTTGTCGACTGGGAAGAAACCGATTGTTGCGCCATACTCAGGAGCCATGTTCGCTACAGTTGCACGGTCAGCCAAAGAAATGTTGCTTAGACCAGGACCGAAGAATTCAACAAATTTACCAACAACGCCTTTTTTACGCAAAATTTGTGTAACAGTCAGAGCCAAGTCAGTTGCTGTGGCGCCTTCTGCCAAGTGGCCTGTTAATTTGAAACCAACAACGTCCGGAGCTACGAAGTAAAGCGGTTGTCCAAGCATACCAGCCTCAGCTTCAATACCGCCTACGCCCCAACCTACAACACCAAGTCCGTTGATCATTGTCGTGTGGGAATCTGTACCTACGAGGGAATCAGGGTAAACAACAGTTTCGCCATCGATCGTTTTCGTAGCTGCTACGGAAGCCAGGTACTCCAAGTTAACTTGGTGAACGATACCTGTTGAAGGTGGAACAGCACGGAAGTTGTCGAATGCCGTTTGTGCCCAACGTAGGAAACGGTAACGCTCTTCGTTTCTTTCGAACTCTAGGTTAATGTTGTAGTCAAGTGCATCCGGGGATCCGAAAGCATCGACCATAACAGAGTGGTCAATAACAAGGTCTACAGGAACGAGTGGGTTGATCCGTTTTGGATCTCCGCCTTCACGAGCCATCGTCGCACGCATAGCCGCAAGGTCAACAACGACGGGTACGCCTGTGAAATCCTGAAGAACGATACGAGCAGGAATGAAAGGAATTTCTTTGTTTTCATCGCGGCCTTCAGCCCAACCAGCGATTTGTTTAACATGTTCACTTGTGATGGCACGACCGTCGAATTGACGAATAGCGGCTTCGAGCAAAACGCGAATGGAGACAGGCAGATTGCTAACAGTTCCGTGGCCTTGATTTTCAAAGTCAGGAAGACTGTAATACTGGAACGATTTCGTTCCCACAGTTAACTGCTTACGCACAGAAAAAGAGTCCTTGTTGGACATGGGTAATTCCTCCTCAAAATATGTTATCCATTGGTTTCATCTAGTGAAACTCAATTTCATTAATCCCTCTACATCAAGTATAGCGTTTCGCTGTGTATGAGTAAAGATTAATTTCAATCATTTTTACCGTCAAAATGTCATATATTGAATCAATTCAAAGCAATTCGGGCTCGTCCTAAGGAGGATACCAAGATGTCCTGGAAAACAGCGCTCTATAACTACGTTCACGCTAAGAACCAGGCAGAGATCGATGGCTCTGCTGCACCTTTGGAAGCTTATGTCTCAGACAGCGCTTATGTACGGAAACAGGATGTCAAGGTACGTAGGCTCCTGAACAGTTACCGTGACCGTGATGCTAAATTGCTGCGTGGAGAAACAAAGCTGCGTCTTACTGGTGTCAAAGAATCACCTCAAGTGATTATCGCGGATATCCAATTACATCGGTTTCTAAACTATCGGATTGGGTCCATCGATCATCTTGAGGAACGTATTGAACCTGAACGTGTGTTCATAGATAGTACAGCGAACCGCTGGCAGGTCCGGTACACAGAACCTCTCCATGGAGAAAAGTCGCTTCCGAGCAAGCAGCGAGGCGTCTTTTTGCCTGACCATGAAGGTTTTGTGGATGGGCTCCGCAGAGCGCCCTCACTTCCTTATATCAATCATAGTATACTCAACAGCGGTGCTCAGGAATCAGCTCCTCGCAAAATCATTTATAATCGCGCCAAAGCGGTCCATTATGCAGAAACTTGGTGGCAAACCCCGAATCCCAAATACGAGGAATTTGAAGTCGATTGTACGAATTTTGTATCGCAGTGCCTCTTTGCAGGCGGGGCTCCTATGGACTATACTGGGAAAAGGGATTTGGGCTGGTGGTATGCTGGCAAAAAAGGCAATCAAGAGCTTTGGAGCTTTAGTTGGGCTGTTGCCAACAGTCTTCAATCATTCCTATCACATAGCCGCAAAGGTCTGCAAGGTCGTGCGGTAGATGATCCGCGAGAGCTTCAACCGGGAGATGCAATTAGCTACGACTGGGATGGCGATGGCCGCTATCAGCACAATACGATTGTGATAGGCAAAGATGCCAACGGGATGCCGCTGGTCAATGCGCATACATATAATAGCCGTAATCGCTATTGGGCTTATAAGGATTCACCTGCTTGGACAGAGAGAACGAAGTACGCTTTCGTTCGGGTTGCTGATGTAATGTAATAGGAAGCGTAAACGCAAATACTAAACGGAGGTACGTAATGAGCCGCAAAATACGAATTGGACTAATTTATGGGGGGAAATCCGGAGAACATGACGTGTCCCTGCAAACAGCTTTGGCGGTTATGAAAGCTGTGGACTTCAATAAATATGAGATCACACCGTTTTATATATCCAAAAAAGGTGAATGGAGAAGCGGTGCCCCCCTATTAGGTCCGGCTGAATCTAAGGAAGTATTGACTTTTAGCAGTGGAGAAACCGCTGCAGCCGCACCTGCTTCCAATGCTTTGGCACCCATATTTGGGGCCATTCAGACAAAGGGCGATGTAGCCATAGCTGCAACGAATACAGCTGGCACGAAGGACACAGGCTTAGACGTTATTTTCCCGCTGTTACATGGTACTTTCGGCGAAGATGGGACCATTCAAGGATTACTTGAAATGGCGAACATTCCATACGTAGGCGCAGGCGTGCTTGCATCTGCTGTCGGGATGGATAAAGTCATGATGAAAAAGGTATTTGCACAAGAAGGGCTTCCACAGTGTGTTTTCCGCCATTTCACTCGTACCGAGTGGGAAAAGAACCGTGCATATCACTTGATAGAACTTGAAACGGCTATCGGATATCCATGCTTCGTGAAGCCGGCTAATCTTGGCTCCAGTGTTGGTATTTCCAAAGCAAGAAATCAAGAAGAATTAATTAAAGCGGTCAATTTCGCTTTCCAATATGATCGCAAAGTCATTATTGAAGAGAATATCGATGCCCGCGAGATTGAAGTAGCCGTTTTGGGCAATGATGAACCTATTGCTTCTGTTGCTGGTGAAATCGTGTCCTCGAACGAATTTTACGATTACAAAGCAAAATATATGGATGGCAAATCAGCAATGGTTATACCTGCGGACATCCCCGAAGAAACGTCCGAACAGATCAGACAGCTGGCGCTTCAAGCATTCCTTGCAGTGGATGGCAGCGGCTTATCGCGTGTTGATTTTTTCTTAGGCAAAACCGATCAGAAGATCTATATCAATGAAATCAATACAATGCCAGGCTTTACACCATTCAGTATGTACCCGCTGCTATGGAAAGAAACAGGTAAACCCTACAAAGAGCTGCTCGACGATCTTATTCGTCTCGCTATCGAACGGCATACAGCGAAGCAGAATATCCAATATTCTTTTGATGTGGAGTAGATGCATATGGGATTTCAAACAGAGTTCAATTCAGTCTGTAAGTTTAAGTCCGCACAGGAGCTGTATGAGCTACTAGAGTACGGCCGCGGCAAAATGGTGAAGAGCGGCTTCCGCGTCTTCCCGACCGGTCAGAAGGTCATTGCTTACACACCTGAGAATCAGGCAATTGCCATTGTCCGAATCGTTGCCTCTATCGCGGAAATTAATTTCCAAGGTGATGAAGTGACGCAAGTGGAGATGGAGCTCATTCGCCGTCTGACGGAAGAAGAGTCACGGATTCAGACCTCACTTGCTTATGAGATGTTTTTTGGTGAACAAGCATAGCGTATATAGAAGACATCGTCCGATACGGACGGTGTCTTTTTTTGAATACTTCATACAGAGGTTTATCTCAACTTTGTGAGTGCGGGGCTCGACTGATCGATATTGTTGTTTTCCGTTCCGTAAGGATGATTTACATCACTAAAGTATGCGCGAATGTAATAAGACCACCATGCAAAAGCCGCTATCACCATAGGTACTACAAGAACTTAGTACTTATTCTATCTAGCTTGAAGAACTACAATGTACCTATAGATATTCAGATTGGAGCGTGAAAAGGATGAGACAAAAATTCTTGACGGACAGAAAGTTTATTGCCTATTGGCTTTTCAATATTGGGTTAGGTATACCTACTCCATATGTACTTATTTATATGATTTTTGGGTTTTATGGCTTTATGTCGCCTCCATCGATGCAAGATCGGTATATGGCGGCGGGGGTGCTTTGCGTCTACTTGTTGGTTTGGTTTATCGGAAACTACATGTGTTTACGAAAAGAAGATCGAGGCACCAAGTTCGGTATGTTAGCGTTAAGCCTGCTGCCACTGGCGATTTCGTCTTTTATAAGCTTCAAAATCATAGCATCCATCTCATCCTAATTAGTTGAGTTGTGTATGTGCAGCTGCTCCAGAGGGTACCCTATGAAAGGAATTTTTTCATCAACCATAACAAATGCATTCGTCCAACAGGACGATGTAAGCCGTTTATCCTTGCATACTCTTCTTGGAGGTTAACCTTGCATGATTATTCGCCTTGGGTATGTGGCTATGTCGACGGTAGTCAAGAACGCTTCTCCTTCCAAAACGATGACAGTCACGAACTTCAGTAAGCTTTTGGATCGAGACGCGGCCATTCGGAAGCTAGAGCGACTTGGCGCCGAAAATTTGCATAATACGCTTAGATTGCTAAGGCACAACCGTGCGCATGACATCATGGTGTTTCGTTTTTCCTCCAGGCTGATCCCTCTCATTGGACATGAAATGTTAGGTGACTGGGACCCCATTGCCACGCTTTCTGCGGAATTCCAAGAGCTTGGCAGCTACGCTAAGCAGAATGGCATGCGCGTAAGCTTTCATCCAGATCATTTCACCGTCCTGAGTACGCCAAAGGAAGATGTTCTGCAGAAATCAGTGGAGGATCTAGAGCGGCATACGGCTATGCTTAACGCGATGGGGCTGGGTATGGAAGCCATGTGCACAATTCATATAGGTGGTTCCTACGGCGATAAAGAGAAGGCGGCTAAGCGATTTATTCAGAATTTTTCCGCGCTGCGCCCTGAAATTCAGAGGAGGATCACACTTGAGAATGATGATAAAACCTTTACAGCGCAAGAGACACTTGATATTGCAGAAAAAGTAGGAGCGCCTATGGTGCTCGATATTCATCATCATGCGGTCAATAACAACGGGGAGGATGCGGCAGATCTGTGGCCGCGGATCCGACAAACGTGGTCGAGACAGGAGAGTGAGCAGTCGGAACAGGCTGCAAATGTCCTCCCACCGAAAATCCACGTTTCAAGTCCAAAAAGTGAAACGGATCTAAGAAGTCATGCTGATTACGTGAAGGTAGGACCTCTTTTGGCATTCTTACGTGCGATAGCTCCAACCACACCAAATCTCGATATCATGATTGAGGCAAAGATGAAGGATGAAGCGTTATTTCGCCTAATGGGAGACCTCAAAATGCAAGAGGGAGTTTCGGTTCTCGATCAAGCCTCCATCCAGCTATAACCGTTCAGATTTAATTCTTGAATTGTTGGACAAAATGGGGTACTTTGGAGAGTGGGAATGAACGACGCACAATCCATTGTGAGAGGGGCTTCTTAATACATGAGTCAATTGTTAACCGGAAAAAATATACTTGTAATGGGTGTTGCCAACGACCGCAGCATCGCTTGGGCTATTGCTCAATCCTTAGCGGCACAAGGAGCCAATCTTGTTTTTACGTTTGAAAATGAGCGTGTTGAGGAACGCGTTCGCAAGCTCGCAGATACGATTCCAGGCTCAACCCTGATGCCTTGCAATGTAACTGTAGATGCTGAGATCGAAACACTTGCATCTACACTCAAAGAGAAGTTCGGTGTGCTTCACGGTCTCGTACATAGTATTGCTTTTGCTAAAACCGAAGAGCTGGACGGGCTATTCGTTGACACATCGCGTGATGGTTTCGCATTAGCGCATGACATCAGCGCTTACTCCCTTGTAGCGGTATCGAAACGGATTTACCCGCTGATGACAGAGGGCGGCAGCATTATGACGATGACCTACCTCGGCGCTGAGCGCGCGATGAAGAACTACAACGTCATGGGTGTTGCCAAAGCAGCGCTGGAAGCTAGCGTGCGCTATCTGGCGAATGACCTCGGTCAATTCGGCATTCGCGTCAACGGTATCTCCGCTGGCCCGATCCGTACCTTGGCTGCCAAAGGCATCAAAGACTTCAACTCCATCCTGCGCCAAGTGGAAGAGAAAGCGCCGCTGCGCAAAACAACGGATACAGCCGAAGTAGGCGACACAGCGATGTTCTTGATGAGTAACCTTTCCCGCGGTATCACGGGTGAAGTTATCTATGTAGACGGTGGATATCATATCGTTGGCATTTAAACCAGCATACTAAGAAATTCCGTATTGCCTTATGGGTGATACGGTTTTTTTATGCAAAAAACAGGCTGATTCTTGTTAAAATGTAAAATTATACGAATATTTTGGGATGAAACGCACTAGTATTTAAAACGTATAATTTACTATACTGGAATTACCAATTAAATTAATGAAAAAGAAAGAGTTGATATAAATGGTTGATAGTAAGGTGGAGCCTTTCGTGGTGGGCAGTAAGAGCTTTACAGCGGTGGCCATTAATACGGCAGCTAAGGCTGGGCAATGGATTAAGAGCAAGCTGGGAGACATTAATCGTGTGGATACGAAGTACTCCTCTCAAGATTTGGTCACAGAGGTGGATAAAGGTTCGGAGAAGCTAATTCGTAATTTGATTATGACTCATTTCCCAGATCACTCCATTCTTGGTGAGGAAGGCGTGGAGCCTGGACCAGAGGCTTCGGCCAAAGCACTTCAAGCAATGAGCGATGAGGAGTATCTCTGGATCGTGGATCCGATTGATGGGACGACGAACTTTGTTCACGGCTTTCCTTTCTATTCCGTTTCGATTGCGCTGGCACATAAGGGTGAAATTATTGTAGGTGTCGTCTATGACCCTTCGCGTGACGAGCTTTTCGTCGCTGAAAAAGGGAAAGGCGCCTATATGCACGGCAATAAGACCGCTGTTTCGCTCGATAGCAAGCTATCCGAGAGCTTGGTGGCAACCGGCTTCCCTGCGGACCGTGACGGCGCGCTCCCGATCAATCTTAAAGGGACGTTGGCTTTGGCGCCAAAAGTCAGAAATCTTCGCTCGGGTGGATCAGCAGCGCTGCATATGGCTTATGTCGCAGCAGGACGATTAAGCGGGTTCTGGGAGATTGGTCTCAGTGCATGGGATGTTGCTGCAGGCTCGTTGTTGATTCAAGAGTCCGGCGGTAAAGTGAGTGATACGGCTGGAAATCCATACAGGCTAGCCGTACGAAACGTGCTTGCTACCAACGGTCAAATTCATGACGAACTTCAGCAGGAGTTGGCTGGAGCGGGAGCGACAGGTTTGTAAGGAAGTGTTTTCGTTGCGGGGGCTACAATTCAGTGGTTGCGTGACGGTCTAAAACTTATTGAGACTAGCATGGAGAAGAGAGTCACAATGTGGCTCTCTTTTTTCTGCGCTATGATCAGGACGGAAGAGAAGGAGGGAGATTTTTGAAATTACTCATCGCATGATCGAAGATCTCGAGCGCCATGACGGTAAGTCAAGTCTGGTATAAACGCTCAACTTGCTCTATAATATGAGATATATCGTTTATTTAAACGTTTCAATTAACTGGACACGCACAGGCGTGATCGGGAAATGGATGGAGAGCTTCTATGACAGCAAATACGCAATCGCATTCAGGATCTAGCCCGGATATCATCACTTTTGGGGAAACGATGGCACTGCTCATGCCCTCCGGCGGCAAGGGACTGGAATACTCATCTGAGCTTCACAGCTTGTTTGGTGGTGCCGAAAGTAATGTAGCTATTGGTATCTCACGGCTTGGCGGGAAGGTCGGCTGGTTCGGACGGTTAGGCAAAGATCCATTAGGTCGCCTGATTTTCAAAAAAATCCGTGGTGAAGGCGTCGATGTTTCACGTGCTGAGTTGACAGCAGAAGCTCCTACGGGGCTGATGATGCGTGAAGTACTTATGGGCAAAACGTCTGTCTACTACTATCGCAAAAATTCAGCAGCGAGTCAGATGAGTGCGAAGCATTTGGATGAGGCTTATATCGCTGGGGCCAAAATATTGCATATCACAGGCATTACTCCTGCCTTGAGCGAGTCTTGTAAAGAGGCGGCTTTCGAAGCTATTCGAATTGCGCGTAAGCATGGCGTTAAGATCAGCTTTGATCCTAATTTGCGTTTAAAGCTTTGGAGTATCGAAGATGCACGTCCCGTGCTGTTAGAACTGGCTAAGCTGTCTGATATTTTCTTACCTGGTTTAGATGAACTGAAGCTGCTCTACCAGACAGAGGACTGGGATGTTATCGTGAGTAAGCTGCGTGAATTATCAGCGATATCCATCGTCAAGGGTGGGGAAAATGAGACGTACGTCGTAACCTCAGATAGCGTTACAGCAGTTCCTTATTTCAAAGCGGAGCATGTGGTTGATACCGTTGGAGCGGGTGATGGTTTCTGTGCGGGCTTTTTGGTTGGCTTGTTAAAAGAGTATGAATATGCGGAAGCCGTGCGCATCGGTAACCTTGTGGGCTCCTTGATCGTTCAGACCGAAGGGGACTGGGAAGGCGCACCGACTTGGGAACAAGTGGATGCTGTACTTAACGATGTTAAACATATAGAACGTTAAAATGCTTGAAATAGAAGGGTGTAGATTCTAATGAAAAAAATTAAACTTATCCAACAAATAACAAGTGAAGGTGTCGTTGCCGTTCTACGCGGCGATACGCCAGAAGAAGTCGTGGAAATGGCCGATCAAGCCATTGCCGGCGGTATTAAGGTCATCGAGGTCACAATGACCGTGCCTTTCGCGCTGCGCGCTATCGAGGAGCTTGCGAAGCGCTACTCGAGCACAGCGCAGGACGCGGCCAAGTACGCGATCATCGGGGTGGGCACAGCCCTGGACCCTGAGACGGCGCGTGCCGCGATCCTCAGTGGGGCCGAGTTCGTTGTCGGCCCATCGCTTAACCCAAAAACGGTTGAGCTTTGCAACCGTTACAGAGTGCCCGTCATGCCAGGGTGCATGACGATTCAAGAGATTCAGACGGCGCTTGAGCTCGGCGTCGATATCGTCAAGCTCTTCCCGGGCAATCTCTACTCGCCCGCGATGATTAAGGCCATTAAAGGTCCGCTGCCGCAGGCGAACATCATGCCGACCGGCGGCGTCTCGCTGAGCAACCTCGGCGAGTGGATCCAGGCAGGCGCTGTTGCCGTCGGCATCGGTTCCGATTTGACTAGCGAAGCCGTCAAAACGGGTAACTACAGCCTTGTCGCCAAGAAGGCGGCTCAATATATCGAGGCCTACCAAACGGCCAAGAAGTAGGAAATGGCGTACGCTCCGTCGAAATGATGACGGAGCGTATTTTTTTTGAAACATGAAGGTTTGGTAAATCATATTTAAAACAATTACTTGCTTCCTCACGTAGATAGTTTGATTGATGAAAGGAAAAAAAACTATGAGTCATGGCAAAGCGAGGCTGCTGCTGCAAGTCGATGATCTTCAGAAGTCGGTGTCTTTTTATACAAGACAGCTTAGTTGGGAATTGGTGGAGGCAGCACCTGCCGGTCATGCAGCATTGCTTCGCATTTGGTTGAACGATGAAGTTGTATTGATACAGAGAGGTCAGCGAACCAAGCAGGAGGATGAATTACAAGAGGCTTACCTAGCTCGTTGGTTGCAGCCTAAGCCCTCCAACCCGCAAGCGGGGGATCTCGTTTATATAGGGGTGAGCTCCGTTAACGAAGTGGAAAAAAGCTTGCAAGAAAACGGATGGAATGAGCTGAGAAAAGAAGAAGAAACGGGGCATATTCGTAAGGTTTTTGTTCCCGCCGTTGATGGGTATACCTTCGTTTTCTGGGAGGAGCTATTTGCTTCGGACGACGAAATTAAGAAGATGTACGCTGATGGAATCGTTGAGTTGGAATGTGCCGTAGATGGCTTGTCTGAGGAGCAGCTCAATTTAACGGAAGCCCCGGGTAAATGGTCGATTCGTGAACAAGTGCTGCACCTAATTGATTTGGAATTAGTCACGATCCACAAAGTGAAATTTGCCTTAGCAGAGCCGGGGCGTACCTACGAAGGAAATCGTTTTTCACAGGATGATTGGAGTGTTAGTCTTCAATATTCGGCGAGGCCAATTACATACGAAGTGCAGTTGTTTCGTAGTTTGAGACAGCATATCCTTGGATTATGTGAACATCTCCCCGGTGCGCTTGAGCGGACAGTTATAACTACAAAAAATCGTGAAGAGTCGGTTGTTAGATTGCTTAAGATGATGGCGGGACATGCTAGGCATCATGTACAGGCTGTGGAGCGAATTCGTGAACTCCATAGCTGTTAATTGCGGCATTCTATATATAAAATACGAGCAGAAAAACCCAAGAGCACAAGCTCTTGGGTTTATTTGTTGATTTTAGGTAAGCGAATTGATATGATAAAGAGTGAATAGGAAAAAATGTAATAAATAACATTATTATCCTAATATAATTATAGCATCAAGACAACCTTCGTGTCAAATTTGCATTTTACATGGTCTGAAGAGAGGTGTTGTAATGAATTTAACTGAGCAGGATTGGGCAGCAGAGGAACAGAGAGTTCAAGAAGTAACAGCAAAGATGCACATAAGAATTACAGGGTTAGAAGATCAGGTTGGTAAGGTTCAATCGGATGTTGTTGAGATTCGCAAGCATTATTGGGATGAAGTCACCATGGATCTAAGCACAACGGAAGACGCGGCAGAATCGATTGCAAGTATGCGGCAGCAAGCGGAGGTGCTATCTGAGCGAGAACGTACTCATCGACAGGCAGCAGCAGCTTTAGGCAAGTTAAATAGACTTGTGAAATCCCCTTATTTTGGCCGCATCGATTTCATCGAACGACATGAGAGACATGGAGAAGCCATTTATCTTGGTATAGCTGGCTTTTTGGATGAGCAGGAGGATCACTATCTGGTTTATGATTGGCGAGCACCCATTTCCAGTCTTTATTACGATTATGCGCCCGGGGAAGTAGCCTTTACTACACCGAACGGCATGGTAGAAGGACAAATGCTGTTGAAACGCCAATTCGTCATTCGCGACAGCCATATTCAGCTGATGTTTGATACAGGAGTGACGATCGGAGACGAATTGTTGAAGCAAGTGCTCAGTCGAAGCTCTGACTCGCAAATGAAGACGATCGTGGCGACGATTCAAAAAGAACAAAATCGCATTATTCGAAACGACAAAGCACAAATGCTCATCGTGCAGGGGGTAGCTGGCAGTGGGAAAACTTCGGCTGCTCTGCAAAGAGTCGCCTACTTACTATATAAGCACCGAGATCAGTTGAGTTCAGACCAGATGGTGCTATTTTCACCAAATCCGCTTTTCAATCACTATGTATCCACGGTATTGCCGGAATTAGGCGAAGAAAACATGCAGCAAACGACCTATCAGGCCTATTTGGAGCATCGATTGGGTGAAGAGTATGATGTGGAGGACTCGTTTACGCAATTAGAGTATGTGTTAACGAGGGGGCATACATCTGAAAAGGGGGAGAAGGCCCAGGAGTATATCCCACAGGGGGATGAGGAATGTGCTTACAATGCTCGTTTAAGCGGAATTTATTACAAGTCATCATCGGAGTTCCTTGCTGTCATGCATGCTTATCAGGGGCGGTTGATGCATACTGATATGCTATTTAACCCTGTTAAGTTTCGTGAAAAGGAAGTGTTGAGCGCTGCCCAATTGGTGGAGCGGTTTTACAGCTATGATCCGGCCCTTCGGCTGCCGAACCGATTGGAATTGATGCGGGGCTGGATTCTGGATCAGCTAGAGCACTTTGCAGAGCTTGAGCTTGAAGAAGCTTGGGTTGAGGAAGAGATTGAACTTCTTAGTAGTGAAGAGTATCACCTTGCTTATTTGCGGATGCGAAAAATGGAGCGGGGGCAGGGAGTCACATTTGATGATTTTGATCAAGAGAGGTTGCTGCTTGCACGCGACGTTATCAAGGAGCATTTGAAACCAGTGCGGAACGCTGTGAAGCGGCTTAAGTTTGTAGATCTGAGAGGGTTGTATGGGCAATTGTTTCGTGAAGAGGAAACTATGCATGAAATGAAAGTTGGTAAGGGGAGTCTGATAGAGAATCAAGGGAGTCCGGTAAAGAATAAGCCGCCCTATTGGTCCGCAATATGCGAGCGGACGCTGAAGGAGCTGGCGCAGGCCAGGCTGCCGTATGAGGACGCGACGCCGTTCTTATACATGATGGAAGCGGTCTGTGGCTTCCAGACGAACGGCTCCGTGCGCCACGTCATCATCGACGAGGCGCAGGATTATTCCCCGTTTCAGCTCGCCTACCTGAAACGGCTTTTCCCGCGCTGCCGGATGACAGCGCTAGGAGATCTGAACCAGGCGATCTATTCGCACGCTTCCGCGTATAGCGAAATCGATCCGATTGCCGCTCTGTACGGGCCGGAGCAAACGGAGGTTATCCGTTTGCTCCGCAGCTACCGCTCCACGCGCGAGATCGTGGAGTTCACTCGAGGCATCGTGCCTGGCGGCGATGCCATAGAGCCCTTCACCCGCGGCGGTGCTAAGCCGCGGGTGATCAAGGTCAGCGATCGCGGATCGCTGCATAGCCTGCTGGCAGCCGAGATTGATCGGCTGCTAGGCGAAGGCTATGCCTCCATCGCGATCATCGCCAAAACCGCGAGCGAGAGCAAGCTCGCGCACCAAGCCCTAGAGCCCCAGCTGCAAGTGCCTCTGGGGCTTATCACCAAACATAGCCCGACCTTCGATTCGGGCGTGCTCGTCATCCCTTCGTATCTGGCGAAGGGGGTAGAGTTCGATGCTGTACTCATCTATGACGGTTCCCGTCATCAGTACGGACATGACAATGAGCGCAAGCTGTTTTACACCGCGTGCACCCGGGCTATGCACGAGTTATGTATGTTCTCGCTAGGCGAGCCAAGCAGCTTTATAACGGATCAGCCGCCAGATACGTATGAGTGGGTTTAAAGTGACTTTACAGCCTCACCTCTTTGGAATTATGAAAGGGGTGAGATTATGTTATTTATGAGGTGCCTGAAATCGGGATCCATCGTCATATATGCTCAATTGTGGTTGCTGGAATGAATGAATCCATATACGCGGTTGATTGATGTTGTAGAAAGTGCAACAATTGCTGCCTAAATCTCGCCTCTCTCCCTGCGTTGTTGCATCATGCATAACAATTTGGTCCTATACAGGCGCTGGATGAGTAACGGGTATGGATCCAGCTTCAGCCCGCGATTGCTCGTAATTCCCTATCTGTCATATTTCCTCCCTTCGGTGAAGTTGAAAAAATATATAAAATATATACTACATAACAAATTGGTAGAACCCGAATAGAGTATCTAAATATTATCCTACGGAGGTTTGACAGAAATGGTTTGGAAATGCTGGGGGCTATATGCTATATTTAATATGAGCTCTTTATAACTATATAGGAGAGTAATCTTGGAGGCTTGTAGTAGGATGAGCACAGACAGGGAACCGCTATATATTCAGATTCAAAATCATTTTAAAGAACTGATCAGCTCTAGAAAATTGCAAGAGGACGACAAGATTCCGACTGAGAAGGAAATTCTCGAACAGTTTAATGTTAGCCGGATCACGGTAGCCAATGCGTTGAACGAGCTTGCTCGGGAAGGCTGGATTTACCGCATTCCGGGTAGGGGAACCTTTATAAAGGGTATCCCAGAAAGCTATATTCCTCTAGCGAAGAAAATGGCCGTTCAATCGCCGCCCGCTAATCACGCGGCACGTCCGAAGATCGGACTTATCTTTCCGTTCGTTGACGATTTTTTTGCAATCCGGTTGATCCGGGGCATTACTTCCGTTCTTGAGAATAGCGGGTACTCGCTGCTAATGATGTTCTCTTTCAATTCAAAGGAGCGGGAAAAGGAAATCATTCGGGATTTGAAAGATAAAGTAGCTGGCTTGATTATTTTTCCGGTGGATGCCGAGGTCTATAATGAGGAAATCATTACACTTAAAATGACGGATTATCCTTTCGTCCTTATTGACAGATATTTGCCTGGCGTAGAGACGAATACGGTATATTCCGACAGCGCTTTGGCAGCCAAACTGGCTGTAGATCACTTGTGGGGCCTCGGTCACCGCAACATCGCGATTTGTTCCGATTCACCTCAACCGACTGTATCTGTGGAAGAACGGGTGGATGGCTACATTAGCGCACTCAGAGATAAAGGCGAGATGATCAATCCTGCGTTATTCTTGACGGACTTTGCATCCCAGCCCTCATCGGATAATCCTGAGCACCCTCTGTACCGGTTTATCAAGAACCGGATGGCAACCGCATACATTGCGCTGAACGGAAACCTGGGCGTACACATTTTGTCTATTGCCAAGCGTGAAGGGCTCCGCGTGCCGGAAGATTTGTCCATTGTGACCTTTGATAATCCGAGTCCATTGATGGATGAGCTAAGTCTGTTCACATATATCGACCAAAACGAGGGCGAAATAGGGGCTAGGGCTGGGGAGCTGATCATTGACACTATAAAGGGGAATCGAACCCACCTTAAAAATAGCAGAGTGGTTTTGGAGCCGAGATTGGTTGTCAAACAAACGTCGGGTCCAGTACTTCCGCAAGAATAAGAGAACGAAAGAGACTGATCTCTGGCATGCAGCCGAGGTCAGTTTTTTTGCTTGTATTTTTCTGCTCAAAACATTAAAATAATTGATATATATGATATATTTATTATTGTTATATGTTTAAAGTGACCAAAGGCGTATAACATTAAGCATTAGCTTCATACATAATGATCGAAGGATGGTGCAGATCTACATGCCATACACGCCAATAAAGGTGGAAACCCTTAAGCAAACGCTAAATCGAATCGAAAATCATATTTACCTGCCGGTAGCTCCTCTTTCGGCCATCGCATATGTAACGAAGGAGCCCGTATCCTTCGAGGAAAGAATGTCGGGACAGTTTCTTGAAGTTCGCCCGGGAGAGAAGTGGGGAGAGCTGTGGGATTGTGCCTGGTTTCATTTCCAGGGTCAAGTGCCGAGAGAGGCTGCGGGGAGCAAGGTTGTACTTGTGTTAGATGTCAACGGAGAGCTATGCCTTGTCGATGAGGAAGGAACACCGACGCAAGGGCTCACTAACGTGAACTCAGAGTTTGACTTAACGCTTGGTTTGCCTGGCAAACGCGTCGTGCAGTTCGCATCTAGCGCATCGGGGGAAGAAGTCATCGATCTCTGGGCTGATGCTGGCAATAACGACTTGTTCGGGCATTACCGGAGCGGAACGCTGAAGGAGGCTCAAATAGCCATCTGCAGCGAAGCTACAAGACAGCTATATTACGATTATGAGGTGCTGCTCGATCTGGCCAAGCATCTAGAGGATCAATCGGCAAGAAGAGCACGTATTCTTCAGGCCCTTTATGACGTTCATCTACTACTCAGGGATATGTCAGAAGAGAACGTGGCGCAGGCAAGACGTATTCTGGCTCCGGAATTAAGCAAGCAGGGCGGAGATCCAACACTGACGGCTACTGCGATTGGACACGCGCATATCGATCTGGCTTGGCTGTGGCCAATTCGGGAGACTTATCGCAAAGGGGCTCGGACTTTCGCCACCGCGCTGCGGATGATGGAGCAATATCCCGATTATGTATTCGGAGCTAGTCAGCCTCAATTATACGAGTGGATCAAGCAACAGCATCCGAAATTATACGCCCAGGTCAAAGAGCGCATAGCGGAAGGACGCTGGGAAGTGCAAGGTGCCATGTGGGTGGAGCCGGATTCCAACATTGCGGGAGGAGAAGCACTTGTCAGGCAAATTCTCTTTGGGAAACGTTTTTTTCAGAGGGAATTCGGTCTCGATATGAAGATGCTATGGGTTCCCGACATTTTTGGTTATTCGGCCAGCTTGCCGCAGCTTCTGCGGAAGTCCGGGGTCGAGTACGTCATGACACAGAAGCTATCGTGGAACGTCCATAACAATCATCCGCATCATACGTTTCTCTGGGAAGGGCTGGACGGAAGCCGCGTGTTAACGCATTTGCCGCCAGAAGATACCTACAATGGTCCGGCGCTGCCAAGGTCGATTCTTAAGGCTGAAAGGGATTATTTGGATAAAAATGTATCCGATCATTGCCTTGTCGTGTTCGGAATCGGAGACGGTGGTGGCGGACCAGGAGAAGAGCACCTGGAGCGCCTTCAGCGTGAGCAGAATCTCCAAGGGCTTATTCCGGTGAAACAGGAGCCGGCCCTGAACTTTTTCGAGAAGCTGGCTATGAATAAAGAGAAATATAAGACATGGAAAGGTGAACTCTACCTAGAGAAAGCACCAAGGAACGTTAACCAGCCAAGCCCGCAATAAACGATATAACCGGAAGATTGAAAAGGCGTTGAGAGAGCTGGAATTCGCTGCTTCGCTCCATTTCGCGTACGGTAACGAGTATCCGACCGAGGAGCTTGAAACAATCTGGAAGGAGGTGCTGTTGTACCAATTCCACGATATTTTGCCTGGTTCTTCTATTAAGCGTGTATTCGACGAATCCCTTGCACGTTACGAAATTTTACTAGCTAGAGTAACGGAGCTAACTGATCAGATGTATCGCGGCTTTGCATCCTCCATAGGGACGCATGGAGCAGTACGTCCGATGGTCTTCTTCAACTCCCTTCCATGGGAGCGCTGCGAATGGATGCAGCTAGACAATCAATGGATACAGGTAACGATTCCTGCTATGGGCTATCAGGTTATAGACTCGGCAGCGTTATCTCCATACTCCTCATTCGAAGTGACGGCCGTGAACGATACACTTGAGAACGAGTTGATCAAGATCGGCTTCGGTGCTGACGGAAGCATATTATCGATCATCGACAAAGCGCTTGGAAGAGAAGTAATCGCTGCTGGTGAATCTGCGAACGTGCTGTCCATCTATCACGATGACGGCGATGCTTGGGATTTCCCTGGCGATTATGCAGGTACGAAGCCTGCGCATCTGAAGCTCATGCAATCGAAGACCTACATCAGCGGGCCTAAAGCGGTGGTTGAGCAGGAGTATCATTACGGCAAGTCGGTACTCACGCAAAAAATCATTCTGACGGCGGGCAGTAAACGAATCGATTTTGAAACGGATGTCGACTGGCAGGAAGACAGCAAGATGCTGCGTGCGTCTTTCCCAGTCAACGTATATACCGATCAAGTGAATTGCGATATTCAATTCGGTCATCTGAAACGGCAAACTCACCGAAACACGCTGTGGGATTACGCGAAGGACGAAATAAGTGCTCATCAGTGGATCGATCTTTCCCAATCGGACTTCGGCGTTGCTCTCCTGAACGATTGCAAGTACGGCTACAGTGTTAACCGCAATGTCATGGATATCAATTTACTTCGTAGTCCATCCCATCCGGATCCAACTTGTGACAGGGCGCGTCATCAGTTCGTATACGCCATATTGCCGCATGAAGGGGATTTCATCCAGGCGGAGGTCTTCAAGCAAGGCTATGAGTTAAACGCTCCAATTACAGTCGTCTTGGCAAGTGAAGAAGAAGGCGGATTGCCGAAGAGGTTCTCAGGCTTTGAGATTGAAGGCCCCAAGGTCATGATTGAAGCGGTGAAAAAAGCGGAGGACGAAGATGCTCTCGTGGTTCGCCTTTATGAAACTTCGGGAATGAACGGCGAAATTAAGCTTTCGGTTCATCTTCCTCATCGAGAGGCCCTGCTTGCAGATTTAATGGAAAATCCATTGGAAACGCTGAGCGGTGATGAAGGACACTACCTGCTCTCCTTTACGCCGTTCGAGATTAAAACCGTACTCATCCGTTTGTTGCATTAAATGCCAAGCTAGGTCTTCCTAGTGCTTGAAACCAAAGAGCCCGATAACTGCGTTTCACTAGAAACGAGATTACCGAGCTCTTTGTGTTGGTCCCTCTTTCGACGGGGGAGGGGAGTTACTTACTTCTTATGTTCCGCGTCGTACTCACTGGCGAATTCCTCCAGAGCCTTCACCTTACCATGTGGATGCTGAGCTTGTTTGCGGCTTTTCCATGCTGCTTCATCGCGGCGTTTCGAGTGGCTCATAGCTAAAAACCTCCTATGGTATGCGGATGGGTGCTTCACTAATAAAATGCGATGGTTGAACGTATTTTATGCACCCGATGCAAACTCTTTCCATGAAAAAAAGCTCCACAAGACCAGTGAAGGTCTTGTGAAGCTTTTTGACCACATAAGAAAGTATAAGTTTTCGGTACCCGAAAACCGCTTTCTTATTGGCGATAAAACCTACATCTAAACGCGGTCGCTCATCATTGAATGGCCTCGATAGAGGTTTTCTCAATGTTCTACTCCGTAGCAACAGATTGGTCAGCTTGCATGTTAACCGGTGAGATACGGATGAAGTTAGCTTCAAGATTGCTTAGCAAACCTTCGATTTTTGCTGCTGCATCGGATTGACCGGATTTAGCAAGCTCAGCGTGGTAAGCTGTGAGCAATTCAGAAAGATCTTTTTTGCTTTGTACGCCAATGGTTTCAAGTTTAACTTTCGCTCCTTTGGCAATACGACGTTCGATTGCTGCTTGATCTAGACCCATTTCTGGCACGAGACGTTGGTAGATCACGCCGCCTGTCATACCTGCGCAAATCCATGGACCTGGATCGCCCATAACAACGGCACGGCCGTTTGTCATGTACTCGAACGCGAAGCCTTTGAGGTTCGCACGAGCGGCAAGTCCGCCAAGCTCATCACGAAGTGGAGTTGTAATCTCTCCACCGAATACAACGTCTGCACCAGAGAAACGGATACAAGCGCGTGTATCTGCACTGCCTTGAATCAAGAACAAACCTTTTTGAGCGCCGTAACCGAACGATTTACCAACGCTGCCGTTGATGAAGGTGTTGTTTTTGCCAAGTGATTTAACAATCGCAACTTTACCACCGAAGGCCATTTTACCAAGACCATCCTCAGCGCCGCCGTGAACAGTAATGTCTACGCCACGAGCATTGAATGCAGCTAGACCGTTTCCTGGTACGGAACCGTCAATCAAGTTCAGCTCGACTGTTGGCAATTCATCGTAGCTGCCGTCGAAACGATCTCTTACGCGATGGCTGGAGTAACGAGCTCCGAGAATACGGGACTCGGCATCCACTTTGGACCAGTTGCGTACGATTGGAGCATCAAGAGCCAAAGATTCTGGGAAGAATTCTAGACCTTCTGCACCTGCAGCGATACGGATATCGGATGATACAGCCGCTTCTTCCATTGCTCTTTCAGCATCGGAGATGAACTGAAGTGGAGCCGGACGAAGGATGTCGGACAAATCAATACGATCTACGTGGCTGATTTGTTCCAATAGATCGGAACGGCCAACGAGTTCTTGTAAGCTTTTGAAACCAAGGGAAGCAACGACTTCACGTACTTCTTCACCAATACCGCCAAACAAACGAACCAAGCTGTCTACAGCTACATCGAATTGACGAGGTACGAAACGGCGAAGACCTTTTTCTTCCGCTTCTTCCATGGAATCGATTTGTGTAGCAATACCAACGTGACAAGTATCTAAATGACAGCCGCGGCAAGTTGTACAGCCGATCGATTGCATCGCGATACTACCGAATCCTGCACGGTTCGCACCGAGCATAACCATTTTAACAACGTCAGAGCCTGATTTCAGACCGCCATCGGACCACAGCTCAACGCGGTGACGAAGACCAGCTTCAATCAAAGCAACGTGAGCAAGCTTCGTACCGATCTCTGTTGGAAGACCAACGTGTGTCAAGGAGTGAATACGAGCCGCACCTGTACCGCCGTCAAAACCGGAAAGTGTGATAACGTCAGCGCCTGCTTTCGCTACACCAACCGCAATCGTACCGATACCTGGTACAACCGGGATTTTAACGATAATTTTCGCTTTACGACCGCTACCTTCTTTAAGCTCGGAAATGATTTGCGCCAAATCCTCGATCGAGTAGATATCATGGTTATTAGAAGGAGAGATCAGGTCAGAACCAATCGTTGCGTTACGAGCAGCAGCGATTTTCGCTGTTACTTTGGATCCTGGCAAGTGACCGCCTTCGCCCGGTTTAGCCCCTTGACCGATTTTGATCTCAAGGAAAGCGACTGCGTTAGCTAATTCTACGTTAACGCCGAAACGTCCGGATGCGACTTGCGCACCGCGCGTTTTTTTGTAACGGCCGAGCATATCTTTAATCTCTCCGCCCTCGCCGTTCATGGTAACCATGTTCAGGCGTTCGCCGGCTTCAGCGTAGGCACGGAAAGCTGTTTCATTTTGTGAACCGAATGACATCGAAGAAATCAGCATCGGCAAGGAATGGCCGCCAATGGAGATATCAACTTGTGACGGATCGAGTGCCTTGCGGCCTTCGCTCAGTGCTTTGTCAATGTTGAATCCAGCAATGTGACGAATGGAAATCGGGTTCTTCTTCTCTTCTTCACGCAGCTTGTCGCGGTAGTCGCTATAAGGAGCAGCGCCTGAAGCGGCGTCGCCTAATGCTTTCCACATACGTTGGAAGAAACGGAAGTTTTTCGCTGCTTTTGCTTTTGGATTTGTAAAATCGGTATAACGTAATTCGGCATCAGCTTCGAGCTGGGCAAAGCCAGTTCCCGCTTTTTCGCTACCGAGGTAGTTCACGATATCTAATACTTCAGCAACTTCCGGATGGAAGCCGATGGAGGAGAAGAAGCGTGTGTAACCGCGAAGCTCATGAGTACCGATCGTGGAAATAACTTTCTCCAAACCTTTCGTCAGTGCTGCATACACTTTACGTGCAGCTGCAGCATGGCCTTCTTTATCAGAAGCCGTTGAGAACAACAGGTATGGTGAGATAACGTCTGCGCCAAGACCGCAAGCTACAGCGATATCATGCAAGCTGCGAATTGCAGCGGAACGCAGGATCAAAGTAACATGGCGGCGCAAGTTGTCGCCGAAACCGAGTTTTTCCGCACGAAGTGCGATATCGATTTTGGAAACGGCAAGATGCGGCTCAAGCCACAAACGGTCATTTTGATGAGCTTCTGCATCGTCAAGTACGATCAGTGCAGCGCCATTGCGGGCAGCGGCGATAGCAGCAGCAGCCAGAGCGTCCAAGCCGTCACTCAGAGAAGTTCCGCGAGCGAAAGTACTGGAAAGCACGGCTACAGCATGATCTCCTTGTGCACGGAACAGGGCCAACAATTGCTCATAAGAAGGTTGTGACAGGTGCTCTTCGCTATCTACGCCATTCGTACCTTCGAGTACAAGTGGAGACAGAAGCTCAAAACGCAGGTTGCTATCTACTTGAGCATAAACAGGAGTACGAGTACCAGCAATGATACGTGTGGAGAAATGCTCCATCTCACGGTCACGGTCAATCGCAGGATTCGTAACAACAGCTACGCTTTCTTTAATAAAGTCAGGCACGTTCTGGCGTTCCCAAGCAAGGGCAGCATGAGGTGAATCGTGACCCAGGGAGCGGATAGGTTCAGCACCTGTTTCAGACATCGTTTCGATGTGTTGAATACCGTCACGATCCCAACCAAATGCACTGTACAATTGATCTGTCGCTACAATGTTCTCATTTAGCTCAGCTTGAGCATCTGTTTTGACTGGATTTAGATATTTGCGAAGTCCGCCAATATTCAGACGTTTGCTAGCGCGTTCGTACACTAATGTTTGCACTTCATGGTAAGGAATAACTTGAACGTGTTCACCTGGTGTAAGCACAACGCCTACTTTTTCACCTGGTGCAATTGGTTTCGGATCTGCGACCATTTCGCCAACTGTAATAACACCTTGCTCCGAGGAGAAGTATAAGGAAGTATCGCTCTCAACCATCCATACCGGACGAAGACCAAGCGCATCCACACTGAAAATACATTCGTTGCCATAACGAGAAACGATACCAGCAGGACCTTGAGCAAAATGACCCCATACTTGACGGTAGTACACATATAAATCTTGAAGCTCCGGACGGAACTGTTTCATTTCATTAATAATAGGAGGGAACACCATTTCCATCGCTTCGAAAAGGGACAATCCAAAACGGTGAATGAACGTTTCAATCGTTCTGTTCATATCTTGGGAGTCAGAACCGCCGCTAACCAGCGGTACACCAACCATGTCTGCCTCAATACGAAGTTTCTTAACCGTGTTAATTTCACCATTGTGCCCGAGTAGGGAGAACGGTTGAACGCGGAAGAAGCTGGATAATGTGTTCGTCGAATAACGGTTATGACCAATAGTAACCTGGGAAGCGAACAAAGAATCACGTGTATCGTTAAAGTATTTAGGAAGGATGCTTGCAGCTCCTAATACTTTGTAAGCCGATGTAACATTGCTTAGTGTAGCAACGTGAACGTTGTAACGATCTTCAATCGCGATGTGCAGTTCAAAAAGGTGATCGGCAACTTGGCCTTCCGTTTTGTTCGCAATCGCGGCGATTTGCCAGAAAGTAGGCTCATCGTTCAAGCCGTTAGGGCCTAAAACGCTGCTATCGACTTGATTCTCTTGCTCGAGAATGATGGATACATCATGGGAAGCAAAGAGCTCGCGAATGCCATTCTGGATTTCGGTAACGGTCAGGTCAAGCTTGCGCGGAACAAAGATATGTCCAACAGAAAAACGGTTGTCGTAGGCAATTTTGCCGTCAAGACCCGCATCTGTTAATTTCTTTTCCCAAAGAGCACGTGGAATATCCGTTAAAATCCCGCAACCATCGCCTTCACCGTTGATAAAACCCGAACGATGCTCCATTTTTACAAGGGCTTCAATCGTTTTTTGGATGTTATCACGGGAAGGGTGACCATTCTTTTCAATAATACAAATAATCCCGCAGCTGTCGTGTTCGACTCCTAGTAGATCTTGAAAACGGCCTTCATTACGCATCAATTCATTCATTGCTCAGGTCAGTCGCCTGACCGTCACCTCCCATACATATTTAAACTCCTCTTGCACTACGCTTCTTGCATTCTGGCATTAATGAGCCCGCAACCCTAGCATTTTCAAGGAAATACCCACAAAGGGGTCAAAACCGAAATATGCAAGAATTTGAATAAAAATGCAATATTATTGAATAGCATACCAATTTCAAGGAAATAATCCCCTCGAAATGAGGCTCTAATCGACCCGTCTTAAAGTAAGGCATTACACACAAAAATCGGCAAAGAATTTGTAAATCATGCCCTAAATTTCTAGGAAAATACTGTGAAAACAAGACATTTCGCGAAAAGGGTAAAAGTAATCTTAGAATAGCATGAAAAAGTTCATCCGACAATAGTTGCAGATCGAAATCGCAAATGTAAGCGTTACCTTTTTTGCATACTGGTGAATAAAACCATATTTCTCATGGCTTGGGGTACTCTTAAAATACGAACGAACTACAATCCATATAGGATCATAGTTCGTTTCTGGGACATGTAGTGGTAGAAGTTGGAGTTGTTTAAGCTTATGAAAGTTGTTGAGATTGTGAAATATGATGACCGTTAGAGCTAGAGCTAGAGCCAAGGGCAAAAGCTAGAGCAAGAGCAAGAGCAAGAGCAAGAGCTAGAGCTAGAGGAAGAGCAAGAACCAGAACCAGCCCAGACTGAGACCGAGACCTTGGTTGGAGAGCTAGAGCAGCTATTGGTCATGGGGATAAAGTGGTTCTATTGGATAAAATCCAATGGAATTGCCTTAAAAAGTAGGGAATCACAGATTTGATTGGATATTTTCCAATGGAAGTGTGAATTTTAGGGTGTTTAAGTCGATTTCATTATATTTTGTCCAATGGAAGCTTGGGTGGGTTCATACAATTCGATAGTTTTGTCCTAATTTGCGTAACCCGTAACATCAACTAGAACAGTTAGTTGGTAACATCTAACCCGTGGCATCTAACCAATAACACTTAACACATAGTAATTAAAATAACTTGAAACCTCAAACCAGTAATACTTAACCAATGACACTTAACCAATGACACTTAACCCATAACCCATAACTATAACCCAAAACCCAAAACCCAAAACCCAAAACCCAAAACCCAAAACCCAAAACCCAAAACCCAAAACCCAAAACCCTAACTCATAACTCATAACTCATAACTCATAACTCATAACTCATAACTCATAACTCATAACTCATAACCCATAACACCTAACACCTAACACCTAACTCATATCATCTAATCTGTAACATCTGACCAATAACACCTAACGCGTAACAGATAAACATGAGAAGTTATTCTAGCGAGTTTTCATAGTTTTGAAAGCTTGATCAACAGCATCGAGCGTCTGCGCAATGTCGTCATCCGTATGGGCGATGGTCATGAACCACGCCTCATATTTCGATGGAGCGAGGTTAATACCTTGCTCCAGCATAAGTCTGAAGAAATCAGCGAAGCGTTCGCCGTCGGTATCCTGTGCTTCGTCAAAATTCGTGATGGGATGGTCACAGAAGTGGGTGGAGAAGGCGCCGCCGATGCGATTAAGCGTCAAGGCGATACCATGCCTTGCGGCGGATTCTGCGATGCCGCCCGCAAGTGTTGCGCCAAGCTGCTCGAGCTTGGCGTAGACTCCAGCCTGCTGGAGCACCTCCAAGCAGGCGATGCCGGCCGAGATGGAGGCGGGGTTCCCCGCCATCGTGCCTGCTTGATAAGCAGGTCCGAGCGGAGCGACCTGCTCCATCACGGCCTTGCGACCCCCGTAGGCACCGATCGGCAGCCCGCCGCCGATCACTTTGCCGAGGGCCGTAAGGTCCGGCTCCACGGCGGCGAAGCGCGCCGCCGCCTCGGAAGTACCGCCCTCCACAAGTGGGAGGCCGGGGTAGGTCTGTGCCGCTCCATAATGGAAGCGGAAAGCCGTGATGACCTCGTCGTAGATGACGAGGGCACCGTGTCTGCGAGCAGCAGCGCAGAGCTGCTCGAGGTAGCCGGCATGGGGCATGACCATGCCGAAGTTGCCGACGATGGGCTCCACCATCACCGCGGCGATCTCTTCACCCCAACGCGCAAGCGCGGCCTCGAGTGCCGGAATGTCGTTGAACGGCACCGTAATGACCTCTTGCGCGATGCTCGCGGGCACGCCCGCGCTGTCCGGCGTGCCAAGTGTGGACGGCCCGGAGCCGGCCGCTACCAGCACTAGATCCGAGTGGCCATGGTAGCACCCGGCGAACTTAATGATCTTGGTGCGCTTCGTGAAGGCGCGCGCCACGCGAATTGTCGTCATCACGGCCTCTGTGCCGGAGTTGACGAAGCGCACTTTGTCGAGCGAGGGAATCGCCGACTTCAGCATCTTGGCGAACTCGATCTCGAGTTCGGTCGGGGTGCCGTACAGCGTGCCGTTCTGTGCGGCGCGGCAAATCGCCTCGGTCACGTGCGGATGCGCGTGACCGGTAATGATAGGGCCATAGGCGGCGAGGTAGTCAATGAAGCGATTCCCGTCCACATCCCAAAAGTGTGCGCCTTGGCCACGCTTCATGAAGACAGGCGCGCCGCCGCCGACGGCTTTGAATGAGCGGGAAGGGCTGTTAACGCCGCCAACGATATGTTTTAGTGCTTCTTGATATAACTGTTCGGATAATTTGCGTTCCATGAGAAGAATCATTCCTTTACGCTATGTAGTCGTTTATCGTCTTACAAAAAGCCCCTACTCGAAGGGCCCTAAGCCCTTTAGTCAAGTAGAGGCATATAATCTCAATTGATTCACTTCGTCGTCTTCACCGCAGACTTCGGTGTAGGCGAAGGCGATGGCTTCGTAGGGCCAGAGTCAGCCTCAGCATTCCCTGCAAAGAGGTTCTTCACATAAAGCTGCAGTTTCTCTTTGTTCGCCGTAATGACAGCTGCGCCGCGGACATTTTTTTCAATCAGCAGCTCGGTTGGCGGCAATTGGGAGCTGACGATTCCGTCCGCTTTCGCCTCAAAACCAAGACCTCCAAGCTTCAGCATATCCGTCACACTGAGGTTCGTATCGATATAAGGATCAATGGCATTTAGAATTCTTGGCAGCTTAATTAGGGAAGAGGTTGTTTGCATTTTTTGTGCGACCGCAGTTAAGAACTTCCTCTGACGTTCTGTACGCGAGAAGTCGGACAAAGCATCGTGTCGAAAGCGTACATACTGCAAAGCCGTTTTGCCATCGAGATGCTGAAGCCCTTTTTTCAAATTAATATCATAGACATGATCATCTTCCGAGTCCGAATATTTCATATCTTTCTCGACGTCAATATCAATCCCGCCAACGGCATCAATAAGTGCAATGAATCCTTTAAAGTCGGTATAAACATAGTACTGAATAGGGATACCGAGCAAATCGCTGACCGTTTTCATCGCTAAATTCGGACCGCCTGATGTAATGGCTGTGTTGATACGATCTTCGCCTTCGCCTGGGATCTTCACATAGGTATCTCGAAGGATAGAGAATAGGTGAGCTTTCTTGGTTACGGGATCAATCGAAGCTAGCATTATACTGTCTGAGCGGGGCAGCTCATTTTTCGTCATCCCGCGCGAATCTCCGCCTAGAAGCAAAATGTTGACTCGCTGTTTTCCTTCCCATTTAGGTGGGGTGAATTTATCCCCTTTATCTTTAATATTCTGGGCAATCATGTTGTTACCACTGCCTTGTGGATTATCCGAATTATGGGAGATATTGTTCGCGAAATTATAGAAAGAATAAGAATAATAACCAGCTACTACCATAAGCAGCAAGCCGATCAGGAGCAAGGTTCGTTTTATGACTCTCAAGGTTCAGCGCTCCTTTCGTAGGTAGAGGTAATCTGTACTTTTTTTTCTTACAGAATTCATGTATCATGAGTGTGTTGTACAATTCATCTTTATGATCCATATTATAGAGGTTATGAAACTTCGATAGCAAGTTACGGCGATTTTTGCCATAAAATGTAGCCGAGTCTACACAGACAGGGGGTAAGTTCATGTTAGCGATTGATGTTCAAGATCTGCGCAAGGAATTTCAAGTTCAGCAGAGCCGCGGGGGTTTAAAGGGCGCATTTCAAGATTTATTTCAGAGAGAATATAAGCAAATTACAGCTGTGAAAGATATTAGCTTTCAAATTCCTAAGGGCGAAATTTGTGGATATATAGGTGAAAATGGAGCTGGCAAGTCTACTACCATTAAAATGCTAACGGGGATTCTAGTTCCCACATCAGGACATATCAAGGTCAATGGTTTCGTTCCATTTAAAGAGCGTGAGAAATTCGTAGCCGGAATCGGTGTTGTTTTCGGTCAACGCAGTCAGCTCTGGTGGGATATTGGTGTCGTAGAATCGTTTCAACTATTGAAAAAGGTGTATCGCGTATCAGAAGCCGATTACAAAAAGCGTCTAGACGAGCTCGTCGATCGTCTCCAACTATCTGATTTGCTATCACGTCCCGTTCGTAAGCTAAGTCTAGGTCAGCGGATGCGCTGTGAGTTAGCCGCTTCCCTTATTCATAATCCAGCGATTCTGTTCCTCGATGAACCGACCATTGGTCTAGATATCGTAGTGAAAACAGAAATTCGCGAATTTCTCAAATCGCTTAATCAGCGCTACGAAACGACGATCTTGCTTACAACGCATGACCTGCAGGATATTGAAGCATTGTGTTCCCGTGTTATCATGCTCGATGATGGCCGAATTATTTATGATGGCGGACTCGAAGAACTGAAGGTGAAATGGGGCAAAGGCAAGGAAGTCGTGCTGCAATTTGAGCATCAAACGACTTTAGCTCGTCTTCAAGAGCTTACGCGAGGTCTAGATGTTGCTTGGCAGCTTGAAAATGAGCTGTCCGCCAAAGTGTTCATACCGCACGAACGTGCCAATGTTTCTGAGGTGCTTAGCCGTGTCGTTGGTGTTTTGCAAATTCAAGATATCAAAATCAATGAAACCAACACAGATGATATCGTCCGTGAAATTTATAAAGCCGGATCAGCCGATGTGAAACGCCCAGAGGATGTGAAGCAGCCAGAGGGAGTCGCGTCCCATGTTTAATGCTTATTTAGAAGTTATTCGCATGCGCTTCCTGATGATGCTTGCTTACCGTGTTAATTACTACAGCGGCATTTTGATCTATGCACTCAATATTGGTTCCTATTATTTTGTATATAAAGCGATTTATGGTGAGCAAGCTATGATTGGTGGCCTGACGCTAGGTCAGATGACGACTTATGTGGCGATTTCCTGGATGGGGCGCGCTTTTTACTTCAATAACTTAGATCGTGAAATTGCCAGCGAAATTCGTGATGGCAGTGTGGCCATCCAATTCATTCGTCCTTATAACTACGTTTTTGTAAAAATGATGCAGGGACTGGGTGAAGGCGTATTCCGTCTGCTTCTCTTCACAACACCTGGAATGATCTTCATATGGCTTCTCTTGCCGATTGAGTTCCCAACCGATCCAAGCTTGTGGGTTATCTACTTCGTGATGCTATTTTTCAGCTTTCTGATTAATACCCAGATTAATATCATTACGGGCTTATTCGCTTTTTTCTTGGAAAATAACGAAGGACTTATGCGTATGAAACGCGTTGCGGTTGACCTGTTCTCCGGTTTAATTATTCCTATCTCCTTTTTCCCAGGATGGTCTAAATCGGTCTTAGAGTGGCTGCCTTTTCAAGCGATTACTTACTTACCGAGCGCTGTTTTCACAGGCAAAATTACAGGTATCGCGATATTCCAAAACCTTGGTGTCCAAGTGTTGTGGTTCCTGCTTTTAATTATTCCGATCTATGTCCTGTGGATTAAATCCAAAACGCGTCTTTTCGTACAGGGGGGTTAGCTGATGAAGTTCTATATCTCCCTAGTTGTGGAATACTTGAAGAATTACATGAAAACACGTCTCACCTACCGATCCGATTTCTGGATTGAGGTTCTTTCCGACTTGATGTTCAATGGCTTGAATCTATTCTTCATTCTCGTCGTATTTTTGCAAACGCAATCGCTTGGCGGCTGGAATCAAGAAGAGATTTTGTTCATTTACGGTTATTTTATGATTCCTTATGGCATATTCATCACCTTTTTTAACTTATGGGGCTTTAGTGAACGTTATATTGTCAAAGGGGAGATGGACCGCATCCTGACGCGTCCCGCCTACAATCTGTGGCAATTGATGCTCGAAAATCTGAGTCCATCTTCGCTATTCAGCGCGTTGGCGGGTATGATCGTCATGATCTACTCCTGGGTTAAGCTTGGCATTCCGTTTCATTGGCATGATCCGCTGGTCTTTATCGTCCTGGTGATTGGATCGATTCTCATTTATGCAGGAGTATACATCTCGCTGACGTCGCTGGCCTTTTTCTCCGATGCGCCGACAGGTATTCTGCCGTTGATTTGGAACATCCAAAATTATGGACGATATCCAGCAACGATTTACAATAAATTGCTCCGAACGATCTTGACGTGGATTCTGCCTTTTGCATTCGTTGGCTTCTATCCGGCTGCTTATTTCATCGATCCAGAGAATTGGAAGTGGTTCGCCTTGCTGACACCGGTTGTTGGTATTGGTTTCAGCATCTTGGGAATTACGGTTTGGAATATTGGCGTGAAACGGTACCGCGGCGCGGGATCATAAAAGTAAATTGAAAGGCCCAGTTCTTGCTAAAAAGCAAGAACTGGGCTTTTTTTATACATCATCATGATTATTCGTTTCGCTTAGGTGCCTTCTTCGCCTTGGAGCAAGTCAAGCAGTACCGCCTGCCATAGGCTTTGGCATAAGTGATGATTTTACGGATGATCGCTTTATCCTCCAGCTTGGTGAACGGACATGGGTCCGGATGCGTGTTCACTTCCAAGATCCACGGCTTCAACCTGCGGTCGACGGCGATGTCAATTCCGAGTTCATTCATGGCAGGATAGGAGCGGCTAAATTGCACAGCTGTTAGCTTTGCTAGCCGCTTCATCTTTTGCAAAAGCAAAGTCGTGGCTTCGCTTCCGTGCTTGGGTTCAATGAGATCAGCGGTCTTGTAGATAGTACCGCCTTGGCTGCCGTTGGTAACAGCTTTGCGTGGATGAGCGACACGCCCAGCTGTTCCGGTACATTCCCACCCACCGGAAGGCTTTTTCTGAATCATGACACGAAAATCGAAAGGGTTTCCTTCATGCTTCAAGACGTAAATGCCTTTCTGAATGAGATAACGTTTGCTGCCGCAGCGACTCTGTAGGGATTGGAACAGCTTCTCAAACGTTGGAAAGGTGAATATTCGTACCCCGCTTTGATAGCGGTAAATCCCGCCCTTTTTTTCAACTCGCATCACGCCTATACCTAGTGAGCCGGCATCGGGTTTGACATATATCATTCCGTACCTCGCCAGCATAGCTAATAACCGTTTTTGAGTAAGGGGGTGAGTGGGGGGCACGTGTTTTTGCAATTTCTTATTTCCAAGTACAATTCGAGTTTTTATCAGCTTGCTAGCAATGGTTTTGCGGGTTTTGTTCATGGATACGATCCTCTTCTCTATAGAGAAAATAGAATTTCTTTAACATATGAACTGGATGGCATATAGGTGAAAATGCCAGACCGGGTTTTGTGACAACAAGTTATGAATAAAGAACTAAGGGCGGACAGAACGCATAGGATATGTAGTCTGAAGTGTCTTGGATTATCATTTTTTTATGATGGAAAAGCGGAGAGGAGGAACAACCATTCCATGCACATTATGGAAACGATGCAGTTGATGAAACGGCAATTTCCTTGGTATCTGCAAGGGAACGATCTTGAGCAGTCGGATGAGGAATGGCGTGGAGCTTTGGCTGCGCTGCCGCTGATGTCAGCAGCTACTCTGGAGACGTTTTACTACACGGATAATAACCCATTTCTGCAGCGCTCTGATTTGAATCTTTATCGCACATCTGGCACGAGTTCCAAAAGGCGTAAAACGATTTTTTACTCAGAATCGGATGAAGAGGCTTACCTGCGCATTAAGCTGGATATTTTCCGAACGATTCTTGAAGGACACAAGTATCGGACTGCGATGGCGGATATGGGGACGGGACATGCGGAGGCGACGGCTGTAGAGGTGTTCCGCAAACTGGGTATGGAGGCCCAATCATTATCGTTCCAACTTCCTGTAGAGCAGCATATTGAAAGATTGGCAAGCTTTAGGCCTGAAGTGCTGTATACAATGCCGTCCATACTAGATCGCATTCTGCTGGCCTCTGATGACCCTTCTGCGTATGGGATTCGACATGTTATTTTGGTTGGGGAAATTGCAGCACGAGGATGGATCAAGCGAGTAGCTGAAAGGCTCGGCATCGCTGATGAACAAATAACAGATACGTATGGTTCTATTGAGATCGGAACAATTGCTTACTTTTCCCACGAACATGGGAGGTATCTGTTGGCGGAAGGGCTCATGGCCGAGGGGGTCAGAGCGGAGTCGCTTGGAGAAGGTTTGGAGCCTCTGGCGGATGAGCAAGAGCAGGTGCTTATTCTGACGTCAACGGTGAGAGACTCGTTTCCTGCGTTGCGGTACGTTACTTACGATGTTGTTCGTGATTTGCGTCCTATTATGGTGGATGGTGTACCTAGACAAAGTTTTCAAAGTATAGTGAAGCGAATAGGGACTGATCTGAAGCACGGAGAGAAGATAAGTATCTACGACATTGAAGATGTCGTTTATCATCATTTAGGAAATGCCAGTGTTCGTGTGAATGTGGCGGGCAATTCATTACGGGTATTTGTGTACAGTCCGAATGCAACAACAGCCGTTCTGGAAAGCATTCGTTTTGATGTGGAAAACCGCATTCCAGAGATCGGCATGATGATTCGAGCCCGAATACTAGAGGGAATTCAGGTTATCGGAGGTACCTTTGATGATTCGCTAAGCCGCACCTCCGTGAAGAATAAAAAAATCTTTTATACGTGAAGGAGGGAATGCGTATGCAGCTTGAAGGGGGTATTGTTGAAGCGATCGGAGGCACGCCGCTCATTCGACTTGAGCGGTTGTTCAAAGATCAGCCATTCGAAGTTTACGGGAAGATGGAGTGGATGAATCCAGGGGGCAGCGCGAAGGATAGGCCAGCACTTTATATGCTTCGAGAAGCGATACGGCGTGGTGAAGTGACCCGCGACAGCGTCATTGTGGAATCGAGTTCAGGTAATTTGGCTATTAGTCTTGCGCAGCTATGCTGTTATCTTGGACTGCGATTCATCTGTGTGGTTGATCCCCGCACAACCGAGCAGCATAAGCAGATTATCCGCAGCTTTCATGGAGAAATTGATCTTGTCACGGAACCTGACGCGGAGACTGGTGAATTTTTGCCCGCACGGATTCGGAGAGTAGGCGAGCTGGTTGGACAAATACCGAATGCGTATTGGACCAATCAGTATGCAAGCCCTGATAATGCCAAGGCACATATGGAGACGACAATGTCGGAAATCGGAGAGCAATTGGGACCGATTGACTATTTATTTTGTGGCGTAAGTTCATGTGGAACGATTCGAGGGTGTATGGAATACATCCGAAGTCGTGGGTGGTCCACACAGATTGTAGCTGTGGATGCGGAAGGAAGTGTCATTTTTGGCGGGGAAAAAGGTTCGAGAAGGTTCCCGGGGCTCGGCGCCGGAATGATACCAGGTCTATACAAACATGATGTAGCGGACCTTGTCATTTACGTTTCTGACATGGATTGCGTAGAAGGCTGCCGCGCTTTAGTGCGGAGTGAAGCGATTTTGGCGGGTGCCTCTTCTGGAGGCGTTATTTCTGCGATCCGCAAAATGAGCGGAAGCATCCCTGATGGAGCGGTTTGTGCCGCCATTTTACCAGATCGAGGCGAGCGTTATTTGAACACTGTGTACAACGACGAATGGGTTTTGCAAGAGATAGGCTCTAATCCGAGTACCTGGTATGGGAGACTGGCGTATGATTTATTTACAAGATGACCATATCCGAGAAATCGGAATCGATTGGACGAAGCTAACTGACATCATCCAAGATGTCGTTGCCATTAAAGACAGTGGTGACTGTGTACACCCCTTAAAGCCGTACTTACGATTCCGTGAGCAGGCCAACCGGATTATAGCGATGCCTGCTTTCGTAGGCGGAACTATCGAGATGTCGGGAATTAAGTGGATTGCAAGCTTTCCGAATAATAACCGCCTCGGCCTTCCTAGAGCGCATAATACCATTATTCTAAATAAGCCTACTACTGGTGAGCCTCTGGCATTTATCCACAGCGGCTTGCTGAATGGCTTGCGGACAGCGGCGGTGAGCGGTGTCATGCTTAGTCATTATATCGCAACCAGGCAGCCTGCTGATTTGCGCATCAGTGTGATAGGGTGGGGACCCATTGGTCGGTTGCACCTCGATATGTGTATCGCGTTATTCGGAGAAAAGATTAAACGGGTGACTGTGTACGATCTGAAGGGTGTAGATCCAAGCACGGTTCCTGCTGCCGTTCAAGGGATTACTGACATCACAAGCGATTGGCGGTCCGGCTATCGAAGCGCTAACGTAATTGCCACATGTACCGTCTCTGCACAAAGGTATATCGACGAGGCTCCACCAAAAGGGGCACTGCTGCTCAATATATCGCTAAGGGATTTTTGGCCGGAAAGCGTAGCCAAGGTGAAGGCTATTATCGTGGATGATTGGCGAGAGGTATGTCGTGAAAATACGGACATCGAACAACTGCATCTGCAGTATGATTTACAGGAGCCAGATGTTATGACGTTAGCAGATATTGTGCTGCGTAATCGATTGAAAGATATTTCTGCGGAGGAGTCGATTTACTTCAATCCGATGGGTTTAGGTGTCTTCGATATTGCTTTAGCCGGGTATTATTGGAAGGAAGCGTTGGACTTGAACAAGGGCATAAGGTTAGAGAGCAGTCGATCTGTTTAATGTGAAAAGAAGCAGCACTTTTTTGACATATGATAAGGGGGTTGGGGGTGAGCAGAGCTTACCCTCTGTTTAGCTTGACTGAAATTATTTATTTTATCCACATAATTATCCACAATTCCACAGGGTAAAAAGTCCCGTTGTGTATAACTTTCACGCATAGTGTCAACATATCCACAGATCGAGATATCCACAAAGAAAGTTTGATTTTGAAACCGTATCTGTCACAAAACACTTCCCTATTTCGCCTTATGTATGAAAGCGAAACGGAGGGTGAAAACATGAAAAAATACGACACAGCGATTATTGGTGGAGGCTTAGCTGGATTAATTGCG
This sequence comes from Paenibacillus sp. V4I5, assembly GCF_030817255.1. Taxonomy (NCBI): domain Bacteria; kingdom Bacillati; phylum Bacillota; class Bacilli; order Caryophanales; family Paenibacillaceae; genus Paenibacillus; species Paenibacillus sp. V4I5. The sequence continues at coordinate 5,252,331 of NZ_JAUSZB010000002.1, forward strand.
GCCATCGAATTAGCTAAGGATGGAAATAAAGTGGTTGTTTTGGAGAAATCGGGGCGCTTGGGAGGCAGGGCCATTACGAATAAGAAAAATGGTGTTTCCTTTAACTTAGGCGGGCATGCGTTATACCGCGCTGGGAAAGCGTACTCGATTCTACAAGAGCTTGGAGTTCACATAGATGGGGGTGCGCCTTCATCCAAAGTGAATGCCATCTGGAACAATCAAATTCTGCCAATGCCAGCGAGTCCGATGAGTATGTTATCATCTAAGCTTCTATCATGGTCTGGCAAAATGACTCTCCTGCGAATGGTGATGAAGTTAAACAAAATCGATTTAACCACATTAAGCAATTCAACCTTGAGGGATTGGGCTGAAGGTGAGATTCCTGATCCGATGGTACGTCATATTTTCTATGCGCTGTGCAGAACCGCCACATACACGCACGATCCAGACTATCAGCTGGCCGGTCCCGTACTGGCACAAGTACAGCGTTCACTTAAGGGGGTCCTATACCTCCATGGCGGCTGGCAAACGATCGTGGATCAGCTTCACGACAAAGCGGTTCAAGCGGGGGTGCATATCGTTAGCGGCAAAGATGTGAAAGAGATCGTGCATCAGGATGGCAAGGTTCAAAAGCTTAAGCTTGCTGATGAGGAATATCTAGAAATTTCAAACGTGATCAGCACCGCTTCCGCTTCTGAGACCTACAAGCTCGTTCGTGATGCCGATCATACGGTACTGAAACGTTGGAAGGATGAGGCACGTCCATCGAAAGCGGCATGCCTTGATTTAGGATTGAAGAAGCTGCCCGTCCGCGGACGAGATGTTGCGATCGCTCTGGATCAACCTATCTTTTTCTCCCATCATACCTTCCAAGCCAAATTAAGTGATGACGGTACATTGGTTGTGCATTTGGTGAAGTATAACGGACCTGGGGAAAGCGATCCTAAGGCAGACGAGCAAATACTAACTGCTACCATGAATACACTTCATCCAGGCTGGGAACAAGAAGTTGTCGCAAGACAGTTCCTACCCAATATTACGGTTGTCCACGACTATATGCATATAGGTAAATCAGATAGGTTAACAGGTCCGGCTGTTCAGGGTATTCGTGGCCTTTATGTGGCTGGGGACTGGGTCAGTCATGGTGAAATGCTTGTTGACGCATCAGCGGCAAGCGCCAAACGAGCGGCAGAGGCTATTTTAAAAGAAAGCCATTTAGCGTAAAATTGTCATATCATCTAAATAGAGTGAGGAGCTGTGCGATATGGAGTTAGCCGGATCTTCCGAGCAGGTATATACATCGTATAAACCGCTTTTGTTCTCACTAGCCTATCGAATGCTGGGGAGTGTCATGGATGCTGAGGATGTCGTGCAGGAGGCATTTCTATATGTGAATGAGACGAATCCGGCGCATGTCCACAATCCTAAAGCGTATTTATGCAAAATCGTTACCAATCGGTGTATCGATAAGCTGCGTTCCGCCAGCAAAAAGCGCGAGGTCTATGTAGGTCCGTGGCTGCCAGAGCCACTTATAACGCGTGAAGACAATCAGACAGAACCTGATCTCTATTATTCGCAAAAAGAGTCTCTTTCGACCGCGTACCTATTGCTGCTGCAGCAGCTGTCTTGGGTAGAGAGGGCGGTATTCTTATTGAGAGAGGTACTCCAATACGAGTATGACGAAATTGCCGAGATTGTTGGGAAAAGCAGCACCAATTGCCGGCAAATTTTTCGCAGAGCCAAAAGCGCCATCAGCAGCTTTCCAGATCGTGGCGATGATCCAAAGGTGCTGCAGAAGCAGCCTGTAATAGAACAAACTTCAGCCGCCGTGGAACAATTCGTGCAGGCTTTAGTATCTGGCAACATCGGTCAATTGTTGAACATCGTCAAAGCGGATGCCGTCCTTTACTCTGACGGTGGAGGTAAGGTTAAAGCGGCTGTTAAGCCTATTATGGGGGCAGAACGTATCGCCATGTTTTTTTCAGGGCTGCTTTCCAAAGTGCCGCCTGGCTTCAGTTATTCTTTAGCGACTGTGAATGGACAAATGGGCATTGTGGCATACGATGAGGGTCTACCCTACAATGTAATTTCCTTTCATGTTGTTGATGGTCAGATAGATGCTATCTATCTCGTAGTTAATCCTGACAAATTGAGGCACTTATAAATTAGCTCTTGTTCAACCTTCTTTCGCGTGATCTCTCAGGGATTATGCGTAATAAGGTTTTTTTGTGTCTAGAGTTGGCATCATAAAAAAGGTTTATTATGAAACAATTGGAAATTTTATGCGTCTAAGTAGTAAAGAATCTAAAGATTTGAGGTGTAGTTGATCGATGAAGTCCATACTCTTATTGCTTGTATTTGCATTTGGTTTGTCTAGTATCGGGCATCAAGGTGACATGGCCGTTCCTCCAACTGAGGTGGAAAGAGTTTATGAGCTGCCATCCCCGAATCCTGCAGCTCCGCTGCCTGAAAACTTCCAAGATCGAATATTTCATTTAGAAAATGTGTATAGACAATTGTCAGTTAAGCCAATGAGTATTTATAAGTCTGAGAGAGAATACCCCAATGGTGCATTTCATCTTCAGCTTCTTAAGCTAGGTAATCATCGTGAGGAATTGAGCTTACAGGAGAAAGGCCAGATTAAAGAAGCCATCTATAAGGCCATAGGGTCACGTTTCTCACTTGATATTACAACTTTGGTTATATCGAAAGAGGAGGAGTTGGTTGGGGTTATATCCGAAATAGATAGGGAGGATCAAAAGATGCTCCTTGTTAATCCTGAGGCCTGTTTAGATAAGGAATGCAAGGAAATAGATAAATTTTGGGTGAAGCTCGAAGAAGATGCCGTTATTGTAACGAATAAAAGCAACGGTTCCAATAAGTATGAGGATCTAAAACTAGGAGATTTGCTCCATGTGTGGACTACACAAGCAGTATTGCAAAGCTATCCTCCGCAATATACAGCGCTTGATATTGAGGTGGTGGAACCTGAAGATGAGACACCAGTTGCACTTTCAGCTTTAATGAAGACAGATTTTAATGGCATTAAACAAATCGATGTCAGATTCGGCGACGGTAAAAAGCTCGTCATTACAGATTCAAAGTCTCTAGAGGAGATATCATCAAAATTGAAGAGAATTGAGCTTGTCCGAGCCAATGATAAAAGAACATTTTATGGGTTTCTGTACGGGATGGAATTAACCATTGGGGATAACAAGTTTCAGTATGGTACTAGTCTAAGGTTTGATAACATTAAATATAAACGAAATTCAGTTACAACCGAACTAGACGACTATATCGTAGCGCTTGGAAGAGCCAGCATTCCGAATTTATTGCCTGGCATACAAAGATAAAAAAAGCTGCTCACGAAGTCTTTGCGACTCGGAGCAGCCTTTTCTTGTCACTTCTTATCAAAGAGCTTTTCGGATCACCTTTTTATAGTGCAGAACGGAGAGTATGCCGAATATCGAGTATAAGACGGTATACAGCACCATTACAATTATCATTGGTGTCCATAGCTCTGCACCGAAAAGAAACCATCCCGACTGGACGGCGAAATAGCTGTGGATCAGCCCAACGACCAATGGGATTCCGAAATTAAAGATTTGTTTGATCTGAATGCCTTTTAACAAATCGTCCTGCGTAAAACCAAGCTTCCTTAAAATCGTATACGACGGCTTTTCATCTTCGCTTTCATCCATTTGTTTGAAATAAAGAATGCAGCCTGATGTAATCAGGAAGGTTAGTCCAAGGAAGCCAACGATGAACATAATGAGTCCCATTCTATTTTTCTGGTCATTCGCCATATTTTGGCGGGAATCATAAGCCCGATTTTGATCAAAGCCCAGATCGTGAAAAATCTGGTTCGCTTCAGAAAGCTGCGCTTCATTCTCAATATCAATTCCCAAATACATGGATGATTCTTTTTGAATCGCGGGATTCATATCTTGCTTTAAACGCTTAAATACCGAATCGTCGACGATAGCGACTGGCTGGCCGCCATTCGAAAAGTACCATGAAACCATGTATTGCTTCTTAGAGCCTAAATAAGTTTGTGGAATAACGACTTGTTGTCCGCTAAATTGGATCTGGCCGGAATTTTTAAATTTCATAAATTTTTCCAATAGATCATTGGTACCGGTAAAAATCGTTTGTTCTGAAGTCAGATCGATGAATGGCGCGTCCTTGTCACTGACAATAGGAATCGTCATGTTACTAGGATCAAGGAGAAGGCCGTCCATATCGGAAGCCAAGATATCCCGGAGATTGGCCTTGACCTGAATGACCTCAATCGCTGTATCCCTGTGCTTGACTTGTTTAGCATCTAACGCTGCTTTAAACTTGTTGGCATTTTCTACCTTCGTAATGGCAAAGTGGGCTGGCACGTTATTTTTGGCTGTTTTTTCCGTAGAATAATAGGAAATGTAGCTTAAAGATAACAAGCCGATGGAAAGCGCGGATACGGTTGTAATGACAGTCAATAGCAAGGCATTCGATTTCATGCGAAACATGATGGATGAAAGCGATAAAACCTCGCGAACATTTAAATAGCCATTTTTCTTGCTTCGGATGATATTAAGGATTAGCCGGATAGACCCTTTATAGAACAGATAGGTTCCGATGATGACGGAGGCCAGAATAAAGATCATGGCCGAAAAGAGTGCAAACATCGTCATGAAATCGCCGCTAAACAGCTTAGAGGAAATGTAGTAGCCTAACAAAATAAGGATCAATCCCACTATCCCCATGATGGCTTCCGAAGTAGACAATCTTTTCACCTTCACTTCAGTCGAGGTAGAGACGCGAAACAACGATAAAATGCTCTGTCTTTTAATGAACATATAATTAACAAGCAGGATTAACAAGTAGACAGCGCTAAATATAACGAGGGTCTGGACCAGTGCTTGTAACGAAAATTGCAGCGAAGCGGCAGCCTTAACACCTGTAATTTGAAATAAAATCATTAGGATGAGCTTGGACACGGAAAATCCGATAAACGTCCCGACGATTAATGAGCCGAAATAAAGGATAAAGTTCTCGGCGCTAAGGATGCGGAAAATTGCGCCTTTCGTCATACCGATTAACTGCAATAAACCGATTTCTTTGCTGCGCCTTTTCACAAAGATGTTGTTGGCATACAGATTAAAGATGGCGACAATCGCAACAAGTAAAATGGAAGCAGCTCGAATAGACGCGGCGCCTTTAATTGTACCTTTGGTTTGGTCTAAAGCAGGGTCATACTGCAGAGTGACAAATGCGAAATAAAGCGCGACGCTGAACATTAAGGCAAACACGTACAAGTAGTAATGCTTGATGTTGGACTTCAGATTTTGAACAATCAGCTGGTTAATGCTCATTGTGCACCCCGCCCAGAACACCCTGTGTCTTCATGATGTCTTGAAAGAAGGCCTGTCTGGATTCTTGACCTTTATATAACTGGGTATAGATTTGTCCGTCCTTAATAAAGATGACTCTGCTGCTGTAGCTGGCGGCGACTGAATCATGGGTAACCATAACGATGGTTGCTTTCCGTCGTTGATTCAGTTCATTAAGCTTGTTAAGTAAATCGGATGCGGATTTGGAATCGAGTGCACCGGTGGGCTCGTCGGCGAAAATAATACTTGGTTCATGAACAAAGGCTCTTGCGGCAGAGGTCCGCTGTTTCTGTCCACCTGAGATTTCATTTGGATACTTATCCTTAATTTCAAAAATGCCGAGCTCTGTTGCTACCGCTTGAAATTTGTGATCGGCTTCTTGCTTCGAGGCTTTGGTAATGGACAGCGGCAGAAGGATATTCTCCTTAACGGTCAAAGTATCCAGCAGGTTATAGTCCTGAAAGATAAACCCCAGATGATGCTTGCGGAATTCAGCCAACTGCTTCTCTTTCATGGCCGTAATTTCTTGGCCTTCGATTTTAATGGAGCCTTGACTTAGCCTGTCAATCGAAGAAAGTACATTGAGCAGGGTTGTTTTTCCTGAACCGGATGCGCCCATGATGCTGACGAAATCCCCTTTTTCAATGCTGATATCCAGACCCTTGAGCACCTCTTGTTTATTCAGTTTATTGCCATAGCTTTTATGGATTTTGGTTGCTTCCAAAATATTCATATCATTCACTCCTCTTCTACGATAGCTTTATTATAAAAAGCTTCGCATCCTTTTTCCTTCGATTGAACGAACAAAGAAGAAAGGCATGTGACAATGTTGTCACATGCCCGTAATCCGGACGGTTTCATTTGGTTGTGGAAAGGTGAGCGTGAAGGTTGTTCCCGCGCCTGCTTCTGAATGTACAGCGATATGGATGAGCAAGGCCTGCGCCGCTTTTTTGGCCAAATATAAGCCCATACCTGTAGCAGCGCTGTCCTGATGCCAAGTCGTAGAAGTAAAGCCTTTATCAAAGATACGAGGCAGATCCTTGGGGTTGATTCCACGGCCGTGGTCTTTTACCTCGAGCACCGTACGCTCATGCTGCTGGAAGCTCTTTACTAGGATATCCAAAGAGTCGCTGTCGCAGTATTTCACTGCGTTCGTTAAAAGCTGTCGTAGAATAAAGGCTAACCATTTCGCATCGCTAAGCACTTTCGTGACTTCGAATTGTACGTCAAAGCCAATTCCTTTTTGGATGCACCAGGACTTCAACGTCTTGATCTCCATATAGATAAGAGCTTCAAGATCTACGTGCTCGATATATAGGTCATTCTCCATAGAGGGTAAACGTTTTTGGTGAAGCTGCTGGTCAAGCAGTAGATGAATCCGCAGCCATTCATAGGTCAGAGCAGCTTTCATGGTTTCATCTTCCAAGCGGTCAATCATTAAACGCATGGCCGTGAGAGGTGTCTTCACTTCATGAATCCAGGACAACAGTTCGTCTTTCTCTTGTTCTAACGCTATCTGGTGTCGTGAGGCGATTTGACTCAGCCGCTCAGTCAGGCTCGTCATACTCGTCTCGACAATTTGCTCAAAGGGGCTTTCAGCATCGGCGATACTTGAGAGATCGAGATTGTTTTCTCGTTCTTCCAATTGCTTATAGAATTTCGTTTCTCTGTTGTAACGGATCGTCAAAAAGATGGCAAACAAGGTCGTAAATAAAAAAACAATATATAGAATAGGGGAGAAGGGAATCTCATAATCGAGATAAGCGATAAAAAGGAGCATTCCTTGCCCAAACAGAAACAGCAGGATCCAGCTTTTCCTTTCCATAACATATTTCTTAATCATGAAAAGAGGACTCCTCTGCTGCGATGTAACCCTGACCGACCTTCGTTTCGATAAAGCGGCCTAAGCCAATCTCGTCCAGCCGTTTCCGCAGCCGATTGACATTCACGGTTAAGGTATTGTCGCTTACAAAACGCTGGTCATCCCATAAGCTGTTAATCATGTCTTCCCGACTCACGATCGTGTTCTTATGTTCAATCAACAGCTTGAGGATATAAATTTCATTCTTCGTCAACTCAATCGAGCCTGCTTGATTAGTAACCGCATTTTTCTCGTAATCAACCGTTGCGCCGCACCATGTTTTGAGCTTGATGGATTCCGTGTTGTAGTTATAGACACGCCTGAGAATGGCTTGGATCTTCGCAATGAGCACATCAAAATGAAAGGGTTTCTGAATAAAATCATCCGCTCCCAGCTGCATAGACATGACCATGTCAGTGGGGTGATCGCGTGAAGACAGAAATACAATCGGAATGTTGGAATGGGTCCGAATCGTCCGGCACCAATGAAACCCGTCAAATTTGGGCAGTTGAATATCAATGATAACTAAATCAGGTTTTAGGGCAATAAACTCTTCAATCACTCTGCTAAAATCCGTTATGCCGTGTACATCGTATGACCATTTGGCCAACCTGATCTTGATCTCCGTGAACAGGGTTGCGTCATCTTCAATGAGCAAGATCTTAAACAATAGGAATCACTCCACTTGAGTCGAATTTCTAAACCTCATTGTAATGGAAAATAGCGGCTTGTGCTATTCCGGAGTTTTTGGAAATGGAGGTTTGATGTTCCCACCTCAAATGGCGCATAATGGATATACCTAAGAGTGGTTAAATAGAGGAGAGAACATAAATGAGCAAAAAGATACAGAATGAGATAGAGACAGCCAAGCGACTGGCGCCCTCATTTACACTACCTGCATCCAACGGGGAAAAAGTATCCTTAAAGGATTTTAAAGGGAAGAAGCTTGTCATTTACTTTTACCCACAAGACAACACGCCAACCTGTACCCAACAATCGTGCGATTTTCGTGACTATAATGGTAAGTTTGCACAGCTCGGTGTGGAAGTAATCGGAATTAGCCCAGATGAGCTGAAATCCCACGATAAGTTTATTGCGAAGTATGAACTGCCGTTCCTACTGCTTTCTGACCCTGACCATCAGGTAGCTGAGAAGTTCGGTGTTTGGGCACTAAAGAAACTATATGGCCGTGAGTATATGGGGATTATTCGTTCAACTTTTCTGATTGATGAAAAGGGATATATCGTCAAGGAATGGAGTAAAGTGAGGGTGAAGAATCACGTGCAGTCGGTTTTGGATGCTGTAATGGCATTGAATGCAAGTCGTTAATACGCAATAAAGATCGTTGGAACTTTTTTACAAATCACTCGTCTAATCAATTGCAAGGGAGAAAATTTGTGAAGAGGGGAAAGCGATGAAAAAGAAGCTGATTGTTTCGATATTGTCTATTTTCATGGCTTACGGAAGTACAGCGTACGGGGCCGTGGAGGAAACCCATTGGGTGATGAAGGAGCTCAAGGACTATAAGCAGTACATCGTGCCTTATAGGGACAACGCTTCGACACAAGGTACGATCACGCAGAAAGAGTGGGATTCATTCCAGCGAAATGTGCTGGACTCGGGCAAGCTGGATAAACCCATACTGCTCGATGATTGGGCGACGGCTCTTAAAATGGCGGTGGATTTGCCGGAAAAAAATCGTGATGCCTGGATCAGTATGTATGTTCACGGCCTGGGGCAAGGGACGGAGATTACCCGTGAAAATGCTGTCGGAGGGATGGTAAAGCTATTAAGCGGTTCTTACATTAAGGGGAGCTGGTCTGCGGAAGAAGTAAAGCCGGCAAAAGCGCTGCTGGATCACCAGGATATCAGCGATAAGCAGCGAGGTCTGGTTGAGAGTGCGTATATCCAGGGAATTTTGGATGATTCGGTGAAAGAAAAGTTTAGGCCGAACGATAAGCTGACGAATGCCGAAGCCATTTCTATGATGTTTCGGGTAATGGGGGAATTGGCGTATGACAAGCCGGATCTGCCGGCAGATCATTGGCTCAGTGAAGAGCTAGAGTCTGCCTACCAAAGCAGCAAGCTTCCAAAGCCGATGCTTAAGGTGCTGCGCCGTGCTTTTCAAGATCCGATGAACGTCGAACGCAATATTCCTGTTGCTTTGTGGCACGAAATGCTCGTTTCAGGGCTGCCGGTGCCTGCCTATATAAAGGAGAAAGCGTTTATGTATACGCTTGCCTATGATAAGGATGGAGGAATACTACGGGACAGAGCGGTAGTCGGAGTAACTAAGCTTGGGAAAAATCCAAGAAGCGCAACTGCGGAGGAAAAAATGAAAGCTGAACATGCGTTTGCAGATTATGGCGCTGCTTTTGACTCCGATAAAATCGCTGTTGCCTATGGAGATGGCCTTTTGGAGGGACGGAACGGTCAAAGCTTCGGCGTCCACGGTTACCTAACCTATGCTGAGGCGGCTGCCCTTGCTATCCGTGCAAGCTTAAGGGAGGCTTTGAACGATACCCCTTTGCTAATTGATGAGAAGAACGCATTGCAAATAGCCAAAGAAACGGACCCCGATTCTGAAGCCGAATGGACAGTAACCTTCAAGAAGGGGCTGGTGCTCCATTACAACACAAACAGGTTAATCTATGACGGATGGGTCGTAGAAGCGGTCTATCCAGCAGGAAACAAAATGGTTGTGTATATTGATGCCAGAACGGGTAAAATCATGGTCCTTGGGGAGAATGAAGCTCCTATAGGGGAAACAGAGGAGTCAAGCTGACAGACGAACTGCCATCTTACGACGAACATCGTAGGGTGGCTTTCTTTTTTTTATGATTGACAGCGATTGATTTATTAGTGAGGATACGTATAAGGGCAAAGCTTGCTATACTAGCTGCACCGAAAACAAAACCACCTACCTTGAAAGGATTTATCTCACATGTGGATGATGCTCAAAGACCGAAGAATGATGTTTCTCATGATAGCCAACATCTTATCCTCGATCGGCTCAGGAATAACCATGATCGGCGTGCCGTGGCTGTTAGTGAATCGATCCGGGGGAAGTGAAATCTTTGGATATGCGACGCTAGCATCGACAATCATACTTTTCTTCCTATCGCCGCATATCGGCGTATATATTGACCGCATTTCCCGAAAGAAAATGCTGCTGGGAAGTGAAGTTGTCGGCGGATCAGTCACGCTGCTATTTGCGCTATGGGGATTAAGTGCGGGGCATTTTGAAACTTGGCAGTTGATCGTAATTTATTTTAGCGGTTCTCTATACTACAACGTTCACTTTCCAACCCAATTCGCATTTACGCAAGAGATCTTCTCGAAGGAGCAATACAAAACGTTAAATTCCATCCTCGAGGTTCAAAATCAATCCACATCGATGATCGCGGGCGGCTTGGCTAGTCTACTGATTGACCATATCGATTTTGCGTGGATTCTATTAGCGGACGCGATGACTTACTTTTTAGGTTTTGGCTTATTTTTGCTTATTCCCTATATCAAAAACAGGTCTGTCACTGCAAACGGCGCTGTTTCCATGTTGTCGAATATCAGAGAAGGCTTTGCTTATTTGAAAACGAGACCGCTATTAGTTATGTTTTTCCTTTGCGCGCTGATGCCGTTTCTTTGTGTGATGGTCGGTAATTATCTTTACCCCGTCTATATCACAAGTGTCCTCCATGGAGGGGCCAATGTTCTCGGGGCAGCAGATATGATTTTCGCCATAGGAGCTGTCGTGGCAGGTTTAACAGTCCCACTGCTCATGCAGCGTTTGGGTTCCTATTATACAACGATTCTTTCGTTTGTCATTTTCAGTCTGTCGATTGTTTTCTTTTACGTGTTTCCTCTAGTCTCTATTTTTCTCTTATTTAAAACGTTGAACGGATGGGGGAATGCGGGGAGTCGCGTAGCGCGTAATACGATTTTGATGGAAATGGTGCCAAATCATTTGATCGGTCGTGTGAATAGCTTTTTCAACACTGTAGGGATGGGCATGCGAGTTCTACTCATTGGTGTCTGTACACAAATTGTTTCTTTTCAAGGCGCTAGGACGGCTATTCTTTTACTCGGAGTCTTATTAGTCGTTAGTTTCATAGGTCTTATTGGCAGCAAGCCCTTGTTTAACGTGGCAGCGCAAACGAAAAATGAGGCTGTACCGCAAGAAATTTAGCAATAATTTGAACAATTACAGATCAAGTCATTTCACTAGAAAACTATCCTTCTCACTCAGAGAGGGGTAGTTTTTGTTTTAGAGACATACTCTTGATGTTTCTCCCATATAATCTATCAGCTAGCAAAATGATAGAACAAGCGGAGGGATCATCGGATGCGTTTTCAGGTACAACGTGCAACCATCAGTCAGAAACGAGTTCAACTTTCAATGGTAATCCTTTTACTAGTTTCTCTATTTTTCTCAACAATTTCGGTAAAGGCGACAGAGAACGATGGGTACTCCGCACAAGTACAGGAAGGACAGGACCTTTATCAGAAGCTCAAAACAGGTAAGCGCCCGCAGAGCGAGAAGACGTATGAAACACCGGAACAGCCTACCGTTTACTTGACCTTTGATGACGGTCCTAGCAAGCTGACGAGTCAGGTGCTGGATATTTTAGATAAAGAGAATGTGAAAGCTACGTTTTTCGCACTTGGCGAACAAGCTCAGGCATACCCTGCATTGGTCAAAAGAATTGTGCAAGACGGACATACCTTAGGCAATCATTCCTATAATCATGTATATAAAGAGCTGTATAGCGATTTCCAAACCTTTTGGGACCAAATCCAACGTAGTGAGGACTTATTTGCTAGTTTGGCTGATACCAGACCGCAATTAGTACGAGCTCCGGGGGGTACATATACGAACTTCGATGCGTATTACTACTATTTGCTGGATCAAGCGGGTTATTCTGTGATGGACTGGAATGTAGACAGTGGTGATTCCAAAAGATTGCGTGTACCCGCGAATGAAATTTGGCAAACGATTAAGGGATCACCGCTCGAACACGAGATCAACATCCTGTTTCATGATGGCAGCGGGCATGAGTCGACGGTAGAGGTATTGCCCCAAGTCATCAGCTATTACAAAAAATTAGGCTACGCTTTCGCTCCCCTTACTACAAAGGTTAAGCCCAAGCAATTCCCAGTGGGTAAGGCGAAATGGTCAAGAAACATGAGCTTGGCTCATTTCCAAGAGCTACTGAAAGAAACACAGCAATATGCCTTAGCGCATCCGATTCAGGCGGATAAAGATCAGAAGGATGCTGAACTGCATCTTGCCCAACAAACCGCAGTAGCTAGAGAAGAAACGGCACAAATTCTCTCCGCGCAGGCGGCGTTACCGCTGCAAGTTCATGTGGCTGGAGGCAGCAGCTTTACAATTGAACCTACAGAGTATCAGCTGCGTGCTAACCGGATTGAAATGCCGCTGCGCTTTCTCATAGAGAAAATAGGCGGGCAAGTAGAATGGCAGGCTGAGAAGAAGACAGCGAATGCACATTTTGGTGTTTATGATTTGGAATATGATTTATCCACTAGAAGCATTAGAATGTATACCCTAGGTAATAGCGTAGCTACCTATTCATTAGCAGATATGGATTTGCAAGACGGTAAGATCATCGTTCCTTTACGAAAAACCATAGATTTACTAGGCGGGCGAATTACGAATACGGTCATAGAATCAGATAAGCGAGAGGTGTCTGTGGCTTTACGGCCGTTTTATATATTTAAAGAGAATAATAGTCTTCTGAAAAACTCTCTATTTGCCATGGGAGGGTAATGTCTAAAATAGTAGAGGGCTGGAAAAACTAGAAGCATACCCTTATAAAGGAGGCTTCTTGTCTATGCAGTCGAAAACCCGAATATTCGATCAGCCGCAGCCTCTCGTGGAACGGATGATCATGAACGTAGAGAAAGTGATTGTTGGAAAGAGAGAGACGATAGAGAAAGCGTTCGTTGCTATGCTGAGCGGCGGTCATCTTTTGCTAGAAGACGTACCCGGTGTTGGGAAAACGATGCTTGTACGTGCCTTGGCTAGGACGATTGGTTGTGAGTTTAAGAGAATTCAGTGCACGCCTGATTTATTGCCGTCTGATGTAACCGGTGTGTCTGTATTTAACGTGAAGACGAATGATTTTGAGTTTCGCCCTGGACCTCTAATGACGCCAATCGTATTGGCAGACGAATGTAACCGTACCTCACCGAAGACACAATCTGCTTTCTTAGAGGCGATGGAAGAGAAGCGGGTTACCATTGACGGGGTCAGCTATGAATTGCCGAAACCTTTCGTCTTATTAGCTACGCAAAACCCAGTGGACTATGAAGGTACTTATGCGCTACCGGAAGCTCAAATGGATCGTTTTATGATGAAATTGTCACTTGGTTATCCGACGCCGGAACAAGAAATTCTGATGCTGGATCGCCTACAGGATCGCCAGCCGCTGGATCACTTGAAGCCTGTTATTGTACAGGATGAGTTTGTGCAATTGCAAAGAGAAGCAACCATGATTCATGTCGATAATACGTTAAAAGATTTCATTGTTCGTCTGGCCTTGGCAACTAGGGACCATGCTGATTTGTACTTGGGTGCAAGTCCAAGGGCATCCTACGCCTTAATGCGTGCTGCGCAAACGTCTGCTTATATGAAGGGCAGAAGCTTCGTGGTACCGGATGACATCAAGGATTTGGTGCTGCCGATCTGGATGCATCGGCTCATTCTGACTTCTGAAGCACGAATGACCGGCAAGTCGGCGGATACGATTTTGACAGGTTTACTTGCTTCCATGCAAACTCCAGTTCTCCGTTACGTTTCGGCGAAGTAGGGGCCAACATATGAAAAGCTGGGGTAAAACGACACTGTTGGCTGTGGGAAGTGTGCTGTCTATCATTTTGGCGTATTGGCAAGGTGGATTTGCCGCTTGGTATTTAGGAATTTGTTTAACATTAATATGGGTCCAGGCTGGACTATTTTATGTATTCGCATTAAAAGGACTAACCGTTAACCGGCAGTTGTCAGGCGAAGTTTTCGTGTCGGGTGAAGATGTTACCATCACTTTGCAAGTTGGGCATCGTACATTATTGCCGCTGCCTTGGATGATCGTTAAGGAAACATGGGTACATGAAGGAAGCGGGGGGAAGCTGAGCTATAGCAAGCTGCTTTTCCCGGGGTTTCGATCAGCCTTAATCCTCCATTATAAAATGACGAGTCTTATGCGAGGCGTTTATCGTTTTGCAGGCTTTGAAGCAGTGACCGGTGATTTATTTGGTTTTGCTGTTCGAAAAGCATATCGTGATGATCTTCACCGGTGTGTTGTTTATCCAAGACCAGATTCTTTGACCGGAACCGGCATGAGGTTTCAATCGGAGGATGGTGATGTGCCTACTATTCGTGGCCCTAAAGTCGATACTCCGCTGATTAGCGGTGTTCGTGACTATGTCAGCGGTGATCCCTACCACCGCATCCATTGGAAATCCACAGCCAGGCTGAGCCGGCTGATGACCAAAGACCCCGAGCAAGCATCCTCCGCGAAGCAGATGCTGCTGCTCGACGCGGCGCCTGCGGCGGGTCCAGCTGAGGCGGCGCAGCCGCTGCTGGAGAAGGGCGTCGCCCTAGCGGCTGGCTTCTTCGAAGCCGCCGCTGGCGGACGCGAGAGCTGCGGCTTCGCCAGCAGCTCGGGCAGCAGGCGAATCGCGCCGACGATTCGCCCTGATCTAACGCTCGCGTACGAAGTACTCGCGAGCGTAGGCGGCAAGCCCTCCCTTACCTTTCCTGACCTCGTCAGGAAAGAGGCGGCGGACTTGCCGCTGGATGCGTCGATGCTGTGCATCACATCGACGCTGGACCTTGCGCTGGTGCGCGCGATCGCGGATGCGCGCACCAAGCGCCGATCCGTGCACGTGATCTACGTGCACGCGCGGCCCTCCCTCTCGGTCGCCGAGCGAGAGGGGGCTTCTCAGCTGCAGGCCGTAGGCTGCAGCTTCACGGAAGTGCCGCACCCGCGGAGCCAGTGGCCAAAGCAAGGAGGTGTCGCGGATGCAACCGCTTGAACCTAACCGCGCGCCGCGCGCTCTTTCACGCCCTTTACGCACTAGCGCTGACTCGTCACGCTTGAAGTCTCGCTCTTTAAGTACTAACTCTTTAAGCACTGACTCTTTAAGCACTAGCTCTATACACGCAAGCGCCGAGCCCGCAGCCGCTATCCCATCAAGTCCAATCTTCCATTCAAGCGCCATCTCTAACGCACAGTCATCATCGCCAATCACCAACACCTTTTTCCGAGACAGTCTAATCTCGCTGCTGCTCTTCCTGCTGCTCTCAGAATGGCTCCGTCCTCTAGCCTGGATGGCCGATGCCTCCATTCAAATCGGTCCCATTCTTGTAGTATTTGCGACGTGTATCGCCATAGACTGCTTCAAGGTTCCTTATGTTTGGGGATGGACAGCCAAAAGTGTCATTATCCTGCTCTTCATCGGCTTTATGTTTGACCGTGAAGGTTTTCTAACCGGAGCGTGGATCATCGATTTGGTGAGGATCATTTCTCAGGATTTGGTTCAAATCGTTCAAGCTCATTTCGACCTTATCAGTGGTCAAATGCGAACACTGCTCTTTCTATTAGGTTGGTCGCTCCTGATTTCTGTGGTGCAGGCCCTAATGCTGCAGAGACAGCATAGTCTTTGGTTTGTCGCAGCCACACTCATTTATCTCGTATTCTTACAGTTGGTGCTTGGCGCGGATACGGTTCAAGGGATTATGCGCACAATAGGATATGGACTACTTCTGTTATCGCTGCTCAATCTCTCAAGGATTGAACAAACCTATGGCATCACTTCGGTGCGTTCGGGAGGCGTTTTTCAATGGATTGTAGTCAGCTTGCTAGTTGTAAGTGCGCTAGCTAGTGTAGGGTGGTACTCGGCAAGGCAGGCGGAGCCTACTCCTCTCATGAAACCTGTGAGCTGGGCGTATGTATACGATCGCATATTTGAACTCTACAAGGAAGATACGGGGGCGAAAGGTGCTTTTGCTAGGTCTGGATACGGTCAAGACGACTCCTCCTTAGGCGGTCCACTCCAGGTGGACACGACCCCAGTATTCACAGCCAGAACATCCGAATTAACCTACTGGCGCGGAGAATCCAAAAGCTTCTACGACGGCAAAGGCTGGACTGAGCCCAACCAAACGCTAGAGCCTTACGTTTCTACTAATCAGCCTGTAACAGACCAGTCCGTGATGCAGGAAATTTTGTGGAACACCAAGTCACCAAATAATCAATTGTTTGTGGGTGGGAAGTTACTGAGCGTTGATATGCTTTTGAGCGAGAAGGGGAAACCGCTAACACCGAGCAGCCTCCTTACATCTAAATCTAATGGTAAAGTAACTCTGCCCGAGATTATGGATCCTTTGTCTTATTACAAAATAACTATCCAACCCGTGCAGGAAGATCCCTCGGTACTCAATACAGATATGGGCAGTTATCCCTCTGACATTACAGGGGAATATCTCCAACTTCCAGCTGCTTTGCCGCGGTCTGTTCGCAGCATTGCCGAGCAAGTGACAGCGAATCGTTTGACGCCATATGCCAAAGCGGTTGCGATTGAGCAGTATTTAAGCAATACCTATACCTATAGTCTCGAAAAGCCAACGCATCCAAGCCGCAATGAGGACTTTGTCAGTCACTTTCTGTTCGTAGATCGAACAGGGTATTGTGATCATTTTTCAACTTCGATGGTCGTCATGCTTCGTTCTGTCGGAGTGCCTGCCCGCTGGGTAAAAGGTTTCGCTCCAGGGACACTGCTAGCATCTAGCAACGGTGATGGGCTCAAGGAAGTCATGGTTCGCAATCAAGATGCGCACTCATGGGTTGAGGTTTATTTTCCTTCTATGGGGTGGGTGCCGTTTGAGCCTACGCCGGGCTTCTCTCGTATTTCGTCCGACCATCCGAGAGAAACCTTGACGACAGCTGCCATGGAGCAAGCGGCGATGACAGCTTCACTCATGAACATTCCCGCATCAACTAAGTTTGCAACCAATCCAAGTGAGTGGCTTCATGCAACGAAGGATAAAATCGTCAATTTTGCAAAGCCTTATAGGGAAGCTTTCATTGTTCTAATCGGATGTTGTCTCCTTCTTGTGGGTGTTTTCGTTTTACTTAGGCGAAAAGGTTTCCTAGTCAATACGCTGCTGTATTTTCCAAATTACAAAAGCCAGCAGGGCAACTCACACCCCATGACACCTTATATGGATCGTTTATGGATGCAGCTTTTTCGAAAATACGGCGCAAAACCCGCGAACCTGACGGTGCGAGAGTACGTGACAACTCTAAATTTCAATGATCAAAGGCAGAAACAAGCGCTGCTCGAATTTGCCTTGATTTACGAAAGTGTCCGCTATGATACGGCCAATTCACTGACCTACACGAAGCGGGAAATCACCACGATTTGGAAAGCCATTCAAAAGACACATTAAACCCCTTTACATCCTAGGTACCTAATGTTTAAAATTAGTACCTATAAATAGTGATAAGCGGACAAGGGGGCCCCAAAAAGAGAAGATAGGCTTTGTAGTCTATCCCATTGCTTTTCGGGGAGCCCCTTAAACCTCAATTGCTATGAATCTAGGAGGTCGGATAATGAGTAAACCGAGTGAAATGATTGTCGTATTAGATTTTGGAGGCCAGTACAATCAACTGATTGCTAGACGAATTCGTGATTTGGGCGTTTACAGTGAGCTGTTACCGTTCAATACAACTGTTGATAAAATTCGTGAGCTTAACCCTAAGGGGATTGTGTTCTCTGGCGGTCCGTCGAGCGTATACGGTGAAGGAGCTCCCGCTGTCGACGCAGGAATCTTTGATCTGGGTATTCCAATCTTGGGTATTTGCTATGGCATGCAGTTAATTGCTCACCAACTGAATGGTAAAGTTGAACGCGCTCATACGCGTGAATACGGTAAGGCTGATCTTTCATTTACGAATGAAAGCCCGCTAGTGAAAGGGTTAGAATCCAAACAAACCGTGTGGATGAGTCACGGCGATCACGTCTCTATCCTTCCTGAAGGCTTCGTCATAGAAGCAAGCACGGATTCTCTTCCGATTGCGGCTATGAGTAACCGCGACCGTAACATTCATGCGGTGCAGTTCCATCCAGAGGTTCGTCACTCAGTACAAGGGAACGAAATGATTAATAACTTTATATATGGCGTCTGCGGGTGCGAAGGCGATTGGACGATGTCCTCTTTTGTTGAAGACATGATCAAAGAGCTTCGTCAAGAAGTTGGTGACAAGAAAGTACTATGCGCACTTAGCGGCGGCGTGGATTCATCGGTTGTTGCTATTCTGCTGCATAAAGCGATTGGTGCTCAACTGACGTGTATGTTTATTGATCATGGTTTGCTGCGTCAAGGTGAAGCGGAGAGCGTTATGGACACCTTTGTTGGCAAATTCGATATGAAAGTGGTCAAAATTGATGCACGTGACCGTTTCCTCGGCAAACTTGCTGGCGTAGACGATCCCGAGCAAAAACGTAAAATTATCGGAACAGAATTTATTCGTGTATTCGAAGAGGAATCCAGTCAGTTCGATGACTTTACTTTCCTAGCCCAAGGTACTTTATACACAGATATCGTGGAAAGCGGTACAGCTACTGCTCAAACAATTAAATCACATCATAACGTAGGCGGACTGCCGAAAGATATGAAGTTCAAGCTTATCGAGCCGCTCAAAACACTGTTCAAAGACGAAGTGCGTAAAGTAGGCGAGGAATGTGGCCTTCCAGCTGCAATCGTATGGAGACAGCCTTTCCCAGGTCCTGGTCTAGCCATTCGAGTTCTAGGTGAAGTAACGGAGGATAAGCTGAAAATAGTTCGTGAATCCGACGCCATTCTGCGCGACGAAATTGCCAAAGCAGGCTTAGATCGTGAGATCTGGCAGTACTTCACAGCACTTCCGGGCATGAAAAGCGTGGGGGTTATGGGTGACGCAAGAACTTACTCTTATACCGTAGGTATTCGTGCTGTTACATCTATTGATGGAATGACAGCTGACTGGGCGCGTATCCCTTGGGACGTGCTAGAGAAGATTTCGGTTCGTATCGTTAACGAGGTTGAGAACGTGAATCGTATCGTTTATGACATCACGTCTAAACCGCCTGCTACTATTGAGTGGGAATAATATAAATCACTAGTAAAAGACGAACGTTATGGGAGAAAATACCCTAGTATCGTTCGTCTTTTTTTATTGACATCTGGTTATTTCCCAACTAAAATGTGTTATGGATAACAGTTTTTCGTATAATCTCGGGAATTGGCCTGAGAGTTTCTACGAGATCACCGCAAATGATCTGGCTACGAAAAAAAGGAACGGAATCCGTATGAGTTTCCACGTGCACCTTTACACATGGAAGGCAGCTCTCATATGGATAGCTCCTTTTTCGTACCCGGAATCAGGCATTATGATTCCGGGTTTTTTGCTGTTCCCCACATTCGTTTTAGGAGGAGTAGGAAAATGGATCGCTTTTTTAAATTGAAACAAAACGGCACGACAGTAAGAACTGAAATCATGGCGGGGATAACAACCTTCATGACGATGGCTTACATCCTTGCAGTAAATCCGGACATTCTGAGTGCTTTTAAATCGGGGGCTACCGGCGGTGACTGGACTTCGATTTTCTTGGCTACAGCGATTGCTGCGGGTGTAATGACGATTGCAATGGGGTTATTCGTTAACTTTCCAGTTGCACTAGCTCCTGGGATGGGCTTGAATGCTTACTTCGCGACCATCATTTTAACTTCGCAAGGTAAATTCACGTTTTCAATGGCTTTAGCAGCCGTATTCATTTCGGGGATTATTTTCATCATTCTTACTGTCACCAGAGTCCGCCAAACACTCCTAGTGGCTGTTCCAGACAGCTTGAAGCATGCGATTACCGTGGGTATTGGTTTGTTTATCGCAATGATCGGTTTCAAGAACAGCGGCATCCTAACCGTTGCTGTTGAAAGTGGCAAAGATATTAAGGCACATCAATTTACAGATGTACTTTCATTTGAAACTGTGTTCCACATGGGTTCATTAGAAGATAAAAGCGTAATTTTGACGATCATCGGGATTTTGTTGATTTCTATCTTTATGGTGCTTAGACTGCGCGGCGCTATCTTGTTTGGTATTTTGGCTACAACAATCATTGGATATTTCATGGGTATGGTTAATCTCGGTACTTTGACTAGTGCAGAGACAACATGGATTCCTGATTTGTCCAAGCTTCGTTTCGCTGATTTTGATTTTGCAGGCATTATGACAACTGGGATTATTTCCGTTATCGCTACATTTACGTTTGTTGAGCTCTTTGACACATTCGGTACGATGGTTGGAACAGCAAATCGCGCTGGTATTATGAAGAATAAAGAAGAAGGCAACAAGCGCGTAGGTAAAGCCATGTTCGTGGATGCCATTGGTGTTAGTGGCGGTGCGTTGGTTGGGACAAGTACCGTTACTGCTTTCGTAGAAAGCGCAGCGGGTGTAGCGGAAGGTGGACGTACAGGTTTAACGGCGGTAACTACAGGCGTATGTTTCTTGCTTGCCCTGTTCTTAGCTCCGATTGCCATGTTGGTTCCTGGTTCTGCGACAGCGGCAGCGTTGATCGTGGTTGGTGTTCTTATGGTTCAATCCATTCGTGAGATCGACTTTCAAGACTTTGTTCTGGCGATCCCAGCGTTCCTTACAATCGTATTGATGCCTTTCACTTACAATATTGCGAATGGTATCTCCTTCGGTATCGTTACGTATGTTGTTCTGGCGGCGGCTTCTAACTTAGGTGGCAAAAGTCAGACGCGTTATCCGATTCACTGGTTAATGTGGGTACTGGCGATTCTAATCCTAGCTCGTTACATCTTTATAGGAAGCCAAGGTTAAAAAGGCTCAAGCTCTGGTGCATTACGCACTGGAGCTTTTTTTATTATTAATGAAACGAAGAGATTCTTTATTTCGGATTAGGGGGGGGACGTCGTCCAGTTAATACGTTTCCATATTTTTCAAGGTATAAAAAGCTTGCAATCAGTTTGTGGATTTGTTATATTACTCCTTGTCGCTTCGGCGGTCGAACGAAAGAACGAAAGAAATCAAAAAAAGTTCTTGCAATCGAGTAGGCTGATGTGGTATATTAATCGAGTCGCCTTTGAGGGGCGAAGGATTAAAACGAAAGAAATTGATCTTTGAAAACTGAACAACGAGTGAGTAAGCACGAACGAGAAATCGTTCAAAAAAGAGATTGCAAAATCTCGCTAGCAAGTCAATGAGCAATTAAGCTTTCAAATAGTTTTACTATTATGGAGAGTTTGATCCTGGCTCAGGACGAACGCTGGCGGCGTGCCTAATACATGCAAGTCGAGCGGATTTATCCTTCGGGATAAGTTAGCGGCGGACGGGTGAGTAACACGTAGGTAACCTGCCTATAAGATCGGGATAACTATCGGAAACGATAGCTAAGACCGGATAACTGGTTTTCTCGCATGAGAGAATCATGAAACACGGAGCAATCTGTGGCTTATAGATGGGCCTGCGGCGCATTAGCTAGTTGGTAGGGTAACGGCCTACCAAGGCGACGATGCGTAGCCGACCTGAGAGGGTGAACGGCCACACTGGGACTGAGACACGGCCCAGACTCCTACGGGAGGCAGCAGTAGGGAATCTTCCGCAATGGACGCAAGTCTGACGGAGCAACGCCGCGTGAGTGATGAAGGTTTTCGGATCGTAAAGCTCTGTTGCCCTAGACGAACAGCAAGAGGAGTAACTGCCTTTTGTGTGACGGTATAGGAGAAGAAAGCCCCGGCTAACTACGTGCCAGCAGCCGCGGTAATACGTAGGGGGCAAGCGTTGTCCGGAATTATTGGGCGTAAAGCGCGCGCAGGCGGTCAATTAAGTTGGGTGTTTAAGCCCGGGGCTCAACCCCGGTTCGCATCCAAAACTGGTTGACTTGAGTGTAGGAGAGGAAAGTGGAATTCCACGTGTAGCGGTGAAATGCGTAGAGATGTGGAGGAACACCAGTGGCGAAGGCGACTTTCTGGCCTATAACTGACGCTGAGGCGCGAAAGCGTGGGGAGCAAACAGGATTAGATACCCTGGTAGTCCACGCCGTAAACGATGCATACTAGGTGTCGGGGATTCGATTCCTCGGTGCCGAAGTTAACACAGTAAGTATGCCGCCTGGGGAGTACGCTCGCAAGAGTGAAACTCAAAGGAATTGACGGGGACCCGCACAAGCAGTGGAGTATGTGGTTTAATTCGAAGCAACGCGAAGAACCTTACCAGGTCTTGACATCCCGATGTAACACCTAGAGATAGGTTCCCTCTTCGGAGCATTGGAGACAGGTGGTGCATGGTTGTCGTCAGCTCGTGTCGTGAGATGTTGGGTTAAGTCCCGCAACGAGCGCAACCCTTGATCTTAGTTGCCAGCACTTTGGGTGGGCACTCTAAGATGACTGCCGGTGACAAACCGGAGGAAGGTGGGGATGACGTCAAATCATCATGCCCCTTATGACCTGGGCTACACACGTACTACAATGGTCGGTACAACGGGAAGCGAAGCCGCGAGGTGGAGCCAATCCTTATAAGCCGATCTCAGTTCGGATTGCAGGCTGCAACTCGCCTGCATGAAGTCGGAATTGCTAGTAATCGCGGATCAGCATGCCGCGGTGAATACGTTCCCGGGTCTTGTACACACCGCCCGTCACACCACGAGAGTTTACAACACCCGAAGTCGGTGGGGTAACCCGCAAGGGAGCCAGCCGCCGAAGGTGGGGTAGATGATTGGGGTGAAGTCGTAACAAGGTAGCCGTATCGGAAGGTGCGGCTGGATCACCTCCTTTCTATGGAGACTCGGATCTGATAGATCCAGTCAAGTGCGAAAGCACAAACAAGCTTACTCACTCGTGTTCAGTTTTGAAAGAGCAATCTTTCAAAAGCATTACAGTTGTTCCTTGAAAACTAGATAACGAAACAAAACGTAAAGTAAGAACTTAGGTTGCTTGATTCTAACGAATCTTGCAAAAATCTTTAAAGTTTTTTCAGCTTAGGAGAGACTTTAGCTAACGCTAAAGGTCCCTATAAATGGTTAAGCTAGAAAGAGCACACGGAGGATGCCTAGGCACTAGGAGCCGAAGAAGGACGTGGCGAACGACGAAATGCCTCGGGGAGCCGTAAGCAGGCTTTGATCCGGGGATGTCCGAATGGGGGAACCCAGCTGTGGTAATGCGCAGTTACTCTATTGTGAATACATAGCAATAGTAGAGGCATACCCAGGGAACTGAAACATCTAAGTACCTGGAGGAAAAGAAAACAAAAGTGATTCCGTCAGTAGCGGCGAGCGAAAGCGGAATAGCCCAAACCAAGGAGCTTGCTCCTTGGGGTTGTAGGACCTCGTTATGGGGTTAGTTCGGTAGGCGAAGTGATCTGGAAAGGTCCGGCATAGAAGGTAAAAGCCCTGTAGCCAAAATCGAACGAAACCCCTAGAGGTATCCTGAGTACGGCGGGTCACGTGAAACCCCGTCGGAATCCGGCAGGACCATCTGCCAAGGCTAAATACTCCCTAGTGACCGATAGTGAAGCAGTACCGTGAGGGAAAGGTGAAAAGCACCGCGGAAGCGGAGTGAAAAAGAACCTGAAACCGTGTGCTTACAAGAAGTCAGAGCCCTCTATATGGGTGATGGCGTGCCTTTTGTAGAATGAACCGGCGAGTTACGTTCCCGTGCGAGGTTAAGTTGAAAAGACGGAGCCGCAGCGAAAGCGAGTCTGAATAGGGCGCTTTAGTACGTGGACGTAGACCCGAAACCGTGTGATCTACCCCTGTCCAGGGTGAAGGTGAGGTAACACTCACTGGAGGCCCGAACCCACGCATGTTGAAAAATGCGGGGATGAGGTGGGGGTAGCGGAGAAATTCCAATCGAACTCGGAGATAGCTGGTTCTCCCCGAAATAGCTTTAGGGCTAGCCTCGGATGTTGAGTTGTGGAGGTAAAGCACTGATTGGGTGCGGGGCCCGCCAAGGGTTACCAAGTCCAGTCAAACTCTGAATGCCACAAACTTAAATCCGGGAGTCAGACAGTGAGTGCTAAGATCCATTGTCAAAAGGGAAACAGCCCAGACCATCAGCTAAGGTCCCCAAGTGTGTGTTAAGTGGGAAAGGATGTGGAGTTGCACAGACAACCAGGATGTTGGCTTAGAAGCAGCCACCATTGAAAGAGTGCGTAATAGCTCACTGGTCGAGTGACTCTGCGCCGAAAATGTAACGGGGCTAAACACGCCACCGAAGCTATGGCTTGCACTTTAGTGCATGGGTAGGGGAGCGTTGTATGTACGTAGAATTCTGACCGTAAGGACAGGTGGAGCGCATACAAGTGAGAATGCCGGTATAAGTAACGAAAAGATCAGTGAGAATCTGATCCGCCGAAAACCTAAGGGTTCCTGAGGAAGGCTCGTCCGCTCAGGGTAAGTCGGGACCTAAGGCGAGGCCGAAAGGCGTAGTCGATGGACAACAGGTGGAAATTCCTGTACCACCGTAGCCGTTATGAGCGATGGAGTGACGCAGAAGGATAGTGACGCGAGCTGATGGATGCTCGTCCAAGCAGTGAGGCTGATGTGTAGGCAAATCCGCACATCGTAAGGCTGGGCTGTGATGGGGAGGGAAATTTAAGTACCGAAGGTCATGAGTTCACACTGCCAAGAAAAGCTTCTAGCCAGGCGAAGGTGCCCGTACCGCAAACCGACACAGGTGGGTGAGAAGAGAATTCTAAGGCGCGCGGAAGAACTCTCGTTAAGGAACTCGGCAAAATGACCCCGTAACTTCGGGAGAAGGGGTGCCTCGGTAGGGTGAATAGCCCGAGGGGGCCGCAGTGAAAAGGCCCAAGCGACTGTTTAGCAAAAACACAGGTCTGTGCGAAGCCGCAAGGCGAAGTATACGGGCTGACGCCTGCCCGGTGCTGGAAGGTTAAGAGGAGTGGTTAGGGCGCAAGCCCGAAGCTATGAATTGAAGCCCCAGTAAACGGCGGCCGTAACTATAACGGTCCTAAGGTAGCGAAATTCCTTGTCAGGTAAATTCTGACCCGCACGAATGGCGTAACGACTTGGGCGCTGTCTCAACGAGAGATCCGGTGAAATTTTAATACCTGTGAAGATGCAGGTTACCCGCGACAAGACGGAAAGACCCCATGGAGCTTTACTGCAGCTTGATATTGGACTTTGGTACGATCTGTACAGGATAGGTGGGAGCCTTTGAAGCCTGAGCGCCAGCTTGGGTGGAGGCATCGTTGGGATACCACCCTGATCGTATCGGAGTTCTAACCTGGTACCGTGATCCGGTATGGGGACAGTGTCAGGTGGGCAGTTTGACTGGGGCGGTCGCCTCCTAAAATGTAACGGAGGCGTTTAAAGGTTCCCTCAGAATGGTTGGAAATCATTCGCAGAGTGCAAAGGCATAAGGGAGCTTGACTGCGAGACCTACAAGTCGAGCAGGGACGAAAGTCGGACTTAGTGATCCGGTGGTACCGAATGGAAGGGCCATCGCTCAACGGATAAAAGCTACCCTGGGGATAACAGGCTTATCTCCCCCAAGAGTCCACATCGACGGGGAGGTTTGGCACCTCGATGTCGGCTCATCGCATCCTGGGGCTGAAGTAGGTCCCAAGGGTTGGGCTGTTCGCCCATTAAAGCGGTACGCGAGCTGGGTTCAGAACGTCGTGAGACAGTTCGGTCCCTATCTGTCGCGGGCGTAGGAAATTTGAGAGGAGCTGTCCTTAGTACGAGAGGACCGGGATGGACGTACCGCTGGTGTACCAGTTGTCTCGCCAGAGGCATCGCTGGGTAGCTATGTACGGAGGGGATAAGCGCTGAAAGCATCTAAGCGCGAAGCCCCCCTCAAGATGAGATTTCCCAGTATGTAAGACCCCTTGTAGACGACGAGGTTGATAGGTTCGAGGTGGAAGTGCAGCAATGCATGCAGCTGACGAATACTAATCGGTCGAGGGCTTAACCAATAAACCTAAAATTCTAACTTTACGCAAGTTTCGTATCTAGTTTTCAAGGCGCAAACACGCTTTGACTGTTTGGTGATGATGGCGGAGGGGACCCACGCGTTCCCATCTCGAACACGACCGTTAAGCCCTCCAGCGTCGATGGTACTTGAACCGCAGGGTTCTGGGAGAGTAGAACGTTGCCAAGCACAAAAGAAACCTTACAAGGAGAAATCCTCGTAAGGTTTCTTTTTATATATTTAAAACCCTAGAAGCTCCTATTTTGCTCAAGATCTACCCAAACCAAGCCACATCCTGAGAATAAGAGTCTCTAATGACTCTTATTCCCGCAGAAATCACCAAAAATTCATAAATAACAGTCTCTAAAAGCTCTTATTCTGCGCAAAGTAGCGCAAATCAAGCCCCATCCTACAAATAAGAGTCTTCAAAGACTCCTATTTCCACAGAAAGTACCATAAATTCAAAAATAGCAGTTTCTAGAGACTCTAATCTTGTTTAACGTCTACCCACACTAAGCACATTCCCCCCCCATTTACAGCTTTTACACAATTTCAAGCCAAGTCCCAAGAATTTGAAGAATCTTTGTCATTTTTACAAAGATGAGAAAAGAATCGAATGAATCCTTTCAACTTATATTACAATAAAGCTTAGTTTACTTTATTGTTAATGGTGTTACAGAGATAGGAGTGATACATAGTGGGAAATGCCTATGTTCAGATAGGTATGGCGATGTTTCGGACGGGGATATTGGGATATGGCGGCGGGCCGTCGATTGTGCCGTTGATACGGTACGAGGCGGTCACGAGGTTTCAATGGATGAAGGATGAGGAATTCATGGAAGTGCTGGCGATAGCTAATACACTTCCCGGACCGATAGCAACGAAACTAGCAGGGTATCTTGGGTATCGGCTCAAAGGGGGATGGGGAGCAGCGATTGGTGTTTTAGCTCACATCGTTCCTACCTGTGCAGCAATGGTGGGGTTGTATTCGTTCATTAATTTCTTTAGTACATCCCAAGTGATTAAAGGTATGATTGCGGCGGTTGTGCCTATTGTCGCGGTGATGTTAGGGGTCATGGCGTATGAGTTCGGGGAGAAGGCGATTAAAGGCTTGGGTTGGGCGGCAGGCCTCACATTTTTTGTTATTTCATTCTTGCTGCTGCAGATTTTCTCTGTGCATCCGGCTATTCTAATTTTTATGTTTTTACTATATGGGGCTTTCCATCATAAGCTAAAGGACAAGTGGACGAAGAACAAGAAGCGGCTTGGCAAAGGTGATGGCATATGAGTGAGTGGTGGCATTTGCTTGTTAGCTTCTTTCTAGCTAATGTGTTCGGATACGGAGGAGGGCCTTCGTCGATCCCGCTCATGTATCAAGAGATTGTTCCTAATCATGCTTGGATGACCAGCAGTGGATTCTCGAACATGTTAGCGTTAGGGAATGCGCTGCCTGGACCGATTGCTACGAAAATTGCCGCATATGTTGGCTTTCAAATCGGTGGTTGGGTCGGTGTTCTAATTGCAGTGGCTGCAACGGTTGTTCCTTCCATTATTGCACTCATCATTTTGCTGAATATCCTGCAGAAATATAAGCAATCATCGGTAATCAAAGGAATGACACTGCTTGTCCAGCCTGTTATCGCGATCATGATGGTGTTGGTCACATGGAGCAGTATGGTGGAATCAACGAAAACAATAGGATACTTGCAGTTTATTGGTATTGCCGCAGTTGCTTTCTATCTCATTCAAAAGAGGAAGATTCACCCTGCGTTTGTGATTGTGGCTGGTTTCATTTATGGTGGTATATTTCTTTCTTAATTTTAAAGAAATGCATAGCTAAAGGGGCACTCTTTGTAAAAGAAGTGCTCCTTTTTAGATTTTTCGTAAGTTAATTTAACGTTATCTTTGGCAATAAGCACAAATGAATGCTCATTTTTCGTTAGATACCCAAAGTTGATGTCATGTTAATTGACGTGAAAGTCAGCCCAACAGTATAGTGAGGAAAGATACATAAACTGATTTCCTAAAAGTATGGACTTATGAGATATCCAACATATAGTTTCCAGTAACAGCAGATCCCAAAATGGGAGATGCTGTTTTGAATATATAGGGGGGTTTAAAGGACGAGAAGGAGGGGGCTTATTGCATAAAACGGAGGGTTATTCAGTTGAGATGAACCAGATCGTCAAGCAGTTTGGTTCTGTTGTAGCTAATGATCATGTTGATTTCCGGGCAAAAGCTGGAGAGATTCATGCACTGTTAGGTGAGAACGGCGCCGGCAAAAGTACAATGATGTGTATGCTCTCAGGTGTATATCGCCCAACAAGCGGAGAGATTCTTATCCACGGTGAAAAGGTGCGAATTCGTTCGCCGAAGGATGCGATGAATCTAGGGGTTGGGATGGTCTTTCAAAATTTTCGACTAGTTCAAACGTTAACAGCCGCGGAGAATATCGTTCTTGGGGAGTCGTCTTCGTTCTGGCGCGGTCCGCGATGGCTCGCTAGAAAGTCCGAAGAGATCGAGGCTATTTCGAAACATTTTGGTCTACTGTTTCCGGTGGACCGGCCCATTTGGCAGCTGTCGGTTGGGGAACAGCAGCGTGTTGAAATCGTGAAGACACTCTATCGGGGAGCGGATTTAATTATTTTGGATGAACCTACCTCGGTGTTGACACCAGGCGAGGTGGATCAGTTGTTTGAGACACTGAATCGCATGAAAAAAGAAGGTAAGACCGTGATTATGACGACGCATAAACTCAAGGAGGTTATGTTTGCTTCGGATCGCATATCCGTCATGCGTAAAGGCAAGATGATCGCAACGATGGCGAAGTCGGAAACGAACGAGAGGGATCTGGCGCAGCTCATGGTCGGCAAGGAGAGCCTAGAAAGCCGCACGGTTGTTAGAGATAAACCGCAAGGTAAGCCGATGCTTGTGGTGGGTGGTTTGGATGTGTATGCGGATCATGGACGCAAGGTGCTGGATGGGCTTCAGTTTCAAGTGTATGAAGGCGAGATTGTTGGAGTTGCCGGGGTGTCTGGAAACGGGCAGAAGGAGCTTGCGGAGGTGTTAACAGGACTTCGCGTATGGAAACAAGGCGATGTCCAATTTGACGGCAAGGCATTGCGTAACGGTTCAGTGCGCGCGGCCATAGAGCTGGGGATTGCCCATGTGCCGGAAAACAGCATGAAGAGTGGTCTAGCGGGCAGTTTGGGCTCCGTAGATAACTTGCTCTTCAAGACATATCGTTCTCCGGAACGATCTCGATTCGGTTTACTGCGCACAGGAAGCAATCGAAGCTGGGCGCAGAAGCTTGTTGAGCTGTTCGATGTGAGGACATCGGGGATTGATGCCCCCGTTCAGTACATGTCAGGGGGCAATCAGCAGAAGCTGCTTTTTGCCCGGGAAATTGATCAAGATCCGAAGCTGATGGTTGCCGTGCATCCAACGCAGGGGCTAGATGTAGGCGCAACTGAGGGTGTGCACCAATTGCTAGAGGAATTGCGCAGCAAGGGGAGTTCTGTTCTCTTAATATCTGAAGATTTGGATGAGGTGCTGCAGCTAGCCGACCGTATACTGGTCATGTACGACGGACGCATCGTGGGCAATATTCCCCGAGAGGAAGCGAGCCGTGAATATATGGGTATGTTGATGGCGGGGTCTGAGGAGGATGCAGGGTGAGTGAACAACAAACGGCGGGAACCATTCCGATAGAAAAAAAGGTGCCTAAGCGAGAAGCTAGTTTTCGTATGCCTTACCGTTTTGAGATTGATCCTGCAGGGCCAGCCAGTCCGTGGTGGGTGACGATCGTATCTATCGTCTTGGCGCTGTTGGCCTGCGGTATTTTTATAGCTTTAAATGGCATGAATCCGATTATGGTCTATGCCAAAATGCTCAAAGGTGCCTTTGGTTCTTCCTTTGGCATTACGGAGACCCTCGTGAAGGCGATTCCTCTGCTGCTTTGCGGTCTTGGCGTATCGATCGCGTACCGGATTTCGGTATGGAACATCGGTGCCGAGGGGCAGTTTTTGGCTGGAGCGATGGCGGCTACCGCAATTACGGTTTATTTTCCGCAGCTGCCGATGTACATTTCGATTCCATCTATGGTGGTAGCGAGCATCGTAGCCGGTGGGGTCTGGGGATTGCTGACGGCGATCCCTAGGACCTATTTTCAAGTAAATGAACTAATTACATCCTTAATGTTGAATTATGTGGCTCTTCTTGCCTTGAATTATGCGGTATTCGGTCCATGGAAAGATCCGAAGGGCTTTAACTTCCCAGGATCCCCGATGTTCACCGCGGCGCAGTCATTACCTACTTTTGGAGCTACCCGACTTCATTTCGGGATCGTTTTTGCTATAGTTGCCGTGCTGTTCTACGCCTTTGTGATCCGATATACACGTTGGGGTTATGAGCTGCGCCTCATTGGTGCGAATGCGGAGGCTGCGCGGAATGCAGGAATTCGAATTTCCAGACATGTTCTCGTTGTTATGATCATTAGCGGCGGGGTGGCTGGATTAGCGGGGATGAGTGAAGTTTCCGGTGTGGCGCACCGACTTATGTATGGTATTTCGCCGGGGTATGGGTATACAGCCATTATTGTAGCTTGGCTTGCGAAGCTGAATCCGGTAGGGCTTGTGATATCATCGGTGCTGTTCGGAGGGCTCGTTGTGGGAGGATACAGTGTGCAGACGATCGGTCTTCCTTCATCCACCTCTTCTATGATTCAAGGGGCTATCCTATTTTTCCTCATTGCGGGTGGTATGGCTGGGAAAATTCGCATTCGCCGCAATCGGTGAGAGGTGAGCTAATGGGTGAGCTTGGATTGAAATCATGCTGAAAGGGGAGGGAATGTCATGGATATTGTCACACAATTAATTGTTTCCGCTATCTCTTCCGGTACGCCGCTGCTGTTAGCTGTATTGGGTGGAATTCTTATCGAAAGATCAGGCATCACGCAACTGGGCGCAGAAGGACTGATGTTGATGGGGGCAGTGACTTCTTGTCTCGTTTTTATTCAAACCGGGAGTTTGGCGCTGACCCTTCTCTGTGTACTGGCAGTGGGCGGTATTCTGGGTTTGCTTCATGGATTTCTTTGTATAACCCTGCACGCCAATCAGGTCGTAAGTGGTCTGGCCATGACGATATTCGGCGCAGGTCTTAGCGCTTATCTTGGAAAGCGCGTTAGCGGCATCCCATTACCCGGAGCGGTACCAAAGTTAGATTTGCCATGGCTTGAGAATGTGCCGTTTATTGGGAAGATTTTTGCGCACTTAGATCTTTTCACTTGGTTTAGTTTTGTGCTGGTTATTGTCATGCATCTGTTCATCCATCGTACATCGTGGGGGCTTCATCTCAGAGCGGTAGGGGATAACCCGGCAACAGCTGACGTTATGGGCATTCCTGTTATCGCGATTCGTTACTTTTGTATCATTATTGGCTCCATATTGATCGGCATTGGGGGGGCTGATTTGCTGCTCGTGTACACGCCAACTTGGAACGAAGGCATGACCTCTGGACGCGGTTGGATTGCGGTGGCGCTCATTATTTTCGCGAGATGGAATCCGGTTCGTGCTTTGGTGTGCGCTTATTTCTTCGGTGTGTTGGATACCTTGGGGTTCCGCGTTCAGCTTATTGGCAGTCATATCCCTTCTTATTTTCTTAAAATGATTCCGTACATCGTGACCATTCTGGTTCTGATGTTCCTAGGTTGGCGTAATCGCAATAAGCCTTCGGGTGCACCGGAAGCGCTAGGCGTTCCCTACATCAGGGAGCAAAGATTTCAAAGTTGAGCACAAGGGGTGGAGGTACGTGGTAACTGATCGTAATGGGCATATTCCATTTTTGAATAGATGTATAGAGCTATCTGTGCTTGCCAGAGAATCGGGGAATACCCCGTTTGGTGCGCTACTGGTTGGATCGAATGGAGAAATATTGCTGGAGCAGGGGAATATCGAGATAACGGAGTCGAACTGCACCGGTCATGCGGAGACAACATTGATGGAGGCGGCCTCTAAGCGGTATAGCAAGAAAGAATTGTGGGAGTGCACCTTGTATACATCCGCAGAGCCATGCGCGATGTGTGCTGGATCCATTTATTGGGGGAACGTTGGGCGTGTAGTCTACGGAATATCGGAAAAACGTCTAGCCTCACTGACAGGTGATGATGAGCAGAATCCTACACTCGATCTACCGTGTCGTGAGGTATTTGCCAGAGGAAACAAGACGATTCAAGTCCTTGGTCCTTTCCCCGAGGTAGAAGAGGAAGCTGTAGCAGCGCATGCTGGATATTGGTCTTAAACGTGTAAAAGAAAGCCGTCAGGATGATAAACTGGTGGCTTTTCTTTGTATTGTGCACATATGAAAGCGTTTAAATAAGTTTAATATTTATAAAAACGAGTTGTTTTTTTGAAAAGACGCTGAATGCCTTCAGCCCTATACTTAGGTCTATGAAACACGAACCTGAGATAAACGAGAGGGGTAATTCAGATGAAAAGAAGGTTATCTGTATTTATTTTATTGTCTTTGATATTAGTGATTTCCGCTTGCGGTGCTAAAACCGCTACAACGGAACAAAAAGATGCGGCAAGCACAGCGGCGCCTACAACAGCAGCCAAAACGGATGCGAAAGCCGGAGGTAAAGTAGGAATCTCGATGCCGACGAAATCATCGGAAAGATGGGTGAGCGACGGAGCTAACATGGTAAAGGAATTCGAAAAATTAGGTTATAAAACTGACCTGCAATATGCGGAAGACGTGATTGAGAACCAAGTAGCTCAAATTGAAAATATGATTACCAAAGGTGTTAATCTCCTCGTTATCGCACCGATTGACGGAGAATCTTTGACAGATGTTCTGAAGAAAGCGCATGATGCCAAAGTTGAGGTTATCGCGTACGATCGTCTAATCAAAAAGAGTGAGTTTGTCAGCTACTATGCTACTTTCGATAATTTCAAGGTAGGCGTACTGCAAGCCTCCTATATCGAGAAAAAGCTTGGTTTGAAAGATGGCAAAGGCCCATTCAATATTGAGCTTTTCGCTGGATCACCTGATGATAACAATGCACATTTCTTCTTTGATGGAGCCATTTCCGTACTGAAGCCTTACCTGGATTCCGGTAAATTAGTAGTGAAGAGCAAGCAAACGGGGTTCGAGCAAGTAGCAACATTAAGATGGGATGGTTCAGTTGCCCAATCCAGAATGGATAATCTGCTAAGCAAAAACTATGCTTCTGAGAAAGTTGATGCTGTGTTGTCTCCTTATGATGGTATCAGTATCGGGATACTATCTTCCTTAAAAGGTGTTGGCTATGGGACAGCAAGCAAGCCACTTCCGGTTATTACGGGTCAAGATGCAGAGTTGGCGTCCGTCAAATCGATTATTTCCGGGGAACAAACACAAACGGTATTTAAAGATACTCGTGAGTTGGCTAAAAAAGCGGTTGCGATCGCAGACAGTGTTCTAAAAGGAAACAAAGCCGAAGTGAACGATACGAAAACATATAATAATGGCGTTAAAGTTGTTCCTGCTTACCTGCTTGAGCCTGTGTCTGTAGATGCATCCAACTATGAATCCATCTTGGTAACCAGCGGTTATTACACAAAAGATAAATTAGGTAAATAATTATTATCAATCTAGGAACTGCCTAAATGATCTAGTGATAGCCGAGTATGACTATCGCTAGATCATTTATTACATGGAAGGCTTGGTGATCGCATGTCGGATGCCATATTGGAAATGAAAAATATTACGAAAACATTTCCGGGTGTGAAAGCGCTCAGTAATGTGAATTTACGTGTTCAAGAAGGTGAGATTCACGCCTTGCTTGGTGAGAATGGTGCAGGCAAGTCAACGCTTATGAAAGTATTAAGCGGCGTATATCCACACGGGTCCTATGATGGCGATATTTTATTCAAGGGTCAAGTATGTGAGTTCAAGGATATCAAACAAAGCGAAAATCTGGGAATCGTCATTATTCACCAAGAATTAGCTCTTATTCCTTATTTATCGATTGCAGAAAATATCTTTTTGGGGAATGAACAAGCTTCACGAGGGATCATCAATTGGAACGAAACCATTATGAAGACGAGGGAATTGCTGCAAAAGGTTGGATTAAGTGAGCAGCCTACGACCTTGACGCTCAATATTGGTGTCGGCAAGCAGCAATTGGTGGAAATTGCAAAAGCGTTATCAAAGAAGGTGAAGCTGCTGATCTTGGATGAACCTACAGCTGCCCTAAATGAAGAGGATAGCGATAATCTGCTGAATTTATTGTTGGAATTTAAGAAACAAGGGATCTCTTCCATTCTGATTTCCCACAAATTAAATGAAATTTCTAAGGTGGCAGATTCCATTACCATTCTTAGGGATGGTCAAACCATAGAAACGTTGGATATGAGAAAAGACCAGATTACCGAAGACCGCATTATTAAAGGCATGGTGGGCCGGGATTTAACACATCGTTATCCAATCAGGGAGCCGCAAATCGGCGAGAC
Source organism: Paenibacillus sp. V4I5 (assembly GCF_030817255.1). Classification (NCBI taxonomy): domain Bacteria; kingdom Bacillati; phylum Bacillota; class Bacilli; order Caryophanales; family Paenibacillaceae; genus Paenibacillus; species Paenibacillus sp. V4I5. Next base: position 5,287,077 of record NZ_JAUSZB010000002.1, read on the forward strand.
GTTGTTTGAAGTAAAGGATTGGAATGTCTATCATCCTCTGCAAGACAATCGTAAAGTCATCGATCAAGTAAATTTGAACATTCGTAAAGGTGAAATTGTCGGTATTGCCGGGTTAATGGGAGCAGGTAGAACGGAACTGGCAATGAGTATTTTCGGCAAATCCTATGGGAAGAAAATCAGCGGTCATTTATATAAAGATGGCAAGGAAATTCACCTGCCAACGATTGACAAGGCCATTAATCATGGTGTGGCATATGTAACGGAAGACCGTAAGAACTATGGGTTAATCTTGATTGATGATATTAAAAGAAACATAACGCTGGCAAGACTGGATAAGATTTCGAAAAATAAGGTCGTTAACGAGAATGAAGAAATTGTCCATGCGGAAAGCTTTCGGCAAAAGATGAATATTAAAACACCGAGCATTCTACAGAAAACAGGGAATTTGAGCGGTGGCAATCAACAGAAGGTTGTTTTAAGCAAATGGATCTTTTCAGAGCCGGATATTCTTATTCTTGATGAGCCAACACGGGGTATCGATGTTGGAGCCAAATATGAGATTTATACGATCATCAATCAATTAGCGATGGAGGGCAAAGGGATCCTGCTTATTTCCTCGGAGCTTCCCGAAATTCTAGGGATGTGTGACCGTGTTTACGTGATGAATGAGGGGAAAATGGTTGGCGAATTAAGTAAAGAGGAAGCTTCACAGGAAGAAATCATGAAATGCATAACGAGAGCAGGGGGACACATGCATGGAAACACTGAGTAAAATGTTCAAAAGCAATATCCGACAATATGGCATGATTATTGCGCTAGTTTTGATTACGGTATTTTTTCAAATTATGACGGATGGGGTTCTGTTGAAATCTCTGAATGTAACGAATTTGATTTTGCAAAATAGTTACATTTTGGTGCTGGCTATAGGCATGTTATTGGTCATTATCACTGGAAATATCGACCTTTCTGTAGGATCTGTAGCCGCTTTTGTAGGAGCAGTATCCGCCGTTTTGATGGTCGATTTGAAAGTTCCTTTTGTCTTAGCAGTCATCATTTCTTTGGTCATTGGAGCATTGGTTGGGGCTTGGCAGGGCTTTTGGGTCGCTTATGTGAGAATTCCATCCTTTATCGTTACACTGGCGGGGATGCTCCTCTTCCGGGGGTTGACGATGATCGTTTTGAACGGGATGTCTATCGCGCCATTTCCGAAGACTTTTCAGAAAATCAGCTCTGGCTTTATTCCTGATGTATTAAATGGAAGCACTTTGCATAACACTACACTGGTCGTCGGAGTTGTATTATCCCTTATTTTGGTGTGGAGCGAACTTAGAAAAAGAAAGAGTCAACTCAAATATAAATTCGATGTCATGCCAATGGGATTCCTGATAGCCAAAATTGTTGTGATGGTTGGGATCATTAACGTATTCACATATGTACTGGCTAGCTATGAGGGTATTCCTAACATCCTGATTCTTTTGTTTGTGCTCGTTGTTATTTATACCTTCGTCATGAATAAAACGGTCATGGGACGCCATATTTATGCGCTCGGCGGAAGTGAAAAAGCGGCTAAATTATCAGGAATCAAAACGAAACATGTCACTTTCTGGGTGTTCGTAAATATGGGGGTAATGGCAGCGCTATCCGGTCTCGTATTTGCGGCAAGATTAAATGCGGCTACGCCTAAAGCAGGTGTGAACTTTGAGCTGGATGCTATCGCTGCTGTCTTCATTGGCGGTGCTTCCGCGACTGGCGGAATCGGTACGGTTATTGGTGCTCTCATCGGTGGACTAGTGATGGGTGTCATGAACAACGGGATGTCCTTAGTCGGTCTTGGTATTGACTGGCAGCAAGGTATCAAGGGCTTGGTGCTGTTATTTGCGGTAGGTTTTGATATTTACAATAAATCCAAAACTGCTTAGTCGGATGACATCCAGGCAATAGATCAAATAAGACTTTTCCTGAAGGGGAGGGTCTTATTTGCGGCTTAACCTACGGAGTGGGGGATAAAATGATGAGTAAACGTATGACATGGCTAAGAAGCAATCCCTTCAAGGTGCTCTCTCTTTCTTTGCGTTCAAAGCTTATGATAGCCTTTGTGGTTATCGCTTTATTGGTCGCAGTGACTAGCGGATTATCTTACTATTTTCTGAAAAAAATCAATCTATCTTATGTGAATTTGTTAAATCATAATGCCATGATTCTGCAGCTTGCTTCGGATATCCAATACCAAACACAATTGCAGTATAGCCTTATGTCCAGCTATGTCATTGATCCTTCTCCGGAGAAAGTTCAATCTGTTCTCGAAAGTAATCAGAAGCTTTCTGCTTTGGTGCAAGACATCAAGGGTATCGACGAGAATGCGGAAGATCAAACTTACTTTAAGGTAATGGGTGAGTCTATCGAGACGATTGCCGGATTGGTGCATGATCTTGAGAAGACGAAATCCAGTTTTCAAAGGACCGTACCCCTCACTCAAAATTTAACCAAGCTTGCTGAGAAGATTCAGAAAAAGCAAAAGAGCATCATGGAATTGAGGAAAGTGGAAAATGGCAATATGATGGATCAAACCATTTACAAGCTCATATGGGTAAGCATCACGGCTTTAGTGATCGCGTTAGCCATAGGATGGATGGTGTCCAGAATGATTATCGCCCCTCTTAGGATGATTGTTAAAGCGGCGAGAGATATAGCTTCTTGTGATTTAACGGGCCGAGATATTAGAGTCCGCAGCCGCGATGAGCTTCATGACTTGGCGGAGGCTTTCAATCAAATGAAAGGCAATTTGTATAAAATCATTAGCCAGGTTGACTATCATGCAAAGCATGTATCGGCAGCAGCGGAAGAGCTCAGCGGCAACTCCGAGCACTTGAGCCAAGCGTCGGAGCAAATTACGACGGTTGTGCAAGAGATATCCGCAGGTTCGGAATCTCAGGTACAGCAAATGATGACGGGTGTCTCTTTCCTTACGCAGATGGATCATTCCGTATTGCAAATTGCCAAGATTACGGAATTAACGAATGAAACGTCGTCTCACGCATTGGCAGCTGTTAGTAGGGGGACGGATTCTATCGATTTATCCATTAGCCAAATGAACGCCATTTATTATAAAATGAAAGTGCTTTCGGAATCCGTACAGCGCTTAGGAACTCACGTTATGCATGTCCTCGCGGCGAACGATCTTATTGCCAATATTTCCAGGCAAACCAATTTGCTTGCACTTAACGCATCGATTGAAGCGGCTAGAGCAGGTGAAGCAGGCAAGGGCTTCGCGGTTGTTGCGCAAGAAGTTCGTCATTTATCTAAGCAAACAACAGAGGCTGCAGATGAAGTAGCGAGATTGGTGAATGCTATTCAAGAGGAAATGGTTGAAGTCGTACATTCCTGTGAGGCAGGTTCACAAGAGGTGAGCACAGGGATTTCAGTTGTAAATGAAGCGAACGTGGCGTTTGAACGAATAAAAAAAGAAATCGAAGAGGTTAGCGAGCAAATTAGCCAAGTATCCCTGCAATCCGCTGACATTTCTCAGAAGTCGCAAACGGCTCTAGAGGTTCTTCGTTCGATAGAAGTAGTGGCCAAGCATACAGCTTCAGGTACGAGAGATGTGTCCATTAACATGGAAGAGCAATTAGGGAGCATGGAAGAAATCGTTTCTTCTGCTAACATTTTAAGCGGGATGGCGGAAGAATTAGATGAATTAATTGGTAGATTTCAATTAAGATCGAATGTCATATAGGGCTCATCTGCCTGAAAAAGGTTATAGGAGGAACAAGTATGAAAAAGCTGTTGATGGTGTATGCGATACTAATCGCAACTTTTTTGCTTTTCCTTTATTTTTATCAATACAGGGAGCCTACGGATCAATCGCTTAAGCAAATGAATCGTGGTCTCCAAGGAAAAATCGAAGAGAAGTATGTGATGGTCAACTTCCAGTCCGGCATTGATTATTGGAAAAGTTGCCTCAAAGGCTTCGAAGATGCCGCGAAGCTATTGAATGTTTCCGTTGAGTACCGGGGTGCTACACAGTACGATGTCTACGAAGAGATAACCGTATTGGAACAGGTAATCGCTAAGAAGCCGGCAGGTATTGCGGTCTCGGCGATCAATCCAAACGCACTGGTTGTGACCATTAATAAAGCTGTCGAAGCAGGCATACCTGTCGTATTATTCGATTCTGGCGCACCTAAGAGTAAAGCTTACTCTTTTCTGGGAACGAATAATTATAATGCTGGCGTAAGCGCAGCTCATAAAATGGCAGAATTGACCGGGACCAATGGTAAGCTTGCGATTATTACACTGCCTAATCAACTGAATCATCAGGATCGAATGGCCGGATTTCAGGATACGATCAGAAGCAGTTACCCAGATCTTCAAATTATTGCGATAGAAGATGGTAAGGGGGATCAATTGGCATCCGAACGGATTGCGGTTAAAGTTCTCAAGGATCATCCGGATTTGAACGGTATATTTGCCACTGAGGCCAATGGCGGTGTGGGTGTAGGTAATGCAGTGAAAGGCTTGAATCGGCTTTCTCGAGTGAAAATTATTGGATTTGATACGGATAAAGGGACGCTCGATATGGTAAAGAACGAGACGATTTCGGCAACGCTTGCGCAAGGTACCTGGAATATGGGGTATTGGTCGCTGATGCATTTGCTCCATCTTCAAAAGGAGGCCCAGAAATCGCATTTACCTCTGCAAAATGCCAAGGAGCCGCTTGTTCCTACCTATGTGGATACGGGAATTACAATCGTAACGAAAGAAAATGTCGATATCTATTATGCCAAATGACAGCTTAGAGGCGAATGATGAGGTGAAGCGCATGAAGATGTTCAAATGGATTACACTGAATAACTGGCCAATCCGTTATAAGTTAATCATGCACTTCTTACTAATTAGCATTTTGCCTGCTATTTGTTTGGGTATTCTGATCGCGTTAGCGACAGATCGGATTATCGAAAAACAGGTTAATGAGCATACGTCTCAATTAATCGGAAATGTGAATAAATCGCTTGAAGCTTATGCGGGGAATTTGCAGAATATTACCTATTTCACTTCCTTTAACCCACAAGTGAAGCGGTTTCTAAGTGGTGAGCCCGCCATCCAACCCTCAGAAGCCTACGATATGCGGATATTCCTTCAAGGATTTACAACCCTGTACTCGGAAGTGGCGGGTATCTTGGTGGTGAATGCAAAGGGGGATTACATCAGTAACGAAATGTATGCCAGAACAACCCGGAGTCTAACCGAAGAAGGTTGGTATAAGGAAGCTGTTGATCATAAGGGGATATTCAGTATCGTGGGTCATCCCTCTGGAAGAAATGTCACCACGCACGTTGACTATAAGGATGAGGATATTGTCTCTGTGGTCAGAGCGATTCTGGATCCCGAAACCCAAGCGGTTAAAGGTGTCATCTTAATTGATTTAAAGCTTAGAGTCATCGCAGAAACCGTGCAGGACGTAAGTTTAGGGAAATCGGGCTACTTGATGGTCATTGATGATAAAGGTGAAAGTATCTATACACCGGAGCATCCCTTTGTGAGCAAGTTTCAGCGAAGTTGGATTGATGAGAATCCCGCGGGTACATTTTCAAAAACGATCGATGGCACCTATATGCAGTTCATTTATCGGAAATCCGCTTTTACGAATTGGACGACGGTGGGGGTATTTTCAACGCAAGAGTCGGTTCGAGAGGTCAGAGAAATCCGCCTTTATTTGATCATGTTTGTTTTCGTTGTATGCTTGCTCGGTATTGCGGCTTCCTATTATTTATCCTACACCATCTCTTTCCCCATTTGGCAGCTAACGTCATTCATGAGAAGAGCAGAGGATGGTAATCTATCTATACGTTTCAAGGACAAAAGAACAGATGAAGTGGGCATGCTGGGGCGAAGCTTCAACCATATGCTGATGCAAATTACGAAGCTGATCGGTTTGGTCGAAAAGGAGCAGCGGCAGAAGAGGGAAGCGGAACTGCGAAGTCTGCAAGCGCAAATTAAGCCGCATTTTTTATACAACACACTCGATACGATTCTATGGTTAGCTCGTAAAAGCGGGGCGCATGAAGTGACAGAAGTGGTCGATTCCCTATCGAGACTATTTCGAATTGGTCTTAGCAAGGGGAATGAGGTCATTTCGCTTATGGAAGAATTCGAGCACGTGAAGAGCTATCTCATCATTCAAAAAACAAGGTACAAGGAAAAATTGAATTATTCCATTGTCATTGACCCTTCGCTCCATCAGCTTTATGTGCTCAAGTTGATTCTTCAACCGATTGTCGAGAATGCTATCTATCATGGGATTAAAGAGCGCCGTGGACCTGGTAATATCGACATACACGCTCGGAATGAGAATGAAAGAGTGGTTATCACCATTCGCGATAACGGAGCTGGAATGTCCGAGGAAAAGCTGGAACGCTTAAGACGAACCTTGGAAGCTGCTGCTTCTAAATCGAATCCGGCAGCAAGTGAATATAAGCAGGATACGCCGCATGTAAGCGAGCAGGAATCATCATTTATAGTAACAAATCCTCAATCGGGTGAGGGGTATGGATTAACGAATGTACATGAACGAATTGTGATCAGCTTCGGAGATGCTTATGGGGTATCCATTGAAAGCATAAGGGGAGAGGGAACAACCGTAACGATTACACATCCTGTGTTAAAAAGAGAGGTGTCCGTATGATCGTAAGTCCGCCCTGGAAAGTATTGATTGCAGATGATGAATCGATCATACGCGAAGGAATACTAAGTTCATTGAATTGGCAGCAGCTTGGCCTGGAGGTTGTGGCAGAGGCTGAGGACGGTGAAGAGGCCTTAGAGCTGGCACGTAAGCATAGTGTTCATATCCTGCTTGTTGATCTCAATATGCCCATAATGAACGGTATGTCATTGATCAAACATATGCGTGAGGAGCTTCCGGATTGCAAGATCATCATCATAACCGGACATGATGAGTTTACCTATGCACAAGCAGCCATTCGTATGAATGTGGACGATTATATCCTCAAACCAGTGAATCCCGCGCAGCTTGCCGATGTTCTAACCAAAATAACGAAGCAGATGGCTTCTTCCTTAGAGAAAGAGGAGCATTTGCAAATGGCTTCCAAACAGATCGAAAGGAACTTCTCGCTATTAAGAGAACGCTTCTGCCTGGAATGGATGGATGGGGGACTTAGTGAGGTTGAGATTAGAGAGCAGCTTGCGTTTCTCAAAATACCCGATCGAGCGCCGAGTACGCTAGGCGTTATTCAATGGTCCGGGAATTCAAGAGGTAAGGAGCTTTTATCAGAAAGAGACCGTCAGCTATACTTGTTTGCCATTGAGAATATCGTTGAAGAGCTGTTATCTCCCTACACGCTGGTCAAATTTCGAGATCATTTGGGGATGCTGGTTGTACTATTATGGGATCCGGTGCCAGCCGATGCTATCGAGAAAATGGATGCAGCTGTGCAAACGTATTTGAAAATAACCATAGCTTCTCAATTCCTGACGGGCATAGAAGGCGTTACAGGTGTTTCTAACATGTACCAGCAAGCGAGAACTTCCTTATATAAAGAAGCCCATCTGTCTCCTTTTGTTCGTCTGGCGAAGGATTTCATTGCACAGAGATATAGCAACCCTGAGATCACGTTGGAAATGATCGCCAATGAAATGAAGGTATCACCTGTCTATTTGGGAAGAATATTTAAACAAGAATTAGGTATTCCTTTTGTGAATTTACTTACTCATACGCGAATTAATCATGCAATTCATTACTTGAGCACAACGGATATGACGATTATTGAGATTTCCGAAAAAGTAGGCTATGACTCCCAACATTATTTCAGTACAGCATTTAAAAAAGTAGTAGGCATAGCGCCAAATCAGTACCGCAAAGAAGGAACCATGCATTCGTAATCGCCAAGTAATGATAACAAGCATGCACCTCAGCTGAAAATGGTCAAATGGAAGCGTTAAGCTGCCCTATGAACCAAAGAGCCGAGGTGTATTTTTTTGCATGATGATATGAAAAGGTGCAAGCTCACAAAAAAAGTTACTGATGTTATGAAAGTTTACAAACTTTATTCATATAAATTGACCATGATACACAGCGGATTTACAATGAAACAAATCTTGATAATGAATGGTTAGATTTTCATAGAAATAGAGGTGACGGGTAGTGAAGCTGACGCTGCATAAAGTGAATGAATTGAATCAGGAAGATTTCATTAATATGTTCGGCCCTCTATTTGAACACTCACCTTGGGTGGCAGAGCGGGCATGGAGCTCGCAGCCTTTTGCAACGGAGCAGGAGTTGATCAGTGCTTTGGAACGAGAGGTTTGGCGTGCTGATCGGATGGAGCAGCTAGCATTGCTTAGAGCGCATCCAGATTTAGGAACGCGAGTGCGGATGACCGATCATTCTGTTCAGGAGCAGTCCGGGGCCGGTTTGAACCAATTAACAGCTGAAGAATATGAGCAATTTCTAGCCTACAACAAGCAGTATACGGATGCCTTTGAATTTCCTTTTATAATGGCGATCAAAGGCCAGACCAAAGAGACCATTCGAGAAGCGATTCGCACTCGGATACACCGAGATAAGGAAGAAGAGCTGGGGAAAGCATTGCAGGAGGTTTGTAAAATTGGGCGGTTTCGCCTAGAAGCTGTGTTAATCAATGAAGCGGAGGCGAAAGCGATGAAACAAGCGAACGGATCAGAGAGAATCATGTATTACGGCAAAGGTGATGTATGGGTATATCGTTCCTATGCGAAGCCGCTGACGAATCTGACGTTAATACCGGAATCGGGTTTCACCGGACGAGATAATGTGTTGTTCGGAATGAATATCAAAGTGGCGGTTAGCGGTGAGAAGTTCTTCACTTCTTTTACCGAAGGGGACAACTCGATGGTTGTTGCTACGGATTCGATGAAAAATTTCATTCTGCGCAAAGCCGGAGAATATGAAGGCGCTACAGCTGAAGGGTTTCTGGAGTTCACCGGCCGCCGCTTCCTAGAGACGTACCCACAAATGACGGGTGTGAGGATGACAGCAGATCAAGTTTCTTTTGAAGTGCTGCCTGTTCCTGGGGTAAAAGGATTCGCCGGCAGTGATCTGGTTTACCGTTATTCGCAAAATGAACATCCGACCGCACTGGTTGAAGTCGTGCGCATGGATGAGGGGATTGCTGTAGTGGAACATGCGGGCGGCATCGCTGATTTGAAGCTGATTAAAGTAAAAGGAAGTTCCTTCGCGGGCTTCGTTCGAGATGAGTATACGACGCTTCCGGAATCTTTTGACCGTCCTTTATTTATTTTCTTAGATATTGCTTGGAGTTATGAAGAAGTGGCGGATGCCCTAGACTCTGACCTCGGACGCTATGTGGCTGCTGAGCAAATTCGTGATATTGCGCATACCGTATTCCATGAGCAGCATTCACCGTCGATCCAAAATCTTATTTATCGAATTGGGCAGCGCTCGCTCATTCGTTTCCCTCAATTAAAAGAAATTCGTTTTGAATCTAATAATCGTACGTGGGAAACGATTTTGGAGCAAGCATCCGTTGGTGAGGGCAAGGTGTTTACAGAGCCTAGACCGCCTTATGGTTTCCAAGGCTTTTCCATGACAAAGAGTGACCTGGAGGGCCTATGAGCGCTGGTTTAACATCGCACGTACTGGATATTAGCAGTGGACGACCGGCTAGTGGAGTGAGGATTGATTTGTTTCGCCTCCAAGACGGGCGCTCAGAACTGCTTCGCTCGGAGGTTACGAATGCGGATGGTCGCCTTCAGGGGCCAATGCTTAGTGAGGATGATTTGACACCGGGAGTTTACGAGCTGGTCTTTCATATAGGTGATTATTTCAGAAGAATCTCGACTAACCTTGCAGAGCCAGCGTTTCTGGATCAAGTACCGGTTCGTTTTGGTATATCGACTCAAGATGCTCATTATCATGTGCCGCTGCTAATCGCACCATGGGGATATAACACATATCGAGGAAGTTAACGCTGACAGGATGGCTGAGCATGAATGACTCCGAGGGAGGATTCGTATGACTAATCAATTTGACCTCGTAATTCGGAAAGGTACTGTAGTCCTGAGAGATGAAGTACGCCAGTTAGACATCGGTATTCAAGGTGGCAAAATTGCTGCGCTAGGCGAAAACCTCGTATACTCGGAGGATACACCTGTCTATGATGCGGAGCATTTGCACATTATGCCGGGGATGGTTGACGCACATGTTCATTTCAATGAACCAGCACTTGGTCACTGGGAAGGGTTTGCTACCGGATCCGCGGCGCTTGCGGCTGGCGGATGCACGACCTATATCGACATGCCGCTGAATGGCGTGCCTCCCACCGTTCGCTTGAGCGCACTTGAACGCAAGCTGGCAGCAGCTGAAGGCGAATCTGTAGTGGATTATGCCCTGTGGGGCGGACTTGTTCCCGGCAATGTGGGCAATCTTCAAGAGCTGGCGGAAGCTGGCGTCATTGGATTTAAGGCGTTCATGTCTTGTCCTGGCGGAGAAGGGGAAGATATTTTCGTTGAGGTGGACGACCTGACTCTTTACGAAGGGATGAAGGAAATTTCCCGCTTGGGGCTAGTGCTTGCACTTCATGCCGAAAGCGATGAGATCGTATCCAAGCTGGCTGCGCAAGCACTTGCGGAAGGCAGACGCGGGGCGCTCAACTTCGTTGCGACGAGACCGATTGCAGCTGAGCTTGAGGCGGTGAACCGCGCACTGTTCTACGCTGAGCAAACGGGCTGCAAGCTGCACTTCGTGCATATCAGCAGCGTTGAAGCTGTGCAGGCCATCACGGAGGCGAAGGCTAAAGGGCTGGACGTCACGGTAGAAACGTGCCCGCATTACTTAGTGCTTACTAGCGCCGATTTGGAGCGGCTTGGTGCGGTTGCCAAGTGTGCGCCTCCGCTGCGCACATCGGAAGATCAAGCTCGGCTGTGGGCGGTGCTGGCAGATGGGCAATTGGACATTCTCGCCTCAGATCATTCGCCATGCCCTACTCATATGAAGGAAGGGGATTTCTTCGAGGCGTGGGGCGGGATATCCGGCGCACAAAGCTCGCTGGAGCTTATGCTGGACGAAGGCTACCTACGCAGAGAGGTGCCGCTGCCTATGTTGTCGCGGATGCTATCCCTTGAGCCAGCCAAGCGGTTTGGCCTGCATCCCCGCAAAGGTGAAATCGCTTTAGGCGCGGATGCTGATTTAGCTCTAGTGGATATGAAGCTGGGCTACTCTCTTCAGGAGAGTGATTTGCTTTACCGCCATAAACATAGCCCTTATGTAGGGAAAGCGTTCGGATGTCGGGTGAAGGCGACCTTCTTACGAGGTGCTAAGGTGTATGAGCTTGGTGTAGGGGTAGAGGAGAAAGCAGACGGGATTTGGATGCTCCACGCAGCAGTGATCGGGGGTGAGGAAGGTGGCTAAAATGACACCGAACTCGCTGGATTTGCTGTCAAAATACGCAGAGCAGATGCTGGAAGTACTGGAGTGGCTTTCCTCTTATGGGGCTGACCCAGACGGAGGAGTCACTCGTTTGCTATATACGGAGCCATGGCTGCAGGCGCAGCAGGCTCTTACCCGGAAAATGCACAAGTTGGGGCTAGAAGCTGGCTTCGATGCCGTTGGTAATGTATTTGGAAAACTGCAAGGGAGTAACCTTGCTTTGAAGTCGGTTCTCACAGGTTCTCATATAGACACGGTGAAAAACGGCGGTAAATACGATGGGGCTTACGGCGTAGTTGCCTCCATGATGGCACTTGGTTATTTGAAGTCGGTTTATGGGACGCCGAAACGAACACTTGAAGTGGTTTCATTTTGTGAGGAAGAGGGAAGTCGCTTCCCGCCCGCTTATTGGGGCTCTGGTCATGTGACCGGTGTGAAGTCGCTGACGGGAGCTTCGGGGATTGCTGATCTTGAAGGTGTGACTCTGCTTGGGGCAATGCAGCAAGCTGGCTTCGACACTGCAAGTGTAGGTGAACACCCTGCAAAGCGCGAAGATATAGGAGCGTATATTGAGATTCATATCGAACAAGGCTCTGTTTTGGAGTATAAGCAGAAACAGATCGGTGTAGTAACAGCAATCGTTGGTCAAATTAGGTTGACGGTAGTGGTAACGGGCACATCAAATCATGCCGGTACGACCCCGATGACAATGCGAAAAGATGCTCTTGCAGGAGCTTCAGAAATGGTGGCTCTGACAGAACGGATGGCGCTGGATCAGGGTGAACCGCTTGTTGCTACCGTTGGGCGTTTGGAAGTGAAGCGGGGAACATCGAATGTGGTACCGGGGGAAGTTGAATTTACGCTGGATATTCGGCATACTGACGAGTGGAAGATGGATGCTTTTCGTGCGAGATTGCTAGCTGAGTTTGAAGTAATCGCGAAGCGAAGAGATCTTCAAATAGATACGACCCTAAATTTACATGCTTCGCCTGTGGCTATGCATGAAGGGATTTCGGCAGAAATTGAAGCTGCCTGTGATACCCATAGGTTCGAGAGTATGCGGCTGCCTAGCGGGGCAGGGCATGATGCGCAGTTGTTCGGGTCGATATGTCCGACAGCGATGATCTTCGTTCCAAGCCGCGCGGGCATTAGCCACAGTCCTGATGAGTTTACGGAACCGGCCGAACTGGTCGCTGGGTTCCAAGTACTGGTGCATGTGTTATACCAATATGGCTATGGGGGGAAAGTAGATGAAATCTTATAAAGACTTGTCGCCCTCGCTGCGAACGATAATGACCCCAGGACCTGTTGAGGTCGACCCGCGGGTACTGCGGGCGATGTCTTATCCGATTCTGGGACAGTTCGATCCTGAATTCACCGAACTGATGAATGAGACGATGGAAATGCTTCGTGATGTATTTCAAACAAAAAATCAATGGGCTTTTCCAATAGATGGCACCTCGCGTTCGGGCATTGAGGCTGTTCTAGTAAGTGTGATTGAGCCGGGGGACAAGGTGCTTGTTCCTATTTATGGGCGCTTTGGCCATCTGCTTGTGGAAATCTCTGAGCGCTGCGGTGCAGAGGTCGTCCTGCTGGAGAGAGAATGGGGAACGGTGTTCGATCCAGAGGAAATCATCGCTGCCATACACCGCGAAAAGCCGAGCATTGTTGCGATCGTTCACGGCGAAACATCCACGGGTTGTATCCAACCGTTTGATGGCATCGGCGCTGCTTGCCGCCAAGTGGATGCACTGCTTGTTGTTGATGCCGTCGCTACGATTGGCGGAGTTCCGGTTAAGACAGACGAGTGGCAGCTCGATGCTGTTATCGGCGGGACGCAAAAGTGTTTATCCGTCCCATCCGGCATGTCGCCAATTACGTATAACGAGCGTGTTGAAGCCAAGGTAATGCGGCGCAAAACGATTGAGCGGGGACTGCGTGAGAAAGGTTCGGCAGTATCGGCTGGGAAGCCAGTTTCGAGCAACTATTTCGACCTCGGCCAGCTTCAGGACTACTGGAGTCCGAAACGGCTCAATCATCATACGGAGGCAACCTCGATGTTGTACGCTTTGCGCGAGGGCTTGCGACTTGTCCTGCAGGAAGGCCTAGAAAATCGATACCGTCGTCATCAGCGTCATGAGGCTGCGTTAGTTGCAGGCCTTCAGGCAATGGGGTTATCGCTGTACGGGAATCCTGAATGTAAGTTAACGGTTGTGACCTGCATCCATATTCCAGATGGAATCGCTGGTGAATCTGTGCGTTCGATGTTGTTAAACAGTTTCGGCATTGAAATCGCCAGTTCTTTCGGACCTCTGAAGGGTCAAATTTGGCGAATCGGTACGATGGGCTTTAGCTGTAATCAGAAAAACGTGCTCCACGTGCTTGGTGCACTGGAGGCGGTTCTCCTATGGCACGGCGCCGATATTACAGTCGGTAAGGCTTTGCAAGCAGCGTTAACGTTATATGCTCGTAATGAGGAGGAGCTGCCATGTTAAATATCATGCCGCGAGCCGAGCGCGCCATGATTGCTACGCCTCATTATTTGGCTAGCAGTGTGGGAAGTGCCATTTTGCAGCAGGGAGGCAATGCGTTTGATAGCGCGATTGCGATCAGTGCGACACTTGGAGTCGTCTACCCGCATATGACGGGGCTTGGCGGGGACGCCTTTTTCCTCATGCACGATGCTGCGACGGGCACCTTTACGGGCTTTAATGGAAGCGGGAAGTCAGCTGCGCAGGCTACGCTTGATTTTTACAAAGATAAAGGGTTACATGCGATTCCCCAAAGAGGAATTCTAAGCGCGATAACCGTTCCGGGAATGGTCGATGCCTGGTGGCAAGTATGGGAGAAGTACGGGAAGCTGCCGTGGGAGAAGCTGCTCGATCCGGCGATTGCTTATGCGGAAAAGGGTTTTCCTATATCGCGTAATCTGCTTTTTTGGATGCGTAAGGACGAGGCTTTCATTCGGGCTTCTGAGCAGCTGAGTGCCTTATATATGGCGGGCGGCGAGCTTTTGAAGGAAGGGGATCGTCTTGTTCAGAAAGACATGGCCCAAACGTTACGTTTAGTTCAACGTGAAGGTAGGAATGCCTTTTATAAGGGTTCGTTGATGCAAACAGTTGTTGACAGCATTCAGCGGGATGGTGGATTGCTGCTGGAAGATGATTTCCGTACTTACTCGGGAGAATGGGTGGAATTGCTTTCGACAACCTACCGTGGGTATGAAATTTATCAAATGCCGCCGAATTCACAAGGATTCACAGCGCTAATGATGATGAATATGCTGGAAAATATAGAGGTTAGTGCGGTTCCGCGGGCCTCCGCGAATTTTTATCATCTGATGTCCGAAGTGATCAAAAAGGCATTCAAAGACCGAGATCTTTACTTGACGGATCCCCATTTTCGGGAAATTCCGCTGGAGCGTCTGATTTCTAAAGCCTACGCTGCGGAGCTCTGGAATGAGATTCAAGCAGAGCCGCTCAAGGTGAGTGAACACTTGTCACCAGCGATTGGGCAGGATACGGCCTATGCGGCTGTTGTTGATGATGAAGGGAATTCGGTTTCGTTTATCCAAAGCTTATATTTCGACTTCGGTGCTGCTTATGTACCAGGCGATACGGGCATTATTATGCAAAATCGAGGTTCTTTTTTCTCACTGGATCCCGCATGCGCGAACGTTCTAGAGCCGAATAAAAGGTCATTTCATACCTTAATGCCTGCCATGGTGAGCAAAGAGGGGAAGCCTTTCATGCTTTTCGGTACGCAGGGTGGAGAAGGTCAGCCGCAAACACAGCTTTCCATACTGACAGGCGTGTTGGATTATGGTTTGTCCATTCAAGAAGCTATCTCGCTACCGCGTTGGGTATACGGCCGTACGTGGGGGGAAGATGGCGATGCATTGAAGCTCGAGCACCGTCTGGATGGCGAGGTATATGCACGTTTGAAAAGGTGGGGACATCGTGTTGAGCCTGTGAACCCTTGGGATGGGATTATGGGGCAAGCGCAGGGCATTGTGATTGATGAGAAAGGCTTCATGAGCGGTGCTGCGGACCCTCGCGGTGACGGTTTAGCCATTGGATGGTAGGACGATAAATCCATAAAGCGAGGTGCGATGAGTGATGGAGGCTTATGACATTTTGCAAGCAGTGGAGAGTAATGCGCATGCGCGTGTATTAGCGACGGTTATTCATGTGGAAGGCCATGCTTATCGCAAGCAAGGGGCAGTTATGCTGCTGATGGCGGATGAAAGCTCGCTAGGCAGTATTTCTCCAGGCTGTTTGGAAGCGGATCTATCTGCCTACTTACCTGCTGTATGGAAGTCGCAAAAACCGCAAATGGTGGAGTACGACATGAGACCTGCAGACGATTTCGGCTGGGGTGAAACGATTGGGTGCGGCGGGTTGATTCGTATCCTGCTGGAGCCTGTTACCGGGGAGCTGCTTGTTAACCTGCTGGTGGTGAAAGCTAGCTTGGATCGAGGGGAGGCTATGCAGCTGCTGCGTACATTCTTGGATGGGTATTCGAATATAACCTATACGTTATGTGATCCTGACGAGGGCATGTCTTCAGACCGACACTCTGTATATGCCTCACTATTTACGCCGAAGCCGAGGGTAATTGTGTTTGGTGCGAATCAAGATACGATTCCGCTAGCCCAAATGGCGGTAAGTGTTGGGTTTCGCGTGGTGGTAGCGGATTGGCGGGAAGCTTTCTGCAATGCGGAGCGTTTTCCGGAATCGGAGACGGTCGTGGCTTTTCCAGAGCAATTGGTGGAACAACTAAAGCTGAATGCGCAGGATTATGTCATTGTCATGAGTCACCAGTTTGAGAAGGATGCAGCATTCGTACGAGGAGCTATGGTGTCAAGCCTGCGTTACCTCGGTATCATGGGGTCAAGGGATCGAACGGAGAAGATGCTTGAAGGACTAGAGCGGCCGGATTGGCTGCACTATCCCGTTGGATTAAACATTGGTTCAGAAGGCCCTGTTGAAAATGCAGTCAGCATAGTAGCTGAATTGATACGTATTAAGCGTGGTGTTCGCACGACTGGAGACTGGGGCTCCTCTGCAGCCATGGGGCAAGATATCCAAAGCTGCCGCCCATGGTGAGCGCTGCGAAGAAGAAGATCATTGGCGTGTACTTGGCGGCAGGCAGCAGCAGACGAATGGGGACAGCGAAGCAGTCACTAGAAATGGCTGAAGGCGTACGGCTTGGCGGGGTTGCTTTGCGGCAAGCCCTTCATTCCGAACTGCATAGTGTGGTTGTTGTCGTGCGTGTTGGGGATCCCTTGGATTGGTTACCGAAAGAAGCTCACATGCATATATTAGTAGGCAGATGTCGTATTGAGATATGTGCAGACGCTGAATACGGGATGGCGCACTCGCTGCGCACAGGGATCAAAGTGGCAGAAGAGATGAGTGCAGAGGGCATCTTAGTCCTGTTGGCGGATCAGCCTTTCGTAGATGGTCAGATGCTATATCGCCTTACGAATACGTTTAATAAGGAATCGGGTTACGATTATATCGCCAGCGGGGATCAGGGGATGCCGAAGCCTCCTGTTATTTTGGGGCGAGGGATGTGGCCGGCAGCGGCTGCTTTGGAAGGGGATGCCGGAGCGCGATCCTTGTTTCACTTGCCAGCGTACCGCGGTCAAATTGTGGAAGAGGAAAACCAGTTAAAATTTATGGATGTTGACACATTGGATCGTTATGAACAGGCTAAAAAAGTATTTTCGCACAAATATATGTGAACTTAAATAACATAAAAGAGGGAATGAGTGCATTATTACTAATAATGCGCTATTTTTTTATACAAAAAAACAAAATGGTGTTAAGTAAGTTGACGCAGTTTTTGAAAATTGTTTATAGTAGATCTAATTTATATGCGGATGGCTTTTTTTGAAACGCAACAGCTTGAAGTAATAATTGAAATGAACTGCCATGTGCAATGCTGTATTATCTACAACAATTCAAACGCCCAAAGGCTATATAGCAACTTGAAGTTGCAGTTTGTACAACATTTTGAACCCATTTGTTCGAAATGGCCTGTATAGGGCCAAATTGTTGTACATTATGCAACAACGAAGGAAAAAAGGTGAGATTTAGGCTGCAATTGTTGCACTTTCTACAACATCATTCAACCGCGATTAGAGATTCACTCATCCAGAAACATCAATTATGCCTATATGACGATTGACCCCGATTTAAGACAACTCCATGTAGAGTAAGATTGGATGAATGAATCGTCTTACATGATTACATCTTCTATTGGAATTATCCAATGTCTTCCAATAAAATATTCAATAATGATTATGAAGCAAGAGTTCATATGGAAAATACAATAGTAATTAAGAAGTAAGCTTTTTTACGAAAAATGCAGGAATGCTTACGAAATAAGTTTTTTCTAATGAAAAACGCTTAGGAGGGTTGTTCATGTCAGTTCCTTTGTATCAGCTGCCAGAGCAGCAGCCTTCAGTATGGCAGCCTACGAGCGTAGCGGAAGCCATGCGGATGAAGCATAAATGGGGAGATGAATCGGTACTCATTGCTGGGGGCACCTGGCTCCGCACTCGCTGGGAAAACGGACTTTCACCGCTCCCACAGCATCTGATTAGCCTTGGGAATATCTCATCTCTATCGGGATTAAAGGTTGATTCTCTTGGTCACATTCATATAGGGCCAGCTCTTTGTTTAGCAGATTTGATGAAAAATGAGCTGGTAAGGCAAAGATGCGGGCTTCTAGTGCAAGCCTGCGCTGAGATCGCAGCGCCTTCTGTACGGAATTTAGCCTCTATCGGAGGTAACGTAATGTCGCGAACGGGGGACCTCATTCCTGTATTGCTTGTAATGGATGCCCAAATCATTTGCTCGGATGGACAGAATGAACATTCACTGGCGCTGGCGGAGTGGCTGGAAAGTCCGATTTCGTCTCAGAACGAAATAATGACAGGGATCGTAGTACCAACGCCGGCTCAGTTGGAAGAGGAGAGTAAGGTTGAGTTTTATCTAAAGGTGGGACGAAGAGAAGCGTTCACCCCTTCGGTTGTAACGGTAGCTGGAAGGCTGTGTCTAGGAAAGGATAGAACCCTTACTCGTATTGCGTTTGCTGCGGGTGGAGGAAGCGCTGTTCCAGCAAGGTTTAAGGATCTGGAAGCCGCTGCTATGGGTCAGCCTTTATCCAAGGAGCTTCTGAAGTATCTGCATAAAGGAGTGTTCGCAGAATTTGATGCTGTGGCTGATGATTATGCCGGTGTTACTTATCGCAAGCAGACAGCGGCCAATCTCATCGTTTCTGAGTGCTATAAAGCGTGGCAAAAAGGGGGCGGAGCGGATGCTCCTAGGTCGTGATACGTATGCAAAAAAGTGGATTATCCGACCTGACGGTGAAGAGAAGGTAACCGGAAAGCTCCGATATCTCACAGATTTAACAGCACCAGGCATGCTGCATGGTAAGGTGCTTCGCAGCCGTTACCCCCATGCGTGGATTCTTTCCATCGATACAAGCAAGGCGATAATGACACCAGGTGTGCGCGTCGTGGTAACGGCAGAGGATGTGCCTGGGATGAATTTATTCGGCATTGCCTTCCCTCATCAGCCTGTGTTCTGTCATGATCGCGTTCGTTATATTGGGGATGCTTTGGCGGCGGTAGCTGCGGATACCGAAGAGATCGCTGAATATGCGCTTAGCCTAATCGAGGTTGTTTATGAACCATTGCCAGTTGTAGATGATCCAGAAACAGCGCTAGAAGCGGGTGCGATTAAGCTGCATCCCGATGGCAATCTGCTTCATCGAACCAGCTTGAAGCATGGGGAGGCAGAAACGGCGTTTGAGGGGTGTGCACATATTGTAGAGGAGACGTACTATACGCCTCGTCAAATGCACACCTATATGGAAACGGAAGGCGGCTTATTTATCCCCGAGGATGATGGCCGATTGACGGTTTACTCGCCGACGCAGCATGGTTACAAGGATCGGATGCAGCTGTCAAGGATTCTAGGGATGGCTGAGGAGCAGATTCGGGTCGTATCCAGTCCGATTGGCGGCTCTTTTGGCGGTAAGGATGAGCTCAATGTGCAGCCCTTCGGTGCTCTGATGGCATTGAAGACAGGCTCTCCGATCAAAATGCACAATTCACGGCGTGAATCGGTCATATCTGGCATCAAACGCCATCCGATGCGGATTAAGATGAAGACCGGCGCGGATCAAGAGGGACGTCTCGTCGCGCATCAAGTCAGCATTCTTGCGGATACAGGCGCCTATGCAACTTTGGGTTGTGAGGTTTTGAATTTTGCTACGGAACATGCGATAGGACCTTATAATATCCCGAATGTAGATGTTCAGGGGACGAGTGTATATACGAATAACGGCGTATCCGGTGAGTTTCGGGGCTTTGGCGGCAATCAGGTGATTTTTGCCGTTGAGAGCCAAATCGAGCGGTTAGCAGAGAAGCTCGGTATGGACTCCTGGGAGCTGCGTAAGTTGAACTTGCGCGCTCCAGTTGACCCGGGGCCGATGGGCCAGCAGATTGTGCAAACCGAGGGCGCGAACCAAGTGTGGAGCAAGGTGAAGGAGTCGCCGCTCTGGGCGAAGCGCGGGAAGTTGAAGCGGGGAGGCGAGAGCGAGGAGCAGCAGGATCATGCGGAGAGGCTGCAGGCTGAAGAGCGGGATGACAAGTGCGAAGATCAAGTCCCATGGATCCGCCGAGGCGTCGGCGCAGCGATGGTGATGCACGGCGCCGGGCTCGGCTTAGGCATCCCGGATCACTCCGGCGGCCGCATCGAGCTTACGCCGGAGGGCAAGATCCAGGCCTCCTTCGGCTTCGAGGAGTTCGGGCAAGGGCTTTACGCAGCGCTGACGTTGATGCTGCAAGACTTTTTCGGCTGCACCGCCGAAGACATCCGCATCGTCATCGGCGATACGGATCGCGTGCCAAGCAGCGGATCCAGCACCGCTTCGCGCGCCACCACGATGATGTGGCGCGCCCTGCAGCGGCTGAAGCCGCCATTCGTGCAGGCGCTGCTTCAGCAGGCGTCTGCACTCGCTGGCCTTGCAGCCGAAGAGCTGGCAACCGGCGCAGGCGGGATTCATCGCAAGGGCGATGAATCGGGCATGCCGGTTGTGACGTATGCGGAGTTGGCGGAGGCTGCTGAGGCAGCGGCCAAGCCGATCATCGCGCATACGGAGTTCGACTATCCGACGACACCGGAAGGGCTTGTCGGCGCTCATTATTTATACTCCTATGCCTCCGTCATCGTGGAAGTGGAAGTGAACATGCTGACGGGGCGAGTGAAGGTGCTGCAAACCGATCACGTCATTGCAGCTGGTCCTATCATTAATCCGATGGGGTTCCTCGGACAGATCGAGGGCGGCAGCGTCATGGCGCTGGGATATACGTTGACCGAGGATGCCGTCATGAAGGAAAGCAATTACGTCCGGCATAATTTGGACACGTACCTAGTTCCAACCTTCAAAGATAGCCCTCATACCATTCGGGTAGAAGCGATCGAAGATTTGCCCGATGGTGATACATTTGGCCCGCGTGGGGTTGGCGAAATCGGTTCCGTCGGATTGGCTCCAGCCATTACCGCAGCGGTCCGGCAAGCAACGGGTATTTGGGTGAATCGACTTCCGATTTCACCGGAAAGCATCGTGCAGTCCATCGATTGGTTAGAAGGGGTGGAGGCCATTGATTAATACAACTTATGTGCTTGAATGTTCCATTAACGGTAAGGCTGTCGCGGTACCGGTCCCTGCTTCCAAGCGGATGTCGGATATCCTGCGCGATGACTTGCTTTTGACAGGAACAAAAGTTTCTTGTGAGATTGGACGATGCGGCGCCTGCATGATACTGCTTGATGGTAAACCCGTTAATTCTTGTCTGCTCATGGCTTATCAAGCGGCGGGTAAGGAAGTGACGACTATTGAGGGGATATCGGCGGGGGAAGAGCTGCATCCCGTTCAGCAAGCTATGTTAGAGGAAGGGGGGCTGCAGTGCGGTTATTGTACCGCTGGGATGGTCGTTACGCTAACGGCACTTTGGGAAACGAATCCTACCCCGACTAGGGCGGAGGCCGAAGAGGCACTGTGCGGCAATATATGCCGATGCACGGGCTATGAAGGCATTTTCAGAGCTGTGGAAAAATGTGGTTTGTCGATGAAAAGAGAGGGGCAGAAGCCATTATGACCAAAAAACTAATGTTTTCCTTAACAGCTATCTTACTTATGTTCCTAACCGCTTGCTCCGGACAATCAACTACGACTAGCACCACGACAGCACCTAGTACATCCCCTGCTTCAACCCAAGCTGCAAATATAACGCCACAAGCAGAGAAAAAACTGCCAAGAGTCGCCTTTGTCTATATTGGAACTCCCGGTGATGGAGGATGGACTTACGAGCACGATCAAGGCCGTCTAATGATGGAAAAAGAGTTCGGGATCAAATCCACAGTAGTTGAGAATATTCCTGAAGGTCCTGATGCGGAGCGTGTTTTTGAAGAGTTAGCTCAGAAAAACGATATTATTTTCGGAACGTCTTTTGGTTATATGGACCCGATGTACAATGTAGCTCAAAAGCACCCGAAGGTCACATTCCTACATGCAACTGGCTATAAAACACTGCCTAACCTAGGGACATACATGGGGCGCGAATATCAAAGTGCTTATCTCGTAGGTATGGCGGCCGGTAAAATGACTAAGAACAATCACATGGGTTATGTCGGTGCATTCCCAATTCCAGAAGTTATTTATACCATTAATGCTTTTACACTTGGCGCTCAAAGCGTTAATCCGGATATTGATGTGTCTGTGGTCTGGAGTAATACTTGGTTCGATCCGGCGACAGAGAAGCAAGCTGCGATTTCTTTGCTGGATAAAGGCGTCGACGTTTTGGCTGCGTACCAAGATTCACCTGCAAGTATTCAAGCGGCAGCAGAACGCAAGGTTTGGGGGATCGGAAACGATTCGGATATGGGACGATTTGCGCCTGAGACCTATATTTCGAACCCGAAATGGAACTGGGGACCTTACTATGTACAAACGGTTAAAAGTGTCATGGATGGAACTTGGAAATCCAGCGCGTATTTCGGAACCATGAAAGAAGGCATTACCGATATCGCTCCTCTAGGTAAAAATGTGCCAGCTGACGTCAAGGCTCTTGTGGAGAAGAAGAAGCAGGAAATATTGGCGGGTACCTTCGAAGTTTTCCAAGGACCTATTGTGGATCAAGATGGCAAGATACGTTTTGAACAGGGTAAAAAGATGACGGACGAAGAGATTCTGGGTACAACCTGGTTTGTTAAGGGCATTAAAGGTGTCATTCCGAAATAAGCGCGAGAGGACGTTAGGACGATGGCGATACAAGATATTGCTTTGATGGACGAGTGGCATCCGGTGTTGTTATCGTCAGATCTGATAGATAAACCGGTACCTGTGATCGTATTAGGTGAAAAAGTGGCTGTATTCCGCACCTCGCAAGGCGTCCACGCTTTCAAAGACTTATGCATTCATCGGGGTGTACCGTTATCGCTGGGCAAAGTGAAGGGGGATGAACTCGTCTGTGCTTACCACGGTTGGTCATACAACGGCTGCGGTACATGTACGCGAATTCCGTCTCTGCCCGCTGATCGAGCGATTCCCTCGAAGGCGAAAGCGTTCGTCTACGCATGTGTAGAGGCACACGGTTTCATCTGGGTGAGCTTAGGTACACCGACTAGTTCCCTGCCAAAAGTGAATGCGTTTATCCCTGACGGTTTCAAAGAAGTCATCATGGGACCTTACACCTTGCAGGCTGCAGGACCTCGCATCATAGAGAACTTCCTCGACGTATCCCACTTGATGTTTGTACATGAGGGTTTGCTAGGTGATAGTGAATATGCCGAAATTGGGGATTATCAGGTTTACGAGGAGGAAGGAGTCCTTACTTCAGAGGAAATCGTTGTCTATCAACCCGATCCGGATGGAATGGGGCGCGGCATACATAGCCGATACGTATACGAAGTGTTCGGTCCGCTCAGTGTCGCTTTTACCAAAAGAGATCGCGATACGGATCATATCTTCCGGTTGTTCTTGATGGTGCTGCCGGAAACGGAGCAGATGAGCAAAGCGTTCATGTTGAAGCAGAGGAACTATGCGTATGAGGAACCTGACGAGGTTTTCGTTCAGTTCCAGGATCTGCTCATTGAGCAGGATCGTGAGATGGTCGAAAACCAGAAGCCAGAGCTGCTACCGCTCGATCTTCAGGCGGAGCTGCATCTGAATACAGATCGCTTGAGTATCGCGTACCGCAAGCGGCTTCGGGAACTGGGCGTCACCTTCGGGACGGCTTAGGATTAAATGGAGTGCTGCGGCGCATGGGAGAATAACCGGAGTGGTTATCCCATGCGCCGCAGCGTTTTTTATTCTTGTAGGGTCGTGAAAGCAGGTGCGCGCTTCGGCATGATGGCTTTCCTCGTTATCTTTTCTTCCTGTTATTCTTAATTAGCGTCATTCTTCTGGAATGACGCAACCAAGAATAATAGGATCGTAAGTCACGCAATTCCATGGTTTTAGACATAAATCCGAGGAAGGTGATGACAATCATTCTGTGTAAGGGTTTGCCGATCAGATCCGTTTCATTTTCTACCTCAATAAATTGGACAACCATTAGTAAATCATCATCGATAACGTATACTTCTTCTTCGTTGCGGTAGTAGGGCGCTATGTTGCCACTCTTAAGCTTATCCCATAAATAGTTACATATCTCCTCAAGCTGTGTTTGTTCACTTTCCACACGAGTGATCCATCGACTATGGGCATGATGCGTGATAACAATATCGACGATCTTTTTATCAGCTAGTTCGATATAGAAGGGCTCATAGGTACTCCATCGGTTCATTATTTTATCTTTCATACCTTGAACTCCTTTCTTCTCATCCATTCAAAGAATCGAGTGCCATTTTCCATATATATACTTATTATCATAAAGTTAACTTGTTGTAAGGGCATCACATAAATCATTTCACTGATTTCAACCTATTTTTCATTCTTGTGCAAAACACGCAAAAATCTTTGCAAGAAAACGAAAAAAGGATTGCATGATTAGCTGAAGGCTAATTATGCAATCCTTTTTTAATTTGGTAAAATACTACTAGGAACTACCACCATTCACATTTGGGTTCCACTAGTTCTTTCTGCCTAGTATGTGCAGGACGGTTAAATGTTCTTACCGCTGCGGAAAATTCTTCTTTAGATAATGATAATGAGTGTGTAGTTAACAAAGTGTTTGCATCTTCGCGACGATCAACGCGTTTCATCATGCGAACGTTTTGCTGCAATTGCGGGGTTAACTGAATGATAGGCATAGGGTCACTCCTTTCCCGAGCGATTGGACTACAAAAGTATTATAGCAAATAAATGGAGGATGTTGGAGGATGAGAAATAAATATGCAATAGGCTTGTGCGTGTCAATTTTCATAGTGTTGCAGATTTGGTGCTCGTTCATTACCTTTCATTTCCCTTATATCGGTATTTATCTGGAAAATACGCCAGAGCAGCAATGGGTTATCAAGGAGATCGATCACGAAAGCGCTAGTTCGAAGCTTGATGTCAAGGTTGGGGATATCGTCAAGCAGGTGGACGGCAAGCTTCCCGATGAATTCTTATACGTTCAAAAGTGGAAAGTTACAGAGCGTGCTCAAAACTTGCTGATTTCAAGAGGCGGAAGTGAGCATAAAGTCGAAGTGAACGTGGATAGCCCTATTGCCCGTGATATGATTCCACTAATAGAGGAATTTGTTTGTCTGTTCATGGCTGGTTTGCTTGTTATGAAAATGCGCCATTCTCCATCAGCCAGGATGCTTTCGGCTGTTTTTCTGACTATGGCTATCATTTTTATGAGTCTTGGCGCTTCTATTCGAGGGGATGCTATTGGAAAGCTGTTGATCGCCAGCTTTATGATGGTTTTGCCGATTGTCTTTTTGCATTTCTTAATTGTCTTTTTCAAGGAAAAAGGCGATATCGAATTACCAACTCGAATTTTAAAATATTTGTATGCCATTGCAATTATTGCCCTTGGTTTAAGGAGCGGGTACTTTTACCCTTCGATGGTCACGTTTTTCCAATATGATGGCTCTGTAACCTTGATTTTTTTCATTATTGGCTTTGTTATTAATATGAGTGTCTTAACATTCCTGTATGTTAAAGTTCGGAAACAACAATCCTACGTGTCCAGTATTATCAATAGCGTATGGTTGTCATTATTGATTTCTTTTTTACCGGTGATCTGCTTCTCTATTCTTCCAAAATTAATTATGGGAGAACGCATTTTAAATGCGATATACACAAGCTGGATTATTTTATTTTTTCCCATCTCTTTTGCGTACTTGATCGCCTCCAACCAGTTGTATGATATCGGTCTTGTTGTCCGGCGCTTCTTGTTCGCTGGCCTGCTGTCCATTTTACCGGTAAGCCTGTTTACAGGGGCCTATGTTTTCTTATTTCGCCATATCGTGGAAGAAAAGCAAATTCTGTTCATTTTCGTCGGATTGATGCTGCTAGTTTCCACGGTACTGTATGCAGCTGAATATGGGATTACACGACTGGAACCCTTTTTGTTCCCGAGAAAATTCGCCCTGCAGTCGGCTTTGAAGAAAATTTCCAAAAACCTTGGAACCATTTCCAGTTTCCGTGAGTTGAAAGAGATTATTCTCGTGGATATTGTGGGGACACTTCAGGTGATGGGTGGAGCCATTGTGTTCCAGTATAAGAATGATAACGAGATCATTTACGAAGGGGAAATAGATACCTCAGAAGTTCAGCAGCTTATCAAATCGTCATCCATACTCGACCATCCATCTTACACATGCATGGTGATGAATAGTCATGAAGAGTATACGAGCTATTTGATTATGACACGTAAAAAGACGAACACACTTCTGTCAAAAGAAGAAATTCAATGGCTGCATTTAATTACATCCTATTTGGAAGTTAGTTTGGAAAATGTCCACTTGATCCGCAAGTTGACGGTCAGGCTGCAGCAATTTGCTTCCGAGCTCCCTCATGAAACGGCTGCGAATGATATTTTATGGTTTCGTAAGGTGATGTTTGAACTTCAGGAAGAGGAACGAATTCGAATTGCTAACGATCTTCATGATACGACGATGCAGGATCTTTTCTTTCTCAAAAGAAGAATTTCCTCTCTTGCAGATAAGTCAACGATGCATCAAGAAGATCAGTTGCAGTTGAAAAATATGAATAATTTTGTGGAAATGATCAATGCTAGCCTGCGCCAAAGCTGCTTTGAGTTAAATCCCCATTTGCTAAAAGAGGTAGGTCTGATTCAAACGTTGAAAATGTACTTGGAAAAGGAGTCCTATACAACGCCATTTGAGCTTGAATTTCAAGCAGGACATGCTGCTGTCATCGAAACCAAAGATTTGCTTACTAAACGGCATATATTTCGAATCGTCCAAGAGCTGCTTAATAATGCAAAAAAGCATTCTCAGGCAACTAAAGTTACCTTTCAGATCGTGGAAAGAGACAATAATTTTCGTTTAATTTATGAGGATGACGGTGTGGGATTTCATGACAGAGACGGAGTTCACCCGGAAATTGGCGCATCAGGCATGGGGATCGAACAAATGAGAAGCAGAGTCTTGCACGTGGGTGGACGCTTTGAGCTCAACACGCAAAAAGGAAGTGGAACGAAGTTTATCATCACGATACCCACCGAGGAGATGATTTCTGCATGATTGAAGTCGTTAAGACATTAGTTGTAGACGACCATCCTTTATTTGCACGTGCGACCAAATCTTTGTTAGAAGAGATAGATGGTATTGAAGTTATCGGCGTTGTCTCTAATGCCAAGCAATGCTTGGAACAAGTGGAGCTGCATCAGCCGGGTCTCGTATTTCTAGATTATCAACTTCCTGATCAATCCGGCACAGAAGTCGCTGCCCAGTTAAAGGACATGTATCCGAATATGCATATTGTTATTTTTACGGGAATCGATGTGTCGGGCATCTTGAATAAACTAATCGAAATCAAAGTAAGCGGCGTTCTATCGAAGGAGTCGAGTGAACGAACGATTAAAAATATGGTGAATTGTATGTTGGATGGCCATACGATGCTGCCGTTATCATTCTTTCATCAGATGCAATTAAGTGGGGAATATACGAAGGATGACTGTGTGTTACTAGAGGAAGAAGTACTCATGATGAACATGTTGGTTAAGGGAGCGACTCACGAACAAATTGCGGAACGGATCTTTATGAGTAAGCGAACCGTCGATAATTACTTACGCAAGATTTATGACAAATGGGGCGCCAAATCGAGAACGGAAGCATTAGAAAAGTTTATTAAAAGCAAATATTACACATAAGCTCAGGGAGGAAATGATGCAGGACATCAAGGAACATATGCACCGTATTATTGATGACTATATTTATGTAGAAGATTTAAATGCTCATCTTAAATCTTTTATTGACGATAAAGAAAAGGAAAACTGTACATGGTCTAAGATCACGATTTGCGCACACAAGATGTTAGGAGGAGATTCGCCTCACATTCATCGCATTGCTGCGGTGACGGAACTGGTCATTCTAACCTTGGATATTATGGATGATTTGCAGGATCAAGATCAAGGGACTAAGCCATGGATGCAATGCCCACAAGCCATTACGTTGAATGCTGTTATGGCGCTTTTCATGGGATTTATAGGTGAATTAGGGCACTTGCAGGTCAAAGATAAGATGCTAGTCGAGGTAAGTAAAATCATTTCGAGATCGATTAATGGTCAACAAAAAGATATAACCAATGCGATATCAACGGTAGATGACTATTTGATGATGACGCAAGAGAAATCAGGTTCCTTATTCCGGTTTGCCTGTTTCATGGGCTATTCCTCTTTAGCGTGCTCGGAGGAAACCATTGAACAGCTTCATCAATTAGCTGACTGTATTGGCCTTATTCATCAAATTCAAAATGATATGAGAGATCTAATTCGGTTTGATGTGAAAAACGATTTGATTGGAAAGAAACGAAACGCTTCCTGTGTTGTATTTACTATCCATTGAAGATGCGGCATTTAGCCAATTGAAGGCGTATTATGATGGTGAAATTACGGCAGACTTCCTTTTGGAAGAGAAAGATGATTTTTTGCAAATGATTCATGATTCCGGATGTATGGAATATGCACGAATTGTTCAATCCGTCTGCATTCAAAAGGCGGAAGAGATTTATGAGAATTTGCAAGCTATCTCTCCTTGGAAAGAAAGGTTTAAGCAAATTACGTACGAGAATTTTTTGGATGCTGATTAAGTGGTCAATGGAGCAGGCGGCATTTGCGCCAATGTTTGGTAATAAGAAAGGCGCTGCAGGGTGCCAAGAGGTAAGTTCGCCTCTTCGCACATTGCAGCGCCTTTCAATCATAAAATAGTCACACGGAACGAAAAAATGTTAAATTTCAATCGCTGGCATTGTCTGATAAAATTTAGATGGAGTCGGTTTCTTCTAGGAGGAGTTCATATGTCTACGAAATGGTCAATTCAAATGTCCGAATCATTCATGCAGCAATATCCGCTCGTATCCGATATGCCGTTTCAGCGAAGAAGATGCTGGAACTATGAAAACGGTTGTATGCTGACTGCATTTGAACAAGTATGGCGCAAGACAGGGGATTATCGCTATTTCGATTATATCAAGACGAATATGGATTTATTTATTAAACCAGATGGAAGTATCGAGACGTATCGTCTCGAAGAATATAACGTAGACCAAATTAATCAAGGTAAGTCTCTGTTCCTGCTTTTGGAGCAGACAGGTGACGAGCGATATCGCAAAGCGCTAGAACTATTGGTGACCCAGATGAAAAGCCATCCGCGTACCTCGGAAGGCGGGCTTTGGCATAAAAAGATCTATCCCTACCAAATGTGGCTGGATGGCGTCTATATGACTTCACCGCTGCTAGCGCGGTATGCCCAAGCCTTTGGCGCTTCGGAATGGTTCGATGACGTGACCCATGAGATTCTTCTGATGGAAAAACATGCACGAGACCCAAAGACTGGCCTGCTGTATCACGGTTGGGATGAGAGCAAAGAACAGTCCTGGGCAGACAAGGAATCGGGCTGTTCACCTCACTTCTGGGGGCGGGCACTCGGCTGGTATGTGATGGCGATTGTGGATGTGTTGGACTTTTTACCGATCGATCATCCCAAAAGGGGTCGCGTGATAGGGCTCTTTTATCGGCTGGCGGAAGCTATTGCTCGTGTCCAAGAACCGGAATCCGGGTTATGGTATCAAGTGCTTGATGAAGGGGAGCGGGAGGGGAATTACCTGGAAGCCTCGGGATCTGCGATGTTCGTGTACGCCTTAGCCAAGGGCGCTAGAAAAGGGTATTTGAGCGATTCCTTTTTACATGTTGCGCGCAATGGTTTCCAAGGTCTGTTAACTCATTGCGTGGAAAAGGATGCGGACGGCTCACTGCATGTGAACCAAATTTGCAGCGTCGCGGGATTAGGAGGAACACCTTACCGTGATGGCTCTTACGCCTATTATATCAGCGAGCCTGTGCGTAGGGATGACCCTAAAGGGTTTGCTCCTTTCGTGATGGCATGCCTGGAAATGGAGGAATCCAGTGTTTCAGATCCTCATCGTTGATGACGAGCACATCGAAAGAGAAGGTATCAAGCTATTAATTCATAAATATAAGCTGCCCTTATCAGTGATGGAAGCTGAGAATGGCGAAGAGGCATTGGACATTCTGGCATCGCATCCCATCGATATTTTGTTAACAGATATCAAGATGCCTTTTATGGATGGGCTTGAATTATGCAGAAGGACAAGGGAACAGTTTCCCGAGTTGAAAATTATCATTTTCAGTGCGTACGGGGAGTTCGAATATGCGCAAAGAGCCATTCATTATCACATTTTTGCTTATCTGCTTAAGCCGATTGACGTAAATGACTTCCTTCGTGAGTTTACCGATGTGATTGAGCTTTGCCAAAAAGACCAAGAGCAAGAGAAGGAACATCTATTGCTGGAGTTAATTAATAGCGGTGAGCAACATGCATGGCTAACACAGAAGCTTGCTTTATCAGGCATTGATTTTAGACAGAAGCATATCCAGATGATTCTGATTGATTTTACCCAGCCTGTATTTGATGCCGAGCATGATGAACTTCCAGACAGGGTTAAGGAAGTCATTTCTGCACCTATCGAATATGTCAATTTGAATGAACATCAGAGCTTACTCTTCGTTCTATATGATAGGAATGCATGGAATGGGGAAGAGCAGCAGCTTCTAGGGAGCAAGCTCAAAGATAGCATTACGGGCTTGTATGATGATACGGTCACGCTTGTTGTGGGGAGACATGTATGCTCGGAAAGCGAACTAGCGCAAGAGTTTAGGCTGATGGAGAGCGTGCTCGAATATAAGTTTTTCTTTCAGGAAAGCACGGTGTTATATACGGATGAAAGTCAGGGCAAAGAAGATTTGTCCGACACCATCCCGAAGCTGATGGAAACAGTTTATTGGCATTTGGATATGAAGGATGACTTTGGTTTTCGCAAAGGCGTTGAGCTGTTTTTTAAGACCATTGATGGCAGCGGGCAGCATTCAGCTATTTATATCAAGTACATGTGCATTGAATTGGCCAAGAAAATGTGGGAAACGGCTGGAAAAAGTGACAACCATGCGTTTAAATCCGTCGTTGAGGCTATCTTTGGGTGTAAATCCTTAACCGAATTGAAGGGGCAGATTCAATCTGTTATGGCTTTGATAGGCAGAGAAACTGATGTGCATAGTACGGAGTTTAGTAAGAAAGTGATTAAGGATATTTTAAAGCTTATTGATGACAACTATATGTCGGATATCAGTCTGAAATGGATTGCGGATAAGGTGTTCCTCACCCAGACCTATCTTAGTTATTTGTTCAGTAAGGAAGTGGGGCAAACGCTTGTTAAGTACATTACGCTTGTTCGCATGCACAAGGCAGAGGAGCTTTTACGCAAGACGAATTTGACGATTGCGGATATTAGTCACCAAGTCGGTTTCATGAATAATTCGTATTTCTGCAAAATTTTCAAACAGTATCATGGGCAAAGTCCAGCCAAATTCCGTGAGATGAAGAGCTCATGATGAGAAGATTCCTTGCTTATTTTCAAAACTTGAGGTTCAAGCAAAAGCTGTTTATTTCCTATATGATTGTTTCTATTATTCCCGTTCTCGTGCTAGGGCTGTTTTCTTACCATCAAGCCAGCAGCTTTCTATTGCAGCAAGCAAAACAAAATTTAGACGGGGCGATCAGTCAAATTGCCGAGACGATAAACTATCGGGCGAAGCAGCATGAATCGATCATTAATTCGATTACGCAAAATGTGGTGTTTAAGCGGATTTTCATCGCAAATGATGGTGATTTTCCAGTGCTGTATCGCGATTATGTGGATCCGTTTTTTAGTAATATTCTTGATTTTAATACAGATCTTCTACAAATTTCTGTGTTTACCGATAATCCGTCCATTCTGCGCGGGGAGTATATCTTGCCGCTGGGTTTGACGAATGATTTGCAGTGGGTGAATCGAGAGGTTAAGCCGCAAGAAACTCAGTGGAACATTAGGAATGGCAAGCTGTTTGCCACCCGAGCGTTTGTTGGTGAAGAGGGTGTGCAAGTAGGGAAGCCTCCGGCTGTTTTATTTCTCAGCATTGATGGGGATAGCATGTTTCAAGACTTGGATGACATTAAAACGAACGCCTACGGGGTCTTGATCCTAGATAAACAGGGAAATCCGATTCTGTCCAAAAATGTCCGAATGGATGCCAAGCTCCCTATAACAACTTTGATGCCAAAACAGTTAAGCGATAAAGTGGGCTCATTTACTATGAACCATACCGATTATATGTACATCACGGCGGACATCCCGGAGTCGGGCTGGAAACTCGTTTATTTTACACCCAAGAACGGGATTTCAGTGGATGCCAAGAGTATTGTCAGTGCGACAGCGCTGATTACCGTGATTTGTTTGGCGATATTGCTGCTTATTATTTGGATGTTTTCCAACACATTCGTCAAACGGATTATTAAGCTCAATAAAAAAATGATGATCGTTGAAAATGGTAATTTAAAGATTGATGTGACCAGCCAGTCCAAGGATGAAATCGGCCAGCTGACCAACCGTTTCGGCAACATGCTGACCAATATTAACACACTTATCGAAGAGGTTTATCAAAGCAAAATTACGCAAAAAGAGGCGGAGCTCAAGGCGCTGCAGACTCAGATTAATCCGCACTTCCTGTATAATACGTTGTCCATCATTAATTGGAAAGCGCTAGAAATCGATGCCATGGAAATCAGCCAAATTACAAATACCGTATCCAGATTTTATCGGACTGTGCTAAATAAAGGGAGAGACTTTATTCCTGTCCGAAATGAGCTCGAGAATGCCAAGGATTACATGCATATTCAAAGCATTATGCACAATTATAATTTTGATTTTAGTTGTGAAGTCGAGGAAGCGCTGCTGCGCTATGACATGATTAACCTTATTTTTCAGCCGATTCTCGAAAATGCGCTGGAGCACGGCATCGACCAGCTGCGCAAGGGAAGCGAAAGAGGCCGAATTGTGCTCCGAGGTTACATGATTGGAGAAGATCTGGAATTTAGCATTGAAGACAACGGGCCGGGTATGAACGAGGAGCTTGCCGAAGAGGTTCTTCGGATGCATACAACCGGGTATGGGTTGAGAAATGTCCATGACCGTATCCAGATTCGTTTTGGCCAAGGATATGGGTTGCGAATTCATAGTGAAGTGGGCAAAGGTACGAAAGTTTACCTGACTTTTCCTGCCTATACGGCAGTAGTTACTCCGACTTAGTTATGCTAATAAAGAGCAGTCTAAAACTGAAAAATAGTTTTACCAGGACTAGAAGCCGCTAGAGCACGTGGACGCAAGGGCGGTCGCCCTATGACGGATAAGAAGAAGCTAGACAAAGCAATCAAGCTGCATGAAAGTAAAGAGTTTACGGTAACGCAAATTGAGGAAATGACAGGAGTAAGTAAGGGTTCGCTTTATCGTGAACTTAATCGAAGGAAGCAAGAAGAAGTAACGCATGTGACAGAGACAGTTTGAGAGCCTGAGGACTGATATTAGTGAGAGCAACCCACAAGGATAGGGCGGCTCTTCTATGTATGTCTGCGGGTAAGTACGAGATTACAACTAGACCCTATCCCAGTACCTAGCCATTCAATTTTTATTGCAACATTAGAGTTTAACCTCGTTTTACCTACGAGAAAATTTTATCGCATTTAGGCTGTACGTACAGGGCGGCTTCTGAAAGGAACGATCAGGTTAATAGATAAGTAATCAATCTCTGGAAAGAATGACAAGACCCTAGAAGGCTAGGGTCTTGTAGGGTTTTGGTTTCATTAACCTAACACTAAAACGCAAAAGATTCCCCATCATTTGGAATCAGGACATTTGAGGAAATTCCTCTTTCGTTTGTATAACTTTTCAATTCTTCCCTTGATAATGTCCAATGATTAACTGCTTCCATATGGACAGAAATAATTTTCGCCTCAGGGGCGGCTGTATAAACATTGTAGATATCCTCTTTCCCCATTACTAAAGAACCACCTTGAAGGAATTGATTATCTCCTCCATTTACAACAATGATTTCCGGTTTGTGTTTATCGATTGCTTCCTGAACAGCTTCATACCAAACCGTATCTCCAGCAATATACAATGTTTTCTCACTTGGGTGCTTAAAGACAACACCGCAAACATGTCCAGCAAGTTGTAATATTTCTCCTCTTCCGTGTTCGCCTTTTGTTTTAACTAATTGAATATCTCCAAAGGCTGAATTTTCTTGTAGCACTTCTACATTTTGAAAACCAGAGTTTCTTACTTCTGTTGCGTCTTCTTCATTTTGTACAAACATTTTAATATCTTTTGGTAAGACCTCTTTAGCCGTGTCGTCCCAATGGTCTAAATGTAGATGAGTAACAATCACAGCATCTAAGTTGCTGATAATATTGTCAACCGAGATTGGTAAGCTAACCAAAGGATTGTTTTGATCTTGTCGCAACGAATTAGGGAAAGGTGGGTAAATACCTTTTTCCCCTAAAAAAGGGTCGATTAAAAACTTCTTCCCTGCATACTGGACAACAAGTGTCGCATTTCGAATCAGTTGTATTTTCATGTGTAATGGACTCCTTTTTGATTTGGGTATAGTTTGCTCAACGGTCAGTATCAAATACATGTTCCCTTTCTCAACTTTGGGATAAGGGTTAATGTATAATTAAATGATAAATGACATCTTGAATAAATTCGATGCTTCAATGAAACACTTTTTCATTATTTCATTTCACGGTGAAAGGATTATTATATGCAACTTGATCAAACTGATTATCAGATCCTTCGGTTACTAACCGAAAATTCAAGGATTCAATGGAAAGACTTAGGGGAACAAATTCATATGACTGGACAAGCAGTAGGCAATCGTATCAAAAAACTTGAGGAAAGCGGTGTAATTACAGCCTACTCCCTTATAATCGATGAAATGAAACTAGGACTTGTTTTTACAGCATTTGTAATTATTCATATGAAAACAGCAAATCACGATTCGTTTATTCGTTTTATAACCGATCAAAATGAGGTAGTAGAAGCACACCGAATTTCTGGTGAAGGCTGTTATCATTTAACGATAAAAGTTTCATCCCCAGATCAACTGAACCTTTTTCTTAATAAACTTCTCGATTATGGGAACTACAGTTTGAATCTGTCCATACAAAAAATCAAACAAAGCAGTACGTTGACCGCCGTATCAAATAAATAGCAAGCGCTTTGTTATTACTAAAAACTCAGAGCAAACACTATTCCTTCGGACACATACACGTTTGTTGTCACTGTCTACTCGACACATGCGGAGTGCTTAAAATTGATGGTTCTGAATCAATAAATGAGATACAAGCGAAACGACAGAGATGTCGTTTTTTTATTAATATCTGTATAATAAAAACTGACACGTAGAGATTGTAGATTCAGAATGTTCATGCTGATAAATTGAATTGATCGCGAAGAAGGAGGCTGTGGAATGTCTTCAGAAAATCAAAAAGTTAAAATACTCGGAGACTTTTTAAAATCCCGCCGGGAACGGATCAAGCCGGATCATGCCAGCATTGTCGGTCGGTTTGGCAGAAGGAGAACGCCGGGATTACGCAGAGAAGAGGTTGCCCATCTTGCGGGGGTAAGTATCACTTGGTATACCTGGCTTGAACAAGGCAGGGCCGTCACCGCCTCAAGGGAAGTGATCGAGAGCGTCGGCAAAGCCTTGCAATTATCTTCAGAAGAACATCTTCATTTGCTTCGTTTGGCAAATTATGGCGGAGGGGGAGTCTCTTACCCGAACGCTAAGGAAATATATCCGGACCTTCAGAACATTATTGACCAATTGCACTATCCGGCGATCATCGCGAACAATCGAACCGAGGTATTGGCCTACAATCGGATGGCTTCTGAAATCATTGCGGATTTCCATGCGATTCCATTTGAGAAACGCGTGATGACACGATTGATATTTACCGATCCAAACCTACGCAATCAGCTGGCGAATTGGAAGGAATTTGCCGATTACACGTTAGGGGTATTTCGTTTGAATTTTGACCAAAAGGCGGACGATCCCTGGTTTGAGGAATTCGTGCTGCAGATGTGCAAGGAAAACGAGGAGTTTCTAACGCTATGGCGTTTGCATGATGTGCAGCAAAAGAAAGCCATACATTTCACAATTGATCACCTCGTCGGAGGGCGATTATACTTTCAATTGAATTCCTTTTCTAATTTTAACGGCAATGGAAACCTACACTGCTGTATATTTACTCCCATTGCAGGTACCGACACTGAGCAAAAATTATTGTATATTCGAAAATAAGCCTGTTAGTCTGGATACCTGTATAACTGCAAACTGGTTACCTCCTTGGTCGTCAAATATAATGGACTTATTCGCAATCAAGGAGGATACAGAAATTGAAAGCTATCATTATTGATCGACCAGGAGGACCTGCAAATTTGCAGCTGCGAGAAAAGCCGGATCTTCAACCAGTCCCCGGTATGCTGACCATTGACGTTGCTTATGCTGGAGTAGGTTATTTCGAAGTATTGCTTAGCCGCGGTGATTTCATTTCCGCTTTTCCGATGCCGCTTACTCCCGGTTTGGAAGTGTCGGGATATGTACGTGCCATCGGTGAAGGAGTAGAGGGCTTCTACGTTGGTCAACCCGTTGCCTCGATGACACTGCATGATCTTAACGGCTTTGCATCAATGGCGAATGTACGACCAGATCTGACGGTTCCGTTAGATCAATTAGGAGCCGACCTCGACTTAGCGACAGCCGCAGCCTCCATTGTAAATCTGACAACCGCTTATCTGGCTATAAAAGATGTTTATAGAATGAGAACGGGTGACAGTGTACTCGTTCATGCAGCGGCTGGCGGGCTGGGCAGTTTTCTAGGGCAAATGGCAAAACGTTTGGGAGCAGGCAAGGTATTGGGAACCGTCGGAAGCGCCGGGAAAGTAAAGCTGGCTGAATCCCTCGGATACGATGAATTATTTATCCGATCCGATTTTGTGGAGCAAACCCTTCAGGCAACCGGACGAAAAGGCGTTCATGCCGTCTTTGATCCTGTCGGGGGGAATATGCGCAAACAAAGCTTAGAGGTGCTTTGTCCGTTAGGCCAACTGGTTGTAGTTGGAAACGCAAGCGGAGAAGAGGATGTTATACATTCTTATAATCAAATATGGTTTTCCAACAAACAGTTCGCAGGTTTTACATTAGGCGGATACAGCGACAGTAATCCTGTGGAGACTGGGAAAGCGGCGCGAGAAGCGTTAGGTATGCTGGCAAGAAAAGAAATACATGCGGAGATTCAAGGCGTGTATCCTCTGGAAAATGCCGCAGAGGCACTTGCTCTTTTGGAAGAGAAGAACACGGTCGGAAAACTGGTTTTGCAAATATAAACCTGACCTCGCTTGAGTAATTGTGGGAAGATCTCGATCCACGAGCAGAAGAAGCAGCACCTGTTTGTTAGGCGATGATGCCTGACTGATGCAGGTGTTTTTTTATTTTCCTGCGAATCAACACATCCGTAAGAAAGTGTTACATATCGAAAAAATGTTGGATATTTGCCGAGTCGGGCTTTTGCTAAAATTCAGTTATAGGGCTGCTGATCGAAAGGAGTTGGACATATTGGGGGATAAGAAACCGCCGCTGATCAAGCTGATCCGCAGAGATAAACTGCTTCTGCTCATGTTTTTACCGGTTTTTCTGTACTATTTCATTTTCTGTTACTTGCCGATGCCGGGAATATTGATTGCTTTTAAAAACTTCACACCAGGACATGGCATTTTCGGAGGGGAGTGGGTTGGCCTCAAATGGTTGAACCAGTTCGTACATTCCCGTTATTTCTGGCGACTGCTCAGGAATACCTTCTTACTGGCGTTCTATCCGCTTGTTATCGGATTCTCGATACCGATCCTGTTCGCAATCTGTGTAGTTGAAATTAAGAACGGTATCTTCAAGCGTTTTGCTCAAACGGTTACCTACCTGCCTCACTTTATCTCGACCGTTGTTATCGCAGGGATGATCATTAACTTCCTATCGCCGACAGACGGAATAGTGAATACGATGCTCACGTCGTTCGGTATGGAAAAGATCAACTTCATGATGGCTCCTGAATGGTTTCGTTCCATCTTCACCGTGTCGGGGATCTGGCAGAGCTTCGGCTTCAGTTCCATTATCTACATCGCCGCTATTATGGGAATTGATCAGGAAATGTATGACTCGGGCAAAATTGATGGCGTTAACAAATTCCAGGAGGTGTGGCACCTTACACTGCCAAGTCTCAAGCCGACCATTGTTATCCTGCTGCTATTGTCCATAGGAGGCATTATGAGCGTAAATTTTGAAAAGGTGTACCTGCTTTACAACGGGGCGACCTATGAAACTGCTGATGTCATCTCCACCTATGTGTACAGACAAGGGATCGAGTCGCAAAACTTTGGTTTCGCCACAGCAGTAGGGCTGTTCAATTCCATTATCAGTTTTATATTAGTGTATGCTGCCAACCAGGCGAGCCGTCGTGTCAACGATATGTCGCTTTGGTAATGGCGCCCCAAGAAAGGAGGCCGTTATGGTTAAACCATGGGTGGATCGAAGCTTCTATGTGCTCGTTTACAGCGTCGTCATTATTGCGATCCTTGTGACCTTGTACCCTTTCATTTATGTGGTGAGTATCTCGATGAGCTCGGTGGAAGCAATTGATAATAAGCTGGTTACACTGTTTCCAGTTGATATCAATTTTGATGGCTACAAGATGGTGCTTGGCTACTCGGAATTATGGAGGTCTTATTACAATACGGTTTGGTACACAGTCGTGGGGACGATTTTCAATCTCGTGGCTACCTGCCTAGCGGCTTACCCGCTTTCGAGAAAGAAGTTTTTTCTTAGAAGGAAGCTCAATTTCTACATTGCGTTTACGATGTATTTCTCCGGAGGGCTGATCCCGCTTTACATGATTATAACGGAATTGGGCCTCTATAACACGAGATGGGCCATGATCCTTCCTGTGCTTATCAGTACGTTTAATGTGATGATTCTACGTTCTGCCTTTGAGAATATCCCGAATGAGATTTTTGAAAGCGCTAATATCGATGGGGCCAAAGATTTCACCTTATTGTTCCGCATTGCCATACCGCTTACTAAACCAACGCTGGCTGTATTGACTTTGTATTATGCGGTCGCACATTGGAATGACTTTTTCAATGCCCTTTTATATCTAGGAAAAGCCGAACTACAGCCGCTGCAAATCTTCCTGCGCAGGGTGCTTATTATGGCCTCACCTGAAATTTTGCAGAAAATGGGCGGAGAGACGGCGGCCAAAGCGCTCGCTGTATCAACGCTGCAAGTTCGTTATGTCTCGATTGTCGTCAGTATTTTACCGATTATTACGATCTATCCATTCATTCAAAAATACTTCGTGAGAGGCATTACGCTGGGGGCAGTAAAAGGGTAGCGATACCTTTGCTGGATAGAGAATCGAGTTTCTTAAAACTAGGGAGGGTTATGAATATGAAAAGAATGCTAAAAACAACGGCAAGTATGACACTGGCCGCTGCACTATTTACACTTGTGGCGGCAGCATGTACTAGTGAAGGCTCCAGCACGCCGACTGCCAGCTCAACAGATACAGGAGCAAAGAAAACGGATGCTGGCACAACAGCTGCACCGTCAGGCTTCAACTACACAGGAACTGGGCCGATTACAGATAAAACAGGTACACTCAAAATTCTCGCTACGAATGCCTGGACGAATAATGTGGATCTTAACCAAGCTCCCATTGTTCAGGAGATCAGTAAAAGAGCGGGCATTACCGTCAATTGGGAGCTGCTGCCGCCATCTACGTATCAAGATGCGATTAGCCCACGTCTAGCGGCTGGAGCAGATTTGCCGGATGTCATCTACCAGCTTGATCAGGATCAGACGATGAAAAATATTCAGGGCGGCTTATTCAAACCGCTGAATGACTATATTGATAAGTACGGCGTGAATATCAAAAAGTTATTTGAAAAATATCCTGCTCTCAAAGCAAGCTTGACCACACCGGACGGGAAGATTTATTATCTTCCGCAATTGGCGGTGACCAAAAATTATATGCCTACCTTTATGGTTAACGTGAGATGGCTGGAGAAACTCGGCTTGAAAGACCCAACAACGCTGGAGGAGTTCACGGATATGCTTCGCAAGTTTAAGTCCGATGATCCGAATGGGAATGGCAAGAAGGATGAAATCCCGTTCTCAGTTGCTCCCAATCAATTGGCGAATGCTTTCGGCCCGGTATTTGGTCTGGATTTAGCGAATAATTTCTATGCAGATAAAGATGGCAAAGTGCATTATTCCTACTACGAACCCAACTATAAGGAGTACCTCGCGTATTTAAACGGACTTTATAAGGAAGGATTGTTAGAGTCGGATTTCGCCAGTGTAACAGGGGATCAGATTACGTCGAAGTTCTCTCAAAATATCACGGGCGCTACTTTCAATTTCAGTTGGTACACGTCAATGGTATACAGCAAGCTATTCAAGGACTATGATCCAACGAAACCGCTTATTAAGGGGATTGCCCCATTCAAGGGACCTCATGGCGATCAATTCTACACAGGCAGAAACCCGATCACTGGCATATTCGGTATTTCCAAGAATGCAAAGGATCCGGATCTGGCGTTTAAGTATCTGGATTACGCGAGCAGTGAGGAAGCGAAAGAGATTTATGTTTGGGGACTTAAAGGTCAAACCTATGACGTTGTCGATGGTAAAAAGCAATTTACCGAAAAAGGCAAAGATAACGACTTCATCCAGAAATTCGGCATCAACCCGGTTAATTTACCTATCGAGCAGTCCGTTGACGCAACGGATGTTCTGGT
Source organism: Paenibacillus sp. V4I5 (assembly GCF_030817255.1). Lineage (NCBI taxonomy): Bacteria > Bacillati > Bacillota > Bacilli > Caryophanales > Paenibacillaceae > Paenibacillus > Paenibacillus sp. V4I5. Next base: position 5,327,959 of record NZ_JAUSZB010000002.1, read on the forward strand.
AGCCCCGTGGCATGCGAAGATTGATAAAGAGATGGAGAAATATATCAAAGCTCCGTTCCCCTTCGTATACGCACTGAAAGCTGAAGCGGATACTGAAAATACCGTGATGCCTGATATCACGACGTATGTGAATGAAATGAATATTAAATTTATTACAGGCAAAGAAGGCCTGGATAAATTTGATAGCTACTTGAAGACGTTGAAGAGTATGGGTGCTGAAGATGTTATTAAAGGCAGACAGGCGCAATATGACCGTTACCAAGCGGCTGGTAAGAAATAATTAGTGATGATAACACAGCAGCCGTTTACGTGGCTGCTGTGTTTATCTTAAAATAGGGGGATAGCCGATCAGCCTAAGGCATAATTGTAATCGATTTCAAGGTGGCTGGAGGAGAGAGATCGAGATGAGAAAGTCCATGTATGTATTGCTTTTCGTATTAACTACAGTTTTATTCGTTATGATCATCACCTATTGCAGGGCGAATCCTGATAAGTCATCGATGGTTTCCACACCGGCACCAGCTAAATCGGACATACAGCCAACAACACTTAAACTATTGTTTCCTTTGGACAAACCGGCTGCTCAGGAAGAAGTCATTCGAGCTGTTGAAGCTAAGCTGGCTAAGGATGGTTTACCGATTAAGCTGGAGTTTACGTATATCCCTTATGACCAGTATTGGAATAAAGTATGGCTGATCGCAGCGAGTGGCGAGCCTTATGACATAGCTTTATCGGCATTTTCCAATATATCGGATTTTGTTTCCAAAAAAGTGCTTGCTCCCCTTGATGCTGCACTCGAAAATTATGGTCAGAATATCGTCAAAAGCACACCGGATTACGCTTTTCAAGGTGTGACGATTAACGGTCATATCTACGGTATTCCTCGTGTGATGCCGATTTCGGAATTTCAAAGCTTCGTACAGATCCGAGGTGATTTGAGAAAGAAGTACGGTCTTCCGGAAATCAAGACAGTAGCAGACATGGATTTATATTTGGAAACGATTCATAAGAATGAGCCGGCGATTACACCCTATTTTTATGATACTGGCCGATTCTTGCTTAGAGAATATGGCGATGTGGCTTTTTTTGCCGGCGGATACCTGAATGCTCCCGTTTATATTGATCCTGCGGATCCGCAGCTTAAGGTCAGAAATACGTATGAATCGGACTTTTTCCAGAATATCATGGAGAAGATGCATGACTGGCAGAAGAAGGGATATATCCCGTATGGACCTTCAGATACTTCTCGTTATCCGGACCCTGAAATTGCCTTTAACTCGGGTAAAGTTGCCGCTACTTGGAGCGTTGTTTTGAAGCAAACAGAGAGAATCGATGCTTTTAAAGCAATGAACCCAGAGGGAGAGCTGGAAAATGTGTATCTACATCCGGAAAAACCCAAGTACCTGTTCACCGGAGCGGACAATATTCTTTCCGTTTTTTCAACGAGTCAGCATGTAAATGAATCTGTAGCTTTCATCAATTGGCTGAGGAGCAGTCAGGAAAACTATGATCTGTTCACCTATGGGATTAAGGATGTTAATTATAAGTTGAAGGACGGCGCCATCGATTATGACGGGATTGAGCCTAAACATCAATATACGCCGATCAGTTGGAGCTGGAACGATATCCGATATGTTCGTTTCAGTAAGTATATCTCACCCGAATACAGCAACCAGCTGCGTAACTGGGATAAGGAAGCGATAGTATCGCCAACGCTGGGTTTTGTACCCGATCTGGCTCCAATCAAATCGGAGATTGCCCAGCTTAACGTTATTATTACGGAGTACCTGCCTCTCTTGTATGACGCTAAGGTAGATTGGGCAGTAACGATGGAGAGATTTAGAGCGAAGTTGAAGGATGCAGGTATGAATCATGTCATGACCGAAATTCAAAAACAATTTGATGCCTACAGAGCGACCAGAAAGGGCGATAAATCATGATTACAGTAGCAGCAGATGGAAGTGGAGATTTCGTTAGCATACAGGAGGCAGTCAATCAAATTCCTGATGGACAGATAGAACGGATGATCATTTACATAAAAAGCGGTATTTACAAAGAAAAGCTTCACATCCATAAACCGCTTATCAGTTTGATCGGGGAATCAGCGGAGACGACGATCATCACCTATGATGATTATGCCAATAAGACGTTCCCGAACGGAGAGCTTTACAACACCTTTCATTCTTACACTGTATTTATTAGTGGGGATGATGTTACGTTCGAGAACATCACGTTCGAGAATTCAGCCGGAAAAGGGGAAATCGTCGGGCAAGCGCTGGCTGCTTACGTCGACGGTGATCGGGTCTCCTTTAAAGATTGCAAATTTCTTGGTCATCAGGATACGTTGTTTACGGGGCCTTTGCCACCCAAACCGAGAGACCGTGCTAGCTTCGGGGGCCCTAGAGATGGCGTCCCTACACGCCCAGTGCGTCAATATTATGAGCGCTGTTATATCCAAGGGGATGTTGATTTTATTTTCGGATCGGCTACGGCTGTCTTTCAGGATTGTGAAATTTCTTCGTCTGGACGGGGGTGGATCACGGCAGCATCAACACCAGAGGATGTGCAATTTGGGTATGTGTTTATTGGATGTAAATTAACCGGTGATGCGCCTGAGCAATCGGTTGGTTTGGGAAGACCCTGGAGGAATTACGCAAAGGTTGCTTTCATTAACTGCTGGTTGGGACCCCATATCAAGGTGGAAGGATGGGACAGATGGAACGAACGGGAGAGTGTGGATGCGCTTGAATTCATGGAATACGGAAGCGTTGGTCCTGGAGCTGTTAACCAAGGACGCATAGAATGGTCCAAGGCACCCACTCACATGGAAGCGCAGCGGCTTACTGCCCAGCATATTCTAGCGGGCCATGACGGTTGGAATCCGACATCGGATATACAACCGATTACCCTTTATTTGGCTGGTGACTCGACCATGTCGAGCTATGCGTCCTCTTACTATCCGCGTCTTGGATGGGGACAGGTGCTGGGACGTTTGTTTGAAAACAGTGTAGCTGTAAGCAATGATGCCGCTTCGGGAAGAAGCTCCAAAAGCTTTATCGATGAGGGGCGTTTGGCCGCTATATTAAAACGGATACGTACAGGGGACTACCTCTTTATTCAATTCGGTCATAATGATCAGAAACCCGATAAAGAAAGACAAACCAATCCCCAGACAAGTTATCTGGATCATCTGCGGCAGTATGTGGAGGGGGCTAGGGCAAAAGGGGCCACACCGGTTCTGATCACCTCTGTTCAAAGGCGCAGCTTTGACGAGCAGGGAATATTCACCGATACGCACGGTGAATATCCGGCTGCTATGAAGCGACTAGCGGAGGAATGCGAGGTAGCCGTTATAGATTTAGCGGAAAAGAGCAAAGAGCTTTTCATAAAATGGGGAGCAGAACGGACGAAATCGTTGTTTCTTTGGCTTAATCCTGCGGAATATGCCAATTATCCGGATGGGCTCAAAGATGATACACATTTCTCAGAAGCCGGTGCGGTTGAAGTGGCTAACTTAGTTGTAGATGGTATGAAGGAATTAGGATTTCCAATTGCAGAATGGATTCGAAGATAATCGCGTAATCACTAGTTTTGAAGGCTGTTAAGTTCGTCCGCATGTGCGGTGGGACTTAACGGCTTTTTTTAAGAATAAGAAAGTATAAGTTTTCTGAGGCATGAGAGATTGAGATGATTCCATTGCACATAATCCAATCTACACCTCATAATGATATACCCATTCCTTAGAATACTGCACATTTCCCAATGGGAGTGGATGTAGCCAATTCATATTCATATTGTTGCAAAGCGTGCAATAACCTACAGCCAGCGAACAAGCTGTAAAGATGTTTTTCATCGTTACAGTCGCGAGGGGATGTGGAGTCGTGTCTGTAACGATATATTTCATCTTTACAGGGGGGAGTAACTGTGAAATAGAGGATCTACGTTCCTCTTAATCCTGAATTCGGGTGTTTCCGCACAAATAGCAGATTCTCGTTCCCTTTAAAGATCACACCTCTGTAGATTACAGCAATTTCAGGTTTAACAAGCGTAGAAAGCGTTATTGACAACTCTTCTCAATTAAAATAAAATAGGTATTACATAATAATTATTCTAAATAAGTGATGTGCTATTTTATTACAATTTTACCTACGAAGGAGAATACAGATGTCCCATAACCACTTAACAACGAACCAGGGTGCGCCTGTAGGCGATAACCAGAACTCACGGACAGCAGGCCAGAACGGCCCGACGCTATTGGAGGATTACCACTTATTAGAGAAGATCGCTCATTTTGATCGGGAACGTATTCCGGAGCGTGTGGTTCATGCGCGTGGAGCGGGAGCTTTTGGAACCTTTACGGTCGAGAATTCCATGAAACGCTATACGAAAGCAGGATTCCTAGCTGAAGCGGGCAAAGAAACGGCGGTATTCGTACGCTTTTCCACCGTTATTCACGGTCAAGGGTCACCTGAAACAGCACGCGATCCACGTGGATTCGCGGTTAAATTTTATACAGAAGAAGGCAACTACGATCTAGTTGGCAATAATCTTCCTGTTTTCTTTATCCGCGACGCGATGAAATTCCCTGATATGGTTCACTCCTTAAAGCCCGCGCCTGACACAAATGTTCAGACACCTGACCGCTATTGGGATTTCATGTCACTGACACCGGAATCGACGCATATGCTGACTTGGGTATTCTCAGACTACGGAACGCCGGCGAATTACCGTGAAATGAATGGATTTGGTGTCCATGCGTTTAAATGGATCAATTCCGTAGGGAATTATGTGTATGTGAAATATCACTGGAAACCGCATCAAGGCGTTCGCAATTTGAGCAAAGCCGAAGCATCAGTCATTCAGGGCGAGGATTTCAGCCATGCGACAAGAGATTTGTACGACCACATCGATCGCGGTGAATTCCCGAAATGGGATCTGCATGTGCAGCTGCTGCAGCCAGAAGATCTGGATGCTTACGATTTTGATCCGCTGGATCCTACAAAAGTGTGGCCAGAAGATCTGATACCTTTGCAAAAAGTAGGGACGATGACGTTAAACCGCAACGCTCAGAACTTTTTTGCAGATGTGGAGCAAGCAGCTTTTGCGCCAAGTGTGTTGGTATCAGGGATCGAGCCTTCGGAAGATAAGCTGCTGCAAGGCCGACTTTTCTCCTACCCAGATACACAAAGACACCGTCTCGGTGCCAACTACCTGCAAATTCCGGTGAACTGCCCTTATGCAACCGTGCAAAATAACCAACGCGATGGCGCTATGCAAATGAAGCAGCAGACTGGCAGTGTAAATTATGAGCCGACTCGTCATGCTGATGCACCAAAAGAAGCGCCTGAATTCCGCGATAGCAGCGCACCACTGGGCGGAACTGTTGTTAGACAAAAAATCGCGAAAACCAATGATTTCGCACAAGCCGGAGACACATTCCGCAGCTTCACTGAACAGGAGCAAGCAAACTTCATTTCCAATCTGGTAGGCGATCTCTCCTCTGTACATGAGAAATCGAAATTGCTTGCGATTTGTAACTTTTATAGAGCTGATGCGAAGTTGGGAGAAAGTTTGGCGGCAGGCTTGAACGTGGACATATCGACTTACTTACAACATTTGAAACGTTAAAGGTCATCATAAATAAATGTCAATAAATCGTAGAGGAGGTTTCCATGATGATACAACATGATCTGAATTTAGCGCTGCAGAAGATGCGGGCCAAAAATATTACCTTAACACCGCAGCGGCGTGCGTTATTGGAATATCTTTATGCACAGGGGAGTTACACAACGGTCAAAGACATATGTGAAGCGCTCAGTGTAAAATATCCTCATATTAATGCTATGACAGTTAACAGCAGCTTGCACGTATTCAAGCAGTTAGGATTGGTTAATGAATTGGCTGTTATCGGTGCCTCCTTACGATATGAAGCCGCAATTTGTTCGTAAAAAAATAGTAAGGCGCTGCAGGGTGGGAAGTGTTTACTTCTTAGCACCACTGCAGCGCCTTTTTTAACTGTAAAGGAATATTCCGAAATATCTAGAATATATGTTAACTTCGACAAAATAAATTTCTAAGAGGAGGATGGTGAAGTTATTTGACTTATTTATCCATATTGATTCTAATACTCTTATTTTATATAATTTTCATTTTACCTACACAATGGCTAAAAGTTGAGCGGATTAAATACCCTCTGGATTTAAGATTGAAAATCCTACAGATTAGTGATATGCATGTAGAACGATTAAGGATAAGTCCATCTAAAATTACAACTATTATTAATCGTGAGAAACCAAATTATATTTTTGTTACAGGTGATTTTACCAAATATCGAAAAAGTCTCTTTAAACTAGAAAAGTATCTCAGAGCTTTGGTTATATGTAACGTACCCATTTATTGTGTTCTCGGAAACCATGATTATCAGCAAAAAAATGTACAGGATTTAATCAATCTACTAAGAAAATATGGTTTGCATTTGTTAACTAATGAATCGGTACATTTAGAGCAATTTGAGTTAATTGGAATTGATGATTTTGATTCAGGCAAGAGCAATATAGAAAGATCGTTTCAAAATGTTGATCATAGTAAAACTAAAATCGTTATTACCCACGATCCTAACGTAGTCTTACATTTAAATATACAATATGACTATTTAGTGGCTGGGCATCTACATGGTAAACAATTTAATGTTCCATTTTTCTTTAGAATCAAAAATGCGGGTAAATTGCCTAGGATGGGGATTTATAAGGGTCTCCATAAAAATCGATTTGGCACTTACTACATATCTAAGGGGATTGGGCAGACGGGTATTAATGCAAGATTTCTAGTCAGAAGTGAGATAACGATGCACTATCTATAGAACAAAGTATGTTTACTATTGCTATGATACTTTGACTGGCTGACGGTAAAATGGAGGGGATCCGCTCTGGGTATCGATTTTTACAAGAAATGGGCATGCCAAAAAATGATTGAATCATCGCAGACGAACATTTGGGAAGGCCACTGGGCGTGCGCGGTTTTAGCCTTGATTGGAGTTTTGGAAGAAAACCTGGTACCGGGAACGCTGGAAGCCACGATTCGCAAACATCTCGAAAAAACGGTGGAGGAACACCCAAACGATAAGCAGTATCGTGCCCACAAGGAATACGCAGGCTTTCGTAATGGTATTTTGAGCTTGCTCGTCAAAAAAGATCAATCTTGCCATGCATTGGGTCATGATGTGATCTATGCGTATTACATGCTGGCTGCGCTCTCTCGCTCCGAAGTTCCGGCTTCGGTCGAATTGTACAATGCCATGACTACATTGCTGGAGGGATTTGCTGCGTCCGGTCCGGGTTTTGTAACGATAAACGGAAACAACATCGTCATTGATCCTGAAGACATCCCTGTAACGACAACAAGGGTTCCACTGACTCCCGCTGTTGTGCTTGATCTTTTCCATAACTTTCAGAGGCCGTACCAAATGGAAAAAGGCGATATGCAGCTCGGACACCTCCTTACTCATGGCCACTCCATCTTAGAGCTGAAGCAAGTATTTCGCGATCATGGGCTTGTTCAGTCGGATTTTGTAGTTATCTATTTTCCTGTTGCGCTCTCTGACAATATTGTGGCACACTATGGATATCACGAAATAACCGAGTAGCAAAGAATGCCCCGCTTCCTTTCTAAATCGGAAAGGAGTCGGGGTTTTGTGTTTTTTAAAACGAATATGAAGAGGCGGGTGATCAGGGAATGGGTTTTGAGATCGAACACGATAAATGGATAGGTGATCATCTTAGGCGAAGAAGAGGGGAACGTCTGGATGCTCTGAAACGCGGCCATAGCTAAAGTGAAAAATCTATGTGAAAAATCGTATATAATTTGTCTTTTTGCATGAATCCCGCAAATTATGTTCGAAAAATCGTATATATCAACAGTGATTAAATGGATTTGCTTCGAAGCACTGATTTTTCCTAAGGCAAGGGTTTTTGACGCTTACATCAAAACTAAAAAAGAACTCCTTTCGGAGTCCTCTTCGACGGTGAATAGATTGATGGTACTTTTGCCTTGAACCTTACTTTGCTCGGTCTTTACCTTAACACACTATTGCAGTACATGACTACATTAATGAGCCCACGGCACATCGCCTCGCTTCAATATCGATTCAATAACAACTTCCCTGGTGTTTTATCATTGAATGATCTTTGACACTACACCTCGCTGTTTTCACCGTCGAAAGATATTATGTCCGATCTGGTTCGTAATATTCGTATTCCCGTCTAAGCTCGTACACGGCATCCATGAGCTCTTTACTAATGTAGGATCGAGCTTCTTCATAAACAGGCTCAAGCGCCTGCTGCCATTCATCCTGTTCCTCATTGGTTAGGATATGAACGTTCATCTGTCCAATCTTCTGTAACTCGTTCCATTGTTTGCGGTTGATCTCAATCGCATTTTGATTAGCCCAGATCGTTGTTTCCTGCATGGCTTCATTGATCGTTTTTTGCTGATCGGCGGATAACTTCTCCCAAAATACTTTATTCATTAGCACACCATAACCTAGATAAGCATGATTGCTTATGGTTAGATATTTTTGGACTTGATACATCTTTTTAGAGTAGATGTTCGAAATTGTATTCTCTCCACCGTCTACCAGACCGGATTCCATGCTGCGGTATACTTGGTTAAAAGGAATAGGGACGGACTTCGCATTCAGATGACGAAATTGGGATTCAATAACCTTGCTTGGAAGAATTCGAAACTTCAAATCCCGAAAATCTTCCAGATGAGCAAGAGTACCGCGGTTTGACGTCATTTGCTTAAAGCCATTGGCCCAAAAACCGAGACCAACGATGCCCTTTGGTTCTAATTTACGCATCAAAATGTTCCCGATCTTGCCTTGAAAAGCTTTTGCTACATCCTCATCGTTTTGAAAAACGAAGGGGAGGTCCATTGCCATCCATTCGGGAACGACTTCGGATATGTTAGAGAAGCTAGGAGCAATCATTTGAATGCTGCCTCCCTGCAAAGCAGCAACTTCTTCCGTTTCATTGTATAAAGTACTGTTCGGAAACAACTCTACTTTGAGGGTATCGTTAGTCTTTTCTTTGACTAGTTGGGCGAACTTTTGAGCCGCTAATCCTTTGGGTGTATTCTCCGCTACACTAAAGCTGAATCGAATGACCGTTTGTCGACCGAGTCCGATCTGCTCATCATCATTAACGAGCGGTCCGCTATTAAATTGCCAGGAAAAGCCGAATCCTACCGCTGTTAGGAGGCCGATTAAAAGAAACATAGTGATACCGATAAACGTTCTCATATGGACCCCCATTTGTTATGGATAATAAATTCAGTGTAACATAATGTATGATAATCTTAGAAATAAACGTTAGGCTAGAAAGTAGGTGATCGGCTTTGAGGATCAAGGGACTTCGCATGAATTGGAAAATTACGATCCTGTCGTTCGGCATTGTTTTATTTGCGATTTGTATCGGCGGTATCAATTTAATAGGCCGTGTTATTCACCTCCAGGAACAAGAACTAGGACAGAGACTGCTTGTGACTGCGCGTACAGTTACACAATTGCCTTCTATTCTCAGCGGGCTGACGGAACAGAGCCGAAGGCAGGAAATTAATCCAATTACTGAACGTCTTCGAATCATTAATGACGTTGACTATATTGTTGTCATGGATATGAACGGCATTCGTTGGTCTCACCCATCATCCTCCCGAATAGGGGAGCTTTCTCAGGGAGAGGACGAGCATTCCGCATTTGCCGAGCATACGTATCTTTCCAGGGCAAAAGGAGAGCAAGGGACAGCTCTCAGAGCCTTTGTACCTGTTATGAATGAGCAGCACGAGCAAATTGGTGTCGTGTTGGTGGGAAAGCTGGTTCCGGGATTGACAGGAATTATTCTTGATATGAGGGGGCAAATTTATGTAACGGTCCTCTTGTCTTTGCTTTTTGGTATTCTAGGTTCGTGGATGCTCTCTAGGCATATTAAGGAGCAGATGTTTCGTTTAGAGCCTGTTGAGATTGCGCAGCTGCTCGTTGAACGAACGGCTACTTTCAATGCGATGCATGAAGGGGTTATTGCGATAGACAGTAAGGAATACGTAACGGTATTTAATGATAAAGCCAAAAAAATGCTGCAAATCGAAGGGGACGTACTTGGACGTCCTATTCGAGAAGTACTGCCGGACACGAGACTTCCAGAAATTTTGCAGCTTAATCATGCTATTTACAACCAAGAGCTGCATATAGGACCTGCTGATATTTTGAGTAATCGGGTTCCTATTAAAGTAGGCCATCAAACGGTTGGCGCCGTAGCTATTTTTCAAGATCGCTCGGAGGTGACGAAAATCGCTGAAGAGTTGACCGGCGTAAGGGCATTTGTTGACGCACTTCGTGTGCAGAATCATGAATATATGAACAAGCTGCACACCATCGGCGGTTTGATCCAACTTGATCATAAGCAGAAGGCGCTGGATTATTTGTTCGAAACGATGGAAGCTCAATCCGAGCTCAGCAGCTTTGTCTCGAGCAAGATCGCGAATGAAAGCGCGGCCGGTTTACTTTTGGGGAAAATCAGCCGCGGCAGAGAGTTGGGCATCGATGTTCGTTTGGACCGGGCAAGCAGGTTGGTGCGATTTCCGGAAAATATGGATCAGCACGACATTGTGGTCATCTTGGGCAATCTGATTGAGAATGCTTTTGATGCTCTGAAGGAGAAGGATGGGAAGAAAGAGATCTTTATCAGTATCGAGCAGGATGATGACCTATTATCAATTTTGGTCGAGGATAATGGGAAAGGCATGGGGGAGGAAACCAAACAACGCCTTTTTGAGCGAGGCTTCTCAACAAATGCTGACGAAGGCAGGGGCATTGGTTTGTATTTAATCCATAATATTGTGAACAAATGCGGTGCTCATCTGGAAGTGGAGTCCACGGTTGGCGTGGGGACGAGCTTTATTCTCACTTTCCCTATGCATACAAGAGAGGAAGAAACTCATGTACAGAGTCGTACTGATTGAGGACGATCCGATGGTTCTTGAAGTGAACAGGCAGTTTATTGAGAGGGTTCCCGGCTTTGAAATTGTAGGGACATCCGCTAACGGTGTAGATGGAATCGATAAAGTTCGTGATTTGAAGCCAGACCTCGTAATTCTAGATATCTATATGCCGGGACAAAATGGAACCGAAGTGCTGCAGCAAATTCGAAATGAACAGTTACATACAGATGCGATTGTAATTACGGCCGCTAATGACATTCCAACGATCCAGCGGATGCTTCATCAGGGGGCAGTGGACTATATCATGAAGCCTTTTAAGTTTGAAAGAGTCCGAGAGGCATTGGAAAATTACCGAATGATGAAACGGAGATTAGGTAAGGAATCGACATTATCACAAGTTGAATTGGATCAATTATTACATGGAACCGTGGGAGAATCGATTCCTGGAACACCTGCCGTCAGCTTGCAAATGGATTTGCCCAAGGGTCTGCAAGCACTGACGATGAAACAAGTCATGCTATTTCTAATGCAGCAGCACAAATCTTTATCCGCTGAAGAAGTAGCCGAGGGCGTAGGATTGGCAAGAGTTACGGCACGAAGGTATCTGGAGTTTTTGGAGAAGAATAAGCAGGTGAAGCTAGACCTTGAATACGGCGGGATAGGGCGTCCGATCAATAGGTATGTATGGATGACAGAGGATAAAAGATCATAAGTCAAAGTGAAGACCAAAAAGACCATAAGTACCAATATGGTCAAATTCTTCACGTCTTCTTTTGAAAGCGATATCATGAAAACAGAAATAGATGTGACAAAGTCTGATATCGCTTGAGGTGCAATTATGTCAATCCCTTCGGGAGTTAATACAAGTATTATTTTGAGACTGGAATTGGATAAGGAGAAAGCGTCGTTCGGCAGTGTTGCTACGGCCATTAGTGATGCAGGTGGGGATATTATCGCCATTGACGTCGTTAGAACGGACAAAAACATCACGGTTCGAGATATCACCATCAATGTATACGATAACAAGCATACTGAACTGATTGCTGCGGCCATCCGCACATTGTCGGGAGTAAAAATCGTTCATGTTTCGGATCAAACGTTTCTGCTTCATTTGGGCGGGAAAATTGAAATGAGTCCAAAGTATCCCATTAAAAATCGAGATGACCTCTCCAGGGTTTACACGCCGGGTGTTGCAAAGGTATGTATGGCGATCCACGAAAAGCCATCCCTTGCCCATACGCTGACAATCAAACGGAATACGGTTGCGGTCATATCCGATGGAACTGCCGTACTTGGTCTGGGCAATATTGGACCAGAAGCAGCGATGCCTGTTATGGAAGGAAAGGCAATGTTGTTTAAGCAGTTAGCTGGTGTCGATGCATTCCCAATATGTCTGGCTACACAGGATACAGATGAAATTGTAAGTATTGTGAAAGCGCTATCTCCGACGTTTGGCGGAATCAATCTTGAGGATATATCTGCACCTAGATGCTTTGAGATTGAACAGCGTCTTATCGAGGAACTGGATATTCCCGTATTTCATGATGATCAGCATGGTACAGCTGTGGTGCTTTTGGCAGGATTGTTTAATGCCGTTAAGATCGTGGGCAAGAAGCTTGAGGATTGCAAAGTCGTGCTTTGCGGCATTGGTGCGGCAGGAACGGCTTGCACCAAAATGCTGATGGCGGCAGGTGTTCGAAATATTATTGGTGTCGATCGGCAGGGAGCCATCACACGTGAAGGCGTTTACGACAATCCGTTTTGGCAATGGTATGCAGAACATACGAATCCGAAGCAGATTCAAGGATCGCTTTCGGAAGTTATTGAAGGAGCAGATATTTTTATCGGCGTATCGGGTCCAGGCGTACTTAAAAGGGAAGACGTAGCCAAAATGGCGGAGAATCCGATCGTCTTTGCAATGGCAAACCCGACGCCAGAAATTCTCCCCGAAGAGGCAGAGCCTTATGTACGGGTTATGGCTACCGGCCGTTCGGACTATCCAAACCAAATCAACAATGTGCTGTGCTTCCCAGGCTTGTTCCGGGGGCTTCTGGATTGCAGGGCGTCCAGGGTGACAGAGAATATGAAGCTTGCCGCAGCCAAGGCGATTGCATCGGTTGTTCAAGAGGATGAGTTGAATGAGTCTTACATTATTCCAAGTGTTTTTAATCAATCGGTCGCAGAACGCGTGAGAGATGCGGTCGTCCAAGCAGCATATGAAGACGGGGTAGCCAGAAGACGCAGAGAGAAAGTCCAAGCCTAGTTCAGATATAGAAAGAAGGAGGATTTTACGATGATGAAACTTAGAAAAAACCTAACATTGCAGGTGTTGATAGCGATTGTACTGGGGATCGCGTTTGGGCAGTTCTTTCCTTCACAAGCAGCCGAGTTAAAGGTGCTTTCCGATGTGTTTATTAAAATGATTAAAATGGTGATTGCTCCAATCGTTTTCTTTACGATCGTGATTGGAATTGCAGGTATGGGCGATATGAAGAAAATCGGTCGTATCGGCGGCAAGGCATTGCTTTACTTTGAAATTATTACGACCCTTGCCATGGTCATCGGAGTCGCCGTGATGTACATTTTCAGACCGGGCGCGGGCATGAGCACAAGCGGCGTGAAGGCAGGGGATGTAGACAAATTTACGAAGCAAGCTGCCGCAACGAGCCATAGTTTTATGGATTTCCTCGTGGGCATTGTTCCAGATAACGTGATAGCGGCCTTTTCCAAAGCGGATATGCTGCCGATCCTATTCTTCTCCATATTATTCGGACTGGCGATGGCGGGTATAGGCAACAAAGTGAAGCCAGTCATGAGCTTTTTGGAGCTAGCGAACGAAATATTCTTCCGCCTCGTGGGAATTATTATGAAGTTTTCTCCGATAGCCGCTTTTGGCGCGATGTCCTATACGATCGGGAAGTTCGGCGTTAGTTCCTTGTTCTCCCTTGGAAAAATGATGGGTTCTGTATACATTACGATGGCGCTTTTCATCTTTATTGTGCTGGGATCTATTTGTAAGTTCTACGGATTCAGTCTTCTCAAGCTGCTGCGTCACATCAAGGAAGAATTGATGCTCGTTCTGGGAACTTCCTCATCAGAATCTGCGCTGCCGCGCGTCATGGAAAAGCTGGAGAAGTTCGGCGCTTCCAAGCCGGTCGTAGGTCTTGTAATTCCTACCGGCTACTCGTTCAACCTGGATGGCACTTCCATCTATCTGTCTATGGCGGGATTGTTTATTGCGCAAGCTTACGGTGTTGAGCTTAACTGGGTGCAATTATTGACATTCATGGGCGTACTCATGCTGACTTCTAAAGGCGCAGCAGGAATTACCGGGTCTGGCTTCGTAACACTGGCTGCAACGCTGGCTGCAGTTCCGAATAACGTTATTCCCGTCGAAGGTATGGCACTTCTCATTGGCGTGGATCGATTCATGTCCGAAGCGAGAGCGATTACAAACATTATCGGCAACAGCGTAGCGACAATAGTTATTGCCAAGAGTGAGAAGCAGTTTAATCCGAATCAATCAAATCAAGAAGAAACAGATATGTCGCTGCAAACGGGATCTGTGAAAGAAGTTTCTGCTGTGTAAAGTAAATTGGCTATGGGTATTCCATTTAATGGAATACCCTTTTTTTTACAACAATTCCCTTGATTTCTCTGGGCACGCTAAGGATGCTGTATGTTGGAGACTGTCGATTGTTTCATTATGCCTCCTCACAACTGGTATTCAAAACTCCAAAATCCGATTTGAGAGTCATTCAGTTTACGCGAGGGCATATGGGCTATAGTGGTTACCAATGTTGCATTTTCTACAACAATTCACACGCCTAAAGGCTATATCGCAACTTGAAGTTGCAGTTTGTACAACATTTTTGAGCCTATTTGTTGCGAAATGGCCTGAACAGGACCAAATTGTTGTACATGATGCAACAACAAAGGGAGAAAGCGAGGTATAGGCAGAAATTGTTGCACTTTCTACAACATCATTCAACCGCGAATATGGATTCATTCAAAGGACAACGTAAGACGTTTATTTTATGCTGATAAGTCATATATAAAGGTCTTGTCGAAAAATATTAGCACAATAAACGTCTGCGTATCGAAAGTAATTATTGCTGACAGATGTGGTCTCAGGGAAGATGAGAATCGCATCTTAGGTCGCAAACCGTTTAAAAGATAGAAAATGCACCAAAAAGCGAACTATTTAAAAGAATTATCCGAAAATTGTTCGTTTTTTGAAATTGACATCGCACGTTAGTTGGTAGTAAACTAGGGAAGCGGGAAATGAAGCCGCACTAATTGAAAATGTCGAATCAACTCGTATAAAATCAGGGATAAGGCCTGAAAGTTTCTACCCAAAAACCATGAATTTTTGGACTACGAGGAAGCGAATGAGGGAAACCATAGGAAGACGATGGTCTTTTTGCATTCGGTTCTTTTGCTGTCCAGCGGATAGAATCATGTATTCTAGCTCTGGGCGTTTTTTGGGTTTAAGGTTATAGATGATGTATTTGTAAACATGGTTTTAACACTACCATATAAGATGAGAGTAGGTTTGAAGTGATGACGGTACGTGTTGGTGTAATAATGGGAAGCCAATCGGATTGGGAAACGATGAAGCACGCATGCGACATGTTGGAAGAGCTGGGAGTGCCTTATGAGAAAAAGGTGGTTTCTGCGCATAGAACGCCGGACCTTATGTTCGAATATGCAGCCTCGGCGGCAGGCCGCGGCATTCAAGTGATTATTGCCGGAGCAGGAGGGGCGGCGCATCTACCAGGGATGGTAGCAGCCAAAACGGAGCTTCCGGTTATTGGTGTTCCGGTCAAAACGTCGACGCTGAACGGGCTTGATTCCTTGCTTTCAATCGTGCAAATGCCAGGTGGCATTCCAGTCGCGACTGTGGCAATCGGACATGCGGGCGCAACGAATGCAGGCCTCTTGGCAGCGCAAATTCTGGGCGCATTCGAGCCGGAGCTGCAAGCGAAGGTCAGAGCGCGTCGCGAGCGCATTGCACAGACCGTGATTGAAAGCAGTGACCTGTTATGAGCGAAACCTCAAACTTAAGCGATAAGGTCATCAAGCCAGGCGGTACCATCGGCATCTTGGGCGGTGGGCAGCTAGGCCGCATGTTGGCCTTGGCAGGACGCAACATGGGGTATCGCTTCGTGACGCTCGATCCTACGGATGACGCGCCTTGCGGTCAAGTCGCAGATGAGCAAATTCAAGCGGACTTTGACGATGTTGAAGCGGCGAGAAGACTCGCAGCCTTGTCGGACGTCATCACCTACGAATTCGAGAACGTCGATGCACATGTGACCAACATATTAATGAATGAGTCCTATGTTCCTCAAGGAAGTGAGCTTTTATACACGACCCAGCATCGTCTGCGTGAAAAGAAAGCGATTGAAGCAGCGGGCGTACCTGTTGCTCCATATGCTGAAATCAAGAGTGCAGAAGAACTAAAAGAAGCGGTACTGCGCTTCGGGACACCGTGTGTCCTCAAAACAGCAACCGGTGGCTACGATGGCAAAGGGCAATGGGTTCTTCGCTCGCTGGACGAGGTGGAGGAAGCTTACGAAACGCTCAGCCGCGCCAAAACAGAGCTGGTTCTCGAACAATTCATTCATTTTGACAAAGAATTATCCGTGATTGCGGCAAGAAGTCCACGCGGCGAGGTGAAGGCTTTTCCCGCTGCTGAAAATATACATGTACATAACATCCTGCATCAATCGATCGTCCCAGCGCGAATTCCTGTAGAGGTGCAAAAGGAAGCTGAAGAGCTTGCCGTGCGCATCGCAGAATCGCTCGGTGTGATTGGTTTGATCGCAGTGGAGTTATTCCTGACGAAGGATGGACAGCTTTACGTTAATGAGCTTGCGCCACGCCCGCACAATTCAGGTCACTTCACGATGGAAGCCTGCCGAACTTCACAGTTCGAACAGCATGTTCGCGCGATTTGCAACCTGCCGCTTGGTTCTACTGAGCTGCTGACACCTGTTGTGATGGTTAATTTGCTTGGTGAGCATATCGAACCGCTGCAAGAACTGATCGACCGACCCGATTTCCTGGAACATAGTGAATTAGGCGTTTCTGCGAAGGTTCATTTATATGGCAAGCAAGAAGCGAAAGAAAAACGCAAGATGGGACACATCAATCTCCTTACAAGCGATGTCGCGAAAGCACTAACTTGGATAGAACAGACAAGCATTTGGGGAAAGTAAGTAAATGAACTCATTGGAGGAACGGCTAACATGATTGAACGTTATACACGCCCAGAAATGGCACGCATTTGGACAGAGGAAAATAAATTCCAAGCTTGGCTTGAAGTCGAGATTCTTTCTTGCGAAGCATGGTCAGAACTCGGAGTTATTCCTAAGGAAGATGTGAAAGTACTGCGCGAGAACGCAAGCTTCAACATTGACCGCATTTATGAAATCGAGCAAGAGACGCGTCATGACGTGATCGCCTTCACTAGAGCAGTTTCCGAAACGCTGGGACCTGAGCGCAAATGGGTTCACTATGGTTTAACTTCGACAGACGTTGTCGATACAGCACTTGGCTACTTGCTGAGACAGGCAAACGAGATTTTGGACAAAGACATTCAGAATTTCATTGAAATCCTTCGCAATAAAGCAATCGAACATAAAGATACAGCCATGATGGGCAGAACGCATGGTGTGCATGCAGAGCCGACGACGTTTGGTTTGAAAATGGCGCTTTGGTACGAAGAAATGAAGCGTAACCTGGAGCGTTTCCGCTTTGCTGCTGATGGCGTGCAATTCGGTAAAATCTCAGGTGCAGTAGGCACCTACGCGAACATCGATCCATTCGTTGAAGAGTATGTGTGCGGCAAGCTGGGCACGAAAGCAGCTCCGATCTCTACACAAACCTTGCAGCGTGACCGTCACGCTGAGTACATGGCGACGCTGGCGTTGGTTGCTACGTCCCTTGATAAATTCGCGACTGAAATTCGCGCGCTTCAGAAGAGTGAGTTCCGCGAGGTTGAAGAGCCATTTGCAAAAGGTCAAAAAGGTTCCTCCGCCATGCCGCATAAGCGTAACCCGATTGGTTGCGAGAGCATTTCCGGTCTGTCCCGTGTGATTCGCGGGCACATGGTTTCCGCTTACGAGAACGTAACGCTTTGGCATGAGCGCGACATTTCGCACTCCTCCGTTGAGCGTATTATCCTGCCGGATGCGACGCAGCTGCTTAACTACATGCTGAACCGACTAGGCAACATCATCAAGAACTTGACTGTGTTCCCTGAAAATATGAAACGCAACATGCGCAGCACCTATGACGTTCCTTTCTCTGGCCGCGTTATGACGAAGCTGATCGACAAAGGCTTTGCTCGTGAGCAAGCGTACGATACGGTTCAACCAAGAGCGATGCAGGCATGGGAAGAACAGCGTTCGTTCCGCGAAATCGTAGAGAATGCTTCCGTGATTACAGAAGTGTTAAGCCCAGAAGAAATCGCAGATTGCTTCGATCCAAGCTGGCATTTGAAACATGTTGACACGATCTTTAACCGCTTAGGCTTGAAATAGAAAACAACATTTTTAGCAGGAAAGGATGTGTGGTTCGTGGCAAGCAATATCGTGGATTCAGCCGTTGAAATGATTAACGCTCCCCTGGTTCATAAGGGTAAAGTACGTGAACTGTATGATCTAGGCGAACATTTCCTTATTGTGGTGACGGATCGGATTTCGGCTTTTGATTATATGTTGAAGCCTGGTATTCCTGATAAGGGGTACGTTCTGAACGCGCTTAGTAAATACTGGTTCGGCATAACTAGCGGTTACATGAGCAATCACATTGTGCATACGGATGTGGAAAAGCTTCACGCGATTATTCCGAGTGCGGAAGATAGAGAGCTTCTAAAGGAACGTATTATTGTAGCGAAAAAAGCGGAGCGCATCTCCATTGAGTGCGTGGTTCGC
This sequence comes from Paenibacillus sp. V4I5, assembly GCF_030817255.1. Lineage (NCBI taxonomy): Bacteria > Bacillati > Bacillota > Bacilli > Caryophanales > Paenibacillaceae > Paenibacillus > Paenibacillus sp. V4I5. The sequence continues at coordinate 5,346,894 of NZ_JAUSZB010000002.1, forward strand.
GGGTACATCACAGGCAACGGCTGGAGACAGTACGAAAAAACCGGCGAGATTAACGGTCGCAAACTGCCTGAAGGCCTGCGCAAAAACGAGCGCTTGCAAGATCCTATTTTCACACCTGCGGCTAAAAATGATGTCGGTCATGACGAAGACATTTCCGTGGAACAAATGATTGAATTAGTCGGTGAGAAGCTGACTTATGAGCTGCAAGAGCGAAGCATTATGCTTTACACACTGGCTCATGCGATTTGTGAGCAAAAGGGTATTATTTTAGCAGATACCAAGTTTGAATTCGGCTTTTATGCGGGTGAACTTATTATTATAGATGAAATTTTCACGCCGGATTCCTCGCGTTACTGGTCAGAAGATAAATACGCCCTGAATATCGAGATTGATTCGATGGACAAAGAGCCCGTTCGTACGTACTTAGCGGGATCGGGTTGGGATAAAAATAGTGAGCCGGATGAGCTGCCAGCTTCCGTTGTAGAAGAAACTTCGAACCGTTATAAAGAAATTTTACACCGTTTGGTGGATTAGGGGAGGTTCCCCCACTCCCCCGGCTCCCCGCAGCTTAGGCTGCGACAAAAGGAATAAGAGCCTTTAGAGACTCTTATTCCATGGGAATCGCCGATATTCCGGCAAATAAGAGCCTTTAAGGTCTCTTATTTACCGGAATATCGGTCAAATTGTCTTTTTTAGGAGAAATAAGAGCCTTTAGAGGCTTCTATCCTCCCATTTTAGTGAAATAAACGACTTATAAGAGGCTCTAAGGACTTCTATTTTGACAAGCATATACGAGGAGGAGATTTGAAATGAAAGCAACGGTCTACGTAACGATCAAGCAGAACGTATTGGATGTTCAAGGAACTGCGGTGCAAGGAGCGCTTCATTCCATGGGTTTTGAGGAAGTTGGCAAGGTGCGCATCGGGAAATACTTGGAGTTAGAACTGGATACAACGGATAAAGCAGAAGCGGAAGCACGCGTAAAAGCAATGTGCGAGAAGCTGCTTGCGAACACGGTTATCGAAGACTACCGCTACGAGTTGGCGTAATAAACCAGAATAAGGAGGAAAACGTCATGAATTTTGCGGTTCTTGTATTTCCGGGATCGAACTGCGACATCGATCTGTATAAAGCAATCGAAGATACCATTGGTCAGCCGGTTGAGTATGTTTGGCATACAGATGGCGACTTGTCCAAATACGACTGCATCCTCGTGCCGGGTGGATTCTCTTATGGGGATTACCTGCGTTGCGGAGCGATTGCCCAATTTACGAACGTCATGAAAGCTGTGGTTAAGGCTGCGGAAGAAGGCAAGTACATTCTAGGTATTTGTAACGGATTCCAAGTGTTAACGGAAGCAAGATTACTGCCAGGTGCTTTGCTGCGCAACAACGGAATGAAATTCCGCTGCCACCAAACGATCCTCAAAGTGGAGAACAACACGACGGCTTTCACGCGTGATTACGCGGAGGGCGAGCTGATTGAAATTCCAATCGCTCACGGCGAAGGTAACTATTATTGTGACGAAGCTACACTAAAAGAATTGCAAGAAAACAATCAAATCGTATTCCGTTATGAAGCGGGCAACAATCCGAACGGATCCCTTGACGATATCGCTGGAATCAGCAATAAAGCTGGTAATGTCGTTGGTATGATGCCTCATCCGGAGCGTGCCGTTCATGAGATTCTTGGCTCCGCAGATGGTAAGAAAATGTTCACATCAATTCTAAGCGCTTGGAGGGAGAAACATGACGCAGCAGCTATCCGTTAATGAACCAACAGCCGAGCAAATCGCGGAGCAGAAAATTTACAAGCAAATGGGCGTAACGGACGAAGAGTTTGCCAAAATTTGCGGCTTCCTTGGACGCAACCCGAACTATGTAGAGATCGGTGTTTTCAGCGTTATGTGGTCCGAGCACTGTTCTTATAAAAATTCCAAACCTGTACTTCGTAAATTCCCAGTGACAGGACCTCGCGTCTTGATGGGACCTGGCGAAGGCGCAGGGATAGTAGATATCGGAGACAACCAAGCGGTTGTTTTCAAAATTGAAAGTCATAACCACCCTTCAGCGATCGAGCCTTATCAAGGCGCGGCGACAGGAGTGGGCGGTATTATTCGTGATATTTTCTCAATGGGCGCACGCCCGGTAGCGCTTCTGAATTCCTTGCGTTTCGGTAAGCTGGAAAACGACCGCGTGAAGTACTTGTTCGAGCACGTTGTATCCGGAATCGCTGGATACGGGAACTGTATCGGGATTCCGACAGTCGGCGGCGAAGTGATGTTCGACGAGAGCTACGAGGGGAACCCGCTCGTTAATGCGATGTGTGTGGGTCTTATCGACCACAACATGATTCAACGCGGTGTTGCCAAAGGTGTTGGCAACCCAGTCTTCTACGTCGGACCAGCGACTGGCCGCGACGGTATCCACGGTGCGACATTCGCATCCGAGGAGCTTACGGCGGAGTCCGAAGCGAAGCGCCCAGCGGTACAAGTTGGCGATCCGTTCATGGAGAAGCTTGTGCTGGAAGCGTGCTTAGAGTTAATCAATTCCGGCATCGTGCTCGGAATTCAAGATATGGGTGCTGCGGGGCTAACTTGCTCCAGCGCAGAGATGGCTAGTAAAGCGGGCAACGGCATGGAGCTTTACCTTGATGAAGTTCCGCAGCGCGAAGAAGGCATGACAGCGTATGAAATGATGCTGTCTGAGTCTCAAGAGCGTATGCTTTTCGTTGTTGAGCCGAAGCATGAGGCGCAAGCTAAGGGCATTTTTGAGCGCTGGGGTCTCCACTGCGCCAAAGTCGGCAAGGTAACCGATGACGGTTACCTGAAGCTGATCCACCACGGTGAAGTCGTGGGGAACATGCCTGTCGGCGCACTCGTCGACGAGTGCCCGGTGTACAATAAGCCGAGCAAAGTGCCGGCTTATTACGAAGCTAGCGCATCGATCGACACGACTCGTTACCCTGAGGTAACGAAATTGACGGATGCGCTGAAATCGGTGCTCGCGTCTCCGACGGTAGCGAGCAAAGAGTGGGTGTACAACCAGTATGACCACATGGTTCGTACAGATACGGCAGTGCGTCCGGGTTCGGACGCAGCGGTTGTAACCATTCGCGGTACCCGTAAGGGCCTCGCGATGACAACCGACTGCAACGGACGCTATGTGTACTTGGATCCGGAAGTAGGCGGACGAATCGCAGTTTCGGAAGCAGCGCGTAACGTTGTCTGCTCCGGTGCTGAGCCGCTCGCGGTTACGGATAACCTGAACTTCGGCAGCCCAGACAAGCCAGAAATTTTCTGGCAGCTGGAGAAATCCACAGACGGTATGGCAGAAGCTTGCCGCTTCTTGGATACGCCGGTTATTGGCGGTAACGTCTCGCTTTACAACGAGAATGCCAAAGGTGCGATCTACCCAACTCCGGTTATCGGGATGGTTGGTCTTGTTCATGACATCGACCACATCACGACGCAAAGCTTCAAAAAAGAAGGCGACATCATCATCCTGCTCGGCGAGACGAAAGCGGAGCTCGGCGGCAGCGAATTCCAATATGTGATTCACGGTGTAACGGAAGGCCGTCCTCCTGAATTGGACTTGGCTACAGAGAAACGCCTGCAAAATGCGGTTCTAAAAGCAATTCAAGAAGGTCTTGTTGCTTCTGCGCATGACTTATCCGAAGGCGGCTTGGCCGTTGCTTTGGCTGAAAGCTGTATCGGTGGTAAAGTGGGCGCAGCTGTTAATGTGGCGTCTGACCTTCGTCCCGACTTCACGCTATTCAGTGAAACACAATCCCGTATTTTGCTCAGTGCTTCTCCTGATAAAGCGGACGCTCTGAAACACTGGATTGCTTCACAAGGCGTACCTTATCAAGAAATTGGAACAGTAACAGGTTCAGATCTGACCGTTAAAATCAATAACGAACAGCGTCTCCAGTCTCCGGTAAACGAGCTGGCGAAAGTCTGGAAGGATGCGATCCCATGTCTAATGGCATGAAAAAAACCAAGGCCCTAAAGCTCCCTGCTGCTCCCGTAGTTCAACTAGGGGATAAACAGCATGAACTTTGGACAGGCGAGTATTTCAACGAAGGTGTAGGCGGCCAAGGCGGATTGTTTGATAAGCTGAATGAGGAGTGTGGGGTTTTCGGGGTGTATGGTCATCCCGAAGCTTCCTCTCTGTGCTATTACGGGCTGCATGCCCTGCAGCACCGCGGACAGGAAAGTGCCGGCATTTGCACGGTGGAAGACGGCAAGTTTAACTATTATCGCGGTATGGGACTTGCCAAAGAGGTATTCACCAATGAAAATTTGCATCCTCTGACAGGTTCTACCGCGATCGCCCACGTGCGCTATTCAACAGCAGGCGAAAGCAAGCTGGCAAACGCACAACCACTCGTATTCAAGTACCGTGAGGGCGACCTTGCTATTGCGACGAACGGCAACCTTGATAATGCGCATATTATCAAGCGCGAGCTTGAGAAGAAGGGTTCGATCTTCCAAACGACGAGCGACACCGAGGTTATGGCGCATTTGATTGCCCGTTCGGAGCACGACGATATTGTGGATGCGGTTAAAGATGCGATGAATCAAGTTATCGGCGGCTTTGCCTTCCTGATCGTCACCAAGGACAAATTGATCGCTGCGCTCGATCCGAACGGACTTCGTCCCTTCATGATCGGCCGTCTGGGAGATGCTTACTTGTTCGCTTCCGAGTCCTGCGCCTTCGATGCGGTGGGAGCTACGTATTTCCGTGATGTGCAGCCAGGGGAAATCATCGTGATTGATCGCGACGGCTTCCGCTCGGAGCGGTTCACGGAAAGCGGCCGACGCGCGATTTGTGCGATGGAGTATATCTACTTTGCTCGTCCAGATAGTGACATTGATACGGTGAATATTCACTCCGCGCGTAAGCGGATGGGTAAGAAACTGGCGATGGAAGCTTTCGTTGACGCTGATATTGTGACTGGTGTGCCGGATTCGAGTATTTCGGCTGCAATTGGTTATGCGGAACAAACGGGTATCCCTTATGAGCTGGGACTGATCAAGAACCGCTACACAGGCCGGACGTTCATCATTCCAAGCCAAGAGCTTCGTGAGCAAGGTGTTAAAATGAAGCTGAGCGCCGTTCGTAAAGTCGTTGAAGGCAAGCGTGTCGTCATGATTGATGACTCCATCGTGCGAGGGACAACGTCACTTCGAATCGTCAATTTACTAAGAGAAGCTGGAGCAACAGAAGTGCACGTGCGTATCTCTTCGCCGCCTTTTATGAATCCATGCTACTACGGGATTGATACACCGGATCGGAAAGAGCTGATCGCTGCGATGAATTCGATCGAAGAGATTCGTAAAGCGATCAACGCGGATTCCCTGCATTTTCTGACAAAAGAAGGGCTGTTAGATTCGATCGGTCAAGGTTCGGCAGGGGCGGAGAGCGGCTACTGTACGGCATGCTTCGATAACAGTTATCCAACAGAAATTGTGGATGTTACTAAGGTTGGTTGTGCTTGCGATTAATTGGTTAATAGATAAGGAAATGGAATAAATTGAAATAGACACAACGGGTGGGTCCCGCTTAGGCGGACGACCTGCCCGATACATAGACAAACTAAGGAGTGATTGCTAAGTGTCGGATGCTTACAAAAAGGCTGGAGTCGATATCGCGGCGGGGAACGAAGCAGTAGAACGGATGAAAAAGCACGTCAAACGGACTTTCCGTCCTGAAGTGTTAACGGACCTCGGTGGCTTCGGCGGGCTGTTCAGCTTGAACAAAGACAAGTACGAGGAGCCTGTGCTCGTATCTGGTACGGACGGCGTGGGCACGAAGCTGAAGATCGCTTTTGCAATGGATAAGCATGATACGATTGGGATTGACGCTGTTGCGATGTGCGTGAATGATATTATCGTTCAAGGCGCGGAGCCGCTTTTTTTCCTCGACTATCTTGCTTGTGACAAAGTAATTCCAGAGAAAATTGAAGCTATCGTTAAAGGGATCGCTGACGGTTGTGCGCAGTCTGGCTGCTCACTCATCGGTGGCGAAACAGCGGAAATGCCGGGCATGTATGCGTCAGGGGAGTATGACATTGCCGGGTTTACGGTTGGAATCGTCGACAAGAAAAAGATCATCGATGGTACAACGATCCGTCCTGGAGACGTGGTTCTAGGTCTGGCATCGAGCGGTGTACACAGTAACGGGTTCTCTCTTGTGCGCAAGCTTTTGCTGGAAGATGGCGGTTATACGCTTCAAGGTCATGTGGATGAGTTGGGCGATAAGCTTGGTAACGTGCTCCTTGAGCCAACGAAGCTTTATGTGAAGCCAGTTCTTGCGATGCTTGAAGATGTTGCGATCAAAGGAATGGCACACATTACAGGCGGCGGTTTTATCGAAAATATTCCTCGCGTTCTGCCTGATGGCGTGAACGTCGAAATCCAATATGGATCGTGGCCGATCCTTCCGATTTTTGAGTTGATGCAGCGTGAGGGCGGCATTTCGAACAACGATATGTTCCGTACGTTCAACATGGGTATCGGGATGGTTGTTATCGTTGGTTCGGACGATGCTGAGAAAGCTATTGCAGCAGCAGAAGCACAAGGCGAGAAAGCTTACCGTTTAGGTGTTGTTACTGAAGGCGAGCGTGTAGTGACGTTCCAAGGAGCTGAAGTTTAATGCAGCCTTACCGAATTGCGATTTTCGCTTCGGGCAGCGGCTCGAATTTCCAGGCCATCGTAGATCAGGTACAGAAGGGGAAGCTTGATGTCAGCATCGAGCTTCTTGTCTGTGACCGCCCGCAAGCGTATGTGGTGGAGCGTGCTGTAGAGGCGAAGGTGCCAGTATTCGCGTTTGTTCCGAAGGAATACGAGAGTCGTGAGGCTTATGAGGCTCTTATCCTTAAAGAGCTGCACGATCGTCAGGTTGACTTGATCGTAATGGCTGGCTACATGCGGATTATTACGAATGTGCTTGTTGAGCCGTATTTCGGGCGCATGATCAACATTCATCCTTCACTGCTGCCGTCGTTTCCCGGCGTACGTGCGATCGAGCAGGCCGTCGAGTACGGCGTGAAGCAGACCGGCGTGACCGTTCACTTCGTGGACGGCGGGTTGGACTCCGGGCCGATCATCGCCCAGCGTGCCGTTGAGATCCACGAGCACGAGACTGCGGACTCGCTGTCGGAGCGCATCCATGCGGCTGAGCACGTACTGCTGCCGCAGGTGATTCGCTGGCTGCGCGAGGATCGCGTGAGCTTGGATGGCCGCAGGGTTAGCGTGCGGTCGTAGGGTTTTGAGCTATAGCTCCACCACGCAAAATAAGGTCATCTGTGGATAACTCTTCAGTATGCGCGAGGGATTTAAAAAAATTAGACTTTTCTGTGGCGTGGATCGCGACCGGAGAGTATGTAAGGATGTTTTTCATCACTAGGGTGGCTTGAGCGAGAGAACTAGCTACTGTAAGGATGTTTTACATCGTTACCGCGACGGTTTTACCCTATATGAGTGAGCTTGATCGAAGTTAAGGCTGTTCTTCATCGCTAAGTTGGGATGAGCGGGAGAAGTTACAAATATTATTTTCTGGGAGGAAGCATAGTGGCAATCAAAAGAGCACTGATCAGCGTTTTCGATAAGACGGGAATTGTTGAATTCGCGAGCGAGCTGTCGAAGCTGGGCGTTGAGATCATTTCTACGGGCGGTACGCTTAGTTTGTTGAAGGATAAAGGGGTGCCGGTTATCGGCATTTCCGAGGTTACAGGGTTTCCGGAGATCATGGATGGCCGCGTCAAAACGCTGCACCCGAATGTTCACGGCGGACTACTGGCCGTTCGTGACAACGTGGAGCACCAAGAGAGCATGAAGAAGCTCGGTTTGGAGTATATTGATCTGGTTGTCGTGAATTTGTATCCTTTTGCTGAAACGATTGCGAAGCCTGATGTGACTTACGAGGATGCGATTGAGAACATCGATATCGGTGGGCCGACGATGCTTCGTTCCGCAGCTAAGAATCATGCGTTTGTCTCCGTTATCGTGGATACAACCGACTATGCGAAGGTGCTGGAAGAAGTGCAAGAGACTGGCGACACAACGCTGGTAACGCGCAAACGACTAGCTGCTAAAGTGTTCCGTCACACAGGGGCTTACGATGCTTTGATTGGTGACTACTTGACTGGTCTGCAAGGCGAGCCTTACCCAGAGCGCTATACAGTGACTTATGAGAAAATGCAGGAGCTTCGTTATGGAGAGAACCCGCACCAAAGCGCGGCTTTCTATCGTAAGCCGAATGCGGTTGCCGGTAACATTACAACGGCTGAGCAGCTACATGGTAAAGAATTATCCTACAACAATATTAATGATGCGAATACAGCTCTACAAATCGTCAAAGAGTTCAGCGAGCCTGCGGTTGTAGCTGTTAAGCACATGAATCCTTGCGGCGTAGGTATCGGTACAAATGTGCTTGAAGCTTACACGAAAGCGTACAATGCAGACCCGACTTCCATCTTCGGTGGCATCGTAGCCGCGAACCGCGCGGTGGATGAAGCGACAGCTCAACTGCTGCATGAGATTTTCCTGGAAATCGTCATTGCGCCTGATTTTACACCGGAAGCGCTTGATATCCTTTCTAAAAAGAAAAACATTCGCCTACTCAAAGTAAGCGGCTTAGATACAGTAGCTGGTCGCAAATCGGAGCCAGTGATTACAACGGTTGAAGGTGGCATGCTCGTACAAGCTAGCGATGCTTACCAGCTGACTGAGGCTGATCTGAAAGTCGTTTCTGAGCGTCAACCGACGGCTGAAGAGATGAAGCAATTACTTTTCGCATGGAAAGTAGTTAAGCACGTTAAATCTAACGCAATCGTACTCGTTGCAGACGATATGACGGTTGGCGTTGGCGCGGGTCAAATGAACCGTGTTGGCGCAGCCAAAATCGCCATTGAGCAAGCGGGCGACAAGGCGAAAGGATCTGTCCTTTCCTCCGATGCGTTCTTCCCAATGGGCGACACACTTGAAATGGCAGCAAAAGCGGGAATCACAGCGGTGATTCAGCCAGGCGGTTCCATTAAAGACGAAGAATCTATCCGCGTAGCGAACGAAAATGGCATTGCCATGGTCATGACAGGCGTTCGTCACTTTAAACACTAAAACAATTGAGAATGCTCACGTTCGATTTCCAGACCGTGGGCATTCCCCATGAGAGGGGTTTCCATAGCGATGCGTGTATTAGTTATTGGACGAGGCGGGCGCGAGCATGCGATTGTATGGGCACTCAGCAAAAGCCCGAAGATCAGCAAATTGTTCTGTGCACCAGGGAACGGCGGGATTGCTGGCTTAGCGGAATGTGTGCCGATTACAGAACTGCAATTCGAGGAGATCAGTACATTTGCGAAGGAGCAGGCGATTGACCTCGTGATGGTAGCACCTGATGATCCGCTTGCAGCTGGATTGGTTGATCACTTGGAGTCCAAAGGTATCGAGGCTTTCGGACCTCGCGCGAATGCGGCGATTATTGAGGGCAGCAAGGTGTTTATGAAGGAGCTATTGAAGAAATACAGTATCCCTACGGCAGCTTACGAGTCTTTCGACGCTTATGAGCCAGCGCTTGCATACTTGCGCAGTCAGTCGGCGCCAATTGTTATTAAAGCGGACGGCTTAGCTGCTGGAAAAGGTGTTACCGTTGCGCAAACGATGGAGGAAGCGGAAGCCGCGCTTCGCGATATTATGGTGGATCAAGTGTTTGGCAAATCCGGAGCTAGCGTAGTCATTGAAGAGTTCCTAACCGGACAAGAAATGTCACTGTTAGCCTTTGTTGATGGGTCCACGGTTCGCCTCATGGTGCCATCACAGGATCATAAACCTGTTTTTGATAACGACAAGGGGCCAAACACGGGCGGAATGGGGACGTACTCCCCGCTGCCGCATATCCCTGAGTCAATCGTACAGGAAGCACTTGTGAACATCGTTCAACCTACAGCTGATGCGATGGTAAAAGAGGGCCGTCCTTTCAAAGGCGTCCTTTATGCCGGTTTGATTTTGACCCCGAATGGCGTGAAAACCATTGAGTTTAACGCACGTTTCGGTGATCCAGAGACGCAGGTTATTTTGCCTCGCCTCAAGACTGACCTTCTTGATATTTTCTTAGCTATCAACAACGGAACGTTGGCTGAGCAGTCGATCGAGTGGAGTGAGGAAGCGGCAGTTTGTGTCATTGTAGCTTCACCAGGCTACCCAGGTCCTTACCCAAAAGGGCTGCCGATTACAGGACTGGATCAAGTGCAAGATTCGCTAGTGTTCCACGCGGGGACAGCCATCGAAGACGGACAAATTGTCACCAATGGCGGACGCGTTCTAGGAATCACAGGCCTTGGCAAAGATATCATTGAAGCTCGTCAGAAAGCTTATGCGGATGCGGACCGGATCCATTTTGACGGGAAGCATTACCGTACGGATATTGCAATGAAAGCTTTGAAATAGTAAGATTGCTCTTAATTGTATAAAGCACAGCCTTTTGTTCATCAAAGGGTTGTGCTTTTTCATTTTTCTCAAATTAATTGACCGTTGTAAGCGTTTTACTTGTTTTGTATACTAGGCAGTATTAGGCAAGTAGCAAAGCGAGGCTGAATCATGACAATACTTAAAATGATGGGTTTACAACCGAAGCCGCATTCCTTGAAATATCGTCTCATTCTCATCCTGTTTATCAGCTCACTCGCACCCTTAATTCTCATTGGGAGTATTTCCTATTTCTCGATGTATGCGATTTTACAAAATAAAGCAGAGGGCGGGGTCCAAAGCAATTTGCATCAGGTAAGGCTGTTGCTTGAAGATACCCTCGGTCAGTTAAATCACACGTCTCAACAGCTCGCCTTTGACGGGAGGGTTGGCAAAAGCCTAGAGAACTATTTATCAGCTGATTTATATGAAAAGAAAAGATTAAACGACGAGATCAGAAGCGAGTTAGGCTTGATTCATTTTACGAACCCGACGCTTGGATTAATGTTTTATTACTTTGAGAAAGACAAGCAGCTATTATTTGAAAATTTTAACGTTCGTGAAGATTATGACCTTAAGCAGCTGCCAGTACTTATCAAGTTCGATAAACTTACTTATATGGGACCGCATCTTTCTTTAAACCCGATCGACGGCAATGAAGTGCTGTCCATCCTGCGCAAAGTCGAGCTGCCGGATCGTGACGATGCGTATGTCTATATTGAAACTAATTTTAAATTGGCAGAAAGCATACTCAAAGACAACGATCAATTCGGTGGCAACTTGGTACATCTTATTGTCGATAATCATGGACAAATTGTTTATAGCGAGAATTCAACGGATTTTCCTGTAGGCATGCTGCATGCCAATAACCAATCGAATAAAGACATTTCGGGCAAATATATGATGTTTGAGGAGACGAGCAATCAATCTTGGAAGGTACTGGCCGCCGTCCCCAAATCGGTATACAACCTCGAAGTAAATAGGTGGATCAAGCAGTTCGCCTTCTTTGCTATCTTAACCCTTATAGCAAGCTTCTTCATTGCCTGGTTGATTTGGCGAACGGTATACCGTCCGCTCAAGCTGCTGAGTACGGATATTCGTAATGTAAAAAGTAACAACGAGGTTTTCCCGAGAAGACAATCTCAGATCTTGGAGTTTGCCGTTATTTATAAAGAGTTTGCAGAAATGAGAAGCCGCATCTTTGAATTAATCGGCGAGGTGGAGCAGAAGGAACAAGGCAAAGCATTTCTCGAAGTTGAGAAATTAATGACGCAAATCAATCCGCATTTCATTCATAATACACTCGATACCATTCGCTGGCTGGCTCGTGCCAATGGGCAGAAGGATATTGACCGCTTGGTTTCCACGTTGAACAAAGTGCTCTACTATAATCTCGGTAAAGGCGGACCGGCCAGAATTAAAGATGAGATTGAGGCTCTCAAAAATTATGTGGAGCTGCAGGGCATCCGTTATAACTTTCAATTTGATGTGAAAATCCATGCCGATTCCGAGGCGCTTGAGCTGCCGGTTCCAAGGTTCATTCTACAGCCGCTTGTTGAAAATGCGTTGTATCACGGCTTGGAGGATAAAGGTGTAATTGAAGTTAGTGTCATCGAAGACGGTGAATCGCATGTCATTATTGAAGTTAGAGACAATGGAGACGGGATGACAGAAGAAGAAATTGATCAATTAATGAGCGAGAACACGTTAGAGAAAAAGAAGGTAGGCATGGGAATCGGGCTGCAATATGTAAACCGTATGGTGAAGTTTCAATTCGGAGCAGCTGCGAGTTTTCATATAAAAAGCACAATCGGCTCAGGGACGACGATCATACTTCGTCTTCCAATAGGAGGTATACTCGGATGATAAAAGTTATGGTTGTGGACGATGATCACTTGGTGCGTAAAGGCTTCATCGCGATGATGCCTTGGCGTGAGCATAATCTAGAGGTCGTAGGTGAAGCGGGTAACGGCAAAAAAGCGTTAGAGTTTCTGGAGAATAATCAGGTGGACTTGCTCATTACCGATTTAGCGATGCCTGTCATGTCAGGTATAGATTTAATGAGGTGTGTGAAAGAACGTTATCGGGATATTAGCATGGTCGTATTGACGTTTCATCAGGATTTTGAATTGATACAGGAAGCGCTTCGCCTAGGGGCGCTGGATTATATGACCAAGGTCGAGCTTGAACATGAGCAGATGGACGAAATATTAAGAAGAATTGTAGGTAAAATGCAGGAGCAAAATGTACGAACAAGGGAAACGAAAGTGGAGATCCATGGCGTTCCTGCGTTTGCCGAAGAGGAAGATGGGCCGTATTCGCCCGAAGTGAAGGCAAGTATTTGGAAGGCAGTAGATATTATTCGCCATGAGTTTCAAAATGAGCTTCTTTTGCCGGACATCGCGAAAAGGGTCAACATGAGTCGCAGTTATTTCAGCCGCTGTTTTCGGGATATTGCCGGGAAAACGTTTAACGATTATATCCGGGAAGTGCGAGTGAATCACGCGAAAGATCTGCTTAGTCAAACAGGGAAAACGATTAGTTGGATCGCCGCACAAGCTGGGTATCCGAATGAAAAATATTTTGGCAAAGTATTCCGTGAGTTGACGGGGATGCTGCCCGGTGAGTTCCGCAAGAGCAAGAGTTAAAATTGGGCTTTCACCCAAAGACAGTAACACAAATCGTCTCCAAAGAAGTGCACTTTTGTCTCCTGATCGTTCCCAGAATGCCGATTTAGGAGACGATTTGCTCCTAAACGTAAGACATTAACTGACCCGAATGCCTCTCATTTTCTTTAAGATGTAAGTGAAGGGTAATTAATGAGGAGGGGCAATATGAAAAAGAAAAAAGCTCTAATTTCTATGATGGTATTGGTTGTTCTGCTGACGGCATGTTCGAGCAATAACGGAGGGGCCAGCAAGGACGGCGGCGGGCAAGCTGCAGATCCGAACGTTAAGGTGGACCCGTTTAAGATGCCGAATCCGATAGAAGTTACCACCTTCAAAAGCTTGAGCCCAGGTGCAAAGTTACCTGCTGGCGATACCGTAGAAAGCAATCAGTATATGAAATATATCTCAGAAAAAACAAATATCAACTTTAAAATTTTATGGTATGCAGCTTCACAGGACTATGAGCAAAAGATGAAACTGGCCATCGCGAGCAACGATCTACCTGATGTCATGCTTGTAAACGAGCAAATCTTCCTTGCCCTCGCCGAAGCCGGACAAATTGAGGACTTAAGCAAAGTGTATGACAAATACGCGTCTCCATTAGCCAAGGAATTGTATGCATCAACGAACAACAAAGCGATTGAGAAAGCAACCTATAAAGGTAAATTGATGGGTATTCCCAATATTAGCGTACAAGCGGATGCTTCAAGTATGGCGTGGGTACGCAAGGACTGGATGGATAAATTGGGACTTCAGCCGCCAAAGTCGATGGACGATGTCGCTGCGATCGCCAAAGCTTTCGTAGAGAAAGATCCAGACGGTAGTGGCAAAGCGGATACCATTGGCATCGCCGGTTACGAGAAAGCATTAACGGTAAGCGGTAAAGCGCAGCGAGGGGACTTTAAAGGTATTTTCCAAGCATTCGGCGCTTATCCTTCCAACTGGATCAAGGATAGCTCCGGCAAGGTCGTTTACGCTTCGATCCTTCCTGAAACGAAGCAAGCACTCAGCAAGCTGCGTGACATGTATGCGGCAGGTGCAATTGATAAGGAATTTGCTTTGCGCAAAGACCCGAACGAGAACATCGTATCCGGCAAAGCGGGTATGTTCTTCGGTCCATGGTGGTCCGGCGGGTTGGCTGCTGATGCTATGAAGCTCAATCCGAAGGTTGATTTCGTGCCTTATTTGATCCCTGATGCCAAAGGGACTGTGAACACGATGATGGTGCCGGTAAGTAACCAGTTTATTGTTGTGAAGAAAGGGATGAAGAATCCTGAAGCGGCTATGATTTATGCGAACACGTTTATCAATGCTCAGCGTAAAGTAGATCCTGACGCTTTGAAGTTAGACTTCACGGTAAGCGCAGAGTATTGGCCGATCGGAAACTCCACTTACGATTATGCGGATGCTGTGGAAAGAAAATCAGACACATTGAAGAAGGCAATGAGCGGACAGATCAAGCCTGAAGAGCTGAATCCGGAAATGAAAGAAATGTTTGCAAAGGCAACTCGCGACAAAGCTAATCCGAAAGCAGATCTGAAAGATTGGTCAGGATATTTCGGGTACACCGTTCCAGCAGATTTGCTGAAGCAAAACATGAATAAGGTGTACAGCGAATTTACAGCGAATACGAAGACGATGGAAAGAAAATGGGCTAATCTACAAAAGTTAGAAACTGAAACTTTCTTCGGCATCGTAATGGGCGAGAAGCCGCTTGATACGTTTGATAAGTTCGTTACAGATTGGAAAGCGCAAGGCGGCGACGAAATCACGAAAGAAGTAACGGATGAAATCAGTAAGTCCAAAAAGTAACGTGTACATGTAAAGAGCGCATCACCTGACCGAATGGTGGTGCGCTCTTTCTACAATCAAAAACGGATAAGTTGAACAGAGGTGTATCGTTCATGAACATAAAATCGTTTTACAAGCACTACCATTTGATGCTTCTGCCGGGTATCGTGCTTCTCATTATTTTCCATCTCGTGCCGATGTTCGGAGTCGCAATTGCGTTCCAAGATTTCAAGATTGGTTTAGGAATATGGAACTCCCCCTGGATCGGCTTCGAAAATTTCACGTACATGTTTCAACTGAGAGATAGCAAAGTTATTTTCTTTAATACGGTATTTATTGCCGTGTGCAAAATTATCGCGCATCTCATCATTCCGCTTACCTTTGCCATTTTGCTCAATGAGGTTAGATTCAGCATATTCAAAAGATGGGTGCAGACAGTTGTGTACCTGCCTCATTTTATTTCATGGGTTATCTTGGCGGGTGTTGTGATAGATATGCTGTCGTTGGACGGCATTATCAACAATACGTTGAAAGCGTTAGGTTTCGAGCCGATTATGTTTATGGCCAAAAACAGCTTGTTTCCCGGGATTGTCGTTAGTACAGACATTTGGAAAGAATTCGGATTTGCTGCCATTATTTATTTAGCTGCATTAGCTGGCATTAATCCTTCCCTCTATGAAGCGGCCGAAATGGACGGAGCTACTAGATTGAAGCAATTGGTTTATATTACGCTGCCGAGCTTGGTTACTACTGTTGTTTTGTTGGCTACTTTGAGCATAGGCAATATATTGAATGCAGGTTTTGATCAAATTTTCAATTTGTATAATCCTCTTGTCTACGAGTCGGGTGATATTATCGATACGTATGTGTACCGGGTAGGACTTGTACAGGCTCAATATGGCTTAGCTACGGCCGTCGGTTTGTTGAAGTCAGCAATCGGATTCCTTCTCATCTTTATTTCGTACAGAGTCGCCTATACGTATGCGAATTACAGAATTTTCTAATGAAGCAGGTGAATGCCAGTGGTACGCAATAAAACGATTTCGGCTCGTATAGCCGAAGCAGCTCTAATCTTGGTGATGCTAGTCATCTCAGCCATGTCGCTTGCGCCTGTTGTGCACGTGTTCTCCGTCTCGTTTAGCGACAACGCGGCAGCGGCTGGGGGATTCGTTAAATTTTGGCCTGTTGGTTTCTCATTGGAATCATATCGTAAAATTATGGAAGAACCGCATTTTCTCAATGCATTTTTAGTTTCCGTCAAACGGGTTTTGCTGGGCGGGGGAATCAATTTCGTATTGACCGTTATGATGGCGTACCCGTTGTCGAGAAGCAGCAAGGAATTCCCGTACCGGAACGTGTATATGTGGTTCATGCTGTTTACGATGCTGTTCAGCGGCGGGATTATTCCGTTATATTTGACCGTCAAGGCATTAGGGATGTTTAACACCATGTGGGCTCTTGTGCTGCCGGGTGCGGTGCCGGTTTTTAACGTTATTTTGTTAATGAACTTCTTCCGAAACTTGCCGAAGGAGCTGAGCGACGCGGGTTACATGGACGGTGCAGGACCTTGGTATATGATGGTCAAAGTCTATCTGCCGCTTTCGCTGCCAGCGATGGCTACTGTCACATTATTCAGTATTGTTGGTCACTGGAATTCGTTCTTTGACGGTATGATCTTTATGCGCAGTGCGGAAAATTATCCGCTGCAAACGTATATTCAGCAGCTCGTCGTCAACCAGAACGCGTTGTTGGAGCTTGATTCGACGAAGCTTGAGTTACTGATGAAAGTATCGGATAAGACACTTAACGCTGCCAAAATCGTAGTTTCGATGGTGCCGATTCTTATCGTTTATCCGTTTCTGCAAAAGTATTTTATACATGGCATCATGCTCGGTTCTGTAAAAGAATAAACAAAGAAGAGGTGCATATACGATGGAGTGGAAGGTCATGACTTTCAATCTGCGATACAATGAGCCAAAGGATGGAGACAACGCATGGCCTCATCGTGTGAGGCGCGTTTCCCATACAATCCAAGAGCACGACCCCATTCTGGTCGGCACACAGGAAGGCTACTATGACATGCTGACCGAGCTTCATGGGGAGCTGGAAGCGTACAATTGGATCGGCAAGGGCCGATTTGGCGAACATGAAAATGAGCATTGCGCTATTTTTTATAAGAAGGATCAACTTGAGGTGCTAGAGGAAGGCCACTTCTGGCTTTCGGAAACGCCGGAAGTAACGGCATCCAAAAGCTGGGACAGCATGTTCCCTAGAATGTGTACGTGGGTTCGATTCCTGGACAAATACACTCAGAAAGCATTTATCGTGTACAACACCCATTTGGATCATCATAGTCAAGAAGCTAGAGAAAATGGCGTTAAAGTGATTTGGGATTATATTCGGTCGCATAAGTCCGAGCTTTCTTTACCCGCTATTTTAATGGGGGACATGAACAGCCATCCGAGCTACCCGCCTATCCGTTTTTTGAGGGGGGAAGCTGGGGACGAAGGACCGAACGGCTGGCTGAAAGACGCTTATACCGCTATTGAAGGACATGTAGGCCGAACTGCGCACGACTTCAAAGGTGGAGCAGACGAGGCGCCAATTGATTATATTTTCGTATCTCCCGAGGTGGAACTACTGGAAACGATCGTCGATAGAGGGCAGATTGAAGGGGGCTACCCGTCGGATCATTATCCGATTATTGCTTCTTTGCGCTTAACTTAAAACCGAGCAGATCAAGGAGAGCGACAGATGAAACATGTGGAAAGAATACGTTCAGTTACGACAATGACGAAAAGAATTGCTAATTCGGAGCAAAGCACTTATATCGAAGTCCCTTTTGAAATGCCCGAGCATGTTGAGGAAATTGTGGTCACTTACGTGATCGAATCACACGGTGAACAGAAGGCCGTGATCGACTTGGGCCTGAGGGATACCGGCAGAGTGAGAGGCTGGAGCGGAGGAGCTCGCAAAGCATTTCGACTTGGAAAGGAACAATCAACTCCAGGCTATTTATCGGGTGATTTAACGCCGGGAAACTGGGCGGTTCTGCATAACGCCTACAAGGTACCGAGCGAAGGTTGTTCCGTTACCGTTACGATCGAATTTCTTTATAAGACACCTCGCTGGCTAAAAGGCGATCTGCATACACATAGCGTGCACAGCGACGGTACTTTTACACTGGAAGAAAATGCGGCAAGGATGAGAGGAACTCGGCTGTGATTTTATCGCCATGACGGATCACAATACGGTCAGCCAAAACATGACCTATCCGCGCCATACGAGCGTTGTCATGATACCGGGGATGGAATTTACAACGAATTTCGGACACAGTAATTTCTTGGGTGTTATCGATCCGATCCGAGATTTTCGGGTGAAGAGTCAGGAAGACGTCAACGCCAAGATTGCCGAAGCCCGTGCTAATGGAGCCAAAATCGTGATCAATCATCCGCACTGCGAGTATTGCCCGTGGGAATGGGATTTGGGTGTAGATCACGACTGGGTAGAAGTATGGAATGGCCCCTTTACGGAGCGGAATGTTAGAGCGCTGAATTGGTGGCATAGTCAACTCGTCTCCGGCAGAAGGCTTGTTGCTGTTGGCGGCAGCGATACCCATCGTCCAGATCCGTATGTGAAGCATGCGATGCCATGTACCTGGGTGTACGCTTCTGAGAAAACCGTGGATGGCATTTTAAGCGCCATTGGGCTTGGTCACGTACTGATTACTTATGCGCCAAACGGGCCTTTTGTGGAGCTAAACTGCGGTTCTTATAGGGTTGG
The DNA here is from genome assembly GCF_030817255.1 of Paenibacillus sp. V4I5. Classification (NCBI taxonomy): domain Bacteria; kingdom Bacillati; phylum Bacillota; class Bacilli; order Caryophanales; family Paenibacillaceae; genus Paenibacillus; species Paenibacillus sp. V4I5. Next base: position 5,365,608 of record NZ_JAUSZB010000002.1, read on the forward strand.
AGATATTGTTCCAGCAGGAGAGCGGAGCAGAGAAGTGTGTTTGTACGCCGAGGATTTGATGGCCGGAGATAAGATCAAACTGTTTAGCAACATTAGATTGGAAAAGGAAGTACTAGTGTCCTCAGACGGGGTGCTCGCCATCCATTTTGACGCACAGGGAACAACGTTTGTACGCGCCGAAGTATGGCGGCATTTCGATGAGGTCAACATGACGCTTATGGCTGCGCTAACGAACCCGATTTATTTTGACTAGTAAAAGGATATCGGCATCCGCGACGCGATGAAAACCTTGAAATAGATTGAAAGCAGAAACACAACCTTTTGCATGGTAAAAGGCTGTGTTTTTTGTTTTTTCAATAGATTAAGAATTTATATGTTTTGGGTTTTGGAGTAATCTATGCAGTTCATTGTGCGGATAAGGCAACTGAAGTTGCTTATTTGTCTTAATGACCCCGGCTATGATTGCATTAGCAAGCTAGGCTTGCTTATTGTTGGCTAATACACCATGGAAGTCTCGTTTACAGCTAATAAGCATGCGCTGTGGTCTTATCTGACGAGATGCTCCGATATTAGAACGAATAAGCAAGGTAAGCTTGCTTATTCATTTCTAGCTAAACCGCTATTCGTAGAAGGCCCGGGTTGTGCAAGACAGCTGGTAAGAGCGAATGCGAGTTGTACCAGAAGCAGGTCGTAATAGCTTCATCTGAGTAAGCTTATTTTGATTCGTAATAGTCACAGACTAAGTTTATCTTGTGATAAACCACTTCTAACGAGGTCGATTACTAGTGAACTAAAAATTCACATGAATAATGTCGATATTAAGAGGTTTTTGTCGATATGATGCGAAATTTCTATTCATAATCTGTAATCATAGAGATAAGTGGGGGCGTTGAAGATATTGAAGCTAAAAAGTATTCAAAGTAAATTTATGCTGCTGCTTGTTCCTCTAATTGTTGCTACTCTGTTTGGCATCGTTGCGCTCGCATACGTGAATAGTAAAGGATTGATTAATAACGAGATTGGGCTCAAAATGCAGCAGCAGCTAGAAAGTGTGACCAGCAGCATTAATGGAAAGCTTGTTGTGCATCGTAAAGTGGGAGAAGTGGTTGCCAGGACGGTTGAGTTTGCACCTAACCAGTTGACTTTGGACATGTGAAAGAAGTGTCTCAATCGGCTGTCTTCGTTCAATCCGACTCGAAACATATGGTTGAGGTTGTCGAGCAAATTTGTGCCATTTCCAGTAAATCGCTAGAGAGCACTCACAGCATAGCCGCAGCTGCTGAGCAGCAGCTTGCTTCCATGGAGGAAGTTAGCGCAGCATCTCAATCATTGTCGAAAATGGCTGACGAGCTGCAAGAGGTCGTCAAAGTATTTAAGGTATAATAAGTTTTGACAGTTCGAAGTTATTTGTCATCGTTGCCCCTGATATACTTGTCCTTATTTTTATAAACGTACCATAAGGCAAGAAGGACACCTACGATCAAAGCAATCGGTAACCAGTGGTTAGAAATGTAGCTCCAGAGGGTATTCATGTGAGTACCTCCTTCTATTTTATTTATATAAAGGATAGTTTTGGCAGGAGATGTTTGTTTCATGCATCGGGTGATTCGCGCAGGGCAAAGAACCAGTAAAATGAAGGCGGAGAACCTTGTGAAAGCAGCTCCTGAAAGGCGAAAAAACCCTGTGAAGCAGCACCATGAAAGGCGGAGAGCATTGAAAGTAGCAAAAAATCGGAAGCCGTGGATGGCTTTCATGAGTGTTGCCGTATGGATGGTCTTTGTACTCATCGCGGCTGGTTGTACGTCGCAGGTATTGGATAGACTGGCTATACCTCAGGAATCGCCAACAGTAAAGAAGGAAACGTCTGCGGTCACGAGTAGCGCGACCATGCAGCCGCTAGCGGAAAGTCCTGCCGCTGAGAAAGCATTGCCGTTGCCTGCAGCAGAGGCTACATCAGAGCTTACGCCAGTGGCTACAACAAAGCCTACAGCAGAGATCGAGGCTTCCAAAACGGCAGCCAAGCCTCAACAAGGAAGACTCGTCATGCTGGACCCCGGACATCAGCGTTATGGGAATAATGCTCTTGAGTCTGTAGGTCCAGATACGCGGGAAACCAAGCCAAAGGTCAGCTCTGGTACGGTCGGTGTACGTACGAAAAAACCGGAATATGTGCTCAATCTGGAGGTATCTCTGCTGATCAAGGACGAGCTGGTCCGTCGCGGCATAGAGGTTGCGATGACCCGCGAATCGCATGAGGTCGATATCAGCAACAAGCAGCGCGCTGAAATGGCGAACGAAGCAGGAGCAGCGCTGGCTGTACGCATTCATGCGGATGGCGATAGTTCACCGAAGACCAAAGGGTTTTCGGTGTTGTATCCGTCGGCTTCCTTAGCAGCGGTAAAGCCCATCGCAGCAGAAAGCCATGAAGCAGCTGGCTTTATTCTAGAGCATCTGAAGGCCGCGACCGAAATGGCTGGAAGAGGACTATCAGCACGCAGCGACTTATCAGGCTTCAATTGGTCCAAAGTGCCAGTCGTGCTGGTCGAGCTTGGCTTCATGACCAATCCGGAAGAAGATGAGCTGATGTCCGAAGCGGAATATCAGAAGAAGCTGGCCCAAGGTATCGCAGACGGGATTGAGCAGTTTTTGAACAGCCGATGAGGCACAAGTGTTAATATTGAAGCCGGCCACCCTTATCATTTTATAGCCAGTGCACAAGCTGTAAAGATGTTTTTCATCGTTACAGATGCGAGGGGATGTGGAATCGTATCTGTAACCATATATTTCATCTTTACAGCCGAGAAGATTATCTAAAAGAGCGAGTGATAGCAAAGAGAAGTTCGTCCCCATGCTCCAACATAGGCTTTAGACAAGAACCTGGCCATCGGCCAGGTTTTATTTGTGCCCAAAGGCGTATAATGTATAGTATATTGGTAAAAAGTTACCATTTAGGAAGAAGGGGGATCTGCTATGCTGCCATCTTTTTTCATTGCCCATGGAGCACCGAGTTTGGCGATCGAGCAGCATGCTTACACCGAGTTTTTGCAGAAGCTGGCCAAGAGCATTCCTGCGCCCAAAGCCATCGTGCTGTTCAGCGCACATTGGGTAAGTCCCGTGCAGAAGATTAGCACGGCGATTCATCTGGAAACGATCTATGATTTCTCAGGCTTTTCGGAAAAGCTTTATGATATTAAGTACCCAGCTAAAGGGGATTTGACGCTAAGCTTACATATACAGCGATTGTTTCAGGAAGAGGGCATTCGTTGTGAGCTCGATGATGAACGAGGCTTGGACCACGGGGCGTGGGCGCCGCTCCACATTATGTATCCAGATGCGCAGATACCGGTGGTGGCGCTCTCGGTGAATCCACGTTTGACGGCGGAAGAGCATTATCGCATCGGTGCGGCATTAGGCCCATTGCGAGAAGAGGATGTTCTTATCCTCGGCAGCGGAGGGACGGTTCACAACTTGCGCAGGCTGGATCGGAATAATCCTGTACCGCAGGTGTGGGCGGTGGAATTCGATGAGTGGTTGGCGGAGCAGCTGGAGACGTGGAATTTAGACGCGCTAGTTCGATACGATGAAAGAGCGCCTAACGCGCGTGAGGCGGTTCCGACGCCGGAGCATTTTGTGCCTTTGCTGCTTGCACTAGGTGCGGCTGACACTACTCGCAGGGCGAAGCTGTTGCATCATAGCTTTCAGATGGGCACGCTGAGCCTGTGCTGTTGGATGTTTGGCGGGATGAGGAAGTCTTAGGGACAAAATTGGGCTACGCAAATCGTGCTGGAACAAAGCTGTGCGAGAAGCGTATAAGAACGTGCAGAACTGAGCGGTAGCGGAAAACGAGAACCGAGCAGATCTGAGTGGGTATAGCGGAAAGGGATCTGAGCGGCAGCGGAAAACTAAGCAAGAGCCGAGCAGATATGAGTGGGGAACAGTGGAACACTAAGAGCGAACCGTAAGGAGATCGAACGAAAACTGCGCGAAAATCATGCTGATCACTACTCTAGGAATCGTGCCTTGTACTCAGGCTTCGGCAGCATGCAGTGCTCGGCTTTGCCGAACCAGCGATAGCGGTTGCGCGCTACGAAGGCATAGACCAGATTCCTCAACGGAGCGGGAATGATGATGGCCGCATACGCCAGAGGCCAAGCACCACGCAGCCGCCGGGCAATGCGCAGTGCAGCGGTCGAACGGGTATAGAAGCGGCCGCCCTCGATCAGGACGATCGTGCTGATGATATCCGTAGGCAGGTTGTGCTGCTCGAGCAGCTTTTGACCGCTATCCGATTGTAAGGAAGCAAAGCGGAAAATTCCCTTCTTATCGTTCCGTAGGATGAACTGAACAGCACCGCTGCACAGGTTGCAGACCCCGTCGAACAATACGATGGCTTGGTCATCGGTGAGCTTGGTCATGAAATTGCCTCCTTAATGGCGAGTAGGGAATAGTTGAGTAGTTGATGCAAAAAGTGCATACAATTCCGGTGGTCAGCCGTCTATAACGGTAGAAGCTGCAAAAAAGTGCAGCAAAAATGGCCCATTTTAGTCAATTTAACTTGTTTTGGACAAATTAGCTGTAGTTTTTGCAAGCAAATCTACTGAAACGCCTATTTGAGCAGAATTTGATGCACAAAATGCATGAACTTGTTTTAAACATACTCATCACGCATCTCTCTCCCTACTATACCTAATCACAGTCGCGGGTCCAACTACCTTTTGACCCTCTAGCACAAAAAGTCTTCTACCTATCGCATCACTAGCATATATATTTACTAGAACGATTAAGAGAAGAGGTGCAGCCCTGTTGAAATCATTGCCTTTATTCCGTAAAAAAAACCTTAGCTCCTGGCTCGTCCTTGGATGCTCTGTCATAGCCATTGTCGGTTGCAGCGATACGCCTGCCTCCTTACCATCGACCAGCCCGAATACCGCTGAAGCCACGTCCGCCGCCGCATCGCCAGCTACCAAACCTGCTGCCACAGCTGTGGAGACGGAGCTGCCGTTCAAATTCCCGCTAACGGGTTTGCCTACCGATAAAGAAGTGAAGAGCCGGCCCTTCATGGTCATGGTCGAAAATGCCCCGCAATCCAGGCCCCAAACCGGCCTAGATCAGGCGGACATCGTCTATGAGATTCTCGCAGAAGGCGAGATTACGAGATTCGTCTCCGTGTTCCAGAGCCAAGCAGCGAAGGCTATTGGTCCCGTGCGCAGCATACGCCCTTATTTCGTGGAGATCGGCGACGCACTCGATGCGGTTATCGTCCATGCCGGCTGGAGTCAGGAAGCGATGGATATGATGGCAGGCCGTAAGCTGGCCCATCTCGATGAGGTGTACGGCGATGGCGCCTACTACTGGCGCGCGACGGATCGTAAGGCACCGCACAATCTTTATACCTCTGTGGATAAAATGAAGCAGGGCGCCGAGGCGCGCAAATTCCGCTCCGAATGGAACGGACCGCTGCTCGCTTTTACCAAGGATGGTCAAAATAAGCTTACCGGCGCAGCCGTGAACTATATTCAAATTCCTTATATCCAAGGGTATTTCGCTTCCTATGAATACAATGCCGCTGAAGGTGTGTACAAGCGCAGTATGGAGGGCAAGCCGCATCTCGACAAGGAGACCGGCAAACAGCTGCAAACCAAAAATCTGCTCGTACTCGAGAGCAAGCATAAGATTGTGGACAAAGAGGGGCGCCGGACGGTGGATGTTTTTGGACCTGGTAAAGGTCTCATCCTGCAAGAGGGCAAATCTCAGCAAATCACTTGGGAACGCAAAGGTGGCATGCTTCGCGCCTATGAGGAGGGTGGCAAGGAAGTGCCGCTGCTGCCAGGCAACACCTGGGTTCAGATTGTACCGGAAGGCACAGCGGTGAAAATGGAATAGCAATAGATAGGCGCAGAGAAGCCGCCCTTCTTGGGTTTAGAACCAAGACGAGGCGGCTTTCTCGTGCGCTTTTTTGGAATTATTTTGACCTGCGTATGACTAGAGGTTGACCTGAGAGTGATCTGTGTAGGATAATCTTATCGGCGTTTGCGTTTGGTTAAGGAGGTTTTGGAAGCTCCTTTTCTTCTAGGGCCTGAGCTTGATTTCTTCCGGCGTTTGCGTTTTGGTTTTAATATTTCTTCCAAGTCATCCGATGAATTCACTTTTCCTTTGCCAATCGAACTCAAAATGGTTTTCACCATAGGTGCCATTTGTTGAAAGGTGCTCATGAACTTCTGAACCTTGCCCATTGTGCCGAGGATGCCGTCAATACCACCCATACGTTCAACGAAGCCGGAGATTTGCTTCAAATTCAAGCCGCTAAGCGGGTTAGACGAGGCACCGCCTGCAGCTCCACCACCGCCACCACCTAAGAGGTTGCTGAGGAAATTCCCTCCGCCACCTCCGCCAGCACCGCTGGGGTTCGCGCTGCCGCCTCCAAAAAATCCGCCGCCAGCATTACCACCGCTAGGGCTACCGAAGAGATTACCGCCTCCTTCGAAAGGAGTAGGAAATCCTCCTCCGCCTTGTGCAAACGGATTGCCGCCACCACCGCCTAAGCCCGGATATTGCCCGAAGCCGCCATCCCCGAGTTGGGTAGGTAGAGTTAAGCTTCTTGTATAAACCTCAGGACGATTACCGCCATTACCAATGATTTGTCTTTGGTTGCTCACTAGGATTCACGATCCTTTTTATCAGATTTGTCTCCTACAGGATATGTCACTTGCCTACCGTTGGTATGGACGAATGTCACGGGTCTAGTTAAATGTCACAATTCACCTCATTAACGCATAGAAATTTTAACGTTTCGCTATCCTAAAGGAAGGATTTATACGTGACGTGTCGAATGATACACAGGAGCTTAAACAGATCTTATAAGCTTAAATGCTTTTCTACCGGGAGTTGACAACCTATGCAATTAAAAAAATTAAATGATAAAGCAATAGACCAGCTTTTTGAAGCCGTGCTGACGCTCAAAGATATTGAAGAGTGCTATGTCTTTTTTGATGACTTATGCACCGTGAACGAGATTCAATCGCTTTCCCAACGCCTTGAGGTTGCTCGCATGCTGCGCAAGGGCTGTACGTATAACCAGATCGAAGCCGAGACGGGCGCATCAACAGCAACCATTTCTCGTGTCAAAAGATGCCTGAACTACGGAAACGACGGCTATGTGCTGACGCTGGATCGTTTAGGTCGTTAATTAATGTTTGTTCGAAAAAAGAATTCAAGATCCTGCGTTACCTTGCGTAATGCGGGATTTTTCCTGTTTATTTGCAGGTCAATTGACATGTGTGAACACATTCGTTAGCATAGGATTTATAGGCATGGTTAGAACGGGTGGGGAGAACAAAATGAGTGAGTATGGTGTGTTAGTCATAAGCCATGGATCTCGGGATGAGGGCTGGGTTCAGCTGGTCGATGAGGCCGTGTCTGCCGTCAAGATGCCGATGAATGTTCCGATCTACGCTTCTTATTTAGAGTTGGTGGAAGGCCGATTAATTCAAGATGGTATTTACAGTTTAGAGGCGCAAGGCGTGACGGATATTATCGTCGTTCCACTGTTCGTGTCTTCTGGGAGTACACATATTGATGAAATCAGCTATGCCTTAGGTGTGATTGAGGAGCCACTGCTCGAGACAGATATGGAACCTTTTGATATCAAGGCGCGCATTCATTTCACATCGCCAATTGATGACGACCCCGTTATTGCTGAGATTATTTATGCGAAAATCAAAGAGCTTTCCGAATCGCCAAGTCAGGAAATCGTCCTGCTTATCGGTCACGGAAGTAAAGAGAAGGGCTTCCATCTCAAGTGGCGCCAAGGCTTAGAGCTGCTCGCAGAGCGGTTGAAGGCGTTAGGCGGCTACGACGAGGCGGATATCGCTATGCTTTTGCCAGATCAAGTGAAACAGAAGATGACAGGGTGGGCTCAGAAGAAGCCTGACCATGCAGTCGTCGTTGCACCGCTTTTTCTAAGTGAAGGCTATTTCACGACGCAAGTCATCCCTTCCCGCATGGAAGGGTTCGAATATCGGTACAATGGACGGGCGCTGCTGCCTAGTCCGCTAATTTCCAAATGGATCGAGAAGCAGATTGCTTCAGAAATCGCAGAAGGCGAAACAGGTGATGAGACACAATGGTCAAAAGAGCAAGACTGATCTATAATCCGACTTCTGGCCGGGAAGAAATGAAAAAGCGTTTGCCAGAGATCCTTCAGCGCCTGGAGCGCGGTGGTTTCGAAACATCCACGCACGCTACCATCGGTGAAGGCGACGCAACACTCGCAGCGGCACATGCCGTTAGTCGAGGCTTTGATTTGATTATCGCCGCAGGCGGAGACGGCACCCTGTGTGAAGTCGTCAACGGCATGGCCGAGAGGGAAGGCAGGCCCCCGCTTGGCATTTTGCCGCTGGGAACGACTAACGATTTTGCCAGAGCGCTAGGCATTCCTAAGAATTTGGAGTACGCCTGCGACCTGATCGTTCAGCAGTACACAACCGACATCGATGTAGGCAAAATCAACAACCGCTACTTCATTAATATCGCCGGCGGCGGCTCGCTGACCGAGCTGACGTACGAAGTCCCAAGCAAGCTCAAGACCATGATCGGCCAGTTGGCCTATTATATGAAGGGACTCGAGAAGCTGCCTAGGCTGAAGCCCATAGATCTGTATGTCAAGGCAGGCGACAAGGAATTTCATGAAGAAGTTATGATGTTCCTCGTCGGCAACTCCAACTCCGTCGGCGGCTTCGAGAAGCTGGCTCCGGAAGCGAGTATGAATGATGGACTGTTCGATGTGCTCATTCTGCGCAAGTGTAATCTTGCTGAGTTCATAAGAGTGGTTACGCTCGCACTGCGCGGCGAACATTTGAGCGATCCGAATCTGATCTATTTCCAAACGAATCATATCGAGATTAATTCGCCGGACTACGTCCAGTTGAATCTGGATGGGGAGTTCGGGGGCACGCTGCCTTGTGTGATGACGAATCTGAAGAGTCATTTGCAGATTGTTGTGGATCAGTCGGGGCAGTCGATTTATAAGAAGACGTTCCTAGAGACGTTGACCACGCCGTTTCATTTGAAGGGAACTGGGCAGGGTCATGGGGATGAGGAGCAGGAGAAGCTTGAGTAGGGTGGGGTAAAACCCTTACCCTGTGCGCTACGCCATCCTAGGTAGAATAAGAAACAGGGATTTAGTAAAGTGAGGGTCATATGAAAGCAAAAGGTAGTTCTGGCTCAGTGTCAGGTAAACATAGAGGAACTGGGGATTTTGGGAAGACGGCGAAGTCTGGGAATTCCGTAAGGGCTGGGAAGTCAGGGAGTTCTGGAAAGATAGGGAATTCTGGAAAGATAGGGAATTCCGTCGCGAAGGCGGCTCCGGCTTGGATGGCGGATCTGCCGGTGCAGATCGGGCAGCAATATGAGGCTGAGATCATTGGGATCAGCCATGATGGCGAAGGGGTGGGCCGTGTGAACGGCTTTACCCTTTTTGTCGCTGGTGCGCTGCCAGGTGAGCGTGCTCTTGTGCGGGTGGGGCATTTGAAGAAGCAGTATGGTTATGCTGCGCTTGTGGAAGTGCTGGAAGTGAGTCCGGATCGGGTTGTTCCGGATTGTGGGATATATGAGGAATGCGGCGGCTGTCAGCTGCAGCACCTTAGTTATGAGGCACAGCTTCGCGTGAAGCGCCAGCAGGTGGTGGATAATTTGCAGCGGATTGGGAAGTTGCAGGTTGCGGGTGAGCCGGCAATAGGTCATCTTGATGCTGGTGCTTCAGATGAAGGGATTATTGTTCATCCTACGCTGGGGATGACCGATCCGTGGCGGTATCGGAACAAGGCGCAGGTTCCTTTTGGGGAAGAGCAGGGCGGACTCATCGGTGGATTCTATGCGCAGGGAAGCCATCGCATCATCAATATGGATGAGTGTTTGATCCAACATGAGTCGAACGACGAAGTCGTTGCTCGTGTGAAAGAGATCGGCGCACGGCTCGGTATTCGCGCTTATAATGAAGAGCGTAATGACGGTCTGCTTCGCCACGTCGTCGTCAAAGTCGGCTTCCGCACGGGAGAGATCATGGTCGTGCTGGTTACGAATGGCGCTGAGATTCCTCGCGTCGCCGAGTGGGTTGCGGGCATTCGGGCTGCACTGCCCGGCGTGAAGAGCATTTGCCATAACATTAATGTGAAACAGACCAATGTTATTTTTGGGGATGAGACTCGCGTCCTGTGGGGCAGCGAGGTTATCTATGACTATATCGGCGATGTGAAATTTGCAATTTCCGCGCGATCTTTCTATCAAGTGAACCCCGTGCAGACGGAAGTCTTGTACGGTAAGGCCTTGGAGTACGCCGCGCTGTCTGGCGGCGAGACGGTGGTCGATGCCTACTGCGGCATCGGAACGATTTCCCTGTTCCTCGCCCAGAAGGCGGGACAGGTGTATGGGGTCGAGATCGTCGAGGAGGCGATCGCGGATGCACGGAAGAATGCCGAGTTAAACGGCATGACGAACGTGCACTTCGAGGCAGGCCCTGCGGAAGTGGTCCTCCCCGAGTGGACACGTCAGGGCGTTCGGCCCGACGTGATCGTGGTGGACCCGCCGCGCAAGGGCTGCGACCCAGCGCTGCTGGCGACAATCCTCGAGCTGCAGCCGCGGCGCGTCGTGTACGTGTCGTGCAGCGCATCGACACTTGCGCGCGACTTGCGCGTGCTCGTCGATGGCGGTTACGGCGTCGTCGAGGCGCAGCCGGTGGATATGTTTCCGCATACCGTGCACGTAGAATCGATAGCTTTGTTGGTAAGAGATGGTACAGAAGGCTGAGATTGCAGTGGTGAAGCGGGTTTGGGGAGTAATACAGGTAGTATGGAAATGTGAAACAGAGGTAAGAAAATAACAGAGTTGGCTGATTGTTGACGAAATCAATAGATTATTAGTAGACAGCACCTGATATACGGGTGTTTGTTTTTTTTAGCTAGGTATCTTGATAGAAAAATAAAGGGATATTTTTCACATATACTCTTGGACTTGAAATTTGGGAAATGGCGTAATGGCACGCGGAAAAAACGAAAGCCCTTATGTTAAGCGTGTGGAGACAGGATATTCACTATTATTAAAAACTAATAAAGTAGTGATTGAGTTATCAGTGACTACTTGTTTACAGAGGAATTTGTAAAAATATGTAGTATTATTAAATAAGATAATTCAGCTTAACATGTTTAAAAAGGAGAAGATAATTGAAAAAAGTTTTTTAGATAATTAAAGTATCTTGTTGAATAACATTAACTTTAAAATCAAAAATCTTGAAAGTGAACTTGATGCTTTAACAGATGTAATTCCAGGAGGAGTAGAAATTGATTGGCACAGTAGACAAGTTATAGATACTTATTTTATAGCTGCTTCCGAAGAAGAATACAAAGAAATTAAAGAAGATATCATCGCATTTGTGGAGTTATTAATAGAACTTTATCTGAAGAATATGTTAACATTTATGTATTTATTGAGACAAGTACATTGAAATTAATTAAAGATCTTAACTTAGAGGTGGTTTTAATCCAAGCAAAAAGAAGTGAAAATAGGAAGAAGAAATATTCGGATTTCCGATATGTGATTAAAGTTAAAACGACAACATTAATAAATTCGATCAAGAAGAATTGAAGATTATTAAATTAGTCGACAATGAGCTTCGAAAAACTCGTAATGTTATTGTTCACGAGTTTTATAAAGATAAAAAGAAAGATATCATAGATGAATTATTACCTAATAATATGAATGTTGATAGGAAAATTAGAAACACATATGATTATTTGATTAAAAACAAAAAAATAGTATATAAAATTGCAGAAATGTACATTTATATTATCACAAATATTCCAAATAATGGTACTTATATCGAGATGACATCGAAATAAGGAAGAGCTTACGATAAATGTGTAGTGACTAATAGGAACTATAAAATAAAATGTGTATTCTTTTAGATGGAAAAATGGAAAATTAAAAATAAGGTGTTCCTTCAATAACTAATGCTGTTAAATAATGCGTGTAACAATTAATCTATAGTAGCAAATGTTACGGTTACTTTAAGCAATAATTGAGATCTTAAAAGCGAGGAGTCTTTAATGTTTATAGAAGAGATAAAAGTTGAAAAGTACAAGAAGCTAAATAATTTTGTACTTAAATTTAATAAGATCGATAATGAGGATTTTAACTTGTCTGTATTAATTGGTGAAAATGGGACATCAAAGACAACAATTTTACAATTAATTGTAAACATTTTATCAAGATCTAGAGAAAAAGATAAAATGATAAATTCTTTTATTAAATATAAAATCAATGACAATTCGTATACATTGACTAATTACAACGTACCCGAACAATTACCTAGTAAATTGATAATATCGTCCTTTACACCTGTCGAGAAGATTTACAATCAAGCTAAGCTTTCGAAGGCTGCCATATGTCCTGTTTTTTATTCTCAGATGGGCGTGAGTAAATTAAAAGATATAATCGTGAAATATGTCACTGAGAGTACTCGAGAAAGTAAAAATCTAGGTAATATCGTAAGATATATTGGTTATAACCCTAACCAATTGTACCTTGAGTTTAATGAGGGAGTAGATAGCTCATCTCTAGATACATTTCTAAGGAGATTATATTCTGGCAAATATGATGATATTTCAGAGAGTATCCTTAGAAATTTAGACCTTAACATTGATCCATGGAATTTAGTTTTTGAATATGAAAATGTGTTAAGAGATTATGGCAGATTACGGAGAACTATATCTCACTACTTTGAAAAACTTGATGTGATCAATGACCACAATCATCGCTCACGGTTATCGAAAATTGAAATTGAACGCATATATATTGAGTATTTATATGCAAATTTAAAAATGAAGTCATTTTCTAACAGGTTCTCTAATAGCATGACAACTTATTATAAAGGTGGCGATCAAAGGCTTGTTTCACTTTTTGACTTAAACAGTTATTTTACTGGAAAAGATGGATTTGAAAACGACTTACATTTTCTGGAGAAATTAGATAGATATGCAATTAATGATTTATGGTTTATGTCAGATGGTACAACTGATTTCGTTCCTTTATCTTTATGGAGTTCTGGTGAATTAAGTTTATTTCTAAGACTTTCAGAAATAAGTGATTCAATTTCTGAGAACTCCCTACTTTTAATCGATGAACCAGAAACTCATCTGCATCCTAAATGGATTAAAAGTTATATTTCAATACTGAAGAGTATTATTAGAGTGAATTGTCATGTGATAATTGCTACTCATGCTCCGCTAATAGTTTCAGACATTCCTAAAGAAAATATAATTTTATTAAAAAAAGAAGGACATTTAATAAACCAAAATCAAATTGAAGAAGAAACAGTTGGCCTAGAATATGAGGATATTCTAAAGAAGATATTTGACGTTGACGAGAAAAATGGTACCGTTCTGGAAACATACGAACAAAAAATTGTTAGATGTTTGGAAGAAAATGATCTAGATTCCGCTATAAAATTATATGATCAACTAGGGAATAGTCCTACAAAATATGAATTGTTTCTAAAAATCAAAAAATATTACGAACAGAGAAAGAGTAGAGAGTAATATGTATAGGGTTACAGAGAATACTGATTTTCTAAAGCCATACCATGGCTTTATGTGTGATATTTTAAAGGCAATGAGAAAATCATTTAGAGAGAATGTGAATTATACAAAGGATGAATTAGCTACCAATCTAACACAGATTAATCCAAACGTTAAAAGCTTCATCAACAGAGGTAATTTCCTTCAAAAAATTTATAAGCTAAAAGATTGTCCTATTAATTTGTGCAAAGAATATGGGAAGTTTGCCAGCAGATATAAATCTCTGCTTAACGGAAAGTGGAAGGGAAAGAGTGAATTACTTGGTGAGTCACATACTGAATTCAAAGATATCTTTATATCTTTTTATGAAGAATTGCTGGGTTATAAAACTTTTAATATAGCTTTATTTCAAACATCAAGTTCCTTGGCGGAGTTTAGAGCTATGATGTCCCTTAATAAAGTTTGCCCGTATTGTGATTTGACTAAAACAAGAAAAGATTTAGTATCCGTTGACCATTTTCTCCCAAAGGCACATTTCCCAGTATTATCGATTTACCCAGAGAATTTGATCGTTGCATGCAAGGGATGTAATGAGACTATAAAGGGTGAAAATATTAAGATCCCTATAGCTCACCCATATTATGAAGAGATATCAAATTACATAACATTTATTATTGATGAAACCGATTTTATGAAATATAAGGTTGAAATAAAGATAAATGAAGGAATTCCAAAACTATTAAAGAACAAGATTACTAATTTTATAGAACTGTTTAAACTTAAAGAAAGATATGAAGAAAACATAACGGCAGAGTTACGAAAGTTTAGAAATGATGTTCGAAAGCAAGCATTGGCTGAGTTAAATGGAGTTTCTCATTTCCAACATATTACCAGAGAAGATATTAAAGTTTGTACGGAGAAATATTTTCGAGAGGCCATTATTGATAATAATACTTTTAAGCGAGCAATTGACGGCACTAAAATTAAAAATGATTATCTTAATCAGATTGTTAATGCAAACGATTATCAAGGTGACATTGAATACTTGGAATCACACATTCACGGGTTGAGTGCAGCATTAAAACATGGCTAGAAAAGAGATTCACCTATTTTCCAATAAGATGAAAAGTCAAGCAATAACGCATGTTTGTTATTATGAGAACGAATTTTCCCTGACACAATAATGTCGGGGTTTTCTTAAATAACTATGTATCTTTGAGGATTAGGAACGGATGGTATCAACGTTATCCTTGACGAAATATGGACCACTTGATGAAGATACATCTCTTCTAGACCTGGTTAGTAACGTGCAGAATAAATTTATTGAATATGTCATTCAAAAAGTTAAAGATAGGTTAAAGTTGAGATTATTATTGAGTAAGTAGAATCCTCACTGGCTCTGGAAAAACCAGATAATCAATAAAAATAACCATGGGTATTTTAAATGAAACCCCGTGGTTATTTTTATTTTCTATAAGATATCCACGTAAAATTGTACTTAAAGAATAACTATTAAAGAAACAATTAATAATTACAAGAGAATATTCAATCCATATAAAGCAATCTCGCCACCAATGGCGGCGAGGGTAATTTAACTCGAATTTTACAAATAATAGTATCCCTGTGTTTTACAAGGATACTATTCGTAATTTACTCTTCGTCAGGTAGAACTTGGTAGTGATAGTGAAGCTCTTTTGCAACATCAATATGTATCTTCCATCGACCACCGGACTTCTTGGCGGGTAACTACCCCTTTCAATACATCCTAAAACGTATGAGTAGCTTACATCTGAATTGTCGGCTACTCTCTGAATAGATAGTAGCTCTGAAAAAAATTGCCATGTTCGATTCCTCCAAGTGTGGTAGTTAAACGAAAGAACTAAATTCTTACATTTTCATCCTCACTATCGTTCGGGTACATAGATAAGTTGCGATAAATACTGAACTAATTAATTATTCGTAGAATTATTATTCTGCGTTGATAATCCATGAAAATGGTAGTATATTAGTCGTAGAACACTTTTTATAAGGGAGCGTTGGCTATGAAACAGATAGACCAGTTCTTCAAATGGTTGCAATATGAAGGAAGGGATGAAAAAACAGTCAAAGCTTATAGAACGATATTAGGACAGTTTATCGAATGGTACATAGGAACAACAGGTCAAGTTAATTTAAGTGATGTTAAACCTGTTACAGTTAAAGAATTTATCTCATATATGAAACACATCAAGAATCGGAAACAGGCTACAGTTAATAAGTCTATAGCCGCCCTAAAAACTTTTTTTGCTTACCTCGTGGACGAAGGAATAACCAAAGATAATCCAATGACTCGAATAAAAATTCAAAAAGTCCAAATAAATGAGACAGTCGGAGAATCAAGCGTAGCTAAATGGCTAACGAAAACAGAGCAGGAGCGTTTTGTAGGCTATGTTGAAATGGAAAATAACAATTTTAAGCGACTTCGGAACATAGCAATTATTAACTTGATGCTTTACTGTGGTCTGAGAGTATCAGAGGTGGAGGATTTAAAAATTGAGGATATAAAGGTTAATGGAAATATTATAATTACAATTAGGGAAGGAAAACAAGGAAAGTATGCTGCTGTAACGCTATTAAATAAACATTCAAAGCACCTTAGACAATGGTTAACATACCGACAATCAATAGGCTATGAGAAATATACTACATCTTCGTATCTGTTTATATCTGAACGATCAGGCAAATTTGGTGCAAGAGGAATACAAGTGATGTTAAAAAAATACGCAGAAATGGCAAACATGAAAGACATAACGCCACATCGATTTAGGCATAGCTTCTGCAAGAATTTAGCAAATGGGGGGGCTAAGATTGAACAGATCAGAAAATTGGCACGACATGAAAGTATTGCAACAACAGCGATTTACATTGACCCTTCCTATTCAGAACAACTGCAAGCATTGAATAACATGTGACATAAAGTCTTTATAAATAGAATTATGAAGCCCTACCTAGTGTCGAATGAAGATATGAAACTTAACTATTATTAACTCCATACCTAATATTTCTTAAAAGAATGTACGCACACTATAAATCCTGCCGTCGATGATGTGCTGATATTTGATCACTTTAATGCATAGCCATTATTAACCAAATCTATTATCCACAATGGGGATGTAATGTAGTAAACTAGTGTTAATATATAGAACGTATGTATCCATTACTCCCAAAATAATAAACATAAAATTCGAGCTACTACGATATGGGGGGTTAAAATATTATGAGATTTATAGATCTATTTGCAGGGCTTGGCGGTTTTCATTTAGCCTTAAACAGTCTTGGACATACATGTGTATTTGCATCAGAACTCGATCCAAAACTTCGGGAACTTTATTATGAAAATTTCAAAATAAGACCACGTGGAGATATAAGGGATATCGGTGCAGCAACCATCCCTGAGCATGATATTCTTTGTGGAGGTTTTCCTTGTCAACCATTTTCAAAAGCTGGTGAACAAAATGGATTTGAAGATGAAAAGTCTGGTGATTTATTTCATCACATACTTAAGGTATTGAAACATCATAATCCAAAGTACTTAATTCTAGAAAATGTACCCAACTTTGCAAAGCATGACGAAGGTAGGACTTGGAGAATAGCAGAAAAACTCCTAAGAGATCTAGAATATGATGTTCAATTGAAAAAATTATCACCTCATAGGTTTGGAATTCCACAAATCCGAGAACGAGTGTTTATTGTTGGTAAAAAGAAAGGGCTTGATGGATTTATATGGCCTGATGAAAAATGGCCAGATCTATTAGTTGATGAAAATGAAATTACTATTAATAAAGTATTAGATCCCAATCCAACGGATGCTAGGCAAGTATCAGATCAAGTAGTAAGATGTATCGAAGTGTGGCAAAATTTTCTAAATCATTTCCCGAAAGAAAGGCAACTTCCATCTTTCCCGATATGGTCTATGGAGTTTGGAGCTACATATCCGTATGAAGAAATAACACCGTGGAAACTAGGGGCAGTTGAACTAAGAAAATATTTAGGGTCACATGGAAAATCATTAGATGGATTAACAGATGAGGAAGTGTTCCAATCGTTACCGTCATATGCTCGGACAGAACAGGACAAATTCCCTGACTGGAAAATAAGGTTTATTAAACAGAATCGTGCTCTCTATGCTGAGAACTTGGAATGGATGAATTCCTGGTTACCTGAAATTTTGCCCTTTCCTTCAAGTTTTCAAAAGTTTGAGTGGAATTGCAAAGGTGCAGAAAGGGATTTGCGTAAATTAGTACTCCAATGTCGTGCATCAGGACTACGAGCTAAGAGACCAACAACTGCTCCATCACTTGTAGCAATGACGGCAACACAAGTGCCAATAATTTCTTGGGAAAACAGGTATATGACTCCTCGTGAATGTGCACGTCTACAAAGTATGGATGAATTAAGACACCTTCCCTTTGCCCCTACCGCAGCATACCAAGCATTAGGCAACGCGGTAAATGTAGAGGTGGTTTCGCTGATAGCAAAGGCGCTTTTAGAAGGGGCAGTTAATAATAGAAAGAATGAAAAAGAACCTACATTATCTGCAATCTAATTGAATAATATAGTTGATAGAATGGAATGGTGAAGTGTAATGATGAAACAAAGACAAAAATTAAATATACGTCCGACTAGTGGAGTTTATGCTACTTATAAGAGATTGAGTTATCAACCATGGTCAGCAATTGCAGAATTTGTTGATAATTCAACTCAAAGCTTTTTTGATCATATTGATCTCTTAAAGAATGTGCCTAGTTTTAATAAGTTAAGGATCGAAATTCATTATGAGGAACATGCTAGCGGCGGGGATGTACTCACTATTAAAGATAATGCATTTGGAATGGAAATAGATGAATTTGAGAGAGCCATAATACTAGATAAACCCCCTGCTAACAAGAGAGGTAGAAATGAATTCGGAATGGGTTTGAAGACAGCTGCATGTTGGTTTGGTTCATATTGGACTGTTGAATCAACGCAATATGGATCAAAGAACCTGTATAAAGCTTCTGTTGACGTTGATAAACTCCAAAATGATAAAGATGAAGAAATTGATGTTGATCTTTATGAAGCAGAGAAAAATGAGCATTATACAGTAATAAAAATTGAGAGGCTTAACCAGAAAATTAGAGGTTCTAGAACCAAAATGAAAGTGAAGGATTTACTTCGTAGTATATATAGAGAAGACTTGAGGAGTGGCCAAATAGAAATTGTTTACAATGGCGAACTGCTAAAGTTTAATGATCCTGAAATATATGAAGAGATAAACGCCGATGGAACAAAAGAGCGATGGATTAGACATATTGAATTTGATATTGAGCATGAAGGAAAGCAACTAGGGATTAGTGGCTTTATTGCAATACGAATACCTGGAAGCGTAAAAGAAGCAGGATTCACTTTAATAAGAAGAGGAAGAGTAATAATTGGCGGACCTGAAAAAAATTACCGTCCTTTTGAACTGTTCGGTGAATCTAACTCTTATGCATATCAGAGGCTATTTGGTGAATTACATATGGATAGCTGGCCTGTCACTCAGGCAAAGGATGATTTTGACTGGCATAACAGTGGTTTAGAGGAGATTTTTATTGAGAAGTTGAAAGAATTCACTAAACCATATAGAGACAAGGCAGAGGTTATACGTGTCAGACCAATTATTGATACAAATCAATTAATATCACAGGCACTAAATGGATTGCAAAACTCAGGTATAATTGAAGATTCTGTAGTTGATGTTGATACATCGGCAGATTATGTAGTAAAAGATAACCCAGCAGAAGATGCAATAAAAGATGGAAATGAAGAGAGTATCGATCAGCAACAATTTCGAAAAACCAAAGAAATAGACCCTCAATCAGATCAACCACAAAATCATTCAAAAGATGCTCTTGAGACAGGAATAATTGTTCAAGGGCCTGTAGTATGGAATACGAGTTTCCAACATAATGGTAAAAGATATGATTTTGTGATTGAACTAGAAACTCAGAATCCTTTATCTCAATGGGTTATAATTTCTTTAGAAAAAAATAATCAGTATCGAATAAATTTAAATATGAAGCATCCTTTTTTCAAACCATACATTGATAAAAGTGATTTTGTTGTATTAATGACAAGATTTGTCGTAGCATTGGCATTAGCTGAAATCGAAGCAAGTTTAGTTAATATAGATGGAAAAATTGAGTCGAGCGCAATAAGATTAAAAATGAATAAAATCTTAGAGGTCATAGCTCAAAATGGAGGATTATAATTAGTATGGAGCCCCTTATTTCTATGGAAATATTGTCTGACAATGAAGTGTGGCCAATAGTTAGCGATGGTTATTTTAGAAATAGAATTTCATCGCTTCTAATTGATAATGACATACCTAAAGATGCTGTTGATTCAATTTTTTTAAATGCTGTAGATATACTTTCGCAGTGTCCTGATCCTAAAAGTAAAAGTTCTAAAGGGAATTCAGGTATTGTAATTGGTAAGGTTCAAAGTGGGAAAACATCTAATTTCATCTCGCTAATGGCATTAGCGCTTGACAATAACTATGACATTATGATTGTTCTTGGCGGCAATAAAATCAATCTTCTAGCACAAAATACTGCTAGAGTTGAACAAAGTTTCGGAGAATCCGACAGATTAGTTGTCTTAGATACAAATCGGAATAAAACTCTTCTCAATCCAGCGACTATAAGAAGATTTCTTGATCGTGGCAGCAAAGTAATTATTATGGGTCTAAAGCATCAGAAGCATATTAACTTTATTGCTGAATTATTTGAAGATAACATTTTAAAGCAAGTACCTACTCTTATCATTGATGATGAAGGAGATCAAGCGTCTTTAAATACACAAGCATTCAGAAATAAAATAAGTCCTGTTTATGGATCGATAATAAAATTGAAAGAAAAGATTTTTCTCCATTGCTTTATATCTGTAACAGCCACTCCCCAGGCCAATATATTAATCGACATAACAGATCTGTTGTCTCCGAGTTTTGGTGTTCTTGTTTATCCAGGTGATAACTATTGTGGGCTATTAACATTCCATGGGGAAGATCAAGATAAGTACATAAAAGAAATACCCGATGAGGAACCCTCTTTACTTGATGATGAATTTCCAAGTACTTTTTTCGAAGCACTTGCTGTGTACTTTGTTGGAGGTTCATTAAGACAATATAGAGGAGATCATTCAGCTCATTCTATGTTAATACATCCTAGTCAAAAAAAGTATGATCATAAGATTGTAATTGAAAAGGTTACCAGCGTTCTTGATGACTGGAGAACAATGGCTTCAATAAAAGTAGAAGGTATTGAAGATATTAATTATCAAGTGTTAAAAAGACATCTCATTAATGCTTGTTCCTTGCTAACAAATGAGGGTGTTAATCTCCCAAAGTTTGAAGATATTGAAATGTTTATTATGAAGAATATATTAGATTGCTCGCCTGTACACTTATACAATAGTGATGAGCCCGCCAACGATAATGATAAATATTACAAATTTAATATTTATGTAGGTGGGAACATGATTGAGCGTGGTATTACGATCAAGGGTCTAGCTGTTACCTATATTACAAGAAGAGCCAAGGGGATCAGTAATGTAGATAATACCGAACAAAGAGCTAGATGGTTTGGATATAAAAAAGAATATTTGGATGTATGTAGGGTTTATACAACCAAAGTAATAAAAAAAGATTTTGAGTCTATCCTTGAACATGATGAAGATCTCTGGGCAACAATTGAAAGAGCTCAAGAAAAAGGAACTCCGTTTAAAGAGATTCCTAGAATATTTAAACTCGCTAACGAAATGTTGAGATTGACTAGAACGAATGTGGCAAGGACAACAAATGGATATCAGTTCTCCGAATGGACTAAGCAAGATAAGTTTCTATCAAATGAATCACAATCGAATTATAACCTTCTTCTTCTGGAAGATTATAAGAATAGTTGGTTAGATAAATTGGAATCAGTTAATCATAATGGTGTTAATAAGCATAAAGTAATCAGGAATATTAATTTCTTTGACTTTAAACGTGATATCTTGGATAAGATTGAATTCCCTAATAATAGTAAAATTAATAGAAAATTCTTTAATACTGTAGAAGAATTGTTCCACAAATGCAACTTTGTTCCTTTAATTGATGTAATGTGGATCAGAGAAGGCGTTGGCGAAACACGGACAATAAATGATGACGAGACAATTACACAGTTATTTCAAGGCCATAATCCAAATAAAAATAGTCCTACTTACTATGCAGGTGATAGTGCAATGGCAAATGGAAGAGATGTAATGCAGTTACAGATACACTATGTTCAGCCTAAGAATAATAATGTGAACCATATCAGCCCAATGATAGCTTTGTTCATTCCAGATGTATATTCTGCAGCTTTGACTGATTTAGTAACAAGAGCATAAAGTAACCGAGGGGTGAAACAGTAATGAGCAGCGAATCCGTCTTGATAAGATTGAATGGGTTGTCTAATGTAGAGTTGGATGCAAAGTATAAATTGTTTACTTATACTGATGATGTTTATTATGGTGTTGATGATGCAGGATGCTATGTTTTTGTTGTATGCTCAGATAATCCTGGCCTGGTTCCTACATTTCAGAAAACGAAAGAGTTAATATTTAGATATAATATAAGATCTCTAATGAATGTAGATGGTGAAAAAAGTGAAAAGGTGGTACATGTATTAACATGTTTAAGTCAAAATACTATAGAGAGAACGGCGTTTATTAGACTAACAGAAGCTTTTATCCCATCATTATCTGGTCAAGGTAATACTAAAGAAATATATCAACTTTTCGCATCGCTCTCCAATTTGTTTTCATCAGAAAAGGAAGTTTCTTTTAAAGAGTTACAGGGTTTATACTGCGAGTTATATGCAATTAAGTTGTTTGCAGTATCGGGGTTAACAATACATAAAGCGTGGCAGAGTAAGGAGAAAATGAGATTTGATTTTTCATTTTCCAATAGTAAAAGAATGGAAATCAAATCCACTCAAAATGAGAATAGAATACATCATTTTAAACATGAACAGTTGTTGTCAGATTTATATGAAATAACAATTATGTCATGTTTACTAAAAAGAGATGACCGAGGTTTGTCTCTTTATGAACTAATAAATTCTGTTAGAGATTTAATAGATTTAAATTACGTATCGCTTTTGATTATTGAAAAAATAATAAAAAATATACCGTTAGATTACTTGAAGCAAATTAAATTTGATGAGGATCATTTAAAACGTAATGTAAAATTCTATTCTGCGAAGGATGTCCCAAGATTTCTAGAACCTCAGCCAGAAGGCGTTTCAAATACGGAGTATAATTCCGATTTAAGTAATGTAACACCAATTGAAATAGAAGATGTTATAAAATGGATTGTTGAGTTGTAACAGATCTTTGTGATGACTGAGATTCCCATGGGGCGAGCCTTGATTGGCTATGCCTCTTATTTTGTGTAACATAAAGAGCTTTAACTTTTAAATACAAATTAAGGAAGTTGCTTTATAATAATAAATGTATTTGATGGCGGGCATAAAGTATTAATTAAGAGTATTTATTGGAGGAGTATATGAAAATTGCATTCTATTCTTCAACTGCATCAGAATTGAAAAAAAGTACTCGTTATTATGAAGAATCAAATTCTGAGGAAATTATTAGACATGAAAAGGTATTTAGTACTATTAAAGAGGAAAAATTCTATACTATTAGTAGGGAACTTCCCTTGAAGGAACTTGAGTCATTGACAAAATTACCAACAATATTGATTGATTTTTTAAAAGAGGCAAAAGCAGCATTTAGGGTAAGACAACTTCCCTTTTTTCTTGTCTCTTTAGAATCTCTACTCGATCAACAAAAGAATAGCTTTAATAAACATGTACAAGAAAAGTTGGGGGATAACGAAACTATTTTTTTCCATTTGTCAAATGATATAGAAGCAATACATGAACTGGATTTAGAGAAAAATGATATGGATAGTGGAAATTATGACGATAGTAATAAGGAAAAGTTTGACTTGCCAAAGGAATTATTTATTGAAGATCAGAAGTTTTCATTGAAGTATATATCTACAGATATAACGAAGATGAAAGATAGAATTAAAAAGATATTTCTTTTTATAAAAGGTATTGGGAAAAAGGTTAAAAGTATAATAGGCCGATATAATCCACGGTATTACGAAATTATTAAAGATGGTGACACGATAAAAGATAGAATTATTAGTATAGATGAAGCACCAAGAGATCTATCAATTGATAAACCGATGGCGTTAATCGTACACGGATTTGCGTCCCATACTGAAGAGAATTTCGAAGCGCTAAAGAAAGCGCTGTGTTCTTCAGGGGAATACCAAAAGGTATTTGGCTTCAGCTATCCACCTAATCGGGAAGGGATTTTAAAAAATGGCGCCGAACTTAGGCGTGTATTACAGCATTCTGGACTATTAAAACCTCAGAAAATTTTAGATATATTTGCACATAGCGAAGGCGGCTTAGTTACAAGGAGCATGATACAATTTGATTTAAATGAAGAGAATGTACAACGCCATAGTATTAGGAATTACGTCAGTGCAGGCTCTCCCCATGCTGGGACACCCATTACTGAATTGGTAGAAGAAGTGTATAGTAGTAGTAAAATTGCATTGTACATTTGTTGTATTTTAAAAGATGTGTACATTGATAGAGAGCTTTTCTTTGACTCAATAAAGAAACTTGAGGAATTATTTACTGATATTTTTAGATTTAAGTTTTCAGCTGGTTTACGAGATATGACAGTTGGTTCCAAATTTCTACAATCTTTGAACACTCCTAACTTGAGGTTAAATATATCTGGGGATGCTTTTTCTATTGGCTATAGGATCGGTAATAATGAAACTATTTTCGACAGGATAAAAAAGAGAACACTTGACTATCTTGTTTTTAAAGGTATTGAACATGATGGAGTTGTACCTTTTTCTAGCTCAAGATACCATTTTACTTCTGATCTTATTACAATTGATAACTCAAGTAACGAAGGATGGCATTCAGATTATTTTGATAGAACTGCTAATGCTAATTATATAGTGAATCAAGTATTGAGAAGAAGTCCTGTGCATTCATGAGAAGAGTTACAGTAACAGTACACATACTTATGAACAACATTTGAGAATATCTAATGGGTTAGTGAACAAATAATTATGAATTAAGGTCAGTAAGCGAATACTGCCAACATCATTTAGCTGTCATTAATAAATATTCCACACATGTGGAGTGTACAGTGAGACTTGAAAGAAAAGATACAGTTCAATAAACTGTACATTAATTACGAGGGGAAGAGGGTTGGATAGATTGTAGTTTATTTTAATCTTTCCACCCTCAAATACTTCGATTGATTGGATAAGCCTCTGAAGGATTTGCTTCAATACCTGCTCATCGCCAATGTTAAGGACTGTGAAGCTTTCAACTTCCTTCTTAAAGGCTTCTTTGCGTTCTTTGAGGTTATTTCCTTGCTCTGAAGCAACAATGAGGTCAGCTTTCTTACTCATCAATTCTTGTTGTTTCAGGGTTCACGTTCGTTCTGATGCTTGAACTGCTCGGTTGTAATAGCCCCTTCAACATGTAGAGTAAGCAATCTATCAAACCGTTTATCCAGTTCAGCTAACTGCTTCTCAATGCGTTTCAGTTCCTTTTGGATGTGAGATTGAAGTGCTACGGCTTTTTCTTCTGCAATTCCGTAGAGATTCTCAATCTTCAACGAATCCTTTATCAATGTTTTCAGGTCATCTTTAACAGCCAGTAGGAGCACCTTCTCCTCAATGATGTGGGAAGAGCAATAAGAGGAAGTGTACTTCACATAGCCGCCAGAGACATATGCACCCTACCGTCTGTCCAGTTTGAATTGGATACTACTTCCACAATCAGGACATCTAACGGGCCACTTCATCAATCGTCATCAACCTGTCGCTTCGGATTATCATGATAACACCCCTTAGATTTGGTCGATAATATTATAAGAAGAAGAATGTCATGGCTTAACAAAGGGTGGGCAAAGATTTTCAACCGCAAATATCTGTAAATAACGCGAGAAAACGAAGATAACATCCTGAGGAAATAAAATGAGGGTATCTAGTGATTCTTTAAATTCAGAAGGGAAAGATATATAAAAAATAGGTAATAGTAATCTACATAATTAAGTTACAGAATAACTAAATTTGAAATATTTACGTGGAGAAAAAACAAGGGTAAACTTTAAAAGGAAAAAGAGTAATTAAGTCATCAGGTACTGAGTGGTTGGTAATAGAGATATTAATATGATGAAACCAAATCAAATAACCCCCTCAGTGGGGGTTATCGTTGCTATAGTAAAAAAGCAAAACAAAGAACTTCATATTATTATAAACTATATTCTAATTTTCTCGAGAATACTAGGTATCTCGTTATAGTCATCAACCCAAATTACGTTTAGTCCCAATTCTTTATAATATTCTTCTTGTAATTTCTGATTGACTGTATCAAACTTTTGAATGTTTCTCAAGTTAATATTGGAATGATTTGAGTCTTTCTTGTGATACAATTCTCTCCTTAAGATAGCATAGTGTTTACAAATATCGCTTTCCTGCTTTCTTGAAGCAATGTCTAGTAATCTCCTTAAATTAGGGTCTGTCAAAGATAACCCAATAAAAAGGCATGTATTCTCTCTGAGATAATTTAGTTGGATTAAATTTGACCAACTATAGGGGTCTAGCATTAAGTTGTGATAACCTTCCTCAGAGAAAACCAACAGACTTTTAGCTAAATTAGTATAATTCTTTCCATCCCTCGGTAAAAAACCATGGACATGGCATACTCCTAATTCATCCTTTGTAGGAATATCCCCCTCTCGAAAAATGGCACGATGACTAATATCATGTTTTTCGAAGTTATACTCTATTAAATCGTCAAAATTATAATTTACTACACCTCGTATGCCAACTCCATTCCTCACTGGTTTACATAATTTGGTGATAGCAGTTAACAATTTGGATTCATTAACACAAGTCTTATATAAAATTTGAGTTAATGTTTCATTAAATAATTCCTGTAGTCCTTTTCGAATATATCGTGCGATAAGTAATGGGGAGTTTCCATTTGAGTCTTTTAGTTCCTGAATAATATAATCTCTTTCATAATCAGATAAATTGATATTAAACTCTTTAAGTTTATTACTTAGTAATGACACCAATAAATCTGATACCAGGTTATCCCACATTGGGATTTTGGCATCCCTTGAAACTCCCGCTCCTAAAAATAAGACTAGTTCATCGTCAAAGAAACAATTTCTAAGATTATCAATAAGTTTATCTCTTTGACTTTCATTGTAATAAGACTCCTCTTTATTGATGCCTTCAAAAACATGATTATTTAATATTAGTTCAGAAATATTTTCTATCGTTTTTGAAACGACATCAGGGTATTTATCAAACATAGATTGAAGATAGTTTGAATCCCATAAATCAATATTTATTTCACTGTCTTTTTCAAGTTGAATAAAAATATTAGATTTTTCTTCTTCAGTAAGTTCTAACGTAGTAATAAATATTAAGTTTTTTATATTCAATTCTGAATATTTAATTGCCTTTATCAGTCTATAGTAAAATTCGTGAAATCTTCTTAGAAACATGCTCTTGTTTCTATAAGCTTTTATCTCAAATACAGTTGCACCTACATAATCATTAATTCCATTCGGTGCATACGCATCAAATTCAAACATGCTTTTTGAAGCAACGCTTTTGAGCATATAGTTTGTTATGAGTTCTTTATTATCATCTTCGCAATATTTGCTTAATACTTTAAAAATTAAAGTTTCAATCATCGCATATGATGAGGAAGGGTTCTTATTATTTAAAAGTTCATCTATTACATTTCTTAATTCCATACAACCCTCCAAGTGTAGGCTTAATACATCTTCTTCCAGTATATAGTATAGTTAAAACGTACAAATATAGCGAGACTATTATTTAAAATTTTTCAGTACTGAGCAAATGCCATTCATTTATATTTGTACTCCCTGTCACCTCAACACATGTGGAGTCCGTTGCGCTGTTAGTTCGGAATGATGTAACAAACAAATAAATCTTTGATATAACAAACAAATTCCTAACAAAATCGCAATACAGCCTTGAAAGAACTAGAGAACCCATAAAGGACAACGCAAGAATAGATCCCACAAAAAAATGAGTTATATCCGGAGAATTTCCCAGATGTCACTCGTTTTTTTCGTCAGGGTAGAAAAATGCAGGAGAGTTTCGAATCATCGCCACGGCGCCAGAAACCTTACTATTCATGGTTTTCCTCCAATCTTGCAGGCTCTTTGGTAGTTTGATCAAGCCTTTTCATCCAGCACTACCCTGCATTTTTTCCGTCATTTTCTCAGGCTCTCTTGCAAAACATTATTACGAAACTGAATATAGCATTGATAGATAAGTGTGGGAAATTGGTGTACGGCAACCTACATCTGCCAGACAATGTGTACATCGTTGGAACGGTGAATATGGATGAGACAACGCATCCTTTTAGCAAAAAGGTATTAGACCGCGCCAACACGATCGAGTTTAATTACATTGATCTTGGTCAATATCCAACGGGTGAAGGGATGCCGACTACTGAAGGTGCTGCTGTTCCTCCTAATTCCTTATTGCGAAGCGAATATTTGCAATTGGTAGATGTATATCGTGACTATAAGCAGTTAACGGAAGAGACGACTGAGTTATTGGTGAAAATCAATGGGATTTTGGAGCAGATTCATTCGCACGTAGGGTTTCGGATCCGGGATGCGGTCTGTTTTTACATGATTTATAATGATCGGTTTGCTTTGCTCAGTAAGGAAGCGGCATTCGATATGCAGTTGTTGCAGAAGATTTTGCCTCGTATTCAAGGGAGTAATTCGTCTGTGAAAAAAGCTTTGCTTCAATTGATGCAGGTGGCTCAGGATCGTAGCTTACCTATTATGGAGTATATGGAGGATGCCTCTAAGCTTTACCTCTCTCCAGAGACATTAGCAGCATCCAAATATCCACAAAGCGCAAGGAAAATCGCCTTCATGCTACGGAGGTTAGAAGAAGATGGCTTTACCTCATACTGGCTCTCTTAATCAAAGCACGGAATTGCTGCGAATCGAGACGAATCTGTTCAATCTCTATATTCAGGGCAAGCCGTTCCATCCCACGGTCGAAACTTTGAATCTCCATCGTAATGTGGATGAGGAGTGGGTAGATGCCCATTTTCACGCTGCGCCGCTGGTGGATTCGTTGGTCATAGATTCTATTTCTGTTTTCTCTCATGAACACAGGGCGATGACAAGTTGGAGTTCGGGCGATGTGTGTATGCCGACTTTTTATGAAACGCAGGCCTATGAACTGGTCATTGAAAAGAAGGAGGATGTCCCCTTAACCTTTCACCACGACAATATCCATGTGAGACAGGCGATTAAGCCGCTGGGGAAGATGATTTTATCAGGGATTCTTAATTTTCAAAATGAAGTGGGACTCTCTGAACTTGAGATTCGATTGAATGGTGAGGCTATTTTTCGTCTCCAGTTAGAGATTTTTCCATCGAAAATCGATTATAAGAACGACTATCAAATGATTCTTAACGATGTTAACGAACAGATTTATAATCTTTCCTTCGATTTTCTACGTAAAACGTACAACCTTACAGGGTTAAAAGAAACGAATCATCAGAGTTTGACGGAGTATTTTACGATTTTGCAGCATGTATTTACGCAGCTTGTGCAGGCTGTTGAGAGAATCAAATTATCGCCACATTCTAAGCTTCAAAGCGAGAATCGCCTGGTAGACGCTGCACGTGTGAAAAGAGCCGGGAAAGAGAACATTGCCTTCCTAGCCAAGCGCCCACATCTTTTAGCCAAGGATCCGTTGAATGGGGTCATTGAGGTAAAGGGCCAGCGGTTTACACCGACTCATTTGCTTGAGACTAGACGTCATGTTCATTATGATACGGCTGAGAATCGCTTCGTAAAATGGGTGCTTGTACGCATTGCGCAGAAGCTTAAGGATGTTAAAACGCGTTTAGCTCAAAAAAGTCGAGTGGAAGATCCTAATCTTACAAAGAAGCTTAATCTTATGCAGAGTCAGGTGCAGCGGCTGTTGCAGCATGATTTTTTGGATGTTGGCGAGATGAGGCAGCTGTCTATTTCACTGGTTTTGCAAATGGCTTCGGGGTACCGAGAGGTATACCGTTATTATTTAATGCTGTTAAAAGGTTTGTCGATTCAGAATGATCTTTTCCGATTATCGATGAAGGATTTGGCTCAGCTCTATGAATACTGGTGTTTCTTGAAGATTCACCATCTTTTAAGCAAAAAGTATGAGTTGCTCAAACAAGATATTATCAAAATCAATCGGAGTGGACTGTTCGTCACACTGGATAAGTCTCAGCAGGCGAAGATGGTGTATAAAAACCCGCCCAACGGGGAGATTTTTACGCTGTTTTATAATGCGCTGCCCAAAGGGGATCGGAGTCCGACTCTGTCCCAGCGACCAGATAATGTCCTAACTTTGAAAAAGAACGACGCCGCGGCGGAGTATAAATACATTTTCGATGCTAAATATCGCATTAATCCTGCTTATGAGGGTACTCCTTACTTCGAGAGGTACCGGATGCCGGGGCCGGAAGAGGATGATATCAATACGATGCACCGCTATCGGGATGCGATTGTGTATTCGGAGGGGCAGGGGAAAGAGTACGAGCGGAGCATGTTTGGGGCGTATGTGTTGTTTCCCTATCATGATGAGGAGCGGTTCCAGCAGCATAAGTTCTATAAAAGTGTGGAGCTCATTAATATTGGGGCTTTTCCATTTTTGCCGAATTCGACGAGCTTGATGGAGAAGTTCCTGGACGAGATTATTATGGATAGCCCAGAGAAGGCCTATGAGCGGACGACGAGGCCGCGAGGGACGAAGGAGTATTACGGGAATAAATTGTCTGGGAAAAATGTATTGGTTGGGGCTTTGAGTAAGAAGCCTCAATTGGATGCTGCGTTGGAGTATGGATTTTACCATACGCCTTTGCGGAATATTACGGATCATAAGGTGCTGACTAGATTAGAATACGTCGCGTT
Organism: Paenibacillus sp. V4I5; assembly: GCF_030817255.1. Lineage (NCBI taxonomy): Bacteria > Bacillati > Bacillota > Bacilli > Caryophanales > Paenibacillaceae > Paenibacillus > Paenibacillus sp. V4I5. Next base: position 5,396,285 of record NZ_JAUSZB010000002.1, read on the forward strand.
GTATCAGTCGATTCGTTTGTTTGGCGCTGATGATGCGGGCATCTCGTGGTATGGAAAAGTGAGAGAGTGGAAGGTTATTCCACGCTCTGCTATAACTGCTGTTCCCTCTAGTCGAGGTGCGACGGATGAGCTTTATGTTGTGTTTGAGGTGGATGAGTGGGTTAAAAGAGAGAATGCTATAATTCCCGCGGGGCATGGGATTTATCGGATTTTGTATACGACGGATTATATGATGAGAAGGGCGAAAGAGGTCTCGGAGCTGCGCTTGGAGACGGAGGAAGAACTGCAGGAATGGCGGGAGAAGCGGCGTGTGGGTAAGGTCCGCGTGACGCTGGATCGGGAGCATTTGGATTTGGGTAGTAGTGTTTTGGGGATCGATTTGGAGTAACTTTATAAATAAGATGATTTCATTTATATCACATGGCCTATAGTCAATAAGAATTAGTTACTAGAGTTCGTGGAACAATAAATTAACTAGTGCAAGGAAGGAAATGATACAGTCGGATGAATAGAGAACTCACGCCTGAAAAGAAAAAAACATTGAGTCTTTGATTACTATTATCTCTAAGTTTGAGATTGACTTTAAATTAGAATCAGAACACTCGCAGTACCTCGATCTTTGTCAAAAGTACAATGATAAGGCAAATCAATATGATCTGGCAGAGAAGGATATGTATGATATTGCTAGCTTGCTAATCAAGCTTAATACTCCAATAGATATGGATTTCGAAGCAAAATATCAACTCTCAACTAATAACGTACAAAGAAGAAATGAAGATACGCTTCGTGAAGAACTGACAACATTCAGGCTACAAACATCAAGAGAGGAGCAAATCAAGGCGTATTATATTTTTAACAATGCTGAGATGGATGATATGATTGCTAAATATCCAAGAACTGAAAATGAATTATTAGAGGTAAAGGGTTTTGGGAAGGTAAAGGTTGGGAAGTATGGTAGTGCAATTTTGAACATTTTTAATGGGTAAAAAACTTGGTTTGAGTGTATAAGATGGATTGGATGCTTTTTAACTGTGATATAATGGTAATAAAAGTAGGAAGGGAGGGGCAATATGACTTTTGGTAAAATAGATCTTTTAAAAAGTGAATTAGATGAATTACGTCCTTTGCCAGCGGCTGCTGTAAGAAATTTGGAACAAGTTTATCGGGTCGAATGGACGTACAATTCTAATGCGATTGAAGGTAACACATTAACACTTTTAGAAACCAAATTGGTTTTAGAAGAAGGTTTAACAATAGGTGGAAAAAAGCTGCGTGAGCATTTTGAAGTCGTTAACCATTCAGAAGCGATTTATTACGTACAAGATGTAGTAAATAGAAACATGGAATTGACTGAGTATGTCATAAAATCAATTCATCATCTAGTACTTAAAAACATTGACGATGAGAATGCAGGGCGATATCGGATGATCAACGTTTTGATATCAGGCTCTGGGCATACCCCTCCAAACTTTTCAGTTCTCGCGGAAAAAATGGAACAGTTGATTCAATGGTATGATGAACACAAAGATAAATTGCATCCAGTTGAATTAGCCGCGGAATTCCATTTCCGTTTTGTATACATCCATCCATTTTCTGATGGTAATGGGCGTACTGCGCGACTTTTAATGAATTTAATTTTAATGAAATACGGATTTCCACCGGCTATTGTTAAAGCTGCAAATGATGCTCGTTTGAAATATTATGAAACTTTAGAATTAGCAAGTATGGGGAAAAATTTAAAACCATTCGTACAATTAATTGCCAAATGTGTTGAGGATAGTTTGCAAAAGTACATAGGTGCGGTAAAGTAACTTATGGTACTAAATTTAAAGTTTCACATGTAATCATTGCCCTTATGTCATTGGTTCAAATGAAATCACTCGGGAAACGGCCAATCGGTTCAAAGAGCAAGGTGTGCGATTCGTTGGCATTAACGCTAATAGTGCGAACACGAAGCCGGAGGATTCCTTTGACCACATGGTTACGCATATGGAAGAGCATCAATTTCCATGGGTATACCTCAGAGATGAATCCCAAGAAACCGCGCTGGCTTATGGCGCTTTACGGACGCCTCTTTTCTATATATTCGATGAAAATCAGAAGCTGGTTTATACAGGACGCGGGGTGGACAGCCCTAGGGATGCCAATAGAGTTACAGTGAACGATCTGGAAAATGCATTAGCCGAACTTATGGCTGGTAAAGAGATTACGGTGCCACTTACGAATCCGATAGGTTGTAACGTCAAGTGGGACGGCAAGGATGCGCACTGGATGCCTGCTGAGGCTTGCGATTTGGTGTAGGTGTAACAGTTGCTCACTAGAGCTAAGAGGCAGGGGCGTATTGGAAACCAGCCCAGCTAAGATCAATACTGGTATCTATTTTACAAGGCGGTTAAGGTAGATGAAAAAGGCGGTCAATCCTCTATGGGATTAGCCGCTTTTTTATGTCGTTAACACTGTCGGTCTACCAAGCGTATGTTTCTGAGGCCGTTTCTTTACAGAGCATTGAGAACTGTTCCAACTGACAGTATATATGTGCTATACATGATTAGCTATAGTAATGCCCACGATTTCGAAAAAACCATTCGATCAAGAGTTCCAAACGATATTAAGTGAATTGCAATCCGGCTACCATGCAGGGGTATTGAGTAAGAAGGAAAGCTCGGAACTGCCTAATGATGTATATCTCATTGAAGTTGAAAACACAATGGTGGGGTATGCCGGAATTCAGAAAGCGGAAGGATAGGGTTTTATTTGGTGTGTGAACACGGGGGCTTTGCATTCTCATTTTGAGCATTCTTTGATACAATGATTTTGATTTATCAGAGTCAAAAGGAGAGCTGTATTCATGTCGCCTATTATCAAAAAGTTGCTTAAAATAGTTGTTACGATTGCGGTCATTATGATCGGGTTTAATTTTAACTGGGCGTTAGGGGTAGTTATGATTGTGTTGGTGCTAGGATACTTTGGCTACACTTCCCGTTCTGTCCTATATGCGCAGAAGGGGAATCTGGCTTATATGAAGGGTGATCGCGACCGAGCATTGATTTTGCTTGAAAAAGCGTATCGCTTGAAGTCGGCGCTCCCTCAACATCAGCTTGGCTATGGCTATGTGTTGATGAAAGCAGGGGAACTTAGCAAGGCTGAGAAGGTATTCGACGAGGTCCTTCATAAAGCGAAAGCTAGAGATATGCACATGCAGGCAAAGCTTAATTTGGCGACAGTGTATTGGTTGCAGGGCAGACGGGATGAGGCTTATAGCTATCTGCAAGAAATGTCAGAGGAGTATAAGAATACGCTGGTATATGGGAACTTTGGTTATTTTCAAATTTTACGCGGCGAGCTGGAAGCAGCACTTGTGTATAATCGCGAAGCTTATGCTTTTAATGACAACGATCTGACGATTATGGACAACCTGGCACAAAACTACTATTTGCTCGGTCAGCTGAATGAGGCGGATGAGATGTATGCCAAGGTGATAGCGAAGACGCCCAAGCATGCCGAGTCCTATTATTACTATGCGCTAACGTTGGAGCAGCTGGGACGATTACAAGAAGCGAGAGAGCAGATTGGAAAGGCGCTTGAGAAAGAATTAGCGCTTATTACCCCTCTGACCAGGGAAGATATCGAGTTATTAGCGATTTCTTTGGGAAAAAAGAGTGATTTCAATCCTACAGCAGATGGATCTGGACCCTTTGTCAAGGACACTTAAAAAAAGAGGCTTTGATGATTTAGGCAAGCCGACAGAAGATGGTTCCTGTATTGAGTATGCCTGAAGGCAGTCAATTATTTGAAGAGTTTGACTCTCAATGGCGGCGGTACATCGAGGCTAGCGTGCCGAATTTTAGGACTGATGAAGAGATGCACGAATGGTATTATAAGCAGTTGTGGGAAATCCACTCCTTTTTTATTGCATACAAACTTAAGTCATTCGCTATAATGAGTAAAATCAATCTACTAATTAATGCGATTAACCTCTCGAGATGGGAGGTTTTATTCATTTAAGCACCTTAATGCGCTACCCAAAGGGGGTTGAGTGCATCCCTGCCCCAGCGGCCAGGTAATGTCCTGACTTTGAAAAAGAACAACGCGGCGGCGGAGTTTGTGGCGCTTATGGATTGTTTCCCTAGTTTATTAATATTGAGCCGATCACTTCCAATTTTTTCATAGTGAAAAACCTCTATGGTGCTAGTATTATCAAAATAAGTGATAAAAAATTAAAATCTATCATTACAGTGGTTCTTTATCATTTAAACAGAGCAACGGAGGGTACTATGAAAAAAACAACAATGTTCAGTCTTGCTTTGACCTTTTCATTGCTTACAGGAAATATGGCTTCTGCTATGAGCTACTCTACGTATACTATTCAAAGAGGGGATACGCTATGGTCGGTGTCACAACGACTTAATATCAGTCTTGCCAGTGTGTTAGCAGCGAACCCTCAAGTGAATCCGAACAATGTTTACGAAGGATTAAAAATCAATATGCCGGTTGGGGAAAAAGCAAAAGCAGCCGACCAGACGAACACAACGAACAATACATACACTGTACAGCTTGGAGATAATTTTTGGGTGATTAGTAAAAGTTTAAATATCGACTGGAGTCGCCTAGTGGCTGCGAATCCGAATGTAAACGCTGCCAATATGTACGTGGGAATGAAAATCAATTTACCGGTTGCAGGGACTGTTAATGCAATCAATATAACGAACACGCCCAACACCAACACAGCGACGAATGTAACTTATGCGACTAATTCAGATAATACAATAGCTAATAACAGGAATGGCACAAGCTCAACTAATAACATATACACTGTACAGCCTGGAGATAATTTTTGGCTGATTAGTCAAAAGTTAAATATCGAATGGAGCCGCTTAGTAGCCGCGAATCCGAATGTGAATGCGGCAAATATGTACGTGGGCATGAAAATTAATTTACCAACCAATCTGAATGTACAGACAAATACGAATTCCGACAATCATACTTCAACCAGCAGCTCGATGCCTGCAAGTTCAGTTGAAGCTCCTTCGTACCTATCAGACGGACTATTTCCGTTGAAACCTGGTACATATAGCTCATTTATCAATACATTCGGGGATGGCAGAACATTTAATGCCGATGGAACCCAACAACGTAACCATGAAGGTAATGATATTATGGCTGTAAAAGGCACACCCATTTACAGTGTTTATAGCGGTACGGTAATCAAAAAAGGTTGGAATACACTGGGGGGCTGGCGACTTACGGTGAAAATACCTGATGGAAAAACAGCATTCTATTATGCACACATGTCGGCTTATGCGACTGGTGTAGAAATTGGCAGTTCTATTACGAAAGGTCAGCTGATAGGATATGTAGGGAATACAGGTTATGGGGAGGAAGGTACCGAAGGTGCTTTTGATCCGCATTTGCACTTCGGAATGTATGATATAACCAATGGATTTATCGTAGAGGATCCTTATAATTATCTGAAATATTGGGAAAAGACTTCACTGACAGCAAAATACTAAAACTAACTCCATACTGAAAAATCCGCTCTGTGAGCGGATTTTTACTTTTTTAAATCAAAATTGGCGCCTTTTATTATAAGATGCTGTGCGAGGAGCTTCGGAACGATCGGCCGTTGACCGACCAGGACTACCTGGACCTGATGCAGCGGGTTATCCAGCGTTTGTTGCTGTTGTCCAGGAAGATCTGCGGAATCGCGTAGTCTGCACTGGCGGCATCTCGCGCTTGATTCCGGAGCCGATCCTGAAGCGGCTGCTACGGCCGGTTCATAAAGTAGTGCCTGCTCTGAACCCAGCGGTCATCCTCGATTCCAAGCAGGAGCAGGGTATTGCAAGCAGGTTATATTCAAGGCTACCCGGACGGGACGTTCCGTCCGAACGGGGAGCTGAGCCGCGTGGAAGCCGCCGTTATTCTGTCGTAGCTTGTTCCCGTCCTGGGGTTCGCTTCCATCAAGCGCAAGAGCACCGATCCAAAAAGATCGGTGCTTTTGCTTTTAATTCGTAACCTGTCAGCCTTTTCCCGTATTAAAAATAGGTACGGAACCGGCGGAGCAGTCGCGGGACTGTTCCGGTCCGATACTGCTTATGGAGAATGCTTATCCTCATAATGCATGCTTCTTTTGCTACCAATGTACGTTTTGCTATATCACGTTAAAAAGCGAAAAGCTATGGATTGACCCATTTTACAGGTTAACTAGACGCAATCCTCCGATGTGGTATTCTCGTTTAATACTTGAGGCAATGATAGAAGTTTACCAATCTTGGTCTCAGCAGATGAAAAGATAGAAGGGGGTGGGTGGCGATTAAACGACTACTTTCATCTCTTATCCATGTAACTGTTTTAATGCCCCTACGATTTTTTTGCAAATATGTTGTTCGTACAATAATGCTTTTAAATTATAACCTATTTCTTTTAAGAGACGCACTAGGGAGAACCGTAAAATGTTTAGTTACCATCATTAAACGGTGTAATTAGCCTACCTTCGCTTTCTCACGTTTTTGTGAAATTTAAATAAAAATGCACTAATCGCAACACAATGCATAGTCGTCACGATAGATACGGTGAGAAGGTTATGAAGTGTATTGCAACTAATCGTATGCATACCACGACCACTCTTAATGTAAGGACCAATTGGCTGTGCACACCATACGGGTGCATATTGAATCTGTAAATTCTATCGATTTATAAGGGGATTGAGTAAAAGATTAATAGGGTTGTGGACTGATTGGGGACGCGAAATGTTGTGTCCTCAATATTTATTGTGAAAAAACTTTAATTTATTTCGAGTAGAATGTTTAATTTTCGCATGGAAAAATGAACAGGGGTTCGACTCCCATGCTTTTGGTACATTACGAGCTCTTCAAAGTAATCCTTATCGACCCAATCCTTTTTCAAACGTGAAGAACCCACTGTTTAGGCTTGACGAAGTGAACTTTAATTGCATACTGTGATTATTGTGCTAAAGAAAGTGACGCTCTCGGAAAAAGTACGACAATATTCGAGGAAAATGATAAAAAATTAGAGAAGTTACTTTCTTCCACTTTGCATAAAAGCCAAAATCTGATAGGATATAAAGAAATACGATAGATTTAGTAAGAATTAAAAGGAGGCACCTTTCCATGCAAAAACTGATGCTTGATTCCATACAAGAAATGACGCATCTGGATCAACTCGAGGCTGAAGCGATTTATATTATCCGAGAAGTAGCGGCGGAATGTGAAAATCCCGTGATGCTTTATTCGATCGGTAAGGATAGTTCCGTGATGCTGCATTTGGCGCTGAAAGCTTTTTATCCGGAGAAGCCGCCATTTTCTTTCATGCATATTGATACGACGTGGAAGTTCAAAGAAATGATTGAATTCCGCGATCGTAAGGCAAAAGAATTCGGAATCAAGATGATTGTTCACTCCAATCAGGAAGGGATTGATCAAGGGATCAACCCGTTCGATCATGGTTCCGCGTATACGGATATTATGAAAACCCAAGCTTTGAAAGAAGGATTGGACAAATACGGATTTACGGCTGCGTTCGGCGGCGGAAGGCGTGACGAGGAGAAGTCGCGTGCGAAGGAGCGGATTTTCTCTTTCCGGAATAAGAATCATGCCTGGGATCCGAAAAACCAACGGCCGGAAATGTGGAAACTTTTCAATACAAGAATCAATAAGGGAGAAAGCATCCGTGTTTTCCCAATATCCAACTGGACGGAAAAAGACATCTGGCAATACATTCGCAGAGAAAACATTGATATTGTGCCTCTCTATTTTGCCAAAGAAAGACCTGTACTCGAACGCGACGGACATCTCATCATGGTGGACGATGATCGCATGAAGCTCGAGCCTCATGAGAAAATTGAAATGAAGAAGATGCGCTTTCGCACATTAGGCTGCTATCCGCTTACAGGGGGAGCTGAGTCGGAGGCGGAAACGATAGATGCCATTATTGAAGAAACGCTTGGTGCGGTCTCATCCGAACGGACAACGCGGGTAATTGACCAAGAAGCGGCGGGAAGTATGGAAAGACGGAAACGGGAGGGTTATTTCTAAAATGAAAAGTCTGCTTAAATTTATTACTTGCGGAAGTGTAGACGACGGAAAATCCACCTTAATTGGACATATGCTTTATGAGGCCAAGCTTTTATTCGCCGACCAGGAAAGAGCGTTAGAGCTGGATAGCAGACTGGGCAGCCGCGGCGGCAAAATTGACTATTCCTTACTGCTTGACGGGCTGCTAGCCGAACGTGAGCAAGGTATTACGATTGATGTGGCTTATCGGTATTTTACGACGGACGACCGTTCTTTCATCGTAGCGGATACGCCTGGACACGAAGAATATACCCGTAACATGGCCGTTGGCGCATCTTTTGCGGATCTGGCTATCATTCTTGTGGACGCAAAGAAAGGGGTTATCACCCAAACCAAGCGCCACACTCGGATTTGCGCACTTATGGGCATTAAACATCTTGTTTTAGCTGTGAACAAAATGGATTTAGTCGGTTTTGATCCTAAGATATTTGATGCGATCCAACAAGAATTCTTGCAATTGACCGCTGAGTTTCACTTTGAAAGCATTCAGGTGATCCCTGTTTCTGCCACAGAAGGGGATAACATTACGAAAAAATCGCCAAATACCCCTTGGTACGAAGGCCTTGCCTTGCTGCCATATTTGGAAAATGTGGACGTTCATCAGAGCGACAGTACGAAGCCATTTATGATGCCGATTCAGCGTGTATGCCGTCCGGATCATACATTCCGTGGTTTCCAAGGCCAAATTGAGGCTGGGCGTATCGCGGTTGGCGATGAGCTGACAACGTTGCCTAGTCATGAGAAGGCGAAAGTCAAACGTATCCTCGTGGGAGACCAAGATCGCGATTATGCCTATGCTGGACAGCCTGTAACCATTCAATTGGATCGGGAAGTCGATGTTTCGCGGGGTTGTGTATTCACAAAGGATAGTCAAATCCAAGAGGCGAATAGCTTCTCAGCTACGATTCTTTGGATGGATGATTCTGTGCTGACGCCAGGCAAAAACTATCTGGTCAAAGTAGGAACGAAGGTTCTGCCAGGTACCGTAACGGCCATTACGCATAAAATCGAAATTAATACTGGAAAAACGGTTCCAACGGATCATATCGTCAAAAATGAATTGGCAACATGTGAGTTTTCCTTATCTGACAATATCGTAATTGATTCTTTTGAACAAAATAAAAGCATTGGCGGATTTATTCTGATCGATCGTGTCACGAATATGACATCTGCTTGCGGAGTGATTGAGCAAATCGTTCAAGGTTCCGACAATTCTGTACGGCTAGATACGGAAATCACCAGAGATGTTCGTGCTCAGCAAAAAGGTCAGAATCCATTAACCCTCTGGTTCACCGGTACGGTTTCGGATAAATCAACGCTTGCGAAGGAAGTCGAAAAACGGTTGGTATCGACAGGCCACCATACCATGTTACTGGGGAATGGCCAGGGAGAATCGTTGCAGCGATTAGCAGAAGTTGCAAAATTGATGAACGATGCGGGACTTATTGCATTGGTATCGAATGATTCCCCGATCGAAAACGACCGAGAAACCGCGCGAGATATCATTGGCAAAGAATATATTGAAGTTTATGTAAATGGACCGCTTGCAGGCAGTTCGAGCACAAATGATACACCTGGGAACCCGGAAATCGAAATCGATACAAGCAAGTTTTCAATCGAGGAAGCTGCCAATTATGTAGTGAAACGAATTATCAAATATTTAATCAATGAGAGTAGTCGTGGACAATTCCTTAATTTCTAATGCTTAAACAAATCGACTTTGGCGAAATAGTCTTTGAAAAATAGTATCCCTACATCACAGTGAATAGTGATGTAGGGATATTTTTTGTGTGTCCGCGGAACGCTTTACTTCGAGACGTACCGGATGCTGGGGCCAGAAGAGGATGATATCAATACGATGCATCGCTATCGGGATGCGGAGTTTACTCTTTTATCCAAAAATCTATCGGGCTTGGCTAGTTTATAATTCAAACTGTAATTCAAATTTCTCTGGTACGATGACAGGCTCTTTTCTGTTTAGAAGATGAAGAACTAGATGAGATACTAACACGCCAGGACCTAGTGCTTGTCCTACACTAATAGTAGGGATCGTTTTTGCTTGGATCCATTTTAGAACTTTATCTGGAGTTGCGTAGGCCGGGAGAGAACTGGTGTAGTTTCCAGCCGGGAAGGTGATTTCATTAAGCTTCTCGGGCGAAAGGCCCTCCGGTAAGCCCAAATACTGTTCTAGTGACATCCCCTTGGGTGAAAATGTTAAAACCGATGTACCAAAGCCAAGCGCTACCGCAGTAATGATGTATAGATGTTCTTTTCTTGCTGCCTGGTGCATGAACAATGACGTAGGAAACTCAAAATAATCGATGGCATCGATGACATAATCGGAGCCATGAATGAATTGTTGAACATTCTCCTTAGTAACGCCTGATTGGTATTCTTCTACAATAAGATCAGGATTTATTTTTAATAAGTGATCCCGTAAAGCTAGAACCTTGGACTTCCCAACGGATTCATAGGTAGCTGCACATTGCCTGTTAATATTGGAGATATCAAAAACATCGGGGTCAGCGAGCTTTACCTTTCCTATACCCATTCGGACTAGTAATTCAGCCGAAAATCCGCCTATACAACCGCATCCGGCAATAGAAATTGTACTATTTTGAAGAATATTGATTTCCTCTTCAGACATAATCCCTAAATTACGGCTAAATTGTTCTTTGATCATTGTACCACCTCATTAGTTTTATAAGAATTTTCTGATAAATAATTATATAGAGTAGGCCGATAAACTTCTAGTGTGTTTAAACATTCTGTTAGATTTAATAAGCATGGAATACTAGTTGAGCCAAGGTATAATTTGGGTGCTCCAACAACCTTGAAAGGGAATTTGAACATGCGGTGCATATAATTATAGACTCTCTCATCAATGCAGCATATCCAGTGGGTGATTCCTGTATGCTGAGAATATTGTAGAACAGTTCGGATCAGTCCCATTCCGACATCATGTTGAGGCAGCTTCGTAAATGCACTGATTTCCGCGTATCGATTTCGATCCATTTGCATTAATTTGGCTTTTTCGAGATCATATAACGAAAAGTATTTCATGGTCGGCAATTCTTCTAATTTCTCAAAAATAAGGCGTGTTACTCCGACAATCTTCTTCTCCGTTATCGATTCTGCGACAAAATAGGTAGAATTAGTTTCATAGGGATCCTTATCGTCTTTTCCAAAAAAACCCACCTCCTGATATCTTTGATGATGAAGCAGAATAGCGTTATCTCTTTCTTTACCAAAAGCTTCATAAAAACTGTAGTTATAGCTCAAATTATTACTCATAAAATAACACTCCTTTTTATTTTTTCTCTTTAATTATAGAAGAATGTCGTAATTTATTAAGAATAATCATTTTATGATACAAATTGTATCATTACTAGTTCTTTTTTACTATAGGAAGTTAAGATTTCATAGTTTATCATTATTAAAAATGATACAATGAAGTTCAAATAAATCATTTGGGATGGACTTTCTATATGGGGAATACCGAGCAAAATAAACTACTTTTGTCCTTTTACAAAATTCATCAAGGTAACCTAAATAACAACATTTTACAAGTTGGTTTTGTATATTTAATCTTAAGTATTACTTGGAATTATCTTTTTAGGGTTATGCACTTGCCTTACTCAAGAGCAAATATTGGGATTTTATTACTTTGTCTAGTCATTTGCGTTATTACGTATTCATTAAATAAATTTTCTGAACTTCCTGTATCAATATTGAAACATATAACTTTATGCTTTGTTTGTTTTGTAGTCATATGTTTATATTTTGGTTCGGGTTATAGGGAAGCATGGAGTTTTTTCCTTTTGATACCTTTAATATCTGCACTATATGGCGATATTATTTCTTTATTGATATATTCCGTTCTTGGATTAGTCAGTATGATTACCCTCGATTTATACTTTCCATTGATTCCAAATACCACCTTTGATTCTATTGATCTCTCGAACCGAATTCTTCTTTACATCATTCTTGCAACTTTCAGTCATATCCTATACAAAAAACTACTTGGTCTTTATTTAAATTTGGTTTCGATTATATCTAAATCTGCTGATGAATCGATTGAGCAAGTTGTTAAAACGTTTATCGTTTCTGTTGAAGCTAAAGATGCATATACTTTTGGTCATAGTGAGAGAGTCAGTAATTACGCTGTTGACCTTGCGAGTAAACTGCCTGAATATCAGCAAGAACCTAAAAAACTGCACTCACTTAAAATGATGGGGCTTCTCCACGACATAGGGAAAATAAATATATCAGAGACAATCCTTGCAAAGCCATCGAAGCTTACAGATGAAGAGTATGAAATTATTAAGACCCATACGGTTGTGGGAGCAAAAATGGTAGAAAAGATATCGGTCTTAGGAACATTAAGAGAGGGCGTACTGTATCATCATGAAAGGTGGGATGGGCTAGGTTATCCTAGTGGCATAAAAGGGGAGGAGATTCCGTTAGAAGCGCGAATTCTTGCAATTGCAGATGCGTTTGATGCGATGACTTCAAATCGTGCTTATCGGGATGCCATGTCTACCAATCAAGCTTTCCAACGCTTAATAGAAGGTAAAGGGACATTTTATGATCCTAGACTTATTGATGTACTAACTCCGCATCAATTATCTTGGTTAAAACTATTTAAACAATTAAACAACGAGATTGATGAATTTGAAACATTAATGAACCTAATTTAATATTAATAAAGGTTTAGAAGTTGATTGCGAACTAATTCCGAATGATAATTAATTTTTTATAATGAAGCCAAGCCAATAGCACCTGAAAATTATAGTAAAGGGAATGATTCCAACTAAGGAACAAAAAAGCAGGGGCCTAAGGCCTCCTGCTTTTTTAACATTTTTTTCTAGACATTAATCATGTATTCCTTGCCTTCTTTACGTTTTTTTGCATATTCAGCTGTTGCTGTAAAAAGTACGTCGGAGGATGAATTTAGTGCTGTTTCAAAAGAGTCCTGTAAAACACCTATGATGAAACCTGCACCAACGACCTGAATCGCAATGTCATTCGGAATGCCGAATAAGCTGCACGCCAGCGGAATGAGTAAGAGTGACCCGCCGGCAACACCTGAGGCGCCTGCAGCAGATACAGCGGATAGAATGGTAAGAATAAGCGCCGTACCAAAATCTACTTCAATGCCAAGCGTATGAACAGTTGCGAGAGTTAAGACAGAAATCGTAACCGCTGCGCCTGCCATATTAATGGTAGCACCTAATGGAATGGATACAGAATACGTATCCGAATCCAGTTTCATTTTTTCACATAATCTCATGTTGATTGGAATGTTTGCAGCTGAACTTCGAGTAAAGAATGCGGTAAGAACGAGAAGTAATTTTCCATAATCGAGCAAGGAAAAAAGCCCGTTGGTTGTAATGGAATCAAAAATAAGTCCCATGATTCCTAACGGTGCCAAATTGATTACCCATTTGACGATTTGCGATACGGCATCTGAAAAATTTGTTAGCAAGTTTTTTGTACTGTCATGGGCATTTCTTAAAGCAACGCCAAGAAGGATGGCCCAACCCAGGATACCGATATAGTTGGCATTCATTAAGGCCTTAACTGGGTTGTCAACAATCTGAAACAGTAATGTCTTAAGTACTTCTACAATCCCATCAGGTGGAGATCTACGGCACCTTTTACTAGTGCAAGTTAATATTTTCAAACGTTAGTTTATCACGAAAATTGTCGAATGTGTATGAGCGTAAGAATTTGGAAAGATACTAAATGGGAAGCTATGGATGACCAATTACCAAGGTAGTAATGTCAGCAGTTTACTCTCTAAGCTTTTATAGATGGCTTCCCATATCGGACAATGTTAATGAATCACGCATGGAAAGTTACTTTTTGAACAAAGGAATTCGTGTTTTTCAGTCAGATCGCTTTTTAAGTGGGGCCAGTACACAGTATAATTATTTGAGAATAGCACTTTCGTCTACAAATTCATTGATAGAATTAAAAAGTGGATTAGAGATCTTGAAAGAAAATCTCTGGCTTTGAACAGGATGCAAAACCTCCAAAAAGAAGGAAGTGTTAAACAATGAATTTAGAAATGGTTATGCAGGAGCTTGAAGCTCTCGGCAAGGAACGAACCAAGAAAATTTACGTATCCAATGGCGCGCACGAGCCGCTTTTTGGAGTGGCAACAGGCGCCATGAAGCCCATTTTCAGGAAAATAAAGTTAAATCAACCTTTGGCTGACCAGCTTTACGCTACAGGGAACTACGACGCAATGTACTTTGCCGGCATAATTGCAGACCCAAAAGCAATGACTGAAGCGGATTTTGATCGTTGGATGGATGCGGCTTATTTTTATATGCTGTCCGATTTTGTGGTTGCAGTAACCTTGGCGGAAGCAGATATTGCACAGGAAGTTGCCGATAAATGGATCGCAAGCGGCGAAGAGCTAAGAATGTCAGCGGGCTGGAGTTGTTACTGCTGGCTTTTGGGTAATCGTCCGGACGGTGAATTTTCAGAAAACAAGCTTGCCAAGATGCTTGATCATGTGGAAAATACGATTCACGATTCCCCCGAACGAACGAAATACGCAATGAGTAATTTTATTTACACAGTGGGGGTATCCTATTTGACGCTCCACGATAAGGCGGTCGAGACGGCAAAGGCAGTAGGCCCAGTAGAAGTCAATCGGGACAAGACCAAAAGCAAGTTCCTTCACGCCTCCGAAAATATTCAAAAGGCAGTAGATAAAGGGCAGCTTGGTTTCAAACGCAAACATGTAAGGTGTTAAACAATAGCCTCACCTCGCGAAGTGGCGGGGTTATCTCTACTTAAGCTTAAGCGAATTCGTGCTTAGGCTTTTTCTTTTTTTACGCTGATACTTCAGGCCTGTTGTATCAAGAATCGGAAGGCTGGTCATTTTACATGCATACGTCACATATAATTTTAAGCATGAACGGCCCAATAAGAGTTTTATCGCACGTGCTAAAGGAGGGAGGGATCAACAATGGAATGGTATTTAATGGTGTTAAAAAATTACGTAGGTTTTCAAGGAAGAGCACGGCGTAAGGAATACTGGATGTTTGTTCTTTTCAGTATCATTGTTTCCATCATACTTGCCATATTGGAGTCAATCCTAAACGCATCTAACGTTTTAACAGGACTCTATTCTTTAGCTGTTCTATTACCGTCTTTAGCTGTTGGAGTTAGGAGACTCCACGATACCGGAAGAACCGGATGGTGGCTCTTAATTAGTCTGATTCCCCTTATTGGTTCCATTATTCTGCTAATATTTATGTGTCAAGATAGTGAAGTGAATGATAATCAATATGGACCCAATCCTAAAGGTTAGTTATTGAATAGGAAAAGGAAGACGAGAGGGGCAGCCCTTAATGTCTTCCTTTTTTCGTTTTTGCGGTAAGCCATGCTGTAAGAATATCTTCCTGAAAATGAAACAGTATTTTTTCCAAAATCAATTTCTATCTTGATTTTTTCCGCACCACAAACATATACATACTACCGAGATACAATTTGTCTACATAATAAGAATTTATTTATTGGAGGGAATGACAATGATCAGACGTGTAAGCAAAGGATTAGTTATTGCCATTGTTTTTATCATGGCTTTAACCGCTTGCGGAGGTACGCCGCAGGATGCATCTGCGCCCAAAGCATCGGAAGCGCAGAATGCGGGAGAGAAACCGTCCAGCCTGGTTATTGCGACTGGTGGCACGGCAGGCACCTATTATCCACTCGGCGGCGGTATCGCCAACCTGATTAAAGAAAAGGCAAAAACAAACGCCACTGCACAGGTTACCGGCGCAGCAGTTGAAAATATGCGCTTAATCAGCAAGAAAGAAGTCGATCTGGCGATTACGCAAGGCGACATCGCAGATTACGCGGCTCTGGGAACGGAAATGTTTAAAGACGGCGCGGTCAAGAACCTGCAGGCCATTGGTGCGCTTTACCAGGAAACCATTCAAGTCGTCGTATCGGAAAAAAGCGGAATTAAATCCGTTTCGGAGCTGAAAGGCAAAAAAGTTTCCGTAGGCGCACCTGGCAGCGGTACCGAAGTGAACGCCAGACAAATTCTTGAAGCTTATGGTCTTACCTTTAACGATTTCAGCACAGAGCGTCTGTCCTTCGGCGATTCGGCGAAGAAAATCCAGGACGGTGGCTTGGATGCGGCATTCGTAACGGCGGGAGCTCCAACGGCAGCGATTAACGAGCTGGCTGCAACGACCGGAGTACAGATTCTAACGATCGAAGCTGACAAAATTAAGGCCATTACGGATAAATACAAGTATTACAGTCAGCAAGTGATTCCTTCCAAAACCTACCCGAAACAGGACGCCGAAGTAAAAACGGTCGCGGTTAAAGCGATTATGTCCATTCGTGCTGAGCTAGATACGCAGCTCGTCTATGACATCACCAAGACGATATATGAAAATACGCAGCCGCTAATCGCCATCAACGCCAAGGCGAAAGAAATCCAAACCGACAAAGCGCTGGAAGGTATCAGCATACCGTTGCATCCGGGGGCAGAAAAGTACCTCAAAGAAAAAGGCGTTATCAAATGATGTACTTAACACCAAGGGTGTGGGAGAGGGCTCCTGCACCTGTTTTTCTTCGAATATGGCTGTGGCTTATCCTTTTCGTAACCGTTGTTGCTGTAGCCATATGGTTATGGGCCTCAACCATCCCAGCCTTAACGATCAGGCAGGTGGCAGATGGCCAAGTCGTCTTTCAATCACGGATGGAAAAGAATGGCCGATTCTCGCTTACGTATATTCATTCGATTCACCGTACGCCGATTGAGGAACGGTTTTTCATTAATGAGAAAAGGCAAATGGTTCTGGACTCAATGATATTTGAATCCTATGGGGTCGGAATTCCATCCTCTCTCGAAGGAAATGAAACCTTTCGAATGGAAAACGGAAAAATGCGGATTGAGAACATCCATCGGACCCTAGACATGTTTGAGCTTCGAATAGGACAGGTGATTGCCGACCATAAACTGCTTCTGCGAGATCAAGTGATCCCTCTTTCACAACTCAGTATGCCGGGTTCGGCGGTACGGTTTGAAATCAGCAGTCTGAATATATGGGTTTATTTGAAAGGAGTGCTCCACTTTGGCCGATAGCCCAAAGGCGTCAGAAATCGAAAAGGAAACAATGAGCCAAGAAGAAATACAGGAAATGATCGGCAAATATGATCCTGATTTCGCCTTTCGGCGGCTTGAGGGAGTGATGAGAGCCTTTACTTTCGCGTTTGCCGTATTGTTTTCCTTGTATCAGCTGTATGTCAGCTTTTTTACCCCGTTCCCTGATCAAGTTCATCGTGCGGTGCACCTATCTTTTGGATTAGGCCTCATTTTTCTTTTATATCCTTCTACCAAAAAAGGGCGGGGCAGCCGAATCCCGTGGTACGATTATATGTTGGCGGCGCTTGGTATCGGGGTAGGGCTGTACTGGCTACTGAACTATGAGGAGCTGTTTAACCGTATCGGTAATTTTACGTTAACCGATTTTATCGTCGGCGGAATTGCGATGATTCTGGTTCTGATTGCGGCGCTGCGTGTGGTCGGTGTTCCCATCGTGACGATTGCGGTGGTGTTTTTGCTTTATGCCTATTTCGGCAATCATATGCCTGGATTTTTAGAGCATCGAGGCGTGTCGCTGGAACGGTTGATCAGTCAGATGTATTTCACATCTGAAGGGATTTTGGGGACACCGCTTATGGTTTCTGCCAGTTTTATTTTTCTTTTCATTTTATTTGGCTCTTTTTTGGACAAAACGGGAGTTGGCGAATACTTCAACGATCTCTCCCTAGTCGTAGCGGGAAGGAGAATCGGAGGACCGGCCAAGGTAACGATTTTCTCCAGCGCCTTACAGGGGACGATCAGCGGCAGTTCCGTCGCCAACGTTGTGACATCCGGAGCCTTCACGATCCCGATGATGAAGCGTCTCGGTTACCGGCGCGAATTTGCCGGTGCTGTCGAAGCGTCTTCTTCAACAGGCGGCCAAATTATGCCCCCGATCATGGGGGCGGCTGCGTTTCTAATGGCCGAATTCACAAATATTCCTTATTCCCAGGTGGCGCTGGCCGCTTTAATTCCGGCGCTGCTATTTTTTACCGGGATTTGGATTATGGTGCACTTTGAGGCGAAGCGGCTTGGACTGAGGGGGCTTCGTCCGGAAGAACTGCCGAGCCGCAAAGAGGTTTTGCAAAAGCTTTATTTATTGATCCCGATCTTAGCGATTATCGGCTTTTTGATGTTAGGTATGTCTCCCATGCGTTCGGCCATCTACGGTATTTTGTCTGTTATCGTAATGGGCGCCGTCCGAAAGGCCACCCGTATGTCCTTTAAGGACATTTTATCGGCTTTGGAAGATGGGGCAAGATCTGCTCTCGGCGTGGTTGCTGCAACCGCCTGCGCGGGGATCATCGTCGGTGTTATCACGTTGACGGGGATAGGCTTAAAATTCGCAAACGGTTTGTTGGAGCTGGCGGGAGGCATGCTGCTGCCTACGCTTATCCTGACCATGCTGGCAAGCTTGGTACTTGGTATGGGTACGCCGACTACGGCCAACTATATCATCACTTCTACGATCGCTGCGCCGGCCATTATTGCACTGGATTACCCTGTCCCCCTTTTGGCCGCTCACATGTTTGTGTTCTATTTTGGTATCGTAGCAGATATTACGCCACCTGTTGCGCTAGCGTCCTTCGCAGCTTCCGGCATTGCCGATTCCAACCCGATGAAAACAGGCATGGAATCGACACGTGTCGCGATTGCCGCTTTCATCATTCCATTCATCTTCGTTTATCAGCCGCAACTGCTGCTAATCGATACCACCTGGGCTGAAGCTGTCGGCGTTACGGTTACCGCTGTCATCGGCATGATCGGTGTCGGGGCAGGGATGATCGGATTCTGGTTGCGGCAATTGAACGCAGTCGAACGGCTTATCGTTATCGCAGCGGGGCTTCTGCTCATTATCCCAGGACTTGTTACCGATCTTATCGGTATGGGTACACTCGGGGTCATATTCACTTTGCAGTATGTTCAGGGGAAGAAGCAAAAGGGAAACTTGATTAGATGAAGTCTATAATGTAAGTTGGGTCAGGATTTTTGACACCGAATTACTTCATACTCAGACTAGAGAAGAGTTTTTTGGAAAATAAGATTAAAAGTTTAGAAGCTGAATGTCTGCTGATTCAAAAAGATAATTAATACATAGTAAATGAACCTCATCTGCCTTAAGATGGGGTTCATTTTAGCTTACAAAAGAAAAACTGCCCGAAGGCAGTCAATTATTTGGAGATATAGAATACATTATTTTCAAGCTTTATTGTTAATCCTAACTCATCAACGGCATAGTGCCATGACATAGGGAAATAGGTAACATCATTTAATACTAGTAAAGGGTACTCCTCGGAACCATTATCAACCCAGCTATCGTTTACATAGATATTAAAATCTGGTTCTTTAGCATACAGGTTTGTGTTCGTGGAGCCGTAGTCAAATTCAAGGTTACCAGCTTTATTAGAAGTTTTTCGAATTACAAATCCAGTATCTGCATCCCATACTGTTTCTAAAGCAAGTGCTTGGGTAAACTTAAATGTCATTGGAAAATAAGTAATATCCTTATGCGATATGACGGGGTATTTTAGGGATGAATTTGGTACTGAAGTACCATTTACGTAAATACTGTATGTCGGTTTTACAACTTTGACATGTCCACTAGGAATAGTTTCTACTGGGGCTACTGGTGTAGTCTTGGAAGTTGATCCACTAGATGATGAGCCGCTGCTGCCGGATGAAGACCCGCCATTGTGATAGTGATATCCAGAACACAACCCTTTGGCTATGGATTTTGCTGAACAATTATGCCCTCCACTGGAATCTGTTCTACCCGAGTGAGCGTAAACAGACTGCGATAAAGTCAATGTTACAATAAATATTAATAATATTAGTCCGATTTGTCTGAACCTCATTTACCTTTTCATCTCCTAAAATATAGTAGTATTTACCTACGTGATAGTACCAGATATTCCAAGATTGTTCAATTTTTATTATTATCGTAAAGAAGCAAAAAGTATATTGAACTGTTGTGCGAAAAATACAAGTTCCTAAAGAGGATAATTCTCCCATGTGTCGAACTGTAACCATCAGGGGTGTCGATTGATGTCAGATAAAGAGAAACAATCGGAAACGGCTAAGGAACTAGCGGACAGCCAGCGGGATAACCAAGCAAGCCTGGAAGAAGCGTTTCCGACGTCGGTGAATGATCAAATAACCGATTAACAGTAGGCACCCTCCGCGGTGCCTTTTTTGTAGTTGCTGACTAACGAGCGGGAGAGTGAACGAATATGATTGGGTTGGCCTTATCCGGCGGCGGTTACCGTGCGTCCTTGTTTCATCTCGGTGTAATGGCCCGACTGGCCGATGAAGGGTTGTTGAAGGAGGTGAACGCTTTATCTACCGTTTCCGGCGGTTCGATTGTGGGCGCCTTTTATTACAAGATGCTGTGCGAGGAGCTTCGGAACGATCGGCCGTTGACCGACCAGGACTACCGTGACCTGATGCAGCGGGTTATCCAATCGTTTGTCGCTGTTGTTCAGGAAGATCTGCGGAATCGCGTAGTTATCACTGGCGGCATCTCGCGCTTGATTCCGGAACCGATCCTGAAGCGGCTGCTACGGCCGGTTCATAAAGTTGTGCCTGCTCTGAACCCAGCAGTCATCCTCGAATCCAAGCTGGAGCAGGGAATGAGAGCAATTATGTTTCAGACGACCGTTCTGCGTGACCTGATGGATCCCCCTGTCCATCCCGAGAACACGAAGCCAGAGCTGATCCTGAACACCTCCATTCTGGAGAATGGACAGCCTTTATTTATCTCCACGAATCCGACCAGCTTACTATGGCAGCAAAATGAGAGCAATCATGCGATTCGCGCCGATGAGATGATAAATCTACCCCTTTCCAAGGCGGTGGCGGCCTCCGCTTGCGTCCCCGGTCTCTTCAACCCCATTACTATCCCGTTCGGGGATCGTATGGTGCATGGGGTGGACGGAGGGGTATTGGATAATCTTGGCGGCCATGCCATTCAGCTGCTTTGGCAAGAGGGAATGTCGGTCCTGCTTAGCGATGCGTCCAAGCCGCTTCATATTGAGAATTATGTGGAAGTGGATTCCGTTGAGTCATTCTTTCGCATTCAGGACCTTTTCATGAGTGCCATTCGCGACCTTCGGATCGAGGGGACGGATGATACCATTGTGGATATGCGAAAAGAGATCCCCGGCATTGATCCGACGGTGCGTACGCTGGCGATGACGATGAGAACCGATCTGAACGCGTTCTCCGAGGTGGAGGCGTACTCGCTGATGTATGTCGGTTACTGCGCTTGTGGTCAAGAAATGGACAAGCTGCAGGGAGAATGCGCTGGCGAATGGGCATCGGGAAAGAAGGTCGGGGAAGACTGGCCCTTCATGTCCATTCGTTCTTATATGGAGACGCCGACGCCAGAGTATTTGGCGTTGATGGGGCAGAAGGCGAAGAAGCGTTTCTCGGTGTCGAATCTAACGTTGTCTCAAGCGGTCAGCTTGAGCTACCTGCTGCTCTATCTGGCGGTGTTTGTCTACATATGGGTCCATCACGGAGTGTATGAAGCTATCTGGTACGTGGGTTTTATTCCGGTTCTTCTCGTATCGCTCGGGGGTGTTTTGTTTCTTCGGCGACACGTTGCCAAAGGCAAGCGAAAAGGTACGATGGCATCTTTGAAACGAGAGCAGTCTGACTTCGTAAGTGCTTGAACTTCATCAAGTCAGGTATATTTAGTAAATGATATAAACCCAGGTGTTTTGCCTGACCCAATAATCGTGAAATTGCGCTCTATTCTTAGAGGTTGATTCTAATCGTGTTGAGATAAATTTTACATCGTATAAATTTTCCGAATCATGGAAGTAAGTTATACTGTAATAGTAGTGATTGCAAGTATCAAAGGAGGTTAAGAAAGTGGGTACCAATGAGAAAATAGGCGGCGGTGGCTTTCATCACGTTGCGCTAAGAGCGAACGACTTTGAAGCGACGGTCAAGTTTTACACGGAGGGATTAGGCTTCAAGGAAAAGCATGGCTGGGGCGAAGGCGATAAGCGAATTGTCCTACTGGATTCCGGCGATGGTAATTACATGGAGGTTTTTGCAGGTGGATCTGGTGAACCGAAACCGGAAGGCTACTATTTTCACGTTGCTTTTCGTAGCAACAATGTGGATGCAGCCGTTGAAGCGGCTGTTGCAGCTGGAGCAGTGGTGACGGTAGAACCTAAAGATGTTGTCTTAGGCAACAATCCGCCGACGCCAGTTAGGCTCGCATTTGTCAAAGGGTTGAACGGTGAAATTATCGAATTTTTCCATAGCACAGGAGAAAAACAGTTGTAACTTTTCAATCATGAAAGGGGAACATGACATGGCTTTTACCTTTACTTTATCGCTAGGGGATCAAGCGCCTGACTTCTCTTTACCGGCAACGGACGGGGAAGTATATTCGCTGAACGATTTTAGCGGCGCTAAAGCGCTTGTCATCTTTTTCACATGTAATCATTGCCCTTATGTCATTGGTTCAAATGAAATTACTCGGGGAACGGCCAATCGGTTCAAAGAGCAGGGTGTGCAATTCGTTGGCATTAACGCTAATAGTGCGAACACGAAGCCGGAGGATTCCTTTGACCACATGGTAACGCATATGGAAGAGCATCAATTTCCATGGGTATACCTCAGAGATGATTCCCAAGAAACTGCACTTGCTTATGGCGCTTTACGGACGCCTCATTTCTATATATTCAATGAAAATCGGAAACTGGTTTATACGGGACGCGGGGTGGACAGCCCCAGGGATGCCAGTAGAGTTACAGTGAACGATCTGGAAAATGCATTAGCCGAGCTTACGGCTGGCCAAGAGATTACGGTGCCGCTTACGAATCCAATAGGCTGTAACGTCAAGTGGGATGGCAAGGACGCGCACTGGATGCCTGCTGAGGCATGCGATTTGGTGTAGGTGTAACAGATGCCCACTAGAGCTGTGAGTAGGGTAGTAAACAGTAAATAAATACGAATCCTCATTATCATCATCGACAAGAACAATAGAGAAGTATAAGCTGATGGAGCAAGAGTGAGGCTTCAAGAAGATGAAAAGGCGGCCAATCCCTAAGGGATTAGCCGCTTTTTTAGACCTGTCGGTCTACCAAGCATAAGCTTCCGGAGCCGGTTTTCCGGGTCCTGGGAAAATCTCATCCAACTTTTTCAGCGTATCTTCACTCAGTGTGACTTCTGGTACACGTAACGAATCTTGTAGCTGCTCGATCGTTCTCGGTCCGATAATTGGCGAGGTAACGGCTGAATGCGATAGTACCCAGGCCAAGGCGACAACGTCTTCTTTTTCATCGATTTCTTTGCAAAGTGCTGAAAATTGTTCCAACTGGCTCCGATGCTTCTCGATCCGCTCAGCGGAACGCGCACTCCGGGCACCTGTACCTGCCAAGGCGTTGCGGCCTAGCAATCCTCCGGCAAGAGGACTCCATGGAATGACACCAAGACCGAGTTTTTCTGAAGCGGGAAGCACTTCCAGCTCCGGCAATCTGGCAAGTAGATTGTACATGTGCTGCTCAGAGACTAAGCCTAGGAAATGACGTGCTTTGGCCTCAGCTTGGGCACAGGCAATATGCCATCCTGCAAAGTTGCTGGACCCGATATAGTCAACAGTTCCTTGGTTTACCGCGGATTCAAATACTCCCCACAGCTCATCCCAAGTTACATTGCGGTCGATATGATGCATTTGATAAAGCTCTATATGGTCCGTCTGCAGTCTTTTCAGCGATGCTTCCAGATGACGTCTGATTTTGTACGCAGATAATCCTCGTTCAGCATTCGGTCCATCATTGGGATCATTCATATCCCCATAGGCTTTCGTCGCAAGTATGACTTTCTCTCTACGACCTCCGCCTTGTTTGAACCAGCGTCCGATGATTTCTTCTGTCCATCCTCTTTTTTCAACTCCGCCGTAGACGTTAGCTGTATCGAAAAAATTGATTCCCGCGTCTAGTGCGGTATCCATAATTTTAAAAGCTTCTTTTTCCTCGGTTTCCGGTCCAAAGTTCATCGTTCCTAAACATAACTGACTGACCTTCAATCCGGATTTCCCTAAATACGAATACTTCATGATTCATCCTCCCACATTCCTCTAGATTTTAGTAGAAACTAAATTTATTGAGTAGTTGTACGTGATGACACTTTACATTCTATAGAAGTTCCTATGTCTTTGAAAGTAGTGAAAATATTTACAGTATATGAGCTTTATGTGATTAACTATAGCCGAAGTTATTAACTAACATTGGGGATGGTGTAGATGTATGTTATACTTCCGGTACCGATAACAGTGTGAAAAGGAGATTTATAATGCCTACGATTACGAAAATAGCTTTCGATCAAGAGTTCCAAACGATATTAAGTGAATTGCAATCCAGCTATCATGCAGGGGAATTGAGTAAGAAGGAAAGCTCGGAATTGCCTAATGATGTATATCTCATTGAAGTTGAAAATACGATGGTGGGGTATGCTGTGGTTTGGGAATACACGAGTGCGAAACAGTTAATTCAGAAAGCGGAGAAAGATTATTTTAACGATGATGAAAAATACTTAGAACAAGACTTCTATATTGATATCAAGAACAAAACAGATTATGTATTTATAGAAGCATTGGATATACTGAAAGAATTTGAACGGAAGGGTTATGCGGCTTTCTTCATGGATTGGCTTAAACTGAAATACCCTAATAAGAAAATGTATGTTTATTCATTAGAAAAATCACGTAATTTTTGGTATAAGCAGGGTTTTGAGGTTGTGGGTAATACCGTATGGATGTCGTATAATTAAGTAGGTTTTTTACCTAAAATTGGTAAATTTTTATTCAGAAGTTTTCAAAATATCATGATCAACGTATCTTTCCTCATTCATTTCGCTAATGACATCTGCCCTTTTTGTCATGCTTTTATCATGATGGATGAGCATAAATATCTTTAGGTTAAGATTCTCAGTTATAATATATTATGCTTCGCAAAGTGAAATGTCAATATGTATGTTGTTTTTTTGATTTTCATAAAAAGCGCATAAATAGCAAAGTTCCACAAAAATGAACAAGGATGCACAAAGAATTTAAATTGAATTTGGCCTACAATGAGATCCGAGAGATAGTACCATCTTCAAGTTAGGAGCACCGATCCGTATTCAAAAACTGTTACAGAAGCAGCTTATATAAGGAAAAAGAGGAGATAACAAACAATGACGAAACATCTTGATTGGGCTGTAAATACAGCAAATACATTTATGTCTGAAGCTGATGCAGAGGGCTATCATCCTGAGCTGGCGAAACGGTGGGCCTACGTTCCCGGTATGATGCTTCTCGCATTTGGAAGGCTGGCGGAGCAAACCGGCGATGAACGCTATTATGAGTTTATGAAGCGTCACATGGACCTTTTCGTTCAGCCTGACGGTAGGATTCGGACTTATGCGATCGAAGAATATAATCTGGATCAAGTGAATCAAGGAAAGGTATTGTTCCCCTTAATACGGAGAACGGGTGAGAAGTGGTATGAGCAGGCCGCTCATTTGTTAGCTGTTCAACTGAAAGGACATCCAAGAACAAGTGAGGGCGGGTTCTGGCATAAGAAGATTTACCCATTCCAAATGTGGCTTGACGGGCTGTACATGTCCTCTCCGTTCCTTGCGGAGTATGCGAAGATGTTCGGACGGGAGGATCTCTTCGATGATGTAGCTAAGCAACTGCTGCTGGTAGAGAAGCACACGCGAGACCCCAAGACAGGACTGCTTCATCATGGCTGGGACGAAAGCAGAGAACAAGCGTGGTGTGATTCGAACACAGGACAATCCTTTCATTTCTGGAGCCGGGCGATGGGGTGGTACGCGATGGCGATCGTCGATGCACTGGAGCACTTTCCTGTGGATCATCCAAAACGGGGAACCGTTATCGGGATTTTTGAGCGCATGGCGGAAGCGCTGGCTAAGGTGCAGGACCCAGATACGGGCCTTTGGTATCAAGTGCTGGATATGGGGCACAGGGAAAGCAATTATGTAGAAGCCTCCGGTAGTGGCATGTTTGTTTACGCGCTGGCTAAGGGGACTAGACTTGGTTATTTATCTGGGAAATTCAAGGCCGCAGCATTAAAAGGGTTTCAAGGAATGATCGATCATCTTGTGGAAACCGATTCAGCCGGGGTACATCTGCATGGGATTTGTCATGGAGCCGGACTGGGGGGAACCCCTTACCGAGATGGCTCTTTCAAGTATTATGTGGAAGAGAAGGTAGTTAGCGATGTTATGATGGGATTGGCGCCATTCCTGTTGGCCGGCATGGAGTCAGATAAGCTGGTGCATGTGGAACCTATTCATAGATAGCAGATTTACGGGAAGGTTGCATAAGCCATTCGATGGCTTCAGCCTTCTTTTTTTTTACGTATGTTTATTTTACATTCGTTCTAATCATTTTCTTATATTCGAGAGGTGACATTTTGGTTACCTGCTTAAATTTGCGATTAAAATGAGTGATGTTCATGTAGCCGACGGATGCTGCAATATCGATTACTTTGCTGGAGGTTTCCCGCAGCAGTCTTTGTGCCTCTCGAATTCGGAGTGTGAGAATGTATTCGGTAAAGTTGAAGCCTGTATATCGCTTAAAGAGACGGCTGAAATGAAAGGGACTAATAAAGAATTGAGCAGACGCCTCCTTCATCGTAAGTGTTTTCCTATAATGTGTGTTGCAATATTCGGTGATTTCTGCAATTTTTTTGTTCATCGGAAGATAGGCGGTTTCCGCCGTTTCCGCCGCCTTACGGGAGGCGAACAGCAGTAATTGGACGAGCAGTGTTTCGAAATAAAGTGCCTGCCCATGACGATTGGGGTTGGCATATTCGTTATTCATTTGAAAGAGAAGATTCTCGATATAATTTTGTTCCAGGTTGTTAAAATCAATAACGCGATTGATTTGCATAAAAGGCGATAGGAGCAGATCCAGATGGGATCCGCGATACGGTTCCAGAAATGCATCCGTGAAGTAAACGATTCGCGCGTTCATGAAGTTTACCGCCTTCTAGTGTTTTATGAATGTCATGCTTCTTGATAAAAAGAAAATCCCCATTCATTCGGTATCCCACTCCTTTAAAGAACCATAATGTCTATTTCCCATTTTCCATATATAATAGAAATAAATCAATTTTTTAGACAACAGGCAGCGGTATTTCCGGAGGGGGAAAGCGTATTGCGCAGATATTTGCTTAGATTACTGGCATTTAGCTTTGTATTAGGCGTACTTCCCGCTGTAATTATTGGGATTGTCTCTTATTCGATTGCAACTAGGGATCTTGAGGATAAGGTAAAAGATGGCAACATGCAGTGGTTGGCGCAAACCCAGATGCGTGTGGAACAAATGTTGAAATCCATTGAGAAATCGGCGACGCAGTATGCCAACTCTTCCCTGGTTAAGACGGCGATGAACACGACTTACTCGCCCACTGATTTTGAACAGATACGTGATCTTTATGTGTCGTTGTATAACCTTCAATCAAGTGATGTTGTCATCACTGAGGCCTTTTTAATTAATTTGGAGCGAAACTGGTCTATAAGCCTAAATACCATTAAACCGTTAGATCAGCTCGTAAACAATAAGGAGTTCTGGGAGTATGCCAAGCAGCCGAGAAGCATTTATTGGCGTACAGGAACGGTGCCTGCAAATGGCGTTGAGGAAAATCCTGTGGAAATGATAACCCTTGTACATAAAATACCGATCCTGCCCCAAACGAATAAGCCGCAAGGACTTGTGGTTGTACGAATATCGGCGGCCGATATTCGGGAAGCGTTGATACCCGGCAATCCATCGAACCGGAATTATATTTTGGACCGCACAGGAGCTGATATTCTTGTGACGGCTGAGGCAAAGGATGGCTTTCACGAAATTAATCAGGTCATTGCTAATAAACTGGAAGCGGAACCAGAAAATAAACAAGGATTTTTCAATACACATTTAGGAAATGAAGAGGTAGCGGTTATGTACCGTTCCTCAGGCTACAACGGGTGGACGTATGTGTCGGTTATCTCTATTGGTGAAATCACCAAGGAACCCCAGAAAATTGCCAAGCTAACGCTGATTGTTTGCGCTGCCATCCTATTGGTCGTGCTGGCTTTTGCTTTATACGGCAGTCGCCGCATGTATCGACCGATACAGAATCTATTAGATGTTGCCAAGGGTATTGATCATAAATTTAACGCTCAATCGATACAGCCTAGAACCGATGAGCTGGAATTCATTAAAGTAAGCATGCAGTCTTTGGCTGTTTCAAGAAATCATATCGAACAGCAAATGCTCGGTCAAGCGGGACATTTAAAAGAGTTTTTTGTACTAAAGCTGTTTACAGGACAGTTATCGGAGAACGACTATTTATTCCGCTCTGCCATGTATGGCTTTCCAACCGGCTGGAAGCATCTGGGGGTGCTTACGCTGAAAATTGATAATTTGCAGGATACCAAGTATCAGGAGCAAGACAGGGAGCTTCTGCTTTATGCCGTGAATAACATTGCCCAGGAGGTACTGCCTCCTGAGTTTCGGTTTACACCGATTATATTGAATCAGTCGCAAGTGACGCTTGTGGCAACGGATGTGGAGGATCCGGCGGAGGTCAAGCGCATTTTATATCAAATGGCGGAGTCCATTAAAACAAATGCCAAGCACTACTTACATATACAAGTAAGCATCGGAATCAGTAAACCGTTTCCTACGTTAACAGATACCGTCAAAGCGTATGGAGAGAGCTTGTTAGCTATGAAGTCGCGTATAAGTCTTGGGCCGGAGATTATTGTTCACTATGAGGATATCGAAAATAACCCCGGAGCAGATAAATATGTCTATACGCACCTAAAGGTAATGGAAGAGCAGCTTGTGTATGCGCTTCGCGAAATGCAGCTGGACAAAGCCACCGAGCTGTTTCAGGATTATTTGAATGCGCTGCTGCATAAGGACGGCTTTTTGTATGAGCATCACATTTTACTGCTGCAGCTTATTTCCCGGATTCTAGGGATCGTACAGGATCAGGGCATTTCGATAAAAAAAGTTCTTGAGGATGAAGGCGCGGTAGAGCGATTGCTGCATTTGCAAACACGGGATGAAATTGAGTACTGGTTCGAATCCCGATTGTTTGCTCCAATCATTCAGGTTTTATCAGAGAAATCAGAAACGCAATACGTAAAAATTGCTGATAGGCTTGTAAGGATGATTCAGGAGCAATTCGATCAGGAAATTACATTGGAATCGTGTTCGGAAATTCTTAGCTACCATCCGGTGTATCTAAGCCGCATTTTCAAGAAGGAAATCGGCACGACGTTTAGCGATTATTTATCTGATTATCGGATGAAGATGGCCAAGGTCATGCTGGAGACAACGGATATGAAAATTTCGGAAATCGGTGAAAGGCTTCAGTATAAAAATATAAGCGCATTCATTCGGAGTTTTCGGAAAATGTTCGATGTAACACCAGGGCAGTATCGTGAGAAGATGGATCAAAAGTAGAGAGGAGTACCAAATGAAACGATATTCCGTGTTCATAGTCAGCTTGCTTATATCCTCCATGCTGCTGACTGCATGCAGCCAGAGTAAAAAGCAGGAAGTGGAAAATACCGCTAAAATCTCCTCTCTTTCGCTCGTGGTCAGCCAAATTGGAGAGATTCCTCCCAAGAACAACGAGATGGAAAAAGCCATTGAAGCGTACACGAACACGGATTTGCAAATTCAATGGATTCCCTTTTCGGCCTATGATGAGAAGGTGAAGGTGATGATCGCATCCGGAGAGCTCCCGAAGCTGATCAAGCTCAGCTATACGCCGACGATCATCGCTACACTTAAGGCGGGGCAGTTTTGGGAAATCGGTCCCTACTTAAAGGATTATCAACAATTATCCGCCCAAAATATGTTGTATTACGATAACATTGCTGTCGGCGGGAAAATATACGGGGTACCATTGTACCGTCCCCTTGGTCGTGCAGTTATCCATTACCGTAAAGATTGGTTTGACATCTTGGGTTTAAAGCTGCCAAAGACGTTGGATGATTGGTATACGGTTATTAAAGCGCTTACGCTAGGTGACCCGGATAAGAATGGGAAGAATGATACATACGGGATGATCTTGGAGAAAAGATACAATCAGGATGTAAGCTCCATACTGACACGGTTTTCCGTATCGCAAGGAGGGCCGAACAAATGGAAGGTGGAGAACGGCCGCTTCACCCCCGAATTTATGACCGAGCCATTCCACGAAACGATGAAGCTGTTTAAACGGCTTTATCAAGAAAAGCTGATGAATCAGGATTTTGCTGTCGCGGATGCTACGGAAACATCGAAGTTATATGAATTGGGGCGGGCGGGTACTCAGGTTGTCGGAGGGAATGCCCAAAGCTGGCAGGATAAACTGGTAAAGGCAGTTCCTTCAGCGGTTGTGGAGGTGGCTCCGTTAGAGGGCCCTGAAGGGATCCGGCTCCCTGGCGAACCGGGCAATGTCGGTTTCCTGGCTATTCCTAAGGATGCGGTGAAAACGGAAGCGGAAATGAGAAAAATTTTAGCTTTTCTAGATAAGTTGTTGGAGCCTGCCATGCAAACCGTGCTTTCTAAAGGAATTGAAAATAGACATTGGATCGATAAAGGCGAGTATACGGAGGTTCTCGATCGTGAACTGGATCTAAAGGAGGTTAAGACCTATAGAGATACTTTCCCGTATATTGACAGTAATCCTGCCCTGAAGCCTATACGCCAACCCGACCTCTATCGGAAAAACCAGCAGATCATCAAGGAGAATGAGTTGTATATTGTCCCTAACCCAGCGTTAACCTTAGAATCAGAAACCTATGCCGAGCGTGGCAAGGAGCTCGAGGTTCTGATTACGGATGCGCAGACGAAGTTTATTATGGGTAAGATTGATGAGGCAGGCTGGAAATCCGAAATCGAAAAGTGGAGAGAAGCCGGCGGCGACAAGATGATTCGGGAATATGAAGAAGCTTATACCAAGAAGGATAAGGATAAATAAGACCGCCAATACTGGGAAATACCGTAGAACCCTTGAAAAATCAAGGGGTTTTTTCGTTTGTGCATATATAGTTGCCTGGAAGCTATTGCTCTGGAAAGGGCAGAAAAGCAAAAGAGGTTATGCCGCAGGTATAGCCTGCCACAAGGATTCTGTCCAATAATAAAGGCATAAACAAAGAGATGTGGAGGAGCTTAAGATGAAAGCAGACTTGACTTTGCAGTCGGGACGATCAAACGGACAGATTCGAAAATCGAAACTGAGCTTGCTGATGAAGGAATTCATTAGGGATAAATGGTTATATATGATGATGTTACCGGGTGTGGCATACTTCCTTATTTTCAAATATGTCCCGATGTACGGACTGATTATGGCATTCCAAGATTATAAGCCCCACCTTGGTTTTATGGAAAGTCCTTGGGTTGGGTTTAAGCATTTCGAGCGATTCTTTAGTGAGCCGCAATTCGGCATGCTGTTTAGAAATACAATCATCATTGCCGTATACAATCTGGTCTTTTTCTTCCCGCTGCCGATCATTCTTTCGCTGATGATGAATGAGCTTCGCAGGGATAGGTTCAAACGATTTGTACAAACGCTCATCTATATTCCTCACTTTGTCTCATGGGTCGTTGTCGTAGGGATATTTTATATGCTGCTAACGACGGAGAACGGGATTTTAAACGAACTGATCTATGCGATCAGCGGGAAGAAAATTGCTTTCCTGCTCGAACCGGAATGGTTCAGGACGATGATTATTTCGCAATCCATTTGGAAGGAAGTCGGTTGGGGCACAATTATTTTCCTTGCGGCTTTGTCCGGTGTCGATATGCAGCTGTATGAAGCTGTACGCATAGACGGAGCCGGAAGGTGGAGACAGCTCTGGCATATTACCCTCCCAGCGATTCGCAGCACGATCGTTATCCTGATGATTCTGCGTCTCGGAAATTTTCTGGATTCTGGCTTCGAGCATATCTTCTTGATGATCACGCCGACCAATCGGGAGGTAGGGGAAGTATTCGATACCTATGTGTACACGAAAGGATTAACGCAGGCGCAGTACAGCTACAGTGCGGCGGTAGGTTTATTTAAATCGGCAATAGGTCTGGTCTTGGTACTTGGCTCGAACTGGCTTGCCAAACGATTCGGGCAGGAAGGCGTGTACTAATACCGTCTTGTTTTCTAAATAAAGGAGGACATCGCAATGCCATACGATAAAACCCTAGGCAACCGCCTATTTGATATTTTTAACTACAGCTTCTTACTTATCTTCTCTATTGCTTGTGCATTACCGTTTCTGTATGTTCTAGCGGTTTCTTTCACAAGTCCGGCGGAGGTAGCGAGAGGGGGAATCATTTTATTTCCCAAGGAATGGTCCCTTGCATCCTACCGTTACATTTTCTCAACAGATACATTGATCAGAAGCTTAATGGTTTCTATTTACATTACGGTTGTAGGCACCTTCATTAATCTGCTGTTTACGTCATTGATGGCCTATCCGCTATCGAAGACACATATCCGGGGCAGACAATTCATACTGCTCGCCGTATTGTTTACGATGCTGTTCGGAGGCGGGTTGATCCCCACCTATTTCGTGGTGAAAGCGCTGGGTTTAACCAATACGCTGTGGGCTTTGATGATTCCAAGTGCAATCAGTGCTTTCAATCTCATCGTGCTTAAAAACTTCTTTCAACAAATACCGGACGGCTTGGAGGATTCGGCGAAAATCGACGGATGCAGCGATCTGGGTGTTTTATTCCGTATCGTTCTCCCTTTATCGATGCCGGCCATGGCCACATTCGCACTTTTCTACGCGGTATCCCACTGGAATCAATTTTTCAATGCTGTGATGTATATCAACGATAATAGCAAATGGCCTATTCAGGTCCTCCTGCGGGAGATCGTTATTTTAGCGCAAAGCCGAATCGGCGATGCAAGTATCGATGATACCGAGATTCAGCCGCTAACCATTCGTATGGCTGTTATTGTATTTGCTACCGTTCCGATTCTGTTTGTATATCCGTTCTTGCAGAAGCATTTTACGAAGGGTGTGCTCTTAGGCTCGGTGAAGGGATAGAGAGTTTTACTAAAAAGAGGGGAGAAGTTGAATGGAAACGTTTCGTAATCCGATTCTTGCCGGGTTTTACCCTGATCCTTCCATCTGTAGGGTGGGGGAGGATTATTACATGGTCACATCGACCTTCGAGTATTTTCCCGGTGTCCCGATCTTCCACAGTAAGGACTTAGTCCATTGGCGCCAGATCGGACATGTGCTCGATCGGCCGTCGCAGCTCAATCTGGATGGTATTCCAGCTTCTCGGGGGATCTATGCCCCCACGCTAAGATATCATGAAGGCGTTTTCTACATGATTACGACGCTTACGGAGAGAGTTCCCGGCGGGCGCGAGAATTTCTTCGTTACGGCAACAGACCCTGCTGGACCATGGTCGGACCCGTATTGGTTAGATAATGCACCTGGGATTGATCCTTCCTTGTTCTTCGATGATGACGGAAAGGTCTACTATACAGGAAACCGGGTGCCGCCAAGCGGACAGCAATATCCGAAGCATATGGAGATTTGGTTTCAGGAGCTGGATTTGGAGACGAAGCAGTTGGTTGGTCCGAAGCATAGTCTTTGGGACGGGGCATTGAAGCAAGCTCACGCGCAAGAAGGCCCGCATCTTTACAGAATCAAAGGGTACTACTATTTGCTGATTGCTGAAGGAGGAACGGGCTTTACCCATGCAGTTACCATTGCACGGAGCGAATCGCTTACAGGACCCTACGAGGTATGCAAACGCAATCCGATCTTAACACATCGGCATCTTGGCAAACAGCATGGTATGGTAAATGTAGGCCATGCGGATCTTGTTCGAACTCAGACTGGGGAGTGGTGGATGGTATGTTTGGCTTCCCGACCGTATGGGGGGCACTACCGGAATATGGGGCGTGAAACATTCCTCGTTTCCGTGGAGTGGGAGGACGATTGGCCGTTAGTGAATCCGGGCAAAGGAATCATTGAATGGGAGATGCCAAAGCCGAATTTACCAGAAGCAAGGTGGCCTGCTTTACCTGCTTGTGATCATTTTGATGCTCTGGCATTGGAGCACCGATGGAATTTCATCAGGACTCCGAGAGGAGAGTTTTGGAGCTTAAGCGAGCGTCCGGGTTATCTAAGGCTGAGGCTTAAATCAGAGTCGATTTCCGAGGTCTGCAATCCAAGCTTTGTAGGCCGTCGGCAGCAGGATATTTCCTATGCCGTGCGGACAAAGATAGAATTCACGCCAAATACCGCAAATGAAACGGCGGGTTTGGCGTTACTGCAAAACCAAGATTACCAATACCGTTTGGAATGCGGATTGAATGCTAACTCTCAGCAGGAAGTGCGCTTAGTGAGCAGGGCTGCTGGTGAGGAAAAGGTGCTATTCAACCAGAACATAGCTGCGAGCAAGATTTATTTGAGAGTGGAAGCGATAGGACAGTCCCTTCGTTTCGATTATGCGACGGAGGTTGAGCAGTGGCAGCACTTGGCCGACAGAATAGACGGCACCATTCTCAGCACAGATACGGCGGGGGGCTTCACCGGAGCGTACATCGGTCTCTTCGCAAGCAGCAACGGTGTATCCAGTGGAAACCATGCGGATTTTGATTATTTCGAATACATCGGTTTATAACTTATCTATCTTAGGATGATTGAGAGGATAGGTATTAAATAATAACAATCCAAACAAAGAAGGGGTAGAACAATGAGCAAAAAACATTTAGCACTTATGTTAGGTACAGTACTATTGACTTCCTCAGTCCTTGCGGCATGCGGTGAGAATAAGCCGGTTGAAGGATCGCCAGAAGCCGCTAAGGTAGAAGATACCAAACCGTTTCCGATTAAGCTCGTTATTAACCAGGTAGGCGAAATTCCTCCGAAGGACAATGAGATTGAGAAGCAAATTAAGGCCTATACGAACACGGACCTGGAGATTCAATGGCTCCCAACATCGACTTATGATGAAAAAGTCAATGTGATGGTGGCGGCGAGCGAGCTTCCGACCGTTATTAAATTGGGTTATAACGCTACATCTATCGGTCAGATGAAATCCGGCTTATTTTGGGAGATCGGTCCTTATATAAAGGATTACAAAAATCTTGCGGCTCAAAATCAGGTATTCTACGATAATTTATCCGTTGAAGGCAAGCTTTACGGGGTCCCTCTTTTTCGCGATTTAGGCCGTGCCATTATTCACTATCGTAAGGATTGGTTTGATACGATGGGTCTTACGCCGCCAAAGACGCTTGACGATTGGTACAATATCGCCAAAGTACTGACCCTGAACGACCCGGATAAGAACGGGAAGAATGACACGTATGGATTGATTCTGGAGAAAAAATACAACCAAGACGTGAGTTCTACACTTACGCGGATTGCTGTATCGCAAGGTGCTCCGAACAAATGGAAGATTGAAAGCAATGGCAATTTCACACCGGAGTTTACGACCGAGCCGTTCTTCCAAACGATGAAGCTGTTTAAGCGTCTCTATGAGGAGAAGCTGATTAATCAGGACTTTGCGGCAGTGGACGGTACGGAAACGGCCAAGATCTACGAGTCGGGCCGCGGAGGCATTCAGCTCTCGGGCGGAAACGCGCAGTCGCTTCAAGACAAGGTCGTTAAGGTCGTCCCTACCGCTGTTATGGATGCAGCGCCGGTGGAAGGTCCTACCGGCAGAAGGCTCCCTGGCGAGCCGGGTAACGCAGGGTTCTGGGCCATCCCGAAAGCGACCGTAAAGACGGAAGCGGAGATGAAGAAGGTTCTTGCCTTTATTGATAAACTCATGGATCCGAAGATGGCAACGCTTTTGGTGAAAGGTGTGGAAGGTACGCACTGGGCGGATAAAGGCGAATTTACAGAGGTTCTTAACCGTGATGCCGACGCGAAGGAAGTTAAGCCATATCGCGATACGTTCCCTAACCGCAACGAAAACTACAACATCGCCAAAAAGGCGAAACAGCCGGACCTGTTCCGTAAGAATTCGCAAATTGGTGCAGAAAACGAGAAGTATATTGTGCCTAACCCGGCACATAATCTTCTGTCGGGCACGTATTCCGAACGGGGCAAGGAGCTTGAGCAGATGATTACCGATGCGGAAACGAAGTTTATTATGGGCAAGATCGACGAGGCAGGCTGGCAGGCGGAAGTAGAGAGATGGAAAAAGGCCGGCGGGGATAAGCTGATGCAGGAGTATAAGGAAGCTTACGAGAAAAGCAAGAAGAAATAACCATCCTCATAGTAAGAGTGGAATGTTCCCTGAGCCTTAGGAGGGGGCATTCCTTCCTATATCCATTACAAGGAGGCACGTCATGAAGAAATGGTTTTCACAAATTCTTGTTACAGCTATACTTACCGCATCTATGCCTGTAAGCGCTCACGCAGAAGCGGCAGTCTCGCTTCCGGCATTCCCAGGCGCTGAAGGCGGAGGCAAATATGTGACCGGCGGGCGCGGTCAAGCGGTGTATGAGGTTACTACACTTGAGGATTACAATAGGACTGAGGCGCCGATTCCCGGCTCGCTGCGGCATGCAGTAAGCCAGAGTAACCAGACGATCGTCTTCCGCGTTGGAGGTACGATTCGATTGAAGGATAGCCTAAAAATTACAGGCTCGAACTTGACCATTGCAGGACAAACCGCTCCCGGCGACGGCATTACGGTAACCGATTACACGACGACCGTCGAGGCAGACAATGTCATTGTCCGGTATATGCGTTTCCGCCTGGGCGATCGTTATCCCAGTGAGGACGATGCCTTCGGTTTCCGCTATCGCAAAAACATCATCGTCGACCACTGCTCCTTCAGCTGGTCGGTCGATGAGGTGCTCAGTCTTTATGACAATCAGAACACGACGGTGCAGTGGTCGATCGCCGAGGAAAGCATGCTGATGACTACTCACCAAAAGGGAAGGCACGGCTACGGCGGCATCTGGGGAGGAAACAACGCAAGCTTCCTTCATAACCTTGTTGCCCACAACTTCAGCCGCAATGCGAGATTCCCAACGGACAAGAAAGAATATGACATCGTTGAGTCGACCAATAATGTTATTTACAATTGGGGCCTACTTTCCGCATATGGCACCGGCGGCGAAGGGCAGTACAACCTGAATAATAACTATTATAAATATGGTGCAAACACTTATTACAATGTGCGAAATCAGCTGTTCGATCAGCTCTCTTCTCCAAGCAAGATGTACGTAGGCGGAAATATTATGGATGGCGACGCTGCTGTCACATCGGACAACTGGCTTGGCGTGAAAATCGTTAAGGACCCTTCTTCGAAGCTTTCTCAGCCCGCGCAGGTTGCCGGCGGCTACGTTCCTGAATCCGCTCAGGACGCGTATAATCATGTCCTCGCAGGTGCGGGGGCTACTTTGCCAAAGCGTGATGCGATCGATGCCCGGGTCATCAATGACGTGAAAAACAGAACCGGCCAGCATATGAATTCCCCGCTTGAAGTGGGCGGATATCCCGATTATCCGGCAGTCGTCTCAACCGTAGTCGATCAGGATCATGACGGCATAGATGATGCTTGGGAATTGGAAAAGGGCTTATCCCCCGCAAACCCGAACGATCGGAACTTGGCGAATTTGTCTCCAGAAGGATACACGAACCTTGAGGTGTACCTCCACGACTTGATTGTCAAAGGAAACGCGGGCGGCAACAATACGGATAACCCGGTTGTCTCGATCACTTCCCCCGTTAATAACACCTTGAAGGATGCCGGAAGCCATGTAACCGTAGAGGCTTCAGCTTCCGACACTGACGGGATTGCCAAAGTTGAATTTATTGTTGACGGCACTGTCATAGCGGAGGATCGGGCGGCTCCGTACAGCTTCGATTGGAACGACGTGACCGACGGGACTCACTTCCTTGTCGTCCGCGCAACGGACAACGTCGGGCTGTCGACGCAATCGGATAATGTCGCTGTTCACGTAAACAAAACCGGTCCGATCGCTCCATGGCAGTCGCAAGATATTGGTTCTGTAGGTATCCCAGGCCATACGCAGCTGGAAGGTGACGCACAGACGGTAACGGTCAAAGCCGCAGGGGATATCGGAGGCACCGCCGATGCGTTTCACTTCGCGTATCAGTCGTTGACAGGCAACGGCGAAATCATCGCCCGGGTTGAGCATGTTACACCTACGGATGACAATGCGGAAGCGGGGGTCATGGTTCGTGAAACGCTGGACCCTTCCTCCAAGATGGCCTTGCTTGCGATTCCTTATGTCAAATTTGGCAAGAAAGGTGTCATAATCAGCCGTTCGGCGACAGGTGGAGATTCTGCGAGGGCGGAGCCGGATGATTTCATATCGACGCCTTATTGGGTAAAGCTCGTTCGACTCGGCAGCCAGTTGACAGGACTGATATCCGCAGACAAGACGAACTGGAAGCGGGTCTCATCCGTTGACATTCCGATGTCGGAAACCGTCTATATCGGGTTAGCGGTGGACGCCTCCAAGACGATAGACGACATTAATAAATACAACACTTCTTTATTCAGCGGCGTGGAACTTCATACGTTAGCCGCAGATTTTCCGACGCCTCCACAGGCGCCAGCGGCAGCGGCAGGACAAAATAAAGCGGTGCTGAGCTGGTCCCCGGTAAGCACTGCAACCAGCTACAACATCAAACGAAGCGACGTCCCCGGCGGCCCTTACACAACGATCATGCCAAACGCGACGTCATCGTCCTATACCGATACGAACTTAGTAACGGGTAAAACGTATTATTATGTCATTAGTGCGTTAAATGCGAATGGCGAAAGCTTCGATTCAACGGAGGTCAGCGCGACTCCAACAGGCGCTCCTGAGGTCATTTGGCTCGCTCAGGACAATTTTGAAGGAGATACCATTGGAGAAATGCCTGCCGGATACACCTTGGTCAATCCGATTCCGGCGACAGCCACGAATAAAGTGATTACACAGGCAGTTCCTGGAACGAGTACAGGGAACAGCTCGGGCAAAGTCATGCAGCTTTTTGATACAGGCACGGTGAACACCAGAGTTGCGAAGACCTTTACACCGCAAAAGGGTACAGTGATCCTCGAAGCGGATTACATGCAGCAATCGATGATCGGCTCTGCCGGCCTGCTCCAGCTGCAGACACCGGATGGCGGTAAGACGCCTTTGTCTTTGGAAATCCGCAAAGCGGATGGAACCAATAATGTGTTCGTCATCAACAATGGCGGTACGTACGTCAAGGTGACAAATGAGCTGCCGCCATTGAACCGTTGGATCAATTTCAAGATTGAAGCAAACGTTCAAACGGGCAAAGCAAAGATTTATGTAGATAATGTTCCGGCGGTGACTCCGGAAATTGATTTCCTCAGCACGGCTCTAGCCGATACGCAAGCAAAGGGAATTGGCCGTATTCATTTCTCCACACCGGGAAGTGGATCGGGCAGCCCCTATTGGGATAACGTGAAGGTGTATGTGGAGCCGGTAGCTTCTCCGAAGGGATTGGTTGCGGTACCGGGCAATGAAGCTGTTGAATTGAAATGGCCGGATGTACAAGGGGCGACCTCGTACAATGTGAAGCGAAGCGAAACGGATGGAGGCCCTTATACAACGATCCAATCTGAATCGCAGACAGCTTCGTTTATTGATAACACAGTAACGAACGAGAAGACGTATTACTACGTCGTTACGGCCAACGGAGTTGGCGGAGAATCCGCTGCTTCCAATCAGGTGCAAGTAACCCCGTCGGCATCCGCTATAAAGCCTGCGGCACCTACAGGACTGAAAACGGTGAGCCGGGATTCGCAATTGGATTTGAGCTGGAACGCCGTGGACAATGTAAATTTCTATACGGTGAAAAAAGCGGCCAGCCCATCGGGACCCTTCGAGGTCGTCGCTTCCAATATTACGGACTTGGCTTACCGGGTGGGCGGCGTGCCGGATGGCGTAACCGAATATTACGCAGTAACGGCTACGAATGTAGCGGGAGAAAGTGAAGTCTCGGCTTCTGTGAGCGGCGTTGCCCTTGCACAGATTGGTACGCCTAGCTTGACGGCGGAGGCGGGTGACGCCCAAGTAACGCTGAGCTGGACCCCGGCTGCACAAGCCAACCGTTATACGCTGAAACGGGCCACGAGCATAGAGGGGCCATATATGATTCTCGCTGCAGATGTGACGGGAACGAATTACACCGACACAAAGCTGGTTAACGGTCAGCCTTACTACTACAAAGTATCTGCCGCAAACGAGTCGGGTACCGGCTTGGAATCCACTGTTGCAGCGGCTCGCCCCGTACTGAACGTCGGCCAGCCGGATGTGCCGGTTGGCATCAAAGCGGATCCAGGAAATACGGAGATTCAGTTGACGTGGAATGCGGTCAGCGGTGCTGGCGATTACCAGGTGGTTCGCTCAACCAGCAAGAACGGACCATTCTCGGTTATCGCCGATCAAGTGGCTGGGCTGGCGTTCACCGATAAGGGGCTGGCCAATGATACAGCCTACTATTATGCTGTTGCGGCGCACAACGATAAAGGTCTTAGCTATCATTCCTTGCCGATTAAGGCAGTACCGGGCGCAGTACTCGCCGTGGCCAAGGATGGAAGCGGGCAATTCACAAAAATTGCGGATGCGGTCAATGCCGTTCCGGACAACAGCGAGAAACTTACCATCATTAAGGTGAAAAACGGTATTTATAACGAGAAGCTGCTTGTTCCCTCGACGAAAAAAATGATTACGATAATCGGAGAAAGCCGAGAAGGAACCGTTCTGTTAAATGGAGATTCCGCAAGCACGATCGGTCCTAACGGTCAGCCGCTTGGTACAAGCAACAGCTATACGCTTAGGACAGCGGGAACAGACTTTACACTGGAAAATATGACGGTTCAGAACAATGCCGGAAGGACTGCCGGGCAAGCCGTCGCACTCTATGCGGGAGGTGACCGGGGGATTTTCCGCAACGTGAAGCTGCTGGGTTACCAGGATACGCTTCAGACCGAAAAGGGACGACAGTATTTTGTTGACAGCCACATTGAGGGAACCGTCGACTTTATCTTCGGAAGCTCTGCGGCCGTATTCGAGAACAACATCATTCAAAGCGTTGGCCCCGGCTATGTGACGGCACCATCCACAGAAATGGGCAACCCGGGATATGTGTTTGTCAACAATCAACTGATTGCCAGCGCAGATGCGCCTGCCGGAACTGTAGACCTCGGCAGACCATGGAGAGATTACGGCAGCACGACGTATATCAATAACTACCTTGGAGAGCACATCCGGGCTACGGGATGGAACGAATGGGTTGACGGCCGTTCGAAGACTGCCCGCTTTTCAGAATACTTAAGTTACGGACCGGGTGCCAACCCGGCTGGGCGTGTCAATTGGTCGACACAATTGACAACGGAAGAAGCAGCTCAATATACCATAGAATCCACTCTTGGCGGCTCCGACGGTTGGAATCCGAAAGTGTTGATCGGGTTGATTGATAAAGCTCCGGTTGCTGTCGAGCGGGTGTCCTCCATCTCGGTAATTTCGGCGGGCGGAGCGAATTCGATCACGTCGAAGAATGGCTCACTGTCCTTGCGGGCATTGGTTCTTCCGGGCAATACGACAAATCCGGCGGTTGCTTGGGAAGTGTTTGAAAGCGACGGAATTACGCCTTCAAGCCGGGCGATGATTGACGCCGACGGATTGCTGACCGCGAAGAATAACGGAGTAGTCAAGGTTGTCGCGACCGCAAAAGACAGCAGCGGGGTTCATGGAAGTATGTATATTTTCATTAGCGGCCAAACGAGCATCCCTGCCGACTTGCCGATCGCAAAGCTTAGCGGGCCTGCGACCGTATATTCAGGGCAGGAGTTCAGCTACCGGGTAGGGTTAAGCAATGTTTCGTCCTCCCAATACTCGTCGGTGTATGCATTGGATTTCACCATGCAATTCGGGACGAACACTGTGGAATTTGTTTCCGCCGATTCGCTCAAACCGGGCTTCCAGATCATCGCTCAGAAGACGGATATTCCGGGTCAGGTGAGGATTATCGCGTCCAGTCTGGGATCTTCCAACGCCATAACCTCCAGCGGCGATATTATTGAATTGAAGTTTAAAGCGAAGCCGGTCTCGGGTACGGATGCAGCGACGCTTGGTTTCACTTCTTTTAAAGTCTCCAACGGGGCGGCTCAAAGCTTTGCTGTGTTGCAGGCTAATCCATCCATCATACAAGTTGCTCCTCCTGCCAAGTAAACGGGGCGGTAGAATACCAGTCTTTCGGCGCAGACGTCGCTTAAAACGGATTTGCGCCGATAGGCAAAGGGATGGGTGCGCAGATGGCTGTTGTCATTTAACATTTGTTTGCTCTGCAGCAATAAACGCAATTCGCCTTGAATAACGTTACATGAAAAGGAAGTGGTCTGGTTGAATAGGTTATTGAAAATTGGGTTGGCTGCACTTTTATTAACAGCATCCTTTCCTCAAATAGATAGCAAAGCAGCGGCCGCCGTGTCTGTGCCTTCCGGGAATACCGCGCTAATCAATGACGATTTTAATGGGGTAACCGATGCGACGGTGATGAAAACGACAAACCCTATGACGAAGGTAGCGGGTTATACGCCTACGATTACCGGCGCCAACAGCTCGATCGGCATTACCCAGGTTGGAATGGACGGAGGTGAAGCCGTGACTTCCGATGCTTTATTGCTCAGGGACCTGGACGGAAAGAACGGGCTTGGCCCAACTGTCGGTGACGGCAGCGGTTCCACGGCCATCGCCAAATCATTGGGACAAAATGTGAAAGAAGGCATCTTGACGATTGAGCAGGATATGTATTTCTTCGGAGACACAACTGTCCCGAACGGAACGAACGATATCAGCCGCGGTCGAACAGTCCTGGCCTTGTCCGGCGGGATCAATGATGCGAACCGTACGACGGATACGCTCGTTCAAGTCGACCTCAAAGGCGGCAGAATCGCATGGAAGGACAGTGCCGGAGCTTTTACCAATATTACACCGAACAGCGTCTCGAACGGGGTATGGTACCATTTGAAGGCAGTTGTCAACTTCACTTCGTTCCGTGCCGACTACTACGTTACCAAAATGAGCGACGGAACGGCGATCGGCAAGCTGGAGGGCCAACCGTTCTCGCTAAAAACGCTCGGTGCTGCGCCGACGGATTATGCGGTCGCCAAGTCGTATTCGGCAACTACCGGCGGCTTGACAGCGCAAAACATTTTGCTGGATAACATCATTGTCTACAAGCCGAATGCGCTGCCGGATGCGCCTGTCTGGGGAAGCCTTACGCCTTACGCCTCCAAAGTAAAAATGTTATGGAAGGCTGCGAAAAACGCAGAGTCGTATTCGATTCTGCGCGGCACGACTTCCGGCGGACCGTATACGACGATTGCTTCGGGGCTTCCTGTGACGCAATTGGATTATTACGACTCGACCGTAACGAATGATACGACCTACTACTATAAGATTAGCGCAGTCAATACATTCGGCAATAACGATTCGGTGGAGCAATCCGTAACGCCTACGGCATCTGCGGCGTTGCCCCAGCCTCCGGCGAATATAGCTGTTGTCGCCCGTGATTCAGCGGCAAGCCTAAC
Source organism: Paenibacillus sp. V4I5 (assembly GCF_030817255.1). Lineage (NCBI taxonomy): Bacteria > Bacillati > Bacillota > Bacilli > Caryophanales > Paenibacillaceae > Paenibacillus > Paenibacillus sp. V4I5. The sequence continues at coordinate 5,440,077 of NZ_JAUSZB010000002.1, forward strand.
ATGGAGTCAGGTTTCAAGCGCAAGCCAGTATACGTTGAAGCGCAGCACGTCTTTGGAAGGACCGTATACAACCCTTTCAAGTACGCTGCCGTATACGCAAACAAGCTACTATGATTCAGGCTTAACGAACGGTACGACCTATTATTATACATTGGCAAGCCAAGCACCCGATGGAACGCCCGGCAACGATAGCACGCCTGTTGTTGCGAAGCTGACCGCACCGTTTGCGTCGCCTGCGAATGTTACTGCCAATATTGCCGATTCGCAGGTTGCCATAAGTTGGGAGCCTGTCAGCGGCGCAGCCTATTATACCGTGAAACGCAGCACGGACTCCGGCGGCCCCTACACAACGATCGCGGCAAACGTCGCCTCGGAGGGCTATACGGATGTAACGGCGGTCAACGGCACAACCTATTATTATGTGGTTTCCGCTTTCAACGGGCAGCTCGAAAGCATGAATTCCATACAAGTTGCCGCATCGCCTGCTTCCATAGCGGCAGGGGCGCCGGCCGCTCCAGGCGGAGTTGCCGTTAACCCCGGCAATAACAAGGTGGCATTGCAGTGGAATCCTGTGCCGGGAGCAGCTTCCTATTCGGTGAAGAGAGCGGTCTCGTTTGCCGGACCGTACACGGTATTGAGTACAGGCTTGACCGGAACAAACGCCAACGATGACACTGCTTCGAACGGCACGACCTACTACTATATCGTGACGGCAGCGAGTGCAAATGGAGAAGGTACGCCCAGCAAGCCGGCCATTGCGACGCCTGCGTCAATGATCGTCGTTGCGAAGGACGGTACGGGTGATTTCACTTCTATTCAAAATGCGGTAAATTCCATCGCATCGAACAATACGGTCAGAACCGTTATTTTCATCAAGAACGGCGTGTATAAGGAAAAAATCCTGGTCAATAAGCCTTATGTTAGCTTTGTCGGCGAAAGCCGGGACGGCACGATCCTGACCTACGACGACTATGCCTGCAAGGAGAGCGCGACCGGAACTCCGGCGGCTGCTGGCTTCTGCTCTGCTTTGCCTGCAGGAACGCTCATTTTGGGAACGGGAAACAGCTACTCGATCAGCGTAACCGGAACCAATTTCACGGCGGACAGCTTGACGATTCAAAATACAGCGTACCCGAGAACGTTGGTTGCACCGGCTGTTGCGTTGTCTGTGACGGGAGACCGCGCCGTATTTACGAACGTGAAGGTGCTCGGCTTCCAGGACACTCTCTATGCGAACAGCGGCAGACAATACTATAAGGACGTTATTATTGAAGGCGATGGCGATTATATCTTCGGCAATGCGAGGGCGGTCTTCGACAGCTCGGAGATCAAATTCGTAGGGAAGGCCGGAGGCCATATTACAGCCGCTTCAACGGATGCGACAGCTGAATTCGGTTACGTATTCCTCAACTCGAGATTGACACGAGGCACTTCTGCATTAAAATCTTCCGTAACGGTAAGGAAGCTGGGATTCCTCTTGGGATATCGATGCCAATATCAGCGCAACGAACAGCACCGTTGATTTGGGCAGACCTTGGAGGCCGTACGCCAATGTCAAATATATCAACAGCTGGATGGACGCCCATATCAAAGCCGTCGGTTGGGACAATTGGGGCAGTGCCAGCAATGAAACGACGGCCAGATACGGGGAGTATAACAGCAGCGGGCCGGGAGCCAATGCGAAGGGCAGGTTCAGCTGGACCAGACAATTAACGGCTAGTGAAGCCAATGAATATACGCCGCAGCGAATATTGGCGGGAGCCGATGGATGGGAGCCGACGTTAATCAGCATGCTGCCCGGACAAGAAGCTCCACAAGCACTGTCGGCTCCGGGAGGAGTGAACGCGACAGCGGGCAACGGGACAATTACGCTGAATTGGAGCCCTGTTGCTGGAGCCGCCTACTACAGCGTGCAACGCAGCACAACAAGCGACGGCAGCTTAACGGCGATCGCCGGTCCCGTATATGACACGACCTATATAGATTCTAACGTAGTGGCAGGCCAAACCTACTATTATACGGTGACCGCAAACAATGCGGATGGTCAAAGCGCGCCGTCTGCGACGGTAAGCAGCACAATAAAAGGGAGTGTGAATGCGGATATATCGGTTCTCCACTCCATTATTGTCAATGCCGAAGCTGCGGTCCTCGCCGCAGTGGAAGGAACGGGCACAGGGCAGTACCCGTCTGGAGCGAAGGCAACGTTCCAATCGGCGATCCAGGCCGCCAAGGCGGTGGAGAGCAATGGGGCATCGACACAGCAGGAGATCGATAAAGCTGCACTTGAGCTGAATAAGGCGATTCAAAATTTCTATAACACAGTCAATTTCAATTATGATCCTAAGGATGTCAACAAGGACGGGGCAATCGATATCGCAGATTTGGGATGGATCACTGCTCATTACGGCAAATCATCCGGGGATTCTGAATGGGACTTGGTCAAAGCGGGGGACATCAACCTGGACGGGAAAATCGATAATCAGGATCTGATGGTGATCGCTAATCTTATTCAGAACGTACCCGACAAAGTCGAACAGATTACCTACAAATTTAATTTTACCAATACAGCTAAAGACGGATACACGTCAGTGGTTTATGGCCTGAATAACGGTGCGCCGCTGTACAACTCTTCGGTTGGCTATGGCTTTGTTAATGAGACCAGCGCGCTGCCGGCAAGACAAGTGCATACGGCTCCAATTACTTCGGACGGAACCGGTTTTGTCATTAGCGAACCGCAATTTTATGCAGAGAAAGGCTTTGAGAAGGACAACTACAACAATTACGGCATGGCATTTCGGATCAAAGCTCCTCCGGGAGCGTACCAGGTCTACGTTAAAACAACCTCCGCTGCTGCGGACACAACCGTATCGGTTTCGGGCATGCAATCGAGCCGGCTTCTAAGAGGCGGGTTCTGGGATACAGCCCGGTTGGTGCCTATACGTAATTTCATTACTGCGAGCGGTAAGGAATGGACCTACAACTTTGTTAACGGCCAGAGCTTTATTGATATCGAGATTGAACCGAACAAAGTGAATACGCCTGTAGGCGTACAGGAAATCGTTCTTACACCGATCGCGCCCCAAACGCGCCCGGCTGGAAGTTCTCAGACGATTTATACGCTGGGGGATTCTACGGTCAAATCCTACACCTTTGATGAAACGCCGATGAGTGGCTGGGGTCAGGTATTTGACAATATGTTCGATTTGAGCAAAGTGAACGTCGTTAACTATTCGATGGGTGGACGTTCGTTCAAGAGCGCTTATACGGAAGGCCGTTTTAACGATATTCTGATGACGGGAAAAGTCGGAGACTACGTGCTGGTTCAGTTCGGTCATAATGACGAAAGTACGGATGAGAACCGTCGATTCGGCAGAGGCGCTACGGAAGCCATGTATGAATCTTTTATCAAGGATATGTATGTTCCTGCCATTCGGGCTCGCGGGATGATTCCCGTACTGGTGACGCCGATGTCCAGAGTCAACGGCGCCGCGCAGCCAGGATCTGTCTATACGAACTCTTTTAAAACCAGACTGTTCCCGGATATTATGAAAAAGGCAGCTGCGGAATTAGGAGTCACCGTTGTTGATCTGAACTCGGAAAGCCTCAAGTATTATAACGCTATAGGAGTCGAAGCGACGACCGCGATCGTCATGTCCATTGAAGCAGGGGAAACTCCGGGAAAAACGAACGATGGGAGCTACGCCAACGGACATCCGTCAAACAAAGTAGACGGAACTCACTATAAGGAAGCTCTTGGAAAACAATTTGCCCGAATCATCGTTACGGACATCGCGAACAAGGGAGCAGCAGGCGATCCGAAAGCCGCGGATATTGCTTCTTATCTGAAGCAAGACGTCAAGGATGCCGTCGCATCGAATGATTGGGTGCACATTTTCCCTGAAATGGCCAAGGATACAACGATCGGCGCAGGTTCTTACTATCGGAATCAGATTGAGAAAATGCTTCAGTTTGGTGTTATGTACAAGGATAGCAATGGAAACTTTAATCCCGATGTGAATATGACGGTGGGCGAATTCATTACGGCCCTCAGCGAGCTTATGGACGTGGATATATCGACATCGTCGGAATATACGAGCGGAATTCTTTCGCGAGAGGTGATGGGCTCTATTCTGGATGACGCATATCGCGCCAAGTTCGGCACTACGAAGCCGAAGTACATGACCGACTATAACGGCACGACCTCTGTGCCTGGCAGCCCGAACTATGATCCGAATCTGGATGCCGGCGCCAAAGGAGTTATGTACTATCCGCTAGTTTCCTACGAGCAGCTAACGGATATAGCCGATATATCGCCGGCTTTGGTCAATAAGGTTAAGGATGCATATGAATTGGGTCTCATCCGCTCAGAGAAGGGTATCGCCAGAGGCAAGATGATCAACGGAACAGAGCTTGAACCGAAGAAGAGCGTTACAAGAGCGAAAGCGGCTAAAGCATTATATTTTATGTGGGTGCTTGTACAACCGGTAAATGCTGAAAATGATTTTGTCACCGTCCACATCGACAAAATCGCGCCAACGGCAACAGTGGCCTACAGCACGACATTGCCGACCAACCAAGATGTAGTTGCAACCATTACGCCAAGCGAAGCAGTAACTGTTACCAACAATGGTGGTTCAACCAGCTATACGTTTGCTGACAATGGCAGCTTTACTTTCGAGTTTGTTGACGCGGCGGGCAATCAAGGCTCAGTTGTAGCCGCCGTGTACAACATCGACAAAGTAGCGCCAACGGCAACAGTGGCCTACAGCACGACATTGCCGACCAACCAAGATGTCGTTGCAACCATTACGCCAAGCGAAGCTGTAACTGTTACCAACAATGGTGGTTCAAACAGCTATACGTTTGCTGACAATGGCAGCTTTACATTCGAGTTTGTTGATGCGGCGGGCAATCAAGGCTCTGTTGTAGCCGCCGTGTACAACATCGACAAAGTAGCGCCAACGGCAACAGTGGCCTACAGCACGACATTGCCGACCAATCAAGATGTAGTTGCAACCATTACGCCAAGCGAAGCTGCTGCGATCACCAATAATGGCGGTTCCACGAGCTATACATTCACGGCCAATGGCAGCTTCACCTTTGAATTCATGGATGAAGCCGGAAATAAAGGAACGGCTACGGCCACCGTCAGTAACATCGATACAACAGTGCCGACATTAATACTGATTCCGGATAAGCAGACTTTATCGACTGCGAATCATAAGCTGGTAACCGTTAGTATGAGCGTCTATGGACAGGATGAAGGCGCCGGTGTCAATACGATCGTGCTGACCTCGATCACAAGCAATGAGCCGGACGACGGCTTGGGTGATGGAGACACGGCGGGAGATATTCAGGATGCCGTTATCGGAACTTTCGATACGGAGTTTCAACTGCGGGCAGAACGGTCCGGCAAAGGGCAAGGACGCATTTATCTGATTACTTATACGATTACCGATCTCGCAGGAAACCAAACGACGGCTACTGCTGAGGTTACGGTACCGCATGACAGCAAATAACTAGTTACGAAGTGACGAAAGGGAGCGATGCAACACCTCCGGACCCGAAACTGGGTCTTGGAGGTGTAAAATAAAGTTCGCTTCTATTAAATGCGATACGATGAAAGCGATTACAAACCGAAGATGGAGGTGTATATCACCATATAAAATTTGAGAATCGGTAGTGCGGATTCTTGTTTTCGACATGATGTTGATACTATTCATTAGGAGGAAGCGTATGAGAAAAAGTATTTTGGCTATTGTATGTTTGATGTTATTGCTTTCATGGATTCAGATCGGAAACCCCATGGCTTCGAGTGTAGCGTTTGCCGAAGATATTCCGAGTCTGTCCGGCGTACCGACCAATCTTACGGCCAATCCCAGAAACAGCCAGGCAGATCTGACCTGGAATCCACCGGTTGAAGGGTATCCGGTCATCGCATACAGGCTTTACCGGAGCACCGATCATGCTGGCCCCTTCACCAAAATTGCCGATGTACTGGACACCAAGTACCGTGATTTCGGACTGGACAACGGTACTAGATACTATTATCAGGTCACATCCGTAAGTATAGGGGAAAGCGCGCCATCTACCGCTGCCGACGTTGTACCGATGGCGCCGCTCGATGCTCCAACCGGTTTGACGGCTATAAGCGGCGACGGTCAGGTTACGATCCGCTGGAACCAGGTTGCTGGAGCTCTATCTTACGATGTGAAGCGCAGTACGGAAAATGGCCGAAACTATGAGACGGTTGTTTCGGGTGTAACAGATCTCCAATATACAGATTCAACGGTAAGCAACGGCACCAGTTATTACTATGTCGTATCGGCCGCAAGCCCGGCGACTGCAAGCGCCAATTCCGCATCCGTTCAGGTAGTCCCTGTGCCGAGCGGAGCGCCTGCAATTCCGGACAGCATTCAAGCTGTTGCCGGCAATGCCCAGGTCATATTGACCTGGCGAGAGGTCAGCGGGGCGGTATCGTATACCGTCAAACGTGGTGCATTCGGCAGCGGTCAATATGAGACGATTAAGACCGGTATTCCCGGGACAAGCTTTCAGGACGCGGGCCTTGTCAATGGCGTAACCTACGATTATGTGATTTCAGCGGTAAACGACCATGGGGAAAGCTATCATTCCGAACCGATCGCTGTCACCCCTGCGGATGTTTTGGTCGTTGCGAAAGATGGAACGGGTGATTTTACAACGATTCAAGCGGCATTGAATGCGGTTCCGGCCAGTAACACCAAAAGGACCGTTATCTATATTCGCAACGGCGTCTATCGAGAGCAAATTGTCGTACCGGCAAACAAGCCGTATGTAAGCCTTGTCGGCGAAAGCGCAACCGGAACGATTCTCGTCTACCATCTTAACGTGAATTCCAAGAAACCTGACGGTACGCCGTATAGTACGACCGAAACGGTCACGGCCCTCGTGCAAGGCAAAGATTTTTCGGCCGAAAACATGACCATCCAGAACGACTCCGGTCAAGGCACCGGTCAGGCGCTCGCCGGTTTTCTAAGCGGGGACCGCGGTGTATACAAAAATATCCGTTTCCTCGGCTTCCAGGATACGATCTACATTGATAAACGGCAGTATTTCAAAGACTGCTATATCGAAGGCGACGTCGATTTCATTTACGGTCCGGCGACCGCGTTCTTCGAAAACAATGAGTTGCACAGCAATCGCCTGAAAGGCGGTTATATAACCGCGGCAAGTACGCCGGAGACTACAACCTACGGGTATGTCTTTGTAAATTCGAAGATCACCTCCGATCCGGGGGTAAATAACGTCGTCTTTGGAAGACCGTGGCGTCCGTACGCTGCAGTGGCTTTTATCGACACGATGATCGACTCGTCGATCGCACCTTCCGGCTGGAATAACTGGGGCGATCCGAATAAGGAGAAAACGGCCAGATACTCCGAGTATAACAGCCGGGGACCGGGTGCGAATCCGAAAGCGCGTGCAGGCTGGTCGATACAGCTTACACCGGAGGAAGCAAGTCAGTACACGGTACAAAACGTATTAAAAGGAACTGACAACTGGAACCTGCTGCGCACCGGCATCATTCCGTTAACAGATAATACGCCTCCGGTTACAACCCTGACATCGTATACGGACGGGCAATATTTAAATGTAAACACTCCGACATTCACGTGGAGCTTCAGTGATGCGGATGCGGGCGACGCACAGCGTGCTTATCAGGTGCAAGGATCGAAAGACAATTGGCAGACGACGGCTTGGGATTCCGGGGAAATGGTCGATGCCGCGACGTCGTATCAAGCTCCAATGATGCAGGATTACGATAACTGGAGCATTCGGGTTCGGACGCAAGATACCCGGGGGGCTTGGTCGAAGTGGGCTTATCGAACATTAGCCATAGATACCGCAGCTCCGACAGCCAAGGTGGTATACAGCACCGTGGCGATGACAAACCAGGATGTTATCGCCACGATCGAGCCCGATGAGCAAGTGAGGATAACCAATAACAACGGAGCTTCAAGCTATACGTTCAGTCAGAATGGCAGCTTTACGTTTGAATTCATGGATAGGGCGGGCAATACAGGAACGGTTGTAGCATCAGTAAACAACATTGACAAGACGGCGCCGACGCTTCATATCGTTCTTGACAAGACAACGCTCTTGCCGGTGAACCATCAGTTGGAAACCGTAAATGCCAGCATCTATTCGGAGGATGGCATTTCGGGGATCGACTCGGTCGTGCTGATCTCCATAACGAGCAACGAACCGGACGACGGCCTGGGCGACGGAGATCAACCGAATGATATACAAGGAGCAGAGTACGGTACCCCGGATACTTCATTTATGCTGCGTGCAGAACGAGCGGGTACCGGTTCCGGGCGCGTTTATACGATCACATATACCGCAACCGATAAAGTGGGGAATAAGACGACGGTCTCGGTAACTGCAACCGTACCCCGCGATCAGTCAAGCAAGTAAAACGATATTGAAGTTTGCTTCCAGGGTTAAGGGCATCCCGACAGCGTCTGGGGAAGATTACTCAACCTCGCCGTAAGTCCCTTACCTGAGTCTGCAATTATCCTTAAGCGTAGATGTCATGAGAACAAAACATTTCGAAATTACGTCAATACGGTTACCAACAATGGCGGTTCCACGAGCTACACATTCACGGCCAATGGCAGCTTCACCTTTGAATTCATGGATGAAGCCGGAAATAAAGGAACGGCTACGGCCACCGTCAGCAACATCGATACGACAGCGCCGACATTGACATTGATTCCGGATAAAAGGTCTTTATCGCCTGCTAATCATAAGCTGGTATCTGTTCAAATGAGCGTCTATGGGCAGGATGAAGGCTCGGGTGTCAGTACGATCGTGCTGACCTCGATTACGAGCAATGAGCCTGACGACGGCTTGGGTGACGGAAACACAGCGGGGGATATCGTCGGAGCCGACATTGGAACTTTCGATATGGAATTTCAATTGCGCGCAGAACGTTCCGGAAAAGGCAAGGGCGCATCTACCTAATAACGTACACGGTTACTGATCTCGCAGGAAGCCAATCGACGGCCACTACTGAGGTTATTGTGCCGCATGACAACAAATAACTAGTCGGGTAATTTTAAGGTCATGGGGGAATACATATTAAGCGAAGTCGCGCTGGATAGTATTTCCCCCTTTCATTTACGGGAAGAAACTGGGCAAGAGCGTGGTCTTCCTTTTTATCATGTGGGGAGGTGAGGTCGATGTAACCATGATCAGCAGCCGACGTTGTCACGCAAATCAATTGAAGGAGGTAAGAATAACACCATAACAAAACCAATAATTAGGAGGTTTAGAGAATGGGCCAAATCATAAATAATAGCCGGAAAGTTTGCAGTATGGTTCTTGTGCTAGCGTTACTCTTTTCGATTCACGTTTCTTTCCCGCAGACCGCCTCAGCGGCCGCACTGTTCTCAGATGATTTCAATGACGGCAATGCAAACGGCTGGATGGCCACCTCGGGAACTTGGGGGATTGTCACCGACGGCACCCCTGCTTACAAGCAATCCGGCACGAGCGAAGGTCGCACCTCAACTGGAAGCTCAAGCTGGAAGGACTACAGCGTACAGGCCAAAGTCAAGCTCGATACGTTCAATGCGGGAAATCGTGTTTATTTGGCTGCCCGTTATGTTGATGGGAACAACTACTATGGTGCATCCTTGTACAACAATAACGGGGGTACATTGGAAATACGGAAAAAAGTAAGCGCTTCCTCCAGTACGCTCGCCAGCAAATCCTATGCCCTTACGACCGGTACCTGGTACGATGTGAAGCTTGTCGTAGAAGGTACTTCCATTCGACTTTACGTTAACGGTGTGCTTCAGTTGTCCGCAACAGACAGCAGCCTGAGCACGGGAGCTATCGGTCTTATCACGCAGGGTGGTGCAATGGCCAAATACGACGACATCATCGTTAATGATTTCTCTGCCGTTAATGCTGACAGCATGTTTACCAGCTTTCGAAATTTCAGTGATTTCGTCACCGGCAATTTAACGACCGACTCGACCTATGCTACGAATATTGTTTCTTGGCAAATGCCTCATGGGGGATTTTTCAAAGCAATGTCAACCAAATACAACTCCCCGTGGAACGGCACTGATCCCCGCTCGGAATGGATCAATTCCAGTGGCGTTGAGCTTGGAACGTTTGATAACCTAGCCACAATCAAGGAGATCCGATTCCTTGCCGACATGTATAAAAAAACGGGCAACACCGCCTTCAAGACAAGTGCCAGGAAAGCCGTCGACTTTATTTTGAACTCCCAGTATGCCTCTGGCGGCTGGCCTCAAGTGTATCCGGCCCGCGGGAATTATTCTGACTACGTGACGTTCAATGACGATGCAATGGTGCGCGTTTTGGTTCTGGTGGATGATATGATCAATAACCGATATGCTTTCGATACCGATATTTTAACCTCCACGCAGCGCACCAATCTGCAAACTGCGCTTGACAAAGGCATCCAGTATATTCTTAATTCCCAAATCGTCATGAACGGAACGCTCACCGTATGGTGCGCTCAGCATGACCCGGTCACCTACGCACCTAAAGGCGCACGCGCTTATGAGCTGCCTTCTAAGTCCGGTAGGGAATCCGTCGGGATCATCGCCTTCCTCATGTCCAGACCTCAAACGCCTGCCATCCGCAATGCGGCCCGCAGCGCGCTGGAATGGTTTGATACGGTTCGAGTAGACGGCATGGCATACGATGGTGACGGTCCAGACTTCTTTGTTTCTAATCCAAGCAAAACCCTGTGGTACCGATTCTACAACCTGGAAGATAACAACTATTTTTTCTCAGACCGGGACGGCCTCAAATATTTCAACATCATGGACATCAGCGAAGAAAGAAGGCTAGGCTATTCGTGGGCTGGGGAGTATGGAACGAAACTGCTGAAGCTGGCTGCAACGAGCGGCTACTTCACATTGAAAAAACCGATTCCATAAGCTGATCCGAAGCGTTACTTTATTACCACGATCGGAAGGCGAGTCCGGGGGATGATTGGACTCGCCTTTCTACAGCTTTTGGTAGCAAACAGATGGGAGAAGAAAAGGTTGGAGGACACACCAAGGAACGAATGTTCAGGTTGAATGAGAATCAATAACTGAACCCGAGGGAGGTATTTTTTCATGTTAAAATGGTCATCTTTCAGCTTAACGGTTGTACTTTCCACCTTTTTATTCGGTATTATTCCTGCAAGCAACGCTTTGGCAGCGATGGTGCTGACCGATAGCAATTTCAACAGCACTTCGGCAGGCTCACAGCCTTCTGGGTTTACCATTTCAGAGGCTGGCGGCACGGTCCGTGTGGGGGCTGTGCCTAGTTCGTCAAACCGCAGCGTTTTTTTGAACGACTCGAGTACAACGGCTACAGTCAATCTGAAAAAGTCATTTGCGGCTCAAACAGGTAAAGTAGATGCCGAGTTCAAGTTTATGCAGTCAACATTGCGGAACAACACGAAAGTATTCCGGCTGCTCAGCGGAACGTCAGCAGGCATTTCTATCGAAACTATCAATGGGAACATCTCTTATCGGAACCCGGATAACACATACGTCACGCTTCAAAGCGGTTATGTCGCCAACACGTGGTACAGCATCCGGATTGTAGCTGATCCGTCTGCCGATAAAGCCGATGTTTACGTCAACGGTTTGAAGATAGCGAGTGACGTCGCCTTTTATACGGCTGTTTCCAGCATTGATGGTTACGAGTCCTATACGCCGAACTCAACGGCTGGCTCCCACTATCTGGACGATATTCTCGTCAAAGATGTGACGACTGGCATTCCGTCGGGTGCGCTCGTCGTAAGCGCAAGCGGCGGAGCGGGTGTGTACACGACCGTTAAGGCAGCTATTGAAGCCATTCCGGCAAATAATACGACACCTAGAACGATTTATGTCAAAAACGGAACCTATACAGAAAAAATTACGTTTCCCGCCAATAAACCGTATATAACACTCATTGGAGAAAGCGCCGCTGGGACCATATTAACGTATACCGATACGGCCAGCTCTGCAGGAGGGACGACCAACAGCTCAAGTGTATTTGTATTAGGGAATGATTTCACCGCTGAAAACATTACTTTTCGCAATACCGCAGGGCCAACAGCCGGTCAGGCCGTTGCATTGTTCGTAGCCGGAGACAGGGCAGCGTTCTACAATGTGCGGATTTTGGGAAATCAGGATACGTTGTACACAAAGGCAGGCAGGCATTATTACCGGGATTCCTATATCGAGGGAACCGTTGATTATATTTTTGGTTCGGCAACGGCTGTTTTTGAAAGCTGTGAAATCAAAAGCCTTGGCAATGGCTTTGTGACGGCAGCATCGACAGACCAAACGACTGGATACGGATATGTGTTCATAAACAGCAGTCTGACCCGTTCGGGATCGTTGGACGATACTGTTTATTTAGGGCGTCCATGGCGGCCATACGCATCTGTAACGTATTTGTATTCGTATATGAATACGCACATTATCCCGGCTGGCTGGAACAATTGGGGGGATCCGGCGAACGAAAGCACGGCCCGTTTCACCGAATATGGCAGCACAGGTCCGGGCGTTTCTACAACAGGCCGAGTTACCTGGTCCGAACAGCTGAGTGCTTCACAGGCTGCGGGGATCAATACGCAATCTGTACTGGCCGGAATCGATGGCTGGGATCCTGCACATTGAACAGGAAGTGAATTGATTTCGGCAAGAGCGGAGCCGGATGATTACATTTCGACGCCATACTGATCGGGCTTGGACTCTGAAGGTGATATTTCTTGCCCATACTCCGGTTTAGTCATACATGAGAGCAAATATTGCAAAGGTTGAGCAAATACAGCAACATTGGTGTGGAGAGGTATAAGCGGGTATGCCGATTTCAATTGGTATCACGTGGAGAATAAGGACTCTTTGAACGATTTCACTGAATAATAAGTATAGTAAAACCTTCCAATACGTTACTTGGAAGGTTTTTTACATTATTTATTTAGATTCGTGAAATTTATTTTGCAGCTAGTTTGGCCTGTTCTTTTTTTAATCTTTCAGGGGTAACATTATCTCCGTTCGGATCAATAATTGAAGAATTCAAGAGCAAGCTATCTATTGAACCACGAAATATTTGAAGATATTCTTTACGCAGATTGGCTTGTTCTGTTTTTTCAATCTCGGTTAATCCGATTTCTTTCTCTATTCTTGAAAGCACATTTATTTTATTTAAAATGGTAAGCATAGTGAACCACTCCTTTTATGATTTGTGTAAAGTTGGTCAATTTTTATTCAGAAGTTTTTAAAATATCATGATCAACGTATCTTTCCCCATTTATTTCGCTAATGACATTTATCGCCACTCTAGCCCCGTCACCAGCAGTGATGATAGCATGGACGCTAACGCCAGCTGCTGTACCTGCCGCCCAAATGCCTTCCAAACTTGTTTGGCCATTTGTATCAACATCAATGACCGTCTTAATTCGCGGTTCGGTTGCTGGTTTTGTTTTCAAGCCCAAATGTTCCGCAAGCTCTGTTAAAGCTCCTGTTGCAATAATGACATATTTAGCTTCATATTGTCCGATAGTGGTTTCAATGCGAAAACCTGCATCTAGTTTAACGATATTTTGAACCTTCTCTTCCTTCACTGCAGCGCCAAATTTAACTGCCTGTTTCTTCCCAATATCGATAAGATCAGGTCCGGAAATTTCTTCAATACCATAATAATTTTCAAGCCACGCCCTTTTTGTCATGCTTTTATCATTATGGATGAGTAAAGTATTCTTTCCTGCTTTTGCTGCAAACAATGCTGCACTTGCTCCTGCGGGACCTGCGCCAATCACTGCGATATCGTACATATCAACAACTCCTTCGAATGTGTAAATGTAGTATTCTTTGCGTCAATACTTTGGTAAACTATGCTTTTTTGTATGAAAGAAAAATATCTCTAAATTAAGATTCTTAGTTATGAGATAATAATATGCTTCATATAGTGAAAAGTCAATATGTATTTTATTTTTCTATTTGCCATTTGGTGCTGGGGTTTCGACTTCCAATGATAGCTTCGGATTATGCAGAATGAGAGGAGAAACGGGAATAGAATTGGAATTGAGCATGGAGGTTCTAGAAGGTTAAGTGAATACCAGGAGCTTCCGAATTAATATGTCATTATTTATCGAATTATCGAATATTTTGAATAATTTCATTGTATAAAAAATCCATTAAAAGTATAATTTCATTAATGGATTTTTCCATTTGACTAGACATTCTTTTTCAAACAAAGGGGAGGAAATGAAATGAAAAATTGGAAGAATTGGATACTTATGACTCTTGTTTTGACAGCTATGGTTTATTCATCCGTTGTATCACAGCCTTGGGGGCCATAATCCCAAAAAAGGAGCTAGGCAAAACCTAGTTCCTTTCATTTTTTTATATAAAGGAATGAATATATATGATTTACTTCATACTTGCAGGCCTTCTACTTTGTATCATCCTGAAACGCAATTTATTGACAATTGTTGATTCCTTTGAAGCTTTCAGAATGCCTTACTTATTGATCGGTACCTTTTCGTTTCAAATTTTTATTTATTGGTTGAGTCAAAGAACGGGGCGCGACTATCCTATTCTACTTGAACTCTCGTTTGCTATAATGGTAATTGGCTTATGGATAAACAGGCATTTACCAGGTATTATTTTTATATGTTTTGGGGCTTTGTTTAATTTATTTGCCTTAAGTATACACGGTGGTTTAATGCCAGTATCAGAAAAGGCTCTGATGATGTCTGGTTATAATGGTTCTGCTTTTGTTACAGACGATCCTCGACATCAACTAATGAATACTTCCGATTATTGGTGGCTAGGAGATTGGATTCCTTTTTTCAAACATGTGATAAGTATTGGAGATATTAGTGTAGGCATCGGATTTATAAGATTTCTATTAGGAACCACTTCGAAGAGGGAGCAGCATGAAGGATAAAAATCTATACACTCTGATATTATTCTTAACTGGAATTTACACAACATTTATTTGTCTGAAATTTCTTGAATCTAATAGAGTTTGGGAACCTATAATTCTTATATGCGTCTTAACATTAATAGTTGATATATTCCCAATTAAAATGCCTAATGGACTTTTGTACAATGGATCAACATTAGGAATTCTTTATTTAATGTATTCTATGGGAATCGCAGCAAGTACAGTTCCTATTCTTGTAAGTGCAATAATGTTTTTTTTGTTAGCCACCAAACCATTTTATAAAATTAACTGGTACCGGTTATTTTCAACGTTAGGAATGTATTTTATTAGTATGGTGTGTGCAGCAGCGGTTCTAAAGTTTACAACCCAGCTACCATTGATTATTCAAGTTATTTGCATTACCTTTGTTTTTGAGAACGTTAACTTATTAGTACGTGCAGGAATCATGAAATTTGTAAGTAAAATTTCTTTTTTTAATGAAATTTCGATTATTAAAGTTGTTAAAATGCAAGTTTCTTTATTAGTAGTAGCCATTTTATTGTATCACTTTTTGAAACAATCAAATTCGAGTGATCTACTTATTGAGATCATTTTTGCGGTCTTTCTCATGCTAATTATTAACTTCCTAATCTCAGCGTATAACAAGCATATCTATAAAATAGAAGAAAGCAAACAACGTTACCAGTCCTTATTTGACCATAATCCAGATATTGTTTTTACATTAGATCTATCTGGTAAATTTACGAGTGTTAACCCGATGTTAGAAAAATTACTTGGCTATTCCCCAGAGTCTATATTGGACGTTAATTTATTCGAATATGTGATTTCTACAGGGAAACAAGAAGCTATACATCATATAGAACAAGCGCTGCTGGGAAATCCACAACAATTTATTATGGGCTTTTTAACGAAAGAGGGTACAAGCCGTGATCTGTTCATAACTTGTGGTCCGACCGTAGTGAATGATCAGATTGTCGGGATCTATGGAATTGCAAAGGATATTACCGAACAGAAGCAAGCGGAACAGATTATTCATAGAATGGCTTACTTTGATGAAATAACCGGGCTGCCGAACCGAAGCAACTTTCAAGAGTGCATGGCGGAAACATTGGACAAAGCTCGTAACAACTCCTTAGTCGGATTAATGTTTCTTGATCTAGATAAATTCAAACAAGTAAATGATACGCTGGGGCATCATACAGGTGATCTTCTATTAATAGATGTGTCCAAGCGCATTATCCAATCTGTTCCGGAAGGATCTATCGTATCAAGGCTGGGGGGCGATGAATTTACGATTATTTTTCCAAATCTAAATCATACAGATGAGGTCATACCCATTGCCGATGCGATCTTACAAGCAATAGCTGAACCTTTTTATTTGCATAGAAGAGAATTATATATAACGACTAGTATAGGGATTTGTATATATCCTGAGCATGGGACCGATGTGGAAACGTTAATCAAAAATGCAGATGCCTCTATGTATCGGGCCAAAGAATTCGGTGGAAACACCTACAGCGTATATTCTAAAAGCATTCAAGAGCTTAATGAAGCCAAGCACAAGATACATTCTAATTTGCACAAAGCGATCGAGCGCGAAGAATTTTATTTGCATTTTCAACCGAAGATCGATTTGAGGAGCGATAAAATTAACGGAGTAGAGGCCCTCATTAGATGGAAAAATCAAGAATTGGGACAAATGTCGCCTGTTCAGTTCATTCCGATCGCTGAGGAGAGTGGATTGATCCTGCCCATCGGGGAATGGGTGTTAAGGACGGCATGTAGGCAGAATAAAGCTTGGCAGGATGCAGGGCTTCCACCTATTGTTATGTCGGTTAATCTTTCTTCCATTCAATTGCAAAATGAGCATTTAGTTCGTACGATTGGGCAAATTTTGCGGGAAACCGAGCTGGATCCTCAGTGGCTTGAAATTGAGATAACGGAGAGTATGCTGCTGCAGAATACCCAACATACGATGAAGGTGCTTGCAGAAATTAAAGAGCTCGGTATATCTATTTCCATCGATGATTTTGGAGTGGGTTACTCATCGCTTAGCTATTTGAAGCATTTTTCATTTGATTATTTGAAAATGGACAAGTCTTTTATTGATAACTTAAATATGTCTCCAAAAGACGAATTGATCATAAGCGGAATTATCAAATTGGCGCATAGCTTAAACATGAAAGTAATCGCCGAAGGAGTCGAATCGAGTGAACAGCTTTCTTACTTGCGTGAGCAAGGTTGTGATGGCGTTCAAGGATATTTGATTAGCAGACCGATATCAGCAGGGGAGTTTATTGAGCGGGTATGGCTTCTACCAAAGGATTAACGAAGGAATATTTACTTGAAAAGGTTGAGAGGTCAAACAAGCCCAGTGCCAAAAACGGCCTGGGCTTGTTTGATCATGAACCTATTTGACCACATAAGAAAGTATAAGTTTTTTCTAAAAGAAAACCTGACTTTCTTATTGGCGATAAAACCTACATTTAAACGCGGTCGCTCATCTTCGAAAGGCCTCGATAGAGGTTTTCTCACTAGATTTGTCTTTGTTTTGTATAAGGATTTTATGGTATATCTATAACTTCGATATCATTCGGTTTCCCATATGTCCTTCCAACCAGTCAGTCAACTGGTGGAAACCGTCGAGTGTAAAGGGGATGACCTGTTTTTCGTTATTTTGGTTGGACATCTCAATGATAATTTTGTTCTCACTTTCCGTACAAACGACGTTGAAATTCGCTGTATTCCCCTGAATGTCTTCCTGCCAACTGCAATTATAGCTGCTAACAAAGCTTTTCATTTTCTCATTTCCCCTTATCCTATGATTTGTGTTCTCATTCTCGGTAAGGTCTGGAATCTCGATTGACGCTGCTATTAGTTCTGCAGCAGCTTCCTGTTCTATCGTCGCTGGATGCGAATCCTCGAGCAGTTCGAGCAACGCGGCAGGCTCAATGCCCGCCACGACAGCTTCAGCCTGATTGTCTTCACATTTTTCTACGGGATGTTCGTGTTCGATCACACTTGGCTTATCCTCGAATTCGATAGGAGTTTGATCCTCTGAATGTGCCGTAAGGTCTTCCTTGCTAGCCGAAGGTGCAACGCCGAGATGGGGTTCTGCATGAGTTTGGATCATTTCAATTAAACGGACGGGGTTGAAAGGTTTCATTAAGTAACCTTTAGCCCCGGCTTCAAGCGCATCGAAAATCAAATCCTGCTGATTGCTGGCCGAGCAGATCAACACGACGGCGTCGCGATCGAGCTTAAGAATTTCCTTAATGGCATCGATGCCATTCATTTCAGGCATCGTTAGATCCATCAGGACGATATCCGGAATCAGTTCTTCATACAGCTTAATAGCTTCTCTACCGTTAGTCGCTTCTCCAACCACTTCATAACCATTCTGCTTTAAGCAATCGGCAGCCATTTTGCGCATGAATTGGGTATCATCAACAATAAGAAATCGGTAAGACATCCTAGTTCCCCCTTAGAATTGGATTGCTGTCAATCGATCGTTTTTAACACTTCTTCGACGGTAGTGATGCCTTCACGAACTTTGAGTAGCCCATCGTACAATATCGTTTTGTAGCCGATTTGCACTAAATGGTTTTCGATTTCCTGGATCGGACGTTGCCCAGTAATGAGCTCGCGCAGCTTTCCGTCAATAAGCAGCACCTCCTGTAGGGCAACCACACCTCGATAACCGGTATCGTTGCATACTCTGCAGCCAGTCCCTCGAGTCACGGTTAATTTGCCGCTGATCTGGGTGGATACCAAGGTTCGGAAATTGCCGATAATTCCTTTTCCGTTCTTCTGATCATCCGAATGCAGAACTGCATGAGCTTCAAATAGCTTGATTTCATCTTCGGTAGCGGGCAAGGATTGAGCGCATTGACGGCATATTCGCCTTACCCAACGCTGAGTCACAATGCAGGAAAGCGAAGCGCTGAGCAGGTGCGAGTCTTTATTCATGTCCATCAGCCGGCTTATAGTCTTGACTGCACTGCTGCCATATATGGCACCGAGCACAATACGGCCGGTGAGGGTCGTCCTTATTGCCATTTCAAACGTTTCCGCATCATGGATATCACTGACCATGACGACGTTCGGATCCTGACGCAATACCGACCGAAGCACATGAGCAAAAGTCAGGCCGAGCTGTTCGTTCACCTCCACCTGTGTAATTCCCGGCATTCTGAGCTCTATTGGATCTTCGATGGTTATGATTCTATGGTTTTCGTTTGTCAGTCGAGTGAGGATCGAATATAACATGGAAGTTTTCCTGCTGCCTTCCGGCCCGCAAATCAAGATCATGCCGCTTGGCAGTCCAAGCGCTTTTTCGAATTTTTGCAAATTGGTTTCACTGAACTCAAGCTCGGAAATGGCTAGTTGAGGTTCAGAATTATCTGTCAAGCGAAGAAATAGGCTTTCGCCGTTAACACTTGGCAGGGTGGATACGCGTATATCCAACTGCTTGTGGTCAACCTTAATCTGAAAACGGCCGTTTTGTGGCAGCCGCTCTTCAGAGGCATTTAGATTGGCTAGAAGTTTGATGCGTTTGAACAACGTTTCATGCATGTGTTTAGAAAGCGTTTTCTTATTTTTGAGCGAACTGTCAATTCGGTATTTGACTATAAGCCCGTCTTCATGCGGTTCGATATGAATGCCACTTGCTTGTTGATATACGCCGGCTTGAATGATTTCATTCAACGTTTCTACGGTTGTATCGACACCATAATATCGGTTGATGGCTTCTTCCATTTCGATTCGCATGGCTATAAACGGTTGAACACTCATACCCGTCGCCATTTGAATAGCTTTAATCGCCTCTTTATTTAAAGGGTCGATCATGGCCACCTTGAGTTTACCTCCGGCGCAGCTGATTGGAACGAGATGATACTTCCTGGCAATCGATTCATCTATGAGCTGGACTGTAGGAAGATCAAATATCGTTTCGTTGAGATTTACGACAGGTACGCCTAGTTGGAACTCCAGCGCCTCGACGAGCTGACGCTCGGTGATAAACCCAAATTCGGTCAGTATCCCCCCGAGCTTTTTTGGGTGACGCGTCTGTTCCTTAAGCGCCTGATCGAGCTGCTCCTCCGTAATAACGCCATTCATGACTAGAAGTTCGCCAATGCGCATGTGCTCCTCCTTACTGAACGTATCTATTTAATGAAAAATAAAAAACCAAGCTGCTAGAGCGGCCCGGCTTTCATGCCATCGTATCTCGATGGGTTAGAACCGTGGCTTTGCGTCCCCGGCTTTCGCGCGGGTTTGCCTTTTATCATTCACTTGGATTACAGGATTCGTCTAACCATATAATTCGACATGAATAATAACATTCTGTAAGTTTATTTAAATTCCTTCCTTGCACTAGTCGTACTATTTTCCTAATTTTCAGCATTTTTTTTTGGTTCGGATGTAGGTCCAGCCTAAAAAAAATCCTGCCTTTCAAAGCCTATGAATTTATGGGAATGACATAAAACAAGGGGTTTTCTCCTAAATGATGGAACAGCGTTATCACTTTATACCCACAATAAATAGTAGGAGAACTATAAGAGAAGGTGTCTTTTGGCATGAAAATGAGTTATCTAAATTGTTAGAAAATTGGGCTTTTTGGTGGATACCTAAAAATCAAGTCGAATTCTATGATGAAAGCATCACAACGAATTCCAAGCGGAACATCGCATCTGGAATCTCGACAAAGGCAAAACCGGTGAAAACCGGCGACGCAAAGCTATAGGGGCTAACGCACGACAAAACGTGTCAAGCCAGCCAGCTGCCGAAAGAGGAAGGGCGTTTGTTTTGCTGTGCATATACAGCAGCAACCCCACCTTTCGGGAAAGGTGGGGTTTTTATTTGGCATAAGGGGGTCAAGACTGTTTGAGGCTGGTGAATACGAATACGGGCGAAACGATAGCCCAGCAGGTGATGGAGGCCAAAACCTTTGGTCGCAGACTACGTGGGTTGCTCTTTACAAAGCGACTTTCCAGCGGGTTATGCCTTCACATCGAACCGTGTAGATCGGTACATACCTTTTTCATGCAATACGCGATTGATGTGGTTTATCTGGATAAACAGCATCGTGTCGTAGGCGTAGAAGAGCAGTTGAAGCCGGGACGCGTTGGCGCTGTATTCAAAGGCACGACTTCAGTGGTGGAACTTCCCGCAGGCAGTATCGGCCTTACCCGAACGACCGTCGGTCAAACGGTCCAATTTATTTAAAAAACGAGGAGGAAATTAAAATGAAAAACAAAATCAAAGGTCTTTTAACAGAAGAGCAAGGACAAGGGATGACAGAGTACGGATTGGTTCTGGGTGTAATTGCGGTGGGTGTAGTTGGCATTCTGTTTGCATTAAAAGGGAATATTCTTACACTCTTCAACAGAGTGAACAATGATGTCTCGAATGCAGCTACTCGCACTTAATAAAATCAGCCTTCTTGTATGGAAGGGAACTATATGATGACAGCTAAATTAGTAGACTTGTATACAAATGAGCAAGGCCAAGGTATGACAGAGTACGGCTTGGTACTTGGCGTTATTGCGGTGGGTGTAGTTAGTATCTTATTTGGTATAAAGTTGGAGGTTTACAGCCTCTACGATAAAAGTGTTCGAGTCATCGAGCAATCAGCCAGAACAGTAGGACTTCTCGATTAAAAAAGGAGTGAAATGATTAAGGTGAGCAAAATCAAAAATCTTTTGGTTGAAGAACAGGGTCAAGGGATGACAGAGTATGGTCTGGTTCTTGGGGTAATCGCGGTTGGTGTAGTTGGTGTTTTGTTTGCACTGAAGGGTAATATTCTCACACTCTTCAACAGAGTCAACCAAGATGTAGCAAATGCGACTAATGGTACTCCATAATAACAGCGGTTGTCTTTTATATTAACGCTCCAATGAAGAGGGTCTTACGTTTTACGGAACGTAGACCCTTTTTATAAAAACATTCTTGGGAGGCAGGTATGGTTGTAGTTGACAGTTTGCTCATTATCATTCTCGCCATCTGCGTATTCACCGATCTGAAGTCACGCAAGATTTACAATGCAGTCACTTTACCAGGCACTGTAATCGGTTTCATGCTGCTAAGCGCATCTGACGGCTTTCCTGGTTTTGTGGATGGTGTACTAGGCTTTGTTGTGGGGTTCGGTATCCTTTTGATTCCATATCTGTTAGGAGGAATGGGTGCCGGCGACGTGAAGCTGCTCGGGCTTGTCGGCGCATTCAAAGGCGTAACATTCGTGCTGCTTGCTTCCGTCTACATGGCATTAATCGGCGGTGTGATCGCACTTGCACTCCTCCTATTACGTAAGGGTGTTATCGAGAGACTCAAGCAAGTTATTTTCTCGGTAGTGCTGCTAAGATATGGGATGAAAATATCTTCTGCTATGAAAGATGACGCCTTTACGGCAGCATTTCCGTATGGTGTTGCGATTGCAGGAGGTGCGGTATTAAGTCTTTGGCTTAGAGGGTGGGGGATTTTATGATCAAAGATGAGGGAGGGCAGTCGCTGACGGAGTTTGCCGTTATTCTTCCTATTTTTTTATTGCTGGTATGCGGTATCTTCGATTTCGGCCGATTGATGTATGCCTATATGAACATGAACAACGTTGCACAAGAAACGGTGAGGTTAGGCGGATTTGATAGGACAGATTTAGAAATCGAAACGTTCGCTAAAAAGTATGTGCATCTTGGCGATTCAAACTTACTTAGAGTTGACATCTCGCCAAAAGAGCCCAATCGCCATTCCGGCGACTATGTTACCGTTACCTTGGAATACCCATACACGTATATGACACCCATTATTTCTAAGCTGCTTCCGGCTCCGACCGTTAAAGCCGCTTCAACGATAAGAGTGGAATAGGGGGCTAGTCATGAAACTTAGTTTGATTATTGAAAAGCTAAAGCGCCTCATGGTGCGACAGGATGGAAATGTCGCCGTACTGGCGGCATTCGTATTGACTGCATTATTGGGTATGACGGCGGTCGTAATAGAAGGAGGTAAGGTATATGTCGTCAAAATGCACCTCCAGAAGATGGCGAATACGGCCGTTCTGTCAGGTGCACAAGAACTGACCACGACGGAGAATAATGTTCGCGATGTTGCGAATCAAATTCTAAGCATCCATGGAGAAACGGCAAGTTTAATCGATTTATCTGTCACCATGAAAGACAGGACAACCGCCGTTCTGAAGAAAGTTGTGGATGTGCCTCTGGCCAAAGTGATTGGATTTGATAAGGTGTCAATCAGCGTGAAAGCAACGGCGAAGATTGAGGCCATGGGGGCTGCTACTGGAGCGGCGCCGATTGGCATCGATGAATCCGTACAGCTGCATTATGGTCAAACCTATCGCCTTAAAGTTGACGAAGCGGAGGCCACGACCGGTAACTTCGGTATCATTACACTGGGAACTAAAGGCGGCTCCGATACCTACGAGATAAATCTGACTAATGGTTATAAAGGAATGGTCTCAGTCGGTGATGTGATCGATACGGAAACAGGGAATAAAGCCGGAGGGACACGTGATGCTGTACAGGCAAGAATAAATAGGAGCCCTTACACACCTGGTGATATGAGTCACCTCGATGACCCGCGTATTCTGCTTGTCCCGGTGTATAAGCCACATAACTATACGGGTGGACAAATCAAAAAGATTGAAATTACCGGATTCGCCTACTTCTATCTAAGCGAACCCATGGATTATAACACGAAAGAAGTCATAGGCGTATTTATCCAAAGACCCGGCATAGGATTTGTTAAACCAGGGGCAGTAGACCGCGGTGCATATGTTATTAAACTAACTGAGTAGGTGGCATGACAACCATGAGATCAAAAATCATTTTTATTGCGGCACTCATAATGGGACTAGTAACAACCTTTCTTTTCTTTAACTATATGAAGCAGTACAACCAAACGACGACATTAAGCGAGAACATGGTCGAAGTTGTTGTCGCTAAGCAGCAGATTCAGAGAAATCAACAAATCCAATCCGGTATGCTTGAAGTGAAGATGGTTCCCTCCCTGGGTCTACATCCTCAGTCGATGAAGTCAATAAAAGAAGCAGAAGGCAAATTCGCAGACGCTTCCATTGAGACAGGAGAAATTCTTCTCAGTCATCGTGTTAAAGCAAGTAAAGATGAAGCCGCTATCGTAGCGAAGAAAGTACAGAACGGATATCGTGCTGTTTCGGTAGGCGTTAATATTGTGCAATCGGTCTCGAATTTGATCGAGCCGGATGATTATGTGGATGTTCTAGTTACGATTCCTCCGAAGGAAGGAATGGATAAGCAGCTTGAGGCATCCACGGTACTGCTCAGTAATGTACATGTCCTTGCAGTCGGCAGACGGATGGTCGAAACAGACAAGGAACACCCCTATGCGGAATATGCCACTGTAACCTTAGAAGTAAAGCCGGAAGATGTACCGAGACTTGTTAACGCAGCTGATCGTTTTAAAATTGGCTTAGCTTTATATTCAAGAGTCGTTCCTGCAGCTGAGAAGAAATAATATTTAACGTTAAATACCAATGAATGGAAGGAGGCAACTCTCATGTCCGATGAAGAACAAACTGTTGTAGAGCAAGTACGGAGTAAGCGGGGAGAAATGATTGCCATCTGCAGCGCGAAGGGCGGCATAGGAAGGACAGCGCTGGCTGTTAATCTTGCTGTCGCCTTATCCAAGAACTACTCGAAGAGCAACAACATTCAAATCTG
Source organism: Paenibacillus sp. V4I5 (assembly GCF_030817255.1). Taxonomy (NCBI): domain Bacteria; kingdom Bacillati; phylum Bacillota; class Bacilli; order Caryophanales; family Paenibacillaceae; genus Paenibacillus; species Paenibacillus sp. V4I5. The sequence continues at coordinate 5,464,751 of NZ_JAUSZB010000002.1, forward strand.
CATCCTAGATGCGGATTTTCAATTCGGTGATGTATGTTTAGCCATGGATCTCCATCCTACGTTCACCATTAAAGATGTAATGGACAGTATCGATACCATGGATAAGCACACGTTGGCGAGCTACCTGATTAAGCATAACAGTGGGGTGAAGGTGCTGGCCTCGCCGGATCGTCCCGAATATGCAGACCTTGTAACTCCAGACAATCTGGACAAGGTGTGTGATTTACTGCTTTCACAATATGATTATGTCATTGTAGATACACTTTCCGGGTTTTCAGGAAAAACATTGCAAGTAATCGAGAGAGCGGACTCCGTATTAATGGTTACAACCCTTGAGATGACAGCAATAAAAAGCACCAAGCTGATGATGGAAACTCTTATACTGCTTGGACTGCGGGATAAAATGAAGCTTGTCGTGAATCGGTCCACCATGGAGAGTGTGATTAAAGTCTCCGACGTACCGGAGTTGCTGAATGAGGAAATGCCTTTCTACGTGCCCAATGAGTTCGAACTGGTATGTCAGTCGATGAATGACGGCATACCGGTTGTCTTGAAGAATAGTAAATCGGACGTTGCAAAATCGGTGTACAAGATTGCAGAGCAGCTCATCCAGCGACGTGAAATCAGCGTATTTAAGCCAAAAGAGCCTTCGTTCATTCGAGGAATCCTGCATCGAGCGATAGGGAGCACATCCATTTTTTAAAGAAAATGAACCCAACTGGAGGAGTCCATCATGAGTTTACTTGAGAAACTGCAGGCGAAATCGGGGTATCAGCAGCTTGAAGCTGCGCAAGCGGAATCTCAGGACGCACCAGTCGCAGCGGAGAAATTGGAGAAGAAGGATTTAATGGCCACGTTCCGCCGCATCCGTGGTACGGAGCAGCCGCAGAAGGAACAGCGCGAGCAGATGAGCAAGCAGCATGAATTGAAGAATCGGCTGTACAAACAGATTTTCAGTGAGCTAAAGGATGACAATGTCGAGGAAATTATTCCGAAGCTCGATGCCATGGCCGTCGAGATCATGAAAGAAGACGACTCCTTCCGGGGGAAGGTGGATCGCAAGAAAGTCATTGATGAGCTTTCCAACGATTTGACCGGGTTTGGACCGATAAATCCGCTGCTCTTAGACCCTGATGTTTCTGAGATCATGGTGAATGGCCCGAATCAAGTGTATGTGGAGCGTAAGGGAAAGGTTGAATTGTCTTACGTACAATTCCGTGATGACGAACATGTCATGAACATAATCGACAAAATCGTCGCGCCGATTGGACGGCGAATAGACGAAAGCTCTCCGATGGTGGATGCGCGCTTGCCTGATGGCTCCCGTGTGAACGCCATTATTCCTCCGCTCGCGCTTAATGGACCGACTGTTACCATTCGTAAATTTTCCAAGGATCCATTTACCATAGAGAACTTAATCAACTTCGGCACGGTTACGCGGGAGATGGCCACTTTCCTTGATGCGTGTGTAAAGGCGAAGCTCAATATTTTTGTCAGCGGCGGTACGGGATCAGGTAAAACAACGACACTCAACGTGCTCTCATCCTTCATTCCGAGTGATGAGCGCATCATTACCATTGAAGATGCAGCCGAGCTGCAGCTGTGGCAGGAACACGTTATTTCGCTCGAATCGAGACCTGCGAATATCGAAGGCAAAGGTGCCATTACGATCCGCGATCTAGTAAAGAACTCGTTGCGGATGCGCCCAGAGCGAATTATTATTGGGGAGGTACGGAGCGGCGAGGCGCTGGACATGCTGCAGGCAATGAATACGGGTCACGATGGATCGCTGGCAACAGGTCACTCAAATAGCCCGCGCGATATGATCTCTCGTCTGGAAACGATGGTGCTTATGGCCGGGATTGATTTACCGATAAAGGCGATCCGGGAACAGATTGCGGGCGCAATTGACCTAATTATTCAACAGTCCCGACTGAAAGACGGTTCACGCAAAATTACGCACATCACCGAAGTACAGGGCATGGAAGGCGATGTCATCGTGCTGCAGGATATTTTTGCATTCGAGCAGTATGGTTTGGATGAGGATGGCAAAGTGATTGGCAAGCTAAGTCCGACAGGGGTACGCCCGAAGTTTTATGAGCGACTTGAATCATCAGGTATTCAAATTCCTTCCTCGGTGTTCTTTGAAGCGGGGTGGCCAAATTGATTTGGATGCTGACAGTGATGGTGCTGTTGACCGCACTGCTCTTATTTTCAGCGATCTTTCAAAGCTTGTTTCATTCAGACCGACGGTTGAACCGCAGAATGAAGAAGATTCTCGAACTTGGAGACAAGCAGAAGCTTGGGAAACGGAAGTTTAATCTTCTTATTCAGATGCAGGTTTACCGCCGTCAAGTGAAAGAGAAGATGTTAACCAAGAAAAAAAGTGAAAAGCTAGAGCAGATCATATCGCGCTCTGGAGTAGCCATCGCACCTGAAGAGTATTTGATGTTCCAATGGATTGCTGCTTTGCTGTTGTTTGCCCTGCTGCTGCTGATAACGAGTAATCTTGGTTTCGGCCTTATAGGCTTTGTAATGGGTTATTTATCTCCAAGACTCTGGATCAAGAAGAAAACGCGGGAGCGAATCAAGAAATTTAATGATGGGCTAGAAGATATGATTATGACAGTTATCGGCTCTCTTCGTGCGGGATTCAGCTTTGCGCAGGCGTTGAAGACAGTCGTTGATGAATCGGAAGCGCCGATCAAAGATGAGATAGAAATTCTGCTGAAGGAAATGCAGTACGGCACAAGTATGGAGGAATCGCTTGAGCATTTAAAAGTAAGGATGCCGAGTGAAGATTTGGACTTGTTGGTTCAAGCTGTGCTGATTCAGCGGCAGGTGGGTGGGAATTTAGCCGTGGTCCTTGATACAATTGTACGTACGATTCGTGACCGCAATAAAATTCATCGTCAAATCAAGACCTTAACGGCACAGGGGAGAATGTCAGGTTGGGTAATCGGGCTGCTGCCATTCGGGCTTTCCGTCATTTTATATCTCATCCAGCCCAGTTACATTGGAACGCTGTTCACGCATCCGATTGGGCTTATGCTTATAGGCGGAGCTGGCGTATCGATGCTCATCGGGCTTTTCCTAATTCGTAAAATGACGACCATCGAGGTGTAGCCTGAATGATGATGTATGTGACCTTTTTCTTAACGATCTTACTATTGATCCAGTTCTTGTTCTCATTAAAAAAGGAAAAAAGCGCAAAAGTTAAGCGTCGTTTATCCATGATTACCGATAAGGAAGCAGCGGCGGCTCGCGCCCTCGAAGATGAGGAGAAGAAAGAGCTGAACGTGATACAACGCGCTATGCGGAGCATATGGCTGCGGATGAAACGCAGATTCGAGCGCAAGAGCGGGATGCGGGATACCGGGATTGAGCTGAAGCTGCTGCAGGCGGGTAATCCTTTTGGCATGGGGACATTCGAGTATCGACTCATGCAGATTATGATGATGATTGCCATGCCCATCATTGGTGTAATCTATAGTTTATTAATTAAACCGGATATTAGCGGTATGCTGCTGGGCGGATTGTTCGGATTTCTGATAGGTACAGTCCTGCCATCGTATTATTTGAGTGCCAAGACGAGACAGCGCAGCAAGAAAGGTCTCCGTGAACTCCCTGATATATTGGATTTGCTTACGGTCAGCTTGGAGGCCGGGTTAGGTTTTGACTCTGCACTCCACAAGCTTGTATTGAAATCGGAAGGTGTCGTTTCGGGGGAGTTCCATCGCTGTTTGGAAGAGATACGACTTGGCAAGACACGGCGTGAAGCGCTGCTCGGAGTTCGTGACCGGCTGGTCATTGAAGAAGTACGCGTGTTGATCAGCTCCATTCTTCAGGCGGAGAAACTCGGGATCGGTATGGTACAAGTGCTTCGCGTCCAGTCACAGGAAGTGCGAGAACAGCGTAAACAACGCGCGGAGGAAGCGGCGATGAAGGCTCCAATTAAGATGCTGTTTCCTCTGATATTGTTTATTTTCCCGAGTTTGTTTATCGTTCTGCTTGGACCGGCGGTCATTCAGTTTATGACGACTTTTAAGTGAGTACATTAGCGTTACAGGCAGGCTCATCTATGGATGGGGCTGTTTTTTTACGTTTTGAATCGAGCTATGCAACAAACCCTTTAAAGCGTAGAGCTAAAAAGATATATAAGGTGAAAGAAATCCATATGAACAGGGTAGTATAGCCCACTGATTTCCAAACGATAAACGAGGAATGACTAGAGTTTCGATTTGAACGTTTCAAAAGTTGATCCAGATGCATCCCAATAAATATAAACAGGGGAAAGACGGTTAGAAAATAGCGCATAAATCCATGGGAAGCAATATGAATAGGCTGAATCAGAATGGAGGAGAGCGGCATCAAGATTAAACCAAACGTATAGATCACCTCGGACCAAACAATGGTTACCCCGCTCTGTTGTAGTCGAATTGTTGATACTAAATAAGTGATGAAAATCACAAGTAACAATATGTGTAATATAATAATAGGTTCAATCCGGCTTGTTTCTACAGACGTTATGATATCTTGATAGATGGGATAGAAGGGGATGGTCGAATAACGGCCATAATCAGGCGCCATTACTTTTAAAAACAACAACGGCTCTCCTTTTGTCAGCCAAAGATAAACCGGATAGCTGAAGAACATCAGACTGCTCATCAAGGCAAATACAAAATCTTTAACATCCAATTTTCTACGGATTAATCTCTCTACAAAAAAAGCCAGTGGAACCCATACCCCAACAATTCTGGAAAGAGCAGCTAGTCCTCCGATAAAATACGCTGCTCCCCTTTTTTCATTGTCCCAGAAGCGGAAAGCCGATAACGCCAAGAACAGAAAGAAGCTTTCTGTATAAAAGGCGCTGAAAAAATAAGAAGATGGGAAAAAGACGAGGGCGGAGAGCGTTAAAAACCTTACTCTTGCGCCGAGCCCTCTCTTCTCCATGAGCGTATATAATAGCCAAAGCGAACTTATAAAAAAGAAGTTGGATAGAAGAAACCCGGCCCAATAAACGTCAATCGCGGTTACACTGGTGACTCCCCTGACAATAAGCGGATAAAGCGGAAAAAAGGCGGTTAACCGGTCTTCCGTATATCCTTCCACAGCGATTTGCGCATAATTATAGGAATCGTAGAGAATAAAATGATCTAAAATAGGGTTATCCAATTGTAGCTGATTATCAACATAATGAGTCTGATCAGGTTGGCCGATTGATAAAAACCCGAATATGATCAATCTGCTTACAACAAAAAGCAATAGAATGATCTTGAGTGCTTTCATTGATAGATCTTCCTCAGATCCCACACCTGACCAAAGCTGCCTGTAAAGTCCGGCTCATGTAATTGCTTCTTCACTTCATCCAGTTCAACTTCCGATAAGGAGTTTACTAATTTGTTGGAATCCGCAGTTGGAAGAATCAGAAAGTCAGGCCGGTCCGAATGAATGATATCCATTATATAACCGGATCGGAGGCCGTTTAGGGAACGCTCGAATGCGGTCCATTGGTGAACACCTTTGGTCGCTTCCAGAATAAACGGATCGAAACGTCCGTCCGCGAGCACATCTCCGCCCCTGAACATCACGTAACCGGAAGAGCCATAGTCAGAAAGGACCTTAGGCCGGTCGATAGTGTTATTCTTGTGAAGGATGTAAGTCATCTCTTCTACCGGATATTTCGTAACGGGCTGCTTATATGGCGTCAACAGAACGGTGGAAAAGTTGAGTAGTAACCCCAATACGATCAAGGGAAGCACTATTTTCAATCGTATATAGGGCTCCAAGCTCTTAAATACACGCAACCACTTATATGGATCAATGATAACAGCCAAGAAGTAAGGTAGAAACAGCACGAGGAACAGAAATTGTTTGTAGCTGGCTAGACCTAGGTACAGTATTCCAATAAAAAGCATGAGGCGGAACGGCCTTCCCTTAATGCTGTACACGCCGGAAAGCACAAATACAATCAAAGTGATAAAACTAATGTAATTGCTCGAAAAGGGAATGGGTTTCCACTCATCAATCATTTGAGTAAAAGGACTTTCACCTAAAGTCAAAAAGTAGGTTAAGCTCTGCAGCCCTCCGAAATTAGCAATCCCGCCAATTACGATGAAAATCAATGCGATAAGATCATATCGATTTAACTTCTTTTCCCATATTCTTTCGAATACTTGCATCATGAAAAACACCGCGATGACCGCCCATACGCCCGTATGCACGTTGGCTAAAATCAAGGATAAAATCCCAAGCATTCCTGCTTTTTTTACGGATGCATCCATGGCAAACCGTCTAAGCCATACGGCGAACCAAACAACAAGACCCGCAGAAATTATTTGTGGGCGAATTTTGAAGTAGGCTATATAAATGTAGAACGCGAACAAAGGTAGAACGACATACACCAAAAAAGGGTGCATCTTAGGAAGGCCCATCTCTTGTCTCGAGATCTCCATCAATCGATACAGCCCGACAGTTAATATGAAAACCGACAGCAGTGTGAAGATATGTACGCCATTCCACTCCCATAAGCTGTACAAGCCGCCGACGATCCACTGGAAACCGACTTCATGAGGTACATAAGACAGGTTCTCGCCGGCAAACGTATGGATCGCCTTATCAATGACTTTACCCTGCGTGATCATTTCCTTCCCGACTTCAATGTGCCAGAACGTATCGGGATCATTACGGGAAGAATGGACATCCATGAAAATGAATATGAACATAAAGATTGCAGCGTAGACGGCGAATACGACTCTTTGAAACAGCACTTTGTTATTCATAGTTGTGGCTCCCTTACCCTAGCTAGCTATACTTTTTGGCCAATCGCCATGATGGAGACTCCAAATGGCAATTTACCGTGTTTCAAAACATGTCTCTCACTGGACATAACATATGTAAGCAGCTTATTAATGAAAGGCGAAGGCATAGATAGGTCATCCGATTTTTGCATAAAACCCAATTTCTTATGTAGGATTCTCACAAGTGCAATCACCGGAAAGAGCCAGGTATTGAAATAGCTTGCATGCTTCGGTTGAAGGTTGCAATGCTGCATTTTCCCAACCAGTTCGTGTAATCGATATCTTCTCTTATGATGATGAGACTCATCGTGATTGCTCCATAAGAAAGAGAAGGCAGGGACTGTGATGAGCAGACTCCCCCCCGGTTTTAATTTTCCAGTCAATGCGTTAAGCGCCCCTATATCATCTTCAATATGCTCGAGCACATCCAAGAGAACAATCAGATCGAAGGATTCATCAGCTAATGGAACCTGATCCGGCAAGCTGCCGATATAGACGGATTTCCCGCTTTTGGATCTTGCAATTTCAGCTGCATCATGTTCCATTTCGAGGCCAATGACCTCGCAGCCTAATCGAGACAACATAGCCAAGTTTCCGCCGGTTCCACAGCCTGCATCCAGGATTTTGGAGTGAGGTCCGATGGACCGTAATTGCGATTGTAAAACGGTCTCGATAATGCTGCGCCGGCTGACAAACCACCAGTGCTCTTGCTCCATACGATCCATTTTCCAGTAAATTGTTTGTTCCATTTATTTAACTCCCTCCAGCCGAGGCAGTTCTTTATTATCATCCAAGCCTATTATGCTTTGAGTGAAATACAAAGGACGCCGTTTCGATTCGTTGTAGATTCGCCCCAGATACTCTCCGATGATTCCCAGTGTCGTAAGCTGAACCCCTCCAAGAAAGAGGACCGCCACCATTAAGGAGGGATATCCGGGCACTGCGTTGCCGTGGAGTAGGGTAGTTATGAATAAATAGCAGGCAAAAAGAATAGCGAACAAGGAGATGGCAAAGCCCAAATAAGTCGCCGCTTGCAAAGGTAGGAAAGTGAAGGATGTGATGCCTTCAACGGCAAAATTCCACAACTTCCAATAGTTGAACTTGGTCTTACCGGCAAATCGGGGCTCTCTGCGATAAGAGATGCTTGTCTGATTGAAGCCTACCCAACTGAAGAGGCCCTTCATGAAACGGTGCTGCTCACGAAGTTCTTTCAAGGCGTTGACGACCTTTCTGGACATTAACCGAAAATCACCCGTATCCTGGGGAATAGAGATGGGTGTCAGCCTTCGGATGAACCTGTAAAACAGATGCGCTGTGAGCTTCTTCATTGAAGTTTCGCCATCCCGCTTGGAGCGGGTGGCATAGACCACTTCATAACCTTCTTCCCACTTGGCCAATAGTTCTGGAATAACCTCTGGAGGGTCCTGCAAATCCGCATCAATGGGAATCACAGCATCGCCACGGCAATTGTCGAGGCCTGCCGTTAAAGCGATTTCCTTCCCGAAGTTGCGGGATAGATCAATAATTTTGATACGGCGATCCTTCTCACGAAATCCATGAAGCTTGTCCAGCGTATCATCCTTGCTTCCGTCATTAATAAAAACCATTTCATAATCATAACCGGTCTGATTCATAATGCGCGTGACTCTAAAGTAAAATTCCATGATGTTGGCGCTTTCGTTATAAACAGGTACAATGATCGAAACAAGAAGTCCCTTCATCGTTTTTCTCATGCAACCAACCCCCACTTTTCATCCTATTATGGGCAAATAAAAAAGCCCCTTTCACCAAAAAGGGGCATAAAACTCCCGCAGCTTTGGTAACTGGCTGGCATAGTGCACGGATGTGCACGTTAGCCCCTGTAGCTTTGCGTCCCCGGCTTTCACCGGATTTGCCTTGTTCATGTTCGCGAAAGATTCTTTCAAAAATCGATATATAACCTTATCATACGACATGTCGGGTTCTGGCAATATCCGACAGAAGGATTATTATTCTAGCGGTGTTGCGGTATAAATGAACTAGCTCTGCCCGGAATTGATTAGAGATTTAGAACTATACCGAATCAGGTCGCCTATAGATTTCTATTAAAATGGATGGATCAGGAATAACGATTACATAAGCAAAATAGGTATAATTGTTGTACAACCCGCATATCCATAATCAAAAGCATAAATAGCAGGCAAAGGTGCCTTAGGTCCAAGAACGATACGTCGTTCTCTGCACCTGGGCACCTTTTTGTTTTCATTCATTCGGGGTGAAGAGGTGAAAGGAGTGAAACAACAACCAATTCGAGCCATTCCGCTCGCTATTAGGATCATCCCTAATGTGGATGCCGGCTTGGCACTTCAGTTGGAATTGAAGCCGGGCATTCGCAGCCTCGGTCTGTTAACGTCCAGCATTGATGACGTGGGCTACACCGCTATCGATGAAGCAACGAAGCATGCAGTAGTCGAAGTGGTGTATGCTCGTTCATTTTATGCGGGATCAGGTCATGCTTCTGGACCGCTTTCAGGAGAATTTATTGGGATCATAGGCGGTGCATCGCCTGCCGAAGTGAGAAGCGGGTTAGATGCGGCTATCCAAGTGATGGAGACTGGAGCTTGTTTTTACGCCCTCAACGACGAGGGAACGCATGCTTACTATGCTCATGTTGTCTCCAGAACTGGTTCTTATCTGTCCAACTTAGCAGACATTCAAGAAGGAGAGCCTCTTGCTTATTTGATTGCTCCGCCACTCGAAGCCGTGTACGCACTCGATGCCGCACTGAAGGCGGCCGATGTGCGTATGTGCAAGTTTTATGGCCCTCCGACGGAGACGAACTTTGCGGGAGGATTACTAACAGGCAGTCAATCTGCTTGTACGGCAGCAGCAGAAGCGTTCGCAGAGGCTGTTCGAAGCATTGCTCGAGAGCCTAAGAAAATAGGGTAAAAAGAAGCGGGTGTTTACAAATGGATGGAAGATTGATGTCTTTGGGCATGATCGAAACTTACGGTCTGCCTGCCTTGATTGCAGCCGCAGACGCTGCAGCCAAAACGGCAGATGTGAAGGTAACGACTTATGAAAAAGTGGATGCCGGCATCGTAACGATCTATATTCTAGGCGATGTTGCAGCGGTCAAAGCTGCCGTGGATGCAGGTGCTGCAGAAGCGAAGAGAGTGGGCAAGCTGTTATCCACACATGTTATACCGCGACCGGATCCTTCTGTACACGCGATGATTCAGGAGGCTTGGGCAAAAAACCAGCCGAAAGATTCACCGAAGGAGGAACGCAATAAGGTTATCACGACGCCGGAAGTGAGTGCGCCGAATTGGAGCAAGATGAGCGTAGCACAGCTTAGAGAACTTGCGCATAATACGCCCCGATTCCCCATAACCGGTCGGGATATCCAATTGGTTAGTAAAGCCGAATTGGTCAGGCTTTTCACGGGGATGGACGCTGAAGGGGGAGATCCCGTGACATGAAGCTGGATAGCGATTTACAAGCGATCCAGGAGGTCCGCCATTTCCTTCAAGAGGCGAAGGCGGCACAAAAACAACTGGAGAAAATGACACAATCGCAAATAGATATGATCGTAGCAGCCATGGCTCAAGCAGCAGAGTCGGAAGCAGAGCGGCTGGGAGCAATGGCCGTAGAAGAGACAGGCTTCGGAAGAGTCGCTGATAAAAAGGCGAAGAATCTATTCGTTGCGAGGGACGTCTACTCGGCAATTAAGGATATGAAGACTGTCGGTATTATCCGCAAAGATGATGAGAAGCAAGTCTGGGAAATCGCTCAACCAGTCGGTATTGTTGCTGCGATTATACCTTCAACGAACCCGACTTCAACCGTCTTGTTCAAATGCCTGATCTCACTTAAATCAAGAAACGCCATCGTGATTAGTCCTCATCCATCAGCACTGCGCTGTTCGCAGGAGTCGGCAGCCGTCATGCGTGCTGCGGCGGAGAAGGCAGGAGCCCCGCCCGGGCTGATTCATTGTCTATCGGTTCCGTCCCTTGAGGCGAGTGGTGAACTGATGAGGCATAAGCTGACCGATATCATTTTGGCAACGGGTGGAACAGCAATGGTCAAGGCCGCTTATAGCTCCGGCAAGCCCGCATACGGTGTTGGTCCCGGCAACGTACCGGTTTATATTCATCGGAGTGCAAATATCCCACGAGCTGTGAGACTGATTTTGCAAAGCAAAACATTCGACTACGGAACGATCTGCGCTTCGGAACAAGCGCTTGTCGTTGATCAAGCGGTAAAAGCGGAGCTGGTTGCGGAGCTGAAGCGGCAAGGAGCTTACTTTTTGAATGCGGAAGAAAAAGAAAAGGTCGGCTCGATCCTCACCATTGGAAAAGGAATGAACCCGAATGTGGTTGGCCGTTCTCCACAAGTGATTGCGGGCAAGGCTGGCATAACGGTTCCGGAGGATGCAAGGGTGCTGGTCGCGGAAGAGTCGGAGGTAGGACATGCGTATCCATTTTCCATGGAGAAACTCAGTCCTGTGCTTGCTTTATATACCGTGAGTGACTGGCAAGAAGGCTGTCAACGCTGCATCGATTTGTTGGAGCTCGGAGGACTTGGACATACACTCGGCATCCACGGCGAGGACTTGTCGATCATTGAGGCGTTCGGGCTGGAGAAACCAGCATCGCGCATTGTGGTGAATACAGGCACTACGTTCGGGGGAATCGGTGCAACGACGGGGATTATGCCATCGATGACACTGGGCTGTGGTTCCTATGGCAACAACATTACATCCGATAACATTGGACCACAGCATTTGATGAACATCAAGCGTGTTGCTTTTGGCATTAAAGAGATGAGGGCGGAGCCCGATACAAGCCGTGTTGCAGCGCTAGTGGCGGAAAGCTTGGAAAGCTCTAATAAACTTGGTATTACGCGTGATGAAGTTGCGCAGATCATTAAAAGCGTGCTTTCCGAAATGCAATTGCATACATAACCCGAGGAGGAAATTCAAATGGCAGGAGAAATGGCAGCTTTAGGTTTGGTGGAAACGAAAGGCTTGGTAGGTTCAATTGAAGCGGCAGACGCCATGGTCAAGGCAGCGAATGTGAGATTGGTCGGTAAAGTTCATGTTGGCGGAGGACTGGTCACGGTCATGGTCAGAGGAGATGTCGGCGCTGTAAAGGCGGCCACGGATGCAGGTGCTGCAGCTGCGGAAAAAGTGGGAGAGCTTGTTTCTGTTCACGTCATTCCTCGTCCGCATTCCGATATTGAGTTCATTCTTCCTAAGCTCGAAGGTTAAATACGTCTATGACGCTTATTACGGAAACGCATCTGCGTACTCAGCTGGTTAAAGGCCTGCCTAATCCGTTTCCGGTAATGGATGGGGATAAGCTGACACCGGCAGCCGCTGACTTTTTGAAAGATAGGGGAATCTCTTTGCGGCGCGTGGCCCCTTCGGAGTCAACAATCCTTCCCGGAAGCGAGGATAGTGGGCTCAAGCTCATTCCAGTCGGTGTATCAAACCGGCATGTTCATCTCTCTCCCGAGCATGTTGAAGCGTTGTTCGGCGCTGGTTATGCGCTAACTCTCCTTCGTGAGCTGTCTCAAAAGGGTCAGTTCGCTGCGCGTGAAACCGTGACATTAGTTGGTCCGAAAGGAATCATCCAACATGTCCGCATCCTAGGTCCTTCACGTGGAGCGACCCAAGTGGAGATCTCGCGTACAGACGGATTTGAGCTGGGCGTTCATCCCCCGATCCGATTATCCGGTGATATCCAAGGTACACCAAGTATTACACTCGTCGGTGCGAGCGGAACGGTTGTTTTGCAGCAGGGGCTGATCATTGCCAAAAATCATGTGCACATGTCTCCAGAAGATGCCCAAACCTTTCAGGTCAACGAAGGAGATCGCCTCATTGTCCAAGCAACGGGGGAGCGGCCGATTATTTTTGCTGATACGATCGTGAGGATTAGCGCGCATTTTTCGCTCGATTTTCATATTGACTTGGATGAAGCGAATGCTGCCCATTTGAATACAGGGGATAAGGTTCAGATGATCGGCAAAAACGGTGAAATCACGCGTGCCGAAAGGAGGCAGCTCTAGGTGGAGATCAAGCAAATGGTCGAATCTATTGTTCGTGAGTTCATTGATTCGTTGGAAAAGCAAGCGGTCAAGCGGCCTAAGGTGCTTTACATTTTTTACGACAGTACGGCTCATGAGGCTTTTACCGATCATTTTATATGGTTAAATAATCACCAGGTTAATCATGATATTTTGTTCCTGGATGGCGAAGCTTCTTCTTGGCTGGGGAAGCACCAAATTGAATGCGGTGGTCGCGGAAAAACGATAGCATCTGACGAATTCGCGCCGTCTCCTCTAGAGGTGCCCCTCGAATATGAGGGCATCGTGATCCCGGAAATTGATCTCGATAATGCGGCAAGGGCCGCTCTTGGCATGAAAGGGACCATCCTATCGGAGATCATCTTTTCCACGTTGGTTCAGAATAAATTTGTACTCATCGGCGATGATATCTCCGGGTTAAAACGGGCTGACCGACGTACGCTCAAGACAATAACATTGCCTAAGCCTTATGTGAACCTTTTTGATTATTACAAAATGGAACTGCAGATGTATGGCGTTGAATTTGGTCCATTGAAGCAGTTGGCTGAAATGGTTGTGAATAAAACCCGTCCAGATACTGCAGTTGCGGAAACGGACGGCTCAGTAAAAACAAACGAGAGCACCGAGAATAACGGGCACATCGTTTACGAAGGAAGGCTCATCTCGGCGGATTGGGTGGCGCGGGAATCCAAAAGTAAATCTCTTCGCTCACTGCAAGTTGGCAAGAGAACGATCATATCTTCACTGGCCCAAGACATGCTGAAGGAGAAGGGCATCACGATCGAATATGCGGCTGAAGGGTGAGGTTCTATGTTTTTAGGAAAAGTAATCGGCAGTGTATGGGCTTCGCAAAAAGAAGTGGGCATGGACAATTTGAAATTGTTAGTGATCCAGCCGATGGATTTCAAAGATAGCGAAGCGGGCACTCCGATCATTGCCGCAGACCGCATTGGAGCCGGTGTTGGCGAGAATGTGATTGTGTCTAGAGGGAGTCCGGCCCGAACCTTGTTCACGGATAAAATGGTTCCTATCGATGCGATGATCGTAGGCATTGTAGATAGTTATGAGGTCGCTCAAGAAACCGAGGAGGACGTATGGAAGAGCAGAAGATGAGGGTGATTCAGGAATATGTGCCCGGCAAACAACTGACACTGGCTCATGTGATTGCCAATCCCGATCCGGTTTTGTATACGAAGCTTGGTATTGAAGAAAGGAATGCGATTGGGATTTTAACACTTACTCCCACGGAAACGGCCATCATTGCCGCTGACATTGCGACCAAAGCGGCTAGTGTGGGCATCGGTTATTTGGATCGTTTCACCGGATCGCTCGTGCTCACGGGGGAAGTAGCCGCTGTGGAAATGGCGATTGAGGCTGTGAATGCTTTTTTGCAGGATAAGCTGAAATTTGCGACTGCACCGATAACGAGGTCTTGAATCTATGAAAAAAGTGATGCTGATCGGCGCTGTCGGTGCTGGAAAATCAACGTTAATTAAAGCCTTGTTCGGGGAATCGGAGCCGGCGATCAAAACCCAAAGTCTTATCTATCGGGACTGGATCATTGATACACCTGGTGAATACAGCGAAAATCCATTGTATTATCGCTCCCTAATAGCGACCTCGCATGAGACTGCAGCTGTTTTGCTTGTGCAAGATGCTGCCCGGAACAGAAACTATTTTCCTCCCGGATTTGAACAGGGGTTTCCTGTATTAACGATTGGGGTAGTAACCAAAATCGATCACCCGAAGGCAGACATTGATAGAGCCATTACCCTTCTGAGACAGTCGCTGCCGGAAGGAGAAATCTTCTTGACGTCGGCAGCGTCCACAGTGGGAATTCAACGGCTGAAGGAAAGACTTATGGAGATTGTACAGGAGTAAATCCACGACGTAATGAGGGATTCATGGTGGCATTGATCATGGAATTGTGCAGGAATCATACGATTTTAAGCGAGGAAGAAGCCCAGACGATCATGGAGATGGCCGCTCAGCTGCAAATGATAGCCGATGTGTCGGAATCGGATGTATTTATTGACTGCCCGCTCGCAGACAAGGGTTCAGCGCTTGTGGTTGCCGAGGCACATCCATCCTCAGCTCCATCCCTATATAAGACATCAGTCGTCGGACAATATGCTTTTGCGCAAAATGAGCCTGCCGTGATGTTTTGTTTGCTTTCTGGGCAGTCCGTGATCGGAGCGAGAGGCATCTCGCAGGAACAGATTGCCATTCAGCAGAACGTCGTGCCGATTCGGTCAAAAGGCGGCAATGTCATTGGCGCATTGATTATGGAAAAGGACATCTCCGAAAAGCTCGAGCAGGAGAAAAATGTGACGAGATTAATGGAGACAACGGAACAGCTGAGCGAAACACTGCTTACTGTGGCGATGTCTGAAGGCAGTATGCAGTCGCTTATGCACGAAGGCATTATTTTATTTGATGACAAAGAATGTATGACCTATACCAATCCCCGAGCAGCTGAAATGTTGAAGCAAATCGGTCATATTGGCGCGATTAACGGGTACCCGATTGCCCAGTTGTTTTATGGCAGATTAGAAGGGAACCCTCTCATAGGCCACAAAGGACTCATCCATCAGGAGCTTCAAATTGGGCATGTTTCCTTTGATCTGAAAGCCATGTCCATCTACCGGGATCAGCGGGAGGTAGGCGGCATAATTCTCATTCGTGACATCTCGGATATGAAAGAAAAAGAAAAGCAGTTAGTGATCAAATCGGCAGTTATTAAGGAAATTCATCATCGTGTGAAAAATAATTTGCAGACTGTATCCAGTCTACTCCGCTTACAGATGCGAAGGACCAAGCTTGAAGAAGTGGAGAGAGTCTATCGCGATAGTATCAACCGCATTAACAGCATTGCCGTCATTCATGAAATGCTTGCCTTTGAAGGACTTGAAACGATCCATTTCAACGATGTGGTGGAGCGCATTACGAAGAACATTATCTCGTCCTCTTCCAAACCGGATCAGAACATTTACCCGAAAATTTATGGGGATGAGCTTATTTTACAGTCCGACGTTGCCACTACGCTTGCGCTTGTTGTCAATGAGCTTGTGCAGAACTGCGTACTGCATGCTTTTGGGGAGAGACGTACCGGGAATATCGACATTTCCCTGCAATTTATTGGCACTTTCATTAGTGTCCATGTATCCGATAATGGTATAGGAATTGAAGCGGCAAACCATTCTGACAGGAAGAGTCATCTTGGCTTGAAAATCACAGAGACACTTGTGGAGGAAAATCTCAGCGGTGTCATTCATATAACTTCGGATGAGCGGGGTACGGACGCTCATATCACATTTCCGCTTTCCAAAGCGCAGCAAAAGGAGGACGAATAGCCATGAAAAATGCCATCGTTGTTGTGGATGACGATCCAATCATTCGCATGGATATTCGCGAAATGCTGGAAGAGGGCGGATATTGGGTCGCGGGAGAAGCCAAAAATGGCGAGGAAGCGGTAGAGCTCGTTGCCAGATTAAAACCGGATCTTGCCATCATGGATATTAAAATGCCCGTCATGAACGGCATCAAGGCGTCCCAAATTATACGCAAGCTGCAGCAGGATACATCCGTTTTACTACTTACGGCATACAGCCAGAAGGAATTGGTGAAGGATGCGCGAGAGGCGGGTGTCGCAGCTTTCCTGGTTAAACCGATATCGGAGGAAGATTTGCTGCCCGCTGTAGAAATTGCCTTGAGTCAGAAAGAAAAGATGGATTCACTGAAACAAGACATCAAACAGCTAAAGCAATCCATCGAAGAGCGCAAAGTGATCGAGAAAGCGAAGGGCATCGTGATGCAGGTATACGCCTTAAATGAGGAAGATGCCTACAAGAAAATGCGTGAAGTGAGCATGACTACGCGTATTCCTCTTTCAAAGCTGGCGGCAGGCGTTATCGCTGATGGGATCGGGGCATTAACTAGTGCGGCACAGGACGGGTGAGTGGGAAATGCATAACCAGTGGATCACAAGTGTCGGCCTAGATATCGGAACGAGCACGACCAAGATGGTGATTAGCCGTTTGAAATTAGTACGCTCGTCGGGTGCTGTCAGCTTGCCTCGATTTGAGATCGCGGAGCGGGAATTGCTGTACGCGAGTCCGATTTACAGCACTCCGCTGAAGAGCGGCGATGAAATCAATGCGGAGCACATCTGGGAAATCGTGACCCATGAGTACAAGCAGGCAGGAATTCGTCCAGCGGATTTGAAATCTGGCGCCGTTATCATTACCGGAGAAACGGCGAATAAAACGAACGCTAGGCAAATTTTGCATCTGCTCGCCGAACGCTCGGGCGATTTCGTTGTAGCAACGGCAGGTGCCGATCTAGAAGGGCTGCTTGCCGGCAAAGGCGCCGGTGCGGAGCGTCGCTCCATGCAGATTCGAGGCGCAGTCGCCAACATTGATATCGGCGGGGGTACAGCCAATGCGGCTATTTTTCAAAGAGGTAAGCTGATTGGAACAGTCACCTTTCACGTTGGGGGCAGGCTCATCCAAATAGACTCGAACGGAGTGATTATAGACGTATCGCCATCGATTCGACCATGGCTGAGGACTAGTGGATACAACATTAAGGCAGGCGACACGGTTAGCTTCACTCTCATAGAAGAAATCTGCATGGGAATGTGCCACTGTATGATGGATTATTTAGCCGGGCAGATCATTCCTGAGCATGATGAAACTCTTCGTTCCTTGCTGAACGGCGAGCTGCTTGCATCAATGCCTCCCATTGGAGAATGGATGGTATCCGGAGGGATCGGCCTGTTGATGGAGGCGAAGAAACCGGAAAGTTTGGCCGATGTGGCGGTCCATCATGATATCGGCCCTTTGCTAGCGCACACTTGGAAGGAATTATCCGCCCAATATCCTATCCGACTCATCCGTGCAGATCAGACGGTCAAAGCGACCGTCATCGGTGCCGGGATGCAGAGCACGGAAATCAGCGGCGCTACGGTGCATTTGGATGCATCGCTGCTGCCGATTCGCAATTTGCCTCTACTGGGGCTTGATGTAACAACGCAGATGCTTGAGCAAACTGGGCTGCTTGCGGATGCGTTGGATGCGATCATGAAAAGCGGCGCAAGCCTCTTTGATCGGGATCAGTCACCACCGTTCGGGCTGGCGTTGTCAGGAATGAATGACCTTACGTACACATTGCTTCAGCACTTAGCGGATCGGCTGCATGCAAGTTTTGTTCAACATTTTCCTGCTAGTGAAACTATGGTGGTCATCTGTGAAACGGATATTGCGAAGGCGCTCGGTCAATCCTTGACTAAGCGCTGCGGACAACGTCCGAAAGTCATTTGCATCGATCAAATTCGTGTAGAGCATGGGGATTATATCGACTTGGGTGAGCCTATTTCAGGGATCATGATCCCGGTGGTAGTTAAGACGTTGGCCTTTCACAACAGAGCGGAGGGGATAAGACAGTGAACCTGAAGACTACGTTGCTTGGTACAACCTTTCAATTCAAAAATTTAAAGGAAGTCATGGCGAAGGCAAACGAGGAGAAATCAGGCGATCAGTTGGCCGGAATCTCTGCACTGGATGCGAAGGAGCGGATTGCAGCCAAACTGGTTCTGTCCGATTTGACGCTGGGGGATATCCGAAATCATCCTCTGCTGCCGCCGGAAATCGATGAAGTGTCGCGGGTAATCGAAGACGGGATAAACGAGAAGATCTATACCGAGGTTCGCAATTGGACGGTGGCTGAGCTGCGGGAGTATTTGCTGCGGCAAGAAACGGGAAATGATGAAATTCGCAGGCTTTCCCGTGGCTTAACGAGTGAAATGGTCGCCGCTGTCACCAAATTAATGAGCAATCTTGATCTTGTGCAAGCCGCATCCAAAATGGAAGTCACAACGCATTGCAACATTACGATTGGCCAAAAAGGAGTGCTGTCCGGTCGGGCCCAACCCAATCATCCTACGGACAATATTCAGGGTATTAAGGCCGCTTTATTTGAAGCCTTGAGTTATGGGATTGGGGATGCGGTTATCGGTATCAATCCGGTAATCGATTCGGCAGATAGCGTCAAGAATATTTTGCAGGTGACCAAAGAAGTGATGGAGAAGTGGCAGATTCCGACGCAGAACTGTGTTTTAGCACATATCAAAACCCAGATGCGCGCTATCCGACAAGGCGCTCCAGCCGACATGGTGTTTCAAAGCTTGGCCGGCACGGAGGACGGGAATAAAGCGTTCGGCATTGATGTTTCGCTACTTAACGAAGCAGATGAGCTCATTGCCAGGGAAGGCACAGGGACAGGGCCGAATCTGTGGTATTTTGAAACGGGCCAAGGCTCCGAATTGTCAGCCGAAGCGCATCACGGTATCGACCAGGTCACACTCGAGTCCCGCTGTTATGGCCTTGCCCGAAAATATAAGCCGTTTATTGTTAACACGGTTGTTGGCTTCATCGGACCTGAGTATTTGTATGACAGCAAGCAGGTAATTCGGGCTGGTTTGGAAGACCATTTCATGGGCAAGCTTCAGCAGCTGCCGATGGGGGTAGATGTTTGCTACACCAATCATATGAAGGCAGATCAGAACGATATGGACAATTTGGCGGTGCTGCTTTCCGCTGCAGGCGTCAATTACCTGATCGGTGTGGCCATGGCAGATGACTGCATGCTCAATTATCAATCTACCAGTTACCACGATATCGCCACTTTAAGGGAATTGATGAGACTGCGCCCGGCCCCGGCATTTGAACAATGGCTGGTGAAAATGGGCATCATGGAAAATGGCCGATTAACGCCGATGGCGGGAGATCCGACCCTTTTTATGTAGCTCAGATGCTGCTTGCGAAGCCAGTTTTGCTAACGCAAAACGCTAAGGAGGAAACGACATGAACAAAGTTATCCCCATGGATCAGCTTGTTGATATGGTGATGGCAGAGCTTGAGAAGAAGCTGTCTGCATCAACTGCTGTTGATATTCCGGCGGTTAATCGCTCTTTGAATCCTACCCCTGTTGATGAGGAAGCACAGCGATCTACCCGAGTAGACATGGTGTCGGAACTGGCCCCGTCCACCGAATTGGACACATTCACCTCTAAAGTACCAACTCCCAAATGGGAGGAAGGGATGAATGAGCTGCTTGCCAGCACACCGGCACGTATCGGCGTATGGCGTACGGGTACGAGGGCACTCACCAAAGAGGTGCTTAAATTTCGCCGTGACCATGCCGCAGCTGTCGATTCCATATATGGGGAAGCGAGTCAAGCGCTTTTGGACGAATTCGGTTTGTTTACGGTGGAAACCCGTTATGAGAATACGGAAAACTATTTAAAACGTCCTGATATGGGACGTATTGTTACCGAAGAAGGAATCGCAGAAATTCAAAAAAGGTGCAAGATGAAGCCGCAGGTGCAGATAGTCGTTTCGGATGGACTTAGTGCCAATGCGGTAGACGCCAATTTGGGCGATGTGTATCCTGCGCTGCTTGATTCGCTTAGTGCTTACGGGTTATCCACAGGTACTCCGTTTTTCGTCCGTGGCGGCAGGGTCGCTGTTATGGATCACATCGGCGAAATTGTGCAGCCGGAAGTGCTTGTGCTTTTGATCGGGGAAAGACCTGGACTTGTTTCGTCTAAATCGCTTAGTGCTTACATCTGTTACAAACCGCGTAAAGGCACGGTGGAGAGCGACCGCACGGTGATTTCCAATATACATCGCGGGGGCACCCCTCCACTGGAAGGCGGTGCGCATATCGGCACCATCGTGAATAAAATGCTTGAGCAAAAAACGAGCGGTGTCAACTTGGAAATTTAATGGTCAAGATTATTCACCTTGAGAATGTGCTTCGTTAAGAAGCTTTTCTATAATGGTCCGGAGAAGGAGGTGCAGGCCGAATGGGACTGACGATTGGAATCGTAATTATTGCGGTCACGTGTTTGTTTGCTTTATGGATTGTCAGAATCGCCAATAAAAGCATTCGCGAATTCGATGAAAGCAAGCATGAAAGTTTCCTAGGGAAATGAGACTTGTGACTTGTTTGTACAAATCGTATCTATTTGATGAGGAGGATAAAAGATGAGCAACCCTTCCAATCATCATGAAAAAGACAAAAGTGATTTAAACAAGTTCGGTTATGCCCAAGAACTGCTGCGCAGTATGGGCGGATTTTCCAATTTTGCGATTTCATTCTCCATCATTTCCATTCTCACTGGCGCTGTATCGTTATACGGCCACGGATTAACCTATGGCGGTGCGGGCATGATGGGCTTTGGCTGGCCGATTGTCGCCCTTTTTGTCATGTTCGTAGCAGCAGTCATGGCTGAGCTTGCTTCGGCCATTCCGACGGCTGGTGCCTTGTACCACTGGGCAGCTATTTTGAAAAACAAACGCTGGGGCTGGTACACCGCCTGGATCAATCTGATCGGCCAAATCGGGATTGTGGCTGGTATCGATTATTCAGTAGCCCTATTCGCCGATCCTCTCATCGCGAGTGTATTCGGTTATGAATCCAGCAATACAACCGTGTTGATTTGTTTCACGATCATATTACTCACGCATGGCATTCTGAATCATATCGGGATTCGTATCGTTTCTAAGCTGAATGATTTCTCGGCATGGTACCATATCGCTGTGGTGGCGGTGCTGGTTTTGTCACTTGCCTTTTTCACCAAAGGCAATTTGAATCCTGTCGATTATTTGTTCAAAGTGGGCGAAACTTTTTCGGATAAACCGTATATGTTTGCTTTTCTGATCGGACTTTTGCAAGCGCAGTGGACATTTACGGGATATGATGCCTCTGCTCATACCATTGAAGAGACCATTAACCCTCGTGTGCGTGCGCCTTGGGGCATTTTCACATCCGTTGCCTACTCGTTTGTCATTGGATTCGTTATGCTTGCTTTTGTCACCTTGTCCATTAAGGATGCCGGTGCTGCTGCCGGTTCAAGCAATGCGTTCATCTATGTCATCAGCCAAGCGCTTGGCGGTACATTCGGCTCCGTTATTCTATGGTTGGTCACTGCCGCGATGTGGTTCTGCGGTCTAGCTTCTATCACTTCCTTCTCACGTATGATGTATGCCTTCTCTCGTGACAAAGGGATGCCGATGAGCAACCAATGGGCACAAATTTCGAAGAAATACCGTACACCTGCTAAAGCCATTTGGCTGGCTATTATTCTTTCGTTCCTGCTCGCTTTCATTGACTACATCATCAAAACGGTGAATCCGGATGCGACTTACACGACGATTGCGTTCCTAACTGGGGTCAGTGTTGTGGGCTTATATGTGGCTTACGGCATACCAATCTATCTCAAACTCAGAGCTAAAGCGGAAGGCAGATTTCAAGATAAGCATCTCGGACCGTGGAATCTCGGGAAATACAGCACGTTCATTTCTGTCGTCGCGCTTCTGTGGATCATCTTCATCTGCATCGTCATGGTAATTCCTCCGAATCAAATGGCCGGTTATGCCGTTGCTGGGATGCTGATTCTTCTAGTCATTATGGATTTAGCTTATTACAAAAATCACTTCCCTGGGCCACAGGCCGCACTTAACACTTCCATGGAAGAAATCGTTCGCCGAGAAAAAGAACTTGAAGAAACTTCCTCTGTTTAACATTTGCTAGATTTGGGCATCCTTTTACTAGAGCTTGCGATTCTAGTAAAGAGGTGCCTTTTTATATGCAGAAATCTTGGTTAGTATCGATCATTTGTATGTCCATTATAAGCATTATTTTTGGTTGGGTTCGTCATGCCGATGCGCAAGGTGAGCAAGAAGCACTCCATTTATTGAATACAGTTAAGCCGTACATGACGAGTGAGAATCAAATAACCTTCAAGTATACAGGCTATTACGGAACGTGCAGTGGTGTGGCTCAGGATATGCTGCAAACTGGGAAGAAACTGTCCCACGCTTTTGGAATTCCTCAGGCAGAAGTGTTGAGTGAATCCAATTCACATCCGACCTATACAGCCAAATCTGAGGTTGTGCCCGGAGCGGTCGTCACCGTAACAGTTGCAAGTCCACAGGGACAAACTGCCTGCTATGTCGTCTTGCGATTAGACGCTTCTCATGAAGCTGAACGGTCGGAGTTGGTTAAGTGGCAGGAGCAAGCAGGCGAGCAATTGAAGAAGCTTGGTATAAATGGCCAATGGAATGTTATGGTGCAAGGTTATGTAAATGGGCAAGAACAGTCTGGTCAAATGAGTTCCATGGAAATCGTAAATGCTATAACTCTAGCTTTTAAAGGCAAAATCTTAGAAAACTACAAGGATCAGAATACGGTAAGTGCGTCATTGGCTTCTAAGGAGTTCCATTCTTTTGTTAAGAGTGGTATCCAAGAGGTGAATCTGCAGGTAGCTTTGCATAAGGAGTCTACGACTGGCAAGTTGCGACTAACCGTAGGTACTCCGATCATAACAATGGAATACTAAAGAATAGAGTCTTGAGGTGCAGTTTAATGCTGCATCTTTTTTGTTTCAAGATTTGGGTCAGATCAAAATTAATAGATTATCTCAGGTTTAATAGATTAATAGATTGGTTAGAATGAGTAACAAATGCAGTTGAATAACAAATACATAAGAAAGAAAGCAAGGAGGTGATCTTAACATGCTGAAGAAAGCCAATCAAAAGAAGCCGATCCTGCCATCCAATAATCCCGTTATTATAAATAATCGCTATTGTTTCCTGATGTGGGCAAAAACGGGTAATAAACGGTATCTGAATATACTCCGAGGAGTGGGACTATGACAACGATAACAAAGCCGGTCATCCCTCATATAATTGCAGAATCGATAGAAAGCCTCCGTAGTGAGGGATGGGGAGATGACGATTTCTTTAACTTTTCGCAATATGATGAAGAGTCCCCGGAAGCTCGTATTTTATTTCACTTCTTTCGAAACAATCGCGCAACGTTTGCAGCTGCCATTGTCAACAGTTATGTAGTTCATAACGTATAATGGAAACTAAAGCAGCCGAGTGAACAAAATTATAATGCCTTTGTTTTCGGATTACTAAACATTAATCGGTTTGACGATTGCTTTTAAAAGGTGAGTATAAAGAACACGTGCTTAAGCAGCAGGTGTTTTTTTGTTATAAGGATTTATTATAAAGGAGATGTTATAAGAGTAGGTTAGAATCAACCTTAGAAACTTTTTTGAAATTGGAAAAATAAAACATTGCTATGTGTTTGTAATCCATGTTATATTATCACTCCGGCCGCAAGACAGGCTGGTGAAAGTAACTAGAAAAAAACTAGTTGCAAAATAAAAATCAGTATGGTATATTACTTCTCGCTGCTTCGGTAACACGGCAGTGAACGAAAGAAATTGATCTTTGAAAACTGAACAACGAGTGAGTAAGCACGAACGAGAAATCGTTCAAAAAGAGATTGCAAAATCTCGCTAGCAAGTCAATGAGCATTTCAGCTTTCAGATATACGGACAAGCAAATTGTCCACTATTATGGAGAGTTTGATCCTGGCTCAGGACGAACGCTGGCGGCGTGCCTAATACATGCAAGTCGAGCGGATTTATCCTTCGGGATAAGTTAGCGGCGGACGGGTGAGTAACACGTAGGTAACCTGCCTATAAGACTGGGATAACTATCGGAAACGATAGCTAAGACCGGATAATTGGTTTTCTCGCATGAGAGAATTATGAAACACGGAGCAATCTGTGGCTTATAGATGGGCCTGCGGCGCATTAGCTAGTTGGTAGGGTAACGGCCTACCAAGGCGACGATGCGTAGCCGACCTGAGAGGGTGAACGGCCACACTGGGACTGAGACACGGCCCAGACTCCTACGGGAGGCAGCAGTAGGGAATCTTCCGCAATGGACGCAAGTCTGACGGAGCAACGCCGCGTGAGTGATGAAGGTTTTCGGATCGTAAAGCTCTGTTGCCCTAGACGAACAGCAAGGAGAGTAACTGCTCTTTGTGTGACGGTATAGGAGAAGAAAGCCCCGGCTAACTACGTGCCAGCAGCCGCGGTAATACGTAGGGGGCAAGCGTTGTCCGGAATTATTGGGCGTAAAGCGCGCGCAGGCGGTCAATTAAGTTGGGTGTTTAAGCCCGGGGCTCAACCCCGGTTCGCATCCAAAACTGGTTGACTTGAGTGTAGGAGAGGAAAGTGGAATTCCACGTGTAGCGGTGAAATGCGTAGAGATGTGGAGGAACACCAGTGGCGAAGGCGACTTTCTGGCCTATAACTGACGCTGAGGCGCGAAAGCGTGGGGAGCAAACAGGATTAGATACCCTGGTAGTCCACGCCGTAAACGATGCATACTAGGTGTTGGGGATTCGATTCCTCGGTGCCGAAGTTAACACAGTAAGTATGCCGCCTGGGGAGTACGCTCGCAAGAGTGAAACTCAAAGGAATTGACGGGGACCCGCACAAGCAGTGGAGTATGTGGTTTAATTCGAAGCAACGCGAAGAACCTTACCAGGTCTTGACATCCCGATGTAACACCTAGAGATAGGTGCCCTCTTCGGAGCATTGGAGACAGGTGGTGCATGGTTGTCGTCAGCTCGTGTCGTGAGATGTTGGGTTAAGTCCCGCAACGAGCGCAACCCTTGATCTTAGTTGCCAGCACTGTGGGTGGGCACTCTAAGATGACTGCCGGTGACAAACCGGAGGAAGGTGGGGATGACGTCAAATCATCATGCCCCTTATGACCTGGGCTACACACGTACTACAATGGTCGGTACAACGGGAAGCGAAGCCGCGAGGTGGAGCCAATCCTTATAAGCCGATCTCAGTTCGGATTGCAGGCTGCAACTCGCCTGCATGAAGTCGGAATTGCTAGTAATCGCGGATCAGCATGCCGCGGTGAATACGTTCCCGGGTCTTGTACACACCGCCCGTCACACCACGAGAGTTTACAACACCCGAAGTCGGTGGGGTAACCCGCAAGGGAGCCAGCCGCCGAAGGTGGGGTAGATGATTGGGGTGAAGTCGTAACAAGGTAGCCGTATCGGAAGGTGCGGCTGGATCACCTCCTTTCTATGGAGACTCGGTCTTGATAAGACCAGTCAAGTGTGCTTAGCACACAAACCGCTTACTCACTCGTGTTCAGTTTTGAAAGAGCAATCTTTCAAAAGCATTACAGTTGTTCCTTGAAAACTAGATAACGAAACAAAACGTAAAGTAAGAACTTAGGTTGCTTGATTCTAACGAATCTTGCAAAAATCTTTAAAGTTTTTTCAGCTTAGGAGAGACTTTAGCTAACGCTAAAGATCCCTATAAATGGTTAAGCTAGAAAGAGCACACGGAGGATGCCTAGGCACTAGGAGCCGAAGAAGGACGTGGCGAACGACGAAATGCCTCGGGGAGCCGTAAGCAGGCTTTGATCCGGGGATGTCCGAATGGGGGAACCCAGCTGTGGTAATGCGCAGTTACCATGCAGTGAATACATAGCTGCATTGGAGGCATACCCAGGGAACTGAAACATCTAAGTACCTGGAGGAAAAGAAAACAAAAGTGATTCCGTCAGTAGCGGCGAGCGAAAGCGGAATAGCCCAAACCAAGGAGCTTGCTCCTTGGGGTTGTAGGACCTCGTTGTGGGGTTAGTTCGGTAGGCGAAGTGATCTGGAAAGGTCCGGCATAGAAGGTAAAAGCCCTGTAGCCAAAATCGAACGAAACCCCTAGAGGTATCCTGAGTACGGCGGGTCACGTGAAACCCCGTCGGAATCCGGCAGGACCATCTGCCAAGGCTAAATACTCCCTAGTGACCGATAGTGAAGCAGTACCGTGAGGGAAAGGTGAAAAGCACCGCGGAAGCGGAGTGAAAAAGAACCTGAAACCGTGTGCTTACAAGAAGTCAGAGCCCTCTATATGGGTGATGGCGTGCCTTTTGTAGAATGAACCGGCGAGTTACGTTCCCGTGCGAGGTTAAGTTGAAAAGACGGAGCCGCAGCGAAAGCGAGTCTGAATAGGGCGCTTTAGTACGTGGACGTAGACCCGAAACCGTGTGATCTACCCCTGTCCAGGGTGAAGGTGAGGTAACACTCACTGGAGGCCCGAACCCACGCATGTTGAAAAATGCGGGGATGAGGTGGGGGTAGCGGAGAAATTCCAATCGAACTCGGAGATAGCTGGTTCTCCCCGAAATAGCTTTAGGGCTAGCCTCGGATGTTGAGTTGTGGAGGTAAAGCACTGATTGGGTGCGGGGCCCGCCAAGGGTTACCAAGTCCAGTCAAACTCTGAATGCCACAAACTTAAATCCGGGAGTCAGACAGTGAGTGCTAAGATCCATTGTCAAAAGGGAAACAGCCCAGACCATCAGCTAAGGTCCCCAAGTGTGTGTTAAGTGGGAAAGGATGTGGAGTTGCACAGACAACCAGGATGTTGGCTTAGAAGCAGCCACCATTGAAAGAGTGCGTAATAGCTCACTGGTCGAGTGACTCTGCGCCGAAAATGTAACGGGGCTAAACACGCCACCGAAGCTATGGCTTGCACAATGTGCATGGGTAGGGGAGCGTTGTATGTACGTAGAATTCTGACCGTAAGGACAGGTGGAGCGCATACAAGTGAGAATGCCGGTATAAGTAACGAAAAGATCAGTGAGAATCTGATCCGCCGAAAACCTAAGGGTTCCTGAGGAAGGCTCGTCCGCTCAGGGTAAGTCGGGACCTAAGGCGAGGCCGAAAGGCGTAGTCGATGGACAACAGGTGGAAATTCCTGTACCACCGTAGCCGTTATGAGCAATGGAGTGACGCAGAAGGATAGTGACGCGAGCTGATGGATGCTCGTCCAAGCAGTGAGGCTGATGTGTAGGCAAATCCGCACATCGTAAGGCTGGGCTGTGATGGGGAGGGAAATTTAAGTACCGAAGGTCATGAGTTCACACTGCCAAGAAAAGCTTCTAGCCAGGCGAAGGTGCCCGTACCGCAAACCGACACAGGTGGGTGAGAAGAGAATTCTAAGGCGCGCGGAAGAACTCTCGTTAAGGAACTCGGCAAAATGACCCCGTAACTTCGGGAGAAGGGGTGCCTCGGTAGGGTGAATAGCCCGAGGGGGCCGCAGTGAAAAGGCCCAAGCGACTGTTTAGCAAAAACACAGGTCTGTGCGAAGCCGCAAGGCGAAGTATACGGGCTGACGCCTGCCCGGTGCTGGAAGGTTAAGAGGAGTGGTTAGGGACCTCGGTTCCGAAGCTATGAATTGAAGCCCCAGTAAACGGCGGCCGTAACTATAACGGTCCTAAGGTAGCGAAATTCCTTGTCAGGTAAATTCTGACCCGCACGAATGGCGTAACGACTTGGGCGCTGTCTCAACGAGAGATCCGGTGAAATTTTAATACCTGTGAAGATGCAGGTTACCCGCGACAAGACGGAAAGACCCCATGGAGCTTTACTGCAGCTTGATATTGGACTTTGGTACGATCTGTACAGGATAGGTGGGAGCCTTTGAAGCCTGAGCGCCAGCTTGGGTGGAGGCATCGTTGGGATACCACCCTGATCGTATCGGAGTTCTAACCTGGTACCGTGATCCGGTATGGGGACAGTGTCAGGTGGGCAGTTTGACTGGGGCGGTCGCCTCCTAAAATGTAACGGAGGCGTTTAAAGGTTCCCTCAGAATGGTTGGAAATCATTCGCAGAGTGCAAAGGCATAAGGGAGCTTGACTGCGAGACCTACAAGTCGAGCAGGGACGAAAGTCGGACTTAGTGATCCGGTGGTACCGAATGGAAGGGCCATCGCTCAACGGATAAAAGCTACCCTGGGGATAACAGGCTTATCTCCCCCAAGAGTCCACATCGACGGGGAGGTTTGGCACCTCGATGTCGGCTCATCGCATCCTGGGGCTGAAGTAGGTCCCAAGGGTTGGGCTGTTCGCCCATTAAAGCGGTACGCGAGCTGGGTTCAGAACGTCGTGAGACAGTTCGGTCCCTATCTGTCGCGGGCGTAGGAAATTTGAGAGGAGCTGTCCTTAGTACGAGAGGACCGGGATGGACGTACCGCTGGTGTACCAGTTGTCTCGCCAGAGGCATCGCTGGGTAGCTATGTACGGAGGGGATAAGCGCTGAAAGCATCTAAGCGCGAAGCCCCCCTCAAGATGAGATTTCCCAGTATGTAAGACCCCTTGTAGACGACGAGGTTGATAGGTTCGAGGTGGAAGTGCAGCAATGCATGCAGCTGACGAATACTAATCGGTCGAGGGCTTAACCAATAAACCTAAAATTCTAACTTTACGCAAGTTTCGTATCTAGTTTTCAAGGCGCAAACCACGCTTTGACTGTTTGGTGATGATGGCGGAGGGGACCCACGCGTTCCCATCTCGAACACGACCGTTAAGCCCTCCAGCGTCGATGGTACTTGAACCGCAGGGTTCTGGGAGAGTAGAACGTTGCCAAGCAGAATACCCCTAGTGGGTATTTTTTTTGCCGCCCTGTACACTGTTTTACACATTAGGGCCCTTAGCTCAGCTGGTTAGAGCGCACCCCTGATAAGGGTGAGGTCGGTGGTTCGAGTCCACTAGGGCCCACCAATTAACTTCATAGTTAGTATCGGGGTCCACGGAAATTTTTTGGGGTAATATAGGGATCTTTGATGAAATCAGTCTCACTAATATGGGGCCATAGCTCAGCTGGGAGAGCGCCTGCCTTGCAAGCAGGAGGTCAGCGGTTCGATCCCGCTTGGCTCCACCATTTTCCCTGATAGCTCAGTTGGTAGAGCACTCGACTGTTAATCGAGTTGTCACAGGTTCGAGTCCTGTTCGGGGAGTCAAACCCCCAAGAAGTGAAGTGATGCTTTGTAGCATATTCCTATTACTTTTTGGGGGCCCCAATAAACACATTCGTGGAGAAGTGTCCGAGCGGCCGAAGGAGCACGATTGGAAATCGTGTAGGCGTCACAAGCGTCTCGAGGGTTCGAATCCCTCCTTCTCCGTTTCTTTAGATAAAGGAAAGACAATATGGCGGCGTAGCTCAGCTGGCTAGAGCGTACGGTTCATACCCGTAAGGTCGGGGGTTCGAGCCCCTCTGCCGCTACTGATAAATTGGAGAGATACCCAAGTGGCTATAAGGGGACCCTCTGCTAAGGGGTTAGACTGCGTAAGTGGTGCGAGGGTTCGAATCCCTCTCTCTCCGTAGGTAAATTTTTTAAGTTTGGCCCGTTGGTCAAGTGGTTAAGACACCTCCCTTTCACGGAGGTAACAGGGGTTCGAGTCCCCTACGGGTCACCAATAATCTTCATATCCCATGGAGGCTTAGCTCAGCTGGGAGAGCATCTGCCTTACAAGCAGAGGGTCGGCGGTTCGATCCCGTCAGCCTCCACCATATTTTAATATCTGGCTAGTCATGTCGCGGGGTGGAGCAGCCCGGTAGCTCGTCGGGCTCATAACCCGAAGGCCGCAGGTTCAAATCCTGCCCCCGCAACCAAACTCTTTACTGAGTGTTGTTTTCATAGTGTGGAGCTGTGGTGTAGTGGCCTAACATGCCTGCCTGTCACGCAGGAGACCGCGGGTTCGAATCCCGTCAGCTCCGCCATTTTTTATGAATGAATATGCCGTTGTAGCTCAACTGGTAGAGCAACTGACTTGTAATCAGTAGGTTGGGGGTTCAAGTCCTCTCGACGGCACCACAATTCCCAAAAAAGTGAAGATAAGCTTTATAGCAACGCTAATACTTTTTTTGGGCTCGGTAAGGCTTTATATGTGGAGGCTTAGTGAAGTGGCTAAACACGGCAGACTGTAAATCTGCTCTCTTCGAGTTCGGTGGTTCGAATCCATCAGCCTCCATCCAATCTACGTTGGGGATTAGCCAAGCGGTAAGGCAACGGACTTTGACTCCGTCATGCCAAGGTTCAAATCCTTGATCCCCAGTTCTTCACTTGAGTCATTAGCTCAGTTGGTAGAGCACCTGACTTTTAATCAGGGTGTCGTAGGTTCGAATCCTACATGACTCACCATATATAGGGATCTTTAGGCGTAGACTAAAGTCTCTCAGATTGCCTTATTTACAACATGCGCGTATGGCGGAATTGGCAGACGCACTAGACTTAGGATCTAGCGGGCGACCGTGGGGGTTCAAGTCCCTCTACGCGCATCAAATCCTCAGCAGTATTCATACTCCTGGAGGTACCCATGCGGAAGTGGCTCAGCGGTAGAGCATCGCCTTGCCAAGGCGAGGGTCGCGGGTTCGATCCCCGTCTTCCGCTCCATTTAATTAAGCGCCCTTAGCTCAGCTGGATAGAGTATTTGACTACGAATCAAAAGGTCGGGAGTTCGAATCTCTCAGGGCGCGCCATTTTTTATTAGAAATACATATTACTTTCGGGACGTAGCTCAGCTTGGTAGAGCACCTGCTTTGGGAGCAGGGGGTCGCATGTTCAAATCGTGTCGTCCCGATAAACACGCGGGCGTAGTTTAATGGTAGAACTTCAGCCTTCCAAGCTGATCGCGCGGGTTCGATTCCCGCCGCCCGCTTCACAGAAAAAGATCACCTTCGGGTGGTCTTTTTCGTTTGTACAGGAACTCTGTGAACTCAAATTTTAATTTGGAGTGCCCCCATCACCGGTGATGTCATAGAACTATGCCTCGATGATAACCTGCATCTGAATTACATTAGCTCCGTATAATTTAATAAATAGAAATGAGGAATCCTCTGCTGTAGCATGTAACCCTTGAGATAAACCTCTTTCATGGTAAATTTAATGGAGAAGTGATACAAGTAATGCATGTGAACCGATGTTCAGGGGTTGTGACGCTTGTCACCGGATCGGAATAGGTTAATTAATTTACATACATAAAGGAGTACAAAACCCATGATGCTAAATAAAAGAAATAAACTAGTTGAAGTGAGCAGAACGCTAGCTAAGGTTGCAATAGGCGAAGTATTTTCCGATGTAGTCATTAAGAATGGAACACTCGTCAATGTGTATTCTGGTGAATTAATTGAGCATATGGATGTTGCTGTTGCTGCTGGGAGAATTGCCTATGTAGGGAATGCAGACCATACCATTGGGGCTCAAACGGTCATTATCGATGCCACAGGGAAGTATATGTCTCCAGGCTTATTAGATGGTCATATGCATGTTGAAAGCACTATGCTTTCCGTTACCGAGTTTGCCAAAGCGGCATTAGCCAAAGGAACAACGGGGATTTTTATGGACCCACATGAAATTGCCAATGTGTTTGGAACAGAAGGTGTAAGGCTGATGCACGAAGAGGGGCAGCAGCTGCCTCTTAAAGTTTTTACGACTTTCCCATCCTGCGTACCAGCGACTAACGGCTTGGAAGATGCAGGTGCAAGCTTAGAAGTAACCGATATTAAAGAGGGATTGCAGTGGGACAACGTGGTCGGACTAGGCGAAGTCATGAATTTTCCTGGTGTCGTTTACGGTGATCCGAAAATGTGCGGGGAGATTGAAGAAACAATCAAGAGTGGTAAAACGGTCACAGGACATTTTCCGAGTGATGATGATCGTATGCTGCAGGCTTATATGGCATCGGGCGTGACATCTGATCATGAAACCGTAACTAGGGAACAAGGTCTTCACAAAGTCCGCATGGGGATGCACCTTATGATTCGTGAAGGTTCGGCCTGGCATGATGTCAAAGAGGTCATTAAGGTGGTAACCGAAGATAAGGTCAACACGGCCAATATTTCGCTCGTCACGGATGATGTAAGTCCGCAAACGTTGGTGGAGAAAGGGCATCTCAATCATGTGGTTTGCCGCGCAATCGAAGAGGGTGTCGACCCTGTAACTGCGATTCAAATGGTAACGATTAATGTGGCCCGTTATTTTAAAATGGAGCAAGATTTGGGCAGTATTACTCCCGGTAAATATGCTGACATTTTATTACTGGATGATTTACAGAAGGTCGAGCCTTCCACGGTCATTACCGACGGTCAAGTTGTTTTTGATAATGGCAAGCTTACGGTTGATTTCCCCGATTTCGTCTATCCCGAACACATCCGTAATTCCATGAACGTTAAGCGCGAGCTTACGGCAGAGGACTTCAAGCTTGTAAGTCGAAGTAATCAGGATAAGACGCAAGTCAATGTCATCCGCATTATTGAAAACAGTGCAAGAACAGAGAAAATGACTGCAGCTCTAGGTGTTGAAGAAGGGATCATCCAACCAGATGTAGAGCAGGATATTATCCGTCTCGCCTGTATCGAGCGACACCGTGGAACGGGTCAAATTTCACTTGGTTTTACGCATGGCTTTCAATTGAAGGCGGGTGCAGTAGCATCTACAGTGGCGCATGACAGTCATAATCTAATTGTTATGGGGATTAATGAACAGGATATGGCTTTGGCTGCTAATGAGCTTGTCAAAATGGGAGGCGGTATGATTGTTGTAGAGAACAGTAAAGTGCTGGCTCAAGTACCGATGACCATCGCAGGCCTCATGTCAGATAAATCATTGCTTGAAGTCGTTAAAGAGGTTGCTGAGCTCGAGAAAGCGTGGAAACAAATTGGCTGTCCGTTGAACGCCCCGTTTATGACATTCTCATTAATTGCCTTACCCGTTATTCCAGAAATTCGGATTTCAAACCGAGGGGTTGTCGATGTAACGCAGTTCAAGCTAATTGAAGTGGAAATTGGTTAAGTGGGACGAAATAAATAGGTCCAAAAGGACGTCCTCCTCTTTTTGGAAGGATGACGTTCGGCGCGGGAGGTTTGGATGGTTTGCGGGAGGCCGGAATCGAGTTCTGCTTCCATCCCGACTGTTATTCCGGCTTCCTCGAGCATAGGCAGATCAAGGGTGGTGGCCACCTCATCACGAATCTGATGTAACAATACTAATTGCTGTTCAAATTCGTCTACACGCTTGGAGAGCACCATGTTCTCTTGCTTTAGCTTTTTTATAAGCTCATATAATAATTTCATGGTGAGCTTCGGTTTATCTGATTGCTCATTTTCTTCGTTAGTACAAGTGGGAGACAGCAGCAACATCAACTCTTCATCACTGATTACCTTGTTTGACACCGTACAGCCTCCTTAAATTAATGAATCTCACTAAGCTGCCCATCCGTAAAAAGATAATCTTTGGAAAGAAGTGAATGCATAATGTTCCGGCTGCAGTCGATGTACTGTGGGTAAACAACTTGGATAGATTCCTCTTCTTGAATGGGATAGGTAATGATTTTATTCTTTTTGATTATATCTATAAAAAGATGAAACATGATGGAGATAATTAACAATCCAGTTACGCATAGCTCTAAGTTTTGAATCATAAATTAGTCCTCCTATGAATCTTTTTTCATAGATTAACGGATTTGAACTAAAATGTCGCTCGAAAACCGTTGTCGTTTTGTAAGCTTTTATGAAGAGTTCACGTTGAATTTAAGGCAGAAATAGGGTAATGATGGTATTTTTAAAAGGTTATTGTTGTTAAATCTCACGAACTTGTCTATCTATGAAAAAAATAAGGATGGAGTGTTCAACATGTACAGTAAAAATAGTCAGATTCAGACCTATCTGGAGCGCATGAGGTTTGAAGGATCGCTCGATGGCAGCGCTAAGACATTGGCGGACCTTCAGGAGTGTCATCTGCACACGGTTCCATACGAAAATTTGGACATTATGAACCGCACAGCTTTATCGTTGGATCCTCAGGATGTATATCAAAAGATTGTCGTACGTGGGCGCGGTGGGTACTGCTTCGAGCTGAACGCTTTATTCGGCTGGCTGCTGCGAGAGCTTGGCTACCCGGTCACAGACTTGGTTGCTCGATTTTGGCGCGACGAGCCGAACATACCACCGAAACGACGTCATCACGTCCTGAAGGTAGAAGCAGAAGGCACGACTTATTTGTGTGATGTCGGAGTAGGCGGAATTGTCCCACGCAGGCCCATCGCATGGATCGAGGGTCATGAACAGCATCAAGGCGGAGAGTGCTACCGTCTCGAGCGCGATGCCTATTATGGTTGGATGCTATGTGAGCAGAAGAACAAGGAATGGAACCGCATTTACTCGTTTACGGAGGAACCTCAGCTGCCGAAGGATTTCACCTTTGCGACCTTCTGGTGTGAGAACGCCCCGGATTCGATATTTACCAAAAGCCCAATGGTAGCCATGCGTACCCTTGAGGGACGGAATACACTGGCGGGCCGAGAATTTCGCATCTTTACTTCCGCGGGGGTAAGGACTTTCACTCCGCAGACCGAAGAAGCGTATAAAGCGGCCTTGCAAGAACATTTTGGTATTCATCTAGATTAATCATTCATATAGTCAAGTACTTCAATAGTGGGATTTCCATTTATTCAACATCGAAGAGGACCCCGAAAGGGGTCCCTTTTATTTTTCTAACTTGAAGAAATCCGAATATGATTCTAATTACGAAAGGGATAACTTTCTATCTTCACTTTCTAACGCTTTCTGCTGCTCTTTGGTGAACGTACAACTTAGCTTTGGTAGTCCAGTGTGTTTGTTGATGTAGATAGTTCTTGCAACGCCGTGAATGAATTTCATTTGTTTGGTCCATTCTTTTGGGTTGAACATGGACATCAACTCCCTATTTATATATGTCTCCTACAAATTCTCCACGATAGCATTATTGGAAGCGCTTTATTTAATGTTATGTTCAAAGGACATGGTTGATGCATCGATCAAAAGTACTTCAGAACAACGCGAAAAGGAATGCTGAATTAGTGTTCTTTCCATTCGGAGGGCTGTTATTAAAGTCCCGCCTATCATAAAGGACTTTGTAAGAGTTGACGATGCTGGCATGCGCTGACATAGTAAGCGATTACATTTTTAGTAACTTTTCTTGTGAAATGACTGATTTACATAATCTAAATAAAAATAACCATTGAATGTGTCAGTGACATCTAGTAACCTTTCCTTAGATCACTGATCAGGGTCGAACCACAATATCTTACTCGAATGTAAGAAAGCGAAGTGTTGGTTTATCTATGTACTTGCACAAATAGTGACGGGGAAACATTTTCGGCAAACTCCTTCGATAATCGTATGGAAGCCCTTACATAAAAGACAGCCAAGAGCTTCTGGTTAGGAGTAGTTTTCACAAGAGACAAGTAAACCTAAAAAAGGAATGGTGTTCAGTGATGACAAAGAGAACGCACGGTGGTCCCAAAGCGGTCTTAGCTCTTATTGCGAGTGTAGGTTTACTAGCAGGCTGCTCTTCGGCCAATCAAACAGGTACAACTGGATCGACGAACACGCCGGGTACAAAGGAACCAGCATCATCAACTGCTAAGGCCTCTGGAACCGTGACATTTTGGTACGATAAGACAGGTGTGGCAGGAGAAGCGATTAAGGCTGCTGCTGATGCTTTCCAGGCAGCGCATCCCGAAATTAAATTGAATGCTGTATATGTGGCTGATTTGACAGTCGGCGGAGGACAAAAGCTGATGTCCGCTGTCGCTGGGGGAACTGCCCCGGATGCGGTATTCTTCGATCGCTTCCAGATTGCCTCATGGGCCCAGCAGGAGGCTTTGATCGATATTTCGGAAAGGGTCAAGAAAGATACCATCGATCCGAAAAAGTTTTATCCAGCTGCATGGAATGAGGTTGTGTACAAGGATAAAGTATACGGGCTTCCGGTTTCTACGGATGGGCGGGCCTTGTTCTATAACAAGGATCATTTCAAGGAAGTTGGACTTGACCCTGAGAAGCCGCCTAAGACGATCAAAGAGCTGGAAGAATATGCGGCCAAGCTGACCGTGAAGGAAGGAAACATCTATAAGCGGATCGGTCTTATACCGTGGTCTAATCAAGGCAATTTCTATACGTGGGGATGGGCGTTCGGCGGCGATTTCTATAACACGAGCACCGGTAAAGTAACACCTAATGATCCTAAGAACGTTGAGGCACTGCAATGGCTGCAGGATTATGCCAACAAATATAATATCAGTGACATGAAATCATTAGCGAGCTCGACTCAGATCAATCCATTTGCGGCCGGCAAGGTAAGCATGGAAATCGGAAACAACTTGCTGGCAGCAACCGTTAAAGCAGCTAATACGAATGTGAACTTCGGTGTTGCGCAGCTGCCGACACCGACCGGAGATCAGACGGTTACATGGTCGGGTGGTTTCAGTCTCGTCATTCCCAAGGGTGCCAAAAATCAGGATGGCGCATGGGAGCTCCTGAAGTTCTTTACAGGTGATGAGGCACAAGAAAAATTGACAAAATCCTACCTGTCAGTCGTTCATTCAGTAAACCAAAAAGTGTTTGCGAATGATCCTATCAATACTAAAATTCTCGGATTTCTAGGAACGGCACACTGGCGTCCAGTAATTTCGCAAGGGCAGCTGCTTTGGAACGAGATGGCTAGCGCCTTGGATATGGCCTCGAACAATAAAGGCAAACCGAAGGAACTGCTCGACAGTGTGGCAGACAAGGTGAATGCTGCTCTGGCTAGTGACCAAAAAAGCAAATGAGGTGCAGTAAAAGATGATGGATTCAAACTTGGTCCGAGCTACTGGACAGGAGCCTTCCGGTCCTAGACATCAAGAAGCCCGGAAGAAATCTTTCGTCCGAGCTTTCAGTAAAAACGCGCCTGGCTGGCTATTCGTCACCCCTTGGATAGTGGGTCTGCTGCTCTTTTATTTGTACCCACTTGTCAGTTCCATCTATCTCAGTTTTACCTCTTACAGCATTCTGAAGGCCGGACAATTTGTCGGCCTTCAGAATTACCAAAGCTTGATGCAGGACAAAGTGTTTTGGAGCTCTATTTACAATACCGTGTATTACGCTCTTGTCTTCGTTCCGCTTAGTATAGTCCTAAGTATAGGGCTGGCGCTGCTGTTGAACACGAGAGTAAAGGGAATCGCGATCTACCGTACGGTCTTTTATCTGCCGACTCTTGTTCCCTTGGTTGCTAAGGCAGTCCTCTGGATGTGGCTGCTGAACCCTCAGGCGGGGCTGGTCAATCAATTATTGTCTAGATTGGGCATTGATGGTCCCCCATGGTTGGGCAATGAGGCCTGGGCTAAGCCCACCCTCGTTATGATATCTTTATGGGCCGTTGGACAGACGGTCGTCATCTTCCTTGCTGGATTGCAGGGTATATCGCAGGAATATTATGATGCTGCTTCGGTTGACGGTGCTAGATGGTATCAGAAATTTGGGCTGGTCACCTTACCGCTGCTAACGCCAGTCATCTTCTACAACTTGGTGATGGGTATTATTAGTTCAATTCAAGTATTCTCCTTACCTTATACGCTTACAGGCGGGAGTGGCTCACCAGCTGGGTCGATGATGTTTTATGTCATGTATTTGTACCAGAATGCTTTTCTGTATCTGAAAATGGGCTATGCATCGGCTATGGCATGGATTCTTTTTATCGTGATTGCTTTGCTAACGGTCGTGATTTTCATCTCATCCAAAAAATGGGTTCATTATCAAGGGGACTAGAGGGGGCTTGTACGTGAAAAATCATAGAAATGCAGCTGCGCGCAACCTCCTTACCCAATTGGTTCTATCCGCGCTGGCATTGAGTTTTGCAGCTCCACTGCTGTGGATGATCTCGACATCATTGAAGGACAACTCCCAATTATACATGGATCCTCCACGTTGGATTCCTAGTCCGGTGCACTGGAGAAATTATCTCGATGCATTTACGAGAATCTCTTTTCCAAGAATGTTTAGCAATACACTAATTGTTACCGTATTCAGTACACTGGGCATGCTTATCGTTTCTCCGTTGGCGGCATATAGTTTGGCCAAGCTGGATTGGCGGGGGAAGGGGTTGATCTTTGGGTTGACTGTAAGTGTGATGATGATTCCCGGGCCCGTGACAATGATCCCTGAGTTCCTTCTGTTTCATAAGTTAAAATGGGTCGGAACACTGCTTCCGCTAATCGTTAAGCATGCGCTTGGCGTGCCTGTCTATATTTTTATGCTGCGGCAATTTTTCAAAGGACTGCCCTCGGAGCTGCAGCAGGCCGCTCGCATAGATGGTGCTGGGGAATTCCATATTTACTGGCGCATTATGCTGCCATTGGCGATGCCGGCCGTTCTGGCGACCGGGTTGTTCCAGGTCATGAGTAGTTGGAATGATTTCTTGGGCCCACTGTTATATCTGAATGACCCTAGTCAATATACATTGTCTCTAGGTCTGCAGCAATTTCAAAACGAGATCAGCACAGAGTGGGGATTGCTAATGGCGGCTACCTTTTTGATGATCCTGCCGATTATCATTCTATTCTTTTTTCTGCAGAAATCATTCATTCAAGGCATTACCTTTACGGGCATTAAAGGCTAATTATTATTACTAATGCCGCATTCGATCGATAATCATGATTTTGATAATTAAACGAGGGATGTCCTTATATGAAATATGAACATATGCCAAGAAAACCGAATCTACTCTATCTGCAGCTTGCCGAAAAGGTAAGGGACATTATTCAAAGACGTAGGCTTCAACCGCATGATCCAGTCCCTTCGGAAGGGGAGCTTGCTAAGCTATTTGGTGTAAGCCGGATGACGAGCAAGCTAGCCCTAGAACAACTGGTTCAGCAAGGGCTCGTTTACCGTTTGCCAAGAAGGGGTACTTTCCTTTGCGGTCAGCAGAATGGGGTGAATGATAACGAAGGCATTCTGAAGGTAAATGAGCCGACGCCGGTCGTAGAGAAGCAAAAACAGAATAAACAGATCGCTATCATCGTGTCCCATATGTCTGATTACACATCAAGGATTATTGCGGCTGCCGAGATCGAATCGCGAAAGCATGATTGTGATCTGATTCTAAAGATTAGCAAGTCCAAAGATGATGAGGACCGTTGTCTTCAGGGGCTTGTCGAAGGTGGAGTAGACGGCATTATCCTATTTCCACAAGGACGAAAGACATGCAGTGACCAAGTGCTAAGATTGAAATTGCAACAGTTTCCGATTGTGATTATCGATCGAATTTTTCGCGAAGTTCAGATTGATTGCGTCTATCATGATCATTTTCAGGGCTCTTACCAAATGGCTAAGTATTTGATTGAAAAAGGACATCGGGAAATCGGGTACGTTTCGAATGCGATTGAAAACATAACCAGCAGGGAGGAGCGTTATCAAGGTTATATCCAAGCGCTCATCGATCATGCGGTTCCCGTCAAAAATCAGTATATTCTTTTTAAAAGCGAGCTTTGTGATCCTAGCCATGTTAATGAGAGCGACCCTGAACAGGAAAGCTTCATACGTGAAAATCCACAGATGACAGCCCTGATGTGCGGGGACGATCATGTGGCAATTTCTACGTTATATACAGCATTACACTTGAAGATTCCAGTCCCTGAGCAACTTTCCATTGTGGGTTTCTCTGATATTCAATTATCCGGGTTAACACCGATTCCTCTTACAACGGTCAAGCAATGTACCGAGCAGCTTACGCAATCAGCATTTAATCTTCTAATGAAGCGTGTAAACAATTCCAATGAGAGACAAATTACGATCAAAATTCAGACAACGATTATAGAGAGGAAATCCGTCCTTTCTTTGGTGTAAATAAATAGACTAAAATACGAATGACAGGTGAAGCTTATGAAAATTCATTTTCTCGGAACCGCAGCAGCAGAAGGCTTTCCGAATGCGTTTTGCCGTTGTGAGTTTTGCATCCAGGCACGGAAGCTGGGCGAAAAAAACATTCGCACTCGGAGTTCGGCCATCCTTGACGATGTAATCAAATTCGACTATTCTCCCGATTCTTATATGCAGGCGCTTCGCGATAACATCGATTTAGGCGCTATTGAGCACTTGCTTGTCACGCATACGCACTCTGATCATTTTAATGCTTATGATCTCGAATGCCGGAGAGAGGGGATTGCCCACGGACTGGATCATCCCTTACATATCTACGGGAATGATGCCGTGATGTACCATACGCGTGTCGCCATTGGCCGCTTTGAGGGTGAACGCTACGCCTTCCATTTGCTGCGTCCCTTCCAGACGATTGAAGTGGGTGATGCACGTGTTACACCTCTTCTGGCAGATCATGACAAAATGGAAACATGTTTATTGTATGTGATCGAGCGTGGCGGCAAGAAACTACTGTACGGACATGACTCAGGTTGGTTCCCGGAAGCAACATGGGAATGGTTAAAGGGAGCCCATATAGACTGCGCCATACTCGACTGCACGCATGGGTACACAGGACGTTCCCGTGACCGAAATCATATGTGCATCGAAACCGTATTGGAGGCTCAACGTGTGTTTCGTGAAGAACACATATTAAAAGCAGAGGCACCCATTGTAGTCACTCATTTTAGCCATAATTCTAAGCTGCTTCATCATGAATTCGACGAAATCTTTAAACCTGCTGGGGTTGTGGTCGCGTATGACGGATTGATTATGCACATTTAGACGGTATTACGACGTTTTTGAATGGTTTCTGTATAACCCTGTCCATAACTTCGGATAGGGTTATTTTTCCATCGAGGATGTCGTAAGCAAATCAGTGTTGTCCAGCAGGAAAATGTCATATTTCGTGATACAATTAGAGAAAATATTTCTTATCATCAGCCTGAGTTTGGTTAATCAACGGTTGGAGTAGGGAATAGAGGGGAGGGTGCGCGTGACCCAAAGAATAATAAAAGCACCGCAAGGCTTAGCAGCATCGCCATTCAATCAAAGCGTTTTGAAACTCAAAGGACTCACAGTCATTGAATCGTGCACTAACACATTAGGAAAACAAGGGTCTATGTTCTTAGAAGACTACCTTCTCATGTTTGTGCTAAATGGCACATATACGGTGCGATATGGCGATCAGGTGTACGTTGTACATAAGCATGAAATGGTACTGTTGCAAAAATCGATTGTTATTGAATATGAAAAATCCGGCGAACCTAATCAGGCTTACTTGTTAGAGTACATGATGTTTTTTCTAAAAGATGAAGTGCTCAAAGACTTTATTAAAATGGTGGACATTCAAACTTCGCAGCCAACAGTGTTGGTACCAATTTTCGTAAATCCGATAAGTGAACGACTGTTAACCTATTTAGAGTCGCTAAAACCATATTTCAACGAACCCGATAACATCGAGGACGGATTAATTAAAATTAAGTTGTTGGAATTGTTGTTTGATCTTACTCATGCCAACAAGGGTATCATGCAGCAGTTACTTCAGTTAAAGCAACCAGTACGTGCTGATATCTCAACCGTCGTGGAACAAAATATCTTGAACCCTGTTTCAGTGAATGATTTGGCTTATTTATCGGGTAGAAGCTTGTCCAGCTTCAAACGGGATTTTCAAACGATTTACAACACGTCCCCATCCCTATGGATTAGGCAGAAACGCTTGGAGAAGGCCAAAGAATTATTGACCCATTCAGCCATGTCAGTAACGGATGTTTGCTTTACGACGGGCTTTGAGAATGTTGCGCATTTTTCAAGGGTTTTTAAAGAGCATTTTGGCTATACCCCGTCCTTTTACAAGCAACAGTTAAGCTAAAAGCTAACAGAGATCTTAGTTCGGCACCCGCCGGGCTAAGATTTTTTTATTTGAGCTAAATGGACAAATACTTTGGGCTTTTTGGAAAAGTAGGGCGGAATGTGCTGTGATAATCTTAGGTCATGATTGATTCAATTCAAAAATGACGACGAGAAGGAGACAATAATAATGAGTAGTCAAAAAGTATGGTTCATCACCGGCGCATCTAGAGGCTTCGGATTGGAAATTGCAAAAGCTGCTTTAGCGGAGGGCAACAAGGTGGTAGCTACCGTTCGCAGTAAGCCTGAACAACTAGCCGCGCAGCTTGATAACAACGAAAACTTAATAGTAACTGTGCTGGATGTTACGGACGAAACTCAAGCCTTAGATGCAGCGAAACAAGCAACAGACACATTCGGAAGAATTGATGTGCTAGTCAATAATGCTGGTTATGGATTGCTGAGTGCCGTTGAGGAAGCTTCGAATGAAGAAGTAAAACAAAATTATGATGCCAATGTTTTCGGTTTACTAAACGTTACCCGCGCAATTTTACCCTACATGCGTAAGCAGCGCTCGGGACATATCATCAACATTTCATCAGTAGGCGGATTAAACGGGTTTGTTGGCTGGGGGATTTATGGTTCCACCAAGTTTGCTGTTGAAGGCATTACGGAGTCCATGGCTTTGGAATTAGCTCCTTTAGGGATTTATGCAACCGTCGTGGCACCAGGCTTTTTTAGAACGGAATTCCTTGATCCAACATCTTTGATAAGAACCGCTCATGTCATCGAAGATTATGCAGGTACAGTGGGAGAAATGCGAAGCTTTGCAACACAGGTTAATAAAAAACAGCCTGGCGATCCCAAGAAACTCGCTCAAGCTTTCATTAAATTGGCTAATGCTGAAAAGCCTCCAGTTCATTTACCTCTAGGCAATGACACCCTTGCTATGTACAGAGAAAAGACAGCAAAGTTTGAAAAAGACATTGAAGACTGGTATGACGTCATTTCGGGAACGGACCATGATGATGTAAGGGAATAACGTTGCAATTAATGTGTAAAAAAGGGCCTAGTATTTATTCTATTTCACAACTAAGACAAATGGACAGGAATGCCCGAATATACTTATACGGAACCATCAGAAGTTGTTTATCAACTAGGAGGTGTTTCGAATGGTCTATTGGTTGTTGGCTGTTGTCGTTGTTGTGGTTGGTTTATTGATTTACATGAACGTGAAGAAGCGCAAAGTGGTACCATCAGTTGATTTGCATACACATAAGTCGTGCGCTTATTGTAACGAGGAAATTGCCATCGATGCAGCTGTATGCAAGTACTGTAGGGGGGTTGTCGTAAATTGAGGCTACTATAATGAATAGCAAATGAAGCAACGGTCAGTTCGCATTCGTGTGAGCTGGTCGTTGTTTTGTTTTTTTTGCTATAAAATCCTGTATAAATGGTACCCTGATGTCCCATTTTAAATATAATCACCAAAAAGTTGGCGCTCCACATCAAAAAAGTGTAACATCAATCTAATAACAGCAGACAGAAGGAGCTTGAATCATTTGACCATCGAATTAAAAAACGAAATACCTCCCAATTTAGAGGAACTAAAAAAATCGGCTAATCGTACATCCAATTGGAGAGAACGCCTAGAAGCCGTTGAAGCATTAGGCCAGTATAACGACCAACAAACCATTAACATACTAGCGCGTATGATGAGCGGCGATGCGGTATATCCCATTCAAGAGGCTGCTTACCGTAAACTTCGAGCATTTGGTGAGGATGTTCAACTGCCGCCAAGAAAAAAAGGTGACTTGATTAAAGGCGCAGGTAAAGTTTTTGTACGCATTAAGAAGAGCTTGCCGGAAGGTCATACGTTTGAAGAGTTTAAAGAGAAGTTACAGAAGACCAGAAGTGACGTATATGATACGTACGAAGGCGATAAAGGGTCTGACTTCGATCAATGGCTTGAAACCACGTGGGCATCGTTGTTGAAAAAATAAGAAGCACAACATAATGGAGTGAGTACATGAGTAAAGCGAAGGGTAAGGGCGGAACCGGTAGAGGGACAGACAGTAAGGGCTGGAACCGATGGCAAGCTAGTGCCAATAGAGCAAAGAGTGCCCCAAAACCTTATAAAAGTAAAGGTCTATTAGCAGCAGCCAAAGCTGCCAAGGCCGCGAGTAGCAGCAATGGCGATAAACCTAAAGCTTAACGGCTGCTGCTTCATAAGCCCCATATCTCAAAAACCATACCCTCGGCATCTTGCCGAGGGTATTTTACCTACAGAATGAATAAAATCGCTCAACATAACTCATATTATCGAAGTTACTATACCATTTATTAAAGGAGACTTCGAGATGCAGCAGCAAACGCCAAACAACAATATGACACAAGGCATGCAGAACATGAATCATGGAGGGCATGAGCTCTTTGATTTGCACGAGGTGTTATCCTGTACAATCAATGTGCTCGACCAGTTCATGATGTTCAGACAATTCGTCCAAGATAGCGAGCTTCTGGATATTTTGGATCGTCAGTACAACTTTACGCTGTTCCATTACAACATAACAGCAGAATGCTTTTCAACAGGGCAAAAGCCGAGTCAAGAAACACAGACGTATATGATCCAAAATCTATCGCAGCCGATCTACGGTATCAAACCTACACAGCCCAAAAAGCCGAATCAATCACTGGCTGATGTGAAGGATGCAGGCATTAGCGCACATATGCTAGGCCTCGTGAA
This sequence comes from Paenibacillus sp. V4I5, assembly GCF_030817255.1. Lineage (NCBI taxonomy): Bacteria > Bacillati > Bacillota > Bacilli > Caryophanales > Paenibacillaceae > Paenibacillus > Paenibacillus sp. V4I5. Next base: position 5,509,664 of record NZ_JAUSZB010000002.1, read on the forward strand.
ATCCCATGCTGCGCTGCTGACGATGACTTCTCTTGAAGTGACGAATCCTGCAGTACGTAGAGTATTAGCTTCTCAAGTACAGAATTTTATCGAAATGGCGTATGACATTTTCTTGTATCAAAATAGAAATGCCTATTACCAAGTTCCACAACTTGAAGCCTCCGATATGCAAAAAATGCTTAACACCTTCGTTCCGGCACAAGGAATGCCGCAAATGCCACCTAATAACAGAGCAGGAACTGTACACTAAAGTTAAATAAACCAGCATTGGTCTCATCAACCCATGCTGGTTTTTCTTTTGCTCATTAAACTTTACTTATCATAGAAGCGAAAGGGCAAGATCTCCAGGCTTTTTTCATCGCACGCAGTACATCCATGGTAACACCTGGATCCAGACGCACGCTGGTATTGTCGGCACGGTAGGCGACAAAGTCAAGCGCTTATTTCTAGTTGTTTCAAACCTATATAGATAAGGGTATTTTTATATAAGATGAGTGGTTATAATTTGGAAATAAGCCATTAATTTGTGTAAGTTTGGGGCGGGGGGTGTTATCATAACCATCTGTATTAGCTTTTTAGTGAATATTTGTATTCTGATAACTTGTGCTTACTTATTCAACCTTGGCTTTAAATATATGTTTCAGCATGCATCTTGGACCGTGAAACAGACGGTGCTTGTCGCCATTTTTATAGGTTCAGGTTGGCTAACGATGTTCTTTGGCGTGAGGGTATCTGAATTCATGCTATTTGATTTGCGAGTCGTTCCCATCATATTCGGAACACTTTTGTTTCGTAAGCACTATATATTACTTATTATTGGATTTGGAATTGCGCTGGCTAGGTACACGATTACAGGCATTAATCCACAATCTATTACGGGATCGCTAAATATTATGCTGATGGGTTGTTTAGCAGCGATCCTTGTGGCTAAATATCAAAAAAGCGCATGGAGTTATCAGAGAAAGGCGCTCATTTCCATCCTCTCAATTAACTCGCTACAGGTCATTGGTATTGCTAGTTTCGGCGCTGTGCCTAAGAGTATTTATTTGACTAAAGTTGCCCCGTACACCTATCCAACCGCCCTATTACTAAGTGCCTTCTTTGTCTTCATTATTCGGGATTTCTATAAGGAGCAGCAGCGGGCGGATAAGATACGTAATATGAATGTGATTCTGCGAAAACAGACCAAGAGGCTTCTACTATCGAAGCGTGAGCTTGAGAAGAAGGCGAAGCAGTTAGCGCAAGCTTCAATCTATAAATCAGAATTTATCGCCAACATGTCCCATGAACTCAAAACGCCGCTAAACAGCATAATCGTTTTATCAGATATGATACGGGAAAGCGAAGACGTAACGAGTTTAAAAGAAGTAAATCAATATGCCAATATCATTCATACATCGGGTAATGAACTGCTTCAAATGATCAATAGCGTATTAGATTTATCTAAGATTGAAGCGGGTAAAATGGACATGCTGTGGCAGCCAGTTATTATTGAAGAGCTTACCCATTACATAAAACAACAATTCGAGCCCATGATGGCTTCCAAAAAGCTGCGCTTTGACGTGACCGTGGGAAAAGATGTGCCAACGATCATTCAAATGGATTCACAGAAGCTCAACCAGATACTTCGTAACCTGCTCATGAATGCGATAAAATTCACAGAAGAAGGCAGGATCACCTTATCCGTTGAAATTCGGGACAACGACGATGCTTCATCTAAGTGGATCGACTTTGCCGTTTGCGACACTGGTATCGGTATTGCCCTAGACAAGCAGCAGTTGATATTTGAAGCATTCCAGCAAGGGGATGGAGCAGCGAATCGTAAATATGGAGGAACAGGTCTCGGCTTATCCATCAGTTTGCAGCTTGCCAAATTGCTCGGTGGTTCCCTCACTCTTCAGAGTAAGCAAGGGGATGGCAGTAAGTTTATACTTAGCCTCCCTTTGCTTGCTTGGATGGATCATTCAGAAGATGCTGGCTAATCCGTATCTGATTCTAAACCTCATCTTTGCATCCATATCCGTACCTGTGTAAGATAATAATGAATTAGATTTTTGTGGATGAGGTGGGGTTTCATGGTTTTCGGTGCGCGCGTGTGGAAGACGGGGATTGCTGTTGCTTTGGCCTTATACATAAGTGCTTGGCTCAATTTCACGCCTCCTGTTATTGCGGCCGTCGCGGCAATTTTTGCCATGCAGCCTTCGATCTACCGATCTTGGCGCTATTTCCTAGAGCAGCTGCAGACGAATATTCTTGGTGCGGCATTGGCACTCCTTGCAGGTATGTTTTTTTCCAATAACGTGATTGCTATAGGAATTGTATGTATTATTGTCATCATCATTAGTTTAAGAGTGGGCATGGAGGAAACGATCGGTCTTACCTTAGTTACCGTGGTAGCGGTCATGGAGGCTTCAGGCGAGTGGCGTTTTGCCGTCAATCGATTATTGCTGAGTTTGATTGGCATAGGTTGTGCATTTGTAGTGAATATTCTTTTCTTTCCACCTAAGCCCAAGGAGCAATTCGCCGCACAGATTCGTACGATTTTTGGCAAAATGTCGCTCCTCCTTCGTACGGTTATCTCTAATGAAATGAAAGAAACCGTATTCCGTGAGGAAAAAGAAGGTCTGCGCAGCGGCTTGAAGTCTTTATCGGATAAGTACAGACTCATGGAAGAAGAGATTAAGAAAATTAAGGGAAGCGGGTTAAACCGCGTTCGTGAACTCGTTGTTTACAAGCAGAAGCTTCTCGTGATGTACAAAGGTCTTGAGGTTCTTGAAGCCGTGGATGAGCACTATTTTCAAACGTCCCGTACACAGGCAATCGATGTCTATTTCGATGATCATTTGGAAAAGCTAATAAAGTTCCACGAGCACGTGCTGTTGAAATTCGATGATAAGCTCAAGGATGACTCTTCGGAAGGTATGGAGATGGAAACAGAGAACGAGCGTTTCATGACCGTACTTATCGACCGTTATAATAAGCAGCCGGAAGGTATGCTGCGTTTGTCGGTTGTGGCTGCGGCTATGTACGATTATGGTCATCAGATAGCGCGGTTAGATAAGCTTGCCCAGCATAATCATCGTGGAGAATCAGAAGAGAGAGAACCCCTTGATTTATTGCTCAAAAGCATTAGGTTAAAATAGATTAATACACTTTTACTCAAATAGTCTTACTGAACCTTTCGCTTGTCAGATGTTCTGGCTTCGGGAGGTTCCTTCACAATAAATTAATTAAAGGTTGCTTTACGTAATTGTATGTGCTATATTATGATTCTTGTTCCAAACAGACAAGCAGCAAGTGATTATAAATGAGTCTGAACGTGTTGGATATCTTCACGAATGGATAAATAAAAAAAGCTTGCAAATGAAATTTCAATATGGTATATTACTTCTCGCTGCTTCGGTAACACGGCAGTGAACGAAAGAAATTGATCTTTGAAAACTGAACAACGAGTGAGTAAGCACGAACGAGAAATCGTTCAAAAAAAGAGATTGCAAAATCTCGCTAGCAAGTCAATGAGCATTTCAGCTTTCAAATATACGGACGAGCAATCGTCCACTATTATGGAGAGTTTGATCCTGGCTCAGGACGAACGCTGGCGGCGTGCCTAATACATGCAAGTCGAGCGGATTTATCCTTCGGGATAAGTTAGCGGCGGACGGGTGAGTAACACGTAGGTAACCTGCCTATAAGATCGGGATAACTATCGGAAACGATAGCTAAGACCGGATAACTGGTTTTCTCGCATGAGAGAATTATGAAACACGGAGCAATCTGTGGCTTATAGATGGGCCTGCGGCGCATTAGCTAGTTGGTAGGGTAACGGCCTACCAAGGCGACGATGCGTAGCCGACCTGAGAGGGTGAACGGCCACACTGGGACTGAGACACGGCCCAGACTCCTACGGGAGGCAGCAGTAGGGAATCTTCCGCAATGGACGCAAGTCTGACGGAGCAACGCCGCGTGAGTGATGAAGGTTTTCGGATCGTAAAGCTCTGTTGCCCTAGACGAACAGCAAGAGGAGTAACTGCCTTTTGTGTGACGGTATAGGAGAAGAAAGCCCCGGCTAACTACGTGCCAGCAGCCGCGGTAATACGTAGGGGGCAAGCGTTGTCCGGAATTATTGGGCGTAAAGCGCGCGCAGGCGGTCAATTAAGTTGGGTGTTTAAGCCCGGGGCTCAACCCCGGTTCGCATCCAAAACTGGTTGACTTGAGTGTAGGAGAGGAAAGTGGAATTCCACGTGTAGCGGTGAAATGCGTAGAGATGTGGAGGAACACCAGTGGCGAAGGCGACTTTCTGGCCTATAACTGACGCTGAGGCGCGAAAGCGTGGGGAGCAAACAGGATTAGATACCCTGGTAGTCCACGCCGTAAACGATGCATACTAGGTGTTGGGGATTCGATTCCTCGGTGCCGAAGTTAACACAGTAAGTATGCCGCCTGGGGAGTACGCTCGCAAGAGTGAAACTCAAAGGAATTGACGGGGACCCGCACAAGCAGTGGAGTATGTGGTTTAATTCGAAGCAACGCGAAGAACCTTACCAGGTCTTGACATCCCGATGTAACACCTAGAGATAGGTGCCCTCTTCGGAGCATTGGAGACAGGTGGTGCATGGTTGTCGTCAGCTCGTGTCGTGAGATGTTGGGTTAAGTCCCGCAACGAGCGCAACCCTTGATCTTAGTTGCCAGCACTTTGGGTGGGCACTCTAAGATGACTGCCGGTGACAAACCGGAGGAAGGTGGGGATGACGTCAAATCATCATGCCCCTTATGACCTGGGCTACACACGTACTACAATGGTCGGTACAACGGGAAGCGAAGCCGCGAGGTGGAGCCAATCCTTATAAGCCGATCTCAGTTCGGATTGCAGGCTGCAACTCGCCTGCATGAAGTCGGAATTGCTAGTAATCGCGGATCAGCATGCCGCGGTGAATACGTTCCCGGGTCTTGTACACACCGCCCGTCACACCACGAGAGTTTACAACACCCGAAGTCGGTGGGGTAACCCGCAAGGGAGCCAGCCGCCGAAGGTGGGGTAGATGATTGGGGTGAAGTCGTAACAAGGTAGCCGTATCGGAAGGTGCGGCTGGATCACCTCCTTTCTATGGAGACTCGGATCTGATAGATCCAGTCAAGTGCGAAAGCACAAACAAGCTTACTCACTCGTGTTCAGTTTTGAAAGAGCAATCTTTCAACAAGTTTTACTTTTGTTCCTTGAAAACTAGATAACGAAACAAAACGTAAAGTAAGAACTTAGGTTGCTTGATTCTAACGAATCTTGCAAAAATCTTTAAAGTTTTTTCAGCTTAGGAGAGACTTTAGCTAACGCTAAAGGTCCCTATAAATGGTTAAGCTAGAAAGAGCACACGGAGGATGCCTAGGCACTAGGAGCCGAAGAAGGACGTGGCGAACGACGAAATGCCTCGGGGAGCCGTAAGCAGGCTTTGATCCGGGGATGTCCGAATGGGGGAACCCAGCTGTGGTAATGCGCAGTTACTCTATTGTGAATACATAGCAATAGTAGAGGCATACCCAGGGAACTGAAACATCTAAGTACCTGGAGGAAAAGAAAACAAAAGTGATTCCGTCAGTAGCGGCGAGCGAAAGCGGAATAGCCCAAACCAAGGAGCTTGCTCCTTGGGGTTGTAGGACCTCGTTGTGGGGTTAGTTCGGTAGGCGAAGTGATCTGGAAAGGTCCGGCATAGAAGGTAAAAGCCCTGTAGCCAAAATCGAACGAAACCCCTAGAGGTATCCTGAGTACGGCGGGTCACGTGAAACCCCGTCGGAATCCGGCAGGACCATCTGCCAAGGCTAAATACTCCCTAGTGACCGATAGTGAAGCAGTACCGTGAGGGAAAGGTGAAAAGCACCGCGGAAGCGGAGTGAAAAAGAACCTGAAACCGTGTGCTTACAAGAAGTCAGAGCCCTCTATATGGGTGATGGCGTGCCTTTTGTAGAATGAACCGGCGAGTTACGTTCCCGTGCGAGGTTAAGTTGAAAAGACGGAGCCGCAGCGAAAGCGAGTCTGAATAGGGCGATTTAGTACGTGGACGTAGACCCGAAACCGTGTGATCTACCCCTGTCCAGGGTGAAGGTGAGGTAACACTCACTGGAGGCCCGAACCCACGCATGTTGAAAAATGCGGGGATGAGGTGGGGGTAGCGGAGAAATTCCAATCGAACTCGGAGATAGCTGGTTCTCCCCGAAATAGCTTTAGGGCTAGCCTCGGATGTTGAGTTGTGGAGGTAAAGCACTGATTGGGTGCGGGGCCCGCCAAGGGTTACCAAGTCCAGTCAAACTCTGAATGCCACAAACTTAAATCCGGGAGTCAGACAGTGAGTGCTAAGATCCATTGTCAAAAGGGAAACAGCCCAGACCATCAGCTAAGGTCCCCAAGTGTGTGTTAAGTGGGAAAGGATGTGGAGTTGCACAGACAACCAGGATGTTGGCTTAGAAGCAGCCACCATTGAAAGAGTGCGTAATAGCTCACTGGTCGAGTGACTCTGCGCCGAAAATGTAACGGGGCTAAACACGCCACCGAAGCTATGGCTTGCACTTTAGTGCATGGGTAGGGGAGCGTTGTATGTACGTTGAATTCTGACCGTAAGGACAGGTGGAGCGCATACAAGTGAGAATGCCGGTATAAGTAACGAAAAGATCAGTGAGAATCTGATCCGCCGAAAACCTAAGGGTTCCTGAGGAAGGCTCGTCCGCTCAGGGTAAGTCGGGACCTAAGGCGAGGCCGAAAGGCGTAGTCGATGGACAACAGGTGGAAATTCCTGTACCACCGTAGCCGTTATGAGCGATGGAGTGACGCAGAAGGATAGTGACGCGAGCTGATGGATGCTCGTCCAAGCAGTGAGGCTGATGTGTAGGCAAATCCGCACATCGTAAGGCTGGGCTGTGATGGGGAGGGAAATTTAAGTACCGAAGGTCATGAGTTCACACTGCCAAGAAAAGCTTCTAGCCAGGCGAAGGTGCCCGTACCGCAAACCGACACAGGTGGGTGAGAAGAGAATTCTAAGGCGCGCGGAAGAACTCTCGTTAAGGAACTCGGCAAAATGACCCCGTAACTTCGGGAGAAGGGGTGCCTCGGTAGGGTGAATAGCCCGAGGGGGCCGCAGTGAAAAGGCCCAAGCGACTGTTTAGCAAAAACACAGGTCTGTGCGAAGCCGCAAGGCGAAGTATACGGGCTGACGCCTGCCCGGTGCTGGAAGGTTAAGAGGAGTGGTTAGGGCGCAAGCCCGAAGCTATGAATTGAAGCCCCAGTAAACGGCGGCCGTAACTATAACGGTCCTAAGGTAGCGAAATTCCTTGTCAGGTAAATTCTGACCCGCACGAATGGCGTAACGACTTGGGCGCTGTCTCAACGAGAGATCCGGTGAAATTTTAATACCTGTGAAGATGCAGGTTACCCGCGACAAGACGGAAAGACCCCATGGAGCTTTACTGCAGCTTGATATTGGACTTTGGTACGATCTGTACAGGATAGGTGGGAGCCTTTGAAGCCTGAGCGCCAGCTTGGGTGGAGGCATCGTTGGGATACCACCCTGATCGTATCGGAGTTCTAACCTGGTACCGTGATCCGGTATGGGGACAGTGTCAGGTGGGCAGTTTGACTGGGGCGGTCGCCTCCTAAAATGTAACGGAGGCGTTTAAAGGTTCCCTCAGAATGGTTGGAAATCATTCGCAGAGTGCAAAGGCATAAGGGAGCTTGACTGCGAGACCTACAAGTCGAGCAGGGACGAAAGTCGGACTTAGTGATCCGGTGGTACCGAATGGAAGGGCCATCGCTCAACGGATAAAAGCTACCCTGGGGATAACAGGCTTATCTCCCCCAAGAGTCCACATCGACGGGGAGGTTTGGCACCTCGATGTCGGCTCATCGCATCCTGGGGCTGAAGTAGGTCCCAAGGGTTGGGCTGTTCGCCCATTAAAGCGGTACGCGAGCTGGGTTCAGAACGTCGTGAGACAGTTCGGTCCCTATCTGTCGCGGGCGTAGGAAATTTGAGAGGAGCTGTCCTTAGTACGAGAGGACCGGGATGGACGTACCGCTGGTGTACCAGTTGTCTCGCCAGAGGCATCGCTGGGTAGCTATGTACGGAGGGGATAAGCGCTGAAAGCATCTAAGCGCGAAGCCCCCCTCAAGATGAGATTTCCCAGTATGTAAGACCCCTTGTAGACGACGAGGTTGATAGGTTCGAGGTGGAAGTGCAGCAATGCATGCAGCTGACGAATACTAATCGGTCGAGGGCTTAACCAATAAACCTAAAATTCTAACTTTACGCAAGTTTCGTATCTAGTTTTCAAGGCGCAAACACGCTTTGACTGTTTGGTGATGATGGCGGAGGGGACCCACGCGTTCCCATCTCGAACACGACCGTTAAGCCCTCCAGCGTCGATGGTACTTGAACCGCAGGGTTCTGGGAGAGTAGAACGTTGCCAAGCAGTACCCGCAAGGGTATTAGTAACAATGTAGGGATCACATCTAACTATGACGCGGGGTGGAGCAGCCCGGTAGCTCGTCGGGCTCATAACCCGAAGGCCGCAGGTTCAAATCCTGCCCCCGCAACCAATGATGCGAGTCATTAGCTCAGTTGGTAGAGCACCTGACTTTTAATCAGGGTGTCGTAGGTTCGAATCCTACATGACTCACTTGCCTTATTTACAGCATGCGCGTATGGCGGAATTGGCAGACGCACTAGACTTAGGATCTAGCGGGCGACCGTGGGGGTTCAAGTCCCTCTACGCGCATCAATCATCCCCAAGTCGTACTTTACGGCTTGGGGATCCCTATGCGGAAGTGGCTCAGCGGTAGAGCATCGCCTTGCCAAGGCGAGGGTCGCGGGTTCGATCCCCGTCTTCCGCTCCATTTAATTAAGCGCCCTTAGCTCAGCTGGATAGAGTATTTGACTACGAATCAAAAGGTCGGGAGTTCGAATCTCTCAGGGCGCGCCATTTTTTATTAGAAATACATATTACTTTCGGGACGTAGCTCAGCTTGGTAGAGCACCTGCTTTGGGAGCAGGGGGTCGCATGTTCAAATCGTGTCGTCCCGATCCTAGTAAAGCATAATTTAGTAGTGAGTTCACTGCTAGATTATGCTTTTTTGTGTTTTCATACAGTTAACCGATACGATTAATTGCCTTGATGATGTATTACTTTATTAATTATTTCGTCAATGATCCCTTCCTCAGACTGAAGTTCGCCCGAGAAAGTGGCTTTCATTAATATGTATTGAAAAACTCGATAGCTTGAGAGCAATCCTTGATCGCCTTCATCTACCCTGAAAATGTCTGTTTCATTTCCTTAACGCTATTAACCTTCATACAAATAGCCGCTCCAAGCAATGCTCATGAAGCACTCCCTTGTGCTCCCAGTGACTCAGTACGCCTCCGAATAATGGTCCAAGATTGCTTCCGGCCGCAGTCGCAGTTGACATCGAGGTTATTTTTACCTAGAAAATAGAGGAAATGACAATTATTCGCCTTATCAGGTACAAAATGCGCTTAAGCATGAATACTTTACAGAATCTACAGTAATCGACATTGAGCAGATTCTATTAACTCTCAACAATCCGTCCAACCCCTTCACCCAAATTAGTAAAGAGGACACACAGCTCTTGTTATCACTTATTGAACCTATGATGTCACTTAACTAGATCTTTATAACTAGAAAAGGTCAGCTTATTTCAGTAGAAATGGGCTGGCCTATTTCCTTTTTGCGGGACATACGTAAGTTATCTGACAGAAATCGGGATAATAATCCAAGAAATTAACAAAAGTGAGTAAATATATATCGATTTGAGTAAAAAAACATTAAAATAATGGAAGTTTTTATTTATAATAGAGGAGAATCTCCTTATTAAGAAGAACTAGTACTAATTAATAGTTGGGGAAGTTTATTTGAGAAGAATAAGAGGTACATCTATGCAGAATTCATTGTTTTTTAAAAATGTGATAAATTCTGATTCCATCTTCGAATCGATCGGACAATTGAGTGATATCGCCAAGAAAACAATTGGCTGCGAACATATCTCTCTCTTCCTTATAGACGAGAAACATCAGAGCACCCCAGCATCTTATTCGGTTAATATTAGTACGGCAGTCATGGACCAGTTACAACAAATTGTGCTCCATACGCAGTTTTTTTTCCGAAATCCCGATGGCATACGTTTATCAGTACATAAGGCAGAAAGTCATTTGAAAAATTATCTTATAATGAGTAAATACGAGTGTATTTACGGTTTTCATATAAAGCATGGTCCTTCTTACGGGGCATTATTATTCTCATTTCCTTCGGATATTCAACTTACGGAGGATCAATTGCATCTGTGCAACCTCATTAAACTGCATATGGAACAATTGATTAAAAAGATTCAATTCCGGAGACAAGTGCTGAAACAGAAAGCTTACGAAAATCTTTTTAATACATTGAGGGTTAAAGATAGCTTCACGGTCGATCACTGTTATAATGTTGCTTTCTACTCTACTTTGCTTGGAGCGAAAGCGGGGGTAAGTGAGGCCGAACTGGAACGTCTGAAATTAGGGGCTCTTTTGCATGACATTGGTAAAATAGCAATTCCCGATCATATTCTGATGAAACCTGGGCGGTTATCTGATGAAGAATTTAACGTCATTCGCCAGCATCCTGTAATTGGCTATGAGCTGCTAAAAGATTTACCGGATGTTGAGCATCTTCTGCCTATTGTAAAATGGCATCATGAACGTATGGATGGGAGAGGATATCCAGACAATCTGCAAGGTGAAGAGATTCCTTTGCTTGTCCGCATTGTAAGTATTGCAGATGCATTTGATGCGATGACTTCTACGAGAGTATACCGAGATTCGCTGCACGTGCATGAAGTCAGGGAACAACTCCTAATTCACGCAGGCAAACAATTTGATGACGAATTAGTGCGGCTTTTCTTAAGTATCATCGATGAGCAAATGCAAATGAATGGATAATAAGTCAACATGCAACTATTTTAGTAATGAAAGCTGGGATAGATTAATGAAATGTCGCATTCTTATCGTCGATGACGAACCCCATAATTTAAATATACTTCGTATATTTTTAAATTCGTTACATTATGAAATCATCACGGTTGAGGATGGTAAAGAGGCATTCTCCATGGTCAAAGAGACGGCACCTGATCTTATTTTACTTGATGTGATGATGCCTGAAGTGACTGGATTTGAAATATGCAAACAATTAATAGCCGATAGCGACTTTGATATCCCGATTATTTTCTTATCTGCAAATGCACAGAAAGAAGACATTTTACAAGGACTTCGATTAGGAGCTATTGATTATTTGACCAAGCCATTTGATCTGGATGTGCTGGAACGAAAGGTTGAAATTGCCCTCCACCAAAAAGCGAAGGTTAAAAATTTGATGAAAGACAATAAACAATTAGCCAAATTGGTTTATGTGGATGCGCTAACTGGTTTATATAATCGAGCATACTTGGATATTACCATTCGGATGATCAAAGAGGGAACCAAGCAATTTCAAGCCGCTATGATGGTCGATATGGATTATTTTAAGGACATTAATGATAACTATGGTCATTTGGTTGGGGATCAAGTCTTGAGAGAAGTAGCAACCATCATATCGTCAAAAATCTCTTGCGAGCATGATCTAGCCTTTCGGTATGGCGGGGATGAGTTCTTGGTCTTACTCCAAAATGAAGCGAACAGTGTAGAGATTGCAGATAGCATTATTAAGGCTGTCGACGGTTTAAAGGTTAGCCTGGCACCGCATATATCACAGGAATTCTCAGTGAGCATAGGGTTGACGAATAATTTCGACCCTACCTCGTTCGATCAAATCATTATGCAAGCTGATTCTGCACTTATTGGGGCCAAGAATAATGGAAGACATCAAATAAAGATTCGCTAATAAAAGGGGAATGGGTGGGGCATGGTCATGGAATTGAAAAGTTTTCAAAAATTATTTCAAATGACGAAGGTCATTAATTCTCAGTTTGAAATGTCAGAAATCCTGCAAGTGTTCGTTGACGCGATAGCAGGAGAGATTACTCAAGCAGATCTTGTTGGTTTTTTCTTGAAACAGCCGGATGGTACTTTTCAGGGATATAAAGGCAATAAATTGCCCGTGGATATAACGGAGCTGCTCATTGATCCCAGAGAAGATGAGTTTGTCAGGGATATTTTGCGCAACCAAGCTAGCGACTATATCTCGGATACGAGTATTGACCTGAGATTGGATCAATCCAAGAGACAATTGTTAAAAATTAAATCGATTCTAGGGATTCCCGTCATTGTAGAAAATGACGTGTTTGGCCTTGTCTTCGTTCACGATTTCGGAAAACCGATGAATATTACTCAAGAGCAGATGGAAGTTACAGAAGCTTTTGTTAACATGGCAAGTGTGGCTATTCGCAACATTCGCATGTTCGAACAACGGCAGCTTCTGATGGAGAAGCAGCAGCTTCTTCTTGACGCGACGAAAGCATTATCGGAGTCATTGTCGGTCAAAGATGTTCTGAACACTTTTTTCCACTACATGCGTAAAGCCAGTGGGTCTAAGGATATCGGTATTCATCTATATAACGAAAAAGAGCATACCATTGAACCCTACCAATTGTCTTCTGAGAATGTAACGGTTGACGAATGGAAAGTTAAGCATAGAGAAGTCAAGTTAACCATTGAAAATGACCGCCTTTTGTATGAGGTCATTACTCAGAAGAAATCCGCGGCAATCGAGGATGTGTATGCGGATCCGCGGCCTAATCATAAAGCGTTCGTCTCTTTTGATATCCGGAGTATTATGGTGTTTCCGCTTGTGGCGAAAGGTTCCGTTTACGGTGTCGTTGCGATTCCATCTATCGGGAAACCAAGGAAGTATGAAGCAAGCATACTGGAATTCTGCCAATCGATTTCTGATGCTACAGCTACCGCTCTTTCAAATGCCCAGCATACGGAGACTTTGGATCACTCCGTCAATGAGCGTTCCATAGAGCTGCAGCATGCTAACTTCAAGCTAGAGGGTCTAGTACGAGAGCTAGAGCATCTGAATGAGTTAAAAAGCGATTTCATCGCGACACTTTCGCATGAGCTGCGTACGCCGATTACAGCGGTTAAAGGATCTGTAGACATCCTTAGCAAGGGAATTCTCGGTGGCCTTAACGATTCGCAGAAGGATTTACTAGATATTGCGTCCAAGTCGATCGAGCGTTTGCTGGATCAAGTGAATGAATTGCTGGATTTCGCTAAAATGGAGAACGGTAAATTTGAATTGGTGTATACCGAAGCTGATTTCAAAGAAATCATCAAGGAATCCGTCCATATTGTGCAGTCTTTGATCAATAAGAAGAAACTAATTCTGGTTGTTGAATCTGACGCAGAAAACGGATACGATTGTAAGCGTCGATAAACAACGCATTCTGCAAATTTTATTGAATTTACTTTCCAATGCGATTAAATTTACACCTCCTATGGGTGTGATTACCATTAAATCGATTTTCGAAGAAACGGTACTTACGGTTGAAGTACATGATAGTGGTATCGGTATTCCTTATGAAAAGCAGAAAAACATTTTCACGAAATTCTATCAAGCCAATAATCAAATTAATGGGACAGGCTTAGGTCTTGCGATTTCAAAACAGCTTATCGAACTGCATGGCGGTCGGATTTGGTTCGAAAGTACCGAAGGGCAAGGTTCGGTATTCAAATTTACTTTACCTAAAGGGGAGGAGTAACCAATATGCGGGCGATTGAAGTAGGATTGAGATTTTTAGTGCAGCAAGGTGTGCGATATGTGTTCGGTATTCCAGCAGGCTCAATCAATGCGATCTATGACGCCCTTTTGGACATTCCTGAGCTTAAGCCGATTGTAGCTAAGCATGAGAACAGCTCCGGCTACATGGCAGGTGCTTATACGAGAATTACCGGACTTCCATCGATTTGCGTGGCATCTAGTGGACCGGGAGCGACGAACCTCGTGACTCCGGCTGCGAATGCTTGGAAGCAGAAGCTTCCTGTTATATTCATCACAGGCTCAGTGCCATCTGGTAAAATGGGCAAGGGGGGCGCGCAAGAGCTGTATGCTGAGCCGATCTTTGCATCGATTACGAAGATGAGCCGAACGGTTCTAGACCCTAATCAACTGCCAGAGATTCTGGCAGAGGCCTATCACACAGCGATTAGCGGCGTGCCAGGTCCTGTGCATTTGGCGATTCCTATTGATATCCAAATGACGGATATTGGCGTAAGAGAGCTTCCAGTGTTACCTCCAGAACAGCCGCCAACGATGGATTTGGTAGCAGCACAGGCGGCTGCTGAGCGGATCAAAGCAGCTGGTCTACGTGGAGCGATTCTGCTGGGTAATGGCGCTAAAGCATCCTCTGACAGTATCGTACAGTTGGCTGAAACACTTGAGTGGAAAGTGGCAACAACGCCACGCGGTAAGGGAGCTTTTCCCGAAAATCACCCGCTTTCCTTAGGGATATATGGCTTATCAGCGAATATCAAAGCGAGTGAGTATTTGAACGGTAACGATCATGAGGTACTTCTGATCATCGGTTCAAGCTTAGGTGAGCTAGCAACAAGTAACTGGGAACAGCGATTGGTTACCAATAGAGAGCTCATTCACATCGATTACGATCAAAGTGAGTTAGGAAAGTGCTACGATACCCAATATCCTGTACATGGTGAAATCAAGCTTGTCATTGCGGAATTATTAGATCAGCTTTCGGCTGATGGACAAGATAGATCATATGCAAGCGAGGCATTTCAAGGGCTAGCCGAAGCAGCAGCGGCATCCGAACAGGAGCAGGTCGAAGAGAAATGGAATACGTTGGCGGCAATCCGTCGTCTTAGTGCGAGAGCACCGAAAAATGCTCGATTCTTCCTAGATATCGGTGAATTCATGACCTATTCGATCCAAAACTTATTGATCGAGAGCGGGCAAGAGTTCGATATTGATATCAATTTCGGAGGCATGGGCTCTGGAATCGGAGGATCACTAGGAGCACAGTTAGCGGAGCCGACTCGACCGACGATCTGTATTACAGGCGATGGCTGTTTCTTCATGCATGGTCTCGAAGTACTAACCGCTAAGGAATATAATCTTCCGATCCTATTTGTCGTCATTAACAATGCCCGTCTCGGGATGGTTTATCATGGTCACATGCTGCAGTACAAAAGATGTCTGGAAGACTTCTCGCAAGAGAGAGTTAGTATTGCGGGTGTCGCCCAATCGCTTGGCTTGCGTCATGCCGAGGTTAGATCTCTGGATCAACTACAGGGAGAGCATGTGCAAGAGTGGCTTTCTCACGGAGGTCCTGTGGTTGTTGAAGTTATCGTGGAAGGCAACGAAATTCCGCCAATGGGTGAACGAGTGAAGTTTCTTGCAAGGGGCAACGTATTAATTGGCATACATTGAGGTATGAGTAAAAAGCTTTTGGATATTTGTATCCAAAAGCTTTTTTTGCATCTATATCTGTGAATACTGTATTCTTGGCCCAGTAAATGATATGGTGAGGAAGAGTAAGAACAATAAGGAAGGAGCACTTCACTCATGTTGAAACGAACAATAGGTCGTTTGAATTACGAAAGCTCAGTCGTTATGTTTGGTGCAGCAAGTCTCGGCAATGTGACGCAAGAGGAAGCGGATGCATCTATCTCTTTTGCCATGCAGCATGGGGTTAACCATTTTGATACAGCAGCCAGTTATGGGGATGCCGAAGTACGAATGGGTCCTATGATCAGTCAAATTCGCAAGGGTATTTTCCTAGCTACGAAAACAGGGCAAAGAACGAAAAAAGAAGCGAAAGAAGAAATTTATCGCTCTCTGGAACGGATGCGGGTTGATTCTGTAGACTTACTTCAACTGCACGCGGTAGGTTCAATGGAAGAGTTAGACCGCTGCACGGAAAAGGGCGGTGCTTTGGAAGCAGCCTTGGAAGCGCAAGCTGAAGGTATTGTTAAGGAGATTGGCATTACAGGACATGGGCATGATGCTCCGACTGTGCATTTGGAAGCGTTACATCGATTTCCTTTCGCAACCGTGCTCCTTCCGCTCAATTATTATATGTATAGTATGCCAAAGTATCGGGAAGCTTTCGATGCACTCATGGAAGAAGCTAATAAGCAAAATGCTGCTATCAGGGTCATCAAAGCGATTGCTAAGGCTCCATGGGGAGAAGGGGAGAAGCGCCCTTATGCGACATGGTACGAACCTTTTGACCAGCAGCAGGTGATAGATGCTTGTGTGCATTTTGTATTATCTTTCCCTGGTGTGTGCGGATTCGCAAGCGCAGGAGACATTCATTTGTTCCCTAAAATCGTCGATGCCGTGGAGCGATATGGTTCCATGAACGATGAGGAAGCGGAGCGTATCCTAGGCAGTATCAGCGGATATACCAGTATTTTCGGAGCACCGACCTCAATCGCTTAAAAAACGATATATTCTAAATAATGTGCCCTTCAGTTGTTTATGAACTGGGGGGCTTTTTACGTCGTTTCAGCTGGTAAGAGTTCCTTGTCTTCGTGCGTCACTAACTGCAGGAATCCTGCGAATATATATAACGTACGTAAGGGGGAAGGTAAGATGTTCAAATCATTTTGGAAGAGTAAAAGGTTTTGGCAAATTTGCTGCGGTATTGTGTTGATTGGATGTGTGACCGTATTCGTGTCTTGTTATTCCTACATTCGTGGACTCGATGTATCGAAATTAAACCAGCCGCTGCCAGAGGCAACACTTGTGCTGGATAAGAACGGTAAACCGGCTTCGCAGTTATCAGCTTCAAAAGTTGAGCCTGTCACGTTTTCACAATTGCCGAAGGTGCTGACGGATGCGGTTGTGGCTGTGGAAGATAGAAGATTCTATGAGCACACGGGTATTGATGTCAGATCTATCTTCCGTGCGGTTGCTCGTGATGTGCTGCGAGGAAGCTATTCGGAGGGAGCGAGTACAATTACGCAGCAGCTGGCTCGTAATCTGTTTCTCAATGCGGACAAAACACTGGCCCGAAAGCTGAGAGAAGCAGCTTATGCGATCAAAATAGATACAACCTATAGTAAAAATGAAATTCTGGAGATGTACTTAAACAGCATTTATTTCGGGGAAGGGAGCTGGGGGGTACAGGGAGCGGCTAGAACGTATTTTAACAAAAATGTAAAGGATCTAACCCTACCTGAGGCAGCGGTTCTTGCCGCTCTTCCTAAGGCTCCTAGCCGGTACTCACCTTTTAAGGATGAGGGTCAGGCACTCGAGCGAAGGAATACTGTGCTAGTGCTGATGCGTGATGAAGGTAAAATCACCGCGCAGGATTACGAGAAAGCCAAAGCTTCACCGCTAAGTGTCGTTAAATCCGATAAAGGCAATGAGTTGAAGGGACGTTATCCGGCTTATGTCGATGCGGTTATTAATGAAGCCGTTCAAGTGTATGGTTTTACAGAGGAACAGTTGTTGACGGGTGGCTTGCGAATCACGACGGAGCTAGATCCCTCGGTGCAGAATGCAGTTGCGGATGTTTATAAAGACGAGAGTCTATTTCCGGAAAGCAAGCCAGATCAGCTCATTCAAAGCGGCGCTGCAATTGTAGATCAGCGAACCGGCGGGATTCGCGCCTTAGCTGGAGGACGAGGAGAAGGAGTCTTCCGTGGGTTCAGTCGTGCAACGCAGTTGAAGAGACAGCCAGGATCATCTTTTAAGCCGATTGCTGTTTATGGACCCGCGTTGGAGAATGGCTATAAGCCATCTTCCATCTTGTATGATGGTCCATTAAACATCGAAGGCTACCAGCCTCAAGATTGGGATCACCGAACGAGAGGGCAAGTGACGATGCAGGAGGCGGTTGTTTCTTCTTGGAACGTGCCAGCCGTGTGGCTGCTTCACGAGATTGGGATTGATCGTGGACTCCAATTTGCTAAATCCCTGGGCATTACTTTACCGGCTCAGGATCGTCAACTTGGCATCGCACTTGGCGGACTCTCAGAAGGGGTGTCACCACTGCAGATGGCGCAAGCATTCAGCGCCTTCGCCGCCAAGGGGGTTCTGCATCAAGCGCATACCATCACGAAGATCGAGACGAGCAGCGGTCATTTGCTCGTTGGTGCAAGCCCGAAGGGGATTCCCGTGATGCAGCCGGAGACAGCGTATGCGATAACGACAATGCTGCAAGTCGCTGTTGCGCAAGGAACAGGTAAGAATGCCGCTATGAATCGCCCGGTTGCTGGTAAATCTGGCACAACGCAGCTGCCGCAGACGAAGGAATTCGAAGGCTTAAGCAGCGGAAGTGCTAAAGATGCGTGGTTCGTGGGTTACACGCCAGAGTTAACGGCTGCTGTGTGGGTCGGTTATGACCGTACGGATAAAGAGCATTACTTAACGACGTCTGGCGGTGCTGTTCCTGCTGTTTTATTTCGCGAGATGATGAATCGAGCCTTGGCTCAGGCACCTATTGTTCCTTTTGATATGCCGATTGTGGGGGCAGAGGCCCAGACTGCTAAGGATTCGCACTCATCTGAAGAGTCAGACGAGGACGATAAGGAAAATAAAAAAGAACGTGAGCACGGAAATGGCAAGGGGAAGAAAAGATAAAGCAGCAAAAAGCCGTCGACATCCTTAGTGGATATCTGCGGCTTTTATTGTGGCGATTATATAGCTAGTCATCATTGTGGTTGCTGCGACTCTGCTTTTCATTCTTTTGGCGATCATCGTTTTTTCCTTCATTGTTGCTTTTTGCTTTGTCTTTGTTGCTGTTATTCTTATTGTTATCTTTGTACTTGCTTTTATCGTCTTTATCCTCATCATCGTCATCGTCATCATCTTTTTTAGAGCTCTCGTCCTTATTGGAATCCTGCTGCTTTAGCGTGTTTGGCGCTTGTGTTTGCTCCCATTTCGTTTTCATTTGAACATTTAGCTTACTTGCATCCAAGTTATAGTGCTCGGCAAGCAGCTGCGTTAATGTCTGCTCAGCATTTGAAGATTTGAGGTCGACGGAAGCAAGCAGCATTTTAATCCATGCAGCGGCTTGGTCCCCTTTGAGATGAATCGTACCGCTATTTTCGAGCTTAATATTCAGATCATACAAGGTGCCATTCGCACCCTTGGTTTGTGTAATATGCAGTTTGAAATGCTTGCCATCCACCTTCAGGTCGATGTCCTCCAAGTTAGGATAAAGCTCGTTGTTCTGCTGGGAAGGGGGTTGTGTGCTAGAAACAGGTTCATTTGGAACAGCTGCTGCAGCTTGCTCGCTCGTTCCCGACGAAGCCGGTGTCGATGTAGGCTCAGGAGTCACTGGTGTCGCAGGTATGGCTTCAGTCACGGGTGCTCCAGCGTCAGTTGAGGTCGCTTTCACATAGGCAGCTTGCTGCTTGCTATTGACGATCAGTTCGATCTGATCCCCAGGCTTTAAATCAGCCAGTTGGGCCTTTTGATCATTACGGTAAACCCATACGGATTTGGCTAATGGAATTGTTTGATCACCGGTATTTGTGTTTACAGTGACAGCATCGGAAGCGATGGATTTGAATGTCCCCAGGACGGAAGTCGAAGTCGATGTGTTAGGTGAAGTTGCCGCATAGGCCGTCCACCCACAAAGCATCAGAGCCACAAGGGTAATTGAAATGATAATAAATGTTAATCTTTTACGCATAAGATGCACCTCCACTAACAGCTTTCGATTCGAAAGGTTGTTTTGGGACGGTACCCCGCATCGTCGAAAAGCCAAAAATAGAGCTGACCGAGCCTAAACCATGCATCAGATGGACAAAATAAGGCAACGATGTGGGTTTTTCACTTTACATTTGGGCGGTTTTGGTTATATGTTGTTGCTAATCTGTTATTAGATGCTTTTTATGCCTTTGTGTTTCATCGGATTGAGGAAAAGCTTGGCATAGCGGACCTTATCAATGTGAAGCACTATCACATACTTCTCCTGATGGTGGGAATTTCATTTATTTATCCTGCATCCGTATCAGCGATGGCAAGAGAAGGCTTCAAAAAGCTGGAGCACAATGATCATGATGATATCACGTCAGGATCACGGCCCATCTTGGTTAACGAAAAGAGAAAAAGCTAAATAAGTAAGCCGCCTCATCCTAGGATGGAGCGGCTTCTTTTAATCGGTGTCATTTTGCAGACGCTGCATGAATTCCTCAGCAGCACTGTACCCTTGCTGACGCAAATACCAGTTGTTGGCTGCAGCTTCAACGAGTCCGGCAACATCACGTCCAGGCTGTAGTTGGATTTCAATATGTGGAATTTTGATATCCATATACTCGGTGAAACAGGGGTCAAGCTCCAAATCGTTGTTGAGGGCATGCTCCTGCCACTTCGTAAGCTCAATATCGAGTACGATCCGCGTTTCGTCCTGGAAAGCTTTGCGGCCGTAAAGCCGTGAGACATTAATCAGTCCGATGCTGCGCAGCGCCAGGAATTCCTTCGTCTTCCCATTGTGAGTACCAAGCAGGGTCTCGGGGCTAATCTTCTTCAGTACGACAATATCATCGGCAACGAGGCGATGCCCTCTGTGAATTAAGGTGTGGGCGGTTTCACTCTTGCCAACCCCAGACTTCCCGCGAAGCAGAATGCCAATCCCCGAGACATTGACGCAAACACCGTGAACGGCAATCTCCTGAGCGAGTGATTTACTTAAATATAAATCAACTAAGTCTTGAAATTTACTCGTATGAGCAGCCGTACGGAGGAGCGGGATTTTCTCTTCTTCGCAATATTTGGTTAAATATTTCAAACCTTCTTGGTTTCTCGTTACGACGAAACAAGGTGGGTGATATTTGACAATATTTCCGATATGAAGATTTCTTTCGTTTTCGCTGAGACTGTGTAAATAGGTAATTTCTTTCCTGCCTAACAACTGAACGTGCGCTTGCGGGAAATATTCAAAATAGCCGACAAATTCAAGTCCAGGGCGATGCGCCTTTGTTTTGGTAATCGGGCGGTGCAGTTCCGAATGTCCGGCAAGTACTTCGAGCGAGAAACGCTCAACCAAATCTTTCACTGTGACGGGCTTCACAACAGTCCTCCTTAAAGTTTTACTATTACTATTCTAATTAAAATTGACAATCTATTTCTAGTAGATTCGCTTGAAGGTGGCTACTCTCCTGCTCTGAAAGCGCTTGAATAGATAATAGTCAGCTTTTCATTGTAATTGAATGCTTTGTTGGTATGATAATAGGAGAAGCTTTTAGGAGGAGTAAAAAAACATGGACACCTATAAAAACTGTCAAAGCTGCGGGATGCCGCTCGCTCGTGATGAGCAAGGTGGAGGAACAGAGAAATCTGGAATGAAAAGCAAGGTATACTGCAGTCATTGCTACCAAAACGGTGAATTCACTTTGCCTGATTTAACCGTAGAGCAGATGAAGGATCGGGTGAAGCAGAAACTGGTTGAGTTTGGTTTTCCGCGGTTTCTTACAGGCCTCTTTACACGAAATATTCATAAGCTAAAAAGATGGTCGCCAAACAAATAATTGAGTTATACGGCCATGACGACAAAAAAGGCTCTATGCAAGGATTGCACAGAGCAAAATGCCAACATGGTCTTTCGTATGTTTATGTAAAAGAAAAGCAGCTTATCTATTGAAGCCGCATTTTTTAGCAAGTGTTGGCCATGTTGAGAGAAACATGCTTTCCCACCTGTCTTCAGGTAATACCATGATCCATTTTGCGATTTGATCCAATCCCATTTCACATAATGTGTGAACGACTTCTTCTTTTTCACAACCGGTTTTTAATGCTAACATCTCAAAACCACCTCAGTCGAATGTATTCAAACAATTATGTATATGCAGCCGCGTGCAAAAGTGTGACTGATTTTTTTGATTGTGAATGCTGGAATGCGGTGTGGGACTGCGAAGAGTCGGGTGAATGGAGTAATAAGTATAAAAAAAAAGGCTGAGCAGTTGTTTTGCTGCGCAGCCTTTTTGTTTTGCATAGGAAAACTTTGGGGTGAGTATGCTAGCTTAGCCCAACCCAACCCCTTATTTGTGCCAGCGGGGCTGAGGCTTTGCCAGGAAAATACGCGATTGCACAGCTGAAGGGCATTGAGCTTCTTAATCTGAGACGATGAATATCATCGCTAAAGTATAGGGAGAGCTTGGATTCTTCGACGTAGCGATGAGAATCATGCTTACAGTAGGCAAAAGGATACTCATTTCAATTGATTGCGAATAAGAGGGTCAAGAGTTTGCAGTACTTGATCCAGCTCTAAATCAGAGACATCGTCATCTCTATAACGTGCTTGGTTATAAGCTGTTGTTATGGCATGAACGGCATGGCTGGACAGCTGATATTGGTTTGATAGCTCCCGTTCTGTTTCATTTGGGGTATGTGCTTTATTGTACGTATAGCCACCCTCAGCTGCTTGCTGGATCAAAACACGATAAAGGAAACGGATGCGTTCCCGATTGTTCGGCAAATGTGACCATTTTGGTTCATTTGCTTTCCCTCTCGACCAGCTCTTCATCGTTTGCTGCCACCACATACGCGGTAGTTCTTTCCACGCTAGTAGACTCTCTTTTTCATCCGTGAATCCTTCGGCTCCCTCGCCTTTCTTGCTGCTAAATGAACGGTTCATCAAGCGTCGAATAAGTGAGACCAGTGCAGGTGTCAGCTTGGCAATGATAATATAAATGGCGCCAAGGATAAGGGCGATGACAATGAGATAGCCGATAATAACTTGGGCATAGTGAAGCAGCATGTCAAACCAGCTCGGTTCTTCAGTGGGAGCAGGAGGCGGAAGCGGCAAGGGTTGTGCTGAAGGACTTGGCTCTAGCGGCTGATCAGAAGACGGTTCGGATTGAAAAAGGCGCAGCAGCCAAGCGATCGAAGCTCGAAGAAAGGAGCCGATTCCTTGTTGCAATTGTTTAAAGTAGGCAACAGCTGCGATGCAAGCAATTAATGTGATTAACCAAATGCGGCTTGAGCGCTTCACTGACTCTGATAGTGACAATGCTGCAGTACGTTCATTGCCTGCTAACGTGGCGCTAAGGAGCTGAGCGCGATTCGTAGCTAAGAAAAAAATGACCAGCGAACAGAACCCGAATCCATTCATCCAACCTATATACGGATGGAAAAGATCCAATCGTCCCATAATGGGGACACCTACGAAATAAACTAAACCTGCGGTAACAAATATGCTCGCAGGAAAGAGCGAGAGCCATCCATCCTTGGTGCAGCGAATTCCGCGATATGCAAGTATTAACCCGATGGCTGCGCAGGTCCAGCCATGCCAGTTGTTGCCTTGCAGGAGGTAGGTAATCGTTAAACCTACTCCAGCACAAAGCATTAACTCATAGAGAGTACGAGTTAGCCATTTTATACGTCCAAAGAAGCAGCCGAACATATAACAGAGCAAGAACTGTAAGCAAGTCATCCAGAGTAAGGTCTCCGACACATAGACCTGGATTAGAATAATAATCGGAAAGAAGATAATGAGTTCGAGTAGACTGTACAAGATCGCTAAGCTGAATTCTCTCACAAGAAAATTAAGATTAGCTCGTTGAGAAGGCGTTTGAGTGCGCGCTGACATTGGAAACACCTACCTCCTCTCCGTTCAGCTCAAGAAGGTCGTGCTGCAAGGGGATGATAAAAACAGAGTGCCCTAACGATTCAAGTCGCACAATACTTTCTTCGATCCCCCTAGACACGAAGGAAGTCAGTAGGATGATGTCCATCGCGGTCCCTTCTTGCTCGATTCCATGATCCAGGAAGTCTTCGAAGGAGCGAGAGCAGGAGATGGCAAGCTTGGCCATCGTTTCAAAAAGGTGTTCCAAATGTGGCCAACCACCTTCAGGGGCGAGGTACACGGGAACTCCAGGTTGACCTTGCAGAGAGCCGTTGTAGCCGAAACCAACAGGAATACCTTGGCTCACGGCATATTCAGCAAGTGTAGCTGCGTACGAGAGAGCTTTCTCAACAAGCTCGGGATCGGTCACAGCATCCCACATTGTTTCCGTTATTTGCGTATTTACGGCCAAAAGCAGCCTAGGGTCAGCAGTGAAATCTCGATTATATACTTGGAGTTTCTGGCTGCGTGCTGTCGCCTTCCAGTGGATGCTGTTCATCGTATCACCAAAGCGATATTCCCTTGCGCCAGAAACGAGAAATGGATCTGGCATGATCCAGCGTTTGACGGTTATATCGCCTTGCCATCTGCTGGAGAGGAGTGGGATCTCATCTCTGCTTACCAAGCGAGGGTAAACAAGGAGCTCCACCTGCATACGGTGTATCGCAGAAGCAGCTTGCACACCAACCAAATCCCCCATCGAAGCGGCCACCGTTTCGAGCTTATACCAACCTCGCTTCGAACAGTGAACCCCGTGGCGTCGGACTATTCTTGTATAGGGCATAAGGCTGAACAGACTGCGATGATTCTGAAAAAGAGCTCCGCTGCTCACTGCGAGGTTGCTGATCTTCGCAAAGTGGAGCCCTGCGTGAATCGTTGATTCCAAGCGAAGCCAAGGAATTGGAGCCAGCTTACGATTAACGATCGTTTCGATCATGACAATGTCGTCCCCTGCATGGCAATGCGTCGTACTGAAGGTTCGCTCAATGCGAAGCCCGCGAAACCCCCAGCGGGCAAATAGCTGATGCTGGAGGAGGAACAGAGCGACAGTGATGATGAGAATCCAGCTAATGCTCATCGGCTACCCCAGCTTAACTTCCGTAGGAACGGGGGTAGCTGCAAGAATACTGACCAGCAGGGCATGTACCTGTTGGTCTTGTTGGCGCGATCGCGTGCGCAGCAGGATGCGGTGCGCCCAGACGGGCCCAGCCAGCGCCTTAATGTCGTCCGGCAGCACGTAGTCGCGGCCGCGAAGCGCCGCGTATACCTGCGCTGACTTCATCAAGGCGCGAACACCGCGCGGGCTGACGCCAAGCGCGGCATCTGCATGCGCGCGCGTCGCTTCCGCGAGCTGCACGATGTACTGCAGCAGCTCGTCGCTGACGCGCACCTGCGTGAACAAGTGCTGAGCTTCGAGCAGCTCAGCACGGCCTACAACCGGCAGCAGCCGATCGAGTGGATCATGCTGTTGGTAGCGCTTCAAGATCTGGACCTGATCGGCTGCGGACGGATAGCCCAGCGAGAGCTTCATCAGGAAGCGGTCGAGCTGAGCTTCCGGGAGGGGGAACGTCCCCTGATTCTCGACAGGGTTCTGCGTGGCAATGACGAGGAACGGAGCTTCGAGCATGCGTGTTTCACCGTCGATGCTCACTTGGCGTTCCTCCATGCTTTCCAGCAAGCTGGACTGCGTGCGCGGCGTCGCGCGGTTAATCTCATCGGCAAGCACGATGTGAGCGAATAACGGCCCTGGGCGGAATTCGAATTCGCCCAGCTTCTGATTGAAGAAATTGATGCCGCTTACATCTGACGGCAGCAAGTCGGGCGTGAACTGGATGCGCTTCATTGTGCCGTCGAGGGAGCGGGCCAGCGCTTTGGCTAGCTGCGTTTTCCCTGTACCGGGAACATCCTCAAGCAGCACATGCCCGGAAGCAATGAGGGCAATGACCATAAGCTCGACGGTATCGTCCTTGCCAACAATGACTTTACCTACGTTAGCTTTAATAAGTGAAGCGATTCGTCCTATTTGTGTGAAATCCAATGGGTCTTCCTCCTTGTTTGTGTGAGCAGTTTTATTGTAATTCCTGTAGTGTAATCTACAATTCCTGTTTACTGAGGGAACGTCGATTCGTTATTTCTTTCGTATAGCTGTTTTCAGGGACCTAAGCGGAACCACGATCCGCTATTCCTTGAAAATTGGATTGAATTCCTCAATATTGACAAAATAAGGCATCGTAGTTCCCTTTGGGTAACGAAAACAAGCATTTTGCAAGAAATAGCGTACTCAGGTTCCCTTCATCATCGCAAAGGGCCTTCTCCAGCGACGGCTGAATGGGGAAGTCTCAAAGGCCCAGTCCAGCGAGGCTGAATGGAGTTTGGCCGCAAAGGCCGGGTCCAGCGACTGCAGAAAGTCGTTTGATCTCCCCAGTTCAGCAACGGCTGAGTGGAGTTTTGTCCCGAAGGGCCTGTCCAAGATGATGTCCTTTTTAATGGGTTTGCTTTATCTCACTTCAATTTTAACATTCATAAGGTGATTTTTACCATTAATTCCTCATTAGAGTATCAACCAGTTGTTTATTCCATAGGCAGTTAGTACAATGATGTTTATTAAGAATACGCTTACGATGTAAGCTTTTCGAACGGAAAGCTTTAGGAGGACGGACATGTACAAGCTGCTATTAGTGGATGACGAAGAGGACGTGCGAGAAGGTGTCGTCCGTGAGATAAATTGGGAAGCCATTGACTTTGAAGTGATAGAGAAGGCGGAGAACGGTAGGGAAGCGCTGGAAATGGTCGAGCGACTGCAGCCGGACGTGGTTGTGACGGATATTCAGATGCCGTTCATGAATGGGCTTCAGTTGGCAGAAGCGGTCCGTGAGCGCTTTCCGACGATTAAGCTCATCATCCTCACGGGGCATGATGAGTTCGAGTATGCCCAAAAGGCGATTAAGCTTCATATTGATGAATATGTGCTGAAGCCTTTTTCCGCGCAAGAGCTGATCAATGCTTTGCTAAAGGTGAAGGAGCAGATTCAGGAGGAAGTGTCCCATCGGGAAAATGTACAGCTGCTGAAGGAGCATTACCGCAAGAGCATGCCTGTGCTTAAGGAAAATTTCCTGGCGACCCTGATGAATCGGAAACTCCCGCGCGATGAAGTATACGAGAAGGCGGCGAACTACGGTATTGAGCTCAGTGGGAATAGTTATGTTGTAGCGGTGTTGAGCATCGATGGGGTGCTCATTCATGAAGAGGATTTGGAGAATCGCAGTGAGCTGGCGAAGTCCGTTTCTTTGAAATATTCGGAGGATCAGGCGTTGAAATATTTTGCCCTGCTGAATATTACCGAGGAGATTGCCGATAAACGACATCTTGGCCTTGTTTTCATGCATAACGATCAAGTGGTTGTACTAGCCGCGAGGGAGAGCATGGACAAAGAAGCTGCGCTTCAAGAAACGATGAAGGTGCTGGAAGAAGTACGGCAGAACGTAGAGAAATATTTGAAGTTTACACTTACCGTTGGAATTGGAACCGTTATGAAAGATGTAACTAAGATCAGCTATTCTTATGAAGATGCCGTGTTGGCGCTTGATTACCGGCTTATCTTAGGCAACAACCGCATGATCTACATCGATGATGTGGAGAAGCGAAACGTGGAGAAGATTCGTTTTGACGATGTGAAGGAGCATGCCTTGACGCGCTGCATTAAGGTCGGGACGAGTCAGGAGATTCGAGAGACGATGGATGAGCTTTTTCAAGGGATAGAGGGCGGTGTTTCCGTTAAGGACTACCAAATTTATTTACTCGAAATATTAACTTGTATCCTGAAAGCAGCCAAGGACTCGAACCTTAATGTCGATGAGGTATTTGGCGAGCATTTTATTCCATTTACAGAGATTAATAAATTCACATCCTTGGAAGAAGCCAAGCATTGGCTTGCCGAATTATGTGCCAGCATGATGAATCATATCGCGACGGGTCGTCAATATACGTACAAAAACCTGGTCGAAATGGCTAAGGATTATACGAAGAGCCACTATCACGAAGGTGATATTACAATTAATAAAGTGTGCGGCCACCTGCATATTAGCGCGGGATATTTCAGCAGTATTTTCAAGAAAGAGACGAAAATGACCTTCGTGAACTATTTGAACCATATTCGTATGGAAGCAGCCAAGGAGCTCTTGCGTTCTACGGATATGAAGCTACTTACGATCGCAGAGAAGGTTGGCTATGCCGATGCCAATTACTTCAGCTTTTCGTTCCGTAAAAATGTCGGTGTATCCCCCAAAGAGTATCGGAATAACAGTTCCAAAGGGCTTTAGTGTTAAAGGAGCGGGTGGTAAAGCTTGAAACGTAAAATGAGAAAGCTATTCGAGACCTTGTATAACGTAATGCTGGACACAATGAGGGTGAAAAGCATTCAATTTACGATTACGATGTCTTTTATTTTGATTACTGTGATCGTCATGTTGATCGTCTCGTTGGTGCTTTATAATAAATTTTCTAGAACCGCGGAAGAGAGTGCTTTTCTGAATACGCAGCAGGTGATCGAGCAGGTACAGTTTAACTTGGAACACTATATTAAAGGCATGGCGGACACCTTTGAGGTGGTTGATGCGAAAATTGCCAAAAGCCGTGGCATTCCTACGGACAAGCTTCTCGAGCAGCTGGAAACGATCGCAAGCACGCGCGAGGATATCGTATCTATTCATCTTTTTACAGCGGATGGTGGACTAGTGACCGGCATTCCCACGACCGAGATGCGTAAAAATACACGACTTCTGGAGCAGTCGTGGTTTAAGTCTGCGCTGGATAATCCGAACCATCTCACTTTTTCCCTGCCGCATATCCAGAACCTGTTCAAGGACCCGTACAAATGGGTCGTTTCCATGAGTAAAGGGGTTTCCATTGAGCAGAATGGGAAATGGGTGGATGCCGTACTCCTTGTGGATATTAATTTCAAGACACTGGACGATGTGTTTCGTACGGTTTCTCTTGGTAAAAAGGGCTACGTTTACATCATCGATGACTCTGCCGGTAACATTGTCTATCACCCGCAGCAGCAGCTTATTTATATTGGTTTGAAGTATGAAAATGTGGAGCAAGCGCTCAAATTCTCATATGGAAAATACATGGATATCAGCGATGGCGAGTCGCGGCTTAATGTAGTCAGGACGGTTAGTAACATCGGTTGGAAAATTATTGGCGTCTCCTACATGGATGAAATGGTTACTACACGCAAGGAAATTAGTACGTTCATGATTTGGCTTCTCGTCATTGTCCTTGTTTTCATTTTGTTGATCTCGTCCTTCATGTCTGCGCGTATTTCGCAGCCTATTAAGCGACTAAAGAAGTCGATGGAAATGGTCGAAAAGGGCCATTTTGACACCTATATTCATGTTCGGGGCGCTGATGAAGTGGAGCAGCTCTCGCGAAGATTTAATCTGATGGTCTCACGGGTTCGTGAACTGATGGATCAAAGCATCCATGAGCAGGAGACGAAGCGTAAGAACGAGCTGGAGGTACTGCAGTCTCAGATTAATCCGCATTTTTTGTACAATACACTCAATTCCGTTGTTCGTATGGTGGGTAATGGGAAGAATGAAGACGTCGTCAAAACCATCACGTCCTTGTCCAAGTTTTTCAGGATATCGCTGAGCAAGGGTAAAAATATCATTACAATCGGGGAAGAGATCGAGCACATTCGGAATTATTTGATTATCCAAAAGATGCGGTATAAGGATAAGTTCGATTACAAGATTCAGGTGGATGATGAGGTGCTGCCCTACAAGACGCTGAAGCTGATTTTACAACCTTTTGTGGAAAACGCGCTCTATCATGGCATTGAATATATGGTGGACGAAGGCCTCATTCACATATCAGTCGGCAAAGACAATGAGAAGATCCTATTCGAGATTCGGGATAACGGTGTCGGTATGTCGGAAGAAACACTCAAAAGCATCCTGACCGGTCAGGTGAAAAGTGAAAAAGGGTCTGGGGTAGGGCTGCGAAATGTGCATGAGCGCATCCAGTTATATTTCGGTTCGGAGTATGGGGTCAAGGTTGAAAGTGAGCTGGAAGAAGGAACTACCGTCAAGATTTGGATTCCTGCAGAGAGTGATTTTAATCTATGATTAAAGATCCCTATATAAAGTTCTTGAAGATGAATAGGAAGGAGAAGCCATGGATAAAACAATGAGAGTAAGACCCCTTCTATTTGCCGTTCTGGTAGCCGTCATCTCCTTGTCTTCCTGTTCCAAACAAACGGAGGAGACCACACCAACCGAGCAGAAGAAACATTTGGAGGTTGTACTCCGAAGTCAAAACGGTGATTACTGGAAGACGGTGAAGATCGGCGCCGAGGTGGCCGCGAAGGAGTTTGATGTTGCGCTGGATTTCCGTGCACCAGGCGATGAAGCGGACGTGAAGGGGCAAATCGCTTTAATGGAGCAATCGATCAGCAGCGGACCGGACGCCATTGTGTTGGCTCCTAACAGTTATAAGCAATTGTCCGGGGTTGTGGACGATGCGTCCATACGCGGAATTCCTGTCATCACGATTGACTCTGAAGTGGAGACACGTAAAGCCAAGAGCTTTATCGGGGCTAATAATTATGAGGCTGGACAGTTGGCTGGCAAACAACTCATCAAGTTGGCTGGGACAAGCGGTGATATTGCTATTGTTAGCTTTATGCAAGGAGAGCGCAATACAGAGCTTCGAGAAGAAGGTCTTTTGGAAGAATTAACTAAATATCCGGATATTAAGGTGATTGAAAAGGTTTACAGTATGACTGACTACGAGCTTGCTGCGCAGCTAACCCGTAATATGATGGGGAAGCATCCCCAATTAGACGGGATTGTTGCTTTGAATGAAATCTCCTCCATTGGCGTTGCGCATGCGATTCAGAGTATGAACCTTCAGGACAAAGTGAAAATCATCACATTTGATAGTACATCTGAAGAGCTGGAGATGCTGCAAGAGGGTGTCATCCAAGCGACGATCATTCAGAATCCATTCAGTATCGGGTATTTGGGTGTAAAGAACGCGGCTGAAGCTTCGAAAGGGAAGAAGGTGCCCAGCCGCGTGGATACAGGGATTAAAGCCATTGATCTGGGTAATATGTTCTGGTCGGATAATCAGAAGCTGCTGTTCCCTTTTATAAAGTGATGAGAATTTTGATAGAACATATGAGGATATTGCATTTGTTTTGATGTTTTGATCCAGTATAGTAGGGAATGTAAATAATAAACAACACACCTTTTAGGGAGGGTCTTACCTTGAAAAAATTGATTACACTTGCAGTAGCAGGCGCTTTGGTTGCAACCGTAGCAGGCTGTGGTAATAAAACTGAAACACCAACACCTGCTCCAGCAGCAACTGCCGGCGCAGCAGCAACTCCAAAAGCTGCAGACACAGCTAAAAAACCTACAATTGGTGTAGCCATCTACAAATTTGACGATACATTCATGTCTGGTGTTCGTGCCGCGATCGCTGATGCTGCTAAAGATAAAGCAACAGTTGATATCGTAGACAGCCAGAACTCACAACCGACTCAAAATGATAAAGTCGATCTTTTCATCACGAAAAAAGTAAACGCTCTAGCGATTAACGCAGTTGACCGTACAGCGGCAGGCGTTATCATCGACAAAGCAAAAGCTGCAAACGTTCCAGTTGTTTTCTTGAACCGTGAGCCACTTGCTGATGATATGAAGAAATGGGATAAAGTTTACTACGTAGGCGCTAAAGCTGAGCAATCCGGTACTATGGAAGGCCAACTGCTGGTTGACTACTTCAAAGCTCACCCAGAAGCGGATAAAAACAAAGACGGTAAAATCCAATACGTTATGCTGAAAGGCGAGCCAGGACATCAAGATGCTGAGCTTCGCACGAAGTTCTCCATCCAAGCGATCACTGATGCTGGTCTTGGTGTAGAAAAAGTAGCGGAAGATACAGCTATGTGGGACCGCGTTAAAGGTCAAGAAAAAATGGCAGCATTCTTAGCTTCCAGCGAAAATAAAATCGAAGCTGTTCTTGCGAACAACGATGATATGGCACTTGGCGCTATCGAAGCTTTGAAAGCAAAAGGCTATTTCAAAGACAACAAATTCCTACCGGTTGTAGGCGTAGATGCTACAGCTCCTGCTCTTCAAGCGCTTAGTGATGGCACATTGCTCGGAACGGTTCTGAACGATGCGAAAAACCAAGGTGCAGCAACAACGAATGTAGCAGCAGCACTTGCTAACGGTAAAACACCAAGCAAAGAAACAACAGGCTACGATGTAACTGACGGCAAATATGTATGGATTTCCTACAAAAAGATTACAAAAGCTAACATGAACGAAGCGAAGTAATCCGAATAGAAGCGGGCAAGAGCAGCGATGTATCATACGCGGGCGCTCTTGCCTTCCTTATTTGGGAACCCATGCAAAGGTAAAGAGACAACGAAGAAAGGCTTCACTTTGTGGGGATTATCGTGAGCTGTAGGGGGAGTTACCATGACTGAACATGACTATTTATTGGAAATGAATCAAATCTCCAAAGAATTCCCCGGCGTCAAAGCGCTGGATAACGTTACCCTCAAAGTTCGCCCGGGAAGCGTGCATGCGCTGATGGGAGAGAACGGTGCGGGCAAATCGACGCTGATGAAATGCTTGTTCGGTATTTATAAGCCGGATGGTGGAGAAATCAAATTGAATGGCGAAGTTGTTTCCATTCAAAGTTCGAAAGATGCTTTATCAAGCGGCATTTCCATGATCCATCAGGAGCTTCATCCGGTTCCTCATCGTAACGTAATGGAGAATATTTGGCTTGGCAGATTTCCGCTAAAAGGGATCGGACCTTTGAAATTAGTGGATCATAAGAAGATGCGCAGAGATACAGAGAGCTTATTCAAACAGCTCCAGATGGATATTAATCCGGACACACTGGTAGGAACATTATCTGTTTCTAAGGTGCAGTCCATTGAAATTG
This sequence comes from Paenibacillus sp. V4I5, assembly GCF_030817255.1. Classification (NCBI taxonomy): domain Bacteria; kingdom Bacillati; phylum Bacillota; class Bacilli; order Caryophanales; family Paenibacillaceae; genus Paenibacillus; species Paenibacillus sp. V4I5. The sequence continues at coordinate 5,542,194 of NZ_JAUSZB010000002.1, forward strand.
CCAAGGCTGTGTCATTCAATTCGAAAGTCATTGTTATGGATGAGCCGACTTCTTCACTAACGGGTAACGAAGTTGAGCAGCTGTTTCGCATCATTCGCGACCTGAGAAGTCGTGGCGTTTCGATCATCTATATTTCACATAAAATGGAAGAAATTCTTGAAATTTCTGATGAAGTGACGATTATGCGAGACGGTACCAAGATCGGTACGTGGGCTTCGTCGGAGTTAACGACCGACATGATTATTTCGAAGATGGTCGGACGAGATCTGAAGGAGCGTTTCCCTGAGCGCAGCAATGTGCCGAACGGTGTATTAATGAAAGTCGAAGGACTGACTTCTATCATTCCAAGATCATTTAAGAACGTATCCTTTGATCTTCGTAAGGGAGAGATTCTTGGAGTCGGCGGTCTTGTTGGTGCTCAGCGGACGGAGTTGATTGAAGCTTTGTTCGGGATGAGAGGTGTTGCTTCCGGCAGCATTTCCATGCATGGCAAGCAAGTGAAGCTCAAGTCGCCGATCGATGCTATTAAGCAGAAAATCGCTTTGCTCACGGAAGAGCGTCGTGTAACGGGTATTTTCCCCGTACTATCTGTTCTTGAAAACACCGTGATTGCGAATTTGGGCAGGTATATGAATCCACTGGGCTTTATTAACGAAGCTAAACGTAAAGTAGAAGTCGAACGAAGTATCGATATGCTTCGGGTGAAGACACCGAATATGCACGCGTTGATCAAGAACCTGTCAGGTGGTAACCAACAAAAGGTGCTGCTTGCCAGATGGCTGCTCACAGAACCGGACGTGCTTCTGCTTGATGAACCGACACGGGGAATTGACGTAGGTGCTAAATTCGAAATTTACTCCATCATCGCTGACCTTGCGAAGCAGGGGAAAAGTATTATCATGATCTCTTCTGAAATGCCCGAACTGTTAGGGATGTCAGACCGAATCATGGTCATGTGTGAAGGACGCCTTACAGGCATTGTAGAAGGAAATAAAGCAACGGAAGAAGAGATCATGCGCCTTGCTGCACAGCATATGGCATAATGGAGGGGGCCAAGAACCATGAGTACGAAGACAGAAACATTGAAATCCAGAGACATTAGTGGGTTCGTCACCAAATACGCAATCTACATCGTGCTAGTCGTGTTAGTTATCGGTATCGCGATATATGATCCACGCTTTTTATCCGTAAATATCCTTCGAGATATTTTACTGCAGTCATCCACACGCGTCATTATCGCCTTGGGTGCGGCATTCATCTTGATCACAGGGGGAACCGACCTTTCGACAGGACGTATCGTCGGCTTGACCGCCGTTATCTCCGCTTCCATGCTGCAAACGCAGGAGTATGGTCGAAGATTTTTCCCGAATTTGCCGGAACTGCCATTGATCGTGCCGATTCTTATTGCGATTGCAGCCGGTCTATTAGTAGGTTTGATCAATGGGATCATTGTTGCAAAATTCAAGGTTCCACCGTTCATCGCAACTTTGGGTACGATGGTAGCCGTATACGGAGCTAACTCCTTATACTTTGATATGAAACCGAATCAGTCACAGCCGATTGGCGGATTAAGATCAGATTTCAGTCAGCTGGGAACAGGCGCGATCGGAACCGGTTCAACTTATTCCATTCCTTACATTGTCATTATTGCCATTGTTGTATCTATCATCGTTTGGATTGTGTTCAACAAAACGAAGCTGGGGAAATATATGTACGCCATCGGCGGGAACATTCACGCAGCGGTCGTTTCAGGTATTAACGTAAACCGTTACCTCATCTACATCTATGCGATTGCTGGCGCTTTGTATGGTCTGGCAGGGGTGCTGGAAGCAGCAAGAACGGGTGGCGCAACGAATAACTACGGGAATATGTACGAGCTTGATGCAATCGCAGCTTGCGTCGTCGGTGGTGTATCCACTTCCGGTGGTATCGGAACTGTACCTGGTGTTCTTGCAGGGGTTTTAATTTTCAGCGTTATCAACTATGGTTTGACGTTTATCGGAATTAGTCCTTACTGGCAGTTGATTATTAAAGGTGTAATTATCGTCGCGGCTGTTGCCTTCGATATGCGCAAATACATGAATTCCATATAATTATAGTTAAACACCAAGAACGCTCCATCTCATTTGGTTATAGGTAATAATGTGAAACAGGCTGTCGCGATTTAACGACAGCCTGTTATCCTGTATAAAATGAAAGCGATTACTGACGTCTGTAGGAGGGCATAGTCATGGCAAATCGTAATTCGGCTAGCTGGAGAAAGCGACTATTTTCGGTTTCTTTGAGAATTAAAATTGTAGGCACATTTGTTATTGTATCTTTACTCGTTGCAGTAACCAGCGGCATGTCGTATACATACTTGAATAAAGTGGATAGTTCTTATTCCAAGCTCTTGAATGATAATGTCACTATTCTTCGAAATGTCTCTGAGATCAAAGAGAAAACGCAAATACAGAACAGCATGCTGTTCGGATACGTTTTAGACCCTACGAAGGACAAAGAGAAGCTTTTGACGGAAATGAATGGAACACTTTCTTCGATCATTACTCAGATGGGAGAGGTTTCGAAGAACGAGGATGAGCAAAGTGCTATCCAATCCATGGTAGACTCGAACATGACATTTGCTCGTCTAGTGAAGAAAGTGACGGAATACGCAGACAAAGGGAATGTGGCTTTAGCCAAAGCTGAAGCGATGCAGTGGGCTATTCCGACAACGGAAACATTGACGCAGGCTGCCGCGAAGATTGAAGAGCTGGAAAGGAAAGTCCAGGAGGAAGCTTCTGCACGCAATCATGATGTGGTAGTATCGACCGTTCAAACGTTGATCTGGGTCAGTGTCGCAGCTTTTCTTTTCGCCTTGGCCATCGGCCTCTTGCTATCTCGCATGATTGTCAATCCCATACGTTCTATGGTACAAGCGGCTGAACGAATTGCAGCATGCGATTTAACGGTTGGTGACATTAACGTCAAGAATAGGGACGAATTACGACATTTGGCTACCGCTTTTAATCAAATGAAAGCCAATCTGCATAGCTTAATTAGTCAGGTAGGAAGCAGTGCCCAGCACGTCGCTGCTGCATCGGAGGCGCTTAGCAGCAATTCTGAACAAGTTAGCGAATCTTCGGAACGTATTACATACACAGTCCAGGACATTTCGATGGGTACGGATGCGCAAGTGCGTAGTGTACACTTGGGAGTCTCCATCATGGAGGAAATGTCAGCAGCCGTCATTCAGATTGCAAGTGTCACGCAGTCGGCTAACCAGCAGTCTTTCCTCGCACAGAAAGAGGCAGGGGAGGGCAATGAGGCTGTCGAGACAGCGATAACGCAGATGAATGCTATCTATCAGAAGATGATGGAACTTGCTGAATCCGTACAGAGGCTCGGTCAACGGTCTGAACAAATCGTCAATGCGAATTCGATGATTGCAGGTATTGCGCGGCAGACGAACATGCTTGCGCTCAATGCCTCCATTGAAGCGGCACGCGCTGGAGCCGCTGGTAAAGGCTTTGCGGTCGTCGCCGACGAGGTCCGCAAGTTATCTATGCAGACGGGAGCAGCTGCGGAAGAAGTCGCTCATCTTGTTTCCAGTATTCAGGATGAAACAAGAGAGGTTGTTAGTTCCACCGAGGCTGGGAGCCGAGAGGTGCAGACGGGACTTGAAGTGGTCGGCGTAGCGCGGGATACCTTCAAACGTATTCGCGGTGCGATGGACGAAGTTGCAAGGCAGATCGAGGAAGTGGCGGGAAGTTCGGCCGATATTTCCGAGAAGACACGCGCAGCAACGGATGTGATTCGCGCGATCGATGAAGTCGCCGGACAGACCGCTGCGGGAGCAAGAAATGTATCTTCCAACATCGAGGGTCAGTACGCAAGCATGGAGGAGATCGTCTCCTCGGCGACAGTACTGAACAGCATGGCTGCTGATTTGCAGACATTAATCGGAAGATTCCGCGTGTGAGGAGTATAGCTGACTCCGATAAGGCTCTTAGGACGTGAAACGGCGAAATAACGGATCCTCGTTCCTCTTAGCTCGTGAAAATGGGGTATTTTCCGCAAATAAGGCATCCACGTTCCGTTTGCGGAACATGCAATCGTAACTAGCTTTTAACACAAACAAGGACCTGAGGCAGCGCCTCAGGTCCTTTATTTACAGATAAGAATTTAGAGCATTCTGTTGGATTAACTCCAATGAAAGCGGGCAAATAAAGTGAATGAACCTGATTTGATTGTATTTTATCCAATGGAGCAAATGAGAGGAGATTGTCGGTTATGTGTATACAAGATATTAACCGTAGGGAAATTGAAGGAGCGCTATCTCGTGGACCGGATCGTGGAGTATGTGAAGCGCATTGGGCCGTATGCCAAGGTGCAAATGATAGAGGTGCTGGACGATAAGGCACCGGAGAGCATGAGCCCTGCTGAGGAGCAACAGGTGTGTATGAAGGAGAGCAATCAGTGGCCTTTGTGATCTGCGGCTTGCTGGAGCTATCGAGCGAGCTGCCGCACCAGCTGATGCGGTTGGTGCGGCAGATTTATCGAGCTATGCGGATAAATCGGGGGGAACCGTATCACAAGTAATAACACAGTCCATGACTATTCCACTTCGATCGCTTTTACGGTTTCGCCCTCAATTAATACGGGCTGGTAGTAGGTGTTGGTGGGCAAGTCTTTTTTGCCTTGTAAATTCTTAATGACCCAGTCCGCTGCGTCGCGTCCCATTTGTTCTTGGGGGTGGGTCAGCGTCGTTAGTTTGATATTCGCGTTTTTGGCGATATATGAATTGTCCTGGCCAATGATGGATAGCTCGTCTGGAATGGAGATACCCAGTTTTCTGCAGACATGTACGACTTCCAAGCCTACCTCGTCGTTGTAACACACAAGCGCAGTCAAGTCATCCCGATTGTCGTTCAGATACACTTCCAAGTTAGCGGACAGGTCCGACTTCGTCGCCGTATCGAAAGAAAGCACATGCTCTTGCTGGAACCGTAATTTGGCTTCCCCAAGAGCCTTGATAAATCCCTTCATTCTATACTTCCCTTGCAAATCATCCATTTTCGAGATGATGCCGATCTGGGTATGTCCTTTGGCAATCAGCTCCCGAGTTGCTAGATAGCTGGACTGCACGTCATCCAGACAGAAGAAAGGAACCTCCAACTCTTCATAATAGGCATTGATCATCGTGAACGGAACCTCACGCTCCTTAAAAGACAGGTAGTAAGCGATATTGGGGTTGTATACATTGCTTCTGGTAGGTTCTATAATCAGTCCATCCACACCGTAGGACAGCATCATTTCTAACGCCTTTTTTTCCTGGGAGATATCGTTATTTGTACTGGCTAACAGCAAGGAATAGTTATCTTCATTCAATCGCCTTTCAATGCCGCGGATAATGGAGGGAAAGATGTAATCCGAGATATAGGTCGTGATGACGCCAATCGTTTTATTCATGGCTTTCCCACCCGTTTTGGACCGGTATTGGGTGCTGACGTACGTGCCGGATCCTTTCTCGCTTCTTAGGAAACCCTCGTTCGATAACTCCAAAATAGCCTTTCTAACCGTCTGCCGGCTAACGTTGTAGTCCTCCTGCAAAGCGAATTCCGAAGGGATTTTCTCGCCTGCTTTGTACGTTCCCGAGAGGATATTACTTTTAATCTCATCTATGATGATCTGGTACTTTGGCTTCATGCCATCCACTTCTTTCATCGTTGTTCGAAAAGTTGTACGTACACATTCTAACATAAATTGCATGAAATGCAAATGAAGTGATACTTATTTATGATTTCGACGGTACAAATTCCATGCTTATCCTAAGGGAGACGCTACGAGGAGACGAATAGGGATGGTACTGCAATTTATGTTAGTATAACTATTATATTATATTGACAAATGTACGTACAGAAAATATACTAAGGCTATCAGTAAGAGAAAGCGCCTTCTTTCGATCGAAATCGTTCGTTTGTCTCATCGAGTGAACGGTTCGATCGGAATCAGGCTATTATACGCGTTTGGGTTTAAGCCACGAACAGAGAGGGGAGATACGTGATTATGAATCATGTAGACTTGAAAGAAGCGATAACCAAGGGTGAAACTTCGCTAGGTATCGAATTCGGATCTACGCGGATCAAAGCGGTGTTGATCGATCGTCGTTTCGAGACCATCGCATCGGGAAGCTATGAGTGGGAAAATCTGTTGAAAGACGGATATTGGACGTACAGCCAGGAGGATATTATTAAAGGCCTCCAAACCGCTTATCGTGAAATGAAGCAGGAAGTGGAACGGAATTACGGGGTCACCCTCCGGACCGTGGGTTCGATCGGGTTTTCCGCTATGATGCACGGCTATATGGCATTCGACAGCACGGGTGAGCTGCTGGTACCGTTTCGGACTTGGCGCAACGCAACAACCGGCGCGGCAGCTAGGGAATTAACGGACTTGTTCCAATTTAATATCCCCGAGCGCTGGAGTATCGCTCATTTGTACCAAGCGATATTAAATCAAGAGGAACATGTGCCTCGCATTGATTTCGTAACAACGCTGGCTGGATATATACACTGGCTGCTGACCGGCAATAAAGCGATCGGCATCGGAGATGCTTCCGGCATCTTCCCTATTGATGAAGCAAGCCGTAATTACCATCCATCGATGGTTAAGCAATTCGATGAACTTATCGCAGCCAAAGGCTATCCGTGGAAGCTTGAGGATCTTCTTCCTAAAGTATATCTCTCCGGCGAGCAAGCTGGTGATCTAACGGAGATGGGGGCCGGCATTCTGGACCTGGCCGGGGATCTGCAGCCTGGTATTCGGCTATGTCCTCCAGAGGGCGATGCCGGCACAGGCATGGTTGCGACGAATAGCGTCAGGAAGCGTACGGGTAACATTTCCGTGGGCACTTCCGTTTTTGCGATGATTGTATTGGAGAAAGAATTATCCAAGGTTTATCCGGAGATCGATATGGTCACGACGCCGAACGGTAGTCCGGTCGGCATGGTGCATGCCAACAACTGCTCCAGCGATCTCAACGCCTGGATGGGATTGTTCCGTGAATTCTCCGAAGCCATGGGATACGGCGTAGATTCCAGCAAATTGTTCAGCGTGCTATTGAATAAGGCATTGGAAGCCGACTCGGATGGCGGAGGTTTGCTTAGCTACGGTTATCTCTCGGGCGAGAATATTACGGGAATCGACAAAGGCCGGCCGTTGTTCGTTCGCTCGCCAGAAAGCAACTTTAATCTGGCTAATTTCATGCGAACGCACTTATTCACTGCTTTCGGAGCATTGAAGCTCGGAATGGACATTTTGACCGAAAACGAACAAGTGGCCATTGACAGCATTTTGGCTCATGGCGGCCTATTCAAGACTCCTGTCGTCGGGCAAAAAATCTTAGCGGGCGCGCTGAACGTACCGATCTCGGTCATGTCCACGGCCGGCGAAGGCGGGGCATGGGGCATGGCGCTTCTGGCTTCATATATGATCAACAAGGATCAAGAAGAGAGCCTGGATAACTTCCTCGAGCAAAAGGTCTTTAAAAATGTCGAAGGACAGGAGATTGCTCCGGATGCAACGGATGTAAAAGGGTTCCAAGCATTCATCAAACGATACCAAGCAGGGTTGGCCATCGAACAGGCCGCAGTAGACCATCTGCTAGAGAACGGGAGGGACTAACGTTGTTAGAACAACTGAAAGAAGAGGTATATCAAGCGAATCTGGATTTGCCGAAGCACGGACTCGTAAAATTTACTTGGGGCAATGCGAGCGCCATCGATCGGGAAAGCGGCCTGTTCGTGATCAAACCGAGCGGAGTCAGCTATGAAAAGATGAAACCGAGCGACATGGTTGTTGTGGATCTCGACGGTAATGTGGTCGAGGGAGAGCTGAGACCTTCCTCCGATACCGCGACTCACGCCGTGTTGTACAAACACTATCCGCAAATCGGCGGCATCGTGCATACCCACTCGACCTGGGCAACCATCTGGGCGCAAGCGGGATTGGATGTACCCGTCATGGGAACGACGCATGCGGACACCTTCTATGGCGCCGTGCCTTGCGCCCGTTTCTTGAACCAAAAGGAGATTGACCGGGGGTACGAAGCGGAGACGGGCCGTGTCATCATCGAAACGTTCGAGGAGCGCGGGCTGGATGTCATGGCAATCCCGGCCGTCCTGCTCCAGGGACATGCGCCTTTCACTTGGGGGAAAGATGCGAAATCGGCAGTCGTGAACAGCGTCGTGCTGGAGGAAGTTTGCAAAATGAATTTGTACGCGCGGCAATTGAATCATTTTGCAAAAGAACTGCCTCAAGGTATTCTGGATAAACACTATCTTCGGAAACATGGGAAAGATGCCTACTACGGGCAGAAGTAATAGCCTTACTTATTATTAAATACAGAAAAGAGGATGATTAAGATGTCAATAACAGCAGCTAAACAGTTTTGGTTCGTCGTAGGTTCGCAACATCTGTACGGGGAAGAAGCGCTGGCTGAAGTAAAAGCTCACGCGCAGACAATGACAGATGCCTTGAATAATAGCGGTGTGCTCCCTTATCCGCTTGTCTTGCAGGACCTGGCAATAAGCGCGGATAAAATTACAAGCATCATGAAAGAGGTCAACTATCGCGATGAAGTGGCGGGTGTCATCACATGGATGCATACGTTCTCGCCTGCAAAAATGTGGATTCGCGGTACGAAAATGCTGCAGAAGCCTCTGCTTCACTTGGCAACCCAGTTCAATGAAAGCATTCCTTGGGCAACGATTGACATGGACTTCATGAACCTGAACCAAGCCGCTCACGGCGATCGCGAATACGGCTTCATTAATGCCCGTCTGAAGAAACAAAATAAAATCGTCGTAGGCTACTGGGAACGTCCGGAAGTGCAGCAGCAGATTGCGGATTGGATGGACGTAGCGGTTGCCTATAACGAAAGCTTCAACATCAAAGTCGCCCGTTTCGGCGACAACATGCGCAACGTTGGCGTTACGGAAGGGGACAAGGTCGAGGCCCAAATTCAATTCGGATGGACCGTGGACTACTACGGCATCGGCGACCTCGTACAATACGTGAATGCCGTTACAGAGCAAGAAATTGATGATCTGATGGGCCAGTATGCGGAGCTCTACGAATTCGATTACGGCACGAACAGTAAAGAAGCCTGGGAAGCGAGCGTCAGAATCCAAGCGAGCTATGAAATTGCCATCAAACGTTTCTTGGATGAGAAAGGTTATAATGCCTTCACGACGAACTTCGAAGATTTGCATGGAATGAAACAGCTTCCTGGTCTTGCCGTCCAACGTCTGATGGCGCAAGGCTACGGCTTTGCCGGCGAGGGCGACTGGAAGACGGCTGCGATCGATCGCTTGCTGAAAGTGATGAGCCGCAATCAAAACACAGGCTTTATGGAGGATTACACTTACGAGATGGCGGCTGGTCAGGAAGCGATCCTGCAATCCCATATGCTCGAAGTAGATCCGAGCTTGGCAAGCAACAAACCGACAATCATTGTTTCCCCACTCGGAATCGGCGATCGTGAAGATCCGGCGCGTCTGGTATTCGACGGTAAAGCCGGAGAAGGCGTCGTCGTATCCATGGCGGACTTCGGCACTCATTATAAATTGCTGATCAACGAGGTTTCCGCATTCGAGCCGACGGTTGCGGCTCCTAAGCTTCCCGTGGCTCGTGTACTCTGGAGCGTGAAGCCGAACTTCCAGGATGGCGTGAAAGCCTGGATAGAGAATGGTGGCGGCCACCATACCGTCGTTTCCTTGAACCTGACGACAGACCAAATCGTGACCTACGCCAAGCTGGTTAACTTGGAATACGTCGTTATTAAGTAGTCTATAATTAAGGCGAAAAGAAGGCGGACCCGAGACAATCGAGGAGTTCAGAACTGATGGCGGATCCCGAAAAGGAGAAGCTGGACAGCGGGACGTCGCCGCTTCCTTGAGCAAAATGTAAAAACCGTTTCTTTCGTAAATGGCTGATCATTATGCACAGTTGACTCCTATTTCTGAATTTATTGGAGTGCTGGCATCACATTTAGGTAATTTCCTTATAAATCTCGCTACATCCATTTAGTGGAATACTCAACACTTTGGACAGAACATCGTGATAAGTGGGCTTATATATGTATGACTTGAAGGGTACCGGTTCATTCAAAGTCAGAGCGAGAGAGATTGATAATTTTTACCAAGACGTTGTGCCGATACTTGGAACAATCCCTCAAATGAATGACGCGAGCTTACAATTCCTTCGTAATGTACACAAAATTGTTGCTGAAGCGATTGGGAATTATGGCGGGAAATTGTCGGATTTGTAATTGCTAAGGGCATCCAAAAGGATGCCCTTTTTAGCCGTTATAGTGTTTACGGTGAACCTTACCATAAGTAAGGCTAATTGGACCGTCAGGTTGATCCTGACGGTTTTTCTTTATTCTAGTGCCTAATCTCGCACTTCTACGATAAGTTCAATTTCCACCGGTGTGTGAAAGGGCAGATCGCTTGTACCAATTGCTGAACGAGCATGTTTACCCTGCTCACCGAACACTTCCACAAGCAAGTCGGACGCGCCGTTGATGACATAGGGTTGATCGCCAAAGCCCGGTGCGCTGTTGACGAAAGCAAGCATTTTCACGACTTTAACAACTCGATCCAAATCTCCCAGATATCCCTTCATAACAGATAAGCAATTGATAATGGTTTGACGAGCTGCTGCTTGTCCTTGCTCGATGGATACTTCACGGCCAAGTTTACCTTCATACATCAGCTCGCCGTTAATACGACAATCCTGACCGGATAAATAAATGAGATTCCCAGTTTGATTGCAAGGAATATACGTGAAACGTGGTTCTGGGGATGGGGGAAGTGTGATGCCTAGCTCTTGTAGACGTTGTTCAATTTGGGACATAGTATTGACCTCCAAGTCATTGGATGATTAAATCGAGTCTTTCGATTCATTTGTTATGCCTCTTTACTCAGGATCCATGGTCGCCAGTTTTCGGTAATAAAGTCATTCAGCGACTAATACATGAAAGTGAGCATCCTGGTTGCCAATGTTGTATTTTCTGCAACAATTCCCACTCCCAAAGGCATTTTGGCATGTTGAAGTTGTAGTTTGTGCAACATTTCGAACCCTTTTGTTGCGAAATGACCTATATGGGGCTCAATTGTTGTACATTATGCAACATCGAGGGAAACAGGCGGGATTTAGGCAGCAATTGTTGCAATTACTACAACATCATTCAACCGAGAATAGGGATTCATCCTTCCATTCATTCATCCGTCAACCTTAAGTATGACGATGGATTTCGATTTAAGACTCCTCCATGTAGAACAAGATTGGATGAATGAATCGACGGTCTCTTAATCCGGCAGTAATGCTGCCTGATTGCTTACTCCAACATACCTCGTGCAAGCACCGGCAAGCGCTCATAAGCATCACCGCGCTGCATAATAACCTGATTGTGCAGGTTGACGGTGCTGCAAATGTGATTAGGAATAATACGCAGCTTGTCGCCTACCTGTATGTTGGCTGCTTGGGCGATTGGCCCAAGTTCAACCATGCCATGCTCTTCAGACAAGCGAACGAGAAGCGCATCTTCTAGGTTCATGATGTGGCCGAAGCCGCGCAGCTGAAGCGGGTTTGTATCCGGCTGCACATCGGTAGCGAATGTTTTGCTGCCGCCATCGATGATCGCGAGATCCGCCGACGGGCGGCTAACGACGGTGACGAGCACGCTGCCAGCGCAATCTTCGATGCCGCAGAGGCCTAAGCGGGCTTGCATCCGATCGTAAAACACGTAGGTGCCTGGGCGAACCTCCGTCACGCCTTCTACCGCAGCGGCGGAAGCGGCCGTCGGTGTGGATCCGACGCTAACGTCCGTGATAGCGATGCCCTGCGCTCTAAGACGCTCGGCCAGCTGCACCATCAGCGTGCCTTCTTCTTGACCGGCTGCAGCCACGTCGAGGGTAGGCTTGCCTGCAAGCAGGGAGCCGCGAAACGTATAGATGCCGGTCAGCCGCAAATGCGGCATGCGGGCAATCTCTGCGGCGAGCGCGGAGGCCTGCTCGTAGAGTACACCGGTTCTGCGAAAGCCCGTATCGATTTCTAGCCGGACTTGCAGAGATTGGCCAAGTCGGCTAGCGCACTGCTCTAATTGCTGGGCGCCTGCCAAGCTATCGACGCCGACGATCAGCTCGATTTGCTCGCTTAAGCGAATCGCTCTTTCGATCTTGCTTGCAGTCACAAGCGGGTAAGCGATGAAAATATTGGTAACGCCACCCGCTGCCATAACCTCTGCTTCGGACACTTTCGCTACCGTGATACCGACAGCCCCAGCCTCAATCTGCTGGAGCGCGACTGAAGGGAGCTTATGCGTCTTTGCATGCGGACGCAGCTTCACATGATGTTTGTTGATGACATCAGCCATTGCTTGAATATTTCGATCCATGCGTTCTGTGTCTATAAGCAGGCAAGGTGTCTCCAAATTCTCCAACGTTTTCATCATCCTTCCACACTCTCCTTCACGGCGCTTTTGCCTTCTTCTAAGTGGCTATAAAGGGTATACTTTGAAATATTCAAATAGGTGCAAATCTTCTCGCCACCTTTTTTGATAAGAAAAGCACCTTTGGCATCGAGAAGTTGAATCATGCGCATTTTATCTTCTTTCGTCATGACTGCCACGGGTTTGCCTACTTGCTCTTGTGCCTCTTGAATAAGGGCATCAAGCAGATCGCTCACACTCGTAACGAAAGATTCCTTTACTTCTGTTTGTTCACCAGGACGTATAAGCGTCTGCAGCGTTTTCTCTGCGATCATCAGCTCTGTGATATCGTAGTTAATGCACAGTGAGCCAATGATAGTGCCTGCTTTATTTTTCATATACATCGAACTGGAGCGCAGAATGCGTCCATCTTTGGTTTGTGTTAAGTAGTTAAACTTGTTGCCGTTTACATGATTACCCCGCAGCAGCTCCAAACCCAGATTCGTTCCGGGATCTCCGACTTTACGCCCTGTGATGTGACCATTTGCAATCGCGACAATGGAGCTGTCGTAAGGCCCTGTCAGGTCATGCAGCACGACTTCACAGTTGTCTCCGAATTGAGCGGCAAGTCCTGTCACAAGATCGGTCAAAAACCCAAATTCATCTTGAATTGATTCCATGCCTGTGATCTCCCCTTGTAAGGTTATTCTGAGCAAAATGGTAACACAAACAGGTTGAATTTCAAACAAAAAGTTTGTTGAACTAAAAAAAAGTATGATTTTCTGACGATGCTCATGGTACTATGTAAAAAAGATCATTGTAAGACCGAAGGAGGGATCACCCATGAGACGCTGGTTTGCCAAATCCCTGAAACGAAAACTGTCTTTGCTTATTTTATTCGCAGTTGTCTTACCGCTGCTTTCAATGGGGATCGTTTCCTATAGCATCGCAACATCGGTGACGGAGGATAAAGCGAAGCAGGCGGGGATGAACACACTGAAGCAAGTGTCGGATAAGCTTGATTTTGTTATTCAAGACGTTGAGAATATGTCGGTCTTTCTGATCGGGCAAAAGGATATTCAAACGTATCTCAATAACGAAGAAGGGGACGTCAACAGCTATTCACTTATCGTGGGCACCTTATGGAATTTATCGTATTCCAAAAAATACATCTCCAACATTACGATTACACCGAAAAATGGCAACCCTGCTCTTTCTACAACGACCATAACCAATTCAGGATTATATCCTCTTTCACAGCAATATGAATCCGTTTACAGGCCAGCTTCAAAATGGTGGTCCCCGCTGTATGAAAACCAAACTTCGGACGGACCGAAGAAGGTCGTTTCACTCGTTAGACCCATTCGTGATGTCAGTACGTTCAAGACGTTAGGTACGCTTACCGTTTCGTTGGATCAGGCAGAGATCGAGCGTTATTTGACAAGTTCAGGCTGGGAAAGCAGCGGGTTCGTTCTTTTGTTAGATCAATATGATCAGATCATTTCGGGTGGCGATCCGAGTTGGTTAGCTCGAACTGTCGGAGAAGTTTTTCCGAAAATGGGGGAGCTAGCGGAGACAAGCGGTGTGCTAAACGTAAAAAGAGACGAACAGCCGCATACGGTTTTGTATAGTCAGATTCCTCGGCTAGGCTGGAAATTGGTCGGTTTCATCCCTACACAGATTTATCAAAAGCAAAATGGTTACGTGCTCACAGTGACAGCCGTTACGATTGTAATTGCCCTGCTGCTTGCTATGGGGATGGTGCTTTACTTCTTGCAATGGGTAACAAAGCCCTTGACCAAATTGACCAAGTATCTGAAGGATCTGAATCCAGATGAGGCGATTCCTACCTATGAGGTGAAAAGCGTCGATGAAGTCGGACTGCTCGTACACAGTTATAATAAGCTGAGTGAAAGGATAGGAAGACTGAAGGATCAAGTACAGCTGAACGAGGCGATGAAAAAGGAAGCAGATATTATGGCTCTGCAGGCGCAGATTAATCCGCACTTTCTGTATAATACACTCTCCTCCATACACTGGATTGCCTTGATGAATAAGGATCGTCAAATTGCTGAAATGGTGGGCGCGCTCAGTGATTTTTTAAGATTTAGTTTGAATAAGGGCGAGGAGTTTTGTACCGTTCAGCAGGAAATTTCTCATGCTCAGAACTATGCCTATATACAAGCTATTCGGTTCCCAGACCAGTTTGAGATTGAATTTTTTATCGATCCCGCGATGGTGCAAACCTCGATGCTGAAGCTGCTTCTACAGCCGCTGATTGAGAACAGCCTTATTCATGGTATCCAGAAGAAAAAAGCGAAGGGTTACGTCTATGTGCACGGAGAACTGCAGGATAGTCAAATGAAATTCGTTGTTGAAGATACCGGAATAGGCATGGAGGAGACGAAGCTTCATGAGATTCAAGATCAGCTCTTTTTGGCCAATCGTCAACTGGGTATGCGAAGCGAAGTCGCTAAAGAATCAAAGATAGCTGTTACTAGTTACGGACTCATCAATGTCCACCGGAGATTGTTACTGCATTATGGCGCAGAGTCTGGGCTTATTGTTGAGAGTACACTGGGTGTGGGGACGAGCATTTCATTTTCAATTCCTCTTGGGATGGGAGAACTGGCGACATGAGAATCTTGATTGTAGATGATGAGGTTATTATACGAACAGGTCTTTGTACGGTAATTGACTGGAAAGAGCTCGGGCTAGATCTGCTTCCGGCCGCCTCTTCTGCTGAAGAGGCTTTAGAGCGCATTCCTGAAGAGAAGCCGCATATTGTGCTGACCGATATTCGTATGTCAGGTATGGACGGTATCGAGCTTGCACGAGAGGTGAAAGCGATACTGCCGGATACGGAGATCGTTATCCTTACGGGTTACGATGATTTCAGTTATGCCCAGCAGGCACTGCGCGAAGGTGTGACCGATTACTTACTGAAGACAAGTCGTCCGGAAGAGATTATTAAAGCTGCGCTGAAAGCGAAGCAGAACATCATGGATAAATGGGAGTCGATCAAACAAGATAATCTTCAACAGGCTGCACTGCGTAATCAGTTGTTGGAACGTGTGCTCAATCGCGGTTTGAACGATGATAGGGAAGCTCAAGAGCAGCTGCAAATATGGTTTAGCAAGAATGGTGTGGATGTTCACCCTGAGTCAGGTGAATCTGCAGCCATGCAAGTTCTCCTGATCTCTGTGTCCGGATGGGGGGAGACGCCTATCTTAGAGCTTCTGCAAGGAGCCGCAGAGAATATCCTCTTCGAGCTGCTCCCGTGTGTTACGCTGATGAAAAAGGACCATCTGTTGCTTGTAGTGCGTCACGAAGCCGGGATGACCGATCAAGCTGGGCTCGCAAAGGCGCTTAAGCGCGTTACCGAAACGCTCAAATGCACGGCTTTCGCAGCGCTTGGAAACGTAACGCTGAATTGCGAAGGCCTTCGGGAATCTTATCGTGCGGCGAAAGAAGTTTTTGCTTATCAAGGGCTGCTCGGAGCACATGGACTGTTTGCCGTTGAAGATATCAGGGGGCGCAGCGGAGGTCGGACGGTTTGCACGGAGAAGGAGGAAGCGGAGCTTACAGCGATCTTGATGAGCGGCAATGCCACAGAGCTGAGGCACTGGGTGAACCAGAAGGTGAGGGCTCTGATGGAGGATGCCGCAGCGACGCCGCTTACGGTGCAGGGCTATTTGCAGTCGATGATCATAGCCGGTCATCGATGGCTTGAACGGGCCAGTTCTTCTCAAGACGGGACCGTTCCTCTTAGCACACTGCCTACCTATGAGGGGGAAGGGCGTCCCGAAGAGGAAGTCTTTAAGGTGCTTTCTGCCGTGATGACGCGTTTTCATCAAGGCTTGGATCAGAATCGCTACGCGTATATTCACAAGTCCATTGCCTATATCCGGGACAATCTGCATCAGCCGATTTCGCTGCAGCAGGTGGCTGGTTTCGTGCATGTGAATCCTAACCATTTTAGCGAAGTGTTCAAGCGGGAGACAGGCTGTACGTATATCGAATTCGTCACCCAAGAACGGATGAAACGCGCCGTGGATATCCTTCAGGGCACACAGACCAAAGTCAGTGATGTTGCTAGAAGAGTTGGATATGAAGATATCAAATACTTTACGCAGCAGTTCAAGAAGTATACCGGAAGAACGCCATCCGAATTTCGGCAAGGGAAAAAGGACTGAATAATGTCCCCCTCTGCGCCGAAGTTTCTCCCGTACCCCCTCCTGAATATGTCCTCTATACTAAAGTTCAGAGAGAAGCTTGAACTTATGTATCTACGAAAACTTTTAGGAGGTCAAACAAAATGAAAAAGTCATTGATCGTTACACTGGCGGCCACGTTGTCATTAGCTTTATTAGCCGGTTGTGGTTCAAGTGGAACAACAGAGGGTGCCGCAGGTACCACGTCTCCCAAATCGACAGATGCAGCCAAAGCAGCTGAGAAAGTAAAATTATCGATTTGGCACAACTATACAGGTGAAGATCTCCGCGCCAAAACGATGCGTGAATATATGGAAAAGTTCAAGAAGGATCACCCGAATGTCGAGTTAGATATACAGGGAATTCCGCCCGATGGGTACCGTCCACGGTTAAAAACGGTAGCTGCCGCTAATGAAATGCCAGATCTTTTCGTGATGTGGCCAGGTGTCATGACCAAGGAATTTGTCGGTGGTGATTTGATTCAGCCGATTAATGAGCTGCTCGATAGCAAAGCGGAATGGAAGAACGGTTTCATGCCAGGCTCATTTGATGATTTCACGATCTCAGGCAAAACCTACAGCGCACCGATGGCTCTATCTCCTACTTCGCTCCTTTATTACAACAAAGAAATCTTTAACAAATATAATGTACAGCCGCCTAAGACATGGGACGATCTCATGAAGCTGGTGGATACGTTCAAAAAGAATAATGTTACACCAATCGCACTTGGCAACAAAGCAGCTTGGGTTGCGCAATCCAGCATTCTCAGCTCACTTGCAGACCGTGTAACAGGTACGGAATGGTTCCTGAAAGCAGTGGATCAGAATGGTGCCAAATTTACGGATCCAGAATTCGTTCAAGCCTTGACGTATCTCCAACAGCTGGGTAAGGCTGGCGCCTTCCAAGAAGGCTTCAACAGCATTGATAATACACAAATGGAACAAATGTTTGCTCAAGGTAAAGCAGCCATGATGATCGATGGCGGTTGGGCATTACCGAACTTAGCGTCGAATACGTCCAAAGAAGCTTTAGCTAACATGGCTGTTACCGTTCTGCCCACCGTGCCTAACGGTAAAGGTGATCCGAACTCCCTTTCAGGCGTAGTAGGAACAGGACTTGGTATGAGTAAGAAAGTTACAGGCGCTCAGAAAGCCGCAGCCTATGAACTGATCTATACCTTGTCTGGCCCAGAAGCACAGAAAGCCATCTTGGAAAGCAACCAACTCGTTAGCTACAAAGTAGACTTGGATACAACCAAAGTATCTTCCTTGTTTGCAGAAGTGTACAAAATGATGAACACGGTCAAGAAAACGCCAGTTTACGATGGCAAGCTTAGCTCTGCTAGTGCCGATGTCGTGAACAATGGTCTTCAAGAGCTACTTATGGGTGGCAAGCCTGAGGATATAGCCAAAAAAATTCAAGACGCGCAAGCTAAAGCCGTCGGCAAATAAAGTACGGCCACAGGACTCCAGCCAAAGCCCGGCTGGAGCCTTTTTTCAAAAAAGATAGCAAGGAGGGAAGTTATGACCGTATCCGCAAGAATCAGAGGATTCATTACCATAGGGCTGCTTCCGGCCTTAATACTCTATCTGTTTTTTGTCATTGTACCGATTTTCTGGTCAGCCTACTACGGCTTTTTCGACTGGAAAGGTATCGGAGCTACCAAATTTATCGGATTTGACAACTATGTAGAAGTGATTCAAGACTCAATCTTCTGGAAAGCTTTTAAAAATAACATGCTTATCGTTGCAGCTTCCGTTTTCGGTCAGGTTCCGATTGCTATGGTATTAGCGCTTCTGCTCATGCGCAGTACACTATTTCAACGTGTTATTCGAGCTTCTGTATTTATGCCCATGGTGCTTTCTTCGGTTGTTGTCGGGATCATCTGGGGATACATTTACCACCCGCAAATCGGTATTCTCAACTTCTTACTTGAGGGCATCGGGCTTGAAAGCTGGAAGAAATCTTGGCTCTCCGATCCGAAAGTATCGATGTTCGCGCTCATGGTGCCGATCATCTGGAATTATATTGGTCCCTACATGATTATGTTTATTGCTGCTCTACAAAATATTTCACCTGAGATTGAAGACGCTGCTCAGCTTGACGGCGTGGGTCCGGTGCGCAAATTGTTTGCAGTCACACTGCCTATGATATGGGATACAGTCAAAGTAGCCGTCGTGCTATGCATATCCGGAAGCTTGAAGGCGTTCGATCTCATCTATGTCATGACGGGCGGTGGACCGGCACACTCCACGGAACTGCTTGCTTCTTATATGTACAACAGCACATTCAATGTGTATCGTTTCGGTTTTGGCAGCGCCATTTCCACGGCAATCATTATTCTTAGTTTATTATTAATCGTTGGCAGTCAATATCTCATGAAACGAGACTATCGTTAGGAAATAAATTCTCTCAGGAGGGACATCTATGGAGCAGGTTGTATCGATGCAGACGGGTTTTCCCGCTGGAGGTAAGAAGCGAAGAGGGTGGGCGCGCGGTGTCATCAACGTCTGTTTGACCCTGTACGCACTTGTTACGCTTTACCCGTTAATTTGGTTATTTATGAGTGCTTTAAAGTCCAATGAGGAATTTCATTCGCGGCCCTTTTTACTGCCGACTGTTTGGAAATGGGACAATATCGTTCGAGCATGGAAAGTATCGGGTATGGGTCTCTCGCTCTGGAACTCTACCGTAGTGACGGTGGCCTCGCTCGTGCTGACCCTAGTCATTGGAGCACTGGCAGCCTTTGTTTTGTCGCGGTTTGAATTTAAATGGAAACCATTTTTCATGGGTTTATTCCTACTCGGAATGCTCATTCCGATCCATAGTACACTCGTACCTCTATTTATTATTATGAAAAAAATCGGCCTGCTGAACTCATACGGCGCACTCATTTTACCTTATGTGGCCTTTGAACTGCCATTAGCCATCTTCGTCATTGCGGCTTATTTAATTACGATTCCCAAAGAAATTGAGGAAGCAGCGTTAATCGACGGTACGGGCTATTGGGGTATTTTCTTTAAAATGATGCTTCCGCTTAGCTTGCCAGCGCTCTCTACGGTTGCGATTTTAGGATTTTTACGTTTTTGGAATGATTTTGCGTTCGCACTAGTCTTTATCAGCAAGCCTGCGCTTAAGACGGTTCCGCTGAGTTTATCTGCTTTTGCTACAGGGTATATGACCGATTACGAATTGACGATGGCTGCACTTGCCATTGCCGTACTGCCAACCATTATCGTGTTCTTGCTGTTCCAGGAGCAGATTATGAAGGGAATGACGGCTGGTGCTGTCAAAGGATAAGTTTGGATATAGAACAAGTCTTATACTATATACAGCAGTCTAAAACCAATAATTAATGGTGTGAATAAATAAAATCACTATCCTTGGATTCCAAATGGCGATACGGTGTTAAAACAGCCAAATCATCTGGTAGGAATTTGGTTTGTTCTAATCAATCCGCTTGATTGAAGCACAAAAGATCCCGACGCAAGTTCATCTTGCCGACCAGGATCTTTTTTTGTGGGGTATTTCGAGAAAAAGAAGAGAAGAAGTAGGGAGATTAGGTACAGGTAAACAGAGAAAACAGAGGGAACCAGGTCGGGAAATAGAGTTGTACATCGTACAACAATTTCCTTGATTTCTCACTGGGCAAGCAGAAGATGTTGCATAACGTGCAACAATGAAGCCTTTTTTATGCTAGAAAGCTACTTTTTGGCTAGAATTGTTGTGTTAACTCTGCAACATTCACGGGGAAAACGTGGATTAACTTGCGTAATGTTGTGCAAAATACAACATTACGCAAATAAGTAAGCAAATAAGCGTACCTAAAATCACGACTTGCCCTTGCGTGTCATCTCCGCAAGCCCAATCCACTGCTCCTCGGTCACCTCGAGCAGGTCGTTGAACTGTCCGGCGCCCTGCAGCCATTCGCCGCCGTCGATTGTGACCACTTCGCCGTTAATGTACGCGGCGTAGTCCGAAATCAGATAAGCTGCAAGGTTCGCGAGCTCATCCTTCTCACCGACCCGCCGCAGCGGCACGCGGTTCAAGAGCTTCTCCGACAGCTCGGGCGTCGGAGCCAGTCGGGTCCACGCGCCGTCAGTTGGGAAGAGTCCCGGCGCGATAGCGACTTGCCGGATGCCGTGACGCGCCCACTCGACGGCAAGTGAGCGCGTCAGCGCAAGCACGCCGGCCTTGGCCGCAGCCGACGGTACAACGAAGGCCGAGCCGGTGGAGGCGTAAGAGGTGACGATGTTCAGCATCGTACCGCCGACGCCTTGCTCGATCCATCTTTTGCCCACTTCTAACGTGGTATAGAACGTTCCATGAAGGACGATATCCAGCACCGCATCCACAGCACGCGGAGATAAACTTTCTGTCGGGCTGGCGAAGTTGCCGGCTGCATTATTAATCAGTACATCAATACGGCCATAGTGATGTTCCACGGCGGCTACCATTTCGGCAACTTGAAGCGGGTCACGCACATCACAGCTTTTGTAGAATACTTCTTTGCCATCACTGCCCATTTCGGCAGCCGCTTTAGCGAGTACCTCCTCGCGTCGGCTGGTTATCGCTAGTTTTGCCCCCAAAGTCAGAAATTTCTCGCCCATAGCACGGCCCAGACCGGTACCGCCACCTGTAATAAGAATGACTTTATCCTTCAGCAAGGTTGCATCGAACATATCCATCGCGCCTTTCATCATCAATTTACGCTGCTAATAATTAATGCTGTAAATGCTGCTCTATTGCTGCTACCCTAGGAACGAAGTTTCGAATTGCTCGATACGGCTTGCTAAATCTTCTGGGAGCGGGGTGCCTTTTTGTGTATGAACATCGACATAGACGCCGGTGCTGGTAGCGAAGCTCACAAGCTGCTTATTCTCCCGCTTAACAATGGCATACTGAGTTTCAATCGATGAAATGCCGATCCGGCTCACTTTCATATAAATATCGAGGTTATCGTTAAAATGCGCTTGAGACTTGTATTCGACACTTTGGCTGACGAGAAAGAAGGTTTTACCAGCCAGATTACCATCCGAATTTGCAAAAAATAAACCCAAACCGTTCATATACTCACAGCGGGCTTGCTCCATGTAAATGACAGAAGAAAGGTGACTAAGGTGTCCGTTCGCATCGGTTTCACAGAAACGAACTTTCGTTGGTGTAAAAAAGCGGAAGCCCTCTAATTCAAAATTATTCATTGCTATCTAGTCTCCTGTAAAATAGGTTTGATACTGCTCGCGAAGCTCGCGTTTCATAAATTTACCGACCGACGATTTAGGTATTTCGTTGAGGAACATCATATCGTCCGGAATCCACCACTTCGTGAATTTGTTTGCCAAAAAGGTTAGTAAAACTTCTTTGTCGTCATCCGTTTGTAACGCAGCGCGTCTTTCAGAACAACGAAGGCGAGAGGCCTTTCATCCCATTTGGGATGCGGCACACCGATGACACAAGCCTCGAACACATCCGGATGTGCCATTAATGCGTTCTCTAAGTCGAGAGACGAAATCCATTCCCCGCCGCTTTTGACCAGATCCTTGGCCCTGTCCACCAGCTTCACAAATCCTTCACTGTCAATAACCGCGATATCTCCGCTATAGAACCAACCGTCCTGGAACGATTCCTGCTGTATCCGCTAGACCAATGGAGAGGGAATGCAAGTAGATCCCGCGATGAGAATACACCACACCCTTGGGATTGCCCGTTGTCGCAGATGTATAACAGATGCCTGCGGGAGCGCTTTCATTAATGTCGGCAGTGTATGTATACTGAGGGTCGCCGCCTTCTATCATGTTCTCATATAAATAGACGGGATGTAAAGAAGTAGGAGGCAATTCCTTTTTGTCCGTCATCAAAATATAGCCCTCTATCGTCGTAAGTTGATCCTGAATTTTCTCTATGATAGGGAGTAAGGTCTCATCGACGAAGAGAAAACGGTCTTCCGCATGGCGAAATAAGCCTCTAGATGCCAGTGGTGATTCCAGGCAAAAGTAGCAACCCGATCGCCGGGCTTCACACCGAATGCTTGCAGGGAGCTGGATAACTGCTTCGCACGTCTCCTGAAATCGGCATACGTATATCGATGGATGCCGGTGCTTGTACGTGAAACAACCTCTTTTTTGGGGAACAAGGTTTGTGAACGTTCAAAGAGAGAGCGCAGCGTTAATGGAAAAATTCCCATGTGGAAACACCTCCGGAGATGGTCTGATTCTATTGTAATATATAAGCCGGAGGGACAGGATATGTCCAAAAAACAAGCGATTGCAAATAAAAAACCGACTCCTGCACATGTGAACCATGCAGATGGAATCGGTTTAGCTCTTGCGTACTTTTAGGTACTCTTACGTATTCAAAATAAACTTTTCAATAACATGTCTAACGCCATCGTCGTTATTGCTCTTCGTCACGTAGTTCGCCAGCTCCTTGAGCTGCGGCAGCGCATTGTCCATGGCGACGCCAAGTCCAGCGACTTCCAGCATTTCACGATCATTCCAAGCATCGCCCAGAGCAATAACGTCATCTAAGGAGCAGCCGATATGCTCGGCAAGGAAAGTAATCGCATGTCCTTTGGTACCTTCCTTATGCATGAATTCCAAGTAGTGCGGTTTGGACTTCGTAATGTGCAGCTTATCTCCCAGCAGAGGCAGCAGCTCTTCGCGCAGTTGGTCGCAAACTTCCGGTGTATCTACGATAAGCATCTTAGGCTGAGGGATGTCAATCCATTGGCGCAGATCACCAATGATATAAGGCGTCTTGGAAAGACGCACGTAGGCTTTAATCTTTTCGTTATCTTCACCAGCATAAAGCTGATCTCCATGGTAAAGCTGTAGATGAAGGTCGCGCTTTTCGCAGAAATCGAGCAGGAGGCGGGCGCTTTCAACAGGGACTGTACGCTCGTAGAGGACTTCCTCATCAAGTAGATTTTTGATTAAAGCGCCTTGATAGGTGATAATCGGAACATTAAGTCCGATCTGGTTGGCAATCTTGGCGGCGGATGGGAAGCTTCTTCCCGTTGCAATCGTTACGGTTACGCCTTTGGCAACAGCCTGGTGCATAGCATCAATAGTTTCTTGTGAGATGGTTAGATCATCACGCAGCAGCGTATCATCTAAGTCAGCGGCAACTAGTTTGTAAGTCATGTAGTTCTCTCCTCCGATATGTAGTCTATAGCAAAAATTCTGCTATAAGCATACCCGAATTACTTTGGAATTGCTACAATAAAGCATATAGCCGATAGGTTAAAAAGGAGGTACGTAACCGATGGCATCCCCTTATACGGACAAGCTGGAAGCTTGGCTAAGAGCGCACCGTGACACGGCAAATGCACCAAGTATGGAAGCCTACATGAAGAATCATTTCTCATTTCTCGGGATCCGAAATCCAGCGCGAGTAGCATTGACCAAGAAGTTCACGAAGGAACATGGCATCCCTAAAGGTGAGGAGGGGGTCAAAGTTGCCAAAGAGCTCTGGGAATTGTCGGAGCGCGAGTTTGCCTACACGGCATTATTGGTCCTTACAGGGCTGCGAAAAACCGCTGAACGGGAGCATATCGATGTCTTGGAGCATTTCGTTGTGACAAAATCGTGGTGGGACACCGTGGATATGATCGCTGATCACTTAATCGGCTTTCATTTGCAGAGGTTTCCTGAGTTGATTCCATCCTATGTGGATAAGTGGCTAGCTTCGGATCATATGTGGCTGCAAAGAACAGCGATATTGTTCCAACTAAAGTATAAACAACGGACGGATGTACCGCTTCTGTTTAGCTGTATCAAACGCATGGCCGATTCAAAGGAATTCTTCATCCGCAAAGCAATAGGGTGGGCGCTTCGTGAGTATTCGAAGACAGACGCTGCGGCCGTACAGTCTTTCGTTGCAAGTACGGAGCTTTCGCCGCTAAGCGTAAGGGAAGCTTTGAAAGTGATTCATCGTAAGGAAAAATGATATAGGAGATCCACAGAGGGGGATGAATGACCCTGAAGTGGATCTTTTTTTATTTCGAGAATTTCATGCAATGTCACCATACCTAACGCATATATTAATAAAACGAAATATTTGTCATATATATTGACATAATCATGACATTCGAGTAAAGTTATTAAAATTCTTTAAAAGCGCGTTACGAGATTAAAAGAAAAGGAGAGATGGAAGATGAATAACATGCGTACTAACGATCTATTAGCGAGATTACCCAAGGTTGATCTTCACTTGCACTTGGATGGAAGTGTGAAGCCAGAGACGATTCTGGATCTCGCTCGTAGGCAAGGCATTGAACTTCCTGTTTATGATACAGATGGACTCATTCCACATATGCGTGTAGGTGAGGAGTGCGGAAGTCTCATTGAATATCTAAGCAAATTTGATTTTACTACACAGTTTTTACAATCTGCTGAAGCTTTGGAGCGGGTTGCTTATGAGGTCGTCGAACAGTCTGCTGAGCATAATTGCAGATATGTGGAAGTTCGTTTTGCACCGCAGCTACACCGGAACAACGGTTTGACGGTTGAGGAAACGATTCATCATGTGGTCGAGGGAATGAAGCGGGGGCAGCGTGATTTCGGTGTGAGAGTCGGCGTCATTGCGATCTGTATGAGAAATCATTCTTGCGAAAGCAACTTAGAGGTGATCGAAGCGGCTGCTAAGTATGTAGGGAAAGGCTTAGTCGCTGTCGACTTAGCCGGTGATGAGGCGTCGTATCCGCCGGAATGTTTCCGGGAGGTTTTTGCGGAGTCAGGAAGACTTGGTATTCCAATCACCATCCATGCTGGTGAAGCAGCGGGAGCGATCAACGTGTTTGAAGCCGTTACGAACCTCGGTGCTGTTCGAATTGGGCACGGTGTTAGATTGAAGGAGAACAGGTCCATATTGGAAATGGTCAAGGATCGCCGCATCCCGCTCGAAATGTGCCCGATCAGCAACATCCAAACGAAGGCCGTTTCCGGTTGGGAAGCCTACCCGATTCGCGAATATTTGGAGCAAGGGCTGGTCGTGACGATTAATACAGATAACCCCAGCGTATCGGGTACGAACATTACCAATGAATACCGGGTGCTCGCGGATCGCTTTGGCTTTACGACACCGGAGCTGGTTAAGCTGATCATGAATGGCGTAGATGCCGCGTTTATGGAAGATGATGATAAGCTGTCGCTAAGACGAGAGATGGAAGAGGAAATGAGTAGTTTGGGCGTGCTCAACTAATAGCCTAATGAGAGAAGAATTCGTTGCGATCAGGCAGCGGGTTCTTTTTTTATTAATGAGACTTGACAATATAGGGTAGGGGGGTATACTATAAAAATAATAGTGGTATTCAAGAAGGCGACATGGCCGTTGTGGATGAACTGCTCAAAACATGAATACCCTAATGAAATAATTAACCCCATAAAGGAGTGTTGAAAATGTCTACTATTATTTTGAAAGTTGAAGGAATGTCCTGCAATCACTGTGTGAATTCGGTTGAGAAAGCGATGAAGGAGCTGGGTGCAGAAGGCAAAGTGAATCTGGCTAACAAAGAAGTCGAAGTACAGTTCGATGAAAGTAAGCTTAGCGTGGAAGCGATCAAAGAGGCGATCGAAGAGCAAGGCTACGACGTGGTGCAATAATGAAGAAAATAGGCGTAATTCTCCTCACGGCGGCTCTCTTATTGAGTGCTTGTGGTAAAGCAACAACTACGGAGCACTCCGCTCATTCCGAAAATAAAGAGCAGGAACATGCTGGCCATGGCAGTGGTGAATCAGCGGATAAAGAAGGAATTCAGGCTATATTTAAGCTTGCCCCTGACCCTGTTCAAGCTAAAAAAGAGACTGAGATGACGATACAGATCCTTGATAAAGACGGGAAATCAGTGGATGATTTTGAACTGAACCATGAGAAAAAGATGCATCTGATTCTTGTTAGCCAAGATCTTTCCTACTACAAGCACATTCACCCGACCTATCAAGGTAAGGGACTGTTCACGATTCGTGCAGCGTTTCCTGCAGGTGGCGACTATAAGTTGTTCGCTGATTTTAAACCTAGCGGGCAAGCACAAATAGTCAAGAGTCACGTCGTTAAAGCAGGTGGAGAGGCTGCGCCAGCCATTGCCCTGCAGCCAGACAGCAAGCTTACCGCAACGGTGAATGGTATGGAGATATCACTAGCGGCTGATCATCTCATGGCGGGAATGGATCTGGATTTGACCTATACCTTCAAGGATGCTGCTACGAAAGCTCCAATAACCAATCTGCAGCCCTATTTAGGTGCAGTAGGGCATGTGGTTATTCTTGATGAGAAAGCAGACCAATATCTGCATGTACATCCTGTAGATGAGAAATCATCAGGGCCAGAAGCCAAATTTAAGACGTCATTTCCCAAAAGTGGTATTTATAAAATTTGGGGCGAATTTCAAAGGGATGGTCAAGTGATAACCGTTCCTTTTGTTGTAAAGGTGCCGTAATGGACATTTATATCATCACAGGCGGTTCAAAAGGACTCGGCGCTGCGATCATCCGGCAGCTTCTACAACAGGGAGCTGCGATTCACTGCATTTCCCGCAGCGACAGTAATGCTTTGCGCCAAGAGGCGCTGCGCGCGGAAGGTACACTTACCTTCCACGCTTACGACTTGGCGGACACGCAAGGCTTGGATTCGCTCATGGAGCGAATCCTCAGCACGGTCGATGGAGCGGATTCCATCACGCTCATCAATAATGCTGGCATGCTCGAGCCGATGACGTCGATCGGCCGAGCAGACCATGACGACCTGCAGCGCAGCCTGCAGGTTAATCTCATCGCGCCCACGCTGCTGACGAACAGCTTCATTCGGCTCACGCAGGCGTGGCCGATCATGAAGCGGGTCGCCATCATCTCCTCGGGCGCGGGGAAGAAACCCTACCCCGGCTGGGGTGCCTACTGCACCGCCAAAGCCGGGCTCGATATGCTGACGCGCTGCATAAGCGTCGAGCAGACGAACCAACCGCACCCGGTGGAGATTTACTCCATCGCGCCGGGTGTGGTTGACACGGATATGCAGCGGGAGATTCGCGCTGCTGCAGAAGTGGACTTCCCGCAGGTGAGCCGGTTCGTACAGCTCAAAGAGCAGGGCGAGCTGCAATCACCCGAAGCGACTGCGAGGCAGCTGCTCGACCTGCTTCAGACAAACGCTTTCGAGCAAGGCGAGATCGCTGATTTAAGAACAAAAAAGCCCGAATCACTAAAATGATTCGGGCTTTTAACATACCTATTGAATGCTCCCAGTCACAGCAGTACCTGATGACAGTTCTGAAGTACAGAACTTACAGCGTGTAGCTTGTACGGGAATTTCGGACAAGCAGTGCGGGCAAGATTTGGATGTTAACACCTTTTCTTTCGGCTCTTCTTTCTTGCGGAACTTGCTAAGCTGTCTGATAACAAGGAAAATGACAAAAGCAACAATTAGAAAGTCCAGGAAGGTCGAAATAAATTGACCGTAATTAAAGGTAGGTGCACTGGCTGCAGCCGCATCTTTAAGGGTATCGTAATGAATGCCATTTAATGAAATAAATAGATCATTGAACTTCACTTTACCTATTAGCAGCCCAACTAGCGGCATAATCAAATCATTCACAATCGACGTAATGACTTTCCCGAAAGCTCCCCCGATAATAACCCCAACAGCCAAATCTACCATATTCCCTTTGAATGCAAAATCTTTAAATTCCTTCAGCATCGCTTCGCTTACCCCCATGAGACAATAATTGTTAGTATTGTAGCATATTTGATTGCACACAAACAATTCGGGGTAGGTTTCCGCTTGTCTTTTCATGGCGTTTTAGAGCTGTAGGGATGAAATCAGGTTTGCTGAATGAATATTTCGTGAAGCGCCTCAGTTAATATCCTATGATCTTCTGACGTCCCAATTGAAATCCGCACATGCTCAGGGAGGTTCCAAGCCCCGCCGTAACGGATAATAATTCCTTTATTCATCAGCTTTTCATAGATGTTTTTAGCGTCCGGCCCAAGCTCAACCAATAGGAAATTACTCATACTGCGTGTGAAATGAAATCCCATTTCCTGCAAACTTTCATATAACTGCTCTCTCCCGCGGGCATTCATCTCACGAGTCGCATCGAGATGCTGATCATCTTTAATCGCCGCAGTAGCACCAACTTGTGCTAATGCATTCACATTGAATGGTTCTTTGACCTGACGGATACTGTGCAAAATACTTGGTGACGCGATGCCATACCCAACACGTATACCAGCCAATCCATATATTTTGGAAAAGGTTTGTGTGACGACGATGGGGTAGCCCATACGTACAAGCTCCAACCCATCACAATAATCATTCGCCGTTACAAAGTGACTATAAGCCCCGTCAAAAATAACAAGAACATGGGAAGGGAGCTCATCCATAAGCCGATGTAAATCCTGTTTCTTCATATAGGTGCCTGTTGGATTGTTAGGTGAGCAAATATAAAGCAGTTTGGTCTGTTCTGTTACAGCAGCGAGTATATCGTCAACATCATAACGATAATCTTCGCGAAGCGGTACTTGCACGACAAGAGCGCCCATTAAATTAGCCCCGAATTCATATTCGCTAAAAGTTGGAGAAGGAACAATAATTTCATCCCCCGGTTCCAAAAATGTTTCTGAAATAAGCGTAATGAATTCATCCGCCCCATTGGTTACGAGGACTTCATCAGAAGAAAACTGTAATTTCTCCGCAATTGCCCCCCTGAGGTCTACCGTGTCGGCGTCAGGGTAACGGTTGATATCCGTCAGATAAGATTGAATGGCAGCTAGTGCCAGTGGTGAAGGGCCTAATGGATTTTCGTTCGAAGCAAGCTTGGTGACCTTATCGATTCCTAATTCTCGTTGAACTTCCCAAATGGGTTTCCCAGGAGAGTAAGGTTTCATGCGAGAGAGAACGCTGCGAGGGCGGATATGTTTAATTGTCCGACTCATAATAATCACTCCTATTTAATTAAATTAGTTTGATTTACTGCGTTACTATAATAATACATTAACTCGGTAAAGTAGTAAAGGATATATAATCACCATATCCCATTTTTTAGGGAACATAGTATAATATATTTAATGAGGTGAATTCTACTAAGGGAAGGACGGCAGCATGATGAGGAAAAGTAGATTTGGTATCCGTTCCAAGATTATGATTGGGTATATGTTCATCATTATCTGTTTAACCATTTCATTTGTATTAGTTAATTATCAAGTGATCTCCATGCAGGAAGATAGAAATTATATCATCGAGCATGATTTTGCCGTCCATATTGAAACGAATCGTATCGAAAAATATGTGATGGATATGGAAAGTGGGCAACGGGGCTATTTACTTACGGGTGTGCTCAGCTATTTAGAACCCTACAACGTAGGAGAGTCGAAATGGAGGGAATCCTACAGTCGTCTCAGTGAGCTAACTCGAGATCATATCATACAGGAGGAAAATCTTGCTTCCATTAAGGCGTCAATCGAACGATGGCTTCAACAGAGTGGAGGAAAGTCCCTATCTTCACTGAGAAATAACGTTAATAACGAAACGTATTTTGATTATAATTTTTTACTTGGGAAGCAAGTTATTGATGATATTCGCTCACAACTGGATCGATTTCGCAGCGTTGAAATGGGACTTACCAAGGAAAGAGCGGCGCATTTAGATGCACAGAATCAGATGCTTACCATGTCTTTATTCGTCATGTTAGCGCTTGTTGTTATATTTTCAATAGCGGCTGCACAATTAATTTCCCGATCTATCGTAGGCACGATTAAACAAGTAACAAGAAGTATTATGAATTTAAGTTCATCGAAAAGAGATCGTTCTAAACGTATACAAGTTACCATGAATGATGAGGTGAAAGATCTTGCGGAAGCAACGAATCTTCTGCTTGAGAATCAAGAAGAGATGGAATGGCAGCAGCGAAAATTAACGGAAGTCGTTCATATGCTGCAAGGGATTTCGGACCTGGAAACGCTCGGGAAAACCTTTATTAGCAAAGCTGCAGAGCTGTTTGATGCTTCTTTCGGTCTTCTCTATCTTCGTTCTACCTATGAAGGCAAGGATTCCATGATTAAATTGGCTTCTTATGCGGTTATGGGGGGAAGTGATGGCATTGGAGTTCATCAATTCCAATTGGGTGAAGGATTAGTTGGTCAATGTGCGGTTGAGAAGCGAATGTTTCATCTAACGAATGTACCAGATAGTTACATTACCCTATCGTCTGGACTTGGAGCGGCGAAGGCTCAAAGTGTTCTGATCGTACCCATTCTACATAACAATGAAGTTATTGCTGTCATGGAGCTGGCCTCCTTTGATAAATTTACTCCGCTGCAGCTTGAGCTGCTTGAAGATATTCTCGAAGTATTAGGTACAATTGTACATAGCGTGCAAACGCGTGTTGAAGTTGAGCGGCTTCTAAAAGAATATCAGATCATGACGGAAGAACTTCAAACGCAACAAGAAGAACTGCACATGACAAATGAACAGTTAGAGGAACAGAATCGTTATGCCGAAGAAAGGTCACGGGAACTAGAGAATATTAAAGCATCTTTTGAAGAACATGCGATTCAGCTGCAGCAAAGTTCTCGATATAAATCGGAATTTTTGGCAAATATGTCACACGAACTTCGTACCCCATTAAACAGTGTGCTGATCCTTTCCCAAATGCTGCAAGAAAATAAACAGTTCTTAAACAGGGTTCGTTGACCAAAGAAGAGCAAGAGTACGCCCGTGTTATTCATTCTTCAGGGAATGATCTTCTGCATCTGATTAACGATATTCTTGATTTATCCAAAGTCGAAGCTGGCAAATTAGATATTCATGTCGGTGAAATGAATGTATCAGAGCTTCCAGATATATTGCGGAGTCAATTTGCTAAGGTAGCCGAACAGCAAAATCTCACTTTCAGCATCGTGCGCGATTCACAGGTTCCAGATATTTTCTATACGGATGAACAACGATTAAGCCAAATTATTAAAAATTTACTTTCGAATGCCTTTAAATTTACACATGAGGGCTCCGTTCAGGTGAATTTGAGTATGTGCAGTGAGGAGCAGATTAGAGAGTTTCTGCCATTGGCTAAACATAGACAAGTTCTGGTCTTATCCGTAAAAGATACAGGGATTGGGATATCTCCTGAGAAGCAGCAATTGATCTTTGAGCCTTTTCGCCAGGCGGATGGAACAACGAATCGTAAATATGGAGGGACAGGCCTTGGTTTATCGATAAGCCGTGAATTAGCCCGACTTCTTGGTGGTAGGGTTATTATGCAAAGCAAAGAGGGAGTAGGTAGTACCTTTACGCTTTATGTTCCTTCAATGGAGCATGTTTTTAACGAAACTGAGTCCATACAGAAGGAAGCTGCAGCTGCGTCTTCCCCGATGATAAGTGATTTTCTTCTTAGGGATGCCTATAAGAAAGCCGCTGATCCAGCAGAGAGGAACAATTTTAGTGGAAGAAAAGTACTTGTCGTCGACGATGACGTTCGGAATGTGTTCGCTCTAAGCAATGCTTTTGAGAAAGAAGGAATACTAGTTAGCGTTGCCCATAATGGACAAGAATGTTTGGAGATCATGAAGAAAGATCAAGACATCGATCTCATACTTATGGATATCATGATGCCCGTTATGGATGGCTACGAAGCCATGAGAATGATTAGGAAAGATACCCGATTTGAGAAAGTACCGATTATTGCATTGACAGCCAAGGCTATGAAACAGGACAGGGACATTTGCTTGCAAGCAGGAGCCTCTGATTATATTAGCAAACCGCTTAATTTAAGCCAACTGCTATCCCTGATGCGTGTATGGCTGACCAAATAGAAAGACCTTTGACCCTATCCATTATTGGATGCGGTCAAAGTCCTTTTTATTTTATGAGGTTAATAATTAATGATAGCTTATTTCTTCAAATCCAAACGCACATCGCGACCATCGTCTTGTACAGATAGTTCTTTACCGGCAGCTTTCAGGGAATTGGCGTAATTCACCCAAGCGTCCAACATGATGGCGCCATCCTTCCAATCCTTCACTTCTCCAAATACGGTAAAGCCATCGCCACTGCCAGTAGCCATGAAATCATTGGTTGTTACTTTGAATGTGCGATCTGTATTCAACTTGCCATCGACATAGATTGGAGTACCATCTACCAGGGTGATTTTGGAATATTTTTCACCGAGTGGCTTCGTGCTGTCCCATTCTACTTTCAAACCTGAGAATTGAATAGCCGGAAGATTGGTATACTTGTCCGTAACTTCGAGTGCCTTTTTGATTTGTGCAGCAGTCATTGTACCCGTCACGTTGTAATTGCCGAAAGGGAACACTTCAAACATTTTGCCATATGTCAGCTCACCTTTGTCTACATCAGCGCGAATGCCGCCAATATTAGTGAATGCAATATCTGATTTCTCAGAAGCGCGCATGGCATCAGTGATGCTGTTTCCTAATTGGGATGCGCCGTCGCGATCAACTCCACCATTGGTAGCAAAGCGGAAAGATTTACGACTTAGCGGCTCTGCAACAACGACTTCAACTTCACCAGATTTCGCCGAAATTTTCGACTTATACTCCTCAACCGTTTGGTGAATCTCTGCGTCAGCAGTCGTCAGGTTTGTATACGTTTCAAGCAAGCTTGCGTTCGAGGAAACAACTTGCTTTGTCGATTTGTCTACAAACAGTTGAATGTGCCCAACCGCATATAGCCAGCTTTGAGCCTCAACAACAGGGATCCCATTCACGATGCCGGCAACGCGCATGTGGGAGTGACCACCAACGATCGCATCAAGAGTACCGTTTCCTGTACCTTGTGCAAGATCAGCAAGCTCACTAATGATTTCAGAGGACTTTTGGTTTTGCTCACCTGGCAGGTGGGAGGTAACCATAATGATGTCTACACCTTTAGCACGCAGTTCAGCAGATAATTCTTTAGCCATAGGAACTGGATTTACAAAGGAAAGGCCCTCAATGTTTGTTGATTTCGTTGTCGTTGTCGTTTGTGGCGTTGCGAAACCGATGATACCGATTTTCAGGCCATCTTTTTCAACAATTACATAGGGCTGTGTCCAGTCTACGCGTTTACCCGTTTTATCATCAATAATATTAGCCCCGAGTATAGGGAATTTTGCTTTCTTAATGTTGTCGATCAGAACGTCACGACCGAAGTCGAACTCATGGTTTCCGATAGCCGCGGCATCATACTCCACTTGCGCCATCGTATCCAATACGGATTGACCATTTGTTGTATTAGAGATCAGCGTACCTTGCCATGCGTCACCACCGTCAACAACGACCGTTCCTTTTGGATTTACAGCACGGAAATCGGTCACGATACCGCCGAGTGTTTCGATACCGCCTTGACCTTGATTTCGTTTTTTATCGAAGCCCACTTCGATTTTACCGTGAATATCGTTAGTCGTTAAAATATCAACTACTTTAAATAAAATAGGCTTAAGCGCTTTAGCTACTTCATCACGCGTTACTTCAGCAGTAGGGTTGAAGTTTCCGTCAAGGGTAGGTGTGAAAATTCCGCTGATGACGGCATAAGCGACATAAGGGCGAGATTCTTTAACTATAGAAGAGGAATCTTTGAAGTAGTTCAACACATTCTCGTTTACTTTTGGCAGTTGGCCGCCAGTTACGACTTTAACAATTAACTCAGCAAGCTCTTGACGAGTAACGGGAGCATTCGGATGGAACGTACCATCAGCAAAGCCGCTAATGAGTTTAGCTGCAACGGCATTCGCAACCGCTTGTTTTTGCCAATTCGCAAGGTCCGTGAACGTGACAGAACCAAGATCTGCACTTTTCAGCTTGGCAGCACGGTTAATCATTGTTACCACTTCAGCACGAGTAGCGGCACTTCCACCACGGTAGTCGGTATCCCCGTATCCCTCAACAGCGCCGTTATCAATGGCAAGATGCATATCTGACTTCATTGAGACGGGGGAAGAGGGTGCTGCTGTTTCGGCAAATGCTAGACTACCAGCGAAAGAGCTAGTGAGAACGGTAACAAGAGCGAGCGCTGTAAGGCGGGTGGTCAATGTTTTTTTCATGTGTTAAAAATTCCTCCTTCAAATAATAGAACCGCGGTTAATAAACCCATCTATTAGTATAAGGGGAAATGGTAGATTTTGAGAAGTGAAGAAATTATTATTATATGAATGAACAAAAAAAGCCATTAACCTTCCAAAGGTTACGTGGCTTGACGTTCTGTATAAACTTCAAAATGATAGATGGTATTGCGTGTCAGAACCCGGAAATCCAAACCGTCCCGATCGATAGCTTGAACTCTAGTTGTTTTGAAGGGTATATATCGATGGACGCCTGATAGGATCATGGGGCACCCAACCTCAGTAGGGTTCATTTCACGAAATGTTTGCCCTTGAATTTCATCAAAATCGAACCGTTCCGATCGATGCTTGGGTGTAATCCCATCCACTTCATAGATTTGAAGAAGCTTTAGTAATCTCATATTTGCACCCTCCTACCCCATCTTCTTTACTCTAGTATACACTGACTTTATATCTAAGGCGAAATCTATGAACCTAACATAAACCTAATAAAGTCCTGACACTTTCCTAGATTACAAAATATACAATTGAACCATTGATAATGGGGGTGTTATAGGATGATGCATGCGAAAATCCTAGTCGGGGAAAAAGAAGTTCTTATGTTTTTTGAATCCATATATCAGGATCATTTACAGATTGCGGCCCAAACCATAATGAAGCATTTATCCAATGCTCAAGTGAGAAAAGTATTTGATGATATTGGTTTGGTCAATATTACAAATAAAGAAGTAACGCTCTTCTCGCTGGATGGGGAAATGGAGACGCTCCTTATCTCTTAAAAATGGTCTAGTCCTCTCGTGCTCTTTTCGTTACAATAGAAGGAGATGTTGGGAGGTTATGTACAAATGGCAGTTTTGAAAATGGAGCATGTCGGTATAATGGTAGCGAATTTGGAAGCATCAATTCGTTTCTATGAAGATGTGATTGGACTTAAGCACAAAGGTACCTTGTTACATACGAATGGTGTGATCAAACTCGGCTTTCTTGGTTTTGAAGCATTAAATGAAACGGAAGTTGAATTAATAGAGGGTTATAACGCGGGTTTACCGCAAGAGGGCAAAGTTCACCATTTGGCCTTTACTGTGGATGATATTGAAGCGGAATTTACAAGAATCAAAGGACTGGGAGTTGAGCAGCTGGATGCTGAGATTACGACCCTTCCGAATGGCTCCAGATACTTCTTCTTTAATGGTTTAGATGGAGAGCGTATCGAATTCTTTCAATCTACGCGTTGATTTGTTAATAATCTGCTAGATAATGCAGCCCTTTCACTAGATTTGTAGATTCCCCCTTGAATTTTCCTTCAATAAATAGAATGGAATACGAATGAGCTTTAAAGGATGCGGAAGGACTGCATCCTTTTTGTTTAGATTTTCTGTAGGAACAATTCAAAACAATTGCAATTGTGGAACATTTCCAAAGGGGTTGTAATTGGTTTCTCTACGTGTTACATTATTCCTCGTTGCTTTGAAGCGGCAAATCACCATGAGACATTAAATGGAACTTGCATTCAAGCAGCAAACTATGTTACTATAGCTTTCCGACAGAGAGCGACAGAAATTGACAAGAAAAAAAGTGCTTGCAATTGATGAACGAGCTGTGGTATATTACTTCTCGCTGCTTCGGTAACACGGCAGTGAACGAAAGAAATTGATCTTTGAAAACTGAACAACGAGTGAGTAAGCACGAACGAGAAATCGTTCAAAAAAGAGATTGCAAAATCTCGCTAGCAAGTCAATGAGCATTTCAGCTTTCAAATATACGGACGAGCAATCGTCCACTATTATGGAGAGTTTGATCCTGGCTCAGGACGAACGCTGGCGGCGTGCCTAATACATGCAAGTCGAGCGGATTTATCCTTCGGGATAAGTTAGCGGCGGACGGGTGAGTAACACGTAGGTAACCTGCCTATAAGATCGGGATAACTATCGGAAACGATAGCTAAGACCGGATAACTGGTTTTCTCGCATGAGAGAATCATGAAACACGGAGCAATCTGTGGCTTATAGATGGGCCTGCGGCGCATTAGCTAGTTGGTAGGGTAACGGCCTACCAAGGCGACGATGCGTAGCCGACCTGAGAGGGTGAACGGCCACACTGGGACTGAGACACGGCCCAGACTCCTACGGGAGGCAGCAGTAGGGAATCTTCCGCAATGGACGCAAGTCTGACGGAGCAACGCCGCGTGAGTGATGAAGGTTTTCGGATCGTAAAGCTCTGTTGCCCTAGACGAACAGCAAGAGGAGTAACTGCCTTTTGTGTGACGGTATAGGAGAAGAAAGCCCCGGCTAACTACGTGCCAGCAGCCGCGGTAATACGTAGGGGGCAAGCGTTGTCCGGAATTATTGGGCGTAAAGCGCGCGCAGGCGGTCAATTAAGTTGGGTGTTTAAGCCCGGGGCTCAACCCCGGTTCGCATCCAAAACTGGTTGACTTGAGTGTAGGAGAGGAAAGTGGAATTCCACGTGTAGCGGTGAAATGCGTAGAGATGTGGAGGAACACCAGTGGCGAAGGCGACTTTCTGGCCTATAACTGACGCTGAGGCGCGAAAGCGTGGGGAGCAAACAGGATTAGATACCCTGGTAGTCCACGCCGTAAACGATGCATACTAGGTGTTGGGGATTCGATTCCTCGGTGCCGAAGTTAACACAGTAAGTATGCCGCCTGGGGAGTACGCTCGCAAGAGTGAAACTCAAAGGAATTGACGGGGACCCGCACAAGCAGTGGAGTATGTGGTTTAATTCGAAGCAACGCGAAGAACCTTACCAGGTCTTGACATCCCGATGTAACACCTAGAGATAGGTGCCCTCTTCGGAGCATTGGAGACAGGTGGTGCATGGTTGTCGTCAGCTCGTGTCGTGAGATGTTGGGTTAAGTCCCGCAACGAGCGCAACCCTTGATCTTAGTTGCCAGCACTTTGGGTGGGCACTCTAAGATGACTGCCGGTGACAAACCGGAGGAAGGTGGGGATGACGTCAAATCATCATGCCCCTTATGACCTGGGCTACACACGTACTACAATGGTCGGTACAACGGGAAGCGAAGCCGCGAGGTGGAGCCAATCCTTATAAGCCGATCTCAGTTCGGATTGCAGGCTGCAACTCGCCTGCATGAAGTCGGAATTGCTAGTAATCGCGGATCAGCATGCCGCGGTGAATACGTTCCCGGGTCTTGTACACACCGCCCGTCACACCACGAGAGTTTACAACACCCGAAGTCGGTGGGGTAACCCGCAAGGGAGCCAGCCGCCGAAGGTGGGGTAGATGATTGGGGTGAAGTCGTAACAAGGTAGCCGTATCGGAAGGTGCGGCTGGATCACCTCCTTTCTATGGAGACTCGGTCTTGATAAGACCAGTCAAGTGTGCTTAGCACACAAACCGCTTACTCACTCGTGTTCAGTTTTGAAAGAGCAATCTTTCAAAAGCATCGCAGTTGTTCCTTGAAAACTAGATAACGAAACAAAACGTAAAGTAAGAACTTAGGTTGTGTTAACCTTCGGGTTGCACAAAAATCTTAAACTCTTTCCAATAGGAGAGACTTTTGCTTAGCGCAAAAGATCCCTATAAATGGTTAAGCTAGAAAGAGCACACGGAGGATGCCTAGGCACTAGGAGCCGAAGAAGGACGTGGCGAACGACGAAATGCCTCGGGGAGCCGTAAGCAGGCTTTGATCCGGGGATGTCCGAATGGGGGAACCCAGCTGTGGTAATGCGCAGTTACTCTATTGTGAATACATAGCAATAGTAGAGGCATACCCAGGGAACTGAAACATCTAAGTACCTGGAGGAAAAGAAAACAAAAGTGATTCCGTCAGTAGCGGCGAGCGAAAGCGGAATAGCCCAAACCAAGGAGCTTGCTCCTTGGGGTTGTAGGACCTCGTTGTGGGGTTAGTTCGGTAGGCGAAGAGATCTGGAAAGGTCCGGCATAGAAGGTAAAAGCCCTGTAGCCAAAATCGAACGAAACCCCTAGAGGTATCCTGAGTACGGCGGGTCACGTGAAACCCCGTCGGAATCCGGCAGGACCATCTGCCAAGGCTAAATACTCCCTAGTGACCGATAGTGAAGCAGTACCGTGAGGGAAAGGTGAAAAGCACCGCGGAAGCGGAGTGAAAAAGAACCTGAAACCGTGTGCTTACAAGAAGTCAGAGCCCTCTATATGGGTGATGGCGTGCCTTTTGTAGAATGAACCGGCGAGTTACGTTCCCGTGCGAGGTTAAGTTGAAAAGACGGAGCCGCAGCGAAAGCGAGTCTGAATAGGGCGCTTTAGTACGTGGACGTAGACCCGAAACCGTGTGATCTACCCCTGTCCAGGGTGAAGGTGAGGTAACACTCACTGGAGGCCCGAACCCACGCATGTTGAAAAATGCGGGGATGAGGTGGGGGTAGCGGAGAAATTCCAATCGAACTCGGAGATAGCTGGTTCTCCCCGAAATAGCTTTAGGGCTAGCCTCGGATGTTGAGTTGTGGAGGTAAAGCACTGATTGGGTGCGGGGCCCGCCAAGGGTTACCAAGTCCAGTCAAACTCTGAATGCCACAAACTTAAATCCGGGAGTCAGACAGTGAGTGCTAAGATCCATTGTCAAAAGGGAAACAGCCCAGACCATCAGCTAAGGTCCCCAAGTGTGTGTTAAGTGGGAAAGGATGTGGAGTTGCACAGACAACCAGGATGTTGGCTTAGAAGCAGCCACCATTGAAAGAGTGCGTAATAGCTCACTGGTCGAGTGACTCTGCGCCGAAAATGTAACGGGGCTAAACACGCCACCGAAGCTATGGCTTGCACTTTAGTGCATGGGTAGGGGAGCGTTGTATGTACGTAGAATTCTGACCGTAAGGACAGGTGGAGCGCATACAAGTGAGAATGCCGGTATAAGTAACGAAAAGATCAGTGAGAATCTGATCCGCCGAAAACCTAAGGGTTCCTGAGGAAGGCTCGTCCGCTCAGGGTAAGTCGGGACCTAAGGCGAGGCCGAAAGGCGTAGTCGATGGACAACAGGTGGAAATTCCTGTACCACCGTAGCCGTTATGAGCAATGGAGTGACGCAGAAGGATAGTGACGCGAGCTGATGGATGCTCGTCCAAGCAGTGAGGCTGATGTGTAGGCAAATCCGCACATCGTTAAGGCTGGGCTGTGATGGGGAGGGAAATTTAAGTACCGAAGGTCATGAGTTCACACTGCCAAGAAAAGCTTCTAGCCAGGCGAAGGTGCCCGTACCGCAAACCGACACAGGTGGGTGAGAAGAGAATTCTAAGGCGCGCGGAAGAACTCTCGTTAAGGAACTCGGCAAAATGACCCCGTAACTTCGGGAGAAGGGGTGCCTCGGTAGGGTGAATAGCCCGAGGGGGCCGCAGTGAAAAGGCCCAAGCGACTGTTTAGCAAAAACACAGGTCTGTGCGAAGCCGCAAGGCGAAGTATACGGGCTGACGCCTGCCCGGTGCTGGAAGGTTAAGAGGAGTGGTTAGGGCGCAAGCCCGAAGCTATGAATTGAAGCCCCAGTAAACGGCGGCCGTAACTATAACGGTCCTAAGGTAGCGAAATTCCTTGTCAGGTAAATTCTGACCCGCACGAATGGCGTAACGACTTGGGCGCTGTCTCAACGAGAGATCCGGTGAAATTTTAATACCTGTGAAGATGCAGGTTACCCGCGACAAGACGGAAAGACCCCATGGAGCTTTACTGCAGCTTGATATTGGACTTTGGTACGATCTGTACAGGATAGGTGGGAGCCTTTGAAGCCTGAGCGCCAGCTTGGGTGGAGGCATCGTTGGGATACCACCCTGATCGTATCGGAGTTCTAACCTAGTACCGTGATCCGGTATGGGGACAGTGTCAGGTGGGCAGTTTGACTGGGGCGGTCGCCTCCTAAAATGTAACGGAGGCGTTTAAAGGTTCCCTCAGAATGGTTGGAAATCATTCGCAGAGTGCAAAGGCATAAGGGAGCTTGACTGCGAGACCTACAAGTCGAGCAGGGACGAAAGTCGGACTTAGTGATCCGGTGGTACCGAATGGAAGGGCCATCGCTCAACGGATAAAAGCTACCCTGGGGATAACAGGCTTATCTCCCCCAAGAGTCCACATCGACGGGGAGGTTTGGCACCTCGATGTCGGCTCATCGCATCCTGGGGCTGAAGTAGGTCCCAAGGGTTGGGCTGTTCGCCCATTAAAGCGGTACGCGAGCTGGGTTCAGAACGTCGTGAGACAGTTCGGTCCCTATCTGTCGCGGGCGTAGGAAATTTGAGAGGAGCTGTCCTTAGTACGAGAGGACCGGGATGGACGTACCGCTGGTGTACCAGTTGTCTCGCCAGAGGCATCGCTGGGTAGCTATGTACGGAGGGGATAAGCGCTGAAAGCATCTAAGCGCGAAGCCCCCCTCAAGATGAGATTTCCCAGTATGTAAGACCCCTTGTAGACGACGAGGTTGATAGGTTCGAGGTGGAAGTGCAGCAATGCATGCAGCTGACGAATACTAATCGGTCGAGGGCTTAACCAATAAACCTAAAATTCTAACTTTACGCAAGTTTCGTATCTAGTTTTCAAGGCGCAAACACGCTTTGACTGTTTGGTGATGATGGCGGAGGGGACCCACGCGTTCCCATCTCGAACACGACCGTTAAGCCCTCCAGCGTCGATGGTACTTGAACCGCAGGGTTCTGGGAGAGTAGAACGTTGCCAAGCAGTTTTCCCTGATAGCTCAGTTGGTAGAGCACTCGACTGTTAATCGAGTTGTCACAGGTTCGAGTCCTGTTCGGGGAGCCATTTTTTATAACATACCAGGCTTTTCATGGAGAGGTGTCCGAGCTGGCCGAAGGAGCACGATTGGAAATCGTGTAGGCGTCACAAGCGTCTCGAGGGTTCGAATCCCTCTCTCTCCGCCACCAATAAACTTTTACATAAGAAAAGCCTGTTTACGAGGCCCGTTGGTCAAGTGGTTAAGACACCTCCCTTTCACGGAGGTAACAGGGGTTCGAGTCCCCTACGGGTCACCATCTATATTCTAGTTATATCCCATGGAGGCTTAGCTCAGCTGGGAGAGCATCTGCCTTACAAGCAGAGGGTCGGCGGTTCGATCCCGTCAGCCTCCACCATTTTACCTTAAAAAGTGTAACGCATTAGCTAAACATTTTTCGGGGATAATAAAATATCATGCTAGTAATGTCGCGGGGTGGAGCAGCCCGGTAGCTCGTCGGGCTCATAACCCGAAGGCCGCAGGTTCAAATCCTGCCCCCGCAACCAACCTCTTATATAAGGAGAGACTTTTGATATTATCAAAAAGATCCCTATATTAGATGTCTTACATAGTGTGGAGCTGTGGTGTAGTGGCCCAACATGCCTGCCTGTCACGCAGGAGACCGCGGGTTCGAATCCCGTCAGCTCCGCCATTTTTTTTATTTATGTCCATGAGTCATTAGCTCAGTTGGTAGAGCACCTGACTTTTAATCAGGGTGTCGTAGGTTCGAATCCTACATGACTCAGTATTTATGGGGAGCTTTAGACCTAGTCTAAAGTTCTCTGTTTCGCGGTCATGGCGGAATTGGCAGACGCGCACGGTTCAGGTCCGTGTGGGCTAACCCCCCGTGGAGGTTCGAGTCCTCTTGACCGCATTATCGGTAAAGAAGAGTAGGTTGCTAATAAGCGCCTTCTCTTCTTTTTATTTTCTCCATCTACTAGAGATAACACTTCTTGTATACTTATATATGCTAATTTGTTATTATTATGAGAGTATTGTTTGGTTTACAAAATCAACACGAGTGTCGGATACTGATTTGGAGTGATAGCTTTGACAAAAACGAATAAAATTACCATGCAGGAGATCGCGGATCGAGTTGGTGTATCTAAATATGCAGTATCGAAAGCATTGTCCGGGAAATCTGGCATTAGTGCAGTAACGAGAGAAAAAATTTTTGAAATCGCTTCCCAATTAGGATATCTGAACCAGAAAACGATTAAAAAAATTCAGAGTCAGTCCACTTCGGAGCAAAGTGATAAAATCGTTTGTATTCTAATTCCGAACATTCGCAGCCAGAATAAAGAGTCCGGCTATTGGGGGAAAGTACTAGACGGCATCTCCAAAACACTTGAATCTGAAGGAATAGGCTCGATTATTGTCTCAGATGACAATCCTAGAAACTTTAATCTGGTTATGAAACCAGAGGGTCTGTTAGGGGTCATTGGTGTTGGGCTTGTATCAACGCCGATGCTGATGGAGCTAAGAAGTAAGGCAATCCCCTTTGTAATGGTCGATCATGAAGATGAGATGATTGAATCGGACACTATTTTCATGAATAATGTGGATATTATGCGCAAGCTTACTAATTTTTTGATTGGCAAGGGTCACACCCGTATCCAATTCATCGGCAATTTGCGTTATTCGCGAAGTTTTTTTGACCGTTGGATAGGGTTCAGGTCTATCATGGAGGAGAATGAACTGCCTTATTTGCATAGAAGTCATGCGTTGTTAAATGTGATACCTTCTTTGAGAGAAGAAAATACGAATTTGCTGCTGACAGGTTTGCAGTCCATCCCGGCTAGTGAGTTTCCTACAGCATTCGTGAGCGCGAATGATCAAATTGCCGTGCTAGTGCATAATGCCTTAAAGGCAATGAATCTTCGTGTCCCTGAGGATTGTTCTTTAACAGGTTTTGATAACAATGTCGATATTGTTAAAGACTTTCCAACGCTTACAACGATCAATGCTGAGAAAGATGCACTCGGTATCAAAGCAGTAGACTTGTTGTTATGGAGATTGAAGAATAGGCATATGCCCTATGAAAAAGTATTGCTGCAAAGCGACTTAATTATTAGGGAAAGTATCAGTGCTTTCACAGAAAGTTAACGATTTAGAATAATTGAAGTAGCTCGATTTACAAAGTTCCCGAATCAAGTTTACAAGTAAACTTGATTCGGGAACTTTTTTATGTTGTTTGTCGATATATCCAAGAAATAAACGGATTATAAGTAAATAATGTGTTTTATGTTATGAAAGTAAGCGGTTAAAATAAACATAAAACTAGTTTATTTAACATAACATTATTTATATATTAGGTTGACACAATAAAATATTAGGATTACAATCGAAATACATTAAGTAACATTGACCCCATTTATTTTAAGCTGAGAGAAGGTAACAACTATGATTATAAGAAAGCGTAGGTTTCGCAATAAAGATGAGTATAATACTGCCGGGTATCTATTCATTTCCCCTTGGTTAATTGGCTTTCTATTGTTGACGCTATGGCCTATTATTCAGTCATTTTATTTATCTTTTACAGATTATTCATTACTGGATAAGCCATCATGGATTGGCTCGAAAAACTATTCGGAGATTTTTACAAAAGATCGATTATTCTTGAAATCGCTTTCTGTAACTTTCTCGTTTGTTCTCATCTCCGTGCCAGTCAAGTTGTTTTTTTCCCTAATGGTAGCGATGCTGCTGAATCGGAGTCTCCGTGGGATGAATGTGTATCGGACAGCTATTTATTTTCCATCGTTAATTGGGGGAAGTATTGCGGTATCTGCGCTTTGGCGAAACATGTTCGGATTGGATGGGTATATCAATCACATTCTGGGATGGTTTCATATTACTGGAGTTGGATGGATATCGAACCCTGATACAGC
This sequence comes from Paenibacillus sp. V4I5, assembly GCF_030817255.1. Classification (NCBI taxonomy): domain Bacteria; kingdom Bacillati; phylum Bacillota; class Bacilli; order Caryophanales; family Paenibacillaceae; genus Paenibacillus; species Paenibacillus sp. V4I5. The sequence continues at coordinate 5,586,532 of NZ_JAUSZB010000002.1, forward strand.
TCTTGGCACTCTTATCTTACTGAATGCTTGGCAGTTTGGGTCCACCATGGTTATCTTCCTAGCGGGCTTGAAACAAATTCCGAAAGATTTATATGAATCCGCTTCCGTAGATGGTGCTGGAATCGTCCGTAAGTTTTTTACCATTACGTTACCAATGCTCTCACCTGTCATGTTTTTTAATTTAGTGCTAGGTATTATTGGATCCTTCCAAATGTTTACTTCTGCATTCGTCATTACGGCAGGAGGCCCTGCAAACTCAACTTATATGTATGTCATGTTCTTGTATGAAAAGGCTTTCAAACAATTTCAAATGGGTTACGCCTCCGCACTAGCATGGATATTGTTACTTATTATAGCAATATTAACGGCAATTAATTTTGCCGTATCCAAATACTGGGTCTATTACGAATCCGATGGGAGAGGATCTAAATGATCATACGGCGATATTCTTCATTAAAGGCACATTTCATTCTGTTGCCGTTTTCTCTGATCATGCTCTACCCGGTTTTTTGGTGGATGGGTGCCTCATTGAAAAGTTTGGCGGAATTAGGTTCACCAACGATTTGGCCGCAGGTGTTGATGTGGGAAAATTACACCAAAGGCTGGACGTATTCTTCCGAGTACACGTTCACAACCTTTTTTGCCAATACGCTTTTAATGGAATTCTGGAACGTATTGGGCGGCGTAGTCACGGCGGCACTAGTGGGGTATGGATTTGGGAGATTGCAGTTTAAACTACGGAGTTTCTGGTTCTCCGTGTTGTTGCTTACAATGATGCTGCCTTCTCAGGTGACTGTTGTGCCTCAGTACATTATGTATAACAAGTTGGGCCTTGTGAACAGTTATATTCCATTGATATTACCTCATTTCTTTGGAGGAGGTGCATTCTTCATCTTCCTAGTCGTCCAATTTATTAGGGGAATTCCCAGAGATCTGGACGAGGCCGCACAAATGGACGGTGCTTCTGTTTACAAAATATTTCTCTTCGTCATTGCACCTTTAATAAAACCAGCGCTTGTAACCGTAGGTATTTTCACATTTCTTTGGAGCTGGGACGATTTCTTCTCCCAATTGTTGTATTTAAGCTCCATTGAGAAATTTACAGTCGGTTTGGCACTAAGAATGTTTATTGACCAATTTGAAATCCAGTGGGGCCAATTGTTGGCTATGTCGCTTCTCTCAGTCGCTCCTTCTGCCATTGTGTTTTTCTTGGCCCAAAAGCATTTCGTGGAGGGCATCGCTACAACAGGAATCAAAGGTTGATGCCAAAAGCTGCACCTCATGTAGGCAACACATCATTTCACATATAAAGGGAGTGTTTATTCATGAAACAACGACAACCAATGCTCAAAGGGTTATCTTTAGCCATGATTGCTGCAACGATTGGTATTACTGGATGCAGCAGCGGCAGCCAGCCGGCGCAATCATCGACGCAGCCGCAAACGACGGCGAAAACAGCGACGTCTGCGCCTGCTTCTGACAAGGCGGTTAAGCTGAAGATCATGTGGTGGGGAACACAGGCACGTCATGATGCCACTTTGAAAGCGCTGGATTTATACACGAGTCAAGTGCCTAAAGTGACCTTTGCCCCAGAGTATACAGCATGGGATGGATTTTGGGAAAAGCTTCCAACTTTAGCGGCTTCCAATACGATCCCAGATGTGCTGCAGATGGATGCGGCGTATATTCAAAGTTACGTCAAGCGGGGGCAGCTTGCTGACTTGTCGGATCTCGATTTGAAAGACATCGTCGATCCAAAAATTTTGGAGAATGTTAAAATCAACGGCAAGCTGTACGGTGTTCCCCTCAGTTTGAACGGTCAGGGGATGGTGTACAACAAACCTGATCTTGAAGCGGCAGGAATCAAGCTGCCATTCAATAATTGGTCCTATGATGATTTCTTTGCCTTTGCGAAAGAAGCACGCACGAAATTGCCTAAAGACAAATATCCGATCGACGATTTATCAAATGTTTGGGATTGGTACCAGTATTATCAAACGGCCCAAGGAAAAGGACCTATTTTCCAAGACGGCACGAAGTTCAACCTAGATAAGGACACTTGGTTCCAATTCCAAAACACATATGCTGGATTCCGCAAAGACGGCATCGTACCTTCGGCCGATTTGCAGATGTCTTTTAAAGAGAACGATCCAAAGCTCGACTCTTTGGCAGCCGGCAAAGTGATGCTCAAAGGAGCATCCGTGGGGTCTGCAACGGCTATCCAGGCACTAGTTCCAGGCAAATTGGTAGTAAACAGCAATCCGATAGGTCCGAAAGGGGGAGGCTGGGCGCAGTCGACAATCTTCCTCAGCATAGGTGCGAACTCAGCTAATAAAGAGCAAGCCAAACAGTTCATCAAGTGGTTTATTTCCAATCAAGAGGCTGGCAAAGTTCTGGGCACAACGAGAGGTATTCCGATTAATGAAACTATTTTCAAAAGTCTTGAATCTACACTATCCAAAGGTGATCTCTTCGGTAAAGATTTATTGAACGCAGCAAAAGACAAGGCACTGCCTTTCTACCCTGCTCCTCCAGGCACTGAAGATTTCGTGAAAACGTACAAATCGGAAATGGAAGCCGTGATGTTCGGCAAACAGACGCTTGAGCAAGCGTTCAAAACAATTACTGATAAAGGCAAAGATGCGGAAGCCAAGTTGAATAAATAAAGTCAGCCCTCTATTCATCCTATACATTTCTCTTGAGCCACTTCCGTTCTCCTTTGAGAATTGAAGTGGCTCAACATTCAAGGAGGTCATGTTAGCATGCAGTTAGCTGAATTTTTTTCATCAGAACCTGATCAGCTTTGGTCGCTTGCCAAACAAATGGGCGTGAATTATGCGGTGGGTCCATTGCCCCGAGAACTTAACGGTATGAAGCCGTGGGATTATCATAATCTGCTTCTAATGAAGCAAAGATTCGACAACAACGGTATCGAATTAGCCGTTATTGAATCAGCTCCTTCGACGAATTTAATTAAATTAGGGCTACCTGGGCGGGATGAAGAGATTGCCGTCATGCAAACGTTGATTACGAACATGGGTGCTCTTGGCATACCTGTCCTTTGCTACAATTTTATGGCACAGTTTGGCTGGTTCCGCACATCAACGAGCATTCGTACACGTGGAGAAGCCCTTGTATCCGGTTATGATCATTCTTTGATGAAAGATGCACCTTTGACGGAGGCAGGTATCGTAGAGGAAGATCGGCTCTGGGACAATCTCCGGTACTATCTGGAGAAAATTGTACCAACTGCTGAGAAAGCCAAGGTGAAGCTTGCTCTACACCCGGATGATCCGCCAATTTCACCAATTCGAGGAGTTTCACGTATATTGACGAGCGCCAATGCCCTGCAGAGGGCTATCGATTTAGTTCCAAGCGAGTATAGCGGGATTACTTTATGTCAAGGGACATTGGCTACAGCTGGTGAGCATATTCCGTCTGTTATCACTCGTTTTGCGGAACAGAACAAAATATTTTTTGTGCATTTTCGCGATGTAAAGGGCAATGCGGAACGTTTCGAGGAAACATTTCATGATGACGGCAAGACGGATATGCTCGAAGCCATGAAGCTTTACTATAAATATGGCTATCAAGGTCCTGCAAGGCCCGATCATGTACCTACAATGGCAGGAGAGGATAATAAGAATCCGGGTTACGAGCTATTAGGCCGATTGTTTGGGGTTGGGTACATCAAGGGATTGATGGAGGCTGCAGCTTCAAACAATTAATGATAACGGAGAAGCAATTTATTTACAGTAAAGAAGGGATTGAGGATCATTCTGAAACCAGATACCTATGAAAGCACTTTAGCCCACGTTAACGGGCATTCAAATCCATCTGAGCTGAGGATCGTTGATATCCGCTTTGCCGATATTGTCAGCGCACCGATGCATTGCAGCCTAATTAAGGTGTATACCAACCAAGGTTTGGTTGGTTATGGAGAAGTTCGTGATGGTGCGGATAAAGTGTACGCTCAGATGTTGAAGAGTCGATTGCTAGGGGAGAATCCTTGTCATATTGATAAATTGTTCCGTCGTATTAAGCAGTTCGGAGGTCATGCTCGTCAAGGTGGGGGCGTCAGCGGTCTAGAAATTGCACTATGGGATTTAGCAGGAAAGGCCTATCAGATTCCTATTTATCAAATGCTGGGTGGCAAATTTCGCGATAAAATTCGAATGTACTGTGATACGGACGTAAACGGTAGAGACACCGGTCATGCGATGGGATTAGCGTTGAAAGAAAGAATAAATAAAGGATATACATTTTTGAAAATGGATCTTGGCATCAATCAGATTATTCATGAGCCAGGTACGTTAAGCGCGCCTCTTGGATTCTTAGAAGACATGCAGAGTCTATCGCGTTCCTGGTGGAAACGCCAGCCCGGAAGCCTTCCACAATCCGAAGAAAGAGCGCTGCGCAACCGAGTGTATGATATGTACAATATCGCGCATCCTTTTACAGGCATCCATGTGACAGAAAAGGGGCTTGATATGCTGGAACAATATGTAGCGGATGTTCGATCCGTTATCGGGTATGAAGTTCCCCTTGCTATTGATCATTTTGGACATATCGGTGTTGAAGATTGTATTAAACTTGGGCGTCGGATCGATAAGTTCAACCTGGCTTGGATGGAGGATATGATTCCATGGACGTATACGCAGCAGTACGCCAAGCTAGCGAGTAGTGTCACAACCCCGATTTGTACGGGTGAAGACATTTATTTAAAAGAAAATTTCAGACCGCTCCTTGAAGCTGGCGGAGTATCCGTCATTCATCCGGATGTGCTAACGGCTGGCGGAATACTAGAGACGAAGAAAATCGGCGATATGGCGCAAGAATATGGCGTAGCAATGGCGATTCATATGGCTGAAAGCCCAATTGCCTGTCTAGCGGCTGCACATGTGGCTGCTGCAACGGAGAATTTCCTTGCCTTGGAATTCCACTCCGATGATGTGTCGTGGTGGGATGATCTCATCATTTCTAGCTATGTGACGAAACCGCTTGTTCAGAATGGATTCATCACCGTGCCCGATGCTCCCGGTCTTGGTATTGAGGAACTTAATGACGAAGTGATTGCGCAGCATTTGCATCCAGAAGATCAGGGATTATGGGTATCGACGGATGAATGGAATCATCGTTGGTCGAACGACCGCTTATGGAGCTGACAAAATCGAAAACGCAGGAGGAATAACTCATGAAATTCGATAATGCTGAAGACATCATCCAACTTACGCCGTTATGGGAAGGGGAGCGATTCCTAAATGGACGTCCAAAAGTATCCGACGATGTATTGCGGCGTATGCGCCGGATTACGTTGGAGGAAGCATGGGGCCCCCTATGGAACAGCGGTTACAAGTTTCAATTTGAAGGGGATTTCAAGATTATTCATCCCGAACAAGTCATGGTAGGTCGTGCAGTGACTTCGGTATTGCTACCACACCGCCCTGATTTGCATCATACACTTCTAAATTATGGACATGAACAAGAGAATAGAAAAGGCTTCTTCAATCAATGGATTATCGATTGTCTGGAAGAGGATGATGTAGCCGTAGTCGACATGTTCGATAAGGTCTATAAAGGTACATTCGTTGGGGGCAATCTATCAACAGCCATTTCCGCTCGTACGAAACGAGGCGGTGCTGTCATATGGGGAGGCATTCGTGATAATCAGCAGGTTGTCAAAATTGAGGGAATCAATGTTTATTATCGAGGAAGCGATCCAACCGCTATCGAGGATGTGACAATGGTCGGCATGAATGTGCCATGCCGGATTGGAAGAGCTGTATGCCTACCGGGTGATGTTGTACTCGGAACCCCATCCGGAGTTATCTTTATTCCTCCGCATTTGGCGGAAACGACGGTCGAGCTTGCAGAAAAATCGCAAGTGCGCGACGTCTTCGGATTTATAAGGCTGAATGAGGGCATATATACAACAGCTCAAATCGACGGGATGTGGACACCGGCTCTTTGGCAGGACTTTAGGGATTGGTTTGACACCTCTAATGAAGCGGCCGAATACCGGCATCTGAATTGGGAACATGAGATAGAAGAAGCGAGACTGAAAGAAAGTAAGGGTACGAATACTAGCGATGTTCGACTATAGATGATAATAGCGGGTTTTCGATAGCACCGCTTATGATGGAGGACAGGATGAGCGAAACAGCAAATGTATGGAAAGAATGGACGTTTAAAGCTTGTGACGAAAATAACTGGATACCAGCTAAGGTTCCTGGTTGTGTCCATATGGATCTATATCATAACGGCATTATTCCGAATCCGTTTTATGGAAAGAATGAGAGCGAGCTGCAGTGGATCGACAAAAAAGATTGGGAGTATCAATGCTTTTTTGATGTTCCAGAGGAGCTAAAGGCAAGCTTACATTTGGAGCTTGTGTTTGACGGATTAGATACGTACGCAGATGTATATGTGAATGATCGGCACATTCTTTCAGCGGATAATATGTTCCGCAGCTGGAGAGTTGATGTTAAGCAATGGCTCACCGAATGTGATAACAAGCTGTCGGTTCATTTCAGATCGCCGATTCATGAAGATTTACCGAAGTTAGAGAGGCTGGGCTATGGACTGCCGGCATCGAACGATCAGTCAGATGTAGGCGGTCTCGTTGATAAGAAGATTAGCGTCTTTGCTCGTAAGGCGCCATACCATTACGGATGGGACTGGGGTCCGCGCTTTGTAACAAGCGGAATATGGCGTGAGGTGAGACTTGAAGGCTGGACGGAATGCCGGATTACCGATGTATATATCAGGCAAGATGAAGTTACTCCTGTACTCGCTAAACTTACCGCTGTTCTTGAGATAGAGGTTACAGAAGCATGGGAAGGATCACTACATGTTCTTACGGAAGGTCTCAGTTGGACCAGGAAAGTAAATCTGGTAAGTGGAATTAATCATGTCGAACTGAATATGTCTATTGATCAACCCCGCTTGTGGTGGTGCAGAGGGTTAGGAGAGCCAGATTTATACAGCTTTAAAGTGGAATTAATAGGAACGAGAGGTTCTGCAGCACAGAAAAGTATTAGAACCGGACTTCGAACCATTAAACTGGTGACGAATCAAGATGACGAAGGAACCTCATTTTATATCGAATTAAATGGCGTTGCCGTGTTTGCCAAAGGTGCCAATCATATACCGAATGACAGCTTTTTAACAGAAGTTACTTACGAAACCTATAGACATGAAATTGCCACAGCGGCAGCCTCCAATATGAACATGCTTCGGGTTTGGGGCGGCGGGATCTATGAGCAGGATATGTTTTATGAGCTTTGTGATGAGTATGGGCTTCTCGTGTGGCAAGACTTTATGTTTGCCTGCAGTATGTACCCTGGTGACGAAGTTTTTTTACTAAATGTTAAGTTAGAAGCTGAGGAGAACATTAAACGTCTCCGAAACTATGCTTGTATTGCGTTGTGGTGTGGAAACAACGAAATGGATACGGCGTGGTCACATTACGATGAGCAGGCTGGATGGGGATGGAAAAAGCTTTACAGCTCCGAGCAGCGGGAACGTATTTGGCATGATTATGAGCAAATTTTTCATATGATTTTACCTGAAGCAGTTAACCGATGGGCTCCGGATATTTCTTACTGGCCTTCTTCACCTATGTGTGGGCTTAAGGGGAATGAGGATCAACATGCTCACCAGAATTCTTCCTCTGGGGATATTCACTACTGGGGCGTATGGCATTCTGTAGAGCCCTTTGAGAAGTATAATGAGCACGTTGGACGCTTTATGAGCGAATATGGTTTTCAATCATTCCCGGAATACGAGTCGGTTAAGACCTATGCCGAGGAAACAGATATGGCGTTAGAATCTGAAGTCATGCTGGCACATCAGAAGCACAAACGTGGCAATCAATTAATTAAGGAATACATGGACATCTATATGAGGGAGCCGAAAGATTTCCCATCCTTTCTATATATGAGTCAGGTATTGCAGGCGGAGGCGATGAAAACTGCCATTGAAGCGCATCGACGCCGTAAGCCATACTGTATGGGTTCTCTATATTGGCAGATGAATGACTGCTGGCCTGTGGCCTCATGGGCTGGGATGGATTACTATGGCAGATGGAAAGCCTTGCAATATTATGCACGGCGCAGCTTCAGCGATGTACTTCTCTCTGTGGATGATACAGATGAAAGCCGCCTCGATGTTTACATTATTTCCGATTTCCGATTTCCGATTCACGGGACGCTTAGGATAGAGTTATTGAATTTTTCTGGAGATGTTATATGGTGCTGCGTGGGGCCGGTTGAGGTTGATGCTTTATCAGGTGTTAAAGCCCTCTCGGTCAATAAAGAAGAGTTGCTGGCAGGAAACGATGAGACATCCGTTCTGCTAGTTGTACAGTTGGAGACGGATGGAACAGTCATCGGAAGCTGCGAACATTATTTGGTGCCATTCAAGGAAATGAAACTAGCTGACCCAACCATTCAAATAACCGAGGTGGAAGGAAGCGGGGGAACCCGGTTTGTATTGGAAACAGATACGTTGGCCAAACAGGTGCGATTATCTACGTCGATAGAGGGTATATTTGATGATAACTATTTTGATTTACTGCCGAATCGCCCTAAGACAGTTACCTTTATGGCCCGGAGTGCGGGTCGCACCCCTTTTGACTTCTCTGCACCTGCACAGTTAGAAATCTGTTCAATGATAGACTGTGTCACTCGTCATACTAAAGATTTAAAAAACTCAATGGCCTAGCGGCTATTGAGTTTTTTGCGTTCTATGGACAAGCAACTTTAAATTTCAGTTGACATTGATTATTATTATCACTAATATCAATTATAGTGGTAAAAGCGATGGCGGGGGGAGATCGAACATGAAAACGATTAAATACTGCTGTAGAAATGAAAAGTTCGGATCCAAACAAATATATAAGTCCTTGAAAAACGAATATCCGGGCCTTAAGCAGAAGAAGAAGGACTGCTTAGGTAATTGTAAGCATTGTAAGAAAGAGTGTATTGCCATGATCGGTAAAAAGGAGCTGTTGTGTGCAGCATCGCCTGACTTACTTTATGCTCAGATCAAACAAATTATAGCTGAATCTAGGGCAGAAAGCGTGATGGCTTGAACTTAACCCTTCTTAAATTGTTACTTCCGTTTGTATTTGTATGCGGAGTTCTGGTAATCTTGTATGTATGGGGAATACGCAAGAGATAACCATACAGAAAGGTGTGTGCATCTATGTTAAACGATACACTTACAGAAGCGCTCAATGAGCAGATGAACTATGAGTTTTATTCCGCGCACGTCTACTTGGCTATTGCTGGTTATTGTGCTGCGGAAAGCTTAGACGGCTTTTCCAACTTTTTTATTGTACAAGCTGAAGAAGAGAAATTCCATGCAATGAAAATTTTCAAATTCATAAATGATCGTGGAAAAAAGGTTAGCTTTGCTGGTATGGATACGCCTGTGAATGAGTACAAATCGATCCTAGATGCTTTTGAACATGCTTATCAACATGAGCAAGAAGTAACAAGACGTATCTATCATCTATCCGATTTGGCATTGAACGATAGAGAACATGCGACTATGCAATTCTTGAAATGGTTCATTGATGAGCAGGTAGAGGAAGAAGCAATGTTCGACAGCATTATTAATAAATTGAAACGCATTGATAAAGACAGTAACGCTTTCTACATGTTAGATGCTGAATTTGCTCAGCGTTCATTCACGCCACCAGCAGCGGTATAATTACATACGATTTTTTATGAGCATGAGACTTACCTGTTTCGCGAAATTTGGCGAAGGGTAAGTTTTTTTATGTCTGCTGACTGAACATAGACGGAAGATCCGCGGTCTCCATCATGAGTTTTATTTATCAGACCCGAGAAAGGTGGAGTCTTTGAGAATGATGACGATCTTGCGGTATCCCATAGCAGCTGTAGAAGTGGTGAAGGGGTGACTTTTGCGGTAAAATAGAAGAAAATGTCGATATCCACAGGGGGAGGGGCGGCAGATGCAGACACGTTATTTAGCGCGGGCTATTAAAATCTTGAGCATACTTGTCATCTTGTTTGGATTTATGTATCCAGCTTCTGCTGTCCAAGCTTCATGGTTGGATCGGGTGAAAGACATATATCAACTACCAGAGAATGTGGAACAAATTCAGAAGGACTATGAGGCAACAAAGCAGCAATTAGAGGACCAGAAGGATAAGCTTTCCGAAGCCATACGACATTCGCAAGAAACGGAGGAACGGCTTCTTGGGCAAAACGAAACGCTTAAAAGGGAAAATGAACAATTGCAAGAACGCTTGAAGGCCATGGAACAAGTAGCCCTAGATAAAGAAAAGCGAAATCGGAAATTAACCTATATGGCTGTGACGGCTGTTTTGCTGGTTCTTTTTTATTTTGTGCTAGGCCGCGTGTTTCGATTCATGGTCTGGAGGAGGCAAAAGCGCGGAATGAGATAAATGTAGTCTTACGAGGAGGTCGGTGTGTATGGAGGTATCTTTCGAGGAAGTGAGCTCACATGCAAAGATAGCTACAATGTGCATCGAACAGGGTGAGTCTGTTCATGTGCTGCATCCGAACCAAATTGTCGCTTTCCAAGGGAAGTCTGAGCAGAGAGAAGATTCGTTAATGAAACTGCCGAGTATGTATAGGAAGAAGCGTTTTGTTCAGTCACGGCTGCATGGTCCTGCCAATGTAATGCTAGGGCTGCCTGAAGGATACAGCATGGCTGTTATACCGATAGGAGTGGATGATGAACTTCTATATGAATTCCGGCATGTTTTGTTTTACACAGAGGGAGTCAGCTACACTTCTCATCTGCAAAATGTTAAGAATACACTGATTACGCAGGATCTTGTGAAAATGCAGTTTAAAGGTCCAGGCAAACTAGGACTTCTGACTACAGGACCGATTTACCAAATGGCATTGGATGTTAAGCAGCCCTTATATGTTGATACAAGCTGTCTTGTTGCGTATCCGCAGAATGCTCAGCTGCGTCTGTGTGTGTACGGCAATACACTGGCCAGTCAGCATATGAATTATCATTGGGAAATGACGGGGCAAGGCCATGTTCTCATGCAGCCCTGTAAGCCGGATCGCAAATTGGATGAGCATATGAAAAATGACAGCCTATTGCGTCGTATTGCCAAAGAAGTATTGCCATTTGGCGGTATTTTCATCAAATGAAAAAAGGAAAGAAAAAACATTTGCATTTGTCTTCAATTCCTGATATATTATTCCTTGTCGCCTCGGAGAAACGTTAGCGAGAATGACAAGCAATTATACGATGCGGAAGTGGCTCAGCGGTAGAGCATCGCCTTGCCAAGGCGAGGGTCGCGGGTTCGATCCCCGTCTTCCGCTCCAATTAATTTGCGCCCTTAGCTCAGCTGGATAGAGTATTTGACTACGAATCAAAAGGTCGGGAGTTCGAATCTCTCAGGGCGCGCCATTTTCATAAACCGCATCGGGACGTAGCTCAGCTTGGTAGAGCACCTGCTTTGGGAGCAGGGGGTCGCATGTTCAAATCGTGTCGTCCCGACCATCAATCCCTTTATAATACGCGGGCGTAGTTTAATGGTAGAACTTCAGCCTTCCAAGCTGATCGCGCGGGTTCGATTCCCGCCGCCCGCTTCACAGAAAAAGATCACCTTCGGGTGGTCTTTTTCGTTTGAACGGGAAAGGAAGAGAAGCCGTATGGGTTCGACCGTCCGTGAAGACATCATAGAATATACTCAAGTAGGACGCGCGTCCCAATATACCAATAGCCGCTTCCGTAGGAAGCATTTAAAATAAGTATTTGGAGTATTCCCGCCGCCCGCTTTACAGAAAAAGATCACCTTCGGGTGATCTTTTTCGTTTGAACGGTAAGGAAGTGAAGCCATATGGGTTAGACTGGTGATCCGGGGCTTTTATTTAAATACTTGCTTATGCGGGGCTATGCATCATAACGCCATCGTTACCAATGGTCATCTTATACCGCATTCCGTTCGGACTATGTAAGTAAATTCCGTCAAAGTTCGTGGAACCTTGAATAGACACGGCGGCCGTCATGCCTTCGGCCATGTTGTCAGCGACCTGCACATCGCTGCAAGTAGCGGTAACGCTTATGCCATATTGGTTTTGATTGCCGGTCAAAGCTTTAGTAATATGGTTACCTGCGACCTTCCCTTTTTTAGCTGAATTCGCAACAAGGATGCCACTTCGCGTATTGTTAGTTTCAGTTGCCGGGGAATTAATGATATTTCCAATAATCTGAAATTTCTCCATGCTTTGAATATAAATACCGGTCCTGCCGCAGCGATCGATCTGATTATGAAGTACCTGAATGTCGGCCGTGAGTCCGCGGTTTTTGTAATCTGCGTCTGGTTCTTCGGAGAATATAGCCTCCATATTGATGTCCTGAAAGACGTTATGACTAATACTTGCTTTGGTTACGTATGATAACCAGATTCCACGATATTGGTTGTGGAACAAGTTCCCGGTAATACTCACCTTATGCACCCATCGCAGGTTGATGCAGTTCTTGCTGGATGATCCCTGCGCGAACACATTGTTGGTGATGATAACCGACTCCACTTTGGCATATACCAAAGCCGTTTTGGGCCATCCTACGCAATAAATCGTTTCGAGCTGCGTCCCCTTAAATATATTACCGGAAATTACAATATTTTTACTGGATTGCGGTAGACCGGTTTGGTTACCAGCAGCATCTTTGGACGAATTGGTATTTCCCGCAGGATTAGACAGCATAATGCCCCTGTTGCAATTGAGGAATAAGTTGTTCGAGATGAATAGTTCAGCGAACTTGAAGCTGCGTACCCCGGCAAAAGTCATACCTTCGAAGGTATTGTCAACTACTTTGATATTCGAATTATAAAGGTCATAAACGGCGTAATGATTACCTACACCCGCAGGCCATGCTTGTGTCCCCGTTGTACCGCTTGCCCCAAAGTAGCAGCTTCGGACAGTAATGTTACGGCATGGGGTTCCGTCGAAGGCGCCCATTTGGCTAAAACCTTCCTGTGTATGATTGGCTAATTGAATCGCTTCCGCATAATTTCTGGATTGATCGGGCGTACTATCCCGATATCCAAGGAACCGACAATTCTCAATGACGACGTTCTCGCAAGCGTTCATATCGACACCGTGAGCGGTAACGACATCTCGCATTTCGATGTTGCGGATTATGATGTTCCTGCCTCTGGCCAGGCCGAACCCATTATAGGTATCAGGATACTGGAGGATGTTCCCTTCCCAAATACCGCCTTCGATCCATAAATCTCCATGCCCTTCGTAGCCTTGGAAGCCAGGGCCGTTATCTCCATTTACTAAAAATGAATGATCATGGCAGCGTAGAATTTTGGCATCTGTATCTAATGTCAGACGTGTATGACGGTAGATCCGCAGTGTGTCCGTGACTTTGTAGGTCCCTTTAGGAATGTGAACATGCGAGCCCGTCCCTTGAAGCGCTTGATTCAATGCGTTCTGAATTGCGGCAGTATCATCGGTTGAGCCGTCCCCAACAGCACCGTAATCACGAATATTTTTCATTGAAACTGCTTCTGTCGTAAAGATAGGATGGCCTTTCTGACCGTAGACCTCTTCAGTTACCGAGTTGGCAGAAACACCGGAAGTAGATTGGAATAAGTTAGTACCGGTCGCAAGGGCTACACTTGTCAATCCCAAAGAGGCAAGCAATTTTCTTCTGCTAATTTGACGTGTTGCTTGTTCCACATGTTCCTGTTCCTGTTTCGACATCAATGATTCCTCCTTAACCAATCTTTTTCAGTCGTTACGTTCATTGTCGTACCATCGGAGCGAAGCATAATATTGCCGTGCATGCCGGTGGAGTAAACCTTCGCGCCTTTTTTCTCCAAGCGCTCCAGCAGGTTCGGGCTTTGGAACAGGTTTTGACTCATGATGATGATCTGCGGGGAAACGGCCTGCAGGAACGCCTCCGAAGAGGAGGTTGATTCGCTGCCGTGATGAGGAATATCCATCATGTCTGACTTCAGCTTCTCTTTCCAGGGGGAAGAGGTAAGCTCAATTTCCCGGTGCTTGTAGATATCAGCGGTAAACAAGAATGTGCGTTCACCATAAGTCATCTTAAGCACCATGGAATAATCGTTAATTTCCTGAGCGGAAAATGTTTTCACCGCTTCGGGCAACGCTCCCTTGGGTGGACTGAGCACCTCGAATCGCACATGCTCGCCCAGTTGGAATACATCTCCCTCCTCAAGCGTTTTCATAGGCACCGCTTCAAGAGGGGCCATGGCATTGTTGTAAGCGGAGGATTTGGTATACGGCAAATTCACCATATAAAAGGACTTGATTGGCTTCTCCTTCGCAACGGTAGCGAATCCCCCAATATGATCAATATGCGGGTGGGTGTTCAGTGCGATGTCTAGTAGGTTAATTCCAAGCTTATTTAAATAATTCACCACTTGCGGTCCGACTTCCGGCAGTCCAGCGTCTACCAGCATCGTCTTGCCATCCGGAGAAACAATCAAAAAGCTGTCACCCATCAAATTATCTCCATCCAAATAAAAATAACGGATGGTCAGTTGTCCTTTACCAGCGTCCTTATCAAATATTTGCTCCGTTCGTACACTTGGCACTGTCTGCGGACTCTGAATTGTCAAGGCGACTGGAGTCACCTGAGGCTTGGTATCCGTGCAGGCCGTAAACAGCAAGGAAAGAATGACCGCAATGCACACTAGCTTTGCAACAGCAGTCCAGTGCTTCAAGAACATGATCTCATCGCCTTCCCATTCTGAAGGATAAGCAGGAGGGCGACTGGGCCGCCCTCCTTAGAATCTGCTAGCATGACTAATTTACTTCTTGTAACGATCGTACGCTTGCTTGTAGATTTTCATATATTCACCAACCCCCATTTTATCAACGGTAGAAACGTATTTATCCCACTCTGACATCGGTGCGGAACCGGAAATAAACTTTGCTTCCATTTCACTGATATAATTTTGGATGTCGTTTCCAACTGTCGATCTGAACTCGGTTTCTTCCTGTGTAAAGTTGAATGCATTCCATAGCTCTTTGACTTTGTGTTGTTCCGCTTTCTTCCCTACAGCGATCGATTCTGGCAATGTCTCGGAGCCTTTGAAATATTTTTCCTGCACATAGCCTGGATAGCTTCCTCCGAGCCAAGTGATGTATTTCGCTAATGCCTGATCCATAGTCAGTCCGTTCGGATTTTTCGTAATTTCTTCTACGAATTCCAGCTTGCCATCCGCAGCCTTTTTATAAGTTTGTCCTTCAACGCCCATGAAATAAAACGTGGCTCCTTCGTCGCCGTATAAGTGGTCGATCCAGCGGATCGTGGCTTCAGGGTTCTTGTTTTTGTCTGTGACAACAAATGATCCAGGCCATACAATAGGTACCTTAATTTGAGTAAACAATTGATCGCCGTGCGGCCCCTTTAATGCACCAAGTCCATAATAGCCCGGCTGGCTCATCTGTGTCATCGGATTAGGATTGATCGTTGAGCCAAAGACTCCCTTCTGGCCTTTAGCGTACAAGGCAGCCGGTTTAACCGTGAAAATTTCCTTATCGATTAGGCCTTCTGTATATAGCTTGCGCACGTACTCGATGACCTCTTTGTACTTCGGATCTGTTCGGAAGAAGCGCAGTTCATTCGATTTAGAATCGACATCTACAAATTTGTGGCCCAACCCGCGGTTACCGAAGTCCCATGCACCTCTTATTTGTTCAATCAACGGATTGATGCCCTCTCCAGCGTAAGGAACTTCGTCCGCCTGACCATTCCCATTCAAATCGGTATTTTTGACTGCCTTCAAATATTGATAAAACTCCTCGGTTGTCGTTGGTTCCTTCATTTTGAGCTTCTCCAGCCATTCCTGCTTGACCCAAAGCGGGGTTCCGATGAGCATCGGAAGGAAGTCCGGACTATAAAAGGACGGGAATGAATAGATACCGCCATCAGGCATAGTCAGCCCTTTTTTCAAGTCTGGGTATTTCTCCATCAGTTTCTTGAAGTTAGGTGCATAATTGTCAATCAGGTCGTTCAATTTGACAAAGGTTCCCTGAGCGCCATATTTCGCTAAATCTGCAGAAGATACTCTTGAGGAATAAAAAGCGTCTGGATAATCCCCGCCAGCTAACACAAGGTTGCGTTTTTCGTTTAAATTCTCAAAAGGAACGAGCTGGAATTTGACGTTAACATTCGTCATTTTCGCATATTCTTTCCATACGAGTGTTTCTTCAAAGTTATTGCCATTGGTAGGCGCTTTGCCCGTGAAAAAGGTCAGTGAAATTGGCTCTTTTACGATCGGCATGCCCTTTTTGTTTAAGTTTGCAACGTCCTTCGTATTGGCAGTTGGACTGGTCGAACTTTCTACTGTACCTTGCTCTTCACTACAAGCCGATAATAGGCTTCCGGTCATGACAGCTACTATAGTTAACGATAACCAGCTCTTACTTTTCATTAATTTTTCTACCTCCCTTATTTTCCTTTACATCTATGGCTAAAAGGTATTACCTTAATAGCTAACCTTATAAAACGCAGCATGAAAGTTCTTACAAAGAGCCCTTATCCTTTGATCGCACCGATCATAACGCCCTTGGCAAAATATTTTTGAAGAAATGGGTACAACAGAAATATTGGCAAATTAGCAACGATGACCAGTGCATACTTGATGGCTTCACCTTCCATTACGACATTAGCATTCGTATCGTCGCCTACTCCTAACATCTCCTGCATTTGTCCCTGAATCAGGATTTCGCGCAAGAACAGCTGCAACGGGTATTGATCACGATCGGTCAAATAAATGAGGGCACTGAAATAGGCATTCCAATGTCCTACACTGTAAAATAGGATCATGACCGCTATAATTGGCATCGATAGCGGCAGCACAATCTTCACAAGCGTACCTAAATTCGAACAACCATCAATCGAAGCGGCTTCTTGCATCTCTTGCGGAATACCGTTTTGAAAAAAAGTTCGCATGATTAAAATATTATAAACGGATACGGCTCCCGGAATAATTAGCGCCCACATCGAGTTCAGCATCCCCAAATCTTTGACCAATAGATAGGACGGAATCATGCCCCCGCTGAAAAACATCGTAAACACCATCAAAGCAGCAAAAAGATTGCGTCCATAAAAATCTCTTCGTGAAAGAGGAAAAGCTGCTGCGACCGACATAACCAGATTGATGGCGGTCCCGACTATGGTATAAATAATCGTGTTCGTATAACCAGTTAAAATTTCACTGTTTTGAAAAACTCTATAATATCCAATTAACGTAATTTGTTTCGGCCAAAGCCAAACCTCACCTCGCATGACCGAGTCGGGACTGCTAATGGATGCCGCCAGAACGAACACTAACGGATATAACACAACGATGCATATAAGCGCCAATAATGCATGGACGAACCAGTCGAATAATTTCTCACTGTTGAATTGCTGCTGCATCTTCCTGACCTCCTACCATAAGCTTGTGCCGTTTACTTTACGGGCCATTCGATTGACAATTACAAGTAAAGTGAAATTGACGATTGAATTGAACAGACCGACGGCCGCGGAATAACTGTATTGCCCATCAATGATCCCTTTGTGGTATACATGGGTCGAGATAATATCAGATGAAGACATATTGAGCGAGTTCTGCATCAGGTATACCTTCTCGAAGCCAACACTGAGCAAGGAACCCATATTCAGGATGAGCAAAATGATGATCGTAGGTATAATGCCTGGTAAATTGACATGCCAGATGCGCTGCCAGCGGCTCGCTCCGTCCACCCTTGCCGCTTCGTGAAGCTGTGGATCGATACCGGTTAAAGCAGCCAGATAGATGATGGAGCTCCAGCCCATTTGCTGCCATACACCCGAACCAACATATATACTTTTAAACCACGCTGGCTCCGTCATAAAATCGATGGGTGTTCCCCTAAACCAGGTGATCAGTCCATTCACGATTCCCGTTTGTGGCGAGAGGAAAATGAAGATCATTCCTACCATAACGACCGTGGACAAAAAGTGAGGCGCATAGGTAACGGTTTGTACAAAACGGCTAATCCTCTTAGATCGCAGCTCGTTGATTAAGAGCGCTAGCGCGATCGGTACCGGGAAGCCAATTAGTAACTGGTACACTCCAATGCCGAGTGTATTTTTGAGTAATCTCCAAAAATAGTAGCTTTCAAAAAAGCGCTCAAAGTGTTTGAAGCCGACCCATGGGCTTCCCGTAATCCCCTTGGTTGCGATAAAGTCTTTGAATGCAATCTGCACACCGTACATCGGCACATACTCGAATATAATAAAGAAGGCCATGACAGGTAAAATAAGTAAGTACAAATCCCAGTTTTTTTTGATTCGCCTCACCGTTGCCGAACTTTTTTTTCGGGTACTTACATTCATTTCTGCTGTTGACATAGAAGTTTGGTTCGACAAATTCTCACCCGCTTTCGTTTTTTCAATTCAGATCGTAGCATGGCTCTAAGGAAAAAGGTATTTACAATTCTTATGTTCCTTTGCTAAATCATGCTCCACCCAAAATAATGATAACTACATAAAAAAAAGTAACTTATTTACAAAACCACATTCATGTAGAATAAATACAACCAGATAAAGATAGAACCTCACTAGAAAAGGAGCACTCTCATTGAAATGGCCTATCTTTAACCGACAAACGCTTGTTTTTAAAATATTCATTAGCTTTCTTGTCATTATTTTATTGTTTTCCTCATTTAACCTGCTGTCCGTCCACTTATTCGGTAAGGGCGTACAGAAAGAGATTATTCAGTACAACCGCTTGATGCTTAAGAATACCGCAGAGCGGTATCAAACTCATTTTGAGCGAATGAAGACTATACTGTTTGATCTTTATTCAGATGAATATGTGGTTGCTTTCAACCGTCAACTTCTTAGGAAGAGTCCGTTAGATATCGAGTTTTCCTCTGCGACAGAATTTATGAAGCCACTGCGGGCCCAGGCGTATAATCCGATGCTCTATCTCCATAATGTGTTGATTCATTTCAACACGCCATCGATCGTTTTTGAAAAGGAAGGCAGCGTCGAAGCGGACATGCTTTTCTCGCAATTCTACGTGAGCGAAGATTACCCGCTCTCATTCTGGGAAAATAATTTGCGTGATTCCCGCAATTACAGGCTGCACGCCGAAGAAACATTTACGGTGTCTACCCTGAATTCCGCATTGGAGCTACAGCTTATTCCATTTTCGTTTCGGGTGCCAGCATCCAATTATCAGGTGATTGCCTTGCTTGATGCCAATCTGATGCGAGAAGCCTATTATGGCGAGGAGGACAATCGGCAGTTCATGATCTTAGAGAAGAATGGATCGCTTCTATACAGCACCTCTGGTCGGCTGGCGGCAACCGATATACCCAAGTTTAATGATAGTGAAGATTACATCTTATCCGGCGATTATTACTTTTTTAGAGACACGCCTGCCGAATCTAGTCTCACCTATGTAACAGCTGTTCCTTATTCCAATATCGCGACAAGAGTCAGGACTGCCACACTTACTCTGATCTTGATCTCTGGCGCTGCGATCATCATCGGCATCCTTGCTTCCGTGTTCTTTAGCCGCAAAATTAATCGACCGGTCAAAGATATGGTAACTTTGCTTTTACGCAGGGATTCGGGCAAGTTGAAAAGCACCATTCACGAGTTTGACTTGATCCATCAGAACATCCGGGATTTGATGCTGGAGAAGGAGGCCACCCTCAAGGATCTAATCGACAAACGATCTCTTCTGACTAGCTTTGGTTATATCAATAAATTGAAAGCTATTATGTCCGACATTAACGACTGGAAGGATATCGCCGAAATGAACGAACCGTTCTTCATCGTATTGTATCAGCTCCACTTTAAGATGCTATCGGTTGAGAACAGTCAGATGAAAACGGATCGCATGGCTTACTATATTCAGGAGTATATTAATGTGGTCATGTCCGAATCTGTCCCCTCTTCCCATACCTTTCAAATCGAAAATAATCAAATTTTATCTCTAATTAGAGGTAAGGATGTGGGAGAAGAGTTGGAGCAAGGACTGGGGATGTTGAAAATGATACTCGACCGGGATAAAGATTATTTTCTTGCAACTATTGCAATCAGCTCGGTTTACGAGCATTCCAGCCAGTTTAATGATGCCTATCTCGAAGTTCAGGAGATGGCTCAGCGAGCCAGGCCAGTAGATGAAAGTCAAATCATTCGGGAACGTCGCCATGTACCGCCTCAACTGGTATTCACAGTTCAGCAAGAGCAGGAGCTGTACGCGAACTTGCAGGCAGGCAACCATGAGTTCTGTATTTCATTCTTGAATCGGATGCTCGAACAATACGATCGAAAGGAAGCAAGCATCCAGCAGCTGAAGCAACTGGCTGCAGGAATCATAGCAAGGGTTGTGAAAATATTAGCACCCTATGGAGTCGATGCAGAATCCTCCATGCAGCAGCGCCATATGGCACTTATGAAAGAATGCTACACGCTGGACCAGTTCAAACAGTTCTATGAGCATCTTTTTCTCACATCCGCCACAATCATCTTATCTATCAAAGATGAACAAGATCCAACCATCTCGTTCATCTTGGACTATGTAGAGAATCGGTATGCGGAGGATCTGTCACTTGAACTGCTTGCTGATAAACTGAATTTATCCGTTGCCTACTTGTCGGTGTATATTAAAGAGAAAACGGGCACTAACTTCAGTGAGCACTTAAATGCTATCCGAATTCGCAAAGCGAAGGAGTTGCTTACCGAGCATAATCTTAGTGTACAGGAAATCGGCCTTCAGATCGGTTACCAGAATGTCACTTCTTTTATACGAATGTTTAAGAAAATAACCGGCATTCCGCCCGGTGAGTATCGGAAATCAAAACGAATGTAAACCATCTAAAAAATCGTCAATTGCCTGCCGACCCGTGCGGAAGTAGGATAATCTTGTTGTAGACAATCTCGTTGTCACAATCAAAGAATGGGGGGCGTTTCAATGGAGTGGACGATCAGTTATTCCGATTTATTGATGCTAGGGAAGCCAGTGGAAGAAAATGTGGAAGCGCTTGTTAGAGAAGGGGCGAAGCATATTGAGCTTCTGCTTGATGGAGGGGCGTGGAACGATATAGAAGGAACCATGAACAGGTCTGTCCCTTACCTCCTGCATGCCGGCGTTTCTTATAGCGTGCATCCTCCTGCTTGGGATACGAATCTAACCAGTGAAAATAAAGCAATACGTGATGCTTCATTCGATGAATACCGCAAATCGATCTTATTTGCCCACCGTATAGGGGCTAAACATGTCGTGATTCATCCGGGGTTTTGCTTTTCACCGGCTTTCAGTAAACAAAATGCAATCGCTCAGGCTGAGGAGGCAGTAAATAGGTTATGCCGAATAGCTTCTCCTCTCGGGATTCAATTAGCTATCGAGAATGTTGGATATCACGGTCATTCGCTATTTACGGAGGATGAGTATGTGCAGTTCGTCCTGCGGCTGGAATCTGCGGCTGTCTATTTGGTAGACACGGGGCATGCCCACCTTAATGGCTGGAATATTCCAGCTTTACTCCAGAAGGTAGCCCCTAGGCTTGGTTCCGTTCATCTGCATGATAATTTCGGGAGTTCCGACGAGCATCTTCCCATCGGTGAAGGTTCGATAGAATGGGAACCTATTTATGAGGTGCTGCGTTCAGTGCGCGATTGCCAGTTGATTCTTGAATACGCACCTGGAACCGAGCTTTCCAGACTTCGTTCTGATACAGCCCTTCTCCTAGAGCAAATAGATAGGCATGGAGAATAAGCGCTGACAAATAGGCCTCACGATACGGGGGCTTGATCATCTTATTTTAATGCGAGAAAATTCTGGGATAGCAGATTTTTCTTAACCATGATTTGATTTTTCGCTACGTAACTCGAAAATTGTTGAAAACGGTTTAGGGGAATGGGGTTTGCATTACCGCACAATAGAAGATCATTGTAGGATTGCAAGAAAATTCGATCTTCGAAATTTGGAGCTGGGAATTGGTGGGGATTTTCCCGGTCGAATTCAAAGGGATATCGGTCAACAAAACAATCTCCGCACCTGCATGAATGACTATGGTATCAAAGCTCCTCCGTTCGTGGTTTTGGAGAACGATTTTACTCTGTGGATTCTGAACAATTAAGAATGATGAAAAACCGTGTAGCTCATGACATACGTCTTGCCTCCCGTCTTGGTGCTTCGTGGAAAATCTTGGTTGACAGTATCCGTTACTAGCGTGTATGATGTGAACAAGTTAATAATTGTGATGGAGACAAGGAGATCACGTAGATTGCATGTCAATGGGCATGGCAATTTATGTGTTTTTTTTCGCTCTTTTCAACCGTTTCCTCTAGATGAGCGTGACGGAAAATAACGAGTTACCAAAAGCGTTATAGGGAAGTCGAATGCCCTCTAACGTGAAAAATGTAACTTTTAGAAAGAGAGGGGTTTGCCGTATGTCAGTAAATGAAAGCGTTTTAAATCGGGGGATAACGGAAAGTGTGTCAGCAAGGAAAAAGAAGTGGGAGGAGAATATATTAGCTTATTTATTTCTAGCGCCTTCCTTGGCTTTGTTTATTGCTTTCCTTTTTTATCCAATGGTCAAATCTGTTTACTTGAGCATGACGCTCACGGACCCTCGCGGTAGGGTCGTTGAATTTGTTGGGCTGGATAATTTCATCGATTTACTCGCATCGGGACAGTTTTATTCGAATTTGAAAGTGACGTTGCTTTTCATCTTGTTTACAGTACCTACTTCAATCGTATGGTCCCTGTTTTTGGCGGCAATCACACATAACAAACTGCGGGGTATGAAAGTATTCCAGTTCATATTTTCTCTGCCTATCGTCATTTCGGTAGGTACGGGGTCGATTATCTGGTTCTTGCTCTTCCATCCGACAGCAGGCATGCTGAATTACTTTTTAAGCATTGCAAACATCGATCCGATCCCTTGGCTAACGAGTCCTTCGTGGGCGTTGGTTTCGATCTCCCTGTTGACGATATGGATGAATATGGGATTCCTGTTCATTGTGCTATCCAGTGGTCTTCAAGGGGTTCCGGAAGAAATTTATGAAAGCGCTAAAATTGACGGTTCAGGACCAACACGGACATTTATCCAAATCGTTTTGCCGCTTCTGTCGCCAACGATATTTTTTGCTCTTATTGTGTCCGTGATCGGAGCCTTCCAAGCCTTTGGACAAATTCATATTTTGACAAAAGGTGGTCCGATGAATACGACTAATGTGATCGTGTATTCCATCTACCAGGACGCTTTCGTTAATTTCCGTTTCGGAATTGGAAGTGCACAGGCTTTAGTTCTCTTCGTAATTATCATGATCTTGACTGTGGTGCAGTTTAAAGTATTAGAAAAGAAGGTGCATTATCAATGATCGCGAAAAGGATTGCACCCACCCTGAATTACTTATTGCTAGTTGTGCTGGCCCTTATCGTTTTGTATCCGCTGTTATTTACGGTATCCTCATCGTTTATGACAGAGCAGGAAGTATCTAACTTCCCACCGCCATTATTTCCTTCTCAGTTGTATCTCGAGAACTTCAAGAACGCTATTTCTGGCTTTCCAATCGTACGCTTTATTCTGAACAGTTTTATTGTATCTTCGGGGATTACGGTAAGTCAGGTTATCACGTCCAGTTTGGCCGCCTACGCTTTTTCGTTCTTGAATTTCAAAGGAAAGAAAGTTTTGTTCGCCGTCTTTCTTTCAACCATGATGATTCCATGGGAAGTCACCATTATTCCTAATTATTTGACCATCAAAAATTGGGGATGGATGGACAGCTACCAGGGGCTGATCGTTCCCTTTATGGCTGGGGCCTTCGGGGTTTTCCTGCTTCGCCAGTTTTTCCTTCAGCTGCCTAATGAGCTGTTTGATGCGGCAAAAATTGACGGATGCGGGCATCTGCGGAATTTTTTCTCGATCGTACTTCCGCTATCCCGTCCTGCACTTTCTACTTTGGCGGTCTATGTCTTCCTTACGCACTGGAATCACTATTTATGGCCTCTGTTAATTACAAATAGGGCATCCATGCGAACGGTGCAAATCGGGGTTTCGATGCTGCAGCATGCTGAAGTCATGTCGTGGAATTTGATTTTAGCGGGAGTTACACTGGTTCTGCTTCCATCTTTCATTTTATTGGCCTTTGGCGTGAAACAATTAGTACGTGGGATTACAGCAGGCGCTGTAAAAGGTTAAACGAGCGATGATCCGTCTGTTACCTAACAGACTTATCATATATATTTATCCACTTTGAGCGAGGAGAGATAGAGACAATGGGGAATAAAAGGTTAACGGGTTTAGCTTTAACGGCAACGATGGTTTTCCTTGCAGCATGCAGCGTAAATATGGGGGAAAGTACAGAAAGCAAGAAACCAGAGACAACGAAATCTGGAGCAGCAGTTGAGATAAGCGGGACTAAAAAAGTCGTTTTCTGGCATGCGATGGGTGGAGCAAATACGAAAGTTGTTGATCAACTGGTCGCCAATTATAACGCTTCTCAGAATAAAATCAAAGTAGAAGCGGTCTATCAAGGAAATTACGACGACCTGCTTAGTAAACTGAAGGCGTCGATGGGGACAAGTGAAGGTCCTTCAGTCGTCCAGATGTATGAAATCGGTAGCCGCTTCATGATTGATTCCAAAGCAATTACACCGATGCAAAACTTCATTGATGCAGATAAGTGGGATTTGTCACAGTTGGAGCCGAACATCGCTGGTTACTATACGTTAGGCGGCAAACTTTACTCGATGCCGTTCAACACATCGAATCCGGTTCTTTATTATAACAAAGACTTGTTTAAAGCTGCCGGCCTTGATCCTGCGAAACCTCCAAAGACTTTCGAGGAATTGAAAGCTGCAGCTGACGCAATTACCAAAACTGGTAAAGCGACAGGAGCAAACTTTGCGATATACGGCTGGTTCATGGAGCAGCTTTTTGCCAACCAAGGCGCGGAATATGTAAACAACGGAAACGGTCGCAGCTCGATGGCAACCCAATCGCAAGTGAACTCGGAAGCTGGAGTAAAAGTGTTGACTTGGTGGAAAGACTTGGTGGACACTAAAGCTGCAAACAACCTGGGACGTAAGACCGACGATTCCAAGAAGGCATTTTCTGCTGGACAGGTGGGTATGATCTTAGAGTCCACTGCTCAAGTTAAAGGGCTTGTTGACAGCGCTAGCGGCAAATTCGAAGTTGGCACCGGTTTCTTGCCGAAGCCAGCAGATGCGAAAGAAGGCGGCGTAGTTGTCGGCGGAGCCAGCTTGTGGGTCATGAACAACCGATCGGATGACGAGCAAAAATCGACTTGGGATTTCATCAAATTCTTGACTTCACCTAAAGAGCAGGCCTACTGGCACGTGAACACTGGATACTTCCCGATTACTAAAAAAGCTTATGACGAAGATATTGTAAAGGAAAACCTGAAAAAATTCCCTCAATTCCAGACCGCCATTGATCAACTGCACCAAACGAAGATGAACCCAGCAACGCAAGGCGCGGTAATGGGGGTATTCCCTGAAGCAAGACAAATTGTTGAAGGGGCGATCGAAGAAGTGCTCAACAACAAGAAGTCGCCGAAGGAAGCATTGGATGCAGCGGAAAAAGAGATCACTTCGAAGATTCAAACTTACAACAAAACAGTCAAATAATTATGTAAAAAGGCTTGAGTCCACTAGCCTGAAAGGAAATAGGAATGCTAAGTAATAAACCAATGATTATTGCACATCGTGGGGCCAAAGGAATGGCTCCAGAAAATACGCTCGCTGCTTTCAGGCTTGGGTTAAGCCAGGGATGCGAAGGGATTGAGCTTGACGTACATTTGACCGCCGATGATGAAATTGTCGTTTGTCATGATATGACGTTGGATCGGACTACAGACGGGAAAGGCCTGATAGCGGAGAAAAGCTTATCGGAAATCAAAACCTATGATGCTGGTTTCTGGTTTGGCAATGAGTTCAAAGGGGAGACCGTTCCTACTTTAGACGAAGTCTTTGATCTAGTACCTGAAAGCATTATGATTAACGTGGAAGTTAAATATGCATACGAAGGCAGAATGGAGCGTAAGTTAGTTGAATTTCTACGCAGACGTCACCGTTTAAATCATGTCATCGTTTCATCTTTCGACCATAAGTGTGTCAGAAGGATCAAGCAAATGGAATCGGAAGCCAAGATCGGTCTTTTGTATCAATCTAAATTGCTTGATCCTACCGCATACGCGCGAAGTTTTGATGTCGAGGTGTACTCGCTTCATCCGTACTTTCAAATGCTGGATGCCGAGGATGTGCTGAAGGCTACAGAGAGCGGGCTTTATGTCTACCCTTATACGGCAAATGAAGTCAATGATCTGCTGCATCTAACTGGGTTTGGGGTTTCGGGTATCATTACGGACTTCCCTGGAAGATTAAAAGATTTGTTGCATACGCAGGATTCCAAGTGAAAAAAAATCTATGCGTAAAGCCCCGGTTTCCGGGGCTTTACCTTTCATTTTATCTTTAGGAATGGGGACATGAAATGAGTCTTCTTGTTTTGGAGAAACTAGGGATGGCGCTGTTATTAGGTCTGTTGATCGGGATTGACCGTCAACTCAAGCATAAACCATTGGGTATGAAAACGAGTATGGTGATTTCAGTGGCGAGCTGCTTAATCACTATTGTATCGATAGGAGCCGTTCAAAAGTACTCCATCCCCGGATATACGAATATGGATCCTATGAGGCTAGCTGCTCAAATCATAAGCGGAGTAGGTTTTATCGGGGCCGGCGTTATTTTAAGACGAAGTAATGAGATTATTTCGGGACTTACGACAGCGGCCTTGGTATGGGCAGCATCCGCTCTAGGCATCGCAACGGGAGCAGGTTTTTTTCAAGAGGCGACTATGGCTGTCATTCTCATTATTTTCGCTATCAATCTGTTTCCGATTTTTATCAAGCTGCTTGGCCCGCAAAAACTGAGGGAGAAGGACTTGGCGATCAATATTATATTCAGTCCTGAAGGGGACATGTCTACACTTATTGATCAAATCAGCGCAGAATACATGAAGGTGAAGCATATCAAAATCAAGGACTTGAACGAGAACCAACAAATTCAGTTGGTCATTTCCACGGCAGACAAACATCGTACGACAACTGTTTATACCAAAATCAAGAAGATCGAATATGTGCTAGCTGCCGAAGTTGAAACGATAAGCAATTAGTACGAAAGAATTTCATGTGGAAACTATTACCACTATGCAAAAGTTGAAATTAATAGTCTAACTATGCTAGTCTAACATAGACAAAAAATGCCGAATCTCGGAGCAGCAAAAGCTCCGGGTACGGGGGACTTCTTTACTTGGGGTGAATGAATGCTCAGCTTTTTAGAAACTGAGCGCGCTAGGGAAACCTCTTCCCGAACCCGTCAACTAACCTCGGAGGCTTCAAGGAGGCAAAATTTTTGAAATATTTCACAAAAAGCTTTATTTGTTCATGCGCACTTGTTTGTGCGGCAGTATCTCTGTTTTCCGCTCCCTCGGTTCAAGCCGCATCATCAACATCCACTGTGAAAGTCCAAGTCAACGATGAGTTGATTAAGTTCCCAGAAGTACAGCCATTTATTGACAATGCAGGAACGCTGCAAGTTCCACTACGAGTGCTATCTGAGAAATTGGGTTATCAAGTAGGCTGGGCTAGGCAAGAAAACGACATAGTGGTTACGTTGATGAACAAGCAGCAGACGATTCAACTGACAACCGACGAGAAGCAAGCGATCGTGAACAGCAAGACGATTAGTCTGGAAAGCAGTCCGACGCTTTATCAAGGTAATACGTATGTACCCTTGCGTTTCATTACTGAAACATTTGGTTCTCCAATTGAATGGAATGAAGTGAATCGTATCGCGATTGTGAATGTCGATGGCAAGTCGCACAAGCCGGCCTGGATTGCACCGCCACCAACGCCAGTCCTAGCCTCAGCTCCAAAGGTCGCAGCGGTAGCTAAACCATCCGTGTCTGATCAAATCGTGCAAACAGCAAATACGTTCATGGGTACGCCATACGTTTGGGGAGGCACAACACCCAGAGGGTTTGATTGTTCCGGATTTGTGCGCTATTTGTACGAAGCTAAAGGCATTGATCTACCCAGAACTTCGGTTCAAATGTATGATCAAGCCGGAACTAGAGTTACGGACTTGAAGGTTGGAGATCTTGTGTTTTTTGCAGCAGGCAGTGTAAATCACGTGGGTATTTATCTGGGGAATGATCAATTCATTTCAGCAACAACGTCTAGAGGTGTAACGATAGATAGTCTCGCCAGTTCCTACTGGGGATCCAGATATGTGGGAGCCAAAAGAGTTCTGTAATTCAGCCATGTGGTGAAAAAGGATTAAATCATCGGGCATTTGTTCTCTATGAATCTTTCGAATGAAAGCATAGAAGGCAAATGTTCTTTTTTTTACGCGAAATATTGCGATTTTTATCGAAATTTTATGGTTTTTAGCCTATAATGAAGAAATGTTTGGAAGAAAGCAGGTGACACGAACGGCATGCAATTAAGTGTCTGGAAAAGTTGGTTTTATAAAAAAAGACATTCGAATAAAGCAAATAGCATGTATATCGTGGAACAAGGTCCTGCCATACCAGAAGAGATTCGGGGAGTCATTGATCGATTTTTTCTTACGTATAATCATTTCAAAGGGGCAAGAAGCCTACAGACGGATACGTTTATAAAAGAAGTCTTTTACGCAACGAAACAGGATCCGAAGGATCAAAGGACAATAGAAGAGATGGAAGCCTATATTCAGCAGAAAAACGTGCATCGCTTGCGATTAAAATCCTTTGTTGTCGATGAGTATCTTCGTATAGGCGAGAAGGTTTGCATGATTGGTGTGACGAGGGAATTCAGTAATAATCAGAGAAATCGCGTGCTTTATTTTCTAATAAAAGAGGATCAGTCTTGGCGCTTTCATCATATCGCAAGGTCTCACCATGGGACTGTTCTAGATAAGTTTCAAGTGAATGAGCAAACGGGGTTCGTAGTTGGAAATGAGAAAGCCGCTCTCCTCTTTCTGACACACTCCGGATCTGCCGATGCATCCACCTTTATATTGGGTGATTATGTGCATGTGGAAGGCTATTTGGAAGTGGAGCAAGAGGTGAGCAGCCAACTGTATTACCGTATTGTACGAATGAATCGCGTGCACTAAAAGCGAAGTGAAACCCGGTAAAGCTGCGGATCCCACTGGATCTGTCCGCCTAAGGATTCAATAATGGCTCGTAAGGGCATATAAATATGACCATCTATTATGGTAGGTGCTTCAGGGAGTAGGACCGATTGCCCATTCACAGTCATCACGGAAAGATCTGGCCGAAGCTGAAGATTAGTAGAGCCATGATGAACGGTTAATGTACGGGTTGTCCCGTTCCAATCGAATTTGGCTCCGATTCTTTCTAGAATGCCCCGAAAGGGTACCATACTTGTTTCTTGCAATAAATACCCTCGGAACTCATGCACGAATTGTCCATTTACCTCCAATTGGATTTGTGGATGATCTAGACGTTCCACGACAAGTGCATTGCTCAGCGCCCGACCCGGACTTCGCAGCATGGAGCCGTTCGCATACAGAGATGAACTTGCACCACCATCCATATTCATCGCATCCGTTAAACCTAGCTTTAGAAGAACCTGTGCCATATCCGCCATCGTAGCTGCGGAGAGTGTCCCCATGACGAACTGATGGGAAGCGTCTAACCCAATGAAGCTGCGTACGTTCGCACTCGTTGTGATTTTGGGATCGGTAAAGCCATCGCGTTTGACATCTAGATCAACAGCGCCATTGGTAAGCAGATGCGGTCCTGCGCCGATAGAAGCATCAACCGCCGCAAGAGTAGAGCTTGCTCCGGTATCTTTATTATGGAGAGATGATGTCAGCTTCACTGTATCGCCAATATGGATATTCGGCAGCACGTAGGTCTTATTATTGGCACTATTTCCGAGTAGGAACACCTGCCCATCTTCGGGAATATCGACACTCTGCGTCGTAACATCTGTAACTTTGCCCTCGCGAAGGACAACTTTGGTTGAGTTAGGAAAGCCGATCGTCGGCCCAAAAGCGCGGGTGTACCAGACGACTTGATCATTGGCGGAATCCCCGTAATATTTGTTCACACCCCAAGCAGTGAATGTGTAGGCTTTGCTCTGATGAGTAACGCTTATTTGGTGTTCGGTTTGGATTCGTTGTAAGCTGGCTGTTTTGTCGGCGTGAACGAGAAAGGCAGGATTAACGCCTGAGTGCATGATTTCGCCGGAGCCGATGAGTAAACCATTCGGGTAGCGCTGGGTATCATCTTTTTCATAGGCGTCAAAGAAAGTCCCATTGATCCCTGCAATCGCATGGTTCCTCGTTAACATGGAGGAGAAGGACTCATCATGACCGATGCCGCCTTCAGCCGTTACAGGCTTAACGCGCAAGTAGGGATCAGTGAGATCCACTGTGACCCATTGTACAGTAAACGACTTGCCATTATGAGCAATCGTTCGGCTTTGTGTTTGAACGGTACCTTGTGCTGAAGTAGATGCTGGGAAGATAAAGGCTGCTGAAAGCAGGCTGCTGAGCATCACGGCGTAAGTAAGAGTGCGGAAACGAGCAAGAGGCATGGCAGCTATCATCCTTTCTGAATTTACTTCTTTTTTAATTCGCGCAGGGAGTAGAACGTTCCTCTCCAATTGATGCCACCTTGTTTCCAAGTTAGCCAAACGGAGCGGACAATCGTATAGAGGAGCAGGGAAGCGCTGATAGGGAGCAGGAAAGCTTCATCTCCGCGTTTGCTCATGAGGCGGAACATTAGCTTGCGGTATAGCCATATTTGTAAAATGACAGCGACAGCATAGACGGCACCTCTCCAGTCCCAAAGGAAGATAAGACCGAGCCAAGGGAATATAAAAAAGATAAGCTGACCCAGACAAGCGAGTAAAGCATTGGTGTAGCTGTAGCGAAACCCGGAGAAAAGGTTTTTCTCCAGACCGATGATCGCTTCCTTGAGGGAGCGGTACCATTCGACTTGAAGGATGTGCTTGCCGGACAGAACCTTCTGCCTAAATCCAGCTCGTTTGAGGGAGATGCCTAATTGAAGGTCATCATCAGGTCTTAGGGCGATCGATTTGTGCGTGCCTATCGCTTCATACGCGCTGCGACTAACCATGTTGAAGGCTCCAATTCCGATACCTGGTTCACGGGCGCTGTCAAGATTGGCACGCCACGGGCGAACGAATAAAGAAAAAGAGAAGAGGAAGAAATGAACGAAACCTCTGAGCAATGTGCTTCGCGCAACCATGTTAGGGGTCAGCGTGAGATGCTGTACGTCATGTTCCTTCATATAAGCAACGCTATCTGAAATTGTTCCAGGTGCAAAGATGATATCCGCATCTGTAAAAAGTAAATATTGGCCTCTCGCTTGCTGATACCCTTGGTAGAGGGCATGGTTTTTGCCAAGCCAGCCTTCAGGCAGAGAAGTGATGTGAATGATTTGCAGCGGTGTGTGAATATCCGTTTTGCGCTGTGACCATTTCCGCAGCTCTTCGAGCCGGACGCCGGTAGCGTCCTGAGAGCGGTCATTGACGGCGATGATCTCGAGGCGCGGATAATTTTGCGAGAGAAGGTGACGGACGGTTTCTAGGATGGTACTCTCCTCTTCTTTGGCGGCGATAATGACCGAAACGAGTGGAGGCTTGTCCGGGAGCTTCGTGGATTTGGGCAGAGAATACAGTAGATGTATGCCTTTAAGCACATCGAAAGTGATATAAAGCCAATAGAGGAGGGTCAGGATCGCGATCATTCCTAGGGTGGACATGGTGTACCTCCTTGTGAAAGAATAGAAGTTGACCGCATTATATCATTCATCAGGAGTGAGGGGAAATTTTGCTGAATGCGTGTTAAGGGAGGATCAGATGGGGGAAGAACGGATTGAACCGCGGGAGCAGTATTGGAAAAAGATGAATGGCGAACAGTTGGCCATCTTTCTCAAAGCGATTGGGAAAAAGTCGGTGATGAAGCCGGATAAGTTGGCTTTTGTATGTATAGGAACAGATCGATCTACAGGTGATTCACTGGGCCCGCTTGTAGGGAGCAGACTTATGGAACTCGGGTATCCGCATGTAATAGGAACACTTGAAGCGCCTTGTGATGCTAGTAACATAGCAGCGCGCTTACGGGAAATTCCACATGGCTGTGTGGTGATTGCGATTGATGCTTGTTTGGGTCAAAAGCTGTCTGTGGGCATGTATCAGGTGTCTAATCAGCCATTGGCTCCGGGGAAGTCAGTTGGGAAGGTGCTGCCTCAGGTTGGGGATTATACGATCGCCGCTATCGTCAATGCAGACGGTCCAAGACAGTATAGTGTTCTACAAACGACATCGCTGTACAGCGTGTTGAAGATGGCAGATGAAGTGACGAAAGCAATCGAGCATGCTTTTCCTATTTAGAAGGCAGCTTAGGGTAGAACGGAGAGATGAATAGTGGGACCAGGCGGTATGGGGCGACTTTCCGATAGGAATCGGCCTAAAGCGAAGTTAAAGGATGTTTCGGTAAAAAGGATTTTGCGGTTGTTCAAGGGATATTGGGGACAACTGCTGGCGATTATAGGATTGGCGTTGTTTGCGGCAATTATTGGTTTAATCCCTCCATTGGTGATGAAAGAGATTATTGATACAGCGATTCCAAAGGGCAATGTGAAGCTTCTGGCAGGGATGGCGCTGTTAATGCTATTTCTGCCTGTCGTTAGCGGTATACTTGGGGTATGGCAAAATCATCTCAATACCAAAGTAACCCAAGGGGTTATTCGAGATTTAGGACAGTCCTTGTTTCATAATTTGCAGCGGCAATCGATGGCATTCTTTACGGATGCTCGGTCGGGGGAAATTGTTCAGCGGATCACGGGAGACGTACAAGCTGTGCAGAGTGTCGTGACCTCGCTGGTTGTGTCCTCAATTACTCAGATTGTCATTGTTGTTTCGACGATTGGTATTTTGTTTGCCCTTGATTGGAAGCTGGCCATTATCTCTGTGCTTATTCTTCCGCTGTTCGTGCTGCCTGTGAAAAAAGTATCAAGGTTAAGGAAATCGCTGCGCACGGAAACGCAGAAAGTGCGTTCGGATATTACTTCTCAGCTTAGCGAAAACTTCGGGATTTCCGGTGCTTTGTTGACGCGTATTTTCGGCAGGGAGAAGCAGCAGGAAATCGAGTTTACGGCTATGAATCAGAAGGTCATGGATTTGGAGCTGCGGCTCAATCTAATCGGCCGTTGGTTCGGGATGGCTACTAGTACGCTGGGGCCGTTAGGCACAGCGATTATTTATATGTACGGCGGCTACTCCGTCATATCCGGCAGCATGACGTTGGGCTCGATCGTCGCTTTCGCGGCATATCTTGGCCGGTTGTACATGCCTGTAGGTACGCTGCTGAACCTGCATGTCGAGGTGGCCACTGCGCTAGGCGTATTCCAGCGCATCTTTGAGTACCAGGACATGGTGCCGGATGTCATGGACTCTGTTGGGGCTGCGCCGCTGAAGCAGGTCGCGGGTCGGGTGGCTTATAAGCAGGTTTCTTTTGCTTATAAGCCAGGGCAGTACGCGTTGCGGGACGTTACATTCGAGGCGCAGCCAGGTGAGATGGTCGCGCTCGTCGGACCAAGCGGCGCGGGGAAATCGACGCTGATCGGCATGATCGCGCGGCTGTATGACTCGACGTCGGGTGTCGTCGAGGTCGATGGCGTGAACGTCCGCGACGTTCAGCTGGCTTCGCTGCGCGCGCAGATCGCGTACGTGACGCAGGAGTCGTTTCTGTTCCACGCGACGATAGGCGACAACCTGCGCTTCGCGCGGGAGGACGCTACGCGTGAGGAGATGGAGGCCGCGTGTCGGCAGGCCTACATCCATGACTTTATCGTGTCGCTTCCCGAAGGGTATGACACGATGGTAGGAGAGCGCGGCCACCGGCTCTCCGGCGGCGAGCGCCAGCGGATCGCGATTGCTCGCGCGATCCTGAAGCGCCCGCGCATCCTCATCCTCGATGAGGCGACATCGCACTTGGACTCGGAGTCCGAGTCCTATGTGCAGGCGGCGCTCGAGGAGCTGATGCAAGGGCGCACGACGCTCGTGATCGCGCACCGGCTCTCCACGGTGCTTGCCGCCGATCACATTCTGGTGATCGAAGCGGGCAGCGTCGTGGAGCGGGGCACGCACAGAGAGCTGCTTGCACTGGATGGGCTGTATGCGCGGCTGTACAGCACGCAGTTCGCTCACGCTGCTGAGGAGTAGCTGTACGCGGCGGTTGATGTAACTAGCTGCCCCAAGAATAAATAAATACTTTAGAGGGATTAGCCTCTTCATGGATAGGCATTCATTTTCCAAAGGTAGGCTCCACTTAGAGGAACGTAGATTCGCTATTTACGTGAAATTAGCTAAAATTCAAGCTTACGAGGAACGACGCTTCGCTATTACGTTGTTATCTTCGGATAGCAAATTTCCATCGAATAACGCACTCACGTTCCGCTACACTTGATATTCGGTTACATGGGAAGAAACAACTCAAAGAATAACAGCTCAACGTCAAGGGAATAAGATTAACAAAGGTGTCATTGCTTATCGGAGTAAAAGGAGTCTCCTTTGATGACAAGAGAAAGGAAACTATAGTTCGAATATCTTGACAAACCCTTCTGTAACTAATATTATTACAGTATAAAAATGAATAGGGGTCGTAAAACATGAAATGTAAAATCAATCGAAATGCAGCTAAGGTCTTAAAAAATATGTTGAGTAGTGAAGAAGCCGAAGGGAAGATGATTCGTGTATTTATTACGCTGAATCACGGAGATCACGCGCATTATGATGTGAAGCTTGATACACCTACTGAACATGATGAAATCGTAGAAACAGAGACATTAAAATTTTACTAGATAAACGAGAAAATCTTTTAGATGGGGTTTGGATTCAATATTTTCATGTACCTGAAGATGGCTTTTTCATAACGAACCCTTCAACAGGATTTCTTGAAAAATAAGTGAATACTTGCTTAAGTTAAAATCTCAGATTGTTGAGAACCCCCATGTTTTCTAAACGTGGGTTATTTTATATTCAAAGGGCATGGAGGTATTTCAATGAGTCAACGCTATCGAATTACAAGAGAATTTCAGGAAAAGGACAATTCGGCGAAAACAATATCTTTGGAAGAGTGCAAACAGTATTTTACGTCCAAACCTGATTTTTCCTATACATCAGTGTTTACGGTATCAGGCTCTACCAGCATGTCTATTGAGGGGGATTTTTTCATGTGGAGCTACGGCGATATAAAGATCCCATTCCGGCATTATCAGGGAGATATTTACGTATCTGGCACCCATGAAGCCGTGATCCCCAAGATGGTTGAGGTTGCAGGCGAATTGGGGGCGGATGTGTTGGAAGGGTAATAACAGGAGGCGTTTCAGCTGTTGCTTTCCGATCCAGGCCAAATACAAAAAAAAAGCACAATGAACCAGGAGAATATAGTTCCTGATCCATTGTGCTTTTTTGCTTCGCACTGTTCCAACATCCTTAATGTAATGCGGAGGGTTCCTGCATGTTAAAGCTTTAGCCGCGCATGAGGAGATGTTAAGTCTCGTCCAAGGTATTTTAAAAACATGGATTATAACGGAGAGGATTGTTTAATAAATTAATAACCTTTAATGATAGCAAAAGCTTCTTCGATCATTTAGAAGCGCTTGGCCGATACGAGAATTTCGCACTTGTCGGAATAGCAGGGCTAAATGGACAGAGGGAGCGTAGCCATATTAATGTACATGCCAAAATAATGCTGATCGACGATGCGTGGGCGACATAGGTTCCTGCAACCTTCACTGGAATTCACTCTTTGGTCATACGGAGATGAACGCTGCGTTTTGGGACCCCAAAGTGGTGCGATCGCTCCGCAATCAACTATTTTCCGAACACCTGGGTCAAGACACTATACAGTTTAACGACTCCGAGGCGCTTCAACTTTACCGGAACATTGCTCATGAAAATCTACTTAGAGGAGCACGAGGCGATTTTGACTGGAAAAGTCTTGCATTCGCCCTAGACCCGACAACTTACGGCAAGTAGCAGCAAGAGTTATTGACAAGCCTTATTATATTTATTGTACAAAAAGACCCCTTCGATAGGATGAATTGTGTTGCTCGCCACTTCACAAGTTACCCAGAATGGGTTTCTTTTTGTTTGTACTTTTTATGAAAAGAGGCTGCCTTTAATGTCTCTTCCTACATTTACCAATGCTTCTTGTGAACAATCCGTCTTGTTCTACAGTCAAATAAAATAAACACCTAAATTACGTAAACATATAGAAATGAAGGAGAACTTAATGAAAAAAAGTTTGAGATCACTATTTAACTGGCATACATTTATGGATCAACTTGAGACTTATACGGCAGCTACATGGTTGAAATTGAAAAAATGTTTGAACCCATTAACGAACAAAATCGGGTTTGGTATTTACTTTTACAAGGATATCACCATAAATTTAAACCGTTTGAACAAAGATATGCTGGCGATTGTCGCCGATTTTGTTACACTTTCGCATTTCGACAAGCGTACATTGCCTAGCTTTGTATCGGTTGCCGATGGGATTTACGCGACGATGTTTACGAAAGTGCCTAACCATATTATTAAACGGATTACCACTTTGGTCACTGCGTTACCAGGTTATAAAGCGCTGCAATCCGCATCCCGTTCATACGGGTATAAATGTGAGCTTCACTACAATCAGGGGAAAATATTTTTTGGCTCGTTACAAATTCATTTTAAGAAAATACAAAACGAACTCTGCACACCTAGTTACACTGCCATCCCAAGGATAGGCGGGACTAATTAAAAAAAACATCCATGGCTTTTTAACCGAAACCTCGACATGAAATTGATTCGTGCTGGGTTTAGCGGTTTTTTGTTTTGGAATCTGAGTTGCTTTCATATCAACTAGTTACCTTATTCAGCGTCCGGACTTGAATTGACTAGGAGTAAGGCCCACGAATTTTTTAAACTGGCGCATAAAGTGGGTATCATTTTCATACCCGCACATTTTGGAAATGGCGGCGATGGATAACGAACTGTTAACCAAAAGATACTTGGCGTATTCCAGCCTGCTGTTGATGATGTCTATAACCACAGAACACCCGAATAGCTCCTTATAGATATGCTGGAAATAAGATTTACTTAAATTCATGCATGAAGCAAGATTTTCTACGGACCTATTCGTTTGAGGGGAACTGTAGAGCTCGTTGCGCAGCTCGGTAAATTGGCTGAAATATCGGCTCGTTTTGTCGGGCAGGGCGGGTCTTTCAAGTAGATTGCGAAGCTTCATAAAAAGAGTTCTTATATCCGAGTCAATGATTTTATCGCGCAGCGGCCCGCCCAAGCGGTTGATGCTATGCAATTCCATAATGCATCTTGTAATTAAAAGAGGATCTGCGGCTTTGACGGGCGTGTCAAGGGGGAAATCCAACTGCATAAGAAAATCCTGAATGTCATTGCCGTCACAATGGAACCAGTCGTTAACAAATGGTTTATCCAATTCCCTGTAAAGTTGGGGGGTTGTAGGGCGAAACAAGATATAAGAATTTTTTTCGGCTACGAATTGCTTGCCGTCGAGAATAACTTCTGAATTATTTTTCAAAAAAACAAAGGCAAAATTCCCTGCGCCTACCGGACGGTCAATAGTGATCCCATCCCAATGGATAAAATTATATCCGCAACTAATTAAATGAATCATCCTGCATCTCCTTAAATAGCACGATAGGTCAGTTTTTGACTATTATAATTTATTGTATCTGAATTACCAAGTACGTACAATTTAATTAAACAGTATGGACAAAGTGGAGAAGAGTAGAGAGCATAATAGGCATGTTTACATGAACTTTGGGTTGATTGCCGCATACTGAAAATAGTGAATCAAAGGAGCATGAATACATGGCAAAACTTACTATCAATGCAGACATTCGCTTAAGCACAATCGACCGCAATATTTACGGACACTTTTCTGAGCATTTGGGACGCTGCATTTATGAAGGCATCTATGTAGGAAAGGATTCGCCGATTGCAAACACGGAGGGGATGCGAAATGACGTTCTAGAAGCGTTGAAGCAGCTTGAAATCCCCGTGCTCCGTTGGCCGGGTGGATGCTTTGCCGATGAATATCACTGGAAAGATGGCGTTGGTCCGAAAGAAAAACGGAAAAGGATGATTAATACGCATTGGGGCGGTGTCGTCGAGAACAATCATTTCGGCACTCACGAGTTTTTGCGTTTATGCGAGCTCATCGGTACTGAGCCCTATATTAGCGGTAATGTCGGAAGTGGAACGGTGGCTGAGATGTCCGAATGGGTTGAATATATGACGTTCGACGGAGAGTCGCCTATGGCCAACTGGCGGAGGGAGAACGGACGCGAGCAGCCGTGGAAGATAACCTATTTCGGGGTGGGCAATGAGAACTGGGGCTGCGGCGGCAACATGCGCCCTGAGTATTATGCGGATCTGTATCGGCAATATGCCTGTTATGTCCGGAATTACGGCGATAACCGAATTTTCAAAATCGCTTGCGGGCCCAATGTCGACGACTATAACTGGACTGAGGTGCTGATGCGTGAGGCGGCCCGCTTTATGGATGGCTTGAGTCTGCATTATTATACAGTCCCTACCGGTATTTGGAGTGACAAAGGGTCGGCCACCGAATTTGACGAAAAACTGTGGTTTGAAACACTGAAGAAGACACTGTTCATGGAAGAGCTCATCGAGCGCCATGATACGATTATGACTCGTTACGATCCGGACAAAAGAGTCGCGCTCATCGTGGACGAATGGGGGACTTGGTACAACGTAGAGCCCGGAACCAACCCCGGCTTCTTGTATCAACAAAATACGATGCGCGATGCGCTTGTTGCCGGAATTAATCTGAACATTTTCCACAACCATTCCGACCGTGTACGCATGGCAAATATCGCTCAGGTTGTTAATGTACTGCAAGCGATCATTTTAACGGAAGGCGCCAGTATGATTCTGACCCCAACCTATCATGTATTCGATATGTATAAGGTTCATCAGGGTGCCAGCCTCGTTGCCGCAGATATGGAAAGCCCGTCTTACGAAATGGATGGACAGAGCATAGATCAGCTTAGTGTGTCTGCATCCGTGGATGCGAATAATCGCCTGCATATTTCTTTATGTAATCTGCATCATGCTGAAGCTTTGGAAGTGGCCTGTACAATCCGCGGTGGGAAAGTTGGCGATGTTGCAGGGCGGATACTAACCTCCGATACGATTCAATCGCATAATACGTTTGGGGAACCGGAAATTGTGAAAACGTCCGTTTTTAGCGATTTCCGCATCGAAAATGACCAACTCATCGTCAAGCTGCCTGCTAAGTCGGTAGTGACGCTTGGAGTCAACCTATGACGGATTGCAAGGGTTGCTCGGCAACGGTGCATGTTTCTTCAGAAGAAATTGCACAATTATTCGGGGAAACACTTCGCATTCGCAATGTCAAACTTACGACTGAAGAAGAGTATGACCGGCGAATGTCGGTATGTCAAAGCTGCGAGGCCTACCAATTCGGTACAACTTGCCGTTGGTGCGGCTGTCTGATGGCTGTAAAAGCTAAGCTATCCGCAGCCAACTGTCCGGCACCGCAAGGGAGCAAATGGTAAAGGAGGAGAAAGCATGAAAGCACCATTATTTCGTGATCCGATTTATGATGGAGCCGCTGACCCCACTGTTATCTGGAACAGACAGGCTCAAGAGTGGTGGATGATTTACACCAACCGGAGAGCTACGGCCGAAGAAATAGGTGTCGCATGGGTGCATGGAACCGATCTTGGTGTCGCATCTTCCAGTGATGGTGGGAAAAATTG
Source organism: Paenibacillus sp. V4I5 (assembly GCF_030817255.1). Taxonomy (NCBI): domain Bacteria; kingdom Bacillati; phylum Bacillota; class Bacilli; order Caryophanales; family Paenibacillaceae; genus Paenibacillus; species Paenibacillus sp. V4I5. The sequence goes on from NZ_JAUSZB010000002.1 coordinate 5,626,431, forward strand.
GGTTTATCGTGGTACTCTTTCCGGTTTGAATATAGAGTGGGGCCGAAATACATTTTGGGCGCCGGAGATTATATGGCACGACGGTCTCTATCACATGTATGTCAGCTACATTCAAGGTGTACCGAACGAATGGGCCAGCCATAAGCGCAGCATGCTTCACTATACGAGTCCCGATTTGCTTGCATGGACCTATCGATCTGTAATCCAGCTCAGCTCGGACTACGTCATTGACGCCTGCATATACCAGATGCCGGATGGCCGATTCCGGATGTGGTATAAAGATGAGGCCAATGGATCGACAACCTATGCTGCGGACAGTGCGAATTTGTATGATTGGCATGTAGTTGGCTCAGTCCTCACGGAACGCCCGCATGAAGGACCAAACGTATTCTTTCTTAAGGGCTACTATTGGATGATTGTCGATGAATGGCGTGGCCAGGGCGTTTACCGTTCTAACGATTTGGAGAAATGGGAACGAAGCGGTCTCATTCTCGACCAACCCGGCAGTCGTGAAGACGACGGAACAATTGGCCTTCACGCCGATGTCGTGGTGCAAGGTGACGCCGCATATATTTTTTATTTCACCCATCCGGATCGGAAAAGCGACAAACCAGTTTCCCAAGGCTCATCCTATGCAACCCGTCGGTCCTCTATTCAATCTGCACGGCTAGATGTAATCGATGGCATCCTGGTATGTGATCGTGACGAACCCTTCGAGCTGTTGCTCCGTCAGGAACCGCAGCTTTGGGAAAAGTCGACTATATAAACGGAAAACGAAAGGTTAGAAGCAAAAGAAGGCTGCCGATGGCAGCCTTCTTTTGCTAAACCGTAACTGTCTAACAGTCTAAGAAGACGTTTATGATAAAAATCAAATAACATTAAAATAAATAATATCCAATTAATGAGTATATTAATCATGATGAGTGGTGATTAAGGTGATTCAAAGATTACGTGGAATGAGTTTCAATAACGGGATTGCATTTTTGATTCGCTCACTGCTGCAAAGAACGATTATTCGTACGATCTTATTATCGTATCTGGGCATTAATGTGTTATTGCTCGCTACTCTTGGGCTGCTGTCCGTCCGTGATTCTACGGCTGCGCTGACTCAGGAAATGACGCAATCCAGTTTTAAAATAATGGAGCAGGCTGCTCGGGGGTTAAGCTTTAATTTTGAGGAAGCGACCCGTCCGCTAGTCCTCATGGCAGGTCACTATTCAGTCATCTCGTTAATGGCATACGGCGACAAGATTTCGATCGAAGAGCGAATTCAGCATGAGCGGAACATAGCCGATCTGGCATTTGGTGTAACTTCGTTTCAATCGTTGATTAGCGATATTTTAATTCTAGGAAAAAATGGTTATATCAACAATCTGGATGGTCGCAAAACGCTCCGTTGGGATTATCCTTTCACTAACCAACCATGGTTTCAAGAAGCTGTTTGGGCAAATCCGAATAAGGGCTTCGTAACACTAGGTCTCCATAAACAAAATTACTATGTAACATCGAGTATTTCCAAATATAATCAACCTACCCTATCGATTGCGTTTCCGGTGACAGATAGCATGAGAACGACCGTCGGCGCGGTCATCGCTAATTTGGATTTAAACAAAATTAACTCGATGTTCGAACTTAGCTCTTATCAAAAAAATGAAAATATTTTTATGGTGGATGAAAATAGAACAATAATGGTTCATAAAAGTAAGGAGTCTATAGGCCAAATCTTATTTTTCCCAGGCATTGCTAACATTTACAAAGAAGATTCCGGAAGTTTCATTTCTACAATTGAGGGAAGGGAGCAGCTTGTCATTTATCACACAACCGCGGTGAAAGGGCTGCGCATGATCTCTACGATTCCAATGTCGGAGATTAGTAAGCAATCCTCACAACTCAGATCGAACCTTATCGGATTTCTTTATCTTTTCCTCATATTGAATGCGCTTACGTCAGTCTTGATGACCATTCACATTGCTCGTCCCTTTAGGCGGCTGCTGTCCACGGTTGATAGTACGGGAGAAGACAGTCTCTTCGTCGTTCCCAAAAATTACAAATATCAGGAGCTGAACGTAATTGGCAACAAATTTAAGGAATTAGTTAACAGGATCGAACTTCTGGTTAAGCAAAATTATGTTGCGCAAATCGCAATGAAGGAAGTAGAGCTTAAAACACTGCAGTCGCAAATCCATCCGCATTTTCTGTTTAATACGCTTCAACTTCTACAAACAGAAATCGTCTGCGGCCATACAGAGGACTCCAACCATTTGGTGCTTTCGCTTAGTAATTTACTGAGGTATTCCATGCGGCGATCAGATGAAACCGTTGAATTGAAACAAGAACTGCAAAACGTCAATGATTATTTGTTTATCATCAACCGCAAATATGACAATCGAATCCTCATTCAGACCCATATTCCGAATCCTGCTGTACTGAAATGTCAAACGGTGAAGCTAATTCTACAACCAATTGTTGAGAACGCCATTCTACATGGCTTTAAGGAGAATCCGCAAGGTGCGAAGTTATCCATCCACATTGTATCTGTGAAAAAGGGCGTTTTGATCGAAATTAAGGATAATGGGGGCGGTATGACGAAAGACCATTTGAGGGTGCTTGCTTCCAAGTTAGAGAATACAGAATCTTCAGAAGGAAGTATCGGTTTATACAATGTTAACCAGCGATTAAGGTTAAAGTTCGGTCCTGATTATGGTCTTAGGATTCGAAGCGTGCAACATTCGTTTACAAGCGTATACATTGTACTTCCTGATCGATAAAAAATAAATCCTTTGAACGCGAGGTGTTCCACATGAAATTGATGATAGCTGATGATCAAATGTCACTTCACACTTTTTTGGATAAAATGATGGACTGGGCGTCTCTAGGTATTACAGATATTCTGCATGTCTACAACGGGGAAGAGGCAGCCGCGCAGGCGGTTACTTATAAGCCCGACATTCTTATCATCGATATCCGGATGCCTATCCTTGATGGACTTGGTGCACTTAAACAGCTGCAATCGATGGATAAGCGACCGAAGAGCGTCATTTTGAGTGCCTATGATCAGTTTGAATATGCGAGGGATGCGCTCCGGCTTCATGTTTTCCAATATCTCCTAAAGCCAGTGGATACACGATTATTGGAGAATGTGATTATTGAGCTTGTACAAGAGATTCATGCAGAGAACCATTTGCTGATTACAAACTGCTTGGACAAGGCTGCGCATCGCATTCCTTTATCCAATACAGATCTAATCATCCTGAGGGATAGTTTTCAATTGTTGGGAATTACTCGGTATGCTGTATGGACAGTATCAGGTAACGTGCCTATGCCGGAGTTCCTTTCGGATAAGTGCATGTCAAGTATAGATGTTCAGAACGAATTGTTTTCGTTTAAATCTACAATCAGTAGTGAAAATAGGATTATTTGCTTCGGGATGAAAAAGGCTTATAACTACGAATATCTCATGGAACTCCGTGAATCTTTGTTGAAAAAATGGGGAGAAGAAGCGCCTGATCGTATCCTGAGCATTGGTATGAGTCGTATCGAGACGAATATCGAAGAACTTTCTTCGGCAATTAACGTTAGTGCGCATGCCGCCCAAACAAATCTTAACCAATCCGGAACATCTAAGCTTGAACATACCGTGCGTAAAATCAAAGCGTATGTGGAATCGAAAGTAGATGATGATCTTTCTTTACAAACCGTTGCTGATCAATTCCAAATCGATAAGTATCAGCTAAGCCGTATTTTTAAACAGGAAATTGGCGTCAATTATTGGGCTTTTGTCACCAAAATAAGGATGCAAAAAGCAGCACATCTCTTGCTGGAGACAAGTTGGAAAAATAACAGCATAGCTGAACGAATTGGCTTTGTAGATGAGAGTCATTTCAGCCGGACATTTAAGAAATATTTTGGCGTAACACCGAAGGAATATCGATCATCCCAAATCGTGGACAAGGATGCATGATGAGTTAGGGCGTGCAACAATTGACAAGAAATCGTGCAACAATATGAATTCAAACAAGGGCTAGAAAGGGGTTACAATCAGATTGTAAGTGCTTTCAAAAACCGTTACGGGGGTATGTAAAGATGAAAAAAGTATCGAAGTTGACCATGGTTGGGCTCGTCAGTTTGTCTGTGATCGCAACAGGATGCAGCAGTGGTACGAGTTCTGATGCGAACAGTAACGGGGGGAATGCTGCTAAAGGATCCGAAAAAGGAGTAAAGCTAAGCCTTCTTTCCTGGAATAACGAGAAGGAGATGAAGCCAGTCATGGATGGTTTTATGGCGCAAAACCCGAATGTCTCCTTTGACTTCCAGACGGCTCCTCCAGTTAAAGATTATATTGCCAAGCTGCAGACTATGTTATTGTCTGACTCTGCAACAGACCTTTTCATTATCGCGGCCGAAAACCGCAATGAAGTCATTGACGGGGGCTATGCGTTGGACTTAACGAACCAGCCATTCGTCCAAACAATGCTTGACGGCAATAAGCCGATGCTCAGCAAGAATGGGAAGGTATATGCTTTTACACAAACGGGCTGGGTTGGCGGATTATTTTACAATAAAGCACTATTTAAGAAAGCTGGGATTGAGCAGGAGCCTCAGACTTGGAACGAGTTCATAGAAGCTTGCAAGAAGCTAAAGGCAGCAGGCATCATTCCATTTTATGATAACATGCAGGATGTCACGATGATGCATGACGGACTATTCGCAAATTTGACACTCTCGGGTGATCCGAATTTTGATGAGAAAATATTTAAAGGCGAAAAAACGTTCGAACAAGGCTGGACAGAGCCGCTTAAAGCGTTCAAGACAGGCCTTCTCGATAATAAAATCTTAACAGCAGATATGATAGGCCTGACTGGCGACCAAATTGTTAATGAATTCGCATTAGGGAATGTGGCCATGTTTACTGGCGGTCCATGGAGTATCAATACGATCCAACAGGCGAACCCGAATCTTGCATACAGCATGATGGCGATTCCGGGACCAAAACCAGGGGGCAATTACTACGCTGGAGCGCCAGGCGTTGGATTCGCAGTGAACAGCAAAACGAAACGCAAAGACGAAGCACTAAAATTCATCGAATACTTGGCTTCGCCAGAAGGTCTGAAGAAGTTCGAGGAAGGTACTGGAGCCATTATTACTGCAAAAGGATATGAGAGTAAGGTTCATCCCTCGATTGAGAAGGCATATAAGGAAGGACTGCTACAAGGGAAATTCTATCTGCCTATGGTTTCATGGTCCCGCAATCAAGAGGCATTACGGAATCAGCTGACCATCTCCACACAGGATATGGTTGTCGGTAAAATCACGCCAGAGGATGCGGCCAAATCTCTCGACAAGAAAATGAAAGAAATGGACAAGAAATAAATGGTCAAATTCATGCGGCAGTTTCAATATCAGGTTTTTCTAATTCCGATCTTGTTCTTCTATACCTTGTTTACGATATACCCGCTCATCAAGTCTTTTTTACTCAGCTTAACTAATTTTAACGGCTATACCAAAGTCTACAACTTCGTTGGATTTAAAAATTATACGAAGATTTTCTTCGACGACGCGATTGTTTCAGGTCTTTCCTACACACTTTTCTATGCCATAGCAACGACTGTTATTATAACACTCTTAGCTATACCGTTAGCTTTAATCCTAGATCAGAACTTTCTCTCAAAAAATGTGTATCGGGCTATCTTCTTCTTTCCATCTATCCCTAGCGGGCTGCTTCTAGCTTATATTTGGGGATTTATACTTGCTCCCATCTCTTCAGGGGTGCTTAACAAAGTGCTTAAGACCTTGTTCCATCTCGGTCCTCAACCATGGCTGTCTGATCCTTTGCTCGCCAAACTTTCGACGGTTGTTGTATCCGTTTGGGCGGGAACAGGGTGGCACGCTGTGCTGTACTTAGCCTTTCTACAGTCAATTCCCAAAGACTATTTCGAAGCCGCATCGATCGATGGTGCCAGCAAGTGGCAGCAGATTCGCCATATCACCCTGCCACTGCTTGCACCGGCCATGACGGTTAGTGTCATGCTGCTGTTAACCGGAGGACTGAAGGTATTTGAAATTCCGTTTGCACTGACGAAAGGCGGACCTGGCTTTGAAACGTATACCATCACACAAGTCATTGTTCTTCGGGGTATTTCTGAAACCAATTACGGGCTTGCATCCGCCATGTCCATTATTTTCTTCCTCATCGTGTTGGTTCTGACTTATTTCCAAGTGATGTGGATGCAAAAGCGGGAGGATAAGATCCAATGATGGTCACGAACAAACGCAACTGGCTGCTTGATATTTTGATGCTTCCCGTAGGGATTATGACCTTTTTTCCATTCTACCTAATCATCGTCAATACCTTGAAGAGCACTCAGGAAACGGCAAGAAGCCCAATGAGCTTGCCTCAACGTTTGGATTTTTCTAATTATGTCAAAGTATTCAAAGAGACTGATCTTCTGCGCAGTTTCGAAAACAGTCTGATTTTAACCGTTGTGTCGGTCCTATTCATGGTGCTGATCGGCGCTATGGCGGCGTATCCCATTGTTTTTAATCCGAACAGGCTTAATAAATGGATCACAACCTATTTACTAGCCGGATTTCTCATTCCGTTCCAAACGACGTTGATTCCATTGTTTGAATTGATGACAGACTTTCATCTGACGGATAAATTGTCGGGGCTGATATTACTCTATATGGGCGGTTCTGTTTTCGTATTTTTTCTGATGACGGGTTATATGAAGACGATTCCTCGCGAGTTGACGGAAGCTGCAATCATTGATGGATGCAGCATTGGGGGGATTTTCTGGAGAATCATCCTGCCTCTGCTGAAGCCGATTACGGTAACGAGTATTATCTATCAAACGATGTGGATCTGGAATGATTTCCTGGCTCCGATGCTGTTTCTTAATTCACAGAGTAAAGCTACACTTGTTCTACAAATTTATAAAGCCAAGGGTGAATTCTCCGTGAATTGGCCAATGTTTATGACGCTAACGGTGATTGCCCTGATTCCGATCTTTATCTTCTTTATTTTGATGCAAAAGCAAATCGTGAAAGGCATTGTTGGTGGAGCTATTAAAGGTTAGAAAATGGAAAATTATAGAATGACAAGCTTCTAAAAGCGAGATTCATTTCATTTTATCAAAACCTACATTAAAAATAATCATCAATAATCCGGTATAGGGTACCGACATGAGCAGGCCGAATAATGGTTTGCGATAATGAATACGCAGCATGATAAACATGATCATATCGAATAATGAGGACCAAAGTAGGTTCCATCCGTTATGATACGTTATTGATCCACATTTTACAGATACAAATTCAAGCAAAACAAAAATACCAGTGAAAAGGATGATGTAATAAGCTTGGGAAAGAAGTTTGCGATGTCGCGGGTAGTTCGACAAGTATACCCAAGTCGATACAGGCATGCCTATCAGAATAAGCAATAGGATCGGAATCGTTGCAACAGGAAGACCATTCGGCTCCATTTGCCAAAGTTGATATTGATAACAGATAAACTCATATAGAGCATTACAAAGCGCAGCAAAGAGGAGTGTTGGATAGTACTTCTCCCAGTTTCGGTCCGCAAACCGAAGAGCTACTAGTAACCATAAAACCGAGTATATAATCGCAACCAAGGGGTTTCGAGCTCCTTTGTTTATGTTAAGTCCTTATTATTCCAATTAACCCATCGTTCATACAAATTCAATGAAGTCATTTTGTAAAAGAGGCCCACTCTCATAAGAGAGCGGGCCTCTTTTTTGAGTTAGTGATTACCATTTTTGTATTAAATTTCCTCCAAGAGAACGTGGTTTTTCCTTATTGTAACAAATTTAGGTGGTTTGTCAGAGAAAAAATATTTCGTTTACAAAAAACTGTCATACACTTAATGATAGCGCGATAAACTTACTATTACACACAAAAAGTGCCGCAAGGAGTTGACAGTCAATGGCTCTAATCACCCATGTTAATGTATGTAATACAGAGAATGAAATTTACTGCTGTCTTCGTAATAAAATTGTGAAGCTTGATGATCAACAGAAGGAGCAATTTTGCAATGGATGTAAAATGTTTGCCGGTGATGCCGATGAACATGGTCTTGGTGTATCCTGTGTATGGGAAGATGTACGTGTCGTTAGCAATCCGCATATCGCTGTGGACCCGCTTGAGGAGTTTATTCATAATCAAATCCGCCAAGTGCCGCCCGAGGGTCCGGTCATATTTCTATATACAACAGAATGGTAAAACACATCCTCTTTGATTTTGATGGGACACTGGTCGATTCTAGAGCATTGCTTGTTAAGCTTTATAATGAAATGGCCGTGCAGTATCAATTTCGCAGGATTCGAGATCAAGACCTTGCGATTCTGAGATCACTTTCGATCTCTGAGCGGGTGGATCGTTTAGGTGTTCCGGTACTCCAAATTCCAAAGCTAGTAACGGCCGGAAGACAGCTCTATCAAGAGAATATTCGTACACTACACATTGTACCTGGGATGAAAGAGGTTATTGCCAGAGTTTCGTCACAAGGGATGAAAAGCTCCATTCTCTCTTCCAATTCCGAGGTAAATATTCGTCAGATTCTTAAAAATAATAAGCTGGATGGCGCGTTCAAGGAAATCATTTCGGCTAAACATATTTTTGGTAAGCATCATTCGATTCGCAAAGTAATGAAACAATGGGGGACTTCCCCCTCGCGGATGATCTATGTTGGAGATGAATTAAGGGATATCGAGGCTTGCAGGAAACTAGGCGTACCCATAGTTGCCGTTACATGGGGCTATGACTCGCAGCATTTATTGCTCAGCGGAAAGCCCGATTACTTAGTAAACTCTCCCGGAGAGCTGCTAAAAACACTTCTGTCCTTAACCTGAGTGGAAGGATAAAAGAGGGAGCAAATAGCTATCACAGACAGAGTCTGAGGTAGTTATTTGTGTTTGCTTGTTGTAAGAGCTATTGGCAACATTCGCAGTCGAGTGGTGTCATCATGTAAAATAGATCTTATGAGGTGATATTTGCGGAAGGAGGCGTCTAATGTTATTTTATCTCATCATATTTGTAGTGACAGCCGTGGATCAAATTACGAAGGTATGGATTCGGTCTATCCTAAAAGTAGGCGAATCTATGCCGTTTTATAAAGACATCATTTCGTTTTCGCATTATCAAAATAGTGGAGCAGCAGGCAGTACGCTGCAGGGCTCAGCTCGTTATTTAGGAATTCTTGCAGTTGTAATTATTGCTGTTATTTTGTATTACCGGAAAAAAGGAAGCTTTCAAGGATTCTTCAAAGAGTGTGGTGCCGCATTTTTCGTGGGCGGGGCGATTGGTAATGGAATCGAACGATTATTATTTGGCAAAGTGACCGACTTCATCGTGTTTCGCTCTGGCAATGGTGTGATGAATTTGGCTGACTTAGCCATTAATTTGGGTGTAGTGTTTTTTGTACTGGATATGTTGCTCTCTTACAGGCATAAATTGCTTCCAAAAGAGAAAAAATTTCAATAAACATAGGTATATTAAACTATATAGGTAGATCTAAAGTACCATTTGTGATATCCTTCAAATAGACGGTTTTTGATCGAGAAGACGTTAAACTGGGGGATGGTCACATGAGGCCGGATAAACAGATATTGATTGATGAATTTTTTGCAATGATTCGAAAATTGACGCGTACGGGTGCTGATATTATGTTAGTGAGGGATTTCTTCTGGAAAGCTTCCGAAATCCGTTCATTTATCCCTCCAACGGTAGAATTCATGACAGTTCTTAAAACGTACAACGCTGTCTTATTTCATGAATTCCGAAAATCACTTGTACCTAATACAAGTATGCATATGCTAGCGAATGTCCACATGGAAGCGGGAGAAGCGCTCATTAGTTTGGGGATTACGAGTTTGGAGCAGCTTCAACTAGCCGTAAGAGGAAAAGTAGCTGTGAGTAGTAAATAAAGTTAAACCAAGCGACGACACTGTCTCGCTTGGTTTTTTTGTTTGGTTACTCATCTTTCTTCTGCTGCAGCGCAGCCATCAATTTGTCAGCGAGCGAGTTGCCCAGCTGGGTTTGATCGGAAAACTTCTCGATCAGCTGACGGTTCGCTTTGGCAGAGGCGCGACGGCCACCGCCGGTTGATTCGTTATCTATTTTCTCCACGACGTTGCAAGGACGGCATTGGAAATACTTGCCGGATTTGCCGGTGTGGATCTCCATTTTCTTATGACACTGCGGGCAGCGGTGGTTGGTCAGTTGTCCGTCAGCTTCGCGTTTATAGGAGCATTCTCGGCTGGAACAAACGAGGTAACGACCTCGTTTCCCCTTCACTTCTTGAAGAAACTCACCGCAATCCGGGCATTTGCTGCCTGTTAAATTATGCGGCTTATAGGCCGCAGAGCTTTTCTTGACCTCATCGACCAGCTCGGCTGCTTTTTTGCGAATGCCGCTTAGGAATTGCTCCATGCTTCCTTTGCCTTTGGAAATGCGTTCAAGCTCCAGCTCCCAACGTGCTGTAAGCTCAGGAGAACGCAGCTCCTCCGAAGCAAGCTCTATAAGCTGAGTGCCTTTGCCAGTCGGAATAAGTAAGGAGCCTTGACGTTCGATGGTGTCGGAAGACACAAGCTTCTCAATAATATCAGCGCGTGTAGCGGGTGTGCCCAGGCCCCATTTTTCCATTTGAGAAAGCAAGGAGGCCTCGTTGTACCTAGCAGGCGGTTTCGTCTGGCGGCTTAATTGACGGGCGTTACGGACGGTTACGGCGTCTTTTTCAGCAGCCTGGGGCAATAACTGAGCAGAGTCGTCATCCGACTCTGCTTCTTCCCGATCTGGATCGGTGAAATCAGTGGCTCCATACACGTCCTTCCAACCGGCTTGTTTAACTACTTTACCTGATGCATACAGCTTCTCCCCGGCTATTTCCACAGTCAGCTTGGTTTCATCATAGCGGCAGGGACCGCAGAATAAGGCTAAGAATCTCCGCAAAATGAGATCATAGAGACGTCGTTCGTCTGCACTTAAGGTAGCGAGTGAAATGGCTTCTCCGGTTGGAATAATCGCATGGTGATCGCTGACCTTGGAATCGTCTACAATGCGTTTCGTAATCGTTAAGGGTTTACGAATAAAAGGAGCCGCTAGCGCTGCGTAGGGGCCAATAGCTGCGCCCTTAAGTCTGCCAAGCAGGGTCGGCACCATGTCCGAGGTCAAGTAACGTGAATCCGTGCGCGGATAGGTGACCAACTTGTACTGCTCATACAATCTTTGCAGCACATTCGACGTTTGCTTGGCAGAGAAACCAAATTTGCGGTTAGCATCGCGCTGCAATTCGGTTAGGTCATAAGCAAGCGGATGCGGAATCTGCTTTTCGGTTTTTTGGACGTGCAGGATTTTGCCACTATGGCCATGCAGCTTCGCTTTTAAGGCATCTGCGCGCTCGCGGTCAAAAATGCGCGTATCGCCTGTTTTGGGGTCTCGCCACACCACGCGGAAAGAGCCCAGATCGGCTTCGATCAACCAATAGTCGACGGACCGGAAATCCCGGATTTCCGCCTCGCGGTTGATCATCATGGCTAGCGTTGGCGTCTGCACACGCCCAGCAGACAAGGACGCGCCGAACTTGCTGGTCAGCGCGCGGGTGACATTCAGGCCGATCAGCCAATCGGCCTCGGAACGGCAGACGGCTGCTTGATACAGCCGGTTGTAGTCCGTGCCAGGCTTCAGCTGCGCGAAGCCTTCGCGAATCGCTTGATCCGTCTGCGACGAGATCCAAAGCCGTTTGAACGGCTTCTTCCAGCGGATCAGCTCCATAATCCAGCGCGCGACGAGCTCGCCCTCGCGCCCCGCATCCGTCGCAATGACCAGCTCTGCAAGGTCCCCCCGACGGCTAAGCTGTTCGATCGCACGGTACTGCTGCGATGTTTCCTTCATCACCTTAAGCTTCATGCGTTCAGGGATGATAGGGAGATCTTCCAGGTTCCATGTTTTGTACTTGGGATCGTAATCGTCGGGCTCGGCAAGGGTGACGAGATGGCCAAGTGCCCAAGTGACGACATATTTGGCACCTTCATAATGGTGTTTTTGCTTTTGGTTGCAGCCAAGGACACGGGCAATTTCTTTGGCGACGCTTGGTTTTTCGGTGAGTACAAGAATTTTCATAGGGAAAATGACCTCATTTCTGCTTACAAATTAGCATAAGCGAAAAAAGCACGCTTTTCAATGCGCTGCATCTCGAAACAGAAGCTCAAATCTATTCAAATGAGAGCTTTTTTAAGTTGAAAAAGGAGAAAATTGTCTGTTCTTGTCCTAATATAAGGGTATAATGAAGAAATAAGGGATGAGGAGGAGCAAAAAGCTTAATGAAACCGATGTATGCTTATTTTTCAAATCAAACGATAAAAATGAGGTTTCAATTATGGATTGTTGTTGTCATTGTGACACTAGCCTTTTCAATTATTGTCCCTTTTTATTTTATAGAGAAGAAAAATCGCTTAGATGAAGCTGGAAATCAATTAAAGCAAGTGATTGCCTTGCAAAGCTTATATATCGAAAGATGGAATCAGGAAAAACTGGATACGATTACACGATTCGCCTTATCCGACCATGCAAAATTTCATGAAATAGGCGAACTGAAAAGAGAATTTCAAGATTATTCAAGAGTGAATTCTGAATTCTTGTTGATTAGTTACGTAGAAAAAGATGGCTATATTCGTTCGGATGCGGATCCTAGGATCCAGATGTATGTCGGAGATACACTTTATTTTAAACGTGCGCTTGAGAAGAAAAGCTTTATCTCCGGCGTTATTCTATCTAAAGATTCAGGGAAACCCGTCATAACGTTCTCTGCTCCCGTGCTTGGCGACCATAATGATTTCAAAGGTGCTGTGCTAGGCGTAGTAACGCTGGAAATGCTGAATAGTTTAATGAAGCAGCTAAGCTTTGGTGAAACTGGGGAAGTCTATGTGTTGGATTCGGACGGGTATATTGTCACAGCCTCAAGTAATACAAGCAAAAGCGAAGAATTCGTCAATGTCCCGATGAAAACTGAAATTATTCAAAGAGCCAAGACAGGCAGCACTTCAAATGATTCCTACATCGGATTTCGCGGTGAAAAGGTATATGGTCAGTATAAATGGTCTACGGGAAAAAGCTGGGTAGTCGTAGGTGAGATCACGCAGAGAGAAGTGTTTCAGAAATTAAATCAATTAAGTATTGCGATTATTATCATTTCGCTTATTGCACTTATTTTCAGTATCGGTGCTGCTGTTACGATTGCTTCTAGAATTGAGAGACCGATTCGATACTTGCTACGCGGTACCAAAATTATTCAGAACGGGAACTACGACTATCAGATTGATGCGGAAAAAATTAAAATGGCTCCGATTGAATTGCGGCAGTTGGTCAATACATTCAACATAATGTCTGATAAGCTCAAGAAGAATATTTCTCTATTGGAGCATTCCGCATTGGTGGATCAACTGACTGAGATTCCTAATCGCCGTTATATGATGCAAGAAGGAAATAAACAGCTTCAAGCCTGCATTGCTGCTGGGCAAATGTGCTCCGTGATGATGTTCGATATTGACCATTTTAAGAAAATCAATGATACCTATGGGCATTTGGTGGGTGATCGTGTCCTTCATCGCGTTGCTTCTATACTACAGCGGCATTCGGGAACAGATACGATTGTTGCACGCTATGGAGGCGAAGAGTTTATCCTACTTGCCCTGCGTAAAAATGCACAAGAAAGTGTAAGCTTGGCAGAGGATTTGAGACGACATATCATGGAAGAACCATACTCGGATGAGCAGGTTACTGTACTACTAACAGCGAGCATAGGCATAGCAGAATATTCTCCTACACTGGAGTTCGGTACGATTGTGCTTGAAGATATGGTTTCTAGAGCAGACCATGCGCTCTATCGCGCGAAATCCAGTGGACGAAACAGAGTAGAACTAGATCGATGATGGGTATTGATCTAGTTTTTTTGTGTATAATTTGATGGTCAGAAATTGGAGGGTTTGGTGTATAATAGTCAGAGAGTATTTGAATTACCAACATTTAGGGGGTTTACCATGCAAAACGCATCGTTAAGGCCAATGGGAATTGGAAGAATATTAGATCGCAGTTTCCAGTTGTATCGTAAGCACTTTGTGACACTGACAATTATCATGCTGATCTTGTATGGTCCATTTTACTTGCTGCAGCATTTGCTTACGTATCAAGAGACGGCAAGTACGTCATCATCCCTTCTTGAACAGATTCGCAGTGGAGCATCCATGCAGGATTTGTTTGGATCTGGTTCTTTCATGCAAAATAATCCGACACCGCAAGACATAGGGAAGACACTCCTCTTGGTGTTGGTATTAATTCCAATCCTGATTTTTGGCCTTATGCCAGCTTCCGTTGCTTCTGTCTTACATCTGGTTAAAGCAAGCCTCTTCGGCGAAGAAACACCGGGAGTCGGGGAGCTATTGCGCAAATCGTTCCGTCGATTTTGGCCGTTAGCAGGAAGCACGTTCTTGGATGCTCTTATCATGTTTGGCATATACATAGGTCTCGCTATTATTATTGTCATATTTGCTGTCGTCTTTGCGATAGGTGGAAACTTATCCAGTTCGGTAGGAGGTTTTGGTGGAGGTGCGGTGGCACTATCCATTATCTTCTTCATCATCCTTGGTCTTGGAGCCATTTTCACCTTTTCCTATTTTTTCATTCGCTGGTGCTATTATTTGCCTTTTGTTGCAATGGGTGAAGAGTCTGTTGGACTAGGCCGCAGTTGGAAATTGACCCGCAAAAGCTTTTGGCGCTTATTTTTGATGTACTTCGTACTTACGCTCATTTTGTATCTTTTCCTGTTCGTCATTCAATTGATTATTGCTGCAATCTTTGGATTAGGACTAGGCGCTCAGTTATTACAAAGTTTAATTTCAATTCTAGTCATGTCTCTATGGTTTCTGCCTTATGCAGTAAGCTTCTTCGATCTCAAGGTTCGCAATGAGGGTCTGGGACTTGAATCGTTGATTGAAAGCACCATACAAACTTCTCCAACTGAACCAGCGGAAGAACTGGAGCCGTTTGATACTTTTGATGATCTTCGTCCGATAGACTTGGATAAAAAGAATGATTAATGCAGCTTTAGCGACTTCTTTGCAAGAGGATAAAGAGCAATTAAAACAAATCTTAAATCAAAGCGAATACACGGCTTATGAGGTCAAAGAAAACAGCTCGTTTTGGGCATGGTTGAAGCCGCTTTTTCGAAAAATACGGGGCTTGCTGCCAGATTTTCAAGTTTCTGATTCGGTAACGGACTGGCTGACCATTGGTGTTGTCGTTATACTTCTTGGTATTGCTGCATTCGCGATTTATTGGTTCTTGAAACAAATGATTTGGCAAAAGAGGATCCGCTCTGACGCTTACTTGCCTGTAGGAGAAATAAGCCGTTCTTATCGCTTCTATTGGCAGCAAGCAGCGGAACTGAGGGGAACTGGGTACTTGCGAGAGGGTGTACGCGCTGTCTTTCTGTCGCTTCTGTTCTTTATGGAAGCTAAACGTATGATTCGTGTGGAGACATGGAAGACGAACTGGGAGTATGCGGAGGAGCTGGAAAGTTCAGCTTCATCCCTAGTCCCTTTGTTCCATGATAGCTCGCTTTTATTTGAGCGTATATGGTATGGCAAGGAAGTTGTAACGAAGGAGCAGTTCACTTTCATGTATGAACAGGTTGCCCGTGTTATCAGCAGGGAGGAGGGCTTTGCACATGAGAGGGCTGAATAAGCTGCATGTGGGACTAGCACTCAGCATCCTGTTATTTTTCGCATTAGGCTACTGGCTAGTGAAGCCAAAGCTCCCAGACCAACCTCCATATCTGTCTTTTTCGGCGGATATAGACGGCACGAAAGCTTGGAAAGAGCTGCTGAGTACGAAGCAGAAGGCTGTAAAGGAATGGCGTCTTAACTGGAAAAACCTACCTAATGGTGAAGCGATGCTGTTGGTTGCCTTACAGCCGGTTGGTGTGACCAAGGCCGATCGTGAGGAGCTTCTGGGTTGGGTTCGGAAGGGTAATGATGTTGTTCTGTTTGATCGTAATCCCGAGGGGTGGGGGCCATGGGGGACTGAATTGGTGGCGGAAAGTACGAAAAAAAGTACGGATGAAAGTACGGAAGAAAATACGAAAGAAAGTACGGATGAAAGTACGGTTGAAAATACGAAAGAAAGGGCATCTGTCTCGACGATTAGGGTCTCGACGGATTATACGCCAGCAGAGGGGCTGCTTACGGGGCGGGTTGATACACCGTACCGGCTTAAGCCCGGTGAAAACGGGCGGGTGCTGTTCGAAGATGAACACGGCGTGCTCGCCAGCCGTATGGAAGACGGTTCGGGCAGCATCACCGTGGTGCTGACCCCGAATTGGATGCAGAATGGGACGATTGATCAGGAGTCCCATTTTGAACTGATCTGGCCGCTGTTCGCGAAGTCCTGGGATGTCGTGTGGGTCGATGAGACCCATCACGGCTTCGGGACGAAGCCCGGACTGCTTGCCGTCTACCCCGCGTGGCTCGTGCTCGCGAGCGTGCAGCTTGGTCTCGCGCTGCTGCTGTGGCTCTGGCTGCGCGGCAAGCGCTTTGGCCCC
The DNA here is from genome assembly GCF_030817255.1 of Paenibacillus sp. V4I5. Taxonomy (NCBI): domain Bacteria; kingdom Bacillati; phylum Bacillota; class Bacilli; order Caryophanales; family Paenibacillaceae; genus Paenibacillus; species Paenibacillus sp. V4I5. The sequence continues at coordinate 5,643,040 of NZ_JAUSZB010000002.1, forward strand.
GTCCACACGCCGCGGGCGTGGACGGTTCGCCGCGGCGACGAGGGCGTGCACGCCGTCGCCGCTTGGTACGAGCGCCTCAGCTACCAGCACGAGGCGCTTGCTCACCAGCAGCTGTTCCTGCGGCAGCTGCTGCATCAGCGCTGGGGGCTTAGCCCCAGCGCAAGTGCTTTGCAGGCCGCGGAAGCTGCGCGCGGCCGTATGTCTGAGGCGCAGGCGGCGCAGCTCGCGCGCCTGCTGGAGGATCCGCCTGCTAGCGGCGGCTCTGAAGGGCCCCGCGCAGCGAAGCAGCGGGGCGTGAGCACCCAAGCGTTCGTGCAGCGAACGCGGGAGATGGGCGAGATGATCGCCTACTTGGAGAAGGAGTGAGCGCAATGAATGAATTAATCCAATCGATGGAGCAGCGCTTGTTCGGGCAAAAGCTGAACATAAGGCTGCTCGTCACCGCCCTATTGGCTGGCGGCCATGTACTGCTTGAAGGTGTGCCGGGTCTAGGAAAGACCAAGATGGCGCGGACCCTTGCGGAATTATCAGGCGGCGACTACCGCCGTATTCAATTTACACCAGACCTGATGCCCGGTGATATTACGGGCAGCGTCATATATCATATGCAGGATCATTCATTTACTACGATTCAAGGTCCTATTTTCACGAATGTTCTGTTGGCTGATGAAATTAACCGTTCCGGACCGAAGACACAAGCGGCTCTGCTAGAAGCAATGGAAGAGCGCCAAGTAACGATTCAGGGGAACACGTACAAGCTGCCAAATCCTTTTTTTGTCGTAGCTACCCAAAATCCTGTCGAGTACGAAGGTACCTATCCACTTCCGGAAGCACAGCTCGATCGTTTCTTGTTCAAGCTTGTGCTTGATTATCCTGGTGAAGAAGCAGAAGTAGAAATTCTTCGCCGTCATGTATCGTTCGGGCAGCATCAAGAGGAGTCACTCGCGGCCATACTGACCCCAGAACGCATCATGGAGCTGCAGCGCAGGCTTTCCGATGTGGTTGTGGAGGAATCCTTATTCACTTATATTGCCACTATTATTCGCAAAACCCGCGAGTCCAAACGCGTACAGCTGGGAGCCAGTCCCCGGGCGGGAATTGCCGTGCTGATGGCTAGTAAGGCTTGGGCCTTACTGGATGGTCGAACGTATGTGACGCCAGATGATATCAAGCTTGTAGCGCGACCTGCGCTGAGGCACAGACTGCTGTTAACACCGCAAGCGGAATTGGAGGGCGGAACAAGTGACCACATCATCCAAGAGACGCTCGGCTCTATTCCGGTTCCTCGATAAAGTCCTGCTTGAGGATTTTATCCTGCCAACGAACCGATTCATTGTACTCGTAATCGTAGGTGCTGTTGTGACCTTAATAGCCTCAATATTTGATGCCGCCCTACCTGTATTCTGGAGCTGGAATGCGCTGCTCTGCGTGCTAAGTGGCGTTGAGCTTATGCTGCTTCCTAAACGCAAGAGCTGGGGAATTCGTCGCAAACTTCCGGAGCAGATGGATGTCAGAAGCAGCTTTGAGGTGGGTCTTGAGCTTGAATCTGAGGAGCAGCAATCCGTTCACGTTGAATTAATGGATCATTTGCCCCAAACATTTCGTATGGTCCGCAACCATTTGAGCGGCGCGTTTCGAGGAACTGCTGCCTCCTTCTTTTATACAACGTTGGCTCTCGAAAGAGGGGAATACCTCTTCGAACACGTCTATATACGCTACTCTGGAGGCATGGGTCTTTGGAAGAAGCAAGTGCGATTGAAACAAGTAGATAAGATTGATATTTATCCTGATTTATCTCAGGTCCGAGGTGTACTAGGTGCTGTACAGGATGCCTTAATATTAGAAGGCCAGCGACTATTCAAAAAACAGCGCAGCGGCTCCGAATTCCACTATATCCGTGATTATGTGCAAGGAGACGACATTAGGCATATCAATTGGAAAGCGTCTGCTCGCACGACGAAGCTGATGACGAATCTTTTTCAGCCGGAAAAAGGGAAGATCGTGACCCTCGTACTGGACTGTGGTCGGCAAATGGCTATTGAGCTTGAGGGACAAGTGAAGCTTGATCGGACACTGGAAGCTGCATTAACACTTGCTGCGGTAGCTCTTAAACAAGGGGATCAAGTAGCGTTAATTGCTTACGCGAGCCAAGTGAAAGTCTACGTACCAGCTGGAAAAGGGCTTCCCCATCTTCAGGAGTTAACGAGGGCAGTTTATGATCTGCGTACGGATTTCGTGGAGTCGAACACACAGATTGCCTTCTCCCATGTGCTGCGTTTTCTGAAAAAACGCTCGCTTGTCGTGCTATTTTCCGATATGGAAAGTTATCTGTATGATCAAGAGTTATTGCCTTATGTGCAGCGACTGCGCAGAAGTCACCATGTGCTGCTCTTGTCCTTGCAGGATCCGCTTCTTCATCAATGGGTACGTATTCGTGCTGAGGATAGCCGCCAAGCTTATCGGCAAAGTATTGCCCACCACTTTACGACAGACCGTTACGCCTATGTAACCAAAATGGCCGGCCAAGGCATCCCGGTGATGGATGTCCCTGCCGACCAACTGACGCTTAGCGCCGTTAATGCGTATTTGGATTTGAAATCGCGAGATCGTTTATAGCGTTAATTGTTTCTGCTTAGATGATTTGCTAATGCCATATCCGTAATAGAGTGCGAGTAACAATAAAGTCACTCCGGCAATGAGATATTTAACCTCAAGCGACATCGTGGACGGTGTAATGTAACCTTCGATAATCCCTGCAATGATGAATAAAGGAATGGTGCCGATGAGGAGCTGGGCGGATTCCTTGGCTGATTCCAGAAAGCGCAGCTTGCGCGGATAGGGTCCTGGAACGAAGAAACGGTACCCCATATATAAGCCGGCGCCGCCTGCGATGAAAATAGCGGTAAGTTCAATAATGCCATGCGGTAATATGTAGGCCCAGAATACATAGCTTTTCCCGGACTGCATGAAAACAGCAGCTAACGCTCCTACAATAAGGCCGTTGCTTATCATTAAATAGATGGTCCCGATCCCAAGCGTTACACCGCTTATGAAGGCGAGAACGGCGACCCGAATGTTGTTCGTCATGATAGCTGTTGATACGAGTGGGGAGTGCAGGTCGCCGCGTGGATCGGCAGTTTTGGCAGGGTCAATACTATCGGCCATTGCCCCAGGAATGATCATGGATAGATTTAATGGATCGTTCCATACGGACAGGAAGCCGAGCAGCCCGCCAAGCAAAAATAAGAAAAGGGCAAAGCCCACAAATAGACTTCTCACGCGTATTAGCGATGGAAAGTAGTGGAGGAAAAACTCCTTCATCTGTTTACTGCTTTTGTTATTTTCTTTATACATCGCATTGTGAGCTTGAGATACGAGATGATTCAAATATAGGGTTGTTTCATGTGTAGGCATGTGAGTTTGTAAGGTAGCAAGATGAGCGGATGCGACTTTGTAAAGTTCAGTGAATCGATTCACATGGCTGGCCTGCAAACTGCTCTTCCGTTTACTAAGCTGAATCAGCAGCTGCTCAAGCTCTGTCCATTGCGATTTATGTTCTCGAATAAAGCGCGAGATATTCATGGGGGGACCTCCTTAGAGTTTTGCTTTAGCAAAACTTGCATCGTAAGCATAATCTCTGAGTTTTGCTTGTTCATTTTAGCATATCAATGACATTCGTTACCATAATTTTGAAATATAAGGAGATGCTATGAACGAGTCTCTGGATAAAGAACTAACCGTCGTTACACCTGAGCAGGTGCAATTGCAATTTCATACCGCAGGCATTGGCAGCAGGGCGATAGCGCATCTACTTGATTGTTTAATTTTGCTTGTGATGAATGGCCTATTATTCTTATTCGCTATTTTGATAAGCAGGTTATATTCGGGTGACTGGCTGCCGGCTCTTGCTGATTATTTGATCGCGATTGCCATCATTTTTTGGATTGTAGTGAACTTAGGCTATTTCGTTTGCACAGAAGCCTTCCTGGGAGGGCAAACACCCGGGAAAAGAATACTAGGACTACGCGTGCTTCAAAATAACGGGCAGTCGGCAACCTTATTATCGATCTTGATTCGTAACTTGTTTCGTCTGCTGGATATAATGCCAACTTTCTACTTCATTGGTGCAGTCAGTATCATCTTTAATTCAAAAGATAAGCGCATCGGTGATATGGTAGCCGGAACCATTGTTGTGATTGAAGCTCGTTTTGAGCGAATGAAACGTCGTCAACATATCGATAAGGCAATCTCCAAAAAGAATTTCCCCATACTCACCGTGGAGATAGAGGAAGCCAAAAGACAAGAGATCACTGCGATAGACTGGCAGCTTTTACAAGCCTGGGTCGAGCGAATACCGACGATGCATCATGTAAGATTACAGGAGTTAGCCGTACCCATTGCTCAACATTTTGTTAAGAAGCTAGAACATGACCAAGGGTTTACACGGAATTCTGCGGCATACTTAGCCCAGCTTTATGAGAAGCTGAGAAATGATTGGGAAGTTTAAATAGGACAGCTCATATGTCAGATAGGCGCATATTTGCTACTGTTAGCTCAGATTTCTGAGCTTACTTCAAAGTAGAGGCTCCATATCGACGTGTACACGCCTTCCTGTTATGATTAAAGGCGTTAATTATAAACACACTAAAACATGTTGGGGAAAGTAGGTTTTATATCATGATCGATCATATTGTACTTGTAAAATTCGGTGAAACAACGACGCAGGAGCAGCTCCAAGAAGTCGTTAATAGATTTAAAGCGTTAAAAAAACATCTAACAGGCATAGTAGATATTCAAGCGGGAATTAACTTTTCAGAAAAGAACAAAGGCTATCAAATTGTTTTATCTGTACGGTTTGAGGATAAGGCAGCTCTTGAAGCTTATGGTCCAAATCCGGAGCACCAAGCGGTTGCTGCATATATTAGAGAAGTAGGCAGAGTCGATAGTTTGATTGTTGATATTGAAATTTAATGAAGATAAAAACTGCTGATAGGGATTCGTCCTTAAAGAGTGTACTACTAATCCTATTTATAAATCCGGTTTTAAATGATACATCCCTCGGGCATACACTCGAATAAACAACTCAATACTAACCCACAGTTTATCTAAAGAACATTTTTTAAATACAGCCGGGATAAGGGTACAGGAGAATCCCATGCTACCGCATAGGATGATGATAGGTTTATGTATAATGAGGACAAAAGGACGGAAAACACGGGGTGCTGCAAAAATGAGCGAAGCAAATAAGGCGGCAGACGACGTCAACTTGCCCCCTTTCCTAGGGAGAACCGTTAAAGCCAGCGACATAAACGGGAACCAGGTGATTGGCCAGTTAAAGGCGATCAATAAAGATCATCTGACGTTGTACGACGCCGTTTCCGGGTGGATTTTTCTTCCAAGACACCAGTTGAAAAACATGACTGTCAGCGTAACGGACGACCCTAACAGCCTTTCATTAGAAAATTTGCAGGACAAGACTCTTCCTGAAATGCTGATGCTCCTAAAATATCGTCCCGTGCAAATTAGGCAAAACGATGCCGAAATCCTGCAAGGCTTGCTTGTCGAAGTGGGAGACTACCATCTGGTTTTGACCCGGCATAATGAAGTCGTATATGTGTCAACCGAACATATTTTAAGCATCCGCTACGGGACGAACGACAACGGGGTATCCTACCAGCCTATCGCTTTGCAATCTGAAGCTTTCGATTCACTGAGCACTCAAAGCGTCTCGAAAGATGAACCCATTCAGAGACTGGATGCTGGCACTGGCACAATAGAAGCAATGCCTGTATCAGCCGAAGGGGAAGCTGATGATGGAGCAAGCAACAACAACCAAGAAATCGACGGAAACTCTAACTATACCCCTAACTATACCCCTAACTATAGCCCCAGTTACCAGGCCACAACCGTATCCCAGGTTTCCGAATCGCAATCGTATCAAAACGTATACAGCCCGATAACCAATTCGAACAACGAGGGCTTAAATCAGTGTGAAACCCCTATCAACTCTTCCCAAACGAAACTCGTACACAAGGAAGATGGGAGCACTTCTTCAAATAGGAAAACGATGAAAAAAAAGAAGCCCGCTCTTTCGCGTCGCCGCAAGCGTGCATCCAAAGGAAGAAAATCGAAGACCCCGTATTCCAAGAAAAGAAACGTCATTTGCAAGCGAAACAGAAAGCAGCCTGTCAAACGGCGGCGGCTAAACGCAGCTCGCTCGGTTATTTCAAAAACCGATTCAAGGAAAGCTTAGTTGATCACACTGAGGGCGTAACCCTTTTTCTCCAGAGGAAAGAAAGACCTGAGCCGCTACCTGATAAGAAGACATGTGCTTGCAGAATAATTTAACTACCTCATAATTGAAATGTCTATCTCCGTTCCCCATGATATGGGACATGAACCCTTGCGTTCTCCGTATGATCTAGATAAATAAAGAAGCCTCCAGCCCCAGAAAAACTGAGGGGTTGGAGGCTTTCTTTTCCATAGAAGCGGATTCATAGAGAAGACCTATTAGGCTTTCTGTTCTTTACGATAAACCGAAGGTGCTAACCCACTCCATTTGCGAAATTGTTTGGAAAAATAGAGGGCATCGTTGAATCCGACAGAAGCCGCTACTTGGTCAATGGTCATGGATGTCTCTAACAACTGTTTGGCCCGTTCCATGCGAACTTTTAATAGATACTGCATAGGGGCTAAGCCCGTAGATTGTTTGAACATTTTACATAAATACGTACGGTGATAACCTAGATTGTGTGCGAGTTCCTCGATAGATACCGGCTGTGTATATTGTAGTTCTAAATATCGGATGGCCTGTCCGACTTGACGCTCGATATCGGTTTCGGTTGTTGGGGTAAAAGCAATCTGGTGGCTGTTCACGCGCCCAAGTTCCCGGATTAAGAGGCGAAGCCAAGCAGCGGATTCCATATCCTCAAGCACTGGTGTGTCAGAATGCTGGAAACTTGAGCGAATATGGCGGTAATAATGACGAATGGAGCGGGGGTTACTCCCCGAAATGACGGCCTGATGGGGTGAAACGCCGATTTGCGAAAGCAAGGTTCCTGCTGCGCGGCCTGAAAAGGCAACCCACGTATAGTGCCAGGGATGATGGCTGTCTGCGATATAGCTGAACAACTCTCCGGGATAAATAACGAAGGTATCTCCGGCGGAGCATCGGTAAGTGCGGTTATGCATCTCGAACGTGCCTTCTCCCGCATGCACGGTATGGATAAGGTAATAATCATGCACAGCCGGTCCCATTTTATGTAGAGGAATAGGCTTGCCTTCGCCACTGAAAAGTACAGATAATTCATTGGTACTATGGAGCGGATTGATATGAACGCTGAAATAGGAATGATCCTGATTCATAGAAGCCTCTTTTTGTTTTTGTTTCTAGGGTACATGAATAAACTACAAATGTCCATATAGGAGTTCATTCAATCCATATATTTGGGAGCTGTCCTGCGCTATAGTGAAGATAAGAAACAAGACCACACATTGGAGGAGATTCACACATGTCCAAGATTACTTTTCTAGGTGCCGGAAGTACGGTTTTTGCGAAAAATGTACTTGGTGATTGTTTGCTCACACCTGCGCTGCAAGGCTTTGAAATCGCTCTCTTTGATATTGATCACGAACGTCTGCAGGATTCAGCTAACATGCTGAATAACATCAAAAAAACTAGCGGAAGTACGTCAGTTATAAAAGCATATACCGACCGTAAAGAAGCTCTGAGCGGAGCTAAATATGTGGTGAACGCCATCCAAGTAGGTGGGTATGATCCATGTACAATAACTGATTTTGAAATCCCTAAAAAGTACGGCTTGCGCCAAACGATTGCTGACACGGTCGGTATCGGAGGTATTTTCCGAAATCTGCGTACGATCCCTGTGATGCTGGATTTCGCTGCGGATATTCGCGAGGTCTGTCCGGATGCCCTGTTCCTTAATTATACGAATCCGATGGCGGTATTAACCAATGTTATGAACACATATGGCGGTGTTCGTACAGTTGGCTTATGTCACAGTGTGCAAGCGTGTATTCCGGAGCTTTTCAAAAGTCTAGGTTTGGAAAAAGAAGGCGTTAAAGCCAAAATCGCCGGTATTAACCATATGGCATGGCTGCTGGAAGTAACTAAGGATGGTGTAGATCTCTATCCGGAGATTAAGAAGCGGGCTATCGAGAAGCAGAAGGAAAAGCATAATGACATGGTTCGCTTTGAAATGATGCTTAAATTCGGCCATTATATCACGGAGTCGTCCGAGCATAACGCTGAGTACCATCCGTATTTCATCAAACGTAATTATCCAGAGCTGGTTGACCGCTTTAATATTCCACTCGACGAGTATCCACGCCGCTGCATCGAGCAAATTAGCAGATGGAAACAAATGCGCGAGGATCTGGTGAATGATGCGAATTTGACCCATAAGCGTTCTCATGAGTATGCTTCCTACATTTTCGAAGCGATTGAGACTGATATTCCGTTCAAAATCGGCGGTAACGTGATGAATACTGGCTTGATCACGAATTTGCCGCGCGAAGCATGCGTTGAAGTGCCTTGTTTAGTGGACCGTAACGGTGTTACACCTACCTACGTTGGCGATCTTCCTCCGCAGCTAGCGGCGCTGAACCGTACGAATATCAATACGCAGTTGTTGACGATTGAAGCAGCTATCACACGTAAACGCGAGCATATTTATCACGCTGCCATGCTGGATCCACATACATCAGCAGAACTGTCGATGGACGATATCGTTGCGATGTGTGATGAGTTAATTGAAGCACATGGCAAATGGCTGCCTGAATATCACTAAATGTTCATATGAAAAAGAAGGTCGTGGCGTATGTCTAACATACCCATGGCCTTCTTTGCTTTAACCACCGAATGCGTCACGAAACGCATGGTTTAATACGTCAAGCTCCACATTCCAAAGCGGGGCAATTTCTGGTCCTACGTTTTCGTCGAACCAGTCGGAAAGCGCTTTGCGGTTGCTGCCGTTCTCCATGATGAATGGAAGATTCAACATCACCTTTTTCACATAGAGCTCCTCAGCAGCCCTAATCTGCTCGGGGGAAATCCATACTTTCAAGCGTTTAATCGTTCGGTATAATTCCTTGCTGCAAGCTCTCCGAATTCCACGTGCACTGGGGAACTGCTGCTTATGTTTTTCATTCGGCTTATTATTGATCATGACTGTATCCACACTCCTCTATGCTATTTGTATGCATGGAGAGGGCACAGAGCCACTGGGGACAGGAACCTAAGTCGCCCATTTGGGAGAGTGTTATCGATTTACTGCCTTATTTGAAATCATTGAACTTTGCAACAGTGTAAACGAAAAAAAACCTTACTGCTTCACCTGATATCTGAACGCCACGAGAGGAGTTAAGAGACCTGAGAGCAGATAAGGTTTTCGTCAGAAAAGCTGCTAATCCACCACGATGTAGCCGATCATCGGACCGCTATGGGCAATATCCGTGTGCGTCAAGCAAATGAGGCGGTAAGTCCCTTCCTGATCGGCTGTGAAATGTACAACGGTTTCCTTCCCTTTCTTGACTTCACCGCTAATATTTAGCCCTTCAATGAGAAAAGGGTGGCTCTGACCGTTCACACCATAGATGCTAAGCTTGATTCTCTCGCCCTTTTGGACAACGACGGTGCCTGGATCCCATCGATAGGCTTCGATTGTTTTACCGTCTGCCGTGGTTGATTTAAACTCTCCGGCAACCATGTGAATCGTTCTTTCTGCAGTCGGCTCGGCTGCTGTTGAGACAATGCTCCCACGGTTTAAATACAGCAAGCCGGAGAGGAGCAGCAGCAGAGCAGCGGCTGCCAGATAGAGATGCTTACGTTTAACAATCCATACTTGGGACATGGTTGGTCCGCCTCCTGTACAAGGTTCTTGTACATCTTATGCAGAGGCTTGTCAGCGCATGATAATGATCTGATGAACAGTTCTAGCCGCTGTTCGAGTGAGGGTTCTAATTACCACCATGCTGTGGGGTAATGGGTTCGGGTTGCCCGGTGATAAACGAGGGCAACCAGCACGAGCAGCGCGGCGCCGAGCAGCACCGGCGTGAGCAAGAAGCCCCAGCCCGCGCCCGTGAGCATCACGAGCAGCGGGTCAGCGCCGGCCGGCGGATGCAGCGTGCGCGTCAGCTGCATGAGCGTGATGGCGGCGCCAACGGCAAGGGCGAGGCTCCACGCGTGGACGCCGAAGGCGGAGAGTGCGCATAGCCCGACGAGCGTGCTCAGCAGGTGGCCGCCGATAAGGCTGCGGGGCTGCGCGAGCGGGCTCTGCGGGAGCGCAAAGGCGATGACGCAGGAAGCACCGAAGGGCGCCATAAGCAGCGAGAATCGGGTGAAATCGCCGAGTAAGCTGCAAACCAGAATGGCGAGAAACCCGCCGATTCCGGGGATGAGCAAAGTGAATACTTTTGGGAATGATGCAGGGCTATTCATTGCTGGTGTACACCTCTTTTCCTTTATTAATTCTCATGGTATCATGAGTTAAATCATTTGAAAAACGAATGATTTCGATGTCAGGTATTCGAAAATTCAATAGGTGGGGGTGGAGTACGATGCTTGAACATATGGACGGGCGCAGCATGAAAACCTTCATCACGGTGATGGAGGAGAAAAGCTTCAGCAAGGCAGCCCTCAAGCTCGGATACGTACAATCAACGGTTACAATGCATATACATCAGCTTGAGCAGACATTGGGTCAAGCTCTGTTTAAGCGATTGCCCCGAGGTGTAGAGTTAACAGCTGCGGGCAAAGAAGTTGCCCCCTATGCGTATCGTTACCTACAGCTTGGCGAATCCCTTCAAGATAAATTAACCGGCCTGCATGAACCCAAAGGAGTGGTGCGGCTCCGAGCGCTTGAATCCTTCTGCGTGCCGCATCTCCCGCAGCTGCTGCCTACTATATTTGAACAATATCCTCAGATTCAATTGCATCTGGAAACCGGGTTTCAACGTGATATTATCCAAGAAGTGTCAGCGTACCGCGTTGACCTTGGTATTGTTCCTCGCGACCCGAAAGCTAACAATCTTACTTTTATACCGCTTATCCAAGATGAATTGGTATGGGTAGGGGCTCCTGCATTGATAAGTCGAATGGAGAACGATGGTTGGGAAGCGATAGCGGATACCAAGGTAATCGGATTTGGAAGCCGCTGCATTTATCAAACGATGGCCTCTCAGGTCTTAGCAGACAAAGGATTGTCCACTTTTACAGCAATGGAGTTCGACAGCACGGAAATGATTAAACAGACCATGATGTTTGGAATGGGACTGTCCTTAATGCCGTTAACATCCGTTCAGGAAGAACTACAATCGGGCAAGCTGATGAGACTGCAGCAGGAAAAAATAATTCTGTTAGAGCATGGGCTCATTCATCGCACAGGCAAAGACTTAAGTGCACCTGTACAGGCCTGCAAGGAGCACATTATATCCTATTTTTTAGCGCAAAAAGAGCGTGAAACTGGTTGATAGGAGCCCGTCTGTGATAGAATGTTTTATAGACTAGAGACGGATATTCTAAGTGGAGAGAGGTTTCATGGATGAGTGAGATAATTCATAATGTTTTGCTTTATTTGGAAGGGCTTGGGTATTGGGGTATTTTCCTCGGATTAATGATGGAAGTTATCCCTAACGAACTGCTGTTGGCTTATGCAGGCTATCTGGTATCTAAAGGTGAAATTAACTTTGTTGGCGCCATTATTTGCGCAGTAATTGGCGGTACCTTAGCACAAGTGGTACTCTATTGGATCGGACGCTACGGAGGCAGGCCTTTTCTTGAGAGGTACGGCAAATATTTGCTTATCAGCAAGCATCATATTGATGTAGCCGAGTCTTGGTTTAACCGCTATGGGACAGGCATGATCTTCACTGCTAGATTCATTCCCATTGTCCGTCATGCGATATCCCTTCCCGGCGGTATGGCCAAAATGCCACTAGGTAAGTTTACACTCTACACAGGTCTAGCTTTAATTCCATATTCCTTTCTCTATGTCTACTTGGGCATGAAGCTCAAAGATAACTGGGAAACGATTGACGAAATTGCAGGACCTTACATTAAGCCATTAATTATTGCAGCAGTTGTCTTAACAATCTTATATGTAGGTTATCAATTATATTTGAAAAGAAAAGCGAAGAAATAGGCCACAAAGATTTGGCGCTTTCGCTTGCATTTGCTACAATAAAAGAAACGAATGACGATAAGAGAGGATGATCAGCGATGAGTACGAATCTTGCAAGCAAACTGCGCACTGGCTTAAAGCCACAACAGTTCATTGACAGCATGGAGAAAAATCAAGAGCAATTTGTAGCTTATTACAATGGATTTGAATGGGGTAATGAAGAGGATAAGGAGTATTTTGATTCTCTTAACAACCGGGATGATCTGCGCTGTCTGATCGTTGCTGCGGATTGGTGCGGCGACGTTGTTCGCAACGTACCTGTCGTATTTAAAGCGCTAGAGAACAGCGGTATTCCTACGGAAGTACTTATCATTGAACAAAACTACGACGTCATTGATCAGTTCCTAACGGGTGGCGGTCGTGCTATTCCACTTGTTATATTTACAGATACAGGCGGTTTTGTTTTGGGACAATGGGGTCCGCGTCCGAAACACGTGCAAGCTGTCATGAATCAATTCAAAAAAGAAAATCCAGATCGTGAAGCGGCAGATTATAACGAAAAAATTCAAGTAGCCAGAGCCGAAATGGGCCGTCAATATGGTGAAGGTAACGGATATCATGCTGTTATTGTGAAAGAACTTCGTGAATTAATCGAGTCGTTCTAAAGGTGAATACATATGATTAAAATAGAATCATTTGTTCTAGGTCCGGTAAGTACGAACGCGTATTTATTATCTGATCCAGAAACGAAAAAGGGCATTATCATAGATCCTGGTATGAACCCTAAGTCGCTGATTAAAAAGATTGCTGATTTGGAAATCGAAGCGATTCTCCTCACGCATGCTCATTTTGACCATATCGGTGGTGTTGATGAGATTCGCAAGCTCAAACGCTGCCCCGTGTATATTCACGACCTAGAAGCCGATTGGCTGACAAATCCGAAGAAAAACGGCTCAGCTCGCTGGCCTGATCTAGGTGCTCCGATTGAAACGGACCCGGCTGAATATGCGCTAGATGAAGGGCAAACGCTCGAGTTTCTTGGCATTAAGCTTAAGGTGTTCCATACCCCCGGTCATTCACCGGGAAGTGTGAGCTTCTTATACGAGAAGCACCTGTTCAGCGGAGATGTTCTGTTCAAACTGTCGGTAGGTCGAACGGACCTTCTCGGTGGGGATAACAACGTGCTGCTGGATTCCATTCAAGATAAGCTGTTTTTACTCGAAGACGACGTCATTGTGTATCCTGGACATGGCGCCAAAACAACGATTGGTTTCGAACGAGAAAACAATCCTTATGTGTAATAAAGAAGGACTGTCCATGATGTAGTGGACAGTCCTTCTGTCGTTTCATTAGCAGCATGAATGCTCGTTCGCCCATGACATCTAACCATTTTATTTGGATCTGGGTGTTTACCGTGTTCAAGGTAGGTGCTCCCCCATAGACTGATGTTGTAAGCTATTCACCTAACCTAAACGAAAACAAAGTTTAAGACCATTTAATTTTATGATGAAAGTTTTCCTTAAGGAAAACTATGAGGAGGTGCTCTTTCATGGAATATGTAAAAGCTCCAACGTATCCGATAGCCCCGATGCCGATGCCAACCCCAATGCCGTTACCGGTACAACAGCAGCAAGCGCCAATGATGCAAAGCCCGGTTCACAATGATATCCATTTGCATGCATCCTACCAACAAACATCGTATGTTTTCCCAAAACCAGTTGCCGCGCAGCCTGTAGCCAAAGTTAGCTCTTATAACTCAGTAGGAAGTATTCTCGTTCTGTTCATTTTGCTTGTCATTATTACACGTGGGATTTGTAAATATTAATTCGTTGATCGTCAACAAAAAAGTAATCCACCTCGGGGATTCCGACCGGAGTGGATTACTTTTTTGTTATTATTCAATGTGAACTTAAGAGCCGTAAACCTCGAAATCGAATAATGAATATCCGTATGTTGTTCCTCTAGCTGTACAAAGCACTCTCACATATCTTCCGTTTTTCGCGGTAAACGCATTATCGTCAATACCGCCATTGCCGGTTGTTGTTACAAAGGCATCCGTCCAGGTCGTGTTATCAATTGAAGAGCGATGGTTGCACAAGCAGCAGGCTATAATTGTTTGCCAACATTCACCGTGGACGGAAAGAGCATTAACGTAGATAGTTCCTAGTTGAGATGATAGAATAGATAACAAGAATTGCGAGTTTGACGTCATGAATTGACTCTTGTTAGTATTCTACTCAATCAATAGAAACAGGTGATGCATTATGAACTTATTAGGTCTGCGTTACTTCTTGAAAGTGGCCAAAAGCTTAAATTTCAGCTTGGCTTCCCAAGAGCTGCATATCTCTCAGCCTGGACTTAGTCAGCAAATATCTACACTAGAAAAAGAAATTGGGTTGAAATTATTCAACCGCACCACGAAAAAAGTAACCTTAACTGAAGAAGGAGAGTATCTTTATAAGAAGCTTTCCCCTTCATTTGAAAATATCGAATTTATTGTGAATGAAATTTCCAATAGAAAAATTATTCCCCAAACGATAATCCGCATATCAACGGTCCCTTCCGCTGCGAGCACCTGGCTGCCCAAGCTATTTAAAACACTGCATTCAGAATTGCCGGAAGTTGAAATTTATGTTCAAGAGACATCTTCTACTAAAGCTATTGAAGATGTTAAGCAGCAAAGTAGTCACATTGCATTTATTCGTACACCAATCGACAAAAAAGCGATTACGGATCAAGGGCTAAATCTTATTGAGTTTACAAAATACCCCATGCAGGCCGTTGTTTCATTAAATCACCCTTCTGCACAAAATGAGTCGATAGATCTGTATGAGCTTAGAAATGACCCCTTTTTTCATTATGATAAAGAACAAGCACCATCCCTTCATTTTCTACTGGAAAAGGCTTGTCTCACTGCAGGCTTTCAGCCCAAAACTCTTTGTGTAGGATCAGAGATCCTAACGATTGAAAATCTCATTGCTGATGATCTTGGGGTCACCTTAATGCCAAGCGACATGGTCAATTTACTGAAATCTAATAGAGTTAAATCATTAAATTTGAAGGAAATATTACTGAACAGTTCGATTTCGGTCATTTGGAGAGACAGCAATTATGTGCCTCTTACCACACAGCATACCCTGAATATTATCAAGGCCAGCATGCTTAGCAAATAATCTCTGATAAAAACTGATAAATTCGATATAAACAAGAATCTAGCATACGGATAGATAACTTCTCTTAAGAGAGTCTTTTTTAAAGACTCTCTTTTCTCATTTCTTTGATATAATTTTACCTTAACAACAGGCGTTATTTATAATCGATTATTATAAATATATAAGAAATAGGTATTTCCGACTATTCTAATATTTTGATACGATTCACATGCAAAGACAACCAACAAGGAGGAGTATCGCAATGAAATTAAATATGGTGCAATTTGGACTTGGTCCAATAGGAATGGAAATTTTGAAAATGGGTTATCACTCTCCCGATGTTCTCGTGATCGGAGCTGTTGATGTTGATCCTGATAAAATCGGTAAGAACATCGGTGCATTAGCTGAAGCAGAAGGAAGTGATAGTTATGTCGTCTCTAATATAAATAGTCTTCCAAGCAACAAGGGCAAAAAGGTTGCTATTCATGCAACTGGATCAAATCTTGTTAAAGTATGGCCTCAGATTAGAGAGCTTTTGGACCACGGCTTTTCAGTAGTATCTACTTGTGAGGAATTATCTTATCCCTTTCACCGTTACCCGGAATTGGCCAAAGAAATAAACGAGTATTCCAAGCAAAAAGGGCAAATCGTGATCGGAACTGGTGTAAATCCTGGGTTTATCATGGATACGATGGTGCTTTGTTTAACGGCAGTAACCAAATCTATATCCAAAGTAACGGTGTCTAGGAAAGTGGATGTTTCCAAACGGAGGATTCCTCTTCAAAAAAAGGTTGGGATTGGCATGACCAAAGAGGAGTTTGAAGGGTTAGCGAGAGATAATAAAATCGGCCATGTTGGTTTGGAAGAATCCTTACGCCTGATTGCTTATGGCTTGAATTGGGAAGTAGGCGAGGTCAATAACCAAATCGAGCCAACGGTTTCCTCAGAAAATGTGGACTTAGCATTAACTTCTTTGAAGGTAGGCCAAGTGAGCGGACTGCACCAAGTTTCAACAGCAAAAACAAAGGATGGTAAGGAAATCATTCTTGATTTGGTTATGTCAGTTGGAGTCCAGCAAGCGGATGAAATCATTGTTGAAGGGGATGCCATACACCGACTGTTGATCCCAGACGGAATTTTTGGTGATACTGCAACGTCGGCCATAGCTATCAATTGTGCCAAGCTTGTTAACCAGTCCAATCAAGTAGGGCTATTGACGATGGCTGATCTTGGATTGCCAAGAAATATACATAATCTCTAATCCCGGATATTCAATCTATGAAGGGAGGTGGATCAATTAATGACGGTTCAATAACGCTCCGATCTTGCAAGAACGCTTCTTTCCAGAATTCCTGTCGTGAATAGACTGGGAGCGCAAGGCCAAGCTCGTCACATTTTCTGAATTTCTTACATCATGGTTCTTACATAAGAACGAGGAAGGAAATACAAGAAATTATATTTGTGAGAGGTAGGTTGATGTATGGTTAGAAAACATGTAAGGTCACTGATTTGTGCCACGTTAACAACCATCCTGGTGTTGTCGACTCCCACAGCTATATTCGCAGATCGTCTCCCTTGGTATCAACAAAGTCCGGTTGCTACGGGGACTGGGGGGGCTGCAGCTACAGAGCACCCTCTTGCCTCGCAGGCTGCCATGGATATTCTTAATTCGGGCGGTAATGCAGTAGAGGCTGCCATTGCTGCGGCAGCCGTTCATGGTGTGGTAAGACCATTTTCTGGAGGCATTGGCGGCGGCGGATACATGCACATCTACTTAAAAGATCAAAACAAATTCGTCGTCCTTGATCATCGTACTACGGCAGGAAGCAGTTTTGGCGCTCACTCATTTCTAGACACGAATGGCATAGAGTATGCGGAAGATATCCGTGATAGTAGCGGCCCGAGCGCCGGGGTTCCAGGTGTGGTTAAAGCTTGGGAAAAGGCACTGCAAGAGCATGGAACAGGAAAAACCTTGAGCGAACTTCTGCAGCCAGCTATCCAGGTGGCGGAAAATGGCTTCTACGCAGATGATAATTTCATCCGTGAGATAACCGAGAATGCGCCTCGCTTTCGCGCCTATCAATCGACAATTGATTTGTACTTAAATCCGGATGGGAGCGTGCCGCCAGTTGGAACACTCATGCAAAATCCGGATTTGGCTAACACTTACCGTCTCATAGCACAGCATGGAAGTAGTAAATTCTACAACGGAGAGATTGGGCAAGCTGTGGTGGATGCGGTGTATAATCCGCCAGTCGTAGCTAATCCCCCTTACCAAGTCATCCCAGGTGACCTGACCTTAAGCGATTTTCAAAATTACAATGTTCTTGAATATGCACCCGTCAAGGTGAATTATAGGGGTTATGATATTTATGCTCCTCCTCCTTCTTCATCCGGTGGGACTACCGTTGGGCAAACTCTCAATATTCTTGAAGGGTACAATATGGGGACAATTCCCCGTGATGCGGCTCTGCATTACTTTATAGAAGCATCGCGTTATGCCTTTGCCGACCGCAAAGCTTATTTAGGTGATCCTGCGACGTATACGGGGACTATGCCTGTTACAGGATTGTTGTCCAAAAACTATGCGGAAAGAGTCAGACAAAATATTGGAGATATCGGTACCCAACGCTTGGTGGAAGCAGGAGATCCTTGGCCGTACGATGCGAACCCTAACCTTCCGACTAATCCGATACCGGCTGCTGGTAAGCATACATTTTCCTACAATTTTGCCGGTATAGCGAATGGTTCTACCTGGGATTCCACGGGGAAGTTTATAACCGCAAAGGGTGGAAATGGAACCGTCGCGATTCATGTTCAAAACGAAACGGGTAACATGCAAATTTCAGGAAGCAAAAACGCTTATGTGCGAGCCCAATCGGTGATGGCACCCATTAGCGACAGTGAACTGCTTGTTAAGTTCAAGATGAATGAACTAACCGGAAACCGCAGCTTACGGTTTTGGTTGAGGGCTGATTCATGGAATAGCACTACCGTTCCGAATAACGGCTATGGTGTAGAATTAAATACAAATACGGACAGCGTAAAGCTCATAAGAGCAGCAGCAGGCGGCCAAATAACAACAATTGCAACATTTGCACATACTCGCATCACGGATTGGCAGTGGCTGCGTTTCCGTGTGGAAGACAATCAACTCCAAGTGCGTATTTGGAATAATGGCGTGAATGAACCTAGGGAAGACTGGAAATATTCCATGCAAGATAGTCAAGTTACTGGTACAGGTAAATTGCTGCTGAGCGCTATTGCATTATCAAACGGAAGTTTAGGTGGCAGCTTCAACGTAGACGATATTCATGTAACTGATCTGCATCCACTAGCATTCTCATCGAACTTTAACGGTGTAGCGAACGGCTCCTCATGGGATTCCACAGGATTATACACAACCCAATTGGGTACAGGAGCAAGTAACCCAGGGGTAGGGGCACAGATCGACGTGCAGAGTGAAACAGGAAGGATTTATCTGGATAAAACCCAATTTGCTTACGCAAGGGCCGAATCGTCGATGAATACTCTCTCAGACTCCGAATTGTTAGTTAAGTTCAAAATGAATGAGCTTACAAACGATCGTAATTTGCGGTTTTGGTTGAGAGCTGATGGATGGAACAGCACGAGTGCTCCTCATAACGGTTATGGTGTGGAGATAAAGACCAATTCTGACAAGGTGAGGATTCTTCGAACAAGACAAAGCAACGGAGCCTTTGCTCTCACTGAAATCAACCATCCTCGAACTACAGATTGGCAGTGGCTGCGTTTCAGTGTCGAAGGCAATGTAATTAGGCTTAAAATTTGGAAGGATGGGGAAGTAGAGCCCGTTGGTTGGCTGCATCAGCGCACGAATAGTGATGTTGTTGCACCTGGGAAATTCCTGCTCAGCGCAGTCGAGCTAACTGGAGGTACTGGGGGAAGCTTCCAAGTGGATGATATGCAGGTATTCGACCTAGATGTATTCAAGAATCAAGGATCTACTATTCACTTGAGCGTATCTGACAGTGATAGAAATATCGTTTCTTATACAAGCACCATTAACTCCATTGGCGGCAATGGAATAGTTGTACCAGGGTATGGGTTTCTTCTGAATAACGATTTGGCCACGCGTGTACCTTCCAATTCTCCAGTCGGAGCTCCTAATGGGCCACGTCCTGGAATGCGCGCCTTAAGCAGTATGTCACCCACTATTGTTATGAAAGATGGGATTCCGGTGATGGCTTTGGGTTCACCTGGAGGAGAGACAATTATAACCTCGGTCGTACAGGTATTATTGAATCGCCTTGATTTTGGGATGACTCTTCCCCAGGCGGTTGCGGCTCCTCGTTTATCCCAGCGCAACCATAGCTTTTTTGGAAATACGCTTATTGAGGCTGAATTTCAAAATGCGGTGGAATACCAGCAATTACTGGCTCGTGGGCAGCAATTATTTGTTACTTCGGGAGTAGAGGGTATTGGAGCAGTTAATGCAATAGAGTTCTTTCCAAACGGCGAAGTGCAGGCTGTTTCCGAACCTTCCCGAAGAGGTGGAGGAAGTGCAATGGTTCAAAATCCATAATAGAATTGAGTAGCAAAAATAGAGGCTTTCCTGAAAGTATTTTAATTGAAGGAGAGTCTCTTATTTGTTGCTTATCTGGATATATGTAAAATTAACTAATAAAAGTGCTTGTATATATAACTTCTGATTATAATTATATAAGAATCTTGTATTTACTGCCTTGAAATGCTTCATGGTAGAATAGTAAAATAGTAAAAATTTTCAAGCAATTCAATGAATGAGCAAAAGGAGTGTACGATTTGAAACCAATTATCGGTATTACCTCTAACATCAGAGAAGAGAAATTACTCACAACAGGCATAAGCAATATACACGCGATTGTGAAAGGAGGAGGTGTACCCATTGTATTACCGAATTTATCGGATGAATCTATGATCGATCGTTTGGCCGATTCAATTGATGGTTTATTGGTGACTGGCGGTAACGATGCTGATCCGACTCTTTATGATGAGGAACCTCATCCTAATCTCGGTGAGGTTTGTCCGGAAAGGGATTACTTCGAAATAAGGCTCATAACCAAGCTGTTGACAAGAAATAAGCCCATTCTAGGAATTTGCCGAGGGTGTCAGATGATCAACGTTGCTGCTGGCGGTAAATTGTATCAAGACATTCATGTACAATATGGCAAGCCCCTCTTGCAGCATACTCAAAAAGCACCTAGATCACATCCCACCCACTATGTAGATGTAAAGGAAAGCTCTTTAATTCATGACATTGTTCAGTCCACCCGCTTCAAAGTAAACAGTTTCCATCATCAAGCGGTTCGGAGCGTTCCAGAGGGATTTGATGTCACAGCATTATCCAGTGATGGTATCGTAGAGGCGTATGAAAGCAAACAACATCATTTTGTTCTAGGCGTACAGTGGCATCCCGAAAATTTGGCGCAAAAAAATGATGTATATTCGTTAAGACTATTTAACGCATTCATTGAAGCCTGTCGACGATAAGGTGACCAATTGTTAAGCTGATTTTCCGATTATTTTTTAAAATAAAAAGGGGGTAATACTATGCGTATTATGAAATCAGCAGTAATTTGTTTGCTTACAATTTCAATTCTAATAGCGGGTTGCAGTAAAAAGGAAGTTCCAACCGATGTAAAGGACGAACAGCGTACGCTTACCTTCGCGTTACCGACAGAAATCAAGACGATGGATTTATATGCACATAACGACCATGTCACATGGATGGCGATTAATAACCTATATAGCACTTTGTTTAAGCGTAATACGAAGGGAGAAATTGTTCAAGATTTAGTAGAGAAATACATAAGTTTAAACGAAACAACATGGGAGTTTATCCTGAAAAAAGGGGTGAAATTCCACAACGATCAAGAATTAACGGCCGAGGATGTTAAATTTTCATTAGAGAGAGCGGCTACTGATAAAACGCTGAACGAAAGTAGTGCTTACAAGTCGATTAAAGAAGTTAAAATAATAGATTCACATAGATTCCAAATTATCACGCCAAAGCCAGATCCTTTATTATTAGGAGTGCTTGCTCGAACCAGCGCTGCTATTTATCCAAAGAAATATATCGAAGAAAAGGGTATGGACTATTTTAACGAACATCCAATTGGTTCGGGACCCTATAAATTTGTCGAATGGAAACGAGGAAGTCACGTTACTATGCAGCCTTTTGAGTCCTATTTCGAAGGACCTGCTAAGGATTGGAGCAAGTTGGTGTTTCGTATCCTTCCTGAGAGTACGACAAGGGTTGGAGAGCTGCTAACAGGTGGTGTAGATATCATTCCTGGAGTTACTAGCAACGAATGGGAACGTATTAAAGGAAACAACAAAACGGAATTAGCTTCTGCGGTATCCAACCGTGTAGCAATGATAGTGCCGAAGGCTACCTCCGGCACTCCTACTGCGGACACTCGGGTAAGAGAAGCCATAGAATTAGCCATCGATAAGAAGCTGATCATTAATAAGTTACTGGGAGATGGAGCTACGCCAGTTCGAACTCGTATAACACCTGGAAACTTTGGAGCTAATGATAAACTATATAATGTTGCTTTGTATGATATTAATCGGGCTAAAGAGTTATTGAAAGAAGCCGGTTACGAAAAAGGCTTGGAGCTAACCATGCAATCTTCTAATGGTCGCTATGCAAGGGACAAAGAAGTTGCTGAAATGGTTGTTGGTATGTTGGCCAACGTAGGAATCAAAGTGAAATTGGAATTAATGGAATGGAACAGTTATTTGGAAATGAGAAATGCGAACAAGATCGGTGATTTGCATATGGTATGGTTTGCAAACTCATTCTTTGATGCACATATTATGATAGGCGAGCATCTCACATCGAGTAGAAAAATGGAAAATCTGGGGTACGTAAATCAGGAACTTCTTAACTTGCTTAAACAGGCAGAGAACAACATGAATACAGAAGATCGTACTAAGCAATATCTACGAGCTCAAGAGATCGAAGCCCAAGAGCGGATGCGTATTTACCTCTATTTAGAACACAACACTTATGGTGTTAACAAATTGGTAGACTTTAAACCGCGATTGGATGAAATGTTCAAAGCTTATGACATTACGAAACGCTGATTATCAATTTAATTAAGCCCTAAAGGGGAAGGAGCCGTGTATAGCTCCTTTCTTTTAATAATGGACAACTGCGTGCCCATTTTGCGTAACTTAAGGAAGTGAATCCATGAAGCACTATGCGATTAGACGTTTGATTCAGATGATACCTGTATTATTTATTATTATTTCTATTGTGTTTATCTTGATGTACATATCGGGTGATCCTATTGTACTTATGCTTCCTGAGGATGCAACTCAAGAAGATAGAGATGCGCTTAGGACAGCGTTAAACCTGGATGAACCCTTCTATGTTCAATTTGGCACCTATTTATGGAATATACTGCATGGTGATTTTGGAAATTCCTTCAGGTACAACCAAGCAGCTTTGCCGCTTGTGCTGGAAAGGCTGCCTGCAACTGCTCAGCTAGCTGCTGCCTCCATGATTATTGCCATAGCTATGGCTGTACCACTAGGTATTTGGTCGGCAACCCGTAAAAATTCGGCTATTGAATTAATAGTAACAACTGGAACGGTTTTGGGGAAAGCGATGCCCAACTTTTGGGTAGGAATTATGCTTGTATTATTGTTTGCCGTCAATTTGCAATGGTTTCCCGTTTCCGGAAGCGGTACACTTGCACATCTTGTCCTGCCAGCTATTACACTCGGCACATCCGTTGCCGCATATATTGCTCGTTTAACACGTTCCAGTATGCTGGAGTCCTTGAATCAGGATTATGTTAGGACAGCAAAAAGCAAGGGCTTGAAACACTCGATTGTGATCTATAAGCATGCTTTGAGAAACGCATTGATTCCTGTCGTTACGATTATTATGCTGCAGACGGGTGGTTTGGTCGGGGGGGCTCTTGTTACCGAATCGATTTTTGCTTGGCCGGGATTAGGTCAGCTTCTTGTTCAATCCATCAATGCAAGGGATATGTCTGTCGTACAAGCCGCAATATGTGTTATTGCCGTTATGGTTATAGTCATGAATCTGATAACGGATATTGTGGTAGGATGGCTCGATCCGCGTATTAAATATAGATAGGAGAGTAGATGGATGATGACGAGTACGCAAACGGTCCTAGTAAGTGAAGCCTTGCAAGAAAACCAAATAGATAACGAAAAGTCTCGAATCTCCAAGTGGGGGAAACTGCTGCTTAAAAGCAAAACAGGGACAATAGGGTGCATTGTTTTAACTATTGTTACACTGACAGCCATATTTGCTCCTTGGATAGCACCCTACGATCCGGGAGAACAGCACATTGCCGATATGCTGGCTCCGCCTTTTTGGATGGAAGGCGGTAGTGCGCAATACATACTAGGTACCGATAACTTGGGCAGAGATCTTTTAAGCAGAATTATCTACGGCTCTCAGGTTTCCGTCATTGTTGGTTTATTTTCAGTTGTTGTTGCAGGTGTGATTGGGATGACCATTGGTCTCCTTTCGGGTTATTACGGTGGATGGCTCGATAACTTTTTTATGCGTCTTGTCGATTCGTTTCTGGCTATTCCAAGTATTCTTTTTACGTTGGTCATCTTGAAGCTGACAGGTCCGGGGTTAATGACGTTAATTGTTGTGCTGGGGATAACGAATTGGGTAGTTTATGCACGGGTAATTCGAAGTGAAATTCTCAGTCTGAAGGAGAGAGAATTTGTAAGAGCAGCCAAATCGATTGGTGTCCGCGATTGGCGCATCATAGTCAAACATTTGTTGCCCAATGTATTTTCATCTTTTAGTGTAATCGCTACGTTGAGTATGGCTACGACCATAATTGCTGAGGCTTCCTTGAGTTTCTTGGGATTAGGTATTCAACCACCGGCAATCTCTTGGGGAGGGATGCTCAGCACTGGACGGGATTATTTGGCGACGAATTGGGGACTGGCGACGTTTCCTGGTTTGGCGATAACCATTACAACCCTGGGAATTATTTTTGTGGGGGATTGGTTGAGGGATATTCTCGACCCCCGTTCTGGAGATGTATAAGAATTGAGACTGTAATGAGGGGGAGAAAAATTGAACCAGCCGACTTTGCAAGTTACAGGATTACAAACACATTTCTTTACAGGGAATGGTGCTGTAAAGTCCGTTGACGGTGTTACCTTCAGCTTGCTGGAGGGAGAAACGCTTGGAATCGTGGGGGAGTCAGGATCAGGGAAAAGTGTTACCTCTTTATCGATTATAGGATTAATCGAATCCCCGGGCAGGATCGTGGGAGGTGAGGTCAGATTTCTGGGTCGGGATTTACTGCAGCTGAAGGAAAGCGAAATGAGGAAGATTAGAGGTAAGGAAATCAGTATGATTTTTCAAGAGCCGCTGACCGCATTGAATCCGGTCTTTCGAATCGGGCATCAAATTCAGGAAGTACTGATGAACCATAATCAATTGCATAAGGCAGATGCCGAACGGCAAACTCTGGAGCTGCTTAAAAAGGTCAAAATTTCAAGACCTGAAAGCGCATACGATTCATACCCTCACGAACTTAGCGGAGGAATGAGACAAAGGGCTATGATTGCCATGGCGATTGCTTGCAAACCTAAGATTTTAATCGCAGATGAGCCAACCACCGCCTTGGACGTTTCAATTCAAGCGCAAATTTTGAAGATTATGAAAGAAATTATCCGTGATGAAGGCAGTTCTATTCTTTTGATCACTCACGATTTGG
Organism: Paenibacillus sp. V4I5; assembly: GCF_030817255.1. Taxonomy (NCBI): domain Bacteria; kingdom Bacillati; phylum Bacillota; class Bacilli; order Caryophanales; family Paenibacillaceae; genus Paenibacillus; species Paenibacillus sp. V4I5. The sequence continues at coordinate 5,668,087 of NZ_JAUSZB010000002.1, forward strand.
GAGTTATTGCTGAAATGGCAGATAGGGTCGCGGTCATGTATGCAGGTCAAATTGTCGAACAATGTGACGTATATACCTTATTTAAAGCCCCCAAGCATCCCTATACCCAGGGACTGCTCAAGAGTACCCCCAAATTGCATAATAATGAAGAGACTTTGGATTCCATTGAAGGCTCTGTACCCCATCCCTTGAATATGCCAGTAGGCTGCCGCTTCCATCCGCGCTGCTCCTACGCTACGGATAAATGCAACCAAAACGAACCTCAATTGAGGGAATTAGAGTCAGGCCATCAGGTGCGGTGTTTACTTTATGAGAACGGATTCCAATAAGCTGAACAAGAGAAGAGGTGCTGCCATGAAAACAACGGAAGGACGAAAGGTGATCTTGCAAATTCAGCAATTAAGCAAGCAATTCGACATCAGTCACGGGATATTTAATAAGAAAAAACAAATTCTCAAAGCGGTGGACCAGGTTGATCTTACTGTGTTTGAGGGGGAAACCCTAGGTATAGTGGGAGAATCCGGATGTGGCAAATCTACCTTGGGCAACATGATGATGTATTTAACGGAGCCTTCTTACGGAACTGTTGAATTTGACGGTGTTGACTTTAGTAAGTTGTCACGTGAGACGCTGCGGCGAAAGCGTAAAGACATTCAAATGATTTTTCAGGATCCATTTTCGTCCCTCAATCCACGTATGAAGATTTTTGATATCATCGCAGAGCCCCTGCTCACTCATGGAATTGCCAGAGGTAAGGAACTGAAGGAACAAGTGCATAATATTTTGGAAGCTGTAGGCTTATCACCAGATTATGCCAATAGATTTCCTCATCAATTCAGCGGAGGTCAGCGGCAAAGGGTAGGGATAGGTCGTGCCATAGCGCTGAAGCCTAAGTTGATCGTATGTGACGAGCCCGTATCTGCACTAGATGTATCTATACAATCGCAAATTCTCAATCTTCTATCTGTTCTGCAAAAGCGCTATGGCTTAACCTATGTGTTTATTGCGCATGGATTACCGGCTGTCGCTTATATCAGTGATCGTATTGCTGTGATGTATCTTGGAAGAATAGTCGAAATTGGGAATAAGGAGGATTTGCTTCATGCGCCAGATCATCCCTACACCGAAGGCTTATTGGCATCCATACCGATCTCTGATCCGGAACATCGTGGAATCAAAAGAAAGGCCTTGGAAGGGGAAACCCCGAATCCAATCAATCTGCCCTCCGGGTGTGCGTTTCATACACGCTGTCCCTATGTGCAGGACCTTTGTAGAGCTGAAGCGCCGCCACTTGCTTCAAGTGGAGTGGATCGTTTGGTTGCTTGTCATTATCCACTGACGAGCAAGCAGGAGGTGCAAATTCATGGGTGAGCGTCAATACGGTGTTAGTGCGGCACATCCTTTAGCTGTGGAAGCAGGCTTATCCGTTTTGAAATCAGGTGGTAATGCGGTAGATGCAGCCATTGCGGTTTCTTATATGCTCGGAGTTGTCGAGCCCTATGCTTCCGGAATTGGCGGGGGCGGGGTTATGCTCATATTTCCTGAGTCCGGACAAGAACCAGTGGTATGTGATTATCGTGAAGTGGCTCCGATGTCAGGGATTGTCTCTATGGAGGAGGTTGGCGTCCCGGGATTCGTCAAAGGTATGCAAGGGGTGCATGAGCGATTCGGCAGCATAGATTTACGGACCTTGCTTGATCCGGCTATTAAAGCCGCGGAGGAAGGAATTCCTGTCGGAGAAGCGTTGCATCGCCAATTGATGAAGGTACAGCATGTCCAGCCGGAAAACTTTCCAGAGTTCTTCCCGGAAGGAACAGCCGCGGTTCAGCCAGGTGAACCATTAAAGCAGCCTCTGTTAGCCCAGACCCTGCGAGCTATTCAGGAGCATGGTTCAGATTGGTTCTACCAAGGAGAATTGGCGCGCGAGATTTCATCGATCGTTGACGGAATGAAGGAAAGCGACTTTCAGAATTATAAGATTTCTTTCAAGCAACCTCTTTATAGTGAATATGATAATTACGATTTGATCACATGTCCTCCTCCATTCGGCGGAGTTAGCTTGATTCAGGCGTTGAAGATGAGCGAAGCACTGGGTCTACATACTTTTCCGCAAGGATCAGTGCCTCATGTCCACTTGTGGGGAGAAATTATGAGTAAATGCTATGCACTGAGAAGTACGACATTGGGAGATCCAGATTTCTACGATTTTCCAAGCCGACGACTGATTAGTCGAGAATATATGAATCCACTAGTTGAAAGCATCAGATTGGATCAATCGTCTGAGGCAGCAGTAACAATGGGGGATGTAGGCAATACGACGCACTTTGCTATCGTCGATCGTGATGGCATGCTTGTATCCACAACCAATACAATCGGCGGCTTCTTTGGGCCTGGTATAGCTGCGGGCGGGTTTTTCTTAAATAACCAGCTGCGCAATTTTTCTAGTAATGTGGATTCACCCAATGCATGTGAACCTGGAAAAAGGCCGCAAAGCTTCGCTTGTCCAACAATTCTGCGAAACCACCAACAGAGCATAGTAATCGGTTCAGCTGGAGGTAAACGAATCCCAATGACGATGTCCATCATTCTGGAGAATATGGTGAAGCGGGATAAAGGTATAGAGGAAGCAGTCGCTGCCCCCCGTTTTTTTATAGACGAAAAGGTAGTTCAAACGGAATACAAGCTACAAGCAGAAGTTGAAGAAAAGCTGATCAGGCTTGATTATGAGGTTGTACATAATCCTGATGCCTTGTTTTATGGCGGGGTTCATGGACTGAAGACTACTCATGCTGCTGGTCAAGTATGGGGTGCTGCCGATCCAAGAAGAGGTGGATCATGGGGTGTTGGTAAATATTGATTAGGAGGATTAACAATGGGGAAATCATCTTTTTTTGAGGGGAATAATATTATTCTTCGTATTGAAATGGAGACACATATTAAGTTCGGCGAAGTAGCAACAGCTATTGCTAGAGCCGGAGGGGACATTGTAGCCATAGATATTGTCGATTCTAGCGTAACGAATACAGTTCGTGACGTTACGGTTAATGGTTCCGATGCAGGACTAACTAATCAAATTACGGAAGCGCTATCCCTGATTACAGGGATCAGACTTGTACATGTCTCCGATCGAACTTTCTTACTTCATCTCGGTGGAAAGATCACCACGGTTCCCAAAAGCCAGATCCAAAATCGCGATGACTTATCACGGGTGTATACGCCGGACGTGGCAAGAGTATGTATGGCCATTCATGAAGATCCCAATAAAGTATTTACATTAACTATTAAGAAAAATATGGTAGCGGTTATATCAGACGGAAGTGCTGTATTGGGATTGGGAAATATTGGCCCTCGCGCGGCTATGCCTGTCATGGAAGGAAAGGCTGTACTGTTCAAGCAATTTGCTGATGTAGACGCTTTTCCTATATGCTTGAGCACGATGGATACGGAAGAAATTATTCAAACCATCAAACACATTGCTACCTCCTTTGGAGGTATAAATTTAGAGGATATTTCATCCCCTCGTTGCTTTGAGATTGAGAAACGATTGCGCGAGGAATTGGACATTCCTGTTTTTCACGATGATCAGCATGGAACCGCAGTTGTTATGTATGCTGGTTTAATCAATGCCTTAAAACTAGTGGGAAAGTCGATCAGTGATATTAAGGTGGTCGTATGTGGAGTTGGAGCAGCAGGTATTGCCTGCACGAATATGATGTTGGCAGCAGGGGTAAGGGAAATTCTTGGTGTAGATCGAACGGGTATATTGACTTCAGATAAAGAACAGGATAATTCAATGAAGCAGTGGTTTGCTGAACATACGAATCCCAATCGGATTAAAGGAACTTTACAGGATGCTTTACGTGGCGCTGATGTGTTCATCGGCCTTTCCTCGGGCGGTTTATTAACTCGAGAAGACGTTATGACCATGGCAGAAGATCCCATTATTTTTGCGATGGCAAATCCTACTCCAGAGATTCTACCTGAGGATATCGAGGATATTGCCGCTGTTGTCGCAACGGGTCGATCGGATTACCCAAACCAAATCAACAACGTCCTTTGCTTTCCAGGAATATTCCGTGGGGCTTTGGACTGTCGAGCTACTACGATCAATGAAGAAATGAAGCTAGCGGCGGCTGAAGCTATTGCCTCTATCATCAGTGATGAGGAAAGAAACAAGAATCATATTATACCCAGTGTATTCAATCAAAGAGTTGTAACCGCCGTCAGGGACCAAGTTATCAAAGCTGCCCTACTTACGAAGGTAGCTCGAAAAGTCCCGAAAGAATTCAGATAAGGGCTTTGTTAAATATGAGATCATAGCGATGCACGAGAAATTGTTGTTTGGCTATCAGGAACTCTCCAAGGTACTTGGAGAGTTCCTAGCCTTTAAAGAAGCTGCAAACAAAGGGAACTCAAAAAGAAAAAAAGAAAAAATCACCCTTTGTTTCTGTTGAAGTCTAACGACATGAAAGTACCTACAACGAAACCTTGTTAAATCAAGGTTTTTTGACTTTGTAGGGAGGTTCTTGTCGTTGTATTTACGAAATGAATATCCCTACATAACACGCATAGCCCAGTAGAGTTGCTTCATATGTGCAAGTTGAACAGGGGATTGGTTGTCTGCAGCTTCACGGTTGTTGACAATGATTTGCAATTGCGGGTCAATCTCCTTTTCATCCTTGTACCTCATACAGCAGCCCGATGAAGCTTTGCTGCGTTTGCCTTCTCGGGCAGGTCAAAGCCGGAAATCTCATACTCCGTGGTGCTGAGCGTCATATTCTTATCTCCATAGGAAACCTTATCATAGTAAGCTGTGGTCACGCCGAACAAAATCCTGAGATGGGTTAAGCTTAGAAGGGGAGCCCCTTGTTTCGAATCCGAATCCGTAGCCGGCGCTTCCGTGAGCTTGACGACATTTGCCAGCTTACCGTTCCAGAATGTCTTGGCTGCCGGCTCGCCAGCTTTCAGTTGTACCGCCGCTGCAGCTGGGAATCCACGTTTCCCGAAAGGAAAAATGTGGTTGCTAGACGATTCGCCGGCGGTTAGTCTGCTTTTGGATACCCATGAATATGCCTATGAAATGAAGTGCGCACCACGAATTACACGGGATATGTGCTATGTCCATCACCAAAAAGAACGCTTCATTCGGTGGTACAACGAGGTGGATGCGCGATTTACACTGGAGGATATGTACGCCAAAATCGCGTTGTTCGATGCTTACAAGAAATAACTCTCGCTTTACTGGCTTCCAAGAGCACAGAACGGCTCGTGTTGCAAGGACAAGCTTTATTGAATCTAACGCCTAGCCCCTTCCTTCCTAATATCGGAAGGGTTTTTTCCTCTTATCTTTTTGAATTGTCTGCTGAAAAAAGACAAGTCTCTGTACCCCAAAGCTTCCGCCACTTCAGAGGCATTCATCCCGTTAAAGCGCAGTAGGTGTTCGGCTCGTTCAATGCGTGTCTGAATTAAAAATTGTTCAAGCGAAATCCCCATGATTTCCTTGAATTTTAAAGAGAAATAGCGAGGAGATAAGTTTGCGTTCTCCGCTAAAGATCCCAGAGAATAAGGAATGCCCGGCGTCTGGCGGATGCGGTAAGCAAGCATTCGAATCATCGCAGATAAATGATCGGCAGGATGTGCAGCCGGCTGCTCTTCCTCGCGTTTTAGCTGCATCAACATCAAAGTCAACAGCAATTTCCCCTCAAGTGCGGAATCCCTCGTATTCTCCATCATCGTTTCCACATAGCGATTGAGATACGTTTCGAACACAAATCGATCTTTTACAAAATGAAAACCGGAAGGAATACGTTGCATAATTTGTTCAGAGGCAGGTAAAGAAAAGTGAATGTATGTGACCGTTAAAGGCTGCTGCGGATCATGACTTGCTGCGGTTCTGTCTCCCGGCCGGAATAAAAAACATGTTCCGCCTTCGACCGAATAAGTCTTCTTGTTTCGAAGCATCGTACCCGTACCGCTCCATGCATACCATAAATCGAAATCTTCTAATGGTTGATGCCGCGTATCCCATTTCCATGTCCGCTCGCAGGTGACTTTGCCGAAATTGCCATTCAAGTCTAAATGAGATGTCACTTCCATCTTCAGGTTTCTCCCCTTATGTAGAAAAGTACAAAGATTAGGTGTTGCAGTGAATTCATTTTACAACGATTTATCAGTAATATGAAGCCATAGCTAGATGTCCATAATACAAATATTTGAGGGAGTGGTATCAAGATGCTCCATCCATTCATGGGGATTGAACATTGGGATCGTATTGGCTTGTCTGTTGAGGAATCAGCTAGGCGTCTTCAGCGCATTGCGTATGTAGACCGAAGTTCCGTGAGACTGGAAGCGGGTCATATGACGGCACGGCCGGAGTATGAAGTGAAAGGAGCATTAGCCCGCTTTACTTGGCAGGATGCCGAATTCTATAACCAACTCCGGAACCGCTGCAAGCAGCTTCGGATGGGCACAAGAGCTTTTGAGAAATGCCCGGATAATCCTTTAGAGGCGCTGATGGCTAGCATTCTGGCATCGGCTAATACGTTGAATTTGCTTGTCGCACTTTTTGAAGTGTTGAAGCCGGCGCTCATCAATGCGGTACATAAGTATCTTTCTGAAGCGCAGCCGCTCGTTGATGAACCGACGATACATCTTTTGCAGCATCAGCTCATTGACCGCAAAGGGCAAATGGTTTGGGGCAAGCAGGCGATTGCTCATTTTACGGAATCAGCGACTGAGGAGGAGAAAGCGAGCGCTGAGCGCTGGAAGCTATATATCCAAGCGCTGCTGCAAGCAGCCGGAGGCATTGACGGATGCGCCGATAAGGTACCGGTGGATGCGAGTTTGATAGTGACTACGGAACCTTTTCAGCTACCGTTCACGAGCACCCGAGACAATCGTTTTCAAACGTCCGTCGTCAAAATGAAGGGAATGACATTCGAAGACAATGATGAAGGGCGTTTTCTCCAAATGATGCTTTCCCGTTATTTCGAGATGTCGCCTGCTGAGGGCGTTGCCTATGTGCATTTCTCTACGGAAGGGAAGCCATGGTCCTTCTACTACGATACCGCGAGACATCTATGGGATGAAGTCAGACACTGCTGGTTCGGAGAAGCGGCGCTGCGGAGTAAGGGCTATGATGTCCATGCCATTCCGAACTGGACGGGTTGGTATGATATGACTAGTCAATTGTTTAATAACGATGAAGCCTATACGCATTTAACCATTGCCATTGAAAAAGCTGCAATGAAATACCCCCCGGGAAAAAGGGAAGAATGGGAATTCTGCCGGGACATTGTCCATGACCCGTTAATGACAACCTTCCAGGATTTCGATTGGGCCGACGAAGTGGTTCATGCCGGTTTCGGTCAGAAATGGATTATTGATGAGCTGTTTAGCGGGGACAACGTGAAAGCGTTGGAGGCTGCGGAGGCTACCGTGGCGAAGCGAGCTGTGTACATGGGCTCATTCGAAAAAGTAGAAAATGTACCGCCGCCAAGCCGCTTCGCGGGTAATTATTAACAAGAATACAGGCTGCCGTCACAATACGGCAGCCTGTGTTTGTCTCGTAGCCAAAAAAACCACATATTTTGTATAATTACTCATAATGAACCGACTCCTTTTGTATTGTAGTCTTTGTTTGGTTATTGGTTGTTCTTTCAAACATCCATTATTTCCAAACACAACCTACGCCATGGCTACCGCTGTTTCTTTTATTGGGGTCAAATCCAAGTGCTGTAAGCAATCTGTTCCTTGGAGGATGAATGGTGAAGTAGTATATCCAATATTCAAGTTGTTTCCGTGATACACTTTTGATTTCTGCACATATTCGAGGGATTTTCTTTTCGCGCTTTAGTTTCTTGTCGTGAAATTCTGCGATTTTAATGTTTGTGGGGATCATCAGACTATTTGATCTCTAAGCGAGAATCCCCTATGAACGGCTGGAAGCTGGTTTCTCTTATTCCATACAGTTTTATGAATCGCCAAGATGATAAACAGAGGGAGACAAGCTTGCTAGCGAGTGTTCGAGAAGCAAATTCGGAATCGAGTCCATGAGTTAAAAAACATTAAAAGCAGCCGCTTGCGGCTGCTTTTGTCATTATTTCGGAAAGTATTAGGAAGGGCGCTATTTCCCTTATTTCCCAACTCACTCCTCCTTATGCTATAAAAAACATTTGGGAAAACCGTATCGATCCGTCTGCCGCATAAATGATTAATAGATTTTCTTTCACTTCAGCATAAGGCGCTTCTTGGACACTCTCTGGAAAGGCTGTCCTATCTGCTTCGCCGTAGAAGGCCGATACTAACCAGTTTCTACCGGGTTGTATACCAGTTTTCACAGTAGGGATTACGGTACGCGAGGCTATAATGTTCGTGTTCGAATTGGGATAAATCAAATCAGGTTTTCCGTTCCCATATAAAATTTTGGCACCGCATGCCCCATTTTCATTCTGCATGATGATTTCATTTTTCGTTGCTGAACTTTGTCCGCCATGATAATGATTATGTTCAAGACCTAAGGCAAAGCCTCCATCTGCTGTATCGAGATAACGTTCTGAGTCTATACAGTGTATACGGACATGCCACGGGGCGCCAGGAATCAACCAGGTCTGGATTGTAACATTCGACCATGGTTTCCACTTTGTAAAGATGGTATTCTCTTGGATCGAATATTCCTCGCATTTTCGTTTTACTCGGAAAATATTATCTCCTTCGCTAAGCGCAAGCATGGAGTCAAATGCTCCTTGGGCGAGTCCCCACTCGGCTCTGGGTACACTAAAACCGAATACATTGGAGTAAACAAATTTTTCGTATTTTGCAGAGGTGTGAGTATGTTCATTGGTTGATAGGTGACCGGAATTAAAGGCCAGTACATGATTATGATTTTCCTGTCTACAAATCACCAAGTGAGGGGGCGCTTGCGTCGAAATTTTATTTAACGGCGGTAAAGGCAGCTCCTCCGCAGTCCAGAACGGATGATCCCCGCCAAGCGCTAAAGGCAAGAATGATTTGAGCGCCCAATAAGGCGATCCCGGAGAATTGTAGTTCTCAGCCATGATTAAGTTCGGATAGGCATATCCGACGCTTAATGTGCCGTCCGGGTTAAATATCGGCTGCTTGAACCACCAACGCAGGTTTCGCAGAAGCAGCCCTTTCATCACGCCCAGAGGAAACGGTTCAATGCCTGCGTATACAGCGGCACTCCAGAACGAAGACTGGGCGAATCGGTAAGCAAGGCTTCTACCATAAGGCAGGGCGGAGCCATCTTGCGCAAACCAATAAATGAAATCTTGAGCGAAATCAACCGCTCGGCTTTTATAGAGACGGGAACGTTCAGGATCCTCGAATTCCATGATTTTAGCGTAGAGAAGCCCATAATAATGAATAGCGAACGGAACATAGTAATCGCTGTGGCCACCTTCACCATCCGAATACCATCCATCCGACAAATAGAATGAGTCTAGTGTATTCAAGCACTGGTCCATGCGTACTTGGTCATAAGGCATGCCTACGGATTTGAGCCCCAAGTTGACCAGCACGAGGAAAAATAACCAGTTGCAATTCCAGAGCTGATATTGGTTGATTTGACTGAGCCAAGCGGCCAAATGATGCTTCTCCCGATCGTTTAGAGGCTCCCAAATCGTATCAGGAGTGAGACACAGAGCAATACCCAAAGCAGCCATCTCTACCATACGCTGGTCGTAATTGTTCAGATCACCCCAATACTCTTCATGCTCAGGGTCCGTTCCATGCTTAATGCCTTCCAGCTGGATATCCCAAATATCATAAGATTCCCCTCCCGCAAGCAGGGGGACAAGCCCCCAGAGGAGACGGGAAAAGCCCTCAAAACCTGCTAACTCATCTGGATAGGCAGCACCGCTTCCCGCGAGATTCAACCGTGAGCGGCCTTTGCTGTAATAAGGTTTGACGGGGTCGCAGAGCTGCTTTATTGCGTCTATTAGATCATCCCTTGTTTGCAAAGGGTTAAGGCTGATCGGATGGACCACCTGGTGAGCCATTAGAAAAACCTCCGCTTCCAGTCCATTAGCTTGGCCATCGCTTCCAGATAATAATAATCTCCATAAATAATTGATACATTGATGTTTTTATTTTCAGGCTTATGTCCCGTAGCTCCTTTCAAAATCGCATAATGGTTGACTTGATCTAACGCTGAATAGGAATTAGTCAATGCGTCCAAAATACGGACAGCCGCTTTCTTAAATGAGGCTCCTACAATGGGTTCCGATACTTCAGCAAGCTCCAGAAGGCCGGAAGCTGCTATTGCCGCTGCTGAGGAGTCCCGCGGCTCTCCATCTGTGTTCGGAAGACGGAAATCCCAATAGGGAACAGAATCTTCAGGTAGTGAAGCTAGGAAATGGTAGGCGCTCCGCTCTGCTGCATCGAGGAATCGCTTTTCACCGTTGTGCTTGTAGATATTCGCCATTCCATAAAGCGCCCATGCTTGTCCTCGGCTCCAGGCAGAATCAGGACCATACCCTTGTCCGCCATCGGTACGAGCCACTTCTCCGGTATTCGGATCAAAGCAAACAATATGATAATTGGAGCCATCAGGGCGGAGGAAATGCGTAAGCGCCGTATCCGCATGAGCATTGGCAATATGGGCAAATCTAGGATCACCCGATTCCTTGGATGCCCAATAAAGCAGAGACAGGTTCATGCAGCAATCGATAATTGCCCACCCTGTCTGGTCATCTCCGTTCCATGCGCGAATGAACCGGCCTACAGGATTATAACGGCCTGCCAAGAAATTAGCAGCTGCAAGTCCCCTGCGTCTGCCATCACGGTCACCAGTAATTAGATATTTAGCCACCGCAGTTGGCAAAAACTGAAAACCGACATCGTGGTACAGATCATTTTCTTCTATAAAAAGCTTCTCAAGCTTCTCATCCCAGGGGGTAGCCGCATTAAGGTAGCGTTGTTCACCCGTCATATCATAAAGAATCCAGAGCATTCCCGGCCAAAAGCCTGATGTCCACCAGTCAAGGGGCATATGGTCATAGTGGCCGTCGACACGGGCTACATGAGGGCAGCGGTCTCCGATATCCTCTATCATTCCGTCCACTTTGCTCTGAATACGTTGCCAAACCTGTTGCAGTTCTTCTTGCTTCATTATTATCCAACCTTTCCGCCATTCAGGGCGATTTTAAGAATTTCTTTTAATCATATTATAGTAGAAATTGTGCCGTTCTAATAATGAAGTATATTGTAGGAATTGAAACAAATTTTACTCATATTAGAGTGAAGTGTTATTTGCATGAACAAATTTTTTTGAAAAATGCAAAAATCATGGCATGTCTTTCATGGCATTAATTCTTATACTAAGATTAACAATCGCAAGAGAGAAGGTGCTGAAATGAACGATACGGCTGGAATTAAAGTCCCGGTTATGAGGAAGAAACGGAATGTTGAACAACGGAGGGAAACGGCAATGGGCTTCTTTTTTGTCGGGCCTATGTTGATCGGCTTAACCATATTTACCTTGTTGCCCATTCTGGCAACTATGTACTTGAGTCTGACAGAATGGAACTTCATTGCAGGAATCGATAAAATCAAATTCGTAGGGCTGGACAATTTCATCAGGCTGTTTCATGATCCGATATTTCTCCAATCCATGAAAAACAATGCCGTCTTAATGATTACAATCCCTATTACCATGCTGATTTCATTGCTCTTAGCCATTATAATTAACAAACATGTTTATTTAAAAGGGTTTTTCAAGGTCATTTATTTTATGCCCTATATTTCAACTATTGTCGCCATTGCAGTCGTGTATCAAGTATTGTTCCACCCATCTTTCGGGCCTGTAAACCAGTTTTTAATGTCAATAGGCGTGGACAATCCGCCTAAATGGTTAGCGGATATCAAGTTTTCGCTGTATTCCGTGATGATGATTCAAGTGTGGAGCGGTATTGGCTTTAGTTTAATTATTTATATGGCCGGCCTTCAGAACATCCCTCAGGATTTATACGAAGCAGCGGATATTGATGGAGCATCCACTTGGCATAAATTGCATTCAATTACCTTGCCTATGCTTTCTCCTACATCTTTTTTCTTACTGGTTACCGGCATTATAGGTACGTTTAAAATTTACGATTTGATTGCGGTTCTTACTTCAGGCGGTCCGGCAGATTCGACAAATGTAATGGTGTATTATTTGGTTGAAACGGCCTTTGTTAATCTGAAGACAGGGTATGCCTCTTCCATGGGGATCATGCTTCTAATCATCACTCTCGCGATTACAATGATTCAATGGGTTGCTCAGAAAAAATGGGTGAACTACTAGAAGAAAGGAGCATAATATCTATGAAACCAACCCTACAACCGGGCAAATTGCTTGTTACTGCAATCATGCTGCTATTCGGCGTCATATTCCTTCTCCCATTCTTGTGGATGATCTCCACCTCCTTCAAAGTTGAAGCGGACGTGTTCATATTTCCAATTCAATGGATTCCTACTCAGTGGAACATAATACAGAACTATACGGAGGTTTGGAACGGAAAGTACCCGTTTGCACTCTATTATTTTAATTCCATTAAGATTTCCGTTATTACGACGGTGTTATCTGTATTGATTTCCAGTATGGCCGCGTACGGTTTTTCGAAAGTTAATTTTAAAGGAAAAGAGATCATCTTCATCATCGTTTTGGCTACTTATATGGTGCCACACCAAGCCTTTCTAGTTCCGCAATTTGTCTTATATCGCTGGCTCGGGCTATTTAATAGTCATCTTGGACTAATTCTGCTCGGTAGCGTTAGTGTTCTAGGAACTTTTATGCTGCGGCAATTTTATATGGGCATCCATAATGAATTCATTGAATCGGCAAAGATGGATGGAGCCAACCATATTCGAATTTTCTTCTCTATTGCATTTCCGCTTGTAAGGCCAGCGGTAGCCACATACGCCATTCTAAGGTTTATATGGACATGGAATGACTTCCTAAACCCGACTATTTTTATTAAATCGGATATCTTGTATACGATCCCAATCGCTCTCAAAAAATTCTCCGACGCCTATGGCGGCCAAACTTATTCGCTTATTATGGCTGGTGCCGTATCAGCGATCATTCCTTTGCTAATCATTTTCGTAGTGGCTCAAAAACAAGTAATAGAAGGTATTGCTGTTGGAGGGGTAAAGGGCTAGAAGAGAAAAAATATTTCTATAATAGAAAAATTTTTATCTGTTTTACTTAACCACCCAAGTGATATATTCAAGCTGTAAACGCTGACAAACGACAATTAACTAGAAAAAGGGAGGCAACTTGAATGAAGATTAAATTAACAGCAATTGCGCTTAGTGCCGTTATGATGACTGGCCTGCTGTCCGCATGTGGAGCATCAGGAGACAAAGATACCGCAAAGCCTGCAGATAAAGGACAAGCAACCGAGCAGCCTAAGCAAGTAACACTGAAATTTTATCATTGGTATGATGAAAAAATAGAGAAGTTTGACATGTTGTTCGCGGAATTTAATAAGAAATATCCGAATATCAAAATCGAATCCGTCGTAGGTGTCGTTAATGATGCGAATGAAACGATGAAAAAGATCGATCTTGCTGCAGCTTCTGGTGAAAGTATTGACATCGTTGATTTGAACTCGCCAAGCAACTTTGCGCAACGCGCCGCTATTGGGCTTCTGGAGCCTCTAAACGATTACTTGACGAAAGACGGAATTAAGTATGCGGACGAGTTCAAATCAGACTATTCAGTTAATGGGAAGTATTATGCGCTTCCAGGGAAAGTAAACCAATATTTCGTCATGCTGAATAAAACTCATTTGGACGAGGCTGGACTTCCGGTTCCGAAAGAATGGACTTGGGATGAATATCTCGATTATGCTAAGAAAATGACTAAAGGCGAGGGTGCCCAAAAGCGTTATGGTACTTATTTTCACACTTGGGTAGACTATGCGATGCTGCCTCTGATGGGTCAAATTGATAACAATAGCTTGATCAAGAGAGACGGTACACAGAATGTAGATAACGATCTGTTCAGTCAAGGCCTACAGCTTCGTGATCGCGCTATGAAGGACGGCTCTGCAATCCCTTATGCAGATACAATCAGCCAAAAGCTTCATTACCGAAATGTGTACATGAACGGACAGGCAAGCATGATCGAAATTGGTTCGTGGATGATTCCTGAAGCTGCAGGCGAAGGTCCGATTAAACAAACATTTAAGACCGTATTCGCTCCTTATCCAACGGCTAAAAAAGGTGATCCGATTGCAAGCAAGACAGACGGCGATTTCCTTGCTGTAGGTGCAAGCTCGAAGCATAAGCAAGAGGCTTATACTTTCGTGAAATGGATGGCAACGGAAGGGATTGTGCTTCAAGGTAAATACCTCTCCGGTTGGAAGAAGGCAGATATGAACAAGTTGATCGATTCGATGACAGTTGGCGCAAATGCTGATAAGCTAGTGGATAAAGAATCGCTCAAGTATGTTCTGGACGTAACGAAGTCTGCTCCTCCTTTCATCCCAGTACCGTACCAAGCAGAACTGGAAAAAGCGTTGACTACCGAGCAAGAGAAGATGCTGCTAGGCAATCAATCTGTGGATGATGCGATCAAAAATGCCAGGACGAAAATTAAAGATTTGATAAAAGCAAACAGCAAATAATGTTATGCTTAAACAAGGACCTGTTCACCAGGTCCTTGTTTTCCTAATTTATGGGGCATATTACAAATGAGAGGAATGTGACAGAGGATGAAAGGGTTTCGATTAACATCATCGCTACGGCAGCAGATCATACTATCCTCACTTGTATGCCTGATCATTCCATTTGCCATTATTCTTTATCTTAGTAATCTCTTCACCAAGGATCTCATTGAGAAGCAGGCTGTTACCAATGCGGAGGAATCATTGAAGCTGGTTAAAACTCAATTGTATTCCCAAATAGAGGGGATGTTCAGTGTTGCGAACAATATTCAAATTGATTCTCAGTTAACGCCATATCTGAAGATTCCTACGTATACCAGTTCAGAAAACTATGTAACAGATAAATTGCATAGCTTGACGCATGATAAGTCCGGCGTTTTCGTAACTGTTTTGACTACGGATAAAAGGTTCTTCTCCAATTATTTGTTATATAAAGACTTCAATCCCTTACAGTTTATGGAGGAGCCTTGGTTTAGCAAGTTATATCAGTTGGGGGCTTATGAGAATTATTGGCTGGGTTTTCATCGTAATTATTTGGACATCGAAAAAAATACAGATCCTTATGTGATTACATTCGTCAGAACGCTCCGGACATCACTTATCAAGCCATATGCTTATGTCATTATAAGCATAAGCGAAAATCGGATGCGATCTGTGTTCTCAAGCTACACCGAACAAAATATAATGCTGTTGGACCGCAATGGAACTATCATTTCCGGAAAAGAAAATTTGGGAGAATCTTTTCCTTATTATCAAGAACTGCTTAAACCGATTGATCGACCTATTATAGATATAAATGGAGTTCCTAATCTTTATGCCACAGCTAAACTGCCTTTCGATGACTGGACATTGGTGAGCTTAATGCCATATAACCAAGCTACCAAAAGTATTAATCAATTTTATCAAGCCAATTTTTTATGGCAAATCGGATTCGTAGCTGTTTTCGTTGGAATCTTAGTATGGATGCTGCGTCGTTTCACCCAGCCCGTCGTCCGTTTAGGACAAGTTGTTTCTAGCATTGAATCCGGAAACTTGTCCATTCGTTCGGAAGTAAGAGGTTCTAATGAGATCGGCAAGCTAGGTAGATCCTTAGACCAAATGTTAGACAGAATTGAACAGATGGTCATACAGATCCATGGGGAGCAGGAGCAAGCGAGGAAAGCGGAGCTTTCAATGCTGCAAGCGCAGATCAGTCCGCATTTCTTGTTCAATATATTAAATTCGATTCGGATGCGGATTATGTTGAATGGCGATAGGGAAAATGCTGATTTGATCAGTTCCTTATCTCAACTGCTCCGTATGACGATACAGAAACAAGATAAAATGGTAACTTTAAGCGAAGAGGTCGTCATCGCTAAACAATATATGGACCTGATGAAATCTACATTAAAAGAACCGTTCCATGATCAAATCTTGATCGCCGAGGAAACCGGAAATGTATGGGTTCCGAGGTTTTTATTACAGCCGATCATTGAGAACGCATTGCTGCATGGCTTGCAAAATCGTGCAGGAATCATCACGATCGAATCGGCAATACGCAATGAACGCTTAATAGTAAGAGTCCAGGATGATGGCAGCGGTATGACACAAGATGAGCTTGGCTTATTAATGAACAAGCTGGAGAAGAGCAAATCGGAATTAATTGCCGAGTCTTCAAGCGGTATGTCGGGTATAGGGTTGGCGAACGTCTACAACCGCTTGTTCATGCTATTTGGCAACCAGTGTACGATGCAGATTGAAAGTGAGTTGGATCAAGGTACGGTGGTATCTGTTTCCATTCCGCTAATTAGGGGGTTGCCATCATGATTAAAGTCATTCTTGCGGATGATCATTATCCAGTTATAGAATTTCTCTCTAAGTCAATCCCATGGGAAGAATTGGGGTTAGAGGTGATTGCCCTGTGCTCAGATGGCCGTGAGGCTTTGGAGCATAGTGAAATAGAAATGCCTGATGTACTCATAACGGACATTGGGATGCCGAGAATGAATGGCCTTGAATTGATCGAATTAGTCAAAGCTAACAACCCGGATCTCGAGGTTATCATATTGTCCTGCCATGATGAGTTTCAATATGCGCAGAAAGCACTTAAGGCTGGCGTAAAAGAATATATTTTGAAAGAATCATTACAGCCGGAAGAGCTTACCGGAATTTTACGGAAGCTTTCCGAAAGTATTCAAGCACGTACAGCGGTACGGCAAAAAAACGATCGTTTGGTCCGTGTGCTTGACCAAAATACTTCATCTATCAAAAATGAATTTATTCGAAATATCATCAGCAATCCCATTATCAATGAACATAAATTGCTTCTGGAGCTCCAACATTTCGGGATAGAAGATGTTACTCAGCCCTGCATGCCTGTTTTGCTCTACCTAAACGGATATTTAGAAGTAAAAGAACGGTTTCAAACAGAAGAACTGTTCACTTTTGCATTCGATAATATTGTCAATGAAATCATTGATGCGCCGCGGCTTGGCGTTAGTTTTCGTTACAGTTCCAAACAATCCTTCCTCTTGTTCCCATTTGTGAAAAACTTGAAGATCAATCCCTACGAGGTGATTCGTGGTTATTTGGCAACGCTTCTTCGTGCGTTTGAGCGAATCGGAATTACGGTCTCTGCTGTTACTTACGAGCCGGCTGCAAATCTCTTTGAATTGAAAAAGAACATGACAACTCTCGTTTCTGCCAACGATCAGCGGTTTTATGCATCAGTGGGCAGCATTTATAAGTGGATTCCATTTAAAACCTCCGAAGCGGATATTTTTCCCTATTACCAGAAAGCGATCGATGAGATTAGGCAATTGATAGCTTTAGAATCCCAGGATTACGGTATCGTCGTCAAAGAATGGATGCAATTTTTGAGGGATGAGCGTTTCACTGCAGATTCGGTCCGCTCTTGGACCTTGAAGTTGATGATGGATATTGATTTAAAGTACAATTCGCTGCAACATTTCCAAGACCAACATGCCGTTGGACCATTGCATCAATATGTCGCACAGATGGATACGCTTCATGAGATTGAACAGTTTTTTATAACGTTTATTAGGGATAAGATTCATCTGGCAGGTGAAATCAAGCAGGGCTCGCAAAGGCTTGAAATCCATGAAGCAAAGAAGTACGTTACAGCACGGCTGCATGAGAAAATCAGTATGGAAGAAGCCGCGCTGACGTTGAATTTGAACCCTAGTTATTTCAGTCGAATTTTCAAGAGTGAAACCGGAGAAACCTTCATCGAATACGTGACAAGGGTCAAGATGGAGAAGGCCAAAGAGAAACTAGATCAGTCCAGCATTACCGTAGAACAGATCGCGGAATCCCTTGGTTACGACAATACCAGCTACTTCATTAAGCTCTTTAAGACCCACAGCGGATACTCACCGAAAGATTATCGATTGTTGAAATAAAGGGGAAATGATTGAGATGATGAAAGCTGAGCTGATTCGAGAGAGATTGGTTAATGACATAAAGTTTGCGCATCTACGGGAAGAGGTACTAAAAACAACAGAACGCTACGTGTTGGAGGGGATGCCAAAGCTGACTTATTCATTGTTTCGTTTATTCGAAAACAGTGGCGAGCGTGAGCAGTATCAACGTGTGTATTTTGGCCGTAGGGGAATCCTCTCTGCACTCGCCTTGACTAGTTTGGCATCGGATAATCCGGTTCATTGCGAAGCGCTGCAAGATGTCATTTGGGACATTTGCAACGAATATACGTGGTGTTTGCCTGCGCATTTGCCGGCTGGCAGTTCAGTGAGCTCTCCGCTCACGGTGGACCTGTTCGCAGCGGAAACGGCTCATACGCTGGCGGAAATTGTGATTCTTTTGCAAGACAAATTGTCGAGCGATATTCAGCTGCGGGTCAGAATGGAAGTGGAGCGGCGGGTGTTTGAGCCGGTTTTCAGCAGTGATAAGCTGCTCCATTGGGAGACAGCCGAGCATAACTGGGCAGCTGTATGTGGAGGAACAATTGGAATGGCAGCGCTGCTTCTTGTTAAGGATGATGATCGGCTGGCGAAAATGATCCAAAGGATGAAAGCGGCGATGAATTGCTTCTTGTCCGGTTACGGGGAGGACGGTGGCTGTGCAGAAGGAATCGGTTATTGGGAGTACGGCTTTGGTTATTTTGTTTACTTCGCAGACATGCTGAGTGAATATTCCAGGGGTCTAGATGATCTGTTGGATTTGGATAAAATAAGAGCAATCGCAACATTTCCGGAAGCGGTTCATTTGTCAGGGGGGGTATTTGCCAATTACTCGGATTCCCCGGAGAGAATGGCCATCCAGACAGGATTGTTGGGATATCTGGGAAAGCGGTTTGGTGAATGTACTTCCGTCATGAGCCAAAGCGTACCCGGTTTGCATGATGATCCATGCTACAGGTGGGCCCATTTAATCCGTAACATTGCTTGGACCGAGACTCGTATGCCAGCCGAAAGCGCTCCTTTTTCTACAGGGTTAACCCAATTAAATACATTAGGCTGGTATATTGACCGGAGAGGGACCGACAGCTATACAACTGCTTTTTCCACAAAAGCTGGGCACAATGGAGAGCCCCATAACCATAATGATCTGGGCCATTTTATCATCCATGGGGGTGGTATGAATATATTGTGTGATCTAGGCAGCGGATTCTATACCCGTGACTATTTCGGTGAAGGCCGATATTCGATTCTGAATAACTCCTCCGCCGGTCATTCCGTTCCTG
Organism: Paenibacillus sp. V4I5; assembly: GCF_030817255.1. Taxonomy (NCBI): domain Bacteria; kingdom Bacillati; phylum Bacillota; class Bacilli; order Caryophanales; family Paenibacillaceae; genus Paenibacillus; species Paenibacillus sp. V4I5. The sequence continues at coordinate 5,687,461 of NZ_JAUSZB010000002.1, forward strand.
TATTGAATGGTTTTTATCAGGCTGCCGGCAAACAGTTCTGCGCTAAGGTGATCGACGTTCAGGAAACAGAGAGGGGTTCCACGATAGAGCTTGATTTGACACATGCATATCCCTTGGAAGCGGAGCTGGGGGGCTTTATCAGGAGGTTTATGTGGGAATGTGGGGAATGTCCGGACGCATTCGTATTAAATATAGAAGATAGAATCGATTTCGTGAATACGAATGCAACAGAGGTTGAAGAGAGGTTTATTAGTCGAATCTGCCCTGAGATCACACAGGGAACTATCATATGGGCGGACTCTCGTGTCCACTTATCGCTCCATTATGATCCGGTTCGCTTTCAGACGAAAATGGAAATAATTCAACAGCAAGACCATGCCGGTAAACGTGACATCGTATACATGACAAAACTAAGCAGAAACAACAATGACAAAGAGAGCATTGAGCTGTTTCGATTTGATTTACAGTCAATGTAGTGCAGCTTGAATCCGTTCGGGAATTAGAGAAATCGTTAGTCCAATGGCTGCCATCTCTACTAGGAGTTGATCGTTATGAATCAACTCCCGTTCGTTTGGCTGAAAAGTTGTACTCATTTGTAAAGATAACATCAAAAAAGTCAAAATAATAGCATAAAAAACGAAAGATAATATGAAATAATAAAAATACTAACAATACTATATTTGAAACTTAAATAAAGAGAGGGGGAACATAAGAGAAGGTATTGTTTTAATGTGAAAGAAAAGGATAACTATTAAAGTAAAGAACAGTTCAAAAAATGAAAGCGCTTTCTAATCATTTCAATATAGTTGTATATTAAAAAACAAAAATCCATTAGATAGTAATCGCCATTGCACCATTTCCAAACACAGTTGTTGGAAAAGCAGTTTCATTTAGGATAATGGAAAGGAATGATTAATAAATGATAATTAAAGGAAAAAAAATTAAAAAGATCGTTGGTTATTTATGTGTTACTTCCATGCTGTTTGGGTCAGTTGTCTTTATGGATACAAATGAATCTAAAGCTGAAGGTATTACAAAAATAATTACAATTGATGGAAACAATGTAGATGAATATAACCGATTTAAAGGTTTTGGAACGGTAACAGCTAATAATACATCTCGTTTGCTGTTAGATTACAAAGAAGAGAATCCGAAAGCATATTGGGAAATAATGAATAAGCTGTTTAACAAAGAAACAGGGGCTGGACTAACGCACGTCAAAGTAGAGTTAGGTGCTGATGTTAATTCATCTTCAGGAACTGAGCCCGCAACCATGCGTTATGCAGATGAACCAGCAAACGTACTCAGAGGAGCAGGGTTTCAATTTGCCGCCGATGCAAAATCTATCAACCCAGATATCACGACCGAAATTTTACGATGGGGTGAACCGCGTTGGACATGGAATGGTGCTGCAAACCATGAATATGAGAATCGATACCAATGGTACAAACAGACAATCGATGCCGTTTATGATGAGTATGGATTTAAAATAGATTATGTTGGGATCTCTCAAAATGAAAGATCTCAAAATAATAATGGAAAAAATGAGGTTGAATGGCTGAAATACTTTACTTCAATAATCAAAGAAGAGCCAAATTATGATGCAGACTACAAAAATATTAAGCTTGTTGCCGCAGATGGCTATCGTGATACGGCAACAATCAGTCGTGCACTGCTGGGTAATCCGGATTTGATTGATGAAATTGATGTAATCAGTTCCCATTACGGATTGACTGGCTCAAATGAATTGACTCAATTGCAAAATAAACTGATTGCTGCAGGCAAAAAGCCAAAAGAAGTTTGGGTGTCCGAGGGAATTGCACCAATGATAAATGCTCGTTATCGTGAAAATATGGAACCAAATTATAAAGGGCTCGGAGGAAAAGCAGGGATTATTGATGTAACTTCGCGTATTATTTCCGTGTATTCGTGGACAGGAGCTGGCAGCAATCCGCTTAATGCGGTTTCATTTGATTTTCAACCTTCGGTTGCAGCCTTCTATGAAGGTTCTTCCTATAATCCGAAGCACCTGATTAGTGCGTATGATCCATGGTCCGGTTTTTATGAAGTGGATGGCGGGTTGCAAGGAGTTCGTCATGTTATGAACTTTGTCGGATATGACGATCACACCACACCCGAAAATGAGCGCTGGATGTATGTTAAAGATGCAACATTTAGTGATGGAGCTTTCTTCGATGGCGGTGTAGATGTCGATACGAGTACTCAGAATTATATGACATTAAAAGATCCGGAAACGGATGATTACACAACAATTTTTGCAAATAATACAAAGAATACACGTAAATATAAGATTAATCCTAAAAATCTAAATGGAAAAGAGAATGCACCGGTCTATGTTTGGGAAACACGCGGGGCAGATGAAGGTCAAAATTATGATGCTAACTGGTTTAAAAATGTCAGCAGAATCACACCAAAAGATGGTGTATATGAAGTTGAAGTGAAACCGTATTCCGTCGTGACCATTTCAACATTAGATAAAAAATCTGAGGTTGAAGGTTTTGAATATCAATCACAACCAGTTGATTCATCGAAAGACACTATACTACCTCTACCATATACGGATGATTTTGAATACGATAAATATTCTACCGATGAAAAAAGCAGAGATTATGTTGATCGTCGCGGAGGTACACCGCGTTATACCACTGACCAGACAGCCGCTTTTGAAGTTGTTAAAAAAGCAACTAAACCGCTATCTGGTGGAAGTGCAGCAATTACTGATCTGGAAATTCCGGATGCAAAGGCCCATGGAAATATGTTACAACAGAAAATCACTCCTGACATCATTGGAGCAGATTGGGCGGTCTGGGGCGGCAAAGACGGATCAGCATCTAACAGTAACCCAACCACCACTCTGGGTGATCATCGCTGGGTGAATTATAAAGTTTCTTATGACTTTTTATTAGATACGCATACACCTGAAGTACAAGGAAGAAGTAATTATGCCTTAATTGGGGTACGACAAGTGAAAGCCGGTGGTACAGATTCCCATGCTCCATACAATGCACGTGTATATTCGGATGGAAGATACGAGATTCTTAAACTTGGGAAAGTTGTAAACAGTGGAACTATTGAACATTTCGATAACAAGGTTTGGCATAATTTAGCATTTGAAGCTAAAGAAAATGTATTTACACTTTATCTGGATGGAGAAGAAATCGCTGCATATGCTGACGTTGATTCTACTGTAATGGCTGGAAGAGTTGCGTTAGGGTCCGGTTATTATACAACCCTAATCGATAATTTACGTGTAGATCCAATTAAAGGATACACTTATGAATCAGATAAATATGACAGTGCACAAGGAAAGAAATTCGTTACGGAAGAAGAAGCTTTGAACAATACGGACACATTGAACCCAATCGGGTATGTTGGAAAATGGGAGTATACACAAGCGGGATATGCGCATTTTAACCGCACGCAAATGACTGCAAAAACAGATGTTCCTGTTTGGAACGGAGTCACTGTAGGATTCAGGGACTCAACAAAGGTACCAGGGACTTTAAACAAAGTATTCTATTCCGGAAACTGGCCATCAAACAGTGTGAATACTTGGGGATCAACGGGGGCTTCTTTTGAAATTAAATTTAAGGGTACTGAAATCAGGCTATTTGGTATAACGAATCCGTCAAATGGAAAAGCAGATGTTTATTTAGATAGTGAATTAGTCGGTGAAGCAAATTATGTGAATAATAGCGAAATTCATCAAGTGGTCTGGTCTGCAGAGAATCTTGAAGATAAAGAACACACACTTAAAGTAATAGCAAAAGAAAAGTATATAAGCTTTACCAAAGCAGAAATCGAAACTACTGACCCTGTTATGGCAGTTAAAAAATTAGGTCCAAAGGATATAATATCAGATGAAACACAAATAGGGAGTGTAACAAATACAGTTTATGCATTTAGAAAGACTGGTACCTGGGGCTCGAATGATACGAATGCTTGGGCGCATTTTAATGATGATCCGTATTTGTTGATTAACTTCATGGGGACAGGCATTGATTACCTGGCTGGGACTGGCGTAAAGTCACAATATAATTTCGAACTTGATGGTATGGATGCGGGTAACTATAGCGTAAATCCCGACGGCGTGATGTATTCGGTAAGAGGCCTGGAAGAAAAACCGCATACATTAAAAGTTTCTCTGAAAAATAATGTAAGGAAAGAAGACTTTATGGATTACCGTGGAGTCAATATCTACAGTACGCCTAAAGCAGATGGCCCTAACAGTAGTATGATCTTCGACTTTGAAGGATCAGGGTTTAATTTATTCGGATCGACTCCGGATGCATTAATTGACGTGTATATCGATGATCAATTAATCGATGAGAATTTTAGAATTTATTCTAAAGGAGACAGACAAACATCTTATAATATTCGGGGACTAAAAGAAACCAATCACAGTGCTAAAATTGTTGTTAAAGGCGGTACATTTGTTTTGGATGGTATTGATGTAATTACGGGCACAAATAAAGTTGAAGTAAATAAAGTAAAACTGCAGCAATTGTATGATGCAAATCAAGATAAAGAACCAAAAAACTACACCAAGGAAAGTTGGAAAACCTTCCATTCAGCACTATTAGAAGCAAAAGCTTTGTTAAGAAATCCACAAACTACACTAGAGGAAGTTGCTGCAGCAAAATCATCTTTACAGGCAGCAGTAGAAGGATTAACTGAAATAACAAGCGATTAAGTAAGCGGTATTGTAAATTTGGAGATAGACTTAATTCTAGCCCTTTATCCTAACAGCTAAAAAGCACTTCCAAGGCAATGGTTTATCGAACCTGGGACTAAGTAGTTAAAATCTGCTTATCCTAGGTTTTTTTGTTATGATAATCAATGGACCTGATTTGCGACATAAGAGAGCATGCTTTGGATATCCTCGATGATCGTGAGAATTCGCTGACATGACGTACCATTTGCAAGTAGGACGGAAGCCCGAAAAAGAGCGCGTAATAAATCGAATTTCTTGTCGCTAATGAAGGTATTTTCTTGTCGTTAGTCAGTTGATCTTGTATTGACAGTTTATCAGCTCCATTCTATAATTTAAACAAACGTTTAATATTTAAACGATCGTTTAACAAAGAGGAGTGGTTAAAATGAAACAAGCACTTGGTGCTTTTTTAAAACAAGCAACGACGAAGGTAGGGATCATCACAGCCATTACGTTTCAGTTGTTGTTTAGTTTGATTTGGATGACGGGTTATGCGGGAGTATCCGATAACACGAGCCAATTAAAGATCGCGATCGTCAATGAAGATCAAGGTTTGGGGAGCAAAATTGTTCAGAACCTGCAAGGAAACCTTCCGTTTCAAACAGAGATAGTGGCTTCTAAAGAACAAGCGCTAAATCTGTTAAATGATCGTCAGGTTCAGATGGTTATGCATATTTCAGCTGATTTCTCTAGACAGCTTCAAACACCAGGACAGACGGTACCCATTACATATACAATTAATGAGTCTAATCCTTCTATGACGAAGTCCGTGATGCAAGCGGTAGCCGGGAATGTCACGGCATCTGTGAACAAAGAGGCTGTAGCAGCTGGGGCATCAGCAGTTCTAACACAGATGAATCCGAAATTACCAGCCGAGCAAGCAGGGCAAATAGCTCAAGGACTCGCAACTAAGGTGACTTCGGACATTCAAAGTACCAATAAAGTAAAGGATATGCCGAATCAGATGCTTCCTATGATGCTCGTGCTTGCATCTATTGTGGGTACGATGATCATGGGAATGAACTTTAATGTATCTACGAATATACTGGGTGCATCTGTTAATAAAATGGGCAAAATGACTGCACGTATCGTTGTTACTGTTGTAGCCGTCGCTGTTGTGGGGTTGATTAGTACAACGATGGTCGTTGCTTTGGGCGGGCATGTGGAGAAAGGCTTTTTAACCCTCTGGGCTTTCGAAACCTTATTCTTACTCACCTTTGCGCTCGTCGCTCAAATGTTTTTGACATTGTTTGGGAACGCAGGTATGCTATTTAACATCGCAATGTTATCCTTGCAATTGGTGTCTTCGGGTGCCATTGTGCCAAGGGAGCTTTTGTCGCATTTTTATCATACAATCAGTAATGCTTTCCCAGCTACCTATGCAGTGAATGGGTTAATGAATATCTTGTTTGGTGGGCCAGGTGTTGCAAAAGAAGTCGGTTTCTTGTTTCTTATTGCCGCAGTTGCACTAGTCATTGATATCTTGGTTGTGTCTGTGAAAAAGGCAAAGGCAGTACCTGCTATGGAACAACGTCCACAAACCGCTTAGCTCAAGTACGAGGAGGGCGTTGATAGAATGGCTGAACAAGAATTAGATATGAAAATGAAAATTCTTTTGGCAGCGAAGAAGCTGTTTGCGAAGAATGGCTATGATGCGACTAGTGTTCGTCAAATATGTGAGGAGGCCGGGGCCAATGTGGCTCTGGTTTCCTATTATTTTGGTGGAAAAGAGAGCGTTTTCTATGAGATATTTAAGCAGGGTTTCCCAATTCATAAGCTAGATGATTTCTTTGCTATTGAGGACCCCGTCTTTGGTATCCGAACCATCATACAAGAAGTTATTCAGATTAGAACGGCTGACCCTCAGTTAATTACTCTTTTGCAGATGGAGATCATTACGATAACCCCACGTGTTGAGAAGATAAGAGAGCTGGTTTATCCCATATGGAAAAAGGTCAGAGAGTTTTTGGAAAAAGGCAGACAGGATGGGATTTATCATTATGAATCCTTGGATAGCACACTAATGTTTGTGCTGGGCTCGATATTTTTTTATAAGCAGAGGGAGTTTTTTGAGCTTTTGTTTACAGAGGAGCGGCCGGATATGCAGACGTTAATTTCGCAAACAACCACCTATGTGATGAACGCATTAGGATATCAAACGACAGGGGATTAATGGAATGGGTAAAACGTATATCGTATGTTTAGGTGAGCTTTTGATTGATTTCGTACCAGAGGTGAACGGGCAAGCGTTGGCTGACGTTACGAGCTTCCAGCGGGCGGCGGGCGGAGCGCCGGCCAATGTTGCTGCGGCGGTCGCCAAGTTGGGCGGCGACGCAAGGTTTATCGGGAAAATCGGCCGTGACCCATTCGGCGATTTTTTGGTGCGCACGCTAGACGAAGTCGGTGTGCATACGGCAGTAGTGCAGACCGATGAGGCGAAGACCGGTCTTGCGTTTGTTTCACTGCGCGCGGATGGGGAGCGCGACTTCTTGTTTTTCCGCGACCCGGCGGCGGACATGCTGCTGCGCGCAGACGAAGTCCAGGCACAGTGGCTGGAAGACGCCGCGGTTTATCATTTCGGCTCGGTATCACTGATCGCCGAGCCTTGCCGCACCGCGACGCTGGACGCAGCGCGCCGAGCGAGAGAATTTGGCGCATTGGTGTCGTACGACCCCAATGTGCGCCTGGCGCTGTGGCCGAGCGCTGACGCAGCTCGGGCAGAAATCCTTGCGCAGCTACCGCTTGCGGATGTGGTCAAAGTCAGCGAGGAGGAAGTCGAATTCCTCCTCGGCGTTGACGCGACCACAGGTGCGCAGCAGCTGCTGCAGCGCGGACCTAAAGTGATTATCATCACTTTAGGCCCTGGGGGCTGCCGTGTCGTGACCGCACGGCAGGATGTCGTCATCCCCGGCACGCCTGTGGCAGCCGTGGACACGACTGGCGCCGGCGATAGTTTTGTCGGCGGCATGCTTTATCAGCTGGTATCGCTTGGCGCTACGCCAGCTACCATCGTTGATGTACTAGCTGAAACAGGAGCCGTGGAACAGGTATTCGCCTTTGCCAACCGCGTAGGCGCGATTACAACGACGCGCAGGGGGGCGATTCCTGCGCTCCCTACGCTGGACGAAGTTCAATAGGTGAGGTGTGGTTCTGGATTCTGTGGTATCTACAAAGATCACTATCCCCTTTACTCAGGAAAATTGGTTATGGCGAATTCTTTCACCTCAGATGTTAGATGTTGTTAGCCGACTACTTCATATGTTTGATAGATGCCTTTTCTGTGGTATCTACAAAAGTAGAATGATGGAAAACGTGGCATAAGAAGAGACAAAACTTGGAGTTTCTGAGTCGTGGGGATAGTGTCTAAATTTGAATGAGCAAGATAGCACTTCCTCGGTTGGTGTTAGAGCCTCAAGACTGTATGGTCGACACCTATGACTTGGTTTATCAACTTAAGGGATAGTGGTATTTGAGGTTCATTTGGATTAATTTGTCAGGAGCTACAAGATAGAGATTGCCTTGGCTGTGGTAGGAATTGAAAGATCAAAGTTGATGGACTGATAGTTTCTGAGTCGCGGGGATAGTGTCTATAGATTGATGATCAAAGATAGAGACTGCCACAGTGTATGGAATTAATTGGGAATTCAAAGTTGGTGGGCGGATAGTTCCTGAGTCTAAGGGATAGTGCCCAGATATGGGCTTGTGAAATAGGTTTACTCCCCAAGATACCATAGCTTGTAAATATATGTTGAAAAATGGAAGTTTATGTGATACTTTTAGGTTGTAGCTTTTGAACTTTATATCAAGAATGTATTGATTTGCGAAGAACGCAGATTTCGGATTTGTATCCGGGGTTTGCGTTCTTTTTTGTTTTTGCAAGAAAAAAGGGGGGTGAGGTTTTGAATCGCAGGAGAAGCCTGCTTATTAGTTTGGTTGCTGCGGTTATGGCGGGATTGCTTGTATATGGGGTGTATGTCATGCAGGTGAATCAGGTCGAGCTGCAGCAGACTGTTCAGGTTGTGGTTCCGAAGGATTTTGTTCGGGCCGGTGTCCTGATTCGTGAGGATATGGTGGAATTTAGAGCTGTTCAGAAGGGCAGTTACACGGGAGGCATGATGACGAAGCTGGCGGAAGTGGTTGGGCTGGAGACGTTGATACCTCTTGGTAAGCAGGAGCCTATTTTGAAGTGGAAGGTGAATCGTTATCATTTGCTCCCCAATGAGCAGCAGGCTACTTTTCAAATTCCCAAGGAATATTTATTGTCGGTTTCAAATGGAATTCGTGCCGGGGATCGGGTGCGTATTTATGTGTCTGGCGCTGATGGCAGCTCGCGCAGGCTTTTTGATGAGAAGGAAATTACGGTAGCTTCCGTGAAGTCTTCTGCGAATGTGGAAGTGGATAATCCGAAGAGTTCTAATCTGCTCTCTAAGGTGGAAGGCGATAAGGAAAAGATGTACGCTTCCCGATTGGAAGCGAACGGTGCTATTGACCAGATCAACCTTAATCTAGCGGAGAGTGAGTGGCTTCAGATTGATCAATTATGCAGCTCGAAGAAAGCGAGGTTAGTCATCGCGTTCAGTTCTTCTTCTATTTTGGAAGGGGAATGAGGGGGAGTAAGGTGGAATGCAGGGGAAAGAAAATATGAGGTTGGAAAAACAATGAGAAGGGCAGCTGGTGAGAAAATAACGAAATGGGTATCAGGTTGGCAGGAGAAAGAAAGCGTGTATGAGGTCGGCGAGAAATGAAAGGAGGTATGAGATTTGCATATAGGACTGTTATCAACGGATCAACGATTAATTGATGAGATTACGAATGTGGTTTATTCTAAGCCATTAAACTGGATGATCTGCTCGGCTGCGGATGATTTACGTAGTAAATTAACGGAGATACCCTACTCGTATACGATCATTTCGGATCGGGAGATGGATTTTGGGGATTTAGAAGAGTTCCTTGAGGAGTTGCAACACCAGTACGCAGGTTTAAAGATTATTGTTCTGCTCTCGAACTATCACGACGCTTCCATAAATGAGAAATATTTGAAGATGTGCAAGCTGATGAAGCTTGATTATGTCCAGCCAGGGCGCAGTACCGCTGTTATTGCTGATGATATTCGGGCTTGGGCTGATGGTTCTGGGGAAGATCATGCGAATCAACAATCGTCAGGGAAGTTAATTACTTTCATCGGCTCAACGCCAAATATAGGCACGACGTTAGCATCATTTGGTGTAGCGCACGCGCTAGCCTTAGAGACCTCTATGAAAGTCGGATATTTGTGTCTCAATCTAAAAAGCTCCAAACTTCATCGTTATTTAGGTCGAGATGAGCATGTTTTTACGCTGGATGGTCTGAGAGCGGAGCTGAAGGCGCAAAGTCTCACACCGGAAAGGCTGCAGCAGGTATGTGATAAACCGAAAGAGGCACATGGGCTGTATATCCTATATGGGAATATGCTTCGAGAGCAGGCGGAGTTTTTTACACCATCGGAGATTATTCATTTGTTGCGTGTGGCACGAGGCGCTTTTGATGTATGTATCATAGAAGTGAGCGCTTATTGGGACAATGCGGCGACGGTTTGTGGACTGTTGGAAGCAGATAGCAAAATTGTGGTAACGACAGCGGATATCGCCCATTTTCAAGAGGATTTTTCGAGGTGGATTAGGCAGGTTGGCGCTGTTTTTGGTCTTCAGCCGGATGGCTTTGAGTTAATGGCTGTTCAAACGGATCGACATGCCAAGCATAGCGAGTTCACGATTAAAGATATTCGCAAGGAAACCCAGCTGCATCTGATTGGTCAAGTATCTCGGCATGCTGATGCGCTTTCTCGTTGTAATCAAGGCAAGCTGTTGGACATGTTCGTGCCGACCCACGCCATGCATGAGGAGGTTAGGGCGGTTTCTCGAAAATTTATTGACTACTATAAGATGCCAAGGAAGGTGAGTTTACGACAAGTAACATGGCTGCAGAAGATCATAACAGGCAGACGAGCTGCAACTTAAATCAAGCTGGGAAGAGGTGAGGGGAGTGAATGAGGAAAGGTTTTCAATCATTACATACATGCATGAACGCAAAAGCGAGGGCGCAGTGGTTGATTTGACTTCAAGTACTGAGCTGGAAAAGAAAAGAGGATCAGATTATAGCTCGGTGAGATCTGGTTTTGGGGCAGATCAGGGAGGTCGGACTCTGGGCTCTGAGGGAGAAGAGGAAGATGGCGAAGGAAGTCCAAGAGCAAGTTTGGGTATTGGGGCTATCGGTGTAGAAAGACCAGAACGACAGATGCAGGGGGATGCTCTTTTTAACCAATGGGTACAGGATATTCGAAGTGAACTTGTTTCGATGAAGGGCAGGACGGAGGCCGAAAAGCAGCTGTATAACGAGACGTTGAATCGTGCGATTCTTGGTTATGAGGAGGATAGAGGCAAGCTTCTTGCGATTATCCATGATCTGGTTTCGAAAAGAAGGCTTTCGGATGTGCCTCCGAGGACGAGTGGTTACACGACTTTACCTGAAGCCATTTTTGCAGAGATCATTGGGCTGAACGTTCTTGAACTTGTATTAAAGCATAAGGAGGGACTTGAAGAGATTCAGGTTGTGGGTAGACAGATTTTTGAAGTGCGCGGTGGGATGGCAATGCCGTCTGCCTATTCGTTGCCATCTGTGCGTGAATTAGAGAGGATTCAGCAGAATTTGGTTCTGTTTAACAATGACACTTTGAATCCCAGAAAGCGATGGGCTGAGGTTGTTCTACGGGACGGATCCCGCGTTACGATGACTGGGTTCGGGTTCACGGCTGAACCGACATTAACGATTCGTTTTTATACGATTAAAAGGTTTGATTTGGCGTCCCTTGCTGCTGCAGAATTAGCCACCATGGATAAAAGGATGGAAACGCTGATTCTAAGCTTGATCCGATCTTATTTCAATATGGTGGTTATTGGTCCTACGAACTCAGGGAAGACCAATTTAATCAAAGCGATTATTGCCGAAATGGACGATAATGAACGAATTATTACGATCGAATCAAGATTCGAGTTGAATTTAAAGCGCGATTTTCCGCATAAAAATATCGTCGAATACGAAATTGACGAGGAAGATCCGCTGCATTCTGGACTGCAAGCTTTTAAATTGGCATTGAGGCAATCGCCAAAGCGTATTTGTCATGCTGAAATTCGGGATGATGACGCCAATCTTTATGTGAGGGCTTGTACGCGGGGGCACGAGGGCAGTATTACATCGGTTCATGTGAGTGAACTTGAGGATGTGCCTGATGCGATTACAGATATGTGTATGCTGGATGGCAGGGGGATGAATCCACTTCGACTAACAAAACGGATTACAGAGTTTGTGACACAAATCGGTATGGAGATGGCTGTCGTTGATGGAAAAAGAAAAATTGTGCGAATCGTCGAATATCGTTATGAAAAAGAGGAGGTTTGTGTTACGGATCTCGCAGTTTATGACAAGTCGACAGATGAATGGACATTTCCCGGGAAATTGTCGCTTCATGCATCGCGGAAAATCGGTAAGTACGACAAAGAGGGGTTTGCTTTGCTGAGGGAACTCGGATTTATTGAGAAAGAAGGCGAGTATTAGCAATGATTTTCGCCAAATATGTCTTTCTCTTGTTGTTATTTGTTCTAGTTTTTGTACTTATTCAATCGCTTTTACACGTACTTATCCGACAACGCAAAGCCAGATATAGGCTGCATTATGTCAAAACCTCCACGTTCGTCGCTAGATTCAGCGAATATTTGGGAAATAGGAGTACTTTATTTAAGCATATAAAGGAAATGATGGAATCCGTCGAATCCAAAATGAGCATGCGAGGCATTATGACAGTCAGTTTCGTTTTGTTTTTAGTAGGGTTTTTGGCGGGGATGTTGTTTTTTCAGACGTTAAAAGGTGTCATTATCGTTACTTCGATCTGTGTTTCACTTCCTTATATGCTGCTTCGGTTGAAGCTGATTAGTGTCAGACTGCAAACCCGATTGGGGTTTCTTCCCGCTGTTGAAGTGTTCTATCAGTACTATATGGTGGATCCAAATAAAAATATGAAAATGGCTCTTAAATATTGTTTAGAAGAGAATCGAATTCTTTATCCGATCAAGCCCGTATTTGAGCAATTATATCGTAATCTCATGACGCAAAGGGATACGGAAGAGAGCTTGCGCATTTTCTCACTCACTTTGGGCCATACATGGGCCGATTATTTTGTCGGTGTCATGCGTGTTGCTTTAACGGAAGGGAGCTTTGTCGGTGATAGCTTAAAGGATTTGATTGTCGATATGCGGAAAGCGCAGCGATTCGATCAGTTGGAAAGAAATCGACTTTTGGAGATACGTATTGCAAATTTTACGCCGATATTGTTTCTTGCCTTATTCCTATTTATTAATTTCAAGGTAAACACGGAGAACGCTTATTTGTATTATATGGTTGACCCTGGCGGCCGAAATATGATTCTGGATGCTCTTCTCCTCATTTTCGTCTCGTTTTTAATGGGCATGTACTTATCTATGCGAAGAATGTGAGGGGTTTGCTTCTGTGATTATTGAAAGCACGCAGCTAGCCATGCTGCAAATGGTTTCTAATTTGCTGCTCTTTCTTCTTTTTATGACCGTTTTTTATCACTTTTTTATGAATATGCCTGCACGTAAGAAGAGGTGGAGATCCCTACATGTCAAAAGAGCACTGCAAGAAACAAAACTTCCTTCATGGATGTTCTCATGCTTAGGTATGAGTACGAAAATCGTGGAGGAAAAGCGTCAACTGCTGCTGGGGTGCGGTATTTGGATGAATGCAAACCTTTATGAAGGTGTGAGAAGGATAGGGATGGGCGGCGCACTTTTGCTCGGTGCTGTTGGGTATTTAGCTCTGGAGTATCCGATGCTAACTTTGTATATGCAGCCGCTTTATGTCATGGTTGGGACTGTTTGCTTACTCATTTTTTTGTTTTTTGATAAAAAGGTGCTGGCTCAATTAAAGGAAAAACGAGCACATCGAATAGTACGAGAGATTTACGTGATTAGTCATCATCTTCTCTATTACAACGATTCTGGGCTGAATTTACATGCCAAGCTATCTTTATGTGTTTCACAAACGCGCTCCATCCGGTCGCACTTTCAGTTGATGTTGAATGAATGGTATCAAGGCTCGGAAGAGGCTATTAACCATTTTAAAATCAGACTAGGGACAGACGAAGCGCACAGCTTTGGGGAAACGCTGAATGCTTTAAGGCTGAATGAACATGGCAGCTATTACGAGTTGATGAAGCAAAGAATTCAGGACTACAAAGAAAAAATGGAACTGGTTCGAGACAGTAAAAAAGAAACCGTGTCTTATCTTTTGTTTGTATTAGCAGGACTGCCGATTTTGAACACATTTCGGGTATTCATGTACCCGTGGATTGCTGAAGGCCAGCGATTATTTAATGCGATTAACTAAGGGGAGAGGGACGTTATGAGGAATATATTGATCACAGTTATGATGCTAATTGTTGTGGCATTACTTTTTACATCGATTATTAATGATGGTTCGACAGGGATGAGGCGGAATATTTCGACGCATGGAACGCAGGCAAATACGGATATTACAGCATTAAGGCCGTAGTTATGGAAGATTTGCTGTGAGATCGATCCTCGTTACGGTGATGTTGATTATGGTGGTGATTGTCATATACAACAGTGTGGTTGGTGGCAGCACAGGTACTCGGAAGCAAGTAAGCAACAGCGGAGCAAGGATCAATGGGACGATTGAGCGGATTAACCCATGAAGCAGATTTTAGTGTTTATCCTATTTGCGACGATGCTTTGTTGGTTTATGTTTGCTCCGGTGTATAAGCATGTCATTATTGTTCGGCAGGCTGTTTTGCAAAAAGAAGTCGATTATTTGCTCGAAATCGGTGCTAACGGCAGGCATGGTTATATTAATAGCACCATGATTCAGGATTCTAGGGATCGGATGGCGGAAAGAGGCTTCATTCCTGGAGATCTCGTTTACACGGTAAATACGACTTCAGGGGTCGGGGGAATGGCTCCAGGAATGCCCGTTTGGCGTGGAACGGGACTGAGTTTGAAAATGACGTATCCGTATCATCGACTTTTTGTTATAGATCAGCTTGTGGGAATTACGGTCCCTTCCGGATCAGATCGTATGGGGGCAACAGGCATGAAGATGAGCGAGTATGTGCCTTGAGGGCCTGAGGTGATGTCTTGTATAAACTGCTTTTGATAGTCTTGATGAGCGTCGTTTATATGTCGCTATATGGGCTGCAAACGGACGAGGAATTGGCGATGCATACGCTTTTTCACGGGAAGCATGCATTGAATAACTCGGTGCATGCTGCTGCTCAGCAAAGTGATCAAGTAAAGCTGGCAAGCGGTATTCACAGCATTGATGAGACGAAGGCTAGAGCTGTGGCTATGCAATATTTGCAAGCGAATCTAAGATTAAATGCGGTAAACGATCCGTTGCCGAATACGTTCTTGCGCAGCAGGGTTGTCGTGGAATTATTTAAGATTATTAATGATAATGAGGTATTTCCGTATACGTATGTGGATGCGGGAAATGGTTACTCTGTAACTCTGGATCGGCCTGGTGTGATTATGTTCATCCGGATGGAGTTTCCGCGGACGTATACGATTTTGCAGCCGATTACGTGGACGATTAAGTCTTCTGCGGAAATGGTGTTTTGAATGTATAATAAGAGAGTGAGGTGTGAATTCAGGGTTACAAGGAGAGATACATATGACAATTTTCCTGCAAAGGCAGCAGGCGCTGCAGCGTGAGATGATTCAGCGGGGTTGGTCCGGCTTTTTGGTCACGAACAACGTCGATATATATTACTACTGCGGATCGATGCAGACGGGGTATTTGTTTATTCCGGCGGAGGGAGACGCGCTTTACCTCGTACGCCGAAGTTTGGTCCGAGCGGAGGATGAAGCGTCAGCGGCCGTGGAAGCGCTGGGGTCTTTGAAGACGCTGGGTGAGCGTCTTCGCGCGCGCTGCGCGGATGGATCCGCGGCTGCAGGAGTGCTGCGGATCGCGACTGAGCTGGATGTGTTACCCGTCCAGCTGTACTTGCGGCTGCAGGCCGCGCTGCCCGGCGCGGCCTGGGAGGACGGCTCGCTGCTCGTGCGCGAGCAGCGGATGATCAAATCGCCGGACGAAGTCACGGCGACTCGAGAAGCTGCGCGCGTCGTCGACGCAGCGCTGGAAGCAGTCATCCCCCACATTCGTGAGGGGATGGCGGAGTTTGAGCTGATGGCGCTCATCGAGCATCAGCTCCGGCTGCGCGGGCACCAAGGGCTGATGCGCATGCGCGCATACAATTCCGAGTTGATAACCGGAATGGTAGCGGCAGGCGCGGCGGCAGCGGTGCCCACTTATTTTGACGGGCCGGCCGGGGGTACGGGGCTTCACCCGTCCAGCCCGCAAAGCTCGGGCCGCGCGCTGATTGGGCGCGGCGAACCGATCCTCGTCGATATCGGCTGCTCGATCGACGGCTATCTTATTGATCAGACGCGCACGCTCGTGATCGGCGATCTAGACCCTGAGCTGCAACGGGCCTATGACGTGGCGGAGCAGGTGCTCCGCGCCACGGAAGCCAGGCTGCAGCCAGGCGTTATTGCCGAGCATCTGTATCTGCTCGCGCTGGATCAAGTGCAGGAAGCGGGGCTAAGCGCCCACTTCATGGGGTACGGCGCCGACCAAGTGAAATTCCTTGGTCATGGCATTGGGCTCGAAATCGACGAACTGCCCGTTCTCGCCAAAGGCTTCAAATACCCGCTGGCGCCTGGCATGGTCATCGCGATCGAACCCAAATTCACCTTCCCCGGTCGCGGGGTAGTTGGTATTGAGGATACGTATTTGATTACTGAGAATGGGTATGAAAAGCTGACCATTTCGAGGGACGGTATTCTCCGAGTATAACGAATTTTCCATAAGAGAGACTGGCGGAAATTCATGCCAGTCTCTTTGTTTTTAATGAACAAGCAAGTATACTTGACCCATATGAACATCATAAGGGGACAATGGACAATGAAATTGAGACATTTCATACCACAAACGTTAAAGTACAAGCTGTTCTTAGCTTTTCTACTTGTTATTCTGCTGCCCATCATCATCTTAAATATGACCCACGTTCAAAAGTTCGAGACGTTAATGAGAGAACAAGTTAGCAGCCAAAATCTCGAACAAATGACAACAATTACATCCTCGCTTGGCAGTTTATTAAGTGTTTCAGAGAAGACCTTTACCCTGATTGAACAGGATTCTTTTGTAACTGCGATTTTGAGAAAACCCGAAGCGGGGGGATCTTATGCTTCTTTCCAGCAAAGACAGAAAATTGAAGAGAAGTTTAATGCTATTAATAATAGTGTGTTTATTGCTAACTCCTACGTCTACTATACGGTTCTCGATGCGGAAGATCATGTTTACACATCCTATGGACCTACTCATATATTAAGCCACGCTGCTCTTTCGGCAATGCCAGTGATACAGGATGCTTTCCTTGGAAAATCCCTTTCCAAGTGGCAGCTAGAAGAAGGTGGGCTAACCTCAGCCTTTGGTATTCAACCCTCTTTATTGACCTTGTATAAAGGATTACGAGACGAAAATAATCAGGTATATGCTGTTGTAAGAATCGGCGTTGACTATCAAAGCTGGCTTCGAAGCGCTATTCCTAGTCCGATTAATGATGAATTGTATGTATTGGCTTCCGCAGAAGGAGAAATCTATGGGCGCAGCAATACATCCAATGCTCTTGTTCTGCCAAACCCAATGAATACGTTAGGTTGGGAGCCGACTGGAAGCAAAGTCGAGAATGACCACATCATTAGTTATTCTAAAATTCCGAGCTTGAATTGGTATCTGATCAAAAGCATCCCGACCAAATATTTGTTTCATAAAGTAAATCAGCTTCAGCAATCCTACATTTTGACAACGTTGATTATTGCCGTTCTATTTATTGTTATGACCTTTCTGATCTCAACCACCATCACCAGACCCCTACAGCTTTTGCAGAGAAAAATGTCAGATGTCGTGAAGCGAAATCTGAAGATTCAATTGCCTGAGGAAAGCTATAAGGGTGAAATTCTAACCTTTATTCAGGCATTTAATAAGATGGTCAGAGATGTGGAGAGTCTTCTTAATCGGTTAAAGGAGGAAGAACGCCACAAAGAGGCTATGCGTTTCCAAATGCTTTTGTCACAGATGAACCCGCACTTTCTGTTAAACACGTTAAATACGGTGAAATGGCTTGCCATTGAAATCGGTAATCATCAAATTCCTGAAGTATGCGAGTCGCTCGGCAAGTTATTGGAAGCAGGAATGCGATTGGATGTGGATTTAATTCATCTAGAGCATGAGATTGAACTTGCCCAGAGATACATCCGTATTCAGCAACTTCGGTATGACCGTGAATTCGATGTGGATATCACATTTGACCCTGAGCTTCGCCATGCGCTTATTCCTAAATTGAGCTTGCAGCCGCTTATTGAGAATAGTATTTATCATGGGTTTGCTAAGATCGAGAGGGCAGGCAGCATCCAAATTAGAGTTCAAAAACAAGAAAATAAGCTCGTTATCGAAGTGGAGGATAATGGCGTTGGAGTAGGTAACGCAGGGTCAACCTCCGGTTCAGGAAATGGCATTGCCTTGAAAAATCTCGAAGAGAGACTCGTGCTCCTGTTTCGAAAAGAAGGAAATTTGGCGATAGAATCCATCCCAATTGGGACATTAGTTCGCATTCGCATTCCGTTCTTGTTGTCTCCACCCTATTCGAAAGGAGAAAGCTTACATGTGGACAGTTCTCTTGGTAGAAGATGAAGCCTTCGTGAGACGAAGTATCCGAAAGGGAATGCCCTGGGAGGAAAATGGCTTCAAGGTGATAGAGGAATGCGGAAATGGCCAAGAAGCCTTGGAATTCATCAGGAGAAAACAGCCAGATTTGGTTATTTGCGATATTATGATGCCTGTCATGAATGGTGTAGAGCTTCTTGCTCAGGTTCGCCAGGAGAATTTAGGAACAGCCTTCATCATGCTCACTGTCATGAATGATTTTGAGTTTATCCAGCAAGCGATGGAGCTAGGGGCATTGGGTTATGTGCTTAAGCTTTATTTGACTCCAGAGAAAATGACTGAGGCACTGGCAAAGGTAAAACGGGAGTTAGAAAGAAACTTGCGTCTTATTTCTCAAGAAATTGACGATTACTGTGAGATTTTATATAACGAACCTAATGATCAGGTACGGACGATTGAAAGCCCGGCTTTTATTCGGGATTCTTTTAACCCCAATCTACTTATCCTTGTTTTGCATGGACAAACCATTTTCGATAAGAAAGATTTGCTGCAACTGCCTTTATTCGATACGGAAATGAATGCAAGGATGCATCTTTTTACCAAGATGGGGATGACCACGGTCCTCTGCTCCACTCCAGAAGAAACAAAGATTAGAATAAGGGACTTAGAACAGCGTTGCGATTTCGTTGTATTAATCTCAGAGCGGTTGTCAGATGAGGATATTCACACGGTTTGGAAAACCATGGTTTCTCGAATGACTGAACTATGGTATGCAGGTAGAGCGGGCATTTTCTTCCACCAGCCCAAAACCTTGAAGGCTAATGCCTATTCCAACCTGCCTTGGTCGCTGGAGAAGAACTTAATCCAAGCTTTTGAGCAGATGAACCAAGGATTACTGGATCTTTCATGGCAGGAAATCTGGTCGTGGATGAGGGACATAGAGCTGTCTTTGCTTCGTGTAAAAGAAATAATGCTGCGTTTAGAACGCAAATTTACAGAGCTCGCATCCACGACAATTGACTTACCAAATGCTTTTGTTGAGGCTCTTTCTCATAGGGAAGCAGGGCCCCTTTTTAAACAGAGAATCGATATGTACATGGCACAATGGAAGGCAGCGAACTATGAGGTTACGGATCATGCTGAAATCAATAAAGTCATTGCTTATATGAATCAGCATTTTGAAGAAGAGATGCCGCTGTCGCTGCTTGCTGGTATTGCAACGATGGATGATAAATATTTGAGTGTTCTTTTTAAGAAAAAAACCGGTAAAACGATAACGGAATATATCATGGGGCTTCGTATTGAAAAGGCTTGTCACCTCCTGCTGCACACGGATCAGCCTGTTGCTCAAATCGGGGCAACCGTTGGGTTTGCCAATGAGAATTACTTCGCACGCATATTTCGGAGAGAAGTCGGCATGCCGCCGAGTATTTTCAGACAACAAAATGCGAAGATATGAAGAATCAAATCAAACTTTTGTGCTACAAGAACAATACATTGTTCCTTCGAACCCTAAAAAGCTGGTGATATAGTTGATTTGTAACCAGTAAGGATATGAAATACAGGAGGGTCAAATGATGAATATGAAGAAAACAACGCTAAGTCTTCTCTCAGCAGCTGTCGTGTTGGGAGTTGCAGCAGGCTGCGGTACATCGGGCGAAAACGCTGCTAAGAACAGTCCCGCTGCTTCTTCAGAAGCTAAGAAAGCGGTCACGCTTACGATGTGGGGTGGTGTACCAGCCGAAGCCGGTCCACAGTTGGTTGTTGATAATTGGAACGCAAAGAACCCCGATATTCAGGTGAAATATGAGCGTTTTGTCAATGATGACGCCGGTAATCTGAAGCTTGATACGGCTCTTACGACAAATCAAGGTATCGATTTATATGTCAACTATACGTTATCAGCTTTATCGAAACGTGTTGATGCTGGAACAGCACTCGATCTTAGTGAACTTAAAGACTACAGTATTGACGATAAAATGGGCGCTGATGCAAAGGACTGGAAAGTAAAAGATAAGTATTACGGTCTTCCAACCAAAAAGAATGTATCTTTTGTTTGGTTGAACAAAAATGCACTTGATGAAGCTGGACTAGCCGTTCCTTCGTTAGATTGGACGATGGCTGATCTGCAGCAATATGCGGCTAAGCTCAAAAAAGGCACACGTTGGGGCTTTACAGAACATATCTCCGGATACACCAACTTTATAGATGGAGCCAGTGCGGGAGCGGGATTCACGAAAACGGATGGGACATCCAACCTAGATGAACCGACTGTTCGTAAGGCATACGAAGCTATGTTTACCATGATGCATAATGATAAATCAATGCCTCTACTTGGCGAACAATTGACGAGTAAAATGCCAACTGATTCGATGTTTTTAAAAGGCGAAACAGCTATGCTGGGAGCTGGAGAGTTTATATTCCGCAGTTCAAACAACATGAAAGATTTCCCGCGCGACTTCAAGATTGCTTTTGCCACGGTTCCTAAAGTGACGAAAGAACAGTCTACTTTTAAATATCCGGGAGGACTTGGCGACGTTATTTCCATTAATCCAAACTCGAAGAATAAAGAGCAGGCTTGGAAGTTTTTGAAATGGTATGCGGATGGTGGAATGATGCCACTTGCTGCTGGCGGACGCATTCCTTCTTCTAAAGATGCGAATGTGGAAGAAGCTATTAAACTGCTCCTTGGAGATAACGAAAAAACATATGATGTAGATTCGCTCAAAAAGGTTGTATTCGGTAAATTCCCTACGTTTACAGCAACGCTACCGCAACAGGTTGTGGATGCGCGAAGAGAAGAATATGAAAAGTATTTCTTGAAGGCACAATCCTTAGATGACACCCTTAAGAATTCGGTCAAGCGACATAACGATTACTTATCAAAAAACAAGAAATAGCAAGGAAGATGGGGGGATGCATCAAGAAAGAGGCACCTCCCTTTTTGTTCAAAAAAGGAGTGATTTATGGAATGAACTGGGCAAAAAAACAACGTAGATTAGGGTACTTGTTCATTTTACCTAATATGCTAGGCGTCATATTATTCTTTGTCGTCCCTGCCATATTTTCGCTGGGGATTATGTTCACGAATTATAAATACACATCGCCAGATATCGAATGGATTGGCCTCGATAATTTCAATAGGTTATTTCATGACCCTGTATTCTATGTTTCATTGAAGAAAACTGCTTTATTTCTTGCCGCTGTCCCTGTTTCAATCGGATTGGCCTTTCTTGTAGCTCTTGTATTGAATCGCAGTGTGTATGTAAAGAGTCTGTTACGGGCTATGTTTTTCATGCCGTACATTACGAGCGGTGTAGCTGTTGCTTTTGTATGGATGCTTTTGTTTCAGCCCTCGCAGGGACCTATTAACAGCTTTCTTCGTTCCATTGGCATTGATAATCCGCCAGGATGGATGTCTACGACGACCTCTTCGATGTACGCCATAGACATTATTTGGATTTGGTTTCTTCTTGGCTATAATATGATCATTTATTTGGCTGCCTTTCAAGAAATACCGCAAGAACAACTGGAAGCCGCAAAAATCGATGGAGCAAGCTCATGGACGACGGTTTGGAAAATTATCTTCCCGCTAGTGAGTCCCTCCACGTTCTTATTAATGATTACGGGCTTAATTACGTCGATGAAGACGTTTGGCATGATTGAAGCTGTTACGCAAGGCGGACCTGGCGGCAGTACAACGATTTTATCCTTGTTTATTTACCAGAATGCGTTTCGTTACTATGAAATGGGCTATGCTTCAGCTATCTCATGGGTCTTATTCGCTATCATCTTCTTGATCACGATGATTCAATGGGTCGGTCAGAAGCGATGGGTTCACTATTAAGTTAAAAACCGGAGTTGAGACAATATGGAGATAAAATCGACGAAATTACTATATACGATTGCCATGCTGGTACTGGGTCTTTTCATGATTTTGCCGTTTCTTTGGATGATAAGTACATCTTTTAAAACACCTAATGAAGTGTTCCAGTACCCGATTCAATGGATACCCCAGAAGGTGACGTTTGAACATCATCTTAAAGTATGGACAGGCAAGGAAAGCTTTCTTATTTATTATATGAATTCGTTGAAAATAGCTCTGATTTGCATGGTTGGAGCTACATTCTTATCCGCCTTAGCGGCTTATGGATTTTCGCGAATTGAGTTTAAGGGAAGAAACCTGCTCTTCATGTTTTACTTATCTATGATGATGGTTCCACCGCAAGTGTTATTTGTTCCCAAATTTATTTTGTTTGATAAAATAGGGATTTATAATACGCACTGGGCACTCATTCTTCCTGGCTTGTTTACTATTTTTGGGGTATTTCTAATGAGACAATTTTTCATGTCGATTCCTCAGGAGATCACTGAATCTGCCTTTGTTGACGGGGCTGGCCACTTCCGTATTTTCTTTCAGCTCATGCTGCCTCTGGCCAAACCGGCGTTGGCGACCTTAGCGATTATTGATTTCTCCTGGCACTGGAATGACTATGAGAATGCCCTCGTTTTCCTGCTTGACCGTAATCTGTATACAGTCCCGCTGGGCATGCAGAATTTTATACTTGAGTTCAATATTGACTATAACGGGATGATGGCGGCTACATCTGCTGGCATTGTTCCCATGCTGCTTGTATTTCTTATTGGACAAAAATATATCATACAAGGTATTACGGGTTCCGCGGTAAAAGGTTAAGGATGATTAGAGGACTACGTTCCCTTGAAGGGCTCATTTATTACTGAAAAAAACCTAGCCAGTGGCTAGGTTTTTTCAATCTTGATTTATAGGATAAACGATTAGATTTTCTCAATTACCTTATCAATCAAACCATACGTTTTCGCATCTTCAGCGGTTAGGAAATAATCACGGTCTGTGTCTATTTCAATCTTCTCGATCGGCTGCTTAGTTGTTTCGGCAAGTATACGATTAAGTGTTCGCCGTGTTTTGAGAATGTGCTGGGCACGAATATGAATATCGCTGGCTTGACCTTGGGCGCCTCCCCATGGTTGGTGAATCATGACCTCGGCATTAGGGAGAGCGAACCTTTTGCCAGGTGCACCTGCTGTTAAGAGGATGGCACCCATGGATGCGGCCATACCTACACAGATGGTAGAAACGTCAGGCTTAATGAAATGCATCGTATCGAGAATCGCGAGTCCTGCAGAAGTGGAACCACCGGGTGAGTTGATGTAGAGAGAAATATCTTTCTCCGGATCTTCCGCGGAAAGGAACAATAACTGGGCAACAATCGCATTTGCCACTTGATCGTTAACCTCCGTGCCAAGGAACACAATGCGATCTTTGAGCAGTCTGGAATAAATATCGTAAGAGCGCTCACCGCGCGAAGATTGTTCGACAACCATAGGTATGAAACTCATAGGAATCATCCTTTCATTTTTAAGTACTATATTTTAAGAAGCTTTGCTTTGGACGGTATGACTGTGGGCAGTACGTTTTTGACCAAAACCAGAGGATACCATGATTAAACGGATCGGTTCTTCGCCATGGGTGGTTTGAAATTCACGAACGGTGAAGGTAGCTTCCGATTCATTAAGCGAGGTACCTTGACGACGATAAGAGTCGATCGAGATCACGTTGCTTCCTGAGGTTTCAGGCTTACGTTGGGCGGCTTGCTCCCAAGCAATAACAGGTGTTGCAGGTACTGCGTCATTCTGTGGTTTACTTGTTTGTTGTTCATGATTCATGGCGTTTGCCTCCTCATTCTTTCGGTTTGGGATATACGGCTAACAAGACTTGATAGGCATCATTTCCGTCTTTGCAGCCCGAGTATCGATCCACCAATTGCTGCACCATGGCAGCGTACTCCTCAACGAATGTTTGTCTTTGCTGTTCATCAGACAGATGGACCTGCAGCTGAAGTGTTGCACTAGGAATCACTTCGCCCACATCGGATTGCTCCATAAGAAGCATAGCATCTCTTCGAATCCGCTCGGATGTGGTCACAAGGTGAGCCAAAGAGCTCTGGTCCTTCAATCTCTGCAAGGTTTCAGGCTTCATACTTAACGATTCGGCCAATACGAATGTTTTGGCTATCGCTCTGTACAATACTTCAACCAGATTGCGCACTTGTCGGGTGCCTACGCGTTGAACCAAGCCTGCTTTTTCCAAAGCTTTGAGGTGATAGTTAATGCGTTGGGCCGTTTCCCCGAGTGTTCGCGCCACTTCAGCAGCAGACCCAGGTTCCAGCAGCTGAGCAATGATCTCCCCGCGAATAGGGTTCAACAAGACGGTAGCTTGCTCTGGAGACTCGATGTAATAGCTGTCTTGAATATCTTTTAGCATGGAGTGGATAGCCTCCAATACAAAGTATGTGTTACGTAAAAATATTTTATTACGTGGAAGATGAAATGTCAATGGGCGGGGTGTAAGAAAGAAGAAGATGATTTTAATTTTTGTTGGGGATGACAAATTGGTTTTGAAATAGACAATAATGTTTTGAAATGACAAATAAAGTCTTGATGTAACAAACAAAGTTTTGAAGTATAAAGTTTTTAAGTAATTAGGCGTTCACTCTATGGTGAACGCTTATTATTTGTATAGTTGTTTGTTCATTGATTTCCAACACTTGCAATCTACGAACCTCTGGCAAATCAAGCAAAAGATTGGTATATTGGTTTTACCCGAGGGCAATGGAAGATAAACATTCAGAAGTTGTACGGTATCAAGGATTGTGCGGGAGGATACTCATGAAATTCTTGTCTTTTTATAGAGATACCTTTTTTAACCGCCTCATCTTATCGCATACGGCATTAGCTGTCGTGCTGCTCGGACTTGCGGGGGGCTATCTTTACACGCAGGCCAATCAGATGATGGTGAACGAAATCGCCAGGGATAGCCAAAGCCGTCTCGTTACGGCAAAGGATTATGTGGAACGGAGCTTGCTGCAAAAATACGAAGACAATCTAAAAAATAAGGTCATACCCACCATTTTCACTCGGAACAACTCTAATTTAAATTATTTGCTGGATAATGGATGGGTAGGAAACCTTGATCTAATTTTATCCTTGCAACAGGATCTTGACATTTTTAGGAAAACATCTGAAGGCGCTTCCAATATAACCGTGTATTTTCATAAAGGAAATTATGTTGTAAACAGCGATCTTTTCATTGAAAATCCTGAAAACTCCAAGGACTTCGGTTTTATAGGGCAACTTTCGCAAATTGCTCCGAACCGGTGGATGATCCGCACATTGCCGGACGGAAAACAAGTGATGACGTATGTCGTTAAGCTCCCATATGGGATTGGCAGCTCTTCGCCGAAAGGATACCTGTATGTTGACGTCGATCTGGAGTACCTGAAGCAGGCTGTAGCTAAAATCATTACCTCCTCATTCGAGAGGTTCTATATATTCGATGCGAACGGGAATGTACTCCTGCAAACAGCCGGGGAGAATCCGGAAGAAGTCGGGCTGCTTCAGCAAGCCATCGGATCCGGCAAGACCGTCTCAAAGATCAGCGACAGTGTGCGCGGTACCATCGTATTATCGCATCTCGCCGGCTCGAAGTCGGAACTTGGTTGGACCTATGCGATAGTTCGGCCGATGAATTCATTTGTGCTGGATTCAAAACGAATGAAAACCAAAATTTTCGTAGCCTGCTGTCTTGTGCTCGTGTTCGGGCTTGCGCTTTCCTACCTGATTTCCAAACGTTTCTATCTCCCGATGAAAAAGCTGATCCAACATGTTCGCAACCTGTATCAACCGGGTCTGAACCCCGGTCATGCGAATGAATATATGATTATCGGCAGTGCGTTGAACTTCATGGGACAAAAAATCGTGAGTTTGGAATCTCAGGCCAAAAAGAATGAGATGAAAAACCTGGTGTTGGGCGCCAGTCTCGGTCTAGTACATGTGGATGGCCTGCAACAGGAATGCCGCTATCAGGTGGTGCATGCCCAACTCATCGAAGGCGATAGCGAGAAGCTTAAGATGCGATACGAGCAATTCGATCGCACCGTGCCATACGAGGTTGTTTGCTTGAATTCACAGGAAGTGGCCATCATTTACTTCCTGGATTCACGTACCGAGATGGATGATGAGATGGTAGCAGCGGAATTGGACAAAATCAAGGACGAAGTACGGGGAGATCTTCGATTCGGAGCGGGTATCGGCACTTCGGTCGTATCGCCCGAAAAAATTCCTCTTTCCTATCGAGTTGCTCATCAAGCGTATCGATATCGCTTTCTGTACGGTCCTGAAGCAATCATTCTTCATTCGAAAATTTCCGCTTTTGATCCGAAGCCACCACTGATTCCTCTGGCTACATTTCAGAATACGCTTAAGGCCGGGGATGTAGAGGGCGCTAATCTATTTATCGATGAATTCGCTGCGATTCTGATGGAACGGAATATGCAGCTTGAATCGGTGGAACTCGCGCTTCTTCAGCTCGTTTCCGCACTGTACGAAACGATCATTGAGCTGGGGCTGCAGCAAATCGTTCCTCCCTCCAATCTGTTTGACGAACTGAAGAAAGATACGCTGGCAGACACGATGGCATCGATTCGCAGACTTTCCGAACGGATTGGGGTCCATGTGCGGGATTCAGTCAAGCATAAGCAAGCGGAAGTCATTTTCAAGCTGAAAGCCTATATCGATGAGCATTTGCACGAAGAGCTTTCGCTAAACGTTCTTTCCGAAGTTGCTTCGCTCGCTCCTGCCTACATTTCCACCTTGTTCGGCGAAGTGATGAACGAATCGTTTACCGAATACGTGACCCGAATCAGACTCGAAAAAGCTGCCTGCTTGCTGCGGGAGGACGATAAGTTGTCCGTTACGGAAATCGCTGCACTTGTCGGATATCGTAACCTGCAATATTTTCATGTTAAATTCAAAGCGCGTTTTGGCATTACTCCGGTTCAGTACAGGCAAACGAAACCAACGGCGAATGCGATCAACTAGCGTTTTTTTTTTAAAACAGCCTTTTAACGGCTGTTTCTTCCATTTCTAAATAAAGAAATTAAAAGGGGAGGACAAAACAATGAACCAAAGAAAGCAGACTTTGCTTAGTCTGATGTGCATCGTCTTGTCGATGTCTCTCGTCGCGGTCGGTTGCGGCAAAGAAAGCGATAGCGGGTCTACACCAAAGGCATCCGTAGAAACTGCGAAGCCCGAGACCGGTGACAATCCGATCGAGATTATGTGGGCGAACAACTTCAGTGCTCCTGAAGTTGACGACAACTATGTGCAGAAGCAGTTGGAGCAAAAATTCAACGTCAAAATCAAAAACGTCAAATTTGAACGACAGGGATGGAAGGATAAATTTAACGTTCTGCTTGCTTCCGGTCAAATTCCTGACATTTTCCCGATCGATGCAAACGACACCGATATGGCCGCATGGGCGGACCAGGGCATCATTGCCAGCACTTCCCCGGATGAAATCCGAAACAATATGCCAAAGTATACGAAAGCGCTGGAATCGATTGACGCCGGCGCATGGAATGTCGGTTTCTATAATGGAAAGAACTGGGGGATTCCGAAAGTATGGCCTACCGGCAATTCAGGCATGATCCCCGGATACAACGAAGCTTGGCTGAAGAAAATCGACTACAACGAGCCTCCGAAGACGCTCGCTGAGCTGGAGGATGTGCTCACCAAATTCGTCAACAACGATCCGGACGGCAACGGAAAGAAGGATACGTACGGCATGTCGGGCCGAGGCAAGCTCCCGTTTCAAATGTTCACTTCCGTATTCTCGGCTTACGGCGTATCGCCTTATCAATTCAAGCTGGGAGCCGACGGCAAAGTCGTATATGGCGGCATCACGGAAGAAACTCGCTCTGCGCTCAAGCTCCTGAACAAGTGGTTCGAAGCCGGACTTATCGACCCGGAGTTCATTACGGCGGATAATGGTCAACTCAATGATAAATTCGCCAACCAAAAGATCGGCATGGTCGATAACATGGGTTGGCAAAATTTTGACGCTGAATCCGTATATATTACGAAATCCGCATTGGAAAAGGGCCAACACGTTATTGGAGGAAAGCCTGTTATCGGACCAGCCGGCAAAGCGTATGCCTTCTCCGCCGGCGCGCGCCAAGCCCCTGTAATGTTAGGCGTGCAGCTTGAGAAGGATGCAGCGAAACGGGCCAAGATTGAGCAAATTCTTGAATACGTTGCAACAAATACGGAAGGCTGGCTGCTTACGGTTTACGGTGAGAAGGGCGTCAACTACGATATGAACGGCGACTTTGTCGTCGCAAGGACGACACCGGAGGCCTCTAAAGCCGGCGCCGGCAGCTTCTACAACCCGCTTGTGTATGTTGATACTTCCATGGTGAAATATAACACGACCAAGGAATTGCTGGATCTGAAGGCGAAGCTGGACAGCGGTTATGAGCCGCTCAGGGACGTTATTGGCCCGACCGTATTGACCGCCAAGGCGAAATATTGGGCGAGTTTGCAGACGTTCGTGGACAATTATTTGATTAAAGCTATCATCGGCAAAGCGGATACGGACAAAGGGTTCGACGATTTTAAAGTGAATTGGCTGAAATCCGGAGGCCAAGAATTGACAGACGAAGCCAACAAGGTATATGCACAGCGGCAAAAGAAGTAATCGAATAGGATGTTCAGCGGGGAAAAATAGCGCGTTTTTGCCCCAATTATTCCCAAACAGCCGATTTTTAGGCTGTTTTTTTTCATTTCGAAAGAAATTAACATCCGATTTTGAAAGAATTCAAAAAAATTCGAATGAAATTGACATGGAAAAAGCGCTTTCAATCATTTACATTTGGAGCATAGCGCCAGGGATACAACAACTCAAACTTTGAAAGGAGATGCAAAACATGAATCCGGCAAACGCCACTGCAGTAAGCGCTGTCAAAGAGGCCGGAAGAAAAACGGAATCCAAGTGGGGCTACACCTGGAGACAATATAAAAAGAACAAAGCTTTGTTTCTGTTATTGGCTCCTGTGCTAATCTGGTACGCCGTTTTTCATTACGCACCGATGTACGGCATTCAACTGGCTTTTAAAGATTTTTATGTAATGAAAGGGATAGTGGATAGTCCATGGGTGGGGTTTAAACACTTTCATTATATGTTTGTGATGTCCCCCGACTTTTGGAAAATCATGAAGAATACGCTTTTGATCAGCTTCTATCAAATCGTATTCGGTTTCCCGGCTCCAATCATACTGGCGCTGCTGTTTAATGAAGTCCGGCTGACGATGTTTAAGAAGGTCGCCCAAACGATCTCGTACTTGCCGCACTTTTTATCGTGGATCGTTCTCGGGGGCATTATGATTTCCCTTTTGTCACCGGAAAGCGGGGTTGTAAACTATTTCATCAAGGGGCTCGGTTTTAAGTCGATCTATTTTCTGGCAGATGAAAGCTGGTTCCGGTTTACACTGGTGGTATCCGCTATATGGAAAGAAGTCGGATGGGGCATGATTATCTATTTGGCAGCTTTGGCCGGCATTGATCAGCAATTGTACGAAGCCGCCGTCATCGACGGAGCGAACCGATGGAAGCAAACGCTGCACATTACGATTCCGTCCATTCTTCCGGTGATCACCATCTTGTTGATCCTTAGGGTAGGCCACATTCTGGATGCCGGCTTCGACCAGATCTTCACGTTATATACGCCTGCCGTATATGATGTTGCCGATGTGCTGGACACTTACGTATATCGCGTAGGCTTGCAGAACGCACAGTACAGCTTGACGACGGCTGTCGGCATATTCAAAAATGTGGTCGCACTGATTCTGGTATTATCTGCCAACTATATTGTGAAAAAATTGGGTCAGGAAGGAATTACATAACTCCATGACCCGAAAGGGATGAACAAGCATGAGACTCAGTTCCGGTGAGAAAGTGTTTCAGGTTTTCCTGATCGGATTTATCTTTATGGTGTGTGCCGCTATGCTTTATCCGTTTGCGCATGTGCTCTCGATATCGCTGAGCACGACGGCGGAGGCAGTCCGGCCTGGCTTGCACTGGTACCCGCACGAGATATCGTTTTTCGCCTGGGAGCGGGTTGTGGAAGACATCAATGTTTGGCGTGCTTTAGGAAACACCGTTTTTCGTACCATAGTCGGGACCTTTCTGACGCTCCTTGCCTTGTCGATGGCGGCTTATCCACTTTCGAAGAAGCATCTGCCGCATCGCAGCTTTTACATGATGTTTATCGTCGTCACGATGTTTTTTAGCGGAGGTCTTATTCCATCTTATCTCTTGATCAAATCGCTCGGACTCATCGATTCCCGCTGGGTCTTGATCATCCCCGGCTTGATCAGCACGTTTTCACTTCTGATTCTCCGCAATTTCTTCATGACCATGCCGGAAGAGCTTGAGGATTCGGCGAAAATGGATGGTGCCAGCGACCTGCGGATATTGTTTACCATTGTCATTCCGCTGTCGAAGCCGGTGCTCGCAACTTTGGCGCTTTGGTCCGCTGTCGGGCATTGGAACGCATGGTTCGATGCCATGATCTATCTGCAGGATCAAAAGCTGTACGTGCTTCAGACCTTCTTGAGGCGGCTTGTCATCGCTGCCGAGAGCGATCCGCTCCTGCCCCCCAAGGATGAAAATATGGCTGCGGAGACCGTCAAGGCCGCCGTCATTATGTTTACCGCACTTCCCATCCTGATCGTGTACCCGTTCCTTCAGAAATATTTTGTCAAAGGCACCTTGGTCGGTTCGCTTAAGGGATAGTTGGTTTAACCGGTGCGCTTCAGAAGCGTTCCGTTTAAATAAAATAATGAGGTACGATGAAAAGGGAGGACAAAGCAATGAGTCAAAGAAAGAAGATTTTAATGGGCTTGACGGGCGTCGTATTGTCGATGTCGCTTGCTGTCACAACCGGTTGCAGCAGCAAAACCGGAACCGAAGGTACTGCTTCACCGCAAGCTAGCGGGGGCGCAGCGACAACGGCGGCCAATGCGAAACCGATCGAGATTGTTTGGTCGAACAACTTCAATTCCCCGGAATCCGAAGAAAATCTGGTGCAGAAGAAGATTGAAGAGAAATTCAATGTCAAGATCAAAACGGTTAAGTTCGAACGCCAAGGCTGGAAGGAAAAATTCAATGTTCTGCTTGCCTCCGGACAAGTGCCGGATATCTTCCCGATCGATGCGAATGAAACCGATATGGCCGCTTGGGCTGACCAAGGTGTTATTGCCAGTCTTTCTCGGGATGAGCTCAAAAAGAACATGCCGAATTATATGAAAGCGCTGGAATTAACGGATGCCGGCGCTTGGGATGTCGGCTTCTACAAAGGAAAGGACTGGGGGATTCCGAAGGTGTGGCCGAGCGGCAACTCCAGCTTCATCCCCGGTTACAATGAAGCTTGGCTGAAGAAGGTCGGCTACAATGAGCCGCCGAAGACGCTTGCGGAGCTGGAGGATGTACTCACCAAATTCGTCAATAACGATCCGGACGGCAACGGCAAGAAGGATACATACGGTATGTCGGCCCGAGGCAAGCTCCCCATCCAGATGTTCACTTCCATTTTCGCTGCTCACGGCGTTAATCCGTACGCGTTCAAGCTGGGCGCAGACGGCAAGGTTGTGTATGGAGGCATCACCGAAGAAACCCGCACGGCGCTCAAGCTTCTGGACAAGTGGTATAAGTCAGGGCTTATCGATCCCGAGTTTCTGACGACCGACAACGGCCAGCTCAATGAAAAATTCGCCAACCAAAAGGTCGGTATGGTCGAAAACATGGGATGGGGTAACTTTGTCAATACCTCCGGGTTTATTACGAAGCCCGCAGCGGACAAGGGACAGAACGTCATCGCAGGAAAGCCGGTTGTAGGCCCGGCCGGCAAACCGTACAGCTGGTCTTACGGCGCGCGTCAAGCCCCCGTACTCTTGGGAGCACAGCTTGAGAAAGATGCGGCGAAACGGGTTAAGATTGAGCAAATCCTGGACTTCCTTGCTACAAACGACGAATACTGGCTGTTGACTGTATACGGCGAAAAGGGCAAAAACTATGATCAGCCGAACGGCGACTTTGTCGTCGCCAAGACGGATCCTGAAGCCGCAACTGCTAAAGTCGGCGCCGGCAGCTTCTACAACCCGCTTAATGCCGTAGATATTGCCAAGCAGAAATTTAATACGAGTAATGAACTGCGGGAGCTGAAGGCGAAGCTGGATGTCGGTTATGAGCCGTTGAAAGACGTTATTGTACCTGCTGTATTGTCGGCCAAGGCGAAGTACTGGGCAAATCTTCAGACGCTGCAGGATAAGTACTTGATAAAGGCAATCACAGGCGCTGCAGATACGGACAAAGAATTCGACACTTTCAAGGCGGAATGGTTGAAGGCCGGCGGCCAGGAATTGACGGACGAAGCCAACAAGGTATATACAGAGCGTAAGGCTGCGAAGTAATCTGGACAAAGCATGATCTAATTTGACCGGAACACGTCACACGTGTTCCGGTCAAACTGATACTATTCAAAGCAAGGTGGGATATCGATGACCGTTTCGTCGAAGCGAATGATCACATACCCGGCTCCCGAGGGGGCGGCAGGTAATTCCGACTATACCGTGCGTGTTCGACAAGATCAGGGCGAATGGCAGCCCTTGTTCTGTTACAACGTGAAGGTTGACATGCACGATGTGCGGAACGCCTCGATGGTCTATTTCGATTGCGCCGGTGCGGTTGAAGTCGAAGTGACCAAGAATTACGGGGACATTCGAAGCGTGGAGATCCGCCCTGTATCTGCGGGGATTCACGGCGTTGTGAACGAAAACCGGGTGACGTTCACATTGGACGGCCCCCGTAAATTGTCGTTCGAAGTGAATGGAGACCGGTTTCATAATTTGCACATTTTCGCCAATCCGATCGAGGAAGACGCGCCGAACCCTGCCGATCCCGGCGTTGTCGTTGTTCAGCCAGGCAGACATCAGACGGATGAGCTTCAACAACTGGTTTCCCGTGAGGGTTCTGTTCTTTATTTCGAATCCGGCATGCATGTCCTGGAACAGCCGAAGCTTCATATCCCTTCCGGCATGACGGTATATATCGCCGGCGGAGCAGTCGTGGCCGGAGCGTTCGTCTGCGACCATGTACAGGATGTGACGATCCGGGGGCGCGGGGTCATCTACATGTCCGACTTCGAGAAGACAACCTATTACCGCACAGTGGAGATCCTATTCTCCAGGAACGTTCAGATTGAAGGAATCATCGCGATCGATCCGCCTCACTATACCGTTCTGGTCGGGAAATCCGAGCATATCAAGATCAACAACATCAAATCATTCAGCACCAGAGGGTGGTCGGACGGCATCGATATGATGTCAAGCACGGATATCGAGGTGGAGGATGTCTTTATGCGAAATTCCGACGATTGCATTGCGGTTTACGCCAGTCGTTGGAGTTACCAGGGGGACACACGGAATGTCACCGTCCGCAATTCCATCTTATGGGCGGACGTGGCTCATCCGATGAATGTCGGCGGGCACGGCAATCACGAAAAAGGTGACGTCATCGAGAACGTTCTTTTCGAAAATATCGATGTGCTCGAGCATCATGAACCGCAGCCCTATTATTGGGGTTGTATGTCCATTAATTGCGGCGACAACAATACGGTCCGGAATGTCACTTATCGAAATATCCGGGTCGAACCATTCGAGCTCGGACAATTGATCGATATTCGCGTGCTTTTCAATCCCAAATATAATCCAAGTCCCGGTTACCGGGTGGAAAATATTTTGTTCGACAATATCGTTTACAACGGAGCCTGCGGTAATCCGTCGGTCATTGCCGGATTCGATGAGTCCAGAATCGTCAAGGGGGTGATGTTCCGGAATGTTCGAATCAACGGTCGGCACCTTCTCCATCCGGAGTCTGGAAATATTCGGGTAGGAGAACATGCCCATGACGTTGAATTTACCTAATGCAAGTCGAATATAATCATTTGAATGGGGGAGTTAAGATGAAGGTACATCATACTAATTTTCGTCTAAAATTGAAAAAATACCTTTCCATCCTCGTTATAGCGAGCATGACCGTCATGTTCCTGCCCCTGACGGCAGGAACTGCGGCGGCGGAAACAGCCTCGCCATCGCTCATGACGGATTATGTGCCAACCATTTATGAAACCATTGATGAAAGCGGATTCAAACATCCTGGTATCGGGCTGACCAAGGAAACACTTGAGAATTTGCAAACTCAAATACGGGCGAATAAGGAGCCTTGGAAAACCTATTTCAACCAGATGGCCAACTCGACTGACCCGTGGGGAGGCCCGCTTGCAACCAAGACGGTCTCGTCCAAATTTTCCGAAGGCTGTTGGTGCAGCCAGGGCTATAACGAAAAATTTATATGGGATGGCTTAACAGCGTATACGCAGGCTCTTATGTATGTGATAACGGGCGATGAGGTTTATAGGGCGAATACGATGAATATTATCCGGAAATGGGAGCAGAAGAACCCTGCGGAATATGCGTATTTTGTCGATTCGCACATTCACACGGGCGTTCCGCTCTACCGAATGGTTACCGCCGCGGAAATCATGAGGTATACCAGCACGCAGACGCCGGAACTGGCATGGACAGACCAGGATACGGCCAAGCTCACGAATAATGTGATCGTTCCGGTCACCGATACCTTCAATCATACGAATGGCCGCTTCATGAACCAGCATCTGTATCCGCTCATCGGATCCACCTCCGGATATATCTTCACCGGCAATGTGGAGCGCTATCGCGAGGCCGTAGAGTGGTTCACGGTGAATAAGACGGCTCTAGACCAGCACGTAAACGGTTCCATCCTGAGATTGTTCCGGTTGGTCGATACGAATGCGGAGACAGGCGAGAAGGTAGATAACCCGCAGGTGCAGATAACGGAGATGGGCAGGGATCAGGCTCACAGCACCGGCGACGTCATCAATGTTGCCATATTGTCGCGTCTGTTGCAGGCCCAAGGAACCAAGGTGGACCCGGCAGATGGTACGGTTTCCACTGCAGCGAATGCGGTTACCACGTACGATTTTCTTGGCAAACGTATTCTGGCGGGTACCGACTATTTTGCCCGGTATATGAACGGCTATGATACGCCTTGGATCCCGACAGAGGCGCGTATGCGCCAGGATTGGCAGCCCGGTCATTTACCAGGTATTGAATACCTCATATCGGGGAAGAATCGGCGGCAATGCCTATGATCTGTACTATTATTATAAATATGAGCAAGGTCTGGACATGGAGCAAGTTGCTCCGTACTACACGGAGATGTTCAACAAGAGGACGGATTACAGTTGGGCATCACGGGATTCCGGAGGGGAATATTGGCTGTACATCCCTAAGGAAGCCGAGGCCGAGGGAACGGCAAATCTCCCGAAGGTGAACCCGAACCCGAATTGGCGAGAGATTGAGGATCGGTTCACCAACTTGGACGGCAACTCGACCGCCATGCAAGAGGGCGATGTTTCCTTCGTCCGCATCCAGGCCACGGAATCCGGCAGCAAAATCGCTTTGGTTGAATCCGGCAGCGGTTCGAGCGTGCTCGGATACAAGATTCGGACCAACGGTGCGGCGAAGCTGGTAGCCTCGGGCCAAACGATCACGTTGCCGGATACCCAGGGGCAATGGAGATATGTATATTCTGAAGGCGGTGGGCTCTGGACCCTGAATTATTTCACGATTATAGGCAACGGAACGACGGTCGATATCGACCATATCAATGTCAACGCGGCCAATGAACTGACGCCGCCGGTGTTTAATGAAGGAAAAACCGCTTTGAACCTGTTTACCTATGTTGGGTCCGAGGCGGCGCTCCATTTAGATTTCTCGGCAACGGACGCAGGCACGTCCGATGTTGTGACCTATCGGATTGTCCATGCACCCGAAGGCGCCGTGTTCGACACAAGCACCGGCACATTTGACTGGAAACCTACGGTAGCCGGAACGTATGCCTTCGTTGTGGAAGCTTCCGACGGCACGACGATATCGACCAGAGATGTCACGGTGACCGTCGCCAATGATCGGCAGTCGGCGGTGGATGCCGTCATTGCGCCCTATGACGCCAACACGGATTATGTCTGGGCAACGCTCGATACGTATACAGAAGCATACGACGACACCATGAGCCTCATGAACACCGCAACGGACGCCGAATTCTATCAGAAGCTGGCGGTTCTGCATGGCGTCGTGCAAGGACTTCAGTTAACCACGCCGTTGCTGGGCGACGGCAGCATCAATTATCAGGGGATGTTCTTGTCTGCGGGCTTCAATACGGGAACTTACATGGATAATGACCCGAGCACGGCCGGTAGGGACGTTGATATGGACATGGGGCCCAATTTTCGGGTTTCGGCCAGTGCGTTCGGGATTCAGGCACGAGGAGGATTTCCTGAACGCGGCGGCGGCATTACCATATACGGATCCAATGACAAAGAAAACTGGACCCGGTTGACGCCGGGAGTGACCCCCGTTTCGGCAGCCATGCATATGTTGGCGGTGTCGCCAGAGCTCCAGAATGAGCAATTCCGTTTCCTGAAAATCCAAATGATTCAAAAACCGTACGACTCTCCCTTCATTGAATTGTCCGAGTTCCATATCTTCGGGAAGCGTCACGAGGTCATCAACAAGATCGCATCGGTCTCCATCGGTTCGGATCAGGTCTCCGGAGGGCGGATCGTCATGGGAGACACAGCGAAATTGTCCTTCCAATCGACGGAAGCCATTCAGAACGTGAATGTTGCGATTCAGGGTGTACCCGCGACCGTTCATTCGGAGGATGGCCTGAACTGGACGGCCGAAGCGGTTATGGTACCTGGTACGGCGCCGGGCAATGTGACATTCAAGCTTCATTATCAGACGGCGGAAGGGACTGATGCCCCGGAAACGATGTTCGTAACCGACGGGTCTCGCTTGATTCTGGTGAATGAATCCGATGTCATCCAAAATGTGACGTCCATCGCTGTGGTTACCGATTCCAACGGCAGATCGCCGGCAGACGCTATTGCAACGGCGAACGTTTTGTTCGATAACAATCCTGCATCATCGACCGATTACCGCCTGAACGGCAGCGGAGCCGAATCGTGGGTCCAATTCGACTTCGGGCAAGGCGGCTATGCCCAATTGAAGTATGTGGAGCTGCTGGCAAGGCAGGACGGATACTATACCCGAATCAATGGCGCGGTCATTCAAGGCTCCAATGACAATACAACATGGAAAACGATCTCTTCGAGTGCTGTGTCCACAAGGGATTGGCAAATATTGTCGATTAACGACAAGCAGCCTTACCGGTATATCCGAATCATTAATGGGAACGCCTGGTTCGGGAATATGGCGGAAGTGAGATTCCATGGAACGGCCAAGGTGTTGTCGAAGATCAGCACGGTGTCCATCAGCTCGGATCAAGCCATACTTAACCGGATTGAACCTGGAGACACGGTGAATCTGGCCTTCACTTCGATGGAACCGATCAACACGGTGAACGTGAAGATTCAAGGCCAAGATGCGACGGTCATGTCGGATGACCAAATCAACTGGACAGCGAAAGCGGTGATGGGGGCCAATGCTGCTCCGGGACCGGTGAATTTCGGCATCCAATACAAAACATCCGAAGGGTTGGACGCGCCGGCAAAAACATCGACTACCGACGGATCTTCCTTGATCCTGGCCGATGAATCGGACTTGATCCGCAATGTGACATCCATTACGGATGTGACCGATTCTAACGGCAGATCCCCGGCAGACGCAATCGCAACGGCGAACGCTCTTTTCGATGGCAATCCCGGTTCGGTTACCGATTACCGCTTGAATGGTAGCGGAGCTGGGGCGTGGGTCAAATTTGACTTCCGAGGCGCTAAAGCGAAATTGAAGTATGTGGAGCTTCTGGCAAGGCAAGACGGATATTACACCAGGATCAAGGGTGCAATCATTCAGGGCTCCAACGACAATTCGAACTGGACGACGATCTCTCCGTTAGCGGCATCTACGAAGGATTGGCAGATCTTGCCGATTACCGACAATACCCCTTACCGGTATATCCGCATTATCAATGGGAACAGCTGGTTCGGGAGTATGGCGGAAGTGAGATTCCATGGCGGTCTGGATTATGATGCGGCTTACCTGGATTCCATCGCGCTGACAGCGGACGGCTATACCAAAGGCAGCTACTACCTGTATCAACAAAAAGTGAAAGAGATCAAGGCGAAATTGGCCAATCCGGAAGCGGGCAAACTGGCCATTCTGAATGAATTGCTGCAGGCGAGTTCGATACTGGAGCCGATCATCGCCATTACACCTTCTATGGTGACGGCAAATACGGTGTCGTGGGACGGCAAGTTGAGTACCGCAGCGAACGGTTGGCGCGCTTTTGACGGCGACCCGAACACGTCCCCTGACACCAAAACTGCAGCCGGTTGGGTAACTGTTGACTTGGGCGTAGGCAACGCCATAACGGTTAACGGCATCAAGTTTATTCCGCGTTCTGGTACTGCAGACCGAATGAATGGAGCGCTGATCCAAGGCTCCAATGACGGAGTTAATTTCAACACCTTGCATACAATCAGTGGCGTTTCCGTTCAGCAATGGTATACGCATGCGATTGACAACCAGACGGCATACCGTTATCTGCGATATTATACGCCGAAAGGTTTTGCCAACGTAGGTGAGTTGCAATTCCTCTCTGTGGATCGCTCGTTGCTTGCGATCTTGCTGAATCAAGCGGATCAGGTCGTTACCGACCATTATACGGCAGACAGCTACGCAGCGTTGCAAACGGCGATATCGAACGCGAAGTCGGTCGATGCCAATGCGAAAGCAACACAAAGTGATGTCGATTCGGCCGCCAACAGTCTGAAGACGGCTCTGGACAGCTTGATCTACACGTTTACGGCGTCCCTTGATCCTGCGAAGCCGAATGCGAACGGTTGGTACACGACGCCAGTTACCGTCACGTTGTCGACTTACGGCAGCGCGGAATACAGCCTGGATGGCGGGAAAACATGGCAGGACTATACAGAATCGCTGATGGTTAACCAGGACGGCAAGTATACGGTCAGCTACCAACCCCGGAACGACGCGGGAATTACCGGGGATGTTCAGACGGTCGGCGTCAATGTGGATATGACGACTCCGATCACGACAGCCGCCGTATCGCCTGCGGAACCGAACGGACAGAACGGTTGGTACGTGCAACCAGTTACGCTCACCTTGACAGCGAACGACAATCTCTCAGGAGTGGCCAAGACGGAATATAGTCTGGACAGCGGCAGCACCTGGCAAGCCTATACGGAACCGGTCATGATCACTCAGGACGGCAAGTATAACGTGAGCTACCGCTCCACGGACATCGCCGGCAACGTGGAGTCGGACAAATCGATCAGCTTCGATCAGGATACGACAGCGCCGACGATTACGGTAACCGGTCTGGTATACGGCACGTACGTCGATTCGATGGATATCACACCGATCGTTGCGCTTGATGATCTTCTGTCCGGAGTTGACGGCAACAAGACAACGGTCACGTTGGATACGTATAGCGTAAAGGCAGGAGCTAGCATTCCGCTCTTCACCCTGCCGCTCGGTTCGCATACGTTGGTCGTAACTGCTAGTGATATGGCAGGTAATACGGGTATTCAAACGGTCGTCTTCCAGACTACCACCAGCATAGAGTCCATGCAGGCCCTGGTCACACGCTTTACGGATGCCAAATGGATCGATGGCGATTATATCTGGATCGATAACACGGGTATCGCTAAGAGCTTGCAGAGCAAATTGGCTGCGAATGAACTGTCAGCCTTTGTGAATCAAGTACAGGCGCTTAGGGGAAAGCATATTACCGAGAAAGCCGCTGATTACTTGCTTCGGGATGCTGAGTATTTGTTGAACAATCAAAAATAATAAGCAAAAGGTATTCATTCCGAGCCGGCACAGGCAGCAAGACGTCAGTGCCGGCATTGGATTTTGTGGCGGTAATTCCCATGTACAGCATAATCGGAATTAAAATGGAAGCGTTGCTATAGTGAATTTCAGCGGAACGCTCTATCGAACGTTTCTCGGGTATGGAGGAATGCTACTGAAACGCGTGTTCGAGACTGTTATTTTTGGAGGCAACAAGCTGTTTTGGGATTACAAGCTGAACAACACGAGCCATTATAAAGGATATTATCATTGGCACCAATGCTGTGAAATGTTGTACGTTCATGAAGGAACGGGGCTTGTCGTCATCGGCGGCGAAAAGTTCCCGATCCGCCGGGGCATGCTGTTTTTCTTTCGGCCGTATCAACTGCACCATGTCTATGCGAATGTGAGTCCAAGTCAGCCCTACACGCGCACCATACTTCACTTCGATCCTGAGCTTGCGGAAAAGTTCTTGCGGCCTTTTGTCAAGCGTTACGCCTTTTTTAACGCCTTATGGCGCGGTCATCACAAAATGCAGGCGTTTGATCTGCTCTCTTACGAAGAGGCGGTGGAGCAAAATTACGAAGATTATCATCTTGCGGGAATGGACGGGAAGGGCGAGGATATTGAAGAGATTGCCATTTTGATTCTCCGCCTGATAGATAGTATGATCCGCAGTTCCCCCGCAGAGAGGCGGCAGTCGTCCGCAATGGTTGAAAGGAAATCAGAAGAGTATGCGCAGAAAGCCATGCAGTGGATCGACGAACATTATCAGGAAGCGTTTCACATGGACGATCTCGCCAAAGCCTTGCATTTGTCGAAGTTTTATTTGTCGAAACTTTTCCATGATGTAACAGGCACCACGCTCAAGGACTACCTTACAGCCAAACGTATGAGACAAGCTTGCAGATTACTGGAGACGACGGCGAAATCGGTCGAACAGATCGGGGCCGAAGTAGGTATTCCCAATCCATCCTATTTCGTTCAAGTATTCAAGCAAGAAGTCGGAACTACACCGCTGAAGTATCGCACCGGATTCATCCAAACCAAAAAATAAACATTTTTTACACATTGTTTTGCCATTATTGCGTTCAAAGTAAAGGTATAATACGCGAAGAGAGACTGTCGGGGAGGCGGCAAGACACCTGTGCCCGTTTAAGGAGGAAGACGTTTTTCCAGCATAAGACGAATTTTCATCCATCGCTTTTCAATCCAACGATAGCCATATATTTGTAAATGATTTTAAAATGCGTTTGAAAGGGGGGATGCGATGGAGGAAGCGCTTGTAAACTGCGGAGACAAAACAGGCCACAATGAGCAGTTAAAAAAAGGAGGAAATGTCATGAATCTCTTCAAGACGAAAATCAACTCCCACAGGATTGTTTCCGGCATTCTTTGTCTGGCACTGATGATGTCGGTCTTCCTCAGTATCGGCAGCCAAACGGCAAAGGCGGCGATTTCGCCGCTGATTACTTCTTATAAGCCGCAGGTAGTAAGTACGTCTGCAAATTTGTCCTATACCGATTCCTCCGGGAACACGGTATCGGGAACCATCCACCATCCGGGCATCGCGATGAGACTGGCGGATTTGGACAACATGCGCGATCACGTAAGAGCGGGGGATGAGCCTTGGAATACGGCGTTTAATGCCTTTGCCGCCGACTCCCAATCCAGTAAAACGCCAAGAATCTATTATGAAAATAATTACATCTTTAAACACATTCAAGGACCTTGGGGGTTTACCGACCCCGAGACGGGTAAGTATTACAGTAATCCCAGCGAATATGTAGGAACGCGTGCCAATACCGATTCCGAAACCGCTTTCATGCAGGCGATCATGTGGTATATAACCGGCGATGAAACGTATCGCGCCAATGCCATGAAAATTATCAGGAGTTATTCTGCCGCAGTGGATTGCGTTACCCATACGAACTTCCGTCTTGCTACGATGAGTTATCTGCTCTCGGCAGCGGCGGAAATCCTGCGCTATTCCGATACGCCTACGGCGAGTGAGAAATGGACGGATGCGGATACAGCGAATCTTACCCATCTCATGGACATCGTTTCCGTCACTTATAACGCTCATGGATTCTTTATGAATCAGCATCAGTTTACGGTAATGGGAACGATGGGAAGAGCTATCTTCACCAATAATCTGCAGCTTTACGATGAGGCTGTAGAAGCTGCCACCGTAAATGCCGCAGGCGATCAAGGGGGAAGAAACGGTTCCATTAAGCATCAGATGCGGTGGATGACGCAAAATGAGCGAACAGGAGAAGCATTGGATCCGGCGGACTACCATGTGCAGGCCATCGAAATGGGGCGCGATGTAGGGCATTCCTACGGCAATGTCGGCGGACTGTCCACATTGGTGCGGACCATCTATGCCCAAGACACGAAGGTTGACCCGGTCACCGGAGCGAGGTCTACGGCTTCCAATGCGGTGAATGTGTTCAACTTCATGAACGACCGGCTGCTGGCAGGAACAACTTATCTGCTCAAGTATCATCTGGGTTACGATGTGTTATGGACGCCTGCATGGGCAAACCAAAGCAGTACGATTCAATATTTTGATACGATCAACGCAGACGGCAGAGGGAGAATCGATGCGTTCTACAGTGTGTTATATAACTATTACAAATATATCGAAAATAGGGATATGACCCAAGAGAAGTACAAATATTTGGCCTATGCCTACGAAACGAGAATGCCTGAGGTTGCGGGAAAAGATTATCCGCTTTTCATGCTCCTGTACACGCCCGATGCGGCCAAGACGGTCGGCTTGAGCAACAAGATCACGTTAGGCTCTATAACGGGATTGACGGCAACGGCGGCCGGTGCGAATACGATCTACGTAAGCTGGGCGGGTGTGCCGAATGCGCTGGGTTATAACATCTACCGGTCTACAGATCCGAATGGCACTTTTACAAAGATTAGCAGCGCCCCCACTGCAGCGACATTATATCGAGATACAAACTTGACCCCGGATACGACCTACTATTATCAGGTAGAAGTAGCCGGAGGATCGAAATCCGCTGCCGTATCTGCAGCTACAGGAGGAACTTCGGGGACTGCTTCGGTTAGATTCAGTAACGCCGCCACCAGCTTGTATATCGATGGGATGGGCCGGACGACCAACGGCTCCGTAACCGGACAATGGAGCTCCAGCACCAGCAATAATCAGCGGTGGATTGAGGAAATCAGCGGGGGCTATGTGCGATTTAAGAATGTCGCAACCGGACTATACCTGGACGGCATGGGCCGCACTACCAACGGCTCCGCTGCCGGACAATGGAGCTACAGCACCAGCACCAATCAGCAATGGTCCGTCACGATAGATGGCAACAATGTACGGCTCCAAAACCGTGCAACGGGGTTATTTCTGGACGGGATGGGCCGCACGACCAACGGGGAGGACTTGGGCCAATATGGAGGAGGCAGCAGCGTTAACCAAAGGTGGCAGATTGTAAACTAAGTATACGGACTGCTTGAGATTATGCCGCTCATTTCCGTTCGGGGTGAGCGGTTTTGTATGCTTCAACTGGAGATTCTAAAGAAATCAAAATAAAATTAAAGATTTTGAAATTGATGAAATGAGCATGATTTGCTAAGCTAAGCCTGCCACATTCCTTTGGTTAATCCGATCTACTCAAACACGGAATGAATATATATTTTGAGGTGAAAGTACGATGGTAGAAGCATCATATGGAGAGAATAGTATTTGCTTAAGTTTAGATAGTAGCGGAAAAATATGGTATACCGTTAAGCGTAACGGAGCTGAGGTTGTTCTGCCTTCAAGGCTTGGACTGCACTTTGCCAATTCCCGTCCATTATATGACAGGTTTACTATAACAAAAGTAACCAAAAGAAATGTGGTAGGTGCGTTGAAACCTATATACGGAGAGCGGGCTGAGATTGATGAGAGTTTCGAAGAGGCAACTGTTTGCGTGGAAGATGACCTGGGACGGAGAATGGAAATCCGTTTACGTGCCTATTTTGAAGGTACTGCATTGCAATACTTTATACCGGAGCAGGAAAAGTTAAATAATTTTACCATTATTCAAGAGGATACAAGCTTTGCCTTTCCGGAAGGAAGTCTTGCATGGGAAGAGCATGGAGTAGAAGGGGAATATGCTGTAAAACGAGTTGGTGATGTGAGCGGCTATTGTGAACGTCCATTCGCTGTGCAATTACCGGAAGGCGGATATGTTCTTATTCATGAAGCAGGGCTGACAGATTACGCAAGAATGTTGATTGTAAAGGATGAAGAAGCCGAAAACACATTAAGAGTGCATTTGTCAGGACATTTGTGTGGGCTTTTCAGTGAGAATGATTATGTAGGATATGGGTTTACTTTAAACAAAGACGAAACGGATAGTCTAGTTTCAAATGTAGAAGGAAAAGCGCCCTTTGCAACACCATGGCGAACTTTCATACTTGCAGATCACGCAGCGGAATTGCTATGTCGGAGCAATATGGTAC
Organism: Paenibacillus sp. V4I5; assembly: GCF_030817255.1. Classification (NCBI taxonomy): domain Bacteria; kingdom Bacillati; phylum Bacillota; class Bacilli; order Caryophanales; family Paenibacillaceae; genus Paenibacillus; species Paenibacillus sp. V4I5. The sequence continues at coordinate 5,732,287 of NZ_JAUSZB010000002.1, forward strand.
TTAATCTAAGTGAGCCCTGCAAGGCTGAAGATTTTACTTATGTAAAGCCCGGAAAAGCATTAAGGGATGTATTGCTGTCTACCCAAAGTGCGTTTAACTGTATTGATTTTTGTGCAGACCATGGGTTCCAATATGTTCTTTTTGATGGAGGCTGGTATGGATCGCTTGATTCGGAAAATAAGGCAATCGATCCCAGAAGGGAAGACCCCGAGCGAGACCTGGATCTAAGGAATGTCATTTCGTATGGTAAGGAGAAAGGCATAGGGATATTCCTTTATGTTGATAGAACGGCTGCAGAACCGTATTTGGATGCTTCACTGCCTGTATGGAAAGAATGGGGGGTAGCGGGCATTAAATTGGGTTTTGTGAAAGTAGGACCTCAAGAGTGGACACGTTGGTTGGTAGATGCAGTAAAAAAGTGTCATGAATATGGTTTGATGGTAAATATACATGATGCCTACCGCCCGACAGGCCTTTCACGTACCTATCCTAATGTGCTTACACAGGAGGGTATTCGGGGAAACGAGCATTTTCCCACGGCTACACATAACACAACTTTACCTTTTGTACGTTTTCAGGCAGGTGCCGGTGATTATACGCTTTGCTATTTTGATAAACGGATAAAAGTAACGCATGCACATATGCTGGCTATGGGCGTTATTGTGTATAGTCCTATGCAGATGATGTTCTGGTATGATAAGCCGTCGGATTGGAATGGTGAGGAGGAAATTGAATTCTGGGAGAAAATGCCGGTAACTTGGGATGAGTCAGTCGGAATATCGGGTGAGATCGGAGAGTATGCAATTATTGCAAGACGCAAGGACAGCAAATGGTTTATTGGATGCATTAATAATGAGAAAGCCCGTGCTGTGAAAATTCCTCTACATTTTCTGGATGCCGGGAAGAAATATACTGCACAGATTTATGAAGATGTATTGGAACTTGATACTCGCACAAAGGTGGGGATTAGATCTGTCGAGGTTACCAAGGATTCCATACTTGAGTTTCATTTGGAAAGCTCGGGAGGATCAGCTATTTATTTAAAACCTATGTAATGTACAAAGATAACCTAAAGCATTTTCTCTATTTGGAGGAATATTCAATAAAACCGGTATCTACAATGCTCCTGCTGGATCTGCACGTTATTGCTGGATCCCTTATGGGACCAATAACTTCTGCCAAAAAGCTTTTTGAAAGCTTCGGCTTCCGTGACAACAGAGTAGTACAATCATGGAAAGAGATGCCACTACAATCAAAGCAGCAGGGTGGGCGGAACTATTTCCTGAGTCTGAGGGGGAACTGAACCTCGCTCCTTCCGGTGTGAAGGTTTTGTCGTTAGACTAAAGGTTACGGAAACGGTCGTCAGGCCGCTTCTTTCAACGACAGCAACAGCACCAACCAGCAGTGGAAGATCGTAACATTAAACTAAGATAATTGATTGAGCTTAAGCCGCTCATTTCCGATTGGGGATGAGTGGCTTCTCTGCTGGACCATATGCTGTCATATAAAAAAGGCCCCCAATAAGGGAACCTAAAAAATATAATAAGCGCCATCCGAGCCGACTTTCAACGTGAAAATCCAATAATCATGATTGCGGATCGCGTGGGCATTGTCGCCATACATCAAAATGAACTCAGTTGGAGGTACCAACATGTCAAAGGAAACAAAGCTAATTACGTATCCGGGCCCCTCGGGGTTAGCGGAAAATCACGATTTCACGGTCAGGGCAAGACCGGCGGGCGGCGAATGGGAGCAGCTCTTCGTCTATGATGTCAAAGTCGACATGCATCAGGTCCGGCATGCCTCCATGGCGATGTTCGATTGCTCGGGTACGACTGAGATTGAGGTTACGAAGAACGAGAGGACAGTAAACGACTGCGTGATTCGTCCGTTGTCGCGCGGTGTTTCTTACACGCTTAACGGCAACACGATCACTTTTACCATTGACGGCCCGCAAAAGCTGTCGGTGGAAGTAAACGGTGACAGGTTCCATAATTTGCATCTGTTTGCCAATCCGCTCGAGCAGGATGCGCCGTCCCCTGACGAGCCGGGTGTCGCTTTCGTCAAGCCGGGCATCCACCGGACCGAGGACCTTCTTGCGCTGCTGACGGCTGCGGGAACAGACGGCTGCGAGACGCATACGCTCTATTTCGGGCCGGGCATGCATCATTTGGAGGAAGTGATTTTGCGCATCCCGTCGCGGAAGACGGTTTACATAGCCGGCGGAGCGGCGGTCGCGGGCTCTATGGTCTGCGACTCCGTCAGCGATGTCACTGTCCGCGGTAGAGGCGTTCTTTACTTGACTGAATTCGGGCGTTTTTCCGCTTTCCGCGGGGTGCGTATCATCTTCTCCAAGCGGATTCGCGTCGAGGGAATTGCACTTATCGATCCTCCGCATTACAGCATCTATATCGGCAAGTCCGAGCAGATCCGGATTGCGAACTTTAAAGCGTTCAGTACGAAAGGGTGGTCGGACGGGATCGATATGATGGCCAGCTCGGATATCGAGATCGAGGACGTATTTATGCGCAATTCCGACGATTGCATCGCGGTTTACGCCAGCCGTTGGGATTATCAGGGAGACACGCGGAATGTTGTCGTCCGCAATTCCGTCTTATGGGCTGACGTGGCTCATCCGATGAATATCGGCGGGCACGGCAATCACCATAAGGGGGACGTCATTGAGAACATCATGTTCGAAAATATCGATGTGCTCGAGCATCATGAGCCGCAGCCCGACTATCGGGGCTGTATGTCGATTAATGCCGGCGATAACAATACGGTTAGAAATGTGACCTACCGGAACATCCGGGTTGAACCGTTCGAGCTCGGACAGCTGTTCGATATCCGCGTGCTCTTCAACCCGAAGTACAATCCAGTGCCGGGCAAACGGATCGAACATATCCACTACGAGAATATTTCCTGCTCCGGGGACTGCTCCAATCCGTCGCGGATCGGCGGATACGATGCGGACAGGACAGTCGAGCATATCGTATTCAAGAATGTCACAATCAACGGGAAGCCGGTGACGGACGCCGAATCGGGCAACATCCGGGTGCTTCCGTTTGCTGGCAACATCCGTTTTGAATAATTCAAATATCATACCAAACGATAAGGTGACGAAGTGAACCGTGGACAAAACCATTCCGGGAGAGAAATTTGATCTGGGTGTGTGCTACTACCCCAAGCATTGGCCGGAGCAGATGTGGGCCGATGATTACAAGCGGATGCGGGAAATCAGCTTTACCATTGTGCGTATGGGGGAGTTTGCATGGAATTCGCGGATGCTAATTTCAATATCACAGTGACGGGCAAAGTATAAGTATGCCGATGTTTGTGAGGGATGGATATAAATGAATTCAAGTAAGACTCCTTCAAACCCTAGAATAGGAGTTAATTAAGTTGTCCAACTAATACCCGCGCTCAGCGCGGTTTTATTATTTTAAGGGGATCTGTCAAATCTTTTGTGTAAACTCTTTTAAAAGACTTCTCCCCGAGGGGAGGAAAAATTTTCAACGTAGATGTTGACCGATACGAGTCAAAACTTAATTTGTAAATCACTTTTATAAGAAAAACCAGCAAACCCTTGATTTTGCTGGTTTCTTGCACTTCAAAACTTATTTGTCACCCAACAGAAGAAGTTACTGCTTGATCATGCGGACGTATCGTTCGATTTGGATTTCTCTCTCCTGTGCGCTGACCCCTATTCTTTGTTTTACTTCATTCATATCATTAAGATTAACGGCTTTCCGATCATGGGGAGGCCGTTTTTGCGTATCTTGTACTCGGGCCATTGTCTCCATGTATCAAGTTTGGACCAAAAACCGACTTTTCCACTTTTACAGAAGTCGTTTTTTGTCAAAATTTTTAATAATACCTCACATGAAGCGCTTTCATTTCAGTTTGGCTGCAGGTGATATAGGTAAAATGAAGAGTAGTCATACACATGTGAAAGACAAGCGAAGAAGAACTTGGACGAATCGAATATAAGGCACATCGTTAGATAGTAGGAGCATGAGCTTTATGGCATGTAATTCGTATCGGACTCCAAAAGAGCTGCAGGAATATTTCTCTTGTTAAGGAGAGGTACAATCAGGGGGGGACAATAATGAACTTGTATTGGAAAAAAGCAAGGATAATGATGTTGGCGTTCATTGCCGTTTTCGTGATGGGCGGTATTACGGGATTGTTTGTTTTTGGAGGAAGCCAAGCCTACGCAGCTGCTACAAGCAAGTGGGAACCAGTAGGCGGCGCCGGATTTTCAACAGGTGAAACCTGGGATCCTTCGTTATTTGTGTATAACGGCACTCCCTATGTTGCTTATATTGAGGGAAATAATAACACGGTGACAGTGAAAAAGTATAGTGGGAGCAGTTGGGAGCCGATAGGGAGTCCCATAAGTACGTCATGGGCTACCGCCGGATCCACTTCACTGTATGTAGATAACGGAATCCCTTATGTTGCTTATAGAGATGGATTAAATTCCGATAAGATTACGGTGCAAACATACAATGGAAGCAATTGGGCACCGGTAGGAAGCGCCGGAATTTCGGCAAACGTTGCTGATTTCACATCGCTATATGTGGATAACGGCACCCCTTATGTCGCGTTTAAGGATTATGGAAATGCAAGAAAGGCCACAGTGATTACATATAATGGAAGTAGCTGGGAACCTGTTGGCATTGCCGGATTTTCGGCAGGCGAAATCTTTAGCACATCGTTAAAGGTGGATAACGGCACCCCTTATGTCGCTTTTACGGATGCCGCAAACTCATCGAAGGCCACGGTGATGACATATAATGGAAGCGGTTGGGAACCGGTAGGAAATGCGGGATTTTCGCCGGGCGGGGCCGAATATGTATCGCTGGATATCCATGAGGGCATCCCATACGTCGCTTATACGGATTATTCGAATGGCAGGAAGCTTTCAGCACAAAAGTATAATGGAAGTAACTGGGAATATGTGGGTAGCGCCGGTTTTTCAGGATACTTAGCCGGGTATGTAACGCTAAAAATCGATAACGGCACCCCTTATGTCGCATTTATGGATGCTCAATATTCTGATAAAGCCACGGTAAAGAAGTACAACGGGAGCAGTTGGGAGACGGTTCTTAACCCCGGATTTTCGACAGGTTCGGCGGTAGACTTATCGATGGATATTCACGATAGCATCCCTTATGTGCTTTATTCCGATTATGAAAATTCCTCTAAAGCTACTCTGATGAAACTGAAATTCAACGTTGTTTACGACGGCAACGGCAGTACGGGGGGGGCTGTACCGACAGACGGCAGCAGCTATGACAAAAACGCCAATGCCACGATGCTGGGGAATACCGGAAATCTGGTAAAGACGGGCCAAACGTTCGCGGGATGGGATACGGCGCCGGACGGAAGCGGGACGCCTTATGCCGCGGGAGACACGTTAAACGTCGGTACGACCGGCGTGACGCTGTATGCGAGGTGGACGGTCAACAGCTACACGGTCGCATACGACGGCAACGGCGCTGCGTCCGGCACCGCACCCGCTTCCAGCAGTCATAACTACAACACCGACGTTACGGTGCCGGGCAACACGGGAAATCTGGCTAGGACGGGATATACATTTGCAGGCTGGAATACGGCGGCGAACGGAAGCGGAACGAACTATGGGGCAGGAGGCTCATTTACGATGGGGGCGGCGGGCGTGACGCTGTACGCGAGGTGGACGGTCAACAGCTATACGGTCGCCTATGACAGCAATGGCGCTACGTCCGGCAGCGTGCCCGCCTCCGGCAGTCATAACTATAACACCAGCGTTGCCGTACAAGGCAACACCGGAGGTCTGGTGAAGACGGGCCATACGTTTGCCGGGTGGACGACGGCGTTAGACGGAAGCGGAACTGATTACGTTGCTTCCGACACATTTACGATCGGTGCGGATCATATGACGTTATACGCAAAGTGGACGGTTAACAGCTACACAGTCGCTTACGACGGGAATGGTGCTACGTCCGGCAACGTGCCCGCCATCAGCAGCCACGACTTCAACACGGGTGTCGCGGTGCTTGGAAATACGGGAAGTCTCGAGAAAACAGGTCATACGTTCGCGGGGTGGACTACGACTGCAGATGGTAGCGGAACGACCTACGTTGAATCCGACACGTTTACAATCGGTGCGGCTAATGTGACGCTTTACGCGAAGTGGACAGCCAACAGCTACACGGTAAGCTATAACGGCAACGGCTCTACGTCTGGCATCACACCTGCCGATAACAGCCATGACTACAACACCGGTATCACGGTGCCGGGAAATATCGGGAGTTTGGAGAAGACGGGCCATACGTTCGCAGGATGGAATACGGAGGCGGACGGAAGCGGAACGAATTACACTGCGGCCGACACGTTTTCGATCGGCGCAGCAGACGTGACGTTATACGCAAAGTGGATAGTCAACAGCTGCACGGTGAGCTTCGTAAGCAACGGCGGTTCGCCGGTGAGCGTTCAAACGGCAACTTACGGAAGCACGACAACTAAGCCCAGCGATTCGACCAAGACAGGGTATACGTTTGCCGGATGGTTCACAGACATCGATTTATCAGTGGAATTTTCGTTCACAACGGCGATCACAGGCGATACAACGCTGTACGCGAAGTGGACGATTAACAGCTACACCGTAAGCTATGACAGCAACGGCAGCACAGGCGGCGGCACTCCGACTGGCGGAAGTCACGACTATAACACAAGTGTCACCGTATTAGGTAACACAGGAAGCTTGGTCAAAACGGGTCACACGTTCGAGGGGTGGAATGCAACGGCGGACGGAAGTGGAACGAATTACACCGCATTAGATACGTTTACGATCGATGCAGCAAATGTGACGCTGTACGCGAAGTGGGTCGTCAACCGCTATACGGTTACCTATAATGGCAACGGTGCTATGTCCGGCAACGTACCAACCGACGGCAGTTACGACTACAACACAAGTGTTGCTGTACCTGGCAACACCGGAAGTCTGGTAAAGTCGGGTTACACGTTTGCGGGTTGGAATACGGAGGCAGACGGAAGCGGAACGGGTTACGGCGCTGGAGCTATGTTCGTTATGGGAACGTCCAATATCGCATTATATGCCCAATGGCTTAACAGCAATGCGCTGTTAGCCGGTTTATTTGTAGACCAAGGTATATTATCGCCTTCGTTTTCATTATCGAATTTGTATTACATCGTGGATATGGATAATGCGGTATCCAATCTAAATCTATCTTTATTAAAGGAAAACCCGACTCAAACCGTATCGGTAACAGGAGCCGTATACCAGTCGGTAACTAATGCGGTGTATTCCTATCAGGTGTCTAACCTTATTGTGGGTTCGAACCTGATTCAGATTAGGGTAAATGCCCAGGACGGCACGACGAATATGTATACGGTAACCGTGAACCGTGCCGCAGAACTAAGTGGCAATGCGGATTTGAGCAACTTGGCGCTATCGAACGGCGCGTTAAGTCCGAATTTTGCACCAGGGACAACGGCCTACACGTCCAGCGTGGCGAACGGTGTATCCAGCATTAACGTGACAGCAAGCACACAGAATAGTAAAGCTAAAATAACTGTAAACGGAAATACGGTTGCAAGTGGCAAGGCAAGTGACGCCATCAACCTGAATGTAGGCAATAATCCGGTCACTGTCGTCGTGACAGCAGAAAACGGTACGACCAAAACCTATACCATTGCCGTGAACCGCACTTCCAGTAATAATAGCGGAGAGAGCAGTTCAACACCACCAACATCCACGAGTGGCGGCATAGTGAACTTAAAAGAAGGTAAATTAACGCTTCCCGCAGGTAAACCGGGCAACGTTAATTTGAAGGATATCGTCATGGTCTCCATTCCGGCAGGTGCCACGGACCAAGAACTGATATTGACCCTAGAACAGGTACTCGTAATACAAAATCTGCTAACGGAAAAAGACGTTCCGGTCAGCCCGATTTATGAGATTCTGAAAAGCTTCACGGAGAACTTCCTTAAACCGGTTACGCTGACTATCGCTTTTGATCCGGCAAGTTTAAAGAGCAATCAAACGCCCGCCATATTTTATTTTGACGAAATGAATAAGGAATGGGTAGAAGTTGCCGGTGGCAAGATAAACGGCGCATACATCACTGTAAAGGTGGATCACTTTACGAAATTTGCGGTATTCGCTGTGGAGCAAGCTTCTGATGAGTCCGCGAAGGGGCAACCGGGAGATATACAATTTAGCGATATCTCCGGACATTGGGCAGGGGCAAACATCAAGCAAGCTGTAAACGGAGGAATCGTCACCGGATATCCGGAGGGCACATTTAAGCCGGATGCAACGGTAACGCGTGCGGAATTTGCCGTAATGCTGATGAATACGCTGAAGCCGCAGGGGGAAGGAGCGGCACTTGCTTTCACGGATACAGCGGCGATCGGGTCTTGGGCACGGAAAGCGGTCGCGCAAGCTAAGCAAGCAGGAATCATTAACGGCTATGAGGACGGTAGTTTCCGTCCGGACGCACAAATGACACGTGCAGAGATGGCAGTGATGATGGCAAATGCGTTGAATCAGTCTAATGAAGGAAGTATCTCGACCGGCTTCGCCGATGACCAAGGTATTCCAGAGTGGGCGAAAAACGCGGTAGCAGCGATTAAGAAGCTCGGCATAGTAGAGGGCAAAGGGACAAACACCTTCGATCCTAATGCGAACACAACTAGAGCAGAGACTGTAACGGTTCTTTTAAAAATTGGTGTTCAGCGATCAGGTTGATAGAGTGGTAATAACGAAACGAAAAGAACTAAATAATATAGTAATGCCTAAATCAGTTTTGTTGACTGACTTCATTTGTGTTTATCGTTATCAGTATGCCGTAGGCAATTCTATCGACCGAAATAGAATATGTGGAGGGGTATAAGGAATTGGTAGGTATGGATAATATCTATCATGAATGAGCACTTTCACATTAAAAACAATAACGAAGAACTCAGCTAAACGGAGAACGATATCTGAATTACGGTTGATCTTCAACAAGCATTCCAGTTGGTGAAAGTCCAACCGAAGGAGGATGAGATGATGATGGATGATTCCTTGTAGGAAAGGAGTCATCTTTTTTATTTGCGCAAACCGGGGGAATCGGATCAAAATCTTGTCATCCGACAATTTATGGACACGACGATGTCCGGCGACATATCTTATTGCTCCGCTAACGGGCAGTAGAGCGTGGTGGCAATCTGGATAACGATATAGATAGGCATTCCAACTAATGGTAATTTGGAAATTAATTCATAAAGCAAAGATTCCATTTGCTTCGGTTTTTAGGACTCTTATAAAAAATTAAAGGATGGTAGACGATGGATATAACTTGAATATTAAAAGAACAGAGCCCGCAACCCCTATAACACTAGATGAATGGAAACATTGTATTAGTACAGACTTAGAACTTGAATATGCCGATTTTATTGAAGCTATAAATCCGATGACAAATAATACAATAAGAATTGATTCGGCGGGTATGGGAATATGGAGTACAAAATTTAATAATGAATAGTTCAAAATTACTTTTTCTTTTCGAGATGGTAAATGGGGAAGTGAAATAACGGCGAAATATGTAGATGACTTTCAAATACCTAAAATGAAAGAAATAGCAAGTAAATTAAATGCTAAAGTAATTGGCGATGAAGGTGAAGAATATTAACAAATCTACAATGTAGATTTAACTGACTGTACCACAAAAGTTCAGGTCATTTCGCTAACGCAGAACGTTAGTTACATACACAACCTAATTGAGGCTGCCGGCATGATCAGAAGCAGCTGTGCGATCAAGCAGCAGCCATTCCTCTTCACAATGCGGTGGCTGAGTGGGCATCATGTGGGAAGGCACCTTAACGTGCACTACGTCGGCTGCGGCCGTTAGTAGCCGCTTTTGGTTTTCTCCAGTACCAAAGGGTGCTAAAGATGAGATAGAGTCCCATGACTGCCGCAAGCAGTATAAGGGTGAAGTCCGACATGTTCTCCATGGAATCAAGCCAACCGATTCTTTTCATGCCGAACAGACTGATGTTAAACACGATCCCAATCAGCATAATGGACCATATGGATGAAAGGCGTACATAGATGGATCCATAAATGAATCCTAACGCTACACCCAGAAGCTGCATCGCAATTCCTCCCGGTTGCAACGCTGCAATAATCAAAGCGATGACTAGAATTGGCCAGAATACGGGAACATGTTTCCGTGCTTCGTTAAACATGATACCAAAGAACAGGATCAGCTCAAGTGCAGTGGTGAGCACGGAGGAAAGTATAATGTAAACGAAAGGAACAGAGGCGAAATATTCTTCTGTAAAATCATTGAACGTTGTTATGTTGTAGTAAAAGAGTAGTTTCATGGAGGCAGCGTTTAATAAAGTGAACGCCAGCCCGATTGTTATCATGTGAACCGAAAAGCTCGGACTGATCGGCGAGAAGCTACTAAGTCTCCAGAAGCTTACCGGTGTCTGTTTCAAAAGCCGATATTTAATGGCATAAACTATTGCGGAAAGAGCGATTGTAATTACAAGTACCATGAATACCTGAATTGGGATGTTCTTTCCTTTTCCGAACTGCCCCCATCCTAATACAGGATCAATGACGATATTATAGAGGAAGATCACTAAAATGATGACCGTCAAATAGAGTAAGTAATTTCCCAGCATCGATAAATATTTCTTCATGAGAATCGCCGCCTTTCATTTTCGAAAAATAAACTAACTCACCCCTTTTCAGAGTATTCCTTACCCGTGAATAATATAATAACTCGTATTTTATTTAGCGAAACATAGTGCATTCCTGCAGGATGGTTTGAATATTTCGATGAAATAAAGAGTGGAAACAAATCTTTATGACTCAAGGCGCAGAAGGACTTCTTGAAGATAGGCGAGGTAAGGGTGTACCAGAGGAGTGTCTTAAGATCCCCTTAAAATGGGGATTTTTTAGTTTAAATCGCCAATGTTTGTGTCGCAGCACCACGACACAAACATTGGCGCATAATTTTGATCGTTTAAGATGTAGGGATGTGGTACTTCATTGTGATAATGGGCAGCGTGGTGACAACTGGCTACTTTTTCAAGTCCCTTAAGCGATACGACAACATGTAAATTCCAACATATGGTATAATGGGGTGATAATTTCAATCCAGCCTCTTCGACAAGTTCGATGTTTGGTTAGAGTACGAAGTATTGACCTGGCGATGGTGGCTTGAATTTGGATTGACAATTGTACCTTGGATTTTCTTCTGGTATGTCTTTAGAAATAAACCGTACCTCGACCGATTGCTTTATGTTTGCTTTTTCGTAACTATTATTTCAGTAGTGCTCGATATGTTGGGGGATCAATATGGGCTATGGCATTATCGTTACAATGTAGTCGCTGCTGTGCCCACTTATTTCCCATGGGATTTCACACTAATGCCTCTCTTGTAGTAATGCTCTTAAGAATTAAGCCAAAAGCGAGACCCTGGGTAAAAGCAATCATTTTTGCATTGCTAACTTCATTAGTTGGAGAACCAATCTTTCGTTGGCTTGATGTTTACTCCTTAGATAATTGGAAGTACATCTACTCGATACCAATTCAATTCATGATTTATTTAATTACTCACTGGTTATTTACTACTCGAAATAAATTCTCTTCCCCCGATAATCAATGACCAGGTCCGAAAAATTGTTAAAAATTCAACCTAGAAGATTAAGCTAACGCAGAACAGATCAATAAATAGCAGTGGAGGCAGCAGACTTTATTTTTCCAAGTCCTAGTCCGCCGCTGTTTCTTTTACTATATGCCTTGACGTATGTAAATTAATATGTATAAGAATTCCTTACACTCCACATTATAATATAACACCTAGAGAAGGAGTTGGCATAAATGGCTAGAAACAACACATTAGTAGTTCCACAAGCAAGAGCTGCTTTAAATCAGTTGAAGGTTGAAATTGCTCAAGAACTTTCAATTCCATTTCAACCAAATGCATATAACGGAAACCTCACTACACGCGATGCAGGTGCCATTGGTGGCAACATCACAAAGAGATTAGTACAAATAGCTGAACAGCAATTGCAAGGCTTCAATCGCTAATCCTTTGATGTAGAAGCAAGCATAAAAAAAGACTACAAACACCTTTTCCTTCGTAAGGTGAATGTAGTCTTTTTTTGTTTATTGAAATCTAAATCTTTATTCTTGAGCTGGGTATTCACTTTTGATTAGTTCAATTGAAGCATATTTAGCAGTTTCAAAAAGTAATTTAGCTACAGATTTGTCCGTCTTGTTCTTAACTATGTGCCCATAAAATTTTCCATTCTTCTCGAAAATGAACATTGTCTTATCTGGTTCTTTGAGTAATGGATATTTTTCAATCAGTAACAACACCTCCAAAGGAGTATAGGTCGCAAGATCTGAACCACAGATGATGAAAATGGATAATGACTTTTTAGTTCGACATCAAGATATTACACCATTTTTAATATAGTTTTATTACACTAATCATGTTGTTATAAATTGAGAATGAGGTGGAATTAAATGTTTAAGAAATTACCCATTAGTACTCGTGTCATCTTTGCATCTGTTATGTTATTTGTGGCTTTCTCTTCATCAGCGTTTGCCCATCAATGTTATATTGCTAACAAGCCTGATGGGGCAGGTGCTATCACAAGTGAGGAACAAATGTGGGTTAACAAGGGAGGGAAAGATGTGATGCAAGGTGCATTTGTAAACCCTTCAGTTTGGGGTTTAGAAGGATATCAAGACATTTTTATCCGTGGTTATTTGGATACAGCAGCCCAAAATGGAAGTACAACAAACGGCGTTCAGGAATACGTAATTCCCGAATAAATTCTATTATTTTATCGAGCTTGTAGATATTTAGCGCAGAATGCTGCCGATCCATTCCTGTCGGCAGCATTCTCTTGATATTAATGGCCATAATCCAGTGATGTTGATTAAATATGCTCAATTCTTCCTGTCACTTTGGATTTTAGTTTTATTGCTGTACATATGTTTCATGCAGCCTAACTATGCGCGGCTTACCTTGCGACATTGCAGAAAGCAAACTATCAAACTCTCCCAAGCATTCACCATTACGATCAAAGCTCCTGAAAAACGTAACCATATCCACATGATTGTTAATTTTAGTAACTGAAAATCCTGTATGTAGAATATCCGGGACGTATGATGGTCGCCATAGCAAGATGACAAATGAAGGATTCCGAATTATAATCAAGGTGTTATTGATTATATCAAGACTAAGGACAAAGATCAGGTAGTATACTGAAAAAGGCAGCTTCAGCCAGGGGATTGAATGGTTCCCGGACTGTTAGCTGCCTTTTAGTTTTTGTAGATTAAAGAGTAAAAAACACGCTGAATAGGAGAGTGGCTTTTGTTGGCTTCGTTGTCGTACTCCTACCTTGATAAATTAAGTGTCTTGAAGCCAAAAGCCATAATTATGACCACATCGGAGCCACTGATCACCCCAGTCGCGGTGGTCCTTAAAGCCCAAATTGAAATACCAAAGTCCCCACCAAATCGTATTAGTTGTATTTTTTTCGAGGACTTCGACCCCCAATGTACCAGTGTGTTTTCCTGGATTGTCACAAAGGAGAAACTTTTTCTCCTGAGATAGCAGTTTAATAAGCTTACTTTCTGGACGACAGCTGTTATACATGGCGATGAAATCCTGCGAATGAGCGAGTAAATGAGAGATAAACCCTTAAAACCGAGGGACGGGCAGTTATCTAGAACCGAATGAGATTAATCAAGCAGTCCTGACGCCCTCCAAAACTGAGTCATGATCAAGAAACTTCGGCATTATCGCGCCGAGGCTTTTTAACATGCAGTCAAAGAGCCAAGTGGCACAAAATGTTGACACACATAGCTGATAGACAGTTTTCATGAGGAGTATAAAAATGTTGTTGACACGACACCAAATGGTGACATATAATCAAAGTGTCACCAAATGGTGTCCAATTAATAATTAGTCATTTGGAAAGTTTGAAACCTGAATAAGTTTCACTTGAAACAATTATGAGGAGGAAACAAATGAGTAAGATTATCGGTGCGGAAACAACCACGAAAGTAGAAGCCCAGTCACGGGGGAAAATGATTGCTTATTGGACAGTCACATTGCTGCTCGCTGCAGCTGTTATGTTAAGTGGTATCGGGCAACTGATGCAAATTGGGGGAAACACCGAGTTAGTGACGAATCTTGGTTACCCATTATACGTATTGGCTATTCTTGGGATTTGGAAAGTGCTTGGAGCCATCGCTGTCGTCGTGCCGGGTTTTCCTCGGCTTAAAGAATGGGTTCACTCTGGTATCTTCTTTTTAATGACGGGTGCAGCTTTATCACATGTGTTTGCTAACGATTATGGCGATTACGGGTTTTATATTATCCTCCCGCTTTCATACGCTGCACTAAATTTCGCCTCGTGGGCGCTGCGCCCGAAGAGCCGCATGCTTTAAGGAGGTGGTAAAATTAACGGCCGTCCATTCGTACCGCAATAGATTTCTACTACCGAAAATAATATTTGGGAGAGGGTGCTGTGAGTGAGAACAACCGGTTGCGGGATGTGTTTGACGCGATTGCAGATCCAACTAGGCGCCGACTGATTCGTCTGTTAGCAGAGGCAGAGGAGTTACCGCTTCATGAATTAACGGCACAGTTTCAAATGGGCCGCACAGCGGTATCCAAGCATCTGACAATCCTTAAAGAGGCCGGACTGGTACTTGACCGAAAAGTTGGCAGAGAAACGCGATTTAGGCTAAACGCCTCCCCACTCAAAGAAATTCAAGATTGGGTGGCTTTCTACAGCAAGTTCTGGAGTGCGAATATGTTGCGCTTAAAACAACTATTAGAGGAGGAAGAAGAATGAGTTTAACATTAAATATGGATTTTCAGTTTACGACTTCGATCGAGAAGCTTTGGTCGGCCTTAACCGATTCAAGCAAGCTTGCCAAGTGGGTGGCCAACATCCACACCGGTCAAGCGATGGAGAATGATTTTAAGCCCGTCGTAGGACACCGTTTTCAGTTTCGAACTCAGCCGACCGAATATTGGAATGGGATTATTGAAGGCGAAGTGCTTATCGTGGAGGAACCAAATCGGTTGTCCTATACTTGGGCCAGCGGAGAGAAGCACACGGTCACCTGGACGCTGCAGGATTTAGGGGATGAAAAGGTTAACCTTCATCTCGAACAAACTGGAATCTCAAATGAACCAGCACTAGGTGGAGCGAAGTATGGCTGGAGTAAATGGTGTGGCGGTCTTGAGAAGGTGTTGGAACAGTAACCGCATTCGGTACAAAAACAAGAGATAAGAGGAGAGATGGAATGTCCTATATCGTCGATTTCAAGAATGTGTCTACGGTTGGTTTAGAGTCTTCACCTGTAGCAGAAGCGCTTGCTGGTTTACGTGCTAATGAAGCCCGGTACTTTATGAACAAATACAAACATGAATTTACGGTTGTACCAGCTAGCGAAAGTCAGGAGAACCTTGATTATGTGAACCGCATTTTGAAAGAACGTGATATTGCGTTTGCGGCCAAACCTTTAGAAACGTCGCGTTTTCAAGTGGAAAATATCCAATTTACCTACGTCTTTTATGAGGATGGTCTTGGGATCAATGTCATGTATACGGTTGATGACCCTAAGAAGCGGGCCGTTGGTTTTAAGCTTTCTGAGGGGATGGAGGTACCAAAGGAGTTAGAAGGGAAGTTTAAGTTTGCTAGGCAGAAGTCTAAACTAGCTGGAACAATTCGGGGCTCGTTTTTTGTAATTAAAGGAGAATATTAAACTAAAAAAGAGCACCTGATTTAACATGAAAAAAACGGGTTTTGTATGGAGGGGATTAGAGTGCTGTTAATGAATTGTCAATCTATTTAGTTAAAGAATTTTCTACAACTGAAGCTATGAGTAAAAAGCTTGATGATCTTCCTTTAGAAACTATACCTGTGCTTACCGACAAGGAAATTAGAACATATGATTTGACAGAACATGAATTCACAATGAAGGAAGGTATTAGTTTAGAGGAAAGGTTAGATGGGAAAGTATCTTTAAGTGGCAAACCTTTTGTTGTAGTTGTTGGTAATGAAAGAATATATCTAGGGAGTTTTTGGTCCTATTTATCTTCTCAATTTAGTCCTAATATTCCAAAGATCTCTTCTGGGTGGAATAAAGGAAGCGATAACGATATGTACAAAATACAATATGGAAAAAATCAGGATCCTAGAGACGATACTAAAATATTTGAGGCATTAAAAGGATTAGGGAAAGTTATTAATTTTTAATTCTTCTAGGGAGTGCTGAGTATTAGCTGCATCAGCATATTTTCAGGGATTATACTTCACTATCGGGTACTTTAGCATAATAAAACATCAGAACGAGGTTTTAAACGGTAGCCTCGTTGATCTAACAGGCAGTTTAGTATGCTATTAAATTAGGTACTAGAGAAAGATAGAACTATTTAAGCAGACTAAGTCGTAATATAGTTTGATTATAGTTTCCTTAGGAAGGAGTAATTACGATTGCTTAAGCTTATCTTGCCTGTTGTGATTTCTTTAGTATTGTCACTGATTTATATTATCAAGTTTAATAAAAATCATAAAAGTGTCACTATAATTTCAGTCGGAGCAGTTATTAATATGGTTTGCCTGCTATTGGGTATTGTTTATTTTGTGCTAACTTCGCAAGATGGTTTAGCCGTGGTTGGACAAATGGGTATTTATGCTTTATGTTTTGTCGTTATATTATTAATAAACGTTATTACAGTCATTGCCTTGAAAAAACGTAAAATCTAGAAATAATATGTTCCTTCAGTTGAGTTGAACTAACGCAGAACGAAAGTGGAGGAGTTTGCTATGTGGCAGCTCCTCTTTTCTATTGAAGTAACTGGCAGATTAGCGGAACAAGTGTAAAAAATATTAACTAGGGTTAATTACGCAAAAAAGTGAATTTGCCTTTTTCAATTGTCTATTAAAAAATAGTTATTTTTGTATTGAAATAACTTTAAACTCATTGTGAATTAAGCGTTGGGATGCTAATATATTGCCTTTAAAGTTTTTAGGGAACATAGAAATTATAACATTTTTTGCTTTTGCTAGATTTGTAGCTTCAACTATTACATGTACTTCATAACGGAAAAAATTTGCACATGGAAGTGTGTCTACACTCAGCTGTTTTCCATCCAGTATTCCAGCCCCAAAAGCACCGCGTTTTCGCTTGAAATTATTAAGCGAGAATATACTGACTCTCACTGTCACTGGTTCACGATTATTATTAAACACATTTAGAAATACAGTTCTAGCAATGGGTTGAAGTCTTGGTGGGTCTTACTTGGAACGGGTCGAAGCCCTTATCATTTTCAATTACACAAGATGAATAAACTATACGAGCCATACATTGCACCACCTTAAATAGTAAGTAGTTCATTCTTTATTGGATGAAATTATTACTCTTTGTGCAATGTACATTTATCCTATTTTTCAACTAAACTAACACAGAACGATAGCTTCAAACAAGATCTGGCAGGCTGCCGGTGATAAATTCGGTGGCCTATTCCGCTAACGAGCAGATTACTTCAAACGTTACTATCATAAAGAGCAATTTAAAGTAGGAATTTGATTTCACATAGATGGATTGTTTTTTTGTTAGTACACCAAGGGATCGTCTTACTACAAAAAATAAAAGTAGAAAAGAATACCGCCGCGTTTTTGAAGGCCGTACAGTCGAAAGATTTTGGTAAGGCTGCAGAGTTGTATGGAAGCCCTATCGATCTCGAAAAAATGCGAAAACTCCATGAGGAAGAAGGTTTCCGGTTGCTGAATTACGACAACATTAGGCTGATTATGATGATGGATGCGTCTGTTCCGTACACGCAGACCTAACTTTTAAAGTCAACGGTGAGCGCTTGAATGTATCGGCAGTTGTTTCCGTTAGTACGGGGAATAAGCCGGGTCAAATTTGCGCTATTACACCTTCAGGCACTGAGCGGGGCTCCGTTCCTGTTTTATCAGAATGGAATTTGATTGCCTGTGGGAGCGGCTCATTTTAAGATGGCATATGACAATATGATTAAGCGAGGAACGATAGCTCAATAAAACTCACGAGAAGGTTGCAGACAGCAATGGAACGGTAGCCTTCTCAGCTAACTGGGCAGATTAGTGTAATGGGTTAAAGCAAAAATACGGTAATCTGTATTTAGACATTCAATCATGAGGAGTTAAAATCATGGGAAAAGTTAGTGCTGTAATACAAGATCCATATTTTGAGCAGCCCTCTTGGTTATCAAAAGTTGAATACAGGGAAACCACTTCTCTTTCCAGATTTTCTACGTCGGAAGATGCCGCCCTGTTTTTGACGTTGGCTTGCGGGTATAACAACATAGATGTGGATAGAGAGCCTGCTGAGGTATTAAATGAACTCATAACCATCGATGAAATTGCAATAAGTGGTGGCATAGCCTTTGAGGATAAAAATAAAGTAATACTTCCGAGTTGTTGTTGTGGGTTGAGTTTTGGAGAGACGTGCTTGAAGCGGTCCTAAGCAAAAAGGATGTATGGCTTGGTCATGATCCATTCCCTACTTTGGAATACGTAAATGATTCGGTAAGAGTTTGGTCTGACGATTATTCTGGCACATTTAGAAAAGATTTGTCGGAGCAAGAATTACAGAAAATGTAACGATAGTACAGGAGCTTGCCTCGTGGTAACTCTTCTTTGTTCATTCAAGTAACGGTCAGTAGTATTAGATGTTTTTTGATTTTTCAGAAAACATGTTTACAGAAGTGTGAATACTTGTTAACATAATTCCAATATTTGAAAAGCGATGAAGAGGGAAGTAAATAATTGAATTCTTTCACAGAGAGCTCCGATAGCTGAAATGGAGCAAGAGTTCTTTATCGAAGAAAGCCTCTGAGCAGCACATCGGAACCAAACTTAGGGGATGGTGTGACAGGAGCTCCTGTTACAGAGCTAGAGTATAAGCATTCTTATGTATTGCCGTACTTGAAGAGGCTTATAGGGTAATCTATTTGCGAACCTGGGTGGTACCACGAGGAATACACAATCTCGTCCCTGAGACAAATGTCTTGGGGGTGGGATTTTTTTATTGTATTAAGAAAGTCAACGATCAAATAATTGCTTTTTTTTTTAGGAGGGTGTATATGGACACTTTGGAGAATGTAAGAAAATTTTATGATGAAACCGTAAACTATGAGTGGCGGAGACTTGATCGGCATAAAGTGGAATTTGAGCTTACCAAACGCTACATAAACCGTTACATTAAGCCGTATGACCGTGTATTAGACATTGGTGGTGGACCTGGAAAGTATTCATTATACCTATCGCAGCGCGGCTGTCATGTTACATTAGCGGATCTTTCCCAGAATAACGTAGATTTTGCACTGAAAAAGGCAAATGAGCTTAACCTTCCGCTGAGCGGTCTGCGCGTTGATTGTCGTGATTTATCGGAGATCCAAGATGGACAGTTTGATCATGTCCTTTGCATGGGACCGATGTATCATCTGAAAGAAGAACACGACAGGGTCATTACGATTAATGAATGCTTAAAAAAATTAAAACCTAACGGAATGATTTTCGTAGCCTTTGTTTCTTCTTATTCTTTCGTGTGGGATTATCTGATCGGTAATCCAGGTATGATCTTAAATGAAGAGAGGAGATTACAGCTAAATACCATAGTAAACGATGAGAATTTTTCAGGTCACGGGTTCTCAGATAATTTCTTTATACGTCCTAGCGATGTGCTTCCCTTTTTCCAACAGTTTGAATTGGATAAACTCCATTTACTTAATTGTGAAAGCTTTTTATATTTGCGTGAGCCAGAACTGCTTAGTCAATCACCTGAAGTGGTAGAAGCCTGGCTGGACTTAGCAGAGCAAGTATGTGAGCGAGAGAACTTGCTGAGTTTAGCTGAACATCTGATGTACATTGGAAAGAAACACGGATGGAAACAGGTTCACCCATTGAGCTCCCTCGGAGAACATTAGTTAAACTGTGAAGGGCTACCGCGTGGTACCGCGTGGTAGCCCTTCACTCTGCTAACGGGCAGATTTCGCTAACTGGAGTTGAATGTTCTAATTCCACTCTCAATATTATATAATGAGTAAAAATTCATTCATTAAAAGGAGCGAATTGTTTGCCGCGTAGCAAGGAACAGTATGAAGAAATGCGGAATGCCACTAGGGAAAAAATCCATTCAACTGCGATGCAGTTATTTGTTCATCAAGGTTTCGGCTCGACGAATGTTCAAGATATCGCAGATACAGCTGGCATCAGTATTGGGCTGCTGTATCGTCATTACAAAACGAAGGATCAGTTATTTAACGAATTGGTTTCCTACGCGGTTGAAGGGTTGAAACGTAATATTACTTTCTTTGAATCCGATCAATCCCCTAAAGAGTTAATGGCACAGTTTGTCGATGAAGTCTACATTGACATGATCAATGGGGAGGAACTAGCCCATCTACTGATCCTAATTAATCAATCGCTATTAGCTGGAGCTGCAACAGCCTCAAAACATTATGAAGAGATCCTCCAGGTAAATGCCAGGCTGCTTGATTCTACCGCACAGCTCATTCGCAAGGGTCAGCAGCTTGGGGAATTTTACTCGGGTGATGCGCAGGAAATGACTGCCCTTTTCTATGCATCGATTCAGGGTTTGGCTCAGATGAAAGTATTACTAAAGAGCAACTTTACCATGCCCTCACCATCTATCCTCACCGCATTTCTATTGAAGGAAAGGAAGTGACCATGTCTTGATTAACGTGGTTAGAGCCGATCAAGTTGAATTTGATGTAAGGCGAGGAATATCTGAAATATTCGCAGAGGGATTCACACAGTGGCTTGGGTTTTTCTCTAAGGATCCGAAAAGGATTGCTGCAGCGTTCGCCCATATATTCGTTTTGGACCAATTTTATGTGGCTTTATACAAGGGGCAAGTGGTCGGAATGGCTGCTTGTACAGATGGAACTTCACTTTCGGTTAAACTGGATAAAAAGGAACTTCGCAAACATTTAGGCTTTTATAGAGGCACAATGGCCGGTATTTTCTTGAAAAAAGAATTTGAAACTACCACCGTTCATCCTTCATCTAGTGTAGGCTCCATTGAATTTGTAGGGACGGCCGCCGAATTCAGGGGGCAAGGCGTTGCTTCGCAAATGATTCGTCATATCCTTGAGCATACACCATATGAGGTTCATTTGATTGAGGAAGTCGCCGATACCAATATTCCAGCCATGAAACTCTATTATAAATTAGGTTTTGAAGAATACAAACGCAGGCAAATACCAGTTAATCGGGCAAAGAAAATCGGGATCAATTACCTTGTATCATTGAGATATTCGAAATAATGCGGATTAGAAAAGTGATTAAGTTGACCAACGAATTCATTCTTACTTTACTCCTCTTTGCTACTGCATGTAAGGATATAGGCGCTGTAACTGGAGACAAAATCTATATTGAAGAAGGTTATCAACAGCAACTTGTAAGATTGAACCTGACAGAGGTTGCTGCGCTTCCTTATTTCACAAAACCGTTTATTTGTTTGGCTAAAGATGAGAAAGGGGCGCAATATGCTGTTGTATTTCGTTCTGCTGAAAAAGTGGATACCACGAAGTTGCCAGTTTCCTACGAAAGTATTCTTACCCGAGTGAAAGAGGAAAGACACGGGGATATAATGAAAGAAAATTTACATTTATTCGAAATAAATAATCAGTTAGTTTGGTCGTTTACCGATGGAAAAGGGACTATGTATATGGATCTTAAAGGGGATGTATTAACCGATCCTTTTAAACAATCCTTATAAACATAAATTGCACCGAGGCGTTAATAGAAGATCAACTGGCTTACAAATCCTTATTTCCAAGAGCGTCTAAAGCGCTTAAATTGATTAAACTAACGCAGAACGTTAGCTGAATAAATGATGAAACAGCTGCTGGCTCGCACCAGCAGCTGTTCGACTTAGTATGTTCTCGTCGTGTCGAATGACAAGAAGATTTATCGTTTGCCGAATCAGGACAAGAACATGTATTGTTTTCCGTAGTTGGGAAGTATTTTGACCGAATTACTCTACAGAAGGGAATGGGCGCGAGAAGGTGCTTGACTAAGCGTTCGCTCAGACGGCCGAGCCGGCTACAATCAATCAACATCTTGCTCTTCGCATTAGACGCCAATGCTTCATTCGCTGCACCATCAGATGATTACGCTAATGGGGGTTTTCGCTAACAATTAAACACCCTAACGATCTGATATTTGTAAAAACAGCTACAATTCCTGCGAGCAGCTTTATTTGAGACCTATCTCGGACTTATTCCCAGTATCCCTTACATAAACTAAATTAGGCGTAGGCTTCAGATGTAAAGGAGTGAATAAGGAGTCATGGTATTGAAAATATGGGTTGCTCGTAACAACGATACGCTTCGAATCATCGCAGATCAAAAGCGTGTATCGATTGATGAACTCCTATCACTTAATCCATCCATCGAAAACCCTGATCAGAACATCGCAGGTAAATTGGTAAATCTTCCTGTCTTCTCCGAATCGGACATAAGTCCGGTCACGATTCCTCCGACTTGTCACATACCACCGGAATATATCGAAAATTGGATTCCTTTGACTTCATTGGAAACCATGGCGGATAACGAATATGATGTTCTGATTGTAGGTACAGGTGCCGGAGGAGGAACCATGCTCTGGAGATTGTGCGAACAATGGCGGAATAATGGTAAGCGGATTGGCATTATTGAAAGAGGAAATATTGTCATGCCAACGCATGGCCGCAACATTCCGATGATGAATCGGAAACGTCTTGAACAATATTACCGATACATCTCAAAACCATTGCAGGGCTCCTATCCGGAGTTTATAGGGGCAAGAGAGGTTATTTGCCTTGGGGGAAGGACGGTATTCTGGGATGTAGTTGCTTCTCGTTTGAATTTGCCTCTGCTTCCGGATTGGCCGATCCCGATCCATGAAATGGATACCTATTATAACATTGCCGAGCGGGTCATGAATGTCACCGACGAATATGCCAGAGGGTCTACGTTAACGGAGATATTACTGAATCGTCTGCAGCAAGGCGGTTTTCCAGAATCGAAATATCTGCCGATAGCCGCCGATATTCATCCAACCAAGTTCGGGGAAGTTCATGCGGATGTTTTTTTCAGTTCTTTTTCTCTTCTTGCTAAAGCTTTATTTCTTAGACCTTTCGATTTAGCTATAAACGCCCGTGCCGTTCAAGTGCTGGTCGATCAGGGGAAAGCAGCCGGCGTTAAGGTCATGTCTCCGGATATGAGTTCTTATATTCTTAAAGCAAAAACGATCGTATTGTCGGCGAGTACGTATGAAACTCCGCGTTTGCTGCTTCATTCGGGCATCCAGGGAGGAGCGGTCGGCCATTATTTGACAAATCAAGTTTTTATGCTGGCACCAGGAAAAGTGAGTCGTAGTGATTTCACAGATATTCCGGGAACTCTCGGAATTTTAATTTTTGGAACACCGGATAGGCCCTATCAAATCCGTTTGACGGGACCTAACGGTTATGATTGGTATCCATCATCTCAAGAAAAACCGTTCTTGGAGGAGCTAGACATTCTTCTCCAATGTTTTGGTAGGATTTATCCTCGGTATGAAAACAGGGTCGTACTAAACCCTGACAGAAAAGATGAATACGGAGTACCGGAAATAGAAGTACACTTTTCTTTTAATGAAGCAGAACTAGCCGAAATTCAAAAGATGGTAGCATCTGTAAAGCGGATTTCTTCCGTTGCCGAGATCACCTTGGGTGAAATCTGCCTTGTACCTACCGGAGATTTGCATCACACTTCGGGTACATGCCGTATGGGAGAGGATCCTTCGACCTCAGTCACGGATCTGTACGGTCAAGTTCACGGTATTTCAGGACTCTATGTGGCCGACAACAGTGTTTTACCATTCATCGGGTCTGGAAATCCAACGTTGACCACAGTTGCGCTGGCCATTCGAACGGCAGATCATATCGCCACCCAAGGCAAAGGATATAAGTGAGTTCTTGTCTTTTGAGGATATATGTTCTTGTCCTCCGACAAGAAGAACTATGGGTGGCAAGAACATTATCTCATTAAGTGCCGCGTAAATCGCGGCTTTCTTGTTTTATGGGATAAAGTTCTTGTCATGGACAATTGACAAGAACTTTATCACTTTCCCGACGGATCGCTGCGAGTGGATGTGGAGGATAAACGTAATCGGCGCCGCGGCCTGCTGATTGAGCTAACGGGCAGCTTAGTATGGAAAAGGGCGCAGGAATTTTTGTTGTAAATACAACAAAAATGATGTACTATTTTTTTACGACATTTGAAAAATACAATAGTAGTGGAGTTGCAATTATGAAGGAAATTCTACGTGAGGTTGGAATGATTGCTAGGGCATTGGATTCTATAAGTAATATAGAATTTAAAAAATATGACCTTACAAAAGGACAGTACTTGTACCTCGTGCGAATATGTGAAAATCCAGGAATTATTCAAGAAAAGTTAGCTGAAATGATAAAGATAGACCGAACAACAGCAGCTCGTGCTATAAAGAAACTGGAGATTAATGGATTTATTGAAAAGAATGAAGATCCATATAACCAAAAAATTAAAAAACTATTTCCTACAGAGAAAGGGAAGATTGTTTACCCTTTTATAAAAAGGGAAAACGATTATTCCAATATGGTCGCACTATCTGGATTCTCCGAAAGTGAAGTAGAAACGATTTTTAACCTGCTGCAAAGAGTCAGAAAAAATGTAGAAAAAGACTGGGAGTTTGTAAAAAAGGGAAACAAGAGAAATTATTGATTTAGTAAAAGGAGGACAAATAAAATGACTATAAATATAAAAAAGTGCACATTTGAAGATCTAGAATTACTTCAAGAAATTAGTGTTGAGACATTTAATGAGACATTTAAGAATCAAAATTCAGCTGAAAATATGAAAGCCTACTTGGAAAAAGCATTTAACTTAAAACAATTAGAAAAAGAATTATCAAATATCTCTTCGGAATTCTATTTTATTTATTCTAATGAGGAAATTGCCGGGTATTTAAAGCTAAACACCACTGATGGTCAAACTGAAATAATGGGCAAAGATTCGCTTGAAGTCGAGAGGATTTATATAAGGAAAAAACTTCATAAACAGGGGCTTGGTAAATATCTAATAAATAAAGCTATAGAAATAGCGATAGAACGGAATAAAGAGAAGATCTGGCTAGGGGTTTGGGAAAAAAATGAGAGCGCAATCACCTTTTATAAAAAATTGGACTTTGTTCAAACAGGAGCCCACTCTTTCTATATGGGTGATGAAGAACAAATAGATTTTATAATGACCAAAACGCTCATATAACATTTTCTCTAAAATGATATTCAGATAACGGCGAACGTTAGTTCAGGGATCCAAGAAGCAGATTGCCGCCACAGCAGTTGAATTTTTACAATGGTATGATTGTGACGGTTCCTTTGGTTACTCGTCTGCTTAAAAATCAACCTAGCCTTCAGGAAATTCATGCTGCCCTCACAAATTATTATCAAGGAGAAACGTACGTAAGAGTCATCCCGCTTGATGGTACTAAGGGAATTTCCCAATATGCTCTTGATCCTACACTATGCAACGGAACCAATTATTCTGAGATTTTTGTCCTAGGAATGACGATCAAGTTCTTGTCGCATGCAGACTGGACAACCTCGGGAAGGGTTCATCGGGAGCAGCAATTCAATGTATGAACATAATGTTGGGACTTGATGAGGGATTGGGGCTTATCTCGTAAAACTTGCCGTTACAGACAGCACGAAGAACCGTAGCACTGAGGAAACTACGTCATTACGCTAACGCAGAACGATAGTAAAACGCTAGCGGACAGGAAAGTTCACTTATTTCGCGAATACAACAATGTGATCTGGAAACTAATGTTATATCTAAAAGAATAGGTGAATGAAATGAAATTCGATGTAAAGGATACAAAAGGGAATCTTCCCTGTTCTGTCGAATTCATTGAATCAAGACTCAGTTGAGTCTAGAATGCAGGGGGCGAAGACTTGAATCCGAAATTTAATCATCAAAAATTCGTGGTTAGAAAACAGATCCTTTCTCTAGTTGGCGCTAAAATCGATATTTTCGACATTGATGAAAAGGCAATTCTGTTCTCAAAGATGAAAGCCTTCAAGCTGAAGGAAGACATCCGACTATACGGGGATGAAACAATGCAAGATGAGTTAATAAGCATTCAAGCGCGAAACATCATTGATTTTTCCGCAATCTTCGATGTAGTTGATGTCGAAACCGGGCACAAGATAGGCTCTTTGCGACGCAAAGGGATGAAGTCGATCTTCAAGGATGAATGGGCGCTTTTGAGCCCAAGTGATTCGGAGATCGGATTGATTAAGGAAGATAACGCGCTGCTTGCTCTTTTGCGAAGATTCCTGACGAATTTGATTCCTCAGCATTACATTGTAGAGATGAACGGGACCAAGGTCGCAGAGTTCAAACAAAATTTCAACCCGTTCGTCCAAAAATTAAACCTCGATTTCTCCGCGGACCACAACGACAAGCTTGATCGCCGCTTGGGCCTTGCCGCCGCGGTGCTACTGATTGCCGTCGAGGGCAATCAGGGATAGAAGCGTAAATAAAATCAGTTCATACGTTAGATGGATGTCCTTCTATTACTAATTGAACCAACGAAAAACAATAGCTCAATAGCAGCCTCATCATCATCTGTAAGAGGACATGAACATATAACATAAAGGAATGAAGCAAAATTGGTGCTATCGAGAAACAAGAGCAGTGGTACGGGATGAATATTGCAAAATGCTGACTGAGTGAACAGTCAGCATTTTTTCTTGGCTATTCTGCCTAAAGGAGGTTAGCGCAATAAAATGGTATATTCTTAACAAGATTCACAGCTAATGAAACGAGGGAAAACCATGAGGAAAAAATTGAGGGAAAAATTGGGTTTACTTTGGGCATATAAATACAATGTTTTACAAAACACCGTACACTTAAGTCGTAAAAACATCAAAATGCAAGAGAAATCTTGAAGTCGTAACCGATAGTAGAGTCCCAGCCGGTAAGTAAATATTAGGATATGATAAACTGTCCCTAGTCTATTCGACTTTGGGCAGTTTTTAGTTATTTATCTTTGTGCTCGGTTAAGATTTGCGCTTGTTTTTGTTAAGCCTTATAAAGGTTATAATGACTGCAATCAACATTACTGCAAAGCCGATATTACTTGCAGCTTCTTTAGTTGCCCCCAACATTAGGCATACATTAGCTACGATGTTGTTAACTAAATAGGCAACAGCAATAATCAATAAGGGTCGAATAAAATTATATCTGCGCAATGAAAAAACCTCCGTGTTCTTTTTACAAATTGTAACGCAATTAAGATAAATGTACTAGATATTAATTAATAGATGAGTAGCGCTGCTAAAGATTACCTTGTATGTGGAGCGGCGGCCTCATTGAGGGACGGGCAGGAGAACGCAACGGTTCGTCTCATCAGTAATGTTCTTCATATTTGGTGTATTCGGCATAGATACACTTCGATGTAAAGTTCTGACGTCAAATATATTAATTTAATAAAGGCAATTTGTAATCAGGACATGGATATAAAACCAAAAATTTATCACGATATATTTACGAAGGGGCTGCCGATTGGCAGTCCTTCCTTACGCTAACTGGTAGATAGTTGAAATGATCTCGCGAAATATTTGTGTAAATAAACAAAGTAGAATTTGTAAAATAGTGGGGATGGATATTATGTTGAATCAATCCATTTTGAGGGACGGGTTAGCGATCATCTCTTCATGCAAAAGAAACAGGTGACATTTGGCAGGCTCAACTTGGTGCTGCCGCTATCAGCAGTTATTTTTTCTTTACATCTAATAATCTGATTCTCCGAAATGAGTGTTATCTTCTTTGTACCATTTCGAACAAAGCCGAAACGGTTGTCTTGGGGAATCAGGTTTCGGATACGCCGTGTATTGAGGAGCCGCCGGTTTTGGCGGCTTTTTGGCGTGCACGGAACCGCCGGACCTTCATTAGGTTGCCGCAAACTTTATCGTCGCAGAACCGTTTGGAACGGTTCCGGGTTTCGTCGTAGTAAACCACCAGGCAATCCGGATTTCCGCAAATGCGCAAGCGGGAGGGCTCGCCCTCCGCGAGTATGCGGCCGAAGGAAGCGGCCACCTCCGCTCCGATGCGGAACCAGCCTGCTCGTAAAGGGGTGGATTCCATGCGATAACCCGAATCCGATTCCGCGATTCGCAGAATTATCGGTCCGCCCGACAGCGCCCGGTTCAGCCCCTCGAGATCGGCGGGGTCCGCGGACTCGCTCGCCGTCAACTTTTGAACGATACGAAGCATGTGCCCCCTCAACCGTTTCAGATCATCCAATTCTTCCGCGGACGGAGCGCCCGAATAGGGAAGGTTGTGGATAGCCAGCAATTGTTCCAACCATCCTGGCTTGTCCAGTCGGTCTTCGGAATGACCGCTGCCTCTCCAGTCGTGATAGTCGCTTTTCAGAAAATCGTCCCATAACATCGCTCCTCAACTCCCTTGTTTTAATGTGGAATGTCTCTATTGTAACACCCAAATTATTACTTAGCTAGTGACTTGACGGCCATAGCGGTTCATGATAAAGTGTGATTTGTAACTATTATATTAAATATAGATTGTTACTATTATGGAAGAGGAGTTCGTATGAACTGAGTGAAACCGAAGGGCTACCACGTGGTAACCACGTGGTAGCCCTTCGTTGACTGTCCTATGACTTTAATATAGGTTTCATCAGTCCGGAAGAAATCGTTTGTCTGCTTTAAATAGGGACGAATTCGCTTGTCTAATTCCGGCCCTAACTCATGAACCCATCTGCCGGCGATTCACTTGGCAGTCTAACCATTAGGTTCAATTCAGAAGGGATAATTATTCAGTGGTAATGAGCAAGGCAATGAATTAACATGGAAAAAGAACATTACGCTATAAGCCAGCAGCGAAAAAGCAGCCGATCGTGGCTGCTTTTTCTTTTTCAAGTAAATTTACCATGGAATCGAAAATCGGTGGCGCGTACTTTTCCAATTCAACGTACCCGTCAATACGAGTGCGGCGAAATAGAGTAACAAGGAACAGACGATTGAAGTGATTACGCACCATAACTGCGGCATACCATGGCTGGCAACATAGTTATAGGTCCAGTGTCCGCATATCGCCATCAGCATCATGCAGATTCCAACCTTGACATAAGGACGAATACTCCAATAAAATCCGATCGAGCTTGAGATGGAAAAGAAGTTCAGCAGTGTTTGTATCACAATGCCGATACCGATGCCGTACGCAACGCCAATAATACCAAATTGACTGCCGAACACGAAGATCGAGATAACCTTGAATACGGTGGCTATTACGTAATTCCACAGCGTAGCTTTAGCGCGACCGAGCCCGAGTAGAATCGCATGAAGCGGAGCGTCGAAATAATGTAGGAAAAACATCGGCGCCAATATTTTCAAAAGCAATCCTGCTTCCGGGGCATTATAGACAAGTGTCGTTAATGGAGTTGCCCACTCGTACAGGATAACGGTCGCCGGCGCGCCGATTAGGAGTCCCAAGTTCATAGCCTGATTCATCCGCTCATGTATGAGCAGACTGTTCTTGTTCGCTGCTGCTTCGCCAATCGCAGGAATGAGAGCGGTGGACAAGGACTGCGTGATAAAACTTGGCATGAACAGCATCGGAAACGCATAGCCGGCCAGCAGGCCGAATTGCTTCGTGGCTAACGCCGGGCCGATGCCGGCCAGCGCCAGGCTGGTTGTAATAAGAAGCGGTTGGAAGGTGCTGTATAACGAATGAATGACACCGTGCCCGGTCGTCGGCAGTCCGATCTGCAGCAGCTCGCCGAGTGTGCTTCTTCCTTGTTTCAGGTGACTTGCCCAAGTCTCGCCCGGCATCCTCGATTCACCGTATAGCTTGTAGCATGTCACCAGGAATAGGAGGCTGATCACTTCGCTGACAACAGAGGCGGCCATTGCTCCGGCAGCCGCATAAGCGACGCCGTAAGGCAGCAATAGGTGGACCAGCGCAAGTACACAGGCGATTTGCACCGTATGCTCCAGCACATCGGAAGCGGCAATGGTCTTCATCTGCTGCATGCCGCGGAAATATCCCTTTAATACAGCGGAGACAGCAACGATCGGCGCGATCGGCGTAATCGCCAGCATCGCGTAATAAGCGCGTTGGTCGCTTAGCAGAATGGATGCAATCCACTCAGATCCAAGTAACGATATGGTCGTAAGAGCTACGCTCAAGACGCCCGTGACAGCGAGCGAGACATGCAGGATGCGCCTCACTTTCATCCGTTCGCCGCGAGCGTGGGCCTCTGCGACCAACTTTGAAATTGCCACCGGCAATCCAAGCTCCGTAATCGTAATGACGAGCGGGACGAGCGGATGCGCCATCATCAAGATGCCGATCCCCTCTGCGCCCAGTACGCGAGCGATATACATGCCGCTGATAAAACCGAGAATACGGTTGATGAAAGCAGCGACAGACAAGACCAGCGTACCTCTCATGAACGATTGCCCGTGTTGTGACATGACTAGTGTCCTCCTGTTTATCGAATACTTAAATGTATTCAAAAATTGGAAAAGCATGCGAACAAGCTGGTGTTGATGTCATTTTTAGACATGTGATGGCGCATAGCGGCTTGGTGGCTATTTATTTAATCTCGGCGATAGTATTCTATTGTTTGTTCTTGGCTTGATTCCTTTTTCTTTTTCAGTGTTCGTCGGGCAACCTTATGAAGCAAAGAAAAGTCGTGACGTGGTTATCGATTCATTCCATACAGCTTTGGACAGGGGAATTAATTGCATCGATACGGCACTGACGAACCAATACCTTTATCGTTTTATGAAGCGCGTAGAGCCGGAGTCACTTGAGACGAGCAATCCCCATCAGATAGCCTTGGATTTTGTTCTCTCTAATCCCGACGTTCCGTTGCCATATGTGATATGCGGACCATTAGAGAAGTATTGGATAATGTTAGTGCTGCTGTGGATGAAAAAAAATGGCGCTGGGATTTTATGCTTGACCGCGTTCAAGAAAGGGCTATTCGTATTAGGCTATCCTAGACTGCCGCTGCTTTTATTGAACTGAACACTCAACACGCGTTAAGTACGTGGCAGTATTATTTCATGTCACTATAGTTGACATAAGAACTGACTGGACGTATAATTCAATTAACCGCACAACAATGTGCAGCTAATACTTAAGGCAATGGCGCCTATCCTACACGGATAGGCGTTTTCTGTCTTTTTGGAAGGGTGAATACGATGATGAAACGCTTGAAGAGCATTGTTTTGTTTATCCAATGTCTGCCTGTCGCCTTGAGATGGTATTAAGATTTAGATGTTAGGTTTTGGCGCGTTCTTTTCCTTTGCATAAATATAACAAAAGTCCTATGTCGATATCAGAAGAACTATTGGATTATCTAGGGGAACTTGTTGTATTTATTTCATTACGGAGGACTGAACATACCTATGGTTAAAACAACGTTTAGAAAACATCTTTACTTAATCATGTCTCTAGCTATTGCTACAGGGTGTCTGTTCGGGAATTCCTACATTCCTAGAGCATTCGCAGAGGAAACGATTTTCCCAACAAGATACTCAGGGGAAACCACAATCTCAGGACAAAATATGGTTTGGCTGGACAATAACCAAATCACAGTACAGCACATTGTTACTGGTGAAAAGCAGCAAATCACAACCATACCAGAGCATAAGAGAAGTGCTTCCATCGGCGGTACACTTGTAGTGTGGCTGGAAAAAGCCGATTCCCAATTCGATTTCAATGTTTATGCCTATGATCTGAGTACAGGAGACGAGAAAAAGCTTACAGACACACCTGGACCACTCTCAGCTCCAAGCACTGTTGGCGAGTTTATCGTTTGGGAAACGGGAGGCAGCCTATTCGCCTATGAATGGGCTACGGGTACCATATCGACTATTGGGTCAGGTAAAGAACCAATTGTTGACAACGGCAATGTGCTTTTTAAATCTGGAGGAAAATTAAATCTGTATGATCTTAAGTCGGGCGTTATAAAGCTAGAGACCGCTCCTCCAGGGGGCTATACTTTCAATAGTTTTGTTGAGTTTAAAGGGAATACAGCTCTATATTATGTATCAAAAACGGATAAAGGAAGACAATTAGCGTTATTGCAGCTAGGTGGGACTTCGCCCAAAATTCAGTACTTAACACCGTTTAACAACAGTACGTGCGTTTATGCCCAATCAGCGGTAGGCGATAATTATGTTGCGTGGGTGAATGAAGACAAGAATGGCATTCATCAACTTATGGGAGCTCGAATAGACGACGGTACGACCATGCAATTGACACAGTCCGGGGAGCAATTGATACCCGCGTTGCCAATTGCATTTATTGGCGACACGCTCATTTGGCTTGATGGGGTAACCATGAAGGCGATGCCGCTACAGATTAAAAAATCTGTGGACGGACCAACGAACTTCAAACCAGATCCCCCTCCTTCACCTGTGCCAGTTGCTATAAATAGACCTGAATTCCCAGAATTGGATAAATCATTGGCACCTTTAGCCCCACTCGGATAGACAAATCTATGAAGGAATGATGATAAACGGTGTGCCGGAAGGAACCGGCAAGCTGATGGATTACTATGGGAAGATTACGTTTGAAGGGCAATTTAAAGACGGTAAGCCTATAGGAAACTAACCATTTTTACAACTATTAAAGTATTTGATCTCTTGGGGGTCAAATACTTTTTTTATCATCACCAGAAATGGAGAATGTTTCTCCATTTCTGGTGAATTAACGAAAGATTTCTCGAAAAACTGGAGGGAACCAACCGAGTCACCTCGTCCGTTTCTGATATCCTACTACCAGTTCTGCCGCTCACGAAGTTTCGTGATTTGCGCGATATGGTGAAGATTGTGCCACGAAAAAAACGAAAGGGCGCGTCCAGCGTCTAAATGCCGTTTTCTGGGTGCCGGTAGGTGCGGGAGAAATCGGCCTCAGGGGGTAGAGCGAAGCAGGTACACTAAACGGCGGTTCAACTGCTCGATTAGCGCAATCGATACATCGACCGGGAATAGACTGTACGCTTGCGGTACTGACTCGGATTAAATGCTTGCCTTTTAGATACATTGGAGTTAATATGGATTCGTAAAGTCGTTAATGGAGGTGCTGAATGAAATGAAATATTCTCAGGCGACCGACTATGCGCTTCATGTGATGCTCTATCTGGTAACAGCGGCGCCCGATAAGCCTGTTGGCATTCAATTACTTGCTGAGAAGCTGGGCGTTTCGCAGACCTATCTGTCCAAGATGATGACCAAGCTTGTTAAGGCCGGTTTGATTCAGTCCGCACCCGGCGCAAACGGTGGGTACCGCCTCAGACGGAAGCAGGAAGATATCTCCTTTCTGGATATCATCCATGCGATCGAAGGGACCGCATCCTTGTTCGAATGCAGCCTGGATCACGGAAACGAATGTCTGATCCAGCAGGTTGTGATCGACGCCGAGCGACAGATGGAGCAGTATCTGGAGAACAAGAAAATAGCGGATTTGGCGAAATTAATTAAGACGGAGTGATGATCCGTTCTTTTTTCGAAGTCATTAACGATATAATAAATCTATTATATCTCTAATATAATATTGAAAAGCGTAAGGGGAAATCAGGGTGACTTTATTTACATTCAATTCCGAAATGGCTCTTGCATACGAGAAAAATACTCGAATCTCGATTCCCACATATGATACGTTATTCGCGATGGTTCAATCTTACTATCGAGCACAATTAGGCGGAAATGAACTTTCCGCATGGGGACCGTCTAACCCGAAATGGACGTTCACGGGAGTCGACACTTCTGAAGAGATGCTTAAGATTGCTAAAAATAAAACAGTTCAACTAGGCTTGGAAAGCCGCGTCAAACTCATCCAGGGAACGATTGACGACCTGCCGTTTCCAGACTCGAGGTTCGATGCTGCAAGTTGTATCTTGGTTCTTCACTTCATTGACGATGACCAAGAGAAGTTGAAGCTGCTCGGAACCATCAAGGATAATATGAAACCGGGAGCTCCATTCGTACTCGTTAGCGCGTACGGAGACCCCGATGATGCCGAGCTTCAAGCCAGATTAAACGTATGGAAAAGTTTTTGGTTGGATGCCGGCCGCGAATTATCCAAAGTGGACGAGTTGGTAAACAGAGGCATTATGAAAATTTCTTTCATTCCTGAAAATCAAATCGAGCGGCTATTGGCAGAATCCGGATTTACGAATATAACCCGGTTTTATTCTACTGGACTTTTTGCGGGATGGATTTGCCATGCGGAATGATTTATCGCAGATAACAATCGGTGAGTTAACCCTGATTCATTGCACTAACGAGGAACGATAGTTGAATGAGACCTATAAATACATTGGAAAGTGGATGGTTCGTTTTTTTTCGTCGGTCTGAGATCTGCTGCGAAGTCTTTTCCCCGTACCGAAACAAAACAATCAGCGGTTGCTCCGTGTCATATATACAAGCAAGCGATATGTACTGAACGTATAAATATACCGTAGGGAAAAATGACTGAAGGGAATGAGTCAACATGAGCGAAGTAGGTTATGGACGTTCAAGCGCATTTGTCCTGGTTCTTTTTATTCTTTTAGTAATCATCACATCAGCTTTTGCAATTTAATACTTCTTAATCCAACGATAAAAGACGGGAGCCAATAATGGCCGCCGTCTTTATTGTTTGCTTAGAATTTACTTACTTAATTAATAGAAAAACGGGAACCCGAAAAACGGTAAGGCAAACAAAAACGCAAGTGCTGCGAATGGAAAGAAGAATCTTTCAAAACCGTAACCAGGTAAAAAAGCTGAAGTTTTTACTTGCTTGGCTTTTTTGGTGGACTGTTTTTTGACGGACTTATTATTATTCAAAGCGTATGTCCCAACTTCACCCCGTTGTCCAAGATAGCCGTTAATAATCAATCGATCGCCATCAATTCCCTCAATAGTCCCATAATAATGCGTTCCATCATGTAAGACTGCGCAAATTGGTCTTCCTACGAAAGGCATTACAGTTGCCTCGCAAATCGGATATATTCTCTCCACCTGCTCTTTTACCTCCTTCAAGATAAAATCTAGTTTTATCATATGTCAGTGGTTATTAGGTGATTGGATATATGACCTTTTCAATACAGCCCAATTTCATACTCATTTCAACTTCAAGTTATACCGGAACTGAATGACCCCACAATGCATACCCTAGCATCAGACTGTAATATAAGTTGGGTGAATGCTAATGGTAAACATTGAAAATGAAATGAATTTTGGGCGACCTGAGGCAATTGGGAATATTGGAACGGTATGGCCACCTGGAATAACTGGTCTCAAAATAAACAATCAAAGTCCACATCCAGGAATGCAATTATTTGGCCCTATTCTCGGATTTTCTTATGCACCCTACCCTATGGTTACACCAATGTATCTTGGCTTTCCGTACAGTTATGTCTTTGGATATCCCATAATTCCGTACAGAACAGGTTTTGTTATGTTTTAAGAATCATGTGATTCATCTTACAATAAGTTTGCGCTTTGGCTCGGCGGTTGACTCCCAGAGGCATACGTCCAAGCAAGCACTATGTACCGAACGTATAAATATACATTTCATTTAAAAGGATGAGTGAGCAGGGAATGAAAATTTTACAGCAGCGTAAAAAAAAACACGGACGCGTGAAAGTAGGACAAAAGGCCATTCCTGCATCATCAACCTCTATCTCTTCGCAAGTAAAAGACATCTTAGGAACACCGGTAGGTGTAGTGCTCAAGAATGGTTCTCTATATTACGGAGTTCTAAACGAAATACAAGGCGACCAAGTCATTCTTCAAGGCTTCAAAGGAAATCGGAAGCTCCCCCGAAGTAAAGCCAAAGCCAAAGCACAAATATCCAATTTAGGAGGTTTAGGAGGCTTGCTTGGCGGAGGCGGATTAGCAAGCATGCTTGGCCTTCTTGGCGGTGGGGGTTCTGGGGGATTTTTTGGAGGAGGCTCTGGCGGATTACTGGGTGGCCTTGGTAAAGGTGGTGCTGCAACAGGTACTGCTGGAGCTGGAGGTTTCTTGGGCAACATGGGCAGCTCTTTTAAGCTAGGGATGGGAGTAATCTCTTTTATCATGCCATTGATGAAAAATTTTTCGTTTTGAGGGAGTAGACTTCAGTACGCAATATGACCCAGAGGCAGTAACGGTTTTGCTGAAAGTTGGGGCACAAAAGAGCAAGTAAAGTAAGGGAAAGTCATGTTTCCTGTATAACCAGTAAGAAACCTCAATAGGCAAAAAAGACACCTGAGAAGGTGTCTTTTTTTATGCGGGAACGGGGTGAACCCCTACTGCTTCCCCTTTCCCTGCAATTCGTTTAAATATTCGTCCAATCGATCGAAGCGTTCCTCCCACATGCGGCGGTAAGATTCCAACCAGGTGTTCATTTCAATGAAGGGCTGGGCTCGAAGCTTATAGATACGCCGATTGGCGCTAGGCTGTACTTCAACAAACCCCGCGTCGCTTAGGACGCGGAGATGTTTGGAAACTTGTGGCTGCTGGAGGCTGAGGCGTTCGGCGATTTCCCCTACGGTGAGGGGACCGCCCCGCAGGAGTTCGACGATGTGCAATCGGTTGGGCTCTGCTAGTGCGCTCCAGGTTGTTGTGATCAAGCCCATGTTCATGCGCTCCTTCCTTCAACATATACCGGGCAAGGGAGTGGAGTTCTTTTATGCCGCTAAGCCGGGTGGCTGACTTAATGATGCAGCTCTTTGTTTCCTATGATAACACACATAAGACCCGCCGATGACAATAAATCCGATGATGAAAACCGCCAATCCGCCGACAGGATCGCCCACCGCGATACCTGAATACATCGCACCCACAAGGTCAAATGTAAACCCGGCGTAAGCCCATTCCTTAATTCTCGGAAAGCCAGGAATCAGTATCGCTAGAATACCTAGTAATTTGGCCACACCCAGAAAGGGCAGGAGGTAAGAGGGATAGCCTAAATGAGCAAATAAGGCAACCGCTTCCGGTGCATAGAGGATATCCGGGATAGCACCAACGCCCATCAAGACTACCAACAAAGCTGTGAAAATCCAATACATAACTTTCGTTTTTTTCATAAATTTATTACTCCCTTCAATTTATAAGTTGATTTTAGTCTTTACATAGTGGCCAGTTGTTCCTCGAGACGATTAAGTGTCGATTTAGCGCCTTCGATAGCCCCGTATTCCTTGACCACTTTTTCAAGCTCAGCGGCTGATTTGAATCGCATCGTCATGGTGAGCTCTGTCGTCGTATTAGCTTGCTCGGCAAACGTGACCGTCACTTGAAATTGATCGTCCTCATCACCGTCGCCATGGGAGTATACAAGCTGCTCTGGGCTTACTATCTTGTGGTAGGTGATTTTATTATCATAATCGACGCCATCCGGACCGTGCATAACGTAACGCCATACACCGCCTGGTCTAATATCGATTTCTTGAACGGTATTCGTAAAGCCCTTGGGTCCCCACCATTTCGGCAAATGCTCCGGATCTGTCCAAGCCTTGAAAACCAGTTCCCGCGGCGCATGAAAGATACGGGTGATACGGAGCTCTTGACCTGCAATGGACGTGAGCGTGTTGTTCGTTTCCTGAGCGTTATTCATATTATCATCCTCCAAATTGTATTGTTCTTGTTTTCTTGTTTTGAATATACCACAACAGGAATATTCCTGTAAAGGAATACTTATAAATTATTTTCGTTATCTTGCTGTTACATTCGAGAATGCGTACAAAAGCTTATTTTCGGGGTTATACTGTTCGCAGAGGGATAAACATCGACAAATTACCATTCGGGGCATTAACCGGCTATCGCGGAAGCATGGAAATGAAAAAGAAGCTATTGGAACTTGAAGGTGACGATGCGCGCAAAGAGGGAGGCTTACAGCATGCTTGAGAATCTGTCGCAAAGATTAGCTGATCTAGATTGGAATTTCATCCAGCAATCGCTGGACGAGCACGGTTATGCCAAACTACCTGATTTGTTATGCAATACGGAATGTAAGGAAATCATAAGCACTTACGAGGAAGAAGGACACTTTCGAACGACCATTGACATGGCTCGGTACCGCTTTGGAATCGGGGAGTACAAATATTACAACAATCCCCTTCCATTTTTGCTTCAACAGCTGCGCGAAGAATTGTATCCGGAACTTGCCATAACAGCAAATCGCTGGCTAGAACAATTGGGCCGCAATGCTTCTTATCCGGTAACATTAGCGGAGTTCCTCGATCAATGCCATCAAGAGGGGCAGAACCGGCCAACCCCATTGATCCTGAAATATGAAGCGGGGGGATACAATTGTCTGCATCAGGATTTGTATGGGAAAGTATTCTTTCCCTTTCAGGTCGTATTCGCTCTTAATCAAAGAGAAGAAGATTTCACAGGCGGGGAGTTACTATTGGTGGAGCAACGTCCGAGGGCGCAAAGTAGAGGCCATGTCATCACATTGAAACAAGGAGAAGGTCTGATTTTTCCAGCCAATCATCGCCCGGTTTTGGGAACGCGAGGCTATTATAAAACGACTCTTCGACACGGTGTAAACACAGTTACAGCAGGCACAAGATACAGTTTGGGTATTATATTTCACGATGCGAAATAATAGCATCTTTTATTTTGGATAGGAGAGGCAAAGAAGGTCATAAAATATGGTTATTCCGTGTATGGATCGTCGAAAGACTGCGATGTCTCCCTATTTCGACCATAAAGGGTTCGGCATTTGCCGAACCCTTTGTATTTCAGGATTTTGTATGAAGTAATCGGATACCGACTTTGCATAAAAAGTGACGTCATTAAAACCGAGAGGAGGGTTGTTAGTCTCGGTCTGATTTTTTCCATGAATGATTTAAATACTTCAATCCATGTCCAACACTTTCGTAAGTTTAGGCCTCGCATTCACCCATTCAACCATGCCCGCGAACGTATTTTTATCCGTCAACGTCAAGTTTTCTTTCTTCATCCGTTGAATAACATTGGAAGAAGTTCCGGTAATAAGCTTTGCTACAGCACGATTTTCGATGGAACGTTGAAGCTGAGCTACAGCTGCTGACGTCAAGGCACCAAAAGTTGGGACTTTAGCAGTTTCCGAATAATACTGACGGTTGTGTAATGGCAGCAGTTGAACAGCGGGTGAGCGGACGTAACTGGGAACGGAGAAGTTAATACATTACTGCATTGCAATAATTACGACTAAAGTCTAGGCAAATTCTGGACTTGAGCAAGATCTCGCTCCATCTCCTTAGTTGTACAATAAATACATCAAAGTCGAACGATACCAAAAGGAGGAGACATGATGGTTATTGAAGGAATGAAGCGCACGGGTGAAACAAACAAGTCGTCCGTAAAGTTTTTTGAGGGAGAGAAATGGTTAGTACTGACCGGGTTACTCGGCTTTCTACTTGCTGGGATATGTGCAGTGTGGGTATTGTTGTATGGGGGACCTGTATCGCCTGATGGGAATATCTCCAACGCAGTCTCTTTTAATGCGGCACTGGGAATATTTCTGCTGTCAACGGCGGCGCTCGCTCCATTTTCTGCAATGGGTGTGAAAGGCAGAGCCTTCTTCCGATGGTCTTATATCCTACTGGCTCTTTATTCCTACTTTGCGGAAACCGTGCAAAATTTTCGCGGCGTCAACCCAAGGTTTGTGAAGAGTGGTATGCCCTTTGACGAGATGGTCGGTGATATTTTCGCTTTCGTAGCTTTGTTTTTGATTCTGTGCTACCTGTTCTTAGCCATTCAATATTTCCGCAAAAAAGCGTACATGCGCCACCCAGCGTTGGTTGTAGGTATCCGATATGCAATGATCGCAGTCATGCTCTCGTTTATGGCTGGTATTTGGATTTCAGTCAACAACGGCCGAATCGTAGGCGTTCACGGGAATATTATTGTTCTACATGGCCTTGGCTTCCACGCGCTGCAAGCTTTACCGGTTGTCGCTTGGCTGTCTGACCGCACTTCATTTACGGCAAATGCTCGCAGCAAATGGACTCATTTAACAGGTATCACCTATTTACTCGGTTTAATCGCAATTGGTTGGCAGACATATCTTGGCCGCAGCATCTTCGAATGGTCTGTACTCTCGCTTCTCATCTGCAGCTGTTTCCTGATCTC
Organism: Paenibacillus sp. V4I5; assembly: GCF_030817255.1. Taxonomy (NCBI): domain Bacteria; kingdom Bacillati; phylum Bacillota; class Bacilli; order Caryophanales; family Paenibacillaceae; genus Paenibacillus; species Paenibacillus sp. V4I5. The sequence continues at coordinate 5,772,539 of NZ_JAUSZB010000002.1, forward strand.
ATTAGCGACAGGGGTGCAAGTGCTGCGTAAAACGTCATTGCCATCTATCGGCGGTAAGTTCATGTAAGCATATAGTTTAATCGATTGGTTTCTATAATGGAGGAGCTTGCATCGCGGTAGCTCCTCTTTTTATTCATTCAACTAAGGGCAGTTATGCGTGGTTTGGCATCACAAAGAAGGTACATTTTCGTATGAGATTAAAAAAATAATAAATATTTACTTCCTTTGTCGATTTCAGCATTATTCACTCGTCGTATTCATGAAGGACAAATTCAATTAGCAAGGTTGTTGAACTTTATTCAACAGGTGTGATAAAAGAAATAAGTAAGCATCATTTGTGTTTCTATAGTTTTTGTAATCAATTTGGAGTCAGTTAAAAGGAGAGATGGACGATGACAAGAACAATTTCTAAAGGCCGACTATGGACGGCAAGAGTGATGAGCGGAATAGCCATTTTGTTTATGCTGCTTGACAGTATCATGAAATTATTTAAACCTGCGTTTGTTGTTGATGCTACCGTATCACTTGGTTACCAGGAACATCATATTTTTTTGATGGGCATACTTGGACTTCTTTCTACTATTCTTTATGCCTTACCTCGTACAACGATCTTAGGTGCAGTGGTGTTAACCGGTTATTTTGGCGGCGTGATTGCGACACAGGTTCGTCTAGATGCCCCACTTTTTTCTACGATCCTGTTTCCCGTTTATCTTGCAGTGTTGGTTTGGGGAGGTCTTTGGTTGAGGGATGAGCAAGTCCGCAAATTCTTTTCTTTGCAAAAATAGATAAGAGACTTTTAGTGAAATTAAGATTTGAAGTAATTAGTAGGCGTTCACTCTATTGGGTGAACGTTTATTATTTTTGTGGGAGTGGTGGAGGAGGATGCTAGGTTAGATGAACAACTGAAAGAAATTTTTGGAACATAGCATGCTCAAAGAACTTATTGACGATAAAAGATATCATGACTTCGTTTGAAAATCAGGGACTTATGCTAGAGAAAAATACAGAGGATATTCATCCTAATAATGTATTTATCATGGAATTAAATGGAGTTAAACCTCATATTTTTGAACTAAATGATAAGTTGGTGTCCATATATATTTACGAATCGGAAAAAAACCTATTTTAGCTCAACCTCATAATCAGTGCTTGCGTAATCAGCTCATAAGTCGAAAGGCGCAGGAGCGAAGAGTAGCCCAGCAGTTCATTCAGCTTTTTCTTGCTTTCTGCTGATAGAGATTCCGTTTGAGGGTTCAGCAATCGGTGATTCGCTTTGAGTAATGCTCTTGCTCGTGGAGAAAGCGTGCTTTGTACAGATTTACGAACCTCCTGCAAGGCTTCAATGATAAGGTCCGAAAATCCTCCAACTTCCTTCAGCACAAAAGATCCAGCATCGTCTCCCCTTTTGAGGTCATGAATGCCTGTATTGTAGGTATGCCCTTTCTTGATAGCAAAGTCATCGACCCCCAAGACCAGGCCGCTGCTTTCCTTCGCTTGTGTCCACGCTTGCTTGGAAAGTCGCTCGTTCTCCACAGGGACCGCTTCGTTGTGCATCCGTTGCACGGTGCAGGCCGGTGCTTGCTGCATAAGGGCTATGCGCAGCGGTGGAACCAAAAGCTTGCTCAGCCGCCCGTTGTCGAAGTAGTTGGATGTACCGTTGTTTAGACCCGACAAACGCATACATCCAGACAAAACCGACATCACATAACGAAACAATACAACCGAATAATAGGTAACACGAGATACACCTTTTTTCTGAACGCCGGAAGATGTCTAACCGTACGCGAATCATTGGTTCCTTTCGTATGACAAATTCATCGGATTGACAAAGCGGACAGCCTTGCTTGTGGGCTACTGGTGTTACCTCTATATGAATTTCATCTGCATTCATCGGCAAAATATGGTGGATCTGTAGCTCTGGTATGTCGAGCATTTCCTTGATACACTGATTCTGCATCTGTTTCTTCCTTTTTGTTGTTGGGTAGGACTTTCAACAATATAGGATTAGCAGATGTTTTTCCATTTTCAACCTCAGATCAATTCGTCAATTACTGGTTTTGGTTTTGAGCCCTTTTTCGAATTGTTTTTTTCAAGTTTTGACGACTTTTTTCACCGAAACCTGACATGAAGCGCTTTCTTTTCAGTCAAATGCAGAGATGAAACCGCTATGCTAGGGAAAGATTCGACACGGGTGAAATCGGGAGGAACAGGTCGCGTGGGCACGGAAAGAGGTTGCGCAAGCTGTACAAGCCGGAATTATCAAGGGTTTTGAGGAGGGCAGTTTCCGTGCGAGCGCAGAAATAACCCGCTTTGAAATGGCGGCAATGATCGCAAACGCTTTAGGTTTGTCTATCGATTCGAATGCCTCAACCCAATTTGCAGACATTGGGCAGAAGGTGCATTCAGAAACTTGGCCTAGTGGAAGGCAAAGGTTCAAATGAATTCAATCCTTTAAACATGTTGGCACAAAATAAAAATAACGAGTAACCTGCCTAAGATCCGATACCCCAACTGCGTGAACGATAAAGTTCACGCAGTTAATTTTATGAGAGAAATTTTCGATTCGATATGATAGAATCACAGACGACAAAGCAAGAAACATGATTGAAAAGAGGAAGTTGGATGAGTCAGAGAAAAACACTGAGGTTATTGATTAGCATGCAAGTCGTATACGTTTTATTTATCGTTGTGTGGTTGTTTGTTTCTGCCATTGCAATGATGGGTGTTTATGAAAATATGTTCGAAGAGTTGAAAACCTGGCTTTTTCTTGCCTACTTGCTCTCTTATCCGAGCAGCGTGCTGGCAGCTTTGATAGCAGGTTGGGTACTCTACAAACGCAAGAAATACGGAGCTGCGCTCCTATGGAATGTATACCCGTTGCTGTGGATCTTGAGCTTGATCGGCATATTCACGTTCGTTGAGTTTTTTGGAGGGTAAGAGTCGAAATGTGCTCGCCGAAAGAGGTGATTATTGAATGAAGTCACATAGTTGGCGCAAGAGACTCGTTATATTGGTCGGCTTGATGATTGCTGCAGCAGCATTGTATGTGCCGATTTCAGAGACTATTTCTGCTAAGAGCGGTCCTCAGGCAGTAGAAGGTATCCTTGATCTGCGACAATGGAGTTTGTATGAAGACGGACCTGTCCGACTTAACGGTCGCTGGTCCATGTATTGGAATCAGCTGCTGACAGAAACCAAAGTCACTTCAGAGAAGGGCGTGAAGCCGATTTTCGCACAGGTTCCCGGCGAATGGAAGAGCTATGGTCTGTCGGGGCGAGGCTACGCCACGTATCGGCTAACCATACTCACGCAAGGGGACTCCGGCACATTAGCGCTGCAAATTCCTGCAATAGCTCCAGCCTATCGCATACTGGTTGATGGTCGAGTTATTGCTGAGACAGGCGTCGTCTCATCTGAACGGACAGCCGTGCAAGCCGCCTATTTGCCCCAAACCGTTTCATTCGATCCTCCTGGAAAGGCGTTTGATCTTATCCTCCAAGTGGCCAATGAGATTTATCCGCATGGCGGAATCTGGTACAGCTTGTCGCTTGGCACTGAGCAAACGATGCTTGCCTTGAAGGAACGTACAGGTATCGTGGATATGGCGGTATTCGGTGGCTGTGCGTTATTGGGCTTATATCAACTCGCGCTGTTCGCGAATCGACGGTCGGAGCGTTCAGCCTTATATTTCGGCATTTGCTGTCTCTTAGGCGCCATCCGAATAGGAGCGGTAGGCGGGATGTATATCGTCCAACTCTATCCAAATACCGATATTCGGCTGCTAATTTTGCTAGAATATGTAACTTACTATGGAGGTGTAACCTTTGCACTTCTGTTTGTGAGAGAGTTGTATCCCAAGGAGTTTCACCCGGTCGTCATTAAATTGCTGGCTGGTGTTGGCTGTGCATTCATTGGAACTGTTATTCTGCTCCCTGCCGAATGGTATACACGATTTAATGATTTGTACAAATACGTCTCCCTCGTGAGTCTGGCATATATTTTATTTGGATTTGCATGGGCAGCCTGGCGGAAACGGGAAGGTGCATGGCTCCAACTTTTGGGATGGCTCCTCTTTGGTGTTGCGGCTCTCCATGATATTTTGTACAGCAACGGCTGGATCATCTGGGACGATCTTCAGCTCGTGCCGTACGGCTTTATCCTGCTCGTGTTTATTCAAGCGATGGAGCTTGCCCGCAGATTTACGAACGCATATCGCATTATCAGCCGAATGTCGGAACAATTGATAGCTACCAACCGGATGAAGGACGAATTTCTAGCCAACACTTCGCATGAGCTGAAAACGCCACTGCACGGTATTATGAACCTTTCTCTGGCACTGATGGAAGAGAAGGCGGGTTCGTTGAACAGGCACCAGCAGGAGCAGCTGGAGGTTGTGGTCTCCGTAGCTCGCCGCATGTCGAATCTCATTAACGACATTCTTGATCTGTCCCTTCTGAAGAACAGCGGTATTCAACTGCAGTGCAGAGCCGTCGACGTTCGCACAGTTGTATCGGCACAGCAAGAGGTGTTTCGCCATTATATCGGGGACAAGCCGGTAACGCTTAACCTCAATTGGCCGGAGACGCTGCCTTATGCGCATGCGGACGAGAGCCGTCTATTGCAGATTGTCTATAACCTCATTGGAAATGCGATTAAATTTACGCCGGAAGGCGAGGTTACTGTATCGGCGTGGGCGGAAGGAGGTAATCTGCATCTGGCGGTCGCCGATACCGGTATGGGTATCGAAGCGGATATGTTAGAAACGATCTTCTTATCGTTTGAAAAAGTAGGGACGTCCGTTGCCAGAGAATTCGGTGGTACCGGACTTGGGCTTGGTATCGCAAGGAGGCTGGTTGAGCTCCATGGGGGACAGATTTCTGTGAAATCGGAGGTGGGGAAGGGCTCCGTCTTTACCTTCACGCTTCCCGTCAGTGATGGTAGTCTCATGGAAGAAGTTCGGCTACCAAGCTCTTTAAACCTTGAGGCTGCAGACATGACGGCCGCCTGGCTGGAGACTGGGGCTACCGCGGCCTTTATCCCGGGTAGTGGTTCAAAACGGGATCACATGATTCTGGCGGTCGATGACGACCCGATTAATCTTCGGGTGCTTCAGGCGGTGCTGGCAGACGAGCCCTATGAAATTATTACGGCTGCGAACGGGAAGGAGGCCATGGAGATACTAAACCGTTTAGGCAGCAGGATCGGGCTAGTCATTCTGGACGTGATGATGCCGGGACAGACGGGGTATGAAACTTGTCTTCAAATTCGACAGACGTATGCGCTCTTCGAGTTACCCGTTCTGCTTACGACGGTACGCAACGAGCAGTCGGATGTGGTGTACGGCTTCGAGGTAGGTGCGAACGATTATTTAAGCAAGCCGTTCCAAGCCTATGAACTGCGGGCAAGGACGCGTACACTGCTGGAGATGAGGCGTTCCGCAGAGGATGCAGTCCGCTCGGAGCTGGCGTTTCTGCAGGCGCAAATTAAGCCCCATTTTCTATATAATGCTCTGAATACAATTATAAGCCTTTCACTGGAGGAACCTCAGACTGCGCATGATCTGCTCTTGAACCTCAGCCGTTATTTGCGCGGCAGCTTCGACTTCAAGAACAAAGAAAGGCTTGTTCCTCTGCGCAAAGAGCTGGAATTAGTCGAGTCCTACCTCCAAATTGAACAAGCCCGTTTCGGTGAACGGCTCCGTATCCGTTACGAGGTGGATGAATTCGCTTCTTGTTTGCTGCCGCCTCTGACGCTGCAGCCGCTCGTCGAGAATGCCGTGCGGCACGGAATAACCAAACAAGAAGAAGGCGGCACCGTGACGATATCCGTACACTCGGCACCTGGCTATATCATTCTCTCTGTTGAAGACGATGGCGCAGGTATGCCTGAGTGGGCGCAATCGATACTCTTGAAGAATTATGAAGGTAAAGGCGGCGTAGGACTTCGCAACATTCATCAGCGAATGCTGAGGATTTTTGGTACGGGTCTTGAGATCCAGGCAGGAGTCGCCGGCGGCACTAAAGTGACCATTCGCCTGCCCGAAGCTGCACGGAACAGCAAGGAGGAGTAAACATGATTCGAATCGTTGCGGTAGACGACGAGCTGCCCGCACTTCGAAGGGTAGGGAAGCTGTTGGAATCGTTCGAAGAAGTCCAGGTATGCGGTTTGTTCGATAAATCCACTGTTTTCCTAGAGTATATATTAACTGAGCCAGAGCCGATTGATCTGGTCCTGCTCGATATGGACATGCCTACGCTGCACGGCCTGGAACTGGCGCGTCGGCTTCGTGAGTGCCGGCCGGAGATCCATATCGCGTTCCTAACGGCTTATGAGGAGTTTGCCAGGGAAGCTTTTGATGTGGAGGCGCTTGATTATCTATTGAAGCCGGTGTTGAAGGAAGATTTGTCCCGCATGATCAGTCGGTTTTTGAAACGGAGCAGGCGCGACGCGGAAGGGGAAAATCGACCTGAAACGGGAATAGTGGTGAATAGCTTCGGTCCATTCACCATTACGATGGATAATGGCGTTCAGATCAAATTCCGCAACTCGAAAGGGAAGGAGCTTCTGGCGTATCTGCACCACCATCGCGGCAAACCGGTCAGCAAGGCGCAAATCATGGAGGAAATCTGGTATGGCCGTGATGTGGAACGGACTCAAGTCAATCTGCATTCCACGATCTACCAGTTGCGCAAAGATTTGGAAACCTGTGGTCTATCTGGTCTCATCGTGCAGACGAAGATAGCAGGGGGCAGCTACAGTCTGAATTGGTCTACATTCATATATGATGATGTCGTTGCTTACGAAAACGAGGTTAACCTGTTTAAGCGTACCTTATCATTGACACATGCGCTTCGAGCTGTGCAACACTATGGGGGTGGCTATTTGAGTGGAGGTGGATATGGTTGGGCTGCACCACGGCAGGCAGAGCTGGAGCTAAGCTATGCGGAACTATTGGAAGCTATTGTGGATACGTATGTACGGCAGCAGCGCTACGATATTGCGTTGAACCCGATGCGGAAATGGGCTGAACTGTTTCCCTTAAGCGGAAGGCTTCATGCCAAGATGATCGCGCTTCTGCTGCTAATGAACAGGGATGCGGATGCCAGAGCTTATCATGAGCTTGTGCGGGAGCTGCTCGATCGGACAGAGGATTTGTCGGAGATTGATTTTGTCAGCTTGTCTGTCAACCCGTCGGCCTTGTTTTGAAAGCCCATTTGGCAACAACGTGCTTTAGAAAATAGACCTCCGACTCCACTTTCATGTTGGTTCGGAGGTCTATTTTAATGTGAAAGAGGTCTTATTAGTCTTACCTATTAATCTCCTTGATTTGCCGAATTCCTTTTACAATATCGACCTTGACGCTCTCTTGCAACGAATATAATAGCGGTGCAGAAGGTATGTCAAACTTCATATGAGAATGGGGGATTTCTGTTAGTAACGTTCCAATAGGTTGATCTTGCTTATTTCGGATAACGTTCCAGAATATTCTCGACCTATTCTCTTCTGATCCCCATTTTTCAAGGGAGTTTCGAAAAATCAAACATTTTCCGATGACAAAGTCGTTCTCCTCAAGGGTCTCCTTAGCTGTGAATCCAGCGTCTTCCAGCCGATCAAATATCGTAGGCATAAGCTGATCCAAGTAAAGCCCGTAGGCTGCATCTTCGATTTCAAGAAAAGCAGCCGATAATTGCTCATGCATAGACTCGTACAAGGACCCCCATTCAGAATCGATATAACGGTTGCCTACTTCGCCAATTTGTTCGATAGTCATGTCATGATGGAAGGTTGGGAATTTTTTTTCCACAAAATACGCCTCCTTTTTTTACTTGCCCTTTCATTGTATAACATTGAAGCAAATTGGAAGGTTAAGGGAAAAAAACAACGAAAAGTAGAGTGTTATTTGAACAAACATTATAAATGTTGTTAATGTTTATATGCCATTGATATAATTGCGGTATACTAGGCCACTTCTCTTGGCATTGTGCTGTTTCTGGATGTACTTGACGCTTTGATCGCCAATCTGATGCTTTTGCTCACGAAAACCCATCAGCCAAAGGCGGATTCGACTCCATCCGCTCCTTCCTTCTTTAGCGAGTTTAAGCTTGGCTGGAAAGCCTTTATTCAGGAAAAACCGATTGTACTACTTACTGTCGGCACCGCGATTTTCGATATTGCGTTCATGCCGCTTCCGACCTTGTTTCCCTTTATGACCTGTCGCATTTCGGCCGCGGCGGCTACAGCGCGAGCGTGGTCGAATCCATATTCGGTATCAAGGCGCGATCCTGTTGTCTACGCTCGGTTCCCGCTTGAAAGACATTTCGTATATTTGCTTAAGTTTGGTTGGAATCGGCCTCACCTGCGTAGTTATCGGGGTCATTAGCCAAGAGTCGTTCATCCTGTTCGTCATCCTTTCATCCATCATGGGAATGGCGGCCCCGTTCTTCAATGGTCCTTATATGGCGATGCTTCCCGGGCTGTATTCCAATGTATTTTATTATTACGATGAGTTTTAATTATAAAAAATTCGTTTACATTGAATGCTATAACATTGACAAATCATACTGAGAAAAGCTATGATATCTCTTGTTGATTTGAAAGTAACAGGAGGTGTTTTGAATATGGCTGTTCCTCAAAGAAGAACGTCCAAAACACGTCGCGATAAGCGCCGTACTCACTTTAAACTGGCTGTGCCAGGAATGGTGAAGTGTGAACAATGTGCAGAATTAAAAATGGCACATCATGTTTGCAAAAACTGCGGTTCATATAAAGGTAGAGAGATCGTAAAAGCTCAATAATAATATGAATTGCATCTTAAATGACACTCTAATCAATTAGAGTGTCATTTTTGTATGATAAAGACATATAAAAAGACTGTATTCACTAAGGGGGAAGTAAAAATGACACCAAAACTAGATGTTAACCAAATCATTAAAGACCTTAGTAAAACAGGTGTAATAGAAACAACCGCGATAGCTGCTAATAAGATGAACGGGACCACGGAAGGACTTGTGTATACTCTTACAGTAAACGATGAACCCAAATACGTGCTGAAGATGGATAGCCCTCAAAATATTTTCTTAGTGGAACAATTACATCTGACTTATATAGAAAGCACTTTGTTGCCGAAACTTCTTTATACTGAACCTAATAAAGCATTCATTGTATATTCATATATTACTGGTACAACCCATTATAATCGTGGTTCAAAAATAGACTGGCTAACAACTCTAATCAAAGAACTCTTGAATCATTATGCAATTTATCAAAAAACAGACAAGTGGGGCTTCTGGTTGGAAGATCCTTGTCAAACTTGGCATGAATATATTGATCAGGGTGTGGAATATGCTCGAATTAATATTGGAAGTCTTTTACCCACTGAGGATTATTATAAAGTGAAATCATTTGTTGAAAACATATCGAAGGGAGAGAGACAAGAACGGTTTTTGCTTCACGGCGATTGTGGTGTCCATAATTTCGTGTTTGATAAAAATGCATTAATAGGAGTAATTGATCCCTCACCGATTGTCGGGCCTTTGCTATATGATTTTATTTATGCTTTTTGCTCCTCACCTGACGATTTGAACTTGGAAATTTTATTTCAAGCATTCACTTTACTAACTCATGAACCAATAGAAAGATCAAGGCTTATTGAAGAAGTGATCATTCAACTTTATTGTCGCATCGGGATTTGCTTAAAACATCATCCACATGATTTATCGGATTACTTAAAAGCATGGGACTATTGGAAAGTCTTATCGTAATGAAAAAAAACAAACGTCTTTATTCCGATGAAATGAACCGGAGCAGAGAGGCTTGTTTTAAATGAATTTTTTGATAATTGCTGTTTTCCCTAAACAACACCTTGAGCAATCATGGCGTCGGCCACTTTTGTAAAGCCTGCAATATTGGCGCCTACTACAAGATTGCCCGGATGCCCGTATTCCTCTGCCGCTTGGACGGCACTTTTGTAAATATTTTTCATAATCGCATGGAGCTTATCGTCCACCTCATGGAATTGCCATGAGTATCTCATACTGTTTTGAGACATTTCTAGCGCTGATACGGCAACACCGCCTGCATTCGCTGCCTTGGCCGGTCCAAAAAGCACACCTGCCTGTAGGAATACATCAATCGCTTCCAAGGTAGATGGCATATTCGCGCCTTCCCCCACCGCAATTACTCCGTTGCTTACAAGGATCCTCGCAGCATCCTCATTAATCTCGTTCTGTGTTGCGCTAGGAAGCGCAATGTCACATGGAACGGACCATATGCCGTGACAACCCTCATGATAGGTTGAGGTCGGATGATCCTTTACATACTCGCTGATTCTCTTTCTATCCACTTCCTTCAACCGTCGAATCGTGTCTAAGCAGATCCCTTTTTTATCATAGATATAGCCATTGGAGTCGCTGCAAGCAACGACCTTGGCGCCTAGTTGTATCGCCTTTTGCATGGCATAGATGGCCACGTTGCCGGAACCGGAAACTACTACGGTGCTGCCCTCGAAGCTAAGGCCCTTGGATTGCAGCATTTCATTCACAAAGTAAACACATCCATACCCAGTTGCTTCAGTGCGTCCTAAGCTGCCGCCATAGATGATACCTTTACCTGTCAGTACACCAGCCTCGTGAGCACCGCGAATTCTCTTGTATTGACCGAACATGTAACCAATTTCGCGTGCGCCTACGCCAATGTCTCCTGCCGGAACGTCGGTGTCCTGACCCATATATTTATAGAGCTCTGTCATGAAACTTTGAGTAAAGCGCATGATTTCATTATCGGACTTTCCTTTAGGATCGAAATCGGAGCCGCCTTTTCCGCCGCCGATCGGCTGGCCTGTAAGGGAGTTTTTGAAAGTTTGTTCAAATCCAAGAAATTTAATAATGCTCGCATTAACGGAGGGATGAAAACGCAACCCACCCTTGTACGGCCCAATCGCACTGTTAAATTGAACACGAAAACCACGATTAACTTGCGTTATCCCTTGGTCATCTACCCAGGGCACGCGGAAAGTGATTAAGCGCTCTGGTTCCACGATCCGCTCAAGAATACCGTATTTCATATACTTCGGATGCTTAGAGAGAACCGGGATCAGCGACTCTAAAATCTCCTTCACAGCTTGATGGAACTCATATTCATAAGGATTACGTTTGACTACGGTTTCGTATACGACGTGTACATATTCCCTTGCAACTGCCTCATTATCCACTTGAACAATCACAACCTCATCCACCTTCATAATCAGTTATAGTAAAATGTCTAATAGTATAGTTTTACCTTATCCTTGGCAATTGGGCAATTAAAATTTACATGTCATGTAAGCTTACTTTTTTGTGTTAATTAAGTGCTCATTTGGTATAAAATAACATGACATACATGCTGCACTACTAGGGGGTGAAGTTGATGTGATTGAGGTGGGTAACAGGGCGCTTTCTGTCAGTTTGGCCTTATTGTCGCACTAGATTAGATGAGGACAAATTTTTGTAACATGACGGAAAATAATAGTTCAACATTAAAAGGGCTGCAGGGGCAGCCCCAAAAAATCGGAGGTATAGGATCAACCTAAGTTATTTGGAGAGTAGCTTCAAAAACTCACGCATGAAGCCTGGTAAATCCGGCCAAGCGTGACCAGTGACTAATTTACCATCCACATGAAGTAAATCTGTTGTATACAAAGCTCCGAGCTGCTCGACATCTAAACGACAAGCGTTATAGGCAGTCATGGTGCGGCCTTCAAAAAAGCGATTGTCTTTTAAAGCGGAGAATACCTGTGCAGCATGGCAAATAGCGCCGATTGGTTTATCAGCTTCAAGGAAGTGACGAATAATACGTGGAACATGTTCGTTCGAACGGATGTACTCTGGGGCTCTGCCTCCAGGAATGATTAAACCATCATATTGACTAGGATCTACATCAACGAAAGCGATGTGTGACGGCAGCAGATGCCCCGGTTTCTCTGTATAGGTCTCCCAATCGTCGATAAAATCGTGAACGACTGTACGAAGTACTTTCTTCGTCGGTGAAGCAATTATGGCCTCGTACCCTTCCTCTAATACACGAAAATAGGGGTAATAAACTTCTAGAACTTCTGCAGCATCACCAGTTAGAATTAAGATTCTCTTTGACATGGAATCACTCCTTGGAAATAGATGGTAACCACCTATAATTATGAATAAACCTCGTTTCGTTGTAAACGGGTGGAATTTGATACGATTTGTCGAATCGAACGAATGAAGTATATCCCAAAGACTCTTTACCACTCATCCTACTAAAAGTATAATAAGATTAGAACGAATGTTCTGGGATTGGAGTTGAGTCATAATGAGTATTAGTAATCGTGAGAATAAAAAGATAGCCAACGTAATGGCTAATGCCTTACTTAGCCAGCAATTTATTATTGTAAAGATTTATAATGAGGCTGGGGATGGGCAAATTACAGGTCTAATAACCAAAATTGATCAAGAGATAAGAAGAGTAAAGTTATCCCACGAAAATGGTACGGATTGGGTAGCATTTGACGATATCTTGAATGTAGAATTGGTGGAATAATACTTAAGTTATACTTTGCTTTTTATTTGGCAATACTAGTGGTTATTGCGTTAAAAACGGAAAAGAAAGAAAACCTGTTTACCGGATAATGTTCGAATTAAAAATGTATCCATATTGGAATTGAAAATTGAATAAAGTATTGCCTGCAATATGGTTAATTTCTCTTTTCAGGTAAGACGCAAGAATGAAGAAGCTGAGATCAATGATCCAGCTTCTTTTTATTTTCTTCGGTGAAAATAAAGTCAGTAGCTTCATAAAAACCAGCGTATTCATCCCCTAAAATTGAAAGCAAAAGTGAATTTCGTAAAAGGTATACTGAAACGTGAGGGAGAAAAAAAGGTCTTCCTTGTACAAAAACAAACATTTAGTGATTGACCAATCAATAACAAGATGATATGATGATTTCAAGTTAGTGATTGATCAATAACAAATAACGAAATGAGGCCGATGAAAATGGAAAAAGCAATTGTAATTGGAGCAACGGGCGGGACGGGAGCAGCCATCACGGAAGAACTGGTCAAACGGGGGATACGTACTATTGCATTTGGGCGTTCGCGTCAGAAATTGGAGCAGTTTGCTGGAAAGCTTGGAAATCCCGCGCACTTGACACTGGCCGTTGGAGACGCAATGCGCCCTGATGATATTGTAGCTCAAGCAGGCGGTGCTGACGTTTTGTTCCATTGCGCGAACGTACCCTATCACGAGATGGAGAAGAAGCTGATACCTCTAGGCCAATCGGTCATGGAGGCGGCAGAACGGCTAGCGATTAGAGTTGTAGCGATTGACGGGATCTATCCTTATGGGAGAAGACAAACAGCTCTTGTGACAGAAGAGCATCCCAAACAGCCTCATACGAAAAAAGGAAAAGTCCGCCTGGACTATGAGCGGATGTTGTTTAGCAAGCGGTGGAGCAAGGCCAAAGTCATGATTGTACGCTTGCCCGACTATTATGGACCAACGGCTAATGAAGCCTCGTATTTAGGTTCAACCTTAGAAGCGATCGCTGCTGGGAAAATGGCTTTTTTCGTTGGCAACATGCATGTTCCTCGCGAATTCGTTTACTTGCCGGATGCGGCTGCCATGATTACCGAGCTGGCAAGCAAAGACTTCAGTTACGGACAGAACTGGCATATACCCGGGGTTGGGCTCATATCAGGACGAGAGATCGTACAGATTGCACAAGCGGCAAGTGGCCATGTTAAACCGGTCATTCCAATGAAAAAATTAGGTTTATCAATACTAGGTATGTTCGTGCCTGTCATGAAAGAAGTCATCGAGATGCTTTACTTAACCGAAGAGCCTTTGACACTAAGCGGTGACAAATACAATCGGTTAATCGGACCAATCGCCGCGACGCCGTTCCAGGAGGGTATTACCGCAACTATTATGGCATTGCAGCAGGGGAAATCAACTATTGCGTGATAGTTATTGAATGATTAATTACAATGAAATCTCTGTCTACCAATAGAATGTGACTATAGTTCGACAAAATAAGTGCTGAACTTATCTATAATGTGACAAACATTTATCCAATGTAAACTTATAATGTATATATCACAGAATCAGAAGTCCTGCTTCTCATTTACAGATACTTGGGAGGGATGGTCAACATGGACATGCAGTTCATAAAAAGGTTACACACGCTCAATCGTCGCGACGAATTGAGATCAAGACTACTTATTGAAGGTGTTAAACTCACTCTCAAACGAAAAAAGAAATTGAGTTTATTCGGCAGGTTTTTTAATAACAGAAAGAAACCGGTTATCGCTAAAGGATGGAACTGAAATTTTTTTGTAATCATCACGGATAGTTGTATCACTATATTGGTGGCACCAAATAACTATGGCGGGAGCTGGTTTATCCGGATCTCGTCTTTTTTACGTTTCAGCACGAAAAATGGTCCCATCATCACGGAAGTAATATGCGATTTCATCCGTTCTCGTGCTCAGTCTTACGGATTTATTAGTAAACTTTTCGATGATTCCGCGATCTACTTCGCAGTACACACCGTCAGCGTCCGTCTGCCACACGGAAACCGAAGTTTGTGATAATGCTGCAGCAAATAGATCCGCATCAGATTCCAGCATCTTAGGCATTAGCGTCGACCTCACCTTCGGATAGGTCAATTGCGACCAGCTTATACAAAATATTACTTGAGTATATGTAATAGCTTATCATGTAATAACGTAGTTATGTTAAAATAACAACATGCACTAGGTTCATGAAAGTTTTGTTTGGAGTTGAAATTAATGTACTTGCGAAGTCTTGAGATTCTGAGGAATGATCGTACGGATCCGAAAACCTATCCTTTTTCCATACCTGCTGTGAAGTCTTTAAATTCACTTTCATTTCGAACGAATGTCACCTTTCTTGTTGGGGAGAATGGTTCGGGTAAATCAACTCTCCTTGAAGCAATTGCTTATCAAAGTGGGTTTAATACGGCTGGCGGAGGGAAGAACAACTATTATGATGTGGATGCTTCGCATTCCATTCTTGGGGATCATATTCGTCTTTCATGGATGCCTAAAATCACGAATGGCTTTTTCCTAAGAGCAGAGACTTTTTATCACTTTGCATCCCATTTGGATACTTTGCCCGAAAGTCTGCAATATTACGGTGGTCGTTCTTTACATGAGCAATCGCATGGGGAAGCGTTTCTTTCTCTTTTTAAACATCGTTTTGGGAAAAAGGCGATTTACCTTCTTGACGAACCTGAGGCGGCTCTATCCCCTGCAAGGCAATTGGCATTAATGCGGGTTATCAAGGATTTAGAGAAAGAAGCTCAGTTTATCATTGCAACGCATTCTCCGATACTTCTCGGATTTCCAGATGCACAGATTATTAACTTTGATGTTCATCCCGTAGAGGAAATTAGATATGAGGACACGCTCCATTACATCATCACAAGACGGTTTCTTGAAAACAGAAAGACGGTCCTGCAGGAGCTATTTTCCGATTCCGATGATGAAAATTAGCGAAAAACTTTAGTTTAACAGGAGCTGCTATGAAGCGGCTTCTTTTTTTTATTTCATTAGGGAATTTAAATGGAGTTAATGGATAAAAATAATCATTAATCATTAAAACAAGGGAGTATAACCAATGAATTCAAACCATGTACCATTGACGTCATCAGAAATAGGAAACTTGTGGATGACTTATCAAGAAAAAACAATGTTATTGCAGTTTTTAGAGTATTTCCTTGAGCATGTAGAAAATGATGACATTCAACAAATCTTAAAGTCGACTTACGATTCATCGGAACAAATTGTAGAATCCATTAAACATATTTTCCAACAAGAAGGAGCAGTTATTCCACTTGGCTTTACGGCAAACGACGTTAATAAAGGAGTTCCTAAGTTATTTGATTTTCTGTATGAGCCCATGTTTTTACATATGATAAGCAAGATTGAGGCTAGTCTTTTTGCATTGTACTCAACGATGTCCTATCGTAAAGATATAAGACAACTATTTAAGCAATTAACAGCAAACGCACAAGAGATGTTTGACCAATGTACACAGTTTCTTTTAGATAAAGGGGTTCTTGTCCGCCCTCCTTTTATGACAATGCCCAAAGAAATTGCCTTTATTAAGGATGAAAATTATTTATCAGGATTTAATTTGCTAAGGGAAACAAGATCATTAAATGCCATTGAAATTTCCCTTTTACATCATGCCATTGAGACTAACCTTACCGGCATGCAACTAATGATTGGGTTCGCCCAAGTAGCTAATGATAAGAAAGTTAAAGAATATTTTGTTGAAGGAATGAAATTGTCCAAAGAAGTTGAAACAACACTAGGTGAATATTTACGTCAAGATTACATAGAGCCGCCTGCCACTCATGCAGGGAAAGCGACGAATTCTACGGTTGCTCCTTTTTCGGATAAGTTAATGATGTATATCACTAACTTATTAGGATCATTTGGTATTGGTAGCAATGCACTGGGTGGAGCTTTTAGTTTGCGAAGTGATTTGCTGGTGACGATGGCTCGACTTACTCAGAAAATTATACCCTTTGTCAAAGACGGTGGAGAATTAATGATCAAAAACGGTTGGATGGAGGAACCACCACAAGTTGAAGATAGAAAACAACTAACGAAAACATGATGCAAACGAACACATGTAAGCTGCCGCAATTTAATTGGGCAGCTTGTTTATGTTAACGGACAAATTAAGCACAATAAACATTTATTTGGGATTATTGTTAATTCGAGAATTAAAGGAGGCAGAGTGTCTTGAATTTTGTCGATGTAGTAGAAAAAGGGGAAAGATATTGCCAAATCAATACTGATAGAACTTGAAGCATTGGCATTAGGTTCATCAATCGGTTATGTTTCTCATATAATATTCAATTATATCTTTCCGGCGAATAATTCCTATGAAAATATTTTCGTCATCTACAACCGGAACAAAATTTTGATCAGCTGCTAGCGCCAGCATATCTTCCATGTAGGCATTAATTGAAACGGACTCATTATGAATATGCTTCTCAATTTCGCTCACGGGCACTTGATCCAAATTATCAAAATGAAGCCCAGGTGTATTCTTTAAGGTCCATAACAGGTCACCTTCCGACAGTGTACCTACATATTTCCCGTCACTAGCAACAATGGGAAGTGCTGTGTAATAATGATTTTCTAATTGTTCTAGCGCTTCCCGCATGGAAGCCGACGATGTAATAAAGGCAACCTTGTCTTTGGGTAATAGAAAAGAGGCTATTGTCATAGTGATTAACTCCTTTTCTCAGAAATTTCAATCAATTATATGTTCATTAAAACATAAATGTCTTACAAAGGCATTGGAAAATGTTTCCATTTAAGCGAGTGACACCAGTATCTTAATAAATGATTTCATCCAAAACTTGCGTTAGCCTAACCAGATCCTCCCTAATATCCCGGCAAGACCTACTGATCATACTCAACTCTCTCCAGCCTTCCTCTATTTCAGCAATCATCAGGTCAATATCTCCATTAGTGATCTTTCTTTCCTCCATATTGGTTAGCATTCGAAGCTCCTTTAATCATGTTAATTGTTTCATTAGTATAAGTTTCGTTATGTTGTTCACGAATGAGGGTGTAGAGGACAGTCGAATTATGAATGACAGCTGTTTTGTGGTTCACATATTAAGCAAGAAAGCAGATAGAACCATTCCGATTAGAATAAATATCCATTGATTAATAACCTGAAGCTAATTAAAATAGTAAAAGTTATTAAAACTAAATATGAACCCTCATCAACCTAGATGAGGTAGAGGTCGCGATGTTGAAGAGTACATCGGAGGAAGTCCAGTAAAGACTGTTAATTCCGATGAAAAGGCAACATTGCCGAAGCCGCACGGTATACTGACCGCGCTCGGCTGGGGCCGTTTCCGAAAGGAACGGAACTGTCATACTGTTGAATCCAAAACAGTGTGTTGTGCTATCTTGAAACAGGATAAATGAGGGAGTAGAAGCTGCCTAACTTATTTAAGAAGAGAGGCGGCTTTTTTGCGTTTGTAGCCTTCTATTTAAAGAAAGCTAACGGAAAACAAGATAAAGGGAGCGTATAGAAATTGAAAGAGAACAAGTTACGTAGAGGCTTGAAGTCGCGCCACATGACGATGATTTCACTCGGCGGATCGATTGGAACAGGGTTGTTCCTAGCTAGCGGCGGGGCGATTCATACGGCTGGACCAGGCGGCGCGCTGTTAGCATACTTCATCATTGGAATTATGGTTTACTTTTTGGTTACAAGCTTAGGAGAAATGGCGACATTTATGCCGGTATCTGGAACATTCAGTACCTATGCAACGAAATTCGTAGATCCATCCTTTGGCTTCGCACTAGGGTGGAATTATTGGTATAACTGGGCAATTACAATCGCGGCAGAGTTGTCCGCGGCGACGTTAATTATTAAGTTCTGGCTGCCTGACAGCCCCTCGTTCCTATGGAGTGCATTATTTCTTGCATTGATGGTTGGTCTTAATTTATTGTCTGTTAAAAGCTTTGGTGAGTCGGAATATTGGTTCGCTATGATAAAGATTGTAACAATTGTTGTGTTTATCGGTATCGGATTGCTAATGATCGTCGGCATCTGGGGCGGAGAAGCGATTGGATTCAGTAATTTTACAGCAGGTGACGCGCCGATTTCGGGCGGTTTGCTTGCAGTTCTTGGTGTTTGTATGGCTGCTGGTTTCTCCTTCCAAGGAACAGAACTCGTCGGTATTGCAGCAGGGGAGTCTGAGAATCCTCGGAAGAGCGTTCCTCGCGCGATCCGCAGCGTGTTCTGGAGAATTCTATTGTTTTATATCTTAGCTATTTTCGTTGTTGGCATGCTGATTCCGTATTCCACAGATACATTGGCTAGCGACAGCGTAGCGGCGAGTCCGTTTACGATTATTTTCGAAAAAGCAGGCTTAAGCATAGCAGCTTCTGTAATGAATGCCGTAATCCTTAGCTCGATTTTATCCGCAGGGAACTCAGGGATGTACGCTTCTACACGCATGCTGTGGGTATTGGCGAAAGAAGGTAAAGCACCTAAATTATTCACTAAATTAAATAAAAGCGGGATTCCAGTTTACGCCCTGCTCGCGACAGCTGCAATCGGAATGCTTGCTTTCCTTGCCTCCTTCTTTGGTGATGGTCAAGTGTACATTTGGCTATTGAACGCATCAGGTATGTCTGGATTCATTGCATGGCTTGGTATTGCAATTAGCCATTACCGTTTCCGTAAAGCTTACGTTGCACAAGGGCACAAAGTAGCTGATCTTCCATACCGCTCCATGTGGTTCCCGTTTGGGCCGATCTTGGCAGGGGTAATGTGTATGATTGTCATCATTGGCCAAAGCATTAGCGCATTTTCGGAAGGTCAGGTGGACTGGAAATTCTTATTCGCTTCCTATGTTGGAATTCCATTTTTCTTGGTGTTGTGGCTGGGCTACAAGTGGAAATACAAAACAAAAGTGTTAAAACTGGAAGAATGCAATTTGGATTCAACAGAAGATTAATTGAACAAAAGAGCAAAGGCTTAAGCGCCTTTGCTCTTTTTGCATAGGGACTGTCCCAAATTGTCGCACAGTATATCTCTCGGACATCTTCGACTACTTTTTGGACAGCTCTCTCTCATTGATGTAAAGAATACTTGACATAATGTATAATGAATAATATACTGTGTATATAATACTTTACTTTTTCTATAAATATTAACAGAAAAGGAGTGGTGAATATGTCCTTTCAAGAAAAGAGAAACGTCGTATCTTTAATTTCTACCTTACTAATTTTTTCTATCTATAGTATGTATGTGTTTCAAAAGTACCAAGAAGGGAGCTTTCATACATCAAATGCATTCAGCTTCTGGGGAGCCTTCATCTTAATCCTAATCCCAGTGTCGATTTTAGCAAAAATCATCATTCATATCGTATTCAGTATTGTCAATACCATAGCAACGAATGAGAAAGAACCTCGAATTACGGATGAGCTGGACCAATTAATTGAATTGAAATCCACAAGAAATTCTCATTATGTCTTTATCATTGGTTTTCTTCTAGCGATGATACCGTTGGTTATGGATCAACCACCCTATGTTATGTTCATCATACTTATTAGTTCAGGGTTATTATCAGAGGTGATTGGAGTCATCACACAGCTGTATCTTTATCGGAGAGGAGTCTAAGATGGGCAAAGGTCATATTAGCAACAATATTCGGATCTTACGCTTTAACCATGATGAAATGACCCAACAACAGTTAGCAGATAAAGCGGGGGTGACACGACAGACCATCGTTGCCATCGAGAAAGGAAATTACTCCCCTTCTCTGGAATTGGCTTTTCGTATTGCTCGCGTGTTCGGCTTAACGTTGGAAGAAGTGTTCTCTTTTGTGGAAAATTAGGAGGGGTTAGCAATGATAAACCGTAATACAGAAGCTTCACCGCTTTATTATGCTAGAGTCGCAGGGTTAGGGCTTCTACTTATGGCCGTACTTGCTATGTTTTCTAATTTTTCTGTTCTTGAGGGTCTTATTGTACCGGGTGATGCAGCAGCAACCGCTAGTAACATCATAGCCAATGAAATGTTATTTCGGAGTGGATTTATCAGCTTTGTCATCGTGCTTATACTTGATGTGCTGGTTGCTTGGGCACTGTATGTTCTGCTCAAACCCGTTAATAAGAATCTTGCCATGCTCGCGGCGTGTTTTAGATTGGTATACACCGCTATTTTTGGAATCGCCTTGTCTAATTTTTTGAATGTTCTACCACTTCTAAATGGTGCTGAATACTTAACGGTATTCACAAAAGAACAGTTACACGCTCAGGTGTTGTTACTGATTGATGCCTTTAACAATGGATGGCTTATTGGATTGGTATTTTTCGGATTTCATTTGTTGGTGGTTGGTTATTTAATAGTCAAATCAGGAGGCTACCTACCAAGAATAATTGGGATCTTCTTGATCATTGCATCTGTTGGATATGTAATAGATAGTACTGCACATTTTCTTCTACCTAACTACACCGACTATAAAACAATATTCCTATTGATTGTAGCCGTACCTGGTGTGATTGGAGAGTTATCATTAGCTTTCTGGCTTCTGATTAAGGGTATAAAGGTTCAACAGAGGTAATAGTTATCCAAAATAAGAGGGATACCGATTAGATTATGGTCATATTTCTTAAAGCGATACTCACAAAATCAACCTCCCACGATGGGAGGTTTTTTATTTTCGAACAATATGACTATTCACGCCGAACAAAATTCTCCCTTACCCCCTCGCAACCCAAAACACGCAACAAATTGCCTACCCATCACAAACAACTGTCGGTTCTTACCCAGATCTCCATTCGGTACAATGAAAGCGCATACTGCTTTCGTAAAGGAGAATGAATCATGAACTTTGACCTAAACGTTGTACCTTTCAGCCGGAGAGTATCCTTCCTAGCGATTTCGATTCTGCCTGAAGCCCAAGATAGACAACAAGGCCTGTATCTGCGCACCGTTCGTGGCGGCGACGATAAATTTGGCGAGGCGTTCCATATGGATATGCTGGATGAAAGCGGTCAATCCGTGTCATTCCAGGCAATAGCTTGTCCGGAGTTGATTAGGCTTGAATCGACAGGAGGCTTAAAGGCTGAGATTTGTATTTCCGATCACCGAACATTTCGGATTCGCACGAAAGGCTGTGGCATTCGCTTAACCTTCCGCACGGCGGCTTACGATTACACGTATCAAGCAGCCTCCAGCAGCAGGGAAGTGAATAGCTTCACCCATGAATGCAGGTTCATGCTGACAGCGCTAGGTGGCGACTTGAGGATGGAAGTGCCATGGGACAAAATTAAAAGCTCCTACGTAATCGCAGACTTCTTGCTTGACCGCAAATCAGGTATATCCGAGTTTGCTGTAGAGGAATTCCATACCGTATGGGAGCCGCGCGCTGCTTGGGAATCCTTCGATGACGCTGTGAAGCAAGTGAAGGAAGAGTTTAACCAGTGGCTGAATCGCACCCTATATCTGCCAGAACGCTGGCATGAAAGTCGGGAACTTGCGGCTTATATCACATGGTCCTGCCTCGTTCCGGCAGAGGGGTGCCTAACTCGACCGGCGATGTATATGTCGAAGAACTGGATGACGAATATTTGGAGTTGGGATCACTGTTTCAATGCGATGGCGCTCGTTCGCTTCGATCCGAAGCTGGCGTGGGATCAATTCATGATATTCTTTGACCGCCAGGATGAGAGCGGCTTGATTCCGGATTTCATCAATAATAAGTATGAACTCTGGAACTGCAACAAGCCGCCGATACACGGTTGGACACTTTCCTGGATGATGTGCGCTGGAGCATATCTCGAAAGAAGCGTACACACAGCCGGAAATTGTGCGTTCGGCCCCGCATAACAGTACCGTTCACCGGAACGATGAATCGTCCCTAGATGATCCGAAACAGTGGTGCATTACTTGGCGGGCATATTTGAAAAGACGCAACCGGTATAAACCGATCTATCCTATTATCTTGCTATCATCTATAACAGAGAGGCTCCGTGAGGGGCCTTTCTTTTTTGTCAGGGATCGGCCTTGGGGTTGTTTGTTTAGTCGCTATTATTACCGGAGGAGTTTTGCTTCATAATGAGCTATTGAATCTTCACAACTGGGGTTATTGTTAAAGGATTGGAAATTTACTGGGGAATACACGGTACTTCTTGTTTTGGTACTTACTTTGGTGAATCCTGTTTGGAGGAACCCTCTAATCTTCTTTTTACTGGTTTTTCTCGCAGGAATGTTATGGGGGAGTATGGTCATCAAGTATCGTACATTGCGGGGTTCAATCATTAGCCATTCATTGGCAGATATTGGTCATTCATTTTCCGTCATCCACTTCATGATACGATATTGGAAATGTGCAGATGCGTGATATATGATGGGGGTAGAAGGGATCGTGACCGAGAATGTCAGAAGAACGATTAGCTGTACTAGAAGTACATATCGATCAGGCTGGTTATGATGAGGTTCCAGATATAATAAAACAGATTCATTTTGATGTAGGGCAAGGTGCACTGGTGGGTCTGCTAGGTCCAAATGGAGCTGGCAAGAGCACGACGATTAAGAGTATCCTTGGTTTATTGAAGGATTTCAAGGGTGAAATCTCTTTTAAAGGTGAACGAAAAAGCTACGCTTACATTCCGGAACATCCGATTCTGTATGATGAGTTGACCTTGTGGGAGCATTTGGAATTTGCTGCATCCGTCTACGATCTGGATCGAACGGTTTTCCTAGAGCGTGCCGATGATCTCTTACATCGGTTCCGACTTTTGGATGAAAAGCATCAACTGCCCGGGAAATTTTCCAAAGGGATGCAGCAGAAAATTATGCTAATCCTCGGCTTTTTGAATAAACCAGATGTGTATATTGTAGACGAGCCTTTCATTGGATTGGATCCGAAAGCGATTAAAGATTTCTTAGGGATGTTGGATGAGGAACGCAAGCGCGGTGCAGGCATTCTGATGAGTACCCATGTGTTAGATACAGCAGAACGGATTTGCAGTTCGTTTGTGCTTCTTTCAGGTGGCAGATTGGTAGCAAATGGAACATTGCAGGATATTCAAAAGCAATGCGGCATGCCTGATGCGCCATTGTTCGACTGCTTCCATTCCTTATTATGAAGGGGGCTAATGGGTTGAAGAGCAGCTTTCAGGTTTTCACACGAAGAGTGCTTTCGGATTGGCATTTCCAGTATCGGGCTTTGCGAATGGCTGTGGATTGGATCATTGCGATTTATTTTGTCATTCCGCTGATGATTGTGGCTGGTTACCATTATTACTCATGGTGGGCGACTCAGCCTTCTTGGTTTAGTTGGATATCGATGTCTATAATTGCCACGGCCTTCTATGTATTCTCTTGGCTCGGAACCATTCGATACTTTGTTGAGGAGGGGGACCAGCTTTTCCTCCGACAGAACCAAAATTGGTTTCGGCATCTCATGTTACTCGGCTATAGATACTCTCTTGTACTGCAGGGAATCACTACGTTAATATTGATGTTCGTATTTCTTCCTCTATTAGTTCAAACGTATTCCTTTAGCATGTTACAAGTTATTTGCTTATGGCTGCTTACCTATTTGCTGAAAATTAACTTAGGCTTGCTTCGCCAATTGCTTACACTTCGTTTAAATGGATTTGTGCTTTGGTTGCTGCGGATTGTGGTTTTTGTAGGTCTATTCTTCTTGTATCAAGTGTTAGTTAAGGGAGTCAGTCATAACACTTACTATAGTTGGGCGGCTATTCTTCTTTTACTAGTGCTGGTTGTTTTCTTAAGCAGAATACGGCTGCAAGAAAAAGGGGCCTTCTTCGCTGATATCGCCAGAGAAAGAGATGCACGGATGCGAATTGTCTCTCTGATGTTAATTCGTGTTCTCGAGCGGAAAAGAAAACCGACACGGAAGTACCCCCTTTTATTCGGGAAATCGCAGCGCTTGTTCAAGGGGAAAGGTGCTAACAACGGAATCGCTGATTTATTAACGAAATCCTTTTTTAGAAATGGTACACAGTGGAAGCAAACGATACAGTTCGTCGTTGTGATCAGTGGAGCTATGTTTATTTTGCCGGGAGTCCTTAAAATTACGATCTGGGTCCTTGCTGCATGCCTACTGGTATTTTGGAGAAAATCATTCTGTAAAGATGAATTGAAAGATCCGTTCCTGACTCTTTTTCCTATTCAGGATACAACGAAACATCAAGCTCTCCAATCTGCAATTCCAATTCTTGTACTGCCGGCGCTGATCTTAATCAGCCTATGTATGGGGATCTCTTTCTTCACCTGGTGGGGACCAGTACTGATGATCGGAGCCGCAATTCCGTTAGCTTATGGGACCTCTTCTGTATTTACAAGTTGGTATTGAGTAGGGGAATTACTTTACTTTAAGGTAGGTATGAGATCAAAAAGCCCAGTGCCAAAAACGGCACTGGGCTCTTGATCATGAACTTATCTGACTAGAGCATTGTATACATTCGCTTCACCTGCGCCGTAAAAAGCATCATTGCCGGTTGGGCCGTAATCGTTTGCTGTTTTTTCAATTAATGCTGCTACTTGGGCAGGGTTCAACTCCGGATGAGCCGCTTTAATTACGCCTGCAATACCAGCCACTTTCGGAGCTGCCATGGATGTACCGTGGAGCAGCGCGTAGCTATGGAGGTTAGAAGTGAAGTACGAAGGCAAATAGGTCGGCCATGTGCTTAGTGCGCGATAGTGGAAATCCCGTTGGTTCAAATCCAGAGTTTCAGCATATACGGGCCCATTATCGCCGCCTGGTGCAGCTACATCGATTTGATTTAACCCATAATTAGAATAAAATGCGACATTGTTCGTCGACCACTTGTTCGAGGATGAAACATTGATGACACCATTAATTTGACCAGGTATTTCTGTTGTTTTCCCTTTAAATACAACGTCAGGGGAACCGTAAGTAGCGTTTAGATAGTCGATCATCGCTTTGTTATCGCGTAGGTTAAGACCTTCATTACCAGCTGCCGTTACCACCGTTACGTTATGGTTGACAGCATATTGAATGGCACGTTTCCAAAGCAGGATGTCAGCAACATCCGAATATTTGGTTCCATCTACATAATACTTTTGGGAGTCAAATCCGCCGATCGACATGTTAATGACGTCAACCTTATCGTTAGCCGCTTGAATGATAGCAGCTACAATCCAGGCCGTAGGCGCACCTTGTCCGCCAGGAAATACGCGGTAGGAGCGGATGCCAAGATTCGGGCCGACCCCTTTGACTTTGCCGTTCCCGGCAATTGATCCTGCCACATGCGTTCCATGTCCATCGCGGTCCAGTAGATCGTTAGGATCACCGGTTTCACTGGTATCTGTTCCTGCGGGTACAAAGTTCATGCCACCGAGGAAGTTAGCTTTTAAGTCGGGATGATTAGCATCAATACCGCTGTCAATAACGCCTACAACGGCCTTATGCGTGCCGCCTGTGCCGCCGGTTTCAATCGCAAACGAAGCTCCGTTATTCGTCACTTTCTTAATGTCCCACTGATAATCCCAGTAGCTGCTCGTTTCTTCCGGCTGGGGAATATCTGTCACTGGCTGACCGTCAGCTGCAGAGGGATCTACTGTACCATCGCTTAGCTTATGTACCATCTGAACGTTGGCAGCAGCAATATCCTTGAATGATTGCAGCTTTGTCATAAATTCGGTGCTGGACGAACGCACCTCCAATCCTCCAATCTCAGGAATGGCCCGAACAACTTGCCCGCCTGCCGCTTGAATCATTGCTGCATAACCAGTCGGAAGCTGGTTCGAGAATGCAATTACATATGTTTTGGATGTTGTTCCACCTGTGCTGTTCTTCGATGCTGCCATTGCAGATATGCCGCCACCCATTACTGTAGAGACAGCCAAAATACTAGTTACCACCAGGGTTGTCCACTTACGCTTCATAATTGCCCTCCTTCAATTTAAGAAAAATTGCAGTTCTAATAAATTGTAAGTGACAGAATACATAAATGACATGGGTTGGTCGAACCAATTGTAATGTCGATTCCGTTCTTTTTTTGACGAATGGTCAATTAATGGCATTTTGCAGATGGAGCTTATTCACGCTTTGTTTGAAACTTAATCGAAATGACGTTTCATTCGGACTGGAATCAAACGTGACGTCTCCATTATTTTTGGTCATAATTTGCTTGCATATGGCTAGTCCAAGACCGGTACCCTCTTTTTTGTTGGTCACAAAAGGAATGAATAGTGAGTCTTTTATCTCAGGGGGGATTTCAGGTCCGTTGTTGGAAATGATAATTACAAATTCATCTTCCTCCAGCCTGGATGCGATCATTAAACCTTTCTCGCCTTCCTTTTCTGACAAAGCGTCCAAGCTATTGTTTAGAATATTTGAAAGAACCTGTTGAATGGCTATTTTTTGAACCTTGAGCTTTATGTCTTCTGATTCCTGGAAAATTAATTCAATATTATCGTTCACCAATCTAGGAGAAATCAATGCCAGGACGTTGTCGATGATAGATCTAGAAGATACCTCATCAAAACCTTCCTCGATGGTATCCTTTTTTGAAAAACTGAGGAATCCTGAGATCTGCATTTGAATGCTTAGAAGTTCACTTTCAATCGTATCCAGATAGGAGTTGATTCTTTGGTAATTTTGATTCGATATTTGGTTGCGCAAGATTTTTAAAAAACCAAGTATGGCTGTCAGTGGATTTCTGATTTCATGCGCCATGCTTGCCGCCATCTTTCCGATAATCGTCAGGCGGGCTTCATGCAGCTCGGTGATCGTCTGTGCTTGACCCGACAGTAGCTCTTTCGTAATGGTACTGTATTGATGGAGAAAATGTCTTTCATATAAGCTGACCCGAGCAATGATTTTCCTAGTCAGACTCATGGGAATCGTTATTCCTCTAGGGTTTTCTTGAATAAACCATAAAATAGCGTCAATCCAAATTTGACTGCTATGCACAACATGACTAATAGAAACATTTCTCATCAAAAACACTTTTTGGGACTCAGGGATCGCTTGGAAGAGAGAATGCTCTGCCGCGGGAATATGAAGGTCTGACATGAATTTATAGAAGACATCCGCGTCTTTCTTCAGAACATTTTTGTCATATTCAGGATAAATATGAATGAACTCGCGAATCCACTTTGCAATAATCTGATTTTTGTATTTTTTTAGTATGATCAGGTGCTTCTCATCATTCATCTCATTTGCTCCCTATAGAGGATATTCTCTATTAGGGGTTCGACGAAATTGACAATAGTTCCTGTTCCTTTGTTTTATTTTAGTTATTCAAGGCAAAAGCCTCCGCCGTATTACTTTAGGCAGAGGCTTTCATATTTTGAAGTCGAAAGCTTCGTTTCCGAGTTGTATATAGGAAGAAATAACCGAGTGTCACGAGCATGCAGATGAAGACATCAACACCGATGAGTACCTGATAATTGCTAAAGTAATCGAAAGAAACTCCTCCGATCAATGCACCAAGAATGCCTCCCCCTTGATGAAAAAGAAGTAGGAAGCCAGTTTGTTTGCCTTTTCCATTTGCAAATTCATTGACGATGAGCAATCCCCCAGGAATCGCGCTCAGATATGTAATACCGAAGGCTATGGCAAAAAGGACAGGCGACCATCCCACATGCATAAAGAGGAAAGCAAACCCCATAATGCGTATGCCATACAAGATGGTCATCATAACCAACTTATTGACCCGGTCCAAAAAATAGCCGAACATAAGTGACCCTGTAATTTCCAGAATGCCAAGTACACTCATGGATAATGCGATCATGCTCGGCGACACACTAGCCAGCTGATGGATGGCGACCAAATTCATTTCCACAGTCCCCATATTGAAGCCGCAGGTGAACAATGCGCAGGCGACCACAATGAAGATAGGCAGATGTGCGGATATTCCTTTGCTGATAGCTTTCGTACTTTCCTGATCTTCCACTTTCTTTGCTTTGTTACCCTTCGGGCCAGTCCCTTTAATACCAAACCAAATGACTGGCAAAGTCACGATAATACCTAGGACAAATGAGGCTAGGAAGGCGTCCTTCCATGTCAACCAGCTCGATGAAACGAAAATCGGCGTACTAACCGCTAACCCTACAGAGGAAGCACTGGCTAACAGCGCTGTAGCTTTGGCCCGATGATGCTGAAACCATTCAAACACCAACATATAGGTTGTGCTCGTTCCAAGACCGACGAAGCCAGAGATAACCCCGTATCCGATAAAGAAGACGATGGCGTGATGACCTAGTACAACGGTGCCAGTTCCTAAAATACCTATGACTGCGCTGACCAGCATAATCTTCCTCGGGCCATAACGATCCACAAGCCATCCTCCCAGGGGGGCACATAAGGCTGCAATCAATAAGTTCGTAGACCATGCCATAGAAATGAATCCCCGGCTGATCCCTAAATCTTCCGATATTTGAACTTGAAAATAAGCCATGATGAACCGCGTCAATGCGCCAATAAAACCGATTATCCAAAGCGAGCCCAATCCTATCCACGCATACTTGGATTCCTTGAACCATGTCGTACCCACTGAATACTCCTCCCCTACACAATAAAGATACCGATCGGTATCTTTATTATAACATAAGGGCTTTCCTTTTCAATAGATCAATGCCATTTGGTATAATGAAATTATTATTTCACGCGCATAGGGGGGAATTAACATGAAAAAAGGAGAAAACACCCGTAAGCATATTATCGCTAAGTCCGCTGAGCTTTTTAACCAGAAAGGGTATGCAAGTTCATCCATGTCGGATATTACAGAGCTAACCGGCATTAAGAAAGGCGGCATCTACCGTCATTTTGCCAGTAAGGATGAAATTGCTCTTGAAGCTTATAGCTATGCAGGCAGCGTAGTTGGAGGGAAAATTAAAGATGCCGTCAATCAGCAAGAAACAGCTTTTGGCAAGCTGCTAGCCTATTTACATGTATACGAAAACGTGGTTGAAGCACCGCCTTTTATCGGAGGATGCCCCCTCCTTAACATAGCTACCGAAAGTGACGATGGTCATCCAATCTTACGCCAAAAAGCCCAGCAGGGACTGGAGGGCACGCTGCATAACATGAAAGCGATTATTTCCCAAGGTGTTGAAAGCGGTGAATTCAAAGCTAACCTCGATATCGATGCTTTAGCTACCTTCGCTCTTTCCGTTATGGAAGGCGGAGTTATGATGAGCAAGCTGGAAGGTGACAATCGGCATATTCGGATGAATATCGAGAGCTTCTCTTCTTATTTAAAAGGAGTATGTTTACGCTGAAGGACTTTTATATAAAATAAGGTTGTGCATAGGAGATTAGAATTGATGGATAAGAAAAGCAGCAATTTATCAGAAGCATGCCCTAATGATCAAAACTCCTGGGTTTCCTCAGACATCATTCATAGTGACCTACTTGCCACCAAAAATATCGTCTATAACGTGTGCGGGTTTGATTGCTCTCAACCACTTGTAGAAGCTCAAAATGCTGAATATGGGGCCTATTTATTTCATTTAAATTCTCTCTTCATTAGATTTCGTGTCGCTAAAATCACTCCTACAAAGGTAGGGCAGTTTGTAACTCTATGGCATAGAATTGGGGATGGGTCGATCCAATCTTATGACGTATCAGATCCAGTCGATATTTTCGTAATTAGTACCCACAATGGGAATAACTTTGGCCAATTCGTATTTCCAAAGCATGTTCTATTCAATCAAGATATAGTATCAAATCAAGGTGAAGGCGGTAAACGGGCTATACGAGTTTACCCACCGTGGGACAAGACTACAAGCCGTCAGGCTCAAAAAACTCAGAAATGGCAGTTGGACTATTTCCTAGATATACCTATAAATGAACCAATAGACTGTGACCGTGCTCGAATGCTTTACGGTTTCAAATCATAACGAAGAATAATACTTCAAAAGAATAAATCACGAGGTTGCCGCTGAGATGTTGGCAACCCTATTGCGTTAACGGTAGTCGTTTTTTCTTCCTAATTTCTTACTCCATTCCTGATATCCTCTATCGAGTCATACGGTTTAGGGTTGATCCAGCTTCAACTGGTCTCAAGTCCCCAACCACACCAACCCCATCGCTCGCAGCCACAAATGATCCTCCATCAAATCTGACTCCTGCATATGTATATTCGCAATCTTCTAAATACGTAATGTGCATTCTACCAACATTCTATATATAGACATGATTATAGCTACTCATCCATACCATTTCGTTTCTATCACATAGAATATAGTAATTTTTAATAGAATAGGGGTGAGAGAATGAAGAAAGGTTCAGATCCTCCTAAGCAAAGGACATTACTGGAGATGGTTCAAGAACAAACAGGTCGCGCAAGCTACTCAACAGTTATCTATTCCTATTTTTATTGGGATCATGCCATTAACCAGCTATCGGAATGCTGAATTTCTTCATCATCAAGTCCCGGGCATACGGCTCTCAGATGACGTACTTGCTAAGATGGCTCGCTACCAGGGCGAAGAATGCAAGAAAACAAGGACTGGAAATTGCGATGGAGCTCGTGGATACCGTTCACCAATATTTTAAAGGCATTTATTTAATTACTCCGTTTATGCGGTATGAAATGACGGCGGAATTGACGAGGTATGTGAAGAGTAAGGACCAAGAAGGAGGGATTGCTGGATGTCAACCGTCGTAGTTGTAGGTACGCAGTGGGGGGATGAAGGTAAAGGGAAGATTACCGATTATTTAGCGGAAAAAGCGGACGTTGTAGCCCGCTATCAAGGCGGCAATAATGCGGGTCATACCATCGTGTTTGCCGGAAACAAATATAAACTGCATTTGATTCCTTCCGGAATTTTTTATAAGGATAAAATTTGCGTAATTGGAAATGGAACCATGCTCGCCGAGTGAGTGGAGTAACAGGACTTTCTCTTCATTCGATCGATGTTTTGAGCGGAATTAATAGCTTAAAGATTTGTACGGCCTATAAATATAATGACGAAGTCATGGAATCTTTCCCAGCTAGTCTTAACATCTTAGCAAAGTGTGAGCCAATCTATGAGGAACTCCCTGGCTGGTCGGAGGACATTACTAAAGTCAAGTCATTGGAGGAACTGCCTGAAAATGCGCGTCAAATCATTGAAAGAATCATTTTATTAACAGGTATTCCAGTTTCTATTTTTTCCGTTGGACCAGAGCGTGATCAAACGATTGTAGTGAATAAAGTATTTCAACCATAAGGGGAGGATATTCGTGATTTATAAAAAAGCGCAGATAAGATCGAATAGTAAAATCAATATGTCACTTATCAAAGCAAGAGTTGCGTCTCTTCGGGATTATGTATCAGAGGATGATGAGCCAGATGGGAAGTATCGTATTTTGCGCCGAATTAAGACGCGCTATCAGCGAATCGCGGTGGTCAAGCTAGCCAATGGCAAAGTGCTGATCTATGGAGACGGCTATGTGATGTTCGGCACCACTGAGGATGACAACATGTGGGCCGAATCATTGGTCCATATACCCATGGCCGTTGCCAAGCAAAAGCAGAACATCCTGATGGTCGGCGGCGGCGGCGGAATTACAACGCGAGAAGTACTCCGATATCGAGATGTAAAGGCGATCACCGTTGTTGACATCGACTCCGTCATGATGAAATTAGGCAGGAATTTGAAGCCGTTGGTGAAGTTCAATAAAGGGTCTTTGAGAAATCCTAAGGTGCGAACAGTCATTCAGGACGGCAGGTCGTTCGTGGAGAAGAACCAGAGGAAGTGGGATGTCATCATCATCGACCTCCCAGAACCAAGCTATACGGCACCCGCACTTGGCCGTCTCTTCAGCCGAGAGTTTTTTAGTCTCTTGAAAAAGCGATTGGCACCAGGAGGAGTCATTTCCATAGCATGCTCCGTACTTTCAGACATGCCAGAATACGGCTTCAGTGTAATGGCAACGCTTAAGGCATCCGGTTTTTATGTAGTGCCCTATCATTTTGATGTCATGAAGAGATATGGGGAGGATTGGTGTTTCTGTTTAGCGGCAACTAGACCTATATCGCCTTCAAACGTAAAGATTTTGCTCCCAACCAGCTATCTAACCTCAGCAAGACTGAAGGATATGCTCCATATCCCTCGCAAGTATTTGCGAAAATGGCGGCTGAGAAAGATCCAGACAGATAGTAACAGAGCTTTAGCTGACATCCATGAACGACACTGATAGCTATTCCATCGCTGGAAAATCGAGTCCCCGTTGTAATTTGCTAATCTTTTTGCAAATTAAAGCGGGGATGTGCTTTACATATCAAGTGAAAGGAAGATTAACGATGCAAAAACCATCGATTCAAGAACAAATGCGAAAGAAGATTCTGATCCTGGATGGCGCCATGGGGACAATGATTCAGCAGGCGAATCTAACAGCCGATGATTTTGGCGGAGAAGAACTGGATGGCTGTAATGAAGTGCTCGTCCTAACGCGTCCGGAAACATAAATCGAGAGAAATGAATGTCGCAGCTGCGAAACTGGCCATTCAAGCGGCAGAGAAATATTCGACACCGGAATGGCCGCGTTACGTGGCAGGGGCTCTGGGGCCTACGACCAAAACGCTCTCTGTCACAGGAGGCGTGACCTTCGAACAGTTGGAAGAAAGCTATTATGATCAGGCGGCAGCCTTGATCGAGTGCGGCGTTGATGCGCTTTTAATCGAGACTTCACAGGATACGCTCAATGTTAAAGCCTTGCAAGGATGCTAAACGCAAAGGAAACTATTCGAATGTCTTTTTTGAATATTTAGGTGCCACCTTTAAATACCGTAGAATGAAATCCCCGACTGGAAAATATATAGTTCGTTTTATTCCTAAGTTATGAAATGAGACACTTAATGTCCCGAGTACACGGAAGTGAGCTATTCGGCTGCTGACGGTAAGCTTAGAATGGATCGTAATCACTCCGGTACAGGCGAAGCAGGTGTGAGTGAGATGGATCTGGCTTCACTTCTCTGGAAAGATTGAACGCATAGAAGTTAACAAAGGAAAGCTAAGTAGGTCATCGATTGTGCGTTGTAAGTACTACGTCATTAGCAGAACGACTAATGTGAATACTGCTTGCGAAAACGCAGAGGTGAGATGCCGGCATACTGTTTAAAGCAGTTGGAGAAGTATGGGGCGTATTGAAAACCGACACGTTCAGCGATTTGCCCGACCGGCCAATCTGTTTTGATCAGCAGCAGCTTTGCTTGTTCCAATCGATACTCGTGCAGATATTCCATCGGAGTACAGTGGTAGATCTCTTTCATGCACCTAACAACATAGTTCGGGTGATAATGAAGAGCCTCCGCAAGTGATTCATTCGTCACGTCAGCCTGATAGTGCTGCCGAAGGTAAGCTTCTGCTTTCTCCGCGAGCTTTAAGGCAGGGGAAGAGTCGCTTCCATTGTACCCTTCCTCTAATAAACGAAGCAGCTCCATGAACAGCTGCTGCTCGTTCCAAAAGGTCGCCGAGCGATGTTGGTCTGACGATGCGAGCATTTTGCGAAGGTGGCACTCGGCAAGGGTAAACTCCGGCGGTGAGGCGTATTGCCGAATCCGAATGGTATAGGGGTTTGCCCATATATGCTGGACCGGGTAGGCTGGGTTTGCGGCATTGTCCGCCGCCTGGAGCCAATTCCCTTTAAAATCGAAGTGATTCCAATAGAAAACAGTCTCCGTCTCGCAGGGCTTCACCGCATAGTGATAACGGTCGGGCAATAGCAGTAGTGTCTGTCCTTCCGTTACCTCCCACTGCCTATCCTCTTCTCCGATGTATAACGTCCCTTTGACAACCCAAAGCAGATCGAAGATGCCGATATTCCGCCGGCTCGGATGTTGCTCTCCTGGACTCAAGGTCGATAACCCGGTCGTAATGTAATAGGGTACCGGCGGCAGCTCCATCCAAATGATTCCCGATTCGTTCATTCCCGATCCCCTCCGAGTGTAGTGTGAAATTTTATAAAAAATAGGTTTGTTTTATTCGTAGTTCATCTATAAATTCAAGGATAAACTGGATGAGAGCAATAATCAAATGTCATATAAATCATGTACAGTTCTAGGAGGATATGCATATGGGGATATCAATGAGCGAGCGGCAGAGTAGTAGGCGTGTAAGCATACAGGACGGATTTTGGAATCAGTTTACAGAGCTGGTGCGGGGGACGGTCATTCCCTATCAATGGGAGGCACTTAACGACCGGATTCCAGATGCTGAGCCTAGCTATGCGATTCGTAATTTCCGGATTGCGGCCGGGATCGAAGAAGGCGAATTCGGAGGGATGGTTTTTCAGGACAGCGATGTGGCGAAGTGGATTGAAGCGGTCGGATACTCGCTTGCAAGCCAACCGGACCCCGAGCTGGAGCAAACTGTGGACGAGTTGATCGAGCTAATTGCCAAGGCCCAACACAGCAATGGTTATCTGAACACGTATTACTCGATCAAAGAACCGGGCAATGAGTGGACGAATCTTCATGAAGCACACGAGCTCTACTGCGCAGGCCATATGATGGAGGCTGCGGTTGCGTATTACGATGCCACGGGAAAACGGAGGCTGCTTGATGTCGTGTGCAAATTTGCCGACTATATCGACACCGTATTTGGTCGCGAGCCAGGCAAATTGAGAGGCTATGACGGCCACCAGGAGATAGAGCTGGCGCTAGTGAAGCTGTATCAAGCGACGGATGAGGAGCGTTATTTGAAGTTGGCGCAATTTTTCATCGATGAGCGCGGGCAGTCGCCGAACTTTCTGATTGAGGAATGCAAGCAAAGAGATGGGTACAGTCATTGGATGAAAAAGGAGATGCCGATTCCGACCAGCGGGCAGATTGCTTATAATCAGGCGCATTTGCCAGTTCGTGAACAGGACGTTGCTGTAGGCCATTCCGTACGGGCCGTCTATATGTATACGGCGATGGCCGACCTCGCAAGCCTGACAAATGACCGGGAGCTGATCGAAGCATGCCATCGATTGTGGGATAACACGACGAAGCGGCAGATGTACATTACAGGCGGCATAGGCTCGACGCATCAAGGTGAGGCGTTTACGTTCGACCACGACTTGCCGAACGATACCGTATATGCTGAGACGTGCGCTTCGATCGGTCTAATCTTCTTCGCCCGCCGCATGCTGCTTCTGGAGGTGAAGAGCGAGTACGCTGACGTCCTAGAGCGGGCGCTGTACAACAATGTTTTAGGCAGTATGTCGCAGGATGGTAAGCATTATTTTTACGTCAATCCACTGGAAGTATGGCCGAAGGCTTCCTTAAATAACCCGGACCGCAAGCACGTGAAGTCGGTACGGCAGAAGTGGTTCGGCTGCTCCTGCTGCCCACCTAACGTGGCGCGGCTTCTCACTTCCTTGAACGATTATATTTATACAACTTCCGCAGAGGAAAACAAAATTTATACGCATCTGTTCATCGGCAGCGAAGCACGGTTCGAGCTAGCTGTCGGTCAAGTGGCGCTGAAGCAGCAATCGCGTCTTCCTTGGGAAGGTTATGTACGATTTGAATTAACTGCTGTTCCGGATGCAGGATTCACGCTTGCACTGCGCATTCCGTCTTGGTGCTATGGGCAAGCTGTGATGAAAATTAACGGCATGATTTCGGAATACGATGTTGAGAATGGATATGCGACCGTAAATAGGCAATGGGCTCAGGGAGACATCGTGGAGTGGGAGCCAGTGCTTGAGGCGCAGTTGATTACCTCGCATCCGGAGATCAGGGCCAATGCAGGCAAAGCTGCTTTTGAACGCGGTCCGCTAGTTTATTGTCTGGAGGAAACGGACAACGGCAGCTTGCTTTCGAATTTGTCTATCGATCGTGAAGCGGAGCTGCAATCGTATTACGACGCCGAGCTGCTCGGTGGAGCGGTCGTCATTGAAGCGAAAGGTCGCGTCGATGAACGAGCTTCCTGGCAAGAGAATACGGCGTACCGTCCGCTTGCGCAGCAGCAAGTGTCTGAGCCGGTAAAGCTTAAAGCTGTACCGTATTACTTGTGGGGCAACAGACAGCCGGGCGAAATGACGGTCTGGATTCGTGTTTGAAATTTTTTATCGGCGATCACTCTTTAGGGTGGTCGCCTATTATTTTTACGAAATCAATATTTTCTAATCGTGTAATCAATAAATTAGAATGACATCTGCATTCAGCAGCTCTAAAATTAATTGTTGAAAGCGCTTTAAATATGGACTTTCGATCCGTATTCAAAACGAGCTGAAATTCACTCTTCCATTGGATTTTTCCAATGGAATCTGCTCTCAGGCTTCGAAGTTCGTGCTTCTATTGGAATAATCCAATGGAATTGACTTTTAAGCCGCCAAAAATAGGAATGCTATTCCTTAAAAGATAAAGTAACATGAAGATAGCGCTATTTTCGTTCAGAAAGGAATTCTACTACGATGCGAACAAGCCTACGTCTTCGATTGATGGTACTAATGATTTGCTTAACCACGCTGCCGGTTGTAACCGTCACATGGATTGCCACGAATAATACACGGAGTTCCGTAGAGAAGGAAATCATTAATGCGAACAATTCGAGGATGTTATGGGCCGATCAATATTTGGAGGAGCTCCATCAGCAAATCGATATTTTGTTTTATTCCTTACAAATTAACCAAACGCTTATGGCTGGTCTTAATGATATGAACAACCCTGATATCGGGGTACAATTTAACACACAAAATTATATCAAAAACACACTAACGTCTGCCTTCTATGCAAATTCCAGAAAGGTAGACGAGTTGAATTTATATATTCATCCAATCCAAAAGGCATTTTCAGTCAGTTATGCAAACAGCGGAACCATTTATTCCTTAAACATTCGGGAAGGCAACTGGGGACGTATGCTTCAAACACCAATCAATATGTATTTTAAACAATCCGGCAGTGCCATCTATGCTTATCACAGTATGAACCGATTTGAGGATCGTATGCTGTTAGGCGGTATTTCCGTCCGTATAAACAAGCAAGTGTGGAGGGAAGTCAGTGATATTTTAAAATCAGAATCAGAAAGCTCGGTTTACTTGATTAACGATCAAGGGGAGCTTTTGTCGGGTTCAACGGAGACAATGGATGCCGCAGAGCTTCAGTCCCAACTTCAAAGCCTCAACCAGAATGATTTTGAATTGGCATTTCGTAGAACCAAGACGGATTTCTATTTCTTAAAACGAGTCGGAGACGGTCAACTGACGGTGGTGAAAGTCATTCCACTTCGTACAGTCAACCAAAGCGCACAACCGACGATCCAAGCAGGGATTTTAACAGGAACCCTATTTGCTATAGCCTCTATTTTGCTTTCCATTTTCGTATCGCTTCGAATTAGCAGGCCGATTGTCAAGCTTGCCAAAACAATGAAGATGACACATATTCATAATTTTAAAATGTCTCCGGTCCAAAGCAGGGACGAAATCGGATTGCTGGAAAACGGCTATAATTCCATGATGAAGCGTATTAAGGAATTGATCGAGGTTGAATATCAACAGGAAATCGATTTGAAGAATGCGCAATTAATGGCTCTGCAGGCGCAAATCAACCCGCATTTTCTCAATAATACCCTGAATTTGATGGGGGGAATGGCATTGGTGAAGGGTGCGCCTGAAATTTATGAAATTACCCGGGTAATGGGGGAGCTATTACGTTATTCCATTAGCGCAGATGGTGATTTGGTACCTCTCGAAGACGAAATCAAGCATATGCGGAATTACCTCTATATTCAGGAACAACGCTTCGCAGATCGTTGCTGTATGCATGTATCTACAGATGAGAGGGCACTTACCGCAAGGCTTCCTAAATTCACACTCCAACCGATTCTCGAGAATGCGTTTGAACACGGACTGCAGCGTAAGGAAGGCAAGTGGAATATCGAGATTCGGATAAGGCTGATAGATAAACGAGTCTTTATCTTCATTAAGGATGACGGGGTAGGCGTTGACGAGCAGCGTCTAAGCGATTTGCGATCGGATTTGAGAGATGGACGACTGGCGCCTCGAGCAAGGAACAACGATGTAAGAAAGAAAAGGGGAATCGGAATAAGGAATGTGCATGCACGACTCAAGCTGCAATTCGGCAAGGGCTGCGGTGTTCGAATATTTAGCAAGACAGGGGTAGGGACCTTGGTTGTATTAGTAATGGCTGCTGTGACGCAGGAGGAAGGGGGAGAAACGGATGCTGAACGTATTGATCATCGATGACGAGCTTTGGGCCAGACAAGTCGTTAGATCATTGGGAGCTTGGAACAAACTTGGACTGAATATCATTGGGGAAGCAGATGGTGGGCGGGAAGGAATCGTTCTGATTGAGACGCTGCATCCGAGCATCGTGATCACCGATATGCGAATGCCGGGACTGGACGGTGTGGAGCTCCTGAAGGTATTAAACGAGCGATACCCCGAAGTTAAAATAATCGTGATGAGTGGCTTTGACGATTTCGTTTATTTGAAGCAGGCGATACGTTCCCGTGCCATCGAATACCTTTTGAAGCCGATTAATCCAGTCGAATTGAACGATGCCCTTTCTCGGTGCGTGGAAGAGCTGCAGGCTTCACTACAAATACCAACTTCATGGGATACGCACGTCTTTACGGATAAAAAGATGCTGGACACCTATTTGAATTACCGGCAGCAGGTTTATGAGTATCTCTTGGAACTTAATCGCCCCGCTGTGCTCCATACAATGGAAAAGATAGAGGACCTCTTATCCGAAGGTTATACAGTGACGCAAGATGGGAGATTACCGGCTAGAATTGCGCATGATTTTCTGCACTTGCTGGAAGAGTTTACAGCTGGTACGGATTATGGTTTGGATGCAGCTTGGATCGAAGAGCGACGTAAACGTGCTGCGTTGTTAAGTGGGTACTCTTTAGGAGAGATTCATACCATCCTGCGTGATTGGTTAATTGATGCAATAGATGCCATAGAGGCGTACCGCAAAAATAAAAATCGATTAGCCCCCGAGGACGTACAGGCTTACATTGACCGCCACTACCAAGAAACTATTTCTCTTGAGACGGTCGCTCATCATTTTTTTGTGAGCAAGGAGCATCTAAGTCGAACATTTAAGGCTTCCATCGGGGAAAATTTATCCGATTATATCGTTCGTAAGAGGATGGAGAAAGCTAAGGAATTAATCATGGATCAACGACTTGCCATCAAACGAGTAGCAGAGCTAACTGGCTATATGGATATTGCTTACTTTTATCGCGTGTTTAAGAAACATTTCGGACTCACACCAGGGGAAATGCGTAAGGAGTAGCTCGGAATCAATAAAGTGCAATAACGAATGCTAATAACATCAAATGATTCATAAAACCCTTCTCCTCTATACTGAAATTGTAGTTACTAATCTTCTTTAGGGGGAAATGAAGAATGAAGAAAGCGCTTCACTTAATGCTAAGTGTTACCTTATTGGGAGCGATGGTCGGTTGCGGCACAAATTCCAACTCAAGTAACGGTGCGGTAGAGGCTACGCCGGCTCCGGCAGACTCGAAACCGGCAGCATCTACACCAGCGAAGAAAGTTGAATTGAAAGTATTTATGGGCTTTCCACGGTTTAAGGATCAATTTGACAAGTATTTTGAACAATTTAAGGCAAAGGAAAAAGCTGAAAAAAATATTGATGTCACCATCAATCTTGAAATGCCGAATCCTGACCAAGCCAAGCAAATCTTGCAGACTCGCCTTTCTTCCAATGATGCGCCGGATTTGTTCACCCTACACGCTGTAGCAGACGTACCTAGTTATTACAAAGCCGGTTACTTGAGTGATTTATCCAATCAGCCGTTTGCGGCAGGCCTGTTCGATAACGTTAAAAAGACGGTAACCTTTGACGGAAAAATAGTAGCATTACCGCTTGAAAGCTTGGAATGGGGATACTTGTACAACAAAAAAGTGTTCAATGATTTAAGCTTGAAAGCTCCTCAAACATTAGATGAAATGAAAGCGGTTATTGAGAAGCTGAAGGCGAATAAAGTGACACCATTCGAGTTGTCTTTTCAAGAGGCATGGATTCCGCAGCTGATCATGGCGCTGTCGCTCGGTGGGATTGTGAATTCGGAGCATCCGGATTGGATTCAAAAGATGAATAAGGGTGAAGCCTCCTACAAAGACGTCCAGGACGTATTCAATATTATTGATATTGTTATGCAAAATGGGACAGATAAGCCATTTGAAGTAGGCAGCGCCCAGGGCTCAACCGATTTCGCTAACGGAAAAGC
The DNA here is from genome assembly GCF_030817255.1 of Paenibacillus sp. V4I5. NCBI lineage: Bacteria > Bacillati > Bacillota > Bacilli > Caryophanales > Paenibacillaceae > Paenibacillus > Paenibacillus sp. V4I5. The sequence continues at coordinate 5,813,270 of NZ_JAUSZB010000002.1, forward strand.
GGCAATGTGGGTTCAAGGTCCGTGGCAAGCAGAAGCGATTCAGAAGGTTAACCCGAAAATCGAATTCGGTGTAGCACCGCTTCCAGTGAGCAATAACCCGAAAGGTACGATGATTAACCTATCAACGTCCACGTCTCTAGCGGTATCTCCAACAAGCAAGAATAAAGAGGTTGCCATGGATCTTCTAAATTACATCCTTGATGCGAAGGATTCGTCAGCCTTGTTCCAAGAATTGAAGTTCAATCCCGTATCTAAGGTTCACACGTATAAATCATTCCCTTGGATCGATGAAGCGATGACCTACGTTTCTCAAGGGAAGGCTTATCAGGACTTGTCTCTCCCTAATGGCATCACGGATGAACAAGCGAAGCTGCTGCAAAGCTACTACGCGAAGCAAGTAACGAAAGACGAGATTATCAAAGCGCTGGATAAAAAATGGGCAGACGCGATTAAGGGTCAGCAATAGCATGGCTATATATGGTGACCGGGAGTGAGAATAGGCTAATGACAACGAAACGAAAAAAGACGGTCATCCTATTAGCCTTCGTGTTTCCCGCTCTATTATTCTACGCTGTATTCGTACTCGCCCCCGCATTCGGGGGCGCATGGTACAGCCTTACGAATTGGAACGGACTGAATCGCACGTATCGGATGGTGGGATTGGCTAATTACATCGAGGCATTGACTGCGGACCCGTTCTTCCTAAAGTCGGTAGGCTTCACCCTTAAATATGTCGTGTTCATGGTTGTGCTTCAGAATGCGATCGCTCTGCTTCTGGCGGTTCTCGTGGAATCCAGACGCCGCAGCAAGGTATGGTTCCGTACGATTTTTTTCATGCCCAATATGATCAGCTTGATCATAGGCGGCTTTATGTGGTTATTTATTTTCACTAAAGTACTTCCGTATATAGCCGAACATACGGTATTCTCCTTTTTGGATAAATCCTGGATCGGTGATCCGGCTTATTCGTTCTTCGCCATCGTCATCGTGTCCCTGTGGGGAGGTGTCGGTTACCTGATGGTGATCTATATCGCCTCCTTGCAGGGTGTGCCCCAGCATCTGAAAGAAGCGGCTGCGATGGATGGAGCGAATGCTTTTAAAACGTTTCGTTATGTGACGCTTCCGATGATTTATCCGGCCCTGACGATCGGTATCTTTCTTACTCTTAACGGCTCGTTTAAAGCATTCGATGCTGTCTACTCGTTAACCGGCGGTGGTCCAGGCAGATCGACGCAGGTCATCGCACTGAACATTTTCGAAGAAGCATTTAAATCAAGTAATCGATATGGGTACGCAAATGCTAAGGCGATGATATTATTTCTAGTCGTGTTCTTGATCACCTTGATTCAGCTGTGGCTGATGAAGAGAAGAGAGGTGGAATCATGAAGCGAATCGGTTCCTTTATGATTCTGATGATCCTTATTGCGGCTGCCATATTTACGTTGTTTCCGATCTACATGGGACTGCTGAACTCTTTTAAGACGGAAGGCGCCATGATGAATAATATTTTGTCGCTGCCTACCCATTTGGAAGTAGGAAATTATATTGGCGCATTCCATAAGACTAATTTTGTTAGAAGCTTAGGAAATACGGTATATATCGCATCGGTTGGCTTGTTAGGCATTATTATATGCGCGTCGATGGCTGGCTATAAACTATCTAGGACACCTGGGAAGTTAAGTGCATTTATATTTCTGCTGTTTGTCATGTCCACGTTGATACCATTTCATTCTATTATGATAACGCTGACTAAAATTTCCAAAGCGCTATCCGTGCAAGGCTCAACGACAGGTCTAGGATTGATATATATAGGCACGGGTGTCGCCTTTGCGATCTTTTTGTACCATGGTTTTGTGAAGTCTATCCCCCGCGATCTGGATGAAGCAGCTGTCATTGATGGCTGCGGTGAGTTCCGATTATATGTTGTCATCATATTTCCGTTATTACTGCCTATTACGGCTACGATAGCGATTTTAAACCTGTTATGGATATGGAACGACTTTCTTCTACCGTTACTAATGTTGACAAACTATAAGACGTATACCTTGCTATTATCCACCAACATGCTGTTCGGTCAATACGGGAATAATGACTGGTCTGCCATTTTGTCTGCATTGATTCTGGCCATGCTGCCGGTCGTTCTCTTCTATTTATTACTGCAAAAATACATTATGAAGGGTATTGCAGACGGTGCAATAAAGGGATAGGAGTGAAAACTAATGAGCTCAATTCGTGAGAACGAAGTTGTTGGCTTTCTTAGAGCTGACGGGAAGAGACTAGTCAACGGAGAAGGTCGCGAGGTGCTGCTAAGAGGCGTCGGCTTCGGGAGTTGGCTGCTCCCTGAGGGCTATATGTGGATGTTTCCGGAGAAAGGAGATCGTCCGCGGCGTATTGAAAAGATGATTCATGAGCTGATCGGGGAACGGGAGGCCGAAAGATTTTGGGACATTTACTATGATGTTCACACATCGGAAGCAGATATTCAACAGATTGCCGCTGAAGGATTCAATTCGGTTAGGGTGCCAATAAACGCAAGATTTTTAATTGAAGACGGTGAGCCTCTTCGGGTGAAAGAGCATCGAATGAAACTCATTGATCGTCTTATCGGATGGTGTCGTAAGCACAGCCTTTATGTGATTTTAGATCTACACGGGGCACCTGGGGGCCAGACGGGTACGAATATAGACGACTCTGAACGGGACTTGCCGGAGCTATTTACAGAAGAACAGAATAGGCGTCTTACTGTTCAGCTATGGCGTTTTCTCGCAGAGCACTACAAGAATGAGTGGATTGTTGCGGGCTATGATCTGCTCAATGAGCCGCTGCCCAACTGGTTCTCTACGTATAACGGTGAGGTCATGCCTCTTTACCGGGATATCGTCAAGGCAATCAGAGAAGTAGACGATCGCCACCTGATTATTCTAGAAGGTGCCCATTGGGCAACGGATTGGTCGATTTTTACGGAGAAAATCGATCATAATCTGATGCTGCAGTTCCATAAATATTGGAATAATCCAGATACGGAGAGCATTAGAGTCTACTTAGATAAGCGTGAAGAGTGGAACGTGCCCATTTATATGGGTGAAGGTGGCGAGAATAACAAAGCATGGTACGCGGGTGCTTTCCGCCTTTTTGAAGATAACAATATCTCTTGGAATTTCTGGACTTGGAAGAAGATGGGCAAAGATAATTCACCTTGCAGCGTTAAGGTTCCCCGTGATTGGCAGATGCTGGTTGATTACTTAGAGGGTGGTTCGAAGCCGGATGAGATAACAGCACAACAAATCTTATGGGAATATCTAACTAATTTAGCTTTCGACCAATGTGTGTATTACCGCGATGTTGTTGACGCCTTGTTAAGCAGACCTCCCGTTCGTATACCTGCTATTTTCTACGGGTATCGGGGAGAAGGTGTCAGTTATGGCATCCAGCAGCCATCGAATCAGAATGTTGGCTTTCGCATCCATGACTGCACGGACATTCGGTTTGTCGCAAGTGCAAGGGAGACAGCAAACTTCGAGCATGGTAAAGGAGAGGCATGGCAGGAGGATGAGCGCCTAGAAGTACACTTAGCTGAAGGCGATTGGCTGGCCTACGAAATTTATGTTCCTAAGTTTACGGATTTCACGGTTTATGAGATCAACATTCACCTTAATGAGCTTGATGAAAACGGAAGTCTGGCAATCTCGGTAGATGGCGAGAACACAAATATCAGAGAACCGTTCACGCTTGAACCAGGGGCACATCGTATTGTAGTTCAAGCTAAAGGTGCTCTCGTTCGGCTTGAATGGTTAGAAATCATTCCGACTAGCATAGAGGCTTAGTTCAGGCAAAGTATGAACTAGAGAGTGTGGGTTTGGGTTTTATAAGTAGGCGTTCACTCTATTGGGTGAATGCTTATTTTATTTGTGAGTGTTTAAGTAGAAAACTGGAGCACTTTATTCCATTCCTGTTGTTTCTTATGGCTTTTTGGGATTTAGGTCTTGATAACAACTGCAGCTCTTTTTTAACAGTATTTATATGTTTTTTTTGGGGGGTAACCTAAAGGTTACCCTTTATTTATGATTAAATACGGATAATTTCTGTTTTCCAAGACATTCTATAAATAGCATAAATGTCAATGGAAGGATTTTTACAGTGACGATATGGTTACGAAAATGGTTAGTCGGCAGTCCACCCATTATAGATGAAAGAGATGATACTATTCTGGATAAGGAAGATGTAACGTCTATTATCGAACAAAACGAAGCCTTTGTGAAACAAATGTTTCAAAAATGCTCGGATTTGGTTTGCCACAAAATTCATGCGGTTGACGGGAAAGCCAAGCGATTAATTGTCTATCTTGAAACTATAACTGACGAAAAAAAAGTGAGCGATCTAGTCTTAAAACCATATGAACGGATTGCTGAAGAAACGGAAACATTGGATAGCGAATCAATACCGGTCGGCAAATCGGTAACATCGTCGAATTGGGCGGAAATCGTCAAACTTTTGCTGCGTGGGTATGCCATCGTTTTTACTGCCGGTGAAACGAGTGCCGTTTGTCTTACAGTAAATAGCTTGGTTCATCGGAGCATCGAAGAGCCTTCTTCGGAACCGGTTATCCGGGGGCCAAAAGAGGGATTCATCGAAAGGCAGTCAGTGAATGTAGGGCTGTTGCGCAACTATATTCGTACCCCTCGTCTAAAAATGGAGGCCTTTACCTTAGGCGAGATTACGGAAACGAATGTATTAGTGACTTATATCGAAGGACTTGCCGATGAATCGGTCGTTGACCAGGTACGAGATAAAATCGCTTCTATCCGGGTTGACGGTGTATTGGAGAGTGGTTACATCGAGGAACTGATTCAGGACAATCCAATTCCCCTTTTTCCAACCGTTCAAGTCACGGAACGGCCCGATGTCGTAGCAGGGGGACTATTGGAAGGAAGGGTTGCCATTCTGGTCGATAATACCCCTTTCGTTCTCGTTGTTCCAGTTACTTTTTGGAACGGTATGCAGGCAAGCGAAGATTACTATCTAAGTTACCCTGTAGCTACTTTCGTACGGTGGATCCGATTTATTTTTTTATTTATCGCTATTTTTGCCCCTTCTTTATTTGTAGCGGTGACCACATGCCATCAGGAAATGATACCTACCAGTTTATTGCTGAGCATCGCCTCCGCTCGGGAGCTGGTGCCATTGCCGGTCATGATAGAAACCTTGCTGATGGAAATCATGTTTGAAGCTTTACGCGAAGCTGGGCTTCGCTTACCAAGAACGATAGGACAGACGGTTAAGCATCGTCGGCGCGCTTGTCATCGGGCAGGCGGCCGTACAGGCGGGCATTATTTCGGCTCCCACAGTTATCGTCGTATCTATGACAGGTATAGCCGCCTTTGTCATACCGCGATTTAATTTTGCCAATGGGATCCGTTTGCTTCGGTTTCCGATCATCTTCTTGGCGGGATCTCTGGGATTATACGGTATAGCGCTCAGTTTTTTGGGAATTTTGCTCCACGTCGTGCATTTGAAATCTTTCGGCGTTCCCTATTTTACACCTGTGGCTCCCTTTTCTCTAAGGGCAATTAAAGATGTGTGGTTCCGGGTTCCCCGGAAAAATGGCGTCGGCATATCCATTCCCTCTTACGATAGGGCTACTAAAGCGCCGCAGCGGGAAGGAAGAGAATAGTTGAAACGATGGTTACGAATCGGGATTTTGTTGATTCCACTGGTCATTACGGGCTGTTGGGATCGCATGGAAATCAATGATATCGGTTTGGTTATGGGAACAGGACTGGACTTGATGGAAGACGGAAACATACGGGCGACACTTCAGATTTCCGTGCCTTCCCCATCCTCTCAAACTACGGGGGTTAAAGAAGGGGACAGGTTCTTTCTGATTTCGGAGGTTGGAAAAAATGCGTTTGATCTTGACCAAAAGCTTCAGCAAAAAATGTCCAGAACGCTTTTTTTTTCGCATCGCAGCGTTATACTAATCGGGGAATCTTTGGCCAGGCATGGAATTAACGATATTCTGGACTCTTTCAGCCGCCATCCGCGGAACCGGTTAAAAACGTATGTATTTGTCGTCAAAGGAATGAAAGCTGGGGATCTGCTGCAAGTTCATTACCCCTATGAACTGGTTCCCGCCGAAGCCTTGAAAGAAATGCAAATCATGCGGGGAGAAGGAATATCCACCACGTTGCGGGATTTTTTGATAGCATCGGCGAGCGAGGGAATAAATCCGGCGGTCGGGGTTTTGGAGCCGACTCATTTTTTTAGTTCGTCGCAAAAAGTCAAGGACGAACTATTTCGTATGAAAGGTACGGCAATTTTCAAATCGTCTGCATTGGTCGGCTTTTTGGATAATGCGGAAACCCACGCTTTTCTCTGGTTCAAGAAAAACAAGAAGACGGATAAAATCGTTGCCGATCTGCCTGAAGGAAATGGAAATGTGGGTTATTTTTTAACGAGCAGCGAAGTCATAATCGAACCGGATATGTTAGGAAATCATCTTAAATTTCATGTCGATATAAAAGGAAAGGGAAATCTGTTTGAAAACAATTCTCGGCTCGACGTAGGCCAACCGAACAATCAAAAGCTTATCAAAAAGGCGTTGGAAAATCGGGTTGAACATGATATGAAGGTGTTCTTGCGTAAAATACAAACCCAATACAAAACGGATATCGTAGGCTTCGGCCAGCAATTTCAAAGAAAAGATCCCCAAAAGTGGCGTATCGTAGAGGAACAATGGGATCGGCATTTTGCAGCGGCTGAAATTTCCGTATCCGTGAACCTCACCATCAACAATACGGGAGCTATCGGCCCTTCATTGCATTTGAAAGAAAAGGAGATTATGAAGTGAAACTTGTCATGTCTGCAGGATATGTATTGTGTCTTTGCATGTACACCTTATTACAAATTCGTCGTTTATGGGGGAGTAATGAGAAGCGGGAGGCTTGGATTTATGCACTATTTATGACCGTAACCGCTGTCATTGGCGCTCTTCTGATAGCGGGAGTGGAAGTACCTAGCCTTGTCGTTCCTTACAAATTCCTATTCGAACCCCTCGGAAAAATGATTTTATCCCCATAACTTTGCGGTTTTTATTTTGAGAGTATCAATGGTAAGCAGTATCAATGGGAGCAGGCTTTGCGTAAAGAGTGCCAATATCGGATAGGTGAAAGTAATCCAGGCTTGAAATTCAGCGTCATTTTTGAAAATCCAGACGGAGCCGACAGCGGATAACAGAGTTACCGGAACAACGGATTTTCGATAATTTGACGTTCCGAACAACTGGCTTGCACTTAAAGAAAACATATAGAGCAGCATCGAAATCTTGGTGAAAATCCCAAAAATCCATATGGCAACAGCAATGGCCTCCAGCCTTTCCAAGGGTCCGAGGATACCGATATATTGGATGACTTTCAAAAAAGCGAACTTCAAACGGGGCGTTATCGGACCGAACATCATAATGGTAACTAAGTCGATTGCCATGATCAACAGAACAACTCCTCCCATTGCCGATAACAAATTCATTCGGACATTTTGCGGCTTTTCGTTTAAGTACGGGAGGAACCATCCCAGAAAAAAGAACTGGCTCATCCAGGCGGACGGAACCACTGCACCCTTAAGTACCGGAAATAGTCCCTCCGCTAAAAACGGGGTCAAGCGAGTCAGTTCAATATCCCGGATAGAAAAAATGAAGATAGTGATCAGCAGGACGATGATAATGAGAACAATCACTTCATTGCACCTGGCGATAGCTTCGACTCCTGCCAGTACGGCCAGGCAGCACAAAAACAACATGGAGACCATCAGGGCCAGAGAGGGAGTATTCATCAGGAGGTTGGTGTTAATAAACCCGACATGTTCGTTTACAGTGCTGGAAATAAAGAAAAACAAATAATAAGTCAAATAAAATCCTACAATTTTGCCCGCCCAGTTCCCACAAATCTTGACAGTGTACTGCATGATCGATTGACCGGGATAACGTTTGGACAGAGCGGTCAGTACCCAGATGTTCACGACTCCCGTAAGCGAAGCTGGAAAAACAGACAACCAGGCATTCTGCTTGGCGAAAGATACCATAATTCCGGGTACGGATAAAATGAGCGTAGAAACAATAAAGGTGAAAAAAAGTAAGCTTAACTGATTTCCGGATATTTTTCCGCTGGATTGCACTCTTTTTTCACAACCTTTATGCGTAGTTGATATTTTCCTATTTTATCCTTAGTTAAATTGTTTAAAACATTTATATACATTGATGGAGTAGTCGAGGCAGGTGTGGCCATCGGTGTTGGTTACGAAGAACAATAGTTCAATGACCATGCATTGCAAGGGAGCCGAATACCTTAATGACCAATGTTCAGCCTTTAATTACATAGACAGCATGACGATAATGTTGGTTAAAATTATTAAACCCGCCCTAACCAAGGACGGGTTTCTCTGCTTTTGTGACTGTATTATTAAACGACTTTATTATCAAGTAACATCCATTAGCTGGTTTCTTTTTATCCTTCGGTTTTTAGGTTTAAAATAAGAAATAGTGGCGAATACATTATAAATCTAGCTAGGTGTTTTTTATTTGCAGTCGAAGAACGTTCCATGAAGCTTTGCTGAGATCAGCCTTAACATATCCGTCGTCAGTTTTGGCGTTACCGCCTTTGTGAGGGACGACATGGTCGGGCTTCGTTTTTGTATTGGTGGCTTTTAAATCTTCATTCTCCAACACTAAGTGCTCGAGAATGCTAACTTCACCGAAGCTGCGGACGTCAACGTTAAGCTCAAGTCTCTCTGATAAATGACGATTTACAGCGAAGATCGTAACTTCACCTTGCTCTTCATTGAAAACACTGATGGCCTCTAGATACGGAACATCGGTGAAATCCTTTGAATCATATTTAGGTGAAGAAATAATGGGGTGAAGCACCGTTCCTCTACCGTACAAAGAAGCATGAAGGTACGGATAATAAGTGGTTTGCAGCCAAAGAGGGCCTCCATTTTCAGTCATAATCGGTGCAATCACATTAATCAATTGGGCTATGCACGCCATTTTAACACGATCCGCATGTTTAAGCAGTGTAATCAGGAAGCAGCCTACTGCAAGAGCGTCTTCCATCGTATAAACATCTTCGAATTCCGGCGGTGCCACCTGCCAGCGTTCAGCAGCACGGCTTGATCCGATGGTATTCCAAACGTTCCATTCATCCATTGAAAGCATGAGCTTTTTCTTGCTCCGTTTCTTCGCTTTCATGTAATCGCAAATCGCTGTTACACTGTAAATGAATTGATCCATATCCAGCGATTTCGCCAAGAAATTTGAGGAATCGTTCGCATTATTATTGTAATAGGAGTGCAAGGATAAATAATCCACTTGATCGTAGGTAAGATCGAGCACGGTAGCCTCCCAATCAGCGAACGTACTCATTCCACTTGTTGAGCTGCCGCACGCCACAAGCTCTATGGATGGGTCAACCCAGCGCATAACTTTGGCCGTTTCATTCGCTAATCTGCCATATTCGACTGCCGTTTTTGCTCCGATTTGCCAAGGGCCATCCATTTCATTCCCAAGGCACCACGTTTTGAAATTATGCGGATCTTTATAACCATGTGATATTCGCAGATCGCTCCAGTAAGAACCAGAAGGATGGTTACAATATTCGACGAGATTTCTAGCCGCGTCAACGCCGCGGGTACCCAGATTAACGGCCATCATGACTTCTGAACCGACTAATTTCGCCCAATCCGCGAATTCATTTGTTCCCATCTCATTTGTTTCTGTTGTCCACCACGCTAGATCCAATAGACGCTTCCGCTCGGCCTTTGGACCAACACCGTCCTCCCAGTTATAGCCGGATACAAAATTTCCCCCAGGATAGCGAATGATAGGAACATTTAGTGAACGAATAGCATCCAGAGCATCGCGTCGGAAGCCGTTCTCATCTGCGGTTGGATGGTTTGGCTCATAAATTCCGCCATATACGGCACGTCCTAGGTGTTCGATAAATGACCCATAGAGCCTTGGATCTACTTCTGAAATGGTGAAATTCTTATCAATAAGCATAGTTGATTTCATGGACATAATAGATATTCCTCCTAGTTGAATTAATGAAAAGGTTAAATCATAATTGTTGATATTCTATATAATATTTATCATAATAGATAAATACTTTCAATACGTTGGATGTGAAAATGTGTAGGATTAACTAAATTACTATTTCAAGAATGGATGTGTAGTCATGTATTTATCGACGGATTCTGAATCACTTCGGGTCTACGAAGCATTGGCGAGCGAGGTGCGGCTGCAGATTATTGATTTATTATATACAAAAGAGATGCATATTAAAGAATTGGCTTCTGTGCTTTACCTAAGCAGTGCAATTGTCAGTACGCACGTTACCAAACTGCAGAGAGCAGGGCTTGTAAGCTATAAAATGAAAAGGGTTAATGGCGGGACCTATAAGTATTGCTCGTTGTCAACGGAGTACCTGCAAATAAAATTATCCCGTTCTTCTATGTTGAAAAGAAAATTCGTTGAGGTTGCTATGCCTGTCGGCCAATATACGGATTTCGCGGCTTCCCCTACGTGTGGAATTGCAACAACAGAAAAGATGATCGGTTATTACGATAATCCGACCTATTTTTTGGATCCTGAACGCGTTCATGCAGGCATTTTGTGGTTTGCTAGAGGGTTTGTTGAATATAAATTACCCAACTATCTCTTCAAAGATCAAATTGTACAAGAAATTGAAATCTCAATGGAAATCGGTTCGGAAGCTCCCAACATTAATGAAAACTGGCCTTCTGACATCCGATTTACAATCAATGATAAATTACTGGGTATGTGGACGAGTCCCGGAGATTTCGGTCGAATGAGAGGTAGATTCTCACCAGATTGGTGGCATTCTGACGTCAATCAATACGGATTAATGAAAGTACTTCGAATAAATGCAAACGGTACATTCATAGATGGTCAGCAAATTTCTGATGTCACGATCAAGGATGTACAATGGGATAGCACGCAATGGACATTGCGAATAAGTGCTGAAGATAGCGCTCGAGGTCGAGGTGGCTTAACCTTATTCGGCAGGGGATTCGGCAACTACGATCAAGACATCGTGATACGAAGTTATTACGAATGATTTTGTTGAAGGTAAATAGAAATTCATTGCGGAGGTAAAGGGATGGCTCGTTCTTGTCGTGTACTTATTGTAGATGATGAAATTTTAGTCAGACAGGGTATCAAGCACTTGTTGCACTGGGAACAAGAGGGGTTTCAGATCGTAGGAGAGGCTTCCAACGGAAAAGATGCTCTTGAACAAATAGAGCGTTTGCAGCCGCATATCGTTATTACAGATATCGTGATGCCTGTTATGGGAGGAGCGGAGCTTACTCGTGTGATAAAGTCGAAATTCCCGGAAATTGAAGTGATCATTTTAAGCAGTTTTGGTGAGTTTGAATATGTGAGGTCCACCTTTCAAAGCGGGGTTGCTGATTATATATTAAAGCCAAAGCTAGAAGCTGAGCAGCTGCTCGACATATTGAAGCGCACCGCGCGTAAGATTCCCTCTTTAAAGCTGGAAGAGTCAAATGACGATGGCAGCTTGTCCATTAAGCTTGTCATCGATAAGCTTATTTCCGGTTATGAGGTCGATGACGATTTTAAAGATATCACCACTGCTTTTCCATATCCTAGTTACATCCTGCTGGGGGCTGATCTCAAGCAATTGCCGAGCAAGAGCAAGAATCAACATACCGCTTCACAATGGATGGCGAAAATTGCTGCTGAGTTTGATAGTGGCTTCGATCATGCGGTTTATTATCCCGTTCCCACTGATCCTAACATGGTTGTTGTGCTGGTAAACATGGACAAGAGCGAGTGGGATCGTTTCACATTTATCGTTCGGAAGCTTGCCGCTTGGACAAGGAATCAGCAGCCGGAGATTGGCTGGACGGTCGGTGACGCATTTAGCGATTGGAGACAGCTCGGCATGAACTTTAGGGATGGGTTCCTGAAAATAAATGCTTATCGCTTTTTTTTACCTACCTCCAACAATTTAATTGTATATGGGGAACTGCCGAAACATTCGGAAGAGGTTGCGAAATTTAATATGACTCGCTTTACCGAACAAATGAATCGACAACAGTTCGAAGAGGCCTTCCAAGAGTTGCTCAGGTACGTGCAGGCCGCGTCAAACCATTATCAAACGGATGTGTTTGAGTTCAAGTCCTTCTTGGGAAACATCATTTTTAATATAACAATTATGCTTGGCCGTTTGGAATTGGATATGAAGAATTTGGAAGAAGCGAAATATGCTTATTTCAAATCGATAGGCGAAGCGTCGCATGTCAGCGAAGCGATCAAGCTTCTTGAGACATTTATACAGGAAACAAATGATGTTATAAAAACGAAACGGTCTATGGGCGGAAATCCAAATATGACAATGCTTCTTGATTATATCCACCAGCATTACGCTGAGCCACTAAGCCTAACAGAAATAGCTAAGCATTTTCATTTTAATCCTTCTTATTTGTCGAGTTATTTCACATCGCATAATAAAGAAGGCTTCAGCGAATATTTGAACAAGATCAGAGTCGAGAAGGCAGCGGATCTTCTGAAGCAGGATTTCGCATCCATATCCGAAATTAGCGGAAAAGTAGGTTATTCGGACCATAGTTATTTTACAAAAGTATTCAAGAAATTAACGGGCATATCACCGAGCCAATACAAAAAAATTCATCTCAACAAGAAAAGGAACTAGGTTATGAGGAGACTCCTGGACAAATTTAAATATCACGGTCTTTTTATTAAAATGTTTATCGTCACGGTGGTTAGTATTATTTCCGTGTCGTTCTTCACTTCGCTTGTCACGATTCAAATGTCGGAGCGACTCTTCATGAATACGTTCAGTATTACGAATTCAAAAATCATTAGCCAGATTCAAGCGAATTTCGAATCGTTCAATTATTCTATCGTTACGGCATCGAATAATGTACTGCAGAACGGCACGATTAAAGAGTTTCTGACGAATGCTGATATGGACACACTTTCAACGGTGCGAAGTCATTATGAGGCTAGCCAACAGATGAAACGGATTCAGTCTAATGTAGCAGCTTACCCAGTTACAATTACGATCAGTGGAATGAATAGGAAAAGCCACTCGACGGATAGCTATTATTGGCCGAGCTCATTGGAAAAGCTGAGAAACAGCAGGTTAACCGCCAATACCCTTGTCGCGCCAAAACGGCTTATCTATCAATTGGATAAAGAAAGCATGACCAATTTGTCTGAAGCTGACCCGGTGATTGTCGCTTCTAGGGCACTTATGGAGAGAACGAGCGGCAATCCATATGGTGTTCTTTATTTTGCCATACGAGAAAGTGACTTTAAGCGATTCTTCACGAACTTCACAAGCGATGGCAACGACGTTATCATATTGGATCGTTCGGGCAGCGTCGTATCAAGTAACCGCCATGAGTTAATTGGCGAAGTGGCGCATGATTTACTTGGCTATGCAAAAGAAATTGAACAAAAAAAAATAAATGTCAAAGATATAAGTGTAATGGGGAAAAACAGTCTAGTGCTTTCGGAGTACCTTCCTACGTACGATTTTTATCTAGTCAATCTCATTGATAAACAAATGGTGCTTAGTCAGATGGTCGATGTCAAAAGGGTTGCGCTTATCTGTATGGCTATCGTGTTCGCAGCTCTGCTTATTGTATTTCTTATTTCAAGAAATTTGACAAAGTCATTGACCCTGCTAGCCAGACAAATGTCGGGCATTACGGCAAATAATTTCGATAATTATATAACGGTTACTGGCAGCTACGAAATCAAGGAGCTCGGACATGCCTACAATTACATGCTGGATGAGCTTAACGATTATATTAAGAAGCTAATTCAGACACAGAAGGACCAGCGCAACGCAGAGCTATACGCTCTGCAAATGCAGATTAACCCGCATTTTCTATATAATACGCTGGCATCCGTGAAAATTTTGGTCCAGCAGGGGAATAAGGAGAAAGCCGCCGCTACCATCAACTCCCTTATTTCCCTTCTCCAGAATACCGTCAGCAACATTAGTGAAACGATATCCGTGGAGCAAGAACTAGTTAATTTGAAAAATTATGTATTTATTAATCACGTGCGGTACGGTGAGCAGATCAAAGTCGATTATTTTGCAACCGAAGATTGCTTGTCCTATCATGTTCCCAAGCTCATCATCCAGCCTTTTATCGAAAATGCATTTTTTCATGCCTTTCATGAAAGGAACGAAGGGTACATTTATGTACTGGTGTCGCGCGAGGCAAATGCGCTGGTCTGCGAGGTCATCGACAACGGTATTGGAATGAAAGGCTTTGATAATGGGAATAATTCGCAGAGCTCCGTTAGCAGCAGTCGCTTTTTCTCCGGTATTGGAATTCGAAATGTACATGACCGTGTAGCACTGCTTTACGGAGAGGACTACGGCGTTACCATTGTGAGTAACATCGATGAGGGAACGAGAGTGAAAATAAAGCTTCCACTCCTTCATACCTAAAAAAAATACCAATAAACAAATTAATTACTATTTACATAAAAAGCCAATAGAAAGCTAACAATAGAATGACAAATCCACACAAATATATTACTAACGGGTCATTTTAACGAATTGTTATAATGACTATTGTTAGCGGGGCAAACGCTTTCAAAACTAATTTACAGTAATTTAAAAGGGGCTGAATTTTTGTGAAAAAGGTACTCGCCATCCTATTGGCCAGCTTAGTACTATTGACGGCATGCGCGAGCAAAGGGAATAACGTGCCGAATACGGGAGGAAACACCGCTGAAGCTACGCCTGCGGCTGCGAAGGAAATTACAGTATGGGCGTGGGATAAAGTATTTAATATTGGTGCTATGGAACGTGCAAAAGCAGCTTACGCGGCGAAAAATCCCGATTCCGGTTTGAAGATCAACATTGTGGAAAACGCGCAAGCCGATATCATTCAGAAATTGAACGCAGGATTGAATGCAGGCACGACAAAAAGCTTGCCGACAATCGTATTGATCGAAGATTATCGGGCACAAAGCTTCTTGCAAGCTTATCCTGATTCGTTCTTTGAATTAACAAATGTGATTAAACCGACTGATTTCGCCGATTACAAAATCGGACCTACAAGTGTAAATGGCAAACAATATGGGGTTCCATTCGATTCCGGCGTTGCTGGATTGTATGTAAGAAAAGATTACTTAGAGCAAGCGGGTTACAAGGTTGAGGATCTGCAGGATATCGACTGGAAGAAGCTGATTGAGATCGGTAAAGCAGTGAAAGCCAAAACAGGCAAGCAACTGCTGACGCAAGATCCGAACGATCTTGGGCTTATTCGCATGATGATTCAGTCCGCGGGCTCGTGGTATTTAAAAGAAGATGGAACGACGCCTAACTTGGCAGGCAACGCGACCTTGAAGGAAGCGGCTGAAACCTATAAAGAAATAATGAAAGCGGACATTGTGAAGGCCACATCGGATTGGAGCCAATTCGTTGGCGCATTCAACAGTGGCGAAGTAGCTACGATTCCAACCGGTAACTGGATTACGGCTTCGGTTAAAAAAGAAGCATCGCAGTCCGGCAAATGGGCTGTCGTACCGTTTCCTAAACTGACAAACGACCCAAAATCTGTTCATGCATCGAACCTTGGCGGCAGCTCGTGGTACGTCATGAACGTCGATGGAAAAGAAGCTGCGGCTGAATTCCTGAAACAGACATTTGGATCTGACGTTGAATTGTATCAAAAGCTTGTTACGGAGATTGGTGCAATCGGTACGTTAAAAGCCGCGGCATCCGGACCGGCGTACACGCAAGCTGACGAATTCTTCGGTGGTCAAAAAGTAATTGCCGATTTCGCCAAATGGACAGAGCAAATTCCAAAGGTGAACTATGGTATGCATACGTATGCGATTGAAGATATCCTTGTCGTCCAAATGCAAAATTATTTAAAGGGTACGGATATCGACAAAGTATTAAGCGACGCTCAAGCTCAAGCAGAAACACAAGTTAAATAATTAGATCATACGGCAATTAATAAAACCTGGGGCTTCGCCTTCTCCTGATTCCTAAGTTAACGTTTCGGCTGCAGGAGTTGGAGGAAGTTCCAAGGTTTTATTTCCGTAAAGAAAGGGGTTAGGCTAACGTGAAAGCAGCGAGGCCTGGCGTAAATATTCGCACAAGAGCTAACTTGACTGGTTGGATGTTTATTATCCTGGCGGTAATCATGATTGCAGTGTTCTATTTCTATCCCATGATTCAAGCGCTTATTTTATCATTTAAATCGGGTAAGGGAATGAATTTATCCTTCGTCGGCTTCGATAACTACGCTCGTCTGTTTAGCGATAAAACGTTTATAACCGCGGTTAAGAACACGTTTATTTATTTGATTATCCAAGTTCCAGTGATGATTGTTCTAGCTATGTTTATCTCTGTGTTACTGAACGATAGTAAGTTAAAATTTAAAGGCTTTTTCCGTACGGCGATTTTCTTGCCGGCTGTTACCTCACTTGTAGCGTATTCCGTTATTTTTAAATATTTGTTTGCTACGGATGGCTTGGTTAATCAACTTCTGATCAAGATTCATCTTATTGCAGGTCCGATTCAATGGATCACGGATCCGTTCTGGGCGAAAGTGACGGTTATTCTTGCAATCACATGGCGGTGGACAGGCTATAATATGATCTTCTACTTGTCCGCGCTTCAAAATATCGATCAATCGATTTACGAGGCTGCAAAAATTGATGGAGCTTCATCAACGAGACAGTTTTTCGGAATAACGATGCCACTGCTCAAGCCCATTATTTTATTTACTTCCATTACATCGACAATTGGTACGCTGCAGTTGTTTGATGAAGTTGTTAACATTACGAAGGGCGGACCAGGGAACGCGTCGATGTCCATTTCCCAGTATATTTACAATTTATCTTTTAAATATTCAGCGGATTTCGGATATGCGGCAACGGTATCGTATTCCATCGTGATTATGATCATTATATTGGCGTTTGTTCAGTTTAAAGCAGCAGGTGATAAAAATGGATAAATGGAAACGTATCTTTATTTATATATTTCTGAGTGTCGCTGCGTTTATTTCCATATTTCCGTTTCTATGGATGATTATCAGTGCCACGAATAAGTCGGCCGATGTGACCAAAGGAAGATTGCTGCCGGGAAGCTACCTTGTGGAAAATATAACAAACTTGTTTAGTTCCGTAGATTTTGTACCAGCCTTGCTGAGCTCCGCAAAAATTTCGATTACAACGACCGTATTAGCCATGTTAATCGGCTCCTTAGCCGGGTACGGCTTTGAAATTTATAGAAGTAAGGCGAAGGACGTCGTATTTAACATTCTATTACTGTCGATGATGATTCCGTTCGCGGCTATCATGGTACCGTTGTTTCAAATGTTCGGCGGTATCTCACGCGTTATTCCATTTATCGGGCTGGATACGGTGTCCGGCGTTGTGCTGCCGACATTCACTACGGCATTCCTGATTTTCTTCTTCCGTCAAAATACGAAGATGTTTCCGAGGGAACTCTTGGAGGCTGGTCGAATTGACGGGCTGAACGAATTAAATCTATTCTTCCGTGTTTTCATGCCAACGATGAAGACGACATACGCCGCAGCGGGCATCATTACGTTCATGTCAAGCTGGAACAGCTATTTATGGCCGCTCATCGTTCTGCAATCACCGGAGAAAAAAACAATACCCATGCTGATATCGAATTTGGGATCAAGCTATTCACCTGATTATGGTATTATTATGATGGCTATCGTGATTTCGACGATTCCGACTGCGCTCGTCTTCTTCCTCATGCAGAAGCATTTTGTCGCAGGTATGACAGGCTCAGTGAAATAGAAAAAAGAAAGTCAGGTGATTACGCACACAGCGCACATCACCTGGCTTTTAAATAACTTTACGGGGGAAAATGTTATGAAATTGACGAATCCAAACCTAAGCTGGCTCACCGATGTAAGCGTATTTGCTGTGAACCGGTTGCCGGCGCACTCAGATCACCGTTATTACGAAACATTTGAAGAAGCAGAAGCGACAGCGCCAATGGAGCTGCGGCACGACCTGAATGGTAGTTGGAAATTCAACTATTTCGTGAAGCCTGCTGACCGTCCCGAGTTGTTCCACCAGCTCGATTATGAGTGCGACAGTTGGAGTCAAATTCAAGTGCCTGGACACATTCAATTGCAGGGTTACGGAAAGCCGCAGTATGTAAATACGATGTATCCATGGGATGGACATCACGATATTCGTCCGCCAGCTATTCCGGAAAATGATAATCCGGTCGGTAGTTATGTGAAGTACTTCACACTGCCTGATCATATGAAGGGCAGGCCCGTCTACATATCGTTTCAAGGTGTGGAGTCGGCCTTTTACTTGTGGTTAAACGGTGAATTTGTCGGCTATAGCGAAGACAGCTTCACTCCGGCGGAATTCGACCTGACGCCGTTCCTGCATGAAGGTGAGAATAAGCTTGCTGTAGAGGTGTATCAAAGAAGCACAGGCAGCTGGCTGGAAGATCAAGATTTCTGGCGTTTCTCAGGCATTTTCCGCGATGTTTATTTATATACCATACCAAGCATTCACGTTCGCGATCTTTTTGTCCATACCGATCTTGATGCCGCTTATGCGAATGGCAGCCTACGTGCGGATTTGAAGCTGACAAGCGTGCAGTCAGCAAGCTTCTTGCTCGAATTGAAGGATGCAGCGGGGCATATAGTGGCGACAGCTCGCTCAGAAGTGTCAACCATCGATACTATATCGTTGTCTATTGATGCGGGACAAGTTACTACTTGGAGTGCAGAGAAGCCGTATTTGTACGTTCTGTACGTCAGCATATATGATCAAGAAGGCAAGCTCGTTGAAGTTATTCCGCAGAGGATCGGCTTCCGTAAGTTTGAAATGATAAATAAAATTATGCACCTTAACGGCAAACGAATCGTCTTCAAGGGTGTCAACCGTCATGAATTCAACAGTCGTAGGGGACGAGCCATTACGAAGGAAGATATGCTGTGGGATATCGCTACGCTAAAACGCAACAACTTAAATGCCGTCCGGACCTCACATTATCCGAATCAGTCGCTATGGTACGAATTGTGTGACATTTACGGAGTCTACGTCATTGATGAGATGAATTTAGAAACACATGGTTCATGGCAGAAGATGGGCGCAGTTGAACCGTCTTGGAACATTCCGGCGAATAAGCCGGAATGGCAGGATATCGTGATGGACCGCGCAATTTCGATGGTCGAGCGCGACAAGAACCATCCTTCAATTCTTATCTGGTCAGTTGGTAATGAAGCTTATGCGGGCGAAGTCCTGCTAAACGTGTCGAACTATTTCCGGGAGAAGGATCCTAGTCGACTTGTTCACTATGAAGGGGTTTTTCATAACCGCAAGTATAACGATACGAGCGATATGGAGAGCCGCATGTATGCGAAGCCGGCAGACATTGAGGCCTATTTAAACGATAACCCGCAGAAGCCTTATATAAGCTGCGAGTATATGCACGCGATGGGCAATTCGGTAGGCGGCATGCATAAATATACAGCGCTTGAACAGAAATATGCCATGTATCAAGGTGGCTTTATCTGGGATTATATCGATCAAGTGATCGTCAAGAAAGATCGTTACGGCAAAGAGTTTCTCGCATTCGGCGGCGATTTTGGCGACCGCGCCACTGACTATAATTTCTGTACGAACGGTATCGTTTACGCGGACCGCAAGGTGTCGCCAAAGATGCAGGAAGTGAAATTCCTCTACCAAAACATCAAACTCGTACCGGATCGTAAAGGTGTAAAGGTGACGAACGAAAACCTGTTCGAAGGTACGGATGCCTATGATCTAGTCGTTGTCCTTCATCTTGAAGGCAAGGAGATATTCCGAGGCAGGAGGGATATCGACGTTCCTGCGCAAAGTGAAGCTTATGTGCCGTTTGAACTGCCAAATGTTGATAAACCGGGCGAGTACGTGGTACATGCTTCCCTTTATTTGAAGGAAAGCACACTGTGGGCAGAAGCCGGTTATGAGGTTTCGTTCGGACAGTACGTATTTCTGGTTGATGATCTGGCTTCGTCTGCACAACCTGAAGGATCATTCAGAGTCGTGGATGGTGATGTAAACATAGGGGTTCATGGACGAGATTTTAGTATCATGTTCTCGAAACAGGCAGGAAGCCTGATTTCACTGAACTATGCCGGCCGAGAGATGATTGCCATTCCGCCTGCACCGTTATTCTGGCGTGCGACTACGGATAACGATAAAGGATTTTCGCTTGGCTTTGACTCAGGTGCTTGGTACGCGGCCAGCTTAACGCGCAAATGTATCGGTGTCAATCTGACACAGCAAGCGGGAAGCGTAACAGTAACTATTCAATACAAGCTTAATATCAGCGAGGATGTTCGGGTAACTGTTGTATATACCGTTTATGTTGACGGTAGCGTGAATGTCAAGTCAAGCTATGAGGGGACATCAGGCCTTCCGAAACTGCCGATCTTTGCGTTGTCGTTCAAGGTTCCAGCTGATTATTTCCATTTGGATTGGTACGCGATGGGACCTGAGGAGAACTATATCGATCGCGCCTTCGGAGCTAGGCTCGGGGTGTTCAAGAATGACGCTGCTGATAATGTGTCTGGATATGTCGTGCCGCAAGAGTCGGGGAACCGCACAGGCGTCCGCCGTGTGAACATTACGAACGACGATGGCCACGGTATTCGGATAACCGCACCAGCTGCTCAGCCGGTGGAATGTAACATTTCACCGTTTACGGCATTCGAGTTGGAAAATGCCTACCATCATTACGAACTGCCGAACGTTCATTACACGGTCGTCACGGTAGCGGGCAGACAAATGGGCGTTGGTGGTGACGATAGCTGGGGTGCGCCAGTACATGATGAGTATCTGATCAAAGCCGATCAAGACCTAGCGTTTGAATTCAATATTCACCGGCTATGATGGCTCCATACGACGTACTTTGATCGGTGCAAACAAAGAAAATGGGTTGAGTGGGGACTAATATCCCTCTCAACCCATTTTTCATTCCTATCTAATTATAGAATAGCCAAAAGGTATAAATTTTAGCGGGCGGGATTTAAGATACGGCGAACTCATTCGCTGCACCTTTAAACGTTGTACATTTACTAGCAGCTCAATGGAGGAAATCACGATAAACCAATGCCGATTCATAGAATGCAATTTTCGGGGAGCTTTGTTGAATGGTTCGATTCACACAGAATCAGCTTTTGAAAACTGCAATTTTACTGTAGCTAATCTCTTCGTTTCAGAATTTAACTATTGTAAAATGACAGGCTCAGACTTTGCAGGCGTACAAATGGATGGTGTTACATTGGTTCAAGGGGATTGGTCCTATACAAATTTGAGACAAGCCAGATTAGCAAAACAGGTTATGCGAGGAGTTCGTTTTTTTGGAGCAGATCTTTCTAATGCTAATCTGGAGAAGGCTGATCTAAGAGATTGCGACCTGACAAGTGCGATTTTTGGAAAAGCAAATTTGCAGGGTGCGGACTTGCGTGGCGCCAATATGGATGGAATCGCGATTTTAAAACGCTTGTTGTCAAAGGCGCGCGGATGGACAGAGAGCAAGCTGTTATTTTTTGCGTTCATACGGTGCAAAGATAGATTGAGACTGAGAAATCCGACTTTTCCTTTCAAAAGGCAAGTCGGATTTTTTTCGTGTCAATTGTCCAATTCTTGCCCCAGCTTCTTTATACATCTTGAGGCTTGAAGGGAATCGCTGCTTTGTATTCTGATGGACTGCATCCGACATATTCCTTGAATACTTTCGAAAAGTAATGCTGGTCGTGAAAGCAGAGCGCATCCGATAATTCTTTGATTTTCATTTCGGGATTTGTTTCCATAAGTCTTCTTGCTTCACGAATTTTCAAATCCAGATAGTGATGTACGAACGTGTTTTGAGAATATTTTTTTACAATCCGGCTTATATAGGAAGAACTTACATGGAATTTCGTAGAAAGATCGCTCATGGACACCTGTGCATACAGGTTCGTTCTGAGATGCTCATCGATTTTCATAAACAACTCATTGCCGCTTTTTTTGTTATAGGTCAGCAAAAAATCGAAGCATTCGCCCGAAAATGTAAGAAGTTCAGAGCAAAAATCGGCATAGCTTGATTGTTCAAATAGTTTCCTGGCTTGTTCATGCACCACCCAGTTTTTCCATTCGGTATGCTGGTTTGCGGAGGATTCGAATGCTCCTACAAGCCTGGATACAAAGCGTTCCAACTGGGCGACGGGGAGGTCAGCCTGCTGCCATTTACTCAACTGCTCGGAGAGCTGCAGGAGAAAGCGGTCCTTCTGAAGTCTCTGTATCATGCCTGTATAGTTGTCGCCTAATCGGTTTATTTCCTCTTGGGAAGCTTGCTGTATGTGCAGAGAAAGGCTGACATCCAGCAGGACCGGCTTGGACACGTTTAATTGCTCCTTGAGTGTCTGTGAAATTTCCCTGTAAGACTCGGGGATTTTCTGGGGCACTACCGATCTGGAACTGCAAGCTATAGAGACATCGAGGCCCAGTGTAACAAAGAAATTGTGTATTTTTTCCATTATATTCAAATTGTAATTGTGGCCCTCAATGAAAGAAGCATTCGTCAGAATAAGAAGCTGCAGGGGATCTTGGGTTGGAAAAAGCCAAAAGGGATGCCCCTCAAAAGCCTCCGTCAGTCTCATCTTAATAATCTCCGAATTCCAGTGATCCGAAAGGGGCGTAAAGATGTGCTTGCGAACCACCCATAACAGCTTGGATTGCTCAAAGAAAACCGGTTCCAGTTTCATAAGACGGCTGGAAGACGGATCCAGGATTCCATCGAATACTGAGCTTTCTGTATGGTGTTCCTCTTTGAGTTGGGCGACGACCCGTTCCATAACCTCCATCATCTGACTGCGTTCTACAGGCTTTAACAAGTAGTCGCATACCTGCAAATTAATGGCTTTTCGCGTGTATTCGAAATCGTTATAACCGCTGATGAGAACGACCTTCAGTTTGGCGTTTATTCTTTTGGCTTGATCAATCAGCGTAAGACCGTCCATCTTGGGCATTCTGATGTCCGTAATGAGAATGTCGATTGTGTTATGCTGACAAATCTCCAGCGCTTCCTCGCCGTTCGTTGCGACGGCTGCGACTTGAATAGGAAGACCGGAAGTGTGAATGAGCGCTTTAAGGTTCCGCAGAATCGGTTTGCTGTCCTCTGCAATGAGAGCTTGAAACATCGTTGTCCCTCCTACATGAATCTAGTAAAAGTCTCTGGTTAACGAAGCAATAATTTGGATGGTAGCGCCCTGGCTGCCGGAATTGTTGTACAAATTAAAAAATAACCGGTTCCTGTACATAAGCTTGAGGCGGTTTACGGTGTTCACAATCCCCATATTGCCAATTCCCGCTGCAAGACTCTCCTGCTCCTGGGAGTCGGGGTTCATGTCGTCGATATGGCTTAGAATTTCTTTGATCTTGGATTCCTCAAACCCCCCGCCGTTATCCGTGATTTCAATAGCCCACAGCCCGTTGTACAGCTTGGCTTTAATCTGGATTTTCCAAGGAGGATCGGATCGATCGAAGGCGTGTTCAATGCAGTTCTCCACAAATGGTTGAATGACCAGGCGTGGCAGCAGTATAGATTCAGAAGAGTGATCGATGTCTATTTCCCACATGAGATCATCCTCATATTGCTGCCCAATCAACGATAAGTAATGCTTGGTATGCTCAATTTCATCCAATAAAGTGACATGCTCATACGGCGAAGAAACGACATATCTCAAATTTTCGGATAAATGCTTGCACATTTCACTAACGACTTGTTTCTTGTTCTCTTGAGCAGCAATGCTGATCAAATAAAGCACATTGTGAATAAAATGCGGAGCGATCTGCGCTTGCAGCGCCGAATTCCGAGCCATTGCCTCTTTGTGCACCGCCATCTTCTCTCTTTCGATCGATTCTTGCAGCCGGTCAAAAAGCTCGCGAAACGCTTCGTTCAGCAGCAGCAGTTCATTGTTGTACAGTCGGCTGTCCATGTTCAGGCTCAAGTTGCTATAGTTGATGCGAAGAATTTGACTGCGAAGCTTCCTGATCGGCAGCACTAGACTTTTGGACGTGAAATAGATGTACAAAAACGAGAATAATGTTAGGGAGACAATGATGATTATCGCAATATTTTTAACAGAATTGACAGAACCAAGAACGGATTTGCTCGGTGTGATCACATATACCGTCCATCCTGTAAACGAAGATTTCTGGAAGGCGACATAATTCTCAGACGTATCTTTATAAATGCCTTTCGTGTTTGAAAGGTTGTCATTGCTCCCGTCAGGTGTCTTGTATTCCGTATCTGAGGACTTAATAACCGCTTCACCGTTGCCGTCTGTTACAAATACGTTTCCGATGTTGCCGGCGTCAGCCAAGGATTGTAAATCACGATTATCCATCTGAATGGACAGATAACCGAAGACGGTGCCGTTCACATCCACGATGGATCGAATAAAAGCGATAGGCTGATCTTTGGGCGCGTAGAGAATGTAGCTGCTGCTTTCCAATTTCCTTCTTACCGTCTCGTCGCTTAATACGGGCTCAAGCGAAGGCAGGTCCGTATATCCGATATAGGAAGCCAACTCATCGCCTTGAAGACTGTAAATGATCATATCATGGATATTTAGGCTTGGACCCACAGCCCGAAACATAATATCGCTTAGCACACGTTTTTGATTCAAATCATCAATCGTGTAAGTTGACTTTTTGCTCAAGGACTCATATAAAAAAGAGAAAATATCTCGATTAGATAATACGCGCTGCGAAAGCTGGTTTTGCATAGCAATGTAGCTGTCCAGTTGACTCGCAACTTTGGTGGCCGTCAAGAGGGTGTCCTGGATGGTCCTTTCTTTGAGCGGCTTGACGACCAGCACATTCACATAAATCAGAAAGCAGCCGAGAATGAAGATAAGCAGAATGAAAAAGGTTGCAAACAGCTTGGTCTGGAGGTTGATCTGCAGCGGCTTTTTGCCGGTCAAGTTATTCACCTCTGCGCACCTTCCTTCCTGTAGTGTCATGAATATCCCTACTATAACACCGGAATGAAATCGTTAATACCCCCCAAATTGGTTCATAATATTACACAGGAAGAGTCAACCACGAACATGTACTTTGCAGGATTAGCGACCTATAATCGTATTTGTAACCAGTTGCAACGGGTTTCATCAAACAAACATGATGGAGGGGTTCAGTTTGAAACAAATAAATAAAAGAATATTATTTAGTTCTCTTGCGCTTATGATAGCGCTCTCCCTGACAGGCTGTGGATCCAAAAGCAATCCAGATTCGGGCGGAAGCAGCACGCCAAGCAGCACGGATAAAGCGGCTCCCTCGCAGTCGGCAAAAGTAACGATTGAATTTGCATTGGGGAAAAGCTCTGAGAACGCAGCTTATGCGAATAAAGAAATGCTGGCGGAGTTTGAAAAGCAGACGAATATTCACGTCAACATCCAGATGCTTCCTTCCGAGCAAATCTCCACGATTATGCAGACGAAGCTGGCTGTGGGAGAAGTGCCTGACCTGATTCTTTATAACCTCGTCAGTGCGGAAAGAGAACTAAATTTGGATAAAAATTTTGAACAGCTAGATAATGAGCCGTGGGCTTCCAGATTGCTTAACAAGGATGTACTTTCTTCTAACGGGCATATTTACGCGTTTCACCTGAATCAGGACGCAGGCCAGCAGGGAATGGTTTACAACCAGGATATATTCAAGGAATTGGGACTGTCTGTTCCAAAGAATTATACAGAACTGCTGGCGGTTAGTGAAAAAATTAAAGCAAGCGGTATCACTCCGATCTTCATGCCTTTTAAAGATTCCTGGGCTACTAATATTTGGACCGCAGCCGCATTGGCCGATTATGCGAAGAAAAACGATCCTAAATTGTGGGAAGATTTGAACGCGAATAAGCGTAAGTGGACCGAAGTTCCCGCTTTTGAAACCGTTACGCAGCAGCAGCTGGACCTGTTTAAGAAAGGATATACGAACAAGGACGTATTAAGCGATAGCTATGACATGGCGGTCAATAAATTCCTGAAGAAGGAAGTCGCAATGATGGCTATGGGGGATTGGCTCATTAATGACGCCTATCAAAAAGATCCAAACATTCATCTTGGACTCTTTGCTATCCCGTATGCAGACGGAGCGGATTTGGGAATAAGCCCGCTAGGCGGCCAATTGTTCGTACCTAAAAAAGCCAAGCATCTGGCGGAAACCAAAAAATTCCTTGATTACCTTGCCTCCCAAAGCGTAGGGCAAAAAATTGTAACAGCGAACAAATATATTTCCAATTTCAAAGATATCCAAACGCCGGAACTGCCTCCATATAAGCAGGCGATCGTCGATACCTATATGAAAACGAATAAAACGACAATGACGATGGACGCGTACCTATCTGTCGACATCTCAGAGCTATGGAAAGGCTACCAAGACATGTATGCGGGTGGTAAGACTCCGAAAGACGTTTATGTTTCCTGGGATAAAAAATTCGCTCAGCTGATGAAAGACAAGAAAATGCCGGGCTTCTAAGTATAAGGTTTCGCCAAAGGCAGAATGAAGCTTAAAGGCTTTATTCTGCCAAAGTTTTTTATGGAGCGTGATAACATGGGAATTACCAAACGTCTGTATTCTTATTATTTAATTTTACCGGCTCTTCTTCTCTATTTGGTTTTTTATGTGCTGCCAACGGTTATAGGTTTGTTTTATTCCTTTACGGATTGGCGGTTGGACACGGAAGAGATCCATTTCAACGGGCTGTATAACTTTGAACGTATTTTCACGGACGAGACGCTGCTTCTGGCCATCAAGAATACGATTATTTTCGCTATTGTAACCGTCATTGGCAAAAATGTGCTGGCAATCCTTCTTGCAGTTGCGCTGAATATGAATTTGAAAACGAAGAATTGGCTAAGAGCTATATTTTACACACCTTCCATTATAAGCGTACTGGTCATTAGTCTCTTGTTCATCCCCATGCTTCGTTCGGAAGGCTTAATTAATCAAATTCTTGATGACGTAGGCTTGGGTGTTCTGAAGCAAGCTTGGCTGACGGATCCCTCCGTTATTATGCTGACGATTAGCGGACTTGCGATCTGGCAATTTACGGGATTTCAAATGGCTATTTATTTGGCAGGGCTGCAATCCATCTCGAAAGATTATTACGAAGCGGCCAGAATTGATGGAGCAGGAGACTGGAAGAGCTTCCTTCATATTACGCTTCCGTTGCTATGGCCTGCTATTAATATCAATGTCATGCTGACCTTGATCGGTGGCTTGAAGGTGTTCTCAGAGGTGTTCGTTCTTACAGGCGGAGGTCCCGGGAATTCTTCTCAGGTCATTGGGACCATGATTTTAAAAGCATTCGGCGAAGGGAACTGGGGGCTTGGAACGGCCGTGAATACCGTACTGTTTATAGCCGTAACGCTCATTTCCATTCCGCTGCTCATGTATATGCGCCGCAAGGAGGTACAGGAATAATGATTTCATTGCGTAAAACCGACTGGAAGGCGCTCGTTGTAGAAGTCCTCATGCTGATACTTGCGCTCGCCATTATAGCTCCATTGCTCATTATGCTGTTAGGTTCCTTTAAAACAAGCTCAGAGGTTCTAGATTTCTCGTTAAAACTTCCCCGCAAATGGATGTTTTCCAATTACAAGGAAGTGATCGAACAGGGAGGGCTGCTTCGTGCTTTCTGGAACGGAATTCTCATTGCCGGAGTTTCGTCGCTGCTGAACATTATTACAACTTCTGCGGCTGCGTTCATTATTGTGCGCCGGGATACGCGACTTTCTAATTTAATCTACCTGTTTTTCTTTATGGGGTTGATAGCTCCTGTTTCAATTATTACGACGATCCGTGTTGTCCAATGGTTGGGCCTTTATGGTACGATCACGAGCGCTATTTTTATCTATGCGGCCATGAACAGTGCGTTTAGCGTATTTCTGTACGTAGGTTTCATGAAGTCGATACCGAGAGCGCTGGATGAAGTAGCTTTTCTGGAAGGCGCCAATATGTTCGACGTATTTTTAAAAGTTATTTTCCCGTTAATTATTCCGGTAAATGCAACCGTGGCGATTATGGTGTTTATGTCCGTCTGGAACGACATTACGATTCCGATTTATTTCTTGACGGATAGCTCCAATTGGACGATGCCTTTATCTGTATATAACTTTTACGGTAAATTCAGCAGGGATTGGAATCTCGTATTCGCCGACCTGACTTTGACCTCATTGCCAGTACTTATCTTGTATCTGATGGCTCAGAAATATATCGTCAGCGGCTTAACAGCCGGAGCCGTCAAAGGTTAAGGAAAGGATGTCATTTCAGAGATGAGGGCTTCCTATATGTCAGCCACCGTTCTTTCAACGGCTAAAAATTTTATTATGACAAGCGATTCAACCTTTACGCATTCTTACAGAACTTACATCAAGCCGAGGGAATACGGGAAGCTGAAGATGAAATTCTGGTGCAGCAATAACGTAGACTCCACATGGGCGGACGGGTCAGTTTCCAGAGCAAATCTGCAAGGGGGTTCATGGAGAATTGAGGCGGCTTACATTGCTGACGGCGGAAAGCATCCTGACGGAAGTGTCGTTTCGGGCACTCAAGTTCCGTTAACTTACGATTCCTCGTTCTCCAAACTTGTCATACCAGGCGAAATGTTCTGGAGTGATGCCTTAACTTTTACAGTCCCGGAAGGAAATTATTTGGCGTTTACATGGACGATTACGTCTATGGCTGCGGGCCACAGTTTTCCCTTCAATACGGAAGGCTTGCTGGTATCTGCCTATGATGCGCCGGGACATGCTGCTGTTCAAGCGTCATCCGATTTATACCACAAATCTGTCAACTGCTTGGTGCTGCCGGATTTCATAGGCTACGAGCGTGCATGTGCGAAACGCATTGCTTTTCTGGGGGATTCAATTACCCAAGGCGTGCGGACCCGTTTAGATGCTTATGAATACTGGGCTGCACGCATTGCGGAGGGACTCGCGCATTCGTGCAGTGTCTGGAATATCGGTTCAGGATGGGCGAGAGCCTATGATGCAGCAAGCGATGGAGCCTGGCTGTACAAGGCCAAGCAAAGCGATGAAGTCGTCATTGCATTGGGGGTTAACGATATCGGTACTGCGGGCCGAAGTGCGGTTCAAGTGCTGGATGACCTGCAGACCATCGTCGCCAAACTTAAACAGGATAATGCTGCAATGACGATTATCCTGTGTACAGTTCCTACATTTAATTTCACGGATTCACAGGAATTGGCCTGGAGACAGGTCAATGATTCAATACGTCAACATGCCATCCTTGGCATCGATCGCGTGTTTGATATGGCAGAGGTGCTTTCTCAATCAGTATCAAACGACAATCTACTTAAGCCTGCCTACATGGCCTCAGGTTCGGACCCGCATCCTAATGGGGAGGCGGGCTTAGCTATAGCGGATGCATTCCTGTCATGGTATGGGAACAATTGCTGATCTAAAGGAGTATTGAAATGAATAAATTTGGGGTTTCATCCATATTGTTTCAAGGTGACTCGATTACCGACGGAAATCGCGGAAGAAACGATGACTTGAATCATATCTTGGGTCACGGGTATGTGTTTCTGCTTGCCGCGGAGCTAGGCTTGCAGGCAGCCGGACAAGCGCCGCATATTGTTAATCGCGGCTGCAGCGGGAACCGCGTCGCCGATTTGTATGGACGCTGGGAGGAGGATGCGCTTTCGCTGCATCCTGATCTCATCAGTCTTTTAATCGGGGTCAACGATGTTTACGCATGCGTGAACGGGAAGCAGGATTTGGTTCAGGACAGGTTTGTGCGAACATATCGTAGATTGATTGAGGATACGCAGGAACTTCTGCCCTCAACAGCGATTGTGATCTGCGAGCCGTTTCTGCTTCCAGCAGGTCATGTGGGGCAAGATTGGCAAGCATGGCATTCCGAAATGAGCCGGAAACAGGAACAGATTCGTAAAATTACGGATGAATACGGCCTAGACTATATCGATTTGCAGCAAAACTTTACTGATGCCTGCGAGCTGGCGCCCGCGGCTTATTGGCTTTGGGACGGGATTCACCCGACACCGGCTGGCCATGCCTTATTAAAAAATCGTTGGATGGACTTTTATAGCAAACGATTCATGTCTGATAGTGGGATATCAGGAGGAGGGCAAGCGTGTGAGTGAAAAAGAATTGAAGCTCTGGTACGAGCAACCGGCGGTACAGTGGGAAGAGGCGCTTCCGATCGGTAACGGGCGATTGGGCGGCATGGTGTTCGGTGGACAGGTTGAGGAGCGGATTGAATTAAACGAAGATACGCTGTGGTCAGGGACTCCGCATGACGCTCAGCGGCCGCGGCCATTTCCGAGCCTGTCCAAAGTCAGAAGTCTCATTGATCTAGGCAGTTATGAAGAAGCAGAGCAGTTGATCCACCAAGAAGCGTTGAGCTCCTATGCGCAGTCGTACTTGCCTCTGGGAAACCTGATCATTAATCGCAAAAACCCGGGAGAGATTTCGGCGTATAAGCGTGAGTTGTTGCTGGACAACGCCGTTACGCAAATGCACATGTCCAGCGGTGAGCGGAGCTTGTTGCAGACGGCATTTTGCAGTAGCCCAGATCAGGTGATGGTTGTACGGCTCAAAGCGGAGCAGCATGAGCTGATCTTTACAGCTTCGCTGCAGGGCATGCTGCAGGGAGAAGTGATCAGGCTGACGGATAAACATCTGGTGTACAAGGGACGATGCCCCAGTCACGTGGAGCCGAACTACAGGAGTATGGGAGTGGAGCCTCCTATTCTTTACGACGAACGGCCAAGCATTGAGTTCGAGCTGCATCTGGCAGTGCTTGCCGATGAAGGTGAGGTTTCGGTTACCAATCAAGGGGAGCTTACGGTGCAGGGGGCGCAGAACGCAGTTCTGCTGATCACTGCTGCGACGACGTATCCGTCAGTTGAGGACCCGAACCGGCAGCAGAAGCTAAGAGATACCTGCCTCAGCAGAATAGAAGCGGCAAGCTCCAGAGGATATGCCCAGCTGCTTGAGCGGCATATAGAAGATTACCAACGCTTATTTCATAGAGTGGAATTAAAGCTTGGAGACGACCCAAAGCAGTCTGAATTCCCGACAGACAAGCGATTGGAGAGATTTCGCACAGGCGCGGAAGATCGTGGTTTGGTGGAGTTGTTCTTTCAATTCGGCAGATATTTATTGATCTCTTCCTCAAGACCGGGCTCCCAGCCGGCCAATCTGCAAGGCATCTGGAATCGGGAGCTCCGACCGCCATGGTCCTCTAATTTTACGACCAATATTAACGTTCAAATGAATTACTGGCTTGCTGAAATTTGTAATTTGAGCGAGTGCCATGAACCTCTGCTGAAGATGATCGGAGAATTGGCCCTTACAGGAGCGGCTACTGCATCGGAAACATTTGGCTGCCGCGGTTGGGCTGCTAATCATAATACGGATATTTGGAAGCTGTCTAATCCGGTTGGCGAGAAGGACGGAGGCCTCCATTGGGCTTTTTGGCCGATGTCGGGAGCTTGGCTTTGCAGGCATCTATGGGAGCATTATGTATTTAGTAAGGATACCTCCTATTTGCGCCATGAGGCCTATCCGCTGATGAAGGGAGCCGCTATGTTTGCGCTTGACTGGCTAGTGGAGGACGCTTCAGGATTTCTGGTTACGAATCCGTCCACCTCGCCCGAAAATCAATTGATTTCGTCCAATGGTTATATCTCGGCTGTCAGCAAAGCGGCAACGATGGATCTCATGCTCATCTGGGATTTATTCAGTAATTGTATGCAGGCCTGCGAAGTTTTGGAGGTTGATCAGGACTTCCAATCTGCGCTGAGCCAGGCAAGGGAACGACTTTATCCGCTACAGATTGGGCGTTACGGACAACTCCAAGAGTGGATAGAAGATTTCATGGAAAAGGAACCAGGGCATCGGCATATGTCCCATTTGTACGGATTTTACCCGGGGAATCAAATATTGCTTCATGAGCATCCTCAGTTGGCGGAAGCTGTGCGGACTTCACTTCGGAGAAGACTGGAGCAGGGTGGGGGGCACACGGGCTGGAGCTGTGCCTGGATCATTAATTTGTTCGCAAGGTTGGAAGATGGCGAATCATCTTATCGCTATGTACGACAGCTGCTGGAGACATCCGTTTACCCGAATCTATTCGACGCACATCCTCCTTTTCAAATTGACGGCAACTTTGGCGGCACAGCAGGAATCGCCGAGATGCTGCTTCAAAGTCATGCCGATGAACTTAGCCTACTTCCTGCATTACCCACACCGTGGGCTGACGGGTTCGTGAAAGGCTTGCTGGCCAGAGGTGGATTCGAGGTTGAGATCCGGTGGGAGCAGGGGGGATGGATAGAAGTGAGCGTGCGGTCCCTACACGGAGGTTTATGCAGAGTAAGAAGCAAGCAGCCCGTTGATACCGTTGTGTCGGAGGGGGTTATCATCGATTGTCGTAGGATTGATGCTGATCGGATTGAATTCTTTACACAAGAGGGGTGTATCTACGTTTTGCGGTCGTTTGGGACTTAGTAAATAGGCGTTCACTCTATTGAGTGAACGCTTATTATTGTTGTTAGAAGTTTTCCAACACAATCTTTCCTATCGATCTACCTGCTTCCATTTTTTCATGTACAGCACGTAGGTTTTTTGCATTAATTGGTTCTAGGCGTTCAGTTAAAGTGGTTGTTAACTTACCCTTATCGATTAAGTCAGCCAGTTCATTCAGCAGCTCGTGTTGTTTGATGATATCTTTGGTATGGAACATGGATCGGGTAAACATGAGCTCCCATACAAACGTGACACTTTTAGAAAAAAGCAGATCCATATCTAAGCTTCCCGTCCAAGAAGCTTTATCTGCAGGAACGATTGAACAAATCTTACCTTGGGGTGCTATGACCTCTGCCATATTCGCAAAATGTTGCACCGTGTCATTTAAGCAAAATATATAATCGACAGTCTCAAATCCAATATTCTTGAGTTGTGATGCAAAATGGCTATTGTGGTTGATTGTAAAATCTGCCCCTTGATTTATGGTCCACTGGATTGACTCTGGGCGTGAAGCAGTACCTATTACAGTTAGACCTGCTAATTTGGCAAGTTGAGTAGCTATTGACCCTACACCTCCTGCTGCACCGATAATGAGTATGCTTTTATTTTTGTTTTCTTCATCGCTATGTTGGATTCCTAAGCGGTCAAATAACCCCTCCCAAGCAGTAATTGAGGTAAGCGGTAAAGCGGCTGCTTGTGCAAAATCCAAACTCTTCGGTTTGTTTCCCACAATTTGTTCATCTACCAAGTGAAATTCACTATTACCCCCTGGGCGAGCCACACTCCCCGCATAATAGATCTCATCTCCAGGTTTAAACAACTGACATTCAGGTCCAACCTGTTCCACGATACCAGCTACATCCCAACCTAGAATTTTGGGTGATTCTTCTTCATAGTTGTTTTTCTCTCGCACACCCAAGTCGGCAGGGTTGACAGAGATGGCTTTTACTTCAACCAGTAGATTGCGTCCTGTAGGAACCGGTTTTTCAATAGACAGATCAACAAGGCTCTCCGGATCGGATATAGGGAGATATCGGTAAGCGCCGACTGCTTTCATTTTTTGGTGATTAGTCATATTTTTCTTCTTCCTTTCAAGTTGGTATATCGTACGTTTGAATTATATGGTGTATACTTACTTTTAGGAAGTAGGCATAATTTTATTATATAGTACTAAAAATCATACCATTGGAGGGAGATGGCGTAATGGGAGATCGAAGAAACAAATACGGTGCGAGTCCAAACATGGCAGGATGTCCTGTGGAGACAACTCTGGATGTCATCGGGGGGAAATGGAAAGGGATCATACTCTATCATCTCATTGACGGAACGAAAAGATTTAATGAATTTCGACGTCTCAATCCGGGTATTACGCAGTTTATGCTTACACTGCAGTTACGGGAGCTTGAACGGGATGGGATTATTCATAGAGAAGTTTATAAAGAAGTACCGCCAAGAGTGGAATACTCATTAACTGATTTTGGAAAGACGTTGGTACCGATCATAGTATCTATGAAAGAGTGGGGGGAGATTTATAAAATCAGACTTAACGAAATTAGAACGCCGCAAGGGGAAGATGCTTGAATGTTCATAAGGGGAAAGGTTGACCTAGATAAGTCATTGCCATAACGAGGGGAAAGTGCATGAACGAGAAGGATTGTTTGATGCTTCAAATTATTTAAAAAAATTTATTAATGCCTACCCATAGAAGCAGGAGGAAGCGTAAATGTACTCATATAGCGTAACGCAATGGATCTACGGAAATGAAGAATTGGAAACAAGTCTAGTTCGACTGAAAAAGTACGGTTATGACGGTGTGGAGCTTGCCGGGGAACCGGATAAGATGGACCTGGGTGCCGTTCAATCGCTGTTAAGCAAGTACGGTCTGACATGCACCTCCATATGCGGAATCTATACATTGGATCGCGATCTCTCTAGTCCTAATGCGGAAATACGGAGTCATGCCGTTCAATATGTGAAGGCATGCGTCGACATGGCTGCGCAATTGGGGGCTTCTATCGTCATCGTCGTTCCGTCGCCAGTCGGGAAAAGTGGCCCGGATTCGACCTATCAGGAAGAATGGAAGCTGGCAGTCTCCAGCCTTCAAGATGCAGGAGCCTATGCAGAATCGAAGAACATTGTTCTGGTGATCGAGGCGTTAAATCGATTTGAAACCTATTTGGTCAATACGTTAAGCGCAGCTAAACAGCTAGCCCAAGAGGTGGATCAAAGCAGCGTACGAATCATGGCTGATTTGTTTCATATGAATATCGAGGAAAGAAACCATAGATTCGCGCTTCAGAACATAGCTCCCTATTTAGCTCATGTCCATATCGCTGACAACACGAGAGAAGCGGCCGGTTTAGGCCAAACCAACTTTGAAGATGTATTTAGAACTTTGCAGGAGCTCGGATACCAGGGATGCATTACAATGGAATTTATGCCGCCGGTATCTAATCCGTATATGACGGCTCAACAAAGCGAATCCAGCGCACTTAATGATCAATATACACAACAAGCAATCTATCATATCAAGGGCATCGTCAGAGCTTTGATGAAATAATGGTCTGGATAACTGAAGTTTGCGGACGAATGCGTGAGAATGGGGCTTACAAATCGTGTAAAAAAGGGCAGCTTCTCAAGTCGAATGCCGACTTAGGGAGCTGCCCTTGGCTATAAAACAGTTTGATCCAATAAAGGTATGAAATGTTTGGCTGCAGGTGAGAAATGTTTATTGCGATGATAAACATAACTGATTCCTCTAAGAAATTTGATTCCTTGGATAGGGACCTTAACTAGCAAACCATGATTAATTTCCTGTTGAATAGCAAAGTTAGAAACAATAGAGACTCCGAGGTTATGGATGACGCCTTGTTTGATGCCTTCCAAATTACTAATTTCCATATATTTAGGAGGGGTGAACCCGTGCTCTTTAAATTGATCTTCTAAGTAAATTCGTGTAGCAGATTTATCTGGTTTTAAAATTAATGTTTCGTTAACCAGATCCTCTAGCGAACAATCCTGCTTCTGTGCCAGTTTGTGTGATGGATTAACGATAAGAACTAGCTCATCCTGATAGAATGTTGTCCGTTGATAACGAGTTTCATCAATCCGTACACGATCAGAAAGAATCAAGAAATCAACTTTATTGGAATCCAACATGTGAATCAGATGGTTGGAAGATGTAATATTCATGTTTCGTAATACCGAACTGTAATTCTATACTTGGAGCAAATGGAAAGTTCGCTTGATAAGTGCGTGTAGTAAGTAGTTTCATTCGGATTAAGTGTAAACACTTCATGAATATTAGCCGTTTTAGGAATACCTGTGATCAGATAACCCCCCAAAATTTCCATTAAAGCGATGTTAGTTGGATCATTATTTAGCATGGTTACTTGCATAGTTTCAGTAGTAGATCCCTCAATTGATAATGTTTTCTTGTGTTCCTAAGGGACCAGTAAAATTAATCGATGCCAAATTGTGCTGTCCAGCAAAATAATTGTTTTCAATAAAAATGTTAGATCCCCCTAGATCCGAATAGACAGCATTTCCGAATATATTATTATTGAATAAATAATTTTGTTTAACTTGGGTAGTTGTCAGGCCATTAGAGTTTACATATATGCCATAAGAATTATTTCGCACAATATTGTTTTGAATCCAGAACCCAGAAAAACTCTGGAAAGAGAAAGTTCCTGGTCCAACTGTTTCAAATAGGAGTCTATTTACTTGAAATGTGCACCTGCTCTTCTTTTAAGACATTCAAAAATAAATGAACTCACCATCTTGGGGGATAAACACCGAATCCAATGCACGATGTTTCTCTAAATACGAAAAAAGATCTTTTCTTGTTAACGTGCAGTGACGAATTGCATCCATATGCACGGCTACAATTTTAGACGAGGGAGATACCTGTAAAACTTTAATGATATCTTGAGGGGTCATAGTGATAATAGAACCCAACAGCAGCTGAGCTCTTGGCGTATTTAAGATACAAACCCGAGGTTGATACTGCTCAAAAACTTGGTTGATTTGATCGGTGAAAATGCAATCTCCTACAATGTATAAGGAGCCCTCATCTGAAGTACTCAGAATATATCCGGATACTGGACCAAGCAGTTTAGATACGATTCCCTTTGCGTGCTGGCCACTAATTCTCCTGAAATCAATTCCGCACCATTGATGGGTATCATCTATTGGATAAACGTTATAGAAACCACAGGATTTAATATATTTTTGATCAGCAGGTTGGCAAAAGACGGGGACCTTCTTGTTTAGAACGGTCTTTGCTGTTTTATCGAAGTGGTCAAAGTGTAAATGAGTTAATAGTATAGCATCGATATTATCAAAAGTATCCAATGTTACGGGGAGAGGTACGGATGGGTTTCTGCGTAAAGTCCTTGTAAAAGGAACTGGAGGGAGCTGTCCCACATCACTTAACATAGGATCGACAAGAATTCTTTTGCCGTTCATTGTAACAAGTGAGGTTGCATTACGGATATGTTGAATAGAAAAAGACATGGCTATCATCTCCTAATTATTGAAATATTGTACCCTAAATAATACCGACCGGTCTGTTTTATAAATTAACACAGCGATCGATATTCTGCAAGAAATTTTTTCCACCTAGTTGAGAGAATCTTATGTAATTTTGATTGTTTTTCAAAAAGTAGTATGCTATTTTAAGACCAAACGGTACTTTTTTGATTGGAGGTTGTACCATGCGTAAGGGTCAACTAACGAAAGAACATATCATTCGTGAATCTGCTGGTCTTTTTAATACAAAGGGATATACAGGTGCTTCCCTATCTGAAATAATAGATCGTTGCGGTATACGCAAAGGCGGGATTTATAATCATTTTGAAAATAAAGATGAAATTGCTCTTGCTGTCTTTGATTATTCATTCTCGCAAATTCTAGGGTTTCTCACCAAGGCACTAGAGAATGCATCCAACTCCAAAGAGAGACTGTTGGCCATATGCAAGGTGTATATCGATATCATTGAAACTAATTCCTTGGAAGGAGGATGTCCCATATTAAATACAGCGATTGAAAGCGACGATGGACACCCTCATCTCAAAGAACGGGCTCAACATGCGATGAAAATTTTTATTGAGAAGCTAACCTTGATCATTGACAATGGCATTGAGCATCAAGAATTTAGAAAAGATATAGATACTGAAGAGGTTTGCAGCTATATTATTGCTGTGGTAGAAGGCGGCGTTATGCTGAGTAAATTATTTGATGATAGCAAGTACATTCGACATTGCGCGAGTAATGTTAGGCAATATATCGATGATCGAATGCTGATCAAGTAAAGTGTGTAAACAGCTTCAAACACTGCGGTTGAATAATCATCTAAACAAAAACAGGGGCCTGCTGCAGCAGGTCCCTATTTTGTTCATCTATTAGAGCAGACTTTTGTTAGAGGTACGAAAGTCATTTACACAGTTTCTGTATCATATATCTTTTAGAATGAGTATTAAAGAACGCCATCCATGAGAGGAGTCAATGAAATGGAAATTCCGAGACGGCATCAAGGTTCGTACGGAAATGTGCCTCAGCCCATCCGAAATGACGGTGCCGGAGGGATGGATACCGGTCCCCGAGATGTTATGAGGGATATTGAAAACCCTGATATGCTGGTTCCGCCTGTAACGGATTCTGGCTTGCTCCCTAACATGAAATTTTCATTCTCTGACACTTCTATGACGTTAAATCACGGAGGGTGGTCACGGGAAATTACTGTTAGGGAACTACCCATTGCGACCACACTTGCAGGTGTAAATATGAGCTTGACGCCCGGTGGTGTCCGGGAATTGCATTGGCATCAACAAGCAGAATGGGCATATATGATTTTGGGACGGGCGCGAATTACGTCAATCGACTCAGAAGGGCGAAATTTCATTGCCGACGTTGGCCCGGGCGATCTATGGTACTTTCCTCCGGGACTGCCACATTCCATTCAGGGGTTAGAACACTGCGAATTCCTGCTCGTCTTCGATGATGGTAACTTTTCTGACCTAAACACTTTATCGATTTCCGATTGGTTTGCACACACGCCGAATGAATCCATCTTCTCGGTTGAATGATGTTGTAGAAAGTGCAACAATTCTGCCAAGATCTCGCCTATTTCCCCTCGATGTTGCAACAATTTAGCCCCATACAGGCCATTTCGCGACCAATGGGCTCAAAATGTTGTACGAACCGCAACTTTAACTTGCAAAATAGTCTTTTGACGTGTGTATTGTTGTAGAAAATACAACATGTGTAACCACGATACCGATCTACCTTCTCAAAGCTGCTGAACGACTCTAAAATCGAATTTTGGAGTTATGTATCGAATTAGCGATCGTATCAATGGACATTAAAAAAAGATGACTCCCGGTGAATACCGAATACAGGAGCCATCTTATAACAATATATACCTGAGAACGGCTTTATTCACAAACTTAATAAAAAGGGAATCGCCATATCCGCAATGCGTCGATGCCCAGTCTCGTTCGGATGCAAGCCATCTGAAGTAAAGCAGGGCAGCGTCAGCTTATTAATCCCGCTTTGTTCATAGAGATTAAGGACAGGGAGCGCATACAGACGACCAATATGTTGAATGGCTTCAACATAATCGGATAAACGGTGCCCGACAGCGTTGATATAGAAGATGTCATAACCATCTTTATCCCGCTGCAGCGGCGTCCACAAGCTTAGGCGGCAGCGTGGATTTTTCACCAAAATATCTTCGATAAGGGTCGTATAGGCTCCGTAAAATGTATAAATATCGGTCGTACCGATGTCGCCAATTGGTTTATCCAAACGAAAATCATTCACTCCTGCGAAGACGGTGATGCAATCCAAGGAAGCATCTATCTTTTTGCCGACATGCGTCGTAGCTCCGTAATCGCGGTCGCCTCCGGCAGTCATCGGACAGCCGCTTTTCCCATAATTGATGACGCTCGAAAAGCCTAGAGCAGACTGAATGAGAGGCTGATATCCCCCTGCCTCCGTAATGCTGTCACCGAGTGTTCCCCAAGTTTTTCCTACCCACTTACTTTGCACTTTGAACACTCCCTATACTAACATTCTTCATCAAATAAAACGGCACCTACGGCAACAGTTTGATCCACATCGGGTTTACCCGGCCGTTCCCCAAGCCATGCACCCTGCGCGACCAGCTTGTTCTGCAGTTCTAAGATCGGAACCTCGCGGAAACCAATGCCAGCGAAGCTTGCCATAGCTGCCGCGATACCTGCGGCCTCTCCCATGGCAAAGCAGTTAGGCATAACGCGAAGCGAGCCTTGAACAGGGCGGTCGGACGAGACGGATCGTCCGGCTACGATTAGATTCGATTTGCCTTGTGGGAGCATGCAGCGATAAGGTACGCCATGGGATTTGCCTTTAGGCAGATGCTTGATCGTCATCGTGCTGTTGGCGTTTGCCAGATGGATATCGATAAAGTACGAATTGCGTGCGATATCATCTTCGAACGTCCGCATCGATAAGAAGTCCTCGACTACGAGGGTATAGTCCCCCTGGATTCGGCGTGTTTCGCGGATGCCGATCTGGTCGCCGGAGTGAACGAGGAAGATATGCTCAAAACCAGGCACATATTTGCGTAAAAACCGGATCTGCGTGTCGATTAGCTTCCGGCCCTCGATCGCGGCACGGGTCAAATCCTCCGCTTTCGTGCCGTCAATGTCGAAGATATGACCGAAATTAAAACCAACAACGGAATCGGAAATCCAAGCCATGCCCGATATCCGCTTACGTCCCTCTGGGAGGTCGCCGTTTAGCTGCGCTTCAATAACGATGTTTTCCAGCTGCTTATGCGCTCCTGTCTCCTGAAGGAATTGCTCAAAGCGTGTTTTGTCGGCACCGGTAACCACATAGCACATGGTACCAGGCTGCAGCTCCCCTTGCTCTCCTCCAACTTGAAAAGGAACGCCTGCCAGCGCGGCGAGATCCGCATCGCCCGAAGCATCGATGTATAGTTTAGCTTGGACGACGGATCGTCCGGATTTATTGCTTATGACTAGCCCGGATATCCGATCGCCATCCAGCAGTACCTGATCCGCTACCGTATGGAACAATACCTTTGCTCCGCTAGACTGTACTTCTGCGTCATATACGCGTTTAAGCGTTTCCACATCGATTGGAACCCAGTCCAACTGTTCCTTGTAACGTCGCATAAAGTCATCACCGGCAGCGTGCTTCATCTTCTCGAGCAGATCAAGTCCGATGCCGCGAATGACAGGCTTCTCCCCATCGGTATAAGGGCAGAAGGCAGGAACTAGCGCAGCGGTCCCCATCCCGCCTAAGTAGCCTCTTTGCTCAATTAATAGCGTATTAGCGCCATTGCGGGCTGCTGCAATAGCTGCTGCAATGCCTGATGCGCCGCCTCCAACGACAACCACATCGGGGGTGTAACTAACTGGAAGGCTCTGCGATGGTATCGTAACGGTTTGAATGTTTTTCTTCGTCATGCTGATATATTCCTCCTAAGTGTTAAGTGTCATTGCTTTCATTATAGATTCCTAGCATGGAGGAACTAGTTTAATTTTAGTTTAATCTAAAAAGAGGACATGATATGATAACTGAACGAATAACAAATCCTGACTACTATATATCGAGGTGCAGCCCTATATGCCTACCCGCAAGCAAGTTACGTTAAAAACGATTGCCAAGGAGCTTGGGTTGACTGTACAGACCGTGTCTAAAGCGCTAAAAGGTAAACCTGGGATGTCGGAAGCTACCAGACAGCTTATCGTCCACACGGCCGAGAAGCGGGGTTATTATACAATGGATCAGATTCGCAGCCTGAGGCTCGATCGCATCGCTCCTTATCCGAGCGAACGAAAGCGCTTCCTTTTGGTGCAAACAGCTGAATCCGTGGCCTACAATCGGCTATTGCTTCAAGGACTCCAAGATCGATTCTTTTCCTTCGGCCATCGAATCGAGCTGCTCATGCTGCCGCAAAAGATCAAGAAGGAACATATGGACAATTGGATCGAAGAAAGCGGAATGGCCTATGCGGACGGCATTTTCATCGCTCCAAGCATTGTGCCTAAAGCGTGGGAGCCTGCTCTGTTTGGGCTGCAGCTGCCACGAATATTGCTCAGCTTTCCTCCTCCAGGAGTGAAGATTGACAGTGTGATTTGGGATATTTACGAAGCTACTTTTCAAGCGGTAACCTATCTGCGAAGCCTTGGGCATGAGCGAATTATGTACGTGGGAGATATCCATTTGCAGCGTGGATTTATTTTGCGCTGGCAAGCCTTCTGTCACGCGATGAATATGCTCGGTGTCGAGATCGACCCTTCTAAGCATTCCATCGGTGAACGGACCAACCAAGCGCAGTGGCGTGAAGAGCTGCTGCAACGAATGGAACATTTTACACCAAGCGCCATCATCTGCGGAATTGATCATGAAGTTGCGGTTGTATATGAGTTGTGTAACGAGCTGCAGTGGCGAGTGCCTGAGGATGTTTCCTTGGTTGGATTTCTGAATGAACAATCCGATTCATTGCCATTGTTAACCCGACCGCTGCTTTCGATCCGAGAGACCGGTTATCGCGCTGCAGACCGGATGCTGTGGCGTATTGCCAATCCGACGCTGCCATTTGAACACATTCGTATTCAAGGTGATTTTTTTGTTGGGAGTACAACGTCAGTGCCTGCGAACGGCCGTGTTTTTTCTGAAATCAAGTAAATATAGAACCAGAAATCATAAGATTCTCATATGTCCTTGGCTTTTTTGCAAGATATAATAAGTAGATCTGCAGCTAAAGGGAGGCCACACAAGATGTATAAATTAGTCATTGTGGATGACGAGCCGACAGTTCGTTTTGGACTAAGTACCTATTTTGACTGGAATGCTTATGGGATTGAAGTGGTGGGTGATGCGGATGACGGCGACGTTGCGTTAGAGGTTATTGAGCGAGTGAAGCCGGATTTAGTGTTAACGGATGTGCGTATGCCCAATATGGATGGCATTCAGATGTCGAATAGACTTAGTGAGCGATTTCCTCATATCAAAATTGTTTTTGTGAGCGGCCATGATGATGCCGAATATTTGAAATCCGCGCTTCAAGTCAAAGCGGTCGATTATATATTTAAGCCCGTCAATTTGGGGGAGCTGAGTGTGGTGGTTGAACGCTTGGTTCGTACCTTGCAGACAGAAAAGCAGGAACGAAAACTGATTGAGGACATGCAGGTCAAGCTCATTCAGAGCATGCCCTTGCTGCGGGAGAAATTCCTCATGTCATTAATTAAGGAAGGGATCACTTCTCCTGCACGTATACAGGATCGCATAGAATTCCTCGGGCTCGAGCTTCCGCTTGAAGCGACATACTGGGTGATTGCGATTCGCATAGATAATGCGTCTGAGGTTGCACAGAACCGTTCCGAGAGGGATCAGCAGTTATTATCCTACTCTGTCCTTAATATCGTGCAAGAGCTTATTGAGAAAGAGATTGGTGGATACGTCTTTGAAAATCAAATAGGCGAGTTCGTAGGCATTCTTCGGTTGGTGGAGCAGGAAGATCAGGAAAGTCTTTTGTTTACATTAGCCGAGGAAGTCCGCGAAAGTCTCTACAACTATTTGAAAATTAGTGTGACCATCGGAGTGGGCGAACGAATATCGAGGCTAGCGGGCTTACCGCAGTCGTATTCACAAGCAAGAGAAGCTGCTGATCAAAGATGGTATCTCGGTAAGAATCAGGTTATCTCCATAGATAATTTGGAACAGGGTAAGGACAGTATGTACCGCTTTGATCCAGCGCAGAATGAGAGATTGATCTTTTCTCTGAAAGCTGCGGAAGCTGGCAAGGTGCAGGAGGAGCTTCACATTATTTATAGCGCTCTTTCCCGCAATCGTGCAGAAGGTATGCAGTATGGGCGCAACTTAAGCTTGCAGCTGCTGCTGCTTGCAAGCCGAATCTTGCTGGAGCTAAATGTTCAGAAGCAGGGGCTGGAAGAAAAAGAGAATGAGCTTCTGGCTGAGGTTTTTCACCAAGAAACGTTAGGCGATTTAAGGAAGCTTGTGGAGTCCCATCTTATCGAGGTATGTGAGCGAATCGGTGAAAAGCGCAGCGGAAAAGCCAAAAATGTCATTGAACGTATTCGCTCCCTAATCGATAAACGATTCGCGGAAAACCTGCAGGTGGGGGACATTGCGAAGGAAGTGTTCTTATCTACAACCTATCTTTGCCTGCTCTTCAAACAGGAAACAGGTGAAACCATCAACGAATATATGACGAAAGTTCGGGTAGACAAAGCGAAAGAGCTCTTGAAAGATCCAAGCAACAAGTTTTATGAGGTTTGCTATGCCGTTGGTTACTCGGATCCTAGTTATTTCAGCAAAATCTTTAAGAAGTACACCGGACATACGCCGAGCTCATTTCGTGATCATTTCATGTAAAGATAGAGGGGAATGAAGCATCACATGAGTAGAGGTTGGAACTTCATATCGATGATCTTCAAGGGCATTGTTGCTGCAAGGGTATGGCTGGTCGCCTACATGGTATTGATCCTAATTCCGGCTTCTGTATTGCTGTATGCTTACTCGCAGAGATACTCCCGCATTTTGGAAGAAGAGGTAACGCGAACGATGCTTCAGACGCTGAAGCAGGCTGAAATCAATTTGAATCACCAATTGGATTCCGCACGTGATATTTCGAATGCGATCCTCATGAATCGTAAGCTGCATGATTACTTAAGCAATTCAATATCTTACGGTGATCAACTTGATGCCATGAAGGAATTACGTTATTTAATTGATAATGCAGAGACGAACCCGATTGTATTCCGCGTTCG
Organism: Paenibacillus sp. V4I5; assembly: GCF_030817255.1. Taxonomy (NCBI): domain Bacteria; kingdom Bacillati; phylum Bacillota; class Bacilli; order Caryophanales; family Paenibacillaceae; genus Paenibacillus; species Paenibacillus sp. V4I5. The sequence continues at coordinate 5,857,720 of NZ_JAUSZB010000002.1, forward strand.
ATTGTATGTCGACGACTCCAAGCTTTTTTCACATGAGAGGGTCAATTTTTTTCCGTGGGAAAGTATTATTAATCGTCCTTGGTACTCAAGTGTAGTAAACGCTAATGGCAATCTTATATGGTCGGGAGCTTACTTGGAAAACTTTATTGATAGAGAGAGCGCTTATATTCTATCGGGCATTAGAGTGCTGCGGGATCCTGATCATTATGATCGTATGTCAGGTTTCTTGTCCATTGATGTTGCAGCTAAGACATTTGAAAATATCTTATCCAATATTGAGTTGAACAAAGAGCAAAATGTATTCATGGTCGCACCGGATGGCAACATCGTCTTGCATAAAGACAAATCTTTGCTCGGGACGAAGCTTATGTCTAATTCCGTGCTGAGTGCTATCGAGCAGCACAATGAGGGCGTATCTGCAATCACTGAGGACAACACCCAGCAATATGTCGTCTATACGACGATTGGCTCCACAGGCTGGAAGCTGGTTGCGGAAGTGCCTAAGAATGTCATTAGCTCGCGTGCGGCTACATTGAATCAATTTTCCAGTGTGGCCACCTTGTCAGGAATTACAATTCTGTTCCTCATCCTTGTTTTTATACTGATTGCTTTTATCGTGCGCGGAATGAATCGTCGCGTACAGACGGTGATAAGAGCCATTAAACGAGAAGGCATGGAGGGGCTAGATGAACATAGCGGAACGTCGGATGGCGACTTTAACTTGCTAGAAAAGAGCGTCGATCATCTGATCCATAGGGTCCGGGATTTAATGGAAGAGACGTATAAATCGAAGGTGCAGGAGCGTGAAGCACAGCTTCGGGCTTTGCAAGCACAGGTTAATCCTCATTTCTTATACAATACCTTGGATACGATCAATTGGATTGCTATTGGACACAACGCTCACGATATTAGCCAGATGATCGATGGGTTGGCCAAATATTTCAGGCTAAGCTTAAACAAGGGCAGAGATTTGGTCAGTGTGATCGATGAGCTTAATTTAGCCAAGGTTTACTTGGAGATTCAGCAAACCCGATTTCCAAAGAGCTTTGAGGTTCATTTTGACATCGAAGATGGTATGGATGATGTTGAAATGCCTAAGCTGACACTCCAGCCAATTGTGGAAAATGCCCTTTTGCACGGGATAAGAAAATCAAAGGGCAAGACAGGGGCTATTTTGATCAAGGCGAGACAAGAAGAGGGGATTCTGATCATATCCGTCACGGATGATGGCATTGGCATGGAGCCAGAGCTTATGCAAAGTCTTCTGACGAAGCCGCGTCCTACCATGAAATCAGACGGTTCCGGAAGCTCGTATGGGTTGTACAATGTGAATGAAAGGATCAAGCTGTTCGCAGGAGACGCCTATGGGCTGGAACTTCACTCCACGCTCGGACAGGGGACAACCGTCACGGTTCGAATGACAACGAAATATTCATCTGATAAGCCGCCTCTATAGGAAAGAGGTTGGCTTTTTTGTTTGCTTAAATACCATAAGATTGCACCAGAAACAGAAATATTACCATCTACAAGTCATTTCATGGCGCCTATATAATTAACTTATAAGAACACGGAGGTGAGCCATTCATGAGTGTTACGCTAACAGAGCTTGAACGAAAAAAAGCTCACGCCAAGCCCAAAACAAGAGGTAGTGGCCGTTGGAAGCTAATTCTAACCAATTATGATTTATACCTGTTATTAGTGCCGGGATTGTTAGTTCTGTTTTTATTCAAATATGCGCCTATGTATGGGATTATTATCGCTTTTCAAGACTTTAACATTTTTGATGGTTTTGCCGGAAGTAAATGGGTGGGGCTGGATCAATTCGAGAAGCTCGTACATTCCGAAGAGTTTTATCAGGTTTTCGTGAATACCTTACTGATCAGCGTTTACAAGATTGTGCTTCTTTTTCCGATACCGATCATCATCGCGCTTTTCTTGAATGAGGTTCGAAAGGCCTTTTTCAAGAAGACGATTCAAACGATTATTTTTCTACCGCATTTCTTATCGTGGGTGATTATTTCAGGGTTGTTTATTAATATCTTGTCCCCATCAGGCGGTCTAGTGAACAATATGATTCAGTGGTTCGGTGGGACGCCAATTTCCTTCTTTCTGGACAACCAGTTCTTCCGAAGTGTAGTGGTATTTACAGCAGGTTGGAAGGAATCAGGCTGGAATGCGATTATCTTTATCGCAGCTATTGCAGGTATTGAGCAAGAGCAATATGAAGCCGCTTCTATTGACGGAGCAGGACGTATTAGACAAATGCTCCACATTACCTTGCCAGGTATTTTGCCAACGATCATTCTCATCTTAATTTTACGCATGGGGTACTTGCTTGAAGCGGGTACGGAGCAAATTTTGACCATGTACAATTCTGTCGTGTATCAGTCCGGCGACGTCATCGGTACATTCGTTTATCGTCAAGGTCTTGGTCAACAGGATTATAGCTTTAGTACAGCGGTCGGGTTGTTCAACTCCCTCGTTGGGTTCATCCTGATCGTAGCAGGTAATGAACTTAGCAAAAAACTAATCAAGCGAAGTATATGGTAGGGGTGGAAACATGCATAAAAAAACGCTTAGTGATTGGTCATTAGACTTCTGCATTTATCTTGCACTGCTACTTTGCGGCTTAGCCACACTGCTGCCACTAGCCAATATTCTTTCCAAAGCCGTTAGTGATGAATCGTCTGTGGTTTCTGGTAAGGTAGGGATTTTTCCAGTAGGCTTCCAGCTAGAAACGATGAAATATGTGGTGTCCTCCAGCCAATTTCTTCACTCGATAGGAATTTCGCTGCTCATTACAGTTGTAGGTACAGTGCTTGCAATTCTGGTAACTGCAATAACGGCTTATCCATTGTCCAAAAGGCATCTTCCAGGTATTTCATTTATTATGCTGCTGTTTATTTTCACGATGATGTTTAACGGCGGTATTATTCCAAATTACTTGCTAATGAAACAGCTGCATTTAATTAATAGCTTATGGTCGTTAATGCTTCCTGCCCTCATTAGTGTATTCAATATGCTTGTGATCAAAAGCTACTATGAATCCTTGCCTGAGGCTCTTGAAGAATCTGCCAAAATGGATGGCGCTCGTAACTTTACGATTCTATTTCGTATCATTCTCCCGTTAAGTGTACCCGTTATAGCAACGATTGCTCTTTTCTATGCGGTTTACTTCTGGAACGACTATTTTCACCCGATGCTCTATATTAATGACGCAGGGCTTAAGCCTTTGCAGTTATATTTACGCGACATTGTTTTGAATGCCGACAGTTCCAATGCTTTGAACAAAAGTACGGACGACTTGATGAATACATCACCTGAGGGGGTTCGTTCCGCAACCGTAATTGCCTCGATTATTCCGATGCTACTCGTCTATCCTTATTTGCAAAAGCATTTTGTTAAAGGCGTACTCATTGGCTCTGTGAAAGGGTAATTGTGCATTAACGCTCTGGATTTCAGCATCCGGGGTTTAGTGATATAGTAAACACATACATTTAGGGAGGTCTACACATGCTCAAAAAGTATAACAAAGCCATGCTTCTAACGGTTGCAGCATGCTTGTCCGTTTCGTCTCTTGTCGCCTGCTCTTCCAAAAATACGACCACAGGCGGCAGTACATCTCCAGCTAGCACAACAGCGGCAGTTGCGACAACTACTGGACCGAAGCCAGAGTTAAGATCCTTGCAAATTTGGCAGCAAGAGGATTACAATACGTATCCGGTAGCTAAGTTTCTAGAACAGAAAACGGGCTACAAAGTGAAATATGATATGCTACCCCAAGATAAGCCCCAAGATAAAATGAACATTCTCATTGCCTCCGGAGAGCCTTATGATGTGATCACTTCAGTCGGTGGGACGGATTTCAAAGCATTATATGCAGACTATGCGAAAAAGGGCGCTTTAGTAGATTTAGGGCCGCTGATCGATAAATTTGGACCCAACATTAAATCAGCTGTAGACCCCGAAGCTCTGGAAGCCGCTAAAGTGGACGGAAAATTGTACGCGATCCCTACCAAAAGTATCCCGACCACCTCTAGCAGCTTATATATTCGGCAGGATTGGCTTGACAAAGTAGGAATGAAAACGCCTACTACGTTAGATGAATTGGTTGCTGTTCTCAAAGCTTTCAAAGAGAAGGACCCAGGTGGAAACGCCGATAAAAATATTCCATTAACGGTGAGAGGTGATGCACCTTTCATTGATAACATTGTCGGAGCCTTCGGTATGCCGAACTTCTGGAATAATGTGAATGGTAAGCTGACGCCACGGATTCAAGATCCTGCTTACAAAGATTACGTAAATTTTGCCCAAGATCTCTTTAAACAAGGCTTGATTGATAAAGAGTTTGCCGCCAATAAAGATGCTACCGCTAAAGAAAAATTCACAAGCGGAAGAGCAGGAATCATTATGCTGAACTGGTCTGATGTGCCTGTTATTATAGATGCATTAGTAAAAAACGTACCTACAGCTAAGGCGAACTATCTTCCAGCATTAAAAGGCAAGGATGGCAAAATAGGCCTATCTGCAAACCAAGGCTTTGACCGTATCTCCTTCATTCCTAAAGCATCCAAGCATCCTGAGGATGCCATCAAATGGATGAACGCTAAACTTGAAAAGGATACGTTTAAAGGGATGGCCATTGGTGAAGAGAATAAGCACTTTACGTTCAAGGATGGCGCGTATACACCGATTCAACCTATCTTTACAGATGAGCGCAATAGAGCGAATAATTTCTTAATGGGCACTGATGACAAAAATTATCCGACTTATTGGCAAGCACGTGTGCGTAAGGATTTACGCTTGTTTGAAGCTTGGAAGTTTATGAATGTGACGGAAGAAAATGTAAGAGTGCTTGATCCATTGGGCTTTGCTCCTTACTTGCCAGAGTTCTCGAAAAACTTCCAACAGTTGAACGTGATGGTGGGAGACTATACAACGAAGCTGATTTTCGGCGCTGAGCCATTAAGCGGTTTGGACGCATTCATCGCTAAATATAAATCGTCTGGCGGAGATGCAAGTGTTAAAGAAGTCAACGATTGGTATGCGACTGCAAAGAAATAAGCATGGCTGCTTGCAATCGACAGAAGACAAAACAAAAAAATGGGATGGCAAGAACTTTGCCACCTCATTTTTTTGTTTTTTGTGATTCCCGAATCATAAAAAAACACAGTACGCTTTAAAGTTTCACCATGGAGTGCATGGTTCAACCATTGTATGATCAAAGTGACCGTTTTCTTTATATTTAATGGTTCGCATTAAAAATTGCATGTCCTTCCATATTTAGAATCCCCAGTCTTTGTGAAAATTTCGAGGTTTAATTTCGAATGCGCTTTCATTACGATTAGCTTAGATTAAGCATTTTATATAGGGAGGCGTTTTTATTGTTCAAGGCAAAACCTGCTAAAGTAGGCACAGCAGCGTTATCGGTAACTCTAGCACTATCCGTAGTATCCGGGTGTGTGCCGGGAAGTAACAAAGCCAGCCAGAATTCAGCTCCCAAAGCGAGCGAAGCGGCGTCTAAATTGACTTCATTATCTTATTGGTCGGCATTTAACCCATCGGCTGCGGCTACAATGAAGAGCTACAGTGAAATGGAAGCTTATAAGGAAATGGAGCGGATTACCGGGACCAAGGTAGAATTCCAGCATCCCCCTCAGGGCGCGACAGCAGAGAAGGAGCAATTCAATCTGATGCTTACGTCCGGAAGTCTTCCGGATGTGATCGAATACAATTGGAACACGTACCCGGGCGGACCGGAGAAAGCGATCAAGGACAATCGGATTATCAAGCTGAACGACTACATTGACAAATACGCTCCTAATTACAAAAAAGCGATCGCTTCCAATCCGGAATGGAAAAAGCAAGTTACCACGGATGACGGCAGTATTATCGGGTTTCACTTTATTCGTGGCGACCGTTCTTTGCAGGTATTCAAAGGACCTATTATTCGGCAGGACTGGCTGGATAAATTGGGGCTGAAGCAGCCTACTACAATTGACGAGTGGTACACCGTGTTGAAAGCGTTTAAGGAGAAGGATCCGAACGGAAATGGTAAAGCAGATGAAATCCCCCTTCTCTTAACTCTCTCCGAGTTGAAGAATTCTCATGCGTTCATTGGAGCTTACGGCGTGCCAAACAACTTTTATAGGGAAGGAAATACAGTTAAATACGGTCCTATTGAACCGAACTACAAAGAATTTTTGACTACCATGAGCAAATGGTACAAAGAAGGCCTGATTGATAAAGATTTTGCAGCAACCGACGCTAAGTTGCTTGACGCCAAAGTCACTGGTAACCAACTCGGTGCTTTGATTGGAAACGCAGGCGGAGGTCTGGGTAAATATATGACCCTGATGTCCCCGAAGGATAAAAACTTTAAGCTGGCGGGTGTGCCGTATCCCGTGCTGAAAGCCGGCGACAAGCCGCTTTATGGACACCTGGATGCTCCGGTACCGGGTAAATCTGCTGCGATCACGACAAGCAATAAGAATATTGTGGAAACTGTGAAATGGCTGGATATGGGCTACAGTGAACAAGGACATATGCTCTTTAATTTCGGTAAAGAAGGCGTAAGCTACAAACTGGAGAACGGCTACCCGAAATATACGGACATCATTACGAAAAATCCTGAAGGCATGCCAATGAGTCAGGCTATGGCTAAGCATAACCGAGCTACCTGGGATGGAATCATGGTACAAGATAAGCGTTATTCCGAGCAGTATCAAAGCCAAATTCCGGAGCAATTGGAGTCCATCAAGGTATGGTCGCTGCCAACCAACGAGAAGGAAATGCCTCCGGTTACTCCAAATAAAGATGAAAGCACGAGATATGCGGTAGTTATGACGGACATCAATACGTACAGAGATGAGATGTACAACAAGTTTGTTATGGGTGCCGAACCTCTAGAGAACTTTGATAAATATGTAAAAACACTGAAAAGCATGGGGATTGACGATGCCATCAAAATTCAGCAGGCTGCGCTCGAAAGATACAACAAGAGATAACAGCAGTTGTAGAGAAAGGAAGTGATCGTTATGGCGATGATGGAGAATGAGCTTCCCGTTCGTAACCGGGCAAAGTCCTATGAGAAGGAAAGCAAATTAGCGTTTATTATAAAGGACCTAAATCGAAATAAGTTCATTTATATCATGCTGCTACCGGTACTTGCCTATTATGGCATCTTTCACTATGGCCCTATGTATGGACTGCAGATCGCATTCAAGGATTTCAGCCCAGCCCTCGGAATCTGGGGGAGCGAATGGGTCGGATTTCAGCATTTCACCGAATTTTTCAATGGATTTTATTTCTGGAGGCTTATCAAAAATACACTGCTGATCAACATCTATGAGCTCCTGTTTGCCTTCCCTGCTGCGATTGTTCTGGCATTACTTCTGAATGAGATTCGCAGCAATATGTTCAAAAGGGTTGTTCAGACCATTTCGTATTTGCCACACTTTATATCCATTGTTGTTGTAGTGGGAATGATGGTTGACTTTCTCGCCCGCGATGGTCTGATTAATCAATTGCTCGTCATGTTTGGTTTTGAGTCTATCGCGTTCCTACGCCAGCCGGAATGGTTCCGTTTTCTCTTCATTTCCTCGGGCATCTGGCAAGGGATCGGTTGGGGATCGATCATTTATTTGGCAGCAATGGCCACCATCGATCCCACCCTATACGAAGCGGCCAAAATGGATGGGGCCGGAAGGTGGAAACAGACTCTGCACATTACACTTCCCGGCATTATGCCAACGATTGTCATTTTGCTGATCATGAATATGGGTTCAATGCTAAGCGTGGGCAGTGAAAAAGTGCTGTTAATGTACAATGCATCAACCTATTCCACCGCTGATGTCATTTCTACTTATGTTTATCGTAAAGGGATTTTGGAGGCGAGCTACAGCTATACCGCCGCAGTCGGCTTGTTTAACTCGGTCATCTCCTTCATCTTAATCGTTAGCGCCAATAGCATTAGCAAACGCGTTAGCGAAAATAAGCTTTGGTGAGGGAGGAGTCATCATGAGAATCAGTACAAGTGAAAGGGTATTCGGCGGTTTCAATGCCCTGTTGATGGTTATTCTTTGTTTTATCACTATGTATCCTTTTCTTTATGTCCTATTCGCTTCACTCAGCGATCCCGCGAGTGTTGCTAAACACCGGGGATTACTGCTTATCCCGCTCGGCTTCACGCTGGACGCGTATAAAGCGGTTTTAGATAACCCTATGATCAGCACAGGATATCGAAATACGATATTTTACGTAGTTGCTGGGACGGCGCTCAACTTGTTTATGACGGCATTGGGTGCCTACGCTCTTTCTAGAAGAAATGTGTATTTCAAGGATTTTTTCATGTTTGCGATCGTCTTCACGATGGTGTTTCACGGCGGCTTGATTCCGACTTACTTAGTCGTTGGCAACTTGGGCCTGCTGAACACACCTTGGGCTTTAATCGTCCCGGGTGCCATCAGCACCTTTAACCTGATTATTATGCGTACCGCCTTTCAGCAGGTGCCGATCAGCCTAGAGGAATCGGCGAGAATGGATGGTGCGAATGATTTCACGATTTTATTCCGTGTGATTATCCCGCTATCCATGCCGGTTATCGCAGTTATGATTCTGTGGTATACCGTTGGTCACTGGAATTCCTATTTCAGCGCATTAATCTATTTGCGTGATCGCGAGCTGTATCCGCTCCAACTGATTCTGCGGGAGATCTTGGTCAACAACAACACGGACAGCATGATGACCGGGGCATCTACGCTGGACAAAATGGATGTGGGGGAAACGATTAAGTACGCCACGATCATTGTCTCCACGCTGCCCATCCTGGTTCTCTACCCCTTTCTGCAAAAGTATTTCGTCAAAGGGGTTATGATCGGAGCCATTAAAGAATGAATGTAACGAGGTACAAGGAAATCGTCAGGGCATGTACGAATAGTATGGATTACTATTTCGTGGAGGTTATTTTCTATGCTGCCTTATGTAAAAGAGCTCCTTAGAAACAAAAAACGGAATAACCGCAGTGTGTTTATTGGCATGCTTATTTCCAATATACTCCTACTGCTGCTGCCTCTCGTGATCGGATTCGTTCTGTATGCGAAGGTGGAGCAAATCATGATCCACAACGCCAGTCGCTCCAATTTAGCCATGTTGGAACAGCTTCGGTTAACGATGGACAATCACTTTAAAGAAGTTGACCAATTAGCCCAACAAATCATATTTAACCCGAAGCTTGATTTGTTGGTGAACAACGAAAGCTCGGGGGACAACACGTATAATGAAATCGAATTTATACGTAATTACCTAAAACCTTATCAGAAAATAGACAGCGGATTTATCAAAGACTTTTACGTGTACTTTAAAGGCAGCGACTCCATCCTCTCGCCTTCCATTCGAACAGATTCCAAAACCTTTTATGATCATTATTACAAATATGAAGACATGAATTACGAGCAGTGGATTAAGGGGCTGCTGCAAAGCTATCACAACATGCAATATCTCCCAACCGCAAAGCTTCTGCGTGACGGCGGCATGGGCATGATGAACAATCTAGACAGAACGCCGATCAACGTTATCACATACGTGCAGTCGCTACCCGCCCGCGAAATTTCAGATATCCGAGGCAGTCTAGTTGTGCTCATCGACGAGCGCCAGATTAAAGATAGGCTAAAACAGATCGAGGCAGCCAACCAAAGCGCTCTATATATTGTCAATGATAAACAAAAAGTGATCTTGAGCACCTCTGAGGAATATAAGCTATCAGGTGATTTCTATGCCAAATTGACGAGCGGGACAGGTTTGTTCGACTATTCGTTAAATGGGAAAGACATGATGATTTCCTATACGACCACGGGTCAGGCGGGATGGAAATATATCTCGGTGATGCCGAAGGATTTGTATATGAAGCCGGTTAATGCCATTAAGATGACTGCGTTTTGGCTCTTTGTCTTGTGCCTCGTAGCGGGAGCCGGATTCGCTTATTTGGCTGCCTACCGAAATTACAGCCCGGTCAAACATATGGTCAATGCTATTATGCAAAGCAAACGGACACAGAATCGCCCTCTGGGAGATGAATATGAATTTATTCGCGAATCCATTGTAGGCTCGCTTGTTGAAGAACAACAGCTGCGGGGCATTCTCACTCAACAGGCTCCTGTCATACGAGCTAATTTCCTATCCCGTTTGATTCGAGGACATGTCGATTTCAGCCAGAATAATTCGGAGGAATCGCTCGGATTCATGAACATATCACCATTTATATACAACTCTTATGCGGTTCTTGTCATCCAAGTGGACGATGCATCCCGGTTTACCGACGACCGGTCCGAAAAGCAATGGGCACTCATTCGGTTTATCATTTCCAACATCAGCACAGAACTGGTCAACGAAAGCTGCATGGGATACGCCGTCGATCTGGACCGTGACCGGTTGGCGGTGCTGATTAACCTTGATAATGATCGGCACGAGCAAGCTGCCACTGACGTCAAGTTCATTGCCAGCTCGCTTAAGGAGGTCATCGAAACCCGGTTCAAGCTCATTCTTACAGTGGCTGTCAGTAACGTTCATGATAGTCTCGAGGGGATCGGCGAAGGCTATGTAGAGGCTCTGGCAGCGCTAGATTACAAAATGATCAAGGGCCAAAGCGTGATCATTTGCTTCGATGACATCAAGGAAGTGGAGCGGCACTATCATTATCCGATCGAAACGGAAGTACAACTGATGAACCTGGTAAAGAGCGGCGATTATGATAGTGTGGAGAAGCTGCTCGACACCATTTACGAACTCAATTTCTCATCGAATCAATTGACGCCTGAACTTGGAACTTGTATTTTTTTCAACATGGTAAGTACACTGCTGAAAATTATGAATGCCACGAATGCCGGTTACGAAGCGATGGAGGAGGAAGGAGCTTTCGATCCGATCAAGCAGCTGCAGGGTTGCCATACAGCTCAGGAGATGCACGCCAAGACGAAGCGGTTTTACGAGCGTCTTACTGGGCTGCTGCAGTCTGAACGAAGTGATCACAGCGATCAGCTGCTATCTGACATCAAGCGATTTATCCACTGTCAACGCACGGATCCAAATCTCGGTCTCGCATTGATTGCCGACCACTGCGGGAAAACGCCACAGTATCTCTCCACCTTTTTCAAAAAAGCAAGCGGGGAAAATATAACGGACTATATTGCAAAAATCCGCATCGATCAGGCCAAAATGCTGATGGAAAACAAAGCATTAACCAATCTACAAATTGCGCAAATGGTCGGCTACTCGAACGATTTGGCTTTTATACGCGTATTCAAAAAAACCGAAGGTGTCACGCCAGGGAAATACCGCGAGAGCCTGTGACTAGAAAGAAGGATGAGCTTATGTTAAAGCGTAAACTGGTTACCAGAATCATTCCATGTCTTTGTTTATTCGCTTTATGTCTTCCAACCGTAGGTTATGCGGCAGTAGAGAGTCCGGTTATCACCGCGGAAGCGGGTTTAACAGATGCTGCAGCACTCTCCGCAAATGTTGTAACCGTCACTACAAATGCAGAGCTTGCAAGCGCTATCAGTAATGCAGCAGCCGGAACTACGATTCTCCTTGCCGATGGAACCTATAGTCAGAACGGTTCCTTCGCTATCACTGACAAGAATGGAACCGAGACCAATCCGATTACGATTAAGGCCGCTAATCAAGGTCAGGCTATTCTAACTGGACGCGCAGGATTCTCTATCAACAACTCTTCTTATGTCGTAATCCAAGGGATGAAGTTCACGGGAACAGCGACAGCTGTAAACATGAACAATTCCAATCATATACGGGTTACAAAGAATACCTTCGCACTAGCTGATTCCGGAAATCCAAGCGGTATCAAATGGGTACAATTTGGAGGATCCAGAAGTCATCATAATCGGATCGACCATAACAAGTTCGGACCGAGAGTGGATCTGGGGCAAATGATCGCTTTCCAAGGCAACGTCATGTCTCAATATGATGTTATTGAGTATAACTATTTCCATGATGCTGCATTTCAGTCGCAAAATGGAGGAGAGACGATTCGCGTCGGTTTGTCTGGGTCATCTATGTCCAGCGGCTTCACAACGATTCAATATAATCTATTTGTTAATTTAGACAGCGATCCTGAGGTTATCTCCGTCAAAAGCGGGCAGAATACCGTGCGCTACAACACCTTTATCAACAATAAAGGTCAAGTAACGGCGCGACATGGCCACGGAAACAGCTATTACGGAAACTACTTCTACAAGACGATCGATAAAGCCGGTGTAGGTGGCTTTCGAATCTACGGTAATGATCACAAAATTTATAATAACTACTTTGAAAATATACCGGGTACTATTCATATCGATGGTGGCGATTACGACGCAGGTCCCGATGGCAGCCAATTTGATTCCTCCGTATTGACCAAGCATTGGCGAGTGTACCGTGCTCAGGTTTTCAACAATACGATCGTAGGCAGTTCGTCTGGCATTGTCGTTAGCAAAAGCTATACATACACGCCGGTCGACAGTATTGTAGCCAATAATATTGTTGTGGGAGCAGAGGGACCGTTATATAACGAGATGAAGGCAACGAATACCTTGTTTGAGGGCAATTTCGGCTTTGGAGGAGTACTTTCGAACATGACTAGAAACTCCACGGAAATTAAAGAAGCTGATCCTTTGCATACGGTTGTTGGTGGGGTATATAAGCTGTCAGCTATGAGCCCTGTTATTGATGCTGCTGTAGGCAACTACCCGATTGTTGATGATATCGACGGACAGCCCCGGGTAAACATCGATGTCGGAGCAGATGAATACCACTCAGGACTTCCATATAGACAGCCGCTTTCACCAGCCGAAGTCGGCCCGAACGCATTGACGGCCATTCAGGCACAGGTGGAAGGAATAACGCGGGGTACAGGCTGGTTTTCATCTGATGTTAGGGTTAAGCTAGGTGCCCTCAATGTGGAAGAAGGAGTTGGTCGGTTAGAGTACCAGCACTCCAATACGGTATGGCAGACAGTGTACACAGACACGATTAATCTTTCCGCTGAAGGGACACATAGGATCCGGTATCGTTATGTTCTGGAAGGAGCAGCAGAGCCGGAGAAACTACTTGAGATCAACATCGACAAAACGTCTCCCGAATATCGGATACTGGCGAATGGGTCGCCTCTGATCGATCAGGCCACTTTCTCTGACTCTGAAACTCTCACTCTGAAGCTTGAGGCGCAAGACGACATATCTGGATTAGACAGAGCAACCTTTACTGTTTCCGGGGCCACTTATGAATCGCAGACTGTCCTTCCTTTAGCCGGGAAATTAGGCGAACTAGAGATCATTGTAAGGATAGTAGACAATGCTGGTAACACGAGGGAATCCATTCATCGAGTTCTGGTAACTCCGACACTGGAGACGCTGCTCTCAATGCTCCAACCATATATCGTCTCGGGCGATATTAGAGGACCTCTTGAAGCGCAATTAACCAACAGCTTAAAGCAGGCTCTGCATCATTATCACAAAGATGCATCATCCATCGAACAAAACGTCAAGTTCCTTGTTAAATTCGTAGAAGTTTTACAAGATCCGTCTAAGGAAAGCTATATTTCTTCCGCAGCTAAGAATTCATTAACCGCATATACAGAAGCGTTGATTGCTCACATGAAGCAGTAAACGTCTAGTTTCGAAAAGGATAGTCCATTAGCCAATGGGTCGTCAACGAAATTAATCTTGAAAAACCAAGAGCAGTCTAATTTTTGGACTGTTTTTGGTTATATACATATAAGTTCCAATGAGCTTGAAATGATGGATAAGTCGTAGAGAACACGAACTTGAATCAAGGGGAGGAAATGATGGAAGTCGTTAAAACATGGTTGGAACATCCAACCCTCGTCATGGAGATCGGCCAACCGGCGCTACTTCAGCTAGGAGACTTATTTCCGATTGTACGCGTTCATACGTACGCAGCGATGACGATTAGCGCATTAGTAGAGTTAGAGAAAGGAGATGCTATTCCTCTTCCATCCCAAACTCTTCAAACCGGGGAAGAGAAGGATATCGCGATCCCGGGTACGGTTGGGCGGTTTGGGATGCACATCTTGCGACTAACATTCTCGCGTCCTGGTTATCCGGATCTGCACGATGCCTTCCACTTTTATGTAGAGGACCCGTCGGTAAATAGAAACGACCAATCTGACATTGCTTATATAGGGACAGGCGGTAAGCTTATTTACATACCGGACTACAAAGGAAATCGGATGGCAGATTTTTCCTATGCAGGTTACATGGGCGGCGGTGTACAGCTTCCAGATGTGCAAACCCAAATGACCCTCGAGCCTGGAGAAGGGGATGCTACAGCACGCATTCAGGAAGCCATTGATGCTGTGTCCCTGCTGCCGCCTACGCCAGAAGGATTACGAGGTGCTGTCTTGTTGAGACGGGGAACGTACCACTTGGCCGGAACGCTGAAAATAGCAGCTAGCGGGGTTGTCCTTCGTGGAGAAGGACAAGGGGAAGACGGCACACTCTTGTATGCGAAAGGTGCAACGAAGAAAAATATGTTAGAAATTGGCGGCGCTAGAGGAATCGAGCTTTTGGAAGACACAAGTGCGACTGTATCTGATCTATATGTTCCATCAGGATCCCACTCTTTCCATGTGGAGGATGTTCGTCATCTCCGAATAGGGGATTCGATAATCATACGTCGTTATGGGAACGATGCTTGGATTCGTGAAATCGGGATGGATACGATAGTCCAGCGACCGATAACAGGTGGAACCAAGATGTGGAGCCCATTTAAACTTGATTTTGACCGTATCATTCTCCAAATGGAAGGCAACAAGATAACCGTAGACGCGCCGTTAACTAATTCAGTTGAACTGCGTTGGGGCGGAGCGCAGGTGCTCAAATATGAGGATCCACATCGAATCGAGCATGTTGGTGTAGAGAATATGCGGGTTGACGTCGAATTCGATCCTTCTGTGGCGGATACACAAATTGATGATCGGAAGGGCGCTCTTGATCCGTATTATGCTGACGAAAACCACACAACTAACTTTGCCGTCCTGAATCATGTGAAGCATGCCTGGATACGTGACATTACAGGGTACCATCTTGATCATAGCCTTGTTCTTGCCGACTACGGGAGTAAGTGGGTGACGATTCAAGATTGTACGGTTTTGGATATGGTCAGCATCGTAACCGGCGGTCGCCGCTACAGTTTTCATGTTTGCGGACAATTGATTCTAGTCCAGCGGGCTTACACGGAAACGGCGAGGCATGCGTTCGTTGTCGACAAGTGGGTGACGGGACCGAACGTATTTCTCGACTGTAAGTCCACCACCGACTATAACACAAGTGAACCGCATCATCGGTGGTCAGTAGGCGGTTTGTACGACAATGTGAAGGCGCCAATCGCTATTCAAGACCGCATTTGGCTAGGCAGCGGGCACGGTTGGGCGGGTGCGAATTATGTCACCTGGAACACCGAGGGAGATTTGACGCTGCAGCAGCCGCCGACAGCGCAGAATTATGCGATTGGTCACGTTGGCGAGATGAAGAAAGGGCGCGCACCAAATGACCACGATCCCCGCCCGAGAAGCGATGGGTATTTGAATGTACTAGGCAAGCATGTTTTACCGCGCAGCTTGTATATGCAGCAGTTGAACGACCGACTTAACACTTAAAACGAAAAGGTGGAGATCTAATGTTTCTAGTGAAAAGAACTGTCAGCCGTTGGTTAGCCATTGTACTTTTCTTATCCCTGCTAATGCCCGCCATACTAAGCGTACCAGTTCATACGTCAGCTGATGTGCCAAAAGAGAATTTAGCTTTAAATAAAGCGATATCCAAGAGTTCCGAGTGTTCGACATGCGGGAAAGCTGTATCAGCCGTTGACGGCTCAGCAACCACCTATTGGCAGCCTCTAAGCTCTGACAGAAATGACGGACAGGTATGGATTCAGGTGGATCTGGGTGGTGTTTATTCCATCAATGAAGCCGTTCTTAACTTTGCAGCAGCTAGCGGTATTGGCGGTTACACGATTCAGACTTCTTCCAACCAGAGTGATTGGCAAGATGCGATTGTTAAAACGGTAGGCTCCGTTACAGGCAAAGTAGAAACGGCCAATTTTCCAGATGTAAGCGGCCGCTATGTGAAATTGCTTATTTCAATTGCAAATCCCGGAACTAATTTCCAGTTGAAAGAGTTTGAGCTGTATAGCTCAGCTCCAGTCCCGGCATTTTTGGACAGCGTGGATATCACGGATGCTCAAGGGCGGACGCTGGGCGAGTACGACACTGTGAGTATGACCAAAGGATCTCCATTTCAACTCATCCTTGCTGGCAAAATGAGTGACGGCACACCGGCCAACTTGTCTAGTGGCGCAGTGGCTTGGGAGAGCACGAATACGGGTGCAGTGACTGTGAATGTTTACGGAAATGTAACCACTCTCCAAGAAGGAGTTGCCAAAGTTACCGCACGGGCAACATTAGAAAAAGTAACGAAAGAATCCAGTGTTTGGGTGGATGTTTATGACCCAAGCACACTGTTGGTTAACGCCCAGATCGATCATCCTACGATGACAAGCCAAATAGGTCAGCCAGCGCTGCTCCAGATCGGGGATGTGTATCCTTCCGTACGCCTTCGTCCCTATGTGGAGGGTTCCATAACGGCTTCTCTAGTTTCCGTATCTACCGGGAATTTCATTACAACGCTTCCATCTAGCACAATGAATGCAGGAGTGGAACAGGTGATTACGATCCCAGGAACCGTACAGGGGATAGGATCATATGAACTTCGTCTTCAATACCAAGTACCAGGGAAAAATCCGATCTATGATACCTTCACGTTTACCGCTCAGAATCAGGCAGATATTGGCCCAGATGAAAGCAACATTGCCTATCTCGGTCCAGATGGAAAAATGGTTTATGCCCCAGATTACCGCGGAAACCGCATCATCGATTTCTCAAATGCCGGCTATATGGGCGGCGGTGTTAAACTTCCGGATGTACAGGCAAGGATTGCTGTAGAACCAGGAGATGGGGATGATATGGCGCGTATTCAGGCAGCAATTGATGAGGTTTCGTTGATGCCTCAATCCGCAGACGGCTTCCGTGGAGCGGTCTTATTGAAGAAAGGTACGTATGAGATTAGCGGAACCTTATATATTCGATCCAGCGGTGTTGTGCTTCGCGGCGAAGGTCAAGGGGAAGACGGTTCCATTTTGTTTGCCACAGGTACAGCTAAACGAAATATTCTAGAAATACAAGGCCAAGCAGTGAATCTGCTAACCGATACGGCAACCAAAGTTTCTGATTTATATGTGCCAGCCGGGTCCAGCACGTTCCATGTAGATAATCCAAGCGGATTCCAAGTTGGCGACAAGGTCAAGGTACGCCGATACGGGAATGCAAGATGGATCCATGAAATTAAGATGGATACCATTTTTGAACGAGACGGAACTACACAATGGGCACCATTCGATTTGGATTTCGATCGCGTCATCACGGCAGTTAACAACAACCTCGTCACGATTGATGCACCTATTGCTAATGCCATTGAACGCCAATGGGGCGGTGGAGAAATCATTAAATATGAGGATCCAGATCGTCTTGACCAAGTCGGAGTCGAGAACCTTCGTGTTGATTCGGAGTTTAATCCTAATGTGACCGCAACCAATGGGGGGAAAATATATTTCTCTGATGAAAATCATGCGGTTAGTTTTGTTGTATTGAGCAATGTGAAAAATGCATGGGTGAGGGAAGTAACGGGTCTCCATCTGAATCATGCCTTGGTTCACGTCAGTCGCAATGCGAAATGGGTTACCGTTCAAGATAACCAATCCTTAGACATGGTAAGCGTGATTACAGGTGGCAACAGGTACCCATATAAAATGAGCGGAGAGCTGACGTTGATGCAGCGTAATTATGCGGAGACAGCGAGACACGCATTTGTAGTGGATAGTCGTGTTATGGGGCCTAACGTTTTCCTAGACAGCCAATCCGTCAATGAATTCGCAACAAGTGAGCCACATCACCGCTGGTCGGTCGGCGGATTATTTGACAACGTGAAGGCAGATATCGCTATTCAAGACCGTGGATTGCTAGGCAGCGGACACGGCTGGTCTGGGGCCAATTATGTCACTTGGAATACGGAAGGTGACTTGGTTTCCCAGCAGCCTCCAACTGCGCAAAACTATGCAATCGGTCATGTTGGAACGAAAGTGAAGGGCTACTTGCCTAATTCGGATGATAAAAGGCCGCGCAGTGATGCCTATTGGGATCATGCTGGAAGCCGTGTAAACCCAAGCAGCTTATATTTGCAGCAGTTGCGGGATCGGCTTAGCGAGCGGGGGATACTAAATATTCTGCAAGCTCCGGTAGGCGGAGGCACACTTGATATCCCGCAATTACCCCAAGGTCTCCCTTTATTAAAGGGTATTCAGATAAACAACAAGCATTTGAATGTATTTTCACCGAACATATTTGATTACACGGTGGAGTTGCCGCTTGGTACAACGGACATTCCATCGATCAGACCTCATGATAACCGGGATGATGTAGAAGTCATCCAAGCCTCAACCCTATTCGGGAAAACGATTTTGATCGTTAGAGATAAGAAGAATCCGCTTCAATCGGTTAGATACAATGTACGGTTCACTCTATCAACTCCGAGTGAATAATCGATTATGAGAAGTTGAAAGCGGGCCATAGGCCCATAAATGTATAACAAAAAAACTGAACCCATGATGCAATGGAGCTCAGTTTTTTTGTTATATATATGCTTATTTTTTCAATAATAAATACATAAAATACGGCGCCTCAATTAAAGCAACCATAATGCCGGCGGGAATACCATCAGGTTCAATCACATTACGTCCAACGGTGTCGGCTATTAATAACAGCCAACCACCAATCAGAATGGCGACTGGAATAAATAATTGATTTCTAGGTCCTACCAAAGCTTTGGCCATGTGAGGAGCCATGAGTCCAATGAAGGCAATTCCTCCAGTGACCGAAACGGCCGAAGCGGTCAGGGCAACCGCTGTTAAAAGTAAGATAATACGTTCCTTTTCAACAGATACGCCTACGCCGATGGCCACAGGTTCGCCAAGTCCCAAGAGATTCAAACGATTTGCTTTGTATAGCGTAAATGGAATGAGAATGGCTAACCAGGGAAGGATTGCCCAAATAAAGGGCCAGTCAGAACCCCAAATACTTCCGGCTAACCATTTTGCGATAAAATCGACTTTAGCCCGTTCAGCAGAGGAAATAATGACAATCATGACCCCAGATAGCGCCATTGAAAAACCGACTCCAATTAGCATTAACCTGACGGGTTGAAGACCTACCTTTTTATTATACGAAAGCAGATAGATGAAGCATGCCGTAAGTAAAGCACCAATGAAAGCGACAAGGGGGAGCAGATAAATAAACGAACCCGCCTTGATAGGAAAAAATAAAAAGAATACGGCAATAGCAATACCAGCCCCAGAGTTAATGCCAATAATGCCCGGATCAGCTAGATCATTTCGAGTGATTCCTTGTAAAATAGCACCCGATAAGGCGAGTGCCATGCCTGCTAGCAATGTAATGACCATCCGTGGTAATCGAATCGAAAATATAACAAACTCTTCTTTGAATGTGCCTTGACCGAGAAGGGTGGGAATCAGCCTATCATAGGATATAGAGGAGTATCCCATTCCCATCCCGAGAACGATCGTCATTGTAATAAGTGCAAGTGAACCATATAATAGCAACCGTTGTTTTTTTATTAAAGCGGGAGGATGAATCATTAGAACGCCTTTCCTCCTTTACGTATGATGAACAAGAAGAAGGGTAAACCCATCATCGCCACAATAGCCGCGACTGGTGTTTCATAGGGAGAATTGATCGTACGTCCAAGGGTATCCGCAAAAAGCATAAATACGGCTCCTATAATTGCCGACATTGGCACAATAAAACGATAATCGGTTCCAACAATAGCGCGAACAATATGAGGAATCATCAAACCAATGAACGCCATATTCCCAACAAGCGCAACAGAGGCACCCGCGAGTAAGATGATGATGATAAAAAGCATGGTTTTGATTTGTGTCGTCTTCTGTCCTAATCCAACAGCGACTTCTTCACTTAAACTTAGAATGGTAAGCTGCCTGGAGAGGAACAAGGAAATCAGTGTACCGATCGTAATAAATGGTGCAATGATTTGGAGTTGGCCCCATGAAGTGCCGATCAACCCTCCTGCTGTCCACATGGATACATCTTTTGAAATTTTAAAATAAATACCGATACCTTCCGAGATCGCGTATAGGAACGCAGATACAGCAGCTCCGGCTAATACAATTCGCAGAGGGGAGAAGCCGCCCTTTTTCACTGCGCCAATACCGAAGACGATGCATGCACCTACGGCTGCTCCAATAAAACAAGCAATCGTAATCCCGAAGTAATTGGCTGATGGGATAAAAGCAATCGTAAACGCCAGTGCCGCGTTTGCTCCAGCGGTCAAGCCAAGTAAACCGGGATCAGCAAGCGGGTTTCTGGTCATTCCTTGCATGATGGCACCGGAAACGGCCAGCGCAGCACCAACAAATATCCCTGCAATTTCACGCGGTAGACGGATTTCACGGATGATTGAAATTTTATCCCCAGCAGCATGAGAAGTAAGGGCCAGCCAGACATCTTTGACGGTAACATCTGCGGCCCCAAATGCCATGGAAACAATAAACATACCCACAAAGACGACTAGTCCAGCAAGCAGTTTATATACGAATGGGACGAACCGTTGATGTTCCGTAATCATTTACTACCTAAGTTTTTAACGAAGAAATCGAGTTGGTATTCTAATGTCTGTGGATCATTGAAGTAGAACTCTTTCGCATTGACTTCAAAAACTTGTTTGTTTTTAACCGCTGGAATGTTTTTGTAGGTATCGGTTTGTTGAAACGAATTATCTGTATCAGTGTTCTTGCTGAAGATAACGTAGTCGCCTGCATATTCCGGAAGTACTTCCAAAGACAAGGCGTAATAACCGGCTTTTAAAGCCATTTCTTTGACTTTTTTAGGCATTTCTAGCTTCATTTCTTGGTAAAGAATTTCGGTGCCACGACCCCAGTTATTCCCGAAGACGTAAAGCTGTTTATCGAAATTTTCAACAACAGAAATCGTTTTGTCCGCACCCATGACTATCGTGCGTTCCTGTTCCCTATTTAGTTTTTGCAGAAGCTCTAGAACCTCTAATTGATGCGCCAAATCTAAATAGGTGGTGGGTTCGTCTAGGAAGATGATCTCCGTTTCTTGCGCAAGCGCCATGGCAATCCAAACGCGTTGGCGTTGTCCTCCAGAAAGTGCATCTACAGGACGGAACTTAAAGTCAATGGTACCTGTAACTTCAAGCGCCCAGTCTATCACTTCATAGTCCTTTTTTGATAAGCGTCCAAAGCCCGTTTGATAAGGAAAGCGACCATAGGATACTAACTCACCGACGGTTAAACCACTTGCACTCTCGGGTGCTTGTGGAAGGATGGCCATTTTTCTAGCGAGTATCTTTGTATGTTCCTTTGCAATATGTTCGCCATCTAGAACGATTGAACCAGATTGATGGGAAATAATCCGCGTGGCTGCTTTCAAAAGGGTAGACTTTCCACAGCCATTCGCTCCGATAATGGTGGTGATTTTCTTGTCTGGAATCTCTACACTGAGATTTTTTACAATTAAACGTTCACCATAACCAATGTTTAGCTGATCTGTATACAGGCGAACCATAAGATAACCTCCATTTATTTCAAATAGGTACCACCCATTAACTGATAATGATTATCAATTTCACTACAATACACACAATAATGCGAACAAATTTATTTGTCAATAACTTTTTTTGTTGTCAAATGAGAAGAATAGACGTATATTTAATTGAGAATGATAATCATTTACATTACTTAAACCAAGGAGTGATCGGGGATGGAAGAACAGGAATTGTATGATGTGACTGTCATTGGAGGAGGGCCAGCAGGGCTTTACTCTGCTTTTTATAGTGGACTTAGAGAAATGAAGACCAAGCTTATTGAGTACCAAACCCAACTAGGTGGAAAAATACATATTTATCCGGAGAAAATGATCTGGGATGTTGGAGGACACAAGCCAATTCCAGGTGCAAAGCTCATTGAGAATCTTGTAGAACAAGGATTAACGTTTCATCCGGAAGTGGTGTTGAATGAAAAGGTAGAGTCGATCACACTTAATGAAGAAGGTATCTTTGTCTTACAAGCTGCTTCTGGTCAAATGCATTACTCGAAAACAGTTATCGTTGCTGTTGGAGGGGGAATATTGAATCCGCAGAGGCTGGAGATCGAAGGCGCGGAGAGGTATGAAGTGTCTAATTTGAACTATACCGTGAAGTCTTTGCAGCATTTCAGAAACAAGACGGTGATCATTTCGGGTGGAGGCAATTCTGCAATAGATTGGGCAAATGAACTAGAGCCTATCGCCAAAAACGTTTACTTAACCTATCGAAAAGAGGCTTTAACAGGTCATGAAGCGCAAGTAAAGCAGCTCTCGGAGAGCTCCGTTGTTTGTTTCTTCCATACGTCCATAACCAAACTAGTTGCTAGCAGTAATCATGAAGTCATAGAACGTGTCGAACTTACCAACCATGAAACAGGTGAGGTATCGTATTTGCCCATTGATGAAGTGATTATTAATCATGGTTATGAACGTGATACGACACTACTTAAAAATAGTGAAGTGAATATTGCGATTGCAGATAACTATTACATTGCTGGTAATGCGGCTAGCGAATCTTCGATAGATGGACTTTATGCGGCTGGAGACATTTTACATTACGATGGAAAGCTGCATTTAATAGCCGGTGCATTCCAAGATGCTGCAAACGCAGTAAATAAAGCAAAGCAATATATCCAGCCGGATGCTAATAAGGTGGCCATGGTGTCTTCGCATAATGAAGTCTTTAAAAAGCGCAATCGAGAATTAGTTAAACGCATGATGACCTAGAAATTAAAACCCCCTCTTGTATGAAAATCATACAAAGAGGGGGGGATCAGCGCTTACTAATATTTCTTGTTCAGCATGTTAATAATGACCGTTACAGCTTCAGCTCTTGTCGTAGAGCCGCTCGGAGCATACTGATTGTTTTCGTTGCCGCTAACGACACCTGCTTGCTTAAGTGCAGTGACGGCCCCTTTACCCCATGATGGGATATCCTGATCATCGGTAAATCCTGTAGCTTCAGAAGGATCAGCTTTCAGATTCATCGCACCTGCAATCATGGACGCCATTTCCGTGCGGGTAATCGGTTCATTCGGTCGGAATGTACCATCGTCGTAGCCTTGGATGAAGCCCACTTTGACAGCTTGCGCAACGGCATTCTTAGCCCAAGTGCCAATCTCATGCTCATCGGTAAAAGCGAGCTTCGCTCCTTCGCCAACTGGTTTCAAACCATTCATCAGCATAACTGCAAATTCCGCGCGAGTAACATTCTTGTTCGGTTTAAACGAAGTATCAGGGTAGCCTGATACGATGCTGTCTTTGATCGCTTTCACGATGGTTATCTCTGCCCAATGCTTCGCGATATCGGACGGATCCACGCCAATACTCTGTGTACCGTACGTCGCAAACCAGCCTTTGATCGTGTCGTAATCACTCGAGAACGCTAGTGAAAGAAGAAGCATAAGGCGGGCATGCTGGGCA
Source organism: Paenibacillus sp. V4I5 (assembly GCF_030817255.1). Lineage (NCBI taxonomy): Bacteria > Bacillati > Bacillota > Bacilli > Caryophanales > Paenibacillaceae > Paenibacillus > Paenibacillus sp. V4I5. Next base: position 5,881,409 of record NZ_JAUSZB010000002.1, read on the forward strand.
TTCAGGCTATCACCGGCAAAGATGCCATCCGTCGTTCCTGGATACATCGTGCCTGAGCCAGTTCTCGTCGTTGTAACGAAGACGACTCCTTTTTTAATAGCTTCTGCACGGGCTGCACTCATTTTGGCAGAAATACCGCCTGCGCCTGTACCTGAAGTAACTATCCCTTTTGCACCGTCTGCAACAAAGCCGTTAATGGCTCCGCTGCTTGCTTCTTGGTAGCTAGAGACGATCTCAACGATCGGCAGCTTTTCCTTGGTGATTGTCTTTAAGTCGAATGGGGTTGCCCAATCGGCCTTACCAGCTTTCATGGCGCGTCCATTCAAGCGATACATACGAATATTGTTCTCGTCGATATATCCAAGTGAGCCCAGCATCGGAGTTGCAAATGTATCCATCCGGTGTGCGTTCGATTTGGTAACTTCTCTGGCCGCTTGGATGACATCGTTCAGCATGATCACTGTGCCATACCACTTCGTCTTGCCGCTTCCGGCCAGCTTGATGGCATTGTACAGGTTAGCTGGACCGTCGGTTCCTATAACGTCCCAAGGGCGCATAGCGCCAGTTACAACAACCGGTTTAGGACTTCTCACGGTTAGATCGAGGAAATAGGCGATTTCCTCCATAGTGTCCGTACCTGTCGTAACTACGGCGCTATCGTAAACCTCAAGCGCTTGATCGACAGCTAGAGAAAGATCGTATAGATCAGCGATGGTGTAGCCGCCCGAGCCTTTGTTACCGAATTGGTAGGTCGTTACATCGGCAATTTTTTGCTTGTCAGGCAATTGTTTGACGAGGTCTTCAATTAAATACGTGCCCGCTTTATAGTTTTGAAAGCTCGTGCTATCCTCGGCTTTGCCGGCTAAGGTACCGCCGGTCCCGATAACAATCACGTTTGAAAGCGATGATTGCTTAAACGTATCGGAGAGGGCAGGTATCGGAAAGCTGGAAGACTTGGGAGCAACTTCTTCCGCGAAGGCGGTTGTTGCCACTCCACCGAATGCCAACATGGTGCCTAACAAAGACACGATAAGGGGAAGAGTGAACAGCTTTTTGATACGGCTATTTTGGCTATGTTTAGTCCATGTCATCAATGGTTTACCTCCTTGTTATGTGGATGGCCAATACTGGCATCTCTTCTGTGGTCTCGGAGGACTTAAGGAGTGGTAGGTAGCTGCGCATCGATTTTGACATCCTGCGTACCATAATTAGCGAACCAGCCTTTGATCTTGGCTTGATCGTTAGAGAATGCTAGTGAAAGTAGAAGCATGAGACGAGCATGCTGCGCATTGAGGTTGTCACCTGCAATAATGCCATCCGTAGTTCCAGGATACATCGTGCCTGAACCTGTTCTAGTCGTTGTAACGAAGAGTACGCCTTGTTTAATTGCTTCGGTACGGGCTGCACTCATTTTGGCAGAAATACCGCCTGCGCCGGTTCCAGCTGTTACAATCCCTTTCGCACCATCAGCAACCAGACCTTTAATAGCCCCTCCGCCTGCTTCTTGATAGCTATAGACGATTTCAACGGCAGGCAATTTATCTTTCGTGATCGTCTTCAAATCGAAAGGTGTAGCCCAATCCGTTGTACCAGCTTTCACTGCTCGAGCAGGAGCGCGGTAAATGCGGATACTATCGTCAATGTACCCCAGTGCACCAAGCATAGGTGTCTCAAAAGTGTCCATACGGTGCGCGTTGGACTTCGTCACTTCTCTAGCTGCATGAACGACATCGTTCAACATAAGCACAGTGCCAAACCATTTCGTCTTGCCGCTGCCAGCCAGCTTAATCGCATTGTACAGGTTAGCTGGAGCATCAGTACCGATAACGTCCCATGGCCGCATAGCGCCGGTTACGACGACTGGCTTTTCACTGCGAACGGTCAGATCAAGGAAGTAGGCAATCTCTTCCATGGTATCGGTTCCAGTTGTAACTACGGCACTATCATACACCTGAAGCGCTTGATCCACAGTAAGCGAAAGATCGTAAAGATCAGCGATGGTGTAGCCGCCTGATCCTTTGTTACCGAATTGGTAGGTTGTCACATCAGCGATTTTTTGTTTACCCGGCAATTGTTTCACCATGTCTTCAATTAAATATGTACCTGCTCTATAGTTCTGGAAGCTTGTGCTATCTTCAGCTTTACCGGCAAGGGTGCCGCCAGTTCCGATGACGATCACGTTAGAGAGTGATGATTGCTTAAATGAGTCAGAAAGCGCAGGAATCGGAATGCTAGCTGGTTGAACTGGAGCATCCGCTGCGAAAGCTAGTGAAGATCCGCTCCCCAACATGGTAATAGTAAGTAAAGAGAAAAGGACACGCTTGAAAACTTTTTTGCTTCGTTCTAATGTCATGAAATATTACCTCCCGTGAATGGTGTTGGTATGTAAGACAAGATAATCTTATATCGTGTTAGATAAACTGACAAATTCATCAAACTCTTAGAAAGCGATAACAACCATGCCGTACATTCAATAATCTATCTTATACTCTGTTATTCTATGTTTTTAAGCTTGTTTTTTATTTCCAATGATTTTACAAAGCAATATAATTATAGAAAAACAATATATTAATGTTAGATAACATTACATGAAATAAATTTATAGCTTAATGTCGGTGTCATGGAGATTTCAAAAGTAATAAACATAAAACAAAATAACGATATTGTCATTTTGTTTTTGATACTTACTGTGCTATCATGGAACTACTAATAGAGAGGGGGACCAACATGTCCAATGATCTTCCACTAACGAAGGAAGCCATACTAGACGCGGCTGAACAGGTGCTTAGGCGTTATGGACCTGACAAAACTTCCGTTGTCGATGTGGCTCGGGCGCTTCAAGTTAGCCATGGGACTCTTTATCGACACTTTGCAAGTAAAGCCTCATTAAGAGAGGCGGTAACCGAGCGATGGCTGCACAATATTATTTTAGATCCTTTAGAAACTATTGCCGTTCAGTCTGGAGGTAGTGCTAAAGAGCGTTTGCGCTCGTGGCTTGAAACCTTGGTCCATACGAAGAGGACCTATGCAATCAATGATTCCGAAATGTTTGCCATGTACGCGGCTGTTACATTAGATGCCGTTGAAATGATAACTACGCATGTCAATCAATTAATCGATCAGATTGCCCGGATTATTGAAGAAGGAATAAAGTCTAAAGAATTCAAACTCGTTGAATCAAACGCTACTGCGAGGGCTATTTTTATTGCTACTTCGCGTTTCCATCATCCTGCACATGCGCATGAGTGGTCCTCAGATACGATTGATCAAGAATTTGCATCGGTTTGGGTTTTGCTACTTTCTGGAATCTCTTAGCAGATGAATGTGTAAATAAAGCCCTTCTGATGAAAATAATCAGAAGGGCTTTTGCTTTGAATAGGAAGTGTTGATATTTTCCGGGACTCGAAGGAACCCCGTTTCACCCAAGCATCCGCTTGATCTCAACCGCAATAAGTCGTACGCCGGCTTCGATCCGCTCCTCGGATACTTGCGTTACGCTAAGACTTAACAAATGCTCAGGCTTAAACGCAGGTAAGTAATAAGGTTGGAGGTCCTGCAGAATAACACGCTTCTTACGCAATCTATCCAACAGGGTTGGGATGTGCAGTTGAGCTGGGACGTTGATATGGGTGTACACACCCGAGATCACCTCAGATGGAGATAGGAATGCGGTGTCACTGTTTGATAGCAAGGATTTATTCAGATGCATTAATCTACGCGAATAAGAATCTCTGATTTTTCGCTTGCGCCGTTCAAACATACCACTCTGAATATAAATTTCTAATGCTGCTTGCGAGAGAATGGAACTGTCGATGTCCGATAATTTCTTGTAATTGTTGAATGTGGGCGTAAGGTCCGAAGGGAGGACGGCTGCGCCTACTCGTAATCCTGGAAACAAGATCTTGGAGTAACTTTTTAAATAAACAACATGGGTTGAAGCATAAGCGAAGATGGGGTCAGATTTCGTATCGTTCTCCAAATCAGCCAGATAATCATCTTCGACGATGTAGACGTCATAGCGTTTGGCTAGTTGGGCAATTGCTTTCTTCGTTTGTTCCGAATAAGAGCTACCGAGAGGATTATGGAAGCGGGGCATTGTATAGAAGAACTTAATATCTTCTGTACGGAATAAGCGCTCTAATTCATCTAGATCGATGCCGCTGACTGTTCTTGCGATGCCAAAAGTAGGGATTTGATAAAGTTCTAAAAGGCGTATAAACAAATAATAACTCGGTTGTTCAAGCAATACCCCTCGTTTTCCATTCGGAAAAGGCATCAAAGCCAAGACGGATAAGGCTTGCTGAACACCTGATGTAATATGTAGGTTGCTTGGATTCGTGAACACCTGATAGTTGGCCAAATGCTTGGTTAACACCTTTAATAACGAAGGCAATCCTTGTGGGGTTCCGTACACGAACAGTTCATTCTTATAAGTATCAATCGCTTTATTTATACAATGTTTAAAATCGAGATAAGGAAACAGCTCAGGGTCTGGAGCTCCCGAAGAGAAATCATAGACTGCTTGTTCCGTAGGATGGATGCCATCTGTTCTCTTCTGTACCGCATAATACCCGCTTTGAGGGATGGAGTAAATGAGATGGCGATTCTCAAGCTCTGTATAGGCGCGAATGACCGTGCTCTTATTGCAAGAATAGGTGATGGACAGCTCCCTTATTGACGGCAGCTTTTGTCCGGATCGTATTTGTCCATCCTCAATTCGCCGTTCGATGTCATTGAAAATAAGAGAATATTTATGCATAGATATGTCCCCCGTCCCATAATTGTACCGGTACAGTTGGTTGGTAAATAGATTGAAGTACGACAGTATTCGTTCTATGCTATAACCAACAGCTGGCCGGCACCATTACCAATAAAGTACCATAAATTCGTTAGGAAGTGGGGGAATTATGAATAACCGAAAAGGAATCAAACTTGCTTATATATTTGCCATACTAAATGCGGTGATCATTGGATTTTCTTTCTTGTTTGCCAAAATAGCTCTTGATCATGCTAACCCGCTCGATACGCTTACCTTTCGTTTTACCGTTTCGTTCGCAGTCTTCTCCATCCCGGTTGCACTTGGCTTGGTTAAGCTGAATTACCGTGGAAAACCGATAATCAAAGCGCTGCTGCTGGCCACGACATATCCGCTAGGCTTCTTTACGCTTCAAGCTTATGGGCTGCTGCATACCTCTTCGGCTGAGGGAGGCATCCTGTACGCATTCACGCCGATCGTAACGATGGTGTTTGCTTCCTTGTTTCTGAAGGAAACCACAAACGTCTTGCAGAAACTATCGATTTTCCTCTCTGTATCCGGCGTTTTGTTTATTTTCATCATGAAGGGGAGCACGCTAGATTTGTCAAACATGACAGGGATCATTCTGTTGGTTCTTACTTGTGTGGCTTTTGCTGGATACAGTGTTCTGGCTCGTTCGCTTTCGAAGCAGTTTAGCCCAGCGGAGATCAGTTATTTTATGCTCGGAATAGGATTTGCTACCTTTCTTGTTGTTTCGCTTTCGAGTCATGCTAGTGCGGGGACACTTGAGATCTTTCTTTCACCGCTGTCTAACCCTTCATTTATTGTGGCGATACTCTTCCTAGGCTTGTTCTCCTCACTGGTGACGGCTTTGACAGGTAACTATGTCTTGTCCAAGATAGAAGCTTCCAAAATGAGCGTATTCACTAATTTATCAACCATCGTCTCCATAGCGGCTGGGGCCCTTTTTCTTGGGGAAAAAGTGACAATGTATTACTTGATCGGCTCTGTGATGATTCTAACAGGGGTGATCGGGACGCAATATTTGGGCCGATATAAAGTGACTTTGCCAAAGGTTAAAGCTGATCGTGTAAGAGGGTGAGAAGTGAATGGATATGGGAGATCGCAGTTATGTTATTAATGCCCGCGCTGAAGTAGAATCATTCGAGTTCTAGGAATTCATTTCATTCCTAACTATGATGAGATTCTGGAGAAGCTTCTATATAAGCTAGATAGTTGCTTCCCACTAAGACGCTACTCGGCGTCTTTTTTTGTTTTATCTAAAAAGTAACGGGGATTGGTTTTTTATAACTAGATCGTTACATACAATCAATTAGGTAAAGTATTAGTGGGAAGGGGTATGAGATGATGGAACAAACATTGTTTGAGCATCGATTTTGGCTGCAAATTTTAGGGGATCACGCGAGGTTTATATATAATGCCCTTGCTCCTGGGGAGATCAAAGATATTGCTATCGCCCATTCCTTCATAAACCAATATGATCAGCTCCTTGGTCAAGCGCGAATGAAGGAAGCTGCCAATTTGGCTCAATTAAACAAACAAGCTTACGATTTAACGGCAAATTTACGCGAGTATAAATTGAATCTTTTAGATCGTCTTTTACTCGGGCAAATAAAGCTTGGATTAACACCGACCTTTCTCAATCATATGTTGAATGAGCTTGAAGAGTACTTCAAAATACTTATTGTGCTCCTGGAGGGTAAGCCGGTCCCGAAGTATGCTCCTTTGCATCATGATTTGCTTTGGCTAAGTGACGCTGCTGGTCATGCGTCAGCTATTGCAATGGACTTGGATGCGGTAGAGAAGAGATTAATCAAGAAAAGCGAGCAATTTGAGAAGAATTTCAATGAGTTTTATTTAAAAGCGATTGAACTTGCAGGTTATTTACGTACGTTGCGAGCTAGTTACCCTTCAATTAACAAATTCCATTCCGATATTAATATGGAAATGTCTATATTCATGGCTTTCTTGAAAGAAGTCGAGGAGCTTGGGCTAAGTGCAGAGCTGTTATCGCGTATTAACCCTCTCGTGCCTGATCATATGTATCGCGAAGAATGCTACTATTTATTGAAGTTGTCTCAAAGCGGCGTTGTTCCCCCGCAGAATTGCGATCCCACAAAACCTAGGGTAATGTAGTTCCTAAAAAGAATCTCCATTAAGAAGACGATAAGAAGTTGATAAAAAAGGGCTGTTCCTAATTGGAATCTGCCTTTTTCTTTTATATTTAAAAAACATTATAATTGGAAAAATAAAACATTGCTATGTGTTTGTAATCCATGTTATATTATCACTCCGGCCGCAAGACAGGCTGGTGAAAGTAACTAGAAAAAAACTAGTTGCAAAATAAAAATCAGTATGGTATATTACTTCTCGCTGCTTCGGTAACACGGCAGTGAGCGAAAGAAATTGATCTTTGAAAACTGAACAACGAGTGAGTAAGCACGAACGAGAAATCGTTCAAAAAAAGAGATTGCAAAATCTCGCTAGCAAGTCAATGAGCATTTCAGCTTTCATATAGTTTTACTATTATGGAGAGTTTGATCCTGGCTCAGGACGAACGCTGGCGGCGTGCCTAATACATGCAAGTCGAGCGGACTTATCCTTCGGGATAAGTTAGCGGCGGACGGGTGAGTAACACGTAGGTAACCTGCCTATAAGATCGGGATAACTATCGGAAACGATAGCTAAGACCGGATAACTGGTTTTCTCGCATGAGAGAATCATGAAACACGGAGCAATCTGTGGCTTATAGATGGGCCTGCGGCGCATTAGCTAGTTGGTAGGGTAACGGCCTACCAAGGCGACGATGCGTAGCCGACCTGAGAGGGTGAACGGCCACACTGGGACTGAGACACGGCCCAGACTCCTACGGGAGGCAGCAGTAGGGAATCTTCCGCAATGGACGCAAGTCTGACGGAGCAACGCCGCGTGAGTGATGAAGGTTTTCGGATCGTAAAGCTCTGTTGCCCTAGACGAACAGCAAGAGGAGTAACTGCCTTTTGTGTGACGGTATAGGAGAAGAAAGCCCCGGCTAACTACGTGCCAGCAGCCGCGGTAATACGTAGGGGGCAAGCGTTGTCCGGAATTATTGGGCGTAAAGCGCGCGCAGGCGGTCAATTAAGTTGGGTGTTTAAGCCCGGGGCTCAACCCCGGTTCGCATCCAAAACTGGTTGACTTGAGTGTAGGAGAGGAAAGTGGAATTCCACGTGTAGCGGTGAAATGCGTAGAGATGTGGAGGAACACCAGTGGCGAAGGCGACTTTCTGGCCTATAACTGACGCTGAGGCGCGAAAGCGTGGGGAGCAAACAGGATTAGATACCCTGGTAGTCCACGCCGTAAACGATGCATACTAGGTGTTGGGGATTCGATTCCTCGGTGCCGAAGTTAACACAGTAAGTATGCCGCCTGGGGAGTACGCTCGCAAGAGTGAAACTCAAAGGAATTGACGGGGACCCGCACAAGCAGTGGAGTATGTGGTTTAATTCGAAGCAACGCGAAGAACCTTACCAGGTCTTGACATCCCGATGTAACGCCTAGAGATAGGCGCCCTCTTCGGAGCATTGGAGACAGGTGGTGCATGGTTGTCGTCAGCTCGTGTCGTGAGATGTTGGGTTAAGTCCCGCAACGAGCGCAACCCTTGATCTTAGTTGCCAGCACTTTGGGTGGGCACTCTAAGATGACTGCCGGTGACAAACCGGAGGAAGGTGGGGATGACGTCAAATCATCATGCCCCTTATGACCTGGGCTACACACGTACTACAATGGTCGGTACAACGGGAAGCGAAGCCGCGAGGTGGAGCCAATCCTTATAAGCCGATCTCAGTTCGGATTGCAGGCTGCAACTCGCCTGCATGAAGTCGGAATTGCTAGTAATCGCGGATCAGCATGCCGCGGTGAATACGTTCCCGGGTCTTGTACACACCGCCCGTCACACCACGAGAGTTTACAACACCCGAAGTCGGTGGGGTAACCCGCAAGGGAGCCAGCCGCCGAAGGTGGGGTAGATGATTGGGGTGAAGTCGTAACAAGGTAGCCGTATCGGAAGGTGCGGCTGGATCACCTCCTTTCTATGGAGACTCGGTCTTGATAAGACCAGTCAAGTGATATATAGGGATCTTTGATCGTAGATCAAAGTCTCTCATTGTTCACACAAATCGCTTATTCACTCGTGTTCAGTTTTGAAAGAGCAATCTTTCAAAAGCATTACAGTTGTTCCTTGAAAACTAGATAACGAAACAAAACGTAAAGTAAGAACTTAGGTTGCTTGATTCTAACGAATCTTGCAAAAATCTTTAAAGTTTTTTCAGCTTAGGAGAGACTTTAGCTAACGCTAAAGGTCCCTATAAATGGTTAAGCTAGAAAGAGCACACGGAGGATGCCTAGGCACTAGGAGCCGAAGAAGGACGTGGCGAACGACGAAATGCCTCGGGGAGCCGTAAGCAGGCTTTGATCCGGGGATGTCCGAATGGGGGAACCCAGCTGTGGTAATGCGCAGTTACCATGCAGTGAATACATAGCTGCATTGGAGGCATACCCAGGGAACTGAAACATCTAAGTACCTGGAGGAAAAGAAAACAAAAGTGATTCCGTCAGTAGCGGCGAGCGAAAGCGGAATAGCCCAAACCAAGGAGCTTGCTCCTTGGGGTTGTAGGACCTCGTTGTGGGGTTAGTTCGGTAGGCGAAGAGATCTGGAAAGGTCCGGCATAGAAGGTAAAAGCCCTGTAGCCAAAATCGAACGAAACCCCTAGAGGTATCCTGAGTACGGCGGGTCACGTGAAACCCCGTCGGAATCCGGCAGGACCATCTGCCAAGGCTAAATACTCCCTAGTGACCGATAGTGAAGCAGTACCGTGAGGGAAAGGTGAAAAGCACCGCGGAAGCGGAGTGAAAAAGAACCTGAAACCGTGTGCTTACAAGAAGTCAGAGCCCTCTATATGGGTGATGGCGTGCCTTTTGTAGAATGAACCGGCGAGTTACGTTCCCGTGCGAGGTTAAGTTGAAAAGACGGAGCCGCAGCGAAAGCGAGTCTGAATAGGGCGCTTTAGTACGTGGACGTAGACCCGAAACCGTGTGATCTACCCCTGTCCAGGGTGAAGGTGAGGTAACACTCACTGGAGGCCCGAACCCACGCATGTTGAAAAATGCGGGGATGAGGTGGGGGTAGCGGAGAAATTCCAATCGAACTCGGAGATAGCTGGTTCTCCCCGAAATAGCTTTAGGGCTAGCCTCGGATGTTGAGTTGTGGAGGTAAAGCACTGATTGGGTGCGGGGCCCGCCAAGGGTTACCAAGTCCAGTCAAACTCTGAATGCCACAAACTTAAATCCGGGAGTCAGACAGTGAGTGCTAAGATCCATTGTCAAAAGGGAAACAGCCCAGACCATCAGCTAAGGTCCCCAAGTGTGTGTTAAGTGGGAAAGGATGTGGAGTTGCACAGACAACCAGGATGTTGGCTTAGAAGCAGCCACCATTGAAAGAGTGCGTAATAGCTCACTGGTCGAGTGACTCTGCGCCGAAAATGTAACGGGGCTAAACACGCCACCGAAGCTATGGCTTGCACAATGTGCATGGGTAGGGGAGCGTTGTATGTACGTAGAATTCTGACCGTAAGGACAGGTGGAGCGCATACAAGTGAGAATGCCGGTATAAGTAACGAAAAGATCAGTGAGAATCTGATCCGCCGAAAACCTAAGGGTTCCTGAGGAAGGCTCGTCCGCTCAGGGTAAGTCGGGACCTAAGGCGAGGCCGAAAGGCGTAGTCGATGGACAACAGGTGGAAATTCCTGTACCACCGTAGCCGTTATGAGCAATGGAGTGACGCAGAAGGATAGTGACGCGAGCTGATGGATGCTCGTCCAAGCAGTGAGGCTGATGTGTAGGCAAATCCGCACATCGTAAGGCTGGGCTGTGATGGGGAGGGAAATTTAAGTACCGAAGGTCATGAGTTCACACTGCCAAGAAAAGCTTCTAGCCAGGCGAAGGTGCCCGTACCGCAAACCGACACAGGTGGGTGAGAAGAGAATTCTAAGGCGCGCGGAAGAACTCTCGTTAAGGAACTCGGCAAAATGACCCCGTAACTTCGGGAGAAGGGGTGCCTCGGTAGGGTGAATAGCCCGAGGGGGCCGCAGTGAAAAGGCCCAAGCGACTGTTTAGCAAAAACACAGGTCTGTGCGAAGCCGCAAGGCGAAGTATACGGGCTGACGCCTGCCCGGTGCTGGAAGGTTAAGAGGAGTGGTTAGGGACCTCGGTTCCGAAGCTATGAATTGAAGCCCCAGTAAACGGCGGCCGTAACTATAACGGTCCTAAGGTAGCGAAATTCCTTGTCAGGTAAATTCTGACCCGCACGAATGGCGTAACGACTTGGGCGCTGTCTCAACGAGAGATCCGGTGAAATTTTAATACCTGTGAAGATGCAGGTTACCCGCGACAAGACGGAAAGACCCCATGGAGCTTTACTGCAGCTTGATATTGGACTTTGGTACGATCTGTACAGGATAGGTGGGAGCCTTTGAAGCCTGAGCGCCAGCTTGGGTGGAGGCATCGTTGGGATACCACCCTGATCGTATCGGAGTTCTAACCTGGTACCGTGATCCGGTATGGGGACAGTGTCAGGTGGGCAGTTTGACTGGGGCGGTCGCCTCCTAAAATGTAACGGAGGCGTTTAAAGGTTCCCTCAGAATGGTTGGAAATCATTCGCAGAGTGCAAAGGCATAAGGGAGCTTGACTGCGAGACCTACAAGTCGAGCAGGGACGAAAGTCGGACTTAGTGATCCGGTGGTACCGAATGGAAGGGCCATCGCTCAACGGATAAAAGCTACCCTGGGGATAACAGGCTTATCTCCCCCAAGAGTCCACATCGACGGGGAGGTTTGGCACCTCGATGTCGGCTCATCGCATCCTGGGGCTGAAGTAGGTCCCAAGGGTTGGGCTGTTCGCCCATTAAAGCGGTACGCGAGCTGGGTTCAGAACGTCGTGAGACAGTTCGGTCCCTATCTGTCGCGGGCGTAGGAAATTTGAGAGGAGCTGTCCTTAGTACGAGAGGACCGGGATGGACGTACCGCTGGTGTACCAGTTGTCTCGCCAGAGGCATCGCTGGGTAGCTATGTACGGAGGGGATAAGCGCTGAAAGCATCTAAGCGCGAAGCCCCCCTCAAGATGAGATTTCCCAGTATGTAAGACCCCTTGTAGACGACGAGGTTGATAGGTTCGAGGTGGAAGTGCAGCAATGCATGCAGCTGACGAATACTAATCGGTCGAGGGCTTAACCAATAAACCTAAAATTCTAACTTTACGCAAGTTTCGTATCTAGTTTTCAAGGCGCAAACACGCTTTGACTGTTTGGTGATGATGGCGGAGGGGACCCACGCGTTCCCATCTCGAACACGACCGTTAAGCCCTCCAGCGTCGATGGTACTTGAACCGCAGGGTTCTGGGAGAGTAGAACGTTGCCAAGCAGTACCCACTAGTTGGGTATTTTTTTTGCCGCCTCTTTTGCGTGGAAGTAAGGCCCGTTGGTCAAGTGGTTAAGACACCTCCCTTTCACGGAGGTAACAGGGGTTCGAGTCCCCTACGGGTCATTAATAATCCCCACAAGGGCATATTTCTCATGAACGCTTAGCTCAGCTGGGAGAGCACTACCTTGACAGGGTAGGGGTCGGCGGTTCGATCCCGTCAGCGTTCACCATATCATGTACATTCTGGAGCTGTGGTGTAGTGGCCTAACATGCCTGCCTGTCACGCAGGAGACCGCGGGTTCGAATCCCGTCAGCTCCGCCATTTACACCAAAAAGTGATCATCAAGCATGGCTCGGTAGCTCAGTCGGTAGAGCAGAGGACTGAAAATCCTCGTGTCGGCGGTTCGATTCCGTCCCGAGCCACCACTTTACCCCAAAAAGTGAAGTATAGTAGGTTTCCGATTACTTTTCGGGGACCCCATAACTAAATAAGCCGTTGTAGCTCAACTGGTAGAGCAACTGACTTGTAATCAGTAGGTTGGGGGTTCAAGTCCTCTCGACGGCACCACAGTACCCAAAAAAGCGAAGCGTTGTAATAACGCCGAGTACTTTTCGGACTCAGCAAGACTTATTCATATGGCGGTCGTGGCGAAGGGGTTAACGCACTGGTTTGTGGATCCAGCATTCGCGGGTTCAAGTCCCGTCGTCCGCCCATTTTTTCAAAACTCATGTCTTACATGAGTCATTAGCTCAGTTGGTAGAGCACCTGACTTTTAATCAGGGTGTCGTAGGTTCGAATCCTACATGACTCACTTGCCTTATTTACAGCATGCGCGTATGGCGGAATTGGCAGACGCACTAGACTTAGGATCTAGCGGGCGACCGTGGGGGTTCAAGTCCCTCTACGCGCATTCCAAAGTGACGAACTGGATTGTAGTATAGTTACTTCCAGTTCGGAGCTTTCAATTAAGCCGGAGTGGCGGAATCGGCAGACGCACAGGACTTAAAATCCTGCGGTAGGTGACTACCGTACCGGTTCAAGTCCGGTCTTCGGCATTATCATCTTAACTGCAGGCGCGCCTTAACACATCAAGGTGCGCCGTATAAGCCGGCGTGGCGGAATGGCAGACGCGCTCGACTCAAAATCGAGTTCTAACGAGTGGAGGTTCGAGTCCTCTCGCCGGTATCGCATTATAAAGTAAAGTGGTTGAACAGGAAGCTTTCCTGATCATCCACTTTTTTTGTCGTTTAATCACTAAATAGGATTTCGACAAGGGCAGTCCCTTTGATCACGAGGAGCCTTAGGTGACTGTCTATTTTTGCAGGTGCGTCACTTGGTGGTACTGCATTCTGAAAAGTTTTGGCTTAGTGCCCGTATAGCCGAACGTTTTTTTCATACATAAGGCAATATAATTGATGTGGAAATGGAGTGCTTCTGCTAACTCATAATGAGATCAATCAGATGGTAGCCAAAGAATTTCTAAGTGAGAAGGGGATGTGTTTGTCGATATGGCGGAGAATGGTGCGGTAGATATAAACATGGTCGGATATAAGCGGTATGACGCCATTTTAATGGACTTGCAAATGCCTGTGATGGACGGATATGAGGCTACGCATCAAATCATAAAGATAGGCTACAAAGTTCCACCCATTATCGCTATGACGGCTGATGCGGTGAAGGGCGTTAAGGAGCAAGTGCTTGAAGCAGGAAGTAAGGCTTATATAACAAAGCCCTTTGAACCCATTGAGCTGTTCAGTGTGGGGAAATAAAACGGAATTATATCATCGAATTTTACGGCTATTTGTGCAAAATCATGCAGAAACAGCTGTAGAAATTCGAGAGCCGCTTCAAGCAGACGACATCAAGAAAGCTATATTGCTGGTTCATACGCTGAAAGGGATTGCTTCTAATATTGGGGCGATAGATCTTTCCAGCTCGGCCTATGTCTTGCAGGTTGCAATGGATGAAACAATTCTTGATTCACAAAGTAACTATGAACAGCTGGAATCTAAGCTGACAGAAGTTAATCGCAAATTAGAAGGGGTTTTAGCAGCGATAGATAACTATATGAGGTAGCATAAAAGAGGCAGCGAGTGGGGTTACATTCGTTTGCCTTTTTTCATGTTTCTCGGTTCTAATTTTAAAATAAAATTTCATATTTTAAATTTATATTGAAATATTATTTTGTTATTCCTATAATAATAGGTATTCAGTTAGCTTTGTAAACACTTACATTAATAAATTTGATAGCTTTACGAGGGGAGTTAGTAAACGATATGAATATGAGCGGGAGCCAGATAGACCTTAATGCATTGACACTTCGGCAAAAAATCGGTCAGATGATCCTCTGTGGTTTTGAAGGCACGGGTATGACGGAAGACTTGGAGAGCTTTATTGAACAAAACCATATAGGCGGGGTCATTTACTTCGCTCGTAATGTAAAGGATACCCAGCAAGTTGCTCAGTTATCCGAGCAGCTCCAGCAAGTTGCAAAGAGATCTCAGAATCTACCGTTATGGATATCGATCGATCAAGAGGGCGGCATGGTGGCTCGCTTGACTGAGGGCGTGGCGCTAATGCCAGGGCAGATGGCAATAGCTGCGGGAGCTCTTGAAGCAACTGACGGTTCAAAATCTGCTTATGAGTCGTCCTTCATTTCAGGGCAGGAACTTCGAACGCTGGGCGTTAATATGAACTTCGCACCTGTTCTGGATGTGAATAATAATCCGGATAATCCCGTTATCGGCGTTCGATCATTCGGGGAGTCTCCGGAACTTGTCGCTAAATTTGGTCGTCAGTCGATGCAAGGTTATCAGGATGCTGGGGTCGTTGCAACAGCCAAGCATTTCCCGGGTCATGGTGATACGAACGTGGATTCACATCTGGATTTACCAACGGTCGAGCATTCGGAAGCGCGTATTCGTGCGGTTGAAATAGTGCCTTTCGTTGAATCGATTAAGAACGGCGTGGATGCTATTATGTCAGCGCACATTTATTTCCCCGCTTTGGAATCGGCTAAGCTGCCTGTTACTCTTTCGAAGTCGGTACTTACTGGATTGCTCCGTGAAGAGCTCGGCTTTGAGGGAGTTATCATGACCGATTGCATGGAAATGAACGCGATCTCCGAGCATTACGGCACAGCGCCGGCGGCTGTCATGGCGGTCGAAGCGGGGGCTGATCTCGTGCTGATCAGCCACAGCCGCGACCGCCAGCTCGCGGCCATCACCGCGCTGGAGCGCGCGGTGCAAGAAGGGCGGATTACCGAAGCGCGTATTGACGCTTCGGTCGCCCGTTTACTCGCGCTCAAGGAGCGGCGCGGCTTGTTTGAAGCGCGGCCGAGTGCGGCGGCCGCGGATGAGGTTGGGACCGCGGCGCACCGCGCGGTCGCCCAGCGCCTCAGCGAGGCGAGCATCACGCTCGTCAAAGACGAGCAGAAGCTGCTCCCGCTGAAGCGGGTGAAGACGCTCGCGATCACCGTGGCCGCAGCTGTTTCGTCGGGTGTCGACGAAACATATGCGGGCCCCGCGAGCTTGGGGGCTGCGCTGGCCGAGCACGGCCTGGTCGTGCTCGATCGCGTGCTGCCGCTGCCGGAGGTGGCAGCGAGCAGCGATGGGCTGCTCGCCGAGGCGCAGCAGGCGGAGCAGATCGTCATCGGGACGTACAACGCCCGATTCCATCCGGCGCAGGTCGAGCTGGTGCGTGCCCTGCAGGCGCTCGGCAAGCCGCTTGTCGTCGTCGCTCTGCGAGTGCCTTACGATTTGCTGGAGCTGCCGGAAATTTCAACCTTCGTCGCGGCATATGAGAGCCGGCCGCTAGCAATGCAAAGTGCGGCCAAGTGTCTACTAGGTCATCTTACTCCGCAAGGCCGGCTGCCGGTTTCGCTTGGTCTAGACTATCCTGCAGGATGGGAAATGGGAAGGTGGTTTGTGATGCTTCGTTCCTTATTGAATCAAACGTCTCTGACGGTTGCTGGAATCATGTCAGGTACTTCCCTCGACGGCATTGACGTCGCGCTTGTTCGAATTGATGGCTGCGGCGTTGACGCGAAGGTCGAGGTGCTCCACTTTGAGAGCTTTGCCTATGAAGATGAATTACGGGAAAAGCTCAAAGAATTATGTTCCATCGAACATTCCAATGTGTCTTTGCTATGCGGGATGAACTTCGCGATAGCGGAACACTTTGCCGATGCAATGTTACGTGCGGCGGCAGCGGCTAATATCCCCATGGAACAAATTGATCTCATCAGCTCTCATGGTCAGACGGTTTGGCACATTCCTGTAGCGGATGAATCAAATCCATTTCTGCCGAAATCAACCCTGCAAATCGGTGATTTATCCGTCCTTGCTAAGCGGACTGGTAGACCTGTTGTTGGCGATTTCCGTACAGCGGATATGGCGGTTGGCGGTCAAGGTGCACCGCTTGCGCCTTACGGGGACTTTATTATGTTCCGGCACGAGGAAAAGGGGCGTATTCTCCAAAATATCGGCGGGATTGGCAATTGCACAGCCATTCCAGCTTCCGCATCGACCGATGCTCATCGTCTTATCGCCTTTGATACGGGGCCAGGCAATATGATCATGGACCAAGTTGTTTTTGAGCTTTCACAAGGCCGGTTGACTTATGATGCGAATGGCGCGTGGGCCTCTATTGGCTTTGTAGATGAAGAACTGCTTAATAGCATGTTGGCACATTCTTACTTCAAACTCCCTCCACCCAAAACTACGGGGCGTGAGCTCTTTGGTAAAGCATATGCCTCTTCTTATTTATCGACTGCCCTTGAGCGAGGATTACCTCCAGAAGATATTGTGGCGACTGCGACTTCATTTACTGCGCATTCCATCGCCCGTGCTTATAACGACTTCGTTTTCCCAGAGTATACCATTGCGGAAGTGATTGTAAGCGGTGGCGGTGCGCACAATCAAACGCTGCTCGGAATGCTCCGAAAGCTGCTTCCGGAGCAATCCATTCTTACATCGGATGAACTTGGCTTATCGGGTGATGCCAAAGAAGCTGTCCTCTTTGCCTTGCTTGGCAACGATTGGATTCACGGCGTGCCTAATAATCTGCCGTCTGCTACCGGAGCTGAGCGGCCTACGATCATGGGCAAGTTAGCCTTGCCTTAGATGTGCAATTTCCGATGGTACTTTTGGGAGGGCGTGAAGAGATGAATAGAAGCGAGATCACGAGGGCTCAAGAGCGCACAGCAGAAGTGCTGAAGCTCAGCGGTATTGTGCTGACAGACAACGAAATTAGGAACATTGAAGTGGCTGGTTTTGGGCTGGATCAACTGGAAGTTCAAGGGCTTGAATTAATTACCTATGTGAACACGGATCGTTATTGTGCCAAAGAATTAGTTCTGTTCCCAGGTCAAACATGCCCGGAGCATTTACATCCGCCAATCGTCGGCGATCCTGGTAAAATGGAGACTTTTCGCTGCCGTTCAGGAAGCGTCTTACTTTATGTAGAGGGAGAAGCGGCTTCTAACCTCAAAGCAATAATTCCTGCTGGGAGTGAGGCTTATTATACCGTTTTTCACGAGATTGAATTACATCCTGGTGAACAATATACGATCGAACCTGGCATTAAACACTGGTTTCAAGCAGGGGATCAAGGCGCAGTTGTTTCTGAATTTTCCAGCACTAGCCGGGATGAGTATGACATCTTTACCGACCCCCGAATCGAGCGGATACCCGTTATTGAAGAAGAGTAAGCAGTGAAGTTTCTCAGAATGCATCCGTAGAGATTTTGGCAAGCTTTTGAATAATCTGGTCCACTTTATGAATATGCTGCGACATCTTCTCCGCTGCAAGCTGCTCATCTTTCGTCTCGATGGCATCAACGATGTCACGATGTTCATGAAGGAGCTTCTCAGCGGAAGCACGTTCAGCAAAAAACCATAGACGGCGAGAAGCCTTCATACTTTGCTGCAACCGCTCGGTTAATGACTCCATCATCCCGATCATGAGGGAATTGTGGGAGGCATTGGCGATTTCTAGGTGAAAGCGAATATCGGCTTGCTCGCTTTCTTCTTCATTTTCAAGTGAAGCTTCCATCGTGCTGAGGATTTGTCTAAGTGCCGTCAAATTTTCTTCGGTACGGCGACTTGCAGCTAACGAAGCACAACCCGCCTCTATGAATCTCCGCACCTCCTGCACTTCCTGCAGCGTTTGGCCTTGATCGAACAGGCTGCTGCTGTCTATTGGCAAAGGGTTCGTAACGAAGGTGCCTCCGCCATGTCGAATATCTACCCACCCGATTGCCTTTAATCCGCTAAGCGCTTCTCTAATCGTCGAACGCCCAACCTGAAAGCTGGCTGCAAGTTCAACAACAGTTGGAAGTTTCGAACCTGGTGCATAAGTACCTGTTTCGATTTGCATTTTTATTTGCTGAAGCACGATTTCCGAGCCCTTTTGCGGTCGAATCTGCTGAAATGTCATATAATTCCCCCATAAAGTATCTATACATCTATTCAATCATAAGTTAAAATAGAAAAAAAGTCATCTGATCACATGATCAATCGTGTTGAAATAAATGATTTGTCCCATGGGAGGTAGTTATGCTTGATAGCCGAGTAAGACAAAAACTGCAGGATATTGTAGGCGAGGCACTTTTCAAAGATGATATGGAATCTCTTGTTACGCATTCTTACGATGGAACACCTATGCTCCAAGCACTGCCTGAAGGTGTGATCTATCCCAAAGATACGGCGCAGGTATCTGCGATTATGAAGGTGTTAAATGAGCATCGCATTCCGCTGGTCAGCAGAGGTTCAGGCACGAATCTTTGCGGCGGAACGGTCCCCGTTCAAGGGGGCATCGTGATGGTCATGCATCGCATGAATGCGATACTCGACATTGATTTGCAAAACTTAACGGCAACGGTTCAGCCGGGTATCATTACGAAGCAATTCATAGAGCATATTGAAAATCTTGGCTTATTTTATCCACCAGATCCAAGCAGTATGTCGATCTCGACGATAGGTGGAAATATAGCAGAATGCTCCGGAGGTCTTCGCGGCTTAAAATACGGTACCACCAAAGATTATGTGATCGGATTAGAATGTGTCCTAGCCTCAGGCGAAATTATGCGTACTGGCGGGAAATTGATGAAGGACGTGGCCGGCTATGATTTAACGAAGCTGCTCATTGGCTCTGAGGGTACATTAGCCGTCATTACCGAAGCAACGCTTAAGCTAATACCGCCTCCCAAATATAAGAAAACGATGCTTGCCATGTACAAAGACTTATATGGAGCAGCTCGTACGGTATCCAAAATCATAGAAAATCGCATCATTCCGGCTACCTTAGAATTCATGGATAACCCAACGATTCGTGTAGTAGACGATTTCGCCAAATTGGGACTTCCGCTCGATATGGCAGCTATTTTGTTAATTGAACAGGATGGAGATATGGAAACCGTTGAGCGGGATATCGAACGGATCTCGGAAATTTGCCGCGAGGAGCTGGCGGATGAAGTCAGCATTGCGAGCAATCAAGAGGAAGCCCTTAGGCTGTTAACAGCAAGGAGAAGCGCCTTTACCGCACTCGCTCGTTTACGCCCAACAACGATATTAGAGGATGCGACGGTTCCACGCTCTAAGATTGCTGATATGGTCCTAGAAATCAATCGCATAGCCGAGAAGCATCGCGTCCAAATTTGTACCTTTGGACATGCAGGAGATGGCAATCTTCATCCAACCGCAACGACAGATGCCAGGGATCACGAAGAAATACATCGTGTTGAACTCGCTTTCGAAGAAATATTTGAAGCGGCTATCGGGATGGGAGGGACGATTACTGGTGAGCATGGCGTTGGTTTAGTGAAAGCACCTTTCTTGGAATGGAAAGTAGGAAGTGCCGGAATCGCCATGATGAAAGGGATTAAGGAAGTCTTCGATCCTCACCATCTTTTAAATCCAGGTAAAATGTTCGCCAAAGAGTCCAGACGCAGGGTGGTGATTGATCGTGGCTAAGCTTCCAGCAGCAACACTTCAAGAAACACTGATACAGAAGCTGGACTATGAACAGTTAACCAATTGTATGCGCTGTGGTTTTTGTCTGCCTGCTTGTCCCACATTCAAGGAGACCGGCGTGGAAGCCGAATCTCCTCGTGGACGAATTTCACTTATGAAAGCGGCCGTGGATGGCATTATGGAGCCAGGTATCAGCTTCGAAGACCAAATGAACCATTGTCTGGGATGCCGCGCTTGTGAACCAGCCTGTCCGGCAGATGTGAAATATGGACAGTTAATTGAGCAGGCACGAGATGCGATTGAGATGCACACGAAGCAGCACAGATGGTGGGTAAGCGGTGTACGCAAGATCGTGTTCAAAGAGCTATTCCCTCATCAAAAAAGGATGAGTTTGTTGGGATCAGGCCTTCATTTCTATAAGAAATCAGGGTTGCAAACGATCGTTAGGAAAACGGGCGCTATAAAAGCATTTTCCAAGCACTTGTCCGATATGGAAAAGATACTCCCTGACGCCTCCAGCAAAGGGATCGTAGAGCAATTGGGTACCTACATTCCGGCAAAAGGGGAAAAGATTGCTACGGTTGGCATGTTCCGCGGCTGTTTAATGGATGTTTTGTTTACCGAAACGAATATCAAAACGGTAAAACTGCTTTCCGAAGCGGGATTTGACGTTGTCATTCCAGAGACGCAGAATTGCTGCGGGGCCCTTCATGCACACAGCGGTGAGAGTGATCAAGCCAAAGCTATGGCCAAGAATAACATTCGCGCTTTCCAAGAGGCCGGTGTCGATTATATCGTGTCCAATGCGGGTGGCTGCGGTGCCATTCTAGTGGAGTATGATCATTTGCTTCATGAAGAGCCGGAGTGGAAGGAATCCTCATCTTGGTTCGCTGCGAGAGTGAAGGACATCAGCACGATTCTTGTAGAGCAAGGACGTCCACTTCAGTTCGCAGAAACTATTGATGATGGAGCTTCCACTCGCATTACGTATCAGGACTCTTGTCATCTACGCAATGTCATGAAAGGCAGCAATCCTTCCAGACAGCTTCTGAAAGAGGTAGGCAACGTTGCCTTTATTGAAATGAAAGATGCAGGCTCCTGCTGTGGTTCAGCCGGTATCTATAATGTCACTCAGCCCGTTATGGCGAATCAAATTCTTGAACATAAAATGGAAAATGTGAACGCTACTGCCGCTCAGTATCTGGTTACAAGCAACCCTGGCTGCTTGCTGCAAATGAAGCTGGGTATTGAAAAGCACGGGCAAAAAGACCGCATGGAGGCCGTCCATATTGCCGACTTTTTATATGATAGAGTCGTGAAGAAGTAAGTCCAAGTTAAACACAAATTGAGCCATTAACTTGAGCTAGTTCATCTAGTTCGAAATAATGGCTCTTTTTATTTGTTATTGTTTCATTCTAACTACACGGAGGAGATCTATAATATAATAAAACTCAAGTCGAGTGATCTATCTTGCAGCTTTTTTACGTTATCATGATGGGGGCGTGCGCTTATGAATATTTTAGTTACTGGGGGAGCGGGTTTTATTGCTTCACATATTGTCGATCAACTGATCATTTCGGGGCATCACGTACATATTTTTGATAATTTATCTACAGGTCGTAAAGAGAATTTGAATCCCCTTGCTGTCTTCCATCATGGAGATTTGTTAGATAACGGATTAACAGAGGCATTCACCGCTGCACGCCCAGAAGTCGTGATTCATCATGCTGCACAAATCGATGTTCAGACCTCGCTTTCTAATCCATTACTAGACGCTAAGATCAACATTCTCGGAACCCTTGCCGTCTTGGAACAATGCAGGGAGCATGGTGTTCGAAAGCTGATTTACGCTTCATCCGCAGCTGTATATGGAACCCCACAATATTTAGGTGTTGATGAGAATCATCCGATCAAGCCGCTATCCTTCTATGGCATTTCTAAACATACACCAGAACACTATATAGAGAGCTTTTCTTCTCTTTACGAGCTGGATTATACGATTTTGCGTTATGCGAACGTATATGGGATTAGACAGGATCCAAAAGGTGAGGGAGGCGTAGTCTCCATTTTCGTAGATAAGCTTCTAGCGGGTAAACAACCATTGATTTTTGGTGATGGGGAGCAAACCAGAGATTTTATTTATGTGAAAGATATCGTTCACGCAAATATGGCCGCACTGAGTAAGGGCAGCAGAGGGATATACAATATCAGTTGGAACGAGCAGACGAGTGTTAACGCCCTTCTTAAGGAAATGTGTGACATCAGCGGGATGAGCTTCAATCCCACCTACGCACCTTCTCGAGCAGGAGATATCGTTCACAGCCGATTGGATAATCGCGCTGCGCTTGCCGGTTTGGATTGGAGTCCGGTATATACATTAAGAAGTGGCTTGCAAGAGACCTTTGACTATTACAAAGAACAAAATTCGTTATAACTAGTTGACTATTTCCGTATAACCATTAGGTGCGTCTATATGTAAAAACTTTAGTTTACGGGCTTCTCTACCAGGGGAGCTCTCTTTATTTAAATGGATGGAAAATACGGTCAAGCCCTTCTTTTGTTCCTTTCGAAGTCTGTCCACTCTTGTTTTCATCCACAAATCCTCTTTCCAATTCGCCCTCCAGTCCTCCCATAACAAACCATCAATATAAGGCAGCGCATAGTCGAGTGAATCAAAGCCGCGATTCTGAATCATGGAAAGCTCGGGGTATTGGTCGCTCACGTCTTGAAGGAAAGAACGGTAAGCTTCTCTTGTTAGGGTTTGAGTATTTGCATCTTGAATCCAGTCATCGATATCCCCAACTGTATCCAGGAACATTCCGTCCAAACCTTTGTCTGAGATAGAAGTTTTGATTTCTGACAATAGCAGTTGGCGGTAATGAGATTGCCGCAAGTCCATCAAATAAGAGTCCCATTGCTTGAAATAGATACGTTCGCCATGCTTCAATAAATAGTCCGAGGACAGAAGCTCTTTCACACGAAGCTTGTTCCAGGCAGGGGTTTCCATAACGCTTATATAACCTATAACGATAGTGCCCTTGGATTGAATGTCTTGTATCTGCACCTTTGAGAACAATTGAGGTTCAATAATAATAAGATCCTTGGTCTTTAAATGAATGATTGCTTGTTCAGTAGGTGCACCATAGTAGAGGGAGTAGTCTTTCACATTTTGAAAAGGACCAGAAGCTTGGACTTGCTTCTTGAATGGGAAAGAAAAAAAGACCATGGAGACGATAATGGCAGCTGTTACCTGAGATGTCTTCATCGCTTTTCACGGACCTTTCTGAAATTTGGATTAGCTTCATTATATGATAAAATACAACCTATAAACATTCAAACTTATCGTTTAACATACGTAGATTTATGAAAATCTGTAGCTAGATAAATGTAAGGAGTTGACAGCCATGAATCGCCTAGCTATCGTGGACGACGATAATGTCCTACTACACATTTTACAGGATTTATTCGAAGTGAGAGGTCTTCAGGTATCTGCCTTCAATGACCCTATTGCTGCTTTAAAATCGATAAAGGAATTAAAACCGGATGCTGTTCTGTCTGATGTTCTTATGCCGAATTTAACTGGATTTGAACTATGTCGAGAGCTTCGCTCGGACAAATCATTTGCAAAAACCCCCATCTTTCTAATGAGTGCGAAGCATTCCATCGGTGAATTATCGAAGTCAATGATGGCTGGAGCCGATGAGTATATTATTAAGCCTTTTCAAATAGATGATATCTATGAGCATTTGAAACAATTTTATAGGAAGAAAAATAACCCCATCATTATCAAACCTTTGGATAGTTAAAGTTTGGAGGATACGTATTGATTTTTCGACAAAACCGAAGCTGGTTAGCCTGGTGTGAACTGGCTTTTTTTCTGGCCGTTCTATGTATTATCCATATGGTATACAACGTTGATTGGTTGAATTGGTCACCCAATCCATTTTTATTTGTTATTCTTTACTTTTCGCTCCGCTATGGAACACGCATAGGTGCAGCCTCGGCGGTTGGAGCAAGCTTGCTGCATATCTTAACGTACCACCAGATTAACGGTGATTTATATGGTCTGTTTGACCGATGGGATCAGGCGAAATGGTTCGTGTGTTATTGGGGAATCGCTTTATTCGTAGGTCACGTTTCCTCCGATTTACGTTTTCGATATGCCATTCTGGCGGATGAATTTGAGGACAATAAGCAGCAGCTAGCGAAAATGGATAGCAGTTATCATGATCTTCTCTTTGTTAAGAAAGCCTTGGAAACGAAGGTAGTCGGTGCTCAAGAAAGCATGTATACCCTCTATAAAATTGCCAAGGCATTAGATTCCGAAGATCCGGAAATTATTTTCACGGATGCTGTGCGCTTATGCAAAGATTTAATTCAGGCGGGATCCATCGTCATCTATCGAATGAGTCCAGGCGGCGATGTGCTGAGGCTGAAAGTCTATTACGGTGCAGAAACACATTATCCGTCCACCGTATTCCTAGATCAACCATCCTTGTATTACCAAGTATGTACGGAGAAAACGATTCAAATGAGACCGGAGGGAGAATCGGCAGATATCCCTATACTTGCAGGACCTCTTCTGGATGAGAACAAGCAAATTATAGGTATTATAGGTTTGAACGGGCTTGATTTTGTTGCCTTGAACAAGCATACGATAGACCTGTTTCGACTTATTCTCACTTGGATGGGCGAGAGCTGCGTGAAAGCGTTCCAGAAGGAACAGAAGTTGAATGAACAGCGTTATTTTCCCAATACCCGGGTAATGAAGCCGGATTATTTCTACGCCAAACTAAATGAAGAAACGATACGGGCAACTGATTTTGCCCAAAATTTCCTACTGCTGCAGATTCCAATCGAGTTTAGCCAAATGGATGAGACAGATGCGCTGATAGAAATCAATGGCTTGACACAGCAGATGCTGCGTGATGAAGATGCGATGGCCTACGACTCATTCCGCGGAGAGCTGTTATTTTTACTTCCCGCCACGTCTCCAGAGCTGGCATCACGTATTGAAGACAGGATTAGGGATCGTTTCAATAGGGGGGCCTCAGAATGAGAGTCTCTAGGAATGTCCGGCATTTTGATGTTTCTCCTCACGCATGGCTTGCCGTGGCAGTCAGTCTACTATTTGCTGTGATAGACGCACTGCAGATCATTGCGCTTTCTTTTCATTGGTTTAGCTTGCTGCTCCATCTCGTCCTTGTGCTCATTTATAATAGGCTGCTCCATATCATCTCCTTCCGAATCGAAGATCGACTAAGTGCCGGGTGGGTGCAAACCATTATTCTTTTCTTTCCTGGGGTTGGATTTCTGGTTGGATCATTTGTCTTCTTAGGATTGTTGCTTTTTCGCTTTCGGCACGACTTTTACGAGGAATATGAGAACTACGTCTATTATTCTCCGCAATCGATGGAAAGCTATAACATTAATGTGGAAGCAGAAGCGAACCGTTTGCCATTCCGGGAAATCCTGATGTCAGGCGAGCCTGTGGGCAAGAAGGAGGCTTTATTTTCTCTCCTCCAATATGAAGGCAACAATAAAGTGCAATTGTTTAACGAAGCCCTGCGCAATGATGATCCCGAAGTTGTTCATTATGCAGCGACTAGCTTGAACTATTTAAATGAGCAATATATACGAAGTATCAAGAAATGGACCTTACTTCTGCAGCAGGACGATAAAAGCTGGGAGACATGGAAAGAACTATTGGAAACCTACCGACTTTATTTGGGAAGCCATTTATTGACGGAAGAGCTCGCTCTGGAAGTAAGACAGACGTTCAAACAATGGATCGGACAGGGACTTTCTCAATTTCCCGATGAGCCCCGATTTATTGCAGAGCTATGTAATCTGGCACGAATGGAAAAGGATTACAAGACGGCCATTCGCTACGCTGAGCAGCTTTCCAATGTGGGTGAATATCGCTATATGATTTATTTAACTCAAGCAGAGAAAATGTATGCAGAAGGAAAACTGAACGAACTTCGTCAATTTGCACAGCAATGGTTGGACAGCAGCATTGAGGTTCCTGACGAGCATCTGCCTGCGATCCAATTTTGGAAGGAGCTGAAGGAACAAGGTGTCCCGCAAGCTGATCATCTTTACATGCGTTATCGTTAGTGTATTGCTGCTCGGTGTCGGGCTGCAAACCTTACGAACTGTCAACTTGTTTCCTTTATCTTCAGCAAGAAATAGTTATCAAGAGGCGCAGTTTCCGGTGAAAAGCTCGGCCCCATCATCCGTAACAGGTGATAAACTCAATCTGTATATGTATACAAATCCTAAAGATTCTGAAGGCAATAAGGTCAAAGTCAACCTACAGACAGCATTGGAGCTTGCTAAATTGCCTGCGGAAACCATAACGGCAGACGAATTGAGGACAATTAGACCAAGCCCGTGGACTGTGATTCTACTTACCGGCGAAGATATAAGCGAGCTGGATCAGACTGTTATCCAGTCCTATTTGAATGAGGGCGGCCGACTACTTGCCTATACGCGGTTTTATGCTCCGGAATGGAATGACATGCTCGGGATCACTAGTAATAACGGATACTTAGAAGGGACTAACCACGGTATTTCGACGAATCGAGTCGTCTTTCCAGGTTATCCAGATTTACCAGCCAGCAATGTGCTATTTTCGAATAATATGTTGGATATTAAACTGAAGCCGGAGGCGCAGATCTATCTATCCTCTGAGGGAATCCCACTGCTGTGGAAGGTTGCTTATGGGCAAGGACGTGTAGTCTTCTGGAATGCTACAAGCAGCGTTCAGAAGGAGGGCAGAGGACTCATGGTGCAGTCCATTGGTCTTGCGTTAGACAGCCTTGTTACTTCACAAGCGGCCATCCGAAGCTTACATATTGACGATTTTCCATCTCCCGTACCAGAAGTCGATAATCCGCTTATTCATCAGGAATACGGACTAAGCACATCAGACTTCTATCAACGCATTTGGTGGGCAGATATGACGCGTTTCGCTAAGATCTATAGGTGGAAGTATACGGGACATATGATTGGGGATTATCAAAATCAGACGAGTGCCCCCTTTCCTTCACTACTGGACAACTCCCCAAAGATTCTGCCGTATTTTGGCTCTAAATTGTTAGGTCTAGGTGGTGAGATTGGTCTGCATGGCTATAATCACCAATCTCTTGTCACTGCCAAGGAGCCAATCGACCCTAATCTGGGCTATGTTCCTTGGCCTGATAAGGCTTCCATGGTTGAAAGTCTTCAGCGTATGGTAGAGCTCTCGAAAGGCTTATTTCCTGGACATGAGTTTAAAACGTATGTGCCTCCTTCCAACGTGCTGAACAAGACGGGTAAGGAAGCGCTGGCTGAAGCCGTACCTTCCATTGAGATTATTGCGTCCCTTTACTACGTAGGAGAAGAAGAGGGCTTTCTCGAACAAGAATTTGGTGTGGATCGTGAATTTCCACGGTTTACGAATTTTCCTCGTATATCCTCAGGCTACCTACTAGATGATGGCGCTAAATTTTTTGCCAATGATGTCATTGCTAATTTTGGAATGGTGAATCATTTTGTTCATCCGGATGATGCGCTGGATATTCAACGTTCCGGGGGTAAAGGCTGGAAATACTTGAGCGAGCAATTTGAAGCCTGGCTAGCATCACTAAATAAAAACTATGGTTATCTGGAACCTTTAACTGTTAGGGACGCCGTGAAAAAACTTCGTATTTACTCGGCCGGAAAGGTCGACGTTCATTACAGTCAAGACGTAATTACAATTACGACCAAGGATGAACTGGTCCCTATGCATTACACCGTTCGCGTGCCAGATAACCGGATACCAGAGATTTCCAAGGAAGCTGGCGTACTGACACGTATGGAGCATGCGGACGGACTTTGGCATTTGGAGGCTCATCAACCTACTGTGACCCTACAATTGAAGGAAATGAAGCCATGAAAATCGCATTGTTAGTGGAAGGAAGTTACCCTTACGTGTCAGGTGGGGTAGCCAATTGGATTCAGATGTTGGTCTCAGCAATGCCAGAGCATGAATTTGAAATCATCGCGATTTCTTCATCTCGTAAAGAGGCCTCAAGCTATAAATACAAGCTTCCGCCCAATATTTCAGGCATTCATGATGTTTTCATGATGGATTACCTGAATCAAGAAGAGGGTAAGCCTCCACGATTAACCAAGAAAGAGGCTGCATCCTGTCTGGAGTGGTTTGCTTTTCAAAAAAATTCCGAGCAATCTATTCCCTGCATTGCTGATCCTAATAAGCTGGGAAATCCGATTAGCTTTATGAAAAGTGAAATATTTTGGGATTTCCTGGTTGCTTCCTATGAGCAAGAAATGCCGAATCATTCGTTTAATAGCTATTTCTGGACGTGGAGATCCATGTACCTCCCTGCCATTTATCTACTGCAGCAGTCCTATCCGGTAGCCGATGTGTATCATGCTGTTTCGACCGGATATGCTGGTTTGATCGCCACTTATCTGCGAATGAAGCATAAGAAGCCATTCCTGCTTACAGAGCATGGCGTTTACGCACGTGAACGGGAAGAAGAGATTTTGAAATCAGTGTGGGTAGATCCTCCTTTCAAAAAAAGATGGATCGCATATTTCTACCATATGTCCCAAGGTGCTTATCAGACGGCTAACCGAACCATTTCTCTTTATCAAGGTACGCAGCAAATTCAGCTTGAGCTCGGACTTCATGCTGAGAAAGCTATGATTATCCCCAATGGCATTGATTACCACAGATTGTCAGTGCTTCCAAGACATCCGAGTACCTCCGCTAAAGGGATAGTCTTCGGGGCCTTAGTACGTCTCGTACCCATTAAGGATATTAAGACGATGCTCTACGCTGTTCGGCTCGCCAGTCATGACATCCCTGACATGCGTCTTTGGATTATGGGGCCAACGGACGAAGATCCTGATTACTATCAAGAATGCGTAGCCTTAACCCGAAATCTCCATATGGAGGAGATTGTTACTTTTATGGGAAGGGTAGCGATTGACGACTATTTACCCAAGATTGATGCGCTCATACTGAGCTCGATTAGTGAAGGTCAGCCCCTGTCAGTTCTGGAAGGAATGGCCGCAGGAATACCGTGGATCTGTACGGAGGTAGGCAGCTGCCGCGAGCTGCTGGAGGGGAAGGATGAGCACGATGTCGGAATAGCCGGCTATGTCGTTCCTCCTGTTAATCCAAAAGCCATGTCTGAGGCTATGGTGAAAATGTATACACTCCCGGAAGAGCGAGCATATATGGGACAAGTAGGACGCAATCGTGTGGAGGCCTATTATCAGATTGATCATTTTATTGATGCTTATCGGCAGTTATATGATGAGGTGGTTACCTAATGGCGGGAATCGGATTTACCCTGCAGAAGTTGTTCCGCGATGACTATCTTTCACTAAGAGTTCGGGCTTATGCCTACGCTTCTTTCATCGCTGCTGGTCCTTGGATGCTATCTGTCGGTAGTATTGCTCTGATTAACTTTATGCTTGTTCAATTCGGGCATGTAGATGACGCTCAGCGTCAATTGTTTATTGTTACGGTATCGTATTGTTTCATTTTCTCGCAAATACTTTCCGGAGGCTGGCAGCTAAGTGTTACAAGGTATTTGGCAGATCATTTCTTTCAAAATCGACTAGAGGTCGTCACACCTACCTATGTTGGTATTAGTAGGATCATACTCGGTATTTCGCTCATTATTGCAGTGATTTTTTATTGGTCGTCCCCAGTATCAATGGTTTATAAAGTGACGAGCGTATTGTTATTTTTCATGATAGGACAAATTTGGCTGGCCATGGTCTTTTTAACAGCGGCTAAGGATTATAAGATTATATCCTATTCGTTTTTGGCAGGTGGACTGGTCTCGATCATCGGTGTGATTATTCTGATGAGGTACCCCATTGCTTTCGAGCAACATGAGCAGGCGACCAACATTTTAATAGGTTTTAGCTGTGGTATTCTACTTACCATGAGCATGCTAGTATTTGTGCTGCTGCGTTCGTTTCCGGCTAAAGAAGCGTCTAATCCATATGGTTTTTTACATTATGTCGATAAATATCCTTCGCTCCTTTGGGTCGGATTTCTTTATAACGCAGGCGTATGGATGCCTAACATTATCGTTTGGTTAGGACCATCCGGTGTCCGGATCGAGGAGACGTTTATGTATAGCCCCATCTACGATACCCCTGTCTTTCTGGCAAATCTTACAATTATTCCGTCACTCGTTCTGTTCGTCGTTTCCGTGGAGACGCAATTTTATGATAAATACAAAACGTTCTACGGCTATGTGACCCATGGCGGAACCCTGGAGATGATCACCAAGGCGAAGAAGCGAATGGTCGAGGTGCTCTGGCGTGAATTGTATCGTCTGACGAAGCTGCAAGGCATATTGACGCTATTTATCATTTTAATCAGTGATATGCTTTTAGAAAGGCTTGGTTTACAAGAAATCGTAATCGACATATTTAAGATGTGTGCGCTAGGAGCACTGATGAATGCCATTATGCTCATTAATATCTTAATCATGCTGTATTTCGAAGATCGCAAAGGGGCCGTCATTACCGGGGGAATCTATTTCACCTTAAATGTAATATTAACTTTCGCACTGCTGCCTCTGGGCTTCGATTATTATGGGTTTAGCTACTTTATGGCAGGGCTTGCTGCTTATAGCTGGAGCGGCTATCGATTACTGAACTTTTTGAAGCGGATCGAGGTTCATACCTTTATCTCGCAAAGCATTATTAATAAGGAAGTTCGAGGATTCTTCACCCGATTAAGTGAAAAAGCTTACTGGCGATTCTAAAAAATTGCTCGATTGAGCGCCTCCAAATAACTAGTACAGCTCAGCTATCTAGCCGACTTTCTGGCAGCCGCGGGAGTCATTCCCAGAACTCTTTTGAACATGGCATGAAAATGAGGTAAGCTCTCGAAGCCGCACATTTCTGCGATGATGCTAATGTTGAGGTCGTTTTCGCTAAGCAGCTGCTTCGCTCGGATAATTCGTTTGGTCATGATATAGGCGGTAATATTCATCCCAATTAGCTGCTTAAATACTCGGCTAAAATGGGCAGGTGTGACGGAAGCTTGCTTCGAAAGCGTCTTAAGGCCAATGTCCTCACAGAAATGCTGATCGATATAGAGTAAAATTTCCCTCATCCAAATAGGGGGAGCGATAGAATCCCCAGTGCTAGGTTTCGTGCCGGAACTCAGATCACGATTCAAAAAAAGCAGGAGTTGAAGAAGCTGCAGCAAGATAGCTTGCCGGTGACCCAAATTCGGATGTTTGAATTCATATTGAATGGATTCCAACCATGAATCTAGGTGTTGACGCTGTGCGAGTAAAGTTTCAAACTTGTAATTGTGATGTCCTGCAGCTTGCTCGAAGCAATGCAAATAAGAGAAATAGTCACCCAAGTTAGGAGTCTGTACGATGTTGGGGCTGAAATAAATCGCTGTGGACGTTACAGGCGTCTCTTTATCCGGAGTTGCCCGGTGAATCGTATTGCCAGGGATGAGAAAGAGATCGCCTTGTTTCATTTCATAAAACGTGTGATCGATAAAGAAGGTTCCTTTTCCTCGATACACATATACAATTTCATACCAATCGTGGAAATGATCAGGAAGCTCGCTTTGCGAGCTCTTTGTGTTTTTATAGGCAAATGAAAACGGGAAGGCATCGTTCCCATTGAAAACTTTACGGACGGGATGCATAAGATTCCTCCTTCAAGATAACTCGTAATCTCATGATATCAAAAAACCGTATAAAGATGCTAGATATCGTTATTTCATATGATTTATTTGGTGATACAATAGAAGAAAGCGGTACCAAATATGGATGATGAAGAGGAGAATCTCTATGCGGATCGATGCACACCAGCATTATTGGAAGATGGATCGGGGTGACTATGGGTGGCTTACACCGGAGCTGTCGTTATTATATCGTGATTTTCTGCCGAACGACTTAATACCCCACCTGCACCAGCACAACTTGGATCAAACGATAGTGGTTCAAGCGGCGCCCACATTAGAAGAAACGGATTATCTATTATCACTATGTGAGGAATCAGATACGATTGCCGGTGTAGTAGGATGGCTCAATCTGAATGATCCTGACTATCAAGTCCATTACGAAAGGTTTAGCCAGCACCCCAAATATGTAGGCTTTAGGGTCATGATTCAAGAAATGCCGGATGCGAGTGTTATACTCGAGCATCATTTTATAGATGCGCTCCGATATTTTGCTGAAAAAGATGTACCCATTGATCTGCTTGTCGTTTCCCACCAATTAGAACCAGTGGTTCAACTCTTGAATTTGGTTCCGGGTTTACGCGCAGTTATTGATCATATAGCTAAACCGCGAATTGCGGATGGCGTTATGGAGCCTTGGAAAAGCCAAATGGCGGCTATTGCGAAGCATCCAAATATATATTGTAAGCTATCCGGTATGGTAACAGAAGCCAATCATACGGAGTGGAAGCGTGAGGATTTTACTGGTTATATCCAGCATGTACTAGATATATTCGGAACGGAACGCGTTTTATTTGGCAGTGATTGGCCGGTTTGTTTGCTCGCTGCAGACTACGATGATGTCGTCGAGGTGCTTACTCAAGCCTTGCCAGGAAATTGGTCGGAAGCCGATAAAGTTCGCTTATTCGGACTAAATGCAAAGGAATTTTATAAATTATGAGATATCGTAAATTAGGCAAAACCGGGCTTGACGTCTCAGTGCTGAGCTTTGGTGCATCCTCACTTGGATCTGTATTCCGTGAAACAAACGAAGAAGAAAGCATCCGAACCGTTCATACAGCGATTGATATGGGCATTAATCTGATTGATGTGTCACCTTTTTATGGGTTAACCAAAGCTGAGACAGTACTAGGTAAAGCGATAGCCCAATTGGAGCGGGATCGTTTCATCCTGACGACGAAGGCGGGACGGTACGGAGCGGAAGATTTCGATTTCTCGAAGCAGCGAATTCTGGAAAGTGTTGATGAGAGCTTACAACGGCTTCAAACGGATTATATCGATATCTTATATTTACACGATATTGAGTTTGCACCATTTAATGAGATTCTGGAAGGCGCTTTCCCTGCGCTAGATGCATTGAAGCAATCAGGCAAGATTCGTTATTTTGGGGTATCCGGTTTACCGGTAGCTATATTTGAAAAGGCATTGGCTCACAAAGAACTGGATTCCGTCTTGTCCTACTGTCACTATAGTTTGAACGATACTTCCTTGTTGGATATAGTTCCGCTTCTGGAAAAGCATGGGGTCGGTTTGGTGAATGCATCACCGCTGTCAATGGGGCTTCTGAGCACTAGACCAGCAGCAGAATGGCATCCAGCCTCAGGCGAAATTCAGCGTCTATGTAAACAGGCTGCTGAACACTGTGCAAGTAAGGGGACTGACATTGCCAAATTGGCTGTGCAGTATGCAACAGCGAATGAACGCATCCCAACGACTCTGGTCAGTACAGCAAACCCGGAAAACATACGCAAAAATATCGAATGGACGGATGAGCCTACCGATATCGAGTTACTTCAAGAAGTGCTGGAGATTCTGACGCCCATTCACAATAAGTCTTGGATTAGTGGAAGAACGGAATATAACGAGAAGACCTATGTGTAATAAGAATGGGGGAAATCAGATATGAGAGCAATTGTATGTGAACAGATCGAGAAGTTTAAGCTTGCAGAAGTGCAGGAGCCCAGCCTAAGAGCTGGCGAAGCTATTGTTCGCATCAAAAGGATTGGCATATGCGGGACTGATTTGCACGCTTATAAGGGGAATCAGCCGTTTTTTAGCTATCCTCGTATTCTCGGGCATGAACTGGCTGGTTATATTGAACAGATCAGTGAGGGAGTCACAGGACTACAAGTCGGTGATCAAGTGAGCATCGTTCCTTACATGCACTGCGGGGCTTGTATTGCTTGCCGTAATGGCAAGACGAACTGCTGCACGGATATGAGGGTACTTGGCGTACATATCGACGGGGGTATGAGAGAGCTGATCTCCTTGCCGGCCAGCCATCTCATTAAGACCGATGGGCTGACGCTAGACCAAGCAGCTATGTTAGAGCCGCTCAGCATCGGAGCTCATGCAGTGAGAAGATCCGAAGTTCGAGCTGGTGAAAACGTACTCGTAATTGGGGCTGGTCCAATCGGACTCGGCGTCATGATTCTGGCTAGTCAGCGCGGAGCAAACGTTATTGCGATGGACGTTAATGATGAGCGGTTGGCCTTTTGCCGTGATTGGGCAGGCATCGACCATACAATAAATGCCCTGCAGCAGCCGAAGGAGCAGCTAGCCGCTCTTACGAACGGCGAATTCCCTACTGTCGTATTCGACGCAACAGGGAACGCTAGGTCGATGACCGAGTCGTTCGGATTAGTCGCACATGGCGGCAAACTCGTGTATGTCGGACTTGTTAAGGCCGATATTACCTTTCATGATCCCGACTTTCATAAACGGGAGCTGACTTTAATGAGCAGCCGCAATGCAACCATGGAGGATTTCGACAACGTACGTGCCACCATGCAAGACGGCATCATCGACATCGAGCGCTACATCACGCACCGTGCGACATTCGAGGACATGATTGATCAATTCGAGACTTGGCTGAAGCCAGAGTCGAAGGTCATTAAAGCGATCGTTAGTTTGTGAAAATGGCGCGCTCAGTGTTGCTGGGCGTGCTTTTTTTGCGTTCCGATGGGGTTTCCACGGCAGCCCCCCTCTCATAGGGAGAGGGAGGTCCATCAAGTTCTGGAGCGCCGAAAAGGCGCTTAAAGCAGTAGGTTTGGAGTTTTTGTGCATGACTCCAAGTTATTCTCACCTCGGCTCAACTTTCAGGACTCTCCAATTCTGCAACGAAAGCAGAGGCAGCGGTCGATAGCGGCATATTTTTCAAAGTGATAATGCCGATCTTAGTCGACGGAATGGTAGCGTCAATATTCACCTCAAACAAGCTACCGTCTACCAACTCCTTCGCTACAAATTCTTTGGTTACGAAGGAAACGCCAAAGCCGATCTTTGCGAATTCAATGAGTAAATCCACGCTGCCGAGCTCAATTTCCGGTTCCAGCAGCAGGCCATTTTCACTGAACAGTCGGGTAACGAATTTCCGTGATGAGCTATTACTCGAAAATAAGATGATCGGGTAGGTTAAAAGCTTAGCAAGGGAGACTTTTCCCAATGATAGCTCTCGGTATTTTGGTCCCGTTACGAAGCAATCCTGAATGGTAATGCCTTCTCGCACCTGCAATTGGTCATCAAGAATAGGCGTCCTGACAATTCCAATATCAATTTTGCCTTCCTTCAGATGCTTCACAATTTCCGGTGTCGTTCCGTGGACTAAGTTAATCTGCACATGCGGATATTGCACATGGAATGACTCCAAGAAAGGGAGCAGATAGTGTTTGCACAAGGAGTCGCTGCCGCCAATTTTGATTTCTCCGCTAGAGAAATTACGAAGCTCACTTAATTTCTCCTCCGCAAGTGAAATAAAGTTGTACGCCTGCTCGATGTAGGAAAAAAGCACAGCGCCTTCCTTTGTAAGCTCGACTCCTTTGGACGTCCTTGCAAACAGCTGCAGTCCCAGAGTATCCTCCAACAATTTGATCGAGTGGGAGACACTGGGCTGGGTAATGTACAGCTCTTTTGCTGCTTTAGATAAGCTGCCAGTTTTGGCAGTCAGATAAAATACTTTATAAAGCTCAAAATTCACCATATAGACACCTTCTATAGCGAGTATCGAAACTATCAATTATTTGAATGCTTCATCTATCCTTATAATAAAGAGTAGATGGAATTAATACAACCAAATTGATGGAGGCGAATCTCTTTTGAATCAGACAACTGTTGGCATTGAAGAGTTAAGCATCAATACAATTAGAACGCTTACAATCGATGCAGTAGAGAAAGCGGCTATGGGTCATCCTGGTATGCCGATGGGCGCGGCGCCTATGGCGTATGCACTATGGACGCGGCACTTGAAGCACAATCCTACGAATCCCAAATGGGTAGATCGTGATCGATTTGTTCTTTCGGCAGGACACGGTTCGATGCTGCTTTATAGCTTGCTGCACCTAAGTGGCTATGATGTAACCATTGATGACATCAAGGAATTCCGTCAATGGGGAAGCCGCACACCAGGGCATCCGGAATATGGTCATACGGCAGGTGTTGAAGCAACGACGGGACCTCTTGGCCAAGGAGTCGCTATGGCTGTCGGAATGGCGATGGCCGAAGCTCATCAGGCTTCTGTCTACAATAAACCGAACTTCCCAATCGTTGATCACTTCACGTATGCCATTTGCGGAGATGGCGATTTGATGGAAGGTGTCTCCTCCGAAGCTGCTTCATTGGCTGGTCATTTGAAATTGGGCAAGCTAATTGTGCTCTACGATTCAAATGATATTTCGCTCGACGGCGAGTTGAACATGTCGTTCTCTGAAAATATCCGGACGCGTATTGAATCCTATGGTTGGCAATACTTACGTGTGGAAGAACAAAACAACGTCGCAGCGATTTCCGCTGCGATCGAAGAAGGCAAGGCGGATCTGGGTCGTCCAACCCTGATTGAGATCAAAACAACGATCGGCTTCGGCAGTCCGAACAAAGCCGGCAAAGGCGGCCACGGCGGCACGCACGGTTCGCCGCTTGGCAAAGAAGAGCTGCTGCTGACGAAGCAGGCTCTGGGCTGGCCGCTTGAGCCGGACTTCTACGTCCCGGCCGAGGTCTACAAGCACTTCGCCCAGCACAAGGAACTGGGCGCACAAGCCCAAACAAGCTGGGAGCAGCTGTGGAACAGCTACCAGGCTGCGTACCCCGAGCTTGCTCAGCAATTCGAGCTCGCCAACAGCGGCGACCTTCCAGCGGACTGGAATGCCGATGTGCCGCGCTTTACCCCCGAGAGCGGCGCTATATCAACACGTACAGCTTCTGGCAAAGTGATTAACGGCTTGGCGAAGCGGGTACCTCAGCTAGTAGGAGGCTCCGCCGACCTAGCGAGCTCCAACTTCACCATGATTAACGACGCCGCGGCATTCAGCGCCGCCGATTACAGCGGCCGCAACTTCTGGTTCGGCGTCCGCGAGTTCGCCATGGGCGCAGCACTGAACGGCATGCTACTGCACGGCGGATTGCGAGCTTTCGGCGGAACGTTCCTCGTGTTCAGCGACTATTTGCGCGGCGCGATTCGCTTGTCCGCGCTCATGAAGCTCCCTGTTGCGTACGTGTTCACGCATGACAGCATCGCTGTCGGCGAAGACGGTCCGACGCATCAGCCGATCGAACAGATCCCATCCTTGCGGATGATTCCGGATCTGACGCTGTTTCGTCCTGCGGACGCTAACGAAACTGCAGCAGCTTGGGAGTATGTTCTCCAAGCGAAGGAAGGTCCGTTTGTATTCGCGCTCTCGCGTCAGAATTTGCCAGTGCTTCCGGGCACGGATCAGCTTGCTTTTGCTCATATTCACCAAGGAGCTTATATTTTATCCGATGTTGACGCATCAGCAACCCCTGACGTTCAACTCATCGCAACGGGCTCTGAAGTAACCTTAGCACTTGACGTGAAGAAGCAGTTGGCGCAATATGGTATTGGGGCTCGTGTTATTTCTATGCCAAGCCGTGAATTGTTCGAGCAGCAGCCAGAAGAGGTGCGGAATGACATCCTTTTACCACAAGTAAAAGCGAATGTTGTTATTGAGATGGCTTATCCTGCTGGATGGGAAGAGATTACGGGAGGCGATGGCTTCGTTGTTGGCATCCGTAAATTTGGTGCATCAGCGAAGGCGGATCGAGTAATTCGTGAATACGGCTTTACAGCAGATGCAATCGTTCAACAAATCAGACAGAAGTATTTCCAATAAGAGCCCACAAAAGGGAGAAAAGGTAGGGATACAGGATGAAATTGTTTATCGACACAGCCAATGTAGACGAAATTCGCAAAGCTCACGCGTTAGGTGTTGTAGCAGGAGTAACAACCAACCCTTCACTGATTGCTAAAGAAGGTAGAGACTTCTTCGAAACAGTGAAAGAAATCATCTCCATCGTCGGCGATGTACCGATTAGTGCAGAAGTCGTTTCACTGAAAGCAGATGAAATGGTTGAGCAGGGCAAGAAGCTTGCTAAACTAAGCCCAAATGTTGTCATTAAGCTTCCAATGACGTTGGATGGACTTCAAGCGACTAGCGTGTTCAGATCACTTGACATCCCAACGAACGTAACCTTGATCTTCAGCTCGACGCAAGCTTTACTGGCTGCACGCGCAGGAGCAACTTACGTATCACCATTTATCGGACGTTTGGATGATATCAACCAAGTGGGTATGAATCTGATTAAAGAAATCAGCCAAATCTTCCAAGTACACGGTATCAAATCAGAAATCATCTCTGCCAGCGTTCGTCACTCCGCTCATGTGATTGAAGCTGCGCTTGCAGGGTCGCATATTGCTACAGTGCCTTACAAAGTTATCGAGTCCATGAGCAAGCACCCGCTAACAGATGCGGGGATCGAGAAGTTTTTGGCCGATTGGGAAGGCGCTAAACAAGAAAAGTTTTAAGCGTAGGAAGACTCGCTGTAAGAAGCGGGTCTTTTTTCTGCTTTTTCTGTTTTAGGTAAGTTTTTATTCGTAGTCATAAAAGGAGCCATGACCTTGATTATTAGCGATGTTGAGCATTTTGAGCAGGAACGTCATCTCTGGCCGCAGGCTGTAGCGCGAGGGATCGATTACATTTTGAATCGCAAGTTAGGTGAGGCGGAAGTTGGGAGATATGACCTTGAAGGTGATAATGGCCATTTGATGTTTGCCAATGTGCAGGAAGTTGTAACCCGTCCCTTTGACGAGCAGATGCCTGAGTCCCATATGGTGTATACAGATATTCAGTTTCTAGTAAGCGGGGAGGAAAGGCTTAGTTTCTACAAGCTGCATCCAAACGCGAAAGTGGTCGATGATAAGTTCGATACCCATGATATCGCCTTCTATGAGTCAGATCCGGTACAGCAAGAAACAGAAATTCTTCTGAAGCCCGGCATGTTTGCGGTTTGCTTCCCATCTGACATCCACCGTCCGAACTGTTCCATTACTGAGGCTAAGAGCAACAAAAAGATCGTCATTAAAATTCATAAAGACCTTCTGGCGCTGTAGCTCCAGCATTACTCCGAACTTTCCCCAGCATTACGCATAGCTGCGGAAAGTTTTTTCAATTTAGACATGAAAAGCTGGCAAATTCATCATGTATACCTTTAGGTTGGAACTGTATTATAATGATCAGTACTATATTTTGTAGTCCAGAGTGGTGATAACAGTGCTCCAAACCTTGATAAAAAAGACGAACAATATTCGCATTAAAAATAAAATCATTCTGGCGTTTATTTTGGTTGGTATCATTCCGGTGCTGATTGTTAGTGTGTATTTAACCCGAGAGTTCAGACAAACGGTTCTGAATGATGCTATCGGCCAAACGTCTAACAACGTTGAGAAAATCAGCAACCGGGCTTCGGATATTCTCAGGGTACCGATTGAGATTTCCAATAAATTGGTCATCAATCAACGATTGGAACGTATTGTGAATACGGAATATCACTCTGTTTATGATGTTGTAAGCGCTTATAAAGATTTTTCGGATTTCGATGATTTTACCAAGTTGTATAAAGAGGTTACTAATATCCGATTTTATACGACCAATCCGACGACTTTAAACAACTGGAACTTTATTCAACCTACAGATACTATTATCCAATCTTTTTGGTATCAAGAAGCGATGAACAAGAAAATGGACAGGAACAGTTGGTACGCAATCGAGGATGAAACCAAAAATAACGTTACCTATTTAAGCCTCGTACGAAAAATTTATTTTCCTAACTACCGTTCAAGTGGGGTCTTGGTGGTCAATGTGAATCCGGGTGAACTTCAGTCCATTGTAAGCAAAGAACTGTTTGACACGATGATTTTTGACAGTAGAGGCAGCATTGTGGCAGCCAAGAACACGGATTGGGTAGGTAAAAACGTTAGTGAATTAGACTTTGCCAAAGATTTTTTGAATAAACCGGAAGGGACCTACCAGACGCGATTTAATGGACAGGATTCCAAAATGCTTATTCAAGACTTGATCCCTGCACTAAGTGATAGTGGATTACGTATTGTATCCGTTTTCACTGTGGCGAGTATTGTTGGTAAAGCAAACCAAATCAGTTATATGGGTTTGTCCATCACGTTAATAAGTCTGGTTATTGTATTCGTGCTCATCTTTTTCCTTTCGAAAATGTTGACATCACGGATGCTTCATTTGAATCGGCAGATCAATAAAGTGGCTTTAGGGGATCTTAACGCAACGTCGGAAATCGATGGTCAGGATGAGATTGGGATGTTATCCAGACAATTTAATAATATGGTCAGAAGCATTAACGAGCTTATGGACGAAGTTCACCATTCGAATCGGGTCAATAACCAGTTAGAGCTAAGGCAGAAAGAGATTAAGCTGAAAATGATGGCCAGCCAGATTAATCCCCATTTTTTATTTAATGCATTGGAATCCATTCGGATGAAAGCTCATCTTAAAGGAGAAACCGAAATCTCGGGGATTGTCAGAACACTTGGGAAGTTGATGAGGAAAAAGCTTGAGATTATGGGAAGCCTGATTCCCCTGAAGGACGAGTTGGAAATGGTACGCGGCTATTTGGACATTCAGAAATTCCGCTTTGGTGATCGGCTGAATTATGAAATCCATATGGCACCAGAGGCAAGCATGATCAAGATTACACCATTAATTATCCAACCGATTGTAGAAAATGCGGTGGTTCATGGTTTGGAGTCTATCGAGAATAACGGAGTTGTTCGAATCTATGCGAGCGTTAGGGAGGCTCACTTGCAAATCGAAGTCACCGATAATGGGATGGGGATGAGTAGCCAGAGACTGCTGGAAATAGAACAAACGATGCAAGATACGGAAGATAAAGAAGAGCATAGAATTGGCATGCGCAATGTACATCAAAGATTGAATTTAATGTACGGGGAGGCATATGGCCTATCGATCAACACCAACGAAGGCAAGGGAACGAGGATTACCTTCTCCATACCGATCAAGGAGTGAATAGGATGTTTTCTATATTAATTGTAGATGATGAACCAATGATTCGCGCCGGCCTGCAAACTTTAATTGATTGGGAGCAGTATGGTTTCAAAATTGTAGGCGCTGCTATGAATGGTAAAGAAGCGATGAGCAAGTACGCTGAATTGGCGCCAGACTTAATCATTATCGACATTCGCATGCCCGTGATGGATGGTCTGCAGGTTATTGAAGAAATTCGTAAAACGGATTCCTTGTGCCGATTTCTCATTTTGAGCGGTTACGCAGATTTCGAATATGCAAAGAGGGCGATCGTGGGGCAAGTGGATGGCTATATCCTCAAACCTGTGGACGAAGAAGAAATGATTATAGAGTTGACTCGCATCCGTTTCCATTTACAGAAACAAGCAGAAATGGTTCGGCTTACATCTGTGCAAGATACGAAACGAAGAGAAGATTGGATACAAGCCTTATTGGTAGAAAATGATGAAAAGCAAGAGATCCTGCCTCCGGACATAGCTTCTCGTATGGGGCCAAATTTAGACCGTTATCAAGTGCTGCTGCTTCAATTACCAAGCCTGCAAGTGACGGATTCGCATGGCCAACAGCTGGTAAAGGGAAAGCTGGCCCAACTCTTTGAGGAGAAAGGACGGGGATTTGTATTCACAGCAAATTCCTACGTTGGGGTCTTACTTGTAGATCCAGTCACGGATGAACGAAAACGGAAAATAATCTATGAAGACATCAAATCCATCCTGAACGATACACTCTTTTTTGCCGCCATTGGATCTATTGTTAAGCAGATTACAAATGTTAGCGCTTCCTATTCAGAAGCTGCCGATTTGTTGAAGGAGCATTTTCTTTTTAACAACGAACTTATTGTTAGGCAGTCTGAAGAAGAACCGCGTGAAAAGCTTGATTCGCTGGATATTGCCTCACTTGCTGAGAAGATGTACTATGCCATGGATATGGGAAATAAAGAAAGCTTGGAGCAGTGTCTTAAGCGGGCAAGCTATGAAATTATCGCCTATGAACGCAGCGAACATGGGATCAAAACCCACTACGCTCAGCTTATTTCTATTGTACTGAATAAATTAGCTGGACTTAGCGATAAGACGTATACGGTCGTGCAAAATTCGATGCCGATGATCACTGACATTTTTGAACAGCCGAACTTTGAAACCATGCAACAGCGGATCAGCAGTCAATTGCACGAATTAACAACTCAAATCAGCGGCTCCAGCAATGAACCGGTGCTCAAACAGATCCTCGATTTCATCGAACGGCATTATAATGAGAATCTGAAGCTGGATACTTTGGCCGAGTTATTTAACTATACAAGCGGGTATTTGGGCAAAATTTTCAAAAATTACACAGGATCGCACTTTCATACCTACCTTGACCAAATTCGCATTCAAAAAGCGATCGAGCTGCTGGGAGAAGGCCTCAAAGTTCATCAAGTCGCACTCCGTGTCGGATACCCAAATGCGGACTATTTTCACAGCAAGTTTAAAAAGTATGTAGGGGAATCACCCTCCTCTTTTAAAGGAAAGTCGCTAAAAAGCTGAGAACTTAGAGGAACAGAAAAAAAATGAGGTGGCAGGGTTACTCTTGCCTTCTCATTTTTTTGTTTTCTGTTGATTGCAAGTGAAGCCCATCATTGTGTAAGCGCTATTTTGACATGATTTAATGATGAATTTGCGTGGTTTTTTAAACAGCGCCCGTCCAGTATTATAAAAACATAGGCCAATGACTGGTGTTTACGAAACCAGTATGTTCCGCAAAACGCAGGTATCACTTATGCAGAAAGCTTTTCTCTGGAAAGCTCTTAGGAGGGATTTAATGAAAACGCTAGCTACTGACAAACACACCCTCCTGACGGAGAGAAAAGAGTCAAAGCGGTTTTGGAGAACGATGATTCAGCAGCGGTATCTCTACATGATGTCTATCCCTTTTGTCATATGGGTTATTATTTTCAGTTACCTTCCCGTCTGGGGTTGGCTCATGGCATTCCAGAAATTCAAACCAGGGAAATCGATACTGAACCAGCAGTGGGTGGGGCTTGATAATTTCAAACAATTGTTCATGGATGAGAGATTTTACCTTGTATTGCGCAATACGCTCGCTATGAGTATCTTGGGGCTTATTGTTAGTTTTACAGTGCCTATCGTATTTGCAGTTCTGATGAATGAGTTGAGAGGACAGTTATTCAAACGCTCCATCCAAACAATCTCTTATTTACCCCATTTCGTATCCTGGGTAGTCGTAGCCAGCTTGGTAACGAAGATGCTTTCAATTGATGGAGGAATTAATGAGCTTCTGCTG
Organism: Paenibacillus sp. V4I5; assembly: GCF_030817255.1. Taxonomy (NCBI): domain Bacteria; kingdom Bacillati; phylum Bacillota; class Bacilli; order Caryophanales; family Paenibacillaceae; genus Paenibacillus; species Paenibacillus sp. V4I5. The sequence continues at coordinate 5,924,989 of NZ_JAUSZB010000002.1, forward strand.
AAGCTGCATATTATCGATCAACCTATGCAGTTTATGGCCAAGGGCAGTTGGTTTTGGGGGATTGTAACCTTTTCCGATATGTGGAAGGAAACAGGCTGGAACTCGATCATTTTCTTGGCTGCTATGGCGGGCATCGATCAGGAGCAATACGAAGCGGCTACTGTGGATGGAGCAGGCCGATTTCGTCGCATTTGGTACATTACGCTGCCAGGTATTCGGACAACTTTCATGGTCGTATTCATTTTATCGATTGGTAGTTTAATCAGTATCGGCTTTGAAAAGCAGTTTCAGCTGCAAAACTCGCTGGTGACCGATTATTCGGAAGTTCTTGAATTGTACGCGCTCAAATACGGGATTCAATTAGGACGATTCTCATTTGGTACGGCAGTTGGCATTTTCAGTTCAGTTGTAAGCATTATGCTTGTGTTAACTGCAAATACCATTTATAAGAAAGTCACCAAAGAGACCATTATCTAGTAGAGCCCGTGATTATGATGCAAGTTTTCCTGAAGCGAAAATCATTAGAAAGCAAAACTCTTAGGAGGTGAAAACATGCAGACACAATTCAAGAGAAGTAATATCGACATTGGTTTCGACCTGTTTCTCTATATCGTCATGACTATCGCAGCGATTGCTACCTTATATCCCTTTCTGAACGTGTTAGCCATTTCTTTTAACGAATCTGTAGATACGGTAAGGGGCGGCATTCACATTTGGCCTCGCGCATTTACATTGGAAAATTATGAATCGATATTTCGTTTTCCCGGTCTGATCAAAGGTTTCCAAAATTCAGTTCTGCGTACAGTAATCGGTTCAATTTTAGGAGTAATTAGTGCTTCGATGGTCGCGTTTGTCTTGGCACGCAGAGATTTCCAAGCACGAAAACCGTTTTCCATGTTATTCGCGCTTACCCTATATTTCTCAGGCGGATTAATTCCCAGCTACATGCTGATGCGCGATCTGCACATGATCAATACATTCTGGGTCTATATTATTCCCGGCATGCTCGGAGTATGGAACGTATTCATTATTCGTTCTTATATTGACGGACTGCCCTACGCCTTGCAAGAATCGGCAAAAATCGATGGAGCCAGTGATTTTACGATTTATTGGAGGGTGATACTGCCGCTCTGCAAGCCAGTGTTGGCAACGATTGCCTTGTTCATTGCGGTTGGGCATTGGAACTCTTGGTTCGATACTTTTCTATATAATAGCTCGAATGAAAAGTTGACGACGCTGCAATATGAATTAATGAAGGTGCTGCAGAGTACACAAAGCGGCAACGAAGCGCACAATTCCAATATTGTGCAAAATGTAGCAAAAGTATCGCCTGAGTCCATCAAAATGGCGATTACAATGGTTGTATCTGTACCGATTCTGCTTGTTTACCCATTTTTGCAAAAATATTTTGTTAAAGGGATTACGCTTGGTGCTGTGAAGAGTTAATTGTATTTAGTAATTACAGGTTTTTCTGTTTACAATAGCATGTACATGATAAGGGGAGGGCAACACCGCATGAAAAAGAAGACGGCAACAATGACGGCAGTCTTGCTTATTACAGCAATTGTTACAGCAACGGGCTGCACCAAAGACGCTGCACAACCATCGGCAACGCCAAACAGTACAAATGCAACAAGTTCTAACGATACAACGCCAATCACTTTCTCGATATATAGCGCAGATCCGAACCAAGACTGGGACGATATGCAATCCGGAGTCGGCAAGAAAATTAAAGAAATAACAGGTGTTACGCTTAAAATAGAATTCCCGGTCGGCCCATCCGATCAAAAAGTAGGGCTCATGGCCTCCAGCGGCGAGTACCCCGATCTAGTTATGGCGAAAGGCGATACACAAAAGCTGATTGATGCCGGTGCCATGCTGGATCTTACGCCACTCATCGATAAGTATGGTCCTAATATCAAAAAAGTATATGGCGATTATTTTAAAAGACTTCGTCTGAGTAATGAAGATCATGCTATTTATCAGCTTCCAACCGCACAGGTGAACCAAAAGTATTTTGATTCGGAAGGCGGCTTTGAACTTCAACATCAGGTTCTCAAGGAACTTGGCTATCCGAAAATCAAGACCTTGCAAGATTATGAGAACGCTATTAAAGCATACAAAGAGAAACACCCAACCATTGATGGGAAACCAACAATTGGACTTTCGCTGCTCGCAGACGACTGGCGTATCCTTATATCTGTGACGAATCCGGCTTTCTACACCACAGGAGCACCGGATGACGGAGAATTCTATATCGATCAGAATACGTATGAAAGCAAGTACCATTTCCTGCGTCCGGAAGAAAAAGAGTATTTCAGATGGCTCAATCATATGAATAGTATCGGACTACTTGATCCGGAAAGCTTTGTGCAAAAATACGATCAATATAAAGCCAAAATTGCCAGCGGTCGAGTGCTTGGTTTGATAGACCAAAAATGGGAGTATGGCGAAGGTGAAAACGTCTTGAAGAAAGATGGCAAATTTGATCAAACCTATGCTCATTTCCCGGTAACAATGAATGAGAATATCAAAGATCACGCCTTTCAAGATACAGGTTATTTAGCTGGTAATGGAATCGGTATAACAACAAAAGCCAAGGATCCCGTTCGTGCGATCAAGTTCTTGGATTGGCTTGCTTCAGATGAAGGCCAAGTATTGGTAAACTGGGGAATTGAAGGCGTCGATTATAAGGTGGAAAATGGAAAACGTGTCATTACACCTGAGGCGCAGGACAAGAAGACAAACAATCCGAGCGCCTATAAGAAAGAAAATGGTATAGCAAACTACTGGTTGTCCGCGCGCTATGGAGATGGTGTTAAAGATCCGTCCGGAAACTATTATAATCCTGTTTTCCCTGAACAAATCCAAAAAAACTATACACAAGCAGACAAAGATACTTTAAAAGCTTACAATGCTACAACGTATTTGGATCTGTGGCCGAAGCCGGAAGAGTTTCCAGTTAGAAAATACGGCGCAGCCTGGACAATTAATCATCCAACAGGCTCAGATCTGCAAGTAACCTTTCAAAAATCCGAAGATATTATGAAAAAACGGATTCCAGAAGCGATTCTGGCGAAGCCTGAAAACTTTGATAAAGTGTGGGATGCTTTCATGGCAGACCTGGATAAAGTCGGCGTGAAGAAAATGGGTGAACAGTTTACCCAGATGGTTAAAGATAGAGTGAAGCTCTGGAACGAATAGACGTATGGCACGAATGAGTGAAAGGGTCCGTGTCTCACGGGCTCTTTTTCAAGAAAGGAGTCGGTACTCATGATCAGGCTGTTCCAAACGCATCGAATTCGCCGAATAGATGAGTTAGAGGGAATGTGGGAGTTCACAACCACTTCAGAAGATGTTGAGGACTCGGTTTTCCCAACGACATACGATTTCAGCTTACCCGTGCCAGGGTGTTGGGAAACGCATCCCCGATTTCAGACGTATCGTGGACACGGATGGTATCGACGGAAGGTTACGGTCTCGAGATCAGGACCTATACGATTCGAGTTTCACGGTGTAAGTCATACAGCTGATGTTTATTTCGACGGCCGACTTGTTGCGCATCATTACAATGCCTATACACCATTTTCTATTGTTATCCCTGATGCTCCGGAAGGCATGCATGAGTTGGTCATTAGGGTAGATAATTCGTTCTCTGAAGCATCGGCTTTACATGTTCCTAATGACTACTATACCTATGGGGGAATCATTCGTCCTGCTGTTTTTGAGGAGATTGCGGAAGTGTTTGTAGAGAGGGTACATGTTACCCCGATATATGAAGATGGGGAGTGGAGCGGGGCCATAAACGTTTTGGTGCGGAATGTTTCAAGTACAATAAGAGTTATTGAAATTAAAGGACAACTCGCGGATGTCGATTTCGTTGTTGGCACTGTCGAAATTGAAGCAGAGTCATCGATAGAGATTTCCCGAACTTTGGCTTTTCCTGGTGTAACCCCTTGGTCGCATGAATCTCCCCAGCTGTATTTGCTGGAAACGCGGTTATATGATCAAGGTATCGCTGAACCCATTGATGACTTAATTGAACGTGTCGGCTTTCGTATTATAAGGACGGAAGATGGACAAATCCGTTTAAATGGGCAGGAGATCAAGTTAAAGGGAGTCTGCCGACATGAAGATCACCCTCTGGTTGGAGCTGCATTACCGCTGCAGCTGATGGTGGCTGATTTAGACCTGATCGAAGATATGGGTGCGAACGCAATTCGTACAACCCATTACCCGTACGATCAGCGGTTTCTTGATCTGTGTGATGAGCGCGGGATCTATGTGTGGGAGGAAAATCATGCACGCGGTTTGTCGCTGGAACAAATGCGCCACCCACTCTTTGCCGAGCAATGTGAGAACTGCAACCGTGAAATGGTTGAAAATCATTATAATCACCCTTCGATTATCATTTGGGGGATTCTTAACGAGTGCTCGAGCGATACGGATGAAGGGAGAGTGCACTATGAACGGCAGTTGAGACAACTTCGCCATATGGATGCGAGCAGACCTCTTAGCTACGCGTCGCATCATCACTTCAGCGACATATGCTTGGATTTGGCTGATATCGTCGCATTCAACGTATATCCGGGATGGTACGTAGATGATGAGCCAGGACACTTAAGTGACCGAATAAAGAAATGGGCGGATCAAGCAGGCGGAACAGATAAGCCATTCATTATGAGTGAGTTCGGCGCGGATGGCTACTATGGATTCCGCGCACCCCCACGAGTGAAAGGCACAGAAGAGCGCCAGGCAGATATTGTTGGTAAAGCATTGGAACACTTTCTGAAGCGTCCTTACATATCTGGCATGTTCATCTGGCAATTCTGCGATTGCCGGGTCACGGAAGGAACCGGATGGTTGCTGACAAGAGCGATGACACAGAACAGTAAAGGGATCGTGGATGCGTATCGCAGGCCCAAGCTAACGTATGAGACGGTGCGCGATTTTTACCGTAAAGATGGCTGATGAAATTAGAGGGGGGAGCTAGCAATGAACACAAATACTACTTTTCAGTTTCAAAACACGGAATTACCGCTCGAAGAGCGTGTTATTGATTTGGTTTCCCGTTTCACGCTAGAAGAAAAAATAAACCTAATGTGTCAGTATCAGGCGGAAATCCCCCGCCTTGATGTAAAACCATATAAGCATGGGACGGAAGGGGCACATGGAATTGCATGGTTGGGCGAAGCGACAGTGTTCCCGCAAAATATCGGTCTAGCATGTACATGGAATCCGGAATTGCTCCGTGAAATTGGCTCAGCCATTGCTGATGAGGCAAGGGTATATTTTCAGAGAAATCCTGCAATTAATGGACTTACGATATGGGCGCCTACCGTTGATATGGAACGCGACCCTCGTTGGGGGCGTACGGAGGAGGCCTATGGAGAAGATCCTTATCTGACAGGGAGGATTTCTACGGAGCTGGTGAAAGGTATGCAAGGGCCGCACCCGTTCTATTTGAAGGCAGTTGCCACGTTAAAGCATTTCCTTGGGAATAACAATGAGGTTGACCGAGGTGAGTGTTCGGTCAGCATCGATCCGCGCAATATGCGGGAATATTATCTGAAAGCTTTTGAGGCAGCCTTCACAGAGGGTGGTGCTCTTTCGATGATGACGGCTTACAATGCCGTCAACGGCACGCTCTGCAATCTGAATCCAGATGTGAACGAGATTGTGAAGGGTGAATGGGGGATGAATGGTTTTGTTGTTAGCGATGCAGGCGATGTTATAGGCACGGTGCGCGAGCATAAACACATGCATTCTTACGCTGAAGCGGTTGCGGAATCGATAAAGAACGGTATTGACAGCATAACAGATGATCAGGAGATTTCGATTCGCGCCATTCACGACGCACTAGATCAAGGATTACTGAATGAAGAGGACTTGGACCAAGCGCTAAGGAACACGTTCCGTGTCCGCTTTAGACTAGGGGAATTTGATCCTGAGGAAGGTAACCCTTATGCCCATACACCAGAATCCAAACTGTGCGCACCCGAGCATGCGGAGTTATCCCTACGTGCTGCGCGCGAATCGATCGTATTGCTAAAGAACGATGGGGCTTTGCCTTTGAAAAGTGGGTTGGAGCGGATTGCTGTTATAGGTCCACTCGCGAATAACGTTTATACGGATTGGTACAGCGGTACACCTCCATATCGAATCACACCGCTGCAAGGGATTCAGGAGAAGATGGCTGGGAAGACGGTCCTCTTCGAAGAGGCTTGCGATCGGATAAGGCTTCGTAACAAAGCTACAGGCGCGTACGTTGGGCTTAGCGATGATGCGCAGCAGCTGCTCGCTGCCGATTGCACGGACGCGGCCGACGCGGTCCTGTTCGACCGCGATGACTGGGGCTGGGGCAGCGTAACGCTGCGCGCCGCCGACAGCGGCAAGTTCGTCACCGAGACGGACGACGGCTGTCTCGCGGCAACTGCCGACGAAGCCCGCGGCTGGTTCGTCAAGGAAGCCTTCGGCTTCGAGGCGCTGGAAGGCGCCGATGCCGTGATGAAGTCATGGGCCGGCCAGCAGGTGAGGGCCGGAGAGGGCGGGCTGCTGACCGTCAGCGGCGGAGCCGGTCAGCCAGGTGACGTCGATTGCTTCGAGATCGACGTCGTGAAGGACGGCATCCGCGCAGCGGTGGATGCCGCTAAATCTGCCGACGCCGCCGTCGTTTTCGTCGGCAACAACCCATTCATCAACGGTAAGGAATGCGTTGATCGCCAAGACCTGACGCTTCCGCCTGCGCAGGAAGCGCTCATTCGCGCCGTGTTCGAAGCAAATCCGAACACGGTTGTGGTTATCGTCGGCAGCTACCCGTTTGCCGTTAACTGGGAAGATGAGCATATCCCTGCTATGCTCTACAGCTCCCACGCCGGACAAGAACTTGGTCACGCCGTTGCAGATGTGTTGTTCGGCGATTATAATCCGGCGGGCCGACTGAACATGACCTGGTACCGTTCTACGGACCAGCTCCCGGATTTGATGGATTATGACATCATCAAAGGGAAACGAACGTATCAGTACTTTGATGGTGAAGTTCTTTACCCGTTCGGTCATGGGCGTTCTTTCACTGATTTTCAATATAGTGATCTGCGGCTTAGCTCTGTAGACCTCGATGCCGATGAACAGTTGAAGGTCTCCATCCGCATTGAAAACATCGGAAACCTGGCTGGAGATGAGGTTGTCCAGCTATATGTTCGTGCTAACGAGTCTCGCGTTCAACGTCCGCTTAAGACATTGAAAGGATTTCAGCGCGTGCATCTGGTGCCTAGTCAAAGCGAATCTGTGACATTTACGCTTCCAGTAACGGAGCTTGCTTTTTGGGATGTAACGCGTGACCGGTATTGTGTGGAAAGCGGTGCTTACACGATAATGGTTGGCTCTTCTTCAGGCAGTTTGCACGCGGAAGCATCTTTCTCCGTGCACGGAGAAACGATTCCGCCTCGTAAGTTGATTGGTCCTGTTCGCGCCGCTAACTATGACGACTATGAAGGCGTGTACTTAGACGCATGCCGCGAAGGCGGAGGAACGAGCCTACGCAATCAAGGTGCGGCAGGCTGGATTGCCTTTCGTGGCGCCGACCTGGGCAGTGGAGTGGATGCATTTGAAGCCCGCGTTGCCCAAGCGGAAGCGGGTGCGAAGATCGAAATTCGTCTCGACGCGGCGGATGGACTGCTTGTAGGTATCTGCACCGTGCCGCCTACGGGCGGTTGGCAGGCTTGGACGACGGTCAAGGCTGATCTGTCAGGTGCTGCTGGAATTCGTGATGTTTATCTGCGCTTTGACGGAACTGTGCAGATTAGTTGGTTCCGGTTGCACACAGACAGTTAAGCGCAAGCTACTGAAAAAAGATTGCATCTGGACCAGAGGTCCTGGGCAATCTTTTTTTTTCATTAGTTGCTGAAGGCGACGGAGCCGTTATCCTTGTATGGCAAAATCGCAAAAACCTTAATTATAGAATGATTTTTAACAGAAGAATGAGGGTATTTTTCAAAAAATGCAGCAGGTAAAATATGTACTAGGAGTAAGAATAAATGATTCGCACTTTAAGTTGATAGTATTCAGTATATTTTGTTAGCGCTTTCAAATAGGGGGAGATAAGTAATATGGATTTAAACCGAATTCCCGAGCCTTCACAGCATGTGGCCGCTTTCGAACGTATGGGCTTCGGCATGTTTATTCACTGGGGATTATATTCACAGTTGGGTCGAGGGGAATGGGTCATGAACATTGATCGAATCGCCAAGGAAGAGTACCGGAAGCTGACAGATACGTTCTCAGCAGAGAATTTTGATGCAAAAATGATTGCGAGTCTAGCGAAAAAAGCCGGTATGAAGTATATCGTGCTCACGACTCGACATCATGACGGCTTCTCCTTGTACGATACAAGGGGGCTCTCTACCTATGATGCCCCTCACAGTCTGGCAGGACGCGATCTCATTGCTGAATTTGTGGACGGATGCCGAGAGGAAGGAATTGTTCCATTTTTCTACCATACGACAATCGACTGGTATCAGGAAAGTTATCAGGAAGATTTTAATGCCTATTTGGACTATTTAATAAAATCTGTAGAGGTTCTATGCAAGCATTATGGGAAAATTGGTGGATTTTGGTTTGATGGCAATTGGGACAAACCTTTGGCTGATTGGAGGGAGGATGAGCTGTACGGCATGATTCGCAAGTATCAGCCCGAGGCGATAATTGTCAATAATTCCGGGCTGCATCATCGTGGGGAATACGGTCATCCGGAGATTGACAGTGTGACTTTCGAACAAGGACGGCCAACCCCGCTCGATCGTCGCGGCAGAAGCAAGTACGTCGCTGCGGAAATGAGCCAAACCATTAATAATCATTGGGGGTATGGGTTAAAAGACTTTCAGACCAAGTCCGTAAAGCAGTTAATCGAAACCATTTGCGTTTGCAGGAAAGTAGGAGCAAATTATCTGCTGAACATTGGTCCTACCGGTTCGGGAATGGTAGATTCGTTGCAAAAATTTTTATTGGAAACCATGGGAATTTGGGTACACATGTATGAGGAAGCCATTTATAGCGTAACTCCGTCCGGCATCCAAGGTGTAGGTGCTGATTTTGCCTTGAAGGGAGATAAAGGGAAGTTATACTTCTTTGTTCACGACTTGGGATCGAATGGACATTCTAATGTCACACTTGGCGGAGGCGGTATTGGCCCGAGGGCGTTTACGGGATTAAAGGTTCCGATTCGTTCCGTAAAGTGGTTGGACAATGGGGAATCTTTGCCGTTTGTTCAAAACCAGGAAGCGGACTTGTTCAGTTTTTATGCCTCCGGTTATCCCTACGGTATGGATTTTGTCGTGCGGGTAGCGGAAGCGGAATTAACTTAACACATACGTTGAGATAAAAAAATCTGTCCAGTCCTAATTACGGACTAAGCAGATTTTTTTCTACGTTTTACTTGGAATCATCCTAGCCTGCTTCCATTTCCCAAAGCGATAATAAAGCAAGTTCATCGCAGCTGCTACACTGAAACTAATAGGGAAACTCCACCAAATTACATCAAATCCATACTTGTTCGCTAATATAGTGGCAAGAGGAATACGTACAAGCAGCAAAGCAACAAAGGCAACAATAAGCGGGAACACAACAGCCCCAGCAGAACGAACTACGCCCGCAACGACGTTGAAAACGCCAAAAATAATAAACGACCATAGCGTTAAATTATTAATATGTACCCCAATTTCGATCGCTTTGCCCTCAGGAGGAAGGAAGAAACTGACGACCTCACGGTTGAACAAATGAAGAATAACGACAATAAGTCCCGTCATCATGATGTTAAACCCAACACCGGTCCACGTAATTCGATTCACCCTGTCCCATCTCCCAGCACCAATGTTCTGCGCGGCCATGGAAGTCACAGCACCGCCAATCGCCATTGCGGGCATTTGCACATAGCTGGATATTTGCATCGCAACGCCGAAGGCAGCGGTTGATTCAGAACCATAGGAGTTCACGAGATGGATGAGAATTAAGTTGCTTAGGGAAACCACGACCATATTCAATCCCATCGGCAGTCCTTTTTGAATCAGAGTCCGTATGATCATCCAATTAATGCGAAGCAGGGGAATATCCTTTTTCGTAATCCGCAGAAAATACTTTTTCTGATACAAATACACGATCAACAGCACGAAGCTTATCAGCTGTGCCACAAAGGTTGCGACAGCCGAGCCGGCTATCCCCATTTTTGGAAAAGGTCCCATGCCTTGAATTAGCAATGGATTAAGCACAATGTCCAAAACGGCAGACAAAAGCAGGAAGTAGAAAGGAGTCTTGGCGTCGCCTGAACCCCGTAATATGGCCATGATGAGATTAAAACCGAACATAAATGGGACGCCAGCGAAAATGATTCGCGTGTACGTCACGGCAAGATCCTTAACATCCGCAGGTGTATTCATCCAGTCCAAAATGGTATGGGAGAAAAGCAGCCCGAATAAGGCAACGACGATGGAAAGAATGAGGAAAAAGACCGCACTGGTGCCGACAACTTTTTTAGCTTCTTCTACCTTTTGTCCACCCAGATTTTGGCCAATCATGATAACGGCGGCCATCGCAAAGCCGAAGATAGAGCTTATTAAGAAGAACATGATAATGTTGGCATTGGATGTCGCCGCAAGCCCACCTTCACCGAGGTACTTGCCAATCCATATGGCATTAATAGAACCATTAAGCGTCTGGAGCACATTACCTAGCAGAATAGGTAGAGAAAATAAGATCAACGTCTTGGCAATCGGGCCTTCCGTTAAAGACGGGCGTGGCTTCTTAGTGGTATTCTCGCTCATGTGGAATCTCCTTGTTCTTCATTCAGATAATTGCATTTAAAGTTCTTCATTCATTATACCTTTTTCCATCTGATTCCAAAAAAAATGCGTAATTTACGAATGATCCCTCTATCAATTGGACACAAACTATTTTTTTTAGTAGAGTAGAGGGTAAGTCCGGTTGACTTATAGATTGTGGTTTTATAATTGTTGTTTTATATAGGTGGGGGGAATTCAGATGCTACGTCTTGGTGAGAAAATAATAGTAATTGCCGATAGTTTAGAACAGAATCTGCCTATAGGCGGGTATGGATATATTATTGCTTACGACCGCAATAACGATAATATTTTCGATTACGTTGTTCGTGTCCCCAAGGATAATAAACACTATTACGTTCCTGCGTCAGATATCGAGCTTGAAGAAGTTCTTCTCCATCAGCAGGCGGACCAAGTCGAGAGAGAAGCGTTAATTGATTTCGCGCTTGCAACGAAGAACGAAGAGCTGTTTCGTAAAATTATGAATGGTGAGCCAAGTGAACAACAGGAAGTAGAACGAGACAAAGATGTTCAATCAACCGAAGACTTCATTAAACAAATCGGCCTGAAGGCCTGGATTTAATACATGTATCATCAAACACCAAAACCCGCCTAGTGCTCACTAGTGCGGGTTTTGTTTTATTAGTGTGATTACGTATACAAAAGAGGCTCCTTGAGAATCATGGTTTTTGGGTTGCTAAAATCAAGAAATGGTGGTACATTAATATCCGAACATAAAACTGATTTAGTATTCTAGTTCTGAGGTGCGCGAATGGATGCCAAAAAATTGTTGATCATGGAAGCAGCGAAGAAATCTTTTTCACTTTTTGGGTACAAAGGTACAACGATGGATCAAATCGCCAAAATAGCCGGTGTCGGCAAAGCGACGATTTATACGTTTTTCGCAAATAAGGAAGATCTTTTGCATGAAATTGTACAGTCGTTAATTGCCGAGATGAAAGCAGTCGCCGAGAAAGCAATTGCAGAAGGGGCAACACCTTTCGAGAAAATTCATAGTGCGATTTATGGGGTTCTCGTCTTTCGCAAAGAGCATGAGCTGCTGATCCAATTGGCTCACGAGGTTCAACAATTTGGCAGTCCGGTAACGATCGAGGCGATGGCCAGTATCGAAACAGAAGTGATCCAGTTCATGAGTGAACATATGGAACGCGCGATGCATAACGGCACAATGAAGAGCTGTGACCCAAAGATGACGGCCTTTATTTTATTCAAGCTGTATGTCGCTTTAGTTTTTGATTGGGAAAAGCAGAAACAGAACGAGCCATTAACCGACGAGCGGATTTTGAACACGCTGCAGTTGTATTTTGGTAATTTTCTGAATCAGTAATTTTTTTTAATTTTTTTTCATGGAGGGGTAATTATGCGTTTTATTAGACCATTGGTTTATTCCGTGATGGCGATTGTCATCGGAACGAGTACATTTCTTTTAACAACCAAACAGGCAACTAGCCAAACAGATACAGTTAACCAACTGCATCCTACGGCTTATATTGAATCGAACGAAGTAAGCGCCAGCTTCAAAGTGGGCGGTAGAGTCACGGAAATCCTCGTGAAGGAAGGGGATGATGTGAAAAAAGGGCAAGTACTGGCCCGCCTGCAAAGCACAGAGATTGAAGCTAAAGTCGAGCAGGCCAAAGCGGCTGTCGCGCTCGCACAAGGCAAGATCGCTGAGGCGCAAGGAGCTACCGCGACCGCTCAAGCGAAGAAGCAGCAGGGCATTGCCGGTGTCAACGTGACGGCTGGTACAGCCGAGCAGCAAGTGGCACAGGCCAAAGCGGCTGTTAGCGCGGCTCAAGCCAAAGTTGATGGGCTGCATAATGGGGCGCGTCCGGAAGAGAAGAAGCAAGCTGAGATTCAGTTCCAAGCGGCTTCCGAAGTATACACCATTGCTGAGCAAAACCTGAATCGGATGAAAGCGATGCTGGAGCAAGGGCTTGTTGCTCAAGCTGACGTGGATAAAGTGAAGGTTAGCTACGAAGAAGCGAAAACGAAACGCGATCTGGCACAGCAGCAGCTAAACATGGCGAATCAAGGACCACGTGAGGAAGAAATTCGCGGAGCGGAAGCTTTGCTAGCCCAAGCGCAAGCGTCCTTGAAGCTGGCTGAAGCCAATCGTGGAAACGTGCAGGTGAGACAGGGCGATGTAGCGGCGGCTGCAGCGGCTGTACAGCAAGCTCAAGGTGCCATTCAATCAGCGCAATCCGGTGAACAGCAAGCCAAAGCGGCTCAGTTGGAAGCGGAGACTTACTTGAGCTACACAGAATTGATCGCACCAATCGATGGGGTCATTCTTATGCAATCCGCACAGGTTGGCGAGCTTGTAGGGTCCGGATTCCCTGTACTCTCGATCGAGTCGACGGAGAAACGTTGGGCTAAGTTTTATATGCCGGAGACATCTATAGCAGGACTGAAGGTAGGCAACAACATCAGTATGACATTGTTGTCAACGGGCGAGAAAGTCGTTGGTACCGTTAAAACCGTAGCGGCTGCTCCTGATTTCGCAATCAAGAAAGCGACACAAACCTCAGGCGAAACGGACATTCGTTCGTTTGGGATCAAAATCGAACTGAATACATTGCCAGACGCAGCAACAACAGGGATGACCTTGCAATGGAACGGTAAAACGGAAGGATGATGAAGGAGATGGATCTTCAGATTGGCAAGCTAATTACAGAAGAATGGAAGCACATTCTGAAGGATCGACGTCTTTTTCTGATCTTGTTCTTCGTTCCGATCTTGTATACGGTGCTGTTCGGATCGATTTACTTACACCATAAAGTGACCGAAATGGCCACTGTTGTTATCGATGAAGACCAAAGTCCTCTAAGTCGTCAAATTATTCAAGCCTTCGAGCAAAGTGAAACGTTCCAGATCAAGAAGGAATATCACTCAGAGGATGATGTGAAGCGGGCGCTATCATCGGGAGAGGCCAAGGTTGGCCTCGTCATTCCCTCTAATTTCGAAGCGAAGCTGAAGCATGGCGAAACGCTGCCGCTGCTTACACTGATCGACGGCAGCAACATGATGATTTCGAACTCCGCTACCAAAGGGGCTAACGAAGTGATCACAACCTTCAGCATGGGGTACTCACAAAAAAAGCTCCAACTAAAGCAAGGACTTCAGAATGAAGAAGTGATGAACACACTTTCACCAATACCATTCCGGTATCGCATTATGTACAATTCAGCTTTCAATTACAGCGACTTTATGCTGTACGGGCTTGTTGGCGCGATTTTACAGCAAGTTCTGTTTCTTGGCATTGCCTTAACCATTACTCGCGAGAAAGATGCTGGGACGTGGCAGCGGTTCGAGGCATGGAGAAGAAATCCGTGGCGCATTGCTTACGCGAAGACAGCTCCGTACTTCTTAATCAATTTCTTTAATACATCCGTTACCTTTGTTATCGCTTTGTATGCCTTTGGTGCACCTATGAGCGGCAGTTTGCTTGTCGGCTTGGCCATCGTTGTGAGCTTTACCTTTGCGGTCAGCGGTATCGGTTATCTAATCAGCTTGTTCTCGAGCAATCAGCTCGGAGCGACGCAGACTGCCATGTTAATTGCGGTGCCTTCCTTCATGCTATCGGGGTTCACTTGGCCATTCGAAGCCATGCCTAAAGTGCTGCAGGTGCTCGGGCATATGCTTCCGCTCACTTATTTTTTAGATGGCGTGCGCAATGTATTTGTTAAAGGAAATGACTTTTCCGTCATTTGGCATGATTGCGTTTCTTTGATTTTGACCGGTGCACTCACTTATTTCATTGCTATGTTGTTAACTCGTTTCATTATCTTCTCTAAAAAGAAGTCGGATACCGCTGCAGGCACGCGAACTGCGCTGCGATCCGGATCGAATATCACGTTATAACCGAATGGGAAGGAAGCGATTTTTATGAAAAAAACGCTCATAAGTTTATCTACAGCCCTGTTACTCCTTTCAAGTACAACGCAAACTCTCGTATTCGCCGATAATGCCCAAGATCCAAATCAAAATGTATACGTCAATGCGGACGTTCTGGAAACCATATCTTCCGTGGATTTGACATACGTGCTGGACAAAGCGCTGAAAGATTCCCATAACCTTGCCCTGCTAACGCTAAAATACGCGGCTCAAGGCAGTAAAAAGGCCGATCTGGAACAGCAAATGAACGAAATGGGTTCAGCCTCGATGACGCCCGGACATTTACCGAGTACTCCGGTAGAGGTGACCAACACGGGAAATCCACAGCTCCCTAACCTAACCAACCCAACCGATATTGCCTGGACCGTCATGCAAAATAATGCGATGAACCAGATGATGCAGGGAATGGGGGCTCTCGCTGGCGGCATGAATAAAATCATATCCTCCCAACGCTCACAAATGAGTATAGCAGCACATCAGCTCGGGACGGATGGGCGGAATTCGCTGCTGCAGTCAGATGAAGCTAAGGCAGGTATCCGTCTGCAAACCATCGCGCAATATGTGCAGCTATTAGCCCAAATGAAGCAGCTTGATTTCATGAAGGAATACGAAGTTGTGATAGAGAAAGACCTGCTGAAAGCTACGCTTTTCGCGCAGCAAGGGTTAGCATCACCTGACGATGTGCAGACAGTTCAGAAAGCCATCAATAAGCATAAGGACGATATCGCAACGCTGCTTAATAACTATCGGTTGGGGCTAGTACAGCTTTCGACAGACATTGGGATTTCCTATGATCCTAACCTGATCGTCAAGGATATCGAGCCCATTTCAGTAGATCCTATCACGGAGACAGACACAACAACGCTACTGAAAGCATCCTACCAAATGAAAGCCTCCGGCAATAACATCGACGAAGCTGTATGGGAAACGGGTCACACGGTTACCCAGAACACATATGGTGAAACGTATCAAGGCGTTAATCTGGCCATCAGCGGGCAGAAAAATGAGCAAACCAAGCTTGAACTAACTAAAAAAATTCAAGCGACGTATAACGATGCCAAGAATGCGTATCAAGCCGTTCTCACAGATCAGCGGAACTTGAATGATGTGCAGGTCGATTTGACTAAAATGAAGTTTCGCTATAGCGTTGGCGTCATCTCCAAGCATGATCTGAATAAATTTGAAATCAAAGTCCGTCAGAACGAAACAGCCTTAGCCGCTTCTAAGTTCAAGTATTACGTGTTAAAAGAAAAAGCGAAAGCGATGGATACGGGTTTTATCCAATAATGATTAACCGCTAACTCAACCATAGCTTCTTTTTGGTGCTGGCTTTTAAGCCAAGCTAAGAAGAAAGCTGTGGTTTTTGATTTGTGGTTTTTTCTGGATTGAGTTCGTAAAATATCTGGGATATAATGAAAAGAATGACTAAATGCTGATTAATTAAAGGGGTGTAGAAAACTTGAGCATAACTAAAACAGATGTCGAGCACGTTGCGAAGTTGGCTAGACTCGACCTGAGTGATAATGAGAAGGAACTTTTTACCGAACAGCTAAATGCCATTTTAAAATATGCCGAGCAGCTGAATGAGCTGAATACCGAAGGTGTTATTCCGACAAGCCATGCCATGCCGTTAGTCAACGTCATGCGTGAAGATGTTACGAAGCCATCTCTCCCTATTGAGAAAGTGATGCTGAACGCACCCGATCACGAAGATGGGCAATTCAAAGTCCCAGCTGTTTTAGAATAAGAACCATTATGAAAGGAAGTGCCTGTCGTTGTCTTTGTTTGATTTAAACCTACAACAAATTCACGCGAAGCTTCAAGGCAAAGAACTTAAAGTTGCCGATCTCGTGGATCAATCCTATACAAGAATTCAGCAAGTAGAAAGCAAGGTTCGCGCCTTTCTTACATTAGATGAAGAGAACGCCAGACAAGCTGCCGCCAAGTTGGACGAGCAGCTCGCGAGCAGCAGTGAACGCGGCCATTTATTCGGCCTTCCGATCGGGATCAAAGATAACATGGTCACCGAAGGCTTGAAAACGACCTGTGCAAGCAAAATCTTATCCAATTTCACGCCGATCTATGATGCAACAGTGGTTAGCAAGCTCAAGGATGCTCAAACCGTTACGATCGGTAAGCTTAACATGGATGAATTCGCCATGGGCGGCTCCAACGAGAACTCCGCTTTCCATCCGTCCCACAATCCGTGGAACACGGATTACGTGCCAGGCGGCTCCAGCGGTGGCTCCGCTGCAGCAGTAGCTGCAGGCGAAGTGTACTTCGCGCTGGGCTCAGACACAGGCGGCTCAATTCGCCAGCCTGCCGCTTATTGCGGTATCGTCGGGCTGAAGCCGACGTACGGACTCGTGTCCCGCTATGGCTTAGTCGCGTTCGCGTCCTCACTCGACCAGATCGGGCCGCTGACGAAGAACGTTGAAGACTCTGCCTATCTGCTGCAAGCCATCGCCGGCTACGACCCGAAGGATTCCACGTCTGCGAAAGTGGATATCCCTGATTACCTCAGCGCATTGACCGGTGATATCAAAGGTCTGCGCATCGGCGTACCCAAAGAATACATGGGCAATGGTATCGACCCTGCCGTCAAAGAGAAAGTGCTTGAAGCGCTCAGAGTCCTGGAAGGCTTAGGCGCTGTATGGGAAGAAGTGACACTGCCTCATTCTGAGTATGCAGTAGCGGCTTACTACTTGCTCGCTTCTTCCGAAGCGTCCTCGAACCTTGCGCGCTTTGACGGCGTGCGCTACGGTGTGCGTTCGGACAACGCTCGCAATTTGCTGGACTTGTACCATATGTCGCGCAGCGAAGGCTTTGGCCCCGAGGTCAAACGCCGTATCATGCTTGGAACCTATGCGTTAAGCTCAGGCTACTATGATGCTTACTACTTGAAAGCACAACAAGTCCGCACCCTGATCAAGCAAGATTTTGATCAAGTGTTCGAGAAATTCGATATCATCATCGGACCAACGGCTCCGACACCTGCTTTCAAAATCGGTGAGCAAAGCAGTGATCCACTCACGATGTATTTGAACGATATTATGACTATTCCGGTCAGTTTGGCGGGCATTCCTGCAATTAGCGTACCTTGCGGATTCGTGAACGAACTTCCCGTTGGCCTGCAAGTCATCGGCAAAGCGTTGGATGAAGCTACCCTTCTGCGTGTAGCCCACGCTTTCGAGCAGCATACAGATCATCATAAGCAGCGCCCGCAATTGTAGGTTAATAGTTCATGAGTAACGAAGGAGGTATTCATTTTGTCGGCAACAGATATCCAATTTGAAACTGTAGTCGGTCTTGAAGTTCACGTAGAACTTCATACCGCTTCCAAAATATTTTGTGGTTGTGCAACCTCATTCGGAGCACCTCCGAATACGAATACATGTCCGGTTTGTTTAGGTCACCCGGGCGTACTGCCGGTACTTAACCGTCAAGCGGTCGAATATGCGATGAAAGCCGCAATGGCGCTCAATTGTACGATTTCGACACATAGTAAATTTGACCGTAAAAACTATTTTTACCCGGATTCACCGGACGCCTATCAAACTTCGCAATATGATCAGCCGATCGGCTTGAACGGTTGGATCGATATCGAAGTGAATGGAGTAAGCAAGCGTATTGGTGTGACTCGCGTTCATCTTGAGGAAGATGCAGGCAAGCTGACACATGTTGATGGTGGTTACACCTCGCTTGTGGACTTGAACCGTGCGGGAACACCTCTGATTGAAATCGTATCCGAGCCTGATCTGCGTTCGCCGGAGGAAGCGCGGGCTTATTTAGAGAAGCTCAGAGCGATCATGATCTATTGTGATGTTTCCGATGTAAAAATGGAGGAAGGCTCGCTGCGCTGCGACGCCAACATCAGCTTGCGTCCTTTCGGGCAAGAGAAGTTCGGCACGAGAGCCGAACTGAAGAACATGAACTCGTTCCGCGGTGTCCAAAAAGGACTCGAGTACGAGGAATATCGCCAAGCGGAAATTCTTCGCAGTGGCGGTGAAGTCGAACAAGCAACCCGCCGCTGGGATGAAGCAAAAGGAATGACTTTGGCAATGCGCGGCAAAGAAGACGCGCATGACTACCGCTATTTCCCGGATCCGGATCTCGTTAGCTTATATATCGACGATGCTTGGAAAGCTAGTGTCAAAGCTGCTATCCCTGAATTGCCTGATGCGCGTAAAGCGAGATACAGCAGTGAGTACGGACTGCCAAGTTATGATGCTGATGTAATCACTTCATCCATGAAACTGGCGAATTTCTTCGAGGAGAGTTTACAATATACCCAAGATGCCAAAGCAGTCTCGAACTGGATCATGGGCGATCTGCTCGGGTATTTGAACGCGAATAGCCTGGAACTGGCCGATGTGAAAATCACAGGTAAGGGCTTAGGCGAGATGATTGGTCTGATTGAGAAAGGTACAATCTCCACCAAAATCGCCAAAACGGTGTTCAAGGAAATGATCGAATCCGGCAAAGAGCCGCAAAAGATCGTTGAAGAGCAGGGGCTTGTACAAATCAGCGATGAAGGTGCTATCAAGGCCATTGTTGAGCAGGTTGTGGAGAACAGCCCACAATCGGTAGCGGATTTCAAAGCCGGCAAGGAAAAAGCCGTGGGCTTCTTAGTCGGGCAAGTTATGAAAGAAACCAAAGGTAAAGCAAATCCAGGACTCGTCAACAAATTAATTGTGGAGTGCCTGAACAGTAAATGATGATGGTTGAAGTGGTGATCCGATGTTTTATGGACGCCACTTTTTTCAGTTAATTAGCGTGTAAGTTCTAGAGAGGAGGGATCAGATTGTCTATTCAACAACTTCTATTGGAAACTAACGAGGATATCTTGGTCCTGTTATCTCTACAGATGGCTTCCTATCGCGTGGAAGCAGACCTTATTGGCTTCGATGACATCCCGCCGCTGAAGGATGGCATCCACTCTATACGCGAAGCGGTGGAAACATTTTATGGCTTTTTCGTTCATGAGAATGATGAGCGCACACTAGCTGGGGCCATCTCCTACTCCCGAGAAGGCTGCATAGTCACGATCTGCCGTATGATGGTACATCCGAATTTTTTTCGCCGCGGGATTGCTAGGTCACTTTTACAACATATACTAATGGATCAACAGTTAAATGGGGCAACGCGTTTTATTGTATCCACCGGAACGGAGAATTTACCTGCTATTCAGTTATACGAGAGTTTTGGTTTTGCCGTACGCCGAGTATTCACAGTTCCTCCGGGAATAAGCTTAACCACTTTCGAACGGCCGGCCATCATCTCCTAAATATATGTTCAGTGGTTCTCACTATCATGTGTGATACAAGGCACTATCAGTATGAAAAAAGGGAGCGGTTACACGATGAGCAATCCTTGGGTTATTGATCAACTCCATATCACTATAAGGTTAGTTATGGCGCTTTTTCTAGGCGGCTTAATCGGTTTTGAGAGGGAGGTCAGCAGTCATGCAGCTGGCCTTCGTACGCATATTTTAGTTTGTGTTGGCTCTGCCCTAGTTATGTTGCTCTCCATGTATGGGTTTAGTGCCTTTGTGAACGAAGTGAATGTCCGTATTGATCCTTCGCGTTTAGCTGCGCAAGTGATCAGCGGTATCGGATTCTTAGGTGCTGGAACGATTATCTTTAATGGGAGATCCATTACGGGTCTTACGACAGCGGCTTCCCTTTGGGTAGTTGCGGGGATTGGCCTTGCCATTGGGGCTGGCTTCTATTATGCAGCTGTCCTTGCTTGTTTCATGGTACTCATCTCCCTATGGATTTTGAATAAAGTGGAGCATAAATATTTTAATGGGAAGAAAATTCGTATTCTCAAAATACTGGCGAATGATCAACCGGGGACGCTTGGACTTATTACGACCCTTCTCGGTAAACAGAAAGTTGACATCCGTAAGATCTCAATGGAAGAACAAGAGATCGACAGTAAACCGAATCATGTTCAAATTACATTCCACGTCACCATTCCTAAGCCGTCTATTATCGGGACGGTTCTTGAAGAAATCAATCAAATGAAAGGGGTTACCGGCGTTACTCTCGAAAAAAGTAAAAATTGAAGGGGTCTGACCATAGGGAGCGTCTAAGCTTTTGGACGAACAGAAAGGGGGAAGTCAGGCATGGACAAAATGACGGATGAGCAGCTGATCGACCGGGTCCGTCAAGGTTACTCCGATGCTTACCGTGTATTAGTAGAACGTCATAAAAGCTACATCTATACATTGGTATACCGCATGGTCGGGCATAAGGAAACTGCTGAAGACTTAACCCAAGAAGTGTTCGTTAAGCTGTTTCGTTCATTAGCTCATTTTCGCGGCGACGCGAAGTTCACAACTTGGCTTTATCGCATGACGACGAATCTCGTGACTGACTTTCGGCGTTCGCAGAAACGTAAGCCCTATGAAGCGCTTCTCGATAAAATGAAGGGTTGGTTTACGGATGCTCGTGAACAGCCTGAGGAAATGGCTATGCGCAAGGATGAGCAGGAGCGTATGCAGGCTCTGCTTTCCGAACTTCCAGACAAGTATAGATTAATTATGTATTTGTTTCATTATAAGCAGCTCTCGTACCAAGAAATGTCTGAGGTGACCGGGCTGCCCATGAAAACGTTGGAAACTAGACTCTATCGGGGAAAAGCGATGCTAAAAGAAAAATGGTTGGAGGTGAATTCACGTGATTCCCAAACATCAGGAAGACACTCGGCTCACGCAATACCTAAATAAGATGCTGGACGAGATGCCGCTAAGTGAACCAAGCCCAATGCTGACGGAGCGTGTGATGCGCAGGGTACAATCTGCTGAAACTCCTGAAATTCCAAAGATTCATCAAGTTGGCAGAAGAAAACAATGGGTGAATAGTTTTGTTGCGATAGCCGCGACTGTACTCCTCATGCAATCAGGAATTATCAACAAAATAATGAATATTGATTCGGGGATCACTCAGATAACATCGTATATCCAACAATTATCCCGAATTTTGTAAATCATCTAGGAGGTATTTAAATGAATCTACCAAACGATAATCCGCACATTCCGGAGTATTCGGCCAATCCTTCTTTTCAACACTATGCTCCTTATTATCAAGCTCCAAGGAAGCGCAAATGGGTCGCAGGGGTTTTATCGTTCATCGTCCCGGGAACTGGACACTTTTATTTAGGCCTTATGCAACGCGGTCTATTTATTATGATGCTTCTCATTCTCGATATTTTTATTATCACGTCTTTATCGTCTCGGTCCGAAACAAGTGTACCTATGGTTACGCTTTTTGCATTGTTCATTCCGGTCATTTACTTCTATAATCTATTCGATGCTCTTCAAAGTACAGATAATGTGAATCGTCGCAATGAGCTTGGAGAATTTGGAGCTGAACTTTATACCAATGAAGATCCTTTACAGAAACTAATCAAAGGGACAAACTTAGGTGTTATTCTTGTTGCGGCTGGTGTATTATTTTTTCTTCTCAGCAACAAACCTCGTTGGTTTACTGGGCTCTTTGATCTTATGGGTTCGTATATTGGATCGGTTATCCTCGTCCTTGCTGGTTTGGCTATGTATGTACTAGATTCCCGCAAAAATAAATAACCAAATGGTGCTATATGCGCAACCATCATTGACAAAAGTCAATTAACACACGTACAATATAATGTAAGGTTTTAATGACTAACATCAGGTGGTGAGTACCATGGCAGCACAATTAGAACAGGCTTTAGCTAAGTTGAAAACAACAGGTGTTCGGATGACGCCGCAGCGGCATGCTATTCTATCCTTTTTGCTGGACTCCATGACTCATCCGACAGCAGATGACATTTATAAATCTCTTGAATCGAAATTTCCTAACATGAGCGTTGCGACTGTTTACAATAATCTCAAAGTATTTATTGAATCGGGACTCGTTCGGGAACTGACTTATGGAGACAGCTCGAGTCGCTTTGATGCGGATATGACGGACCATTATCATGCTGTTTGTGAGTTGTGTGGGAAAATTTCGGATTTTGAGTATCCGCCACTTTCGGATATAGAGACTACCGCTGCTCAGCAAACAGGTTTCCGAGTTGGCGGTTATCGACTAGAGGTTTATGGCGTTTGCCCGGATTGTACAGGGATTACCAAGCATTAACTTAAGCAGAATTCCTCATTATCTGTTCCTATGATGTATAATGAAACGTGATCCTACCTTTCGGATGTAGAGAGGTAAGAACACGTTTTTTCTTTTTATATATCGCATAAAGGAAGTGAAACCTTGCATTCAACACCTACAGATCTGCAACCGAAACGCAGAAGATCAACGAAGAGAATTCTCTTGTTATTTGGTCTTTTTATTGGAATGTTTGCCGCGGGTGCAGCTTCGTTCTTATGGCAGCAGTTAGCACCGAATCGTGAGAAAGTAGAACCTGAATATCACGAGTTAAGTAAGCCGGTTTTTTATCAAGGAAATTATTTTAAGACAAGTGCGATTGGGGAGAAAGAGGGATTGAAGCTACCACTGGAACTCATCCAGGAGTGGATGGACCCATCTATTATATATGAAAAAAGCACTGATTCCGTTATTATCACAACGAAAGATAAAGTATTGCAGTTAAAGACTACGGAGCTTACAGCACTAATGAACGAGAAACCAATCACCTTATCTTTTCCTGTTGAAAAGAAAGGGAATGACATTTATGTGCCTATTGAGCCCCTTCGGCAGCTGTATCCTTTTGAAATAAGAGAGTCCGAGCAGTCAGGTGCCATTCTTTTATTCAAAAAGGGTGACCTCGTCAAGTGGGGGAAGCATGTGGGTACCGAAGATGCCCAGCTGCGGACATTTGCTTCTATAAAAGCGCCGATAGTCTCCACGATCGCAAACAATGAACAAGTTATGATAGTAGCCGTAGAGGGAGAATGGTATCGCGTACAGCAGCAGAGTGGTCCTATAGGCTTTGTACGCAAAGCAGATATTATGGAGGATCATGAAGAAACTATACCAGCTCAGGAGAAGGCGTCAGCGTATGAAGCTTGGAAGCCTCTTAACGGCAAACTGAATCTGACATGGGAGCACGTCATTACGAAGAATCCCGATACTACCAAGCTTGGCGATATGCCCGGCTTACATGTTGTTAGCCCTACCTGGTTCTCTCTGGCTGACGGTGAGGGGCGCATTAAGAACTTGGCCGACGCTGCCTATGTAAAATGGGCGCAAACGCGCAATTATCAAGTCTGGGCGTTGTTTAGCAACGGCTTTGAACCCGATCGAACGTCTCAAGCGTTGTCGTCCTATGATCGTCGTATGAAAATGATTAAACAGTTGCTCGGCTTTGCACAAACGTACAATTTGCAGGGCATCAATATTGATTTTGAAAATGTGCATCTCAAAGATAAAGAAAATTTGGTCCAATTCGTCCGCGAAATGACACCTTTTATGCATGAACAAGGTCTAGCTGTTTCCATTGATGTTACACCGAAATCAACGAATGAGATGTGGTCCATGTTCTATGACAGACCCGCTCTTGCCGAAGTTGTTGATTACATGATGCTGATGGCTTATGACGAGTACTGGGCTACTAGCCCCAAATCTGGCTCCGTTTCATCGCTGCCATGGACAGAGCGTTCTATTACCCAGCTCTTGGGGAGCGAGAAGGTACCACCATCTAAGCTTGTCCTAGGTGTGCCATTCTATACGCGCCAGTGGACCGAAGAGACGAAAAATGGCAAAACGACAGCTACCTCCAAAACTTTAACAATGGAAGCTGCCCAGACGATTATTAAAGATAAGAAACTAACCCCTACTTTCTTAACGGAAACAGGTCAGAACTATGTGGAGTACAAAGAAGGAGAGAAACTCATACGTATTTGGTTAGAAGATGAAACATCAATGAAAGCAAGGCTCGAACTCGTTAAGAAGTACGATCTAGCTGGAGTGGCCTCATGGAGAAGAGGCTTTGAACAGCCGGCAACGTGGAAAGTCATTCAGGATGCTTTACAACAAGCTAAGCAATAACAAAACAAAAAGCCGAACCCAAGAGGGTTGCGGCTTTTTGTTTTGTTATTGGCGATAAAATTTAATATAGGGATCTTTGGTCGTAGACCAAAGCCTTTCCTCGTTAAACGCGGTCGCTTATCTTCGAACGGCATCGATAGAGGTTTTCTCACAATCAATGAGGCTTATGCTCATGAGCTCTGTCCAATTCGACTTGAACTGTTTGTGTGGCGGCTGTTTCGTTTTCGGTCGTTGGCTCGTATTGTGGATCAACTGTTAAGATCGTTTTGCAAAACATGCAGCGATCCGTTTTCCCCAGCATCTTCGTTCTTCTTCCGCATTCCGGACAATCAATGACGGTCGCCGATGTGGAGAGCATACCTGCCCAGAAGTATATACCCATGCTAACCATCATACTTATCATACCAATGATCATGAAGACCACAGCGATGATTCGCCCTGCTTTCCCCCAATCAAAAACGATGCCAGCTAGTCCTATAATCATAAGCAGCATTCCACCCATGGTCATGGCGAGACCCCATAAGCGGAATTCATTTACTTTACTTGATCTGAAACGCACGCGTTGTTCCTCCCCATTCAATTGCTATCATGTTTGTATGAATTGTCACAGAAATCAGCAGGAAACTCCTTCTACGATGTAGAAATAGATATAAACAATTTGGAGACAGGAGCTTCGGATACCCATGGGAATCGATAAAGAGCAGTTTTTGCTTAAGTTCCGAAATGACGAGAGGATCATTAGTGTCATGGCGGTAGATAATCCTAAGCAACTTCCTTCACTGACAGATGGTTTTGATACGCTACTTCTAATAGTAACGAACGACCTGAGCCTGAACAATCATACGACTAATTATATAAGAGACGATTCGAGGATACAAGAAAGATGGGTGGATCCATCTTCCATAGAGCAATGGATACGTCATGGCGTCAACCGAAATATCCTTCACTGGCTGCTAAAAGGGGAGATACTTCTGGATCAGAACACTTATTTAGAAGGCTTGCGTCATCGAATACTCGAGTTTCCGGGGGACTTACGTGAGCACAAACTACTTGTTGAATTTTCCCTATTTCTACGTAAATACCTTCAGAGCAAGGAATACATTTTAGATGAGCATTTGCTGGATGCGTATAATAATATTCTAGAAGCGCTTCATCATTGGGCTCGCATTGTTATTATCGAAGATGGTTATCACCCGGAAATAACCGTATGGAGGCAGATTCGTGCGATTAATCCTGGCGTGTATAAGTTATATGAGGAACTGACAATGAGTAAGGAAACGTTGAAACAGAGAGTTCAGCTTGTTTTACTCGCCTGTGAATTTTCGGTTATGTCGAAAATGGAGCGTTGCTGTGAGGCGTTTATTCAAGTACTTAGAGAAAATGAACAGCCATTAAGTACGGATGAACTGCAGCAGCATTCTCAGTTAGTTGAGCTTAGGGCTGAGCTTCCCTTACTGTTAAATAAGCTTGTCAAAAAAGGATTAATTAAAGAAGTGGCCGTTCTCATTGATGAAGAGAATTCAGAAATAGAATTAAGATATACGAGTATTTAACCGAGCCAAACCCATGAAGAATCAGATGTTATTCTGGTTCTTTTTTTATTCTTATTTTATTGCTTGACTTTGATTGCAATTCTATGATAAATTAACTCTCGCCGCTAAAAACGGTTCGCATTCGAAAGCCAACGCAGTACCAAGATGTAAGCGAAGTAAGAAAAAAGAAAAATAAAAAAAGCTTGCATTGAGTAGCCTAGATGTGATATATTATAAAAGTCGCCGCTAAACGGATGGCGAAGAAACGCGAAAGAAATTGATCTTTGAAAACTGAACAACGAGTGAGTAAGCACGAACGAGAAATCGTTCAAAAAAGAGATTGCAAAATCTCGCTAGCAAGTCAATGAGCATTTCAGCTTTCAGATATACGGACGAGCAATCGTCCACTATTATGGAGAGTTTGATCCTGGCTCAGGACGAACGCTGGCGGCGTGCCTAATACATGCAAGTCGAGCGGACTTATCCTTCGGGATAAGTTAGCGGCGGACGGGTGAGTAACACGTAGGTAACCTGCCTATAAGATCGGGATAACTATCGGAAACGATAGCTAAGACCGGATAATTGGTTTTCTCGCATGAGAGAATCATGAAACACGGAGCAATCTGTGGCTTATAGATGGGCCTGCGGCGCATTAGCTAGTTGGTAGGGTAACGGCCTACCAAGGCGACGATGCGTAGCCGACCTGAGAGGGTGAACGGCCACACTGGGACTGAGACACGGCCCAGACTCCTACGGGAGGCAGCAGTAGGGAATCTTCCGCAATGGACGCAAGTCTGACGGAGCAACGCCGCGTGAGTGATGAAGGTTTTCGGATCGTAAAGCTCTGTTGCCCTAGACGAACAGCAAGAGGAGTAACTGCCTTTTGTGTGACGGTATAGGAGAAGAAAGCCCCGGCTAACTACGTGCCAGCAGCCGCGGTAATACGTAGGGGGCAAGCGTTGTCCGGAATTATTGGGCGTAAAGCGCGCGCAGGCGGTCAATTAAGTTGGGTGTTTAAGCCCGGGGCTCAACCCCGGTTCGCATCCAAAACTGGTTGACTTGAGTGTAGGAGAGGAAAGTGGAATTCCACGTGTAGCGGTGAAATGCGTAGAGATGTGGAGGAACACCAGTGGCGAAGGCGACTTTCTGGCCTATAACTGACGCTGAGGCGCGAAAGCGTGGGGAGCAAACAGGATTAGATACCCTGGTAGTCCACGCCGTAAACGATGCATACTAGGTGTTGGGGATTCGATTCCTCGGTGCCGAAGTTAACACAGTAAGTATGCCGCCTGGGGAGTACGCTCGCAAGAGTGAAACTCAAAGGAATTGACGGGGACCCGCACAAGCAGTGGAGTATGTGGTTTAATTCGAAGCAACGCGAAGAACCTTACCAGGTCTTGACATCCCGATGTAACACCTAGAGATAGGTGCCCTCTTCGGAGCATTGGAGACAGGTGGTGCATGGTTGTCGTCAGCTCGTGTCGTGAGATGTTGGGTTAAGTCCCGCAACGAGCGCAACCCTTGATCTTAGTTGCCAGCACTTTGGGTGGGCACTCTAAGATGACTGCCGGTGACAAACCGGAGGAAGGTGGGGATGACGTCAAATCATCATGCCCCTTATGACCTGGGCTACACACGTACTACAATGGTCGGTACAACGGGAAGCGAAGCCGCGAGGTGGAGCCAATCCTTATAAGCCGATCTCAGTTCGGATTGCAGGCTGCAACTCGCCTGCATGAAGTCGGAATTGCTAGTAATCGCGGATCAGCATGCCGCGGTGAATACGTTCCCGGGTCTTGTACACACCGCCCGTCACACCACGAGAGTTTACAACACCCGAAGTCGGTGGGGTAACCCGCAAGGGAGCCAGCCGCCGAAGGTGGGGTAGATGATTGGGGTGAAGTCGTAACAAGGTAGCCGTATCGGAAGGTGCGGCTGGATCACCTCCTTTCTATGGAGACTCGGATCTGATAGATCCAGTCAAGTGCGAAAGCACAAACAAGCTTACTCACTCGTGTTCAGTTTTGAAAGAGCAATCTTTCAACAAGTTTTACTTTTGTTCCTTGAAAACTAGATAACGAAACAAAACGTAAAGTAAGAACTTAGGTTGTGTTAACCTTCGGGTTACACAAAAATCTTTAACTCTTTCAATAGGAGAGACTTTTGCTTAGCGCAAAAGATCCCTATAAATGGTTAAGCTAGAAAGAGCACACGGAGGATGCCTAGGCACTAGGAGCCGAAGAAGGACGTGGCGAACGACGAAATGCCTCGGGGAGCCGTAAGCAGGCTTTGATCCGGGGATGTCCGAATGGGGGAACCCAGCTGTGGTAATGCGCAGTTACCATGCAGTGAATACATAGCTGCATTGGAGGCATACCCAGGGAACTGAAACATCTAAGTACCTGGAGGAAAAGAAAACAAAAGTGATTCCGTCAGTAGCGGCGAGCGAAAGCGGAATAGCCCAAACCAAGGAGCTTGCTCCTTGGGGTTGTAGGACCTCGTTATGGGGTTAGTTCGGTAGGCGAAGTGATCTGGAAAGGTCCGGCATAGAGGGTAAAAGCCCCGTAGCCAAAATCGAACGAAACCCCTAGAGGTATCCTGAGTACGGCGGGTCACGTGAAACCCCGTCGGAATCCGGCAGGACCATCTGCCAAGGCTAAATACTCCCTAGTGACCGATAGTGAAGCAGTACCGTGAGGGAAAGGTGAAAAGCACCGCGGAAGCGGAGTGAAAAAGAACCTGAAACCGTGTGCTTACAAGAAGTCAGAGCCCTCTATATGGGTGATGGCGTGCCTTTTGTAGAATGAACCGGCGAGTTACGTTCCCGTGCGAGGTTAAGTTGAAAAGACGGAGCCGCAGCGAAAGCGAGTCTGAATAGGGCGCTTTAGTACGTGGACGTAGACCCGAAACCGTGTGATCTACCCCTGTCCAGGGTGAAGGTGAGGTAACACTCACTGGAGGCCCGAACCCACGCATGTTGAAAAATGCGGGGATGAGGTGGGGGTAGCGGAGAAATTCCAATCGAACTCGGAGATAGCTGGTTCTCCCCGAAATAGCTTTAGGGCTAGCCTCGGATGTTGAGTTGTGGAGGTAAAGCACTGATTGGGTGCGGGGCCCGCCAAGGGTTACCAAGTCCAGTCAAACTCTGAATGCCACAAACTTAAATCCGGGAGTCAGACAGTGAGTGCTAAGATCCATTGTCAAAAGGGAAACAGCCCAGACCATCAGCTAAGGTCCCCAAGTGTGTGTTAAGTGGGAAAGGATGTGGAGTTGCACAGACAACCAGGATGTTGGCTTAGAAGCAGCCACCATTGAAAGAGTGCGTAATAGCTCACTGGTCGAGTGACTCTGCGCCGAAAATGTAACGGGGCTAAACACGCCACCGAAGCTATGGCTTGCACAATGTGCATGGGTAGGGGAGCGTTGTATGTACGTAGAATTCTGACCGTAAGGACAGGTGGAGCGCATACAAGTGAGAATGCCGGTATAAGTAACGAAAAGATCAGTGAGAATCTGATCCGCCGAAAACCTAAGGGTTCCTGAGGAAGGCTCGTCCGCTCAGGGTAAGTCGGGACCTAAGGCGAGGCCGAAAGGCGTAGTCGATGGACAACAGGTGGAAATTCCTGTACCACCGTAGCCGTTATGAGCAATGGAGTGACGCAGAAGGATAGTGACGCGAGCTGATGGATGCTCGTCCAAGCAGTGAGGCTGATGTGTAGGCAAATCCGCACATCGTAAGGCTGGGCTGTGATGGGGAGGGAAATTTAAGTACCGAAGGTCATGAGTTCACACTGCCAAGAAAAGCTTCTAGCCAGGCGAAGGTGCCCGTACCGCAAACCGACACAGGTGGGTGAGAAGAGAATTCTAAGGCGCGCGGAAGAACTCTCGTTAAGGAACTCGGCAAAATGACCCCGTAACTTCGGGAGAAGGGGTGCCTCGGTAGGGTGAATAGCCCGAGGGGGCCGCAGTGAAAAGGCCCAAGCGACTGTTTAGCAAAAACACAGGTCTGTGCGAAGCCGCAAGGCGAAGTATACGGGCTGACGCCTGCCCGGTGCTGGAAGGTTAAGAGGAGTGGTTAGGGACCTCGGTTCCGAAGCTATGAATTGAAGCCCCAGTAAACGGCGGCCGTAACTATAACGGTCCTAAGGTAGCGAAATTCCTTGTCAGGTAAATTCTGACCCGCACGAATGGCGTAACGACTTGGGCGCTGTCTCAACGAGAGATCCGGTGAAATTTTAATACCTGTGAAGATGCAGGTTACCCGCGACAAGACGGAAAGACCCCATGGAGCTTTACTGCAGCTTGATATTGGACTTTGGTACGATCTGTACAGGATAGGTGGGAGCCTTTGAAGCCTGAGCGCCAGCTTGGGTGGAGGCATCGTTGGGATACCACCCTGATCGTATCGGAGTTCTAACCTGGTACCGTGATCCGGTATGGGGACAGTGTCAGGTGGGCAGTTTGACTGGGGCGGTCGCCTCCTAAAATGTAACGGAGGCGTTTAAAGGTTCCCTCAGAATGGTTGGAAATCATTCGCAGAGTGCAAAGGCATAAGGGAGCTTGACTGCGAGACCTACAAGTCGAGCAGGGACGAAAGTCGGACTTAGTGATCCGGTGGTACCGAATGGAAGGGCCATCGCTCAACGGATAAAAGCTACCCTGGGGATAACAGGCTTATCTCCCCCAAGAGTCCACATCGACGGGGAGGTTTGGCACCTCGATGTCGGCTCATCGCATCCTGGGGCTGAAGTAGGTCCCAAGGGTTGGGCTGTTCGCCCATTAAAGCGGTACGCGAGCTGGGTTCAGAACGTCGTGAGACAGTTCGGTCCCTATCTGTCGCGGGCGTAGGAAATTTGAGAGGAGCTGTCCTTAGTACGAGAGGACCGGGATGGACGTACCGCTGGTGTACCAGTTGTCTCGCCAGAGGCATCGCTGGGTAGCTATGTACGGAGGGGATAAGCGCTGAAAGCATCTAAGCGCGAAGCCCCCCTCAAGATGAGATTTCCCAGTATGTAAGACCCCTTGTAGACGACGAGGTTGATAGGTTCGAGGTGGAAGTGCAGCAATGCATGCAGCTGACGAATACTAATCGGTCGAGGGCTTAACCAATAAACCTAAAATTCTAACTTTACGCAAGTTTCGTATCTAGTTTTCAAGGAATAAATCCTTGAAGTGAACATTGTTTCTATTCCCTGATAGCTCAGTTGGTAGAGCACTCGACTGTTAATCGAGTTGTCACAGGTTCGAGTCCTGTTCGGGGAGCCATATGGAGAGGTGTCCGAGCTGGCCGAAGGAGCACGATTGGAAATCGTGTAGGCGTCACAAGCGTCTCGAGGGTTCGAATCCCTCTCTCTCCGCCACTATCTTTCTAGCAAGGCCCGTTGGTCAAGTGGTTAAGACACCTCCCTTTCACGGAGGTAACAGGGGTTCGAGTCCCCTACGGGTCACCATTCTTACTTCCATGGAGGCTTAGCTCAGCTGGGAGAGCATCTGCCTTACAAGCAGAGGGTCGGCGGTTCGATCCCGTCAGCCTCCACCATGATTCCTTTAGTAAGACTTGCTTTACTAGGATTCATCATATATGCTTAATGACGCGGGGTGGAGCAGCCCGGTAGCTCGTCGGGCTCATAACCCGAAGGCCGCAGGTTCAAATCCTGCCCCCGCAACCAATCTTCTTATAGAAGAAGATATTGTACTTAGCATGGAGCTGTGGTGTAGTGGCCTAACATGCCTGCCTGTCACGCAGGAGACCGCGGGTTCGAATCCCGTCAGCTCCGCCATTTTTTCAAAATCAAGTAAGGCTCGGTAGCTCAGTCGGTAGAGCAGAGGACTGAAAATCCTCGTGTCGGCGGTTCGATTCCGTCCCGAGCCACCATTTTTACAAACTTAATATGCCGTTGTAGCTCAACTGGTAGAGCAACTGACTTGTAATCAGTAGGTTGGGGGTTCAAGTCCTCTCGACGGCACCATTGCTTTGTGGAGGCTTAGTGAAGTGGCTAAACACGGCAGACTGTAAATCTGCTCTCTTCGAGTTCGGTGGTTCGAATCCATCAGCCTCCATTTACTTTTTCTAGGGGCATAGTTTAAGGGTAGAACAAAGGTCTCCAAAACCTTTGGTGTGGGTTCAATTCCTGCTGCCCCTGCCAAAAAAGTAAGAAACTTAATATTGTGGCGGTCGTGGCGAAGGGGTTAACGCACTGGTTTGTGGATCCAGCATTCGCGGGTTCAAGTCCCGTCGTCCGCCCATTATTACCCAAGTAACATAATGGGGATTAGCCAAGCGGTAAGGCAACGGACTTTGACTCCGTCATGCCAAGGTTCAAATCCTTGATCCCCAGTTTTATATGCGGAAGTGGCTCAGCGGTAGAGCATCGCCTTGCCAAGGCGAGGGTCGCGGGTTCGATCCCCGTCTTCCGCTCCATTATTACTAAGGCGCCATAGCCAAGTGGTAAGGCAGAGCTCTGCAAAAGCTTTACCCCCAGTTCGAATCTGGGTGGCGCCTCCACATTTATTAGCCGGAGTGGCGGAATCGGCAGACGCACAGGACTTAAAATCCTGCGGTAGGTGACTACCGTACCAGTTCAAGTCTGGTCTTCGGCACCATTATCTTTACAACTTCATATGCCGGCATGGCGGAATGGCAGACGCGCTCGACTCAAAATCGAGTCCGAAAGGGTGGAGGTTCGAGTCCTCTTGCCGGTATGAAGCAAAAATAGGACATGAAATCATTTGATTTCATGTCCTATTTTTTATATTGTATGGATATAAAATTTAATGCGTTTGAATCATATACAAATGGCTGTGAAATCGAGAAAATACTTCATTTATTTTTCTGACTGAAAGGAGGATGGATATGAGAAATTCCTTGCGTTTCAAATTCATTACTGGCTTTCTAATCATTATTATTCCGCTTGTATTTTTTCTATTATTTAATAATTTGTATGCAATAAATGTCGTACGAGAGCAAGTCTCCACAACAAATAGCAACTTACTTGCGCAGCATGTAAAGCAAATCAATCAGATATTTGCTGAAACTAACACCTATCTGTATGATTTATGGGATAACGAAATTGACATTAATCAGCTAAATGATCTCACATTTGGTACGGACGAGTATTTGCTAACTAAAAAAAGAATAGTCAATCGCTTTCAAACGAACCTCAATTATTTTTTTCTGCTGGATACCATATTTCTTTTTAATGACCGGACACAGGATGTGACCTTTGTAACTAAAAAGGATTATTATTTTCAGCAGCGGCTAATTACGGAATCAGTTCCAATAGAAATAACTGATCAGAAAAACATGGACTCGCCGGTATGGCAGTTAATTCAATTTGAAAATCGAACAGTCTTGATGAAAACTACGCGCCTGACGAACAATCTCATCGCGGGGGCAATCGTAAATACAGACAGCTTGGTCGCTTCGTTACAGTTTTTGGATATGGGGACAACCGGCGGTGCAGTCATACTTTCCAAAAATGGGGATGTCGCATCACATACGACGCTTGGAGCTTCGGAACTAAAGGAAGCCGTTGAAGCAGTACCTCATCTTAATAATACGTACCAAATTGTAACTGATCCGAAGGATAATAATAAATATTTGTTGATTAGTGTTTTTTCTGAAATTGCAAACATTAATTACACCGTAATGATTCCCGAAGGGACTATGCTGAAACATCTTCCATTCTTTCAGATAGCGGTATATTTTATCCCTTTGTGTGGGATATTGATTCTGCTTTTTTACTTATACTTTCTGCGAAGTGTCTTATTGAAGCCAATGAATACATTGATGCTTGGGATGAAACGTATTATGCGAGGTGATTTAAACATTCGATTGAATGAAGATCACTCGAGTGAATTTTCTTTTTTGATAGGCACGTTTAACAATATGGTTACAGAGATTTCAAAGTTGAAAATAAATGTTTATGAGGAGAAAATTCGTACGCAGGAGGCTGAATTTGGACTTCTGCAAGTGCAAATCCGACCGCATTTTTATTTAAATTCATTGAATATTATTTATAGTTTAGCAGCTATTAAGGAATATGCTTTGATCCAAAAAATGACACAGCATTTGGCAGAATACTTTCGTTTTATTACGCAGACTAAACAAGGGACCGTGACATTAGAAGCTGAAATCAGACACACTCAAAATTATTTGGAGATCCAAAAGCTGCGGTTTCCTAACCAACTCGTTTATGAGATTGAACTGCCGGATCAATATCGGAAATGTGATATCCTACCTTTAACGATTCAAACATTTGTTGAAAATAGCATCATCCATGGATTTGCGGATCGAAGAGAACTCTTTACGGTTCAAATCATCGTGACAGCAGATGAACAAATGCCGGATGATTTCTTATGGATAGAAGTCAGTGATAGCGGAGTGGGATTTTCTGAGACTTTATTGAAAAATTTGAAAGAAGTCAGTTACGAAGATGAGTTATTTGCAGAAGGCCATCTAGGTATTCAAAATGTAATAAAAAGGCAGCGTATCAGATATAAAGGAAAAGCAAAATTGTTGTTTAACAATGGTAAAGTTAGAGGCGCTGAAGTTAAATTAGGTATTCCGATGAGTTATTCTGTAAGCGAGGAGGATGAAGATGTATAACTTGTTGGTTGTGGATGATGAGTTATATGCCGTCAAAGGTATCACTCAAGGCATTGATTGGTCACAGATGGACATATCAGAAGTATTTGAGGCATTCAATGCGGAGGAGGCCAAAGAGCGGTTTGCTTTATCCGCAGTAGATATCGTAATTTGTGACATAGAAATGCCTTCATGTAATGGCTTAGAACTATTAGAATGGATAAAAGAAAATTATCCCCAAACAGAAACGATTTTTGTCACAGGTCATGCTGACTTTAGTTATGCACGCAGAGCGATTCACCTAGGCAGTTTTGATTATTTGTTGAAGCCTGTTAATTATGAAGAATTAAAGGCTGTTGTTAGCCGTGTCATACAAAAACTTATGATAGATCGAACTTACAAAAAATACTCTTCATTGTTTGAATCCCATAAACCTCTTATGGAGGAAAGATTTTGGCAGGAATTTTTTGCGAATCGAATATCCCCTTCGGAAACGCAATTAGAACAGCTTATTACAAAATATCAATTGAATATTTCATCCCAATGTTCAATACTGCCTATTTTAATAAGTGTAGAATTGTGGCAAAAGGAGTTGACAGTTCGTGAAGAAGAAATACTGGAATATGCGCTGCGAAATGCAGCTTCGGAATTAATTGTAAAAGGAGATCAGGGCTGCGTCATTCAAGATCGAAGAGGACATAATATCGTTATACTTTATGAAAAACATGGCGAGAGTATGGATATGGAGGAACTTACACGTCGGTGTGAAAGCTACTTATCGGCTTGCAATCAATACTTTTATTGTCATTTGTCCTGCTATGTCGGCACAGTCTCAAAGTTCCCTAATCTGCACAAAACGTATGTATCACTTTTGGAAATGGAACGCAGCAATGTTACCCAATCCAACAAAGTGTTAGCGCAATTTAATCAGTGGTCTCAACGCATTGTCACACTAGGAAAAGACATCCTACAAGTAGAGGATAGAGAACAAGCTTCCGTCATCCAAAAAATATACGATTATATAGATGAGCATTTGCAAGATGAACTTAGTAGAGAGCAAATTGCAGAATATGTACACTTTAATTCAGCGTATTTATCTCGGTTGTTTCGAAAAGAAACAAACACTTCGTTAACGGACTACATTCTGGAGAAAAGAATGAACAAAGCAAAGTTACTTTTGATCTCCACAAATATTAAAATAAGTGACGTTTCCTCTTTGGTTGGCTATGGTGATATCCCTCATTTTACTAAAATGTTTAAAAGATATGTCGGATTAACTCCACAGGAATTTCGAAAGAGTAAATCTTAAGTATAATTAATAAAAAGGAAGACTCTTGGTTTTATAGCCAAAGAGTTTTTTATTTATGTCACAATAACACAAGTTGATAAGTCACTGTTACCAGTAGAGTAGATAGATTCTGCACCTTATAATAAGCAATAGAAGATGCAAGATGTAAAGCTTGCCGGATAATAGGAGGGTTTTCAAATGAACCAGGAGGCTAGTATAACAGTACCTGCAAAACCTGTAAAACGAAGTATTCGTAAAAAGAACGATGGCCTTCGTCATATTTTGCAATATAAAGCGCTTTATCTTATGTTTATGCCAGGTGTTATATTTCTTCTCATTAACAATTACTTTCCGATGTTTGGCGTAATTATTGCTTTTAAAAACGTGAACTATACCGATGGAATTTTGCATAGTCCATGGGTGGGATGGACAAATTTTAAATTTTTATTCAGCACCTCAGATGCTTGGGTTATTACCCGCAATACACTGCTCTATAACGCATTGTTTATTTTGTTGAATCTTGTGTTCGGTGTCGGTCTTGCTATTTTGTTTAATGAAGTTAAAAGTCGAATTGCAGGAAAAATGTATCAGTCGATTATTTTCTTACCTTATTTCTTATCAATGGTCATTGTTAGTTATATCGTTCTTGCTTTCTTAGGGGTGGAAAATGGATTTATCAATAAATCGATCTTGACTCCACTAGGATTTGAAGCCATCGATTGGTACTCGGAAAACAAATACTGGCCGTATATACTTCCTCTTGTGAATACATGGAAAAGCATAGGTTATTTCTCACTCATTTATCTTGCTGCGATTATCGGTTTTGACAGTGATTACTATGAAGCTGCAACGATTGACGGGGCATCCAGGTGGCATCAAGTACGCTATATAACGATTCCGTTATTATATCCAATAATTATCATTACGACTTTGCTTGCTATCGGTAGAATTTTCTATTCGGATTTCGGGCTGTTCTTCCAAGTTCCATTAAATTCAGGATCGATTTTCCCAACGACTAACGTGATTGACACCTATGTGTATAGAACGTTCCAAACGAATGGTGATATCGGAATGTCTTCTGCTGCAGGGCTTTATCAAGCTGTTGTCGGGATGATTTTAGTATTAACGACTAACGTTCTCGTGAGAAAATTTAGCCGAGAGAACGCACTCTTTTAGAATAAGAAATCGGTAACTTTTAGGGGGATCAAAATGGCGAAATACAAAATATCGCAGTTATTGCTGCATCTGTTTTTTATCTGTTTATCCTTAGCTTGTCTACTTCCGGTACTTCTGGTCATTAGCATTTCTTTCTCGGATGAGAATACGGTGATTGCGAACGGTTTTAAATTCTACCCGGAGAAGTTCAGTCTGGATGCCTACAGTTTTCTTTATAATCAATTATCTCAAATTATTACGGCTTATGGGGTGACGATATTTGTAACCGTTGTAGGAACTTTGCTTAGCCTGCTGTTAATTGCACTTTATGCGTATCCCTTATCTAGAAGGGAACTCCGACATCGGAATAAATTTGCACTTTTCATATTTTTAACAATGATCTTTAACGGCGGTTTGGTTCCTTGGTATCTGGTATATGTGAATTTATTGCATCTTAAGGATTCGGTTTGGTCACTTATTATCCCTTTGTTTCTTCAGCCATTTTTTGTGATTATCATGCGGACATTTTTTCAAACGACCATTCCTGAATCTATCATTGAATCCGCAACCATTGACGGTGCGAGTGAAGTGAAGATATTTTATAAAATTATCCTTCCCTTATCACTACCGGTGCTCGCAACAATCGGATTATTTAATACTTTGAACTACTGGAACGACTGGTTTCTCAGCTTGATCTTTATCACGAAAGGCAACGGAATAAGTTTGCAATATTTAATGTATAAAACGCTGCTTAATATTCAATATTTAACTACGAATGAGAATGCTGCCAACCAATTATCGAAAATGGGTGCTGTAGTTAATCTCCCTTCGCAAACACTGCGGATGGCAATGGCAGTAGTGGGTATTGGACCTATCATATTCGCTTATCCTTTCTTCCAAAAATATTTTGTTAAAGGATTGACCATCGGTGCTGTGAAAGGCTAATTCCGGATAACTCCGGTTAGTATATATAAAAAAATTGGGAGGGTTTACTAGTGAAAAAGAATTTAGGTTCTATAAGTTTGGTTTCTTTGTTAGCACTTAGTATGGTAGCCGCGGGTTGTGGGAAGGAAAGCACGACTTCTACGCCAGCGCCGGCAGCATCTGCCGCTGCAACAGCAACAGCAAAAGCAAATGAACCAACGGCTGAAATACAGCTTATGTTTCCTGGAACCCCACAGAAAGATGTTGCATTGGTTGAAGCCGAGGCTAACAAATACTTAAAAGATAAACTGAACGTTACCCTCAAAATTAACGCAGTTGATTGGGGACAATGGGATAATAAATTAAACTTGATGATCGCCTCAGGTGAACCGTCCGATATTGTTTTCACAGCTGCATGGCAAAGATATGCAATCAATGTAGCAAAGGGCGCTTTCCTAGATCTTGGACCGCTAGTTGATAAAAATGCTCCTGAACTTAAGAAAGAGCTTGATCCTGCTTTCTTTGATGGTTCCAAAATTAATGGTAAAAACTACGGAATTCCAACAAACAAGGAACTGGCTGCAACACGCGGCGTTGTCTACCGTCAAGATTTGGTCGATAAATATCAATTAGATGTTTCTAAAGTAAAAACATGGGCTGATTTAGAACCGTTGTTAAAAGTGATTAAAGAAAAAGAGCCTGCGATTACTCCTTTCTTTATGACGGCTACAAGTAATGGTGTTTTTGACGGCTTGGATTGGGATGCTTTGGGCGATGGAGCTATTCCGGGCGTGATTAGTAAAACGGATAAGTCCACGAAAGTTCTGAATCAATTGGAGACTCCTCAATATGTAGACATTATGAAGCTTACTCGTTCGTGGTTTAAGGCGGGTTATGTGAATAAAGATGCGGCTACAAGTACGGTAACCGTTGCCGATCAAGCAAAAGCAGGAAAAGTATTTATGTGGGCTGAAGGTCTGAAGCCAGGTAAAGCTGCCGAAATGGAAGGTTATGTCGGCTTTAAGCTTGGACAAATCGATTTGACAGTACCTACGATTACGACAGGCGATGCTTCCGGCGCGATGTTGGCCATTTCAAAATCATCTAAAAATCCTGATAAAGCAATGAAAGTAATTGGACTTTTACACAGCGATAAATACTTGAACAACTTAATCAACTTTGGTATCGAAGGTAAACATTATGTCAAAAAATCAGACAATATCATTGATGCAGCGCCTGGAATAGATCCTAAAAATCATCCTTATAACCCAGGTGCGCAATGGGAACTTGGTAACCAATTCTTGAACTACCTAATGTCTAATGAAAATCCGAAGAAATGGGATTTATTTAAAGAGTTTAATGCCAAAGGCGTTAAATCTCCTGGTCTAGGATTCTCATTTGATGCGGAACCGGTAAAAACCGAAATCGCTGCTGTAACTAACGTAAGCAAGCAATACGAAGCAGCAATAAGAACAGGTTCAGTCGATCCAGATGAAAAAATTGCCGAGTATTTGGCGAAACAAAAAGCAGCCGGCGTCGATAAGATTATTGCAGAAAAACAAAAACAATTCGATGCTTTCTTGGCAGCAAACAAAAAATAATTTGATAAAATGTAAAGACGGCTGGATTTAGCGGCCGTTCTTTTTCTATGTAGAAGGAGCTAGGTTTAAATGAACCTAAGCTCCTTATTTTTTGGTATTATGCCACATGTTTCATGATTACCAAGCGTAAGTCATAGTTACGATTACAAGCAAAATGAACAATACGAGAACAGCAGCAGCGGAAGTATATCCACCGCCATATCCAGCACCAGCACCAGCAGCAACACCCATTTATGTCACCCCCCATCTCAAGGAATGCTCTCTGTGAAGGAGAGACAATATTATCGTATGGGGAGAGCTTATAAATTGATTGGGTTTTTAGCCTAAAAGAAATTGAAACAAGCGCTTTTAGGCGAGCGCCTTTTTTTCCGAAAATACTTCAAGAATCTGAACATGAGGTGGCAGCCCTCCATATGGTAGAAAAGAGAATGATTTGCCATTGTGGAGGTGTAAGTGCTATCGAGTACTTAGATATGTTAGCCAAATTAGGAGTGGGCAATGCGCATCCCGGGGGTTTCGGAGAAACGATTGAGCAATTGAAGAAGTATCCCATTGAGAAAGGGAAGCGTGTGCTTGAGGTCGGATGCGGGACTGGAAGAACGGCATGTTTCCTGGCCGAGCAAGGATGCGAAGTAACAGCGATCGATATTCGTCCGGAAATGATTGCGAAAGCGAACATAAGAGCTGAGAAGCAGGGGGTACAGGTGGAATTCATGGTTGGGGATGTATGCCAATTACCCTTTGAAGATCATACTTTTGATGTTGTGTTAGTGGAGTCAGTGACGAATTTTGCAGATGCTCAGAAAGCAGTATCTGAGTATTATAGGGTGCTTAAATCTGAAGGTAAGCTTTATGATCGAGAAGTCATCCGAATCAAAGAGATGTCACCAGGAGTTCATAGGGCCTTGTGCAGCTTCTATGGGGTAAATAAAATATATAGTATGGATGAATGGCGGCAGCTGTTAGAAAAGAGCAGGTTTGACCCCGTGGACTTCTCAGGGGTACATCCTTTTCCGCTAACGATGTTCGAAGATCAAGTTCAACATCCAGATCCTGTTCACTTGTCTGATAAGCAATCGTTTATGGATCCACGCATTTGGCAAATCACTGCAAAATACGATGAGCTCGTCAATAAATATCATCCATATATGGGCTATACCCTCATGATTGGATCGAAGGAATAAGGGGAAGACAAGGAAGGATTTTGGCTTCCCAATGGCGAAATATATGAGAAAGATTATCATTGGGGGCTGCTTCTTTGAACGTAGATGTTATAACGGAACGAATTCCGAATCGTAAGGCCAAAGAAATCTATGAGCGAATTTGTCGTCAAACAACAGTTTCCAAAACGGAGTTGTTAGAGCAAAGTGGGATGACAGTATCTACGTTGACGCGGCTTTTGGAGGAACTGACGGTTCAAGGACTTATCCTTGAATCTGGTTTCGGTGCTTCAACAGGTGGGCGTAGGCCGATTCTGTATGAAAAGAATCCGGCCTATGCTTATGTATTTGGTTTGGAAATATCCAGAACATTGTCCAAGCTCGTTCTTGTTGATCTGGGAATGAAGAAATTGGACGCTAAGAGCTGGACGATGACGGCTGAGATGACGCCGGATGTGCTGATTCGTCTTATCGTGGAAGAAGTAAAAAGGATAATAGCCGCACACCACATAAATTCTTCATCAGTGCTGGGAATAGGGATTGGTGCCGTTGGTCCTGTAGATCGCTTGTCAGGTACCATCTTAGAGCCGTCTTATTTTCCAGCAAAAGGATGGAGAAATGTTGAGATCTGCAGGCAGCTAACAGGGGAGCTAGGTATTCCTGCACTGCTGGATAATGGAGCTAACACGGCCATCCTAGCGGAATCATGGCATCAACGTACGCAGAGCTTTAGGCATCTGCTCTATATTCATGCTGGAATTGGTTTGCGCTCCTCCATGGTTTCGGAAGGAAAGGTTATTTATGGTGCCGTCGATATGGAAGGCTCTGTAGGTCAAATGATTATTCAAACGGATGGTGTTCCCCATCGGAATACGTCAGGCAATTATGGAGCATTGGAGTCGTATGCTTCTTTGTATGCCATCGAGAAGGCGGCTCGATCTGCATTAAAGCAGGGGCGATCCACGGTGTTGTCCCATTTGGTTGATGACCCCGAGCAGGTCACATACCTGCATGTATTGGAGGCGCTCAAAAAAAATGATCCCCTTGTTGTGGAGATCATCACGGAGGCTGCCACCTATTTTGGCATTGGGCTAGCTAACTTGCTAAATATATTACACCCCGAAAAGGTAATCTTAGGGGGGCCGTTAATTGCGGGAGGGGAGTTATTTTTCCAAACCGCTACGCAGGTAGCGATTCGGAAGACCTACTACTACCCCGCTTATCAAGTTGTCTTCAGCAAAGGGCAGCTTGGTGAGGAAGCTTTAGCGATTGGTGCAGCCGTGATGGTCATGGACCAGCTGGTTAGGCTTTAATGCCCTTCAGAAAATCAATCAGCAGCGCATTAAATGCTTCCGGTTTTTCCATTGGCGTCAAATGTGAGGCAGCTGGTATGACATGATAGCTGGCGCCTGTAATCTGGTCGGCCATTTTCTTCATGACATCCGGAGGTGCGATCGGGTCTTGTTCACCGGCGATAACTAGAGTTGGTACCGAGATAGACCTAAGCAGGTCGACGGAGTCCTCGCGGAATGCCATGGCAAGACAAGCATGGACAAGTCCCTCTGCTGGCATCGATTCCATCACCATACTCAAGGTATCGACGAGCTTAGGATGTTCTTGCTTTGATGGTTCGGTAATAAGTTTAGGCAGCATAGCATCTCTTGCCACCACGGACCCTTTTTCATATAGCGAGACGGCCATGTTTAAACGATTCTTACGAGCCTCTTGTCCATCTGCTTCAGGACGAGTATTAGCCAATATAAGACCTGTGAAACGTTTTGGAGCTTTGCGTAGAAGTGCAAACGCCACATAACCTCCCATGGAGAAGCCGCCAAGTGCGGCTTTTTCTATGCCCATTTTATCCATTAAAGTTAAAATGTCATTGGCATATTGGTTTATCGATATATTCGATACGGGTACATCAGACTTGCCCATGCCACGTAAATCTGGTGTAATGACGCGATAGTTCCCTGACAAAGCATCTATCTGCGATTGCCACATGCGATGATCCAATGGAAAGCCGTGCAATAAAATAACCGGTGCTCCATGCCCTTTTTCTTCGACGAACTGTTCGGCTCCGTTAATATGATGTTTCATAGTCCTTCACTCTCCATTAGATAAGTTTACCATGCATAAAGTCCTAATTTGTCACCCAATCGTAGTTCAAAGGGCATAAAATAGGGAAAATTATCGAAAAAGTTATGTCTTCATACTTTCATTATGGTTAACTCATACTTCTTTAACATTTCGTTGGTATTCTCTTATTATACCTTTTGTTAGTAACCATTAATAGGCAAAACGAAACATTCATTTTACGAAGTGGGG
The DNA here is from genome assembly GCF_030817255.1 of Paenibacillus sp. V4I5. NCBI lineage: Bacteria > Bacillati > Bacillota > Bacilli > Caryophanales > Paenibacillaceae > Paenibacillus > Paenibacillus sp. V4I5. The sequence continues at coordinate 5,968,291 of NZ_JAUSZB010000002.1, forward strand.
TTATTCTAATGACTAAAAAACCTTGGTCCACACAGGAATTGGACAAGTTGATTCGCCTTTCCTCTGAGTGTCCTCCAGTTGTAATTGCCAGAGAACTATCTCGTCCTGTAACTTCTGTACGCAAAAAAATGCGCGAAATTGGAGTAAGTTATGTAACCGGGGAGCAATGGAAAAAAAGTCAAATTCAGTACCTCATTTCGGATGAGGGCACGACGTATAAAAATAAACATAACCTTACACAAGCGACTAAAGAAAATGAATTCGAATCTCCTGTTCTAGATGAATTCTGGACAACACTCGTGAAAATGGCCAGAGTCGCGAAAAAGAGGGGGAAAAGAGTTGATGTCCTCTCGTTTATCGATACATACCGCAAAATTCGTATTGGCGGATAACTATATAGGTAATTATTCATAAAAGGTGAAATCCGATATAACGAGATTTTACCTTTTTCTTTTGTCCAAATACCCCTAAACTGAGAAGACCAATAACATCTAGGAGGTTATATGCACAGGATCCCTTTGTTTTCATTGATTAGCAAGTATGATACAGCGATATGGGTTCGAGTCGTTGGGACGATTCTAACTTCATTAGCTGGATTTATGATGAGACCCTATTTGGTTTATTATTTGTATGACAAGCTTGATGGTTCTATTTTCTTATCCATGTTGATTATCGGATTGCAGCCGTTATGCGGAATTTTCGTGAATCTGTATGCAGGCAGCTTGAGCGATCGTTATGGACGGAAGCCGATGATGCTGGCTGCTCTCATTATTCAAGCCTTTGCCATTGGCGGTTATATGTTTGCCAGTCACGTTTGGGAATTCGCTGTCATTTCGATCATTAACGGCATTGGCCATGCTATGTTTGGACCAGCTGCCAATGCACAGATTGCGGATGTTGTCCCACAGGAGAAACGAGCCGAAGTATTTGCTCTGCTCCACACAGCATTAAATATGGGTTCAGCATTTGGACCGCTGCTTGGACTGCTTTTATTCACCTGGAATCCAACAATTATATTCTTGACTTGCGCGATAGCTCTCTTTGCTTACGCAGGGTTGGTCGTCTTGAAGGTTCCAGAGACATTGCCTATGAAGAGCGCCGCGGAGCAGGAATTGTCTAAGACAAAGCCAAAAATCAGATGGCGGGATCATAAGCCGCTCCTTTGGATAACACTTCTAGCGATGCCGGTATCGTTGTTATATGCACAGGTGGAGTCAACGTTCCCACTGCATTTGCAGCAGAATTTTGAGAATTATAAGACTGTTTTTGCTGCGATTATTACCTTCAATGGCTGTATTGTTATTGCACTGCAAATATGGATCGCAAAGCGTACAGAGCACGTTTCGGCCTATTTGGTAGTCGCTGCATCCTATCTGTTGTTTGCCATTGTGTCACTAGGTTATGGATTTGTTCCTTTCTTCGCTATACTACTTGTTGTTGAATTTTTATTTACCATTGGTGAAATGTTGAATGGTCCCCACATTCAGAAGGTGATCTCCGTTATAGCGCCAGAGGAGCATAGAGGTTGGTATTTCTCCGTGTTCGGTATGAATTGGCAGCTATCGCGCGCCATTGGGCCTATTCTGGGTGGCTTGTTATTCAGTCACTATGGCGGGAAGATGATGTTCGCTGTTTTAGCTGCCATCATTCTCATAGCCGGTATTGCTCAGACGCGATATATTCGAAGGCTTAATCACAAAAAAGAGGAGCCTATTATAGAGGCTGCTTTGCAAACGTAAAGGAATGAAGCTCCCCGCAATTTGGGGAGCTTTAATACTTTTGTAATACATACGTAAGCTTCATTTCAATGCTCTGCGGTATAATAGAATGAATGCTTGAGGAGGTATGCCGTATGGGTTCACTCGTTCTCGTGGTGGATGATGAAACGAATATTATTGATGTGTGCACCGTCTATTTGCAAAGAGAGGGGTACCAGGTTATTTCGGCGGTGAGTGGCGACGAAGCCATCCGCTTATGGCGGCTCCACAGCCCGCAGCTGATTGTTCTTGACCTCATGATGCCGGGTAAGAACGGCTGGCAAGTGTGCGAAGAAATTCGCAACGAGCAGGATGTGCCCATCATCATGTTGACGGCTCGAGGCGATGAAATGGATCGCCTTATGGGGTTAACAATGGGGGCAGACGACTACTTGACGAAGCCATTTTCGCCGCGCGAGCTGGTGCTGCGAGCGAAAGCGATTTTGCGTAGACAGCAGCGCGGCCAAGCGGAAGCGCTTAACGGGGCAGGCATTGTGCCACCTGCGCATATCATGAAGTTTCCGGGGCTCGAGGTTAATGTGCTGCACCGGAGTGTTAGGGTGAACGGGAAGGAAATCGAGCTTACCGTGAAGGAATTTGAGCTGCTGCACCTGTTTGCGGGACACCCGGAGCAAGTATTTTCACGCAATCAGCTGCTGAGTAAAGTGTGGGATATCGATTATTACGGCGATACAACAACAGTTACTGTCCACATTCGCCGACTGCGAGAGAAGATTGAGCCAAATCCTTCTCAGCCGCGATACATTAAAACCGTATGGGGTATTGGCTATAAATTTGAGGGTAGGCAGCCATCATGAAGCTTCGTGTTTATTTGCTCATTGCGAGTGGGGTGAGCACGAGTATTATTTTGCTCTCCTTGTTTATATGCTATCAATATATGTTATTGAGATGGAAAGACGTCATCCTGTTGACGACGGTAACTCTTGGCGCAGCGGGTGTGTCGATGCTCATACATTACTTCATGACGCGACCCCTGGAGAAAGCCATCCATGCGATTACGGAGGAAACGACGCGCATTTCGGAAGGGCATTTTGAGGGACAAGTGCCTCAGATTGGACCTGCTGAGTTCCAAAGACTTGCAGACCAGTTCAATCGAATGACGGGCAAGTTGAATGAAAGCTTTCAGAAATTACGAACAGCTGAGGCATCCCGTAAAGAACTCGTAGCGAATGTTTCACACGATTTGAGGACCCCAATGGCATCTATTCAAGCATTCGTTGAAGCTTTGCAGGATGATGTCATTCAAGATAAAGAAACGTTTGCGCGTTATCTACAAACCATTCGCCTTGAAACAGGACGATTAAACGGACTTATTCAAGAATTATTCAAGTTATCACAACTGGATGCGGGAGGAACTGAATTTGTTCCTGAACGGTATCATGTCGATCATTTGCTGCTAGACGGCTTGCAAAGCTTGGCTTTTCAGTTGGAGGAAAAACAGCTGCAAGTCGACGTCGACTTGCCTGATCGATTGCCTCCGGTGGCTATCATGCCCCAGGAAATGAAGCGGGTCCTTTCCAATATTTTGGATAATGCTATACGGCATTCTCCTGTTGGTGGGACAATTGAAATTAAAGTTGAACAGATCTCTGAGCAGTATGTGCAGCTTTATATTCAGGATCATGGTCAAGGGATCGATGAAGAGGATAGAAGTAAGGTCTTCGATCGCTTCTATCGTGCCGATCCGTCAAGAACTCGAGCAAGCGGCGGAGCGGGCCTCGGACTTGCGATTGCCAAATCGATTGTTCATCTGCATGGAGGAACGATTGGCGTTGATAGCCATGTAGGTGATAAAGGGAATGGCAGCCGATTCTGGTTTACGCTGCCGATATATTAGTGGGGTATGGTTGAAAGAGGATACAAGAGATAGAGCATTTTTGAAAAGGACCGCAAGTAGAGCGTTATTAGACCTCAAGTAGTCTATAAAACAGGTAAACCGCATATAAACCGCATATAGATGCAAGTGAAACGCATATGGACCGCAAGAGGGATTTTCCTTTCTTGTGGTTTTTTTCGCGGGTGGGGTATTCTTTTGGTTCTAGGCGAGAGGGAGAGGCGGGGAAGATTAGGATGCCTGTATGATTGCTTTTTTCTGCTTGTAAGCCGTTAAGTTGTACGGCGTACAACAATTTCCTTGGATACTAACTTCTTAGCCAGAGATGTTGTATGTTGTATATGTTGTACAACAATTCTGGCTTAATTCATACTAACCGGCCACTTTGGCTTTATAGAATTGTTGTATTTTATGCAACAATCGCAGAGATAACGCTTGATTTGATTGATTATTGTGGTACTTAATACAACTTTGCTTGTTAGTCCTGGGTACCGTTTGTAAGAGAGGGGATTTATCATCGTGACTTAGGTCACCAATGGGTCATGACCTTGCTCACCTTACAATCCTTTTGCGACAGGCTAGAATGAAGGTAAGAAGGAAGAAGAAGGATGGCAGAGCTGGAGGCAAGGAAGATGAGGGAACTGAGGGGCTAGAATGAGGCAAGGAGGATGAAGAAAGCGAGAGGGTAGAATTAAGCGAGAAGGAAGGCGGAGGTAGGAGGCTGGGATGTTGAAGGAAGATTAAGGTAATGAAGGGCTAGCATGAGTCAAGGAGGATGGAGGAAGTGAGAGGTGACCTAGAATTAGGCGAAACGGAAGAACAAGGGTACGATAGGCTGGAATGAAGACAAGAGCTAAGAAGAAGTAAAAGTAAGTAGAAGAAAATAAGAGTAAGGAAGAGTAAGGATGAGTAAGGAAGAGTAAGTAGAAGAAAGTAAGAGTAAGTAGAAGAAAGTAAGAGTAAAGAGAAGAAAGAAAGAAAGAAAGAAAGAAAAAGAGTATTAAATAGTGAGGAACGAACGAGAGGTTAGTATTATGTTAAATGGGAGATGAAGATGTGGATGGGAATGTTGTTGTTCTTACACGTTTTAGGGGCTGTATTGTTTCTGGGTAATATTGTTACCGCTGCTTTTTGGAAGGTTCGTGCTCATTATGGGAAGCAAGATCTAATGACCATTCATTTGACGGTTAAAAATATTATGTTAGCAGACTATGTGTTCACTGTGCCAGGAATTCTGCTGCTTCTGATTCCGGGGCATATGATGGCCTTTCAATTAGGTTATTCTCTTGGAGAATGGAATTGGGTGACGGCATCATTAGTTTTATTCTCGCTGTCAGGGGTATTGTGGTTGGCTATTTTACTGCCTTTGCAAAGAAGAATGATCCGTTATAGTGAAGAATCACTGCGGTTAGGGGAGCAAACGGCAGCGTATCGGCAGGTATCGAGGAAATGGGATATCTACGGGACAATAGGTACAATTTTGCCTCTGATTTCGCTAATTTTAATGATTTGGAAGCCTGGCATGTAATGGTGCAGGGCTTTTTTTGTTAGTCTATAAGTATTTAATTAGGTAGTCTATTATGTATAATTAGCCCCCATCGCCACGATGTAAGTGGAGTTTGGGGATTTCTTTAGGTTGATAACAATGAGAATATTAGCGAATTTGTAAGCTTTTTTTAATATTTATACGTTATGATAGGAATAACGTAAAGATCGTAAATGAATGAAGGTGGTGAGGGTATGGATTCAAAAAGAGGTTGGCTGAAGCAATCTTTTGGGAAGCGACTGAATGCTATTCATAGCTGGAATGCGTGGATTTTGTTACTGCTAACTGTGACGGGCATCATGCTGAGTATAGGTGCGATTAGGGGAGATCTAGGGAGCTTCCGTGTGACGATCAAGCAGCTTCACATTTACTTGGGTGTCGCATCGATTCTGCTCATCGCGCTTTACGCGCCGATGATTCGAAAGCATTGGCACCAGATTCGCGCGCGCCGCAATCAACGCGCGAATCTGGTGTTCGTCCTGGCGCTCCTGATCGGCTGGGCCGGATCAGGGGTGGTCTTGTGGCAGTTCCGCAATCTGCCACCGGCTTTGAACAACTCGGCACTCTTCGTGCATGACCTGCTCACCTGGGTCGGAGTGCCGTATGCCTTGTATCACGCCATCTCGCGCAGCAGATGGCTCAAGCGCCAGCAGCGGCTCGATCAAGCCGCTACCACGGCAAGACCGCCCGCCGCGCAGGCGGTCCAAACCCCAGCCGCCGCCAGCGCTATCGCAGCGGCGCCGAACCCAGCCCCCGTGGCGGCAGAGGACGCCACGGCTAGGCGCACAGCAGCGCAGGCGGTCATCGCCGCGCTGAAGGAGTCGCCGATCACACGCGCATCGTTCCTGCGGATAGCCGCAGGACTGCTGCTCGTGATCGCGATCGGTCCCGCCTTTTACCGCTGGGTAAAAGGCGCATTCGATACCGGCGGCTCTACGACCGCCGAATATATCGCAACCGACGGCAACCGGATGCTTCCGCCGCCGACGCCACTACCAGACTCCGCTGCTGTTGTAGGCGGAGGAGCACAAGGGAATTTCCGTATATACACGGTGACGGAAATTCCGGCTTTTTCCTCGGATACGTGGAAATTCGCGATATCCGGTCTGGTTGATAACCCCAGTGCATGGAGCTGGGAAGAGTTCTTGAAGCTGAAGCGGACTGTGCAGGTTAGTGATTTCCACTGTGTGACCGGCTGGTCCGTTTACAAATGTACATGGGAGGGCATCCCGCTTAAGCAGTTATTAGCTGCTGCTGGTGTTCAAGCCACAGGGAAATATGTGAAGTTTTATTCAGGCGACAAGGTATATACAGATGCGTTGTCCCTAAGCCAGGCAAACGGGGATGATATTATGGTCGCTGTGCTCATGGACGGTAAGCCCATTCCACAAAAATTAGGAGGCCCAGTACGACTAATCGTTCCTCAAATGTATGCCTACAAATCCGTCAAATGGCTTCAAGGGATCGAGCTCATCGAGAAGGAGCACATGGGCTACTGGGAAGTAAGAGGCTACGATAACGATGCATGGGTAGATAGATCAAAGGCGTGATTTACTTGTACCTACGTAAGCTGGCAACTGACTTTCCAGGAGGTTTTTGGTATAGTGAATACTAAGAAACTTGCTCGGAAATGAGGAGGATTGCGATGGAAATCGTATCGGTTAACATTGGTTTACCACAAACAATCGTTTATCAAGGGAAAGAGCTGGTCACGGGTATTTATAAATATCCGGTCAGCTCATCTTTGTATGTATCGAAGACACAGTTGGATGGAGATGGGCAAGCGGATTTAACGGTGCATGGCGGAGCTGACAAAGCGCTATGTGTGTACCCGGAAGAGCATTACGCACACTGGGAGCAAGTGCTGGGTCAGAAGATGGAAGCAGGTGCGTTCGGTGAGAATCTAACGGTACGCGGTCTGCTCGAAGATCAGGTCTGCATTGGTGACACCTACGCCATTGGTGACGTAATCGTTCAGGTGTCGCAGCCTCGTCAACCTTGTCATAAACTAGCGAAACGTTTGGATTGGGTGGACGCCGTCCTCCAAGTCCAGGAAACCGGCTATACTGGTTATTATTTGAGGGTACTTACAGAAGGCGTGATTTCTAAGAACTCTCGAGTGAGACTTATCTCCAAAGATGAAGCGGGTGTGACTGTCGCCTATGCCAACCAAATCAAGTATCACGAAAAAACGAATATAGAAGCTGCACAGCATATTGCAGCCTTACAAGCATTATCGGCAAGTTGGAAACAATCCTTCCTTAAACGGTTAGCGGAGCTTGCAGTATGATCACTGGCGTTATTCTTGCCGGGGGGCTTAATCGCCGTATGGGAGGAAGGTTAAAGGCGCTTCTCCCCGTGCAAGGACAGCCCTTGCTTCATAAGCAGTTGAAGGAAATGTCGAGCATCTGCAAGCAAGTCATTGTCGTAACCAATGAACCTGAGGTTTTGCTGCCTCACTTGTCTTCGGTTCCCGATATTGACGTACAATGTATCACGGACGAATATGTACAAAAAGGGCCCTTAAGCGGCATCCATGCCGCCTCTCTGATCGCATCAGAGCAGCATCTGTGGATTGTGGGCTGTGATATGCCTTTTATTTCTGCCGAAGCGGCAAAGGCAATGGTGATTTTATGCCAAGAAGCTAATTTGGATGCTGTTATCCCTGTGTTGGACGGTCGCGTTCATCCACTCCATGGCATATATTCAAGATTGGTTGGTTCCGAAGCCGAGGTGTTATTGGAACAAAAGCAGTATCGTTTAATGGCGCTGCTCGATGATATGAATTGGAAGCCTGTAGAGAATGATTTCTTTGAACAGCAAAATATCCCTACCCATTTCGTAACTAATGTGAATACTCCGGAAGAATACGAGCAAATGTTAGCTAATCTACCATAGAAGTTGTTTTTCCAGATAGTTCTCGATAAGTAATCTAGGATTTTGTTATAATTTATGCCATAATGTACATAGAGAGAAGGTGAACTCCTATGCCGAAGCTGCTTATGGATCGATTCGGACGGATGCACGATTACTTGCGAATTTCTGTTACAGATCGTTGTAATCTGCGATGTGTATACTGCATGCCTGAAGAAGGAATGGAATTTGAACCGGATGAAAAGCTGTTAACTTTCGAGGAAATTACGGAAGTTGTCCGTGTGCTGGCAGGACTTGGTGTTCGTAAGCTGAGATTAACCGGTGGTGAGCCCCTTGTGCGCAAAAACTTGGAGCAATTGATCGGTATGCTTTCTCAAATTCCTGGCATTGAAGATATTGCCCTGACTACGAATGGGATTTACTTTGCCTCGAGGGCTGAAAAGCTTCGTGCAGCAGGGTTAACCCGTGTTAATATTAGCTTGGATTCTTTGAAAGCGGATCGGTTCTCTTTGATAACTAGAGGCGGGGATATTCATCGTGTACTGGCTAGCATTGAAGAAGCTTACCGCGTGGGCATCACCCCGATTAAGCTCAATGTGGTCTTGATGAAAGGCATTAATGATGACGAAATTGAAGACTTTTTGCAAATGACGATTGACCGTCCTATTCAGGTTAGGTTCATCGAATATATGCCAATTGGTCATCAAGACGAAGATTGGAAAAGCCGCTATTTATCCCTGACCACGGTTTTAGATCGCTGTAAATCGAAGGGGTGGAATGCGTCTGCCTCGGACGCGGTTTATGGAAATGGTCCCTCTCAGAACTTTCGAATTGATGGAGCGTTAGGCTCATTTGGCCTCATACATCCGATTAGCGATCACTTCTGTGAGACCTGCAATCGTCTGCGACTAACAGCGGATGGCAATGTGAAGCCATGTCTATACTGGTCGGATGAATTTAATGTGCGAAAATATATCGGAGATGACTCTGCGATGGAAGATTTGTTCTTCCGCGCTTTGGATATCAAACCACAAAATCATGAGATGGCCCAGGCACTAATGAATGAAGAGCAGTCCCATACACCAACACTTCGCCGGATGTCGCAAATTGGCGGTTAAGCTTAGGAGGAACAGACGCTAGTGAGCAGTGATAGTAAGCTTAAGTTTGGGCGCAAAGTGATTTCGGTTGAGGAAGCCCGAAGCCTACTTTTCGAATATGTTAAACACACACCAATAGAATCCGTTCCGCTATCTTCCGCTTTCGGTAGAAGGCTGGCCGTGGACATAGTTGCCGATCATCCGGTGCCCCATTTTCGCAGATCAGGTGTTGATGGGTATGCCGTATGTTCAAAAGATATTGAACAGGCCACACCAGATGCTCCTGTTGTTTTGCGGGTGATAGAGCGAATTCCTAGCGGAACGGTTCCTCAGCTAACCATCCAATCTGGTATGGCTGCTCGTATTATGACGGGAGCCCCTGTACCTGGTGGTGCGGATGCTGTCGTTATGCTGGAGATGACGGATTCCCTTGAAGATGCGGGAACAAGCTCCTATCATGTGAGTATCAAAAAAAACATAACCGCTGCAAGCAATATAACCCCAATAGCCGGTGAAATCGGTTTAGGGGATATATTACTTCAGCAAGGTACACGGATTGGGCCTGGCGAAGCGGCGATTTTGGCCACTTTCGGCTACTCGGATGTATCCGTATATCGACAGCCGAAGGTCGCCATTTTCTCAACAGGTTCTGAGTTGCTGAATGTGGCAGAAGCGCTAAAGCCGGGACGAATTCGCAACAGTAACAGCTACATGCTGGCGGCGCAGGTGGAAGCTGCTGGTGGATCTGCGGTTATCATGCAGGCGCTTTCGGATGATGTGACAGAGGTGGAAGCGGCGCTGCAGGAAACTTTCCCAAAAGTCGACTTAGTCCTCACATCCGGCGGTGTTTCCGTTGGTGATTACGACGTTCTTGTTGATGTCTTTGAACGATTTGAGGGCAAGCTGTTGTTCAACAAAGTAGCCATGCGGCCGGGCACTCCAACGAGTGCGGCTCTATGGAACAATAAATTGCTGTTAGCTTTGTCCGGTAATCCGGGCGCCTCATTCGTCGGGTTTGAGCTGTTTGCCAAACCGCTGATTAAAGCGATGGCAGGGTGTCACTCACCTTATCCGGAAGCGATCACGGCTCAGTTGGATGTTGATTATAATAAAGGCTCTGCTTATCCGCGTTATGTCAGAGGAACGACTCATGTGGACAACGGTTGTTTGAAGGTTAAGCCATCAGGTATTGATAAGTCCAGTATTATGGTTTCTATCAAAGATGCGGATTGTTTGATTTACTTACCTGCCGGAGGTAAGGGGTTCTTAAAAGACGAACGCGTAATTATTTATCCTATACAATAAAGATGGCCTACCTATCGCTGAACTTCCGGTAAGAAGTCATTGATGGTAGGCCATTTTATACTAGATCAATGTGTGAGGCAATTCACTCCATTAGTAGAACGTGGCAAGGATGATGACAAGTAAAACATACAGGACAAGAACGACTCCTACTGAACTTCCGTATCCTGGAGTTCCACAATCAGCTGCATATGACATAGTATCCCCTCCGGTGTATATTTTGTAGGATGTATCCCTATACAACAGCATATGACCGGGGGGCATTCGTTGATTGGACATTTGCCCTACACGCCACTACTTTGGTTAAAGTGATATACCAGTCAGCATCATTAACACGAAATATCGTCATCGACTTGCTGCGCAAAAAGCAAAATCGTACCTCGGGTCAAACAGCTGAGACTGAATAGTTAAACCGCATTCCAGATACAGGCAAGAGCACCGATAACGGTACAGGCGGGTTATATTACACATTTAATCCGAATAATTATGATACGATTGCCATTACGTTAGAGCCCGATGCTCATGGTGTTACGCCCCGAGGAAAGCCAGTTCTAACAGCAACTTTGTTAAAAGCTCATCTATTCTAAATGAGGTGATTTGAGATGAATGAAATTCGTACTTTACGACAAGAGGAGCTTCTGGAGAGCTTTTCTCTATCTGAATTTGCTTTTCAATATGAGCTTACCGCAGAGGAAAAGGCAGAGCGGATAGCCTCTACAGATCCTAATCAAGTGTGGGGCTATTTCGTTGACGGCGCTATGGCTGCAAAGCTCACGGTACTTAACTTCCGGACTTGGTTAAATGGGAAGAGCTTTGCGATGGGCGGTATAGCGGGCGTAGCAACATGGCCTGAGTACCGTCGTAATGGAATGGTTGGACAGCTTCTGGTTCAAGCGCTTAAAGCGATGAGAGAGCAGGGGCAGACCATTTCCTTTCTCGCGCCGTTTAAGTTTGAATTTTATCGTAAATATGGCTGGGAAACATACGTGGATTATTTGAAATATGAAATCCCTGTAGATAAGCTTCCCAAGTTCCAAGCCGCTGAGGGCAGTTCGATCTTACGTGTAGCCAAAAGCGGAGAAATCCTGAATCCAATCTACGCTAAGTTTGCAAAAGCATACAACGGCATGATGGAGCGGGATGAGGACTGGTGGAATAATCGCTATTTGAAATTTAAAAAGGGCACAGCTGCCGTCTACAAGAACGCTCAAGGGGAACAGCGGGGTTATGTATTTTACCAGGTAAAGGACACGGTAGCGACCATCCATGAGTTGGTTTTCCTTGACGAGGAAGCAAGACGTGGCATATGGAAGTTCATTGCTGATCATGATTCGATGATAACCAAGGTGGAAGTGAATGCACCAGTAGATGACCAACTTCCGTTTCTAGTGCATGATCCAAAGTTCAAACAAGAAAAGATTACTTATTTCTCGGCAAGAATTGTAGATGTAGAAGCTTTTCTGACGCAGTATGTGTATGAAGCTCGCGATGGGGCGGAATCCATATATCTACACATTACAGACAAGCATGCGGATTGGAACCAAGGCATTTATCGGTTACAGTTCACAGACAATGGGAAAGCGGCCACCGTAGCGAAGTTATCTGAAGATGAAATACCTTCAGGGGACCAACTACTTAGCTGTAACATACAGACGTTGACGGCTTTGTTCATGGGTTATCAGAAAGCCGGATTCATGGCCCGAATCGAGCGTCTTCAAGGGACTGATGAACTTATTAGCCGGTTGGAAGATGCCATTCCGCGACGGACTACTTATTTAGCGGATTTCTTTTAAAGATAAAAACAGACGGTACCTTTGGTAAAACCATAGGGCCGTTTTCAGTTATGGGACCATTTCGAGTATTTCTCTGTCCATTAACACCGAATAAAGTGACTTGATCAAGGGTACCTTAATGGAAATCATTAACAGGAGGGTGTGCCCTTGTATCATTTGTATACTCATAATGATCTGGATGGAGTAGGTTGCGGTATAATAGCTCGATTAACATTTGGTGAAAAGGTAGAAATTCGATATAACTCTGTCGGAGGGTTAAATTTACAAGTAAAACGCTTTTTAGAAAAATCAAGAAAAAAGAACTATTTGTTTATCACCGACTTATCCGTGGATGAAACGAATGAACTAGGACTAAACGAGTTTGCGAAATCGGGTGGAAAAGTAAAACTTATTGATCATCATAAAACCTCGCTTCATTTAAACAAATATTCGTGGGGAATGGTTCAGATTGCGTATGAAAATGGAAAACTTGCTTCTGCAACTTCTCTATTTTATGAGTATCTGATCCAGAACGGATTGTTGAAGCCAATGAAGGGATTAGATGAATTCGTCGAATTGGTCCGTCAGTATGATACCTGGGAATGGGAACAGAATGACTATATCAAGGCTAAGCGATTAAACGATCTCTTTTATTTAATTTCCATTGAAGAATTTGAGGAAAAAATGGTGGCTCGCATTCAGCAAAGCGAGAACTTTGCATTCGATCCCTTTGAAGAAAAAATTTTGGATATGGAAGAAGAAAAAATTGAACGCTATGTGCGCAGAAAAAAGAGGGAAATCATCCACTCCCGAATCGATGATCATCATGTAGGCATCGTTCATGCGGAATCCTATCATTCTGAACTTGGAAACGCTCTAGGCAAAGAAAATCCTCATCTGGATTACATCGCAATCATGAATATGGGCGGTAAAAAGATAAGCTTTCGAACGATTCACGATCACATCGATGTCTCGGAAATTGCGGGTCTTTATGGAGGAGGAGGCCATGCTAAAGCTTCCGGTTGCTCTATGACAGAAGAAGCCTATCAGTGGTACGTAGCGAAGCCATTCCCGATGGAACCCATTCGCGCGGATGCGAATAAAAATACATTTAACATGAAAAATTCTGTTTATGGATCACTTTATGAGAATAGAAATGAACAACAAGTGTTTATTTTTCCTTCGGGAGACAGATGGGAAGTCGATGTGGATGGGGTCGAATCCAACCAACATTTTTCTACTTTCGAAGAGGCAGAGCGTTATGTCAAAAGGGATTATGCCGCTTGGTTAGTTCGGGACGAAACGTATGTGGCATTCCTAATGGAGCATATGGCGGCAAGAAAAACAAAAAACCTCGAAGGTAGTTCAGTCATATAAAGAGCAACGCTAGTTTCAGATAACTGGGATAAAATGCAAGTCACCTTCTCATACTAACTATGAGACAATGGAGGTGAACGCTATGCCCAAAAATGACGCCGATCCCAAGCATGACCGCGAAGATAACAAAGCAGATAAGAAAAATAATCAGCAGAATAACGCTAATTTTATGGAAGAAGCTCAAACGCTATCGAGCAACGAGGCACCTGATTACGTCCCAAGTTTAAATGGTATCCCTAAAAATCAAGTTTAAGTAACTGCAGGCTGCTCTTCTCGTCACTATATGATGGGAGAGCAGCTTTTCTGATTTTTCCACCTTAAATAAAAAAAGCTGATTTCTTGAGAAGTAAATCTCAGAAACCAGCTTTTTTTTCAGCCGTTTTAATTGGATAATTTGTACACTTTAATGGTTTGGATACCAAACTTCTTCACAGATTGCTTGGATCCTGGGATAAAGATATCAAGACGCTTGCCTTTGATTGCACCGCCAGTATCTGTCGCGTAAGCATACATGCCGCCTACAGGTAAGCCGTTGAAATTATAACCTTCTATATAGAGCTTAGATCCTAGAGGAATCACGGTGGGATCTACAGCAACGGTTCCAATACTTAGTGGATTACCCATATAATCAAAAGCTCCGTAGCCGCCATTCTCAGATGGATCTGCTGAATAGGCAGTGGATTTAAACAATTCATAATCTGGCGCATACTTATTGCCATCTTTACTTAGAATAGCTAATTTGCTGCTAGCGTCCCACTGAACGGGAATATCGGATACTTTGCTTAGAAAACGAAGAGGCACGTATACGCGTCCATTTTGGAATTCCGCATGTGTGTCCATCTCGACACGGTGGCTATCGATTTCAGCTTCTTTTTGTCCAGATACTAAGGTGATTGAATGTTTGCTGTTATTTAGCGTGACCTTGATCTCATCGCCTTCTTTTTGCCACTTTACTTCATAACCAAGCTTCTCCGTTACGAAACGAATCGGTACTTGGGTAGCATGATTCTCATCCAAAAAAGGCTGAGCATCCGGAAATTGAACCAGTTTATCATTGACTTGCACTTTCACATCCATCTCTGCGGCATTCGCCGTAAATGGGGAAAGAAAGCCTCCTGCCAACACTGTTAAAGACACAGCAAGGCTAGTTAACCCTTTAGTAATTGTATGCAATTGGTAATCCTCCTTCATGAGCCTTCGAGGTTAGTTGACGGGTTCGGGAAGAAGGTTCTCCCTAGTCTGCTCCGATGAAGAGCAAATATTCACCCCATGTAAATCGTCCCCCGTACCGGCACTTTGTCTGTGCACCGGACTCGGCTTCAAATAGTTTAGCACTTGAGGCCTTGTGGGACAACGGCCAAAATATGGATGGAGGTCTTAGAGGGTACTGGACTTAGGTCTAGGTACAAAAACAGTCGCGAGTCCGTTTTGAGGTTTAGCTGTTTCAGGTACGATAGAAGCATGAAGAACACGTGAGGGGCGGTAAGCAGAATGAGTATGGATCGATCGAAAGGGTTGGCTTTGGTTTTAATCACAGCAGGTATACTTATTTGCCTGCATCAATTTGGCAGTCATATTCATTTTATGGGATTTTTATTCCCGGCAGCTATGCTTGGATTAGGCTATGTAGGCATTAAGAATGGGAAGAAAATTGGTTGGTTTTTCGCCGGCTTAGGCGGCTTG
The DNA here is from genome assembly GCF_030817255.1 of Paenibacillus sp. V4I5. Lineage (NCBI taxonomy): Bacteria > Bacillati > Bacillota > Bacilli > Caryophanales > Paenibacillaceae > Paenibacillus > Paenibacillus sp. V4I5. The sequence goes on from NZ_JAUSZB010000002.1 coordinate 5,983,554, forward strand.
ATACTGACCATTAAACTATCGGGCTTCATCGCCATTGCTTTCGCTGTATGTTTAGTGGTGTACGGTATTCATCTATTGAAGAAACGAAATGAATTTTAAAACATAAGAAAATGGGGGTGTAATTCATGAGCATATTGAATCGGATTGGCAAAATAGCAGAAGCTGCATGGCAAGAAACGGCCGGCAAGCTCGATCATCATGAACAGGGTAGCAGCGTGATAGAAAAGCTGGAACAGCGCTATCAGGAGGCGCTGCAGCGAACTATTGAGCTGCGACGCCACAGTGTGAACGCAGAGGAGATGGCGCAGCTGCGCGGCGAGCAAGCCGAGCTGGCAATGCGCGCCGGCGATGAAGAGCTCGCGCGGCTCGCGCTGCAAGAGAAGCAGCGCGAGGAAGCCGCTTGCGAGCACTACCGCGCGCAGTACGCGAGCAGCCAGGACGTGTGCCTGGCGCTCGCGGATGAACTGCGCGGGCTGCGTGCGGGGCACGCAGCCGAGGGGGTGCAGCCGCCGAGCAGCGGTCTGCACGAGAAAGAGGCTCGCGACACTTGGCGCGAGCTGGAAGTGACCGGCCGCGAGCTCGGCCGGGAAGCGCTGCAGGGGCTCCGCGAAGCGGGCCGCCTGTCGCAAGAGACGCTGAAGGAAGCCGGCGGCAACCTTCAGCAGGAGCTGCGCACGCTGCGCGGCAAGTTCCAGCAGGATTGGCAGCAGCATCGCTCCAGCGGTGACACCGACCCACGCGACAAGAAATAGTCGCGTGTTATCCCTCAAGCGCCTAATAACTAGGCGCAGGAGCTCTTGACCTCCATGATTCATGCGGAAGCCTTGCCGCGCAAGGATTTGCATCTTGGAGGTCGTCCATTCTTATGGTATGCTAGGAATCTATATGAACTAATTTAAAAGTCAGCCAGAGGAGGTGCAGCGATGGGAGAAGAAACTAAAAGCAACCGTAACCGCAATACAGCACTAGTGCTGATTGGAGCCGGTCTTTTTTTGCTTCTAGATCATACGATAGGCTTTTTCCCCATTCTTGCCATTATCCTCATCTTGCTAGGCATTCATCGGGTCCGTTCACGCAAAGAGCGCAAAGGTTATGTACTGATCGGCATAGGGGCAGTGATTTTATTCGGAGATCACATTACCATTGTGTTCTCTATTGTTTTAATTTCGCTAGGTTTGTTTTTCATACGATCGAAGCAAGTACACAAAGACGACACGTATATGCAGAAGCAGAAATTGGTGGATAGCGTCCGTTTAGGCCGTGAGCCTTGGATTTTACGCAACAGTTCAACTTGGTACATTATTGGAGAAACCTACATTGATCTTTCACTTGCGATTTTGGAGCAAAAGGAAACCACGGTCATCCTGCAAGGCGTAGTAGGAGATGTAGATATCAAAGTGCCGGAGGATATCGGTGTCGCTGTGACGGCTTCCATCTCGTTTGGGCAGATTCAAGTTGCGAATGAGCGTGAGTCCGGGGTTATGAATAAGCTGATTTGGCAGTCCCCTAACTATGAACATTGCGATCACCGCGTGAAACTTGTGCTTTCTTACATCGTAGGAGATATCAAGATTAAAGTATTGTGAGAATGTGCGCTTGGGCACGCGTAAAGATCTCGAGGAGGTTCATTACCAATTGGACGGCTATAAACGACGATTAACGAATATGATATGGCGCAGCATGAGTGAATCGATCATCTTTAGTTTCGTTGTGTTTGGCGCGATCATTTATTTTTTGAATTCGCGCAATCTGATTGTGCCATTTACGAGCTGGCAAGAGGGCGTTAAATTTACATTTATGGCGATTTTGGTTATAGGCGGCATTGGCGCTGTGTATGGCTTCTGGAATAGCAACCGAATTACTCGGAGGCTTGAACCGATGATGGAAACGATGATTTTGCTGGAAAAAGGAACGTTTGCCCGCGGTGGCTTCCAACACGGTGAAGATGAAATCGGGCGACTGGGTGATCAGTTAGGCCGTATTATGAAGCGGTGGGAAGAGCAGGTTACTTCCCTACAGCGCTTATCTAATGATAATGCGGAGCTTGCGGAGAAAGCAAAGCTGTCTGCGGTTATTGAAGAAAGACAGCGATTAGCGCGAGAGCTTCATGATGCGGTGAGCCAGCAATTATTCGCGATATCGATGACGGCAACAGCAGTAGGGCGGACTTTGGATAAGGATTTCGAGAAGGCTAAACGGCAAATTCATCTCATCGAGGAGATGGCATCTGTTGCCCAATCGGAAATGAGAGCCTTGCTGCTGCATCTAAGACCTATTCATCTGGAAGGGAAACGACTGTCCGAAGGACTTGTTGAGCTTCTGAAGGAGCTTGCGGCAAAAGTGCCCATGGCGATTACTTGGGATATGGACGAAGATATCCGCTTGAATAAGGGGATTGAGGATCATTTGTTCCGTATCGTACAAGAGGCGCTTTCTAATGCTCTGCGCCATTCTAAGGCGAACAAGCTGGAAGTGAAGCTGCTGCACCGTCATGACGGTGTTCGTCTTGCGATACGCGATGACGGAGTCGGTTTTGAATTAGATGCTAAAAAGCTTACATCGTATGGTATAGTGTCCATGAAGGAGCGGGTTAATGAAATCGGCGGCTCTGTGGATATCATTACGGCGCCTGATCGAGGTACACGCATTGAGATTCGTGTGCCTATCCTCGCTACCACTGAATATGTTGTGGAAAATTAACTTTTAACCATAGATGGCAGGGCAAAAATAGTTTTCTAACGAGAGGAGTAGCAAATGGAAGACGCGTTGATTAAGGTTTTACTTGTCGATGACCACGAAATGGTCAGGATCGGACTAGCAGCTGTTCTAGGCACAGAGGATGGTATTGAAGTGGTCGGGGAAGCCAGCAATGGTCAAGATGGCATTCGGCTTGCACAGGAATATCGACCGGATGTCGTACTCATGGATTTGGTCATGGAAGGCATGGACGGTATCGAAACGACAAGGAAGCTGCTGCAACTTTACCCGGATTGCAAAGTCATTGTGTTGACGAGCTTCTTAGATGATGAGAAAATGTATCCAGTGATTGAAGCTGGGGCTTTCAGCTATTTGCTCAAAACGTCCCGCGCCTCCGAGATCGCTCAAGCGATAAGAGCGGCCGCTAAAGGGCAGTCCATTCTGGAGTCTCAGGTCGCCTCCAAGATCATGAATCGCTTTCGTCAGCCTAAGCCGGCAGCAGAGCCGCATGAGGAGTTAACCGATCGTGAAATGGAAGTGCTACGCTTGATTGCTAAAGGTAAATCCAATCAAGAGCTAGCCGATGATTTGTTTATCGGTGTGAAGACGGTAAAGTTTCACGTCACCAATGTTCTGGCCAAGCTAGGTGTGGAAGATCGAACACAAGCCGCCATCTATGCCTTTAAACATGGTTTGGCTGAATAGCATTTAGTCACAAGGGAGCGATAGGAATGAATCTATTAAAGCAAGTTTGGAGTTGGTTTGGCTCCATTGCCATTTCGTTTATTTTAGTCGTATTTCTTGGTGTTTTCGTGTTCCAATCAACGAAGGTTATGGGACATTCCATGGATCCGACGCTGCATGACAGTCAACGCGTGTATGTATCAAAGCTTTCTCATACGTTTAATTATGAACCGAAATATGAGGATATTGTTATTATCGACTCCAGAGTCGATCTTAAGAGAACATTCAAGAACGATCTGTTAGACAGCCCATTGATCAGTTTATTTACCAAGGGCGATGATAGACATGTCTGGATCAAACGGGTAATTGGTAAGCCGGGAGATCAATTGGAGCTCAAGGACGACAAGATGTACCGTAACGGCGCGCTTCTTGACGAGCCTTACATTAACGAGGCAATGAAAGCTAATGGAAACAAGAAATGGACGGTACCTGCCGATCATATTTTCGTGATGGGAGATAACCGAAATAATAGTATGGATAGTAGAGTGATCGGATATATCCCGCTTGATCATGTATTAGGTAAGAAGCTATTCTAAAGAAAGCGACCCTCTGGGTGGGCATGCATGTGCATGAGCTCACTCGAGGGTCGTTTTTTGTATTCACGATGCAAATGTAGACATGTTGAATTTTCAATCACATCTGAACATCTAGCAGAAGTCCACTCATCGGAACCGGCAGATAAGATTGGAGATGAGATCGATATTGGCCGTAAGGCTTAAGCTGTGAACGTGACATTTGGAACAACGATTCCGAAGGCAATTGCTGTAATTGTCCAATTGAATTCGAAAGTGTGACGGCGAAGTTTGTTAGGCTGCCAAGACTTTTTAACGTAGAACTAGAATGGTTCTTAATCTGATCTTGAAGTTCATCTTCTTGGAGCTTTAAACTTCCGTTATCCAGCTTTGTTATCCCAATCTCTTTCAGAGAATAGGGCTTAGCGGCTTGCTCTAGTCCTATGAGAAGTGAGCGATTCAAATACTCGGGAGAATCCCGCAAACTGTCCTGAAATTCATTATATGTATGTACGAATTGACGTATAGGTTCAATGATGGACTCGCTATCGTTTTCTGACGAAAGGGTTGTTGCCTTGTAGGCAATCGCAGGAAGTCTAGACTCCACCAAGGATTGTGCCGATTGTTTAACGTTCTGCGAAGATTGAACAAATTCGGCTACGCCTTTCGCGGCAGACTGAGCGTGTTGTTTGTAGGCTAATTCTTCAAAGGGCATGTCAAGTTGTCGACGAATGGTATTTGATTTACCGCCGGTAATACCGCTTACCGCGCTTACTCGGTAGTAGTCTTTATGGGTTTGATAGCTGTTCAAAGCCATGATTGGGGGATACGCATAAATCATGGAGATCACCTCATTTTCGCTTAATTATAGTATAGCATTCGTAGGGACTGGGGTAAATTGGTACTTGCTTTGTTAGAACAGTAAAAAAGCTGCCAAATCAAGCTGAGTCATTTGCTGCCTTGCCAACATAAGATAGCATTATTGCTTCTTGTGGAGGCGGTGCCAAGTGATACGCAAACGATTGGCTTCCATTGACGATCGAGCTATTCATCGATTAGTCGTTGAACAGTTAGTACCCTTTTCTAGACTGTATGACACAGGTAGTTCTGTAACATTTTCAGAAATACGGAAGAGACTGAATCAGAATAAAACGTTTGTTACTGCCAAAGGGTACAAACAGCCGTTCGGATTCATCACAATGATTCGCAAATCGCGTGTGCTGTTCATTGATATGTTAGCCATCGATTCTCGTGAGCAAGGGAGAGGTTGGGGGCATGAACTTATGAAGGTCGCTGAGGAGTACGGGAAAAGTGAACGCTGTTTGACGGCTGAACTTTTTGTTGATGAAAGCAACCCTAAAGCGATTCGATTTTACTTAGGCAAAGGTTACGAAATCCAGTCGTTTATTCCTGAGCTTAGCTGCTATAAAATGAGTAAGAAATTGAGAAGATAAGACTAAGGGCTGCAGATGATGGTTTCATCCACAGCCCTTTCATCATTCACTGAACATAGCTGCAATGTTTTCCAGTTGAATGTCGATCGCACCTTGATAGCCAGGGGCAACGCCACCGAAACTTAAGAGAGGAAGGCCAAAGGAAGAATACCCCTCATCTACTGTACCCGAGAATGAAGTTTGATCTAGTGGCTTTGCTTGCTTCGTCTTCGTTTTAACTGTTTTTGATTTGGAAATGGTTTTTTTTGTTTTCTTTGTAGACGAATTTAGCTTTGATGTGGCATCATCGTTCAGGATCAGCTTGTTTTTTTCAATACGACTTAATACGCCATAGACTTCGGAGCCATCGTTTAAAAAAATAAGAACAGGCTTTCCGTATAAGCTTCGACAGGTTTTATCAGTAATCGGATGAATAGGCTGCATTGTATCTTAGCACCTCCGTGTTATTGTGTACTTTCAGCCTATTCATAGCCGGGCGGTTCGGTATAGACGAATGTCTATTTACTCATAAGAAAAAGTTATGACAGAAAGTTCTCAGAAAAGTTGAATAGCTTGACTATTTTAGGTATGCTAAGCATATTAACTAATCCTAATAGAGAAAGAATGATGCATAGATGAGTGGAGCTGTGTTTTATATTTTCGGAGCAACGGGCGATTTGGCGAAAAGAAAGCTGTTTCCTGCTTTTTATAGCTTATATCGTGAAGGAAAGTTAGGGGAAAATTTTGCGGTAGTTGGTTTGGCTAGAAGACCTCGTACGAATGAACAATTTCGTGATGATGTAAAGCATTCGATTGAGGATTTTGCCCGTTATAAAGTGGCGGATGAGGCTGAATGGGATCGATTCGCACAGCGTTTTGAATACATGTCACTGGATATCAATAATGTCGATGGTTTCCATGAACTTAATACACTGACAGCCAAACTGGATGAGAAATATCAGACCGGCGGGAACCGATTGTTCTACCTGGCGCTGGCTCCAGAGCTTTTCGGTAACGTATCGTATAACTTAAGTGAAGGCGGATTGCTCAAAACCAAAGGCTGGCACCGTCTTGTGATTGAGAAGCCGTTCGGTTACGACCTGCCTTCAGCAGAGCGATTGAATGGACAACTTCGTCAAGTATTTGAAGAGCAAGATATTTACCGCATTGATCACTATTTAGGCAAAGAAATGGTGCAAAATATTGAGTTCGTTCGTTTCGCGAATGCTTTCTTTGAACCACTTTGGAATAACAAATACATAGCAAACATTCAAATTACGTTAAGCGAAACTGTCGGCGTTGAAGAACGCGGCGGTTATTATGATCACTCTGGCGCCCTGCGCGACATGGGTCAGAATCATATGCTGCAAATGCTGATGATGATGGCAATGGAACCGCCTAGCCGTCTGCATCCTGAAGATATCCGAGATGAGAAGGTGAAGGTCCTGCGTTCCCTCCGCTTATTCGAATCCGGCGACGATGTTCGTGTGAATGTGGTTCGTGGTCAATATGCGAGTGGTTCGTCCAAAGGCAAAGCATTGCCAGCTTACCGCGAAGAAGATTCGGTGAATCCGCAATCAACAACAGAGACTTATTTCGCGGCCAGAGTTCACGTGGATAATTTCCGCTGGGCAGGTGTACCTTTCTACATTCGGACAGGTAAAAGGCTGCCAGTCAAAACGACGGAGGTTGTTGTAGAATTTAAGAATATTCCGAATAATGTGTATTTGGCCAAAAAGCATGAGTTGGAGCCGAATTTGCTTGTCTTCCGTGTGAATCCGATGGAAGGCATCTATCTGAAAATGAATGCAAAGCAGCCGGGCTCGGAAGGCGTCATCGTGCCAGTAGCGATGGATTTCTGTCAAAGCTGCCAGATCGGTATCAATACGCCGGAAGCTTACGAACGCTTGCTGTATGATGCAACGCGTGGAGATTCCACGTACTTTACCCGTTGGGATGAAGTGGCGCTTGCTTGGTCCTATGTGGATCGTATTGCAGCAGCATGGAGTGAGAAGACGGAAGATCTGAAACACTATCCAGCCGGATCTTGGGGGCCTGAAGAAGCAACGAAGCTTCTAAGCGATGACGGCTTCAAGTGGTGGCCGATTAACGGTCAAAATGAAGGTGAAGTTGATTGGGAAGCCGTTCAAAAAACAACGGTTTTAACATAGTTGATAAGCATAAGTTTAGGGATTAACCTAGCTTCCCATCAACCTTGTCAAACGCGCTCGTTATGGACGGCGTAAGCCGTTTATCCTTGAGGTAACAAGCGTAACATCCAACTGGCGACTCTGCCTGTTGGATTTTTTTTGTGGTATAATAAATATTACGGAGTAAATCTTATTATTCATTACATGAGGTGTTTATATGTCACGAAGAGCTTTTATCAGATGGCTGCTGGCAATAGGGGCTGCGCTCGTTGGATTAAGTGCGATTTTTAGTCAAATGGTTAAGAAAAAGTTTATTCCAGATGCTCAGCCCTCCTTAACATCTGTGAAACCAGAGCCTTCTCAATCCGTGACACCATCTTCGGAAGAACCCTTGCCTTCAGGTCCCCTTATGTCCTATTTTATATTAAGCGACCTTCATATCAGTATAGGTGATGCACTTACGGGTAAGAAATTAAGGCAAGCGCTTGATGATATTACACACTTCGACGGTCCTGTTGATGCTATCATGTTAACAGGCGATCTGACGGACACAGGAACGGAACGAGATTATAAGGAGCTGCGTACCATTGTAAGTGAATACAAACTTCCACCCGTTCATGCGAACATGGGAAATCACGATTATTACTCGATCTGGATTAATAAGGCGAATAACTGGGATCAAGCAACCGTTCCCAATGGCAAAAGTGATGCGATGAGCCGAGAGTCGTTCAAGAAGTTTTTTGGCTACAAGTCACTTTATAATGATTTTACGACCAAGGGTCACTCCATCTTGCTGCTTTCACAAGAAGCTTATGTGCAAGAGAAGCCGGAGGTCGGTGAAGGAGCCTGGTATTCCGATGAACAGCTGGAATGGTTCAAAGAACGGGTGAAAAGCCTCTATCAACCAGGAAGACCACTATTCGTGATGACGCATCAACCGCTTCCGCCGAATGGCACAGACGGTAAATCGCATCAATTAATCCGTGCGATTCAATTCCGCGAGACGCTAAAGCCTTATAAGAATGTATTCGTGTTTTGCGGACATCGCCACCAAGATTTCCAGAATGGGACGCCGCATTATGTGCAGGAGACATTCCATTATTTCCACAATGCTTCTGTTGGAAGAACGCTTAACCGTGCCTACCAGCAAGAAGCCAAGCATAAAGTACAGGGCATCTATGTGCAAGTATTTGCCGATAAGGTCGTCGTACGCGGCCGAGAGTTTAGCAATCGAACTTTCCTAGATGAAGCGAATTGGAGTATTGATTTGCAGAAAGTTCAAGCCTGATTCATAGTAAGCCTATATGTAAAACAAGAAGGGAATAATCTAACAGATGACAACGCAACTCAATAAACTTCTCGCAACGGAAGTCGCTAAGCGACGTACGTTCGCGATTATTTCTCACCCGGATGCGGGTAAAACAACATTAACCGAGAAACTGCTGTTATTCGGAGGCGCGATTCGCTTAGCCGGAACGGTCAAAGGGCGTAAGGCTAGCAAGCACGCGACATCCGACTGGATGGAAATTGAGAAGCAGCGTGGTATTTCAGTAACGTCCAGCGTTATGCAGTTCGATTACGAAGGGCATCGCGTGAACATTCTAGATACACCTGGTCACCAAGACTTCAGTGAGGATACGTACCGAACACTTACCGCTGCAGATAGCGCGGTGATGCTGATCGACGTAGCCAAAGGGGTCGAGATGCAGACGAAGAAGCTATTTCAGGTGTGCAGAATGCGCGGAATACCGATCTTTACGTTTATTAACAAAATGGACCGCGAGGGTCGCGACCCATTTGAACTCCTAGAAGAGTTAGAAGAAGTTCTCGGCATTCGTTCCTATCCAATGAACTGGCCGATTGGCTCGGGTAAGCAGTTCTGTGGGGTTTACGATCGCGGGAAATCACAATTGGAGCTGTACCAAGGTGAAGATCACAAAGATATTCAAGTGCGCAAAGTGGATGGTGTTGATGATCCATTAGTGAAGCAAATTGCAGGTGAATTCTTGCACAAACAATTAAGCCAGGATATCGAGCTTCTCGATATAGCCGGTGATCCGTTTGATATGGAGAAAGTGCTGCAAGGCGAGCTCACACCTGTTTTCTTCGGCAGTGCTGTGAACAACTTCGGTGTTCAAACGTTTCTAGAGAACTTCCTACAGCTTGCGCCACCTCCTGAGCCGCGCAACAGCACAGCAGGCGTCATAGAGCCTACTAAAGAGAAATTCTCAGGCTATGTATTCAAGATTCAAGCGAACATGAATCCAGCTCACCGCGACCGTGTGGCTTTCCTGCGTATCGTTTCTGGAAAGTTTGAGCGTGGTATGTCCGTGAAACATGTGCGACTCGGCAAAGACATTAAGTTAGCTCAGCCGCAGCAATTTTTGGCGCAAGACCGTGACATCGTCGAAGAGGCATTCCCAGGCGATATCATTGGCTTGTTTGATCCCGGTATTTTCCGTATCGGCGATTCCCTAAGCGAAGGGGAAGAGGTCATCTTTGACGAGCTGCCTACTTTCTCTCCGGAGCTGTTCAGCAAAGTGTCGATCAAGAATGCTTTGAAGCAAAAGCAGTTCCTCAAAGGGATTGATCAATTGACTGAAGAAGGTATGATTCAAGTATTTACTACGATTGGTTTCGAGGACATGATTCTTGGCGTGGTCGGTCAACTGCAATTCGAAGTGCTTGAACATCGGATGAAATCCGAATATGGCGTAGATATTTTATTACAGCGCCAGAACTACCAGTTCGCGCGTTGGATTGTAGACGAGAAGCTGGATCCAAGTAAATTCCGCATTAATTCACAGCTGGTAAAAGATAAAAAAGGGAATTACGTAGGCTTGTTCGAGAGTGAGTATGCGCTGCGATCTTCGATCGAGAAAAACCCAAATGCTAAATTTTTAACTAGCGCTCCATAAGTGTTGTAATGGAAGAAGAGGCTGTCTCCGGATCTTAATCTGGGAACAGCCTCTTCTTTCAATTTTGTCGCCAATGAACGGTTTGCTTCATACAATAGGTACGGGTTAATAAGTAGTCATTAAGCTAGCCCTAAGGAAGTGAATTAGAGACGTGCACCTCTTAATCATTGCTCCTGAACAAATTCCAGTACCGCCAATCCTAGGTGGTTCCGTCGAAATTTGCATTCATTCCATTGCACGCGAGCTTGCCAAAAAGCATCAAGTTACCGTTATTTCGAGGCATCATCCTAGGTACAGCAATATTTCACACCGAGGTCAACTTACGATAATAAGAGTACCAACGGGCAGCTCTCGTACGTACTTGAAGGAAGTGCTTAAGGCAACCAAAGGAAAGAAATTTGATTGGATTCAAGTCGATAACAGACCCCATTATGCTGCCGTCATCAAACGCCATTTTCCGAAAACACCAGTATCTCTATTCTTACATTCCTTAACGTTCGTGAAGCCGCCCTATGCATCTATTCGCAGATGCTCCGAGCATTTGAACAAAGTGGACTGGATTGTAGTTAATAGCAGCTCACTCGAACAGGAGCTCACAAGACTGTATCCTAAACAGAGAAATCAGCTTCACAAGATTTACCTCGGGACCGATGTAGCTAGATTTAGCCCTATGTCGGAGAAAGCAAGGAGACGTTTAAGAAGAAAGTATCGGGTTAGCAGTAAAGGTTTTCAAGTCCTTTATGTCGGCCGACTTATCAAACGCAAAGGCATCCCTCATTTAATTCGTGCTGTTCATCTGGCCAGAAAATCGATCCCTGGGATGAAGTTGTTGATTGCTGGGGGCGAGCAAGGTAAAGGCTTTAAGGCGCTGCTTAAAAGGAAGGCTAATACGCGTGGAGTGCCAACGAAATTTCTAGGCAATATACCGCATCGTAAGATACATGAAGTATATGGACTTGCGAATTGCTTCGTATGTCCTTCACAAAAGCATGAGGCATTCGGATTGGTGAATGTGGAAGCGATGGCTTCTGGACTTCCGGTTATCGCATCGAATATTGGGGGAATTAAAGAGGTTATTCAGCATGAACATAACGGGGTTCTGATCGAAGAATTCCGAGATCCTCGCGCATTCGCGCGAAGTATTGTGGCAGTGGCCAAACGGAAAGAATGGGCAGAGGGTTTAGCTAAACAGGCGCGGCAAGATGTCATAAAGCAATTCAGCTGGCAGGCCACAGCACAATCTTTGGCTGACTTCTATAGACTGAAGCTGGAGGCAAAACATGAAAAATACTTCAAAGAAACCGGTCCGTCTTAGTAGAGCTAGGTACGTCACTAGCAAAATTGGGAAAACGAAAGCAATTGAATCTAAGCACAAGCTGCGTAAATATGTTCCGACCACCAAACGAATGAATCAAGAAACACTAAGGGAAATGCTTAACCAATATAAGATGGTGTATGTTAAGCCGAATGTAGGTATGTTTGGAAACGGTGTTATCCGAGTGGAACTAGCGGAGGAGGGGGCTGAACTGCCTTATTCGTACCAGTCTGGTGTTCGATTGAGACAGTTTAAAACATTTGATGAGATGTATGCATCCATCAGTAAAAAGACGAAAAAACGGAATTATTTAGTACAGAAAGGGATTCATCTGCTCAAATACAAAGGAAACCGGTTCGATCTTCGTGTCATGGTTCAACAAACGCCTCTTCAGAAGTGGGAGACAACAGGTGTCATTGGCAGAGTGGCCCATCCGAAAAAAGTGGTTACTAATTTCCACAATGGGGGAACATTGAAGCCGGTGGATACGCTGCTCCACACGTATTTGCCTGCAAGTAAACGGAAGAGGTATGTCAAGAAGCTGCATGTTCTGGGGTTACGGGTTGCGAAGGCAATCAATAAACGTTATAGAGGGGTTAAGGAGATCGGTGTCGATGTCGCCTTGGACGATAAGCTGCATCCATGGATTCTCGAGGTAAATACGAGTCCTGATCCCTATATTTTTCGAAGATTGAGCGATAAACGTATTTTTGCCAAAATGAGACGCTATGCCAAAGCTTACGGCCGGTTATGAAATCATAACCGGCCTGTTGTTGTTCCTATGAAAGGTTTGCTCAATGTCGAAAGCGGAAACAGGAGGACTTAATAAATAGCCTTGAATCGTCGTACAGGTTGTTTCTTTCAATATTTCAAGTTGGCTCCATTCTTCTACGCCTTCTGCAACCACTTGTACCTCAAGTGCATGGCCAAGATGGATAATGGCATTCGTAATGGCCCGATCATCTTTATTGCTATGTATATTTTTCACGAAAGAACGGTCTATTTTCAGACAATGGATAGGGAATTGTTTCAAATAATTAAGTGATGAGTAGCCAATACCGAAGTCATCGATCGAGATCGAAATCCCTTTATTACATAACTTATCCAGCACCGCGACGGTTATATCCATATTTTGCATAATGGAGCTTTCCGTAATTTCAAATTCCAAAAAGGCAGGGTCGATACCGGTTTGCTCAATAATCTGAATGGCCTTATCGGAAAAAGACTCATCTTGAAATTGACAAGGTGAAATATTAACAGCAATTTGATAGTTTAAAATGCCGGCTTCCAGCCATCTCGCTTTTTGGAGACAAGCCTCGCGGAGCACCCATTCACCAAGTGACAAAATCAAACCGCTCTCTTCTGCAAGCGGAATAAACTCGTTAGGAGCAATCAGGCCGTGCTTCGGGTGATTCCAGCGCACTAACGCTTCCAGACAAATAATGTTTCCGGTGGAGAGTTCAAGACGTGGCTGATAGTATAGGATGAGTTGATTTTCAAGTATAGCCATCCGCAGTTCAGTTTCCATCTGAACTTGATTAGAAAACCGCTGCACGTGTGAGGAATTATAGGTGACAAGCTTGTTCTTACCTGAACGCTTAGCGGCTAGGAGAGCTTGATCAGCTTGATGCAAGGCTTGTTCTATCGTAGCTAGCGATATGTCGACAGCACTCACACCCATACTCGCTGTAATAAAACATTCTTGATCCATTACAATGAAGGACGTAACAAAGACGTGCTGGATACTTTGAATGGTTTGGGAAAGCTGATCATGGGTATTAGCATATATAAGGAGAACAAATTCATCATCTCCTGATTGAACAACAAGGTCACAGCCATGTATGGCCCGCAAACGATTGGCCAATTCTACCAAAATGAGATCGCCAGACATGTACCCGAGCGAGAAATTAACTTGGCGAAACCGGTCAATATCAAGGATGAGAAGGGAACGTAATAGGGTCGTGCGCTTATCATGAGTTTGATTTCCAATAGCCTGCTTTAACAAAGATAGAAGCTGCTGTCGATGGTGAATGCGAGTGATTATTTTCTTACTCCTAGGAGTACCTAATGTTGTCGATGCGGCGAAGTGAAAAAGGCGCCGGACTGCTTTCATTGCTATCACTCATTCCCACATCATAGTTGTCCACTGTACCCCCTATCATAAGTCGAAAGGCGAACTGTAGACAAGATTATAAATTAGTTATTTATACAAATAATGGAAATTTTCTCGTTTGACTTTATGTAACCTTGATGAAAATGTCGAATAATGTTGAATAAAATATTCAATAATTTTGTATTGACATGAATGGCTTTTGGATGAGAAAATGTACGCGTGTACATTGTTAGTTTAATGAATGAATTATCGGAGGCTTATGCATGGTGACGAGAAAAGAGGTTGCTGAACTAGCAGGGGTTTCAGAGGCGACCGTATCCCGTGTATTCAATGGGCTAGGCCCCATGAAGCCTGCTACGAAAGAGCGTGTACTTGAATCTGCCAAACAGCTCAACTATCATCCAAATGCTATTGCGCAAAGCTTCGCTCGGAGACGCAGTGGTAATCTTGGCGTCGTGCTGCCCTATATGCCCAAAGTGCATCTCTTCTCTGCCTTTTATTTCGCGGAAATATTAAGCGGCATAGGGGAACAAGTAAGGGAGCAAGGCTACGATATGCTGCTGTCGCTATTAACACCGGATGAAAGTTTGGATTACACCCGACTTTATCGCTCTCAGAAGGTGGATGCTTGTGTCATCCTGGGTTCAAGGGATACTCCGCAGCAGCGGGAATCACTAATGCAGCTGCAGGCTCAGGGACTGCCTTTTTGCTTGGTCAATCAAAGCTTCGAGGGGTTATCCTTTCATGAGGTAGATGCGGATCATGTAAAGGGCAGTTATCAGGCTGTTCGGCATTTACAGGAAGAAGGCTATCGCAAGATTGCTTTTCTGAACGGTTCGCCGCAGTATTCGAACTCTGGCGATAGACTTCAAGGTTATTTGAAAGCAATGAGTGAAGCCGATTTAGAAGTTCCGCCTGAGTTGCTGCTTGAAGGTAATTACAGCCGTAAAAGCGGTTATGAAGCGTCATCAGGGCTATGGGAACATCGGGATCAGGTGGAAGCGGTATTTGCGGCTAATGATCGCATGGCGATCGGTTTGATGCAAGGGCTCCGTGAGCGAGGATGGATCGCCGGGCGTGATTTCGCTATTATTGGCTGCGATGATTCGGATGCTGCTAAGCTCAGCGATCCACCGCTAAGCAGCATCAATGTGCCTTTCTATGAGATGGGCAAAGAAGCAGCACGTAGTGTGCTGGCGGGTTTACTGCGTGGGGAAGGCACGAAGGATACGCGAATCAAGCTGCCGACCAGATTGGTTGTGCGACAATCATCGAAGAGCAGTCATCATAAATGAGTAATGGTTATATGGATGAAAGAACTCAAGTAAATGCTAACGAAGCTAGTTTTGCCAAGGTAAAACTCTAGGGAGGCGCACTTTTATGAAATCTTTCAATATTGGTATGGTTGGCTATAAGTTTATGGGCAAAGCACATAGTCATGCGTATAAGGATTTGCATATGTTTTTCCCGCAGACAGCGGTACCGAAGATGAAGCTCATCTGCGGTAGAGATGAAAGCGGTGTCAGCAGCGCAGCCGAACAATTCGGCTGGGACGGGTATGTCACCGACTGGCGCGACCTGGTTACGCATCGCGATGTCGACATCGTCGATATCAATGCGCCCAGCGATGCGCACAAGGAAATCGCGCTTGCTGCGGCGAAGGCCGGCAAGCATCTGTTCTGCGAGAAGCCGCTGGCATTAACCCTTGCTGATGCAAGGGAAATGCTGGAGGCGGCTGAAACAGCCGGGGTGAAGCACATGGTAGGCTTCAACTATAGGTTTGCTCCTGCGGTTCAGCTCGCGAAGAAGCTAGTCGAGAGCGGCCGACTCGGAGACATCTATCACTTCCGCGCCTGGTTCCTGCAGGACTGGATCGTAGATCCAACGTTCCCGCTGGTCTGGCGCTTACAGAAGGAGATTGCTGGTTCCGGGTCGCACGGCGACTTAGGTGCGCATCTGATCGATTTGGCGCACTTCTTAGTCGGTGACATGACGGAGGTTATCGGCATGAGTGAGACGTTCATTAAGGAGCGGCCACTGCCGTCTTCGATGACAGGGCTTAGCGCCAAAGGCAGCAAGGATGCACCGCACGGACCGGTAACGGTTGATGATGCGACGCTGTTCATGGCACGCTTCGCGAACGGGGCGCTCGGCAGCTTTGAGGCCACTCGTTTTGCACCAGGGCACCGGTGCACGAATTCTTTTGAAATTAACGGTAGTAAGGGCAGTGTGAAGTTTGATTTTGAGCGTTTAAATGAATTGCAGGTTTATTTTACAAGCGATGATGAGGATGTACAAGGTTTCAGACGTGTTCTGGCGACAGATTCGTCACATGCTTACATGGATGCTTGGTGGCCTGCAGGACATACGATTGGCTATGAGCACACATTTGTACACGAGGTCGTTGAGCTGATGAACGCACTTTCGGAAGACCGTCTGCCGGTCCCAAATTTCCTAGATGGTGTGAAGTGTCAAGAGGTGCTGGAAGCGGTGGATCAATCCATTGCGCAGCGTCGTTGGGTGAGTATTAGTGAAGTCTAAGGATAGATAAGCATGGAGAGGGGCTTTTGGCAATGAGTAAACAAGCATTAATTGTGTGGGGTGGCTGGGACGGTCATCAACCTGAAGAGGTGGCTGGCATTTTCGCAGGGTTATTGCGTGAGGAAGGCTTTGGCGTGGAAGTATCGGATACATTGGATAGCTTCAAAGATGCGGAGCGCTTGGCGGGCGTTGATCTTATCGTTCCAGTATGGACCATGGGTAAAATCGAAAGTGAGCAGTTGAAACCGTTAATCACAGCGGTCAAAGAAGGCGGAACTGGAATCGCCGGTTGTCACGGCGGTATGGGAGATTCCTTCCGTAATGAAGTGGAATATCAATACATGGTTGGCGGTCAGTGGGTAGCCCATCCTGGAAATGACGGCGTGACGTATACGGTTCGAATCAAGGATCGGGGGCATCAATTGACGGAGGGCATGGATGATTTCGTTGTTGTCTCGGAAAAGTATTACATGCATGTGGACCCAGCCATTCACGTACATGCGGTTACAGACTTTGGCGATGTGGAGATGCCGGTTGTTTGGACCAAAACGTATGGAGCGGGCAAGGTGTATTATAACTCGTTGGGTCATCAAGCTAACATCGTTCGTATGCCAGAAACACTTGAATTAATGCGCCGCGGCTTGCTGTGGGCAACACGATAACGATTAGGGGGAAGTAAGCGATGAGTAAGAAGAAAGTTGGTATTATCGGTTGCGGGAATATTAGTGCGGCCTATATGAAAAATATCCCTAACTTTGAGCATTTGGAGCTGCTCGCGTGTGCCGATATCGACTTGGATAGAGCAAAGGCTCGGGCGGGGGAATTCAGCATTCCTCATGCGTATACGGTTCAAGAGCTATTGAATGATCCGAATATTGATATTGTGATTAATTTGACGATTCCGGCAGCGCATGCCGAAGTCTGTATTCAAGTGTTGGAAGCGGGCAAACACGTGTATGTGGAGAAGCCGCTAGCTGTAACCCGTGAAGAAGGTTTGCAGATCCTAGAAGTTGCGCGCCGCAAGGGATTACTGGTTGGCAGTGCACCGGATACGTTCCTTGGAGGAGGTATTCAAACGTGTTTGAAGCTGATTAATGACGGCTGGATTGGCACCCCGATCGCTGCAACGGCATTCATGATGGGTAAAGGTCATGAGCACTGGCATCCGGATCCTGAGTTTTATTACGCAAAAGGTGGCGGCCCTATGTTCGATATGGGTCCATACTACCTAACAGCGCTTGTGGCTTTACTTGGCCCAATTCGCCGAGTAACCGGTTCGGCTGCCGCTAGTTTCCCAGAGCGCACCATTTCTAGTGAGAAGAAACGTGGACAAAAAATTACAGTAGATACCCCAACTCATATTGCAGGTGTGCTGGATTTCCACAGCGGTGCGATTGCTACGCTTGTAACAAGCTTTGATATTATGGGTGGAACTCAGCTGCCGAACATTGAAATCTACGGCAGTCAAGGTTCTTTACGTGTTCCGGATCCGAATACATTCGGAGGTCAGGTGCTTATTCGCAGAGGCGGTTCAGATTGGGAGCCGATTCCTTTGTCACATGGCTACAAAGAAAACCACCGCGGTTTAGGTGTTGCGGCCATGGCTGAGGCTCTGATAAGCGGCCAAAGTGATGCACACCGCGCGAATGGTGAGCTGGCGTACCACGTGCTAGAGGCGATGCATGGCTTCCATGATGCGTCCGACTCAGGGAAGCATTATGTGATGCAAAGCAGCTGTGAGAAACCAGCCCCTCTGTCACCTTACTCCGTGCTATAATAAGAGTTAACTGCATCCTCCTCTTAAGTAAGAGGGGGATTTTTTTGATTGGACTGATTCAAAGCTATTGGAGGTTAGTAAGACATGCAAAAGATTGCGGTCGTAACAGACTTTGACGGAACACTGATGGAACAGGATGTTGGCGATGTTTTGATGGAAGGATTAGATGTGCTAAAAGAACCTAAGGTTATTGAAGCATCGAGACTTTTTCGAGAGAAAAAGGTGGGTTCTTTGGCTTGGATTGAAGCGGCGTATCCATTGCTTGCTGATCGGCAGGAGCACGTGGACCGATTGCTAGAGAGTGTAAATTTGCGGGACGGAGCGCGGGATTTTATTGGTTTTTGTGGGCAGAAGGATGTGCCGGTTACGGTTTTAAGTGACGGTATGCTTTACTATATCGAGCAAATATTAAATCGACAACAAGTGAAAGTGAACCATGTTATCGGGAATCCGATTACCTATTTGGAGGATGGTGAATTTCAGTTCGGGGTTCAGAATACGAATCCAGCATGCAAATGGTGCGGGTGCTGCAAGGCAAGTGTTGTTAAGCAGCTAAAAGAGGAAGGATGGCTTGTCATTTATATCGGTGATGGCAGCAGTGACTATTATGGCTCCGGCTTTGCCGATTGGATTTTTGCGCGAGCGAGTCTTGCTAGGTATTTGAAAGAGGAAGGAACGGCCTATTATCCATTCGAGACGTTTCATGATATTTTAAACATACTGAGACCAGCTTGGGATTCTTTTAGGAGTGGCACTGCGATTCGCCGTCTTCAAGGAAGATTTCCGACTGCCTGTAAGTTCCCTGATTAGGATAAAACCAGCTAAGGGAATGCCACAGGCAACCCGCTAGCTGGCCAGATATTGTAGAGTTATTCGAGATATTCTTTGAGTGTTTCTACGAGTTGGTTTTGGATATTTGCTTCACTATGCTGCCATATGATTTCGAAAAGCACACCAAGTCCGGGCAGAACCCGTTCTTCTCCGCCGATGGAATCCTCAATCACTTCCTGAAGCTCATTATTCGATTTATTCTGGACTCTCTGGACAATGGCCTGTCTTAGGGTGATGTTCATTTGTGGACCTCGCTTCCATGTCGTTATCGTTATTAATATGCGCAAGTATCAAGCCGTTCATCCTTCCATACTTCGCCACCTTTCATAGTGAGATACGGGCTATGAGTATGTTATAATCTTTATTATCTTAGGAGTTTGGAGGACACGCCAACAGTGAGAAAACAATTTGCGATTATTGGGATGGGAAGATTCGGGTCTAGCGTCGCTAAAACATTGTCACAATTAGGGTTTGAGGTCCTTGCTATTGATCATCGTGAAGAGACGGTTCAAGAGGTTTCCGCTTTCGTCACACATGCCGTTCAAGCAGATTCTACGGATGAAGAAGCGCTGCGAGCTCTAGGTATTCGTAATTTTGACGTTGTGGTTGTGGCTATTGGAGAGGATATTCAAGCGAGTATTCTGACTACATTAATCCTCAAAGAAATGGGCATACCTACGACTGTAGTGAAAGCTGTAAATGATCTGCATGGAAAAGTGTTAAAAAAGATTGGAGCAGACAAAGTCGTTTATCCAGAAAGAGATATGGGACAACGAGTGGCGCACCATCTTATTTCATCCAATATTATCGATTACATAGAGCTATCTGCCGATTACAGTATCGTTGAGATTAAGGTGTCTCCACAAATAATTGGTAAAAGCCTCAGACAGCTCGATATCCGGGCTAAATATGGCTGTAATGTCATTGCGATCAAACAAAATGAACAGCTGGTCATTCCGCCAAGTGGGGAAGAGCCGCTTAAACAAGATGATATTCTGGTTATTGTAGGTAAAAATTCAAATCTTCAAACTTTTGAAGTGACTTTTGCAGAGTAGGTAATGATAAATGACAAGTTCACATACAGAAATTATGTCTGTTCAGAATGCCAGAGCC
The DNA here is from genome assembly GCF_030817255.1 of Paenibacillus sp. V4I5. Classification (NCBI taxonomy): domain Bacteria; kingdom Bacillati; phylum Bacillota; class Bacilli; order Caryophanales; family Paenibacillaceae; genus Paenibacillus; species Paenibacillus sp. V4I5. The sequence goes on from NZ_JAUSZB010000002.1 coordinate 6,003,698, forward strand.
AAAGAATGGGCCCAGCTTTTAGATCGCCGGGGCAGGGACAAACAAGGGAAATATATCATTGAGGGTTACCATCTCGTAGAGGAAGCATTGCGTGCGGGAGTTCCGGTGGAGACCATTATCTATAGCTTGGAAAAAGGGGTTCCTGCTGGATTACCTGAGCAGGTCGTAGGGTCTGTGGAGTGGGTTGGCGTCAGCCAGGCTGTGCTGGAAAAATGCTCAGATACGCAGACGCCACAGGGGGTTTTGGCCGTTGTGGCTCGGCCGCAGCTTGGCATGGAAGAGCTGCTCGCCGGCGAGCATGATCTTGTGGTGGTCCTGGACGGCGTTCAGGATCCGGGCAACCTTGGCACGATCATTCGCAGCGCGGATGCCGTCGGGGCTAAGGCTGTTGTGCTCGGCCGCGGCACGGTCGATCTGTACAATCCCAAAACGATCCGCTCAACGATGGGATCGATGTATCATCTGCCGATTGTGGAGGCAGATCTTCTTGAGCTGCTGCCGCGAGCGCGCGAGCGCGGCGTGCGGCTTGTGACCACGAGCCTGCAGGCGCAGCGCTCGTGTTACGATACGGACCTGCGGCAGCCGACGTGGCTGATCCTCGGCAACGAAGCCAAGGGCGTGTCGCCAGAGGTCGCTGCACAGTCGGATGTTCAGGTGATTATTCCGATGCAGGGCAAAGCGGAATCACTGAACGTCGCGATGGCCGCGACGGTGCTGCTGTTTGAAGCATCGCGGCAGCGGTTGGTTCCACTGCAATAGAGAAAAGGTTATGTGAGTTTGTTTTTCACTTTGTCATCGTTTGTAATATAGTTTGTCATCGATTTGGAACGTACATTTGTCACAACTAAGTCAGTCCCGATGTGGCTCAAAGCCTTGATACATCGGGATTTTTTATAACCATTTGTGGAGTGAGTTTTTTGAATGTCATTAGAGACAACGTAAGACGATTTCAGAAAAATACATAACCTTAATCAAATTGAATTTGCTAAGTTAATAGGAGTTTCCCAAGGGAGTTTAAGTGATATAGAGTCCGGAAAAAGTAAGCCTTCCGTAGAAACGGTCGTTTCTATTCAATTTAAAATTCGGATGTTCACTTGAATGGTTGTTGAATGGAACTGAGAGTAAAAAGCCTTTGAAATAGTAAAAATTAAACTAAATAGCAATAGAACACGAGTATTTAATGGCTGATGGTTCCTGAAGGTTATATAAAACGGAAGCATAAAGGAACCAAAATGTTTGGTGAATACGGACAAACGAAGAATCCTTCGTTAAACCGAGCTGAATCATCGTGTACTGCATTATAAAGAATAAAATCGAGCGCCACGCTTGATTTTATTTTTGTTTTTTTCACATCCAGTTTGCTGATTGTTCACTTAAATGTATAATGATTGTCTGAGGTGATAACAATGGCAAGATCCAAAGAATTTGAAATTAATGAAGTATTGGATAAAGCAATACAACTGTTTTGGACACAAGGATATGAGAAAACTTCAATGCAGGAATTAGTTGATTTTATGGGCATTCATCGGAGAAGTATCTATGATACGTTTGGGGATAAGCATGCCTTGTTTATGAAAGCTCTCGAACGGTATGAAGCTAAGCAAACCCAAAAAATGAGATTTCTCGTTGAAAAGCAAAAGTCGGTCAAGGAATTAATCCGGGAAATGTTCCAATTGACATTGAGAAATGAAGGAGAGCCTCTGGGATGTTTACTTGTGAATTCGGGTGTGGAATTGGGCGTATTGGATCCGGAAGTTGCCTCCTTGGTTGAGGAAAGTTATTCCAAGACTGAAGCGTTTTTGACTCAACTTCTTCAGGAAGGGCAGCAAACCGGTGAAATCAGGGCTAACCTTGAAGCTAAAGTTATGTCTCGCTTTTTAATGAATGCCTGGTTGGGACTACGCACATTGGTTAAGACCACGACGGATCAACAAAAGCTAAAGGATATTGTTGATACGACGCTGGCTGTATTAGATTGAACGTGACTACAACCAGTGTCATTTTTGAATAGCATAACAATACGGGCGAATAGCAGATAGAGCTGAAGGGGCAACTGAACACCCTTATTTGTTGCAATGATACAAGTTCTTGTCTTTCTCCGAGAAAAGAACTAGTATCCTGACCGTAAAAGAGAAGAACTTTGGGTATAATGACCAACGGGATCACTTTCTAGGCATAGGTAGGATTTAATCCTTCAAAAAAATTCTTTACCGTTCGTTCTAGAAATGATATAGTAAAAGCAAGTTAGATTTATAACTAATTTTTTTTATTCTAATTAGAACGATCATTCTTTAATTATATTACACACATGAATCTGGAGGAGAGATTAATATGAAGTACACCGTGATCACAGGAGCAAGCTCCGGCATTGGATATGAGACAGCATTGGCGTTCGCTGCACGTGGCAAAAACTTGATTTTGGTAGCCAGAAGATTGGACAAATTAGAAGAGCTTAAATCGACGATCCAAAATAACCATCCTGACGTGGATGTTGTGATTCGTACAAGCGACCTGTCGGTTACGGATCAAGCCTATACACTGTATAACGATTTAAAGGAATATCAAATCGAGACATGGATTAATAATGCAGGGCTTGGTGAAGGCTCCTTCGTAGCCGAACAGAAACTACAAAAAGTCGAAACCATGTTACGCGTTAACATCGAATCCTTGACCATTCTTTCAACACTATATGTGCGAGATTATGCTGACGTAGAAGGTACTCAGTTAATTAACGTGTCATCAGCACTCGGATATATCATTGCTGTCGGTAGTGTTGCTTACTCTGCATCTAAATATTATGTGAGTGCCTTCACAGAAGGGCTTGCAAAAGAACTCGAACTGAAAGGCGCGAAAACAAAGGCAAAAATTCTAGCACCAGCCATAACGGAAACGGAATTCGTGAAAAAATCAATCGATGTCGAAGATTTTGATTACAAAGCCAACTTGCCTAAGTACCATACTGCCAAGCAAATGGCGAGCTTCATGCTGGATCTTTTTGATAGCAACGAAGTGGTAGGGATCGTAGACCAGAATTATGATTTCAATTTGAGAGGGCCAATCTATCCGATCTTTGAAGGGCTGTAATATTTATTCGATTGATGGGATAAATCATTTGAAAAGGGGAATATGGAAGAATGGAAAAGTTGTGGAGTAAAACGAAAATCGGAAAAATGGAATTGCCTCATCGGTTAGCGATGGCACCAATGACACGTAGTAGAGCTCAACAAGACGGTACGCCTGGAGAGGAGGCTTCCCTTTATTACGCCCAGCGCGCATCCATGGGACTTATTATTACAGAAGGTGCGCAACCTTCAGATGATGGTCAAGGTTACTTGTGGACTCCCGGGATCTATACGGAAAAGCATATTGAAGGGTGGAGAAAAGTTACAGATGCAGTGCATGGAGCAGGTGGGTATATGTATATCCAATTGATGCATGCCGGTCGTATGTCGCACCCCGACAATACACCCCATCATCGACAACCCGTTGCACCTTCCCCCATCGCGCCAGGTGTAGAAATGTTTACTGTTACAGGCATGCAGGATATCCCCGTACCACGTGAGTTAAGTAAAGAAGATATTCAAACGACCATTAAAGACTTCCGCAAAGCGGCTGCGGCAGCTATTGCAGCAGGAGCTGATGGTGTTGAAATTCATGGAGCTAACGGTTATCTGATTAATCAATTTATCGCGGAAAGTTCGAATACGCGGACGGATGAATATGGCGGATCTATAGAAAATCGTGCTCGCTTCGCCATTGAAGTAGCAAGAGCCATCGTCGATGAGATTGGAGCCGAAAGAACTGGCTTCCGCATATCGCCTGGGACCCCTCTTGGGGGAATTCAAGATGGTGAACAAGGTCCTGAACTTTACCGTTACCTGGTGCAAGAATTAGCTCAATTGGATTTAGCTTACCTTCATATTATGCACCTCGGAAATGAAGAACTGCTCCGAGACATTCGTTCCCTCTGGACGAATCCATTGTTAGTTAATCGGGCTGGACGGGCACTGGTAGATCTTAGCGCTGACATAGATAGTGGTCTTGCTGATCTCGTACCCGTCGGTATATGGTCATTAGCTAATCCAGATTTAGTGGAACGACTTCAAAAAGGTGCGCCATTGAATGAAGCGGATCCGGCAACATTCTTTGGTCACGGAAGCAAGGGATATACGGATTACCCTACGATGACTGAATTAGCTTCTAAAGAAAGGTAACAATAGGTATAGGTAAAAATGGCGTACAACTGAAAATTGTTCGCCATACATCTTCCGCGAGCACTGATTATGCATAGAAAGAGGATAAGACATGAGAGCAGCGCAAATGCACAAGTATTCAAAAAAAATTCAACTGGAACTGAATGAGGTGGAAATACCGGTAATCAATAGCGATGAGGTTCTCATTAACGTAAAAGCTGCGGGGGTAAATCCATTAGATATTCTAATTATAAATGGCAGTGTTCGGATGATTTCTGATTATGAGTTCCCATTAACTTTAGGAAATGAACTATCCGGCATTATTGAAGCCGTAGGAAAAGAGGTTGTGAATTTCCGTGTGGGTGATCATGTTTATACGCGATTGCCGATAAACCAAATTGGAGCTTTTGCGGAATACGCAGCGGTGAAGGAAGAGGCTATAGCCATCATGCCTGAAAATCTTTCGTTTACTGAAGCAGCGGCTGTACCCCTGACTGCTTTGACGGCATATCAAGCATTACATGATATACTTCATGCTCAGCCCAATAAAAAGCTGTTTATTCCTGGAGGAACCGGAGGCTTTGGTGCAATGGCAATTCCTATCGCCAAATCCATGGGTTTGTATGTCATTACAAGCGGCAGTGAAAGAGGCAGATCACGTACCCTGTCGATTGGCGCAGACCAATTCATCAATTATAAAGAAGAGAACTATGCAGACGTTCTATCCGACATTGATTATGTGATCGACACCTTGGGAACCAAAGAGATCAAAGCCGAAATGGGGATTTTAAAACCCCAAGGAAAATTGGTATCCTTGAAAGCTGCGCCAAATTATCACTTTGCGGCTGATCGGAATTTTCCATTATGGAAAAGACTATTGTTTGGCTTAGTTGGGTCCCGCATCGATTCTTTGGCACGCAAGCATCAAATTGAATATCGTTTTATATTCGTGCAGGCCAATGGCAGTCAGTTACAAGAGGTCACTAATCTTGTTGAACAAGAAAACATCAAGCCCTCAATAGACTCCGTTTATCATTTTAATGACATTAACAAGGCATTGGTTAAAGTCTCTACTGGCCATTCGCAAGGCAAAGTAATTGTAACGTTCTAAGCCGAGCTCTCGTAGCTGGATTTCCGATGACAGAGACATATACCTTTTAGAAAAGCGACATATTTTTTTTGTTTTATTAGAATGATCATTCCCGAATTTTCAGTCTCTCCGTGCGTGCCCTGGCCCAAGAAAACAAGAAACGGCTATATCAAGCAATTACAACTTAGCTCGAAGTCTTCGCAGCTGAGCACGTGTAAATGAACTCGTTTCGTTTAGTTTACAAATCCAGGTAGCTGGAAACGTTACAATATGATTTAAACATAACATTTAAATATGAGGTGGGATACCAGAATGAGAAAGACGGTTCTTATCACAGGGGTTTCCGGAGGGATCGGTAAAGAATTAGCTGATCGGTTTGCCAAGGGCGGACATAATATAGTGCTGGTGGCTCGCAGCGAGAGTAAAATAGTGGAACTCGCACAGGAATATCGAAAAAAATACGGCATTCAGGCAACGGTCATCGCCAAGGATGTGGCGGCACCAGGGGTACCCGAGGAAATCTTCACGGAGCTCAAGGAGAAGGGGATTACCGTTGACTATTTGGTCAACAATGCCGGCTTCGGTTTGTTTGGGACATTTATGGAAACAGATATGGAGCAAGAAGTGAATATGATTGACGTTAATATCAAGGCTCTGACGGTTATGACGAAGCTATTCTTACCGGATATGATCAAACGCGGGCAAGGTGGAGTGATGAATGTAGCTTCCTTGGTGGGTTTCTTCCCAGGACCGATGATGTCTGTTTACTATGCAACGAAGGCGTACGTGTTGTCGTTCACCGAAGCTTTGGCGAACGAAGTGAGCGGAACAGGCGTGACTGTAACCGCATTATGCCCGGGGCTGACGTCAACCGGATTTGTTGATCGTTCGGGAATGGGCGCCTCGAAAATGTTGAAGGGCGCGATCATGGAAGCTGGACAGGTGGCTGAAGAAGGGTATCGAGGCTTCTTGCGTGGCAAGACATTAATAATGCCCGGTGCCCGCAACCGTTTCATTGCGTTTATGCCGCGGTTGCTGCCTCGTATGATGATGACCCGTTTAATTAGAAGCTCACAGGACAGGACGGAGCATTGATTCGAACGGGAAACGTTAAACAATGAACGAGTAAATCGATATTGATTCTCTGTTATACGATTTAGATATCCTAAAGGAGCTGAATCAACGTATGATTCCCCTCTAGCAACCGTTTCATGGAATGAGGAAAAAAAAGTAATTGTTTTAAAATGGAAGGGCTTTGCCCGTGACATTTGCAGAGAAATTTTTAAAAGGAATTTTCGTAAAGTAGATATAAAAGTATTAATTTTATGTCTACTTCAATCAGTACACAAAACAGTCCAGATCATCAAAGGTAAAGGAGCATACCCAATGAGGGCTGTACAAATCTCTCGGTATTCCAAAAAATTAACTGCACAGATCAATACAATTTCTATTCCAACAATCAAATCAACGCAGATTTTGATTAAGACTAAGGTAGCTGGGGTTGATCCACACCTTATCTTGGCGATTACCGGCAAAGTTAAGTTGTTTGATCGTTATGCCTTTCCGTTGACGCTGGGCAACGAGTTGGCCGGCGTTGTGGTTGAAGTTGGTTCCGATGTCATGGATTTGAGAGTTGGTGATAAGGTTTACACCATGCCACCGCTAGATACGATGGGAGCTTTTGCTGAATATGTAGCCGTAGATGCTGCGATCGTGGCTAAAATGCCAGCCAATCTCTCATTTAAAGAAGCGGCGGCCGTGCCACTGTCTGCTCTAACGATCGTTCAGTCTCTAGCTATTCTAGATGCTAAACAAGGGGGGAAATTATTTATCTCTGGTGGTACGGGAGGCTTTGGTCAGATTGCCGTTCCTTATGCAAAGTCACTAGGGCTGTTCGTCACCATTAGTGGTAGCGGGTCCGCACATGCCTTGGCTCAAAGACTCGGGGCAGATGAGTTTGTCGACTATACAACACAAGACTATGTTTACATGCTGACAGATTATGATTACGTTATTGATACCCGAGGAGCCAGCGAAATTCATAAACAAATGAAGATACTGAAGCCTGGTGGAAAATTAGTGTCGTTAAACGCAGGCCCCAACGCCCGCTATGCTAATCAAATCCCAGAACTAGCAACGACGAAAAAAATTCTATTCAGTCTACTGGGAGCACCTTTTGATGGTATCGCTAAATGGCAAAGGAAAAGTTATGACTTCATATACGTGCAGCCGAATGGACAACAACTAGCTGCAATCACACAGTATTTTGAAAAAACCAACATTAATCCAGTGATTGATTCCGAGTACTCCTTTAACGAAGTGAATGCCGCGATTGCTAAGATTGCGACGGGGCATAGCCTAGGGAAAGTTATATTGATAGTAGATGATGAAGAATGAATAACATTTTTTTGAACACTGGGACGAATATTATCTTATTAATCGCCGCGTAAATCGCGGCTTTTTTGTATTATCCCATTCCCGATATTGATATGAACATTATCCCATTCTCGACAGCAACAGCGCGGAGCGGACTGCATGACGGCTGTTAACCAGAAGGACAACAACTGATAACACTGCCAAACCGATTCGCTCAACTACCATGAAAGAACGGGTTAACTTTCATGCTTTGTGGTGCATTGCAGGGGATGCACGGACGGCTAACGGGCAGATTTGCTTAATCTAATAATTCATAATAGACGGCATTTTTTACAACAACAGCCATTGAATATGTAAAAGGAAAATCTGTAAAGTTGATTGATATAGATAGCTTATTGAAGTTTTCGCCTCTAACAACTCTCTTTAGCTTTTTTACTTCTGTTCTTGTTAAAAAATTTATTTCGTTAAACTTATACGCTTTGCTCTTTGATTGACCTAGATATAACATTTTTAAAGCTATAGACTTGTCTAGGCTTAGATCACCAATTTTTTTCTTTGTTTCTATCGGAGCCAGCTAGCAAAATCCCATCCCAGCTTTATCAAATCAAGTCCCCATTGACGTGCCCATACCAACCCACGATCTTCTCCCAAGCCGATGCAGAAGGTTCGTTCCTCCTATCAAATCACAAAACAGATCGTTGGATGCCAACCGAAGAAAAGTGCTGTTATTCGCGTCGAAAAGATCCGCCCATTTGAGTGGAGATCATCACATCCATTTTTCCTCCAAGTTCCATTAGGCAGATGAATAACGGTGCAGTATCATTTAGCTTAGGGTGATAAAAAAATGTTCGTTTCTCCTATGCTAGCGTACGACGCAAAAGATAATAAGCCATTTTACAGTAAAAATCATATAGCGGAATTAAAATTAGATGGTTTAAGGTGTATTATTTCTAATATGGATAAACTCTATATTTATACGAGGCATAATCAACTGATTACAAATAAATTTCCCGAATTGTATAATTGCCCCCTGCCTGAAGGAACCATACTTGATGGTGAATTAATGGTTATTGATGATCAAGGGAAATCAGACTTTGAAGCCATGTCGGTTAGGTTTTTATCAAGTAAAAACAAAACACCTGTGATATTCTGCGCATTTGACATCTTGAGATACAAAGGAATTGACGTCACGGGTCTAACTTTACTGCGGCGCAAAGAACTGTTGGACAAGGCTTTCATTGAAAATGAGAATTATAAAAAGGTTAAAGTGTTTGAGGGAAATGCAGTTGAATATTTTGAGCAGGTTCGTGGGCGGGGACTTGAGGGCATCATCATTAAATCTAAAAAAGCGAATTCCAGATATGAAGTAGAAAAACGCTCCAAACAGTGGCAAAAGGTGATTAATTGGACTTATGCGGATGTATACATATCCGGTTACAGAAAAAATAATTTTGCCTTATTGGCGTCTATTGATGCAGCTGATGGCTCTAAGTTCCCAGTCGGGGTTATAGAGTCAGGTGTAACACCAATTCACCAGAAAGCCTTAGTCAGTGTGAAGAATCGCTTAGTATTCAAGGAAGACAAGAATTTTGCCTATATGGAACCACGCATTATGGCGAGGATTAAGACGAGAAATTGGACCCGAAACGGAAAACTTCGGTCCCCAGTATTCATGGAATTCGTTACCTGAGCATAAAAAAAGACTGAAATCACCAAAGGAGGAAGTGGTGGTTACAGTCTTTTCGTTTTGCTTGCACATCGCCAAAGGAATTAACGTCTAATTCCGCCGGTTAGTTGTTGTTCGGCAAGTTGAACTAATCTTCTTGTTATGTTACCACCGATTGCGCCAGTATCACGAGTAGCCATGTAGCCGTAATAACCATCTTGCGGAATTTGAATACCTAATTCTTGCGCGACTTCATATTTCATTTGGTCAAGAGCTGCTCTTGCTTGTTGCACGACTAATGTATTGCTGTTTCTTCTAGCCATTTGATTCACTCCTTTTTTGTGGTGTAGGAGTATTTTGTGGATTAAATGGATTTTTATTCATCTTACTAAAATTATTTTCGCGAAACTCAGAAAATCATCCCCTCGTATTCTTGACTTCATAGTCAACTATGTGTATGATCCACTTATGAGCAGACCAAGAGAATTTGATGTTGATAAAGTATTGAATCAGTCGATGGAAGTTTTTTGGGCAAAAGGTTACAAAGCAACCTCATTCGAAGATCTCACCACGAAGACTCAGGTCAAAAAACAAAGTCTGTATGGCGTCTTTGAAGACAAACGCTCACTCTTTCTAAAAGCACTTGCCCTGTATCGAGCGCAAAATCTCGATTCACTTCAAGAAATGGTCGATCAAGGCAGTTCGCCAACGGAAATTCTAGACGCCGTTAAATCCGCTTCACTTTGTTCGAAAAAAGAGGATAGCCGCAACGGATGTCTGATGGTCAACACAGCGTTGGAATTTGGAATGAGCGATGAGGAAGTAACCAATGAAGTTGAAAGAATGTTTAGTGACGTCCAGCTTGTGCTTGAGGAAGTGATTAGTAGAGGGCAAGCCACTGGAGAGATTACGACTCATTTCACAAGCAAAGAATTAGGAGCCTTCTTGGCGAATGCCTTGCGTGGTACCCGTATTCTTGAGAAAACAGGGGTACCTGTGGAACAAATCGAAACCATTCTAAATACCTCGTTTGGTTTAATAAAAAAATAATACCGTGCACTTTTCGATATCATTTACGGCGTTCTCTCCATGGGGGAACGTCGTTTTTCTATGTGGTACCTCAAGCAGCGCATATCACCAGCAAAGATTTCTTGTTGACACAACCTCTGGAAAAAGATATATTCTTCAGTGTAATAAGTAATTATTACGATTTATCGGCCGTAACCAAATAAATGACTTATAGCTTGGGCTTCGACATATAAATGAAGGATAGTCATCATGTAAAATCGTAATTATTACATATAAAGTCGGAAAGGATTTGTTCTTATGCTGGTAGCCTCCATGGATGAGGTAGAATTCGGCTACAATGACGTCCCATGTATTCAAGACGCAAGTGTAGAGATCCAATCGGGTGAATTTGTAGCAATAACGGGCCCCAATGGTGCAGCCAAGTCGACCTTGCTGAAATTGCTTCTTGGCTTGCTTGATCCTTGGAAAGGGACCATTTTCTTGTCTTCTATTAATAAAGAAGGAAAAAGGCTGAAAGTGGGCTACGTGTCTCAGCAAATCTCCGCCTTCAACAGTGGATTCCCTAGCACGATATTGGAGTTTGTCCAATCAGGCAGGTATGCAAGCCGCTCATGGTTTCGTAAACTCGACAAAGAAGATGAGGTGCAGACGGAGAAAGCACTTCGTCAGGTTGGGATGTGGGATTTGCGCAAGCGCAAGATCGGTGAACTCTCTGGCGGCCAAAAGCAGCGTATTTGCATTGCCAGAGCGCTTGCACAGGAGCCCGATATGCTTGTTCTCGATGAACCGACGACAGGGATGGATCAGGATAGCCGCTTTGGCTTCTATGAGATGATGCACCATCAAGTGAAAGCTCTCGGGCGAACCGTTGTTATAGTGACCCATGGCTTATCCGAGGTCGCTCCCTATCTGGATCGTATTATTGAGCTGGAGAGGAAGGAGGATGGCGGATGGAAATGCTGCACTACGACTTCATGCAGCGGGCATTTTGTGCCGGTGGGTTAATTGCGATCCTAGCTTCGATTCTGGGTGTCTATCTCATGCTTCGCAGACAAGCTCTGATGGCTGACATGCTCTCCCATGTTTCTTTGGCAGGGGTTGCAGGAGGTGCATATCTAAAAATTAATCCAACCTTGACTGGATTCGTCGTAGCTACGCTGGGAGCCATAGTTGTTGAATATGTAAGGAGGTCATATAAAACCTATAGTGAAATTTCGGTTGCCATCATCATGGTGGGTGGATTATCTACAACAGTGATCATTATGAGTCTTAATCAAAGTCTTAATAAAGGCTTCTCCGCTTATTTATTCGGCTCTATAGTTGCTGTGAATGAAACCGAGCTTCTGCTAATGTTTGCGGTAGCGATGATGGGGGGTATCTTTTTCTATATATTCCGTCGTCCGCTTTATCAGATAACATTCGACGAAGATACGGCTAAGACGAATGGGCTCCCTGTGAAATGGATCTCACTTGGATTTAGCGTTATAACAGGAATGATAGTTTCCGCGGCTATGCCTATCGTGGGCGTTCTTCTCGTATCGGCACTAATTGTACTGCCCGCGGCACTTGCCATTCGGATTGCACCTAGTTTTACATCCGCACTTTTTATAGCTATGAGCATTGGTTTACTTGGTGTCATTTCCGGACTCACCGCTTCTTATCAGCTTAGTACACCTCCGGGAGGAACGATAGCACTGCTTCTCTTAGTTATTCTTATTGCTGGCATGGGTTTGAAAAAGGTCGTTCTGACATTTAGCAAAAGCAAAGCAAGAAATTCAGTTGACACCATCCCTCGGATGTCCAAAGAAACGACAATTTCATCATTTAACAAATATCAGGAGGAATAACCAATGAAAAAAATAGGGGTAACAAAATCACTTACATTTACCGTACTATCAGCTGCTCTCTTATCGGGCTGTGCATCCAACACCGCTTCAAGCGATGGCAAATTAAATGTCGTTACAAGCTTCTATCCCATGTATGAATTCACGAAACAGGTTGCAGGTGATCATGCCAATGTTATCTCTCTAGTCCCGTCGGGGACTGAACCCCATGATTGGGAGCCTAGTGCGAAAGATATGACACAATTGAAGAACGCCAATCTGTTCGTTTACAACGGTATCGTAGAAGGATGGGCGGAGCAGGCACTTAAGAGCGCTGAAAATAAGAATCGTGTTGTTGTTGAAGCTATTAAAGGAATTGAATTGATGGAAGGCTTACCGGAAGACGAGCATGCAGAAGATCACAAGGAAGAAGATAAAGATCATAAAGAAGAAGCGCATGGGGACGAAATCCTAGATCCTCATGTTTGGTTAACACCGGTTCTTGCTCAAAAAGAGATTGAGGCCATTGTAATAGGATTAACGCAAGCTGATCCAGCTCACAAAGAAGATTATCGTAAAAATGCGGATGCCTATATCGGAAAGCTTAAAGCTTTGGACGAGTCATTCAAAACGGGCCTTAAAAATGTAAAGCGTAAAGAATTCGTTACGCAGCATGCTGCTTTTGGCTATTTGGCCAAAGAATACGGGCTGACACAGGTTCCTATTGCCGGACTTTCCCCTGAGGAAGAGCCAGCCCCAGATAAAATGGCAGAAATTATTAAATTTGCGAAAGATAATAACGTACAAACGATTTTCTTTGAAACGCTTGTAGATCCAAAGGTGGCGAATACAATTGCAAAAGAAGTCGGTGCGAAAACGGATGTGCTGAATCCATTAGAGGGATTAACGGATGATGAAAAAAAGAAAAACCTTGATTACATCGGTGTTATGACGAATAACCTAGAAGCATTGAAAAAAGCGTTAAATGAATAAATCGAAGTTGAGATTGTTTTTTTTGATGTAAATACGTAAATATTACGAATAAAAAGAGGTTATGACATTGGTGGATCATAAAATACCTGTGACCGTCTTAAGCGGTTATTTGGGAGCAGGCAAAACAACGCTATTAAACCACGTGCTGCATAATCGCGATGGCTTAAAAGTTGCGGTTATTGTGAACGATTTAAGTGAGGTCAACATCGATGCTGATCTGATTAGAGAAGGCAACGGACTTTCCCGCACGAATGAGAGCCTGGTAGAAATGTCGAATGGCTGCATCTGCTGTACACTACGTGACGACCTTTTGAAGGAAGTAGAGCGGCTTGCTAAAGTGAATAAATTTGACTATATCCTTATTGAATCTACGGGTGTAGGTGAACCTTTACCGGTTGCGCAAACATTCACTTATATGGATGAAGAGCAGGGGATTGATCTTACGCAATTTTGCCGTCTCGACACGATGGTAACTGTCGTAGACGCCTACCGTTTCTGGACGGATTATTCCTCTGGAGAAACGCTCCTTGAACGCAGTCAAGCTGTGGGTGAAGACGATACACGCGAAGTTGTAGATCTTCTGATTGATCAAATTGAGTTTTGTGATGTCCTGATCTTGAACAAATGTGACATGCTGGAAGAAGATGAGCTGATTGAGCTAGAGGAAGTACTACGCGCATTACAACCTAGAGCCAAATTCATTCGCTCAGTTCACGGGAAGGTTGCTCCAACAGATATTTTGAACACCCATTTATTTAATTTTGATGAAGCAAGTACGTCCGCAGGTTGGATGCGGGAGATGGAGAAGGAAACACATACACCAGAAACCGAAGAATATGGCATTTCCTCTTTCGTCTATGAAAGAATTCGTCCGTTCGAACCTTCGCGGCTAATGAGTTGGATGGAAGATTGGCCAGCGGAGATCATCCGAGCTAAAGGGATCATGTGGCTTGCAACGCGCAACGATCACGCTCAGAACTTAAGTCAAGCGGGTCCTTCTATTCGCTTCGGTCCAGCTGGGTATTGGGTGTCGGCGCTGCCAGATGGTGAAAGAGAAGCTGTTCTTGAAGAAGACGCGGATCAAATCAAGCATTGGGATGATACCTATGGAGATCGCATTAACAAGGTTGTATTTATCGGCATGGAGATAGACCGAGTTAATATCGTCGCTTCTTTGGATGCCTGCTTGTTAACAGATGCTGAAATGCTTAGCGATTGGAATCGTTTCGAGGATGAGCTGCCGAATTCCATGATGGAGTTGGAAGAATCCTGCCCTTTGCCACAATAAATTCAGCAATGATGTATGATAGGAGGTGAACAGCATGAGAGTCATTATTACATTGGCGTGTACGGAAACAGGTGACAGAAACTATACAACGACGAAGAATAAAAGAACACAAACCTCTCGTTTGGAGCTGAAAAAGTATTGTCCACGTCTGAAGCGTCACACTCTTCATCGCGAAACACGGTAATAAACCAAGAAAGTCCGGGCTTACTTGTCCGGGTTTTCTGCTTTGTGAAGGGGATTATCCAAGAGGAGGCTGATGGGCTTGATGAGTTTGAATACCAATGAGGAAAAAGAAGTCATTCTAAGTCATCACACGAATGCTCAGTGGCGTCGCCGCGAGCAAGAATTATTGCAATGGGCGGCACGTGAGAAACAGCGCAAGCATGCTAAGAAGACTACACTTCTCGGACATATCCACGTGGATACGGAATTGTTTCCAGCCTTGATATTACTTCAGCAGAAGCAAATAGCGACTGAATTCTCTTGTGCAGGTGTAAGCCCACTTGACGAACCAGAAGACCATTCCCTGTATGCTTATCTCACGATCATAGCCTCTGAGCGAGCTGAGAAATTTGTCCAATTGACCATGAAGCGCATGAGACATCGCTTGTTGATTTCCTTTGAACCCGCGAGGAACCGATACGATCTTTCATCCTTTTACATAGGCCACAACCGTTCCTTTTGTCAGATGATCCAGCAATGCGCTGAATCCTTTGAGAATGAGGTTTAGGCAGCGAATACGTACAAAATGAGGAGCAATTAAAGATATGACCACTAAAAAGAATATCAGGCTGCCCAAATCCAAAGGGATTGAAACGGCAACTGTTTATACACCTGATGAGTGTCTGAAGAAAATCAAACATATCGTCCTGCAAGAAAATAATCAGCAAATCGTGGAAGAATTTATAACCATTCAGAATATGAAACAAAAGTTCGAAGAAGCCGAAGTGTCTGTTCCGAATAAAATCGTTATGTTTGGCCCGCCGGGAACGGGGAAAACATTAACGGCCTATTATCTGGCGTCTCGTTTGGAGCTTCCACTCATTGTCGTTCGATTGGATGCGATTATTCATAGTCATCTCGGTGAAACGGGATCGAATATTCGAAAAATATTCGAATTCGCCAAGCTTGCACCATGTGTGCTGTTTCTCGATGAATTCGATGCTATTGCAAGGGCTAGAGATTCTATTGATGAAGTGAAAGAGATGGCGCGAGTGGTCAATACTTTGCTGCAATGTCTAGATGAATTCCATAGTAATAGCACATTTATTGCCGCGACGAATTTGGAAGAAGAATTGGATACGGCCGTGTGGCGTCGGTTTGATACGCGAATGACGTATGAATTGCCTGGCAAAGCGGAGCTTGATGTGTTTTTGACTAAATTACTTGGGGATTCGCAGGAAAATAGGAAGCTCATCGAGCAGTCGAAGGAACTGCTGCAAGGCTGCAGCTTTGCTGACATTGAACAAATTATTTTGAAGGCCAAGCGCAAAATGATCATTGAAGATAGTGAAATGAGTTACGAGAAAATCGCTCACGGTTATGCAGCTTACAATCCAAGAACCTTACCTAGAGATGCAGCACCAGCTGGAGCTGTATCATAGCTGAAGTAGAAGGAGAGCACTTCGAATGAAGGGACAGCATCCAATAGATGACCATCATGACTTGCAGGAACAGTTTAAGAAATTAGCTAGCAAGGGCATGCGATTAACTGAACAGCGCAAAGCCATGATAGATCTTATTCTAAATTCCGCAAAGCCATTATCTGCCATCGATATCTATCAGAAGATGGAAAAATAATTTATAGGACTGAGTTACGGCACGATTTCTTGATTTAGTGACGGAGCGTTTCGGGCTCCCCACACTAACCAACAGTTTCAAGCCCATTAGCTACAAGCTTGATGTCTATGGTTATTGTACCGAGTGCATTCTAATGAACCATCCAGATCATGCCCTGGAAAGGAAATTAGGTTTTCTCCTACATGTCGGAGCAAGCCTTTTTTGTTTTTCATAAATGGTCTGAACTTGATAAAAACGAGTTGGAGGGGGAACTATCTAGTAGTAAAAAGACGTGGAGGATTGAAGAATGGAGCATCCATTACTCTCAGAATTGAAGCAGCTTATTACCGATCTCGAACAAAAAAAGGCTGAGACCATTTATACAATTCCTAGTGAAATTATGGGGGCCACGAAAAAGGCAAAAAACATGGAAAGGTTTTTACACGATATATTTGCTGTAGTAAACGGCAGTGGCGGGATTAACCTGCTGAGCATTATCCGTAGGGAGTTTGGCATGAGCGTGGAACTTACCGATCATATCGATCAGTGGGCACCGTACAGCAAAGATCAATTTGAAGATGCGATCCATGATGCGATTGACCGGGCTGAAATTCGTGCGGGAAAGCAAGGGTTGTTTTTTCAAGGTTCGCCTGATAAAAAGGAAGCCGCAGAAGCTCTAAGTTTGCTTAAGAGCATCGCCCATGCCGCGGTTAAGTGTCAATTTAATCCGAAACAGGCTGGACCACAAGCCTATATGGAGATTTTGGACTCTGTCATCCAGTTTTATGCACTTCCCAATTCGTTCCCGGATGACAACATGATCAAGTACAGAAACCTAATTTCTTCTGATAGACTCTACGCAATGTCGGGGAACGATGTTACCATTACAGCTGCATTGAAGAGTCATGTAAAAGAATGGTACGAACGTTCATCCTTTACGTTCTTGGAAAATAGCGAATGGTACCATACCTACGAATCAGTCGTAGATTATTCGTACGTCTTAACAGGGGAGCAGCTAGAACACTTACGGATTGATTTCATCCAGCATATAAGGGATGAATTTAATATAGTAAAAGCAAAACCTGAGCTGCACCGAGTGAAACATCTGAAATCCATGCTGGAAACCGTATTGAACTGGAAGGTTTAGTTACCACGAAACCTTTTAATTTACTAATTGGCGGAAGGCCGCATTCACGAATTTCGTGCTTTTCATTGTTTAGGTTTTGACAAACCCCCTATTTAATTCAACAAGCCAGTATCTGGGCTCTTTAGGGGGCACTATTTATTTACGAGAAAACAATGTATTAAATGATATATTCGGTTCTAACAGCTACTCTCCATCGGGTTCATATATCTATGTGGTCGATGGAGCCGGTAATCTTATTTATAATCCAGAGCACAATCGTTTAGGTCAGAATGTGAGTGCTAATCCAGTAGTAGCTAAGCTCATTAGTGGTCAAAGCGGCAAGGAGAAAATCGTGAATACATTGGGAGTCTCCTCATTCCCACTAGACGGAATGTCGGCACATGAAGTGCTTGAGCATGCGGATCAAGCGCTCTATTTTGCCAAAGGAAAAGGGCGGAATTGGATCACCCGTAATAATATGCGGCATGAGCTAGGAGGGGCACTGCTATGAATATTGAGAATATAGAAGCGTTCGTCTGCGCGGTATATACCGAAAAGAGTATGAATCTGACACATTGCGGGGAAACCTAGGTGTACCGAATCCTGCAAATCGCTACACGAAAGTAGAGGCTGCTATCTAAAAGTCAGTTTTTGTTGGTACTCATTTCTATTTCATTTACTTAGTCTAATTAACCGTCCGCTTTGGGCGGTTTTATGACGTTTAGGTTGAATTATTCCCCATAGCCGCTTCGAAATTCCAATATTTGAAAACAAATGTGTAATCGTATAAACTGTGAACATAGACTATTGTGGAGAAAAATGTAGCCTATAGTCAAAATGTGTTACTAAATCATATAGGTGGTGCTGAAATGAGTACGTTTAAATCATGGTTTTCAAGCGCGAAAACGGGCTTGTCAGAGCAAGTCAAAAAATTTCAGAACAAAGATTTTCTGGATGCCGTTGTAGCAGGTTGTGCGATTGTAGCAGCCGCGGATGGCAGCATTGGTAATTCAGAAAAAGAAAAGATGATTGGTTACATCAGCCGCAGCGAAGAACTTAAAGTATTTGATGTCAGTAATGTCATCGCTCGCTTTAACCACTTTGCTGGCAACTTTGAGTTCTCAGGCATTGTAGGCAAGCAAGAGGCGCTTAAAGTTATTTCCAAGTTTAACAATAAGCCGGAAGTTGGACGAATCATCATTGCGGTATGCTGCGCAATTGGTGCTGCAGACGGAGATTTTGATGATCAAGAGAAGAAGGTTGTCAAAGATATTTGTACAGCGCTGAACCTCAATCCTAGCGAATTTAGTCTGTGATCGTCAATTTACAAATAATTTAATTGAAAAAATGAAACGTGTTTGAACTTTATCCGTATCAAATGAAAGAGTGTACTAATACAGGATATGAAGGGAGGTGACCTCGTTGACAATTAGTTTGGTCAAAGGTCAGAAAATTGATTTAACAAAAGGTAATGCGGGTCTTTCCAAAGTTGTAGTTGGACTAGGTTGGGATCCTGCGGTTGTGGAGAAGAAAGGTTTCTTCGGATCCAAGAAAACAGCTGTTGAAATTGATTGCGACGCTTCCGTCATCTTATTAGATGAGAATGGGAAATTAACTAAAGAGAAGAATGTTGTTTTCTTCGCTAACTTGCAAAGCCCTGATGGTTCAGTTGTTCACTCCGGTGATAACCGCACAGGGGAAGGCGATGGCGATGATGAGCAAGTATCTGTTAATTTAGGACAAGTTCCTGCGGATGTTAGTAAGATCGTTTTCGTTGTTAATATCTACGACTGCGTGAATAGAAAGCAAGATTTCGGTCTCGTTCAATCCGCCTACATCCGGTTGGTGAATGATTCGAATAAACAAGAATTGATCAAGTTTAATCTGACCGAAGATTATTCAGGTAAAACATCCCTGATTGTTGGTGAAATTTATCGTCATAGCGGCGAATGGAAATTCAACGCGATTGGTGAAGGCAGCACGGATACAACGGTTGGACAATTAGTTAAACGTTATCAATAATAGCAACACCAAATCCCCTATAAAGCGAGGTCATATTCAATGGCAATTTCACTATCCAAAGGTCAAAAAGTAGATTTAACGAAAACAAACCCAGGTCTAACTAAAGTTGTTGTTGGTTTAGGTTGGGACACGAACAAATATGATGGCGGTAAAGACTTCGATCTAGACGCTTCCATTTTCGCTGTAAATGCTTCCGGTAAAGTAGGATCTGATTCAGATTTCATCTTCTACAACAACCCGAAGAATTCGAATGGGTCCATCGTACATAACGGCGACAACCGTACAGGTGCTGGCGATGGCGACGATGAGCAAGTAAGTGTTGATCTAAGCGCAGTACCAGCTGAAACTGAGAAGATTGCTTTCTGCATCACAATTCATGATGCTGAAGCAAGAGCGCAAAACTTTGGACAAGTTTCCAATGCTTACGTTCGTATTCTTAACGAAGGTTCAGGCGCAGAATTGATTCGTTTTGATCTAGGAGAAGACTTCTCCATTGAAACAGGCGTAGTTATCGGTGAATTGTACCGTAACGCTGGCGAATGGAAATTCAGCGCAATCGGTAGTGGCTACAAAGACGGTCTTGCAGGTTTAGCTCGCGATTACGGCTTGCAAACTTCCTAAGATTTTACTTATCATGCTAGTTTTCTTGCGAAAACTCTAAGGAGATGCAGCAATGACAATCAGCTTGTCCAAAGGTCAAAGAATTGACTTAACCAAGACGAACCCTGGCCTGAGTAAGGCGATTATCGGATTAGGTTGGGATACGAACAAATATAGTGGTGGGCATTCATTCGATTTGGATGCGTCAGCCTTTCTGCTTCATGCTGAAGGTAAAGCCAAAGGGCTTGAGGACTTCATTTTTTACAACAACTTGGTTGGTGTCAATGGCTGCGTTGAGCACACCGGCGATAATCGTACAGGTGATGGTGATGGGGATGACGAGCAAATCCGAGTTGATTTCTCCAAAATCCCTGCGCATATTCACCGAGTAGGAATAGCTGTTACGATTCATGATGGATCGAATCGCAACCAAAATTTCGGACAAGTATCGAATGCGTTCGTTCGTCTTGTTGATGAGGTAACGAATCGGGAGATTTTACGTTATGACTTGGGCGAGGACTTTTCAGTAGAAACTGCCGTTGTCATTTGTGAATTGTACCGAGACAGCCAAGGTCAAGAATGGAAGTTCCAAGCAGTAGGAAGTGGCTTTCAAGGTGGTCTTCAAGCCCTTTGTAAAAACTACGGACTTGATGCCCAGTAAATTCAGAAACAGGTGGGGTGGTGCGAGCAAGGCATCACCCTTCAATTATTGAGTACGGAAGGGACAGCCCTTATGCATATATCTCTTGTCAAAGGCCAAAAGACGGATGTTACAAAAACAAATCCGGGGCTCTCACAGATTGGTATTGGACTCGGATGGAACTCTCCTGCGAACATAGATCTGGATACCTCAGCATTCTTGTTAGGCGCTAATGGGAAGGTAGACAATGACGAACAGCTGGTATTCTACAACAATCCAACAAAAAGCGGTGTGAATTTTATCGATCGGCCCTCTCAAGGGACCGATAAGAAGCAATTTTCTATTCAATTTTCCAACGTTCCAGCCAATGTTGAGAAAGTTGCTATCACACTAACCATTCATGAGGGTGAGAAGTTAAAGCAGCAATTCAGCCAAGTAACTCAAGCTTATTTACGGATTTTTCATCCTAGCACAGGGCAAGATATGTTGCGATATGAATTAGGAAATCAATTCTCCGTTGAGACAGCTATTGTTGTAGGGGAACTATATAGATATGGAACGGAATGGAAATTCAGTGCGATTGGATCTGGCTTTTCCGGTGGGCTGAAAGCGCTGTGTGGTAATTTCGGAATCGAGGTTAAGGATGAACCTACACCTAACCCAGTACCTAATCCAACACCGACGCCTCCCCCAGTCTCAACTCCAGCTCCAACAAGTAAACCACCTCTTATCCCTCCGTCTCCAATTAATCTGAATAAGATTGAATTGAAGAAGAAGGGCGATCGCATTAGTCTTGAGAAGAAGACAACAGGCAATCTCGGGGAAATTGTCATTAATTTAAACTGGAATCAGAAGAAGAAACCCAGTGGATTTTTCGGTAAAACCAAAGGGATCGATCTGGATCTAGCTTGTTTATATGAATTAAAGAATGGTGAGAAGGGCGTTATTCAAGCGCTTGGTAACCGGTTTGGTTCACTTCATAGAGAACCATATATCGCCTTAGACGGTGATGATCGTACAGGATCCGTAACGACAGGTGAGAACATTCGAATCAATGGAAATAAGCTCTCTGAATTTGAACGCATCCTTATTTTCACTTTTATCTACGAGGGTGCAACAACTTGGTCTGAAGCTGATGGCGTAGTCTCCATTAAGCAGGATGGCGGACCCGATATCGAAGTGAAATTGAACGAGCATGATAATCGTCAGGGCATGTGTGCCATTGCATTAATTCGTAACCAAAATAATGAAACATTTAGCATTGAGCGGCTTGTTCAATATTTCTCCGGTCATAAGGTGCTAGATGAAGCCTTTGGATGGGGAATGAGATGGGTTGCAGGAAATAAGTAAACAATTAGCGAAATATACAGGAGGGTCAAGGGATGTCAGATTTTTTTCAAAGCTTTGTTAACAATTTTCTTAACTTTTTTAGTTGGGAAGTGCTCTCAGAAACACTTACCGATCCCGTTAACTGGGGAATTATCGGTACACTTGTTCTTCTAGAGGGTTTACTATCTGCTGATAACGCATTAGTACTCGCTGTTATGGTTAAGCATTTACCTAAGGAACAGCAGAAAAGAGCCTTATTCTATGGGCTTCTAGGTGCCTACGTTTTCAGATTTATAGCTATTGGGGTAGGTACTTTCCTAGTTCAAATTACGTGGATTAAAGTGCTTGGCGGTGCGTATCTTCTCTGGATTGCCATCAGTAATCTCTTCTTCAAGAAACATGAAGTGGATGGTGAAGGTGAAGTTAAGAATAAAGGACTTTCCTTCTGGCGTACGGTATTAGCAGTAGAAGTTATGGATATTGCTTTTAGTGTCGATAGTGTTCTAGCTGCATTTGGCGTCAGTGAAAAGGTATGGGTGTTATTCCTTGGAGGCATCTTGGGAGTTCTTATGATGAGAGGTGTAGCTCAAGTCTTCTTAAAGCTCATTGACAAGATACCGGAATTGGAGAAAACAGCGTTCATACTTATTATCGTTATCGGTATTAAGATGATTGCAGGTGCATTTGGTTACCATATCTCACATATTCTCTTCTTCTCAGTCATCATTGCTCTATTTGGAGGCACGATTGTTCTTAGCTTGCTTCGCAAAAAGGACAAGCAGGAATCAGCTAGCTAATATACCGACTATACAATGACAATCCCTCCTTTACGGGGGGATTGTTTCTTAAACGAAAGAGGGAGGAATCGGGATTGAGATATTTTAATTATTTAACAGCGGATGAAGAGAAAGCTCTATTTTATTTACCTCCGACTTCCTTCCATAATCATTCGCGCAAAGAAATCCTAGCTTATTCCATTGGTGCTGCACTTTATATGCCTGCTACACGTCCCACGTTCGCGGAAGATATCGCTTTTGGTAAAATTGAAGGTCTTGTTTCTGTTATTCTTGATTTGGAAGATGCCGTTGGTGAAAATGAGGTTCATGCCGCAGAAGAATCATTGGTGAATCAAATGAATCAGCTAGCCACCTTCATTGAAGTCGGAATTCTTCATACGGACAATCTTCCGCTTTTATTCGTACGTGTAAGAAGTGTGAATCAGTTAAACTATTTGATCGAAAGATTAGAAGAGAACGTAGCCCTTTTAACGGGATTTGTATTCCCGAAATTTACTGCAGACAATGGCGAGGCTTATTTTCAAATACTAGAAAATTATAATGACGAGAAACCGTCTTCTGCACCTATGCTATATGGTCTGCCAATTCTAGAGTCTGGACCTGTGATTTATAAGGAAAGCCGTACCTATACGCTTCAAATGATTAAAGAAATCCTAGAGAAGTATAAGGATTTGGTCCTTAATGTAAGAATTGGGGCTACGGATTTCTCCAGCTTATTTGGTTTGAGACGCAGTCCAGAGATGACCATTTATGACATAACACCGATTCGAGATTGTGTTGCTGACATTATTAATATATTTGGACGTGTTGATGCATCTTACGTTATTTCCGGACCTGTATGGGAATATTTTCCCCAAAAAGGTTTGGTTCGCGAAGTGATAATGGATAAAGAGAACGGCATGATTGGTAAGACGATTATTCATCCTACTCATATTAAACCCGTTCAATCGATATACGCGGTGACTCATGAAGAGTATACGGATGCTACAAGCATTATTAAGAACAATAATGGCGATCATGGCGTTATTAAGAGCGCATATGCCAATAAAATGAATGAAATCAAACCTCATTTAAGCTGGGCTAGACGTATTCTCTTACGATCACAAATTTATGGGGTGCTGCATGAACAACAACAATATGAAGGATTATTGCTCAAGCATAATCGAGCATACGTATAAGATCGCAGGTGATTTAGAGCTTCAAGTGACATTGACCTCTAATCCATTTGAGATTCCCCTCGACTCTCTGTTCGCCATGGCGGCAAGAATCAATAAGAAACGATCGTTCCTGTTTGTTAGCAAAGTGCTGGGGAAACATATCCCTGTGAATCCGTATTCCTCCTTATTAAGCGGGGCTTCATTGGCACTACTTTTACAACAAGCCTTAAAAGGTACTTTGCCACAGAAGTTAATCCCTCAAGCCATTCAGGGCATTATAGATCCTTCTCAGGCCGAAACGGCCTATAAAGAAATTATGTCCTATCGTTTAAGCTTGCCGCAATCAGTTGCTTTTATAGGGTTTGCTGAAACTGCCACAGCCATCGGACATGCTGTTTATGAAACCTTTGGTCAGGGGGGCAGCTATATTCATACCACGCGAGAAGTGATCGAAGGATCGGCATCCATCATTAATTTCAGTGAGGAGCATTCCCATGCGGTGGCACATTATTGTTACGCGAAGGATCCTCAAATGCTTACAAATCCTGAGATTGTTGTCCTTGTTGATGATGAAATTACGACAGGTAAGACCTCGTTGAACATTATTCGAGATATGCAGGGGAAATTTCCAAAGAAAACCTACTACATCCTTGCTCTGCTTGATTGGAGAACCCCAGAGGATCAGCAGCAGTTTTTGAAGCTAGAACTGGAGTTAGGTATCTCCATCCACGTGCTTTCCTTAGTCAAAGGTGAGGTAAAAGTAACTGGTTCATCTGAAAGCTTGACCCCCCAAGTGCCTGTCCTTCCTATTCCAAATCAAATGGGACCCATTCACTTCATGTATATAGATCATCTATTCGCTCATGCTCCTTATGTGAGCCAACATCCTTATTTACAGCATAGTGGAAGATTTGGTCTTACACCGGAGGAAAGCGAACAATCTGGTCATTCGATATCTCAAGCCGCCAAGCTGTTGAAACTTACTCGTATAGGTAAGAAGACGTTGTGCGTAGGCACAGGTGAGTTTATGTATATCCCCATGCGAATTGCCGCTGAAATGGGAGAAGGTTTGTCTTACCAATCGACGACGAGGAGTCCAATTCATACCATTGATAAAGAGGATTACGCCGTCAAGGTAGGTTATCCGTACTCATCTCCGGAGGATCCAGATGTCACTCATTTCTTATATAATGTACCGGTAGGCATGTATGACGATCTCTATTTATTTATGGAACGAGAAGCAGATCCAGCTTCGATGCAGCCATTACTTCAAATTCTTCAAACGCGAGAGCTGAAAAGGATTCATATTGTCATTTTCTCTCCTCAAACGGTTGAATGGAAGGAGAATGCAGTATGGAAGATTGGCGAGTCAAACCAATAGAGGAGCCTGTGCACTTGGGCAGCTATCCAGCTTCCGATGTGACATTCCTGCTTAAAGATTTGAGCGAGGTTAAGCTGGAAAAGTCGATGGATGCGAGAGAACTAGCCATTCAATCGGGAACTCATTATTCAGAAATGCTACCGCAAGAGCATCTACCAACGTCTGATTATTTAAAATTGTACCGAGAGACACTGCAGATGTCAGCCAAGAAGGTTGCATTAGCAGTCGGTACTACGGCAGAGCTTATTCGAAATAAAAAAGGACCGAACACGGTGCTGGTCTCTCTTGCGAGAGCGGGCACGCCGGTCGGTATACTAATAAGACGTTACCTGCAAGACGTGCATCAGTTGGACATACCCCATTACAGCATCTCGATAATTCGAGGTAAAGGGATTGACGAGAACGCTTTGTTTTATATCAAGCAAAAGCATCCAGAAGCGAATCTACAATTTGTCGACGGGTGGACCGGCAAGGGAGCAATCCGTAAAGTGCTTATAGAGGCTTGCAGCAAGCTGGAACGAGATTACGGGATCAAGCTGGACGACGATCTAGCTGTACTTGCTGATCCTGGCCATTGTACGGATATGTTTGGAACAAGGGAAGACTTCTTGATTCCGAGTGCCTGCTTGAATGCGGTGGTATCCGGTTTAATGAGTCGAACGGTGCTGCGCGAGGATCTCATTAGGCCGCATGACTTTCATGGTTCCAAATATTATAAGGAGTGGTTGGACCAGGATCTCTCCAATCATTTTATTGCGGAGATTGTGCCCTTTTTTGGTGAGGTAGTGAAAGAAGCACAGCATAGTGCCCGGGAATTACTCCAACATCCTCCGACGATTTCATGGAAAGGTTTGCGAGATATCCAGGCGATTCAGAGTGAGTATCAGATTGCGGATATTAACTTGATTAAACCCGGTGTTGGAGAAACGACCCGTGTACTGCTCCGTAGAGTGCCATGGCGGATATTAGTAGACCGATTAGATAATCCAAATATTCGTCATATCCTCCTTTTAGCTAAAGCTAGGGAAGTACCAATAGAAGTGTACCCAGGTCTCACTTATTCCTGTTGTGGTATTATAAAATCCGTGAAAGGAGATGCCGAATGATATTTGCAAGCGATTTAGATCAAACGTTAATCTACTCCCAGCCTTTAGAGCGTGCCGAAGAATTAGGCGATCGGATTATTACAGCAGAGCTCATTGACGGTAAAGTGAGATCATATATGTCCTCTAGTTCCTACCAGCTGCTTCAGAAGTTGATGACGGAGCTCATTTTCATCCCAGTAACGACACGAACCATGCAGCAGTACAATCGTATCCATTTAATTAGTCAAATGTTGAAGCCCGCCTATGCCGTTACGAGCAACGGCGGGAATATTCTGATAGATGGACATACCGACTTGGAATGGCAAGCCTCTGTAGTTGCTCGCGTTAGTGAAACAAGTGAGCATGTGCAGGATGTCAGGATACTGCTAGATCGTGTCCTTAGTCCGGAATGGGTCCTCAGTTCCAGCTACTGCGACGAGCTATTTTTTTCACATATCATTGACCGGGCAAAGATACCGCTTGAGGAAGTTGCTCAGATGAGTGCAGAACTTCAGCGCATGGGTTGGAGCACTTCCATTCAGGGAAGAAAAGTCTATGTCGTTCCCCAAGTGGTTAATAAAAGAGATGCCGTTCAGCATCTCAAACAGTTAACAGAGGAGCGCCAAGTTGTGGCATCTGGAGATTCCCTCTTGGATCAGATTTTAATTGATTTCGCTGATTTCTCGATCGCTCCTAGGCACGGAGAATTATTTCGACAAGAGCAGCTTCAATCGACGGGGAACTACTCATTTACCGAGGAATCCGGGATTTTCGCTTCGGACGAAATACTTAAGTATGTTGAATCCGTAAACATCGAGCAAACGAATCTATGTATCATAAAGGAGTCCTCATGAAAAAAGTATGGTTTAACCGCTGGTTTTCAGTAGCCTTTCATTACATGAATAGCATTCGCAATAATGAGGATGGCGTCCAATTCAAAATGTACGCCACACATCCGGACCGTACCCATATGGCTCTACAGGCGGCTGATTACGCGGATACCGAACCTGTTTTAGGTGATGATGATTATGTGGAGTTTGCCTTGGATTTCTGTAAAAAGCATGGCATTGATGTCTTCATTCCCAGATTACATATGTACGCGATAGCGAAGCATATTGATTCGTTCGAAAAGGTAGGTACGAAAGTAACGGTTTGTCGTGACCTTGAGCTATTAGAGAACTTACTGGAGAAACAAAAGTTTTATGAAGCCATCAGAGGAACGAACATTATTTCAATTCCTGATTATCATGTGGTCAATACGGCAGATGAATTTATGACGGCCTATGAGGCGCTCATAAGTGAAGGTCATCAGGTTTGTATGAAGCCAACGAATGCCGAGGGCGGTATGGGCTTCAGAATCATCAGCAATGAGCGGGATACATTAAGTGACCTGTTCGGCACAGTTACTCCATATCTCTCTACGGAACAGGTATACAAGACCTTATCATCCGTAGATCGTTTCGAGGACTTGATGGTGATGGAATTATTAAACGGCTTTGAGTACAGCATCGATTGCTTAGCATCGGCTTCTGGGGAATTACTTGCCGCTGTGCCGCGTCGTAAAGCGGACGGACGGCTAAGACTGCTTGAGGAAGTGCCTGAGCTAATCGAAATCGCACATCAGGTGGCTGCCACCTACAAAATCCCGTTTAATTACAACATTCAAGTGAAGTACAATCAAGGTGTGCCTAAATTACTTGAGATTAATCCGAGAATGTCTGGCGGACTGCATGTGACTTGTCTATCTGGCATTAATTTCCCTTATTTAGCAGTGAAATCAATTTTGGGTAAACATGTGGACAACCAAAAGCCTAATTATGGCATTCTGGCCAGTCATATTGAGAAATACATTATTATGGATTTAGGTGAATAAAAGAAACCGTGCATCATATCTTTGAATATAGATGAACAAATCTGTCAAAGAAGGTGCACAGGATGATAATAAGCGGGATTATACTTTCAGGAATAATCATTGTGCTCATTGTCGTAGCTAGCGCTGAAAAAGCAGAATATGTGTCCAAATTCATTGAAAAATAGTCATCTATGAAACCTGAAAAGGTTTCTTTTTTTTGCTATGATTTGGTAGAATATAAGAAAAGATCTGTGAGGCTGGGGAGGGGGCTGTACGTTGCTGGATTTTACATTTGAGATTGTTGACGAGTCTACAATTAATACCAGAATTTTGTATGCCAACGAATGGTTCACTTTCAACATATATGAGAAAGATCATGTTTGGACACTTCATCCCTTTGATGGTATGTTAATACGGAATAAAGATATGTGTCAGCTTGTGATTAATGAGCTGCTCAAAAATAAATATTTTCATGTCATGTGCGCGAAAGAGAATATCCAATTGTCAGAGCTGCGGACGACTGTTGATTTAAGTAATAGAACGAGCATGTCTACATCTAGACCTACTCCTTCACCTAGAGAAGAACTGGATGAAGAGCTTCCCGACGATATAAAGTCATTTATGGATTATCATACCTTGGATGAAATTATTGATATGGAGAAACAAATTATTCATAAACGAATGACTTTTTACAAACAAATGTTAGAGGCCATGTTCATGCAAGGAGCGGGACCGAAGGACCAGGAATTTATCCAGATTCAATCCATCTATGTGATGTGGAAAGAATCGTATGAGAAATTGAACGGGTTAAGCGATCAAGATTTGTCCGGTGGGAAGAAGAGATGGTAATATAAAGGGAGATTTAAATACCAAAGAGTAAATGTTCAAAAAGCCGTAAGGCTTATTTTTTTGCCTATCATTTGATTATAAAGGAGTACCAGATGAGCATTCCCAAAATTGAAACACCGAAAATCCCCAAAGAAATACCAGCCATTACACTGCCCAACGAGGAAATGCAGCCAGAAGATAGCTTTCATACGGGTATTATAAGTGATTGTATCATTGACAATCAGTCCGCATATAAAGTCGCGTTTGATAAAGTGATATTTCGTAATGTCACCTTCACTCGGATATCGATGAAAGACATAGAGCTAACAGATGTTATTTTCGAGAAATGCGATCTATCCAACGTTGATTTTGGTCAAGCTACAATCCATCGGACTGAATTTAGAAATTGCAAAATCATTGGCATTGACCTGACAGAAGCAACCGTCCGAAATGTCTTATTTCATACATGCTTAGCCGATTATACGACCTTTCGAATGGCTAATTTCAAGCAGACTGTTTTTCAGGAGTGCTCGCTTTTAAATGCCGATTTCTACGAATCCATGCTGCAAAAAGTGTATTTCGATAATTGTCAGCTGGACAGGGCACAATTCACGGGTGTTAAGCTTGCGGGTATTGATATCAGCAGCTGTGAATTTACAAGTTTAGGTGTGAGTATAGAGGATTTGCGCGGCTGCATCATTTCGAGGGGACAAGCCTCTGTTTTTGCAAGTCTTTTCGGACTTATATTGAAGGAATAAGGGGGAAATATAAAAAGGAAAATGCTCCGGCAGCCTAGTATATCCGTGAAATGAGGAGTTAACCTTGAAATTCGGCTTTGATATCGATGATACACTTATTAATTTAAGAGAACATGCCTTTCATATTTATAACCAGAAGCTAAAGCAAAATATTGGGTTGGATGCGTTCCATGCCTTAACGACGATGGAAATTCACAGTGCCTTCGGTTTGACGAAAGAAGAAGGAGGCAAGCTCTGGTTTAGCCTCCGCGACGACATTTATTATTCGCAGTGTCCTTCTTTTCCTTATGCCGTAGATATCTTGCAGGAATTAGTACAACAAGGTCATGAGGTCTACTATATTACGGCAAGAGCCCAAGAGCATACAGAACGAACAAAAAACTGGTTAATTGCCAACGGTTTCCCGGTAGTTGAGGGACATTTTTATTGTGGGATGAGTGATTCCGAGAAAGTACATATTATTGAAAAACTGAACTTGGATTATTATTTCGATGATAAACCGGCCGTTCTGGAAACCTTGACCCACCTCCCATTGAACTTATATGTGAAAGATAGATCGTATAATCAGCACTTGAACCTACCTAGGATTGTATCTTGGGACGAACTCCGAGAAATTATAAAATGAAACAAAGCTGAACTCCTAGATGTTAAGGGGTTCAGCTTTTTACTCCATTTAAGAACCCAGAACCAAGCACCAAGCACCCAACTCCAAACTATGAATCCAATACTTGACCAAGCTTTCAACAAAGATGGTCTTTCACTTCCAATCCCCTATGTCCACTATCCCTTTAACTCAGAATGAAAGAATTCATTAAGAATGAACGAATGAATATACGAACGAAAGAATGAATGAATGTATGAATGTATGAATGTATGTATACGTGATCAAGTTTTTCGTCAATTGATCATTAGTTTTATTTCTATAATTACAGAAATTGAAAATTGAATGACCAAATTTAATACTACTATTTGTCTTATTAGTAGCTAGCGGGTTTGAAGCAGAGTTGAACTAAATGGGCAAAAATAGGTTTGTTTTTTGAAGAAAGGTTTAGTCGATAACTAAATTCGTCTAAGTACTTTTGTAAATGTTTGGGTCCGAGGCCATGGAAGGTGTTATTTATCCATTTACTAGCTTGTTTAGCGAATACGAGCAATGGTCGAAGTCGTGTGTGGGTATAAAAACCTGTAACTATCTCAATATTTTGGATATCTGATTCTATGTGCAGTTGTTGAAAGGCTTTTGTTTCAAATCGAGGAATATGTCTTTCTTTTGGATTCGTAAGAAGAACATGCTTGATTTTGAGGTAGGTAGATTCATTCCATTCATTAACTGATGAGCCTATAAGAAGAAGATGCTCTTGCTGGTGTTTGTGAACAGAAGGATTATAAGGTCGTCCGTAGATAGCCGAATTAATACAAACTGAGCCCGAAAGCGGAGTTTGATCATCGGAGCTATGAATCATAGAACGGATTTTATACAAGATTAGCCAAGCTGTTTTATAAGTAACCTTGATAAATTTAGAAAGTTCGATTGCGGTCGTACCTTTATTTGTACGGGAGAAAAGAAAAAGAGCCAGCATCCATTTACTCAGTCCAGTTCGACTTCCCTCCATAATTGTCCCGGATATAAGAGACGTTTGATGGCAACAGTGACTGCATTCGTAAAGCGGAAGACGACGGGTAGTTGTCACATAAGCATGGCTATGTTTACAACGCGGGCAGCTAAAACCTTCAGGCCACTTAGTATGAAAAATATACTCAATGCAAGCACTGTCAGTGGAAAAATGATTTTGAAATTGCTCAAGTGACATACTTGCAAAATTCATATGCATCTCTCCGTTTGTCCAGAAATGAGAATATATGTTCCTATTAATAATATACCAAACATATGATCTTATTTCAAGGGAAAATGGAAAAATTTAATTAGAAATCGAATGTTTTTCTAATTTCTGAGTGATGGGGATAGTGTCCATAGAGGTGGTGAAAAGTTGGGTTGGACGCAAAGTGAGGTGACGTTGGATGGAAGATGTCAATGGGATGAGATACAGGTACGTGGACAGGACAGGACAGGACAGGATAGGATAGGACAGGATAGGATGGGACAAATTGTGTCGGCTGAAGGATGTGGTGGCATAGTCAAGGTAATGCGGGGTCGATATGGTGCTGACATGAGTTGCCCTGAATGGATGAGACTCACGTAGGAAGTTGCATTGATGATGGGACGCAGAAGCGAGAAGATACGGATGTACGGATGGGTTGTGTCTTAGTGAGAAGAACGTATACGTAGGAACCCAGACGAGAGAGGTTACAGAAGGGATGGGGAAATCTGCAGGCGTAATCCAGTTAGACCCATTGGGTTCAGACTCGATAACGAATAAGACGGGATACAAATGGAATGGGAATGGGGAAAGTTAGAATAACAATGGAGATGAATGTATGACCGGTTGAGTGGACTTGCTGTGGGGAACGTGTCTTCTTTTTCACTCCATGTCCGCATAAGGTAGTACTAATTGATTTGAGTGGCTAGGGGAGGGAATGGGATGCTGCTAAGGCGACGCTGGAGAAGCAGACCTACAGGTAAAACAAACCGCAAAAAGGTGCTGTTGATCGGTCTTCTCATCTTTGTCCTATTTAGCGTGCAGTTTTTTATTTTCGTAGAACGTAATCTTAGACCTCCACTGATGAATTTGGCAAAAGTACGCATAAAGCAGATAGCAACACAAGCGATTAATAGTGCCATTGCGGATCATGTGGCTGGAAGTACGAGTGCGGAGCAATTAATTGATTGGAAGATGGATAAAAACGGTAAAATAACAGGATTTATGCTTAATTATAATGAACATATGCGTATAACTGCAGATACGATTAAAACAGTGCAAGGTGAACTGAAGGATTTGCAAAGTATATCAGAGCATATTCCGGTAGGGCAAGCGATGAATAGTGCGATTCTCTCCTCATTTGGCCCTGATATTCCGATTCGTCTGCTGCCAGTAGGTAATGTGAAGGTTGATCTAAATACACGTTCTCAAAATGCGGGAATCAATATGGTTATGTTTGAAGTGTATGTCCGTATTATTGCAGAAGTATCTGTGATTATTCCCTTTGATTCCGATACTGAAATTGTGGAAACCGAAATTCCTATTTCCTATTCACTCGTTGTTGGGGATGTCCCTACGTATTATTATGATAACAAGGGTAAACCTGTGGGCAGTAATAAGGATGCGAGTCCACCGAGTTTATCGCTGCCTAGTATACCGAATGCCGGAACTACAACAACACCAAAGTCAGAGGGAGTTTCAACGCAAGAAAGCAATACACAAAAAGAACCGCCCCAATAATGGAGCGGTTTTATTTTTTCTTTTTCATCCGATCTTCACGTTCCCATTTGCGAAGGGAGGGGTAAGGATCGAAGCTCCATTCGGTCAGCCCATTATCACGATAAAGTCCAAAATGGAGATGCGGTGGAAATTTACCTGATGTTCCCGGCTTACCATAACCTGAACTACCCACCCAGCCGATGGTTTGTCCAGGTTTTACAATATCGTTTTCTTTGATTCCTTTTTGAAAACCAGAAAGGTGCGCGTAGTAGTGATATATATTGTTCACATCTCGAATACCAATCCGCCAGCCTCCGTAGGGATTCCAGCCTTTAATTTCCACAATGCCATAGCAAGTGCTTCGTACAGGAACACCATAACCCGCAAATAAGTCTGTTCCTTCATGGGAACGATGCCCGCCCCATCCGCGACTGTCCCCCCATGTGCTGCGGTAGGAGTAGTCTGCGTTCACCGGCAGTGGAAAAGCATGCTCACTAACATCAAGGGTACCTAGTGTGGCATAGATTGTAGCGAATTGTTTGATACGTTCAACACTGCGCGAGTTTTGATAATAATTCCATAAGTTGATTTGTAAATTTTCTTCTTGGTTGCCATTATTACTCATTAGTGTGGCCATAGCCGCCAGTACGTCTAAATCGTTGTTTCGATCGGCAATGCCGTCACCTGAACCATCTCGCCCGTAACCATGAAAGAAGGAGATGCTTCTTGGATTCGTATCTTGCTGGTCTGGATTCAATAAGCCGACCCAATCTGTTTCAGGGAAGTAAATGCTGGTAATTCCTTGATGTACGGGTCTTTTTTTCGCGATATTCATTGTTCTTTCGTACTGATCAACTGCGGCAAGGTATGCCCATGGAATGCCTGACAAGATGCTTGTTTTTTCAAATAGCTCTTTCCGCTCAGCGTTCAAGTTCGGGTTAACTTTAGACGGAGCTGCGGCAAACAATTGGTCAGATGCAGCGGCGTGGGATTCAGCATTGCTTGAAAGAGTCCCGGATTCGGTTGCTGATAGGAGGAGGCTAAGAACAAGAACCCGCGACCAAAACGGTCTGCTTTTCATCTCTATCATCCTTCCTGAAATGTTAGTTCTTAGGATGTACTCTTCTACGAATGTTTATCCCTGCATCTTTCGTTGTTATCCGATTTTTGCTATGATGCCTGTATGAGGTGAGGATCGTGAGTTTTAATCATAGGGATGAGCATGTGGACGATAGTATGCTGTTAATTCAGGCAAATTTAGACGATATGAACCCGGAGTGGGTTTCTTATATAATGGATAAGCTTTTTGAAGTAGGTGCGAACGATGTATTTGTAGTACCGATAATTATGAAGAAAGGCAGACCTGGGATTATGCTGAATGTGCTGGTTGAAGATGAACGGCTCTCTGTTGTAGAGGAAGTTATTTTTAGCGAGACAACGACACTCGGCATCAGGTACATGCACGCTTCCTGCCATAGATTGGCTAGAGAATTCGAGCAAGTGCTAACACGATGGGGACTTTTAACGGTAAAAGTCGGTTATCACCAGGGAAAATTGGTACAGTATGCACCAGAGTTCAAAGAATGCGAACAAATTGCTAAGGAGCATCAAGTACCTTTGAAGCAGGTATACGAGGAAGTTAGGATGCAGTTTATCCAGCAAAAACAAAAAAACGTCTCCTCCTGATTTGAAGGAAGAGGCGTTTTTGGCAATTTATAAATGGTCTCCGTGGAGACTCATGTATGGTGAGGGTGTGTATGTGAATGCTCATGTTGGTGGTGATGATGATCATCATGTGTATGTCCATGCTCATGTGCAAGGTGCTCGTGGCTTACTTGCCATTTTCCAATATAAGGATCAACTTTACCGACTACGACGCGAAGCACATTGGGTTGATTAGGTAAATCTCTTGTACCTGCACCGTAACCGATGGTGTCAACGATCATAGGAGGAAAGCTTTTAGAGAACTCGTCCACGATTCCGGAAATAATTCCGGCACCAGTTGGCGTGGTCATCTCTATATTATAGTTGGTTGAAGCAATGGGTAACCCACGCATCATTTCCAGTGTTGCCGGAGCTGGTACGGGATATATACCATGATCGATATGTATAGTCCCTGAACCTAGAGGTACTGGAGAGGCAAAGATGCGCTCGACTTGTAGGGAGTCAATGGCTAAGGCCACACCTACGATATCGACAATGGAGTCTATGGCTCCGACTTCGTGGAAGTGTACTTTTTCAACGGGAATGCCATGGATTTTTGCTTCAGCAATACCGATCTTTTCAAAAATAGCTAAGCTGATAGCTGTTACACGCTCATTGAATCCTGCCTGTTGAATGACTTGTACGATTTCTGAGTAATGACGATGATGTTTCGGTGGATGCTGTGGGTCTAGAATGACATCTAGCTTTAAGGCGGAAATACCGCGCTTAACGACGCGCTTCCATTCCAACATGTACGGCTCTAGTTTGATTTTGGTAAGCTCTTCTTCAATGTAAGCTCGATCTGCTCCCGCATCTACTAAAGCACCCAGGGTCATATCGCCGCTGATTCCGGAGAAGCAGTCTAAATATAAAATGCGCATTGTAGGATCTCACGCTCGTTTCGACATATTTTTGTTAATGAGCCCTGCATAGTAACCGGCTCCGAAGCCGTTGTCAATGTTCACTACTGAGATTCCTGGTGAGCAGCTATTTAGCATCGACAACAAGGGAGCGATACCTGCAAGGTTCGCGCCATAACCGATGCTTGTCGGCACAGCCACGATCGGTTTGGCTACTAGCCCGCCGACGACGCTGGCGAGCGCGCCTTCCATGCCGGCAACGACCACAATCGCGTTTGCACCGCGAATGAGCTCCAGCCGGCGGAAGAGCCGGTGAATGCCAGCTACACCCACGTCGAACACGCGTTCAACGTGGCTGCCCAGGCATTCTGCCGTAAGAGCCGCCTCCTCCGCCACGGGGAGGTCGGAGGTGCCTGCGCACACGACGGCGATATAGCCGTCGTGGACTTTAAGCATGGGCCGCTTGAACCAGGTCAGCGACCTTGCCGTTTCGTGGTAGGTGACACCTTCCACGGCAGCGGTAACATGGGCGGCTTTGGCCGCGTCTACGCGCGTAGCGAGCACGCGGTCGGTGTGCTCCATCAGCCGCCGGAAAATCGCCTCGATCTGCTCAGCGGTCTTGCCTTCCCCGAAAATGACCTCGGGGAAGCCCGTACGCTTCTCGCGATCGATGTCGAGCTGAGCAAATCCAAGATCAAGGTTAGCTGGGCCTGCGGCGCTGCCTTCCTTGATGATTTGCTTTTTGGCTTCTTCTACGTCCAGATCGCCCGCCTGGACGAGCTTTAAGATCTTCTCTAAGTCCATCATAAGGATGCTTCTTTCACCTTGTCTTTGGTCTCCTTGGACAGCACTTCGTTCATGCTGCCCGTTCGGTAACCTTGTAAATCGAGGGTTACGTAAGTGAACCCGAGCTTGCTGAACTTTTCATAGATCGCATCACGGTGTTCAACGACTTTATGAATCTCATCCGGCATAACCTCGATCCGGGCAATTTTTTCATGGTGACGCACGCGCACCTGATACAATCCAAGCTGGGACAAGAAGTATTCGCCTTCGTCCAGTTGGTCGATTTTCCACTTCTCAATTTGTGTCCCGTAAGGGATACGAGAAGACAAGCAAGCAAAAGACGGTTTATTCCAAGTACGCAGTCCTAGCTCTTTGGAAAGCTGTCTGATCTCGTCCTTGGTCATGCCAGACTCCTGTAAAGTACTACGGACGCCTTGCTCGTTCTTGGCTTGTAGACCCGGTCTATAGTCACCGAGATCGTCCATGTTCGATCCATCCAGAATGTAGGGGTACCCTAACTCTTTGGCTAGTTGCTTCAAATGTGAATAAAGTCCCGTCTTACAATGGTAACAGCGATCTGGATTGTTAGCGACGAAATTCGCATTTTCCAATTCTTTGACCTCTGTTTTGTACAGTGGGACACCGATTTGTTCTGCTAGTTCAACGGCTGCATCGAATTCCCGAGAAGGGAACGTTTCGGATGCTGCAGTGACGGCTAAGACTTGATCTCCTAGCTCCTGCTGCGCACGTTTAAGGACGAATGTACTGTCAACCCCTCCGGAGAAGGCGATTAATACTCGGCCCATACCTCTTATAATTTCTCCAAGCTTGCGGTCTTTCTCTCGTGTTACTTCTTGTATGCTCATGTTTCTTCCCTCCCATACAGCCTTTACATGATAGGTTAAGCTGTTTTGGCCATCTTGATAAGTGTATCACAACTGACTGGCAAAGTGGATTGTTTTGTCAGTCATTCATGTTATAATAACAAGAACGAGAAACCAAATAAAAGGCGGGAATTATAGTGCCTCCAAAGCCATTAGAGAGAAAACCAGACTGGTTAAAAATCAATCTCAAGACAGATGAGAATTTCAAAGAAATAAAGTCAATGATGCGTTCCAAGACGCTGCATACGGTTTGCGAAGAAGCCAAATGTCCAAACATTCATGAGTGCTGGGCGAATCGTACAGCCACTTTTATGATTTTGGGCGATATTTGTACCCGAGCATGCCGTTTCTGTGCAGTCAAAACAGGGCTGCCTACCGAGCTGGATCTTGAAGAACCAGAACGTGTAGCTGATGCCGCTTTACAAATGGGACTGCGCCACTGTGTCGTCACTTCCGTTGCTCGCGATGATTTGGCAGATGGCGGGCGCGATGATATTCGCTGAGACCATCAAAGCGATTCGTCGCAAAATGCCAATGTGCACAGTCGAAGTGCTGATCCCGGATTTCTTGGGCAGGGAAGAGTCACTGGCCGTAGTTCTAGAGGCTAAGCCTGATATCTTGAACCATAATATGGAGACTGTTGAACGCATGTCAGATCGCGTCCGCTCGAAGGCGAAATATCGCCGTTCTCTAGAACTGCTGGAGCGTTCGAAGCGTATTGCTCCGAACATCCCAACCAAATCCAGCGTCATGATTGGCGTAGGCGAGGAGTGGGACGAGCTGCTGCAAACGATGGAGGATTTACGTGCAGTTGGCTGCGACATTATGACGATTGGGCAGTACCTGCAGCCGTCTACAACGCATTTGGCTGTAGCCAAGTACTATACGCCTGAGCAGTTTGGTATGCTCAAAGAAGAGGGCATGAAACGTGGCTTTAAGCACGTTGAGTCGGGACCATTGGTACGCAGCTCGTACCATGCCCATGAACAGGTTCAAGCCGCATCAAACGTTTAAATTAACGAACGGATCATAGAAAGGAGAGCTTCCTACCATCATGATTCATATTGCAAATAAAACATACGAGCTCGTTACAGACCATAAGAATGGCTGGAATTTTGAAGTGTTTAAAGAACGTTTTAGCGAAGTATTGGAACGATACGACTATATTGTCGGCGATTGGGGTTACAGCCAGCTAAGGTTGAGAGGATTTTTTAAAGAAATCCATCCTAAAGCAACAAAGGAATCATCCATTGCCGCTCTTCAAGATTACTTGAATGAGTACTGCAACTTCGGCTGCGCGTATTTCATTATCGAAAAAGTGAATGGCACAAAGCAGCAAGTGCCTTCTGAAGTGATTACAACTACTCCTTAATGTAGTGAAACCAAAAGACGCCTCTCATTCTCCAACGGAGTGAGAGGCGTCTTTACTGTTTATTTTACTTCTAACCCAACGAAAGCTTCGCGAACTCTATTCCAGAAAGGAAATGGGCGGAACCTGGCAAACTTAACTTTCACGTTGGCAGCTACACGGCAGCGGATAGAAATAACGTCGTCTCGCTGCAAGTATAAGTGATCAAGTGATAAAAGCATATTCTGCTGCGCTTTAGGATAAATGTCACAGTGATGATGCTTCGGTAAAATCATGGAAGAGCCGAGTGTGCGGTAGACCCTATTGTTAATCGAAGCAATCTCTGCAATTTGAATCGCTTCGAGCGAAGGGTGGACCATTGCTCCGCCTAAGCTTTTGTTGTAAGCAGTGCTGCCAGCAGGCGAGGAAATGCAGATTCCGTCTCCACGGAACATCTCGAACATTTCATCGTTAACGTGAAGCCGAGCGACTAGCGATACTTCGATTCCTCGTATTGTAAATTCGTTGAGAGCCAGATGCGTCTCTGAGCCCTTTTCTGTCGTAATTTCAATCTCGACGACGGGGTACTGCACAACACGCAGCTCCTCGGGGGTGGTGACGCTGAACATCAATGAAGCTAGATGGTCCAGCTCATCTGGTTTCCAATCTGCGAAGAAACCTAAGTGACCTGTATGGATACCAACGAAAGCGATGTGATCAAGCTGATGCACATATTTATGAAAAGCTTGCAGCATCGTGCCATCTCCGCCAATAGAAAGGACAATGTCAGGATTTTCTTCATCCCTCGGCATGCCTTGCTGTGCGGCGAGTTGATGGAACCGCTCTGTCAGCCCCTTGGAGATGTCATCGCCTCGTTCAATGACGTTGTATTTCAATTGGTTTCCTCCTAAAAGTTTTCGTAAGAAAACTTGCATCGTAAGCATAAGCTGAGTTTTGCTTTAGCAAAACTTTCTTCGTAAAGATTAGCTAGTAATCGAGCAATATTTATCAATGTCCTGAAGTATTGATTCAGGTGTATGTCGGAACTCGGCGGCGACCCGATAAGAATCATTACTGAAATTCGTCACCCTAATAATTTCACCATAGGCGGTAATGGGATGGGGATACCCGGGGAGAATGAAGCTGAATTCCAGAAATAAGGGAAAGAAAAGCCGATTCGTCGTAACGAAAGAAAGACCGCTCGCACTAATATCAAGCAGTTGTCCGGAAAAGGCGACTCCCTTGCTTGCGGATAAGCCGCGAATGCCTACAATACGCAGTGTGATCGGTGTTCGAAGGGAGAGCTTGGCTCTACTGTACCTTCTGTTCTGATGATGATGAATCTCTTCGGGAATGGATAACGAAAGGTAACATATCGTCTTCTTTAATTCAAGTTGAATTAAATCGACATAGGCGTAATATAAAATACCACGGTCTTTAAAAGAAAACTCAATAAAAGAAATATGCTCTAATTTGTCGAATGGGAAAATTCCGGATAGCTCTAAACAAACGGTGAATGAAGCTTCACCTATTTTATCAATGGAGAAATTTTCTTCATAGCAAAAAGGCTGCCCATCTTTACATTCTCCGACAATGATCAAATGACAATCCGTATTCGGTCCGATATATGCCAATTCCAGTGCCTTATTCCAATCCATAGCATCACCAAGTGGTTAGATTTGCATTCATGAACGCATGCACATACCGTAAGTTCTCTATTCATAATAATTTATAAAAGAAAATAAGAAAAGCCCCAAACGGGGCTTTATCTAGGAATTCACGTATTTACTGCCACGATAATGTGCTGGTGACTAAGGAAAGTTCAAAGGAATGTGCGAAGTTAGATGAGATGGGGCGCACACGAATAGAGAAGTGGGGCCCATGAATGAGATGCGATGGAATGGTCGCTTTATAGCTCTGCATCTGTTCAATCAGTTCGCCAATTGGTTCCATTGGAATAATTTTTTGCTCCCATGTTTCGCCATTTTCTTCGTAATAAATGACTTCTACTGCCGTATCTTGCGGCCAAATGGGGCCGAAGTGAATTTGTGTCGTAATTTCTTTCGTTGATGGTTTAATCTCGTTTAACGGCACTTCCGTAGATAATTTGGCAGAGCGGTCATCGATCCCAATGATTTTCACGTGATACCAGTTCGAACGGATGAACTGTTTGTAATCGGCAACCTTCGTTGCAACATCATAGTGATTAGAAACAAAGAGCAGGGCTCGCTGAGCTGTCGGCAAATAGGTAAGCTCTGTGTAGTCCTGCACCATGCGATGCGTGTTATAAACCGGGCTTAGCGATTGAATAGATCGCTTCATGCGGCTGATCCATTGATGCGGGAGTGCTCCTTGATTGTAGTACAGTGGAATAATTTCTTTCTCTAAAATGTGATAGATGGCTTGTGTATTTTCTTTCTCTTGCGCAGCCCAGTCGGCCGCTCCTGTGGAACCGATAGCCCAGCCGTTCGAACCGTTATAGCCTTCCTCCCACCAGCCATCGAGTACACTAAAATTAAGCACCCCGTTCATGGCGGCCTTTTGGCCGCTCGTTCCACTGGCCTCAAGAGGTCTACGGGGGTTATTTAACCAGACGTCTACGCCTTGTACGAGGTAACGGGCCATATTCATGTCATAGTTCTCGAGAATAACGATTTTGCCTACGAATTCTTTCATCTGCGAAACACGGTAAATTTCACGGATAAGCTCTTGACCAGGGTAATCAGCAGGGTGAGCTTTGCCGGCAAAAATAAATTGGACGGGTCTCTCGGGATCATTGATTAACTTCTTAAGCCGGTATAAATCATTAAAAATGAGATTAGCTCGCTTGTAGGTCGCAAATCTTCTGGCAAATCCAATGGTTAATGCCTTGGGATTCAAATACTGTCTGACTTCCTCGATCCGCTCTTCTGTTTCTCCGTTGCGCTTGCGCTGCTCGAACAAATTTCGCCTGGCGTAGCGAACTAAATCTTCTTTCAGTTGTTGATGCACTTTCCAGATGGATTCGTCTGGAATGACCTCGATTTGCGCCCACTGGTGCTTATTGGCTTGTTCTTCCCGCCATGAACCGGGCAGGAAACGATCAAGAAGTTCTTTCCATTGCGGCGCTGTCCACGTATCCAGATGTACGCCATTCGTAATGGAGCTAATGGGAACTTCGCTCGCATCGATATGACCGTGAAATTCTTTGAACATTTCTCGGGATACTTGACCGTGCAGCTTACTGACCCCATTACGCAGTCCGGCTGTATTCATAGCCAAATGGGTCATATTGAATTGACCCGTATGGTGATCGAGCCCTAGTGCTACAATGTCCTGTTTGTGCCGCGATAGATCACTTAGGAGAGGCCCGAGATAGTGTTCCACCATCTCGATGGAGAACGTGTCATGCCCCGCAGGTACAGGCGTATGGGTAGTAAATACAGTGGCTGACCGAACGGTTTCAACTGCCACATGAAAGGGAAGACCTAGATGCAGAAGCTCCTTCAGTCGCTCTAGCGTGAGGAAAGCCGCATGACCTTCGTTGATATGGTACACGTTGGGATAGATGTTAAGCCGTCGAAGCGCCTTAACGCCCCCAATGCCAAGAACCATTTCCTGAGCAATCCGCGTATCTTGATTGCCCCCATACAGCTGAGCGGTCAGCTCTTTGTCCGCTGAATTGTTGGCTTCATGATCGGCATCCAGCAAATAGATCGAATTACGGCCGACACGCACACGCCAAACCTGTAAGGTGATGGCGCGACCAGGCATATCAATGGAAACGACGAGCTGCTGGCCATTCTGCAGTACACGTTCGATCGGAAGTTTGGTGAAGTCATAGGGGTATAATTCACTCTGCTGACCGCCGGAGGCATCGATTTTCTGCGTGAAATAGCCTTTTTTATAAAGAAGTCCAACACCGATTAAAGGGATACCCAAATCACTTGCAGATTTCGTATGGTCACCAGCTAAGATTCCCAGTCCTCCTGAATAAATCGGCAATGATTCATGAAAGCCGAACTCCGCGGAGAAGTAAGCAATTTGTACATAACCCTTGTCCGTATGCTGCTCTTGAAACCAAGTCGTGCCGTTCATATAAGCATCGAACTTGGCCATTACTTGTTGATAGTTTGCTACAAAATCTTGGTTTCCGCTGAGGGCCTCGATCTGTGAATTGTCCAATAGGTGAAGTAAACGAACAGGATTATGGCCGGATTGATCCCATTTTACAGGATCCATTTGTGTAAAAAGCTGCAAGGCGTCATGGTTCCAACTGAACCATAAGTTAAATGATAGCTCAGTCAAACGCTCAATTGCAGTAGGCAAATGTTTAGCTTCTTGGGGGAAGGCTGCTTGCATATCTGGATGTTCTCTCCCTTTATGATCATGATCGTGATTACCCATATTATCTTGTTCCACCAACCTTTTCATACACGAGTTTAAATAAGGAATATGCAGCAAAGAGTCCGGCAATGACACAAAAAGCACCAAGGAAGACCGTTCCGCTAATTGGCAGCATTAGCCTTAGATAGCTGAGAACAGGAGAAGCCGAATCATATTGAGGTAAGAAAACGGCTTTGGATTCTCGGAAAATTTGCATAGGCTCCCAAAAAAAGAGAACAATAGCAGCGGAGAGCAAGGCATGGATGAAGCGAGCGGTGACAAATGGCAAGTAACGCAGATTCGTATGGCTTAATAGGCTAACAATTTGAGCATGAACGGACATGCCGCCCCATGACAAAATGAAAGCACCGATAGCCACTTTGCTGGAGAGCGCTAACGATACGGGAGCATTCCCGGCAGCCTTCGCCCCGAGTGTTACTTCAAACAAACCATTCATTACTGCTTGTGATAACTCATGGGGGAGTCCTGTGATTTGCAGGAGGGAGGCAATGAGTAGGTAGATCGCATTCATGACCTTAGCTGCTGTTAAGACTTCTAAAACAACAGAGAAGAACACAACTAGTCCACCTACTACGAAAATTAAGCTGAGCGACTGTAGGATGGATTGACTCAGTAGTGTGCCTATGGGTCTGCCGTCGTTGATTCGAGCGCTGTGCATCGCTTCAAAAGCACGCTTCAAGACCCCGCCCTTGCTCTTAATCTCCTGCTCTGTGGGCAGGCTCTTCCTGCCATGAAATCGCATCATTAAACCTATAAGCACGGAGCCTCCGTAATGAGCAACAGCTAAGATCATAGCCAAAGAAGCATCGTGAAAGAAGCCTATCGAAACGGCTCCGATTAAGAATATCGGATCGGAGCTTGTTGTGAATGCAACGAGTCGTTCACCTTCCTCACGATTGACGAGCTTCTGCTCCCACAGCTGGGAGGTCAACTTAGCTCCGACCGGGTAACCTGCAGCGAAGCCCATAGCCATTACGAAGCCACCGATGCCAGGGATACGGAAGACGGGACGCATCATCGGATCGAGCAGCATACCGAAGAAATGAACGATACCAAAGCCAAGCATAATTTCGGAGATGACGAAGAAAGGGAAAAGTGCGGGAAAGAGCACATCCCACCAAATGGAAACGCCGCGTAAGGCTGCTTGAAGGCCGTCATGAGGGAACGCA
Source organism: Paenibacillus sp. V4I5 (assembly GCF_030817255.1). NCBI lineage: Bacteria > Bacillati > Bacillota > Bacilli > Caryophanales > Paenibacillaceae > Paenibacillus > Paenibacillus sp. V4I5. Next base: position 6,047,964 of record NZ_JAUSZB010000002.1, read on the forward strand.
AATAAGCATAGAATAATAGCAGTAACAGAAAAAGCCATGAGTAACGCAGCTGTGAAATTTCGTTTCTGCATGAGATTGGATACCTCCTCCTACTCAACTATATGAACAGGATGGGACATACATGCCGTCCTAAAATACTTAGACTTTGGTACTGTTCAGAGCTCGGTTTTATGGTAAAATAGAACTAGTAAAGTCTTATATCCTAGGCAGCGGGAGTGATTCAAATGACAGGTGTAATTGCTGGTTTGGTTGTATGTATGTTCGTATTTGTCATTCGAGAAACGCTCATGCATGCAGGGGATGAGGATTTAGAAAACTATTAAAGTGATTATGAATAGCGAGGTTTACCCTAATGTCAGAAAGTGATCGCAGCACGTTGTACGAATTGATGGGGGGAGCGGAGACGGTACGCCGACTCGTGGAAGCCTTTTATCCAAAAGTTCAGCAGAATCCATTGTTATCGCCTCTGTTCCCTTCCGATATAGGACCGGTTATAGATAAACAGTTTATGTTTTTAAGTCAGTTTTTTGGTGGACCAACCTTGTATTCAGATACGCATGGACATCCAATGATGAGAGCAAGACACATGGCATTTCCAATTACAGTAGAACGTGCAGATGCCTGGTTAAGCTGTATGTCGGAAGCTATGGTGGAAGTAGGACTACCATCTGATTTGCGGGATTTTTTACTTGAACGCCTGAAAGGCTCTGCCTATCATTTTATTAACACATCAAAAGAAGAATAGTTCTTCTTTCCTACATACAACTTAAGTGAAGGCGGGGTTTCAATGATGGTCGAACCTTTATATGAAATTTCAGTGAAGTGCACATATTGCGAGAATTCTTACAAAACGATGAAGGTTCGTCCGAGTTTCAAGAAAGCTAGCAAAACAGATACGGATTTCTGTGTTCATTATAAAGACATCAACCCCGACTTCTATGTAGTGAGGGTCTGTCCATTTTGTGGATATGCGCATACAGAAAACTTTTCGGATAAATGGAAACCAGCGCAGAGGGAAGTCTTTTACGAGAGAGTGGCTCAAAACTGGTCAATGCGCAATTATTGCGGAGATAGAACTTGGGAAGATACACTTCTTAGTTACAAATTGGCCCTTCTCAGTGCGCAGATTAGAGATGAGAAATCACGTGTTGTAGCAGGTCTTCTACACCATTTGGCATGGTTGTACCGTTCCAAAGGAGACTGGGAGCAGGAGGAGCGTTTCCTAACGTTTGCCTTGGACGCTTATGTCAGTGTGTATGAAACAGAAGGTTTGGACCTCAATAATGCACGACTCATGTATTTAATAGGAGAGCTCAATCGCAGATTAAGCCGCTTCAATGAGGCGGTCAAATGGTTTTCACGCATTATCAATGACCGCAAGATTATGGATGCTGGTATGATTAGAGCAAGTCGTGAACAATGGATAGCAACCCGTGAAGATATGCTTGCGATTCGTATGGAGCTGCCAGACGAAATGAAACAAGCTACATAATGAATATTGCCGTATAAATCAAATGAACGCTTATCTATTCAAGGAGTTGACTTCAATCCCTTGAATGGCTAAGCGTTCATTTTTTGACCACATAAGAAAGTATAAGTTTTCGGCTCCCGAAAACCGCTTTCTTATTGGCGATAAAACCTACCTCTAAACGCGGTCGCTCATCTTTGAATGGCCTCGATAGAGGTTTTCTCATTTTTTAGTTGTATATGCTTGTAAAGGGTAGAACGGTTTTTGCCGCGGTGCTTGGATTCATAAAGCGCATGATCTGCTTCAGAGATAACTCGTTTCAGTTCCACCTGAGGTTCTTCCGCGGTTGAAATTCCTATTGAGATTGTTATTGGTACAGAATCTGTAGGGTTCTTATGGAGAAACGTATCCGCAACAATGGCGCATAGCAACTCAGCATATTTGCTAAGCCGCAGGGGATCAATCTCTGAGCTGAGAAGAATAAATTCTTCTCCCCCGTATCTAGCCAAATAATCCTGTTCATGGATATGCTGTCGTAGAACACTGCTGATTTCGCGAAGCAGCTGATCACCTTCCAAATGTCCAAACTGATCATTGTATTGCTTGAAATTATCTAAATCAATCATCATGATGGATACTCTGCGTTTGTGTAGCGCATTGATGGCAATCGGCATAAAGCTGCGCAAATTCGGTAGTTTGGTTAAGCCGTCTTGATTGGCTTGCAACTCTAATTGGCGCTGCAGCCGCCAACTTTTATTCTCATCATTGACCATGACGATAATGATGATGAAAGTAGCTGACATGATAGCCAGCATAAACAACTGATCTAGGGCGTATGGCCATGATAAGTTGCTCTCTAGAAGCTCTTGTATTAGTAACCGTAGGAGGAAGACAAATGAGCATATTTGCAGCCCATGTCGAATAGGAATGTCCAAGAAACCACTGCGGTATTCTTTGTTGTGAAATAAGGGGCTAATCAATGCTGGGGCAATTAGTTCTTGTACAATGATGAACCATGCTTGGTTTTCTTGTGTGAAGAAAGTAAATCCCGAAGGTAATATTGTTGATAATAAGGCAACAGGCAGTCCATAACGCAAACCGGCCATAAAGATGGGGACTGAACGTAAATCAACCAGGCCAAATAGCTCTGGTAGGGGTACCAGCATCATGATGATGCTGGCTAGTCCAGTGAGCAATGGTGCAAGCAAGTGCTCATATGAATCGATAAGCATCTTGCTGCGAAGTTTCATTGCCATGTAATTTAACGTAACTAACGTACATGCGCTTGTCAAAGGAACGAGGTACTCATTCATAGGGACTCTTTCTACTCCTTGCGCTTTGAAGCTACGATTCATTTGCGTATTGCGGTGTCCGCCAATAAATAATCGCGATCTGTGTCGACGAGCGTTAGCTTATTATGGCAGCAAGGAAACACAAGCAGCTTTTTTTTACCTTCGTGAATGGATGTCAGTTCGTGGATTTTCAATGGCAGCAGCACATTGGGGCTATGGCAAAAGGGACATTGGGCCACATAAATGTCCTTCATAATAATGTCATAAGGCCAAGTGTTAGCGAAAGGGATCAACGCTTACTTCGATTCTGGATCGCTATTTTCCGGTGAGGAAGCTTTAGCGAGCTCCGCTAATTTTTGCAGTAAAATATGTTGTGGCATATGCATGAGATGTTCTAAAGGCACCTTAAGTTGTTCAGCTAGCTTAACGGCTGTTTCTGGAGAAATTTGTAACGGTTTCATAATTGAAAATCACCCATCCTGTTCCGAATATATGATGTGGGAACTATCTATAATTGAATCATACTTTTTACCTATAAGCAATGATCAAGATGAGTATTATTGGCGATCAGGTGGCGATTATGATTTAATAAAAGATGGAAAGGAAAGGTGATAGCTTTGCTTAATTTACCTCTTAATCAAACATGGAATTTAGAAACCTTTTTTCCTGGGGGAAGCGAGTCTCCTGCATTCGCAGCGCACCTAAAGGAGCTTCAAGCATCGATTGCTGCTTTTCAAGAACAAGTACGAAATACCCCCTCACCACAACAGGCAGAAGATACAGCTTCGCTAGAAAGACTGATAGAACTGTTTCAGCATAATTTGAAGCATATCCATGAGGCGGATTCTTTCGTAGGCTGCTTGCTAGCGGATAATCAGAAGGATAAGAAAGCGCCTGTACTTAGCGGACAGGTCAAAAGCTTGTTTGCAGAGCATTTGTCTTCGCTCACCCATTTTGATCAAGTTCTGACGGGGATTCCAGATGATGTATGGTCAGCTCTACTGCAGAAAGAGCCGTTCAAAGCTGTAGCTTTTCCGCTCCATGAGCGACGTGCTTTGGCCCAAGAGAAGCTGCCGCCTGAGCAGGAAGCCTTAATTAATGATTTGGCTGTAGATGGCTATCATGGGTGGGGAGATCTGTATAATACGACCGTTGGTCAATTCCGCATGGCTGTAGAGGTTGACGGTGAACAGGTGGAGCTATCCGCCGGTCAAGCGTTTAATAAACTACATACAGAGAATCGTGAAGAACGACTGGACCTGTTTGAAAAATGGGAACAAGCATGGACGGATAAAGAGGAATATTGTGCCGAAGCATTAAACCATTTGGCAGGTTTCCGTCTTCAGGTTTATAAATACAGAGGTTGGAAAAACATACATAAAGAGCCGCTTGCTATCAATCGTATGGAAGAGAAAACGTTGAATGTCATGTGGGAAGTGATCGACCGCAATAAAGACATTTTCGTTGCGTATTTGAACCGAAAAGCGAAACTGCTTGGCGTTGATAAGTTGGCTTGGGTTGACGTGGATGCGCCACTGGGCGATTCCTCGAAGAAAATTTCTTATGACGATGGTGCTAGTCTGATTGTCGATCAATTTAAACAGTTCAGTCCGAAGCTGGCAGCCTTTTCGGAAGAAGCCTTTGAGAAGCGCTGGATCGAAGCTGAGGATCGAGCAGGGAAGCGGCCTGGGGGCTTCTGTACATCTTTCCCGATAGCGGGTGAGACGCGTATCTTCATGACCTACGGCGGAACGTTAAATAACGTTTCTACATTAGCTCATGAGTTAGGTCACGGCTACCATCAGCATGTCATGACGGATATGCCTGCGTTAGCGCAGGAGTACGCGATGAACGTCGCAGAGACAGCCTCTACCTTCGCTGAAATGATTGTAGCGGACGCCGTTGTAAAGAGTGCCTCAACAGATGAAGAACGCATCGTTTTACTCGAGGATAAGATCCAACGGGCAATCGCTTTCTTCATGAACATCCATGCGAGATTCATCTTCGAAACGAACTTTTACGAAGCACGAAGTCAAGGTTTAGTTAGCGTTGAACGTTTGAATGAACTCATGGTGGATGCACAGAAGCTAGCTTACAAAGATGCTTTAAGCAGCTATCATCCGCATTTCTGGGCGGCTAAGCTGCATTTCTATGCGACGGATGTTCCTTTTTATAATTTCCCATACACGTTCGGTTACCTCTTTAGTGCAGGTATTTACGCAAGAGCGGTGCAGGAGGGTGCTGCCTTTGAAGAAAAGTATATCTCTTTGCTTAGAGACACAGGCAGCATGAACGTGGAGGAGCTTGCTCAGAAGCATCTCGGCGTTGATCTTACAGAACCGGATTTCTGGCAAAGCGCTGTCGATATGGCAGTTCAAGATGTGAAGCAGTTCATGGAACTGACAGAAGCTAAAGTCCAAGCGTGAACAAAAAAGGCTTTCCCATGACCGAAGTGGGAAAGCCTTTTTTGTACGAATAAAGCTTATAACTTGAAGACCTGAATCGTCTGTTGTAATTGTGTGACAACACGCGTCATCTCTTCGGCTTGTGTAACGATCCCTTGTACCGTAGTGATCTGCTCATTCATAGAAGCGGAAACCTCTTGTGTGCCAGCCGCTGATTCCTCCGTGATCGCCGATATGTTCTCCATCGCCGCGGCGATTTGTTCGGAGCTTGTCAGCATTTGCTCGCTTTCTTCCGCGAAGCGGGTAATTTCTTCCGAAATAAAGCCTACGCTTCCGACAATCTCAGCAAAAACAATTTCGGTTTGCTCGATTAACACGGTTTGTTTCTTCACGACATCTTCGTTCACTTGAATGCTGCGAATGGCTTCTTGAATACCTTGCTCGATGCTTTTCACGAAACCGAATACTTCACGTGTAAGAGAGGTTGACTCTTCAGCTAGCTTGCGCACTTCCTGAGCGACGACTGCAAAGCCCCGGCCATGTTCGCCAGCTCTAGCAGCTTCGATGGAAGCGTTGAGGGACAAAAGGTTCGTTTGCTCAGCAATCTCGGAAATGGAACGAGTAACGCTGCTGATGCCTTCAGCTTGACGAGCCAGCATATCGATTGTATCAGATACCTGCTGTGTAACTTCTACATTTCGTTTCATACCGATGCCTTGGCTTTCAACGGACGTGCGTCCTTTTTCTACAAGGGTCATCATCTGATCCGAGCGATCTTTCATTTCTTTCGCAGACCCGGCATAATTGACGATTCTCACTTCAATGTCTTTGGAGGTAATCGAAACACCAGAAACTTCTTCTGAAATTTGCCCGGCACCCGAGGCCAGCTCGTGGGCCGAAATACTCACTTGTTCTAGGACTGTACGGAAGCTTTCATTTTTAACATAAATATCACGGCTTGTTTGAAAAACCTGCTTCGAAATTGTTCCTGTGTCGCGAAGAATTTCGCGTAGTTTATCTATCATTTTGTTAAAGGATTGGCCAAGCTGCCCAAGTGTATCATCTGAGGTTACGGTTACTTTTTGAGAGAAGTCCCCTTTGGAAATGTTGAGCGCTATTCGGGATAAATCGGCAATGGGTTCCGTTAGCTGATTCTCGAACCATCGAATGAACGGGTAGCCGCCTCCAAGAATAATAAGTAGGAATATGATACCAAGTAAGCGATTCCAATCTGAAGCAAATGTCACAATCAACATGAAGATTGAATTCAAACCAATAAGTGCATAACAACCAAGTTGTAGTTTCTTTCTGAACGATAAGGTTGATACTTTATCCAATCCGACCGACTCCTCTGCGAAATTTGTTTATTTGTGTTGGAATCCATGATGTATGCTTGCAAATTATAACATTGAATCTGGAAATATTCTACATCATTTCGACAAATATCGTTCGTTTCTTACATTTGAAATGGGAATTTTATTAACATTACATAAAAAATAGTAAGAATTGTTTGAATAATGTAAATAAACTGTTGAATAATGTAAATAGTGTGAGTATAATAGGTCTACAGTCACATAAATTACATAATAAGTAAAAAAATAAAACTTAAGGAGGAAAGTAATGAATTTGGATCAGATACCACTCGCTAGACAAATCGATTTGGTGTTTAGAAAGATCAAAGAAGAATTATCACATGTGAATTCCGGTACTGTGTTTGTTCACATTCGCAACAATGAAATTGGTAAATTCGGCATTAAGCACCTTCCATTTGAGAGCAAAGACGGGGTATTGCCTGCAACTACGACCAAAGGTTTGACGGAGCTGCAGTATCAATCCTTTCGGCAGATGGCCATTGAATCATTGAAACGGAAGAAAAGCTGGACCCATGGTGAAATTTTGTTCGATTTCACAATTAGGCAAAACCTGGTATCTGCAAGTATTATGTTCGAGAGCAATTATAATATGGCTAATTTTGCAAGAACGATTTAGCACTTATACCTTTAATCGTAAACAGCCCCGGTCACTTAGATGACCGGGGTTGTCATTATTTATGGGGAAGAACGCGACCCTTTCCGTAAGGGATACACATAGGTGTTCGGAAGATAGGATCGGGCGCAACGCTGCATTTCATATCGAACACATCTAGAAGCAGCTGCTCGTTCACGATGTCTTCCGGCTTACCTTCTGCATACACAGAACTATCCTTAATGGCGACGATGTGATGGGCATAACGGCAGGCCAGATTGATGTCATGCAGCACCATCACGATCGTGCGTTGTTCGTTCTCATTCAGCTCAAACAATAAATCCAATACCTCAATCTGATGGGTTAAGTCCAGATAAGTAGTAGGCTCATCAAGGAGCAGTGTAGGGGTGTCCTGAGCCAGTGTCATAGCGATCCATGCTCGTTGGCGCTGCCCGCCAGATAAGGAATCCACACTGCGATCCGCGTAAGTGAGCATATTCGTAAGCTGGAGAGCATGCATGACTTTGCTCTCATCTTCAGATGACCACTGCTGCAGCCAACTTTGATAAGGGTAGCGTCCTTGCTTCACGAGCTGTCGTACGGTAAGCCCTTCGGGCGCGGAAGGTCCTTGTGGGAGAATGGCCATTTTCCGGGCTACCTCTTTTGTGGAGAGTTTGGCGATTTCCGTGCTATCCAGGAGGATTGCACCTGATTTCGGCTTCAGCAGTCTAGCAAGCGATCGTAGAAGTGTTGATTTCCCACAGCCATTGCTGCCAATAAACACGGTAATTTTGCCTTTAGGTATTTGTAAATTCAAGCTGTGAAAGATGGTCGTCTCTCCGTATGTCAACTGAAGCGATTGTGCTTCTAGTGCTTTTTCTTTTTCAAGGGTGGGCATAGGTCGATTCTCCTTTAAGTAAAACCGCTGTTGTTAACCGCGATTTCTACTGCGATATAGCACATAGATGAAGATAGGGGCGCCGATAGCTGCTGTGAATACACCTGCCGGAATATCGAGCGGTTTGAACAAGAAGCGTCCAGCTAAATCAGCCAACAGCAAAAGCAGGGAACCAGTCAATGCGGACACAGGGATAAGCGCACCGAAGCTAGCACCTACGAGCTTGCGGGAAATGTGCGGAGCCATGAGACCAATGAAATTGATCGCACCTCCGAAGGCAACTGCAGCCCCTGATAGTGCAACGCTTAGGATGATCAATAGGAAGCGTTGACGTTGAACGTTGCTTCCAACACTACGGGCGATATCTTCGCCCAAGGATTGTATGGTAATGTGCCGCGCATACAAGAAAATGATGGGAATTAACAGCACGACCCATGGTAAGAGCGGGTAAACCGCTTTTTTCCAGGAAACTCCATAAATACTGCCTGTCATAAAGGTCAGAGATTGATTAGCCAGAATAATCGGACCGGAAAGCAGCATGAGATAGGAGAGTGCGCTCATCGCAGCTGTAAGTCCCGTCCCAATCAGAACAAGCCGCAGAGGTGTGATTCCATTTTTCCATGAGAGTGAATAGACCAGTAAGGTAGCGACGAAAGCACCAATAATAGCTGCAACTGGCAGCCAGTGAATACTGACTTTATCTGAGAAAAAAAAGAAAAAAGAAACTGCTCCAAGTGTAGCCCCGCCCGTTGTGCCAATCGTATCCGGCGAGGTTAGCGGATTTCGTACAATGCCTTGCAGGATGGCTCCGGCTACACCTAGCGATGCACCAATCAAGACAGCAACAATGACTCTAGGTAGACGCAAAGTTCTAACGATCATCGTGCTTGGATCAGTCCCGTAACCAAAAACAGCGCGAACGACTTCAGCAGGTTTAATATAGATGCTTCCTATTCCTGTACTCAGAATCATCACGACGATGACAGCTAGGAGTAGAAAAAGAGAAACAATCAGAGATTTCTTACTGATCAGATAAGAGAAGCCTCTTTTTCGAATGGTAACATAACGATGGGAATGGCTCATTTCAGAAGTCCCCCTTTGCGAGCGATGTAGATGAAGAAGGGTACTCCGAGAATGGCTGTCGCTACACCGACATGTACTTCCTTAGGCATAACAATGAAACGAGCTATAATGTCAGCTCCAACTAAAAGAATGCCGCCTAGAACCGCACAATACGGAATGACCCAGCGATAATCGATTCCAACAAGAAAGCGAACGATATGCGGAATGATAATCCCTATGAAAACAATCGGACCCGCAACAGCAACAGAGCCCCCGGCAAGAATGACAATCACTACTGCGGAAATGAATTTCACGTATACGGTGCGTTGTCCAAGCCCTTTGGCTACATCATCCCCCATAGATAATATGTTGATGTGCGGTGATAGAAATATCGCACCAATCCAAGCGATTAATATATAAGGGTAAACGGATTGGAGCATGGCCATAGTCCGTCCTTCGACAGATCCGACAAGCCAGTATAAGACCTGGTCAAACGCTTTACCGTTTCCAAGCAAAATGCCTTGAGTTAGTGAAGCGAAAAATGCCGTCATTGCTGAACCAGCGAGTGTAATTTTCATAGGCGTTAAACCGTCGCGGCCTAGGGAACCGAGTCCATAGACAAGGGCAGAGCTGAATGCAGCACCGAGAAATGCAATCCAAGTAAATTGCGTAAGGCTGGAAACATTAAAAAATCCAACGGATAACACAATGGCAAAGGCTGCGCCTGAATTAATGCCGAATATGCTTGGAGAAGCGAGCGGATTCCGTGTAATAGCTTGCATAAGAGCTCCTGCAACAGCCAAGCTTCCTCCTACGAGAGCAGCTATCAAGGCTCTTGGGATGCGTACGGTTTGGATGATAATAGCCTCGTTTGTTGGTTTGGCGGCTTGATCAAAGGAGGTCATAATGTGATCCCATGAATACGTATGTAGGCCGAACATGACGCTGCTGAGCATCATTGCAGCCAACAAGCAGCAAGCTGCGAGTAATCCAATACTTTTATAGAAATGGTGGAGACGTACTTTGCTTGAATAACTTGAATTGTTCATGAATGAGTGCCTGCTTCCTTAAATGCTGCTTCATTTATTTTAATGAGTATGACTAGCGAAGTCAACGAATATGATAATCATTATCAATATATATTGACAGGCAGGTGATAAATTAGTAATATATGATAGATAATGATAATCGTTATCATCAAATGACAGCGTGGAGGGAACTCATTTATATGTTTGGAAAAAGTAATCATCAACAAGGAAGAGCTTGGGCTCTTATTGCACTTATGTTTATTTTGTCGGTTGTTTTAACAGCTTGTGGAGATAAGCCAAGTACACAGTCTTCGGCATCTGCAGCACCTCAAGAATCAGCGAAGGCGGATAGTCCTCGAACCATTAAACATGCCATGGGGGAATCGGCTGTACCAGCGAATCCAAAGCGTGTTGTCATTTTGACCAATGAAGGAACGGAAGCACTTATAGCGTTAGGCATTAAACCGGTAGGTGCCGTTGAATCTTACTATGGTAGCCCATGGTTTGATCATATTAAAGCTGATATGCAGGGTGTGACGACAATCGGCGGTGAATCACAGCCGAATTTGGAGTTGATTGCATCGCTTAAACCCGATTTAATCATTGGCAATAAGATGCGTCATGAGAAAGTCTACGATCAATTAAAAGCCATAGCTCCAACGGTCTATTCGGAGACGCTGCGTGGTGAGTGGAAAAGTAACTTCAGCTTATATGCCGATACGTTAAATAAGAAAGCCGAAGGCGATAAAATCATCGCAGCTTTCGATAAACGCATTGAGGATTTCAAAAGCAAAGCAGGTGATAAGCTGAAAGAGAAAGTGGCTGTCGTCCGTTTTATGGGTGGCAAAACTAGATACTATTACGGCAACATGTTCACGGGTGTTATTTTTAAACAAATCGGCATGGTTCGTTCGGATGCTAAGAGTGATGAGAAATCATTTGAAGACATTACCAAGGAGCGTCTAACGGAGCTTGATGCTGCGGATAAAGTGTTTTATTTTACCTATGAGACCGGAGATGGCAAAGGGACCAAGCAAGAACAGGAATGGATGAATGACCCGCTCTGGAAAAATCTTAAAGTGGTCAAAGAAAATAAGCTTATCAAAGTGAATGATGCGACATGGAATACAGCCGGCGGTGTCAAAGCGGCTAACATTATGCTGGATGATTTGTATAACCTATATCAAGTGAAGCCTTAAATCTAAGGGGCTGTCCTAAAAGTAGATAAAATCTATTTGAGGACAGCCCCTTTTCTTAGGTTAGGGGGGGAATGATTAAGCCTATTCTTACTTAAGATAGTTAGCTAAGAGAGAGTGGATATGGATAATCATTCGGTAAGTAAATGTGTTTGCCTAACTTTTTGTTTGCTGGTTTTTTGAAGAAATGGAGAATTAGAAAGGCAAGTTGTACAGCATACAACAATTTCCTTGATTTCTACTTGAAAAGCTATGAATGTTGTATGGTGTACTACAATTTAGCTTTTTTTTAGGCTTTAGAGCTACTTTAGGCTGAAATTGTTGTATTTTTTGCAACATTGTCGTGGATAACACGGATTAGCTTACCTATTGTTGTACAAAGTACAACTTTACACGGATAAGAAAGCAAAAGCTTTACGTCTTTCTTGTGGCGTAGCTTGCTTTGTAGGCAATCATACAATCACTCTCCCAAGGACTGCGTAAGCCGTTCATTTTGTGCTCCCGAAACAGTACGAATTTAAACGTTCAAAGGTGAAAACTTCGTTCGTTTGGCTTGACAACTGCATAGAATTCATACTATGATTCACCTGTCTGATAGGTACACAGGTTCGAAGATAAGGGGAAAAATCGATGCCGAAAATTCAGAAATACAATGTTCATGAACTAGTAGCACAAGAAATTCAACGATATATTGAGGAAAATGCTTTGAAAGAGGGAGACAAGCTGCCTTCCGCCGGAGAACTGACCGCGATGTTTGGTGTTGGCCGTTCGTCCTTGCGGGAAGCTCTGCGTTATTTGGAAGCCGTTGATATTGTTCGTGTAGAGAACGGTAAGGGTATTTTTGTGCGTGATGTTGATACGTTTCGTTTCACCGGCAAAGTGAAGGTGGAGAACGAGAAGAAGTTCTTACTTTCAATTCTTGATGTGCGTCGTGCACTCGAGGGCAAAGCGGTGGAGCTATCCGCACGGAATATCAATGCGAATCAATTGAAAGAGTTGGAAAAAATTTTACATGAATATAAAAGGCTAAAAGAAAGCGGGAAAGATACCTCGCAAATAGACCTTGCTTTTCACCAACACATTATTAAATCTTCAGGTAATCCGATCTTGGAAAGCGTCATTAACTCTATGAGCGGCCTTTATCAAAAGTTTTTCAACGATCCGCTTGGAGAGAAGCGCTTATTTGATGAGACCTATCCTTTCCATCATACGATTTACGAGGGGATTTCCCAGCATGATCCAGAAAGAGCGACAGGCGAGTTTCATCAAATGATGGATTGTATCGAGAAACTGATCAAAACCTACTAAAAAAAATGTCGATTTTTTTACTTGACGGAGAAAGCGGTATCAATTATGATCAACCTATCAGACAGGATGACTGGATGATACATCATAATCTAATCGCAACCGAGGAGGGGTATCTTCTTATGTGGGAAAAGAAAAAGCGTAAAGTATGGCCAACAGTAGTTGCATCTACGATGCTAATGGGGTTGCTCGCAGCTTGCGGCAGCAATACAGACACTGCAAAAAGTGATGCGAAAGGCAATAGCGATCAAGCAGGTGCCGGAGCAAGTTCTGGAAAAGTGGTTACCGTTCATATGATCGAGAGCTTGACGAGCCCGAAACGGACCGACATTCTCAAAGCGATGATTTCCCAATTCGAGAAAGAGAATCCGAACATTAAGGTCGATCTCATCTCGCCTCCGTTCGATCAAGCGGATAACAAGATTAGAACTATGCTTGCAGCTAAACAAGAACTAGATGTTCTAGAAGTAAGAGATTTGAACATCGCGGAGTACGTGAACAACGGGTACATTGATCCGCTCGATACTTACACAGGTACTTGGAAAGACTTCAGTACAGTAACAGCTGTGGCCAAGTCAATAGCAACGAATAACAATAAACTCTATTTCATTCCGAACGGCTTGTACCAGCGTCAATTGTTCTATCGTAAAGACTGGTTCGAGGAGAAAGGCTTGAAACCGCCGGTTTCCTACCAAGAACTATATGAAACGGGCAAGAAGCTAACTGATTCTGCTAAGAACCGGTACGGGTTCTCATTCCGAGGCGGTATGGGGTCTGCAGGCATCACCGATCAGATGGTACTCGCTTATAACGGGGATCAGGTGAATTTGGAAGATGCGCAGTTCTTAAAGAGCGGCAATACGATTTACTCTTCACCAGAAGCTAAGGAAGCCATTGAATTGTATATGAAAATTTATAAAGAAGCTTCACCTTCGGATGCTGTCAACTGGGGCTTCCAAGAGCAGGTACAAGCGTTCACTTCTGGTGTAACCGGCATGCTGCTGCAAGATCCGGACGTCATTCAAACCATACAAGAGAAAATGAAGCCGGAGCAATGGGCAACGGCACCGATGCCAACGGGACCAAACGGCAAGGCCCTCATTCAAGCAGGTGGAGCTGGTTGGGGTATCGCATCCCAATCCAAGAACAAAGAAGCGGCCTTCAAGTTGATCGCCTTCTTGTCTAATCCCGAGCAGAATACTGAGTTTGGTAAAAAGTACGGCTTAGTACCAATTCACACCACAGCGGCAAACGATGAGTACTTCAAAACAGGTCCTTACAAAACGTTGCTGGATATGTCCAACAAGCCGGACGTATTCATGAACTACAAGCCGCCGTTCCAATATCCAGGCACGGGACAATGGAATCAAGCGAGCATGGAGTCTGGCCAAGCGTATTTGCTCGGTAAGTTCACTGTCGTCGACGTTCTGAAGAAATGGGACGCTTATTGGATGGATCAAAAGTCGAAGAAAAAATAGCGTTTAACCTTCGTAATGGGTGGCGATTCGCTGCCCATTACCATTTTTCTATATGAGGTGGTGCATCTAATGAAGAGTCGGCAGCCGTTCATCTTATTTGGTTTGCTCCCCGCTCTATTACTGGTCCTTATTTTCACGTATTATCCGTTCCTAAAGGGCGGCATCATGGCGTTTCAAGAATACAAGCTGTTCGATCTTAGAAATGTCCATTTTGTCGGTCTGCAAAATTTTCGGGATGCATTCAAGGATCCAAAGTTTTTGACTGCTTTGCAGAACAGTGCGTACTGGGTGTTTTTTTCCTTAGTATTTCAATTTCTCATCGGGCTGACGCTTGCGCTGTTAATGAACAAAAAATTCCGGGGTAGAGGGATTTACCAAGGTTTAGTGTTTTACTCATGGGCGCTCTCAGGGTTTCTGATTGGGATGATTTGGAAGTGGATGTTCAACTCACAAATCGGCGTCATCAACGATCTTTTGCTCAAAACCGGAATAATCGAAACGCGAATCGGATTCTTATCGGATCCAAAGTGGGCTATGATCTCTGTCATTATCGCGAACGTATGGTATGGTATCGCATTTTTCGCAATTATGCTGCTCGCAGCGCTGCAATCAGTACCATCCGAGCTGTACGAAGCAGCCGAGATGGATGGAGCGAGCGAGGCACGCAAGCTGATTAGCGTTACGCTGCCCTACATTTTGCCGACGATCATTACGACTACTCTCCTTCGGGTCATCTGGATCTTTAATGATCCTACGATCATCTACGGCATGACGAACGGTGGACCAGCAGGAAGTACGCACATTTTATCATCATTAATGCTGGATAAAATCATTTACGCCGGTGATTACGGCGCGGCATCCGCAATCGGGGTTGTCATGATCGTGCTTCTATTGCTTTACACGTTGTTTTACTTATCCGTAACCAAATCTGAAAAGATGGGGGATTTCTAACCATGAAGACGCGCTTACAATTCATAGGTCCATTCAAGGTGTTTTTTCTAGCGCTTCATCTAGTGATCATGGTGTTCCCGCTATATTGGATTTTGATTACTTCATTAAAACCTCAGAATGAAATTTTCACATATCCGCTTAAATATTGGCCGACGAATATTACGTTCGACAATTATATCAACATTTTTAAAATATCCAAATTTCATGTCTACATCGGTAATAGCTTGTTGGTAGCTATCTCATCAGCACTGATTGTTATTGTGATCTCCGTTTTGAGCGCTTATGTCCTTGCCCGTTTTCAATTTCGCGGACATCGGCAAATTATGTTGGCGTTTTTTGCGACACAGATGCTGCCAGGATTCATTTCGCTCGGGCCACTTTACCTCATGATGACGCAATTGGATTTAATTAATTCCAGAATCGCTCTCGTACTCATGTACACGGTGGGGTTGATACCATTCTCGACCATTATTTTACGGGGCTTCTTTCAACGCATTCCTGCCAGTCTGGAAGAGGCGGCAATGATCGACGGTTGCTCACGGCTAGTTGCCCTAATCCGGATTATCGTGCCAATCATGATGCCAGGGATCGCATCGACTTTTATTTTCGCATTCGTGCAGAACTGGAACGAGTTGTTTATGGCGGTCATGTTCATCGATCACGACCTACTTAAGACGATGCCTGTGGCATTGAACTCACTTATTCTCAAATATGACGTCGATTGGGGCGCCATGTCGGCAGGCACCGTCTTGTCCGTCATTCCAACCGTCTTTCTGTTCGCGTTCGCGCAGCGTTTTATCGTAGAAGGCCTCACGCAAGGCGCAGTGAAGGGCTAAGCAGCAAATTTCGGATTGGAGAGAAACATCTATGAATAAAGATCAATCGGGGGATTCGCTTTACACCAAGGCGGCGCATGACCCGTACGATACTCGACACCATGGGGCGATTAACGTCCCCGTCTATCAAAACAGTTTATTCGCCTTCGAAACTCACGAACAATTCGATTTGGCCATGCAAAATGTGTTAGGGCATCATGTCTATTCGCGCGGCAACAATCCGACCGTTCGCAATCTGGAGGAGAAGCTTGCCCAAATGGAGGGTGGCGAGGACGCGAAGTGCTTCGCTTCGGGGATGGCTGCCATTACAGCGGCAGTTCTTTCTGTTGTCCAGCAAGGCGATCATATTGTCTGCGTGAATCACGCTTACGGTCCGACACGCGAGTTTCTCGGATTATACCTGGTCAAGTTTGGTATAGAGACGACTTTCGTTGACGGGACCGAACTCAGTAATTGGGAAGAAGCCATCAAGCCAAATACGAAGTTGATGTATTTGGAAAGTCCGACAACGATGACGTTCGAGCTTCAAGACTTGCGTGCGTGTGCTCAGCTTGCCGCGAGCAAGGGAATCAAGACCATCATCGACAACACATGGGCTACACCATGTCACCTAATGCCAATTACGTTAGGTATCGATCTGGTTGTCCATTCTATAACGAAATATATATCCGGACATAGTGATTGCTTGGGTGGGGTTGTCATCGGTTCACTGGAACTCATGACTCGACTTAGCAATTCGGAGTATATGCTATTCGGTGGGATCATGACGCCACAAACAGCGGCGCTAGTGATGCGTGGATTGCGGACACTTCCTCTTAGAATGGAACGCCATCAGCGCAGTGGGATGCTCATAGCCGAGCATATTAGCAAACAACCTTACGCCGTTCACGTCCACCATCCAGGACTCTCTACGCATCCTCAACATGACTTGGCCCTTCAGCAGCTAATAGGGTTCAGCAGCTTATTCTCGTTCGAATCGTTCGAATCGTTGGAGAAGCTGAAGGCTTGGGCAACAAAGCTCCAGTATTTCAAAATTGGCGTTAGCTGGGGCGGTTTTGAAAGTCTAGTCAACGTAAATGTGGTGCGGAGCGGAAATACTGAGCGGCACATTGTCCGCCTTTACGTGGGCCTTGAGGATCCGCAGGATCTGATTCGGGATATAGACGAAGCGGCTGCGGCTACATTAGTATGAACATCATCCCCCGAGGGGATAAGCTCGGAGAAGCGTATGCGGCAACTCGCAAATACGGTTCTGTAAGAGGCCTATGCAGCACTTGTGCATGGGCTTCCTTTATTTATTCGTCAGCATAAAAATAGAAGAGCTTTCTTCCAAGTAGTTTGCTACTTAAAAGAAAGCCCTTTTTAAACGTAAGTATAGGGGGAACTGTTATCTGCTGAATTTACCGGCTGCGCCGCCAGCAAGTTGCTGTTCAGCAATTTGAACGAGACGACGAGTGATGTTACCACCGATTGCTCCTGTATCACGAGAAGCCATATAGCCGTAGTAGCCGTCTTGAGGAATTTGGATGCCTAATTCTTGAGCAACTTCAAACTTCAATTGGTCTAGAGCTTGTGTAGCTTGTGGAACAACTAGTTGGTTGCTGCTACGAGATTGTCCTGATGCCATCTGATATCACCTCCAGTAATGGTAGTATAATCTTTTTTAGGAATTATACTCATAACTTAAATTGGAAATTTTCACCACAAAAAAACCTTAAAAGCAGGAATGCACAGTCTTTGCTATAATGAGAAAACCGAATAAAGGGGAGAGCGGAGGCAGGAGTTATGTTTGATATATCCATAAAGGGCTGGTCCCTAGATAAGGATTTGCAAATTATTCAGGCAGATGTCCTCATGGCGGTGGACGATAGTATTATTATTGAAGAGCCTCTCTGTGTAGATGTGGGGCTTCCAGCGTTCTTGTACAGTACCCTGCATGATACCGCGCCGAATCGTTTTGCGCCAGCGGATGAATGGGAGCGTATGCCGTTCTTTGTATGCGGCTGCGGAGATCCGGAATGCAGAGGTTTTTCGTTCGTTGTCCGTCATTTGGCGGATGAACAAGTGGAACTCGCATCTGTTGAGGAACGCTCTAATGGAACGTACCGCGAGCTTGAAACGCATATAATCCCTAGCTTGGAGTACAGCAAGAAGGTTTTGGCGGTAGGAGAATCTTATCTTGCGTTTATTAAAGATTTGGACTATCGGCCTTATTTCGGTGATACAGTGAAAGTTGTCGAAGATCTTGTACATCAAATACATCAACAATTACGGAGTGAATAAGATGGCAGCAGTGAAATATTATGTGGTTTGGGTGGGGCATCAACCAGGGATCTACCGTACGTGGGCTGATTGTCAGGCTCAGACCAAAGGTTATCCGCAAGCTAGATTTAAATCGTATGAATCGGAGCTGGAAGCACGTCAAGCACTAGAGAAGGGGTGGCAGAAGTCGCTCAATTTCTCTGGAAAAGGGGGGACAACTGTGACTTCCACGGGCAAGTCAGCAACCCCTGAGACGGCTCCTGAAGTTGACTATAATAGTATCTCTGTGGATGTTGGCTGTTCCGGGAATCCAGGAATTGTTGAATACAAAGGTGTCGACACGAAGACGGGCGAGATTATTTTCTATCAAGGCCCTATCTCCAAAGGCACGAATAATTTAGGTGAGTTTCTTGCAATCGTTCACGGGCTTGCTTATTTGCAGAAGCAAGGCAGTAATAAAACCATTTATACCGACTCAGTCACAGCTTTGAGCTGGATACGTAAAAAAGAGGTTTCCACTAATCTAGTTAGGGATGCTTCCACAGAAGAAATTTGGACATTAGTTGATCGGGCGTTGAAATGGCTCAAAACGAACACCTATACCAATAAAATTATGAAGTGGGATACGCGGAAATGGGGAGAAATCAAGGCTGATTTCGGAAGGAAATAAAAAAAGTCGAAATGTAAGAGAAAATATCTTCAAACATATTGACGGGAAATCCTCCCAATGCTAATATACAGTAATTCCTATTAAATTACTCGGCATAATTTTCGATAGAGTTGATAGGAAATAGAGTAAAGCATTAGATCGGGAGGGTAACTCATGAAAAGAACGAAATTAAGCGGTTTATTTATCATCTTGGCTTTAATAGGAAGCTTGCTTGCGGCCTGCGGACAAAAAGAGAGCAGCAGCGCTTCGGCAACACCTGCAGCAAGCGCGAGTGCGACTGACGCAGCTAAAGCAGCAGATTTAAGCGGAAAGAAAATTGCACTCGTGATGCAATTCAATACAGGTACATTTTCATCTCAGTATGTAGAAGGTGTGAAGGAACAAGTAGAGAAGCTTGGCGGTAAGGTAACGGTATTCGTTGCTGATACGGACCTGGCGAAAATGTCATCCAATCTGGATGCAGCGATTAATCAGAAATTCGATGGTATTCTCATTGATCACGGAACAGCTGAAGCGTTGGAAGCAGGCGTGAAGAAAGCACTAGAAAAGAAAATTCCAGTTGTAAGTTTCGATTCGATTCTTTCAGTTCCGGGCGTTACGTCCTTAGAGCAGGGCGATGAGAAGATGGCTGAAGCCACGCTAGAACAGCTTGCGAAGGATGCCGGCGGTAAAGGGAACATCGTGAAAGTATGGGTAGCCGGCTTTGCCCCGATGGAACGCAGACAATTGGCTTACCAATCTTTCCAAAAGAAATATCCAGACATTAAAGAAGTGGCTGCATTCGGGACAGCCAAAGATCCAGCGTTAGATACACAAACGCAAATGGAAGCGATTCTGAAGAAATACCCGAACAAAGGTGACATCACAGCGGTATGGGCAGCATGGGATGAGTTTGCGAAGGGCGCTTCCCGTGCGATTCAACAAGCAGGTCGTACAGAAATTAAAGTATACGGGATCGACCTTAGTGATGAAGACTTGCAATTGCTGCAAGATCCGAAAAGCCCTTGGGTGGCATCAGCAGCGGTAGATCCGAAAGATATCGGTCGCGTGCAGGTGCGTTACCTGTATCAAAAGCTGCATGGTGATCAAACGCCTGAGAAAGTGGTATTGGAGCCTGTTTATGTATCCAGAGACCAACTGCCGAAGGACAAGCAAATAAATACAACACAGCTTAGCGAATACGTCAAAGGCTGGGGCGGAAGCCAACAAGGCTATACGGACTGGTTGAAAGCTGCAGAAAAAAAATAATGTAATCCAAATAGGGTCCCATCGTCATTATGCGATGGGACTTTCAGATTGAGATGAGAGGTGAATGATGATGTCGGTAAACAATGGATCTTTGCTGCATATGAGAGGCATCACCAAATCTTTCCCCGGCGTGAAGGCGCTGCAGGAGGTTGATTTTGACCTGCAAAACAGAGAAATTCATGCCTTGCTCGGGGCTAACGGTGCTGGAAAGAGTACCTTGATGAAGATTTTATCAGGCGCTTATACCCCTGATAAGGGGCAAATTTCTATAAACGGCCAGTCTCTCAACATACAGACGCCTAAGGAAGCAATGGACCAAGGCATCTATTGCGTCTATCAAGAAGTGGACACAGCCTTAGTAGCTGGGCTTACGGTAACCGAAAATGTCATGATGGATAAAATGGTTCAAGGCGGGGCTTGGGTCAGTTGGAGAAAGCTGCATCGCGAAGCCGAAGCGATTCTAGCAAAGATCGGGGCTGCGTTCTCTGTTCGCAGCAAAGTGGACGAGCTGAGCATCTCCCAGAAGCAGCTCGTACTTATC
Source organism: Paenibacillus sp. V4I5 (assembly GCF_030817255.1). Taxonomy (NCBI): domain Bacteria; kingdom Bacillati; phylum Bacillota; class Bacilli; order Caryophanales; family Paenibacillaceae; genus Paenibacillus; species Paenibacillus sp. V4I5. The sequence continues at coordinate 6,068,569 of NZ_JAUSZB010000002.1, forward strand.
GCTAGAGCGATGGCGCACAAGGCCAAGATCATCATTTTCGACGAGCCGACAGCGCCGCTCAGTCTGGAGGAGTCAGAGCGGCTGTTCCAGATCATGGACAGCCTGAAACGTGAAGGGGTGGGGATTATCTTCATCTCCCACCGCTTGCAGGAAGTGTTCCGCGTCGCTGACCGGATCACGATCATGCGCGACGGCCGCCACGTGCTCATGCAGGCGGCCGCAGACATGGACATCGCCGGGGTCATTGAGGCGATGCTGGGCAAGACCTTCACCGAGGAGTTCCCCAAAGCCGATGTTCCAATCGGCGATACCCTCCTCGAGGTGAAAGGGCTGCGCCGCGGCACCAAGGTACGCGGCGTTAGCTTTGCCCTCCGCCGAGGTGAAATCCTCGGCGTCGTGGGGTTGGTCGGCGCCGGGAAGACGGAGCTGAGCCGACTGATCTTCGGCGCCGACGCCGCGGACGGCGGCGAGGTGTGGCTCGCCGGGCGCAAGCTCGCGCTGCGCCATCCGGAGGATGCCGTGCGCGCCGGCATCGCGCTCGTGCCCGAGGAGCGCCGCAAGCAGGGCGTCCTCGTGGAGGAGACTGTGAAGCACAATCTGTCGCTTCCGATATTGCGCAAGCTGAGCTCGCTCGGCTTCGTGCAGCGCGGCGCAGAGAGTGCACACGCTGCGAAGATGGTGGAGCAGCTGGGCGTGCAGCCTAGTGATCCGAATCGCGCCCTGAAGCATCTAAGCGGCGGGAATCAACAGAAGGTGGCCGTGGGCAAATGGCTGCCGACGGGTGCTGATGTCTATTTGTTTGACGAGCCGACCAAAGGGGTCGATGTTGGCGCGAAAAGCGATATTTTCCGCTTGATCGGTCAGTTGGCCTCGGAAGGTAAAGGCATTATTTATTTATCCTGTGAGCTGAATGAAATTATAGGAATTGCCGATCGCATTTTAGTAATGAGCTATGGTTCTGTAGTGAAGGAGCTCTCCCGCGCGGAAGCGACGCAGGATCTCATTTTAACGTATGCGAGTGCGGGGGAGGCTGAATAGCATGAAGGAAAGAAGTTTGGATTTTACGTTTAAATACGGCGCTTTGTTCATCATAGCATTGGTGGTTCTCGTCTTTTCGATCATCAATGAGAATTTTATGACTTATGACAATATCGCGGACATTTTAAGGTCCATATCTATAGTGATGTTTGTCGCTATTGGGGTCACGTTATCGCAGATTGTAGACGGCTTTGATTTATCCGTGGGGTCAACGGTTTCATTATCCACTGTGGCTGCGGCGGCTTTGATGGTGTGGTACCAACAGCCACTCATTGTGGTCATCATTGTTCCTCTTATTATTGGAGCTATCATCGGTCTCATAAATTCTTGGCTTATCGTAAAAATTCGCATTCCGGATCTACTTGCTACTTTAGCGGTAATGTACATCATCGGTGGCGTGCAAAAAACGTATACGAAAGGCTTTTCCATCTATAATAATATGAGATTCCAAGACGGCACAGTGGCCAAAGGGAAGTTTACGCCGGAATTTCTCTGGATCGGACAAGGCAAGCTTCTTGGCGTTCCTGTGCCTGTTATACTTATGATTGTAGCTGTTATTGCTGTGCATGTCTTTCTGACGTATACTCGCTGGGGGCGCCAGCTCTATATTACGGGAGGCAATCGGGAGGCAGCACGTCTCTCTGGGATTTCGGTTAACAAGATCCGCTTAGCGGCCTATGTGCTGTCCGGCATTTTCGCAGCGTTCGGAGGTATTCTGTATGCTTCTCGTGTCGGTTCAGGACAAATTGATGCCGGTGCTCCACTTCTGATGGAAGCTGTTGCCTCGGTATTCGTCGGGTATTCCGTGCTTGGTGCAGGGAAACCTAATGTCATTGGGACTTTCTTTGGCGCTGTATTGATTGGCGTATTGCTCAATGGACTTACGATGCTAAATGTGCCTTATTTCGGATTTGATATTGTAAAAGGTGGGGTTTTGGTGCTGGCACTAGCCATTACTTTCGTCCATTTGAATCGACGCAAAGCCTAAGGTGGAATGTTTGGTGTTACTTTGACGCGTTATCATACTAAAGGCAGAAATTTTACGAGAAGTGTGGTATGATAGATTCATTGTTTTTCTCAAAAGAAAAGAAATCTAGGAGGAATTGAGAATGGCTCATCCAAAACAGCGCAGCGATATGATTAAAAAAGGATTCGACCGCGCTCCGCATCGCAGTTTGCTGCGTGCAGCCGGCGTTAAAGAGGAAGATTTCGGCAAGCCGTTTATCGCGGTTTGTAACTCTTATATAGACATTATTCCTGGACATGTTCATTTGCAAGAATTCGGTAAACTCGTGAAGGAAGCGATCCGTGAAGCAGGCGGTGTTCCTTTCGAATTCAACACAATTGGTGTTGACGACGGTATTGCAATGGGGCATATTGGAATGCGTTATTCCTTGCCAAGCCGTGAGATTATTGCCGATTCCTTGGAAACGGTTGTTAATGCCCACTGGTTCGATGGCCTTATCTGTATTCCTAACTGTGATAAAATTACACCCGGTATGATCATGGGTGCTCTCCGCGTTAACATCCCTACGATGTTAGTAAGTGGCGGCCCGATGAAAGCCGGTAAAGATAAAAACGGTAAATCCATTTCCCTATCCTCCGTATTTGAAGGCGTAGGTGCTTTCCAAGCTGGTAAATTAGATGAAGCTGGTTTAGAAGAGCTAGAGCAATACGGTTGTCCGACATGTGGATCTTGTTCCGGTATGTTTACAGCGAACTCCATGAACTGTTTGGCGGAAGGCCTTGGTTTGGCTATGCCGGGTAACGGTACAATTCTGGCTGTTGCAGAAGAGCGTAAGCAATTCGTGAAAGATTGTGCGAAACAATTGATGGTCCTGATTGAAAAAGACATCAAACCTCGTGATATCGTTACGATCGAAGCGATCGATAACGCATTTGCTCTCGACATGGCGATGGGTGGTTCGACGAACACGGTTCTTCACACATTGGCTATCGCGGCAGAAGCGGGCATCGAGTACCCGATTTCACGCATTAATGAAGTGGCAGAACGTGTACCTCACTTAGCAAAAATCGCTCCAGCTTCCGATTATCACATTGAAGATGTGCATCTAGCTGGTGGTGTGAGTGCAATTATTAACGAGCTGCTCAAAAAGCCGGGTGCATTTGACGGTGACCGTATGACAGTAACTGCTAAAACCCTGCGTGAAAATGTGGCAGGCTGTGAAATTGTGAACCATGAAGTGCTGCGTCCAATTACGAACCCGCACAGTGAAAGAGGCGGACTAGCTGTATTGTTCGGTAACCTTGCTCCTGAGGGTAGTATCGTTAAAGTCGGTGCCGTTGATAAATCCGTTGGCGGTCGTCACGTTGGTCCAGCCATTTGCTTCAACTCGCAAGACGAAGCTTTGTACGGTATTGCGAACGGTCATGTTAAAGAAGGCCATGTCGTTGTTATCCGCTACGAAGGACCGAAGGGTGGACCTGGTATGCCGGAAATGCTGGCTCCTACTTCCCAAATCGTAGGTATGGGTCTTGGCGCGAAGGTTGCATTGATTACTGATGGACGTTTCTCCGGGGCATCCCGTGGTATCTCCATCGGTCATATTTCTCCTGAAGCGGCTGAAGGCGGACCACTAGCTTTCGTACACGACGGTGACATCATTGATGTGGACATGGACGGCCGTAAAATCGAATTGCAAATCAGCGATGAAGAATTCGCGAAACGCCGCGAGAGCTGGACAGAGTTCCAACCGAAAATCCAAACCGGATATCTGGCGCGTTATACAAAAATGGTGACAAATGCTAGTGCAGGCGCCATTCTGAAGTTTTAATTATTTATATAAAAAAGGAGTCTCGCGATTGATGCGAACTCCTTTTTTATATGCTAGAATTTATATGTTTTGGGGTTTGGGGTAAGCAAGTTTACTTCTTTTTTATTCGTGCGTGCAGATAAGCTCGTTTTCCGAGCTTAATCTGCACAGGCTCGCGAGACCGCCTGAGAAGCCGATTTCCGGCTTCTCAGACTCTGTCAACGAGCTTCGGCTCGCAGAGCTCTCGCTATAAGCGCGTTTTCCGCGCTTATTCAGAACGAACGCGCAGGATGGTCTGTGTCTCGCCTGAGAACGTCGATTTGGCAGGAATTTGCTGTACTTTTTACATCCAACAAAAAATCCTACTCCTGTCGAGGGGCTTCAACATCTCCTTTTAAGCAAAAAAGAAATTCATAACAAGCAATGAGCCCCCCAATACCGTAACAGCGACGACGATGGAGAGAGTCAGCACGAAGCGGGCTTTAAAGATGGAGAGCATCATCAGCGTGCTTTTGACGTCGATCATCGGGCCGAACACAAGGAAAGCCAATAAGGAGCCTGGAGAGAAGGAATTGGCGAAGGAGGCAGCCACGAAAGCATCTGTAGTGGAGCACAGGGAGAGCAGGTAGGCAAAGCCCATCATGAACACATGTGAAATGAAAGGTCCCTGACCGATCGCAGATAAGCTGTCTTGGGCAACGAATGTTTGGATAAGAGCGGTCAAAAAGGCGCCTAGCATCAAGTACTTACTCATTTCGAACAGCTCGGTCGTACCGTGGCTGAACATAGTCATCGCGCGACCACCGCCGTGCGAGTGGTTGTGACCGTGGTGATGATCGTGATTGTGTTCATGTTCATGATGATTATGATGGTTATGGTTATGGTTATGGTTATGGTTATGGTGATGGTCATGGTCATGATCGTGAATGTGATCAGCGTGATGTTCAAGGCTGGAACCCCCGTGGTGGTGCAGCGTATTTGCCTCATTGTCGATAGGATGACGCAAAGGACTGCTTTTCAGGAAACGAGTCAGCAGCAATCCTACGGTGAGCGCAACGCCAAATGTAAGCCCCATTCGCGAATATGCCATTGAAGGCTCCCCACGAAAAGCCATGAACGTCGAGGCGAAGACAATAGGATTCAGAATCGGACCGACGAGAATGAAGATGACGGCTATGTACACAGGCATTCCTTTCCGCATGAGCCGACGAACGAAAGGAATCATTCCGCATTCACAGAGCGGGAACATGATGCCAAGAACGCAGGCAAATAAGATACCTCCTAGCGGGTGCCGCGGTGTCATGCGTCTGATGAACGCTTCAGGAATGAAGTTTTCAACAACCGTGGATAGAAGGACGCCTAGTAACATAAAAGGCAAAGCGTCGAGAAAAATATCCATGAAGGCTGTAAAGACGTGCTTGATTTCATAAATGACCAAACCCATAGGAGGAAGCTCTCTCGTTGTCACGATTAAGATTAGGAGAAACGCGCAAATCATCGTGGAGATAGGAAGGCTCCAGCGATATAGAGTCGATGGCAATTCAATGACACCCCTTTGTCCGTTGATGCGTCCCCGAAGGACGCGGAGTTATTTTATCCATGGAAAGGCTAGTATGATCTATCCTATGTACATGCAGGTCCAGATAGGACAACGTCCTTGATTGACAATCGATTGTTAGGGTGTATAATTATATAAAATCAATTCGCGATGATAGGAACAAGTAAGTTTGTTTTCCGTTTCTCAGAGAGCCGGTGGTTGGTGTGAACCGGTGAAACAAGCAAACTGAATGGATCCTTGAGCATGAGGCTGAACACAGCATGCAGGTTGCCGGAACCTAGGCCGGAGAACATCCTCATCTGTCTAAGTATGCCAAACGGCAGCTCCCCGTTATCAGAGCCTGAAGGTCTTATTGAACAATTGTTCAAGGACAAATTAGGGTGGTACCACGGTCTCTCGTCCCTTGCGGGGAGAGGCCTTTTTGTTGTTTTTTAAACCATAAATAGTTAAGAATTCTGGAGGGATTATCCAATGAAACGAGTATTATCCGGTATGCAATCCAGCGGACAGCTGACGATTGGCAACTATATTGGCGCACTTCGCAATTATGTGAAGCTGCAGCATCTGCATCGCTGTTATTTTATGGTCGTAGATATGCACGCCATCACGGTTCCGCAGGATCCGGCAGCTCTGAAGGAGCAAACAGAGTCTATAGCTTCGCTTTATGTTGCTTCGGGGCTAGATCCAAGTAAGGCATCCATTTTCCTGCAATCCCATGTCCATGCGCACGCAGAGCTCGGCTGGATCATGACGACGCTGACGCATATGGGAGAGCTGGAGCGTATGACACAGTTTAAGGACAAATCCGAAGGCAAGGATTCCGTCGGTGCTGGCCTATTTACGTATCCATCCCTGATGGCAGCAGACATCTTGTTATACAATGCGGACCTTATTCCAGTTGGAGATGATCAGAAGCAGCATTTGGAGCTGACGCGCGATTTGGCGAACCGCTTCAATAACCGGTTTGGTGAAATGTTCGTCATGCCGCAGCCTTATATGCCTGAGATTGGTGCGAGAATCATGTCTTTGGATGATGCAACCAAAAAGATGAGCAAAAGCAGTCCGAATGCAGGTAGTTACATCGCCATGCTGGATGAGCCGGATGTAATCCGGAAGAAGCTGAGCCGTGCGGTCACTGATTCAGGCCGTGAGGTGAAGTATGATCCACAGAACAAGCCTGAGGTCAGTAATTTGATGTCGATCTACTCACACTTTGCTGAGATGAGTGTAGCTGAGATTGAAGCCAAATACGATGGGCAAGGCTATGGTCCTTTCAAAAAGGATCTAGCTGAGCACCTCGTAGCTGTTCTCGAGCCGATCCAACAACGCTATCGTGAAATTCGCAGCTCAGGTGAAATTTTCGACATCTTGAAAAAAGGTGCGCAGGAAGCCGCTGAAGTGGCTGATCAAACCCTGCTCGAAGTGAAGAAGCGGATGGGTTTCGTTGTTATATAAAAAGCAAAAAGAGCTCAAACAGCTAATATAGCTGTTTGGGCTCTTTCTCTTTTTGACAATAGTTGTAGATTCCTTCGTTAAGACCGCGTATTTTTCTTGCGAATCTTAGCTTTAACCGCAAATCCATATCCAATAAAGCCTAACGAGATGATGGAACAGGCAAGGATCATCCAAGGCTGCCTGAGGGCAATGAATAAGCTGATGGAGGCGAGCAGCAGGGTGCCAACAACAGCGAAAAGAAGAGCTAGTGGTTTGCTCATGAACGTGACCTACTTTCTAGAAGATTGAACAGTGTCTTCTTATTTTAAACTTTTTTGATCGCTGTGCATATAAATTCATTTCCTCCACATACTATCTTTGCAAGCTTGCAAATACATCAAAGATTATAGCTGACTGAAAGGAGTCTGAATCCTTATGGCACAAAATCGTAGCAGTAACACATTGGTAGTTCCACAAGCCAACCAAGCTTTAGATCAATTGAAATATGAGGTAGCTCAAGAGCTGGGCATCCAAATTCCTCAAGATGGTTACATGGGTTATATGGCTACTCGCGATGCTGGTGCAATCGGGGGTAACATTACTCGTCGCTTGGTGCAAATTGCTGAGCAAACGCTAGCAGGACAATCTGGCTTCCGTAGCTAGAACCTAACTTCGTTCATAGCTTTCCCGTTTTGTGTAACAATAAAGCTCAGGGGCCTAAAACCCTCTGGGCTTTTTGTTTGTCTTTTTTTAAATGTAAAAAAAGACGCGTTTGGTTAACGCGCCTCTTTTCTAATAAAGCTCAACTTTCAGCTTCTTTTCAAGCCTAGTTTCACTTACCCAGCCCACATAAGAATCGAGTGTTTGGAAATTGTGATCCATCCGGATAACACCTACGAAAGGATACTGCTTGCGGTGACGATAACGCACATCAGCCCATCTTACTTCGTAGCCCCAACGATGTTCTTTCACTTCAGCACATGTGAAGGATGAGAAGTAGAGTAAGGCTTGGATGTCTTCGTGACTTTTGGACACCTCGATGGCTGGATGGTCCTCACATTTGACGGTGTCGATCCACCTAAGCTTCGAATTCTTCAGTTCACCCAACTGGAAGGTACCGTCTGTTCTTCGTTTCACTACGTTCCACACATAGAGGTTGAATGTTACAATAAGTGTGTATTTATCCCCGGGCATATGGGTTGGGTCTTTGCGATAAAGCCCTTTTTCTACGATGTAATGGTCAAGAGAGCGCCAGATGTAATATAGGGCGATAACCCCGTACAAAGTCGGGAATACCAGTTTTGGACTAGCGACGTTGAAAGACCACATGAAAATAGCTGCGATGTGGCTTGAAAAGATAAAGGGATCAAAGATGTGTATAATGTTCCATGACACCCACTTTTCAGAGAATGGCCGGAACGCTTGTGTACCATATGTGTTGAAACAATCTGTGAAGACGTGAAAGCAAACGGCGATTCCTACCCACATACCAAGGTGCAATAAGGGGATTCCATGGAAGAAAAGAGCAAGAGCTCCAGTGATCAGCAGCGTCCATAAAAGTAAAGCTGGCAGAGAGTGAGAACGACCGCGGTGATTTCGAATGTAAGTGGCGTTCCCTTTAAAACGGAGCAGCCCGTCCACATCCGGAATCTGTGAGCCAATAACAGTTCCTATGAAGACCGCAGTGGTTGCCGCTGTGTCCGCAGAAACGCTAGGGTCAATTTGAGACAGTCCCGCTAACCCTAAACCAATTACGAGATGAGTGCCTGTGTCCAAATGGGTTTCCTCCTAAGAATTTTCCGTAGAAAATTTTCTTCGTAAGCATGGGCCGAGTTTTCCTTAGGAAAACTTACTTCATAAGCATGGTCATTTATCCGTCTTTTTATTAGTTTACCATTTTGGAGCAAAAAATAAATCAGAGGGAGATCTAAAAATGTCCAAAGTTTTTGTAGAGTATGCCATAAAACCCGCTTTTCGGGACTCTTTTCTCATCTATATGCAGGAATGGCAGCGGCGGGAAGGGCGGTTTGAGCTCCTGGAGGGAACGGATCAAGAAGGGCTTTTTGTGGAAATTTGGAAGGAAGTTAGCTATGAGGAGTATCTTTCTTTGAAACAAGAACGTTTGCATGAAACCGAAAATGCTTCACAGCAAGCCAAATGGGAAGAGTGGATTGAAGGCGGCCTGCGCAAACTGCATATGTGGCATTTCACAGAATCGACTTCTTCATAAGAAAAAGCCGCTGCTCAATAAAAGAGCAGGCGGCTTTATTTTATACGTGATCTTGTTATTATCTCTGTTGGCCAGGTACGCCGCCAGAGTATGGATAGAGATACTGAAGTTCCTCGTCGAATGTAATGTAATCTAGATTCACCATGAGCAATAAGAAACGCATACCGGTAGCTGGATCGCTGATGATAATATGATCGCGGCCAGCTGCCTCCAGTTTGCCTTTGAAAATTTTGGCATTCCATTGCGAGTTATTTTCGTATGTCATGTAGATTGTAGCCATCTTGCCAAGGTTCAAACGAAGAATATTTTCGATATAGGATTCTTCCATGGGGAGTTGACCAGGCACATTTACACCAGTTTGCAAACCGCCAGTTTGCAGGCCAGCAGGTGGAAAAGCAGTGCCTGCAGGTGGAAAAGCAGTTCCGGCAGGTGGAAAAGCAGTTCCGGCAGGTGGAAAAGCAGTTCCAGCAGGTGGAAATCCAGCTCCAGCAGGTTTATTCGCACTCGTTGTTGGAACGGGATAGGCCGGATATGGATATCCGTAAGGGACTTGCGTGGTCATGGCAGGGTTTCCTAGGTTACCGATTCTGTAAGGGCTGTTCAACATGATCGTATTTCCTCCTTGAGCTTTCCTTGAGAAAGCTTTCTTCATAATTGAAATGTAAAACAAATTCTTAGTACGTGTCATTATCCATAATCATCATATTGTGCATCTGCCTATTTGGTGACTGGCTTTTTGCTTAATTATCCCAAACAAAAAAAGCCCCATAGGGAGCTCACGTAAGTAGAAATTTATAACCGACACCCCAAACCGTCTTAATATATTTTGGTTCTTTCGGGTCAGCTTCTATTTTTTTGCGAAGGTTTGCGATATGTACATCGATTGCACGTTCAGTTACATAGGAATCGAATCCACGGACCCGGTTTAAAAGCTCCTCCCGGCTGTATACTCGTCCTTGATTCTGCCAAAAAAGTTTCATAATTTCAAATTCAGAGAAAGTGGTCTCTATTATTTTTCTATGTACAAAAAGGGAACGCTTCTCTAGATCCAAATGAACGACTTGCTCAGTCGAATCGGTAAATTGAACTAGCGGAGGAAAGGCATTTGAACGTCGCAGTAAAGCTTGTATTCTTGCTGATAGTTCCCTCATTGAGAATGGTTTACATAGGTAATCATCAGCGCCGGTCTGCAAGCCTTTAACGCGATCGGAGACTTCATTTTTGGCGGATACCATAAGAATGGGGATTGTTGACGAATTTCGGAAGTCTGTGCATAGCTGAATCCCGTCAACATCAGGCAGCATAATATCAAGCACGATGACATCAGGTTCGAAATCTCGGAATAACACTTCGCCTTGACGTCCTGTTTCCGCACGCATGACTTGATAACCTTCTTCGTACAAATAAATTGACATCATTTCACCGATGCTTAAATCATCTTCAATAATTAAAATTTTAGACATAAACGTTCCCCCCCTCCTTTTCCTTCAAAAGGTTTGGTACTCGATATGCCGGACGCAACATTCGATCCTCTATATGCATGTTATCATTATACATTTTGTGACGTCCAGCTTATCTTTATAATTAGTTCCTTCGTATGAAAAAAAAGAAGCTGGACGGTACTTGACGCCTAATTGCATAGGTCAAGTAATCCAGCTTCCTTCTGTAGGGTGGGTCCATGTAAGCAGAATCATACCGTTAAGTGCTTTCGGACTTGTTCTTCGGTCAAATGCTCGGTATAACCTTCGGCAGCTATTGTCCCTCGGTCCAATACATAATAGTAATCGGCAATGCTCGTAGCGAACTCTAAGCTTTGTTCGACCAGCAATACGGCAATTTCTCGATTGCGTTTGATAGATTCAATGATGGCTTCAATCTCCATGACAATAGAAGGCTGGATACCCTCCATCGGCTCATCTAGAAGCAGCAGCTTGGGGCCAGGGGCTAAGGCGCGAGCTATTGCTAATTGCTGCTGCTGCCCTCCACTGAGGTCGCCTCCTTTGCGGTGAAGCATTTGACGAAGCACGGGGAAGGTGTCGAAGAGAGAATCAGGGAGCTTTTTTCTTCCATCTATCGCAGCTTCAAGACCAAGCAGCAGATTCTCCTCGACAGTAAGCTGTGGGAAAATCTCACGGCCTTGCGGCACGTAGCCGATCCCTAATTTGGCTCGTCGATCCGGTGGGAATGATGTTATGTTCCGTTTATTATAATGGATCGTGCCGAACTTCGGCTGAATGAGTCCCATAATGCTCTTCATTAGTGTGGATTTCCCTACACCGTTGCGTCCCATTAGACAAACGATTTGTCCTGGTTTCACCTGAAGGTTCACACTGCGTACAACCATACTCTCGCCGTAACCGGCTTCTATATTCTGAAGGTTAAGCACCGCGCTCCACTCTCCTTCCTAGATAAACCTCAGCAACCTTATCATCATTCTGAATATCCTGCATCGTGCCTTCTCGAAGTACGGTCCCTTCATGAAGTACCGTGACCGTTCTAGCGAATTGGCGAACAAACTCCATATCGTGCTCAACTACGATGATCGTCTGATTAGCTGCTATTTCGTGTAGAAGCTCGCCAGTTTTCTCGGTTTCGCTATCTGTCATGCCGGCGGCAGGCTCGTCAAGCAGCAGTAGATCGGGCTCCTGCATGAGGAGCATCCCGATTTCAAGCCATTGTTTTTCACCGTGAGAGAGTGATCCCGCGCGCTCTTTGACTTTGCTTTGCAGGCCAATCATCTCGAGTCGGAGATACAAGCGGTCTCGCTGATCACTCGTCGTCTTGGTCCATAGTGCGCTAAGGAGGCCGCGCTGCTGTTTCATAGAAAGAGCCAAATTTTCAAAAACGGTTAATGTTGAGAAGACGGAAGGTGCTTGGAACTTACGTCCAATGCCGAGCTGTGCAATTTGGTGTTCTTGGTGCTTGGTGAGATCAATCGATTCTTTGAAATAAACATGACCTTGCGAAGGCTTCACTTTCCCGCAAATGACATCCAAGAGCGTTGTTTTACCTGCTCCGTTCGGCCCAATGAGAAACCGAAGCTCGCCATATTGCAAGGAAAAGTCCAGATTGCGTAAGGCTTTAAATCCGTCAAAACTCACTTCCAGCCCTTTAACACTAAGGATTTTCTCTCCGGTTACAGGTTGTTGGTTCGCTAATTGTCCTAGCATTGGGATGTTCCCCCTTCAAATTTCATAACTATAAGGATTTGGTGTATGGTCAGCTTGCTTCTTGCGATGAAGAAATCGGCTTAGGAAGCACGGGTTTTTTCCAATTGGAAGTGTAATGTGTAATCGTACCAACGATACCTTTGGGCAGCAGCAGTACAACAATAATGAACATGGCTCCGAGCATAATAGGCCACCAAGCGGGGTAAGCTTCGCTAAAGGTTGTTTTGGCTGCGTTGGTGATTAACGCGCCAAGAACGGCACCTCCGATCGTTGCACGCCCTCCGATAGCCACCCATAGAACCATCTCAATCGAAGGGACAATGCCCATTTGTGCAGGTGAGATAATGCCTTCCTGAAGGACGAAGAGCACACCGGCAAGTCCGGCCAATCCTGCTGAAACGCAGTAAATGAACACTTTAAAAGTGACTGGATTATAGCCAATAAAGCGGACCCGATTTTCCCCATCACGAATGGCTGTGAGAATGTTCCCCATACGACTTTTGACGAGCAGACTGCATAGAATAAGAACAATAACAACAACAGTTAAAGTGAGATAAAAAAATAATAATTTCGTAGATTGTGATTGCAGGTTTAAGCCAAGAAAGGTGGTGAAATTAGTTAGTCCGTTAGTTCCACCTGTATAGCCTTGTTGGCCAACGAATAAGGTGACGGTAATAATGACCAACGCCTGAGACAAAATGGAGAAGAAGGCACCTTTAATGCGGTTTCGGAATGTAAAATATCCTAAGATGAATGCGACGATCATTGGAACGATAAGGGCGAGTAGGAATGCAGCTCCTGCATGGTGGAAAGGAACCCAGAACCAGGGTAAGCTTTCAACACCGCTCCACGACATGAAATCAGGCAGATGTTCAGGTGTCGCGGCGAGTTTAAGATGCATGGCCATACAATAAGCGCCAAGTCCAAAGTAGACGCCATGGCCGAGGCTAAGAATGCCCGTATAGCCCCAAATCAGATCAATTCCCATGGCAATGATGGCATAAGCGAGAAACTTGCCAAGAAGCGAAAGTCGGAAGTCTGACATGAACAGAGGAGTCAAAGCGATAGCGACCAAAAAAACGGAATAGATGATCAGTTTGATCTTGGATTGTCCCGTTAAGAGCATGGAAGATGTCACATCCTTTCTTCAATCTAAGGATCTTGAACGGATCGTCACAAGTCCCATCGGTTTCCATTGTAAGAAGGCGATTATGAGCGTAAAGACAAGCACTTTACCGAGCGTAGCACTTGTTGTGTATTCCAAAGCTGTATTGAAAACTCCAATACCTAATGCTCCTGCTACGGTTCCAATCAGCTTGCCAATTCCACCAAGTACAACAACCATGAAAGCATCCACAATATAATAAGTGCCTATGGTTGGTCCAATGGGTCCAAGCAGCGTTAAGGCGCATCCGGCAATTCCTGCCATAGCGGAGCCAAACGCGAAGGACTGAGCATCTACTCTACGTGTGGAAATACCAAGACAAGCAGCCATTTCACGATTTTGCATAACAGCTCTCATACGTCTTCCGCCGGCAGAGTGATACAGATACATATAAATCACCAAGATACATAGCGCAACCAAAGCAATAATAAAGAGGCGTTTGTAGGGTAGAATGAGGTCAGCCGATAGATGGAGTCCGCCTTCCAGCCATTCGGGGGCTTTAACAGCCACATTAGGAGCACCGAAAATGGTACGTGCAAGCTGTTGCAAGACAAGGCTTACTCCCCATGTAGCAAGTAGGCTGTCTAACGGTCTGCCGTACATGAAGCGAATGAGAAAAACTTCGAGCAGCCAGCCGACTAAGAAGGCTACTGCAAAGGCAACACCTAACGACACGATGAAATACCACCCGAAAGCGGAGGCCGGTAGAAACTTCTGGAACCACTGCTGGACTAGATAAGCCATGTAGGCGCCAATCATGATGAATTCGCCATGTGCCATATTCATCACATTCATAAGACCGAATGTAATTGCGAGACCGATGGCAATCAAGAGTAGAATGGAGCTTAGGCTTAAGCCGTTAAACAATTGAAGAAGCAGTAGACTCATGACAATTCCCCCTAGTAATCCCCAAGTAAATGATGAAATCCAGGACCGCTATTAGGCAGTCCTGGTTCCAAAATAACTAATGGTTTAGTCATCCTTATTTTTTCGTTACTTCTCCGCCCCATGGGTATGTTTTGAGGAATGGGTCGGGTTTGAGAGGTTGGCCAGAGTTCCATATTTCTTTGATCTGCCCATCCGCTTGGATTTGGCCGATACGAGCCGTTTTGGAAATATGCTGATTCTCGCCATCAATTGTTACTTTACCTTCCGGTGCGTTCCATTCGATACCCTTGGCAGCAGCTTTCACTTTCTCTACGTCAAAGGAGCCTGCTTTCTTCACAGCTTCAGCCCATAGATAAACAGCTGTGTAACCAGCTTCGATTGGATCATCGGTAACGCGGTCTTTGCCGTATTTAGCTTTATAAGCTTCAACGAATTTTTTATTCTCAGGCGTATCTGTTGTTTGGTAGTAATTCCAAGCCGTATAGTGACCATCTAGGACAGATGCTCCAATACCGCGGACCTCCTCCTCAGCGATACTGACGGACATAGTTGTTAGATCTTTGGACGAAATGCCTGCATCTTTCAATTGCTTGAAAAAGGCTACGTTACTGTCGCCGTTCAGCGTATTGAAAATGACATCCGGCTTCTCTTTTTTGATTTTACTAATGATTGTGTTGTAGTCTGTGTGTCCAAGTGGCGTGTACTCTTCGGCCACGAGTGAGCCGCCTTCAGCTTTCAACTGCTCTTTAATAATTTTGTTGGCTGTTCTTGGGAATACATAGTCGGAACCGAGGAGGTAGAATTTCTTGCCTTTGTTTTGCAAAAGCCATGTTACCGCGGGAATAATTTGTTGGTTCGTTGTTGCACCAATGTAGAAGATATTAGGTGATGATTCCACGCCTTCGTACTGTACCGGATACCATAGTAATCCTTTGTTTTGTTCAACGACTGGAAGTACCGCTTTGCGGCTGGCAGATGTCCAGCACCCAAAGATCGTTACGACGCTGTCTTTTTGCAGTAACTTCTTAGTTTTCTCTGCAAAAGTCGGCCAGTCGGATGCTCCGTCTTCAATCACGGGCTTAATTTTTTTACCTAAGAGTCCCCCAGCTGCATTAATTTCGTCAATCGCCATAAGTTCAGCATCTCTTACAGACACCTCGCTAATGGACATCGTGCCTGTTAGTGAGTGAAGAATCCCAACAGGTACAGTTTCATCCTTCGCCTCGGCCTTTGCTTCAGCGGCTTTTGTCGCCATAGGTGTAGTTGTCGTGGATGTAGTTGACTCTGTCTTTGCACAGCCAGCCGCGACCATCATCAAAGCCATACTCAATGCAACTGTGAGCTTACCTTTGTTTCTTATCTCTCTCATTCACGTCCCACTCCCTTTGCTTACAAGATTTGGATTACAAGGCTTATGATAAAGTGGGAAACAAGTTGATGTCAATATAGATGACATGTATCAAAATTTTTTTGTTAACTGCGCACAAGAATTTGCTATTTTTTTGTGGAAATCACATAAAATACGAAAAAAGACTTCAGGAATCGTTGTTTACATGTCATGATATCTAACATTGATGATTTACAATCCTAGAATACACGAATATAATAAGGATAAAGGATTACCATTATTCGGATTTTTAATGAGGTGAAGATGTGCATTTAACGGAGAGAGAAAAAGAAAAGCTGCTCATTACTGTAGCTGCTGATCTAGCACGCCGAAGACTTGCCAGAGGCTTGAAACTGAATTATCCCGAAAGCATAGCGCTGCTAACATCCGAGATTATGGAAGGAGCCAGGGATGGATTGACCGTTGCTCAATTGATGGCATTCGGCACAACGATTCTGAGAGCGGAGCAAGTTATGGAAGGTGTACCTCAAATGATTCATGAGGTACAGGTAGAGGCTACGTTTCCCGATGGGACTAAATTAGTTACCGTACACGAACCAATAACCTAACTATACAAATGAATAATCGAAAGGGGCGAGAAGATGGTTCCAGGAGAATATCGAACAGGTAAGGGATATATTGAAATGAATATAGGCAGACAAACGATTGAACTTATCGTTACCAATACAGGAGATCGTCCCATTCAGGTGGGCTCGCATTTTCATTTTTTTGAAGTGAACAGAGCGTTGGACTTCACGAGAGAAAAAGCCTATGGCATGCGATTGGACATCCCAGCGGGAACGGCTGTCCGTTTCGAGCCGGGAGAACAGAAACCTATTCAGCTCGTTGAACTGGGTGGAGCCAAACTTTCTTATGGGCTAAATAACTTGAGTAAAGGCTTAGCAGCTAATGGGAATATGTCAAGTGCTGCGAGAGAAAGATGGCAAGCATGGGAGGGGAAGCTCGGTGAATCGAATAGATCGTAAAAGTTATGCTCTAATGTTTGGGCCTACAACGGGAGATGCCATTCGTTTGGCTGATACGGAACTTTGGGCGCAAATCGAGCATGATTACACCGTTTACGGTGATGAATGTAAATTTGGCGGCGGCAAGGTCATTCGCGACGGGATGGGGCAATCCAGTGGAGCTACTCGCGATCAAGGTGTTCTGGATACCCTGATTACGAATGCGGTTGTTATCGACCACTGGGGTATTGTCAAAGGTGACATCGGCATCAAGGATGGTCATATCGTGGGTATCGGTAAAGCGGGGAACCCAGACATTATGGATGGCGTGCATCCCAATATGATCGTGGGTGCGAGCACGGAAGTCATTGCGGGTGAAGGTAAAATTGTAACCGCGGGCGGGATCGATGCTCACATTCATTTTATTTGCCCGGGGCAAATTGAAACGGCACTTTCCTCTGGGGTGACGACAATGATAGGTGGAGGGACGGGGCCTGCCACAGGGACGAATGCCACAACTTGTACACCAGGTGCATGGCACATGCAGCGTATGCTGGAGGCAGCTGAAGCTTTTCCTATGAACTTGGGCTTTACGGGTAAAGGTAATGCATCTTTTCTAGCCCCGTTGACGGAACAAATTGAAGCGGGAGCTATTGGATTGAAGCTTCATGAAGATTGGGGAACGACGCCGGCAGCAATCGACACTTGTCTCGAAGCAGCGGACCAATATGATGTTCAAGTAGCCATTCATACCGATACATTAAATGAAGCGGGATTTCTCGAGGATACACTGGCTGCCATTAAGGGCCGTACGATTCATACGTATCATACCGAAGGAGCAGGAGGGGGGCATGCGCCGGATATTATCCGTGCAGCTGCAGAGCTTAACGTACTGCCGTCTTCGACAAACCCGACACGTCCGTATACGATCAATACCATTGAAGAACATTTGGATATGCTCATGGTGTGTCATCATTTGGATAGCCGTATTCCTGAGGATGTTGCTTTCGCAGATTCCCGGATTCGTCCGGAAACGATTGCTGCGGAAGATATTCTTCATGATCTAGGTGTGTTCAGTATGCTAAGCTCGGATTCTCAGGCAATGGGCCGGGTCGGCGAGGTTATTATTCGTACATGGCAAACTGCTGATAAGATGAAGAAGCAGCGTGGACCGCTGGCTCCCGATACGGAAGATGGCGACAATTTCCGAATTAAACGTTACATCGCCAAATATACGATAAATCCAGCGATAACGCATGGTGTTTCGCACCTTGTCGGTTCCATTGAGCCTGGGAAATTCGCGGATCTTGTCATTTGGAGCCCGATGTTCTTCGGAGTTAAGCCTGATCTAGTACTCAAAGGCGGCAGCATTGCCTATGCGCAGATGGGAGATCCGAATGCTTCAATTCCAACACCGCAGCCTGTATTTGGGCGACCGATGTTTGCTGCTTTTGGTAAAGCTTTGACACAAAGCTCGATTACTTTCGTCTCTCAGGCAGCCTATGATCGTGGCATCGCTCAGAAATTAGGGCTGCAAAAGCGCATCGAGCCCGTGAAAGGTTGTCGCCATATATCGAAAAAAGACATGATTCATAATAACGGTACGCCTTCAATAGAAGTAAACCCAGAGACCTATGAAGTGAAAGTTGATGGGGAAGCCATTACTTGTGAGCCGGCAACCGAGCTGCCGATGGCGCAGTTATATTTCTTATTTTAAAAGAGTGGGAAGTCCCTGATCGAGGTGACGAAATAACAGCGATGACAACAAAGACAACGACATTCATTGAAGAGATGACTCCGAAGTTTCACTGGCTTGCTTATCAGCAGCTTCTGGACTCAGCATTGCCCATTGGCGGATTCTCTCATTCCTTTGGTTTGGAAACACTCGTACAGCAAGAGCGATTAACAACGATGGAAGAGCTCGAAGCTTATATTCGCACGATGCTCGCCAATAGCTGGGCAACATCGGATGCCATGGTTATCAAAGCTGCCTATATCCATATTCCAAGACAGGAATGGGATCAGCTTTGGGAGATCGACCACATGCTGCATGTGCAGCGTGTATCGAGTGAAGCGAGGAGCGGCGTTCAAAAGATGGGCCGCAGGCTGCTCCAACTATCGCAGTCCATGTATCCCGAGTTGAACTGGCTGCCTCTGGACGAAGCTGTGAAAGCCGGGCGCTGCAGCTCCAATCATCCGATTGTCCACGGATGGGTGAGCTATCACCTCGGTGTACCCTTACATCAAGCGGCGGAAGGTTATCTTTACAGCTGTATCATGACTTGCATCAACAGTGCGCTCAGACTCATGTCCATGGGTCAAACCCAGGGACAAATTCTTCTTGCGAAGCTGCTCCCATTGACCGGAAGCGAGTGGCAGCGTGTAGCGCATTTGGATCCCTTGGATGCGTATACGAATACACCAACCGCAGATCTGGCCATGATGCAGCACGAAACGCTGTATTCGCGATTATTCATGTCTTAATGAGGCAATTATGCCCTAATTATCATTTTAGGAGGAATGACTATGTGTCAAGGTCAAGGTCATCATCACCACCAATGGGAAAAACCAGCTGTGGATCGGAGCCGCCCAATGCGTATTGGAATTGGTGGACCTGTAGGCTCTGGTAAAACAGCGCTAGTGGAGCGTCTGGCTCGGAAACTCAACAACCGCTACAGTATCGCGGTGATTACGAATGATATCTACACAAAGGAAGATGCCCGTATGTTGATAAGCTCCGAGGCACTGCCTGAGGACCGCATTATTGGGGTGGAAACAGGCGGATGCCCGCATACAGCGATCCGTGAGGATGCCTCGATGAATTTCGAAGCCATCGAAGAGCTGGAGAAGCGTTTCGATAATCTCGATATTATTTTCATCGAGAGCGGTGGCGATAACTTGGCTGCAGCGTTCAGCCCAGAGCTGGTAGATCGTTTCATCTACATTATAGATGTCGCCCAAGGGGAGAAAATACCACGCAAAGGCGGTCCAGGCATTATGCGTTCCGATATGCTTATTATTAACAAAATCGATCTAGCCCCGTATGTAGGCGCCAGCCTGGAAGTGATGGATTCGGATACGAAGAAGATGCGCGGCGACCGACCGTATATTTTCTCAAACCTGATGGGCGGTACAGGGTTGGACGATATTGTCACATGGGTGGAACAGGAGTTCAGCCATGCCTAGTGTGACCGGGGAGATTAAGGCGGAATTTGCGGTACGCAGCGGCTTGACGCAGCTTGTCCGCAAATACCACGCCTCCCCGCTCAAAATCGCCAAAACGTTTCGTTACGAGAACGAAACGCTGCTCCAGGACGATCATCCTGTGGATCAATTGGGCGTCTACATGATGGACTGCTCCCCAGGACTCATGTCGGGGGATCATTACGAAATCAACGTGCGCCTTGGAGAGGGCGCACGTGTTTTTCTAACGAACCAATCGTTCACGAAGGTTCATCCGTCTGAGGAGGGTCACGGAAGCACGCAGCGTCAGACGCTGCATTTGGAAGCTGACGCACTGCTGGAATACATGCCAGAGCCCTTGATGCTCTATAAGGATGCAAGCCTTGTCGCAGAAATGGATGTTCATTTATCACCGGGGTCTGCATTGATTTTCTCGGATGTGTGTTGTCCGGGACGTACCCAGCGAGGCGAAATATTTCAGTACACCCGTTATATGAATCGTATGAAAGTTTGGCACGACAAGGAATTGATTTTTTATCAGAACCAAAGAATTGAACCACAGAACATGCAGCTATCAGCGCCAGGTTGCTGGGAGCGGGAAACACATCTCGGTAATCTGTACATTTTCTCGAATCGCCTTAAACAGCAGCATCTCGAGAAAGTACTGGAGAGTCTTGAGAAGCTTGAGGGTACAGAGGTCCGCATTGGAGCCAGTCTTACGTATAAATACGGTTTAATTGTCACCGTCATGGGAAGACATGCTTGGGAATTACAGCTAGCTTTGACGAAGGCATGGCATGATATTCGCCACAGCTTATTAGCATTAACGCCACTTATGATTAATAAATAATAGGATTAAACGTTTGAGGGAGCCCTAGGGGCTCCTTTTTGCATGTAATCGAATGCACAGATCATTTTTCACGCATACTGGAAGGAGAATCGACAATATGATGACAACTGGCTGCACTTCATTGTCAAACGATGTAAGGGTTGGTATGATGAGAATGTTCATTATTCAGTTTGCTCGGAAATTCGACATAGAGGAGGACGTTTACGTGGGAAATCAAGTTAGCTACGAAAGCGTTGCGAACGGTTCGTCACAAGGGTCTATTGGGACAGAATCCATAGAAGCTAGCAATACTCAGGCATCGGCTGAGCCTGTGACCTTGAAAGATTTTTATCGCTTGGTTAAGCCAGGCATTATTTATTCCAATCTAATGACAGCTTTTGCTGGCTATTGGATGGCGGCTCATTGGGAAGTAAGCTGGGTGCACCTGATTATGACCATGCTAGGAACAGCCCTTGTAATGGCAGGAGGCACGGTGCTTAACAATTATTTGGACCGTGAAATGGATGCGAAGATGGAGCGGACGCAGAATAGAGCTCTTCCAAGTGGAAGAATGAGTGCTAATCTCGTTCTATGGTACGGTATTATTTTAGGAACGATTGGTCTGGGAGTCCTATATTTTGGAGCGCAATCGCCGCTTGCAACATTAATTGGACTGATTGGACTGTTCTTATATGTTTGGCTCTATACAGCATGGTTTAAGAGAACTTCGGTATGGAGTACATTCGTTGGGGCTTTCTCTGGTGCTACACCTCCCGTTATTGGTTACTGTGCTGTAAGTGGTACGGTTGATCTAGGTGCTATTCTCCTTTTTGCTTTCTTGTTCCTCTGGCAGCCTCCGCATTTCTGGGCTCTTGGGATTCGCCGTATGGAAGAATATCGCGCTGCAGGATTCCCGCTTTTACCCGTCGTGAAGGGGACATACGTGACCAAGATCAGTATGGTGCGTTATGTGGTTTTACTTGTTCCTGTAACCGTGATGTTGACGGCTTATGGATATGTGGGTTATATGTTCTTGTTCGCATCAACCACCTTAGGATTGGTTTGGGCTTTCATGAGTATCAAAGGCTTTAAGGCAACAGGTGAGGCCGAAGTGGTATGGGCTAAGCGTATGTTCCTGTTCTCACTGTTGTATTTAACTCTCTTATCGTTCCTCATGGTCATTGATACCGTGAAAATTAGTTAGAATTGAGGGCTGAAGTAATGAGTACGTTTTTGGGGAAAAATTGGTTTAAACTAGCGCTGGGCGCGATATTAATTGCCATGATTGCATCATTTGCCTATAAATTATGGGCAAACGGCAGTGAACCTGACCAACGATTAACAGCAATGAAACAAGCTCCTTCGTTTCAACTGCAGGACTTAGACGGTAAACCTGTCGCCTCTCAGGATATGGATGGTAAGGTCAGACTTGTATACTTCTTTTATTCCTTTTGCCCGGATGTTTGCATGCCGACGACTTTCTTGCTTTCTCAGGTTCAGGAATCTTTGAAGAAAAAAGATCTGCTGGGTACTAAAGCGGAAATTGTATCCATAACAGTCGATCCAAAACGCGATACACCGGAAGTGCTTAAAGAATTCGGTAACCGATTTGAATCGAAGCCAGTTCCGGGTGGGTGGACATTCCTCCGTGGTGAGGAATCGAAAATTCACAAGCTTGCAGAAGATTTCGGCATTATGGTGATCAAAGAGAAGGATGGTAATTTCTCGCATTCGAATGCGATTTTGCTGGTTGACCCAAAAGGAAAACTCCGGAATTATTATGATGCGAGCAACCCAGAGTTGGATGTTGACCATATTGTCAAAGATGTCATAACCTTATCAAAAGGTAAATAAGTTAATCTTTCATCGTATTAACTATTCAAAAGCAGGGTCTGGAGCAGGGTATTTGATATACTCTTCCAACCCTGCTTTTTCTAATTGCTGAATGAGGTATTCCTCAGGTGTTCCTTCCACGCCAGCATACCCTCTGCGTGTATATATGTGTTCTGCGTCTGGAAACGTTTCTCGCAATAGAAAACGTATTTTTTTACCGGAAGCATCATTATCCGTCAATATGAAAACATGATTATCATCCGCTTTTTTTCTTAGTTCTTCGAGAGTTAATGAGCTGGGGGTACCGAATGTACAGAGGATGATGACACTTTCATCAACCACGCGTTTTAACCGGCTTTTATCATTTTTACCTTCTACAATGATGACAATCGACATGGGATTTCCTCGCTTTAGGTTTTTTTGTAGTATAACCCGTTTTCGCAAGTGATCCAAGGATTTCATTCGACGATTTGGCAAAAATGAGTGTGCCATTTCCCGGGAAATGACAGGGATTGACAGCGCGAAAAACGGCTTGATAAGCTCAAGCCGCCATTTTATCGGGAAATTATGTCGTGATCGGCGTTTTAAATGTGCGCAGCGGTAAGAGGGAAAGTGCCAGCATTAAGATGAAGAACGCGATGAAGTAAGAGGAAATGTGGTCACGAAGCTGCCCGGCCATCATGGGACCGATAAAGGCGCCAACGGAATAGGAGATGGAAAGAAGGGAAAAGACGCGTCCATATCGGTTGCTGCTAGTTATACCGGCAAGAAGGGCAGCGAGAGCGGGATAAATGATACCTTTCGCCATTCCGATTAGGAAAAGGGAAGCAGTGAGCGGTATCGGCCATTGAATAGCTAAACCGAAGAACACGATCGCAAGCGAGATACTTCCACAGACCGTTCGGATAAACGGGGGGATCTTATTTAAGAACCAGAAGCTGATGCTTAACAGGGCGCCTAAACTGACTAAGGTGAAAAAGACGCCGGACGTTAGGATAGAGTCTCTGGCCGACTGCATAAGTGGCAGCTCAAAGAAAAGAATGCCTTGCGAGCAGGAGAGTGCCATCGGAATGAGAAAGAATAACCATGGAATCGTTACGCTGCCGGGTAGATCTGATTCATCACCAAGCATGCCATGACCATGATGATCTAAAATGGGGGATTTGCTCTCTGTTTGCGTTAAAAGTTGCTTTTCTTTCACACCAAAGATGGCAAGTATGCCTGTGATAATAAGAATCCAACCTAAGACAGAGAAGGCTGTTGTAAATCCGATTTTGGCAACTAAAACAGCACCTGCTGCTGGAGATACCACGGAAGCAAGGGTATGTATGAGACCGTTGCCAGCCATCAGTTTACTTTGATGGATACGATCCTTAGCTATACGTGCAAGCAGCGATAAGCAAGCAGGGGATAAGAAGGCGAGTACGAATCCGCTAATCGAACGAATGTATAGCAAGTGCCAAGGATCTTTCACATTGGATTGAAAAAGTAAGATGATCCCTGCTACAATCAGGCTAAAGACAATAAAGATTTTACTTCCGTATTTGTCTACGCCATAGCCAGCGATTAGATTCCCAGGCAAGTGTGTAATCGAGTATACGCCCATAATTAGCCCTATAAATGAAGGAGCTGCTCCTAAAGATAAGGCAAAAGGAGAAAGAATCGGGTACTGCGCGTGTAAATCAAAAAAAGCAACAAACATAAATAAGTACAACCAAATAGCTGTTCGCATGTTCTCACCACCTCAATCATTTAGACTTGTCTCTTCTTAAGATGTACGCCGCTCGTCCCATAGATATGACCTTTCCATACAAATGACACAATTCTGTTTTTAGGAGGCTTTATGGACGCATATGTCATTGTGTTACTCGCTGGCGCAGCTATTTTCCTGATTTTTCGCTTGAGACAGTCTTTTCGCAAGACGAGAAGTAGAGTCGATAAAACAGAAGAGATAGAACGAAAGTTAGCCCTGTTAAGGAAAAAAAGAGATGAAGATTAAGGATTCCCTGTAGTATGATAGGAAGGGACTTTTGGATAATTAGGAGGGGTTAGTTTGGATCAGTGGATTTCATTTGCGCAGGATCGTTGGTACTTAATTGTGGCCGCTATTATTGTGCTTTTTATCGTGATCGGAATTGTGAAAACCGTGGTGAAATGGATTGTGGTCATCGCGATTGTTGGGGCTCTCATTGTTTATGGAGCAAGTTATAAGGATAAAATAAAGGATATTGGGGCAAGCGTGGTTTCGCAAGTCGGTGATGAAATCAAAGATAAGGCTGTCAGCACGTTGACTTCGGAAGCCAAAGAGGCACAATTTAAAGCGAATCCCGACGGTTCCTTTCTCATTACGACGAAGAGCTTAAAAGTCGAAGGCAAAGCTGGGACGGATGAAGTACAAGTTACCTTTCTTGGTAAAACGTTTAAGATGAACGCGAACGCAGCCGTTAATGCTTTCATCGAGCAAGCAAAGAATAACGCTAAGCAATAAGATGAGTCATTTTTTATTAAAAATAGGATGGTGAGAAATCATGACGGATATGACGTGGTTACAATCAACTTCGATAAATTTAATATCCATCGTGATCGTTCTCACATTTGTAGGCTCTGTCGTTCAAGGGTTTTTCCGGGGAGGGTCAGGTTCAGCCAAACATCTTCTGTCTATGCTCGTGGAGGCGGTTATCGTCATTCTATCCATGTTTATCGCGTGGAAAGGGGTTCAGTGGGTATCGCCTGTGATTCAAATCTGGTTGAAAGAGCAGAATTTGCAAATTCCATCCGTAGAGATAAGCATGCTTAAACAAATTTATTATACGGCCATGACGAGTATCCGCGATTTCCCGCTGCTGCGTTTCGGTGTATTGTTTTTACTTGGCTATATGATCGTGAAGCAATTGCTGAACCTATTGGTTGATCCCTTGTTAGGAAGTTGGTTGGCTAATCGTGATCCTTACAGGGAGCGCAGCAACTCTTTTATTAGTTCTGTCTCTGGTGGAGCCATTGGTTCTGTCGCCGGAATCGCGAGGGCGCTCATTCTTATTGCTGTGCTTTTCATTTATGTAACGTTATTCCCGCACTCTTTGGTCACACCCTACATTGAATCATCACAGATGTATCAGAAAGGTGCCAAAGAGGTTATTTCACCCTTCACAGGTGACTTCATTGCTGACAAAGTGCCCGTGTTCACACGTGCTGTGGAACAGGAATTTACGAATATCCTGCAGCGTAAGTATGAAGTTCTAGACGCAAAAGTTCCAGGCAATATTGCCGATGCCGCCAAAGAAGTAACCGCCAGTGGAAAGACGGATGAAGAGAAGGCCAAGCTGTTGTATAAATGGGTAGGCAGCCGCATCCAATATGATTGGGATAAGGTAACTCTATATGAAGAGAAACGGATCTGGAAGGAACAGACGCCAGAGGATACCTTCAACACCAAAGAAGGGGTTTGTATAGACTACTCTAGGTTGTATGCCCAGATGGCCAGATCCATTGGCCTTGATGTGAAAGTTGTGACAGGGCTAGGCTATGACGGGCAGGGCAGCTACGGGCCTCACGCTTGGAATGAGGTTTACCTGAAGGAGTTTGATCGCTGGGTTCCTCTAGATTCCACCTGGGTAGCAAGCGGAGGCAACTGGTTCAATCCGCCTAATTTCGATCAAACTCATATCAAGGACGCTTAGACAGTATCGGCAAGAAGCCTTTCCTTTGGAGATCAAAGGAGGGCTTCTTTTCGTTTAAGTCGACCGATCTTTTAAGGGAAATCATGGATAGATCCGGTGGGTTTTCTCATATGATGATTAAATGTGGTACACTAATAAGATAGGATTGTTTATAAGTAATGAGGGAGATTGTATGAGGAAACCACTTCAGGAATATAAGATGATTTACTTAGATGCTGGGGATACTTTACTTACGATTCCAGCAGCCCAGACGATACTCAAACAGTATTTACAATTGCGATCTGTGGATCGTGATGAAGCTCATATTAGTGAACTATTTACGGAAGCTTTTCGTCTTTTTTATTATGTGAATAAGCAGGACAATTTCGTGGCTTGCAGTCCAGATTCAGACCGTGAGTTCTGGGTTAATCTATATAAATATGTGCTTCATAAATTGGGCATTCACGAGGAGTGGTCAGAGGAAGAGATTTATACCTGCTGCCACGAGCTCTACGACATTTACACGGCACCCGAGTATTATGAATTGTTTGATGATGTTAAGCCATTCTTAGATGGTTTGAAGGCCCAAGGTTTTCGAATTGGGATTATCAGCAATTTTGCTCCTACCTTGAAAGCCATATTGGAGGATAAGGGGATTTTGCATGATTTTGACCCGGTCATTGTTTCAACAGAAGTTGGTCTAGAGAAGCCAGATCCGGCGATTTTCCAGCTTGCTCTGGATAAGGCGGGGTTAGAAGCTAAGGATATTCTTTATATCGGCGACCATGAAACGAATGATATCTGGGCGCCAAATCAAGTCGGTATCGATGCTGTACGAATTATCCGTTATTCCTATCATACAGGGGAGGGTATTCATTCCCTACTTGAGCTGTTTCATGAACAAGCCATAGCGTAAGAAAGGATCTGAGAAGCGATGAAGTCATCCATTATGGATGATCCGAAGAAAAAAGAAATTACCAAAAAGCGGCACTTTTCGTTTCGGATCAATATATTTTTCTTTATAACATTTTTATTATTTTCAATATTAATCGTACGATTGGCTATCTTACAATTCGTTCAAGCCAAAGATCTGAAAGCGGCGGAAAATACGAATACGAATCAGACCACAAGTATCGCTCCCATTCGAGGCAATATCTATGACTCTACAAAATCTCCTCTGGCTTATACAATTCCTGTTCAGTCCTTGTTTTTCCGTATTGAGCCAGGTCAACAAAACAAAGATGAAGTGATTGCGCTTGCTCAGCGGCTAAAGGTTGATGTTTTTGATAAATATGCCAAACCGAATTCGGTCAGCCCAACTCCAGAAGAGATCGTTTTAGCGATGGATTTAGGTTACGATATTAATAAAAATAAGGTGAAAGACCCAAGTTACTATTGGGTTCCGCGGCGAATTAAAGCAGATTTGTCCAAGGAGGAAATGGCCTATTTACTAGAGCACCGAGACGAATTTAAGTGGCTTGAAGTGACGGAGGAGAGTATCCGTACTTATGAATTGGATGATGACAACAACAAGACCACGATTGCCACACATTTGGTTGGATATTTAAAATCATTTTCTACGCAGACAGCCAAAGATATCTATAAAGATAGCCCTAATAGCGAAGAATACCTGAACACAGAAAATGTAGGATTTGACGGCATTGAACGTTTGTATCAGGATGAGCTGCGCGGTAAAAACGGGAGTAGGAAATACCCAGTAAATGCGGCTATGAAAATTATCGGCAGAGCCGAAGTGACAGCGCCTATCAAAGGGAATAATCTATATCTTTCGATTAATAAAGATATCCAGAAGGCAACAGAGAGAATGCTGGAGGAACATATCAAATATTTACGCAGCCCCTCTCATGCCAATGATCTGTATATGAAAACGGGGATGAAGGCCTCCTCTGGCTTTGCTGTTGCGATGGAAGTGGATACGGGGCGCGTTGTCACTATGGCAAACTATCCGGATTACGATGCTAATGCTTGGACAGGAGGTATTTCGCCAAACATATACAAAGAAATTGGTACTTATATATCCAATGGCTCTATTATGACAGCTAAAGCCAAATATCCGGACGAAAAAGAGAATGCAAAGCATCCATCTTCCATTGTTTTTATGGGTTCAACGATTAAACCCTTGTCTGTACTAATCGGTCTGAAGGAAAAGTTGTTTGGACCCTATGAGACCTATTACGATTCTGGATCATTTAGCTTTGGTAAGGGTGGCAGCAGCACAATCTCGAACTCTGGTAAAGCTGCTTACGGACCGATTAATGCTTCGTCTTCTATTGAACACTCTTCTAACACGTATATGTCAGCAAAAGTGGGCATTCCCTTTTATTTGAAATATGGGGGAGAAACACCAAAGGTCACAGCGAAATGGGCAGAATACCTTGCGAAATTCGGTATGGGAGTTAAAACGGGAAGCGGACTTCCGGGTGAATTTGCAGGTTCCAACGATTTTATTAAAAATGCTCAAAAAGACAGTTACCAATCTGCAATGGTCTATGCGTCATGGGGACAAAATGAAAAAACGACTACGCTGCAGCTCGCTCAATATACAGCAACGTTGGCCAGTCGAGGGAAACGTATGAAGCCTCTTTTCGTAGATGAAATTCGAGACTACCAAGGTGAATTAGTTAAAAAAGTTGAGCCTGAGGTTATTCAGGATTCTTCCTCTGAATTTTCTAAAGAAGATTGGAATGTCATTATTCATGGGATGAAAAGTGGCGCCGAGGGCATTGAGGAATTACCTTTTAACGTAGCACGTAAAACAGGTACATCTACGCAAGCAGTATCGGGAGGCACGGTAGAAAATGCCGTATTTATCGCCTTTGCTCCTGTAGAGAATCCAAAGCTTGCGGTAGCTGTTGTTGTACCTGAAGGTGGATTCGGACGTTACGGGGCATCCCCGATAGCAGCCAAAATCTTTGAGGCTTATGACGCGGCAAACGACGGTATTCTGACGAAGCTAGGCGGCGGGAAAAGGCCTTGGTAATAGACTAGGATTACTGAAATTAGCTTGACGCGGCAAGATTAAACGAAACCGCAAAGACATGAAAAGAAGCTAAAGGAAGGTAACTATGCTAATCAACTTGTTCTTAATTGCAATTCTTATCCTACTCACCGCTTTTTTTGTCGCTACTGAATTCGCTGTTATTCGAATTCGTCCCAGTAGAGTGGATCAAATGGTATTGGAAGGTAAGAAAAATGCCCTTGCTGTACAAACGGTTACCTCTAATTTAGATGGGTACTTGTCTGCTTGTCAGCTAGGCATCACGATTACGGCCTTGGGACTTGGTTGGCTAGGGGAACCAACGGTTGAGAAACTTCTTAACCCATTGTTCCACATGATGGGGGTAGGAGAAAGCCTATCTCATATTTTATCATTCGGCATTGCATTCCTATCCATTACGTATCTACATGTTGTACTTGGTGAACTAGCGCCCAAAACATTAGCTATTCAAAAAGCGGAAGCTATTTCTGTACTAACTGCACCATTAATTATCTTTTTTTATAAAATCATGTATCCATTCATTTGGATGTTAAATGGGTCGGCGAATAAGCTCGTAAGAATCTTTGGAATTAAGTCTGCGGGCGAGCATGAAGAAGCACACTCGGAAGAGGAGATTCGTATTATTTTATCGGATAGTTATTTGAGCGGTAAAATAAATAAGACGGAGTTTGGTTATGTGAATCGGGTCTTTTCATTCGATGATCTGCTAGCACGCGAAATTATGGTGCCGCGTACGGATATGATTTGCCTTTATGCGGATAAATCATTGGAAGAAAACATGGGTATTATTACAAAAGAACAATACACCCGTTTTCCAGTTGCTAAGGAAAGCAAGGATCATATTATTGGATTCGTCAACACCAAGCAGTTTTTTTTGAGCTATCTCAGTAGCCCAGATTTTAATTTTAAATCCTTGCTTCAACCGATGATGACAGTTCCAGAAGTCATGCCAGTCAAAGCCCTTCTCAAGAAAATGCAGAAAGAAAATGTTCATATTGCTCTGCTTTTAGATGAGTATGGGGGAACTTCAGGTCTGATCACGATTGAGGATATTCTGGAGGAAATTGTTGGTGAAATTCGTGACGAATTTGATAAAGATGAAAAGAAGGAAATAGAGACCTTAGGAGAAAATCATTATGTAGTCGAAGGTATTGCTTTGTTAAATGAGATCAATGATGTATTAGGAACTGACATTATTGATGAGAATGTGGACTCGATTGGTGGTTGGTTATATGGCAAGCAGCCGGAGCTACAAATAGGTGTAGAGTGGCAATACGGTTCATTGACATTCATTGTCCGTGAAAGAGACGCCAATCGAATCCGTAAAATTGAAATTATCAAACGGTAATCGCAAATGGTGAGTAATAAAGGGGATCTGCAGAAGCAGGTCCTTTTTCTATGCTTAATCAAGCCTTACACAAGTGTAAGGAACCGTTTCCCATCCTTGCGCATATCCTAGAGTAGGGGAAAGGACATTTTCCACCCCAAAAGTTGCACGAGGCAAACTTTTATGCACAGAGGAAAGGTGGGGGAATGTATGAAAAAAACCAGGTTATCAGCTTCATTAAAGCGACTTCTGATTTCCATCATTTTTCTATAGGATACAACGCTTTCACGTACTTTCATCGCATTTCCAGAATGACGGACAGATATGGTATACTAATATATCGGTTGTCGAATAGAAGATTGATGAATGGTACGGAGGAGTGAGTTTCACCATGTGTGGTATTACGGGTGTCATGTATTTTGAAGATAGAGAACCAACCACTGCAATGCTGCAGCAAATGACAGATGTAATTGTTCATCGGGGTCCGAACGATTCCGGTTTTTGGACGGATAATCGGATTGGTCTTGGCTTTCGCCGATTGTCTGTTATTGACCTGAAAGAAGGGCATCAGCCTTTGGCTAATGAGGATGATTCTGTGTGGATCATTTTCAACGGGGAAATTTATAATTATAAAGCCCTGCGCAGTATGCTGCAGGAGCGTGGGCATCAATTCCGCACGCAAAGTGATACGGAGGTTATCGTTCACCTCTATGAGGAGTATGGAGAGGAATGCGTCAAATACATGCGCGGCATGTTTGGCTTCGTTATTTGGGACAAGAAAAAGAAGCAGCTGTTCGGTGCGAGAGACCACTTCGGCATTAAGCCATTTTACTATCATGTCAATGACCGTCAGTTCTTGTTCGGCTCCGAAATCAAGAGCTTGCTTGCTGCGGAAGGCATGAACCGGTTGATCCATACGGACAGCTTGCTGAACTATCTGACCTTTCAATACGTGCCGGAGCCTAACACTATGTTCCATGGCATACATAAGCTTCCCCCAGGGCATACGGTCAAAATAACGTTCGACGGAGAAATGTCGATACATAAATATTGGGATCCTATGTTTGAGCCGGAGGAGCGCCCGTTTGACGAGTATGTGGAACAAATTCGTGAAACATTGAAGGAATCGGTCAAGCTCCATATGGTGAGTGATGTGGATCGCGGCTGCTTCTTGTCGAGCGGTATTGACTCGACGGCGATTGCTACACATATGCGGAATATCGAGCCAATCCGCACGTTCTCCGTTGGCTTCGAAGGTGCCAACAATGAAACGCCGATTGCCGCCCAAACGGCTGCGACACTCGGCACAGAGCATTACGACAAAATCATCACGCAGGATGATTTCTTCGGCACGATGCCGAAGGCGATCTGGCACCAGGACGAGCCTGTCGCCGATCCTTCGGCCATTGCCCTATATCACGTGGCGAAGCTTGCGCGCGAGCACGTGACGGTTGTGCTGTCCGGCGAAGGCGCGGACGAGCTGTTCGGCGGCTACCGGATTTATCGCGAGCCGCAATCATTGCGTCCGATCGACCAGCTGCCGCCACCCTTGAAGCGCATGCTGAACCGCTTTGCCCGGATGCTGCCAAGCAGTGTGAAGGGCCGCAACTATTTACTGCGCGGCACGACACCGCTTGAGGAGCGCTTCCTCGGCAACGCCAAAATTTTCTCCGAGGATATGAAAGCGGAGGTGCTGCGCCTTGATAGTGAGATGCTGCGCGCCTATAAGAATCCCGTGCAAATTGCTGGCGATTATTACAGCAAGACGAAGCATCTTGATCCAGTGAGCCGGATGCAGTATATCGACATGAATCTGTGGATGCCTGGCGATATTCTAATGAAGGCTGATAAGATGACAATGGCACACTCACTCGAGCTGCGTGTTCCTTTCCTTGATAAGGAACTGTTCGAAGTGGCACGCCGCATTCCGGCAAAGTACCGAATCGCGAATGGCACGACGAAGTACATTTTCCGTAAGGCCATGGAAGGTATCATACCTGATCCTATCCTGAACCGTCCGAAGCTGGGCTTCCCGGTACCGCTGCGCGATTGGATGAAAGGTTCGATGGGCGATATGGTCCTGGAGCAAATTAAGTCCAGCGGGATTGAAGATTATATTGATATCAATGCTGTGGAGCGCATGCTGCATAAGCATCGTAATGGTCATGGCGACTATGCTCGCCGCATTTGGACCATCTATATTTTTGCCCTCTGGCATGTGACATTCATGGAAGAACTGCCTAAGAAAGTGCTCGCTGCTTACTAGGTCTACTAATGACGTAGAGACAGGGGATGGGAAGACGTGGGATCTTATAAATTAATTGCCCTTGATATGGATGGCACCTTGCTGGACGATGACAAAAAAATATCAGTTGAAAACCGAGAAGCGATTCAGAAAGCCACTAAAGCGGGTAAGATCGTTATTATGTCCACAGGACGCGGAGCTGTAAGCGCCATGCCTTATATTGAGGAGCTAGGGCTTACCTCACCGCTTGTTGTGGTCAATGGGAGTGAAGTATGGGAGTCTCCATCTAAATTACTAAAGCGGACCCTGCTTCCTGCCGAGACGGTACGTAATTTGCATAATCTAGCACAAAAGTATGATTGTTGGTGGTGGGCTTATTCGGTGCAAGGTGTGTTCAATCGTGAGAGCGAAGACATGGACATTGACGGCCAAGAATGGCTAAAGTTCGGTTATTTCACCGAAAATATGGAGAAACTTCAGCAAATCCGGGAAATCGTAGAGGGATGGGGAACACTTGAAATAACGAATTCTCATCCATCTAATCTTGAACTTAACCCATTAGGTATTAGTAAGGCGAGCGGCGTGGAGACTGTATGTCAGCTTCTAGGCATTAGCATGTCCGAGGTCATTGCGATGGGGGATAGTGAAAACGACATCGCGATGATTCGTGAAGTAGGTCTTGGTGTAGCTATGGGCAATGCACAGGATGAAGTAAAGCGTATTGCGGATATTACCACTGTTACCAACAATGAACATGCGATTGCCAAAGTGATTCACACTTATATGCTGTAAAAGTAGAAGTGATAAATCGCTAGGATTGGAGGAAATGCGATCTATGATCACCTTAGGCTGGACATTAGTTATCCTTTTATTTGTAGTGGGTATGATTGGTGCTGTTTATCCGGTACTGCCCGGTGTGTTAGCGATTTATGGAGCTTTCTTCATCTATGGTTGGTTGATTAGCTTCGAGCCGTTCGGCGTCTGGTTCTGGCTTATCCAATCCTTGATTGTTATCATCATTTTGGTGGCCGATTACGCAGTAGGGGCGTTAGGGGTTAAGAAGTTTGGAGGCTCTAAGGCGGCTATCATCGGTAGTACAATTGGTCTTATCATTGGGCCTTTTGTTATTCCAGCTTTCGGCTTACTCATTGGCCCCTTCCTAGGCGCAGTGATTGGTGAAATCATCATCGGTACGTCGTGGAAAAAGGCGATAAGTGCCGGTGTCGGCTCTGTACTCGGTTTCTTTGCAAGCAGTGCTGTGAAAATTGCGCTTCAGCTGGCGATGATTATTATCTTTTTTATCTGGGTTTTCTAATGGAATGAATACTGTAAGAGAGTAGGAACGGACTTGACGAAGGAAACGAAAGATTCTCTAGTAAAAGGGACGCTCATTCTCACCGTGGCCGCGCTTATAGCGCGGTTTCTCGGCGTTTTTCAGCGAATTCCGCTAGTACACTTGCTTCATGAAGAAGGAATGGGCAGTTATTCCATTGCTTTTAATCTATACTCGATCTTACTTGTTGTAGCAACAGCCGGTATCCCCAGTGCACTTAGCAAAATGGTGTCAGAGAAATATGCGATCGGAAGACCTGCTGAAGCGCAGCGGATTTATCGCGCGGCAATTTGGTTTGCGATCGTAGCGGGAGTCGTGATGACGGCTCTGTTATATGTTTTTGCACCGATCTATGCCGAGCACATTTCACAGGGTGGACCGGATGCCACACTAGCTACTCGCGCTATAGCGCCAGCCATGCTGTTCTTCCCGCTTATTGCCATTATGCGAGGCTATTTCCAAGGTAGACAAAACATGATGCCTAACGGGATTTCACAGGTTGTGGAACAAATATTCAGACTCGTAACCTCAATTGGACTGGCATTTATATTATTGAACATCAGCCTAGGTTGGGGAGTTGCGGGCGCATCATTCGGAGGGGTTATGGGAGGGATTGCGGCACTTGCCGTTATGCTTTACTATGCCTTGAAGCTGAAGCGTAGAGATGCGCAGTCGAACATAGCGGCCGAACAGATAGCTGCGGGAAGCGCGCTATCGCCGCAATCACATACGCCAGTTCGTTATCGAGAAATCTATCGCAGCTTATTGAAGCTGTCGATTCCGATCGTTATTTTCTCAGTGACGGTTACACTTGTGTATGCGATCGATACTTCTATCATTATCCCGCTCTTAGAAGGGACAATCGGCAGAAGAGAAGCGCTTGGGCTTGTTGGTATTATAGGAGGACGTGCTCAGTCCTTGGCGGGGATTCCGATTATTTTGGCCATCGCGCTGAGTCAATCCGTCGTTCCCATCATCTCAGCAGCCTATTCACGGAAAGATATGAAACAGGTTGGTCACCACACAACCAGGGTGCTTCAACTCTCGATACTTTCTGGGTTACCGGCTGTATTGGTAATTGCCATTGCTGCCCGTCCGTTAGACTTTTTTATGTTCGGGCATGAGGATACTGCTTTTGGTATGAGTCATGGACCTCACATGATTTCACTGCTCACATTAGGAGCTATGTTTCAAATTGTCATGCAGACATCGGGCGCTGTCCTTATGGGCATGGGCCGAATGAAACCGCTGATGATGCATGTTGCTGTTGGTATTGCGGTCAAGCTAGCTGGCAGCTTCTTACTTGCGCAGTGGTTTGGCATCTATGGAATCATCGGCTCCACGGGTCTTTGTTTTATTGTCATGTCTTGGCTTAATTTACGATCGCTTCGTAAAGAAGTCGACTTTACGATCCTCGGACGTCGTTTCATCGGATTACTGTTTTCCATTGTTGTCATAGTTATCCTTGGTCTAGGGGCGGAATGGCTCACACATACGTATGTGCATCCAACTAACTGGTATCGACTAAATGAAGGAATAAATGCTGTACTTGTTTGTGGCTTCTCGGCTGCCTTGTATCCATTGATGCTGATGGTAACTCGTGTTGTAACGAAGGACGATGTGAAAAACTTCCCATCGCCAGTACAAAAGCTAATCGGCAAAGTGAGTCGTCTTATCAAACGTTCCTAGCCAAGCCAAGCGGAGTCACCGAATCACTTTCTTAATCGCTTGGGCAGCTACAATGCCTAACTCAATCTTGCTTAAACCAAAGTACACTTCTTTCGTTAAATCATAAGGAATCGGTACAGGAATGGAGCGCATATGCACCAGTGGCTCCTTCACATTCGTAAACCAGTCACCGGGCTCTACGGGTGCCATGCTCCTGTCAGGCCATACCGATGTAAGCTTAGGACTATAAAACGGTTGTGTACCTTTCTTAAGGGTGCTGCCATTCAGCCTCTCCTGATATTTCACTTCGGGAGGGGTTTTTCTTATTTGGGCAAACAAGTGAGGCCAGTAATCGGAACGTGATCCAGTATGGGGAGTTGTGGCTGCAAATTTAAGTACTCCTTGAAGTACCTCCGGTGCTCCGAAAAGTATCGCATACAAGCTTTTTCCGAATTCGATGCGTTCTGTTAAGCTAGCGAAATTCTCAAGTATAAGTCCAGCCAGATGAGGCTGAGGTGCTTGCGTTTCGATGGAAGTGGGAAAGAAGGGAAACCCGATTTGATTCAATTGCAGCCATGCTTGTGTTTTGAACAAAGGTGTATTCAATACGTTTTGTTGAATCTGTTTATTTTTTACGATGCGTTTTTCGATGTAGTTTTGCTCATTAACAATAAGTGCAATGGTTAGCGCGGCCGATTCTTGATACGTCCAAAAGTCGCTCCAAACAGGAACCATCCAGGATGAGATGTCCATATGCGGCAGGAGATGAAACAAACTCATCTTTCGTCTCTTGCTTTCGCCATAGAGAAGTAGTTGAGGATAAGCATCTTGAAAAATAAGACCGTTCGCTCGTTCCAGAAAAGCAAATAAATGCTGGGCTAGTTCATTGCTTATCAAATGTGGCAAAAGCTCCCCGCGAAGATCGGTCATGCACCAGCCCCCGTTGCGTGAAACCATATGGGCAAGAAGTGCCCAGTGAAGCTCCGGATTATCTTGATAACAAGACCAATACGCGTTAGTTCGTGTCACATTATTTCGGTTTTCCCGCTGGGTTCGTTCCTTGATTCGATGCACAATCGCCCATTCATCTGTGGAGAGAGGAGAACTTACGACACCGCTTTGCAGCAGATCTAATTGATGTTTTAAGCCCTTTTCCAGCCGTCCTTTGAATGCTGTCGTGACAGGAATTTCCTCCAAAGGGCCAACTATTTTAGCAGAGGAATGCAAAAGCACCGATGCTTGCTGTTTGAACAGCTGTGCGACAGCGTTCGGGAGTCCTCTCATTTTGCTGAGAACACCCCTAACATTCTTATCTTTTGGTTTGACTACTCCTCCCAATACCATTTACCTCCCCGACCTTCACTGAATCCTTGCCTCTAGTGTTTGCTTATTCACTTACAGGTATGTGGGAAAGCGGCCAATTATGGCTAGGGCTCCCATCATATTATTATCTAGTGGGATTAGGGGAATTACGCCGTGAACATCGTTCTTTCGTGAGCTCTCTCAAGGATGAGTTTATCAGTATGACAGATGTGCACGTAAAAGAGCAGATGATGAAAAATCCAGAAGTATTGTTGCATACTTAAGACAGGGAAATTGATTTTCCAAGGGGAATCGAGCGCAAAGTTTAGGGGGAGTGTGCAACTTACCTTATTTAAGATAGTTAGTTACTGATTTATGCAGGCTAAGTGAGATTGTGGATATATGCATAATCATTCAGTAAATGACTATGTTTTCCTTGCGTTTTGTTTCCTTGTTCTTGTTGTATTTATTACAACATTCGGGTGGAAAAAGAGGATTAGCTTGCCTAATGTTGTACAAAATACAACCTTACACAGATAAGCAAACATAATTTTATGCTTTACGTTTTCCGTTGCAACTTACTTTGCATCAACCTTTACAAACGCTCTAACCCAAGGACGGCGTAAGCCGTTTATTTTGTCGTTACAACGATTCCGGTTTGCTGTTGATATTCTGGTATTCCGGTAAATCCCCCAGATTCATAGCTTCAATATGCTTCTTGGTTTCAGTCGTCCCCAATTGGTACACAAGAAAATAAATATCCTTAAGCCGCTCATCATAAGCGCGGTTTTTCATGTCCTGGTCTTTTTCCGGGAACGCCTCATACGGTGTACTTGCCCGTTTCACCAATTGTTTATCTACCAGATTGATTTCTCGGAATTGTTCAACGAGCGGGAGCAGCTCAGCCTCATCGGCATGGATCTCAAACTCATAATGGTCTCGAATGACCCCCTCACTAGCTGGCACGACTTCTTGCCTTCCAACGCTAACCCAGTATGTTGTTCTTGGCATGCTGTATCACTCCTCCTTATCTCATCTTTATTTCTATATACCCTGAATCCGATGGCTAGAAACTTTAATAAATAGAAAATAACCTTGCGAAGGTTAATCGCAAGGTCATTAATAGAAATTACTCATCCGTCTTTTCCGAATTGGTTTGCTCTGTTCCGGGTTTAATTACACGTCCGGTTCGATGGAGCGCTTCACGCAGCAAATACTCAATATGACCGTTAACACTGCGAAATTCATCCTCCGCCCAACGCTCCAAAGCCTCGTACAGCTTAGGATCAAGTCGGAGCGGGAAATTTTTCTTAGGAGCCATAGCCCTGGTCCCGTTAGTACAACGAACCGGTATTAATGACCGGGCTCGCTGAGCGGTCCGATACAATCGCAACAAGCAAATTGTTAATCATGGCCGCTTTTCTTTCCTCGTCTAGATGCAAGCCCTCGGACTCCAACCGAGCGATAGCCATCTGAACCATCCCCACAGCGCCCTCGACAATAATTTGACGAGCGGACAGAATAGCAGAAGCCTGCTGCCGTTGAAGCATGGCACTAGCAATTTCAGTCGAATAAGCGAGGTGGGTCAAGCGGGACTCGATGACCTCTACACCTGCTACAGATAGACGCTGCTGCAGTTCTAGACTAAGCTCAGCGGCAACTTCATCTGCATTGCCTCTAAGTGAGTAGCCTTCGCTTTCAAACCGGTCATAGGGATACTTGCTGGCGACATGACGCAGTGCCGTTTCACTTTGAATTTCGACGAACTTTTCGTAGCTGTCCACATCAAAAAGGGCCTTGTAGGTATCGACTACTTTAAACACGATAACGGCCGCGATCTCGATAGGATTTCCTTCAATATCGTTTACTTTCAGCTTCACACTGTTAAAATTGCGCACCCGCAATGAAATTTTCTTTCTGCTAGAAAAAGGGACAATTAACCATAGGCCGCTCTTTCGAATTGTACCTAAGTAGCTGCCGAAGAAAGTGACGACAGAAGCCTCATTCGGATTAACTGCAGTGATCGTCGAGACGAATATCAGCCCCAGTATAATTAAAATGATACCCGGAATAATTCGTTCCTGTGTTAGAAGGAGAACGCCAACCCCACCGCCGATAATAAATAATAATAAACCAAGAAAACCGTTTAACGACCACGC
This sequence comes from Paenibacillus sp. V4I5, assembly GCF_030817255.1. Lineage (NCBI taxonomy): Bacteria > Bacillati > Bacillota > Bacilli > Caryophanales > Paenibacillaceae > Paenibacillus > Paenibacillus sp. V4I5. The sequence goes on from NZ_JAUSZB010000002.1 coordinate 6,107,732, forward strand.
ATTCGTTTCTTTCATTTATAGCACCCCTTCAAAGAATATCTATTTGATATTCATATGATATCACTTCTTACTTTTATTGTAAATGTATATCAGGCGCAACACTGCCTATTATTTAATCTTGACACAAATGTTAGGGCATGCTATAAGTTAATAAATTCTAAGCAGCGAGGTGCTCGTCATGATTAAAGTATCCAATGAACAAGCTTTTCAGGAACAAATCTCGCAGTCCACGTTGACCATTGCTGTATTCAAAGCAAGTTGGTGCAAAGACTGCCACTATATCGAACCCTTCATGCCAGCAGTGGAACAAGCTTATGCTGGGCGTATCACGTTCATCGAGTTAGACCGCGACGAAGTACCTGATCTATGTGAGCAATTGAACATCCTTGGTATACCAAGCTTTATTGCTTTCCGTGGAGGCCAAGAACTGGTTCGTTTCGTCAGTAAACTACGCAAAACACGCGAAGAAATTGAAGAGTTCCTAAACCGCGCTATCGAAGTGTCCGATGCACTAAAGTCGTAAGCACAAAAAAATCTCTCTTTGGTAAAATGGTCAAACTTGACCCCATTTACTCAAAAGAGAGATTTTTTATAACCAAGTATATTTATGAGCGATAGCCATACTCAGGACTATAGGTATTAGCATTCAACGATTGGTTCTTGCTAAATGTTTCATAAGCCTTATGATCGCGGGTCGAATCTGATTCGACAAGGACCAGGATTTTACCATCCTTAACGTAATTGTCATAATCTTTGGCCTCGTTCTCGGGTATACCTAAGCCGATCAAACTACCTACAAGCCCGCCTGCACCTGCACCAATGGCTGCGCCGGTTAAAGTCGCGACAATGGGGCCAGCGGCTATGATGGGGCCAACGCCTGGAATGGCAAGTGCACCAATACCCAGCAGTAGTCCTGTAACACCACCCAGTACACCGCCAGCAGCAGCACCGGTTGCTAGTCCTTCTTCTGCTTTGGATTCTGTTTCATCCTCGATTTGACTTAAACCCTCGTTATTCCTGCCGATAACTGAGATATCATCTGCTCTGTAGCCTTCTGCTTTGAGTTGGTTAATCACGCGAATGGCTTCTTCTTCCGAATTGAATACTCCAATAATGTGCTTACCCATAGATAAAACCTCCTGCGATCGATTTTGTTGAACAGCAATAATTTGGTGCTCATCTTTTATTTACCCTTGTCCCAAAAAATGAAACATTGAATGACTTATGAACTTCAGGACAGCCTTCGGTGTGGTTTCAGAGCTTTGTAACAATTGCGAATGGATTTGCCTACTTATTAAAGCTATAATTGAAAGCGGAACAACATCATTCGACATGATTAACAGAAGTCACGACATAAAAGTAGGTGCAATCATGCAAAAATTGATTCAAAGATTAGCGAATCTTTCGGCCATTGGCATGTTTCTTATTCTTGCAATGGGTGCCTTAGTTACGAAGGCTGACGCAGGTAGAGGCTGCGGAGATGAGTGGCCGCTGTGTCATGGGAAATTCATCCCGGCACATACGATTTCATCGCTTATTGAGTACAGCCATCGATTAGTTGTCGGCATTGTGACGTTAATCCTGGTTGCTACATTCATCCTCGTATTTCGTTATGTGAAACGTAAAGATGCCAAATTTTTCATCTCTGCTACGGTATTTATGACGCTAATTCAAGCAGCTATGGGTGCTATGGCTGTCGTATGGCCCCAATCTTCACTCGTTTTGGCCTTACATTTCGGATTATCCCTACTGGCCTTTGCTTTTTCTTTGCTATTAGCCATTGTATTTACGCCATGGGGGCAATTCCAACGTGATACGGCCATTCGCAGCAGTTTTAAAGCCCTTGTATGGATAACGACGATTTACAGCTATGTGGTTGTTTATCTGGGGGCATTTGTCCGTCACACCGTTTCATCAGGTGGATGTTCGGGATGGCCTTTATGTAATGGGGAAGTAGTCCCTGAACTAAGCGGGGCAACGGGTATTGTCTTTACCCACCGTGTAGCGGCATTACTGCTTTTTATATGTATTTTATTTCTTTATTTGCAAGCCAAACGCTATTATCATGGCTCAGACAAGCTGAGGTTTGGCAGCAAATGGGCGCTAATTTTAGTGTCTCTTCAAGTGATTAGCGGTGCCGTTGTGACCTGGTCAATGGGGAATGAAGTCGCCTATTTATTTACCGGCATGATTCATGCGGTTATTGTTTCTTGCATGTTTGGATTCTTATGTTATCTATGCGTACTTACGCTATACGACCGCAAAGCTTAATACCTGACGGACGAGCTCCTTGGAAGCACGGCAGGGCTACCTTTGCGGTAGAGGAGGCCTTCTGATGCGGAAGGCTATTTCCTTTTTACTCACAAATACGCATTTACAATCTCACAGTTAAAGGTGGAACATACATGGTACCAACGAATTTACGAGCTTTTCTTGACATTTTACGCCGCGAAAATCAACTGATTGAAATCTCCGCTCCAGTAGACCCAAATTTAGAACTCGCCGAGATTCATCGCAGAGTCATCGACGAGCAGGGCCCAGCCTTGCTGTTCACAAATGTCAAAGGAAGTTCATTCCCGGTCGTCTCGAATTTGTTCGGGACAACAAGACGCGTTGATCTTGCCTTCGGTCCCAAACCGGAACAATTCATGAAAGCGGTTATTAACGCTACAAGCACGTTAATGCCCCCAACGCCGCAAGCGCTCTGGGGCGAACGTGCCCTCATTATGGATCTGCTGAAGGTTGGAACGAAGAAAGTACAGCAGAACCAAGCGCCGATTCTTGGCGGCTTGAAGCAGGACAACCCACTCGCAGGACTGCCTGTCCTGACGAGCTGGCAAGAAGACGGCGGTCCGTTCGTCACGCTGCCGCTCGTCTACACCGAGCATCCTGACGGAGGTCATCATAACCTCGGCATGTACCGCATGCAGGTTTATGATGACTTCACTACCGGGATGCACTGGCAAATACATAAAGGCGGCGGCTTCCACTACCACGAAGCCGAGAAACGTAACAAGCCGCTGCCCGTTACCGTGTTCCTGGGCGGCCCGCCTGCGCTCATCGCCTCTGCGATTGCGCCAGTGCCCGAGCACCTGCCCGAGCTGATGCTCGCTTCGCTTATCCTCGGGCAGAAGCTCCCCATGGTGGAGAACCCTCATGGGGGGCACCGCCTCGTGGCCGAGGCGGAGTTCGCGATATGCGGAAGCGTTCCGCCGCATACGAGACGTCCCGAAGGGCCATTCGGCGACCACTTCGGGTATTACTCACTCATCCATGATTTCCCGGTTTTCAACGTGAATCATGTATGGCACCGCAAAGACGCGATCTATCCGGCGACGATCGTGGGTAAACCGCGCCAAGAGGATTACTTCCTTGGCGAATTCCTGCAAAGATTGCTCGAGCCCGCGTTTCCGATGGCGATGCCGGGGGTTAAAGACCTCTGGACGTATGCAGAGACCGGGTTCCACCCGCTCGCAGCTGCCGTCGTCCGTGAAAGCTATAGCCGTGAGGCGCTTGGCACGGCATTCCGCATTCTAGGAGAGGGCCAGCTGTCACTCACCAAGTTCTTGATCGTCACGGACAAGCCGACGGTCCTAGCCAACTTCACAGAGCTGCTTGAAACTGTGCTGGAGCGTTTTGATCCGGGTCGTGACCTATTTATCTTCAACAAAACATCGCATGATACGCTTGATTATACAGGTGGCCAGCTTAATCACGGCAGCAAAGCAGTCCTTCTCGGTACAGGCGACCCTGTACGCGAGCTGCCAAGAGCCTACACCGCCGGAGAGCTGCCTGAGATCCATGACATTGCCGTTTACTGTGGCGGATGTCTGCTCGTCTCAGGAGCGTCTTACGCGGCGGAACCGGAGCTGCCACAGCGTCTGCTGGCGAATGCAGCCAGCCGCTTAACGGAGTGGCCGTTAGTCATCTTAGTGGATGACGCCAGCGGCATCGCGAACGACCAAACCAAGTTCTTATGGACCGTGTTCACCCGTTTCAATCCGGCAAGTGATATGTACGCGCAGTCCAGTGTTAACCGTCATCACATCGCTTATGAGGTTCCGATTGTGATTGATGCTCGTATGAAACCGGGATACCCAGATGAGCTGTTTCCGCGGGAAGATATCGTGGAACTCGTGGATCGCCGCTGGAAGGAATATTTCGCATGAATGCGGATCGGCTCCGTTCCTTTTATCCACATGCCGGGTTTGTTCTGGTGTATATCCTTTGGGGCATTAATTTAGCCTCTCTAAAAATTGGGGGAAGAGAATGGGATTCCCTTGTTTTTAACGGGTTACGCTTCGCGAGTATGATTCCGATGCTGTGGGTCTATACTTACTTTTATTATCGATCGCGTTCGCTGAAGATGCAGATTGCCGGTAAAGATCTCCTCCTTATATGTGGGTTAGGCATTCTCAATGCTATTGGCATGGAAGCCCTTCTGCAGTATGCCTTGCAGTTTTCTAACTCCGCGAATGGCGCTGTACTAGGGCGCGGCTTCATGCCCGTCATAACGGTTCTGTTCGCTGTAGTAGCCGGTCAAGTAAGGCTCACATGGCGTATCCTTATAGGAATTCCATTAGCTTTATGTAGTGTACTCATCATTGTCTCAGGTGGGGTTGATGGATTCCATCTTGGAGGAGAGACGTTTAGAGGAGATATCCTATTAGTAATGCGAAGTTTTATGGGAGCCATTTATCTCATCGGTATGAATCGACTTGTATTGCGCTATCCGCTGCCGCTGCTGATCTCGCTCGAAATGACAGCAGGGGCGCTTTCGTTATTGCCCTTCGTACTCTTGCGTGCGGACGCCGCCTATTATGCGGCTATCTCTTCGACAGGATGGATCAGCTTAATTTATACCTCCTTGTTGGCTACTGCCCTAGGATTTTCTTTACACAACTGGAGCTTAGCTAAGCTAGGGCCGTTCAAATCCTCTGCTTATGGGTACTTACTTCCTGTAACAGCAGCTATTGCAGGCTACATCTTTTTGCATGAGTCAATTTCTCTGTATCAATGTTTGGGTGGTGTTGGTGTTTTGGCAGCTATGTATTTGGTACAGCGGGATCGTTCACAGAAGGCGAAACAGACCCTGCTAAGCGAACAAACAGCAAAGCTATAACCGAACAAATTTGCTAGGATGAAAAAGGGGTGTGCCCGTGCTGCGAGTATTGTTCAATGAACCGAAACGAATCGATAGCGGACTTCTTCTAGACGCCGGCAACGCGGTGAGAACGTATATTGAGCTGTTGGAATCTAAGGAGCATAGCCACCTAGCATCAGAGTATCCCAAGTACCATAGACGGGCGATCTGGAGCAAGGGGTTTATCGATGCTTTGGATGAGCTGGAACAGAGCAAATATTGCTGTGAGCGTTACGCTGAGCATATCAGTAAGGCATTCTTGGAGGAAATGAATCCGCAAGAGATCGAGGAATATCATCAATTTGTTTATTTTTATAAAAATGCCTTCATTCGCTTGTTTTCGATTTTGGACAAATTGGGCACGTTTATGAATGATCTATTTGAGCTGAAAACAGAGACGCTTAAGTCTCGTTTCTCTTACTTTACCGTACTGCGCCGCATGCATGAAAAACATATTCACGGTTCACTGGAGCTCCAGCTTTATAATCTCAAAATGGATTATAAATCGGTATTAGATCGACTGCGCAATCAGCGCAATATGGAGATTCATTATATTAATGCTGAAATGCTGGATGATCTTATGCAAAAAGAACCGATTCCAGGAGAACGAATTCATGTTGAAAATGTGAAATCAAATGTAGCCGATCTTCAGCAGGGATTTGAAATGGTTTGCCGAACCTTAACAATAGCTTTCTCTTATATTACGGCAAGTATTGCAAAGGGGTAAGAGGACCATGGAATTAAGAGGCCGAACGGTTCTTATTACAGGCAGCGCCAAGGGCTTGGGCAAAATGACCGCGATCACCCTAGCACAGCGCGGTTGCCAGGTAGCTGTCAATTATGTTAATAGTGAAAAAGAAGCCGCTGAGCTCGTCCTTCAATTGGAAGATCTGGGGGTTCGCAGCGTGGCCGTTCAAGGCGATGTCGCCAAACGAGAAGATATTATACGTATGGTGGATCAAACAACATCTACACTCGGTCCGATTGATATTCTCGTGAATAATGCTGGACCTTTCTTCAGAGAGCGGCGCTTTTTCGCTGATTATAACATCGATGAGATTGAATATCTGATGCGCGGCAATTTGCTCGGCGTTATGGAGCTCGATCATTTGGTTCTGCCTATGATGAGAGAGAGACGCTGGGGACGAATTATCCACTTTGGATTCGGCAAGGCGGCTGAAGCTAGGGGTTGGACCCATCGCGCCGTATACGCCGCGGCTAAGGTAGGCTTAGTTTCCTTCACGAAGACATTGGCTGAAGAAGAAGCGAGTCATGGGATCACAGTCAATATGATATGCCCTGGCGATATTCGAGGTAAGAACAAAGAACGGACGATGCAAGAAGCGCGTCTGGAGATTGATGGGGAAACACCGGTAGGGAGACCCGGGACTGGCGAAGATGTAGCTAGAGTCATTGATTTCCTATGTTTACCTGCATCTGATTTCATAACTGGAAATATCATGGATATTTCTGGGGGTCTAGATCCGATCCAACCATTACCGGTGCTTAATCAGCGGAAAAACTAGTCCTTATCATATATGCAAAAAGAGCTTACCATAGAGGTAAGCTCTTTCTTATGATATAGTCGTAATTAGAATACCTGTACGACTTCTGTTATGCCTTCTACCTCTTCAACCAATGCGCGTTCAATACCAGCTTTCAACGTTATTGTTGAGCTTGGGCAACTGCCGCAGGCACCCATAAGTTTCAGCTTCACGATACCGTCTTCTACATCAACGAGATCTACGTCACCGCCATCGCGTTGTAGAAAAGGACGGAGTTTATCTAAAACCTCAAGGACTTCATCATAAATTACTTCTTTTGTTTTTTCAGTCATTTGATTCATCTCCTTTCTTCTATTATTATATTACAATAATGTTTAAATGAAAATGGTTTTCAACTTGAATATCAACATAAGGTGGAATTTATATAATGAGACCAATCATTGAGTTTTGTGCCAGTAATATGCACCATGGAACCGATAAAGTCATGAAAGCTTTGGAACAAAACCCTGACTTCGACGTCATGGAATACGGCTGTCTAGGCAATTGCGGGCAGTGCTACATGGAACCTTATGCGCTTGTGAATGGTGAAATCATTGCAGCTGAAAGTGCCGATGCTCTTCACGAGCGCATTTTAGACCGTATAAAAGAAATTGAAGCGATGTACGAACTTCTCGGAGATTGATCTTACCCGAAGTGACGCTTGGACTTCCACAGTACACCGCTTTTGAGAATACGAGCGATTTTACCCGTCATTAACGTACGTTTACCCATGATGCCGAAGCCGGCCTTTTTACCAAGTGAACCCAGCGTACCTCGGAGTTTAATTTTACCAAGTCGAGGCGTATCACCTTTCCAAATCGATAGCATGGCTTCGGCAATCTGCTTGCCTTGCGCTTGCGCCGCTTGCGCACTTGGAGAGAACGGCAGGGAAGCGCAGTCGCCTACGACGAACACTTCTTGATAATCTGGAATTTGATGATACTCGTTAAGCAGGATCCGGCCTTGGTGGTCTTTGGGCACATTCAAAGCCTCTACGATTGGATTGGGCTGAATGCCTGCTGTCCAGATCGTAGCATCGGTTTTAATAATTTCATCCTGGTTATACAAATCTCCACCATCTAGTCGGACTAACGTTACCTTCGGACGGAGCTCAATATGATGTTCCGTCATCCATTCCCGGACGTACTGCTGCAGATTGCTTGGGAAAGCCGAAAGTAAGCTTGGACCTCGATCAATTAATCGAATGTTCAAATCAGCCCGGCTTTCACGAAGCTCCGCTGCCATCTCAACACCGCTTAGACCTCCTCCAATAATGGAGACTTGTCCGTATGGCGCAATATCGTTAATACGCTGGTAAGTGGCACGTGTTTGGCAAAGAGTCTGGATGCTGGAAGAGTACTCTTTAGCACCGACTATTCCGTGATAACTATCCACACAGCCCAGACCGATAACTAACCAGTCATACGATAGCGGTTCTTGGTCTGCAAAAAGAATTTGCTTGTTGTTCAAATCGACGCTAGAAACCTCCCCGAATGTTAAAAGCAACCGAGGGTCATTCGGATAGGCAACACGAATATGTGTTTCAGCAATCGTACCTGAAGCCAGTGCATAATATTCTGTTTTTAATCCTTGAAAAGGGCTTCGGTCAATCAGTACAAGCAGTGTATCTTCTGGTAAATCCTTCTCCAGCATGTTTAAGGCTATGGTCAAACCGCCATAACCTCCTCCGAGAATCACAAACTTTTTCATTCCATCCAATATCCCTTCTGAACAATATCTCTTCTCTAGTATGACTAATAAACCCTGATTTCATTATAAAAGGTGTCACGTTCAACGGGAACTCGTCCTGCACCTTTAATGAGATAAACAAGCTCATCACGTGTAAGGCCTTCTGGTGACAATGCACCAGCAGCATGGGAAATCTTCTCTTTCACGATCGTACCATGTGCGTCCGAAGCACCGAAAGTGAAGGATAGCTGGGTCAATTTCGTACCAATGTTGATGAAATAAGCCTTAATATGTGGGAAATTATCCAGCATCAAACGGCTAATCGCAATGGTTTTCAATTCATCCCAAGCTGCTACTCGATGTTTGAGTCCTGCGTTTTTGCTTGCTGGTTGAATGGAATTAGGAATGAATACTAAGAAGCCGCCTGTTTCATCTTGAAGCTCACGAAGCAGCAACATATGACGAATGCGTTCCTCTTTCGTTTCAATGGAGCCATACAGCATCGTTGCATGAGTTTTCATTCCGAGCATATGAGCGTTACGATGTACGTCAATCCATTCCTCCGAGGACGCTTTTTCTACTTTCATTTTAGTCCGGTAGCGCTCAGTCAGAATTTCGGCTCCTCCGCCTGGAAGAGTGGATAAACCTGCATCCATTAGCGTTTTGAGGACATCTCGGAAGCTGAGACCACTGATACGCGAGAAAAATTCAATTTCAGCCGCTGTATGTGCTTTAATCGTAACGTCAGGGTAAGCTTGCTTCAGTTGGCGGATACAGTCCACGTAATATTCAAAAGGCAAATGCGGGTTATGCCCTTGGCTAATATGGAATTCTTTAATTTCGGGATTAAAATGTTCAGCGACATAATCTAACATTTGACTAGGTGTAAGTGTGTATGAGCCTTCTTCACCTTCGTCGCGGCGGAAATGACAAAAAGCACAATGCTCCTCGCACACATTCGTAAAGTACAAACTCATATTTTGGACAAAATAAACCTTGTTTCCGTTCATTCGCGTATTTACTTTGTTTGCTAATTGACCGATGGTTAGCAAATCGTCTGATTCATACAAAAATAGCCCATCTTCCATAGATAGACGTTGACCGTTCTCAACTTTGTCAGCAATTTCGGCCATCCGTTTGACCGGGTCTGTAGTCACAACACTCATTATTATTCCTCCTCTGAATAGTAAATAAAGTCCATACTGAATCGACGCATTCAGCTTGATAAGGACCAAATGCGTTAGGCGATGTGAGACGCTCGCATACCTGTTCATCCAGTTCGGTTCAGGCATTCACACCCTTAATAATATAGGGGTCTTTGAGCGTAGCTCAAAGTTTCTCCCCTTTGTTTCTTCTATACGTGCAATCCATCCATCCCATTATAAACCTACGTGTTGGGAGGGGCAATATCATTTAGATGGAGATAAATTGACAATATACAAATATGACATGTTTATTCCTATTATATTAGGAAATGTTATTCCCAATATTAACAAATTCCTGTATACTATTGCAATGTGATTACGTAGGGCAAAAGGTGATTATATCGTGATACCAGTATTCGTGACCGAACCACAGGAACGATTAAATATAGAAATAGAACAGCTTCGAGGCCAAATGGTTTCCTTAGGTACCGCATACGGCTTCCTTCATCCTGAAGTGCAGCAATGCAGTCGAGAGCTCGATCAATTGCTGTTGCAATATTACGCGATACGACGTAACCGTAAAGTTTATGGCTGAAATGGCTATGAATGACTGCGCAGCTGCCCTTGAGCAATGCGCCGGATAGGAGTATACTTGATAGTAAGCATTACGAAAACTTAGAATAATGCCAGTTTTCCATAAGGAGAACTTTAGGGAGGGATTTCCGTTATGATTAACATTAGTGAATCAGCGTCTGATAAGATTAAAGAGCTTCTATCTTCTGAAGAATCACCGAACCTGTTCTTGCGTCTAGGTGTCAAGGCTGGAGGCTGCAGCGGTTTCTCTTACGGCATGGGCTTCGATGATGAGCAGAAAGACGACGATAAAGTATTCACCATACATGGCCTCAAGGTCGTTGTGGACGAAGATAGCTCCAAATATTTATACGGTGTTGAAATTGACTACACGGACGCAGGCATGGGCGGCGGGTTCTCCATCAACAACCCGAATGCCGTAGCTTCGTGTGGGTGTGGTTCTTCTTTTAAAGTAAAAGATGAAGAAGGCGCACCTGAGAAGTGTGACGATAAAGTCGAGGCTTAATGAATAATTAGAACCAGTCCTTCCAAGGTGTGTATGTTTAAATACACTGACTTGGGAGGTTTTTTTATTTTCATCTTAGTAAGGACAAACCATCAAGTGATACAATATATAAAAAGGAAAACCTGCAGTTGGTGAGAGGAGTTGAATCCTATACGTGAATTGGAATTTTAATGTTTCAATCATCTCTGCCATTGTTGTTGTTTTCGTATTAATACTGTTTTACAGAAATAGGGAAGAGGACGAAGGATATTTAGGGTTAAAATTAGTTGGATACTACATTTTAGGTACATTCAATTTAAAGGTTGGTATTTTAATTCCTATTGGATTTATTATTTGGCTGCTTTTGTTTCACCCGAAGACGAACCGAACGATAAAGCGATATTCGGCTATATTTGGATTACTTATGATGTTGATTGGTCATTGGATTCAGTAGCTCCCCGAGTGCAGGATAGTCGCACTTGTGGGAGCCTTTTTTACATTATTTTTAAAAAATAAAAAATAGCCGAACCCTTTTAAGCATGGAAAGAATAGAATAGATTGAAAGGTTTAGTTTACTAGAGATATAAGAGGAGGTGTATCGATGGCAATTAGACAGGAATTTATTGAGATGATTGCACCTATTGCAGTAAAGCTTCGATTAGAGAACTCACCGATCTATCCTTCCGTGAGAATCGCGCAAGCCATTCAGGAGACTGGGGGCAATTTGAACGCGTGGAACAATCTAGTCGGATATAAGGTTGGTAATGGGGTGTTGACGCCTTATTGGCAGGGAGATCGCGTTTCCGCAACGACATGGGAAGTCATTGGAGGTATACGTTATGATAACGTACCAGGAGATTTTCGCGCATATCCTACTCTTGAGGCAGGATTTCGTGATCAGGATTTACTTTTTGGATCCCCTCGTTATGCTAGTGTCAGAATGGCAAGAAGTCCTGGTGAGCAAGTGAAAGCATTACAAAGCAGTGGATATGCAACGGATCCCTCTTATGCTAGTAAACTGAATACGATTATTCAAACCTATGCTTTAACTCACTTTGATGAGGAGGTCATTCGTATGTTAGAGAAACTGCAGGAACAAATCGTAGTCTTACAAAATAGAGTTAGTTCCCTAGAGGAGCAAGCGGCAATGGAGGTCGTACCGCAATGGGCCAAAGCTGCTGTAGAAGCTGCGGTAAAAGCCTCATTAATCGATACTCCGGAGAAAGGAAGCTATGATTTCTATCGATTATTAACGGTTCTTCATCGCAAAGGGATCATCTAATGGCATGGAAGAAAAAAGGCCGCGAGTGTATTCAGGGTTACTAATCCCTAATACACCATGCGGCCTTTAATTTTAACATTATCACCATACTTGGCTTTCATGAGCTTACTTTGCTCTAGCATAAATGCGTAAATTTCTTTCAAACGGTTCTTACGAGGTTTAATCGTTTCTTTAATTTCGCCATTTAGTACAATATCGTAGACGATCATATCTTTCACTCCTTTATTTTTGTCTTTCTATTATCATTGTAGGCTATGAATATTAAATGACGATTAAAATTTCTTTTCAATTGTGTGAACAAGCTTAAGGATTTGTTAAGTGTAAGTAAAATATTTCTGATATTTCGATCAATTTTTTTTATCGGCAGAGTGACAGATTAGCGTGTGCATAACTTTATACACAGTATCCCCTATTAATACAGTACGTTTCTGGGACATATTAACAATCTACCCACAGGATATGCACAGGTATCTGTGGATAACGGAACGCTTGTTCTAATTTTGCCCCCATGATAATATAATTACAAATTATAGAATAAAGGTGATTTCAGTGAGACAAATTAGTGACGAAACATTGATCGACTCTTATTACAAAGCATTGGATTTGAGATTGGAATCAGATTTTGTTGACCTATTGCTCGCAGAAATACAGAGACGTAATTTAAAACTTCACGTCTATATCAAGGATGAAACCCCGTTAAACTAGAGCGTTTTTTTATAAAGTTATTTGGATGGTAAAATTCTGGTGGCAGTCGGTACAGTTTACCAGATGAAGGCATTGATTAAGTGGCCCATCTGACATGGCGATATCATCAATCTCTCGATAAGGGGAGTAGGGGCCAAGATAGTCACTCCATTTCCCGCAATCATTCATCTGTTTTGAACAAACAGGACACTCAATATTCAGCTCTTGTAGGCCGTTGCAAACCGGACATATATATGACAAAGGGGTATTCCTCCTAATCCGTAGATTAGGTTTAGAATACCCCATTTTATTTAAGAAGATTAAAATTTTAAGTTACTGCTGTGTCCTGGTGAAAGCTTGGCATTAGGGTCGATATAGACTTTAGCGTTATTAATCGCAGTAGGTGCTTCACCAAAGCCAACAGCAATTAGTTTTAATTTCCCTGGATAAGTTGTGATATCCCCGGCAGCGAAGATGCCTGGAATGTTTGTTTCCATTCTGGAGTCAACAACGATTGAGCCGTTTTCAATCTCAAGTCCCCACTCGGAGATCGGACCAAGGGAAGAAACGAAACCGAAGTTGATGATAACAGCGTCGACTTCATGTACGGTTTCTTCGCCCGATTTGATATTTTTAAGTGTTACTTGCTCAATGCGGTCACTACCGTGAAGTTTGGTGATTTCCGTAGGAGTAACAATGTTTACTTTGGAGTTCATCAGGTTTTCTACACTGTGCTCATGTGCACGGAATTTATCTCTACGGTGGATAAGTGTGACTTTCTCCGCGATAGGCTCAAGCATTAAGGCCCAGTCAACAGCTGAATCACCGCCACCGCTGATTAACACTTTTTGGCCAGCGAATGCATTCAAATCGTTAACGAAGTAATGCAAGTTTTTCTTCTCGAATTGCGCGGCTTCCGGTAACTCAAGACGACGCGGCTCGAATGCGCCAACCCCACCTGAAATAATAACAGCGCGGCTATAGTGTGTGCCTTTGTCAGTTGTTATTTCGAAGAGACGCTCTTCTTTTTTGATCACTTGGTGTACTTTCTCTTCCAAGCAAGTGTTGATCTGAAAGTGTTTCATTTGAGCTAACAAGTTGTCCACTAATTCTTGTGCCGTTACTTTTGGGAAGCCAGCTACATCGTAAATATATTTCTCCGGATATAAAGCTGCAAGCTGACCACCAAGCTGCGGCATACTTTCGATAATTTTTACAGATGCTTGGCGCATACCCGCATAGAAAGATGCGAACATTCCAGCAGGGCCTCCACCAATTACAATGATATCTACGATATCTTGATTTGTTTCTCTCTCGTTCATTCTTAGACTCCTCCGATTCAATTCTTTTGGTGTGGTAATTATTTGGTATTGCCATAATCATTATCTCATTATAAACGTCTCTTCTATTGAAGGAAACAGGAAAGTGCGATTTCTTTATATAAATCGCTTATATATAATGATAAATAATGCTTACACAGGATGGTCAGGCTAGACGGGCCTTTAAGCCTTATTTTAAAGCAAAATAGCACTTGATATTTACTTATGAAAATTATATTATATCATGAGAATCGGTTTACGCATGTTGTGACTAATTTCATCCTGTTTCATCATAATTCGCTGCTGCTGAGTGCAAACTAGAAGCAGTATACTACTTTTGGAGCTGTTTGTGTAATTTTTCACAAGATAGAGAAACCATAGAACTATAAATACGGATATGGAAGTGAGAGAGAAATGAGTAGAATACCAAGAATCGTTATTTTAGGAGCAGGCTATGGCGGGATCCTATCCGCAATTCGTTTGCAAAAAGAATTAAATTACAACGAAGCTGATGTAACACTTGTAAACAAACATGACTACCATTACATTACTACCCATCTTCACATGCCTGCTGCAGGGACAGATAATCCTGAAAATGCACGTGTGAACATTTTGAAATTGATTGATGAATTTAAAGTTGATTTCGTGAAATCGACTGTTACACAAATCCGTCCGCATGAGAAAAAGGTTATTCTCGAAGATGGTACGCTTTCCTACGACTACCTGGTTATTGGTCTTGGTGGCGAAGCTGAAACTTTCGGTATTCCAGGGCTTAAAGAAAACGCATTGAACATTCGCAGTATCAACAGCGTTCGTTTCATTCGTGAACATATTGAGTATCAATTCGCGAAGTACAAGCGTGAGCCGGATCGCAAAGATTACCTGACATTTGTTATCGGTGGAGCAGGATTTACTGGAATCGAGTTCATTGGTGAGCTTGCTGACCGTATTCCACAGCTTTGCAAAGAATTCGACGTGGATCCTTCCCTAGTGAAGATTTATAATATTGAAGCAGCTCCAACGGCACTGCCAGGATTCGATCCTGAGCTTGTTGAGTATGCGATGAAAGTTTTGACTGACAAAGGCATTACTTTCAAAATCGGAACAGCAATTAAAGAATGTACACCTGAAGGTGTTTTGATCGCTGGCGATGAGTTCATCAAAGCAGCAACAGTTGTTTGGACAGGCGGTATCCGCGGTAACCATATGCTTGATGAAGCCGGCTTCGAAACGATGCGCGGCAGAATTAAAGTTGATGAGCACCTGCATGCGCCTGGTTTCGATAACATCTATGTTGTTGGTGACTGTTCCATCGTGATGAACGATGAAGGCAGACCATACCCTCCAACAGCTCAAATCGCTATGCAGCAAGGTGAAGCTGTTGCACACAACCTGATTGCTTCCATTCGCGGTTCGCAAATGAAAACTTTCAAATTCTCCAACAAAGGTACAGTTGCTTCCTTAGGTAAAGGTCAAGCCATCGGTATCGTTGGTTCCCGTAAGCTTAAAGGTAACGTTGCAGCCATGATGAAAAAAGTGGTTGATATGAGATACCTCTACATTATCGGCGGTATTCCACTTGTTATACGTAAAGGACGTTTCTAATCATCATTAGTTAACG
This sequence comes from Paenibacillus sp. V4I5, assembly GCF_030817255.1. Lineage (NCBI taxonomy): Bacteria > Bacillati > Bacillota > Bacilli > Caryophanales > Paenibacillaceae > Paenibacillus > Paenibacillus sp. V4I5. The sequence continues at coordinate 6,123,237 of NZ_JAUSZB010000002.1, forward strand.
GGGGGATCGCCATGCGGCACTGCAGTGTCCAAGTAAGAGGACTTCTTACCCGGGATGAACTGGATCGTTACAATGCCTTGATCGAGGTCGGTCACTTCTTAGAGACTGAGAAACGTTATGATCATGTAGCTGTTGTGCAAAAGGAAATTGATATCCTCATTCTTCCTGCGATTGAACGTTTGAAGGAAAAAGGTCGTCAGCGTGACCGTGATACGGAAGTGTATCTAGCTCGCAAAGCGCAGATGGAAGCTGAATTAGAAGCTGCCCTGCGTGACGATGATGATGAGGAATAATTCATAGAAAAGAAAGCTTCGCTCTTCATTGAGCGAGCTTTCTTTTTTGCTTTATTCATCTGCAATAGCTGTTTACCCTCTTCCAAAAATGTGTACAATGTTGATTGTACAGTGATGCAAAAAGAGTGAAGGACACGGAGTCCTTCACTCTTGAGTTATCTCTTAAATTTGAATTAATTTAGCAAATTTATCAGGTGTCAGCAAGTTGCCGACGTAGAAGTCGCCGAACTCACCGAAACGTGCGCTCACTTCGTCGAAACGCATTTCATAAACGAGCTTTTTGAAATGAAGAGGATCATCGGAGAACAGGGTTACGCCCCACTCCCAATCATCCAGTCCTACGGAGCCTGTAATGATTTGTTTGACTTTACCTGCGTATGTGCGTCCAATCATGCCGTGGCTGCGCATCATCGTTTTGCGATCTTCCGCAGGGAGCATGTACCAGTTGTCATTGCCATCGCGACGCTTATTCATCGGATAGAAGCAGATGTGCTTCGATTTAGGCAGGATAGGCTTCAAGCGGGCTTGAATTTCCGGATCTTCCGAAGGATCCACGCCTGGCTTAGCTAGATAACTGCTTAATTCTACAATGGATACGTAGGAATAGACCGGGATTGTAAATGCGGCGAAGCTTGATTTATTAAACGTATTTTCCAGTTCATTCAATTCTTCCAGCGTTTCGCGCATTTGCATGAATACAAAGTCGGCTTTCTGACCAACGATGCTATAAACGGCAGTACTGCCTAGTTTATCGTTTTCGAATTGCTGCCACTGAGACAGAAATGTATTCAGCTCGTCCGTTGCGTGCTTACGCTCCTGAGGGGTTGCGGCATGCCATGCGTTCCAATCGATCAGACGGAAATCATGGAGCGCATACCAGCCTTCCAGCGTTTGTACGGCTTCACTCATTGGTTTTCCTCCATTCAAGGGCTAATATCCCCTACATTGTATCCAATTCATGGGGAAAGGGCAAATGAACAAAGGGTGAAGAGGGAAATGTTCAATTTGTGATACACTTTACCTGTGCCAATTCGTCGATTACAATTAGTAAGGAAGTCAGATAGATGAACGGGCTTCTTACATTGTTAAGGGGGAACATACATTGTTACAAATGATCATTGCCACTGTCTTAATGATAGTGTTATTTTTTGGGATCGGGTTTATTTTGAATATGCTAATGAAAACAACATGGTTTCCACTTTATGCTTTTATTGCTTTGATTATCGGTGTTGTTATTTATGGTTCAATTGGAGAGGCGTCTTTTCTTTCCAGCGGAGAGAACTTCACAATAGTTGATATTATTCCTGCTGTCGGTGGTTTGGTTGGCGCTATTTTAAGTGGATCGGCCATTAAAGCGCTGCGGATTAGAGGCTTCAAAATGTTTTAAGGTTCTCATAAAAAAAGACAGAACTGGTCACCCTAAGGTTGAGTTGCCTAAATTGACCTTACGGAGGAAACTATTTTGCCTTTCGCCCACGTGAACGGAACGAAATTGAATTATGAGATTACGGGGACTGGCACCCCAATCGTCTTTTTTCATCCACCTTTATTAACCTCGCAGAATTTTGCTTATCAAAGAGAACAGCTGTCGGGTCAATTCCAAGTCATTACCTTTGATTTCAGGGGGCACGGAGCCAGCAAGTCGTCAGAACGTCCATTTAGCTATGCTCTTATTGTTGAGGATTTAAGGCAGCTGCTGGATTACCTAGGTATCGAAAAAGTATTCCTGTGCGGTTATTCAACAGGTGGCGCGTTAGTGCTGGAAGCGCTGCTTACGTACCCTAAACGTTTCCTTGGGGGAATCGTGGTTAGTGGGATGTCTGAATTAACGGATATTTATAACAAAAGCAGGCTGTGGCTCGCTTCGTGGATGGCGGGTTCAGGGCCACTCATGAAGTTACTGAAAAAAGCAATTACTTTTGGAAATGCGGATAATGAAAACACCTATCATAGTCTATATGAGAGCTCATTAAGCGATGCTGCGAATGATGTAAAATCCTATTACGAGCAATCCCTTACGTATACATGTACACGCCGTCTCAGAAGTATCCAGCATCCTATCTTATTGATTTATGGTCAGAAGGACCACACCTTTCATCGGTATGCGAACTTACTTCATGCAGAGCTGCCGCATAGCTCACTCTATTTCATTAAGGATGCTAAACATCAAATTCCGACTAAGAACCCTTCTCGGATGAATGACCTGATTCGCCTGTGGGTAGACAGCCTGGAAGATATTCAGACACAGCGTGTACTTTTGGACTTAGCGATTGCAAAGAAGCTGAATCCAGACATGTATGGCGAGGATATCCAGGAAAGTCAAGCGCCACTCCATTAAACCAGCTGATAGATGGAAGAGCCTGTTGAGAAAACTCAACAGGCTCTATTTTTTCTACATAAGAATTAAAAATGTTCCAAAACAATTTTCCCAACGGTGTTGCCTGCCTCAATTATAGCGTGGGCCTTCCGCAAATTTGTTGCATCGATGGGTTCCAACTTTACAGCCAAAGTGGTACGGATGATGCCAGAATCGATTAATTGTGCTACTTCATTCAGCAGTTTATGTTGTTCGACCATATCGGCCGTTTGGAACATCGAGCGGGTGAACATTAATTCCCATACAAACGTTACACTTTTATTCTTAAGCAAAGTCAAATTGAGTGGCTGGTCCGTCTCAACGATGGAGCAAATTTTGCCTTGCGGCGCAATCGCTTCGGCCATGTTCTGCCAGTGCTGCTCCGTACTGTTTAAACACAGGATATAGTCAGCATTCTGTAAGCCGATAGCGTTCAATTGAGGAACGAAAGAACTGTAGTGGTTGATGATATGATCTGCTCCCATTGATTTCACCCAATCGATCGATGCGGGACGAGAAGCCGTACCGATCACCGTAAGGCCGGCATACTTCGTCTAGTTGTGTTGCAATGGATCCTACACCTCCAGCAGCACCTATGATCAAAATAACCTTACCTGCGTTCCTATCTTTATTTTGGGACACACCTAGACGGTCAAAAAGTGCCTCCCAAGCTGTGATGGCTGTTAACGGGAGTGCTGCCGATTGAGCGAAATCAAGCGTTGAAGGTTTTGTTCCGACGATACGTTCATCGACAAGATGAAACTCGCTGTTTCCGCCTGGGCGCGTAATGCTGCCTGCATAATACACCTCATCGCCTGGTTGAAATAATGTGCATTCCGGTCCTGTTTGTTCCACTACTCCCGCGACGTCCCATCCCAGAATTCTTGGTGATACTTCAGTCTTATCTTTCGGTGCCCTAACCTTGGTGTCGACTGGATTTACTGAAATAGCCTTAACTTTGACAAGTAGATCTTTACCTACAGGAACCGGTTTTTCAATTTCCACATCAATCAAGCTTTCTGAATGTGCAATATTTAAATACTTATAAAGACCTACCGCTTTCATTGTTTCTTTTGTAGACATAATTCCATCTCCTCATTTATAGTAAATGTTTCTATGTTGTTAGTTTATTCGATCCGTCATAAAATAGTAAGTACGCAAATCGTGTTATGTAGTATCAATTTGTATACTATAAAGGAGTTGAATCGTATTGCGTGATCGTAAAAGCGGGTACGGCAACCTTCATAATGATGAAGGCTGCCCGGTTGAATATACATTGGATGTTATCGGGGGCAAATGGAAAGGTGTTCTGTTATATCACCTGATTGGAGGGACCAAAAGATTTAATGAATTCAGAAAAATCTGTCCATCCATTACGCAGAGAATGCTGACTCTACAACTAAGGGAACTCGAAGAGGACGGCATTGTCCACCGCGAGGTGTATCATCAAGTGCCTCCAAAGGTCGAATATTCGTTGACAGAATTCGGACAAACATTGGTCCCTATTATTTTACTTATGAAAGATTGGGGCAATGCTTACAAAAAGAAGTCGGAGTGTCGCGTCTAACGGCTAAGTTGTCAGAATTTTACCGTCCGAAAGGTTGGTTTTTTCATATTAGGTAATATTATCTTTCTCTCGTAGATACCAAGCGTGTCGATTTTTGTGGTAGACTAATAGAGAGAAACCGATAAGCTTTCATAGCTGCAATCGGTTGAGGCAGGATGGTGCTGTAACGGAATGAGAATGACGAATATGCTGCATTTCACCGAGAACCACAGGTTTTGTGTGAACCGTGAGTTTTCTTTGAGCAGTCTGGATTATAAAATGTTAGCTATTATGTATCAGCCTATGATCGGCGGATTGGCTATTAGTCTCTATCAAGCACTTTATCTGCAGATGAGTGCAGAAAAAGTCGGATATTCGCCTCTAGAACAACAGCGAAAGCTGTTTCTGCTGCTCGAGCTTGAGCAGGGGGAGCGAGGGCGTAAATATCTAATTGAGCAATCTTCGAAGCTAGAAGCCATAGGGCTCCTGCAGACAACTCGCAAGTTTCTACCAGGTGAAGAAGACTATATCTTCGTATACACCTTGTTCCCTCCGCTTGGGCCCAATGAGTTTTTCCGCAATCAGCATTTGACGCTGCTGCTCCGTGATAAGGTCGGGAAGTTCATGCTCCTGTCCCTTCGGGAAGAGCTGCTCTCGCCGGAGCCGGAAGAGTGCCGCGACGCGAGTGAAGAGAACCTGTCTGTTCCGTTCTATGATCTATTCCGCCTCAATACCCAGGTGGTTGATTACGAACTGGAGCAAGCCCTGTATGAGGCCTCGGCCAGTAAACAGGGAGACGCTCGCATGGACGTGACAACCAAAGGCTTCCAGTATGCGGATATCATTATGAGGTTTCCGCGAGGAGCGAGTAATCGCGTTTACGTTGAAGCTCTCAAGCATAAACCGGATCAGATGGCTGCGATTAATATTGTGGCGAAGAAGTACAACCTATCACTTCAGGAAACATGCCGTTTGCTGGATGAGGATGGCGCATTCACCGAAGAGGGCGAGCTGCAGATGGATCTTATGCAGTATAATGCGAATCTGTTCTACAGACAGAGCAAGAAGCGGGATGAGGAACGAGAGCGCACGTTGTCCAGGTCAGAAGAGAAGTCGCAAAGCGATACAAATGAGGATATGCTAGATACGTCTGGAGACAAGTCAGTTGAAATGGCTTATTACCTAGAAGTGCCGCAGCAGCTGCGCGGCGAATGTACAGATCATCAATACAATTACATTATGCGAAATGAGCCGTACACGGCAGTTCTGAAAATGTTCTTTACTCAGGGCTCCATTCCGGACGGTGTACTTAATATATTTGAGAAGATTGATTTGAATTATAGATTGAAAGAGGAAGTCATTAATGTCTTGATCCACTTCCTACATATCGACCGCCGCTCGTGGGCCAAGTCTTCGATTGAAGCGGTCGCATCGGATATGCTGGGCAAGCAAATTGTTACTTACGAACAAGCGGTGGAATATGTGCGTGAGAAAATCAGCTACAAACAGAAGGCAGCCTCCAAGGTGGAGGCCGCTAAAGCTGGCGGTGGCTCTGTAACTAGAGGCCGGCAAGGCAAAACACAGAAGCCTCACATTCCGATCGTTGTGCCGGATGCCGGCACAGCGGCTGCTTCGAGGCTGACAGATGAAGAGCTGGAAGCCGCGAGAAGGATGGCGAAGAAGCTGGACGAGCGCTTTAATCGGAAGAGCTGAGGTAGCGGTAAGGTGACAACGTACAAGAGAATTATAAGGAGGTGCAGGAAGCATGGATTCCCTGTCTCACTTACTCAAATCAATGCCGCAATCCGAATGGAGACGAAAGGCAGAAGCGAAAATTAAAGTCGTCATGGATGACGCCTTAGTTCACAAATTTCGCCAAAAGTATCCATTTGTCGATGACTATACCATTAAGATTAATATGAACAAGCTGTATCAATATGTGACAGAGTTCAAAAACTGTTCGAACTGCCCAGGCTTAGAAAACTGTCCAAATGATATGACAGGGCATTATACGATGTTAACAGCAGACTCCGTCAATGAAAAGTCGTTTGTTCATGAGGAAAAGGTAGCTTGCAAGAAGTTCAACGCGAAGCAGCTGCAGGATGCCATAAGCAGCCGAATCCGCACCTTTCATGTGGATCCGCGGATGATTTCGCGCAGCTACTCTTTTGAAGACATCCTTGAAACGGATCTGGATCGGGCAAAAGCCGTTATGCAAATTAACGACTATGTCAGCCTGACAATGGAAGAGGGGCTTCAGACAAGAGGACTCTACTTATCCGGATCATTTGGAACGGGGAAGACGTTCCTGATGGGCTATATGTTGCACCAGCTGGCCAAAGTCGGTATGACAGGTGCAATCGTCTATATGCCGGATTTTGCCGAGGACTTGAAGGGGATGTTCCAGGAGCCCTACAAGCTGAAGGAAACGATTGATCTACTGAAGGAAACGGATCTATTAGTTTTCGATGATATTGGCGCGGAGAATTTGAATCCGTGGCTGCGAGATCATGTCATTGGCGCTATCGTGAATCATCGCATGAATCGTATGCCGACCTTTTTCACATCCAATTATGCACTTTCTGATTTGGAGAAGCATTTTAGCTTCACGAATAAAGATGGTGACGAGGAGTACAAGGGACAGCGGATTATGGACCGAATTCGACCTTTTGTCGATGTGGTTGTGGTAACAGGTACGAACAAGCGTGGGAAATAATAAAAAGCTGTGCAGATGAGTTCATCTGCACAGCTTTTTTGACCATCTAATAAAATATAAGTTTTTCCTAATAACAAACGGTATGAAAAACCGCTTCACACGGCGTGCAAAGCGGTTCTCTTCCAGGCCAGCTTGGACATTCCTATTTCATAACTTGAATCACGGTTGCAATGGCTGCAATTAGAAACAAAAAGCCAAAGAAAGCGCCAAAGCCAATGCCTACATCCATGAAATCATTACGCGGTTCTTCGTACACGTGAAGCTCAGGGTGTTTAGGATCGCTCATGTGGTTACCCCCCAACGTCCGACATTCGTATGTTTAAGTTTAGTATACCCAAATTCGTCGAAAGTTGTAAAGCTTATCAAAGTGACAATTGTGCAAACAATAACGGATAGCAGCGGAAAGGTTAAAATAAGACTTGACTCTAACATTAGTGTCATGGTTTACAATGAAATCATCCTTACTTGATCAAGGAAAAGGAAAAAGGTGAAGGCCATGCGGATTAGTGAGTTATCCAAGCTTACCGGAGCCAGCATTCGTTCTTTGCGGTATTATGAGGCGAAAGGGCTAATCGCGACACAGCGTGAAGAAAACGGATATCGGGTGTTCAACCAGATGGCTGTTGAGCGCGTGAAAACCATTCAGTTTTATTTGAGCTTAGGGTTTACGACCGAACAAATTGAAAGCTTTCTGAACTGCGTCATGAAAAATCAGGAGTCGATGTGCGATGATTTGCTGCCACTCTACACAGAGAAGCTCGAAGAAATCGAACAACAGATGAAGATGCTGCAGCTGCTGCAAGCTAATTTGAAGGATCGTATTGCTTATATCGAGCAGCAAAGACTTCAGGGGCTGCCTGTAGGTTTTCCTGCTAAGTAGATCCAACTTCAACCTTTTTGCTAACTTATGGCTTGGTTGAAATGACCCACTGGTGTGGTATACTTTACATGTTGACGTTCATCGGTAGCTAGGTACTACTTGATGTTATAAATCAAATCCATTCTTAGAAGGAGGAACTATCATGTCAATCGTGAATGTTTCTGATAACAGCTTTAAAGCTGAAGTTGAAGGAGAAGGTACAGTACTTGTAGACTTCTGGGCACCTTGGTGCGGACCTTGTAAAATGATCGCTCCCGTTTTGGAAGAGCTGGATAAAGAAATTGAGTCCTTGAAAATCGCAAAAGTAAACGTGGATGACAATCCAGAGTCAGCTGCTCGCTTCGGTGTTATGAGTATCCCAACATTGATCGTTTTCAAAGACGGACAGCCTGTTGATAAAGTGGTTGGTTTCCAATCCAAAGAAGCGTTGAAAAATGTTGTTTCTCGTCATCAATAATTTGTTACAAACTAGAAACAATTGTTCGTGAGAAAAAGCTCTTTTTCTGCTATGCTGAAAAAGAGCTTTTTTTTGTTTTTCGATAATAGGGGAGCGTTTAAATTGGCTGCTGCTTAGACGATTATGTTGTTTGACATGCAACAATTGTTTGAGTGGATGGACAATTAGGAAATGTGTAAGTTTTTGTGCGAGAGGAGATTGGATGCATGACCGAGCATGAGCATGAGGACGCTGGAGTCCGCGAACAGAGTCTGGAAGTAATTAAACACAAGCTGAGCTTATTACCGGATAAGCCAGGCTGTTATATCATGAAAAACCGCGAGGGTACCATCATTTATGTGGGAAAAGCGAAGGTACTAAAGAATCGTGTGCGCTCCTATTTCACGGGGAGCCACAGTGCGAAGACGCAAAAACTAGTCAGCGAAATCCGCGACTTTGAATATATAATTACCTCCTCGAACATGGAGGCTTTGATTCTTGAGTGTAATCTGATTAAACAGCATCATCCGCGGTACAACGTACTCTTGAAGGATGATAAGACGTTCCCGTACATCAAGATTACACATGAAGAGCAGCCGCGCCTAGAAGTCACGCGGCGGGTGTTCAAGGATAAGGGCAAGTACTTCGGCCCTTATCCGAATGCCTTTGCGGCCCAGCAGACGAAGAAGCTGTTGGACCGGCTTTATCCACTGCGCAAGTGCAAGACGATGCCCGAGAAAGTATGCCTATACTATCATATCGGGCAGTGTCTGGCGCCTTGCGTGTTAGATGTATCCGCCGAGACGAACGAGCGGATGGTGCAAGAGATCAGCCGTTTCCTGAACGGGGGACACGACGTTATTAAGGAAGAGCTGACGGCCAAAATGCTGGCCGCAGCGGAGGAACTGAACTTCGAGCGCGCCAAGGAGCTGCGCGATCATATCATGAACATCGACGCCGTGATGGAGAAGCAGAAGATCACGACGGCAGATGCGCTAGACCGAGATGTCTTTGGTTACGCGGTCGACAAGGGCTGGATGGCTGTGCACATCCAGTATATGCGGCAGGGCAAGCTCATTGAGCGGCACGTCTCGCTATTTCCGTATTACGGTGATGAGTACAATGACTTCATCACCTACGTTACTCAGGTCTACAGCGATAATCCGGCGCTGCCGAAGGAGATCTTCCTGCCGTCGATACCCGTGCATGCGGCTGTTGCTCCCATGACGGGGGCAGAAGGTGCTGCGGATACTCTTACAGCTGCTCCTACAGATGCCCTTATTGAAGCCTCCACTGAAGCATCAATGGACATCTCTGCCGAAATCCCTGCGGAAGTTGTGGCTCAAGTAGAGGCCGAAGAGAAGGATGTCCGCGAAGCACTGGAATCATGGCTCAAGGTCAAGGTGCATATCCCTCAGCGTGGGCTGAAGAAGCAAATGGTCGATATGGCCAAAGACAACGCCCGCAATGCGCTGGATGAGAAATTTCGTTTGGTGGAGCGCGATGAGCGCCGTACGACCAAAGCGGTCGAGAATCTTGGAGAATGGCTCGGCGTGGGAACGATTCGCCGCATTGAAGCGTTCGATAACTCGAACATTCAAGGGACGAATCCTGTTTCTGCGATGGTTGTCTTCGTGGACGGCAGGCCCGATCGTAAGGAGTACCGTAAGTACAAAGTCAAAACAGTCGTTGGCCCGGATGACTACGAAACGATGCGAGAGGTCATCCGCCGGCGGTATGAGCGTGTGCTTAAAGACAATCTCACGATGCCTGACCTGATCGTCGTGGACGGAGGGAAAGGGCAGATCTCAGCAGCTGTCGACGTGCTTGAGAACGAATTAGGCCTGTTCATTCCGATCTGTGGACTCGTCAAAGATGCGAAGCACAAAACAGCGCAGCTCATGATCGGAGATCCCGCAGAAGTTGTGCCATTGCCGCGTGACAGCCAAGAGTTCTACCTGCTGCAGCGGATTCAGGACGAGGTTCACCGATTCGCGATTACGTTCCACCGCGAAACAAGGGCGAAGTCAATGGTTGTTTCACAGCTGGACGCGATTCCGGGCATCGGAGAGAAACGCCGGAAGGCATTGCTTAAGCATTTTGGCTCCGTACGCAAAATAAAAGAGGCTGAAGTCCAAGACTTCAAGCCTCTGGGTATAGGTGAGAAATTAGCTATCGAAATTCTCAAAGCGCTTCAAGGCGAGGCGGCGGCTCCCCAGGAATAAGGGGACCCCGCCTTTTTCCATGCAGCCAGGCTAGGAGCAAGCCAATCAAACCAGGCAGCAGGATGTAGAAAATGCCAGCAAGCACATCGCTTATATGTCCGAGGTAGAAGAGGGACATCCCCATGAGGATGCTGTCCATGCAGGCATGAGCGAATACGGCGGTAATGAAACCGTACTTAAGGAAGACATAACCAAGAATAATGCCTATGATGGTGACCTCGATTAGCCGAGTATAGACTGGATAAATGGGATACTGGGTATGACTAGCCGCCCAGATCACGCTGGGAATAACAATTGCAATGAAGTTTGAGCGAAACAGCTTCTTGAATAGAATGATGCCAAGCAGCCGGTAGGTCGCTTCTTCCGATATGGCAGCAACCCAGGCCATAAGCGGGAAGAAGCGGGGTTCAATCATATTAAGAACAGAATCGGACGGATCATTCACAGCCCAAACATCAAAATTCACTTCACCTGTATAAAAGAGCACCTGCTGAACGCCTAAGATAAAGAGAGCAAGCAAATAGCCGCGCCCCATGCCGCTATAAACCTCAGTCCCAAATGAGGATTCTTTCCAAGCCGGCCATTTCCGCTCTCCGATTGAATGCCACAATCCATTACCTGCTACTAGAGCTAAGTAGAGAGATATGCCGAGCAGGACAGTCACTACATTCATGAACATAATAGTTGCCCATGTTGCGAATTCATCGTTCATAGCTCCACTCATAGATCTAAAAGCAGGGTACATATTAAAGTTGTTAGTGATATAAATGGCTAAGAAAATGGCTGTCAAAAGAAGGCCTCTACTGAATTTCATATATTTTCTATAGATAATGGCGAATACAATCGCGGCAATGGTCATGATGAGAGTAAAGCCCATGGAAATCCAAGTCATGATTGATGCGGAGCGATCCTGCTGATCGATCCAGATTTGATGCGACGCCGGTAAGCTAAACAGCACGTTATAACCGGTCAGATTTTTATCATCGAAATCAACTCGAACTTGTAACTTTGCTTCACCAAGCGGTTTCGTTTGCTTTTCATAAAATAAGGTTGTTCCATGTGCTTGATCGTCTTCGGCAGTCCCCTTATCTATGGGTACGAAGTCATCCGGCTCAAATCCTTGCTTCCGAATTTCCTGCTTGGCCAAAATATCTGCTTTCTGCTTACTGATGATTGCCTGATCGGATGGATTTTGCGTTTCACGCCATCCAATAACGGATGCATTCGTGTAATTAATCTCAACTTCAAACTGACGGTTGGTCTTGGTGTCTTCTACGCTTACTCGATAATAATCAATGGGGTAACGCTCCCCATATTCCTTCATATAGACTTCTAATAAATGCTCCTTTTGCAAATAACCGCTGCGTTCCTTCTTGGATTGATAAACAACAAAGGTTTGCGGGTTATGCACATCGTAGCGCTCACTTACAAATTGAGCTGCGCGATCCGCAGCCTGCTGCTTCGTGATGGATGGATTGTCTTCTGCCGACGTTTCTTCGGCCTGAAGTCCGTATAAAGCGGATATTCCCAAGTAAAGAGCTACTCCAATGCATGCAAGGAAAAGGAGAAAACGATTTAATTTTGGCCTGATCATAGTGAGTTCCCTTCTACATTCTCGATTCTGAAATCACATCTTTCACGTTATCATAGTTTAAAAAGAAAGCCAATTTAGTGGTAAAGAATTAAAAACAATTATATAATACCTATCAATTGGATAACGTTCGGAATTTCTAAATAATAACGGGGGAATCCTACCGTTAATGTATTGGGAATCCTTATGTCTTTTTTTGCAAACACAGGAGGCACTATGATTAAAAAAATGAATATTTGGCGATTGACGCCTCCACAAATTCTCGTTCTCGGATTTGCTGCTATTATTTTCTTAGGAGCAGGTCTTTTGACGCTTCCTTTTGCTTCGGCAACAGGACATTCGATTGCTTTCATTGATGCGCTTTTTACAGCGACTTCGGCAACATGTGTGACAGGTTTGGTCGTAGTGGATACAGGTAGTGCCTACACGATGTTTGGGCAAATCGTCATTGTGAGCTTGATTCAAGTTGGCGGCTTGGGTTTCATGACAATGGCGACTTTAATCGCTTTTGCCTTCCGTAAAAAAATTACGTTAAAAGAACGACTGGTTCTGCAAGAGGCTTTTAACCAAGGCAGTATGGAAGGTATTGTCAGACTTATCCGTAAAGTTATTATTTATTCGTTATCGATTGAGGCCATTGCAGCAGTGATTTTAACGATTCGTTGGTCATTTGATATGGATTTTGGTCAAGCCCTTTATTTCGGAATCTGGCATGCGATTTCGATGTTTAATAACGCTGGTTTCGATTTATTTGGAACTGTCGATGCACCATTTGTCTCCTTTACAGCCTATGCCGACGATTTTGTTGTGAACTTTGTTGTAATGGCGCTTATTGTGCTTGGGGGTATTGGATTCATTGTTATGTCCGATCTGATGGACTTCCGGAACAAGAAAAAGCTTACCCTGCATTCCAAAGTTGTTCTTAGCATGTCGGGTTTTCTAATTGTGTTTGGAGCCCTTGTCATCTTTATATTCGAATTTACAAATAACAGAACCATGGGTTCACTGGATATGGGCGGCAAAGTATTAGCTTCTTTCTTTCAATCCGTTGCTCCGCGTACAGCCGGTCCGAATACAGTAGATATTGGAGCTCTTCGTCAAGCATCTCAATTTTTTATCATCATTCTGATGTTTATCGGTGCATCTCCTGGCTCTACAGGGGGAGGTATCAAAACAACCACATTCACAATTCTTATTAGCGCTATCATTACCATGATTCGAGGGAAAGAAGACATTGTTATTTATCGTTACCGCTTGGCGAAAGACCGCATTCTCAAAGCTATTACTTTAACGATGATGGCATTATTTCTGGTAATCTTAGTGACGATGCTATTATCGACAACAGAGGATTCGCAATTTTTGAAAATTTTGTTCGAGGTCACTTCTGCCTTTGGAACTGTAGGTCTATCTATGGGGTTGACCCCAGATTTAACGACATTTGGCAAGGTTCTCATTTGTATAACGATGTTTGCAGGAAGATTGGGAACCATCACATTAGCTTATGCCCTGCAACCGAAGCAAGAGAAAGAACTATATAGATACCCAGAGGGTAAAATCACGATTGGATAAGGGGAACTACGAATATGAAAAAAAATCAATATGTTGTAATCGGGCTGGGTCGTTTTGGGGCCAGTATTTCCAAAGAACTCATAAAGCTTGGTTATGAAGTGTTGGGTATTGATAAAGATGAAGAAGTCGTTGACGAGCTGAGTTCTGTGCTTACCCATACGGTAGTTGCGGATGCGACGGATGAAGAGGTATTGAAATCACTGGGCGTACGAAATTTCGACTGCGCTGTTGTAGCCATTGGGGATGATATTCAATCGAGTATCCTAGCGGCCATTGTTCTTAAAGATTTGGGGATCAAAAAGGTTGTCGCTAAGGCATTGTCCGAATTGCATGGGAAAGTACTGAATAAGCTAGGTGTTGACCGTGTAATTTATCCGGAGAGAGATATGGGGATTCGTGTTGCACATCAACTAGTATCACCTAATCTTCTGGACTATATTGAGATTTCCAAAGAGTATACGATCGTGGAATTATCTGTGCCTAAGAATCTATGTGGCTTTGCTCTCAGAGAGCTGGATCCTCGTGCTAAGTATGGCTGCAGCATTGTCGCTATCAATAAAAAAAATGGCATTATCATTGCACCTACGGCGGGTGATGTCGTGAATGAGAATGATGTAATGGTCATCATCGGAACCAACAATCAAATTGATAAATTTGAAAGTGAAGTCATCGGGTGATGTAAAATACAACCTCGATCTAATTGAACATGTTATCATTTTACACTTGCTTATTTTGGATTGGGCATGACAAATAAAGCCCGACGATCCCGATAACCTTAATTAAAATAAATTTCTTTGATCGCCATGCGACTTTTCAATTAATAAATTTGCGAGTACATATACAGCAAGAGAATTTCTAACTGAAGGTGGACTCCCCATGTATAAGGTATTAATAATTGAAGACGATGCCATGATCGGCGATATGGTCACTATGTATTTAAGTGAAGAAGGATTTCATGTCATTAGGAAGGCGAATGGGGCAGAAGGCATTGCCGCTGTCACCCAGTTTGATCCAGATGTCATTTTGCTTGATCTGATGCTGCCTGATATGGATGGTCTTGCGTTATGCAGACAAGTTCGGGAAACCTCGAAAATACCTATTATGATCGTCTCGATGAAAAGTAAAGTCGTTGAACGAGTTAACGCTCTTGGTGTTGGTGCGGACGACTATATGTGTAAACCTTTCAGTATGCATGAGATGAGTGCGAGAGTTCACGCTCTCATTCGGCGCTCCAACTTGTATTTGAAATCGAGTGTGAATACCCGACAAGTAAAGGAAGCAGTTGGAGGATCAACAACTGCGGTATTAGAGGCAGTCTTGGATATCGATAAGAAGATTACGCTCAATCCGAATACACGCTCTATGCGTGTTCATGGTGTTTTAGTAGAGACGACATATTCGGAATTCGAAATTATGAAATGCTTCGTGAATCATCCAGGTCGCGTCTATAGCCGAGAAGATTTACTGCAAACGGTTCGCGGATTTGACTGTTTAGTAACGGATCGGGCCATTGATGTACATATTGCTAACCTTCGTAAAAAGATCGAGGACAATCCCAAAGAACCTAAGTGGATTCGGACGGTTTGGGGTGTAGGCTACAAATTTATTTATTAGAAGATTTGAATAATGATGAAAAAGCGGTAAGTGGGTGCCCCCCCCATTTACCGCTTTTTTGCATTAACCAATGATGGCGTAAGCGGAAACTCCAGAACGAACGGTACGTGTACGGAATAAGTTACCGTCTTCATCGAAAGTTCTAAGAACCAAGGTGCGTGTTGTCGGAGTGTTAATTGTACTGAATACAGCAGTTCCAAAGGCATCGAAATTAGCTGTAGCGATGAGGGTTCCTCCTGTAGATGAGGCTCTACAAGTAAAGCCCGAAGTAACGAATGGAACACCAGCGTTATTTACCCAAAGGACGGTAAACCTGGTTAGTGTTTGTCTGGGTCCGATTTTTTTGTTAAGAGGAACCCGAGCGTAAGTTTTGCCTCTTAGACCCAAATCTCTACGAGTAGGGACACTTCGTTTTTTGGTTGGCATCTTAGTGGTCACCTCCTTTTTCTCTATCTGCTCCTAGTAGATGTCGAAAAAGGGTTGCCCGTGAAGTAGTTTTACCTATTTAATAGAAAATGTGTAAATATAATAGAGACAATTAGTAGATTGAGAGGTTTTATTTTTGTTTGGCGAAGTAATTGACCGCTTGAGTTATAAACTTCATAGACGCCATATTATCCGCTGTATGGTCGGAGTAAATGAGGGAAGTCGTTCGTTTCGTCTGTTCTAACTCGACCAGATTACGCAAAATCAATTCATTATTACGAATTAAATCTTCACGTAAATAGGATCTTGGAAGCAAGGTTGCTGTTTTACAGGTTGAAACGAGTCGGATGATGGCTTCGAAGGAATCGATCTCCATTTGCACGTTGGGTAATATGGTAAAACGGTTAAATAGCTCATCCATCAAGATGCGATACCAAGTGCCTTTGGAAAAGAGGATCATTGGCAATTCATTTAAATCGTTCATCGTGATGGTGGCGCGATCGATAAGCGGATGCCCAAGAGGAAGCACCAGACATAAGTGATCATCAAATAATGGTTCGCAATGAAGGCTGGAAGCATTAATCTGGGAAGCAACGATGCCGATATCCACTTTATTTTCTTTCGCCATGGTAACGATCTCGTGCGTCTTACCTGTAAGAAGCTTAATTTCCGTCAGCGGGTAATCCTGCAAGTAATCTGTGATAAGATCTGGGAGTGTTGTTTGCAGCGTTGTCAGGCTCGCTCCTATGGTAATTGAAGTGTGGCTGCCAGCTGCTTTGTAGGTTTGGATCGCTTGCTTGAACTTTCGCTCGAGATGACGCAGTTCCAAAGCATGGTCATAGCAAATTTGACCGACTTTGGTCAGCTCCAGCCTTTTACCTTTGCGGATAAATAGTTCTACACCCAACTCTTCCTCGAGCTTCATTATTTTGCGAGAGAGAGCTGGTTGAGAGATGTTTAATAGCTGAGATGCTTTATTGAGGCTTACTTGTTCGACAACAACAGCGAAAACATCCAAGAGTTCCATGCTTCTATCGACTCCTTTTGCGCCATGCATATGTGTGTAAGTTATAAGTGTATATAAAAAAACGGCACTTCCATTATAAGCGTGAAAGAGGTACGATGTACATGTCACTTTTTATTCACATTTCTTGGACGAAGGTGTATAATCATTCACTGGTTTGGCAAAATAGGCTTGGATGATTATGGGTTGACGCTCGTTTGCGGCGAGAGTACAATGATATGTGGCTTGTCTTGTCTGATAATGTCGGATAAATGATGAATAAATTTTTAAGAGGGGGGAATTGGTTCAATTATGGGTAATTCGTATTATTTTCGGAAGATCCACTCTTTGCTTGGCGTAATTCCAGTGGGCTTCTTTCTCGTCGAGCATCTGCTCTCAAACTATGAGGCAACAAAGGGTCCGGCTGCTTTCGTAGAAATGGTGATGTGGCTGAACAGTTTGCCGCTAGTGCTTTTTCTTGAAATTTTCGGCATCTGGCTGCCGCTTCTTTACCATGCGGTTTATGGCTTGTATGTAGCGTATCAAGCTCGCAATAACGTGTCGCAGTATGGTTACTTCCGTAATCAAATGTTCTTGCTCCAACGTGTTACTGGTGTTATCACCTTCTTGTTCGTTGCTTGGCATTTCTTCGAAACGCGTTTGCAGGTTGCTTTCGGCAACGTAGCGCATGAAGAGCTTGGCCGAACGATGCATGATATCGCGACGAATCCGGTTATGTTCACGATCTATGTGATTGGTACAGTCTCCGCGGCATTCCACTTCAGTAACGGTATGTGGTCGTTCCTCGTTAGCTGGGGAATCACGGTTGGCCCTCGCGCACAACGCTTTTCCTCGTATATCTGGATGGCTTTGTTTGTCGTGATGTCCATTATGTTTATTATGACTCTGGTCGCATTTACAGATACTCAATTTCAGCAGCTTCCAGTAGAAGCGCATACGGGGAAATAAGGGAGGGTGAACAGAAGTGGCTAATTCAAAAGTTATCGTCGTCGGTGGAGGCCTTGCGGGACTCATGGCGACAATTAAGGCAGCAGAGGCCGGAGTTCACGTGCAATTGTTCTCCTTGGTTCCTGTTAAACGTTCCCACTCCGTATGTGCGCAAGGCGGCATTAACGGAGCGGTGAATACGAAGGGTGAAGGTGACTCCACGTGGGAGCACTTTGATGATACAGTTTACGGTGGAGATTTCTTAGCAAATCAACCACCTGTTAAAGCTTTATGCGATGCGGCTCCAGGTATTATTCACTTGATGGACCGTATGGGCGTTATGTTCAACCGTACACCAGAAGGTCTTCTCGACTTCCGTCGTTTCGGTGGAACGAAATATCATCGTACGGCATTCGCAGGCGCTACTACAGGGCAGCAGCTCTTGTACGCACTTGATGAGCAAGTACGCCGCTGGGAAACAGCTGGTCTAGTAACGAAATTCGAGCATTGGGAGTTCCTAGGTTCCGTTCTCGATGATGATGGCACGTGCCGTGGTATTGCAGCTCAAGATTTGCGGAGCATGGAAATTCAAACATTCCCATCCGATGCGGTCATCTTAGCTACAGGCGGTCCTGGTATCATTTTCGGCAAAACAACGAACTCGGTTATTAATACAGGCACAGCAGCAAGTGCTGTTTACCAACAAGGCGTTAAATATGCGAATGGCGAGATGATTCAAATTCACCCAACAGCGATTCCCGGAGATGACAAGCTTCGCTTGATGTCTGAATCTGCGCGTGGTGAAGGCGGACGTATTTGGACATACAAAGACGGGAAGCCTTGGTACTTCCTCGAAGAGAAATATCCGGCATACGGTAACTTGGTGCCACGTGATATTGCAACTCGCGAGATCTTCTCGGTGTGCGTAGACCAGAAGCTTGGTATTAACGGCGAGAACATGGTTTACCTCGATCTTTCTCATAAAGATCCGAAGGAGCTTGATATTAAGCTCGGCGGAATTATGGAAATCTACGAGAAATTCATGGGCGATGATCCGCGTAAAATTCCGATGAAGATTTTCCCTGCGGTTCACTATTCCATGGGCGGAATCTGGGTCGATTACAACATGATGACGAACATTCCCGGCTTGTTCGCTGCTGGTGAGTGTGAGTATCAGCATCATGGTGCGAACCGTCTCGGAGCGAACTCGCTCGTTTCGGCCATCTATGATGGGATGGTTTCCGGTCCTAAAGCGGTTGAGTATATCCGCGGCTTAGAGAAGCACGCTGATGATACTTCCTCGATCGTATACGATCGCGAGAAGAAGCGTCATACAGATCGTTATGAGAACTTGCTCAAAATGAACAATGGTACGGAGAATGCCTATGTTCTGCATAAAGAGCTTGGCGACATGATGAATGCCAACATGACGGTTGTTCGTTACAATGATCGTCTCGAAGATACCATTGGTAAGATCAAGGATTTGAAAGAAAGATACAACAACATCAACATCACAGATACAGCTCGTTGGAACAATCAAGGGGTTGCGTTCACACGTCAGCTCTGGAACATGTTCGAGTTGGCTGAAGCGATGACACTTGGCGCCTTGCTGCGTAACGAGAGCCGCGGCGCGCATTACAAGCCAGAATTCACTGAACGTGATGATGAGAACTTCATGAAAACAACAATTGCCGATTGGACGCCAGATGGTCCGAAAATCAGCTATGAAGAAATCGATGTATCTTTGATTGCACCGCGGAAACGTGACTACTCCACGGAGAAGAAAAAGGGAGGACATTAATCATGGCTGAGACACTAAGCGCACAAAAGACAGTGAAGTTTATCGTGACTCGTCAAGAGAGTCCAGATTCCAAACCTTATACCGAGGAATTTGAAATTCCTTATCGCTCCAATATGAATGTCATCAGCGGTTTGATGGAAGTACAGCGTAATCCGAAGAATGCCAAAGGTGACAAGACGACACCTGTATGCTGGGAATCCAACTGTCTCGAGGAAGTATGCGGAGCTTGTTCCATGGTGATCAACGGTAAGCCGCGTCAAGCTTGTTCGGCTCTGGTTGATAAATTGGAGCAGCCGATTCGCGTAGCTCCAATGAGCACGTTCCCTGTTATGCGTGACCTTGTTATCGACCGTGGGCGCATGTTCACTGCTTTGAAGAAAGTAAAAGCATGGGTTCCAATCGACGGTACGTATGATCTTGGACCAGGACCTCGTATGGCGGAGTCGAAGCGTCAATGGGCTTACGAGCTTTCCAAATGTATGACATGCGGCGTTTGTCTTGAGGCTTGTCCGAACGTAAATGATAAGAACTCCTTTATCGGGCCAGCATCGCTTTCTCAAGTTCGACTGTTCAATGCGCATCCAACGGGTGAAATGAACAAAGACGAGCGTCTGGATACGTTGATGACAGATGGCGGTATCGAAGGCTGCGGTAACTCGCAGAACTGCGTACGCTCCTGTCCGAAAGGCATTCCGCTGACGACTTCAATCGCAGCACTGAATGCAGATACAACGAAACATATGTTCAAAAAATGGTTAGGCGTGTAAACGAAATCGCCCAAGCCCGATGCCCTGATCTTTTCAGGGTGTCGGGCTTTTTTATAACGCTAAAAGTATTAATTCAGACTCTCAATGGATGATGTTGTATAAAGTGCAACAATAGCTGCCTATATCGCGCCTCGCTCCCTTCGTTGTTGCATAATATACAACAATTGGGCCCTATACAAGCCATTTTGCAACAAAAGGGCTCAAAGTGTTGTACAAACTGCAACTTTAACATGCAAAGTAGCCTTTGGGAGTGGGAATTGTTGCAGAAAATACAACTTTGGTAACCACGGAGAGGGGGATACGGTATTTTCGATGGAAACCCCGCTCACAGAAATAGACCATCAGGAGGATAGCCCTGATGGTCTCTGTAAGATTAGAGGCTAGTCAGCGGGCAGGCTATCAGCTTGAGTGGCTGCTTGATTATTTATAGGGGAAATCAGGAGAGGATGCTCGGATAAAAGGTGTCCTTCTTGAATACCAGAAATAGAAGGGCTCGTTGATGTAACAGGTTTAGGTAGAACAAGTTGATTATCTAACATCGTAATATGGAAATGAATCGAGTACATCGTATACACCTCCGGTTAGTAGTTATATATGTTATATATTATTACACATACAGCTATTTTGACAACCAATTATTAATTTGTGTTATATATATTGACATACAACTCGGATGTAAGTATGATTAAGACAAATGTAAGACATCGAAGTACCAACCTCATAGCAAACTTGTTTTCTAGGGTTCCGCGACAGAATGAAGGCTGTTGGTCAGGTCCAAGAGAAGACACACGGTGAGCTTCATCGTGCACACGGAGGGATAAAAGCCCGGGAGGATATCAGAATATGATATCGTTCCGGGCTTTTCTTTTTACCATTACAAATGGAGAGGGAGATCGGAATGAGACAAAGAGTGGTATTCCTGATGATGGCGTTGTTATTGATTTTTACAGTAGTTAGCGGATGTACGAGCAAAGGGGCAACTGGCACTACAGGAAAAAGCGGAGAACCGATTAAATTAGCACTCAGTCCATGGCCAGGTTGGTTTGTGTGGTATTTAGTGAAGGAAAAGGGGTTCTTTGAGAAAAATGGGGTTAATGTTGATCTCATTTGGTTCCCGGTATATAGCGATTCCTTATCAGCATTAGCGTCTGGTAAAGTCGATGCGAACAGCCAAACGTTAAGTGATACACTTGCTCCAGCAAGTAAAGGAATTAAACTCAAGGCAGTGCTGGTGAACGATAACTCCAATGGCGGAGACGGTGTTGTTGTGAAGCCGAGCATTCATTCATTGAAGGATTTGAAGGGGAAGAAAGTAGCGACTGAGCTGGGAACGGTTGATCACCTTCTGATGCTAACTGCACTTGAAAAGGCCGGGCTTGCCGAGAAAGATGTTGCTTATACGAATATGACAGTTAACGATGCAGGACCTGCTTTCATTTCAGGCAACCTGGACGCCGCGGTACTATGGGAGCCATTCCTAAGCAAGGCGATTCAAGAGGGCAAAGGTAAGTTATTATTTTCCTCCAAGGATACACCCGGACTTATCCCTGATCTGCTAGTTTTCAAAGAAGAAATAACGAAGAATCGTCCGGAAGATGTGAAAAAAATCATCAACGCTTGGTTCGACGCTTTGGATTACTGGAAGGCCAATCCAGAAGAGTCATTGAATATAATGGCAAAAGCAGCAGAGACGCCGGTTGATGAATATAAAGCTGGCGTGGATAGCGTGAAAATTTTCCAACTTGAAGATAATGTGAAAGCTTTCCAAAAGGGCGATAACTTAGAATCCCTACACTTTACTTCGCAGAAGACGGCCGAGTTCTTAAAGGGATTAGATATGCTGACTTCCATTCCGAAGGCGGAAAGCTTCTTAGATGGACACTTTGTAGAAGAAGTGCTGAAGGAACGTAAGAAATAACAACTGGAGAGCGAGGGCTCTAAATGGACACCATGGTGAAAAAAAGGCGCAAATCAACTTTGTTTGCCATACGGGGCGATATTAGCCGTAGAACTTATACATCCGGTGTCGTGCTCATTGTTGTGATAGCTCTGCTCTTCTGGAGTGTGCTCAGCTATGGCGGCTTTGTAAATCGTACGTTCTTACCTACACCGGATCAAGTACTTCGTCAGTTTGCAATTCAACTTCAGAGTTCTGTCTTCTGGAACCATGTTGGCATAAGTATTTTTCGAGTAGGGGCGGGCTTCCTGCTTGCTTGTTTACTGGGTATTCCGCTTGGCATCCTGGCTGGTACGTTTCGCTTCGCTGAAGCGCTGCTCGTTCCTCCAACAGAGTTTATCCGGTATATGCCAGCGACGGCTTTCATCCCGCTTATTATGGTATGGGCAGGGATTGGTGAATGGGCGAAGGTGATCGTCATCTTCATCGGCTGCTTCTTCCAGCTCATGCTGATGGTTGCCGATAATACACGTTCGGTATCCAATGATTTGCTTCAAACCTCCTATACCCTTGGTGCGAACCGCTGGCAAGTGATCGAAAAGGTGCTTATTCCTGCACTACTGCCGGATTTAATGAACACCATGCGATTAATCATCGGTTGGGCTTGGACTTATCTCGTTGTAGCTGAATTGGTTGCGGCTAGCAGTGGACTAGGGTTCTCTATTATGAAAGCACAGCGGTTCCTCAATACGGATCTGATTTTCGTAGGAATTATCGCCATTGGCTTGCTTGGATTACTAACGGATCGCACATTTGCTTATTGTCACCGCAGATTTTTCCCGTGGTTGGAAGGAGGGCGTTAAATCATGCATGCTTTGAATAGGGAGCCCTCTAATGACAGAGCTATGGCTGTGAGCAAAATTATGGCGACGGATGTAACGAAAGTGTATAGCACAAAGAAATCCCAGTTTGTTGCGTTGGATCGGGTTTCATTCCATGTGGATGCGCATGAGTTTGTCAGTTTTGTAGGTCCATCAGGCTGTGGCAAGTCCTCTCTGCTCCGAATTCTTGCGGGTTTAGAGCCATTGACGACAGGTACGTTAAGCATTTCCGGTCATGAAATTGATGGTCCTGGCGCTGACCGTGGGATGGTATTCCAATCGTACACCTTATTCCCTTGGCTTTCTGTGAGGGAGAATATCGAGTTCGGACTGACACTCAAAGGCGTTCCTTTATTCGAAAAGAGGGCCATTTCCGATCACTTCATGGAGCTTGTCGGGCTGCAGAAGTTCGCCAGATCGCTGCCGAAAGAGCTTTCGGGCGGCATGAAGCAGCGGGTCGCCATCGCTCGGGCCCTCGCGAACAATCCGGAAGTCCTGCTGATGGATGAGCCATTTGGTGCGCTCGATCCGCAGACGAAGAATTCGATGCAGGAGCTGTTGCTGCGTATTTGGGAAAAGGAAAAAACCACCGTCGTTTTCATTACCCATGACATCGAGGAGGCTATTTTCTTATCTCAGCGCGTGTATGTGATGCAGGCGCATCCAGGAAGGATTCGCCAAGAAATCGTGATTCCACAAGGACTTCGAGAGACCTTGGAGTGTAAAGATACGGAGTCGTTTATTAAACTGAAGAAACAAATTATTTCACTTATAGGGGATCATGAGGACTAACCCGCACTGAAATCGTAGGCAAAATAAACGAAAAAAAAGAAGGTGATGAATAATTCTCATCACCTTCTTTGGCATGAATCGCGAATTTATAGTGAATTTATCTTACAGCTTTACGAATATGAGACCTGCGAATAGAAGTGTTAAGGCGAGACCTTGCAGGATTGTCAGCTTTTCTTTATAAACGAGCACAGAGCCGACAACGACGACAAGACCATAGGTCGAGAAAATGGGTGCGACGATGGAACCTGGCCCCATTTGCAGCGCAACGGAGTAAAGCTGAAGGCCACCGTAAGAGAAGCAGCCAGAAAGCAGTCCCCATAGAAGTCCTGTACGACTTGGTGACCCATCATAGGTTGCGATGAGTCCTTGTTGGACAGGCTTTTGCTGCTTCTTGGTGTGGCTAGCTGCGGCAATGGCGAACCAAATGGCGGAGAGCAGATAACTGATGAGTAGAATAGGCGTATTCGCTAATGCTAGCTCGGCAGTAACTTTTAAGCCGCCGTTGCGGAAGAAGAAAAGAAGTCCGCCGAGTGCAACGAGTGCGAACCATTTCTTCTCTTTGATGGTAAGAGGCTCTTTGAGCTTAATGGATACAAGTACCGCTGAAGCAATGAGCAGGACGATGCCGCCGGCTTCCGTGCTATGTATACGTTCACCGTAGATTGTGACGGACATGAGAATGACTAACAAAATATTTAAGTTCATTAGCGGTGCTGTCAAGCTTGCCGGACCGTTATCGAGCGCCTTCATGAACACGACATTGCCCCAGCCTGACCCCACGCCAATGATGATGCCAGCTAACCAAACACGCCAATCGTCTAAGAAGAGGGAGCCTTCCCATAGACTGTTCACAGTGAAGCCAAGTGTTCCTGTGAGATAGAGTCCGAGCAATAGATGCGGTGTGGAGCCTTGGCGCATTTGACTCGCTTTCATAAAAAAGCCGGTTAGACCAAATAGTACGGCACTGCCGACTGCAGCAATAAACCACATGATGTGTGAACTCCTTACGTTTTCGTTTCATAGGGCTGCATGCACCCCCAAGCAATTGCTTTTTCGAATACACGAATCTATTCATTATAGCGAATTGCTGTAGGAATGCACAGATTATCGAAATTTGACGAGCGATTTGCTTATCGATAAAATGAGTTAAAGCATTTCAAGAATGAGGGATTTCCTATGAAGAGAAGTAAACAGCCCACCATTGTAGATGTTGCTTCCGAAGCGGGCGTTTCCATTGCGACAGTTTCTAATGTTTTAAATCGGAGAAAGGTGCCGATGTCGCCGGAGACGATACGCAAAGTGGAGGATGCCGTCATACAGCTGGGTTATCGCCGCAATGTGATGGCAACGAACCTTAGCCGGCGCCGATCCTATGAGCTAGGGCTTATCATACCGCATTTTGGCGGCTATTATGGCCGATTTGCAGAGAAGCTTGAGCAGAAAGTACATAGTTTCGGCTACCATTTATCCGTATTTTCAGCAGCGGGTATGGATCCAGTGATCGAGAAGCGTCACCTGGAGCACTTGCTGCAGCGAAGAGTAGACGGTTTAGTGAGCCATGGTTTAGCGATGAGTATGCAATCGACCCAGCAATTAGTCGGTGAGGGCACGCCGCTGGTTATCTTTAATGGCTGGGGTTGGCCTAGCGACATCGTCAAGCTGGCGATTAATTTGGATTTTGCGAAGGCTTCGACGGAAGCTGTGCAGCATTTCCTCACAAACGGCTGCCGCTCCATCATTTATGCCGGCAGGCGTAAAGGGATGGGGGCCAATGAGCAGCGTATTCAAGGGTTTATGGCAGGGTTAGGCGATAAAGCCGAGTCGACAGTTCATGCGCTTCTGGATGCGGGAGAGCTCGGTATCGAAGGTACACTGGAGGAAGCTCTTCGCATAAGCGGCGAGCAGCGACCTATCGGCATTTACACCTTTAATGATGCGTTAGCGTTGGAGCTTCTAGCTGTGTGTCATGAGCGAGGTATTCGCGTGCCAGAGGATGTGCAGTTGATTGGAATGGACAATGAACTGTTTTCTAAAGCCAGCTTTCCCTCTATCACAAGCTTTGACATGCCTGTCGATTTGCAAACGAGATTAGTTGCCGCTTTTCTGATGCGGCAGATTGGTGAAGACTTGGACGAGGAGAATACACAGCTGCTGGACGAGCACCTACCGCGTATTCATGGACATGAGCTATTTATTGATTTGGAGATGATTGTCCGGAAGTCTACAACAACATGAAAAGACCGTTATACTCTCGTTAAGATGAGAAGTATAGCGGTCTTTTTGGCATATCCCTTATTAGATTTGAAGCCCATTTCCATTCGATTGTCTTTGATGCTTCAAGAACTCTTTGCCATAATCCCCATGTGGATTAATGTTGGCATGTTCAATTTGGATGGTTGAATGCTCGATACCATATTTACTTTTCAACGTTTCATTAATTGCAAGAATAACACAGAAGGGCTGAATGTTAGGATTAATGAACACATGCGCAGTTAAAGAGTAATGATCAGTCGAAATCGCCCACAGATGCATTTCATGCACATCTTCGACACCTTCAACACGCGCGATCTCGCTGCGTATTTCATCTAAGTTGAAGCGCTCAGGCACGGATTCCATCAGAATCAGATATGATTCTCGAATGATTTTGCTTCCACCAGTAAAAATAATGCCGCCAATCACCATCGAAATCAGAGGATCGAACAAGAGAAGACCTGTGTAATAAATGATAATAGATGAGATAATGACACCTACCGAGCTGAGTAAATCGCCAAAAAAGTGCCACAGCGCACTTTTCACATTCAGATTGTCTTCTTCTTTCACACTGTTATGAAGAACCAAAGTAAGCACAAGATTGACAACGAAACCGATGGAGGCAATTCCAAGCATAAGCGCCAGGCGAATAGGCTGCGGGTCAATGATACGTTGAATCCCCTCGATGAAAATTCCCAAAGCAATGATACAAAGGGCTAATCCATTCAGAAAAGACGCGATAATCTCAAACCGAAGGAAACCAAAGGTGAATCGAGCATTAGGCTGACGAGTAGCCAGCTTCAAAGCGACCATACTTAGTCCCAAAGCAATGACGTCGGAGATCATATGGGCAGAGTCGGATAGCAAAGCAAGGGAATTCGAGAGCACCCCACCTACAATTTCTACAATAGTGAAAAAGGCGGTCAGTATGAGAGTCACCCATAACGTTTTTCTGGATTTGCTCTGTTCTTTAACATGATGGAGATGATGATAGTCGTATTCGATACTCATACGTTCCCTCCTTATTTATAATAATTCTAATTAAGAATATTATATGCCAGACCTTCGTAAGGTGCAACTGATTTTGTATAAAGAGTATATGAAGACCCTTGAGAGGTCGTGTTTGGCATAGTAAAAGCCTGATTTCTCAGGCTCATCTGTAACTATGTTTCCAGTTGGGATCTGCATGGGAAGTTCTCCTTTATCATCCATGAATTAAAGATTCGGCGCCGTCGATGACGGAAGTTCCGGTAATGTGGTCGGATTGATTCGAAGCGAGGAACAGCACCAGATTCGCGACTTGACTAGCTGTTCCGGAATTGTGTCGGAGCGGATGTTCTCCTTCGGGAAATTCAATAGGGATCGTGATTTCTTCCAGCTCGGGTCTGCGTTCCGTATTCTCATCAATATTCGTTTCGATCGCTCCCGGACAGATGGCGTTTACACCTGCACTTTGGCCACCGCTGCTTCAAGTTCACCGCCAGGGCGGTTGAGCAGCCAGATTTTGAACCCTTTTTCAGCCAAACGTACAGCGGAAGCCAAACCAATGCCGGAGGATGCGCCGGTCACAATGGCGACTTTCTTCGAAATATCGTATGAGTCTGGATGGTTTTGTTCTTGTGCGGTCATTGGAAAAAACCTCCTAAATGAATGGAATACATTTATTAGGTCATTACCCCGGCTTTGCGGGATCGAATCTTAGTGGTGAAATTGTAGGAAAGGTAAGGAAATAAAGCGCTTTCTAATTTGTAACATAATTGAAATGTTCCTGTTATGGTTTCATAATGTTGGCGAGGTATTATAATAACCAAGACCCCCTTTTTAATATAAACTTTTGAACCCGGCCCCGTTGGCTGGGTTCCTTTTTTTTTGTGTATGACAAATAACCCTTATATGGGCCATTTGGTTGTAGTTTTTCATTCCTGAAGGGAGTCTTGGTAGGATTTTGCAAATTCCTTTCAGAGTCCATGATATGCCTCACAGATATAATCCCCTTTTTCAGATCGATATCTGAAAATCTCAACGCATGAATTTCACCCATACGCATACCGCAACGAATTGCTAACACTAAAATAATTTCATGTCTGTGACCATCAATAGCTCTAAAGAAAGTTTTAGCTTCTTCTTCCGTCCCAAAAAATCAATTCATACATTTAACTCTGTGATAACATGGAAAGACTAAGTTTAAAAGAATAGAGAGGATGTACATATGAAAATAAATCGATTAATTTCGAACAATATTAACCTATTAGATGCAGCACTACCAGTAGATAAATCGTTAGGTATTGCTGGTTTGTCTGGATCTGGTAAAACAACTTTTTGTCAAACCATTGGTGAAGAATCCAAGAAGCGTCTCGTTTCTTTATTGCCAAAGGCAGAATATCAGTATTTATTTCCTGAAATTATGGAAACCAATTTCAGTGCCATCAAGATGGAAGAAATGCCTTTAGTCCTTTTTCTCGGAAAATCATCAATTTCATCCAATCCTCGTTCAACCATTGGCACACATACTGGCGTGTTTAAAGAGATTCGTGTTACTCTTGCTGAAAAATTTAATCTTTCTCCAGAAGTTTTTTCCTTTAATAATGCCTTAGGCTGGTGTCCAGATTGTAAAGGGCGCAGTATGACCCAAAATGTCGATTGTCCAAAGTGCAAGGGTAGGCGCTACAATCAAGAAGTTGAGCAATATAAGATGGAATTATTGAATCAACCACATAGTATTTCCGATATCAATAACTTAAGCATTGAAACGATTCTTTCTCTCGCAGAGGAATTACACATTAGTGAAGCGAAGCAGCATATTCTCCAAAATATTATCAATATGAATATAGGCTACTTAACACTAAATCGCATAATGGGTACTTTGTCAGGTGGAGAAATAACACGAATGTACTTGGCAGAATTCATGGCAACTAGTGAAAATACGGTTATTATCATTGATGAAATCTCCGTGGGTCTTGATCACCAAACATTATTGAAAATTTTAGATGAGATTAAACAATTGGGGTATAAGAATCAAATTTGGCTCATTGACCATTCTGACACGGTGCTGGACACATCGGATGAACAATTGTTCTTTGGACCTGGTAGTGGTAAATACGGTGGGAAAATTGTAGAAGAATCACCACGTCCACAACCCATCCATTGTGAACTAAATAAGGCAATGCCAACAGACTACTATCAGTTTCATGATCTTTATTGTCGTAATATTCAAATGGCTGAAATTCAGATTCCCCAAAATAGACTTGTAACCTTTACGGGTGAGTCGGGATGTGGTAAATCTACACTTGTTAATGAGTGTATAGTGAAAGATTTTCAAAAGCGTTATCCAAAAGATAAACTGGTCGTGGTTGGGCAAGATCGAAACCAATCGATTTCCAGTCGGTCAACCATTGCGACGTTTCTTGATATAAAAAAGAAACTCACGAAATATAGTGAGGATATTGATGATATTTTTCAGCGCTCGATTGAAGATATTATTGATGAACTGCCGGGTGAAGACATCGCTCATAAACGCTTGAGCTTATTGATCAAACTTGGGCTTGGTTATTTGACGTTGGAAAGAAAAACACAGTCCTTATCGACAGGAGAATTTCAATGTGTCCATTTAGTATCTGAGCTGTTTGCCAACTCAAGAAACCCGCATACGCTTTTTATTTTCGACGAGCCTTCAAAAGGTTTATCGCAAAATATTTTAAACCAATTCATTGATAGTGTTAGAGACATTCTGCAAGATGAATCGGTCTCCATCCTGATGATTGAACATAATGCCTATATGCTCGAAAGCTCTGATTTTATCGTTGATTTTGGCAAAAGACAACTTGCACCTGTAGAACATCTGGATGTTCTCAGTCATGATGATTATTATCGTCGTCACAAGTATAAAGAAGATAGCAAGGCCCCCTTGCATATTTCTTCCACACTTAAGCAGCAAAATGGTATTCACTACTTACAAGAAAATCAGTTGGACTATTTTAAAAAGGCTGAAAACGTCTATAAAGGTGGTATCCTAAAAAGCTTATCATCCATGGCACATCTGATTTATGGTGAATATGAATCTGATAAGATTGCACCTGTCATCGCCATCGATCTTGAACGACACCTGTATAGTCAATATAGTTTTCTATATGAAATAGGGGGACTGATCAACCATATTGTGGCTGCTCATCCGACCAATAAAGATACAAGAAGCTTCGATTTCTATTATCAAGATAATCATTGTCCAAGTTGTTCGGGTCGTCGAGTTATAGAACGATTTGATATGGATGTTCTCATTCAAGACAAAACAGTGCCATTCTGGGACGGCATGTTACTTCCAGAAGTCATGGATGTCTTGAAATATTATCAGCACGCCAAATTGCACTTCTTATTTGAAGAGATAAAGAACGAACTTGGCCACGATATGAGCAAAAGCTATAATGAGATGTCAGAGGCAGAAAAAAATACGTTCTTATATGGGTATTGGGAAAAGTCGTTTTATGATAAAGCAGGGAAGGCTTCAAGAACATGGGAGGGTTTTAATCTCATCCTTGGGCGTTATATGGTTATTTCGAAGAACATTCCACTTAAAGAGCAAATGAAAGCCTCAAAAGAAATGATTAACTGCCCAGTTTGTCAAGGGACCGTGTTAAATCATCATAAAAAGCTAAAATTTGGTGACACGGATATTCGTGAGATTATTCAACAATCGATTGATCAGGTCATTAAAACTGTAGGGAAGTTACCGGAACTAGAAAAACTAAAATCAATTGTTGGCGGCGATCTTGCACTTACGGAAGATGTCTCCTTACTTCCTAGGGAAACACAAGTTGCGCTGAAAATGCTTGAACTGGAGCTTGCAAGCTTTGTGGGCTATGAAGTGGTTTTACAAAATGCCGTACCATTTTGGGACAAGATTAAAGGTAACCTCGAGGCGATCAGCAGTAATAACTTGATTACCATCTGTGATTTTGCCAATATTGCTGAAACTAGAGAAACCATTATTGATAAGTATTTCACCAATGGGAAATATAAAAAACTAACTTATGTCTATGAAGTGTTTGGCTACAATAAAATTGTTACCCAAATTAATAAAATTAAAGCAAGTCATCCATGTCCATTCTGTAACGGGAAGAAAGTAATTTCAGAGGATGGTCTCCATGAAGGCGTATTTAAATTATCGGTGCCATGTGTTAGCTGTTATGTAAGTGGCATCAATGATGAAGGGCGCAAGGAAATCGTCGATCGTATAGATGTACAAACATGGCTTACTGGCAAAGTAAGTGATGTTGTTGCTGAAAGCTTACTAACTGAGGCAGTTGCAGATATTCCTATCTTCAATCGTATTCGTGAGTTGAATAAACGAGATATGATGGCGGTTTATCATTGCCTGAAGTGAAATACTCTAGCATAGCGTGAAATGATTGCAGATAGACGGATCGTTCGATTAATCATCAAAGTCTCGTAACCCACGCCCCGTTGGCTGGGTTCCTTTTTTTTGTTAAGCACAAAAAGTCTCATTTCATATCTAGCGATATATTTCAAGCTTCCGATTACCAGCACAGCAAGGTATACTAGAAATAACTGCTTAGTCCTTTTGGGATGAACGCCACAACAGATTGCAAACGCATACAAAAATGCAAATCATGCACAATGATTACTCTCAATATGATCGCAACATGGAATCGTGAATGAAATGGGGGACATTTACTATGCTGTTCAAGAGAGAGAGAAGCGTTAATGTTAACGTTAACAAAAGAAGGCACCGCGTGTTTGCGCGTATTCTCGTTCCTTATCTTATTTTTCTGATGCTGCCGATGATTATTGGCTGGGTCATTTATCAGAAGACGACGGCGCTAATCGAAAGCGAAGCAACCGCGAGTCATATGAACCTGCTGGAGCAGAGTAAGGATATCCTCGATCGAAGACTGGAGGAAATCGCCTCCATCACTCAGCAGTTATCGGCCGATACGAGAATTATGCGGTTTCAGTCTGTCACTGATCCTTTTGAGGGGACGAATACGTACCGGGTTTTGGATACGAATAAAAGCTTGTACGATTACAGGATGTCTAACAATTTCATATTTAATTATTATGTCTTGTTCAAAAATAGTGAAATGGTATTAACCCCGGGGGCTACTTACTCTTTTCAGCATTTTTTTGATCGGGTAGCTCATTACAGCAAGCATGATTATGATTCATGGTATGACTTCGTCGCTAAGCAATTTCATACCCGCAAAACTTTTGCGTCTGAGGAAGTCATCGTACAGGGTGTACCCTATTCCATGCTGACATATATGCAATCGCTTGGGTACCCTGGCAATCCCCAGGGCGCTATTGCTGTCATGATTGATCAGAAGGAAATCCAAAAGCTGTTTCAAGGGCTCAACATTTCCGAAGGGGGATGGGCCTATATTGTGGATGGTGAGGGGAAAATCATCAGTGAGCTTTCGGCGAGTAAAGCCCCCTTACCGATCGAGATCGGCAATCTTATTGGTGATAAGGGCGTAATCGAGCAATCGCTGCAATCGAAGCAGATGATGATTACTTATACCAAATCCTCCTATAACGGTTGGACGTATCTGGTGGGACAGCCAACTTTTGTTGTACTAGAGAAGGTCCGATATATTCAGAAAATCATCTTCTCTTTGACGTTCGTCTTTCTTATCGTGGGTGTCTTTATCGCGTATGTGCTGGCTTATCGCAACAGTAAACCGTTACGAAATATCGTAAACTTGATTCTGGAAAAAGCGGACGTGATCTCGCACCAGAGGGATGCTTTTGGATTAATCGGAGAAACGGTAACCGGTTTGTTCCACAATAACCATAGGATGAAGTCGGAGATAGAGCAGCAGGTTCCTTTGCTGAGGGCAGCGTATTTTCAGCGGCTGTTGAACGGGCAATTTATTTCGGCACGTGATGCAGATGCACTGTTAAAGCATGTAGGTATGGACCTTCAAGGGATGTCCTATCGGGTCGCGGTTGTTCATTTGCGAGGCTTCGATAACGGCTATAATGATGACCTGTTGGAAGAACTGGATATGAAGCGTTTACTGGCTAAAGAAATGTTGAGAAGGACGATCGATCAGGAAGGCTTTGTTTACGATATCGCGGAGGATCAATTCGGGGTGCTTTTCTGTTATCGAACTGAGCAACCGGAACTCTACAAGGAGCCAATCGAGCAAAAGCTGAAGGAAGCCAATGAGGAGATGAAAAGCCAGTTGAAGCTGGTGTCCGTCTATGGTGTAGGCGGTATATGTGATAGTCTCACCAGCATCTCCAGATCTTATGAACAGGCCAGAGAAGCATTGAACGTGCAGTTATGGAAAAATGAGAATGAAATCGTATGGTATGACGAGCTCCCGACGGATATGAACAACTATTATTTTCCGCAGGATGTGGAGATCCGCTTAATCAATTTAGCCAAAGCGGGGGATCATCCTGAGGTTCAGCATACGCTTGGTGAGATATACCATGAAAATTTCGAACTGAGGCACCTTTCCTTCGCGGTTATGCAGTTGTTCTTGTTCGAAATGTGGGGTAGTCTTGTGAAGCTGCTGCCGCAAATGGAGCTCGATCAGCAGGAGGTTTACAGGCGGATCCAGTCACTGAGCAGCGAGATTGATTCCTATGAAAATATGCGCAAAAATTATCAATCGATCCGCGCAACTTATCAATGGATATGTGAAAGCGTGAACGATCATAAGAAAAGTCAAAATGTACAGCTGATCCAAAGTATTCTTGGCATGCTGCAGAACGTATATATGGACAGTGAGCTTTGTCTGGATGTAGTGGCCGATCGGTTTCGCATTTCGAAGGTGTATCTCTCCCAATTCTTCAAAGAGCAAACGGGCATTAATTTCTCCGACTATTTGGAAAATCTGCGCATGGATCGGGCCAAAGATCTGCTGCAGACAACGGAGCTAACCATTCTTGAAATTTCCGATAAGGTTGGCTATAGCTCCTCCAATACGTTTTGTCGGGCATTCAAGCGGCTGCATGGCGTCAGTGCGACCTCCTATAAGAAATTGCACGGAT
Source organism: Paenibacillus sp. V4I5 (assembly GCF_030817255.1). NCBI lineage: Bacteria > Bacillati > Bacillota > Bacilli > Caryophanales > Paenibacillaceae > Paenibacillus > Paenibacillus sp. V4I5. The sequence goes on from NZ_JAUSZB010000002.1 coordinate 6,157,244, forward strand.
AAGAATGCGGCACTCAGGTGCCGTATTCTTTACTTTTGCACATCAATTTCGAAGTGCACATGGCTGATTCTTAATATTTGCACATAAAGAAAGCGCTTTCTAATTTACGGCTTGAGGCAATTCCTTGTATCGTTAAGGTATCAATTGAAAGGGGGAAGAGCGCACAATGAAAGAGGTTGTATTAACCAAAACAGGCACGGGTACAAACAATCTGCTGCTTGCCGCTAGGAAGCAAATGAAGAAAAGCTGGCAATTGTATGCCCTGCTTGCACTTCCAGTCATCTATGTCCTCGTGTTTAAATATTATCCGATGTATGGGGCGCAGATTGCCTTCAAGGATTATATTGCATCCAAGGGAGTCGCTGGGAGCGAGTGGGTCGGCTTGAAGCACTTCATCCGATTTTTCAACTCTTATGAATTTGGAAAATTGATGAAAAACACGTTGATCATCAGCTTGTACAGCTTACTTGCCGGAATTCCCTTTCCGATTATTCTGGCCCTATCATTAAATTATGTGAAAAACCAGCTGTTCAAAAAATCCGTACAGATGATCACTTACGCTCCCCATTTTATATCCATCGTCGTGATGGTAGGGATCGTTATGGAGCTGCTCGACCCCCGCAATGGATTAGTGAACATGCTGCTCGGTCAATTGGGCATCGATCCGATCAATTTTATGGCCAAGCCGGAATATTTCAGCTCGATCTATGTCTGGTCTGGTATTTGGCAAAATGTAGGCTTTTCCTGCATCATTTATTTAGCAGCTTTAGCGGGTGTTGATCCCGCACAGCATGAAGCGGCTGTCATTGATGGAGCAAGTAAATTTCAGCGTATGCTGCATATCGATCTGCCGAGCATCATGCCAGTAATGATTATTTTGCTTATTTTGAACACCGGTCATATTCTGGATCTGGGCTTCGAGAAAGTGCTGCTATTACAGAATCCGCTTAATGTGCGCACCTCGGAAGTCATTGATACGTTTGTTTATAAGGTCGGGCTTGCCTCCCAGGCGATGAATTACTCTTATTCCACGGCCATCAATTTATTCAAATCGGTCATTGGTTTGATTCTACTGATTTTGGTCAACCAAATGGCGAAGAAAGCTAAACAGGAAAGCCTATGGTAAGGCATATAGGGGGAGGTCGTCATCATGGAGCATGCTAACATTCGTGAGGCTAGCAATGACCGTTGGTTTAATGTTATCAACTACACGGTGCTTACCTTGTTTCTTATTATTGTGATGTATCCGCTAGTGTTTATTGTAAGCGCATCCTTTAGCAGCCCAGATGCGGTCATCTCGGGGAAGGTGTGGCTGTGGCCCGTTCAACCTACACTTGACGGGTATGAGGCTGTATTTAAACATAAGCTGATCTGGAGCTCGTTTCGTAATTCTGTTATTTATACGGTTCTGGGTACGGTAATCAATGTCGCGCTAACGATTATGGCGGCTTATCCACTTGCACGTAGAGACTTGTATGGGAAAAATGCTGTCATGCTTTTACTGGTGTTCACCACCATGTTTTCCGGCGGACTCATTCCGAGCTACCTGCTGGTCAAAGATCTCGGCATGCTCAATACGATCTGGTCGATGATTTTGCCAGGGGCGATGAGCGTATTCAATGTCATTATTACGAGAACCTATTTCAAAACGACGATACCGGATGAACTGCTGGAGGCCGCTCAGCTGGACGGCTGTAACGATTTCAAGTTTGTATGGAATGTTGTTATTCCGCTGTCCGGTCCCATCATTGCTGTCATTACTCTGTATTCGGCGGTAGGCTATTGGAATCAATATTTCAATGCGCTGATCTATTTAAAGCAGCCGAGCTTATATCCGCTCCAGCTTGTACTTAGGGAAATACTCATTCAGAATGAGGTAGATCCCGCCATGCTGTCCGATCTGGGACAGGAAGCGAATCGGGAGGGCTTACGTGCACTGCTTAAATACTCTCTGATTGTCGTCTCATCGCTGCCACTCATGATGATTTACCCTTTTGTACAGAAGCATTTTGTTAAAGGGGTCATGATCGGTTCGTTGAAGGGTTAGTTATTAAATGAAAAATTTATAACGAATAAATTCTAGGGAGGGTTCTTTTAGATGAAAAAATGGATGGTAGTAAGCTTAGGGTTAGCCTTGTGTACAGTCTCGGTATTAAGCGGTTGTTCAGATAAGGAAGCAGCGCAATCAGATGCGACTCCTAAAGTGTCAGAGGATCGGGTGACTGCAGCAGGGGAATTACCTATCACGAAGGAAAAAACGACCTTAAAGGTTCTAGTAAAGGGTAGTGCATTTGTTGAAGACTTTGCAACGAATGAATATACGAAGTACCTAGAGGAGAAGACGAACATTCATATTGAATGGGATGTTGCCCCGGAGAAATCAGCGGTAGAAAAGCTTAATTTGGTGCTAGGAAGCGGAGATTTGCCTGATGTGATTATGGGCTTTGACGTTAGCCCTACGCAGCAGCTGATCTATGGCAGCCAAGGGGATTTCCTCGATCTAACGCCCTATATTGCTAAGTATGGTGTCGAGACCAAGAAGATGTTTGAGCAGGTTGTTGGAGTGAAAGATGCTATTACGGCGCCGGGTGGTAAAATATATGGACTGCCGCTCGTGAACGAGTGTTTCCACTGTTCGATGGGGCAAAAAATGTGGATTTACAAGCCATGGCTGGATAAATTGGGACTTGCTGTGCCAACCACGACGGATGAGCTGTACAAGGTGCTAAAGGAGTTTAAAACAAAGGATCCGAATGGCAACGGAAAAGCCGATGAGATTCCGCTTGCAGGTGCAGCGGTGGGACCAGCAGTAAATATCGATTCGTTCCTTATGAATGCTTTTATACTAAACCCTAATAATACCAATCGTTTGTACCTTAATAACGGCAAGGTCGATGTGCCTTATAACAAGCCGGAATGGCAAGAGGGCCTGAAGTACTTAAACAAGCTGTATGCCGAAGGTTTGATCGCGCCGCAGTCCTTCACACAGGATCGGGATCAAGCGAAGCAGATGGGGGAGAACCCCAATATTAATATATTGGGTGCAGCGATAGCCCAGCATAATGGGACGTTCACAGCTTTTAACGGACCGAGCGGAAGATGGCTTGAGGTTACCGCCGTTCCAGTGCTCAAAGGGCCGAAAGGCTTGCAAGTTGCGCCGTATACCAATAGCGTCTCTCAAGGGCGTTACGTCATTACGAAAGCGAGTAAAAATCCAGAAGCCGCTTTCCGCCTAGCGGATCTGATGTATACGCAGGAGATGACGCTGCGTAACGCAGAGGGGCGTCCAGATGTGGAATGGAAATATGCGACTCAAGGTGAGATCGGTATCAATGGCAAGCAAGCCATTTGGAAATATACCGAAGCCAAGCTGCAAAATGTGCAAAATGTGAAATGGTCTCAAACCGGACCATCGCTTAGAACGAATGATTTCCGCTTAGGCTTGGTCGCCGATCCGAAAAATCCATTGGAAGTTATTTTGTACAATGAAACGAAAAACAAATACGAACCTTATAAGCAGAAGCTGGATACTGTTCTGCCACAGCTGTTCTTCACGAACGAGCAGGCGATGGAGCTAGCCGATCTAGAGAAGACGATTACCGATCATGTCAAAGAGATGACTGCACGTTTCATCATCGGAGATGCGAATCTGGAGAAAGAATGGGATGGCTACCTGAAAAATTTGGATAATATGAACCTGAAGCGTTATCTGGAAATTTACCAAGCTGCCTATGACGCGAAGAAGAAGTAGATTTATTGGCGGTTCGTATAAAGCGAAGCACATAACGCTCACTTAGGGAAGTTTGAACGATTGCAGAACCGGGGATCAATGGCGATTAAGTTCGCCATTGATCCCCGGTTTTTTAATTCTGTCCATAGGTTCTTTTTTTATATCTTTGGTTTAACTTTTTCTCCTGGTTTGATGATGGCTAGTAAAAGCAGGATAATAATTCCGATTTCACCGATTGTTCAGAACCAGTTTAACTATCGCGGCCATCTCCGGTGAACGGGAAGAAGTATGGGGAAATCCGCATGAGGCTCCATCTGATACCAATAGGCAACGGAGGAAACATCGTCGGTTCGTTCGAAAAGCTCTCTGCTGTTATGTCCAATCTGTTGAATCGTGACGCGCAGATCGTTCTCAAAATGGATGGGGTCTGGAAGATGCCAGCGATACAGTCCATGCATAGGCACGGAATCTTCGCCGAACTTCTCTTTGAGGGTCGAATCCGTTTTGGAATAGAACGGGTATCCTAGATAGGGAGTGCTGTACGGCACCTCGACGGGGATCCCGTTTTCTTTTTCGTAAAAGCACCAGGCTCCACCGAAATAATCCTCCGTCCCTGTCCCGCAGAGCGTCGGCCATTCTTCATCTCCGTCCAAATAAAATTTAATTTCCCCCTCACCCCACCAATAACGTTCTAATGCCGCCCATGCCAAATAGGTGCCAACATATTTCCCCTTGCCCTTGACTCCGTCCAAAATCGTGTAATCTTTGCCTTCCGTTGTGATATTCTCTCTTCTCCACTGAGCGTGAAAATAAGCCGTATTCTCCGGGAGCAAATCTACGAGTGTATAATGAAACTGATAGAAAAAGCCGTGAATATCCTCGGCGTGCTGATTCTCAATCGTAATTTTGGCTGATTGTCGGAAAGGCATAGGGAAGTAGCAGTTCATGCCGCCTGTGGGATTCACGACGATCGGCTGCGAATTCACCTTACAGCGTTCACCGAACCCGTTGCAAAAGAAATCGCCAAGCGGCACCTCCACGGAAGGTGAGGCTTCATCATCCCAGTAGAAGCGGAGCACTAAATCTCTTAGGACAAAATTCCCCTTGGAGGTAGCGTTCGTACATGTGATCCAGAAGTGCTGCAGGATACCAGTTCCTTGAATATCAGCTAAAACGATCGTTTCTCCTTGAGGTAAAGTGATGCACGGCCTGCCTTTGCGGGCAATACCTAAATTGCTTGCTGCTTTCCCTCCTTCTCCCTTCTCTCCGGTCGGATTCTCCGCCGTGATCCAGCGGGTTCGGCCTTGTGTCAGGAATGGAGCTGCAGAGAGTTCAGGGATAAAGCCTTGATATTGCGACATAGGAACATCCACCTCTATCATTATAGTTATGCGAGCTTGAAAACATTATATAATGAAGGTAAGCGCGTTCATTTAGCCAAAGTTAGTTAAAAGTTAACCATTATTGCTGAAAAGGAAGGATTCTTTCTGTGAGCTTTCAAACTGTCTCCCCATACGTACGTATTGCGATGGATAGTATCATACAATCTCCTTGGATGTTAAAAGAAAGAATGCTTTGGGACTACGAGCTGTTATATCTAATGGAGGGTCGGGCTGATGTAACTATCGAGGACAAGACCTATGAAGGCAAACCAGGAGACTTGTTTCTGTTTAAGCCTGGACAGAGGCACTCCATCCAGCTCGTAGGTGGTAAGCCGATTCGGCAACCGCACGTGCATTTTGATTTATTCGAGCAGGAGGATAGTGAGGACGTCAAGGTATCGTTTAAAATGTTACAAGATATGGATGAGACGGAGCGAAGTTGGTTTCGTAAGGATGAACTGTCGGGCGCACTCATTGATCTCCCGAATCATATTCGATTAAGGGAGCCGAGTCGCGTGGAGCAGCAGCTTTTTGGAATCATAGCGGAATTTGAAGCGAAGCTGCCATTATATGAATGGCGTCTAAAGGGCAGTCTGCTGGAGTTAATTACAGCTGTAGTGAGGGAGCATGCATGGAGCGGACGATTATTTGAAAACAATCTTCACCAAGAGCTCTTATTGGATATGGAACGTTATATCGCGGCTCACGTTCACCGTGAGTTGAAATTGGATGAGCTATCGGAGCGATTCCATATCAGTAAATACTATTTGATCCATTTGTTTAATAAAGTATTCGATGTAAGTCCGATCCAATATCACCAGAGAATCCGGCTGGAGCGAGCCAAGAATATGATCAGGCATACCTTAATGCCGCTTCAGGAAATCGCAGATCAATTAGGATTTTCCGGTATTCATGCATTCAGTCGAGCTTTTAAGAAAAAAGTGGGGGTTTCACCTGCTGGCTTTAGGAAGGAATTCCGTGATGAGCATCGCTCAGAATCAGTAAGGTCTTCTATTTAAACCAGCCCTTTTTCCAAAACCAAGCGAACATGCCGAATCCAATTCCGAACATGATCAAGAGAATTCCAAAATAACCCCCTTGCCACTTCAGCTCAGGCATATAAGCGAAGTTCATCCCATAAAGACCAGCAATGAACGTTAATGGCATGAAGATCGTTGTGATTACGGTCAACGTTTTCATGATGGTATTCATTCGGTTGGAATTTAGAGAGATGTAGCTATCCCTCATATCAGCCGTCATTTCTCGGTTTGAATCAATCATTTCAGACAATTTGAGCAGATGATCATGAATATCCGTGAAAAAGACTAACTGCTCGCGAAGATGCTCGATTCGATCTGTATTGATGACCCTATACAGCAAGTCACGCATGGGCACGATGGTGCGACGTAATTTTAGCAATTTGGCCCGAATACCAAAAATATGTTTCATCAAGGTCTCAATGGATTCGGCATCAAAATTATTTTCGATATCATCCAATTGATCTTCGATTTGGTAGACACTAGGGAAATATTGATCCACCAAATTATCAAGAATTAAATAAGCCGCATAAATATGACCTTCATTCCGCAAGTGTTCTTGTTCAGAGATTCGGCTCCAAGCATCTTCAATTTCCCTTGATTCATGCAAATGAAAGGTCACAATGTAATTGCTTCCTAGAAACATGTCCACTTCTTCCGCGTCCAGCGTCATGGCATTAATCGCATGCATGACAAAAAAGTGAACGTTCTCGTAGTGATCCATCTTTGGTCTTTGCAGTAAGAAAAAGCAGTCCTCTATGGTCAGCGGATGAAAATGGAAATGCTCTTTCAGATGCAGCGCTTCCTTCTCGCTCGGATTATGAAAGTCGACCCAATACCACTTAATGTTCGGGCCTAGAAGCTCCTCGAAGGGGACATTATGGAGCACATTGAAGTCCATGGTAATAGCAAGGGAACGAATCATAAATAAAACTCCTTGGATCATATTTTCATCTGCTTAATTTTACCATACAATAGGGAGAGTTCAGAAATGCTTGGTCCCCAGCACAAAAAAGTATATTTGGGAAGAAGGATGACAATGAGGCTCTCCGTTTGTATGGATGCGGTTTATAGCAAGCATGATTTTGCTCAAAGTGTTAAGGAAGTGAAGCAAATTGGCTATAATACCATTGAATTCTGGTCATGGTGGAATAAAGATTTGGATGAAGTCGCGCGTGTTGTGAAGACTACTGGTGTTTCGGTTGCTGCCTTTTGTACCAAATTTGTGAGCTTAGTCGATGAAAGCATGCGTGAAACTTATCTAGTTGGACTTGCCGAATCCATTGAGGCAGCGAAGCGATTAAATTGCACTCAGCTCATTTCACAAGTGGGTCAGGAACTAGAAGGCGTGTCCAGAGAAGCGCAGCGTCAGTCATTAGTTGATGGACTAAAAGCATGCGTGCCGTTGTTGGAGCGGGAAGGGATAACATTATTGGTAGAGCCGCTGAACACACTTGTGAACCATCAAGGATATTTCTTAGCTTCATCTGAAGAAGCATTCGATATTGTGAAGCAGGTGGGGAGCCAACATGTGAAAGTGCTGTTCGATATTTATCACCAACAAATTACCGAAGGTCATCTGATTACGAATATTCGTGAAAATATAGCTTTGATAGGCCATTTTCATGCAGCTGGCAATCCAGGGCGACATGAGCTGAGTAATGGCGAGTTGAATTACGAGCAGATTTTCAAGGCCATTGATGAAACTGGGTTCACTGGCTATATCGGTTTAGAGTATTTTCCGTTGGAGGAACCGAGTGTTGGATTAAAACGTCTTATTAATGACAAGTGAAAGGCTGCTGGTTGTGTGTTAGAGACTGTCGATTGATTCATTATGCCTCCTCACAACGGATATCAAAACTCCAAAGTTCGATTTTAGAGTCATTCAGCTTTCTTGAGGGCAAATAGGCTATTGTGGTTACCAATGTTGTATTTTCTACCAATTCACAAGCCCAAAGGCTATTTCGCAACTTGAAGTTGCAGTTTGTACAACATTTCTGAACACATTAGGGATTTATTCATCCAGCAACTTCAATTGTGCATAGTTGACGATTGATCCCGATTTAACATACCTCAATGCAGAGCAAGATTGGATGAATGAATCGACGGTCTCTGTTATGCAACATTTGCAGGGGGCATGTGGAAATAGCATCAATAAAGTTGTATTTATAGGTGAAGCTGTAGGCGGATATGCTTTTGTTATAGGTAGTGCTTGTGTGAGTTCACACAAGCACTTTTTTTAGGGTAAGCGGATGAAGCGCATGGCTTTCATCCACATGCACGAAGGCGTCGTACCGCCGAGCCATAAGAGAGGGAACATAATTCCCTCTCTCATGAGCAGGGCGGTACACGACCCCGATGGCACGGTGCCCCAGCACCTCGTGCCCGAGAATAGGATCCTCCTTGTGCAGCAGGAGGATCTGATCATGCGCGCCGGCGCGATGCATAAGCTCCTCCCAGCTGCCCGGCTGGGCAGGTGGTACTTGCATCGTCGCCATCGGCGCGCCCCAGGATGTCGCGGCGATGACCGTGCCGCGGTAAGTGCCGAAGCCGATAGCGAACACATCGGCTTCGCCGTGCGCTTCGCGCAAGAGCTGGCCGACGTTCACCATACCGTCGGCCATCATATCTGTTGCACGCGCGTCGCCGACGTGCGTGTTGTGCTCCCAGACGATGACTTTGGCGTCTGGGCCGTGGTGGTCGACGAGGCGGCGCAGCGCGCTGACCATGTGTCGGTCGCGGACGTTCCACGAGTCCGCGTCGTGACGAACCATCGTGCGGTAGTAATCCTCAGCGTTCACAGCAACAAGCGCGTTCAATTCCGCGCTTAGAGCTGCTTCGCTGTCTTCTTCGTACCGCACGCGTTTCGCGTGAAGCGCTTGAAGCAGCTTCACAACCTCATCCTTACAGCTTTCGCCGTAAAAAGCCGCCGAAACCCCATAATTTTGTCCTTCCTTCTCGTAAGAGTCGAAGCACTTAAAAGCCTCCCGCGCTAAAGCTAATTGCTCTGGCGTGCCTTTTTCCTTCAAATAACGTTCGATCTCTTCCAGTGACTCCCATAAACTATAGACGTCTAGACCATAGAACCCGACTCGCTGTTCCTGCGGTTTATCTTCATTGTGCTGTTTAAGCCAATCCATCAACTCGAGAACTTCTTCATTCGCCCACATCCACGTTGGCCAGCGATTAAAAGCTTCTTCCAAGACCTGACGGGAGTTCGGCTTAGTATCTTTGTATTGCTTCACATAACGGTTAACCTCATAGCAGGAAGGCCAGTCGCCCTCAACAGCAATAAAAGAAAATCCTTTCGTTTCAATCAACTTACGGCTTAATTCCATACGCAGCTTATAAAATTCCGAGGTTCCATGCGTAGCCTCACCCAGTAAAATGTACCTTTTATCTCCGATTGCTTCCACCAATACATCCAAATCTTCGAAGGTACTCAGCTTCACAGCTTGCTGTTTGATTTGTTCCACAATTGCGTCATTAACTTTCACTTGTTTAACCCCTATTCCTAAAGATTTACATTCTGTAGTATGTACAAAAAATCCATTACAAAAAAGCGATTCGAATAGAATCGCTTTTTTGTAACACAATTGGAACATTCCTGTTACAGTTCTCTAACAAAGTAGGTGTATTATAATTAACAAGACCCCCCTTTTTTAATATAAACTTTGGACCTGGCCCCGTTGGCTAGGTCCCTTTTTTTGTTTGAGGATCGTATATCATTCGATCGGCAGGAAAAGTGTTATAACTGACTGAAGTAATCTTGCATCAGGATCGTAACTGTCTAAGTTTATTTCGCGATGTAACTTATATGTTATGTTTATGTAATATATTTGAAAATCATGTTAAATAACATAACACAAATGTCTTGACTAATTGTATTTTTTGGATAGAATAATAAATATAAAACACCTACGAGGAACAGAGTAGTTAATATTTAGTTATTTATGTTATGAATAGTAACATAGGTGATGTTGACAATTAGGTCGGCATTACTTAGGGCAATGGAGCCCTGCATTCACTTTTTTTCAATTCGCGTCGCATGATTGGCTATGGGACAGAATGGGGAGAGTTTGTGCAGGGCTCTTTTTGATCTAGGGGGGCGGATAAGAGCGCTTAGAGAGAGATTTTTCGGTCGATAGGAAAGGGGATTTCACAGGAAGGGAACAAATGAAGCTTGCAATTTTATTTAAGTTTATAAACGAAGAAATCAAATTGTTTCACTTGACGATGATGAGGGAGAGATCCGATGAGCGAGAATAAGATGACGAGACTAGATTTCTTGAAAAAGACGGGTATGGCTGGAGCCGCATTGCTGGTACCTAGCGCCCTGCTTGCCGCATGCGGAGTAAATAAGACTGAACAGATAAAGACTGTTTCAAACAGCGCAACCCCAATGCTGGGAAATAAGATCAAGATTGGTTTCATTCCGCTGACGGATTGTGCTTCGGTCGTCATGGCTAAAGAACTCGGCCTCTTTAAGAAATACGGCGTGGACGTGGAAGTTACCAAGGAAGCTTCATGGGCTGCGGTACGTGATAAATTGCTCTCCGGAGATCTGAATGCGTCTCACTGTCTCTTCGGTATGCCGTTCTCCGTCTACACTGGGGTCGGCGGTACGGCCGGCAGCGAGTTGCCGATCGCGATGATGCTCAACACGAACGGACAGGCGATTACACTTTCCAACGAGTTCAAAGATGCCGGCTTTCGAGACCTGAAGGCGGCCAAGCGTATTATCGAAAAGAAAATGGCAGAGCGCGAGACGACTTTTGCCATGACCTTCCCCGGGGGAACGCATGACCTGTGGCTTCGCTACTGGTTGGGGGCGGCTGGAATAAACCAGACCAAGGTAAAGATCATCACGATCCCGCCGCCGCAGATGGTTGCCAACATGAAAGTGGGCAATATGGATGGGTACTGCGTGGGTGAACCTTGGGGTGGAGTGGCTGTCGCGCAGAAAATAGGATTCACTCATATTTCCACCCAGGACATCTGGAAGGATCACCCCGAGAAGGCTCTCGTCCTCAACAAGGCTTGGAGTGGCCGCACCGATGAGGTGAAGGCCGTCATGAAGGCCATCCTCGAAGCGTCGAAGTGGCTCGATAATTTGGATAACCGCAAAGAGGCTGCCAAGGTGATCGGCCATCAGGCCTACGTTAACGCCCCAGCCGAAACGATCGAGAATCGCTTGCTCGGTAAATACGATCTTGGCGCTGACCTGGGCGAACACGTCTACAAGGACGACTACATGCTTTTTCACAAGGACGGTAGTGTGAACTTTCCGCGCAAAGCTCATGCCATGTTCTTTATGAGCCAGTACGTCCGGTTCAAATACTTGAACGAACACCCGAAATACGAGGAGATTGCCGACAAGCTGATCATGAAAGACCTGTACCGCGAGGTCGCGGGCGAAATGAAGATAGCCATTCCCGACGACGACATGAAGCCGTTCCAGCTTAAATTGGATGGCGCTACATTTGACCCGAAAGATCCGGCTGGTTCGTTAAAACAATACGGAGGTTGATCGCGATGAGTAAGCAAATGGAACAAAGTGTCACGCATACGGTGTTATCAGCGAAACGTCTCGCTTTCCCCCCCCACTGGAAGAACGGCCTGACGAACGGGCTGCACAAGACAGGTTACTTGATCGGGAGCATGGCGCTCCTCATTCTGTTGTGGGAGGTGACGAGCCGCTTCTCAGGTAAAGCACTTCCTGGTCCCATGAGTACGCTAGCCACTTTCTGGGAGCTTGTCGCCAACCCGTTTTATAACTACGGACCTAACGATAAGGGGATTGGGCTGCAGTTTGTCGCCTCGCTGATGCGGGTGTTCACCGGATTCCTATTGGGCGCGCTAGTTGCGGTGCCGCTAGGGATCGTCATGGGTGCGACGCCATTCTTTAGAAATCTCTTAGGCCCGATTGTCCAAGTGCTCAGACCAGTGTCCCCGTTGGCCTGGTTCCCCATTGGGCTGGCCGTATTTCATTCGGTTGGTCCGGCCACGATCTTTATTATCTTCATCACGTCGCTGTGGCCGACGGTCGTGAACACTGCCCTCGGCGTCGCGTCGGTTCCTAAGGACCACCGAAACGTAGCTGCGGTCTTCCGCTTTTCGAGATGGAAGTACCTGACAAAGGTGCTTATTCCCTTCTCTTTGCCGTATATCCTTACCGGTCTGCGGCTGAGTCTTGGAATCGCCTGGATGGTGATCGTCGCAGCAGAAATGCTTTCAGGCGGAACTGGTATCGGGTTCTTCGTCTGGGATAGCTGGAATGCGCTCAGTCTGGAACGGGTCATCTCCGCTATCGTGCTCATCGGCCTAGTCGGTCTTGTTTTGGATCGAGGCTTTCATTATATCGAAAAACGATTCAACTATGGGGGGTGACGGAATGTCCTATCTGAGCTTAGAGAACATCAGCAAGGTATATCCAACAAAGAAGGGCGATTTCCAAGTCCTCCAAAATATCAACTTGAACATCGAAAGAGGAGAGTTCGTTTCCTTGATCGGACACTCGGGGTGCGGTAAATCGACGATTCTCAATATCGTCGCCGGACTGGAGAAACAAACGACCGGTAAGGTACTCCTGGGCGGGTCGCCTGTTACCGGTCCCGGTCCCGACAGAGGCGTCGTCTTTCAGAACTACTCTCTCTTGCCGTGGCTCACGGTATGGGGGAATGTTTACGAGGTTGTAGACGCCGTTTTTCCCGATCGTTCACGGGTTGAAAAGAACGCTATTGTCGAGCATTATCTCAGTGTGGTCGGATTGTGGAAGCACCGGCATAAGCGGCCAGATGAGATCTCCGGCGGTATGAAGCAGCGCGCAGCCATTGCACGCGCATTCGCGGTTGGCCCCCAGGTGCTTCTTCTTGATGAACCCTTCGGCGCGTTGGACGCACTCACGCGGGCCAGTCTTCAAGATGAGCTTGTCAGCCTGTGGAAGCCCACGGAAGACGGTAATGGCGATGACAGTTCTAAGGGCGGTACAGATACCGTTATCATGGTGACCCACGATATTGATGAAGCGATTCTTTTATCCGACCGGATCGTAGTGATGACTAATGGCCCGTCCGCAACCGTGGAGACGGTCATCACCGTTCCGATCAAACGTCCCCGTGTACGGCGCGAAGTGATTCATCAGTCCGTTTATAACGACCTGAAAGATGAATTGCTGGAGTATCTTCACGGCAAATCGGCCGTTGAAATGAGGTAAGACACCAGTAAGTCTAGATGACATTATACATGGAGGGGTGACAAAATGATAAGTAATATAGGGGTTCCCGGTCTGATATTAATTCTCATTATTGCTCTTGTCATTTTTGGGCCACGCAAGCTGCCTGAGATTGGCAGTGCTTTCGGAAGGACGTTGTCGGAATTTAAAAAAGGTTCCCGTGAGGTCTTTCAGAGTCTTGATGAAAAGGAAATAGAAGGGAAAACATCTGATCACAAAGTATGAAAAATGACTTAAAACATGAAAAATGTGGGGACGGAATCATAAGTCCCTTCATTTTTTTAATGGTAACGTTTAAAGCTAGCATGACTGGAAAAGAGATGGGGGCGACAGATGATGGATAAAACAATGTCATTGGTTGATCACATGGAAGAGCTTCGTATACGTATCATCGTTAGCGGAGTTGGCTTTCTTGTGTTTTTCCTCTTTTCTTTTTTATTCGTGGGGGATATTTATCAATTTCTCATAAAGGGTGTCAATGGAAAATTAACGATTCTCAGTCCAGGTGATGTGGTTTGGGTGTATTTCGCAATAGCTGCCACTTCTGCACTGTGTTTGACGATCCCTTTAATCACATACCAAGTATGGAAATTCATGGTTCCGGCGATGCCTGAGAATGCAAAAAAAGCCACGCTCGCGTTTATTCCTGGTTTGTTTTTTTTGTTTATTACGGGCCTAAGTTTTAGTTTCTTCATCCTCTTTCCAATGGTCATGAATTTTTTGATAGGGTTGGCGGAAAATCAGTTTCAAACGATGTATACAGTGAGCGGATATTTTACATTCATGTTTAGATTAACGGTTCCCATCGCTGTATTATTTGAACTTCCAGCGGTTGTCATGTTTTTGACATACCTTGGGTTGCTCAAACCACAACTGCTAAGAAAATCGCGGAAATATGCCTACTTCATACTCATCGTAATGTCGGTTGTTTTGTCACCTCCCGATTTATTGTCCGATGTTCTCGTTATTTTACCGATGTTATTACTGTATGAAATCAGCATCCTGTTATCTGCAGGGGTAATTCGTAAACAAGTCAAAACGGGACTAACCCAAAAGCAGTTGGTATAACCCTTATCTGTTTATATCGGAGGTTGTGTGAAGATGGACAGAACAAACAGCACAATGATTATTTTGCGGGCTAAAGCCGAGAAGAAGCTATCTTGGCAGGAAATTGCTGAGCGAGTCGGGGCAGCTGAGGTTTGGGTTGCGACTGCTTTATTGGGTCAAGCGACGATGGCACCTGAGCAAGCAGCCAAAGTCGGTGAAATCTTGGCGTTGAGTCCGGAAGTTACTGCTTCGTTGACGATACCTCCGTTTCGCGGGAACGCCATACAGATGCCCCCTTCGGAGCCAGCGTTATATAGGTTATATGAGATTATCATGGTGTATGGTCCTGCTTTTAAAGAAATTCTGAACGAGAAGTTCGGGGATGGTATTATGAGCGCCATTGACTATGAGATGCATATTGACAAGAGAGAAGATCCGAATGGCGATCGTGTAATCGTCACATTAAACGGCAAGTTTCTGCCGTATAAGAAGTTTTAAAGCATAACGATTATGTGTCTCATGGCACACCGAGTAGAAGCGCTTCTCGTCCAAATGGATGAGGGCGTTTTTGGCATATTTATTATAAATTAAACTTGGTGGCAAATATTCATTGATCTATTAAACAAAAACAATGATAATGAACTCACTTACTTCAGGTGGGAGGATTATACGTGATTAGGATGATTATTGCTGATGATGAGCCGATCACTCGAATGGGCTTGCAGTCTTTAGATTGGGAAGAAGAAGGCTTTGATTTAGTAGGGTTAGGGGCTAATGGATTGGAGGCACTTGAGCTGATTCGAGCTGTTCATCCAGATCTAGTATTGACTGATATTAAGATGCCTGGTATAGACGGACTAGCCTTAATGGAGCTGATACAAGTAGAGAATCCATCCATCAAATGGGTGTTTATTACGGCGTACCACCAGTTGGATTACGCAATGTCAGCAATAAAATTGGGGGCAGTCGGTTTTGTATTAAAACCTACCGATCCAGATGAAATCATGTTGGCTTGCAGAAAAGCTAAACAAGTGATTCAAGAAGACCGTCAGCGAAATGCGTTAGAGCTTGGTCTGCGGCATCAGCTGAAGGAATATTCGTTTACCCTGCAAGGCATGTTGGTACCGGATAGTGATATATCAAAATTAAATGAAGTGATTGCTCAAATCATTGAATATATAGAATTAAATTACATGCAGGAAATGACCATTGCCAAAGTTGCGGACATGCTTCATTATCATCCAGATTATTTGAGCCGCTTATTTAAGAAGGAAACGGGAGAAAACTTCTCGGATACACTCACCCGAATTCGTATGCAAAAAGCTGTGGATATGCTAGCAGACCCCCAGGTTAAAGTATTTGAAATAGCTAGTCGGGTGGGAATTCGAGATTCCAGGTATTTTGGACAAATGTTTAAAAAACATTATGGGCAAACGCCAAACGATTTTCGTAAGCAATTATTTGTTAGGCATGATGAACGAGGTGGACACTTAAATGATGCGTAACCAGCCAGCAAGCAGGTTGCGGCAATGGATACTAGACATGAAGATTCAAAAAAAATTACTAGTGTCCTTCCTTATTTTGAACCTTATTCCATTAGCTGTGATCGGCACGTTAACTTATCAAAAATCTCGATCGCTCATACAGGAAAAAACAAACGCTTACACCACTGATTTGTTAACCGAAGTAAGCAAAAATATTGAATTCAAGATGAAGGAAGTCAAGCGGGTGTATTATTCCCTTTTTACGAATAAAGAAATAAGGGATGCTCTTAAAAAAGCCAATCTAGGCTTTCAGAGTCAGTTGGAATATTTAGACGAAATCAACAAAATTAAGCTCTTGTTGGATGGTGCCATCATTGATAGCGAAGACATACAGGACATCAGCCTTTACGCTTTAAATAAAGATGTCTTTCCATCCGGAAATGTCTTGAAATCCAATGATTTGGACATACACGATTGGGATGTACTGAAAGAGAATGAGGGCAATTTAGTTTGGATGAATACGAACCCCAAGCAGCTAACGATTACAGCTAGAAGTTCTATGTTTGATGTAGGAAACCTGAAGAAAATCGGTTATTTTGAACTTCATCTTAAAGAAGACGCTTTATATTCGGTTTTTGCGCAAACGAAATTAAACAATGAAGGCGAAATGTATATTATCAATCAGAATGGAAGAATCATTTCACATTCGAATAAATCCTTGATCAATACGACCCCCGATTACCCGTATATAAATCGCGTGTTGCATGGACCTGAACAAGATCATACTAGCGAGATGATGGACGGGATTAACTATATCATTACTTATCATGCCATCGGGAATACCGATTGGAAGATCGTCAGTGTCATTCCGGATGCTAAATACTCCCAAACGTCTATTGAATTGAAAAATTGGATGTTTGTTATCTTCATTATCTGTATTGTCGTTGCTTTATTAATCGCCTATTTTGTGTCGAACAGTATATCTAAACCTATTCGTCAGCTCTCCGCGATGATGAAAGACGTGGAGAAAGATCGCTTTGATATTCAATTTAATTACAATTCCCGCAATGAGATAGGGGTTATGAGTCGAAACTTTAACCGGATGATTGATCGTATTCATCATTTAATCAATACCGTTTATCAAGAGGAATTGTTGAAACAACAGTCGCAGTTAAAATACTTAATGTTCCAAATTAACCCTCATTTTCTCTTTAATACACTAGAAACAATCAATTGGCTTGCGCGCATGAATAACGTTCCTGAAGTAGGGAAATTATCCAAAGCGTTGGGTGATTTAATGCGGGAAGGAATCAAGGGAAAAGAGTACATTCCCCTCGACAAGGAATTGGACAACGTCAATAAGTATGTCTATATTCAGCACTATCGATATGGAGATAAAATTACCATTTCTATCGACATAGATGCGATGGCGCTGCCCTTGTTAGTTCCGCGATTTATTCTGCAGCCGTTGGTGGAAAATGCGATTATTCATGGTATGGAAATGAAGATTGACCAAGGGCTTATTGATATTCGCGGTTTTTTTGAAGATGACTTATTTATCATCACCATAAGTGATAACGGAAACGGTATCGAGGCTGAAAGACTAGCGCAGATTCGGGAAAATTTGCAAGTGACTGTTGATGATTCAGGTATGGGGATTGGATTGATTAATGTCCATCAGCGGGTTCAATTGCATTACGGAAAGAGATTCGGCTTGCAGATTGATAGCTTTATAGGGCAAGGCACAGTGATCACGTTAACCTTACCGCGAAAAGATGAGAAGAGGTCGGCAGATTCAACCAAGAAGTAGGCAATACCGCATACTCGTTTGAACCCATTTCATCTAAGCTTAGATTGTAAAACATGATAGAGGAGGGTTTAAATGAAAAAGGTTAAAAGGCTTTCAGCATCAATCACTACTATTTTTGCACTCACTGCAGTATTGTCTGCTTGCGGGACCGAGAAAGCAAGTGAGGCACCCAAAGCTAGTGATGCTCCAAAAGTAACAGAAGCGGCTGCAAAGCCAAAAGATAAGATAAAAATGAAAGAATTTGATTGGTTAGAGCCGGAAAACAAAGGGATCAATATTCAGAAAGATCTGCTTGCAGAATTTAATGCAAGAACAGATGTGAACGCGACTTTTGAAGTATCACATCTTCCTAGTACAGCTTTTTATCCGAAATTAAATGCTCAAATCGCTGGAAATGAAGCGCCGGATGTGTTCACTCTGCATGCTGCCGGAAAATTAAAAACGTATGCGGATTCAGGAAAAGTGCTGGCGCTTAATGAATATCTGGATAAAGATCCAGCGTGGAAAGATCGCTTTATCTCTGGAGCGTTTAATTTATTAACATTCAATGACAAAATTTATGGTGTTCCGGTTAATTTCGCGGCAGCTACTATGTACTACAATAAAGACATTTTCAAAAAGTATAAACTTGAGGTACCTAAGACGTACGATGAGTTAAAGCATGTGATTGATGTGTTGGTTAAAAATAAAGTGACACCGATTGCCATGGGTGCCAAAGATGCTTGGGTTAGTGCCTTATTTAGTGAATTTGTAGCCAATCGGATTGGCGGCGACGCACCATTTAATGCATTAATGGAGGGCAAAGGAACTTGGCTTGATCCTTCTTACATTGAAACAGGGCGTGTATTGCAAGAATTAACAAAAATGAAGGCGTTCCCAGAAGGGTTCCTTAGTATCGACAACAGTGCAATGACGAGCATGTTCCAAAATGGGCAAGCGGCCATGATGGTTACTGGCAGTTGGGCAATCAATACGTTGGTAAATACCGATTCCAAGGTGAAGGATGTCGTGGGCATTGCTAAATTCCCAACATTTCCGAATGGAAAAGGGGATATTGACACTTGGTTGGGTCAACCTGCATTTAACTTAGTGATAAGTTCAACGGCAAAAGACAAAGAAGCAGCTGTTAAATATCTGAAAGTATGGTCCGAGGACAAAACACAAAAACGTGTTGGTGAAGAGCAAGGAGACATTCCAGCTACTAAAGTTACTTTAGATCCAGCTAAAGTGCCAGCGTTAAGTAAAGAATTAAAAGATCAAATGTCCACAATGAAAGGGATGTTCATCTTTTATGATGTGGGACTGGGTGCGAAGATTGGGGACGAATATAACAACACGATCCAATCTATCTTAGCAGGCAAATCACCGGAAGATGCGTTCAAGAGCTTGCAAGCTTATACGGAGAAAAACCGCTAGATCAATAAAATTTTCTTATGGGTGGGGGAAGATATTCTTCTCCCTTTTTTCATCAAAACAATAATGGAGTGGTTGTTTATGGATAAAATGCTGAGAAAAGGCTCGACTATTGCATTCTTTATAACCCCTGCCCTGTTTCTATATTCGGCTATTGTTTTCATCCCCATCATCGCATCGATTTATTTGAGCTTTTTTGATTGGGATGTTCTGAATCCGATGAAGTTTATAGGGTTGGACAATTATACGCGTATGTTTTCAGATGATGATATTTTTTTTATAACGATCCGTAACGTGTTATTTCTCTTGGTGACAAGTTTGGTGATTCAACTGCCATTTGGTTTTTTTCTGGCCTTGATTCTGACAGGAAACGTACGAGGGAAAGATTTCTTTAAGCTTGTTTTCATTATGCCAGCATTCCTATCGAGTGTCGCCGTGGGTATGATGTGGACATTTATATATCATCCGCAGATCGGTATTATTAATAATTTACTTGATTGGCTGGGGCTAGATTCACTAAAGCACCTGTGGTTGTCTGAACCCAAAACGGTGATGTGGGCAGTTACAGCGGTTGTATCTTGGCAATTTATTGGGTATACCATGATCCTGTTCATTGCTGCGATACAGAATATTTCCGAGGAAATCTATGAGGCCGCGCGTCTTGAAGGTGCTATCGGATGGAAATTGGTATGGCATATCACCATGCCATTGCTTAAACCGATTATTAAAGTGAATGCCATTCTCATTTCTATTGGTTCCTTAAGGTTTTTTGATCTTGTTTATGTCATGACGGGTGGGGGACCTGCCAATGTATCACAAACACTGGTCGGTTATTTGCAAAAACGTTCTTTTGGTCAGTTGGAATATGGCTACGGTAATTCATTAGCTGTCATCTTACTAGTTATGTGCTTAATCGTTACGTTTGTTATTAATAAATTAATTTCTACCAAAGATATCGAAGATTAAGGAAGGAGGTACGCGTATGGAGCAAGGTTCAAAAATGATTCGCCCCATTCAAAAGCTGTTCACTTATTTATTTTTGGGATTAGGGACGCTTGTCTATATTTATCCTCTGTTTTGGCTTATTGTAAATTCACTCAAGAAAACACCGGAAATTTTTGAACGTCCTTGGGAACTTCCACTGCATTGGCTGTGGGGAAACTACATAAATGCATGGATTACAGGGGGGACAGGCCGTTATTTTTATAATTCGGTACTCGTTACGACGGTCACTTTACTTCTAGTCTTACTAATAGGTTCAATGGCCTCTTTTGCGATTATTAAATTAAAGTGGAAAGCATCGAAAGGCACATTAGTTTATTTTCTGATCGGTTTGATGGTTCCGCTGCAAGCAACACTCATTCCTTTGGTTATATTCTTCTCTAAATTAAATCTGATGAATTCGCAAATCGGCTTGATTCTTATTTATGTTGCCTTTGCTCTACCTACATCGGTGCTGGTGCTAAGCGGTTTTATGAGTTCCATTCCCAAAGAAATTATGGAAGCGGCCATTATTGATGGCTGTACGGTTTACGGTGTTTATTGGCGAGTTTTGATGCCTTTATTAATACCGGCGCTTATGACGGTTGGCATTATAAACTTTGCTGGAATCTGGAATGAACTACTGGTTGTACTAACATTCATTAACGATGCCAATAAAATGACACTTCCTATTGGACTTTTGAGTTTTCAGGGTCAATACGCAACGGATTTTGCACCGATGTTTGCGGCCATTGTGATGACAACCCTTCCGTCAATCCTTGTAATCTCCATTTTCAATAAACGGATTATTTCTGGTATAACAGCGGGATCACTCAAAGGCTAGTCCATACAAACGGGAAGCAAAAAAGACGTTCAAACCGGGTGATTGCCTGGTTTGAACGTCTTTTCTACGATTTTACTTTTTAGTAGCTAATTCTTAGATCGATAAATTTCCTTCACCAATCGGTAAGCCAGCTTAGGCTTGCGATATTCATTGAGCAGCCCCTTGTTGTTAAAACTCCGCGCCCGATCACGGAAGTAAGGACGGTCACTGCGCACATCGACGCGAATGTCGGCGAAGTGCCAAATCAGTGTGCCGACGATGCGGGGATCCTCGCGGAAGATCTGTAAAGCCTGCTGCACAACGTCAGCTTGATAATCTTCACTGAACAAGCGTGGCTCCCAGCCTGCATCTCCGAAGATGCCAGCAGCGCCAAACTCGCTCATGATGACGGGCTTACCACTGGCGCCTTGTGATTCTGCATTTTGATAATACTGCTGAAGCATGTCACGGAATACGTTCACGTTTCCTTGATACCAGCCGTAATATTTGTTGATTCCGATGACATCGAAATAGGATAGCACAATGTCTTCCTCAGGATGCATCGTGGCGTACGTAACTAGGCGGCTGGTATCCATGCTGCGAATTTTGCTAACGAATTTCTTAGTAAGCGTAAGTGCTTCATCCGTGCGAGTATCTATTTCGTTATGGGCCCCCCAGAAAATGATCGAAGGGTGATGATAATCACGGCTTATCATTTCGTCTAACATTTGCAAGCCGCGTTCTGCGAATAGGGGACTAGCCAGCGTTTCTTTGCTCATAAAACAGCCCCACATCGGGATCTCGCTCCACAGGAGCAGGCCATGCTCATCAAGCAAATCGATCCAGAACTGGGTTTGTGGATAGTGTGAACCGCGAACGATGTTGCAGCCCATATCGGTCAAAATATCCAAATCCTTCAGCATGAGCTTAGGCGGAAAAGCAAATCCCCATTCGGGATGCTCTTCGTGTCGATTCACTCCTTGCAAATACAGCGCTTTGCCATTTAGGAGGATTTGGCCGTTATGGACTTCTATGGTGCGGAATCCTGTCCGATCGATAAGATCATCTTCTCCTGCTTGGACCGTGAACATATATAATTCGGGATGTCCAACATCCCATTTACGGATGTTTTCGAGGCTTCCTCGGAGCGAAAGCTGTGAAGATTGGCCCGCCGCGATATGGACAGGTGATTCTGAGAAAGCTAGTCCTTCTGTAGAGGCACTAACAATAATTTGACTATCAACCGAGCTCAAGGAGTTTAACTTTACTTCCAGCTGGATATCTGCGGTATCGCCCTCTAGTTGATAATCGATTTTCAAAGATTCAATATAAACATCAGGAAGCTCCTGAAGCTCGACAGAACGTATGATTCCACCATAAGAGTACCAATCTGCGATATCTGTGGGCAGTGTCTGCCAATCAAGGGTGCTGTCTACACGAATAATTAATTCATGCTTTCCCTTCGCTAGATGAGGGATGACCTTGGAGAACTGGGTGTAGCCGCCAAAGTGGTAACCGAGGTGATGACCGTCAACATAAACATCGGCATGATGGAGAATTCCTTCAAAGCACAGTCGAATATTGGCTTCCTGTGCGGTGTCGAAATACGTGCGATACCACGCAGCGCCGATATAATCGTAATAGCCTAATTCGTTATTCCAGCAAGAAGGAACCACAAGCTTTCGGGAATCGGATGGAAACTTGGCATGCCATTGTTCCATTATCCCTACATTTCCTGGATCCGTTATGAAGTCCCACAATCCATCAAGAAGTCGGGTATGGCGTAGAGAGTGTTGTTGAAAAGTACGAATCAAAGGAAAAGCCCCTTTCATGTATGTTTAGTAAAGCGTATCATGGAAGAAAGGCTATTTTCTATGGATAAAGAACTTTAATATTTGTCAAAATCGCTTTGAAGGTGGTGAATGAATGGAAACGAAAGAGCACCGGATGTATCATCTTCGTCTGACCTATGAGAAGCTTCCTGTTCCAGGCTGGAAAGACATTCGGAATACAACAGATGTTCATTCTTTTTACTGGATTATGAGTGGAGAAGGAGAATTTACACATTCATTTGATGAAGAGATACTGAAGGTACAATCGGGTATGCTCTTCTACTTAAAGCCGGGTTTTACGTTGACCATGACATCATCTGTGGAAAAACCGCTCTATATTCGTATGCTTCTGTTTGATGCTTTCGACATCCCCTATGAGAACCAAACCTGGCTGCAGCCCGTTCATTTGGACTCACTTCAATTGCCTTTTAATAAGTTGTATTCTCCGGAGCAAGCAGTCTGGATTCAAGAGCAGTTCAAGCAGATAGGGACGTTACAGAGCCCAGACCCGCACGAAAGACAGGCTGAATTCCAATATGTCCTTTCACGATTGATTCATTTCATGAGGGATACGAACACGTCAACGGACCCGTATATGAAAGCATTTCAACAAGCGAAGTTTTGGATAGAAACCTGCTATAATCGGCCCCTGAGGATGGAAGAACTCGCGCGAACATTCCATATCTCCGTCTCCCAGTTACGAAAAATGTTCATGCAGCAAGTAGGCGTTTCACCCAAAGAGTACTTGAACCGGATTCGCAATGAGAAAGCCAAAACACTGCTGCTGCTAACAGAAGAACCCATGAAAGCTATTGCAACTGCATGCGGATTTGCCGATGAATTTCATTTTGGTAAAATGTTTCGGGCGTGGAATGAGGTATCTCCAGCTCGATTCCGATCTTTGAATCAGTCTAATCGATGAGAAGGGGGAAAGCTTCCTTTAGGGGAGTCTTTTTCATGATAGCGTGGTAAAATGATGAAGAAAACATGATTTATTTGGAAAGGGGTCACACCAATGAGTGCCGAAATCGAAAGAAAGTTCCTATTACCCGCGTTCCCTGCGGCTGAACTGGACAATAATGAGATAACGCTAGTTTCAAAGCAGTACATCTATCAAACCTATTTGGCCTTCTCGGAGGATCAAGAAATCAGAGTGCGCCAGCTGGTGGATAGTTCTGGATTGTCGCATTTTACACATACGTACAAATCGGGACATGGCTTGGTTCGGGAAGAGATTGAATATAACATATCGGAGCCTATCTATAAGCAGCTGCTTGAACGTACGGGGTTAATCCCATTGGAGAAGATTCGCACCACGGTTGATGTTCAGGGGCTCCATTTTGAAATTGATGAATATAAACAAGTAGATCTCCTGGTTGTCGAGGTCGAGTTTCCAGATGTTGAAGCTGCGCGGCTCTTTAAAGTACCTTCATGGTTTGGGAGAGAGTTGGGAGCGGAGGAAGAATTCCGAAATAAGTCTATGTGGGTAAAACTGCAAACGAAACCATAAGAAATAACGAAGTTGGTTCGATTTCCTTAAATGATTGCCATGAATAGCAAGCATGTCTGAGAGAATATGTAACAACTATAAGATGAAGGCCTAGTTTATGACCCGAGTGCGGTCAGAGCTTGGTCTTTTCACTTTTTTCAGAAGAGTGGAAGTGTTAGATTCATTAGTGAAGTATTAGGAAAAATAATGTTTAGCACCGGTAGAAGCAAGCGAAGTACCCGAGATTTTTGATAGAATTGCATGCAATCGAATTGCGAATACATAAGAGTCATCCTAACGCCATGACAGGGACTATCGGTTCTGTGGCGTTTTTGTTTTTCATATTTCTGGTAAAAAATAGTGTAGACCTGCCATAATTCGACATATTATAATAGGTGAGAGAAACAAAATAGGTATAAAGGAGGGGTATTAGTGATTAAGGTGCTTATTATCGAAGACGACATCATTATTGGACAAATGATAAGCATGTATCTTTCGGAAGATCAATTTGAAGTGAAGCAATCCGTAAATGGACATGACGGTTTGAGGGAAATCATTCATTTTCAGCCTCATGTGATTTTATTAGATCTTGTTTTGCCAGATTATGAGGGGTTAGAGCTATGCGGGGCCATTAGGGGGCTAAGTTCCGTTCCTATTATTGTGATATCGACAAAAACAAACATTAAGGAGAAGGTAGAGGCCTTTAATATTGGGGCTGATGACTATCTTTGTAAGCCATTTAGCATGCAAGAGTTAAAAGCACGGATCAAAGCCTCGCTTCGTATGGCGGACATACAGGTTCCTGCTTGCGGTGTGTCGGAAGGGACAGAATCAGAGTCACAATATCCTGACTTTACTCTGGATGTAGAGCGCAGGTTGATTGTGATCAAAGATCAAAAAATTGATATCACCAATTCGGAATTTGAAATTATGAAACGTTTTATTCACTATCCTGGCAGAGTGTTTAGACGCGATGAGCTCATAGATACTTTATATCGGATGGGCGAAATCGTGAATGATCGCGCCATTGATGTACATATTACGAATCTCCGTAGAAAAATAGAACAGAATCCAAAGGAACCTCAGTATATTAAAACCGTCTGGGGTGTTGGTTATAAATTTGTGCATCTTTCAGCGATTTAAGGTGTGTAATTAAGCGGTGAGGTGAATAGCAGTGCTCAAAGATCTACTGAACAATTTCTCGATACTAGCTGTTTTTATTTTCTTGTCTATCGAGATTTTCTATTCTCCTAGATTAAAAGCCACATCAAGATGGAAATATCGCCTAATAGCAGGTCTGATGCATGGGATCTATGGTGTCATTCTAACTTTTCTTGGCGTACATGTAACTGCAAGACATATATTGGATTTAAAAGCGATTGCCATTCTGATGGCTACATTCATTGGTGGAGGAATCTCTGGTTTTATTGCCACCATGATTATGATTATTGGCAGGACGCTGATAGATCCTTCTGTTTTCTTTCGAATCTCTACACTGGGACTGCTCATATTTGCGGGAACCGCGCTAACCAATCATTACATTCACGGCTATTGGAGAAAATGGACATTTTTAATTATGTGTCCTATCAGCATTTTGTTCGTTGATATGGTACTCATCTATCATATTCCTGTTGCCCGGTTAGTCATTCCAGCTTTACTTCTGCATTTGGGAGGGGGCTTATTCGCAGCAGCGCTAATCCGCTATTTCCTAAAGGCAGAGGAGCTAAGGAGTCAGGTAAGTCATATTCAACAAGAGTTAGTGGACATTCTTCGGCTGCAGCCCGGCATTACATTTAAACTTAAGAAAATTCATAATCAATTCATTTATTCTATGGTTGATGGCAGGTTGTTACGAAATCTCGGACTACATCCACAAGATTTATTAGGTAGAAATATACAATCAATCAAAGGTTTTACCACTGAATTCACAACATTTGTAGTTGGGAAATTTGAAGAAGCATGGAAGGGGAACAAAGTTGCTTATGAGTATCAAATAAAGGGTAAGATCGCCTTTACAACTTTACAGCCTATATTTGAAGGTGAGCAGGTGGTCGAAGTCATCGGCTCTACGACAGATATTACAGAGAGAACAGCAGCAGAGCGGCGGATTCAGGAGAGTGAAGCACGTTATCGTATCCTCGTTGAGAATTCACAGGAAGGAATTCTTGGGTTCACGAAGGAAGGCAAGATTACCTCCGTTAATCAAATTGTATCCCTGATGACCCAGGCGACAGCTGCAGACATGTTGGGTAAAAAAATAACCGAGTTTCTCCCGGATGCCGAGCAAATTCGTTGGGATTCCCATTTCCAAGAAGTTATCCTGAATAGTGGTAACGTACGATTTGAAATGCGTATTCCGTCCTCTACGGGTGAGCTTCGAGATTATTGTGTTACCCTTTCAGCCTACCATGATGCGAGTGGTGAATTGGAAGGTATTGTTGGAACGGTTCATGATTTCACAGAGGTAACCATGCGGCATGCCGCCGATCAAGCGAATCAAGCTAAAAGCCAATTTATTGCCAAAATGAGTCATGAAATTAGAACTCCCCTGAACGGTATCATTGGTCTTTCCCAACTTCTCGGGAAAACCACGCTCTCTGACCATCAAAAGGATTATCTGTATAAAATAAAATCTTCTTCCCATACGCTATTAGGCATTATTAATGATGTTCTTGACCTTTCCAAAGTAGAAGCGGGAAAACTCGAAGTAGAACGTACCAGCTTTCAGTTAGATGAGCTTCTTAAGGATCTCTCCAGCATACTAAGTGTCTTATCCGATAGTCGCCAAATCGAGCTTATTTTTAATACAGCCGCTGAACTTCCCAACCATATTCTCGGGGATCCGCTAAGATTAAAGCAAGTACTGCTTAATCTTTGCAGCAATGCGATCAAATTTACTTCAGAGGGCTATGTGATGCTCCAAATTGAGTTGGAACCACACACGTCCAAAGAAGAAATTAAGCTTAGCTTTACCGTAGAGGATAGTGGAATAGGTATATCTTCAGATCGTTTAGCCTTTATTTTTGATCCTTTTTCTCAGGCAGATGGATCTACGAGTCGTGAATATGGGGGAACTGGTTTAGGACTTACGATCAGCCAACATTTGATTGGGCTTATGGGCGGGTCTTTAACAGCTGAGAGTGTAGAGGGTAAAGGAAGCAGATTTAAATTTACACTTCCTTTTCAAGTCATAGAACTCGCTGATCCTGATGAATGGGACTTAACAAAAGAGCATATAACGTATCAAGTTTTACTGGTCGAAGATCATCCCCTGATGCGCAGCAGCTTACGGGACACGTTAGAGTCGTTTGCCTTAATCGTTTCAGAGGTGCCTTCCTGGAAAGATATGTTTGAACGGATGAAGGGGTTGGAGAACGAGGACGACAAGTACGATTGTATCCTGCTTGATATGGAAATTGAAGATATGTATGGCATAGATACATGGAACACATTTATCGAGTCGATCCAAAGAGAGCAAACGCTTGTTATATGCTTAACTTCACCGCTTGGTAAAGAAGAAATGCTGAAGCTTCCGATTAGCGCAAGACCTGATGCCGTCATGGTTAAACCGATTTGCCGTTTAGAGCTTTATCAAACATTGGAATCCCTGTTTAATCCGCACAACCAATCTCCCAGAAGCGGGAGATCTTTGCAGGCCAAGTCCTCCAGAGTTAGTAAGAAAGGGCGAATTCTTCTCGTGGAAGATAACGAAATTAATCAGCAGGTTGCCATGGAGTTTCTAGAGGAGCATGGATTTGAGATCACGATAGCGGAAAATGGTCAGGAAGCCATTGGAAAATTGGAAATCGACGAATACGACTTGATTTTGATGGATATTCACATGCCGATCATGGATGGTGTTGAAGCGACAGCACACATTCGTCAAATCCCGAACTATATGAATATCCCCATCATTGGACTGACGGCCAACGTTGTTAAACAGGATCATGAGGATTATATCCGATACGGCATGAATGACGTCATTAGTAAGCCGTTGGATATAAAGCGTCTCTTTAGTGTGATTAGTAAATGGATAGAACTCTCTACTTCAATAGGTGCTAGTCAGACGAACACAATCCATTTTTATAGGCACATTGAAGCGATAGATTGGCAAGCTGCACTTGCCCGTCTAGAAGGAAAAGAAAGCATTCTGATTGTCATGCTTCAGTTGTTTAAGAAAAATTATACAACTTTTGTCGAGCAACTAACGCTAAGTATCGTTGATGAGGATTGGAAGGCTGTCAAAAGGGCCATACATACACTTATCGGAGTTGCCGGAAGTATTTCCGCAAATCGTTTGCATGAAGCTGCAAGTTACCTAGAACTTGCCGTTGTGCAAAAAGAAGATTTCCATGATCAGCTCATTGAAGTGGCAGCGGAAATAGAGCGTATTATCACATTTATCCCAAATGAAGCCTCTTAGTGAGTGGAACTGCTAATATCAATTTCAGATACAAACGTGATAATTCCAGCCATTGTTGAATGATAACCTCGGCAGTATGATGAACAAATTAGCTGCTCATCCATTCGTCCAATAAGAATCGAAGCAAGGACCGTTGGCGACGTTCCTATGTGTGTCATTACATTCGCGAGGATTCGTTTGTTACTCAGAGGGAAGATTTGAGAGAAAAATTTACTGCGAGGATTTGGCTTAATTCTTTAAAGCAAACTAGACATGATTATGGTCTCATTCATTATGATTTTCAACTGGATAACAATTTCTGGCATGCAAGTACGTCGCAATTTCATGATTTTGATTATGATGATGCTATGAATCATTGGTATGCGATGGATATTGTTGCAGCTCTTGCCGACGTGTTGGATAATACAGAGAGGGTTTTCAGCAGTCAGATAGAATGCTTTCTGAGAGGCTATACGGCGATATGTCCATTAGACAAGCAAATGATAGAACACTTTCCAAAGTTCCTAAGGTTCTCTAAGCTCTATAGCTTTTCGAGAATCTTAACAGCTTTGGAGGACAGTGATCTATCCAATACGCCACCATGGTATGCAGGATTGAGATTAAAGCTCAAGACAATGACGGACGAAATGAGACTTGGTTTCAGCAACCCATGGTGACCTACTTGGTCAACGGAACATGAGGAGGATTACAAACTTGGAAATAAGGCGTTTATGGCAACAAGATATACTGCAAGTGCAAGCATTAATGATGGACGTGGTGTCACGTCTTCCTTCTGATGCGCTTTATTCGATGGACCGCTTGGAGGCACTATACGAATATGTCCAAGACAAGGGGGAGATGTATGGCACTTTTCAAGGTGAAAAGCTTGTTGCCTATACGGTTATCGCATTTCCCGGTCTAAGTGCCAATAATCTCGGACGAGAGTTTGGAGTGCCGGAAGCAGATCTACCAAGAGTTGCTTCTCTAGAAGGATCTATTGTCCATGAATCGGTCAGGGGACAAGGACTGCAGCGGCATTTTCATGCTTTGAGGGAACAGCGGGCGCAGGAACAAGGTATGTTATACCTCTACGCGACCGTTCATCCTGACAATGAGATAAGTCGGAAAAACTTAGAAGCTGCAGGTTTCACACTTCAATTCACCCGCCCGATGTATGGCGGTCTTCTAAGGCATTGCTATGCGAAGAAGCTTGGAGTACTTGAATTGCAGGACTAGGATGTTAGTGGGTAACGGCAAGTTCTCTAACTTTTTTCCACGCATCCAAATGCTTTTCCAAATTACCGACTAAGGTATTGAGATCATTCAGAAATTGTTCTTTATCATGGACATCGACGTCTAAGGCTTCAACTTGAATATCACTAGCTGCAGGAAATGCGCTAAGCATTTGCAGAAGTTTGGCTTGAATTGGGCTAGTTGTTGGACTAGTTGAAGCTGCAGGCAGCCCGCTTTGAATCGGCATTTCTGTTTTATTGTCCGAGACTACTTCCTTGGATTTCTCCGCTTTCTCCACTTTTGTCGAAGCTTTTGCAGCTGCAGGCTTGGCCCGTTCTGCTCGGTTGTTTTGAAAGACGGACCAAGTTTCTACCAGATCATGACCTGTTTTATAGAGAAGTTTCCCTTTTGTGCTTTCTGAAATATCTTTATCTTTGAACATTCGAGCAATCTTTTTGACATCACTGACAGGCATTTCATCTCTGGCAATAATCAAAGCTAGCGGATCACGGTGTTCGATCGGTAAATCTTTGATAGGCAGCAGCTGATCCTCGGTCAGCTTGTCTTTGCGAATTTCTGTACCGCTTACGATCAGCTTCTTAACTGAATTTCCAAACTTTAACAAATCACATTTGTTTTTAATGTATGTTTCTGGCTTGCCCAGTTTGCTAGAAAGGTATTTAATAGAGGAACTGAATTTGGAATCATTCATAAGTTTGTGGAAGGCCTCGGCTTCTTCAATGGGTGAAAAGCCTTCCCTTGTCAGATTCTCCGCAATCTGTTCCAAATAAATCTCCAACTCATCTGTTACGGTTGATACAATACAGGACATGGTGGGGCGTCCCAGCATTTTGCTAGCTTTGTATCTCCGATTCCCGTAAATAATTTTGTACCGGTTGTCAGCCGTTGTCCTCACTTTAATTGGAGAGAGTAAGCCAATCTCCTCGATGCTTTTCATTAATTCTTGGAGCGCCTCTTCATCGAATTGATATCTGGGCTGGTCCGTATCCTCGTCAATTAAATGCATGGGAATTTCATGTATATCCATATTCATTTCTCCATTCGTTCAGGTTGTCTTTGAATTATTATATAACAAGGAACAAAATCGTGGAAATGCCAATCATAGTGCAAGATCGGAGGTCAATCATGTTTACATGTAAAATAAGTGATGAACTCGAATTAAAGATACTAGAAGTTAGGCATGCGGATGCCTTATTCCATTTGGTCAATCAGAATCGTGCTTATTTAGCGAAATGGCTTCCATGGGTTGATAAAACAACTAAAGTAGAAGACACAAGGGCTTTTATAGAATCAGAACTTAGCCGCTTTGCAAAAAACAATGGCATTAATTGCGGTATTTTTTATCAGAATGAGATCGTAGGTTGTATTAGCCTTCACGAAATTGATTGGGGCAATCAGATAACATCGATTGGATATTGGCTTGCAGAGGGGTATCAGGGGAAAGGGATCATGACGGATTCTTGTAGATGTATGGTGAGCTACTCCTTGAAAGAGTTGAAATTAAACCGGATCGAAATAAGAGCTCGTACGGATAACTTCAAGAGCCGCGCAGTTCCAGTGAGGCTGAAATTCAAACATGAAGGAACAATTAGACAGGCCGGGTTCAGTTATAACACCTTTCATGATCATGAGG
This sequence comes from Paenibacillus sp. V4I5, assembly GCF_030817255.1. Taxonomy (NCBI): domain Bacteria; kingdom Bacillati; phylum Bacillota; class Bacilli; order Caryophanales; family Paenibacillaceae; genus Paenibacillus; species Paenibacillus sp. V4I5. The sequence continues at coordinate 6,188,795 of NZ_JAUSZB010000002.1, forward strand.
TTTATGGGATTTTGGCAGAGGAATGGGAGTTAATAAAGTGAGAACTTTAGCAAAACGCACCAAACTGCATTACGGCTGGATTGTCGTCTTGGTGACCTTCTTTACCTTGATTGTATCGGCGGGTATACGCTCGGTGCCTAGCATTTTCATGCTTCCCTTTGAAAAAGAGTTCGGGTGAGGGCCGCGCGGATGTATCCTCCGTTGTCTCAATTCATATTTTCTTGTATGGGTTGATGGGACCTTTCTCAGCTGCATTAATGGAGCGTTGTAAAATCGGAAAACAAGAAGGGACCCAGCCAATCTAGGCTAGGTCCTTCTTGTTATTTCTCATTCATTTTTGCGAAGTAATACCAACTTCAATAAAAAGATTGCATCAGAAGGTTTAGAGATGAAATAATAGAGTCTGATGATGTCGAATTGTGACATAAAACTTTTATATGACTTAGGAGTAGAGTAGCATGAAAATGATTCAAAACACGATAATAGCTCTAATTTTCGTCATATTAGTTTCATCGTCAGAGTTTGTTCTTAATAAGTATAAGGACTCCTTACTCCATGAGCTTGAAATTACGGAACAGTCCCAATTATCCTCAAGAGCATTGGCTTTACAATCCGTTATTGACCGTAATTTTAATATGATGGTAAGCTTGGAAGCTTATGTGGATGCGAGTTACTTGCAAAACAAAGACGATAAAGAAGTCATGGCATACATGGCATCTCTTTATCATGGGGCTCAGGGATCAACGTTTAATTTAATTATTGCGCCTAAAGGAGTTATGAAGTTCGTATATCCGATTCAGGGCAACGAAAGTATATATAATTGGGATTTGCTGCAGGATCCTCGTGCCAATATTCAACAGCAAGTTTTAAGAGCTTTGCAGACTAAAAAAATGACAATGAATGGCCCATTTCAATTACTACAAGGCATTAATGGTTTAGTCGCTCGAAAGCCAATCTATCAAGATGGTGTTTTTTGGGGGTTCGTATCTGTTGGTGTAAATCTGGACCATCTGCTTGTCGAAGCAGGAATTAAGAATGTAGATACAGGGGATTTACAGATTTCCATCCGCAATCCTGGAGAGACAGCGTTCTTTGGTGACGATTCTGTTTTTCAAGAAAATCCAATGATAGCCACCATTGAACATACGGATACGAAATGGGAGCTTGCTGCGCTGCCGCAAGCAAGTGCTGTTCAGAGTATTAAGCATCAAATCATATTAATACGCAGCTCTTTTATACTTGTTCTGCTAATTGGTCTCATCTTTATCCTGTATAGCGTTAGACAGCGGGATAAGTTATATCGAGCGGTAAATGAGCGCACACAAGAGTTACAGTTTGCAAATGAGGATTTGACTTCTGCGAATGAAGAACTTTTGGCAGGACAGCAAGAATTATACGATTCAACCAAACGCTTGCGGGAATCCGAACAAATGCTATCGTACATGGCTTATCATGATGTTCTGACAGGCATACATAATCGAGCCCATTTTCAGATGATCTTAAAAGAACAAATTGTACACAACGAAATTAATCATACATCCCTTGCTATGCTTTTCTTTGATCTGGATAACTTCAAGATGGTTAATGATTCGCATGGTCATCATATGGGCGATCTTATGCTGCAGGAAGTTGCTAATCGTATTGGACAATCTAATCTTTCCTATCATACGTTTGCCAGATTTGGTGGGGACGAGTTTGCCATCCTGCTAGAAGATTGTCCAAGTGAGAAGGAGATTCAGCTCTTCTGTGAACAATTAATAGATATCTTAAAGCCGCCTTGTTTGTTATCGAATCGCTCTTTTTTCATTAGCGCCAGTATTGGTATCGTGCAGTATCCGTATGGGGGTGTAACTTGGGAAGCATTGCTCAAAAATGCGGATATTGCCATGTACATAGCCAAAAAAGAGAGCGGCAGCTCATACAGCTTCTTTAATCAGCAGATGGCAATGAATTCCCTAACAAAGCTGGAGATGGGAAATCATCTGCGCCAGTCACTTGAGCGGAATGAACTCGAAATCGTGTATCAACCGCAGGTAGATTGTTTATTAGGTAAAATTATTGGTGTGGAAGCACTCCTACGTTGGAATCATACGACCAAAGGTTATATTTCTCCAGCTGACTTCATTCCTCTAGCAGAAGAAATTGGTACAATTGCTAGTATTGGTGAGTGGGTTTTGAGAGGTGCTTGCAAGCAGATGAAGGCTTGGCACAGCATGACGAATGAACCTTTAGTGATTTCGGTCAATCTCTCGGTCAAACAGCTGAATGATGAACGTTTTGTTGATAAAGTGATACAAATTTTAGATCAGACAGGCCTGGAAGCCAAGTATTTGGAGATGGAAATAACCGAGAATTTCGCGATGCAGGATGAACAGCTAGATGCACTTAGCAAGCTTCGAGGGCTGGGCATTGCGATATCCGTTGACGATTTCGGTACACATTACTCCTCTCTAAGTTATTTGAAAAGGTTCCCAGTCACCAAAATCAAATTGGACCAATCGTTTGTCCGCGGCGTACAGACGGATGATAAGGATCGAGCAATGATTAAAGCAATTATTTCTGTAGCCAATTCGTTTCAACTGCAAATTATTGCGGAAGGTGTTGAAACAGAAGAACAGGCGGGCTTCTTAGTCGCTAATGGCTGCAGTCAAATTCAAGGCTATTACTTCTTCCGGCCAATGACTGCCGAGCAAGCTCTGCCTGTGTTACAGCAATGTTTACAGCATAAGCTTGCTTTTCTTGAATCAAACCCATCTGGCCATATTGAATAGAGAACAGAAAAAATCTCCCCCGCTGAAAGCAGCGAAGGAGATTTTTTCTGTTTTAAAGTTGAACGATTTGTTTTTGTTTATTTTTGAAATAGACCCAATGGTTGAAGCCAATCTCTTTTAACGTCTTGCTAACTTCTTCCCAATCATCAGCAACTCGGCTTGGCAGATGAGCATCTGAGCCGAAGGTCACTTCAACACCATAATGCAGCGCTTGCTCCAATATTTCATTGGAAGGGTACCAGCCGCCTACGTCCTTCGTCTTTCCTGAAGTATTGATTTCAATCGCTACACCAGCTTCTCCAATGATTTTCAACGTTTCATTAACCAAAGGTGTAGCGATATCAGAGAAGGCAGGATAGAAGCCTTTCATTGCATCGATATGCCCGAGAATTTGGAACATGCCGGAACGTGCTGATTCCGCAATAAGGTTATAATACTCTTCTTTATGCTGGATCTTCTGCTCTTCATTTAGTTTTTTCCACCTGTTGCGGTTGAAGATACTGACACCGCCAGATAGATGAACAGAGCCAATAATATAATCGAACGGGTATTTTGCATACTCTTGACGGTAGATCTCGACATGATCTGGGAAGTAATCGGATTCAACACCTAGAAGCACATCAATTTTACCTTCATATTCTTTTTTTAGTTGCAGAACTTCCTCGATATAACGGGGGAATTCACTCTTAGCCATAGCGATTAAAGGTTGAGCCTGATCATCTGGGCTCCCAAAATAAGGGGAATGGTCAGAAATCCCGATGACTTGCAATCCGCCGGCAATAGCGGCTTCGATATAGTCGCGAATTTTATCTTTAGCGTGTCCACATCGGTCATGATGGGTATGTAGGTCGAATTTCATCGTAAATAACCTCCTTAGAGTTTTGCTTTAGCAAAACTGGCATCGCAAGCATGAACTTTAGAGTTTTGCTTTAGCAAAACTGGCAACGTAAGCATGAACCTTAGAGTTTTGCTTTAGCAAAACTGGCATCGCAAGCAGTCATATTTTATTCTGAGCCGAGAAACTGGGTTTCCGGCATTCCTTTTAGATCACGAAGGAACTGCTGCATCGCAGAATTCAAGTAGCGTCCTGACTTATATACTACACCTACAGGGTGCGTAATATCCAATTCGTTCACTTTGACCATTTTCAAAGTTCCATGTCGCAGTTCATCTGCGACAGAAAGCTTGGAGATGATAGCGACCCCGAGATTTAGCTCCACCATGCGCTTCACTTCTTCGCTGCTGGAGAGCTCCATCACAATATGTGGGGAGACATCATAAGCTTTGAAGATTTGATCAACGAATCGTCGGCCGGCTGTTTCCGGAGAAAGCATAATGAATGGAATGTTGCGCAGCTTCTCAATAGATAAATGGGCAAATCGGCTAAGTGGATGCTGTGTGGAAACAATCAGCTCGAAAGTATCATAATAAAGCACCGAAGTTTCTAAGGCTTGATTTTTTTCGAACAAATACGTAATGCCAATATCAATTTGGCTATTCTCCACCGAAGTCATAATTTGGGAAGAGGTCATCGAGTGAATGGTCGTCTTGATCAGTGGGAACTGGTCTTGGAAATAGGACAGCACCCTCGGTAAAATCTGCATGGCAATTGACGTTGTCGTGCCAATATGGATATGACCTTGCGGTATATGATGTAAGTCAGACAACCGCTGCTTGAGATCACTGGCGATCCGCAGCATTTTTTCTGCATGCTCCAAGAACAGCTTGCCACTATCGGTTAATGTAACGGGCTGATTGCGATCAATGAGAATTGTGCCGAATTCGTCTTCAAGGCTCTTTATTTGCGCGGAAACGGCAGGTTGGGTCAAGTTAAGAATTTCGCCAGCTTTTCGAAAGCTCATTGTTTTGGATATGGTGAGCAATGTTTCTAACTGGTTCATATTCATGAGCATACCTCCTGCTTTTTATAGTAAAGATACAAATAAAATTTATCGGAATTGTAAAGGACATAAAAACCTTTTGTAACCCTATTATATGATAGGAAGACCGGAATCGGCAACATTTCAGGATAAAGTTGGACAACCAAGCACATTCTAGCGAGGAAGTTCGGACGAACACAACCAATTTCCGTTGCTAAATACTCAAATTTGATTATAATACTTTATATATATGAAATAAAGGATGAAGGAGATTCACTTTATGTCGTTAACCCGTAAGTCAAATACAACGTGGACCGTTGTGGCGTTGATGATGGGACTCTTACTGGCTTCGCTGGATCAGACCATTGTTTCAACAGCGATGCCAACGATCGTGTCCAAACTAGGCGGTTTCAGCCAATTCGTCTGGGTTTTTTCTGCGTATTTAATTGCGAATGTGGCTGCCATGCCTATTTTCGGTAAACTATCCGATATGTATGGCCGAAAACTATTTTTTATTATCGGTATCATTGTATTTATGATTGGCTCAGCCTTATGTGGAACGGCGGGATCGATGACTGAGCTCATCATCTACCGCGCCATTCAAGGTATCGGGGGCGGTGCCCTTATGCCGATAACTTTCGCGATTATTTTTGATATTTTCCCGCCAGAGAAACGGGGTAAAATGCAAGGGTTGTTCGGGGCTGTATTCGGACTATCCAGCGTACTGGGGCCGATCATTGGTGCGTACTTCACCGATCATGTGACTTGGGAATGGATTTTCTTTATAAATCTCCCCCTCGGCATTGTGTCCTTACTATTAATCATTTTCTCTTATCACGAATCCGTCGAACACAGCAAGGCGAAGATCGATTGGGGCGGTACTATTTTTCTAACAGCGTCGATTATCTCCCTCATGTTCGCGTTGGAACTTGGCGGTAAAGAATATGCTTGGGATTCCTTACAAATCATTGGGTTGTTTGCAGGTTTTGCTGTTCTCTTAGGTACATTTATTATGATTGAAAAATATGCAGCAGAACCGATTATCCCGCTTGATTTGTTCAAAAATCGCCTATTCACCGCTAGCATGGGTGTCAGCTTCGCTTATGGTGCAGTTTTGATCTCAGCCGGCACATACATACCTTTATTCATTCAAGGTGTATTTGAAGGCTCTGCTACAAGTGCAGGTTCTACTTTAACCCCAATGATGCTGGGTGTCGTTGTCAGCAGTGCACTCGGCGGGCGCTTCATCGGTAAGTTCTCTTATCGCAATGTCATGCTTGTTTCCATCGTGTTACTGCTGCTGGCAACTTCGCTTTTAGGCGGACTCTCCATCGATTCCAAGCGCTGGCTAATTACAACCTATATGATTCTCCTTGGTCTTGGGCTCGGAGCTTGCTTCCCGATTACATCGATGTCTGCGCTCCATAAAATAGACTTTCGCCTCAGAGGCACAGTGACTTCACTGGTTGGTTTCTTCCGTTCCGTAGGTTCAGCCATCGGGGTGGCGGTGTTTGGCAGCATTCAAGTCAACTCGCTAAGAGATAACATCACAACATCCCTTCAGGATCCAGCTATGGCTGAGAAGTTCCAAGATGCGCGAATTCTGCTTCAGCCGGAGGTTCGAGCAAACATTCCAGCCGAAGTTCTACACAAGCTCCTTACAGCGTTGGCTGACTCCATTGCCGTTGTTTTCCAAACGACCATCGTTCTGGCTGTAATCGGTCTTGTGTTCATCTTATTCATGGGTAATGCTAAACTTGAAGTGGGAAGTGCTCCGGTCAAAGAAAGCGCTCCTATAGGACACTAACTAGGAGGTTAACATCATGTCGATGAAGCTCGTCATTCTCGGGCTGCTGATGGAAGCTAACCGGCATACCTATGAAATTCGGCAGACGATGAAAGAAAGAGGCATGAACAATTACATGAAGCTGCAAGACGGCTCGCTGTATTATGCGATGGATCAACTCCATAAGGATGAACTCGTAGAAGCACATGAGGTTGTACGGGACACGAATCGTCCGGAGAAAACGATCTATCAAATTACCGCAGCCGGGAAATTAAAATTTCAAGAACTATTAGTGGAACAATTGCATGAAGAAATCAAGCACTACCATCCGCTTTATGTCGCTCTGCCTTTCTCCGTGCATGGGGATCAGGCGAAGATTGCCGACATTCTTGAGAATAAGATTTTGGCCCAAAAAATCATTATGAACAAGATGAAAAGCTTGTATGAAGAACACATTTCCATTGTTCCAAGAGTTGTCTTACAGATGTTAATAGGAACCTATAAACGTGCATTTAGCGAGTTAAAATGGCTGGAGCAGCTGCAGAAGGATGCGAGAGAGGGCCGCTTGCAAGAGAAGAATTCCCCGCTGGAAGTTGACTGGGACCGTATTGAATAGAAGAAAGCCGCAACTGCTCTTGTTGAGTACAGTTGCGGCTTTTTATTTGCAAGTGGCGATCTTCTATTTCACAAGTAGCTATTTCACTCGATTATCCCACTCCTAGTTGGATGTGAATGTTCACATTATATGCTGCCACTTCCGTTTAACTGCTCGATGAAGTGCTGCAAATCATCGCAGATCAAGTCCGGCGTCAAGCCCGCCGACGCCAGCTGCTCTTGCACGTTATCCGCCGTGGCGACACCGGTCAACACAAGCGCCGTGCGGCATCCCGCCAACCTGCCTCCGCGGATGTCGGTATGCACGTTATCGCCGATGACCCAGACATCGGCGGCAGGCAGCCCGAGCCGCTCGATGGCGTAAGCCATGATGATCGGCGAAGGCTTGCCGATCACCACGGGCTCCACGCCCGAGGCGGCGGTGATCGAAGCTGCCAGGGAGCCAGCTCCTGGCATAAGCCCACCATCCGACGGCAGCATGCGGTCGGGATTGGTTAACACATAGGTCGCGCCATGCTTCAGATGGCGGACCGCTTCGGTCAGCTTCTCGTAGGAGAAGCTGCGGTCAATGCCTTGGACGACGTAATCCGGCGTCGTCTCAGTACCTACGGCGAAGCCGGACGCCTCCAAGGCGATCCGTAGTCCGGCTTCGCCGACCATATGCACGCGGTGACCTCCGCGCTGCTCGGTCAAGTACTGAGCGGCCGCCTGTGAGGAAGTATAGACGGCCGCCGCTGGCACCTTTATGCCGAGCTCTTGCAGATGCTCGGCAACCTGTTCTGGCGTGCGAGACGAATTGTTCGTCACGAGTAAATAGGGCAATTGGTGCTGGTGCAGCCAATCAATGAATGCCGCCGCATGGGGAATCGGTTCATGCCCCTGGTACAGTGTACCGTCTAAATCAATGAGAAAACCTTTCATCTTGCTAATACTCCCTTTCATGTGTTTATTGCGTGGAAGGAAGGGTGATCTCTACCGTCGTTCCTTCTTCTAATTTACTACGAATTTCCATAAAGCCGCCGTGTGCTTCGATAATTCGATAACAGACCATAAGACCTAGTCCTGTTCCTTTTTCCTTCGTACTATAAAATGGTTCTCCAAGCTTGGGCAGCCGCTCGGGTGATATACCGCACCCCTGATCGATGAAACGTATGATTATGCTGCTTCGGTTATTGTCCAGTAGAGCTTGAATACGCATTGTACCACCTTGCGGCATAGCTTCCAACGCATTTTTCATAATATTGATGAAAACCTGCTTAAGCTGATGTTCATCACAGGAGACAGGCGGCAGATCTGACGTAAGTTCTGCTTCAATCTGAATATTTCCAAGCAGTGCTTGAGGTTGAAGAAGTTCAATTGTGCTTGTGACAATGGAATCTAAGGTCTGAGTTACGAAATGTGTCGCCTGCGGCTTGGATACAAGCAAGAACTCATTCACAATAAATTCAATACGCTTCAGTTCATTTTGCATGATTTCTATGTAATATTTCTCTTTGGCATCATTCGTCTTGAGCAACTGCAAGAATCCCTTCAATGCCGTTAACGGATTCCGGATTTCATGCGCAACGCCAGCAGCCAACTGCCCAACAGCAGACAGCTTGTCTGATTTAATTAGCAGCTCCTGCGTCTTTTTCAGCTCGGTAATATCTCTGAAAGTAATAACCGTACCTAGGAGTTCACCTTTGCCCTCCAGCATAGGACTAGACATGTACATGACGGGGAAGGTGGTTTCATCTTTTCTCCAGAACATATCCTCTTTCATGTCAGAAATTTCGTGATTCAGAATCGTATTCAAAATAGGGCTTTCCTCAGGTGAATAAAGCGTACCATCGCTCTTAACGGGTCGAATAAGATTATGAATTTGCCGGCCCAGCATTTCATCTACTTTCCACCCGGTTATCGCCTCAGCGGCCTTATTCCAGAAAATGGTGCGACCACTCCTATCAATCCCGTAAATACCTTCTGAAACGGAATTGAGAATGAGTTGATTTTGTTTATAGAGCTTATCGATGACCTTCTTCTGTTCCTTGACTTCAGTCAAATCTTTAAGAATGGCGAAAACTCCTACAATACTGCCATCTACCATCGTCGGGACGAACGTTACATTGGATTGGATAGGGTAACCTTTCTGATGAACAAAGGCAGCCTCGAAATTTTGCGGCATCCCGGCTGAAGCCACTTGGAAATGATGCAATGCCTTGAGAAGATCCGGGGGATTGATCATAGGAATGAAGGAAGTTAACATCGAGGTCTCGCGAGCTAGTCCTAGAAGACTTTCCAATCCATGATTAGCGGACAATACCTCGCCGTCCAAGCTAAACGAGATAATAGAATCAGGATGATTATCGTAAAGTGATTTATATCGTTTCGCGGTTTCGTTAATGGTCAATACTCTTTTATTAACTAGTTTAATGCCAAATAAAGCTAATCCGAAAATCGAGCCAAATAGGATGACATCGATAAATAGGCCTATCAATCGGTTATCTTGCATATAAGCAAGAGGATGTATAAAGTAGAAATTTACCCCGATCAAAAATAGGGCAATAATATGATAAACTAGCGCAAATTGATATAAACTCCAATTTCGAGCAGTAATATGCTGTTTTATCATACAGACTTCCAACGCTCCTTTAAGGAATTTTCTCCCATAAGCTTATCAGGATTCGACACGAATATATATAATCTTCCATATTCATGTTGCATTTTCCTTTTTGCATGAACAAAGCATCGTTGTTCGACAATATAAGTATGAAGGTAGGATGAGATTGTGTATCTGAGTAGAAGGAACTATTTTATCGAAAAAGACAGTATACTTGTCCTAATTTTTTAGGTATAATGTTGAAAAAGGTCGTTTTTCTGCGGAACTTATTCACAAATGAGATCGGAGCGGAGCTATGAAGGCTGAGTACATTAATCCCTTTTTGGAGTCGGCTAGAATTGTCATCGAGCAAGTTGCTAACATTCGCCCAACAACGGGGCAGCTCGGCGTCAAAGACGTCAAATTTGTGGAAAAGTATATCTGGATCCAAATCGGGATGACCGGGCAGATGGAAGGCGATATTGTTTTCGGCTTAGCTGAGGATGTTGCTTTGAAAATGGTTTCTGCCATGATGGGTGGATTTGTTATTACAGAAATGGACGAAATGGGTAAGAGCGCCATCTCTGAGCTTGGTAATATGATTAGTGGGAATGCAAGCACAATGCTTTTCAATCAAGGGGTAAGGGTGGATATTACACCGCCGAAAATTGTTCAATCTGCAACAGCTGCTGGATTTGTGCCGAAGAGAGCATTGACCATACCTTTGATCATGGATAACATTGGCGAGCTGGACATTCAAGTATTAATCACGTAAGAGACCTATTATAGATACATATGTTAAAATGAACTGGAGTGCTGCTTAAGCGGTATCTCCATTTTTTTGTAAACTGCGCAATAAGGAGAAGGTAAGCTTGAACATTGCGAACAAAATCGTCTTAATTACAGGAGCTTCGAGCGGCATTGGGGCCGTTATGGCACAGCAATTTGCAGCCAAAGGAGCCATTCCTATATTAACTGCACGCAGTACAAAAAAACTTGAAGAAATTGCTTCGGGCTTGCAAGGTCAGCATGCCTTTTACGAGATGGATGTAACGAATACAGAGCAGGTTCATGATGTTGTAGGACAAATTATAGCCAAATTTGGTCGTATCGATATTTTGATTAATAACGCGGGTTATGGGATATTTGAGTCGTTTGCGGAAGCGCCGCTTGCTCATTTTGAAGAAATGATGAATGTAAATTACATGGGCATAGTCCGATGTACCCAAGCTGTATTGCCTCATATGCTGAAGGCCGGGAGCGGTCATATTGTGAACGTGGCTTCTATGGCGGGTAAGATTGGTTCGGCCAAATCCACGGGTTATTCCGCGACTAAGCACGCAGTGTTAGGTTTCACGAACAGCTTGCGGCAGGAGCTTATAAGATCTGGGATTTCTATAACAGCGATTAACCCGGGCCCCATCTCAACACCTTTCTTTGATAAAGCAGATCCGAGCGGTAACTATGTTAAAAATGTGGCTTGGTTTATGCTTAAACCGGAGAAAGTCGTTAAAGAACTCATGCATGCGATAGAAAGAAATATTCCTGAGAAAGATCTTCCTTTTGTGGCTGGAATGGGGATCAAAATATTTCATCTATTCCCGCGAATGTTCGATCGCTTGGCATCTGGTATTTTAAATAAAAAATAAGCGGCTCCCAGTTATAGATTGGGATTCCGCTTTTTTTCTTTCATGGATGGATGATTAAGTCTGTTCCGGATTTTTCGCTTGTAAGGCCTGGTTCAAATCTCGAATTTCTTCGAAAATGCGACGCACTTCGGCTTTGCCTTCTGGATGCGTTTGATTCCAGTGGGAGGTTAGAGCCGGCAGCGACTTATGAACATGATTAAAAAATGCCCAAATCTTAATTTTCTCAAGCATTTCAGGGGAAGTATCGCCCGTGATGAGTTCAGCAGTTTTGAACACTAAGGAATTAAATTCGTTCTCAAAATCTGTATTCATAGTTTCATCCCTTCGGATGGAAAATAGGTGGAGTACATTTAGTTTATATGATGATAAGACAGCTGTCAAAATAGGGGGAACCCATGTCCATAGAACTAGACGATATCCGAGATGGTCAACTAGTAGGAAAAGAGCAAATTCGCTGTTTCGTGAAGCATATATCTCTTTATATCCTTACTTATATTAGTCAAGGCCTAAAAGTGAAAGGTCTTTTAGCTGTTCCTGATGGAACAAGTCCACGACCTGCTGTCATTTACTGCCGCGGAGGCATTAAACGTGTTGGGATGGTTCGCAAACGAAGAATTATATCGATGGCTAAACGCGGTTACGTCGTCTTTGCTCCTTATTATCGGGGGAATGAAGGTGGGGAAGGACGTGAGGATTTTGGCGGGGAAGACCGGTTCGATTTGTTTCATGCTATTCCAGTGGTGCAATCTTTAGAGGAAGTATTGCCAGGTCCCATACCATTGATTGGATTTTCCAGAGGTGCTGTTATGGCCATGCGTGCAGCCCGAGAGTGCAGCGGGGTTGGTCCTGTTGTCGTTTGGGGAGGTGTAAGTGACATGTTGGATACCTATGAGCAGCGTGTGGATTTGCGGCGGATGCTCAAACGGGTTGTCGGACATCCGAAGAAACAAGTCGAGGCTTACATCGATCGGTCGCCAGCATGTTGGGTAAATGAAATCAACACGCCTATCTATATTATTCATGGTACGAATGATTCGCAAGTGGACATAGGACATGCAAGAAAATTGGCTAACTCTCTGGATCAAGCTGGCAAAGATTATACGATGGCTTTATATACAGGACTTGAACATCGGTTTCCTCGGAAAGAAGATGAAAAGGCTCTGGATGACATATTTACATGGCTCAATGAGAAGCTTGAACGAAGTAAGCAGGAAGTTTTTTCCACCTAAATTAATTATTATTATTGTTTACTCCCGTTTTATGACCTAAAATAAGGTAGGAACACAATACGTTGGTTCTACCTGGTAGGCTAGGGGGCGTTTAATTCGAAGTCTCTGAGACTGATATTCAGCAGTGATTTTTATACATTAGATAAGAGCGAGCAGGAGCAGATATACCAGGAGTTCTATCTCCTCGTTTATCCCATGATTTACTTCATATTAAGGGATCATGCGGCTGTCGAAGACATTATTCAGGAGTCATTTCTTAGGGCTGTTCGCAAAGCGCCTTTATTGACTGAAATTGATAAATATGAAAGTTGGGTTAAGAAGTTAACTCGGAATGTGACACTCAATCATCTTCGTAAGCACAAGCGTAACCGGGATGAGCTGGAAGCTGAACTCATGCTCTGTATCAAAGAAGCGGCACCAACATCTGAATACCCGGTTCCACTGGATCAAGAAGTAGAGCTGAAGCTAATGCGCGAGGCTATAATCACCTACATCAATCAGCTTAGCCCTTCCTACAGACAAATTATTGCGATGAAATGGATCCATAATTTATCTTACAAAGATATGGCTAATGAGCTTGGTGTAACGGAGGGAGTCGTTCGACAACGCTTGTTCCGGGCACGTGATGTGATTAAGCAGAGACTGCTTGAAGAGTGGGGATCTGGCGGATAAGAGTCCTTATGGACTCTTATTTCTGCTTTCAGTGGTTGGCGATTTGTATCGTTTTACGGCGTGGCATATAATAAGGACATTAGATTGGATGAGAAAAGGGGTTTTTGTAAATTGAGTACAAGCTTTGAACAACTGCAGATCGCGCAGTCCTATTTAGATAAATTGCAAGAATTAGGGATTGGTGAGCCAACACCGATTCAAGCCGAAGGTATTCCTGTGTTAAAGCAAGGGAAAGATGCCATCATTCAGTCTCAAACGGGTACGGGCAAAACATTAGCCTATTTGCTTCCAGCATTGGAGCGAATCGATTCTACGCAAAAACAATTGCAGGTGCTTGTAGTCGTTCCTACCAGAGAACTTGGTATGCAAATCATGCAGGAAATTGAGAAGTTCACGGACGGAGGACCGATTCGTTCTCAATCTCTTATCGGTGGAGCGGCCATTGTTAGACAAGTAGAAAAGCTTCGCCTACACCCTCATATTGTTGTTGGTACGCCGGGTCGTTTGCTTGAACTTATGAAAATAAAGAAGCTTACTTTACATCATGTGAAAATGGGAATTGTTGATGAAGTGGACCAAGTGTTCGAGCTAGGTTCCATGCAGGATGTTGAAGCCGTCCTTAAAGGAATGCTTAAGTCCAGTCAGATGGTGTTTGTTTCCGCGACGATTCCGCAAAGCACTGAGCAAGCTGCGGGGAGATGGCTCAAAGATCCTGTGATTATCAAAATCAATCCGAATCAGCGTACAGCCGAAACATTGGAACACATGTATGTGGTGTGTCAGGAACGTGAAAAGATTGATACGTTGAGAAGACTTGTACGTCTGATTAAGCCTACATCCGCTATCGTGTTTATCAACGTCACGGACGATATTGCCCAAGTGGTGGCCAAACTGCAATACGTTGGTCTATCTGTTGAAGCCTTGTACGGAGAAGCCAGCAAACAAGACCGGGCCAGAGTAATGGGGAATTTCCGGGATGGGAAATTTCAATTGCTGCTCGCAACGGACGTTGCCGCAAGAGGACTTGATATTGAAGGCGTAACCCACGTCTTCCACTTGGATCCTGCGACCAACGCGGAGTATTATCTCCACCGCGTAGGCAGGACCGGTCGGATGGGCCGCGAGGGTACGACCATCTCTATCGTGACGCCGAAGGAGCAGTTCATTCTCGACAAATTCGAGAAGCAGCTCGGCATCACGATCGCGCCGAAGGCGATGTTCGAAGGCCGGCTCGTCGACCCGGCCCAGGACCGCAGTGCGGCGACGATGCGCAGCCGCCGCGAAGCTGCCCGCCCGAGCGGCGCAGCACCTACGCGCAGCTCCGCCGGCGCGCAGGATGCTGCCGCGCCAGCGGGCGCGGTGCGCACTAGCGCCGCGGCGACTGACGCGCGCGGCCAGAGCAGCGCTGCCCCGGCGGCGCAGGCGAACACGGCCGCTGGTGGCAAGACCGTGAGTAAAGCCCAGCGCGAGCGAGATCGCAAGAGCAAGGGCGCTCCTCGCTGGCTCAAAGAAAAGCAGCAGAACAAAGAGTAGCCCTATCTACGAGGGCAACAACAAATTGTTATCTGCGGGGTGTGAGACGTGCTGAGAAAACTTTTTATTTTCGCCATAGCTGTGGGCTTCATCCTTACGGCGCTACTTGCGATCGCCGTTCGGCATGTTAAACCAACCGAAGATTTAAACCTGGATTATAATGAAATCACGATCAGCAGTAAGATCACAGACATCGTCAAGAACCGGAAGCTTGAGGTACAGCTAACCGAACAAGACCTTAATGAAGTGGTAAAGAAGCAGTTAGCTGCACATCAGGTTCTCCCTAATGATTTTCGAATTGAAGGGGCGAAGCTTACACTACAAGGTTCGAACCTTGTGGCTGACGTAAATGTTAGGTGGCGGGAGAAGATACCCATCGGTGCCCAAATGATGTTCACCCTTGCTTGGAACCCGCCGAATTTAGTCGTACAACATAGAAATACGAGTATTAAAGGCATGCAAGTACCAAGTGAATGGGTTCAACTTTCGCCTTTTAAACTCCCTATTGAAGATCACTTGCCAAAACTGATTGGTGTAAAGAATGTACTGTTCGAGGAAAAAGCTATCATCATCCAATTAAAGCCGTTGCGATAACATAGAAAAAGCTGAATCCACTAAGGGTTTCAGCTTTTTTTTAACTTTATACAGACTTTGTGGTTTGAACGTTCCATCTCCGAGAGTATAAAATGATGCCTAACACGACACACATACCAATCAGTACAAACCAAATCGACACGCCAACATGAAAACGGTCCATCCCCCAACCGACACCTAAGGGCAGAATAGAACCTCCTAATCCCCCTGCTGCGATTAGCGTACTCGTTGTTTGCTCTGTACGCCCCGGAAGCAGTTGATTCGCATAAATGAGAGCTACAGCGAACATACCGGACATGAATAATCCAAGTAATAGTACAACTGCGAAGCTGCTCCATAGGTTCGTGCTAAACACCCATATCAGAACTGTAAGCAGACTACCTGCAAAGGAGATAGCTAAGTAACGGAAATAAGTCATTTTCTCGGCTACCACACCGGCGAAAATACGGCCTATCACCATCGCTAGCCAAAAGGCAGTTACAGCGAGAGAGGAAACGGAGCTGGAAGCATGTAATTGATCGGTAAAGATGGAAGGCAAGAAATTAACGATGGTATTTTCCATTCCTACATATAAGAAGAAAACGATCATGAGTAGAAGAAGAAACGTCAAGGAGCTCTTCGTCAGTGCAGGGAGTTTCTCTGTTCGCTGCATGCGATCCGCTTTATGAGCTAATAACGTATCATGCTCGCCTAAGGAAAGCTTTGACCAGACGATACCCGTAGCTAATGCACTTAAACCTAAAAGCAGGAATCCATATTTCCATAAGCCGCCGGCAATAAGGATACTTGATATAATTGGCATAAATAACGCCCCAAGTCCGAAGAAAACCTCGAGCTTGTTGAAAGCAATCGCTTGATTATCCTTTGCTGCCATTAATACAAAGGTGCTAATGCAGGATTCGACGAGTCCGAAAGCGACACCGGCTATGAAAGAGAGACAAACCGTAATCGGCCATGGAGGCAGTAGGACAATGGCGATCATGGCGAAAAAGAGAAGACCAAAAGCCGCTGTAATGGTACTTCTGCGACTGATGCGACGAATAAGACTAGGCATGCAGAGTACACCTAGAAGGAAACCACCGAATTCTAGGAAGACTAGCATTCCGCCGTCACTGTAACTACGATCGTAATGAGCAAGTAATTCAGGCAAAACAGCGCCAAATATAACGTGGGTACAGCCTGTTAATAGGTAGGACAAGCACCCCATAATAAGTAGTCTTTTCATAAGGCGGTGCTTCCTTTTTGTTCTAATGCATATTTCTCGTTATAAGCAAATACATGACCAATGGCTTCTGCAACAGAATCAACATGGTACGATGCCTTTTGTTTGACTTCTGGATGAGCACCTTTCATAGCAAAACTATGAGGAGTGATGCCGAACATCGATACATCGTTGAAAGAATCCCCGAAGCAGGCGATCTCTTCTGGCTGCAATCCCAATTTTTCAATAAGGACAAGCAGAGAGCTGCCCTTTGAAACAGCGAGAGGCATAATGTCAAGACAATCTTTGTCAGAAATGAACATTTCAAGCTGATCCCCAAGCTTATCCTCCATAAGAGCCTTAAGCTCCAAGAGAGTTTCTATTTTTCCAAACATCGAGAACTTACAAACAGCAAAGTCCCCTTTCAAAGACTGCTCCACATCTTCTTTGACAATAAAAGGTTGGAATGTTCGGGATTGCACCTCATCGGAAGCAGGAGTCAAATTCGTGATATAATTTGCTTCGCCCGAGCAAACGAGCTTGACGAGATCAAAATCCTTAAGAAGCTGGTAAACTTGATAAGCCAAATCAGGTTGAAAAAGCTGGGATTTCATGAACGTACCGTCCTCTAAGTGGATGAATGCACCATTTTGCGATACGGAATAGGCGCGATGACCAATTTCCGCCAATACCTGCTGCATTTCAATGTTCATTCTTCCTGATGCCAAACAAAGTCTAATACCAGCTTCTTTGACTTTCAATAGTGCAGCTAATTCTCTAGAACTGACTTTCTTATTGTGATCGAGTAATGTGCCGTCCAAATCACTTACGATAAGTTTAATCATGTTGGTCTTCTCCTCCTGCTAATACGATTTCCACATCACATGCAAGTAATTTCTCTTTCATTTCAGTGCTTAATGCCTGATCCGTTACAAGGATGTCAATACTCTCGAATCCCACTACGCGATGAAATAATCGCTTTCCGAATTTGGAATGATCCGCTAATACGATAACTTGGTCCGCATGCTGCATCATGGCTCTCACCAGATAACAATCCTCTTCGTTGGGAGCAGACAGCCCTTCTTCTGTAATTCCGCAAGTACCGATGAGCAGTTTATCGACATGATAGTCATTTAACATCTCGATCGCTTTCGCTCCGTATACACTATGGTGCTTGTTATCCAGTACACCGCCAAGAATATGGATGATCGTTTCATCTTTACGAGTGAGAATAGCAGCAATTTCAATTGAGCTTGTCACGACGACATTCTGCTTGGAGCTTAGTGCAGTGGCAGCATGTAGGACTGTGGTTGAGGCATCCATCATGATATAATCACCGTCTTGAATGAGTGCCGCAGCTGTCTTGCCAATCGTTAGCTTCGAGGAAGACTCGGCTTGCAATCGTTGATCATAATCTCCAACTTCTTTGGAAAGGGTAGGGAGTATGGCACCGCCGCGCGTTCGAACAATAGTCCCTTGCTCTTCGAGCTTAACCATGTCACGTCTAGCTGTGTCCCGCGAAACATCGTAGAGCTCACAAATAAGATCGACAGTAATTCGTTTATTTGATTTTAAGTATTCGACGATTGAAATAAGTCTTTCTTCCTGAAACAAGGGGGATTAACTCCTTTCGCTTAAGTGATTATAAGTAATAATAAGTATATGGCTTATTATAATGCTGAACATGCATGATTTCAACTATTTTGTTGCGAGAAATCTAACGATTTTTTGCAAAAAAAGACCGTGTACTCGTTCGAGGAACGAATGCACGGTTTTCTGATCATTTATCTGATTATTTACTCGCAGGATTTTTTCTGGTTTTAATATAGCTAGGATATATAATTTCTCCGGAGTCGAGCTTTCTAATTTCTTCTTCGTTCCAACCGGTAATTTTATTCGTACCTACTACACCCGTAACCTTGATTTGATAGTGGTGAGCTAAGTACTGCTGGAGTTTGGCCATTTCATCAGGTTTTATTTCCCTCAGCTTTTGCTTACCATGCAGTTGACCTAAAATAACTCCGATAGACTCTGCAGCTAGACTAGTATTCGGTTGAATCCTTGTGCTTCCGTAGGCGATAGCCGATGAACCTACATTTTTTCCGGCCGCGATGACATTCTCATAATTTTTCAGCAAAAAGCTGCGCAGTGGCATACCGTATTTATCCGGACGCCCCATTTCAATACCCCACTTGTTAGCGCTTGTGCCCTGCAAATCAAGCGGATATCCACCAATGCTGACATTATCCCAAAACATCGTGCCTGAAAGGAGATCAGATGGTTTTAAAACATAGTCCATTTCATAGTGATTATATTCTCGGACATAGGGATACGTAGGAAATTCGCCTAATTCAGCATGTTCCCAACCCGGTAACGTTTTACGGAAGTGATTGAGAATCAGAGCAGTTTCTTTATTACCCAAATTAACAGCCTCTTGGATGGACTCTGGTTTTGAAGGATCAACGGTATAAACAAGAAGGGCGTTAATGAGTACTTCCCCATCCCGTTGATGTACCGCATTTAAACCTCTTAGAAAGACTCGATCATTGGAAGGATGATAGGCTTTAGTCATTCCGCTTAGCCCAATAGCGAAGCTATCACTTACGTAACCGCCACCGAATTGTTTCGATTTTTCTTCCTGCTTTAATAGATTAAATGCGGTGTTAAACTTTTTCCAGTCGACATTTTTGAACTTCATCATCATGCCAGCACTCATATACTCGATCTCTTTTTGACCATAGAACTTCTCAAGACCTGGCAATCGCTTGACGTCCAATCGACTGATTAACGCGGCATAATCGCTGTTGTCCACCCAATAGGTGGCTGTGATTTTCTTCTTTTCCTTCTTTTCTGTACTGTAAACGATAGAAGCGATTTTGTGCATTTGATCAGAAGTATTCGTTTGTTCAATCTCATTAATGACAATGCCAGATTCCAAAGGAATATCTCTAATTAGTTTATTCATATATGTAGAGAACTCAGGAAGCTTACGAATTTTGGCATTTCTGAAACCGTCGAATAATTCTTTGGCACGGCCTTGTACAAGTAAATGTCCTTGATCGTCGCGGGTTTCATCGAGAAAGAGCATTTGACTTTGGAGAATCTGACCTCCAAAAGCTTTATGAGGATCCAATACTTTAACCTTCAAGCCTTCATCTGCTGCAGCTCTGGCAAGGTAAAGACCTTCAAGCTCACTGCCGATTACAACGACATCGATGTGTTCAGTAGGATACGTATTAACGCTCTCATTATTTGTTGCGACAACAGGTGCTGTGGGGGCAACGCTTACGATTGGAGTGTCTGGATGCGTGATGGCTGGCTCAGAAACAGCTTCTGGCTCGATATTCCCTTGTTTAAGCCAAACCTTGCTATACGAAATTGCGGACAAAACAATAAGCAGAACGGCTAAAGCGATAATAAGTTGAACTCGAGGATTCCGTAGACGCATGTGTAAACTCCTTTTGCGATAGTCTGATATGGCTTAAGTTTAGCAGTTTGATAGTGGATTTAATAGACTCAGAAATTAAGATGATATAAAAGATTTTGATGTACACCCCCAAAAAGATAATCGGATGGGCGAATTCTTGTAGCATAACACAGGAACCCTTCGCGAAGGCTCCATCATATGAATAAGGGAGAGAGAATTTGACAATGAAGAAGAACTTAATGAAAAAAGCAGTAGCAACAGGTCTTGTACTTACAATGGTAATGGGGGGCGGAGCTGCAGCGTTCGCTAAAGGCAATGATCATGACCGTGATGATAAGAAAGATTTTAAATATGAAAACAAAAGCAACAACCATAATAAAGTTAATACGAACATCAACATTAATCTGAACTTCAACGATATGGAAGGCGCGAAATGGGCATTGCGTTACATAGCAAGTTTATCTTCCAAACGCGTATTTGAAGGATTTGAAGATGGATCATTTAAGCCTGACATTGCGGTTCCGCGCATTCAAGCAATTGTAGCAGCCGTTCGTAATATGGGATTACGTGAACAAGCAGAATCTGCTGCTGAAATGCAAACGAAGCTGAACTTTAAAGATGCGAATCAAATTCCTGCATGGGCTGTAGGTTATGTAGCTGTAGCTCTTGAAAATGATTTGTTCTCTGAAAGTGAAGATTCCGTTAAACCGAATCAACCTGCAGATCGTCTGTGGGCGACTACACTCTTGGTCAAATCTTTGAAATTGGAAGCTGAAGCAAAAGCGAAAATGAATACAACACTTCAATTTAAAGATGCAAACAAAATCCCGGCC
Source organism: Paenibacillus sp. V4I5 (assembly GCF_030817255.1). NCBI lineage: Bacteria > Bacillati > Bacillota > Bacilli > Caryophanales > Paenibacillaceae > Paenibacillus > Paenibacillus sp. V4I5. Next base: position 6,209,563 of record NZ_JAUSZB010000002.1, read on the forward strand.
GGTTCTGTAGGTTATGTAGCTGTAGCGATCGAAAAAGGTCTGATTGACGGGTTTGAGGATAACACATTTAAACCAACTCAAAACGTAACACGCGCTCAATTGGCTGCTTTATTGGATCGTGCAGGCAACCAACTGCCTGACGAAGATCAAAGCATCAGCACTGGAACTGTGAACGCCGTAGTTGCTAATAACGTTCTTACGCTTACTAAAAATGGCGTATCAACTCCGTACACCCTTCACCCAAATGTATTCATACTACGTGGTGGTGTACAAGTAAGCCCTGCTCAACTGCAAGTAGGCGATGAAATTAAAGTTGATGGTTTTAATAATATTGTTAATTATATTGAAGTAACGAAAATGGCTCAACAAAATAACGTCACAAGCGGGACGATTAGTGCTGCAGTTTACAACAACAATAATGTGTTGACTTTGACGAATTCAGCAGGAACAACAACTCCATACACAATTAGCTCTAATGTAGTTATTTATCGTGGTGGTGTACAGGTACCTGCTGCCTTGCTTCAAGTTGGCGATGTAGTCAATATCACAACTTCCGGTAACCAAGTTACTATACAAGTGACGAAGTTGGCTCAAGATAATCAAGCAATTGATGTAATTGGCCTATTTAACTATTCGACACCAGACGCACAAGGTAAGATCGCAACAGTTTCATTAACGCAAAATAACACAGCAACAATCTACAACGTATCTCCGAATGTAGTAATAACTGGCGACCGTACTCAACTAGTGCAAAATCATCCGGTTCAGTTAAAAGGATATAATCAAGTTATTACTTCAATTGAAGTCAAATAATTTTCCCCTACAGAAAAAATGAAAAAGGCATGAATCATGCGAAAAGCTCCTTGCTGCCAGACAGCGGGAGCTTTTGCTTTTATATGCTGCATATTTTTCCTTTCCTGGAGGCAAACTGACTCCTATCTTGAAAGGAGAGAGTTGACAGATGGACGAAACACTCATTCAAACGTTTAAACGATATTATGCAGATTATCGGGCTGCTGCTGATGTTGACCAAAGCTTTGCCGATGCGTATCAAGCAATTGCTTATCATGTGATTGAGCTTACAGGACGATTGGCCCAAGAGGGGAAACTGACAGACATTCAAAATTTGGTTGGAGAATTTAAAGAGATACAACTTTCTATTAGTCACAGCAACGATTCGCTTAAAGAGCATTTTGAGCAAGAGCTTGTTGAAACGATGTTGGATCGTGTAAGAACTTGAAGTTGGTAAAAATAGGCGGTTGCATGATTGATCTCAGCATGATATATTCATTTTCCGGCCAAAATGGAGCTGAATTTTTTATCGAAAAAAGTAAAAAAAGCTTGCATTTGGTTAGGCGACTATGCTATATTATAAATCCGGCCGAGAGAGTAGGGCGGAAGAACGAAAGAAATTGATCTTTGAAAACTGAACAACGAGTGAGTAAGCACGAACGAGAAATCGTTCAAAAAAGAGATTGTAAAATCTCGCTAGCAAGTCAATGAGCATTTCAGCTTTTCTATTATGGAGAGTTTGATCCTGGCTCAGGACGAACGCTGGCGGCGTGCCTAATACATGCAAGTCGAGCGGACTTATCCTTCGGGATAAGTTAGCGGCGGACGGGTGAGTAACACGTAGGTAACCTGCCTATAAGATCGGGATAACTATCGGAAACGATAGCTAAGACCGGATAACTGGTTTTCTCGCATGAGAGAATCATGAAACACGGAGCAATCTGTGGCTTATAGATGGGCCTGCGGCGCATTAGCTAGTTGGTAGGGTAACGGCCTACCAAGGCGACGATGCGTAGCCGACCTGAGAGGGTGAACGGCCACACTGGGACTGAGACACGGCCCAGACTCCTACGGGAGGCAGCAGTAGGGAATCTTCCGCAATGGACGCAAGTCTGACGGAGCAACGCCGCGTGAGTGATGAAGGTTTTCGGATCGTAAAGCTCTGTTGCCCTAGACGAACAGCAAGGAGAGTAACTGCTCTTTGTGTGACGGTATAGGAGAAGAAAGCCCCGGCTAACTACGTGCCAGCAGCCGCGGTAATACGTAGGGGGCAAGCGTTGTCCGGAATTATTGGGCGTAAAGCGCGCGCAGGCGGTCAATTAAGTTGGGTGTTTAAGCCCGGGGCTCAACCCCGGTTCGCATCCAAAACTGGTTGACTTGAGTGTAGGAGAGGAAAGTGGAATTCCACGTGTAGCGGTGAAATGCGTAGAGATGTGGAGGAACACCAGTGGCGAAGGCGACTTTCTGGCCTATAACTGACGCTGAGGCGCGAAAGCGTGGGGAGCAAACAGGATTAGATACCCTGGTAGTCCACGCCGTAAACGATGCATACTAGGTGTTGGGGATTCGATTCCTCGGTGCCGAAGTTAACACAGTAAGTATGCCGCCTGGGGAGTACGCTCGCAAGAGTGAAACTCAAAGGAATTGACGGGGACCCGCACAAGCAGTGGAGTATGTGGTTTAATTCGAAGCAACGCGAAGAACCTTACCAGGTCTTGACATCCCGATGTAACACCTAGAGATAGGTGCCCTCTTCGGAGCATTGGAGACAGGTGGTGCATGGTTGTCGTCAGCTCGTGTCGTGAGATGTTGGGTTAAGTCCCGCAACGAGCGCAACCCTTGATCTTAGTTGCCAGCACTTTGGGTGGGCACTCTAAGATGACTGCCGGTGACAAACCGGAGGAAGGTGGGGATGACGTCAAATCATCATGCCCCTTATGACCTGGGCTACACACGTACTACAATGGTCGGTACAACGGGAAGCGAAGCCGCGAGGTGGAGCCAATCCTTATAAGCCGATCTCAGTTCGGATTGCAGGCTGCAACTCGCCTGCATGAAGTCGGAATTGCTAGTAATCGCGGATCAGCATGCCGCGGTGAATACGTTCCCGGGTCTTGTACACACCGCCCGTCACACCACGAGAGTTTACAACACCCGAAGTCGGTGGGGTAACCCGCAAGGGAGCCAGCCGCCGAAGGTGGGGTAGATGATTGGGGTGAAGTCGTAACAAGGTAGCCGTATCGGAAGGTGCGGCTGGATCACCTCCTTTCTATGGAGACTCGGATCTGATAGATCCAGTCAAGTATCTAATATAGGGATCTTTGATCGTAGATCAAAGTCTCTCAGTATAGGATACAAATCGCTTACTCACTCGTGTTCAGTTTTGAAAGAGCAATCTTTCAAAAGCATTACAGTTGTTCCTTGAAAACTAGATAACGAAACAAAACGTAAAGTAAGAACTTAGGTTGCTTGATTCTAACGAATCTTGCAAAAATCTTTAAAGTTTTTTCAGCTTAGGAGAGACTTTAGCTAACGCTAAAGGTCCCTATAAATGGTTAAGCTAGAAAGAGCACACGGAGGATGCCTAGGCACTAGGAGCCGAAGAAGGACGTGGCGAACGACGAAATGCCTCGGGGAGCCGTAAGCAGGCTTTGATCCGGGGATGTCCGAATGGGGGAACCCAGCTGTGGTAATGCGCAGTTACTCTATTGTGAATACATAGCAATAGTAGAGGCATACCCAGGGAACTGAAACATCTAAGTACCTGGAGGAAAAGAAAACAAAAGTGATTCCGTCAGTAGCGGCGAGCGAAAGCGGAATAGCCCAAACCAAGGAGCTTGCTCCTTGGGGTTGTAGGACCTCGTTGTGGGGTTAGTTCGGTAGGCGAAGTGATCTGGAAAGGTCCGGCATAGAGGGTAAAAGCCCCGTAGCCAAAATCGAACGAAACCCCTAGAGGTATCCTGAGTACGGCGGGTCACGTGAAACCCCGTCGGAATCCGGCAGGACCATCTGCCAAGGCTAAATACTCCCTAGTGACCGATAGTGAAGCAGTACCGTGAGGGAAAGGTGAAAAGCACCGCGGAAGCGGAGTGAAAAAGAACCTGAAACCGTGTGCTTACAAGAAGTCAGAGCCCTCTATATGGGTGATGGCGTGCCTTTTGTAGAATGAACCGGCGAGTTACGTTCCCGTGCGAGGTTAAGCTGAAAAGGCGGAGCCGCAGCGAAAGCGAGTCTGAATAGGGCGCTTTAGTACGTGGACGTAGACCCGAAACCGTGTGATCTACCCCTGTCCAGGGTGAAGGTGAGGTAACACTCACTGGAGGCCCGAACCCACGCATGTTGAAAAATGCGGGGATGAGGTGGGGGTAGCGGAGAAATTCCAATCGAACTCGGAGATAGCTGGTTCTCCCCGAAATAGCTTTAGGGCTAGCCTCGGATGTTGAGTTGTGGAGGTAAAGCACTGATTGGGTGCGGGGCCCGCCAAGGGTTACCAAGTCCAGTCAAACTCTGAATGCCACAAACTTAAATCCGGGAGTCAGACAGTGAGTGCTAAGATCCATTGTCAAAAGGGAAACAGCCCAGACCATCAGCTAAGGTCCCCAAGTGTGTGTTAAGTGGGAAAGGATGTGGAGTTGCACAGACAACCAGGATGTTGGCTTAGAAGCAGCCACCATTGAAAGAGTGCGTAATAGCTCACTGGTCGAGTGACTCTGCGCCGAAAATGTAACGGGGCTAAACACGCCACCGAAGCTATGGCTTGCACAATGTGCATGGGTAGGGGAGCGTTGTATGTACGTAGAATTCTGACCGTAAGGACAGGTGGAGCGCATACAAGTGAGAATGCCGGTATAAGTAACGAAAAGATCAGTGAGAATCTGATCCGCCGAAAACCTAAGGGTTCCTGAGGAAGGCTCGTCCGCTCAGGGTAAGTCGGGACCTAAGGCGAGGCCGAAAGGCGTAGTCGATGGACAACAGGTGGAAATTCCTGTACCACCGTAGCCGTTATGAGCGATGGAGTGACGCAGAAGGATAGTGACGCGAGCTGATGGATGCTCGTCCAAGCAGTGAGGCTGATGTGTAGGCAAATCCGCACATCGTAAGGCTGGGCTGTGATGGGGAGGGAAATTTAAGTACCGAAGGTCATGAGTTCACACTGCCAAGAAAAGCTTCTAGCCAGGCGAAGGTGCCCGTACCGCAAACCGACACAGGTGGGTGAGAAGAGAATTCTAAGGCGCGCGGAAGAACTCTCGTTAAGGAACTCGGCAAAATGACCCCGTAACTTCGGGAGAAGGGGTGCCTCGGTAGGGTGAATAGCCCGAGGGGGCCGCAGTGAAAAGGCCCAAGCGACTGTTTAGCAAAAACACAGGTCTGTGCGAAGCCGCAAGGCGAAGTATACGGGCTGACGCCTGCCCGGTGCTGGAAGGTTAAGAGGAGTGGTTAGGGCGCAAGCCCGAAGCTATGAATTGAAGCCCCAGTAAACGGCGGCCGTAACTATAACGGTCCTAAGGTAGCGAAATTCCTTGTCAGGTAAATTCTGACCCGCACGAATGGCGTAACGACTTGGGCGCTGTCTCAACGAGAGATCCGGTGAAATTTTAATACCTGTGAAGATGCAGGTTACCCGCGACAAGACGGAAAGACCCCATGGAGCTTTACTGCAGCTTGATATTGGACTTTGGTACGATCTGTACAGGATAGGTGGGAGCCTTTGAAGCCTGAGCGCCAGCTTGGGTGGAGGCATCGTTGGGATACCACCCTGATCGTATCGGAGTTCTAACCTGGTACCGTAATCCGGTATGGGGACAGTGTCAGGTGGGCAGTTTGACTGGGGCGGTCGCCTCCTAAAATGTAACGGAGGCGTTTAAAGGTTCCCTCAGAATGGTTGGAAATCATTCGCAGAGTGCAAAGGCATAAGGGAGCTTGACTGCGAGACCTACAAGTCGAGCAGGGACGAAAGTCGGACTTAGTGATCCGGTGGTACCGAATGGAAGGGCCATCGCTCAACGGATAAAAGCTACCCTGGGGATAACAGGCTTATCTCCCCCAAGAGTCCACATCGACGGGGAGGTTTGGCACCTCGATGTCGGCTCATCGCATCCTGGGGCTGAAGTAGGTCCCAAGGGTTGGGCTGTTCGCCCATTAAAGCGGTACGCGAGCTGGGTTCAGAACGTCGTGAGACAGTTCGGTCCCTATCTGTCGCGGGCGTAGGAAATTTGAGAGGAGCTGTCCTTAGTACGAGAGGACCGGGATGGACGTACCGCTGGTGTACCAGTTGTCTCGCCAGAGGCATCGCTGGGTAGCTATGTACGGAGGGGATAAGCGCTGAAAGCATCTAAGCGCGAAGCCCCCCTCAAGATGAGATTTCCCAGTATGTAAGACCCCTTGTAGACGACGAGGTTGATAGGTTCGAGGTGGAAGTGCAGCAATGCATGCAGCTGACGAATACTAATCGGTCGAGGGCTTAACCAATAAACCTAAAATTCTAACTTTACGCAAGTTTCGTATCTAGTCTTCAGGGAATAAATCCCTACTGTGGCGATCGTGGCGAAGGGGTTAACGCACTGGTTTGTGGATCCAGCATTCGTGGGTTCAAGTCCCATCGGTCGCCCTTTTCCCTTCAATAATGGGGATTAGCCAAGCGGTAAGGCAACGGACTTTGACTCCGTCATGCCTAGGTTCAAATCCTAGATCCCCAGTTTTCTAATTTTCATAAGCGGTCGTGGTGGAACGGCAGACACACCATCTTGAGGGGGTGGCGCTCACAAGGCGTGAGGGTTCAAATCCCTCCGACCGCATCCCAATTTTAAGCAAGAAACCCTTACTAGTTAAGGGTTTTTTTGTGTTATTATACTAGGTTCCCCAATTATCAATATAGCTAAAAGAAGGTCCATTTCGTTGCCAACATTTCGGTTCCACCAATAAATTCTCTTAGAGTGGCCTAAATATGTAGTCTGTTTTACTATTTTGGCTTTTTGCATACACCAAATTCTCTTTCTTCGATTATTAATAGAATAGTATTACTTTTCTACTGAGGAAGAAAGGAGGAATGGTAGTATGCTTCAGTACCAAGCCCTTAATGTATACAGAGCATTGAATTACGCTCGAAAGTTAAGAAACATGTTTATGACAAATGCACAGCTGGTTTGCCAAGAGATTGGCGATGGAAATTTGAATCTCGTCTTTCGTATTACAGACAAAAGTTCGGGAAAAAGCATCATAATGAAGCAGGCGCTACCGTATGCGCGGGTGGTTGGGGAATCTTGGCCATTGACCCTTGACCGGGCACGAATTGAAAGTCAGGCATTGATTATTCAACATTCTATTTGCCCAGGTTTAGTGCCTACTGTCTATCATTATGATAGTACGATGGCATTAACTGTGATGGAAGATTTGTCGAACTACCTGAATATGCGTAAAGGATTGGTTGCCCATGAACGCTATCCTCATTTTGCATGTCATATGGGCACTTTTCTAGCACGAACTTTGTATTTGACGTCTGATTTTGCATTACCATCTCAAGTGAAAAAGGAAAAAGTGATTCAGTTCTCAAATCCGGAAATGTGTAAGATATCCGAAAATCTCATTTTTACGGATCCTTATTTCGCTTCAGAAACTAATCAATTTAATCCATTGATAGCAGATAAGGTGGTTGAAATTTGGCAGAATAACCAACTGAAACTTGAGGTCGCACAATTAAAAGAAGGTTTTCTCACTCATGCCCAGGCACTCATCCATGGGGACCTTCATACCGGCAGCATCATGGTAACGAAAGAGGATACGAAGGTGATTGATCCGGAATTTGCTTTTTATGGACCTATTGGATTTGATATCGGCGCTGTGATAGGAAATCTATTACTTAGCTTTGCCTCCCACGAAGGACATACTCCGGACTCGCAGGAACGATTGGAATATCAAGCGTATCTTCTTACGATGATTGAACAAATATGGTCATATTTTGAAATAGAATTTGGGGATTTATGGGAAAAGGAATCTAAAGAAAGAATGGCGGTAATTCCGGGATACGTAGATCATTACTTACTCCAAATACTTGAGGATGCTGCGGGCTATGCGGGTTGTAAAATGATTCGTAGAATCATAGGTCTATCACATGTATGGGACATGGAAAGTATAAATGATCCTAGTTTGCGGGCAAAAGCTGAAAAGTTAGCGCTCTCAATCGGACAAGAATTGGTACTAGAAAGACGGCAAGTGCAAAGAATCAGCGACATTACATCCCGCGTTAGACAGATAGCAGGGTGGGGGGAGTTATAAAAAGAGGATTATTAGTTGGGAGGTCATGTATATGACGATTAAAAAAAGAAACCATCTCTTTACTTCTGAATCGGTGACTGAAGGCCATCCTGATAAACTATGTGACCAAATTTCTGATGGTATACTTGATGCTATATACCAGATAGATCCTTATGCACGCGTTGGTTGTGAATGTTGTGTGGGTCGGGGGTTTGTTCTTGTAACCGGCGAGATTACGGCGAATGCGGTTATTGATTATCAAAAAGTTGTTCGAAAAACACTTAGTAACATTGGATATACACGAGCTGAATTCGGTTTCGATGCCAATTCATGTGCAGTCTTAATCGCCATCAATGAACAATCTCCTGATATTGCAATGGGGGTCAACCAAGCCTTGGAAATCCGCGAAGGCAAGTTGAATGAAGGAGATATGGAAGAAACGGGTGCCGGTGATCAAGGGTTGATTTTCGGATATGCTTGTAGTGAAACCAAGGAATTGATGCCAATGCCAATAGCTCTATCCCATAAACTGGCGTATCAATTGGCTCAAGTACGCAAGAATGGTACAGTACCTTATCTACGTCCTGACGGGAAGGTACAGGTCAGCGTAGAATATGAAGGCGATCGCCCCATCCGTATCGATACGATCGTAATCTCAGCTCAACATGATCCTGAAGTGTCCCTAGAGCAAATTAAAAAAGATATGTATGAATTTGTGATTTTGCCTGTCATTCCAACTGATTTGATAGATGAGAAAACAAAATATTTTATTAATCCAACAGGCCGATTTGTGATCGGTGGTCCAGAGGGAGATGCAGGATTAACGGGTCGTAAAATTATTGCCGATACTTATGGCGGCTATGCTCGTCATGGTGGAGGTGCATTTTCGGGTAAAGATCCCACCAAAGTTGACCGTTCAGCTGCTTATGCCGCGCGTTATGTAGCAAAAAACATTGTTGCGGCAGGTTTAGCTCAAAAGTGTGAAATTCAGATTGCTTATGCTATTGGAGTAGCACATCCTGTTAGTATAGCTATCGAAACATTTGGTACGGGAATCATTGAAGATGACAAGCTTATTCAGTTAGTTCGCAATCACTTTGATCTTCGTCCGGCAGGTATTATTAAGATGTTAAATCTACGTCGACCAATCTATCAGAGCACGGCAGCGTATGGACATTTTGGACGTACGGATGTTGAGTTTCCTTGGGAACAGACAGATAAAGTGGAAATGTTGCAAAAAGATGCAGCAATAGGGCATTAGGGGCATGATCAATAACATTATGTATATGATTCAATACAAAAAGCCTCTTCATTCGCAAGAGGCTTTTTATATTAATCTAAGACATCTATTTCATTAGAACCGCGAATTAATGTTTTTGTATACATTTTCTTGGGTTTTAATATATCTACTAAATAATCGACTGCTATTTTAGGGTCTACTCTCTTTCCGCAGGTGTAACCATCTATTGCTGCAAAACCTGCATCCGGATATGTGTGAATAGAAAGATGACTTTCAGATAATAGAACAAGTATTGAACAGCCACTTGGATCGAATTGTTTATGGATTACTGACAACACGGTAGCACCACTCTTCTCAGCTGCATTCACCATAATTAGCCGTAAAAAATCAACATTATCTAGAAAACTGGAATCTACCCCCCAAACGTCAACAACCGTATGTCTGCCATATGTTGAGTATTGCAAATCTATCACCCCTTCAAATTTTCAACTTCATAATTATTTTATGATTAAAAATGAAGAGTGATCTAGTAGAGTGTCTAATTCAATTGAAAAACCATGAAAAGGCTGTTCGAAAATGCCGAATTAAGAGGATTGTTTTCCTATTGTGATAGAACGAAAAGAGAAGAACAAAAAGAGAAGAACAAAAAGAGCACTCTCTAACTTGAGGTTAGGAAGTGCTCTTTTTTGTTCACATTATTTGCTTGCAGAGACGGTTTCTATTTCTCTAACGCTTTGATAAATAAGGTTGAATAGCTCCTCGAGGCTGCCTTCTTCAATACAGGAGAAAGCAACGCGGAGGTCAGTAGATCCGAGGGCGATCGTCCCTACACCATGCTGATTCAGCAAATGTACACGTAAGGCTTCGGCATCAACAGTTTTGAGCTTCAAGCACATGAAGTAACCGGAATTGAAGGGGTAGTAGTCCCATGCATCATCGAACTTTCCGCTGTCCAGTATGGACTTGGTGCGGTTAGCGCGGCCTTTCATGATCTCGTATTTCTCTTGTTTCTGTTGACCAAACTCTGGAGAGTTAAGCGCATGAAGCACGAATGTTTGAGACGGGTGAGGACCGCTGGAAATGGTCGCACGGATGATCCCCATTGTTTTCTGCTCCAAGGCGCTGAGAAGTGCTTCGCTTTGGCCTGCATACGTAATGAAGCCTACACGGAAGCCCCAGACGTATTCTTCTTTGGTGGCTCCGTCGATTTTGACAGCGAGCACGCGCGGGTGGATGTCAGCCAATTGACCGAATAAGGACTCGTGCAGAGAACCCTCGAAGAAAAGACCGAAGTATGCGTCGTCCGTAAGTACGATGACGTTGATGCCTGCTTCAGCAGCATCTTTGATGGCAGCAGTAATTTCTTTCCCCTCTTCAGCCCCAGGTGTATAGCCTGTCGGGTTGTTCGGGAAATTCAAGACAACGATCGCTTTGCCTTTGGACTTTTGAGCAAAAAGAGCTTCACGAAGTCCAGCTGCATTAAATTTCTGCTGCTCGTTATATAACGGGTAATTCACGATTTGGGCGCCGCGGCGGATTTCGAAAGTGAGCTCGTAATTTTCCCAGTTTTTATCCGGTATAATTACTGCGTCGCCTACATCTGCGAAAAGGTCAGCGGCAATGCTAAGACCGTGGGTTAAGGCATTTGTAACAATCGGATTACCGATCAGTTTATTGCCAATCTCGGGATTTTCCTCGAGCATTTTTTTGCGCCACGCTGTACGAAGTTCAGGTTTACCTGCAGGTGGTGCGTATTCATATATATCTTTTGGTGCGTAGGTGGAGAGTGTGTCTTGAATGACCTTCAGATGCATAGGTTGACCATTTTCGATAGCAATACCGATAGTAGCATTGTATTTCTTGGCTTTGGCCTTTGCTTCAGCAGATTGGCTGAGAATGCCTTCTTTCGGGAAGTAAATCGATCTACCTAATGCAGAAAGCATGTCATGCACGTGAGAATTTTCACGTTCCAGGGTCTCGTTTAACTGTCGTGCCAGAGGATTCATAAGAGTGGGTCATTCCTTCCAATGAGCTATTCATTTTTTGCAGTTATTATACCACTTTAACAAGTGTACGTCACTGCGCGAAATAAATATTTTCGGATTATTTTCGAGATGGAATTACACACCAACTTTATTTAAAAAACCTTCTAATCGCTGTTTAACTTCGGGCCATTCGGTATCGAGGATGCTAAACATAACCGTGTCACGTATATAACCATCGTGAAGTATACGATGTTGACGGAGAATACCTTCTTTTTGGGCGCCTAATCGAGCAATAGCCGTTTGAGAGCGTTCGTTCCGTAGGTCCGTTTTTAGTTGGACACGGAGAAGGTTTAATGTTTCGAAACAGTGGTTCAGCAGTAAATATTTACATTCGGTATTAACGCGCGTGCGCCATACTTGGGAATTGTACCAGGTATGACCGATCTCTAGATTCCGATGTTGGGCTGAGATATCGAAGAGACGTGTGCTGCCTACGAAAGCATCGGTATGCTTGTCGTAGACGCTGTAAGGGATACCCAGTCCTGCCTTTTGTTCTTCAAGTGCTTGGTGAACAAACTTCTCCACATCTGCGGAACTAAGAAGCGGCGTCATATATGCCCATATGTTAGGGTCGGCTGCTGCTTCTAGTAGGCCGGTTATATGGGATTTTTGCATAGGTAGTAGGGCGACTCGATCTCCTTCTAAAATAAGAGGTTGTAGATTCATTTGGCATGTTCTCCTTGTCGTAAGGTCATATTTATGAGATTTTAGATAGCATAATAGAAAAGTGGATTAATAGAAAGATCCAATTTTGTTATATTTAGATGTACCAATTTTATGGTGATATCGTATTTCTTGCTGTGAGGGAACGTCGATGCGCTAATTGCTTTGTTTCCTCGAGTGGAGGCGATTACGCGGAACGTCGTTCCCTTTTGAGAGCGAAACAAGCATTTTGCAAGAAATAGCGCACCTAGGTTCCCCCTAAATCAATTCTGAGGGTAACTAACAAACGTAGGTTGCCTCATTTTTTGCAGAAGATTGTCCTAGATAATCATCGATTACTTCATTTGCAGGAAAACGAATTCTCACTATAATGATCGGAGGAGTAAGCATGGAGTTTCATTTACCCTACCATTCCTATCGAACGAGATATGCGAGTAAGTATGCCGCATTGTATCATGCTCTTCATGATGAAATACTTGCGAATAGACTGAAGTTACATACGAAGCTCCTGTCGAGCCGTGAACTGGCAGCTTTGTTTGGATTGTCTCGTGGAACCGTTAATCAGGTGTATGAGATGTTGATTGCTGAGGGCTACTTGCAGGCTGATATAGGAAGAGGGACTTTTGTTGTATATGCTAGCGGGCAGGAGAAGAAGGAGCACGTTAGCAGGAAGGAGATTCGACTGTCGGCTTGGGGGATGCGGGTTCGTGATGGGGATTGGGTAGGGCAGGGGCAATTGCAGGGACAGGGGCAAGTGCAAGTGCAGGGACAAGTGCAGAGACAAGGACAGGGGCGAAAGATTTCGTTTGCGGTGGGTCGACCGCAAATGAATGAGTTTCCGCGGGAGCTGTGGAACCGCGGGATGTACGAGCAGGTGCGGCGGATGACGGAGTCGCCGGAGGAGGAGGCCTACATCGCCGAGGGGCATTATGCGCTTCGCGAAGCGATCGCACAGCACCTGAGGCGGATGCGGGGAATCGATGCGCCGCCTGAGCGCATCGTAATCGTCAATGGGTCGATGCAAGCGATAGCGCTTCTGACCCAAGTGCTCGTGAATGAAGGCGATCCAGTCATACTGGAGCGCCCGGGGTATCAAGGCGTGAGCCGCGCTGTGCTGGCGGCTGGCGGAGTCCCTGTCCACGCGGCGGTGGACGGGCAAGGGCTCGTGCCGCAGCCGTGGAACGCACGGCTGCTGTTCGTGACACCCAGCCGCCAGTTCCCTACGGGGGCGGTGCTGGGCTTAGAGCGCCGCCAGCAGCTTCTGCGCTGGGCGGCAGAGCAGGGCGCTGTCATCGTCGAAGACGATTATGACAGCGAGTTCAGGCACCGCGGGCGGCCGATTGAGCCGCTCAAGGTGCTAGACCAAGATGAGGGCCGAGTGGTTTACATCGGCACCTTCTCCAAAACGATGCTGCAGGAGCTGCGCATCGGGTACGTCGTGCTGCCGGAGGCGCTGCAGGGCGCTTTTGTAGCCGCGAAGCGGCTTTACGAGCCGCACCCTTCGGGGCTGCTCGAACAGCGATCGCTCGCCGCTTTCATGGTGAGCGGCGGCTATGAGCGTCACCTGCGCCGTATGCGGCGGGTGTACGCGAGCAAGTTCTTGCTCCTGCAAGAGCTGCTGCAGGAGGAGCTCTCCACCCTCTTCGAGTGGGTGGAGAGTGATAGCGGGCTGCATTTGTTCGGCTGGTGGCGGGGCGACCCCCGCAGCTATGCCTCCTATGCAGCCGCATGCCGTGAAGCTGGCGTCTCGTGGAGCGACGCAGCGACTTACGGCCTCCCCCCAGAGCGAGCTGGGGCAATCTTCGGTTTTGCACATCTAACCGAGGAGGAGATTCGCTGCGGTGTAGCTCTTTTAAGGCATGTTAATGATTGCCGCACACGATGAATATGATTTTTGGCAGGATTGACATTGTATGTTATGATCTAACATGATGGTCAATTAATTATCTTCTTAGGAGTGATCCTTATTATGGCGGGGTTAAATGGTGGAGGCACAAGCGTTATTGTGCGTTTGGAAATACATAAAGAATTGGTCACTTTTGGGAAAATTGCTACAGCTATAGGTGAAGCAGGCGGCGATATTGTCGCGATTGACGTAACACGAGCTAGTAAAACAACAACGACGCGCGATATTACGGTAAAAGTAAGCGACCCTGAACATACGGAATCCATTACTAAAGTATTGAAGGAGATTCCTGGCGTTCGGTTAATTAACGTTTCAGACCAAACGTTTCTCATGCATTTGGGTGGCAAGATCGAAGTTACTCCGAAAATGCCTATTAAAAATCGGGACGACCTATCCCGTGTATATACACCGGGGGTTGCTCGGGTTTGTATGGCAATTCATGAAGACCCAGCGAAAGCACACTCATTGACGATAAAACGGAATACGGTTGCTGTTGTGTCGGATGGCACAGCGGTCCTCGGTTTAGGAAATATTGGTCCGGAAGCGGCGATGCCGGTGATGGAAGGGAAGGCCATGCTGTTCAAGCAGATGGCAGGTGTAGATGCGTTCCCAATTTGTTTGGACACGCAAGATACCGAAGAAATTATTCGTACGGTAAAAGCGATTGCACCAGCATTCGGTGGTATTAATTTAGAAGATATTTCATCGCCGCGTTGTTTTGAAATTGAGGAAAGATTAATCAATGAACTAGATATTCCTGTGTTCCACGACGATCAGCATGGAACGGCAGTAGTTATTCTTGCAGGGCTTCTCAATGCTGTTAAGCTCGTGGGCAAGAATTTGGAAGATTGTAAAGTAGTTATCACGGGCATTGGAGCTGCGGGGATTGCCTGTACGAAGATGCTTTTAGCTGCCGGTGTTACAAATGTTATCGGTGTAGATCGACAAGGCGCAATCGTACGCGGAGAGAGCTATTCGAATTCAGCTTGGGAATGGTATGCAGCCAATACGAATCCATTTTTACAAAAAGGACTACTGTCTGATGTTATATCAGGTGCTGATATTTTCATTGGGTTATCCGGGCCGGGTGTACTTAAGGCTGATGATGTGAAGAGAATGGGTACTGATCCGATCGTGTTCGCGATGGCAAACCCAACTCCGGAAATTACGCCAGAAGAAGCTGAGCCTTATGTTCGTGTGATGGCAACCGGCCGGTCAGATTACCCGAATCAAATTAATAATGTTCTTTGCTTCCCGGGGATTTTCCGCGGTGTGCTGGACTGCCGCGCTTCGCGCATCACGCAAGAAATGAAGTTGGCTGCAGCCAAAGCTATTGCATCTGTAGTAAATGAAGATGAATTGAACGAATATTACATTATTCCAAGTGTGTTCAACACGGCTGTTGTTGAGAAGGTAAGAGAAGCGGTCATGGAAGCAGCTTATGAATCCGGTGTGGCCCGTCGCCGCAACCAGCGTGAGACACATGATGCACACCACGAATAAGTCGTTATAATTAGCAGTTCGGTGCACCTCGATGAGGTGATCCGAACTGTTTTTTCGTTCCTGCCAAGTTTTGGGGTAATCTGGAAGCTAGCTGAGTGATGCTCAAAACCACATATGATGCAGTTAGTGCATCAAAATTATTAATTAACGTCCTTTTTTTTGAATTACCTGCAAAATGTGCAGCTAATTTCGCTTTAACGTGTTCAAAAGGGCGTTTTCGGGTGAATTTGATGTAGGAAAAGCAGTTAATCGCTGATGAAAAAGCAGCTCATTAAAAATTAACTGCAGATTTCGCAGCAAATGTGTTTGAACAGTTCCTAAAGCCTGGCGGAGGAAGGAGGGGGATAAGGCTGAAGGAAGTGTTGGTATGTCACGACAGTAATGGGTTTGCAGGTTGCAAGGTAATGGCTTAGCAGTCAACAAGGTAGGGGGTTGTAGCAGCAAGATAATCAATATCATCAAGGGAATGCAAGAAGCCACCCCGGTTTCTATATGTATAGAAAAAAACCTTGTTTCAGCAGCTGATGTATTCAGCTAGCCTAACAAGGTCTTATTGCTAGTTAGTTTCTTCTGTCCATTGTTTTAACTTGCGATCCGAAGGGAGAAGGAATGTCAGGATGCCAAGGAGCGGTAGAAATGCACACATTTCCATAACACGCGCCGTGCCTATGGTGTCGCAGAGATTGCCAAGGACGACACTCCCGATGCCGCCCATTCCAAAAGCTAAGCCTGTAATTAAGCCAGATACGGTCCCGACTTTCCCAGGGAATAGCATTTGGGCATACACTACGGTAACAGAAAAGCTGGATAATAGAATGATTCCTATAATCACAAGTAAAATGTAAGCCCAAGTTATCGACACATGCGGCAACAGCAAAGCAAACGGGGCTGAACCAAGCATGGAAAAGAAAATGACATTACGCTTACCGAAGCGGTCTGCCAGCGGACCGCCAAAAAATGTTCCAACCGCTCCTGCCGCTAGGAACAAGAAGATAAAGTCCTGTGCGCGGTCGATTGACATGCCGTATGTATCTTGCAAGAAGAAGGCAAAGTAGCCGCTCATTGCTGCTCCATACCAAGAACGGACGAACACAAGAAAAATTAGTAGGCAAATCGCAAACATGACTTGCTTGCGCCGCTGTGGGTTAACGGTACGTTGTACGATGGTCTTCGCTTTAACCGGTGTGGCAAGCAGCACGGATTTATACCAGCGAGCAATATATAATTGCACAGCGATAGCTACTGCAGCTACGCCAGTGAACCATATGGAACCGAATAATCCAAGTGGAATGAAAATCCATTTGGTCATCATGGGGGCCAAAGATTGACCGGCGTTACCGCCAACTTGGAAAATGGACTGAGCTAGACCTTTGCGACTCCCCGCGGCCATGTGAGAGACACGAGATCCCTCTGGGTGGAAGGCGGCTGATCCAAGACCTACAAAGCAAACAGACAATAACACGACCCAATACGAATGTGCGAATGCGAGCAGCAGCATACCCGTAAGGGTGGAGGCCATGCCAATCGGCAGCATGTAGGGTGAAGGCTTGCGATCTGTGTATAAGCCGACAACCGGCTGCATAATGGAAGCCGTGAAGTTAATGGCGAACTGTACCCAACCAATCTGTGTATAGCTAAGTCCCATCTCGCTTTTTAGTATGGGAAAGATAGCTGGAATGACAGATTGAATCGAATCGTTGAGTAAATGGACAAGCCCAATTGCGAATAAAATACGATATACGGTAGGTTTGACGTCTCCGGTACTATTTAAGCTCTTGGAGCTTTGTTCGGGAGATGATGCTGTAATGGACGCCATGGTTCTCTCCTCTCCAGTGACAGATCCCCTTTATTTTTCTAGGAAACGGCCGAGGTCTTCTCCCATTTTCACTTTAGAACCGAGCTGCAGATCTGGGCGAGGCTCAAACATATCATCTTCAAAAAGGAGAACAACTGTTGAACCAAACTCGAAGTAAGCTAGTTCTTGACCTCGCTCAAGCGTTTTGGGAAGAGGCTTCACATATTGAATAGAACTTACGTTAAGGGCTCCAACTTTCACTACAGCAACTTCACCGGCATTGTGCTGGATAAAGGTAATTAACCGTTCGTTACGACTGAGTACTCTCTTCATATGACGAAGGCCAAACTCATTCACAGGATATACTTTCCCAAGCACATGCTCGCTCTCAAGCACATCACCTGAAATCGGCGAATGAATGCGGTGGTAGTCTGTAGGACTAAGATATAGAACAAAATAAAAGCCATTCTTATAGTTGACCGTACGAGGGGAACGATTAAGCAGCTCTTCTATCGTGTAGTCTTGACCTTTGACATTCACAATCAAGCCATCCTTGATGTCACCAATACCTGTAATGCTGGCATCAACAGGACTTACAACACGAGTTAGATCTTCGTGAATAGGGCGTAACCCTGGCTTTAATCTGCGTGTGAAGAAATCATTCAAAGATTTATAATCCTGTAAATGCTTCTCAGCATCTTCGATGCGTATTCCGTAGGTTTGGGCAAAGCGAGGAATGAAGATCCGGCTTGCTTTGGATCTGGCAAAAGCACCTGTCACTTGGGACACCCATTTGCGTGAAGACAGCTCCGTTAGCAATCGAAAAAATGGTTTAGACATAGATTAAAAAACTCCTGTTCATTCGTGTTTAGGGGAAGCAGTGATCACGGATCAAAGATCCCTTCATGCGGAGAGACTTTGATTAAGATCAAAGATCCCTATATATGGTTCTTCGCTAATCTTGCCACAGAAAGGTAAAAGAATCAATTGTCGAATGAGGAAGGAATGCAAGGTATGCGCAAGAAAAAAACAGCCTAATGGCTGTTTGAGGTGGAATATGCTAGCTTTGCTTATAATCCCCGCAGGTATAGCAAGTAGCGAGGTTAACGGAGATGGGAACAGAGGAGCCGGCGAACTTGATACATTGGACAGGGGTTCGAGATGAATGATCAGAAATACTCGTACAGGACTTGCAGCTTGCGATTAGCTCAAAGGAAGCATCTAAGGGCAGCGAATACTGTAAGACGCTATTCTTCTTCATTAATAGACCTCTTTTCCTTGTGATGGATGCGACCCCGGATCCTAGCAGGAGAAGCCTTTATGTAAACGCTTTATTTTCCATATAATCATATCACAAAATGGATCCATATGCCTTTGGTATTTCCGGAAAGGAAACCGTCAATGCTGTTGATGAGGTGAAATCACACAATGTCCATAATAATCGTGGTACTTAGTATTCTAATTCCAATTAGTATGCTAATAAGTGCTTGGCTGTTCACAATGTGCCGAATTATATATCATATGCTGGCAGTGGGGTGTGCCTATGTGTTTGGTATTATCAGCGTGCTCGCTATATATGAGATTTTAAGAGATGAGACGGTATTTATGACGAATATTCACGGCATTTTTCAGAATGTGTTATTCCTGTTAAGCGGAGCTTTCTTGGGGTGTTATGGAATCTATACGTTACTGAGATGGACGCTGAAGGAGCTTAGGAGCGAATAATCGGTCTTGCAACAATTTTAGGTAGAACATCGTTAAGAAGTTTAGGTCCAAAAGGGAAGGTAGATGAAGATGAAACGAGATATACCTTTGTTGATCAGAGGCGCGGTGCTCGCAGCTGCGTTTTCACTGCTCTTAACTGGCTGTTCGTCGTCCCGCCCGGGAGACAATCCATCTTCCTCAGCACCCGCCGCGACACCGCCGAGAGTGGAAGCTACACCGACACCGACATCAACGCCAACGCCAGTCGCAACAAGCGGTGTTGTGGCGATGACGCTGGAAGAAAAGTTAGGACAAATGATTATAGCGGGAATCGATGAGTACAGTATGAATGTACATGCACGCGAGCTGATAGAAACTTATCACGTTGGCGGGATTATATTATACAAGCCTAATGTGAAAAATACGACTCAGCTGGTAGGGCTAGTTAATGAATTGAAACAGACGAATACCGTGAATAAGCTTCCGCTTTGGTTGGGTGTAGATGAAGAAGGCGGCAGAGTGACACGGTTGCCGGATGAGATTATGAAAACACCGACCAGCAAAGACATCGGTAAAACGGGTCGTCCTGTGCTCGCTTATAATATCGGCCAACTACTTGGGAAAGAACTAAATGCCTATGGCTTAAATATGGATTTCGCACCCGATCTGGATGTCAATAGTAACCCTAACAATCCGGTCATTGGTGATCGTTCATTCGGATCTAATGCTTCTATTGTGAGCAGCTTTGGTGTTCAAATGATGAAAGGACTACAGAATCAGCAGGTTGTCCCTGTTGTAAAGCATTTTCCAGGGCATGGTGATACTTCGGTAGATTCGCATGTGGGACTGCCGATCGTCCAAAATGACCTCGCCCGCTTGCGTAAGCTTGAGCTGGTTCCGTTCGCAGAAGCTTTCAAGCATCAGGCTGATGCGGTCATGGTCGCTCATATTCTGCTGCCTAAAGTGGATGCTCAGAATCCTGCTTCGATGTCGAGAAAGATTATGACAGATCTTTTGCGTAAGGAAATGGGGTTTGAGGGACTCATCATGACAGATGATATGACGATGGGGGCCATCATCAAGAATTATGATCTGGGTGAGGCAGCCGTGAAGTCTGTTCTTGCGGGGACGAATATCGTTATGGTCGGACATGAGTATGAGAAGGTCGTCACGGTCATAGACGCACTGCGAAAAGCCGTTCAATCGGGGCGAATACCGATGGAAACAATCAATCAAAGTGTTCATCAAGTTACGAAGGTGAAGCAGAAATATCAACTGCATGATCGTCCGATTAAAGTTCCAGATACGAAAAAACTGAACGCTGAGGTTCAGAGCGTACTAGGGACAATAGCAAACAAATAACACCGTTCCTGCGGATACATTCGCAGCACGGTGTTTTTTTTGCGCGATTAAAGTGGGGGGACGCCGCCATCTAACAAGAATTTTGCGTAGGCGATAGGATTAAAATAAGTAGCTTTCCATACCTCCTGCATGTTGGCTTCAAGGAAGCTGTAGCGTTGATCTTTCCCATTACATTCAATAAATAATGGAAATCCGTCGCATGTGATCCCTACATCGAGCCCGATATCAGCTAGGTAGGGCAGTTCTGTACTAAGATGCCGAGCGACACGCAGGGAGAAGTCGGAAATTTGGTGTAATACTTCCTCTTGATTAAGGTGAGGGTATTCGGTAGATAGAATATCGGGTAAAGTTCGCACTTCTCCACCCTGCGCTACATTGGTGAGAAAGAGTTCGCGTGATGCGACTTTCGCAACTATACCGGTTATTCCCCATTCGCCAGATGCCCCGCGCTGAGCAGAGATGCGAAGATCGAATGGTCGGCCATCAAATGTAGCCAGAGGCAGGCGCTGCTGAATCATGTAGGTGTGGCTTTGGATTTTGCGTCGTAAGGTCAAAGGAAGGTAATGACGGAAGCTTACTGTCCGCCAGATTCGGTTACTGATCTTCATACTTGCCGGGTAAATGAGCTTCCAGCTCCTAACATGGCGATCCATTTTCATCACACCACGACCGATGCTAGAATTGGTTGGTTTAATAATGAGAGAATCGTAGGCTGACATCATGATTTTCATATTTTTCAAGGTAGCCGGATAAGTCCCTGGCAGATGGGGGCGAATGCTAGCATTTTTCAGCAAAAGATCGTGAATTCTCAGTTTGCTATAGCGGTTCCATCTATTAAATAAGATTACGCCTCGTTTTGTCCATTCCTCCAGTTTCTGATAAGAAGCATGGTCCAAATAAATCGCTCGATTGTGGATAACCTTGGGAAGATCCAACCATTTTAGCTCAAAGCAAGGACCTTCTTGTACATAAGCGTGTACCTTCATTTTATCGATTTGGACATCCTGGAGGCGGAAATAACAAGGAGTTACACCGTATTGCTTGCCAGCTTCATCATAATATTGAGTAGCTTCATACTGTGTGTTCCCTAGGGGAATGCCTGCGTGTAAGGAATCGTTGACTAAAATACCCACATAGGGATTCGCCATCTACTTCACTCCTTCTCCTTCAGAGGGCTTGGGTGTTGTGCAATTGTGACTCCTTCTCAGTTTATGGAAAAGCAGGGTTGCTTGTTTGTACGGATGCTGATACTTTCCAAGTAGAAATGGAACAAATGCCCAAGCTTTGCCTTTTAATCCGCATATGTATAGAGAGTAGTTAGTGGATTTGACCATTTATCTAGGTTAGCGCACATTTTTTCGGGCTAGCGTACCTATCGGGTGGAGACTGAATATGTTACAAGTGACTAATTCTTGGAGAATGGAGAGGAGTCTATGAGTAAGCGTAAGAGCAGCAGAGTAAGACCTTATGTGCAAAAAGTGAACTCCAGCAGGGTGAACGAACTGGATTGGATAGATGAAATTGAACCAGCATCAGCTCCAGTCAAGCAAGAGAAAGCCGAGAAAGCCGAGAAAGTCGAGAAAGCTGAGAAAACGGAGCCCGTTCAGAAAACGGAAACGAGTGATCCGCATCCGCCAGCCAAAGGGAATGTGAAATCTCCAGTAGAAACGACCAAAATTAGCAAGCAATCCAATCTAATGAAGGTTTCCACTACTTCCACCGCTCCCCCACCACCGCTGCTATTGCTCTCTGAAAGGAAAACGGGGAAATTTGTAAACCCTGTCGTCTATACAGATGATATTGTCGAAGAAGCGATTACTTGGGAGAAAATTGCAAATCGCTCTGTCGATGAGAGCAAAATTAAACCACTCAGTATCGGCACGAAAGCTCTGAAGGATTTTGCAATCGAGCATTCGAAGCTTGCTCCGGGAAGTGTAACAAGAGATAAGATTGCTAATCAAGCGATCAACGATGAACATATTGCTCCACATAGTATCTTGGGTGATAAAATTCAGGATCAATCCATTCCGGGCAGTAAAATGATGGACAATAGTATCACAGCGGATAAACTGGCCGACCAAACCATTGATTCCTTAAAAATTGCTCACGGTTCCATTCTTCCCCAACATTTATCTGAACTGATCATTACGAGCGAACTCATTGATAATCAAGCTATAACGGGAGAGAAAATTCATAGTGGCGCCGTGCAAGCCAAGCATTTGTCCAATTATATTATTGATACCGCCAAGCTGACGGATGCTTCCGTCACAACGGATAAGTTAAGAGATCAGGCAGTGACCGAAGAGAAAATCGCCAATGCGAGCATTACCTCTGTTCATTTTCAACCACAAAGTATTTATGGAGAACACTTGGCTAATGGCAGTGTTCAGAGTCATAACATTGCTCCGCGACAAATTGAAGCAACGCATATTGCTGATCTTGCTATTGAGAACTGTCATTTGCAAAATGAGTCAATCACAACAGAGAAGCTGGCGTGGGAATCTGTTAATCACGATCAACTTGCGGATATGGCTGTATCGAGCGGGAAGATTGCTCCACTAGCGATTGAGACGAAACATTTGCAGGAATCCTCCATTTATGGTGAACATATTACCGATGAAGCAATCACCAGCCGTCATATCACAGCAAGCTCGATTCATGCGGAGCATATTGCGAATGGCGCAATTTATTCGACGCTCATACTAGACGGTGCGATTACATCCGATAAATTGGCTAACCATATCATTGAAGGACGGCACATTAACCCGAAAGCCATTGATAGTGATCATTTAACGGACAATGCGATTTCTAGTGCTAAGCTTCAAGATGAATCGGTTACATCTGCTAAATTGGGAGAAAGCATTATAGAAGAACGGCATATTCGGCAGCATGCTGTTCAGAATTGGCATCTTGCCGATAACATCATCTCCAGTGCTAAACTCCAAGATGAATCAATTACATCGGCTAAATTGGGGGAAAGCATTGTTGAGGGAAGGCATATTGATCAGCAAGCCATTCAGAGTGAGCATCTGGGGAATAACATTATCTCCAGTTCCAAATTGGAATCGGGATCTGTCACAACGGAGAAGCTGGCTAATGAGAGTGTAGATTCGTCTAAACTGAAGGATAAGAGTGTCACTTCACAGAAAATTGCGCTGAGCACGATTCATGGGGTTCATTTGCAGGAAGAAATCATTGGTAGTGAGCATTTAGTGAGCGGAGCCGTATCAGGAACCCACATACAATTGAATTCGATTGGCGCGGAGCATCTAAAAGATGGCGTTATTTCCGGTGATAAGCTTGGGCAGGGTGTCATACGTTCCGAACATGTAACAGAGCGGGCAATCGGTCAGGAACAAATCAATGAATTAGCTATTCATCGTAAACATATCGCTGACGAAGCGATTACGACACGACATGTACAGGAACAGACGATTACAACAAGTAAAATCGCTGAAGAAGCTGTAACGAGTAGTAAAATCGCATCTATGTCCATTGAAATTCGGCACCTTCAGGAAAATATTATCGACGGTTTCCATATTAAGACCGGAGCGATTACTTCTGAGCATTTGGCTCAGGGATCTATCACACTTGGCATATTCGCAGATCGAAGTCTGGAAGGCAGCAAGCTTATTGAAAAGTCAATAACGACGGAGACGCTGGCTCAAGACGCTGTCACGGAAGAGAAGTTGGCAAGCGGATCCGTAGGAACTCAGCATTTACAGGCTGGATCGGTTTCTGCTTGGATTATTCAAAACCAGGCGGTTACGAGTGATAAATTAGGTGAGAGTGCCGTAACAGAGTCTAAGCTAGCTGATAACAGTGTGACCGGACGTAAAATTTCCAGTAAAGCGGTCAGCAGTGAACACATCGCCGATGGTGCGGTAACTGCAGCAAAGCTTGCTAATGAAAGCATCCATGGAAGTAAACTGGTTACCGGTGCTTTAAATGCGCGGCATCTAGCTGATGGATCCATTATTGGTTCCAAATTGGCTGCACGAACAATAAATAATGAGCACCTTGCCGATGGGGCTGTGAACGGTGTGAAGTTGGCTAAGGAAAGCGTGGATGGAACCAAATTAATGCCAGGTGTTATAACACATGAACATTTGGCTGCGAGCAGCGTTATTGGAGCGAAGCTGGCGTTGGGAGCGGTCAGCGGCGAACATCTAGCATCCAGCTCTGTTGATAGTGAAAAGCTTGCCGCTAATTCGGTGGACGGCAGCAAGTTGACACTTGGTGCTGTGAGTAATTACCATCTTGCTGATAGTTCGGTATATGGAGCAAAGTTGGCAACGGGAAGTGTGGATGGAAGCAAGCTGACTGCAGGTGCAGTGAGCAATGAGCATCTTTCCGACCATGTTGTGGATGTTACCAAGTTGGCTCCAGGCAGTGTCGATAGCAGTAAAGTGTTGGCTGGTGCGATCAACCGTGAACATCTCGCTGACCATATGGTGGATGGTTCGAAGTTGGCATTCGGAGTAGTAGGTCGGGAACACTTGGTGACAGGAGCTGTAGATGGAACGAAACTGATGGACGGCAGCGTGGATAGCAGCAAGCTAAGCCTAGGTGCTGTAGGAAGCGAACACCTCATTGACGGTGCAGTGAACGGAGCAAAACTAGCGAAGAGCAGTGTGGACAGCAGCAAGCTGGTGTCTGGTGCTGTGAATAGTGATCATATCGCGCCAGGGGCAGTAAACGGTACGAAGCTTTCAATTAGCAGTGTGGATGGCAGCAAAATTGCTGAAGGTGCAATTAGCAGCGAGCATCTGGCAGCAGGAATTGTGACCAGCGTAAAGTTGGCATCAGGCAGTATAGATGGGAGCAAGCTAGTTGCTGGAGCTATAAGCAGTTATCATCTTGCTGACGGTGCAGTGGATAATATGAAGCTGGCATGGGGGAGTGTCGATGGCAGTAAGCTGACCCCGAACTCGATAGGCAATGGGCACCTCGTCGACGGCGCAGTTGACGGAAGCAAGCTGGCTGCAAGTAGTGTAGACGGAAGCAAGCTGGCCGCAGGCGCAGTCAGTGGCGATCATCTTGCAGATGGCGCCTTGTACGGCGCGAAGCTAGCCGCAGGCAGCATTGATGGAAGTAAGCTTGCGTCCGGCATCATTAGTAACTATCACTTGACCATTGGCAGTGTGGATGGAAGAAAGCTGATGGAAGGATCGGTGAACAGCACTCATATTATGGAGGGTGCTGTTGATGGATCGAAATTAGCCGCAGGCAGTGTGGACGGTAATAAACTGGCCGTTTGCTCGGTGAGCGAAGAGCATCTTGTCGATGGAGCAGTATCAGGCTCGAAGCTTGCTGCAGGTAGTGTAGATGGTAGCAAGCTAGCCGTGGGCACTGTGACCGGTGAACATCTGGCAGAAGGCATAGTGGATAGCAGCAAGCTGCTGAGTGGAGCCATAACCGAACGCCACGTGGCAGATGGTACCATCACGACGTCAAAGCTGGCAAAAGGCAGTATAGACGGCACCAAGTTAGCAAACGGATCTATAGTTAGCAATCACTTGGAAGATGGCTCGATTACAACATCTAAGCTGGCAGCAGGAAGTGTGGACGGTAGTAAGCTGCTGGATGGTTCCATCATTGCTAAGCATATCGCCGATAGCACCATCACGACGTCAAAACTAGCGGAAGCTAGTGTAGACAGCAGTAAGCTGGCGACTGGATCTGTGACAGGTGATCACATAGCAGATGGCAGCGTAGAAAGCAGCAAGTTGGGGTATGGGGCGGTGACTAGCTCCCATATTGCAGATGGCTCGATTACAAGCGAGAAACTTGCTGAAAGTAGTGTGGATGGAAGCAAACTAGCTAGTAGATCGGTGACTGTTCAACACATCGCAGACGGCTCGATTACAAGCGAAAAACTGGCAGCAGACATTATCGAATCTAGGCATATTGCTCCAGGTGCGATTCAAGCAGAGAACCTGTCTTTCAAAACGATGCACGTACCAGCAGCAAAGCCTGCATCCCTGCAGCAGTTCGGTCTCATTCCATTTCAATTCAAAGGACAGGATGAACTCGTGGAAGTGTTAGTCACTTTTGATGAACCTTTTGCTGATGAACATTATGTCATTACGGCGATATCCAATCACCCTGCTTGTTACATTGTTGCGAAACAAAAATTAAAAGATACAGCGGTAGTTTCCGTCGTTCGAGCCAAATTTTCACCTGACTTGCAAGGCATTGTGAACTGGATTGCTATTGGCTCCAAAGCATAATCCTGCCACCCTATGGTGGCTTTTTTTTATTCTATAGCTGTTATTTCACGAATTTTGGGTATTGGTACAGACCACGAAAGGTAAATTTACATATATCTATGAGTAGGTGTTTCTACTAAGCATCAATTCAGATGAAAGGAACATGACCTCATGAAAGGTGTCATTTTGGCAGGAGGTACGGGAACGCGTTTATGGCCATTAACAAAATTGGTCAATAAGCATCTGTTGCCCGTTGGCAAGCATCCTATGATACATTATTCCATTCGGAAAATGAAGGAAGCCGGTATTCATGACATCCTACTCGTCATTGGGAAGCAGTCCGCGGGTATGTACGTGAATTTCTTAGGTGGCGGAGAGGATTGGGGTGTCAATCTTACTTATAAAATACAAGAGAAAGCAGGAGGGATAGCGGAAGCTCTATTTCTCGCTAACGGTTTCATACAACCGAAGGATAAATTTGTAGTCATACTAGGAGACAATTTGTTTGAGGATCCTTTGACGGATTATGTTCAGGCATATGAAGCTCAAGAACGTGGGGCCATGCTGCTTCTGAAGGAAGTCGAAGACTCCCGGAGATATGGTGTTCCCCATATCAAGGGAAGTCGTATCGTCTCCATCGAGGAAAAGCCGAAGCATCCACAATCTAATTTTTGTGTTACAGGCATTTATATGTATGACTTTGGCGTATTTCAAATTATTCAAACGATAAAGCCATCAGTCAGGGGTGAGCTGGAGATTACAGATGTAAACAATTGTTATGCGGAAGAAGGCACACTCACATACAACATCTTAGAAGGTTGGTGGACGGATGCCGGAACCATTCAATCTTTGCATGACGCCGGCTCAAAGCTAATGGAAGGAGAATAGCAGGATGAGACTACTCATAACCGGAGGTATGGGCTTCATTGGTAGTAATTTCATCTTATACATGATGAACAAATACCCTGAATACCAGGTATACAATTTGGATTTGCTCACTTATGCCGCACACAAGGACAATGTCTCTGAAGTGGAGCATCTGCCGAATTATCATTTTATTCAAGGGGACATCTGTAATGAATCGCTATTGTCCGTTATATTTGGCGAAGGTATTGATGCGGTCGTGCACTTTGCTGCAGAGTCCCATGTAGATCGGAGTATTGAAGATCCACTCCGTTTTGTAAGAACGAATATCCAGGGAACTCACACCTTGCTAGAAGCGGCTATACAGCATGATGTAAAGCGGTTTGTCCAAATTTCTACGGATGAAGTTTATGGGTCTCTCGGACAAATGGGGTACTTTACAGAAACTACATCATTAGCACCAAATAGCCCTTATTCGGCTAGTAAAGCAGGAGCAGATATGCTGGTACGTGCTTATTATCATACCTATAATTTCCCCGCTATGATTACCCGTTGCTCCAATAACTACGGTCCGAATCAATTCCCAGAGAAGCTTATTCCTCTTTCGATTTTAAAAGTCTTGAACGATCAAAGGGTTCCTCTTTATGGTGACGGCCTTAACGTTCGAGATTGGCTTTACGTCGAAGACCATTGTAATGCGATTGACCTGGTGCTTCATGGCGGAACACCCGGCGAAGTGTATAATGTGGGCGGTAATAATGAATATACGAACATCGATATCATTCGTCGTATCTTGGATGAATTAGGGAAAACGGAGAATCTCATCCATTACGTTAAGGATCGGCTCGGTCATGATAGGAGGTATGCAATTGACGCTGCAAAGATTAGGAATGAGCTTGGTTGGAAACCATCAACTCCATTCGAACAAGGCATCAAAAAGACCATACAATGGTATGTTAATCATGAACAGTGGTTAAGGGAAATAGCTGAAGGCTCTCATCGCGGTTATGGATTGGACCCTATTAGGGGTGATCATTGTTGAAAATACTAATTACGGGCGCTGTCGGCCAACTGGGTTCGACCTTGGTGTCATTCTTAACTGCTGCGCATGAAGTAGTGCCTCTTTCAAGAGCTGAGCTTGACATCACTATCCCTAATAAAGTAAAGGAAACGATCCTTATACATCGGCCGGATGTAATCATCCATACAGCTGCTTATACAGATGTGGATTTGTCAGAGAAGCATGCTGATACAGCATTTCAGATTAATGCATTCGGAACGCGGAATATAGCTGAAGCTGCAGAATTAGTGGGTGCCAAACTGGTACACATTAGCAGCGATTATGTATTTGATGGCATGAAAAAGGAACCCTACATCGAATCGGATTGTCCTTCACCCATAAATATATATGGCTCTACCAAACTGCTCGGCGAAAAATTTGTAGAGTTGTACTGTAGCAAACATTTCATCGTTCGAACGGCATGGTTGTACGGTATGGGTCAGCGAAGTTTCGTCAACACCATTTGTAAGCTGGCTCGAAGTCAAAATGAAATATCTGTCGTAACGGATTGCTACGGCTCTCCTACTTATGTTGTGGATCTCGCAGCATTTATTACGGAGCTGCTAAGTAAGGAAAGCTATGGGATTTATCACGTAGTTAACGAGGGAGTTTGTTCGCGCTTTGAGCTTGCTCAAGCTATTGTACAGGAAATGGGCTTTGACCATGTGCAAGTGCTGCCCATTCTTTCCCATCAATTTGAGCAATCTGCTCTTAGACCTGCTAATTCTGCTTTGGATTGTGCAGCGATTCGCATGAATGGGCTCACTCCATTAAGGGATTGGCGTTCTGCGTTACAAGCTTTTAAAAGGAATGGTGCATAGAGCACCAAGAATTGGTAACGGAAGCAGGTGTGGATCATGAGCGTCAAAACCGTTCGCAAGAGCGGTAAGCCCGTTGTTACATGGCATAAAGGATTCGAGGCTGGCAGCAGAGATGGAAGTGTAGCGGGCTGGAACGAGGGATACCGAATAGGCAGATCAAACGGTATTTATACTCAATTGGGTGAGAGGCTCTTTCCAATTCGTCCCTATAAAGTACTCTATGTCACTGCAGGCATTGGCGACCCTTATCCAGCACTTGATCAAGCTATCATAGAAGGATTGAGAAGTGTTGTATCTGAGGTAGTGTCTGTGAGTCCGGCTGAATCTGTTGTAGCTGCAGCGACACTATATATGCCAGACATTGTTCTAGTGTTAAACGGTGTTATATTACCGCTTGAACAGGTA
This sequence comes from Paenibacillus sp. V4I5, assembly GCF_030817255.1. Lineage (NCBI taxonomy): Bacteria > Bacillati > Bacillota > Bacilli > Caryophanales > Paenibacillaceae > Paenibacillus > Paenibacillus sp. V4I5. The sequence goes on from NZ_JAUSZB010000002.1 coordinate 6,239,186, forward strand.
GATGAGCTTAGACAACGTGGGTTCCGCACGGCAGTTTGGTTTACAGACGATCCATACTATACAGATTGGACGATTGGTATTGCTCCTCATTATGATTACGTGTTTACACTGGAATTAAACTGTGTGAGCTTGTATCAGTCGATTGGTTGTACAAACGTCTATTACTTTCCTTTTGCAGTAAATACGAAAGCCTTCTATCCGTGTGCAGCTCAGCTTAGCTTTCAAACGGATATTTGTTTTATTGGTACGGCTTTTTGGAACCGTGTCTGGTATGTCGATCAAATTGCCCATTATTTAAAGGGTAAAAGAACGCTCCTTTCTGGTTGGTGGTGGGACCGATTACAGCAATACCAACTGCTTTCTTCTTCCATCCGACTTGGAAACTGGATGACCCCTGAGGATACATCTCGTTATTACAATGGTGCCAAAATTGTTATTAATCTTCATAGACCGGTGGATGATGAGACAAATAATAACAGTATGCTTCTACAGGCTTGTTCCGTAAATCCTCGTACCTTTGAAATTAATGGCTGCTCCACCCTACAGCTAGTGGACCTACGATCTGAGGTATCACAAATGTATGTTCCTAATCAGGAGATTGTTACCTATTCCTCACCAGAGGAACTGGTCTATCAACTCGACTACTATTTGACTCATGAAGAAGAACGAAGAGAGATTGCGTTTAAGGCATATAACCGAACATTGCGACAGCATACTTATGCGCATCGCCTGGATCAAATGATGTCTATTCTATTTGAATAGGTGGAATAGAAGGTATAGCTAGGAAATAGACACTTGTAACCGTTTCTTTCAATTCATATAAGAATACAATAACGAAGGGGTTCGTCAACGTATGTAAAGCAGGAGGTGTACGATGCAGCTTCAAATGAAAAAGCCGAAGCTTTCTAAAAAAAACCTTGGTAAAGCTCGGCGAAGCGCTCGGCGAAGAGCGAGATCGGTTCACAAATCCGTCGAATCCAATCACCAGACAAATTATAACGTTGGCTACAACATTGGTTACAATGAAGGTTACAATAGCGGGTATGATACGGCCTTTGATAAAGGAGTGTTTCAAGGCGGTGATGCTATTGTAGATCAATTGCTGCCCGTAAATGTCATTCTGCCTAGCATTTCAGTTGATTCTATTATTGCAGCGGGACTTGAACATTTTCACCAGCAAATGGTTCCTGTTCTTCCGACTGTGGATATTTATGAGCTGATCCGTAATGCCTTGGAGTTTCGCAAACCCCTTTCTATTATTCGTCTAGGTGACGGTGAACTGCTCACCATGGCACAAGGGATACAAAGTTCAGATCAACTTCATAAAGATGGTACTTTTTTAAATTACGCAGGAGTTGATTTGCCAGATTATGCTGCTAAAGATATGCTGCTTCAATCTGTGATGCAGTCATCCATTGTGGGAATTCCGAGATCGAGATTTCGAACGTTCCTTCCATTAGCTATATCTATTTTTGAAAATTACGGTATCCCTTACCGTAGTATGGCTTTGACACTTTCTACAATTAATTATTCCTTATATGTAGAAGGTTTTCTTATGGATTTGTTGACCGGACAGCGTGTTCTGCTTGTAGGGAATACAACGGAGGGATTGAAAGAGAAGCTCATGGCAAAAGGCATCCACATTGTTGATGCGATCTTCCCAGTCCAAGGAATTCATGATGTGCATCGAGTTATGAATGAAATTTATGCTCGAGATTTTGATTTGGCACTAGTTTCTGCAGGCATTCCAGCAGTTGTTATTGTACAGCGTATCGCAACAGAGCTTGGAAAAGTTGCCATCGATTTCGGGCATCTGTCAGATAAAATCAGTAATGGCGAAGCACCTTTGTAAGTAAGGAAAGAAGGGGAAGAAGAGCCATGAAAGCAAGTTATATTAAAAAAAACAAGATTCAGTCAAAGCTGAAGCCTGTTCATTCTTCCTTTCGCCAAGGATTTAAAGATGGGTGCCGGGTGGGCTTCGATAAAGGATACGAAGATGGTTTCAACAGTGGAAACCGCGAAGGGACAGAAGGTAAACGTCCACTGTTTGAAGGGACCAGTATCATTATTCCAACATATAACCAAAAAGCGTTCCTTATTGAATGTATAGAAAGTATTCGTGCTTATACGCCAGAGCCCTACGAGCTGATTATTATTGATAATGGGTCGACCGACGGGACATTGGACTATTTAATATCGGATACAACCGGAATTCGATTTCGTTTCTTCGATCATAATCTAGGCTTTGCAGGTGCTGTCAATCAAGGGCTTTTGATGGCAAGAGGTACTTCATTAGTACTTTTGAATAATGACACAGTGGTAACGCCCTATTGGTTGAATAACTTATTGGCCTGTGTTGGGCAAGATGCAACCATAGGTTTAGCAGGCCCTGTAAGTAATTATATTAGTGGAGAGCAACTTATTCCTACAAACTATAGTACTGTCGAGGAGATGCAACAATTCGCTCTTAGTTACAATCGCTCTGACTCATCTCGCTGGAAATCAATATCCCGAATCACTGCTTTTTGCTTGATCATGCGTCGAGATGTATTTGAACGAATCGGATATTTTGATGAAGGATTCGAAATCGGTAATTGTGAAGATGACGATTACGGATTACGGGCGGAGCTTCTTGGACTACAACTTGTTGTAGCTGGAGATACGTTCGTCCATCATTATGGCAGCATGACAATGAAGAGCCTAAAAGAACAGTTTGCACCTGTCTATGAGAAAAACCAGATTTATTATTTTGATAAATGGGGAGATCCATCCCGCGCTCTCATGGAAGCAAGGCAAAATGACGAGGACGCAGCAGCTGGGATGTGTCGGTTCTATGCAAACTGTGTAATTGTAAAAGGGGAAGATCCTACAGCATATTGGGTTGAATACGGTGTGCGGTATCCGATTAACAGCCCCATTCAGGTACCCATTACACAGGTATCACAGCTCGATTTGAAATGCTGGCATATGGGTCCGCCTCTTTCTGCTGCTGATGTGTTATTGAAACTCGCCAGTCTAAATGATCCAACTATTACTGAGATAAACTTAAGGGATAATATTATCGTGACAACTCCCGATGGTGGTCATTATCAGCTTCAAGAGGGTAAACTGCGATCGATTCTTTCTCCTGCTGCTCATCGAACATGGCATTTGGATCAACGATGGACTGTCCCCATTAGTTATGAAATTGCCAGTATGTATGTAACAGGAAATCCGATCATTCCTTGTCCTACTATTCGGACGCTTTTTAGGAGGTGAATTGAATGATCCGTAAGAGGAGCTTGTTAGCGACTAGAAGAAAACGGACCCTTAAAGTTAAGAAACGAAATATAAAAACAAACATCAAAGCAAGAAGATCAGTCGTTAAGAAAATGAAAAAAAGAAAGGTATACAGACCACTGTATAACAAAGGGTATAACAAAGGTTTCGACCAAGCATATAACGAAGGCTTCAATGTTGGATATGCACAAGGCGTAGAGCAAGCAGGGCAAATCAACATTTCGGAATAGCTGCAATAGGAGGTCAAGTAGAGGGGGTTATCATGAACACCAAAAATCGAGCCCAATCGTATTCTTATCTTGGTGGACGAAGAAAAGGGAAAAGGGAAGGCTATGAACAAGGCTATCAGAATGGCGTTCAACTTGGTCTGCAACATACCCTTTGGCCTATTGCTCTTATAATAGCACAAGTAAAATCTTTTCCATCACTAGAGATCATATTACTACAGCCTTTTAGATTGATGAAGAAATTGGGAATATATAATTATCGGCTGGTTACAGAGGATTTTGTAACCAGAGAAGACATAGCTTCTGCTCAAATTGTTATTTTTATTCGAAATGTAGAACCCCTTGCCTACAAATGGCTAGAAGCCGCACACGAAATGGGGAAACAGACTGTTTATGTCATTGACGATAATTTTCTGCATATTCCCTCTGCAGGCACATTGACCAATTATTACCAGGACCCGGATCGGCGAGAGACCTTTATTCGTTTTTTAACCTTTTCAAAAGTAGTGCAAGTCATTTCCCCCTATTTTGCGGATTATATTCGACTTCATTTCAATCCGAATGTGGTGTGCTTTCCAGCTAGTGTAGATTTTGAGTTGCTAGATGCAGCCGGGCCTAAACCTGTGCGAAATGACGGTAACATTGTATTTGGCTATGAGGGGACAGCCAAGGACGAAGATTTCAAGCCAGTCGTACCCGCTATTATTAAAATCTTGCAAGAGTATGGGCCTCGAATAAGAGTGGAATTCCTGGGATTTATCCCTCCAGGATTACAAGGGCTTCCAGGCGTCTCATTTCTTTCCACTGACTACGAGTATCGTCAATTTATGCAGACTCTGTACCGAACATCCTGGGATTTTGGTTTGGCTCCTTTAACAGATTCCTTATTTAATTTATGCAAAACAAATAACAAATTTCGTGAGTATTCAGGCTGTTTAATTCCTGGGATATATACGCATGCACCAGCTTACTCCGATTGTATAGTCCAAGAAGAGACCGGTTACCTAGTGCCGCAGACAACAGAGGGTTGGTACTTAGGTATGAAACGAATGATCGAAGATGCGGTAATGCGCAATAAAATTAAAGAGCAGGCAGGAGCTTACAGCAGACAGCACTTTTCTCTGGAACAATCTGTTGTAAATTGGCGGAATCATATATTGCATGTGTAGAGCATACCGAAAGGAGAAATGATTCTTGAACAGCAAGCACATCCCTGTGTTACAACCAAGTATTGGGCAAGAAGAAATCGATGCTGTAGTGGAAGTGATGCGATCCGGATGGCTCGGACTCGGTCCCAAAACAGAACAATTTGAACAAGAATTTGCAAAATATGCGGGAAGTCGCTTCATGGTTGCTCTCAATTCTGGAACCGCAGCGCTGCATCTTGCTCTTGAGGTACTGAATATTGGTCCTGGCGATGAGGTCATTGTTCCGCCGATTACGTTTATATCTACAGTTCATGCAGTTAGCTATGTAGGAGCGACACCTGTATTTGCTGATGTGGAGACAGATACAATGAACATATCCGTTCAAGATATTGAACGAAAAATTACGAATAAAACAAAGGCCATTATCGTTGTCCATCTTGCCGGTCATCCTTGTGATATGGATGCGATTCAAGCATTGGCAGACTCCAAAGGCATTAAAGTTATTGAAGATGCAGCGCATGCTTGTGGCGCTGAATACAAGGGGAACAAGATCGGTTCTTCAGGCAATCTAACCTGCTTCAGCTATCATGCTGTCAAAAATTTGACCTGTGGTGAAGGTGGCGGCATTACAACCAATCAGGAATGGATTACGCGCAAATTGAAAGAGAAGCGTTGGGTTGGTATTTCCAAGGATACATGGATGCGTTCTTCCTCTGAAAGGGTGTATGCTTGGCAATATTTCGTGGATCAAGTTGGATATAAGTACCATATGAGCGATATGCAAGCTGCAATTGGTATTGTACAGCTAAAAAGACTGGATCAATTAAATGGCCGTCGTCGAGAAGTAGTCGAATATTATCAGGAGCATTTCAAGGATTTGTCGTGGGTGGAATTGCCAAAGGAAAAGGATTATGCCCGCAGTTCTTGGCATTTGTTCCAAGTAAAGCTTCAAACAGAGGATGCTAGAGATCGACTTATTGGCCATATGAAGGATCTCAACATAGCACCCGGTGTGCATTACTATCCTTGTCACCTGCACCCATGCTATATCCACCTAAAAGCAGAGGTTCCTGTATCGAATGAAATATGGAAAAGAATCATTACACTTCCAATTCATCCCAATCTGACAGATGAGGATTTGGAACGGGTTGTGGACTGTGTAAGAAGCTTTCAACCATAGGAAGCTTCTGCTTACGAAGAAAGTTTTCCTAAAGGAAAACTCTTAGGAGGTGACCATCCCAATGCTTGAAGGACAAAGGATCTCCTTACGCTGTTTAGAAGTAGAGGATCTTCCGCTCATTGCAGCTTGGAGAAATCAATCCGAAATTCGACGATCCTTCTTCAATAAAGCTTTGCTTGCTGCATCCGGCCAGAAAAAGTGGTTTGAGCGAATAATAGAAGATCGTTCTAAACAATTTTTTGTTTGTGTATCTAAAGATTCCAATCTTCCCTTCGGTATGATTAGTTTGGTGGATATCGATCTTGCCAACCAAAAAGCAGAGATCGGAACGACGATAGTAGGGGACCAATCTATGTGGGGGAAGGGAATTGCTTCGGAAATGATAGGTCTTCTTCTAGAGTATGCATTTGTTGACTTGGGACTGAATCGAGTGTATGCCTACGCAATCGACTATAACAAAGGATCTATTCGTGTGAAAGAGAAAGGCGGATTTCAAATGGAGGGAGTCTTACGACAGCATCATTATTCGAATGGCTCTTTCCATGATGTGATGATTATGGGGATTACCCGACAGGAATGGTTAACAAAAAAGGTCACTTAGTGGCCTTTTTCAACATATGTGCGCTTGACCACGATCGTCACAATAATAAGGGATGCAAAAATGGAGTAGGTTTTAAACCATATTTGTCCCACTCGGGTATATGGTCCGTTTCCACACTCTCGCTGTTTGCATACAAATAAAAGTATATCCAAACAAAGGAAGATGATTATGACCTCTAACCCAAATGTAGTTTACCAGCCGACCCATTTCAAGATGGGGGATCGTCATTCGCTGAACGGACACAAAAGCTGTGTGCTTTGGTTCACCGGGCTTTCCGGCTCGGGTAAATCGACGCTGGCGGTTGAGGTAGAGAAGGAACTGTTCAGGCTCAGACTTCATTCTTATATATTGGATGGTGACAACATCCGTATGGGTCTGAACCGAGACTTGGGATTTGGGCCGAGCGATCGCACGGAAAATATAAGGCGCATCGGTGAAGTATCGAAATTATTCGTTGACGCTGGAGTCATTGTTTTATCTGCGTTCATCTCCCCTTATCAAGCAGACCGTGATCTGGTGCGTGCTTTGTTCCAGCCCGGTGAATTTATCGAGATATATGTTGACTGTCCGATTGTAGAATGTGAAAGAAGAGATCCGAAAGGTCTTTATCGCAAAGCGAGACAAGGAGAAATTACAAACTTTACAGGAGTATCCGCCCCATATGAAATTCCATCTCAACCGGAAATTACACTCCGGACAGACCACCAAACAGTAAGTGAATGCGTCGAAGCGGTTATAACCTATCTTATTCATAATAAAATATTTTAAGTGAAGGCGGTATGAACATGAGTGCTTTGATTTCCGTCTTTTTGCCAACATTTTCTCGCCTGTATGACGGGCACTTGGAAAGAGCGATACAAAGCGTGCTGAAGCAGACCTACCGTAATTTCGAGCTGTTGATTATCGATGATGCCTCAGTAGACGGCAGCAAGGAGCTTATTGAAAGCTACGCGAAACAAGACGCACGGATTAAACACATCCGTTTGAAGCGGAATATAGGGCTGCCCGCCTACAGCATCGGGCAAGCTTATCAGCAATCCAAGGGGCAATTATTAGCGTTTGCTTATGATGACGCTATTCTTACTCCAGACCATTTCGCCGTATTGGTACACAAGCTCCAATGGAATCCGCAACTGGGTATGGCTTATGGGCAGGCTCATATATGTTGGCCGGACGGATCAAAAACGAAGATCGGTTCCCCTTATAACGCAGCGGCCATGACCCAAATGAATAACCATATTCCAAATCTTTCGGTCATGGTTAGACGAGGCGTTATTGAGAAGGTAGGTCTGTATGATCCCCACGTTATTTTGAGCCGATTTTACGATTGGGACTTGTGGGTTCGGATCGCGAAGCATTACCCCATTGGCTTTGTTGAGAAGGTAATCGGCGAAGAGCACGGTACCCGACTGCCAGACTCCATCGGGCATACATTCACGCTGCTATCTAACCTGATCCACAAATATGCCCAAATTGAGCGTAGTCACGTGTTGCAACCCGCAGTGTTTGTCAACTATGACCCTTATTCCATGAAATTTGAGGAGCAGCTCGCAATAACAGAGAAACTGCAGTTTCGCTATTTGTTAATGGAGCATTATATCAAAACGCATAACATACCCCGTATTTTGCAGTTGATGGCCGAATGGCCACAGCGAAGTATTGATGGCGTAACCATGCCGCAATGGAAAAAAATTCTAGCAAAGAATGAGGGTTTGAGCGACATAAAACAGCTGCAGCTACTTCATGGCGTTTTGGGTTATGCGGGAAAAGAATCATCCTTGGCGAAGGCAGAACTCGCCAAGCTTCGTGATCTGGTAAGCAGTAAGCAGAAGTACATCGACGAGCAGCAGAAGTTTATCGATCAAAGGGAAATTTACATTCAGCAGCAGTTAATTCGTATTCAAGAATTAGAAATTTATATCCAGGAGCAAGCTCGATATATTCAGATGTTGTTGAAAAGGTGAGGTCATTCATGCAAATGAACACTGTGATGTTATTCTCCCACGTATGCTGCTTGACTTATATAACTGGAGCTGAAAAGTATTTGCTGCAGCTGAGCAGGGAGTTCGGGCGATATTTCCGATGTATCCTCGTTGTGCCGAACGAAGGAGTCCTGGCTAAGAAAGCTCGGGCATCAGGGATTTCCGTTATTGTTCAAGAATTCCAGAGAACTGCTTCCCTCTGGAGGCCTCATGCCGGAATATTAGATGAAATGCAGCAGCTTATTCAGAGCGGTCTTCCTGTACTAGTCAATCTGCTACACGTTCACAACCCTCAGCTGGTCGTCACGAATACGAGCGTCAATCCACTCCCTGCTATAGCCGCTAAGAAGCTTGGTATTCCTACAACTTGGGTCATAACGGAGGTTATTGGACAAAATCCGTATACCCATCATTCCATTCAAGTCATTGAACGTAATTCGGATTGGATTGTTGGCATTTCCGAAGCCGTTCTGGCTCCTTTTGGCGGAAGAGCTGATGGCTCTAAACGATTCCTACTGAAGCCGACCTGGCTGCCGGAGGAGCTTCAACCAGGGACCTGGCTGCATTGGCGGGAGCAGAGACGAGTACTGCTGGGAATTCGACCACATCAGAAGCTAATTGGATATATCTCCTCAGATATCGTACCTCATAAAGGATTGGAGCATTTTGTGCAGATGGGCTTGAAACTCTGCAAGCAAATGAACGATGTACATTTTCTGATTACCGGTAACCAGACTTATACGGACTATTTCTCCCGCTGTATGCTACAGATTCGGCAATCGGCTTTCTCGGATCGGTTTCACATAAGTGGTTTTGAAGGCAATATTTATACATTGTATCCGGCTCTCGATGTGCTGGTCGTACCAAGTCTTATCGCTGAAGGGTTCGGCTTGACAGCGATGGAAGGCCTCATATTCGGTAAGCCGATTGTTGCCTATCGATCCGGTGGCCTATCCGAAATCTTAACAGAAGTCGGTGAAGAAGCGCTACTCGCTGCACCGGGGGATATCGATGATTTGACTGCAAAGACGAAAGTGGCCCTCCTGCAGGAAGCAAATGGAAAGACAGAGGAAAGGCGCCGTTCGAAGGCGAGTTTGCATTTTGGAATGGAACGTTATCGTAGTAAACTTCTTCCGTTAATCGAGAAAATAGAGGAAAAGGTGGTGGCTGTAATACGACAGCATGAGGCCGTCAACAATAAAATTCCTGACGGGATGTTGGTCAAGGGAAGTTCTCCGGCGGTATTCTTGCTAGAAGACGGAATGAAACGTCCGTTTATGAACGGGGAATCCTTCTACTTTTATCGCTTCAAGTGGGAACAAGTGCTGGTGCTGGAGGATATGATTCTGAACTTGTATCCGACCGGAAGGGGAATTAACCAAGTGGGTCATTTCATCCCTAATGCTCCCAGCCATCTGCTTGTCAAGGGAACGTCATCCGGGATTTATATGTGGAACGCGCAGAAGCTGCGTTCAATTGCAACTCACTCCATATTCGATAGGTTAAAATTTAATATCAATGACGTCGTTTCGATTCCCGATACGCTAATCCATGCACTCCCTAAAGGAGAACCTATTGACGACCAAACGCTGGCAAGAGGGGAAGTCGTTCATGGGCGAGTGTACCGCACACCAAACAGAGACCTCTACTATGGGGAAAAAGGTCAACTGCGCAAAATCGAGAGCACTTATATATTTCAATACATGAAATGGAACTCGGAGAAGGTTGTCCATATCAACCCCCGAGAATTTGCAGCATGCCTGCTTGGAAAACCGATTTTGTATGAAGGAGGAATCAAATAATGAAAATTGCAACGGTTCTTGGAACAAGACCTGAAATTATTAGACTCAGCTTAATTATCAAAAAGCTCGATCAGTATGCTTCAAAGCATATCTTGATTCATACTAGACAAAACTTCACTCATTCGCTTAGCGATGTCTTTTTCCAAGAGCTCGGGCTCCGAACTCCGGATTACTTGCTTGACCCCAAGCAGCATTCCTTAGGTGGACAGTTGTCCGTCATGTTCGAGAAGTTAGAGGAAATATTCTTAAAGGAGCTGCCGGACCGGGTCCTTGTCTTGGGTGATACGAACAGTGCTTTAAGTGCAATCCTATCAGAACGAATGGGCATTCCCGTCATTCATATGGAAGCAGGGAACCGATGTTTCGATTGGTCGGTACCCGAGGAGAAAAACCGTAAAATTATCGATGCAGTGTCCAGTATCAATATGCCTTATACCGAGCAGAGCAAAGCCAACTTACTTCGTGAAGGTATTGCTGTAAACCGCATTATGGTTAGCGGAAATCCGATTTATGAAGTTTTGAACCATTACGAAGATCGGATTTTTGGGAGCGGCATCTTAGAGCAATTAAAGCTGATCCCCAAACAATTTTTACTTGTTACCGTGCATCGGGCAGAGAATGTGGATAATCCCGTTCACTTAGAGGAGATATTGAAAGGCATTAACCTTGTAACGGAGTCGCTTCAACACAGGGTCATTTGTAGCCTCCACCCCAGAACAAAGTCTCGTTTGGGTACAGATTCACCGTTACTTCTCAATATGCATCCAATGGTCGAGTTTTATGAGCCGTTTGGCTTTTTTGATTTCGTTCATTTGGAAAAAAATGCCTTATGTGTTTTGACGGACAGCGGTACAGTTCAGGAAGAATGTTGTCTGTTTCATGTACCGACTGTAACGATTCGCAATACCACGGAGAGACCGGAAACGATAGACTGCGGCAGCAATGTTGTCTCGGGCTTGAATGCCGAACAAATTGTTCGCGCCACTCAAATTATGACCAAGCAGCCCACCGATTGGGAAATTCCGAAAGGATATACCGATCCAGATGTGTCTTCTAAAGTAATTAAGTATTTATTAGGAGGTAGAAAGATCATTGTATAATAATAAAACAATTTTCATAACGGGCGGAACTGGATCTTGGGGGTATGAACTCGTTGTACAATTGCTGCTGCAATCGCCGAAAAAAATTATCATATATTCGAGAAATGAGTCTCGACAGGTCGCTATGCAGCGGATTTTCAATGATCCAAGGCTTACGTTTTGCATTGGCGATATTCGAGACAAGGATGCTTTGATAAAGGCCTGTAAAGGCGCCGATTATATATTTCACTTGGCAGCACTCAAGCATGTACCCGTATGCGAAGATCAACCCAACGAAGCTTTGAAAACGAACATTTTAGGAACCCAGATTGTTATTGAAGCGGCGATCGAAAACCAAGTGAAGAAAGTAATTAACGTTTCCACAGATAAAGCAGTAACACCTTCGAACTTTTATGGCATGACGAAAGAGATCGGAGAAAAGCTAATGATATACGCCAACTTGCTCAGCCCGCACACACGATTCATTTGCGTTAGAGGAGGCAATATCCTAGGGTCAAACGGAAGTGTGATTCAAATTTTTAAAGACCAAATCAACAAGGGGGGACCTGTGGGCATCACACATAAAGAAATGACGCGTTTCTTTATTACACTTGAGGAAGCAATAGAGCAGCTGCTAGAGGCTTCAGAGAAAGGCCAAGGTGGGGAAATATTCGCAATGTTGATGACCTCATGCCGCATAGTGGAATTGGCACAAGTCATCATGGAGTTTTATGGGAAGTCTAATGTGGACATTCAGGAGATCGGCATTCGACCCGGGGAGAAGCTTCATGAATCGATGCTTTCCGAATACGAGAGGCAGACGGCTGTTCATTATAACGAGCGATTTCTTGTTATCCTTCCGGCTAAAGATGTTTTGAAAGTGAAGCAGGCATACGTTTCGTATGAACCGGTTTCTACTAACGTTTATTGTTCCAGCCAAAATTTGATGTCGAAAACGGATATTGAACGTCTCTTGATGAAAGGTGGGCTATTACCATGAGGCTTTTGATTATCGGGGGGAACGGTATGGCAGGTCACATGCTAAATCAATACTTTAAGAGACGCACTTCTCATTCGGTGTTCTACACGACACGGGAGGCGGTAGACCCCCAGGGTATTGTTTTGGATGTAAGAGATCAAGCCGGGTTGGAAAGCATCATAGATACTGTTCAACCGGATGCTGTCATCAACTGCGTCGCTTTGCTCAATGACAATGCCAGCTGCAACGAGCTCGATTCGTTTAAAATCAACAGTATGCTTCCGCACCAGCTTCGAACGATCTTGGAACGGAGGGGAAGTAAGTTGATTCACATCAGTACAGATTGTGTATTTTCAGGAAAACGGGGCGATTATATAGAGACGGATTTACCGGATTGGACATCGGTTTATGCGAAAACGAAAATATTGGGTGAGGTCATTAGTGATAAGCATTTGACGATACGAACTTCGATTGTTGGACCGGAAATCCGCAGTCATGGCATTGGTTTACTGCATTGGTTCATGCAACAGCGAGGAGCAGTGAGTGGCTATACGCAAGTGTTGTGGAACGGTGTAACGACTTTGCAATTGGCAAAAGCTGTCGATGATATGCTGCGGGATGGCGTTACGGGTTTAATCCATTTAGCATCACATGGGAAAATAAGTAAGCGTGATCTGCTTCTTTTGTTTCAGGAAATATTCGAGAAAAACGATGTGACAGTAGTCCCGGATGATACACCGATACAGGATCGAACATTGAAATCTGTTAGAACGGATTATCGTTACCAAGTGCCCGACTACCGTGAAATGCTGTTAGAATTGCGTAGTTGGATGCGATTGAATTGAAAAATGCAAACATTCTGATTACCGGTGCAAACGGGTTTACTGGCCGCCATGCATGTCGCCATTTTCACGGTAAAGGAATGCGTATCACGGCATTGGCCCGAAACGTAGTCGACAGCGGTGCACCACATGTGGAGTGGAAGAAATGTGACCTTACCGACAAGGATCAGGTATATGCAGTGGTGCGTGAAACGATGCCCGACTATGCCCTACATTTGGCAGGGCGAAATTCTGTTCCGGAATCGTGGCTTGACCCGGTTTCTTATATGGAAGCAAATTTTGTCTCTACCTTATATTTGTTGGATGCACTTAGGGAGATAAAGCGAGATTGCCCGATTCTTGTCGTTGGGTCAGCTCTTGGATCCAGCTTGAGCACTAATTCAAGCGCACTACATCCTTATGCACTCAGCAAATGGTTTCAAGTGATAGCCTCGCAGGAATGGGGGCGATTTTACAAGCAGCGGATTCTCATTGCACAACCTTCCAACTTAATTGGACCAGGACATTCGAACGGTATTTGCGGTCTTCTGGCCAAGGCCGTCACCGACTTAGAGCGAGGAAGGGATGTGCCACCGTTTTCATTCACGTCGCTGCTGGAGCAGCGGGACTTTCTCGATGTCAGAGATGCAGTTAACGCGTATGAGAGCATACTGTTTCACGGGGTTAGCGGTGAAATCTATCAGCTTGGTTCAGGTAGTGTTCGCACCTTGGCTGCAGCACTTGCCTGTTTTCAGGCAATGACTACGATTAAGCTGCAAATTCAAGTGAAACATAGACCGCTTCCGTTCGTGCCGGAGCCGGTCGATAATGGGAAAATGTCGGCATTTGATTGGAAGCCGATGATTCCATTCGAAAGGTCGCTGCAGGATATGTTAACGTTTTTCAGAGAACAACAGTAGCAAAAAGCAGCTTGCCAAAGTGAGGCAAGCTGCTTTTTGCTGTATAAGTCCGAGTAGAGGAGGGGTTATTTGTTCCCCCTCAAATCGCTTAACATGCTCAAAAATTGTTTGCAATATGGCTCGGGCGCAAAATTGGTGACGATATGTTGCTGGGCTTTGTTAAGAATTGTGGCGCGGAGAGTCTTGTCTTCCATAATCTGAACACCCTGCTGGACGGCTTCAGCGATGTTTCCTAGCGTGTAATATTTCCCGGTTACATTATGAATAACAGAACTTTGGACACCGTCCAAATCGGTCGTCAATACCGGACATCGGCAGCTCATCGCTTCAATTATCGCATAAGGCGCTCCTTCTGATTTGGAGGTTGAACACATAAAGCCTCCAGAATCTCCAATCATCGAGAAATATTCCGGCATGTGGGCATAAGGCACATTGGAACGGAGCACAAGACGATTCTCTAACGATAAGGCTACTGCAAGCTTTTGAAATTTGTCTCTTTCTTCTGGTGTTGAAAGAGTATGGTCTTCGAACATCCATAGCTTAAGCGTGGGATATCGCTGAACAAGTCGATGCCCGATGTGCAAAAATTCGCTCCAATTTTTGTTGTCTTCAATTCTACCAAACCAGGCGATGATGGGGAAATCTTTTTTTGGAAGAGAACGGTAGGTAAAATGTTTAACGTCCATACAATTGTTGAACTCATATTGATTGACGGTGGGGTAAAGTTCCCGGAAGAGTGCTTTGATGTGGGGGGTTTTGGGGTTTAGAAGTGCATTTGTATGCGGCGTTATGAAAGGCTTTGCATGTATCATGGCACCTCGTGCTTGCTCCTTTAAACCGAAGCCTTGAACCTCGAAAATAATGATTCCATTATAAGGAGTCTGCCGGATTATAGGTATAAGATAATATGCAGAAACAACAATAATTGCGGTATAATTTCCGTCCCTCACAATTTTTTGGATTTCGAATTCGTCATTCGTGATAAAGGTAGGGATGTTATGCGCATTCTGCACCCCGGTCCCTGGGCGCAAATATAAGCAGTGACATTCCACTCCTCGTTCCTTTAGGGCTCTGCAGCGTTGGCGGTTTAAGGTTTCAACGCCTCCACTAGGAATATAAAAGATGAAAAGTAGTCTCATATCTTCGGTCTCCTCCTCACACTCATTTAACGCTATTCCATTATATGTCTCACACTTTCTGCGGACTGTTCGAACGGCTATTTCATTGTATATTTTTTATGAAAGATAGATGGATAACCGTTTCTATACCCGTTTCCTGCTCATACCATATCATGTACGCGTTACTACTTTGCAAGGAGGGAGATACTTGAAGGTGGTTGTTACCGGGGGGGGGCAGACTTCATTGGTTCTCATCTAGTCGATGCGTTAGTCTCTGCTTCCGTTGAGAATCTAAGGCCGGATGGATCCGACTCCGCCCATTTCGGGATACGGAATATCTAAGTTGACGGCCGTGTCGTATGTTCGGTTATTTCATCGGCTACATGGAATCCCCTATATAATTCTCCGCTATGCTAATGTTTATGGTCCGAGGCAAACGGTGAAAGGAGAAGGTAGAGTGGCCGCACAATTTCTGTCATGTATATTTAAAGAAGAGCCCATTGGTATTCATGGAGACGGTGAGCAGACACGCGACTTCATTTATGTACAGGATGTCGTTGCAGTCAATTTGGCAGCAGTTCGACAAGGGGATAAGGATATGGTTCACGTTAGTACCGCAAGCGGCACTTCAGTCAATCGATTGGCCGAAATGATGCAGGACATTCACAGCAAACCCATTCGGATTGAACGGGTCTCTGGGCGGAGCGGGAACATTAGACGCAACTGCCTAAACAATTGCAAGGCGATGGGTCTTTTAGGATGGAGTCCGCAGTACGAGCTTCTCGCAGGCTTGAATGAAACGTATGAAGGCTACAAGACGGATGAAGGGGAAGCTATATGAGAAACAAGATTCCTGATGGCATTCTTGTTAAAGGCAATTTATCGAACGGAATCTACTTGTTGGAGGACGGATGCAAACGACCTGTAGTCAACGAGGATACCTTTCACTTTTTTAAATGGAAGTGGGAACGCGTCGTTATTATTGAGGATATACTCCTTCAGCTGTATCCGATGGGCAGGGAGGTAAACAGTTCAACCTCTTTCCTGATCCATAGTCCTGGGGTATTACTGGTAAAAGGACCTAGTTCAAAGGTGTATTTATGGATGTATGCGCAGCTTTATCCCATTGAATCATGGTCTGTATTTACCCTGTTGAAATTGAAGGTTACGGATATCGTAGAACTTTCAGAGGAGGTCTTATCGAGCCTTCCATTGGGGGATACCATCGGCCACGATGTGTTCGAAGTGCAAGAACCTATCAATTGGTTACTATACTGTGATCCTGATGGTAACAAGTACTACTGTGAGAAACGAAGGCTTAGAAAGATAGAGTGTCCCTATGTTTTCGAATATTTGAAGTGGAAAGAAGATAAACTCATTTATTTATCAACTTTTGAATTTTCCCGTTGTACGCTTGGGAGTCCCATTTTTTATTAAGGAGGTTGTGATCCATGTTTGAGAACAGAGTGATTTTGATTACCGGAGGTACAGGATCATGGGGGCATGAACTGGTCAAACAACTACTGCGGCAAGCTCCTAAACAAATTATCATATATTCCCGAAACGAAATGAAACAGGTCGCTATGAAGCAGCAGTTTCAAGATTCTAGACTAAGTTTCCAGATCGGCGATATCAGAGATAAAGAGGCTCTAGTTGAAGCATGCAAAGGGGTACATTACCTGTTTCACCTCGCTGCATTGAAGCATGTGCCGATCTGTGAAAACCAGCCGCACGAGGCTTTAAAAACGAACGTTGATGGTACTCAGAACGTCATCGAAGCGGCGATTCACAATCAAGTGCAAACGGTTGTATATGTGTCCACCGATAAGGCGGCTAACCCTTATAATTTCTATGGCTTAACAAAAGCAATCGGTGAGAAGTTAATCATTTCTGCTAATCTAGAAAAGACGAACACCAAATTCGTCTGCGTACGTGGTGGCAATGTACTTGGGTCTAACGGCAGCGTAGTCCATATTTTCCAAAAGCAAATTCGGGATCAATTGCCAATCGGTATTACACATAAAGGGATGACGCGATTTTTCCTCACTCTTCAAGATTCTGTCGGTTTGTTATTTCAAGCGGTTGCCTCGAGTAAAGGGGGGGAGATTTTTGTCTTGAAAATGCCAGCCTGCCGCATTCTCGATTTGGCGGAGGCTATAGCGGATATCGAAGGGAAAACAGAAAATATGCAAATTGTGGAGCAAGGAATCCGTCCCGGTGAGAAAATTCACGAAATCCTGTTCTCAGAGCACGAAAGCAGCAGCACTGTACATTATAACAGCCAATATTTTGTTATTCTCCCTCCAACAACCAATAGCGGTGCCAACAATCAGTATTCGCATTGTCAACCCGTTTCCATCAACCAATATTGCTCCAGAGACGACTTGATGTCGGTGGAAGAAATTAAACAACTGCTCCTTAAGGGCAAGATTCTTTATGAATAACGTAATCAAAGTGCCTAAAGTTTCCGTCATCATACCCTTCTATAATTGTCCCTATATTGGGCATGCCATTATCAGTGCAACTAATCAAACTTATCCAAATGTGGAGGTTATTGTGGTTGACGACGGATCTAATTTATATGTGGAGAAAATAAAGCCGTACATGGACAGGATTCGCTATATCCGGAAGTCCAATGGTGGCACGGGCAGTGCCTTGAATCAGGGAATTAAGGAGGCAAAAGGAGAATTTATTGCCTGGCTAAGCTCAGACGATCTCTTTCTCCCGAATAAAATTGCAAGACAAATGCAGTTTATGCAGCAAGTGAACGCCTCGATCAGTTATACGAATTGGCATGCATTGAATGAGCACAATCACATCTTTAAACAGTCGGTTAACCTTGTATTTCCGAATATCATCGCTTTCTACAGTCGATTTCTAGTTGGAAACCCTATTAACGGATGTACGGTTATCCTCAAGAAAGGGCTTATACCCCAGATAGGCTGGTTTGATCAATCATTTCTTTACACCCAGGATTATGATATGTGGTTGCGTTTGCTGGTGGAAGGACAACATTTTCACTTCTTAAATGAACCGCTTACACTATATCGAATTCATGACGAAATGGGAACGAAGAAGCATTATAGTACAGTTGAAGAAGAGATGTGGTTCATTCAACAGAAATACAAAGAGAAACTGACTAAACTAATTGAAAAATTAAAATGAGAGTTGGGTGGATTATGAAATTCACGTTCGTGATTTTGACGTTAAATCGCGGGGGGGCTCAAAGGACTTTGGTCGAAATTGCCAACGGCCTCGTTCGTAGAGGGCATCAAGTGACGATTCTCATGCCTTCCAACGGGATCGTAGAATTTGACAATATTTTGGCTTCGATCGTTCGTGCGAAATCAGCTATTATTCAAGCGGACGATTATCCGATGGCTGATGTCATTGTATCCAATTTTTACACGACAATTCCTGCAGTCCGAGTGGCTAGTCAACAGGGAAAAGGTATGCATGTGAGATTTAGCCTTTGTTATGAGCCTATATTTTGGAAGGAGAATGAAATTAGCTTTCCTTCGTACCATGCTACGGATAAGTTAATCGTGCTGTCCAATTGGCAGCAACAGCTAATCGCCTTGCTTCACGGTATACAAGGAAAGGTTGTGCCTGTCGGGGTGGATTCGGTATTCAAAAATCATCATATCCGGCATTCGCAGGCGAATCTAGTTATATCTGCTATATTGCGCAAGCCTGAGGGCGGGTTCATATTTCAGAGGGATCAGGACTACTTGATCCATAGTCTGAGCAGGATCAAACAGCTCCATCCTGGAGCACAAATCCATTTTATTGCCCCGCCGATGGAAGCAGCGACTTCCCCATTTCTTCAATCGATCCGAACGAATCCGATGTTCAAGGTGTTTACACCTAAGAACGATGCGGAAATAAATTACCTTTATAACATTTCTCACATTTTCGTTACGACAAGTATTTATGAAACGGCTAATCTGGTTGCTCTCGAAGCTATGAGAACAGGCGCGGCATTGGTGAGTACCTATTCAGGAGGTAACATGGATATTTGCAAACACGAGGAAAACTGTATGCTCTCATACCGCTATGAGAATCGGCTCGTAGCAGATATTCATAAACTCATTATGGACCGAAAGCTATTGGTTCGAATAGCGGAAGCAGGAGAAAAGGAAGCGATCAAGTGGACATGGCAGCGGAGCGCAGAACAATTCGAATCGGCTGTTCGCGAATTTCTTGCGAAAGGTTAAAAAGGAAGGCATATCGGGGTTTCACTCTATCGCCTTTCTTTTTTTTTGCCTTTTTTTAACAAATATGATGTATGTCTCAGTCGAGAGAAAATAAGATTCATATACTAGAGTAGATCGATAGAAAGGTAGGGATGCCAATGAGTACGGCAATATAAATGGAAAAGAAGTCATAATTGTTAATTTAACTTTAAACTAGGAGGAATTTACATGGCAGCAGAAGTTATCAACTTTGGATCAAGTGTACCGGGAAATACTACTGGTTCACTTAACAGGCCGATTCCTGCGGCACCAGGAGGCATTATTCTCGCAGAGTTCGGATTTGCTTTGGATGTGAGTCAAACCGCCAACCGTATCGAATTGATCGGTACCGTCGGTTTCACGTCCACAGCTGGTTTACCTGAGGTTTTATTTCAAATAACTCGTGGCACTCAAATTATATTTGCTGCGCAATCTTCGACAGTGGCTGTGAATGAGAACAGAATAGCAACGTTTCAAATGGTCGAGAATAACGTTCCTGTAGGAGTTGTCTTGCCATACCGGATCCTGGCTAGAGTTGTGAATAACCCCGCATTGAACAATGCCTCAGTTCTTGGTCCTGTTACCTTCTCGGGCACCGCATATCGGATTTTTTAAAATAAGAACTGAATAAAAAATGGCTGCTATCGAGGGATAGTAGCCACTTTTTCGAATCGTTACCATTTTTTGTCGCGCTCATAGCCAAGGGTAATGAGTAAGTTTCCTGCAACGCGCTTGAAAGACTCTCTAACTTCAGCATCAAATTCTTGGCGCCAATCCCCGATAGAACCTTGGCGAAACGTTGGTGATTGTTGGGGGTCTATATTGTCCTGCATCATTGTGGCCAGTTGAACAAGGGGAATCGGTGGGGCTAGGCCTTTCCATAGAAATTCGGCAATTTGCCTTATCGTGTTGAGCTGGGATTCCCGTGATGCTGTCAACTGTTCGTACTTTATACTCAATACGTTCGGGGTATGGATCCATCCCTCAAAAAAGCCGATCATTTCCGAAATACTAGGATAGTAAAGCTGTGGGGTATGCACTCCGTTAATCACAGTCAACAATTGTTCTTTATGTGTAATTCCGTTCCTCATGAGAATAGGATATAAGTTGTGTTGTGGCAGACGATGGATAAAGTGAACAAAAGAAACGACAATATCGCGTGGATCGCGGTATAAAAAAACTTGCTTCATACTGAAATGTTGCATCATGTTCACCCACTCGGGGGAGTGATAAATATGTCCGAGTATAAACTCGTTTGGTTTCGTATTATTTAGCGCTTGGCGATGGTTATTCAATTGTTCAATTCCGGCGTATAGATGAGCCCCCTGTGATACTCCCGGCATACCCTTCAAAATTTGAGACATCAAATACGTTCCGCTTTTGGGAATGGAATTCATAATAAACGGTGCAATCATGTTCGGCTTTGAACTCTGTGACATCCTGTTTCCCCCCTACCAATTCTTTATTTTCTTGATAAATTATTCTATGAAAGTTCTCAAAGATGGGAAGGTATATTCAACTATTTTCTGATGGATAGTCCAAGCGAAACCTATCAGGATTCATAAAGTAACTTATATGGATTCGTGCAAAACGTTTATGAGGAGGGATGATTCGTTATGAACTCGTCACGTGCTATTGGAATCATAGGTTCTGGTCGTTCCGGAACATCGTTAGTAACGAAGGAGTTGGAGCTTCTCGGTGTTCATCTTGGTGGTCCTCTAGACTTTATACCTCCAGACAACACGAATCCCGATGGTTTCTGGGAAAACAAACATATTGTCGGCATCCAACAACTAATCTTTAAGAAACTGGGATGGAGTTGGGAGGGTTTGAATTTGCTTCCTCCAGATTGGAAGAGTCGTTCAGAGCTTGTTGTGTTGAAAGAGCAACTGAAGAAGTATATTTCTGATAACTTTTTTCATAAGTCTTTGTGGGGATGGAAAGATCCTAGAACTTGCTCCTTGCTTCCGATATGGGAAGAATTGCTTCAGGAATTAAAGATGATAGCGAGCTATGTCATTGTTATACGAAATCCACTCGATGTAGCCCATTCCCTTTACCGGTGTGATCCTCAGATTTCATTAGACCATGCGCTCCATATATGGACGTTCCGTACACTATCCTCTTTATATTGGACCGAGTCCAACCAACGAGTTGTCATCCATTATGATCAGATGATAGAGGATTGGGAAGGGACTTTGAAACAAGCGGCAAATCGTTTGAGCATTCCTTGGCCTCAACCTGAGAAACAGGTTGAAAAGGAAATGTCACGTATAATAAAACCTCAGCTTCGTCACAGTAAAACCGGAGAAAAAGCCTTAATTGAATCGAATCATGTATCCGCTCTTACCCTCAACACATATCAATTGTGCATGTCAGCTATATCATATCCGGATTTTTTGACGGATGAATTGATGCATCAGTGTGTCAAACAATTGTTTGAACAGTACACCGGTCAGATTATTTCTCTTAAGTAGAAGGAGATGGAGGATATGGCATTTTGCAACGCTCAAGCTTTGGGAGCTTGTTCTGAAGCTGAGGGAAATAATACGATAGCAAGTGGCGGATCTTCCCATGCGGAAGGACTCCAAACGGTCGCTAACGCGACAGCATCACACGCGGAGGGATATTTAACTCGGGCCACGGGTCCCGCTTCTCATGCGGAAGGCGGGGCTGCCAACGCCATCGGACTCTATTCTCACGCGGAAGGGAGAAGCACCCGTTCGTTCGGGGATCATTCCCATGCCGAAGGGTTATTGACGGTTGCAAGCGGATTAAATGCCCATGCGGAAGGCGAATTGACGGAGGCTAGCGGTTTGGATTCCCACGCCGAAGGGCTAGAAACAACAGCTTCCGGCCAGAGCTCTCATGCGGAGGGGGAGAATAACTCCGCCATTGGAAGAGCGTCCCATGCCGAAGGGAATTTAACGGCAGCAGGCGGCTTGGCCGCCCATGCGGAAGGCCAAAGTACGAATGCAGGCGGAGATTTGTCTCACGCCGAAGGCAACCAGACGACGGCGAGCGGCCAAAGCTCACACGCCGAAGGAGCCCTTACGACTGCAAGCGGCTTCACCTCCCACGCACAGGGAGTCTCTACGATTGCAAACAGCTTCGTCTCTCATGCGGAAGGCCAAAGCACCTCAACAAACAATTTAGAAGGTGTTCATATTATGGGACAATTTGGGTCTGCAAACGAGCTGTCGTACTCTTGGTATTTGGCGAATGGGACAAGTGCCGCCACACCTGGCTTAGCTGCAAAAATATTGAGCAACGGCAACGTGAAAATAGATGGAACGGTCAGTAGTCCGGCGGCGGATTATGCGGAAATGTTTGAAACCGTTGATGGAAAGCCGATCGAACCGGGGTATTTCGTAACGGTTGAGGAAGATAAAGTCCGTATTGCCGTTTCTTCGGATTTTTTCGTAATCGGAATCACTAGCGCAACCCCTGCTTTTTTATCCGACAGCGGGGAGCTCAGGTGGAAACACAAATTTTTGACGGATGAATGGGGGAGAATTTTATATGAGGATGTAATCAATCCCGCCGAATTCGGAGAAACAGGTACGGTCATAACACCGGAGCGTATGGTAAGGCGGCCTCTTTTGAATCCGGCTTGGCACCCTGCTGAGGAATATACGTCTCGTTTGGAAAGACCGGAATGGGTAGCAGTAGGATTGCTTGGCAAGCTACTTGTGCGTGACGATGGAACCTGCCGAGCAGGGGGATATTGCAGGCCGAACCACAACGGTATCGCTACATCCGTCGAGAGCGGCTATTACGTCTTGAGAAGAACGCTCCCTAATCAAATTCTGGTCCTGGTCCGTTAAGTAAAGGCATATGCCATTTTCCATGACAAAAGGCATATACCCTGTCCTTAGAAGTCTTAGCTGAATAAGCTAAATGGCAAAAGCGAAAATATGTGCTAACAGGAGTTGCATGCCTATGAAACGTTCAAAATCACCTTATCGTAATAGTGTGACGCCTAAGGTTTCGGTCATTATTCCTGTTATGAACGAAAAAAGGACGCTGTCCAGAGTGATCCGTGAAGCCTATCGAGTTCACCCTCAAACAGAAGTCATAGTCGTTGATAACGGCTCAACGGATGGATCGAGAGGTATAGCAGTAAGCTCCGGTGCTAAGGTGATTCACTTTGATGAACCTCTTGGTCACGATGTGGGTCGAAGTATTGGCGCGATGCAGGCCAAAGGAGACATTCTATTATTCATGGATGGAGACTTTGTAGTGCGCGCTTCAAACTTGAAGACTCTCGTTCATGCGGTTTTAGGCGGAGTAGATGTGGCGCTAAACAGTTATTTGGGTTTTGTTCATAAATCGGATGTTCATAGTGTGGTTCTTGCCAAGCATACACTAAATACGATTTTGTCCCATCAAGAGCTGAGAGGCGCTTCCATGACAACTATACCGCATGCAATTAGCAGAAGAGCTCTGGAATTAATAGGACATGAGGCGTTAGCGGTTCCTCCGCTTGCACAAGCAATGGCCATTCACAGAGGTCTTAATGTCAAAGCTGTACATTATATTAATGTTCGAGCCAATCCCATAAAGCGTAAAAGAAAAGGTAGAAATGATCCTCTGATGGATCTCATTACAGGCGATCATTTGGAAGCTATTGGTTGGCTGCTTGAACAAACCAATGAGCGAGGGAATCAAACGGATTTCATGAGACGCAGGGAAATTGTGAGGTGATGGTATGCGTAAACAAGTTGTAAAGCAACCCATAGTTCGAAGAAAGGTAAAGAAAAAGCTTATAAATAGCAAAAGAGCAAGCCGCACTTTCCATCACCGCACAGTTTCATTTGCAAGATGGGGAAGAGAAGCAGGAAAGCAAGATGCATGTTCCCAAAGTATTGAGCATGCAGGGTATCAGAAAAAGGCACTGAATGCGTTATGGGTTGAAAAATTGAGAAATAATGTGTTTGATCCCAAAAAATGGGATACTTATCATCGTGCAGCACGAGGATATGTAGAAGGGTATTGCTTGAAATTGGGTATGCCAAAGTACGACTGGGTTCTACTTCCTACGAATAAATCGGTTGCTGTCATTATGACGGTTATGAATGAAGAAGCAACCATGCAGGGATTGATTGAACAGTTAAACCGTTTACCATTCGATGAAATAATAATTGTTGTGAACGGTTCACAGGATCAAACCTATCAGAAAGCAAGGCAGCTATCTCATGCAACAATCATCTATTATCCCCATCCACTAGGTCATGATATTGGAAGAAGCCTGGGTGCCAAAGTCGCTCAATCTGAAATTTTATTATTTATAGATGGGGATATACCACTGAGGGCAGAAGAACTTGTTCCATTCATATATGCAGTTGATCAAGGAATGGATGTTGCTTTGAACAATATTATGCCTTATATTCCTTTGTTTTCTGAGCGTGATGCAGTTTCGCATGTAAAGGAGTTTCTAAATCGGTCGTTGAGACGTCCTGATCTCCAGGTTAACTCGCTAACCTCTGTCCCCCACGCTATCTCTAGACATGCATTAAATACGGTTGGCTATGCTGATTTATCAGTCCCACCAAAGGCTCAGGCGAGTGCTATTCTTAATGGTCTTCGTATCGGTGCGCCTTACAGCATTAATGTTATTTCTAAAAATCGGCGAAACAAGCATAATACAAGTTCAAGCAATCCAGTAGCCAATATGATAATTGGTGATCATGTCGAGGCGCTTAAATATGCAAAAAGCTTTAAAGGAAATCGCCTGACGTTTCCGGATAACTTTCGAAATCGCAAATTGCTAAGAGGGGGATGATGTCTCATGCAAATGACAAGCATCATCATTGCTAATTACAATGGGAGATCGGTGTTACAAGATTGTTTACATTCTATTCGTAAGCATACCTTGTCCCCTTACGAAATCATTGTAGTGGATAATGGATCTCAGGATGGATCAACGGAACTATGCGTACAAGAGGAAGTACGATTTATTTCCCTTCCTTTTAATAGGGGGTTTCCAATAGCTTGTAATTTGGGACTAACCATTGCAAGTGGAGATACAATATTGCTTTTGAATAATGACACGATTGTAACTACCAATTGGTTAGATAATATGCTGCAATGTTTATACAGCAGCGCGGAAATTGGCATTGTTGGACCTATGACAAATTATGCAAGTGGAAAACAACAAATTACAGAGGCATTTTCCTCTATAGATGACATGGTTTCAAAGATGAATACAGCTAACCCTGCCAAGTGGGAGGAAGTGAACCGTTTAGTTGGATTTTGTTATCTTTTTAAAAGAGAAGTTCTGGAGCGGGTTGGTATGATGGATGAAAGATTTTCACCAGGACATTTTGAGGATGACGATTATTGCTACCGAGCAAGGCAGGCCGGTTATAGATTGATGATTTCGGGTGACGTGTTCATTTATCATCATGGCAGTGTCAGTTTTCAAAAGGAAGGGGACGAAAAGGTCAAAGAACTTCTACTTCAAAATCATCAAAAATTTATTGAAAAATGGGGTGTCGATCCCCATAGCTTCATAGAAAATCATTCATAGAAGGACTGGAAAATGTGCAAATTGATGGAATGATGAGGGTTGCTGGTATTAGGGAATGCGCCGGCTTCGATTGGACGACGAAATTCCATTAAGCATTAAAGCACTTTTTGAATGGCGCAGGCATAGGTTAGAGGGTGAAAAGTATTTATGGAGGAGAGATGGTGTGGAACAGCAAGTCACAATGATTATTTCTCACATTGCAGGCTCGCATAGCGAGATGTCTAGAATCTTGGAGGCGAAGCGAAGTGTTTCGACGCAAATGGCCTCGATAGCCAACGATATACCTGACTCGCATCCTCATTTTGAAGGCTTGGTCATGCTGCAGGAACAAGCCTTACAATTGACCAAAAATATAACTGCTTATTTAAACAGCCTAGCTAATTTGGAAGAGGCTATCGCACAGCAAACGGAAATTGTCATGAAAGAAATAAAAGAGCCTGATAATGAGGAATAGAGGGATACGACTTGAATAGAAATGATCTGTACCTGCAAATGCTGGATGCTACAGCAAAGTTGCAGCGTGATATTGCTTTAATACTAGAAGCAAGAGCCTTAGAGGCGGAGAAATCGCGCAACTGGATTTGCAATCATATTAATTCTACGAGTTTAGAGGGGCACGAAAATCAGATGAAGCAAACCGGAGAGATTCATGAGTATGTGATTGAGCTTATCGATGGCTTGACGAAGATGGAGAACTCCTTAAACCGACATATGCAGGCTCTTCTTGGACAAAATGACTCGGGAGAAGGAGTGGGGGGAGACGGTTCGAACGGAATGGGTAACTTATTTTCGTTTGGTGAGGATGAGAAATAATGAAAGCATCGAATCGTGAGAGAATTGAATTGCATATGCTAACCTCGCTGGCTAGAAGCCAGCGAGCCTTATGCCGAATCATAGAGACGATAGCGGATCAAGTAGCGGTCTCCGATCAGCTTGCTGTCCATATGGCTGAGAATCTCAAGACGATAAGTGAATACCAGCGCTCGATGATTCAGAAAATAACGAAACAAAGTCCACGTCCACGCCGTTTAGGAACGCCCGGCAAGCCTTGGACCAGCAAGAATGTCACTCGCGGATTCATCCCCAACGAAGGATTAAACCCGCGTGAGTAAGACCCCCGCCAAAACCAAAAATCAGCAGCGTATCACCGGCCGTGACCTTACCCTCTTTGATGCCCAAATCTAGAGCGAGAGGAATGGAAGCCGCGGAAGTATTGCCGTAGTATTCCAGGCTGTACAGCGCTTTTTCGAATGGAATACCGCTCTTTTCACAGACTGATTCAATAATCCGAAGGTTAGCGCTATGCGGAATGAACCAATCAATAGCCGTAATGGGTAACCGGCTTTTTGTGAGCAGCTTCTCGATTCCCTGCGGGACAGTCGTTACGGCGTATTTATACACCTCGCGGCCGTTCTGGACGAGCTTGCCTTCACCCGTTAATGGTGTTCCGTTCAATTCAGAGGCAAGTCCGGTTCGGTATACGTGCTTGCTGCCTGTACCGTCCGACCCAAGATAGTGGGCAAGGAAAGCAGGATTTTCTTCTTCCCTTTCAACAATCACAGCTCCGGCACCATCACCGAAAAGAATGCAGGTGGAACGGTCCGTATAGTCTGTAATTTTGGATAAGGAATCCCCGCCGACTACGAGAACCTTGCGGTGTACCCCCGCAGCGACAAGGCCGCTTGCTGTATGCAAGGCATAAGCAAACCCGGAGCAGGTGGCATTGAGGTCGTAGGCACCTGTTTCAGGGATGCCGAAATGGGCTTGAATCTGGCAAGCGACTGGGGTGGAAGGCAGATCCGGTGTATGGGTAGCGACAATGATTAAATCAACATCGTTCAGTGAAGTCGGATATCTAGTGAGCATATTTTGTACGGCTGCTATACATAAATGACTTGTGAATTCATTCGCTTCTGCAATTCTACGTTCCCGAATCCCTGTGCGTTGAACGATCCATTCATCATTCGTATCGACCATTTCCTGAAGATCCGCGTTGCTTAGTATGCGATGGGGCACGTAGCCGCCGATTGCTGTGATTCGAGCTTGTAAAGGGGAAGAGACTGCCATCAATGATTCACTCCTTTTTAGGATCTGATAGTAGTACTAGGTACTAAATATAAGTATACTTTATCGGATACTCAGGGTAATGTCAATGACTTCCCATACCTTGAAACGATATCCAACCATATTTCATTATTATGGATAATAGTCGTGAATTTGGTCATTCTAATGCTATCGTCGACTGTGCGACGAATGATGCTGATGACGGGGAGTGAACGTAAACGCATGTTACAAGGTAAAAAGAAGCATGTCTGGATTATTCTAATCTGTATCGCATTGTTCTGCTCATCCACAACCACCGCTTTTGCCTATGGCAAAGGGGCTAAGGGACCTGATGTCTATGCGGTGCAGGGGATGCTGAAGTCACTTGGCTACTATAGCGGACCTATTACGGGCTACTATGGTAATCAAACCCAATCAGGTGTTAAAGCGTTTCAAAGCAGATACGGCCTTCCTGCGACTGGGAATGTGGATGATCAAACGCTGCAATCCATCCTGTGGGCTTACGGTAATTTAAAAATTGCCAAGAAGCCGACACCGACACCAACTCCTCCACCAGCTGCACCTAAGCCTACACCTAAACCGCAAGTCCCATCGACTACGGAATTAACGGTGGACGAGCAGCAAATGCTGGAATTGGTTAATAAGGAGCGCGCCGCTGTGGGACTTTCCCCACTAGCTGTTGACCTGCCGCTAACCAAAACGGCTCGACTAAAAAGCCAAGATATGGTCGATAACAAATACTTCTCCCACGATTCACCGACGTATGGTTCGCCATTCGATATGATGGAGAAATTTGGTATTACGTATAACGCGGCGGGAGAGAATATTGCTTGCAATCAAAGTGTACAAGCTGCTCACGAGGCGTTGATGAATTCTCCAGGACACAAAGCGAATATACTCAGCAAAGATTACACCCATATTGGGATCGGCATCGTAAACGGCGGTCCGTGTGGTAAAATGTTTACCCAGCAGTTTATTGGAAAATGAAAATGAAAATGAAAAAGAGCCCTTTGGGGCTCTTTTTTCATAAGTATAAAATTAAGTGGCGGATACCGGCTTAATCGCTTCCGTCCACTCGGTGAATTTTTGCAGGGCAGCCCCTTGCTCAATCGCATGTCGGGCCAAATAAATACCTTCTTCAATGGACCCTGCCTTCTTGGAAACCCACAGACGCACGGCACTGTTCAATAAAACCATATTCAGATAGGGGAGCTCGGCTTCTCCGCGAAGAACGGATAATGCCGTTTCTCCTTGCAGCTGAGCGGTCCATTCAATCTCCGGCACCTCGACCATTAATTCGTAAATCTCAGGATCAACAATGAATAATTCACTGGCGCCCTCTTGAATGAGGTACGTCCGTGTGCGCTTGTCTACGGAAAGGTCTTCGGAGCCTTCCATACCCTGCACAACAATACCGTGAGAGACGCCTAATTCGATTAATAAATTGGTGATTTTCTCGAACACAGTACCGTGAAACACACCGACAGCCATGAAGGGAGCTTCCGTAAAGCGCAGCAGTTTCTCTGCTGTGTTGAACACGGTTCGCAGACCGAGTTCCTTGCGAAGTTCGCGCAGCTCGCCAAGCGGTGCACACCAGTTCTCCGTCGGTGCGAACAGGAAGCCTGTTCGCGCTGCAGCTGATATGAGCGCTTCACGTGACGCGTCAAGCGCGGGTACTTCAAGAGCCGCTAGCACATCGGACAGCGTGATGCCCCATTTTGGTGGCATGCTAGGACTGCCGTGCAGTGTAGTGGGAAGTCCGCAAGCCGCGAGAACGAACGCAGTCGGTAAAGTCGCGATGAACGTACGTGAGCGTCCATCATAAGGTCCTGCGCAATCCATGCTGCCTGGTATTGGATAGGTTTGGATACGCTGGCGCAAGGCATCGATGAAGGCTTTCAACTCTTCGGGGGATTCCATTTTGATGCGTTCTGCAACGAGAAAAGCCCCCATTTGAGCTTGTGTAGCGGCTCCGGTTAGTATGAGCTCCGCTGCTTGGGAAGCCTCTTCATAGGTAAGATCTCTGGCTCCGCGTTTTCCGCGGCCTACTTCTTTTAATAAGGATATCATCGTTTGCGGCCTCCTTGTTTCTGATCCTTTAGTATCTGATACACCTTGACGATGGAGGTAGCAACATCTACCATACGTTTACGTTCATTCATGGCTTGTTTACGCAAAAAATCATAAGCTTCTGCTTCAGAGATACCCTTGATTTCACATAAAATTCGCTTAGCCTGATCGACCCATTTGCGCTCCTCCAGTTTGGAGAGAAGCTGTTCGCGCTCTTGTAGCCATTCGGTTCGTTGGAAGTAATGATTCACACCAAGAAGCAGCGCACAGTGAATTTCTAGAGGACTCATCGT
Organism: Paenibacillus sp. V4I5; assembly: GCF_030817255.1. Lineage (NCBI taxonomy): Bacteria > Bacillati > Bacillota > Bacilli > Caryophanales > Paenibacillaceae > Paenibacillus > Paenibacillus sp. V4I5. The sequence continues at coordinate 6,269,516 of NZ_JAUSZB010000002.1, forward strand.
TGAACCGATCAAACCATCAATACCCGTGTCCATTCTACATTCATTAGAAGGAAAAGTGCGAGCATCACACCACCAGAAAAGGGGAAGGCTGCGATGAGCAAGCACACGAGACCGCCATGGTTCTACTTGATCAGGCCCTACTGATAATAATACCGCATCGACTTTGGGGATCATAAATGAAATTTCTTTTTCATTAGATGCTACATATATGCGAAATCCCAAATCCTTCAGCATCGCTTCAGGCAAGGATTCCTTTTCATTGTCCGTAACATTCAGCTCGGTAGTCGACGACGAGGAGGAGGTAGCTGAGCGAGTTTGTTTAAACTCGTCGATCAGTATAAATGATTGTAACATTTGAGTACCTCCTATCGTGGGTAGCTTCTTATATCATGGCAACTTCATGTAAGGTTTTAATGATAAAATGATTTATTATACGGCATTACTATAGCATATGACCCTAAATTTTGTCGATATGGTAGAAGGAATCTCACATATAAAATTTTTGTGTTATGTTTATTGACATGTCGAAAATGTCGTACTATAATAAAGTTAGAAATCGGCACAATGATGTGCCTCTAACGAAGGCAATGGCGCCTATCCCCTTACAAATACGTAACCGGATAGGCTATTTATGTTCTGTTTACTGAAATATCTAACATGCTGTTCACGATGATGTGGCAGCAGTGGCAATGAGGCCGATAAGCATCCCGCATGGGGTATGTTTGTCGGCCTTTTCTGTTAAAGAACAGTCAGTCAAACACGTCTGGGTAGGAAAAAAAAGAAGGCGAAAAGCCTCGCAAAAGGAGAGGGAATGCATGGTTGATCGGAAAAGTTTTATGCAAGTCGGGCACAAAGGGTCATTGTTCAGTTCATTCTTATATTTTGATATGAGCTTCATGGTTTGGGTTCTTCTTGGGCCACTAGCGGTCATTCTCGCCAATGATTTTCAGCTGAATGCAGCAGAGAAAGCGAATCTCGTCGCATTGCCTGTTTTGGGCGGATCCATTCTTCGATTAGTACTTGGTGTGTTAACAGATAAAATCGGTCCAAAGCTTACAGGGCAAATCGGATTAACGTTAACTTTAATACCATTGTTCTGGGGCTGGCAATTCGCTAACACCATGGGTGATATGTACTTCGTGGCTTTGATGCTCGGTATTGCCGGAGCAAGTTTTGCCGCTGCTCTGCCGCTGGCTAGCAGCTGGTATCCGCCGCAGTATCAAGGGTTAGCAATGGGAATCGCGGGAGCAGGGAATAGCGGTACGATCTTCGCGACCTTATTCGCAAACCGACTAGCTCAACATTATGGTGATTGGCATATTGTTTTTGGCATAGCGATGATACCAATTGCTCTAACGCTTATCATCTTCAGTCTGTTGGCGAAGGATAGTCCTAATAAGCCTGCGCCTAAGACAATTGCCGAATATGGCAAGGTATTGAAACAAAAAGATTCATGGCTATTCTGTATTTTATACAGTGTAACCTTCGGTGGTTTCGTTGGAATGGCATCGTACTTGACCATCTTCTTTAACACACAATACGGTTTAGCTCCAGTTAAAGCGGCTGACTTTACAACAATATGCGTGATCGGTGGGAGCTTCTTCCGCCCGGTAGGCGGATGGCTTGCTGATAAGATAGGCGGCATTCGGATGTTAATGGTCCTGTACGGCGTTGTAGCTTTGATGATGGCTGGTATTTCCACACTTCCATCACTTTCCTTAACAACAGTCATGCTCTTCGTCGCCATGATGGCTTTCGGTATGGGGAATGGATCGGTTTTCCAACTTGTTCCACAGCGTTTCAAGACGGAACTTGGTGTTATAACAGGAGTCGTAGGGGCAGCAGGGGGATTGGGCGGTTTCTTCTTACCCAAGATTCTCGGTAACCTGAAACTATCGACAGGCTCTTTTACACCAGGTTTCCTAATCCTAAGTGCTATTGCGATTTCATGTCTCTTGTTGATCGCTATTGTGCAAGGACAATGGAAACGTACATGGATAGGCGAAGGCGGCAAAGTGAAGGTAGCTCCAGCTTCTATGGATAGTGTGCATGCTTAAGTAAAAAGTTCAAGCCGCTGGTCTTATGGCCAGCGGCATAAGAGTAAAAGTTTTTGCTCATGCAGCTTGAGTGTCCAGGCTGCATGCGCAAAGACGTTTACGACTTACCGTCTTTGGTAGTTCAAGTCGAACTACTCAAGCTCCATATCCCAATTTTGTCATTTGGGGGCGCAGACTAGATTCGCTGCTCCCAGTGACCCTTTTTTAATCGGGAATGGAACCGCACAAATGGGATATAGAGATAGACATATTAGAGAGGAAGATGGCAATGACTCAAAAAGAAAAATTGGTATTAGTAGGAAATGGAATGGCGGGTGTTAACGCTGTTGAACATTTGCTTAAACTTGCACCTGACAAATATGAGGTTACGATTTTTGGAAGTGAACCGCATCCGAACTATAACAGAATCTTGTTGTCCTATGTACTTGCCGGAGATTCCAAAGTAGAGGATATCGTCATTCATCCTTATGAGTGGTATGCGAATAACCATATTATCTTGCACACAAACCAAACGGTTACTGACATCGATACGGCCGCTCAGACGGTAACGAGCGATAAAGGGCTAACGGTTTCCTACGATAAATTAATTTTGGCTACAGGGTCCAATCCTTTCATGATTCCTTTACCTGGAGCTGATAAAGAAGGGGTTATGGCTTACCGGACCATTCGTGATTGTGAGATTATGATAGAGTCCGCTAAAAAGTATAAAAAAGCGATCGTGATCGGTGGCGGTTTGCTTGGATTAGAGGCAGCTAGGGGCTTCCTCAACTTAGGGATGAAGGTCGATGTTGTTCACATCTTAGATACAATTATGGAGCGTCAACTCGATCGTACGGCTTCCAAATTGCTGCAAGCGGCACTTGAAGAACAAGGCATCAACTTCTTGCTCGAGAAGCAATCCGCTGAGATCGTGGGCGATAAGCGCGTAACTGGATTGAAATTCAAAGATGGTACCGTTGCTGAGGCAGATCTTATCGTAATGGCTGTAGGTATTCGTCCCAATGTAGAGCTTGCGAAGAAGTCCGGAGTTGAGTGTAATCCCGGTATTATCGTGAATGATTATTTGCAAACGAGTGTTCCAAATGTTTATGCGGTTGGGGAATGCGCCATGCACCGAGGGATTGCTTACGGATTGGTAGCACCGCTCTACGAGCAAGGGGCTGTACTTGCTAAACATTTGGCAGGCGTGGAAACGGCTCCTTATGAAGGATCGATCCTTTATACGAAGCTTAAAGTATCTGGTGTTGACGTATTCTCAGGCGGACAGTTTGGCGATGAGGAAGGATCGAAAGCCATCCGCATTCATGATGAATTCACAGGCGTTTATAAGAAGGTTGTCGTTAAAGACAATAAGATCATCGGTGCTGTTCTCTTCGGAGATACGGCGGATGGTACGAGACTTATGCAAATGATTCGAGAAGAAACAGATATTACTGGCTTGGAAAAAACGGCTATTTTAACGGATTCATCCGGAGGCGGAGCGGCATCGGGTGTTGCTGAAATGAAAGACGATGCTATTATTTGCGGTTGTAATGGGGTTACAAAAGGAACGATTTGTTCAGCGATCAAGGAACAAGGATTAACAACTGTTGATGAAGTGAAAAATTGTACGACTGCTTCTCGCTCTTGCGGCGGTTGTAAACCACTGGTTAGTGATTTGTTGGCATTTACTCTAGGTGCTTCTTATGATAAGAATGCTGCGAAAGAGACGATTTGCGCTTGTACAGACCATACACGGGATGAAGTCGTTACAGCAATTCGTGAAAAAGGTTTATCCCATGTACGTGAAGTAATGAACGTGCTTGGTTGGAAAAATGAAGAAGGCTGCTCGAAATGCCGCCCTGCGCTTAACTATTACTTAGGCATGGTAAGCCCTGAGACTTATAAGGACGATAGTACCTCACGCTTTGTTAATGAGCGTATGCACGCCAACATTCAGAAGGATGGTACGTATTCGGTTGTTCCACGGATTTATGGCGGAGTAACGAATCCTACTGAATTGAAACGGATTGCAGAAGTGGCCGAGAAATTTAATGTCCCTACTGTGAAGTTTACAGGCGGACAACGTCTAGACTTACTAGGTGTGAAGAAAGAAGATCTTACCGCGATGTGGGAAGCTCTAGATATGCCTTCCGGTTATGCTTACGGAAAAGCCTTACGTACGGTTAAAACTTGTGTGGGTGAAACCTTCTGCAGATTCGGCACGGGCGACGCGATGGGCGTAGGTATCGAGCTGGAGAAACGATTCGAACGTTTGAATACGCCTGCCAAAGTGAAGCTGGCTGTATCAGGATGTCCGCGAAATTGCGCCGAGTCAGGAATTAAAGACTTAGGAGTGGTTTCAGTGGATGGCGGTTGGGAGCTTTACGCCGGAGGAAACGGCGGTGTCAAGGTACGTGTTGGTGATCTCTTGACCACTGTCAAAACGGAACAGGAAATTATCGAATATACGGAAGCTTATCTGCAGTACTATCGTGAATCCGGTAAGTATGGTGAGCGCACAAGTGAGTGGGTACACCGACTTGGTATCGAGCATATTCGCGAAGTCGTAGAAAATGAAGAAGAGCGCAAACAATTGTGTGCTCGGATGGATCAAGCACTTTCTGTGACGAAGGACCCTTGGAAACAAGCGATTGATAGCAAAAAAATTCAGCGTGACCTGTATGAAGTCGTAGAGCTTAATTAGACAAAGAAGAAAAGCCCGGGAGGAGCAAATCAATGAAAACACAAGAAGAGCAAATGGTATGGGTGCAGGCAGTATCTTATGAGGATTTAGCTTTAAACACAGGGAAAACGATTCGTTATCAAGGGGAAGAGGTTGCACTTTTCAAGCTGAAAAGCGGCAAGCTTCATGCGATTCAGAACCGCTGTCCGCATAAAGAGGGCGTCCTGGCAGAAGGAATTGTTTGTGATGATCACGTCTTCTGTCCGATGCATGATCGCAAGATTCATCTCCCTTCCGGTCTCGTTCAAGCTCCGGATACGGGGTGTGTACAAACGTATTCAACGAAAGTTCATGAAGGTACGGTGTTTATTGGATTTCCGATAAACAAAGAATTAGCCTGCTAGATTTGTTGACTACACAAGCACATTAAGATGCATTGAGATTTCATAGAGAGCTTTATCATCGGGGGTGGGGTGCGTTGAAATCAGCACTATTAACATTACCTAAAGAACAACCCTCCTCCCATTGCTGCTTTTGCAGCATGCAGTGCGGATTGGAGATTATGCCGAGTGAGAAGACGTCTGGTCTCACGATCAAACCAAGCCCGAACTTTCCTGTAGCGACTAGCCGTCTTTGCCAGAAAGGTTTGAATGCACTGGATCATGTGCTTCATGCCGATCGGATTCTTGAGCCATTGACTAGGGAGATTGGTGAGCCACGGAGGTGGCGTACTGTCTCTTGGGACCATGCGTTTGCAGACATTGCTGAACGAATTCAAGGACTGCAAGCGACATATGGCCCTGATGCCATTGGCGTGTATGGCGGAGGTTCACTTACCAATGAAGTTAGTTACTTACTTGGTAAGTTTACCCGCGTAGCGCTTAGGTCCAAATACATTGATTACAATGGCAGATACTGTATGTCCTCGGCGGCAGCAGCCAGTAATCAGGCTTTCGGGATCGATCGCGGGATGACCATGCCCCTGACGGAAGTTCCAAATGCCAAATATATCATTCTTGCAGGAACGAATATTGCGGAATGCCAACCGACGATGATGCCTTATTTACTTGAAGCGAAGAAAAAAGGCGCAGTGATCGTTACGATTGATCCGCGTAATACGATGACTTCGAAGGTAGCGGATATCCATGTTCGTCTACAACCGGGATTCGACTCTGTATTTATAAACGGACTCCTACATGTCATGGTGGAGGAGAAGCTCGTCCATCATCGATTTATTGAAGAACGTACCGTTGGGTTTGAGCAGTTGAAGGAGGCTGTTAAGCCTTTCACCCCAGCGAGAGTGGAGGAGCTAACTGGCGTTCTGGAAGCTGTAACTCGTACGATTGCTCGTGGATTCGCGAAGGCAGAGACGGGGATTGTGCTTACAGCGCGCGGCTTGGAACAGCAAGTGAACGGTGTAGAGAACACGCTGAATTACATTAATTTATCCTTGATCACAGGTAAAATAGGGCGCAAAGGCTGCGGATATGGCGCCGTAACTGGCCAAGCGAACGGGCAAGGTGGACGCGAGCATGGGCAAAAGGCGGACCAACTGCCGGGCTATCGTTTGATCGAAGACCCAGCTGCACGTGAGCATGTTGCCAAGGTATGGGGAATCGATCCGAGTGAACTGCCGGGCAAAGGGGTTTCTGCTTATGAACTGCTGCAAAAGATAGATGAAGGTGAAATCAAAGCCTTAATCGTCCTCGGATCGAATCCGCTCGTATCCAGCCCTAATAATCGGATGGTGGAGCGGGCGCTGCAGAAGCTGGAGTTGCTTGTTGTCGTTGACATGTTCGAAACCGAAACGGCGCGTTATGCCCATTATTTGTTACCAGGGTCATCCTTTGCGGAAGCAGAGGGTACGATGACCAATTTGGAAGGACGCGTGTTTCATCGTCAGAAAGCGATGGAGCTTCCGGGAAACAGCAGACTTGATTTCCACATTATTTGTCAGCTAGCGGAAGCGTTGGGCAGGGGCACCTATTTTCAATATGCGGGTATTGAAGATGTGTTTCGCGAGTTAGCAGCAGCTACGGCTGGAGGGAAAGCGGATTACAGCGGCATTACGTATGAGCGGCTTCAGGAGGAGAAAGGCATATTCTGGCCGTGTCCTGCTCCTAACCATCCGGGTACACCGCTATTATTTGAGAATCATTTTAATCATTCTGATGGTAAAGCCAGATTGTTCGGTATTAAGCCCAAAATGCCGGCAGAACCAATCGATTCGGACTATCCCTTTGTATTGACAACGGGGAGGCTGGCGAATCATTATTTAAGCGGCGCTCAAACACGTCGAACGGAAGCGTTGAATAAGAAGGCTCCCGTTCCCATTGCCGAGATTCATCCATGGCTCGCTAAGAGAATTGGACTGAGTTTGGATAACAAGATCCGCATTACAAGCCGCCGTGGATCCTTGATTTTCGAAGTTAAAGTGACGGAAGGTATTCAGCCTCGTACGGTTTTTGTACCCTTTCATTGGGGCGATGAGCATTCGATTAATCAATTAACAAATGATGCGCTGGATCCCACAAGTCGGATGCCGGAGTTTAAAATATGCGCAGTTAAAGTGGAACGTGTCGAGTAGACCGCACGCAGCTTAGTTGGCTTGGCCAAAAAACTAAGCTGGTGCGGTCTGTTTTTGTGGGTAATAGAGAGGTATGATTTTACCAAGCATGCTTTTTTGAAATCGAATATACAGTAAGATTGGCGTATTCGGCTATAAGAGGAGCCATCTGGCGAAAGCCGATTTTTCCTCCGGTAAGGGGCTTTCCACATGTTTTCCCGTCATCGGTCCAATGCAAGACAGTCAGATCATTGATGGCGAATAAAATTTCACTTCCCCATTTAAACAATTTCATCCGGTATGGACCTTTGGCATCGGTAACGGACGGGATCGGATCTCCGCCCTGCGAAACCAGATGAAAGCCATAGCTTTTACGCAGATTGCACGTATGAAAACTCCGCTCCTCTTCTTCCTTGCGTCTGAAGTAGGATACATGGAAAGCATCGATATCTCCATGGTGATATTGGTCGTACACACCTGTTCTTACGGAAAGCCGGCTGTCAAACAAATCTTCACCCCGTATCCCTTTTGCGGCAAAAAACAAGATGCAAAGCCCCGGCTCATGAATCGGCCAAAAATCCCAAGTGATCGCGATGTTGTCTGGAAATTCAACCGGACACCAATAAACGAAATTGGATTTTTGCCCAAGCTTTGGGTCAAGCTTATTTTCCATCCGCATTCGATTCAGTGGAAAACTGGCAACAGCCTGCCCTTCCATTTTGAAATCAAGCACATCGCTTTCAACGGCTAAAGGATTTTGATATATAAGCTCATCTAGCAGGAATATTTCATTCCAATCCATGTTGTACGTCACCCTCACTCATCTATTGGTGAATTACTTATCTTTTGATCCAAACAAGGTTATAAGGCTGCTCCAATCTCCGCCCAACGCCTTCCAAAACCAGGAGCGCTGCTGTTCAGGAAGCAGCGAAGGCGGAACTCTGGAATCCCATGGCATTCGCGAGAACGGCCTTGGGTTAGTTTTGGCTTCTTGAGGCTGAAAAGGAATGACTTTCAATTTATAGCCTGTTTCATCGAGTGCAATTTCAGGATTTCCATAGTTTTTGACCCAATCAACGGCTGCCATCTGATGCTCTTTTTTAACATGCTGAAAGTCGGGATCATCCGCCAAATCAATAAGCTCATGCGGATCTCTAAGGAGATTATACAGCTCTTCGTAGCCGCCATTCTGATAAAAGAGGTATTTCCACTCTTTGCTGCGGACATGGAGCATATAGTTGGGTGCCACATAGAATTCAGAACAGACTACATCTCGGCGAACCGAGGATGGTTCCGTGAGCAGTTCCAATAGATCCAAACCAGACCTTCCGTCGTAATTGCGATTTTCACTGGTCCGATTAACCAGAGTAGGGAAAATATCAAGCAAGGTAGTCAATTGATCACAGCGGGTACCCGGATGAATAACGCCGGGCCACCTTATTAACATCGGGATGTGCAAACTGCCCTCGTGCCCTAAGTTTTTAAACCATAATCGGTGGTCGCCGAGCAGTTCTCCATGATCCGATGTGAAAATAACAAGTGTATTATCCGCCAGCCCCTCTTCCTCTAGCGTTTGCATGATCCGACCTATTTGTTCATCGATAAACGTAATGTTGGCATAATAATAAGCCCTGTTTGTGAGATTAGCGTGCTCCGAGTACAGATCGGCTTCCATTGCTTGACGATGCGATTTCAAATAAGGATTTTTCGACGTTCCATCCTTATCGGAAACCCAAGGCCTCGGCATTTCTTCCGGAGCATATAAATCCGTCAAGTGTGAAGGACAATCGAAAGGAGCATGAGGCTTGACGAACGACGTCCATAAGAAAAAAGGTTTGTTAGAGGGTCTTTCCGTTTTTAGCCACTCTACCGTTCGATCCCCGCACCATTGTGTGATATGAAGCTCTTTGGGTAGGCCGTTCACAAGCGGCTTTAGTTCGTTATAACCGATCTCTGGAGGTTTCTCCCACCCCCAGGCATCATGCTCCATCAGGTATCGGTCATAATCATCAAAACGGATATCCTGTATCCGTTCAGCCGTACGTACCCCCCTCATTTCTTCCGATAAAATGAGATGATCCATGCCATACGTTTGCTCATCCGGTGTAAAATGCATCTTTCCGATCGCCTGATTGTGATATCCTGCTTTGGACAAATAAGCTGCAATCGACTCATCGGCGGCAATAGCAGGGGCTGATTCGTTGTTAAACACATTCGTCTTTCCCGCGGCAAATCCCGTCATCGTGCAGGCTCTGGCAGGAGCACAGAGAGGGTAAGGGGTAATCGCATTTTCGAAAACGGCCCCTTCCTGCGCCAATCGATCCAAATGTGGGGTTTGAATCGTTTTATTGCCGTAAACCCCCAACGTATCCCATCGCTGCTGGTCCGTAAAGATGAGAAGTAGATTCGGTTGTGTCTTCATGTAACTGGCATCTCGGGTAAAGATTCGAATTCCGGCATGTCGACCATGTACAAGTTACCATATCCCGACATATCACTCGTAAATAGCACATGCTTACCGTCCGGGCTTAGTCTCGGATGAACGTGAAGAATTTGAGAATGGAAACTTCCACGATGCTTACATAGTATACGTGGACCTTTAAACCCGGATCCGTCATTCCGCCATACCTGCAGCGTATCTTGAAATTGCTGCCCATGATAAGCGCTCGTTTGCTGACCGTCACCGATAACAAGCGATAGATCATTTGAATGTACATGCATATTTTGAAAAGGAAATTCGTACTGCTGGACATGACTGTTATCAAAAAGGACAGCCCCAATTATTTTCCCGGTGTGATCTTCAAGAGAATTGGTAAACCCGTGGTAGCCGATATGAATGCCGTCTGACAGCCAATATTCGTGGCCGACATATTCATTAGGCTTCTTATCCTTAACCTGCCAAGAATGTCCGGTGGCGATATCCAGCACCCAAATCCGATGATCTATCTGTTCCCAGGGCCCTTCATGACAAAATGTCAGCAGATGCGCTTGCGTTGGCGACGTATTGACGTGGCCGATCCACAGCTGGTCCTCATGAAGCTTTTTCACTTTCCCGTTGACAGGGGAAACCGCCATAATCATACTGTGCGGCTTCGCACGGAAATACGCTTCAAAACCCAAGTAACCATTCTTGGTATCCATCACGATACTTTGAGTTAAATCCTTATTCAGACCAAAACATAACCACTGTCCGTCTGCGGTACAGCTCAAGCTGCCGAATTTATAGTCCTCGGGAATCGTATAGAGAATCCTTTCTTCCATCGTTTCCAAGTTGATTGCCATAATTGAATTGTCATAATAGAAATAAGCCTCATGTCCATCGGGATGAAGAAAGGTCCCTTGAATTCGAGATTCACGGCCGCGTTCCAAATCCGTTAATTGGGTAATCACCCCATCGTGCAGATCCATGCTGTACAGATTGGTAACATTCTCACGATCCGATCCGAAGATCAACTTCCCATCCCCATAGAAGCCGTTATTCGTAAAATAGATATGGTGACTGTGCGAGCAGTGATTCGTTAACTGAGTTACCGTTACGCCCGTTATCAGATCTGTATAACTGCGTCGTTCCGAAGGCCAAACTGTTCCTTTACCGCCTCTGAATCTTGCCATTGTCATCGCAATCGCTCCTTTCGTTATACCGATATAAATTTCAACCTGAACCTTTTAGAGAAAAAGTCCAGTCCTATTGAGCGACTGGACATATCCTCTAAAAGCAGTTCTACTGGCTTAACTTATTTAGCCTTGCTTGCAGCGAAGGCTTCGCTTATTTCTTTTGTATAGTCATCGCCGCCGCTCTTTTTCCACAAATCCATGTCGGCTTTAAAGCCGGCTTCATCGATTTTGCCGACAATAAATTTAATTCGTGCGTCTTCCACCATTTGATCCAATTGCGCGCCTTTTTGCGTATAGGTTGCCGTTGTAAATGGTTCTCCGGGATTGGTAACAATGATTTTCTCATTTGCCTTTTGCACTTCGATCGACTTCGTGCGAAGCGGTGTAGACGGTTTGAACATGTCATTGATAATGTACGGAATCGAAGATAAGATCTGGTTCATATTCTTGTTATTAATATCAGGAGCCATTGGATCAGTTGGAACGATAAGAATAGACTGTTTGCCGTCTTCCACTTTATAATGAACACCTTCAATACCAAAGTTGAGTAACGCTTGCATATCTTTATCGTTGGTCTTATCCAAGAAAGTAAGCACTTTCTTCAGGTCAGCTTCTGTTTTTAACGCTGGATTTCGAGATGAGGAACATGCCGTTGTGTCCGGCTGTCGGTTGATTGTGAAGACCGGTAGGGCCGCTTACAGCTCCAATGATATCTATACTGCCCTTCGGATTGACTTGTTTCATTTTCTCTTCAATTTGATAGGAACGTTCCGTAACGTCAACCGCTACACCCGCTTGTCCGTTAATAATCGGATCATTCCATTTCGCTGAATCATATACCGCAAAATCTTGATTGATTAACTTCTCGTTATACAGTTTTTTGAAAAATTTGAGTGCTTCCATATATTCTGGAGTCAAATGGGCGGGTATCAACTTGCCGTCTTTCTCAGCCCACTTATTCGGAGCACCGAACCAAGTTTGCATAATATCAAAGGGACCCGTATATCTAGTTACGACCATGCCATACGTATCGTTTTTGCCGTTTTTATCAGGGTCATTGGTGGCGAATGCCTTTAACATCGCGTAAAATTCATCGATCGTCTTCGGTTCCTTCATGCCTAAATTATCAAGCCAATCCTTACGGTAGCTGATCCCCATTCGTCCGATCGGGCGGGATACATAGAGGCCATAGAATTTACCGTTTACCGACGTATTGTTAAGTACAGTTGGGTTCGCTTGTTTAAGATTCGGATAATCTTTGAGATAAGGGCCTATTTCCCAGAATGCGCCTCCTTTGATAGCGTTGGCAACAGCGGGCAATTTCGCATTATTTACAAATAGAAGAGAAGGAATGGAACCGGAAGCAAGCGTTATGTTCAGTTTATCGTTATAGCTTGCATCAGGAACAAATTGGAAATCAAGCTTCGTGTTCGTATGTTCTTCAACTTTTTTCCATACTTTACTTTCTGGGGTAGCCGTATCATTGTAGTAGCTCTTCAACATGATACTGATAGGGAATGGCTTCTCTTTTGCAGCGGTTGTCGCTCCTGAGGTCGTCTTAGGTGTATCAGTTGCTTTAGACCCGTCAGTACCCGAGCTGCACCCCGCTATAACTGTAACTGCTACTATGATGCTAGTAGTGGCAAGCAATGGTTTTTTCTTTTTTTCCCAATTCATATTCTTTTTCCTCCCTTTGTCTTATCAAAAATATACTTGTTTATGATGAAGCATGCACCTGTCGTCAAACACTTACTGGATTTGGACCGATGCTGCGACAATCCGAAAATAGTCCCCCGTCGCTATAAAAGCGTTACCCTTTTACCGCACCAATTAAAACCCCTTTGGCAAAATACTTTTGAATAAACGGGTAAACCATCAAGATCGGTAATGTACCCACAACGATGATCGCCATTTTAATCGATTGATCCGGTGGTTTTACATAAGTAGGATCATACGTCCCCATCTCTAGCGCGCCTGATGCCAAAAGTACAATTTGCCTCAATAGAACCTGCATCGGCCACATTTTGGCGTCTGATAGATAGATCAGCGCATGAAAGAAATCATTCCAATGGGCAACGGCGTAGAAAAGCGCGAATGTTGCGATAACCGGTTTGGAAAGCGGTAAAACAATTCGCCACAGCACGCCTATATCATTACACCCGTCTATTCGGGCCGATTCAATCAGTTCGCCCGGAATTTCTTGGAAAAATGATTTCACGACAATCAAGTTAAAGGCGTTGATGGCGACAGGCAGCATGACCGCCCAGTAGGTGTTCAATAGTCCTAAGCCTTTAACAACCAGATAAGTTGGGATAATCCCGCCGCTAAACACCATCGTGAAGATGATTAGGTTCAAGACGACATTTCGGCCGATCATGTGCCGCCGCGATAAAGCATAGGCCATCGTAAAGGTAAACAATAGATTTACAAGAGTTCCCCCTACGGTTATAAATACGGATACGAATAAACTTCGCGGTAACGTATTATCTTTAAATACGAACTTGTAAGCATCGAATGTGATTTCTTTGGGAATTAGGAAAAAGGATCTGCTTCCTATCTCAAGATCGCTTGCGAACGACCCCGCCACGATATACATAACCGGAAGAACCATAGTAAGGGCAACGAGAGCAAGAAAGAGATAATTGGCAATATCAAACAGTTTTTCGCCTACTGACGAATGACGCGTGTTCATAGTACTCTCCCCCTAAGAGTTTTGCGATAGCAAAACTTTCTTCGTAAGCATGTGCTGAGTTTTGCGATAGCAAAACTTTCTTCGTAAGTATCAAAATATACCGGAGTGCCCAGCCCTTTTGGCTAAATAATTAGTTGAAAAGACGAGAATGACACCGATGATGGCTTTAAATAACCCTACCGCCGCGCTGTAGCTGAAAGCGCCCTGTACGATCCCCGCCGTGTAAACATAAGTGTCAAACACTTCGGCCACAGGCCGGTTTAGTGGGTTGATCATTAATAGGACTTGTTCAAATCCACGATCCATAAAGTGACCCATTCGCAGAATCAGCACGATAATGATCGTTCCTTGAATGGCCGGCAGCGTAATGTGCCAAAGTTGGCGAAAACGGTTTGCTCCATCGACGATGGCCGCTTCATACTGCTCTTGATCCACCCCCGCAAGCGCTGCGAGGAAGATGATCGTTCCCCAACCCATCTCTTTCCAAATACTCTGTGTGATAATCAGGGGACGAAACCAGTTTTCACTTGTCAGAAAGTCGATTTTATACCCGAATAGCTTAAGCATCATTTCATTGATGACTCCACCTTCTGTCGTCAAAAGAAGATAGGAAATACTTGCAACAATAACCATCGAAATAAAATGGGGGATATAAATCAGTGATTGGATAAAGCGTTTGTAAAAAGATTTGCGGACTTCGTTTAACAATACCGCCAGTATGATAGGCGCCGGGAAGAAAAACACCATATCATACAAACCAAGCAAAAGCGTATTGCGTATCAATCTGAAAAATACGGGGTCTTGAAAAAATTGCTTAAAATTATCTAGTCCGACCCACTCGCTTTTAAAAAAACCGACGTAAGGCTGATAGTTTTTGAAGGCAAGGAGGACCCCCCACATCGGAACATATTTAAAAATAATAAAGTAGGCCAATCCCGGCAGCAGCAGCAGCAATAAATATTTATCTCTTAGAACTTTGCCTATTAGCGTATTGCGCTTGGAATTTCCTACGGATGGGACAGGCGCTATGTGCTGTTCAGCCCCTGATGCTTTGATCATGTTCTCACTCCTTCGCAAATTGAATTGAAATTTTAGCTTGTGGCTTTGTAAGATAAACACTATAAGATTCAAATATTTCTGACAACAACACTATTTTGAAACCGCTTTCTCAAAAAAGTATGAAGTTAGAAAAAAAGTATTATCACCATGAATCAGCTTTTTTTATAAGGGATAACACCGAGAAAACAATGGGTTGAACATTCCTTTATTCGGTTTGTGAAATGTCTTTCAACCATTTGTACGTTAGAAGCGAAGAGAGGAATACTAAGGCCAGACCCTGTCCCCAGCCTTGAATCCGTTCATGGGCGACCCCTTTGTAGCCATCGGCGTCTTTCATTACAGCCGTTCCAGCCGAAACGTCCAACACTGTACCGTTATTCGAAATTTTCGATAATACGGCAGGCACGGCCTTTTGAATATATTTATTGTACATAGGGGCGCCGATGGCTTCGTTGTATCGAATCAATCCGGCGGCAAGACCCGCAGAGCCCGATGTTTCCTCATAAGAGGTCGGATCATTCAGAACGGTGTGCCAGAGCCCATGATCAGATTGGAGCCGGACGATGCTGCTAAGTTGATCACGCAGCGAATCGTACATTTTCATATAGGACGGATGTGTGACTTCTACGATATGCAGCGCTTCCGACATCGTATATGCTGCCCATGAATTGCCACGCGCCCAATAGACAGCGGACATGTTGTTCTGGGCGATATGATCCCAACCATGAACATATAGATTTGTTTCACGATCCTGCAAGAAGCGCTCGTGTGCATGGTACTGCAGTAAGCCATCCTCCAGCCATTCGTTTCTTTCAAGTAAAGTGCCAATGCGGATGAGAAAATATCCAGCCATAAACATCGTATCGACCCAAGCCTGCTGCGGAAAATCGTAATTTTGCGATACGGTGTGCTGAAACACGCCATCCGCGAATCGTACCGCATCTGTTCTCAAGAACTCCGCCATTTGGACTGCTATATCCAGATAACGTTCCGATTTGGTTTGATCGTACAGTGTAAGCAAGGTATGACCTATGGATACAGCGTTGACGGTTAACCTAGGAATGCCTTCCTCCAACTGCTCATCGATCCACGCTTGCAATTGATCCAAATACTTTGATTCTCCAGTAGCCAGATAAGCTTGGCCAACGCCGTAGAAAGCGACTCCGGCAGGCCAATCCCATGTCATATCCATCTGAAACGTTCTGGTTACTAGCCGCTCGATGGCTTGTTTAATATCCGTTTCATTGATCGTTACGTATTTCAAAACAGTTCCTCCTCGAACATTGGAATTTGAAATCTTAGACGGCATCGATTATTTCTTCTGATCCGCGGTATAGGAAGCGCTCAGATATTCAGCATTCAGCTCCGTCGGCAGTTCGTTCCCGATTAGCTCCAGGCACATGATCGCGTTCAAGGACCATTGCGACGTTACATTTGTTGTGATGCTCGGCAGTTCTTGAATAGGTCGGACATACGCGTGCTCCGGCACTTGATAGGTTCGCGTCGCGTCCTCGCTGCCCCCCGGCAGACGATTCTCCAGCATGATCTGCCATGTTATCGCAGCCAGAGCAGCATTACTTCGTCGGTTGGCTGCGTAAGCCGCCATCGATGCCGCAAACATCGGCCAGCTGAATTTAGTATGATCGATGACCCCATTCGTTCGGGCTAACTTTTCCTCAGGTTCTAGGTAATAAAATTCCCCGAATTCTACGAGCATGTCATCCCATTCAGGATCGGAGAGCAGTTGCGAAAGCTCTATCCATACTTGCGGCGCTCCGAAGGAAATGACCATATGATATCCGTAGTTGCCGTCGCTGATATGAGTAAGAATCCCAGTATTCGGATCGTATCCGAATGTCGTGCCTGATAAGAGCCGGAACGGTGCGGCCTTCAAATTCTTAATCCCTTGCAGGATCTTATCTCGGTATTTCGAATTCTCAAAGCGTTCCCATTGCGACATCCAATTCGAGCTGAAGGCTGCCCAGTCCGGACCGCTCCTCACGTGGGTAGGATGCTCGTCCTTCGGGAAATAAGCTCTCATCGGATCGATTCCGACGGTGGCGAAATCAGCATCGGCCACTTCCTTCAAAATATCTCCAATACGTTCATCTGCAGTCAAGAAGTAATAGTAACGATGTAAACCCGCCATTGCTATGCGCGCTTCCTTGCATCCGCAACCCCAGTGAACAACATTATGCCGAGACCCGAGCCCTGCATATTCTCCCAAATGATAGACATCCACTTCACTCGTATGACGCGTCATGGCTTCCGCCATGCGGAACAAATCTGCACGTCCCGACCGCAAGAACGAGAGCCAAAGCCAGATGTTCGGCACAAGCTCGGTGTTCTGCCAGGCAAACCCGCCTACGTCGTATCTCCATTCATGCCGTACGGCATCGTACGTATGCATGAAATCTCCATAATCCCAGAAACCGTACCATCGCCGTCCCTCAACCTCTTGCTTGTAGAAGCTCAAACAGGCGTCGAGTTGATCTTCGATCCAAACTTTAGCAGGCGTGCTGCGGTCAGGCAAGCTCCAGATACCGAATACGTTCGTATCATGATAACGTGCAGGCTCACATAAGAGCTGCGGCGGGGTTTGAACATGGCTAGTCATGTTTGCAAGGTCGGCAGCAGCGGGTGTCCCATCGCAGCACCACAGCATAAGCTCGTTCGTATTTCCGATTCCATATGGTGTACTGCGCAGCTCTTCCGATCCCTCATAGGCGGATTCCACATACGTTGTTGTATCGTAATGACGCATATCCATAGCTGCCGCATCCGGCGACCAGAACCAGAGTGTTAGCTTGGCTTCATTTTTCGTCATACCGGTTACTTCCAAAGACGATGGATGCTTTTGCCAAAAATTGCGCAGCCCTGCTGCAAGCCCGCCGTGAGTGTCTCCGGCATATACGAGCCCTTTCGCACGGTTACCACTGACGGCCTTCACTGGGCTGCATTCTTCATATGTTTGCTTGACGACAGAATAGGAGTCGGCGGAAAGCTGCATCAACTTAAAGCTGTCCCAGGCAGCGGAATCATCAAGCAGCGCTTTGAATTTCGCATCTTTCTCATGATCAAATGCAATCGCTTCCCCAGCTTGCTGACGCCAGAACATGTCCATGTAGACGCCTTTCGTCCGCCATGTCGACAAATGCCGGGGCGATTCACTGAAAAAGCCTGTATCGCCCGCAAAACGAACGTACCTGTTATAAAGGGGGGCTTTCAGCGGCAAAGCAAAAGAGATGCCAAGCCCTTTCACGAAGTCCTCCTGTGGATCTCCATTGAACAATGAGGTGTGGACAATCCGAATCGATGCTTGATTGGCGTAGAAATACAGACGCAGCCGGAAGGGGAGCCAGGAACGATCGGCTTTCTTGGAGATATGCTCGCCCTCCACCATGAGTACGACCCGTGAAGGGCCCTCCTGTTCGATCGTTACGGATGTGACCTCGCCACGAAACGATTCTTCCTGGTAAAGACGTCCACTCGATGTCGTTCGTCGTTCTTCGCGAATACAGACGAGTGAACCATCCGAGCTGATCAGCTTCTCCCCGTGATATAGAGCGCGGATGAATGACTTTCCTTGTTTTCCGACGATACACCGGATGACTCCGGTATCGACAGTCACTGCATCAGCCGATTGAGAAACCTTCATACGGGATCTCGCATGGATCGCTATAGACTGTTCATCGGCGGCTTGTAGTGTATAGCCTTCACTTTCAGGTTTATCGAACGATGCGGCGTGCGCTGTCCATTTCACGCTGCCGTCAGGCCAATAAGCGGTTGGCCAGCTTTGAAGCGCGAGCGGGCTTCCTGACGGGTCAATAAGGGTGAAAGTACCAGCTTGCGACCGATTTAATTCACCTATGTGCCAAGGTACTCCCCACGTAACACCGCAAGAGTTTGGTAGTTCTTCCTCCAACCAATGCATGCGGAGTTGCTTTTTCTCTCCCATGTTTTCTTTCCCCCTCTCCGAATTTGTTTAGGTCTTGGTTCAAGATTAGTATCTATGGGAATTTCCTTCAACCACACTTTCTAACTCCATACATGACGGGACATTTCACTTTTTTGCGGGATTAAGACTTTTTTTCAACCAAAAAACAAACCGCCATTACTGGCGGTTTGGGCATGATGCTATTATTTTCGGTTTATTTCCCGATATTGGCTTGGCGTTATGCCTTCTTGTTTCTTAAAGATCCGGTTAAAATAGCTAGGCTGATATCCAGCCTTTTCGGCGATATCGTTGATTTTCATATCCGTGTCACGCAAAAGCTCCTTCGCTTTTTCAATACGCAGCTCGGTTAAATAGTCAATAAAATTTTTACCGCTGACCTGCTTGAACGCTTTGCTTAACGCAACCGTATTCGTGCCCGCGTAGTCGGCGCAGCTGTCCAGAGATATTTCCTTCATGTAATTGTTCTGAAGATAAATCATCGCAGTTTCCACAGTCCTTTTCACTTCCACGTCGGATCGCGATTCCAGTTCTTTCATGAAGGGGCATACTACTTTGTCGTTGAACCAAGCAATCATTTTCTGCGGATCTCCGAACTGCATCAATTGTTCGTACAAATTTGCCGATTTGAAAATGCGGTTCGGATCCATACCCGTAAGCCGAATGGCATGCAGAATGCTGCCGAGCAATTGGAGCATTCCTTGCTGAATGTCGATCACCTTGGCTCCGCGTTCAAGCAGTTCTTCCAAGAAAGCCTGAATGAGCTGCTTTGCTTCTTCATTCTGCCCGGTTCGAATCGCTTGAATGACCTCTCTTTCGAGCGCGAATGGATAATGAATCTCGTGGTTCTCTTTATCATGCTCATCCAGAGATTCCAGGTCGATAATTTGGTTCCGGCTTTCGAAACGGCGCATGCTTGACGCCTGCATCGCTTCCTCGAAGCGGGAGGGCACATGAACGACGGACAAAGCGAGACTGCCGATCGTGACCGATACGTACATGTTGAGCACGTGATGAATCCCATGAGTCAGTTCTTGACTAAAGGATCTGATCGCTTCCTTCTGATCGGTTTCTTCCGGAACGATGATGAGGAGACCGACAGACAAATCGTGGAAATTCATCACTTCTGCTTGCTCGAAATGGCTCGATGCGAGCTCCATCGTAATATTGGCAGCAACGAAAGTGACGAGTCCTTCATCGCCAGACGAGAAGCGTCCTTCCAAGTTTTCAAATCCGCTTAATTGAATGTACAGCACGGCATATTGCCGATTATCCACCGACCAGCCGAAATTGCGCATCCTCTCAAGAAGAGCTTGCTCAGAGTAGGAATAGAGATACCCTTGGACAAGTTGAAGCAGGAAGCCCTCCTTGAGGTGAGGAAGCTGCTGCTCCAACTTATTCTGAAGTGTCATGCTCTCTCTAGTCAGATGCAGCCATTCTTTCTCAATAATCTTAAAATCATCATTTTGTTCTTTCCGGAGTGTCGCTAAAGCCGTATTTCCAGTCAGTAAGCTGACTAACTGTGCGATAGGTGAATAGATACGCCGTGAAGCCAACCAAGATAACACGAACGCGAGCAGCAGCATCCCGATGCTTAGCGTCAAGATCAATTGAGAAATAAAAACGACTGGCTTGGTAATTGCGCTAATTGGCGACGCAGTGACATAAGTCCAAGAGGTACCGACGCGCGACATGGTGCCGAAGGCTACAGTGTATTTCGTTTGGTTCCAATCAAACAGGAATGATCCTGATTTCGTCTTACTGGCAAGTACCTCTCTCTTAATAGCTTCATCTAGCTGCGATGCTGTTCCTTTCCCTGAGCTAGACAGCAATTGATCGCCATTTTCCTCCAACAGAAACGTACCCCCGTCGTTATATGGGGCTAACGTTTGCAGCAGTTTGGCGACCTTCGCGGTATCGATCCGAACTGCGATGACCCCAAACGGATTCTCGTCGGTTTCAGGTATTTTTACCATTAACGACAATGAGTTATCACGCGGAAGTCCGGACTCCGAAGTATGCTGGGACCAGAAAACCTTCTTATCATTCGCGAGCAATTTCCTGTATCCGTCGATCTGTACAGCACTGGTTAATGCCTCGTATTGCGGATGAAACCTTACGGGCGCTGCCCCTTCCAAGAATAATTCTGTTTCCGTAGCCAGTGGATTGGCGCCTTTCATATTAGCTAATGTCTGTGTGATGTTGCGAGCAATCTCGAAATCATACGATAGATTTAAACTCGCTGATGAGTAACTGAAACTTGGATCAAATCCCCAATGCATAACCGACGTCTCCAAGTAAGCGAACTGCTCGTCAATATTGGCTGCTCTTAGTTGAATCTGTTTATTGTGCATCTGAAGCAGCTCGTTCTCAAGACGATCGCCGGCAAGCCAATAAATCACGCCGCCGAAGATAAGTCCGGGAATACTGGAGATGATCAGAATTAAAATCCAATTGTCTCGGAAGCGCTTACTTCTGAACACGATTTAATTCCCCCTGATTTCTTCTTTTAAACCTGTATGAATATGGATAATTTGCAGCTGTAACCCTACATCGATAAAAGGTTCCTTCATATAATACCATGTGAATGGTTAATCGAGAATTGACTTTTGATCATAATTCAATTATCGTGTCATGTCCAGCTAGGTAACCGATATCCATGTGCTTCTACAACCGCAGTTAAAGCAGAAGGTAAGAGTAGGCCGCACTCAGCTTAATTGGCTTGGCCAAAGCACTAAGTTGGTGCGGTCTTTTTCTGCGCCTAGAAGTTTTAAATATTCCTGTTCGGGCGCTTCTGCGATACGTACACCGTTCCACGTTTCGATAACGATTTTACGTAGTTGATGTTGTTTAAGGAACTGGCGAAACATACTTTTTAACTCGTGGACGATGGTCATCTGATCGACATTTTGGTTCGTTGTTGGTGCAATCTGATAAATTCGCTTGCCATTATTTTCGATCCAATACAACCACTCACTGCCTTTGAGGGCTAAGTAATTGCCGCTTTTACGTGAAAATGAAATGTTCGAAACCTCAGGCCATGGGACTATCAGTCCAAAGGGATTAGCCGGATCAACAGCACTTAAAAGCGTGAATTTTTGTTGACTCTCGGAAGTGTTACCTGTTTGTTGGTACAGGAGAGTGATGAATTCTTTGGATGCGAACTGCAGAGCATGTAAATCGGTAATGAATAGCCCGCGAACAACAAGTCCCCACTCTTCCAACTGACGAAGCGCTGTCTGAATGGCTTCCCATGGAAACGGACAGTGAGCAGAGACGAGATCTTTGGTGATGATGCCAAAACGCTCCAGCAGATGATGCGTCCACTGCATGGCGGACGCTTGCTTATCGAAGGCAGGGCTAAGCAGGGAATCGAGAGGATACCAGCGGCCAAGGCCTGACTGGAATTTATCCGGTTTCTTAGAAGCTCCTGCGGCATGTAGTCGAAGCGGAGCGAATTGGTCGTTGGCTGCCTGTCCATCCCACACTAATTGCAGCAGCTCCTCTAATAACGAAGATGGAGCTCGCCCTGTTTCAATACCCAGCTTGCTCAGAAAGATGGCCCCTTTTTCCTGCAAAAGGCTTAGGAGCTCAGGGTGTGAGGCTGGTCTTTGGTTTGCGATTGTGAGGCAGGGCTCATACAGAGAGCTGCTTTCTGCCAGAAAGAAGGCAATGCGGCCTTCCTTTTCGTCGGGCTCTTTGCGGCCTATCCAGACAATTTGACCTGAAGAACATAAGGTGTCTAGGTCCTGTTTGCGGTACGATAGCTGGCGAGTCGGAAATAGGACAGACTCCCACAGTGAGACGGGCAGGAAGAAGCCTTGCAAATCTTCAATAATTTCGCGAAGCAGTTCCATTCCTGGAACGTCAGTTCTATCTGCGAGTTTGCGCCTAAGCGGCATATGCGTCATATAGGTGGAAGGGGATACAGCCTCGCCACTACGTCGATAGGACTGAAGGGACAGACGAATTAATCGTGAAGCGACCTTGCTGCTCGTCCACAGCTCTTCGATTTCTGGATCAGCAAAAGGTGCGACAGTTAACGCACTGGATTGAACGGCACTCTGAACCCAATCGGCTGCGATGTCAGCTTCTACCTCAAAACGGGCTGCCAATTCAGCAGTTGTGAAAGAGAGCTTCCCGTCGGCAAATCTTTGAAACACGAACGATCTGGCAACCGTAGAATCCGAGAGTGAAGAATAGAATTCCAATTCATCACTGCAAATATATCGTGTTTCTTTGGTGAAGAAGGCAGTTGCTGCCTTTCCTTGCCCAAGGAGCTCATTGATCCATGCTGAAACGATTGTATGGGAGGCTGAACTAGCCTTGACGAGTTCAGCCAATGAGGAATCGCCACGTTCTTTCAAATAACGAAACACCTCTTGTGCAGAAGCTAAAGGATCATCCGTCAGGGCGAGTTTATGTTCCTCTGCCTCGATGACTTGAGGGCTAACAGCGCTGCGGATCGCCTCTGATCCGAAAATATCGGCTGCCATTTGGCGGCTAAAGCCAAGTAATTCAACCTGTAAATCCTGCGTTAACGCATCGGATTCATATAATTTCTGCGACACGTAGTCGAACTTGAATTGCGCAGCGAGCGGCGATGGGAAATGGTTGCGATGAACGGCAAATTGGATACTTCCTGTATGAATAGCTTCTATAATGCGCTGAAGCTGCTGAATATCGACATGCTCCTCCAGGCATTCTCGCATGGCTTCCTGAAACAAAGGAAAGCGTTCTTTGAATGGTAGTGCTTCCTTCATGAGTTCTTGTCCGCGCAGTCGCTTAATCCAAGCGGGGATACGTGTGAAGCTGCGGGAAAGAAGCAAGGATGTTTCTGCCAGTCGTTGGAAAGCAGCACCAAACATACCGGATTCGGCTACAGCTTCAATGATGAACTGTTCCGCTTCTATAGAAGAGATGGACATGATGGCCTGCAAAATCGATTCCTGGAAGCTGGGGAAAATAAGCTCGATGCCATTGTCTTTCGCATTGGTATAGATAGCGGTTAGCCCTTTTTGTTTAAGGTGCCGATCAATGGCCATTAACCAAGTACGGTTCAGCTTGCGACCGAATAGGCTGTGCAAAATGTAGTGTGTTTGATTGTTTTCATCCGCAAAGGTTTCTATGACAACCGTTGTATCTGTTGGAACTGTATTTACAGCGATTTGATTGCGAACGATACCGATGAGAGCATGGCTAGCCTCCGAATCAAAGTGAAAATGATCCATGAGCCAGTCTTGGACGTTGAGATCAGCTTGAGTGTGAGGAAGCGGCTGCAAACGATCACGCAGCTCTCGCCATAACTGCCCTGTTTGAACGCCGAGTTCAAACGACTTTCCGCCGGTTTCCCCGCGCCAGAAGGGGACTTCGCTGTAACGGTTATCGGCTTCCTGGACATAAATGCGCTCTGGACGCTTGCGGACGATGCGCCAAGAAGCCGTACCCAATTGAAACACGTCGCCGATAGACGATTCGTGGATGAACTCTTCATCTAGCTCACCGAGGTGAAGTCCGGTTTCATTGTGATGCACGGGATAGGCCGTGCTCTGAGGGATTGTGCCCGCGCCGGTGAGCGCGGCCATCTGTGTGGCAGCCAACCGTTCTAAGCGGCCAGTTTCGCGATCCCATGCGATGAGCGGACGCACGAAGGGGTACAGTCCTGCGAGCACCTCAAGCATTGCGAGCCAGCGTTCGCGCGGCAGCTCGCGGAAGGAGTCGCTCTGCGCGAGCAGGCGCTCTAGGCGCGTCACATCCAGCTCGTCTCCCATGGCTACCATAGCGACGAGCTGCTGCGCGAGGACATCGAGGCTGCCCCGCGGGATGCGGATGGCCTCGATGTCGCGCGCCGCGATCCGCCGGCTGAGCACGGCCAGCTCCGGCAGCAGACTGCGGCTGCGCGCAAGCAGCACACCGCGGCTGACGCTGCCGACGGCGTGGCCGGCCCGGCCGATCCGCTGAATGCCTGCGGCAGCGGTGAAAGGCGAGTCGATCTGGATCACCAGATCGACATGGCCGACGTCGATGCCGAGCTCCAGCGACGACGTGGCAACCAGGCAGCGAAGCTCGCCAGCCTTGAGCAAGCGCTCGACCTCGAGCCGCTTCTCGCGGGCGACGCTGCCGTGGTGGCTACTCGCGATCTCATGACCGACATGGTCATTGAGTCGCAAGGTCAGTCGTTCGCAAAGCCTACGGCTATTTGCGAAGATAAGCACCGTGCTGCAGCCTTCCATGAGCTGCAGCAGGCGCTCGACAAGAGGCGTCCATATCGCCTCTTGATCAGCCCCAGCCCGGGCAGGTTCCGGCATCGTCACCTGAAGTGCGTACTGCTTCTCGGCTTTGCTCTCGATAATAGCTACATGCCGCGGCTGGTCAGCTTCCCAGCCGCCGAGATAACGAGCGACCCGCTCGATAGGCTTTTGCGTGGCTGATACGCCGATCCGCTGGACGGATCGCCCGCACCACGCGTTCAGCCGTTCCAGCGTGAGCGATAAGTGCATACCGCGCTTGTCCGCTGCCAGATCGTGGATTTCGTCGACGACGATCTGTTCCACGCTCTTTAGCATTTCTCTTGCGCGCGGGGAAGTCAGCAGCAAATACAACGATTCTGGCGTGGTCACCAGCAGATCTGGCGGCTGTTTCAGCATCGATGCCCGAGTGCTTTGTTTGGTATCGCCGGTACGAACCCCAATCGTGAGTCCCCTCCAGGCGGTTTCCTTTTCGAAAGAGGAAGCAGTCTCCTCAATTTCGGCCATAAAATGAATCAAATGATCATGAATATCGTTATTCAGCGCTTTGAGTGGTGTCACGACAAGCACGCGAACACCGGCTGTGTAAATTTCCTCAAGTTCCTGCTTCTTTTTGATAACTCCGTCCAAACAAGGCAGTAGAGCTGCCAGCGTTTTACCTGAGCCTGTTGGGGAAGAGATGAGAGTGTGTGTGCCAGAACGTATTTGTTTCCACGCCTGCTTCTGAACATCTGTTGGTTCACCGAAACGAGAAGCAAACCAAGTCCTCAGAATGGGATGAAAATGAGATAGATCCAGCGCTATGTCCGTCATTGCCTTCGCTCCCTTGCTCACAATTTCTTCCAACATAGCATATTGTGAGGGTCATCGCCAGCGGTACAGAATATGACAGTTTATTTACTTCTCGTATGCTAAATTAGTTAAGATTCACTTGATCATTGTATTGGCTGGATAAAGGAAAATTTATCAATGGAAAATAAAAGGATACCCTCCTAAAAATAACCATACTAACGAATTCTTCTGATACATGTAGTATTCAAATAAAGAAGGAGAGTGCGTGAAGCGTGATGCTCAAAAAAGTAATAGCGACGGGTCTTGCTTGCGTTATGATCATGGGAAGCGGCACAGCCGTTCTAGCCAAAGATAATGGAAATAAAAAAGATGACAGTAAGGTTGAGATTCATCTTACCTTTGACGATTTGCAAAGTGCGGAGTGGGCGATGCGCTATATCGCGAGCTTAGCATCGAAGCGTGTGTTTGAAGGGTATGAGGATGGTACTTTTAAACCGCACAATACCGTTTCACGCATTGAAGCGATTACGGCTGCGGTTCGTCTGATGGGACTTCGCAGCCAAGCAGAATCAGCAGCAGAAATGAGCACTCGTCTTAATTTTAAAGATGCGGATAAAGTTCCTTCTTGGGCAGTCGGTTATGTAGCTGTAGCTTTAGAAAATGATTTATTCTCGGAAAATGATGATATGGTTCAGCCTCAAAAGGAAGCTGACCGGCTTTGGGCGACGACACTTTTAGTTAAAGCGTTGAAGTTGGAAGCTCAGGCGAAGGCGAAGATGAACACGACGCTGCCATTTAAAGATGCGAAACAAATTCCTGCAGGCGCTGTGGGTTATGTAGCTGTTGCCATCGAGAAAGGTTTGGTCGATGGTTTCGAAGACAACACGTTTAGGCCTAATCAACCGGTAACACGGGCTCAGCTCGCAGCTTTGTTAGATCGTACGGGCGGTCAAATGCCAGACCAAGGGAATAACACAATGAATGGAACTGTAAGCCGGGTTGTTACCAACAACACGCTTAGTATTACGAGTTCAGGCACAACATCAACCTATCCGCTGCATCCAGACGTTTTCATTTATCGGAACGGGGCTAAAGTCAACGCATCTGCTTTGCAAGTTGGAGACGTAGTGAAAGCACGCACATTTAATGGTCAAATTGTATTCATCGAAGTGACCAATGCCGTGCAATCCATAATCTACAGCGGCACTGTAAGTGCGGCCGTTACGAATAATACATTGACGCTAACGAAGGCTGGAGCTACCTCTAGACTACCGCTTCATCCGAATGTCGTCGTTTATCGCAACGGCATTAAAGTGAGTGCGAATGAGCTAAAAGTTGGTGATGAAGTTAATATTCGCACCTCGGATAATAAGGTCATTTACATCGAAGTCACCAAATCGATTGTACCTATTTCAAGCAGCGGGACCGTTAGCGCGACCGTTAGTAACAATGTGCTGAAGCTTACGAAATCAGGAGTTACCACTTCATACACCCTGCATCCAGATGTGGTTATTTATCGGAATGGCGTGAAAGTCAATGCTTCCTCTCTGCTGGTTGGCGATGAGGTGAATGTTCGCACATCCGACAATAAAGTCATTTTCATTGAAGTAACGCAAACGGCACAAGCCATTACGAATAGCGGGACCGTTAGCGCAGTTGTCAGCAATAACGTGCTTAAGCTTCAGAAGTCAGGTGTTACATTTGAGTTAACACTTCACTCGGATGTTATCGTCTATCGCAATGGATTGAAAGTCAATGCTACCGATTTGAAAGTTGGAGACGAAGTCAATATTCGAACGACCGAAAATAAAGTCATTTATATTGAAGTGACCAAAATGGTTCAACCCATTACAAACAACGGTACGGTAAGCGCCGTGGTGAGCAACAATGAACTGAAGCTCACGAAGTCGGGAGTCACAACCGTATTCACACTTCATCCGGATGTCGTTGTTTATCGGAACGGCGTGAAGGTCAGAGCAGTTGATTTAAAAGTAGGCGATGAAGTCGATATCCGCACCTCTGATAATAAAGTCATTTACATTGAAGTCACCAAAATGATCGATGCGAATTTACCGTTTGACCTTTTAGGAAAGTTAAAAGGAACTACCCTCAATGCCCAAGGTGAACTTGCAACGATTTCCATCACTCAAACCATTAATGGTAGGGAACAAACAACAATCTATCAGGTATCCTCTGGTGTCACGCTTTCCGGCAACTTGGCCCTATTTAAGGAAGGGAATCTGATCCAGCTTAAAGGTGTTAACAAGCTCGTAACCTCCATCACGATTAAATAATATGCGAAAAGAAGCCCACACAGATTTATGGGGCTTCTTTTTTGGTTTTGTTTTGCCGTAAAGCCTATTTCACAGTCATCTTCGGCGACTTTTTGCACAGCCACTTTTGCTGCAATGATGTATTTCATCGTTAGATTCAAGTTAAGGTAGCATTGCGATTGCTGCATCGATGTTTTGCATCGTTTCGAGGGAGATTGGGCAAATAACTGTTCATAAAAGGTTGATGGAACGATGTATTACATTGTTGAAAGGGAGTTCAATCATCATGTTAATGCTGTAACGATACTTTTCATCATTGCGTCACAGGTCGGCAAACTCTGCGTGCATTGTTTATCTCACAGGCATCTTTGGCTTTTTTTTTGGCAGCTACTTTTTTATTCGTGTGCTCCAGATTAAGCACGATTTTCGAGCTTAATCTGCATGGACGCGCGGGACAGTCTGCTGAGTAGTCGATTTTCAGCTTCTCAGACTCTGTCGAAGAGTGCTATAAGTTTTATTAGATTGATTGTTCATTCTATATATAGCGAATCGAATCTAAGTGGCCCTTATGAAGGACTACATAAATTACGTTAATTGTTTTATACCGTAGCACAAAGAAAAAAGCCCTTCAGTAATGGGCTAGGATAACAGCGATATCTCTATCATTAAATTGAATGGTACCCTCATCTGATTTCGTAAAGAAATGTCCTCTGGATTCAATATAATGGCAAAGTCTAAGCAGAATTTTGGGTTCTATATTCAGAAGCTTTGAAAGTGAAAATATATTTTTTTGATCATTGGTTGCTTCAACCATTTAACATAATTACCTCCTTAAGAGTGAATTGTATATGTATCATAGTACATGCTTGACGTCACTTGTTGTCGAAATGTCGGGTTAACAAAACTTTCAATATTTGGTGCTAACTATGATTTCTAACTATTCTGCGAAACATAAAAGCCCTTGAATCCTCCATAAGGAGGCTCAAAGGCTTACATGGATCCCTCTGCTGATGGAATCAGATCTTTAATTCCCCAAGCTTGATCAGTTCTACAACCGCTTGTGAACGACCCTTTACGTTCAGCTTTTGCATGACGTTGGAAATGTGATTTCTCACAGTCTTTTCGCTTATGAAAAGCTGCTGCGCGATATCTTTCGTGGTTTTGTCTTGTACTAAGAGTTCGAATACTTCTCTTTCGCGGTTAGTAAGTAGAAATTTGTTTTTGTGGTCGCTGCCCATGGATGTGTGTCACCCCTCCTTGCTCGGGTATTGGGAATTACAAGGTTTAGGGATACAGTCAAAATTAGTTTATGAAGGGCTGTTGTCAATGGTGCGGTATATGCTCAAAAATAGGCGATATCCGCTTTTGAGTTTCCTACCGAGGCGTGGTAAGCTAAAATGAAGCATTTCTTTTGACAAAGGAGGCTCAAAAGATGTTCAAGCGGGATTATTTTATGCGGCAGATTGAGCAAATGACCGTGGTGCTGCATCGCATACTTTTTAATAAGGAACACATCCCTTTAGAAGATGCCCAGCAGCAGCTGGATGAAGCAAGTCGCCATCTATTGGGGCTGAATATTCGCTCTTTGCAGGCTTTATCGAGTAAGGATATCCTTGATTTATTGTCCTATCATGGCAGCTTGGATACCGCGAAAGCACTGGTGCTTAGTGATATGTTTGCAGGACAAGGTGACCTGCTTCAGCGGCATGACCAGACTGACGAGGCTTATCATGCCTATCTCAAATCTGTTGATTTGCTGCTTCACCTATCGCTCTCACCTGAAGTTGAACCTATGGATGAAGTGAACGATGAGATCACATCCCGATTGAACCAGAGCTTGGAACGTCTTCAAGGATGGATCATTCCGGAGGAGATCAAGGGGCTTCTTTTCGCGCATTATGAGAAACAGGGCAATTACGCCAAAGTAGAGGATGTTTTATTCCATTATATGGAGGATCATCCGGACCAATCCGTAGTGCTCGAACAAGGTGTAATCTTTTACGAAAAATTAATGGCTATGGAAGAAGAACTCCTGCAAGCAGGCAATTTTAGCAAAGAAGAAGCGTTTGACGGTTTGCGTATTGTGAAGCAAAAATTGCAATCATTTGATATTCCTAACATGTATAAATCGTAGAAACTGAAGGTGTGAAGAAATGGCTTGGTATCAGGAAAGTTTTGGGAATGATTATTTAATTGTTTATAAACACAGAGATTTGCAAGGTGCTTATCATGAAGTGAAGAAGATGATTGATTGGCTGGGGCTGAAACAAGGAGCGGAAGTGCTTGATTTATGCTGCGGCATGGGCCGCCATTCTATGGCGCTGGCTGAGTTCGGTTACGACGTAACGGGCGTGGATTTATCCGAGGTACTTTTGAATGAGGCTTTTAAGCTAGATGCTGGAAAGCAAGTATCATGGCTGCGCGGTGATATGCGTGAAGTACCGCTTGACCGGCAATACGATGCTGTCGTGAATTTGTTTACTTCGTTTGGCTATTTTGATGAGGATGAACAAAACGAGAAGGTGCTTCATGAAATTCATCGGCTTCTAAAAGAGGGCGGCCGTTTCATCATCGATTTCTTGAATCCGGTTTATGTTCAATCGAATCTCGTTCCTCAATCGGAGCGGAGGGAAGAAGATCTATGGATTCGTGAAGCAAGAACCATTGAAGATGGCTGTGTGCGTAAACGGATTGTGATTTCGCAAAAGGGTACTGCTGATCGGCAATATCTGGAGCAGGTGAAGTTATATGATCGAACAACATTCGAAGCTATGCTGTTAAAAGCGGGATTACATATTGATCATGTATACGGTGAATATGATGGACAGGCTTATGATGCTGAAGCATCAAGCCGGTTGATTTTTGTAGGGCATAAGGAAGGATGAGTACTCGGAAATGAACATCGTGACTGAACATACGGATGAGATCACGCAAGTGAAGGTTCCGCTGCCTTTCCCTCTGCGGTGGGTGAATGCTTACCTCGTACGCGGCAGGGGCGGGTATACCGTGATTGATCCGGGGCTCCGCACCCCGGATGCGGAAGCGCTCTGGCAGCAGGTGCTGCAGGAGCGCGGGATCGGTTTCGAGCACGTGGAACAGATCGTGCTCACCCATCACCATCCCGACCACTACGGGATGGCGGGTTGGTTCCAGGAGCGCACGGGCGCGCCGGTTCTCCTCTCGGAGACCGGCCTAGCGCAGGTGCAGCTCCTGTGGGGCCCGGAGCAGCCGATGTCGGCGCTGCTCCTGACGCTCTTTGCCCGGCACGGCTTCCCGGAAGCCGGGCTGATCGAGATGACGAAGCACATGGTGAGCTTCGTCTCTCTGGTGTCGCCGCAGCCGCAGGTAACGGTGCTGCGTGAAGGGCCTGTGCGCCTCGGAGACCGCGTGTACGAAGCCATCGAGACTCCCGGCCACGCCGCGGGTCATCTATGCTTCTACGACGCCGCGGCGGAGGTGATCTTTTGCGGCGACCATGTCCTGCCGCAAATATCGCCGAACGTTTCCTTCCTCCCGCAGGTGGAAGAAAACCCGCTCGGCGCGTACCTCAGCAGCCTGCAGGAGATCGGCAGGCTGCCTGTGAAGATGGCTTACCCGGGGCACCGGGAGCCATGGTCCGGCTTTGGCGCACGCGCAGAGGAGCTTGTGCGCCATCATCATGAGCGGCTTGCGCTCATGGAGGGGGAATTAAGCGCGCCGCTTAGCGCTTATGAGGTGTGCCGTGCGACGTTCGGCGACCGGCTGAGCATACACCAGATGAGGTTCGCGCTGTCGGAGACGATCGCTCACCTCATCCTGCTGGAAGCAGAAGGCCGCATCCAGCAGGTAGACCCAGCTGCGGAGCTCATTCAATATATCGCGATATCGAAGTAAATACAGAAGGCCTCCAAGACCCGTTATGTGGTTTTGGAGGCTTTATTATTTTCAGGGGAAGTGCATCGTCCATTCCATGGGAACTTGCATCCGCTATATCTTAGGAAAACGAAGGTATTTCGATTATAGCGGAACTAGAATCCGCTATTTTTGGGAAAATGCATGTATCTCGATTCTAACGGAATTAGAGTACGCTATTTTCAAGAAAATTAGGCTTTTTGTATGAAAATAGGGAATTAGCGAATCCTCGTTCCTCTTACTCATGAAAATGGGCGTTTTAGGGCAAATAAGGCATTCACGTTCCGTTAAAAGGGTTCCGACGAACACTCAGTATCCTTGGCTATTCCTAAAGCCTCTCGCTCGATTCCTTACAGCACTTAATCAATTCTCCCTACAACTCAGCACTCTACGGCAACTCTTCAATAACCAGCATCTTCTACTTACTCACTTCAAAGGCTTACTATAAGTAGGAATATTATTATGCGCCAAACGGCCACAGGCGGCTGCTACGACACCGCATACCATATCATCGATAAATGTATTGCATTTTCCTTCAGAATGATCGCTGTCGAGGTCTTTAATAATCCCGATTTTCTCTTTGTCTAAGTATCCGAAATTCGTGAGTGCAATGGTCCCATACATGAGTGGAACGGCTGTTGCGATGCTTTCATCAACCCCGAAAAGCCCTTCGTCTTGTCCAACAATATGATTATATTGGGGGTTAAATTCTCCGGCTTCGACGGCTGTATCAATTTTGATCGCCAATTGAAGGGCGTGGAATGTTTGCTGTTTTCGTAATACGGCAAGAACATGCTCTTCACAAAGGCTGCGCTCCATATTCGGATTGTAAGGACGCTGAAGCTGATCCAGAATATCCACCATATCCTCCAAAGCCACGCCTCTCGACTCGAACAGAGCCAGGTTACGTGTGGTATAGTCCTCTTTCACATTCTCAGAAATGATTGAACTTGCAGTTGAAGCAACAATGGCACAGATCCCTTTGGAAATGAAAGATTTAGGACGTTTGTTCGGAAAGAAGAAACGGAATTTGCAATCCATAAATCCAAAAAGAGAAATCGCGCCGCTGCCATATAGTCCACAGATGGACATAGCAATGGTGCGATGAACATTATAGGCAGGATCCTTCATACTAGCTAGAAGCTCGGAATCATGTTTGACCTTCTTTTGGAGCTCCATGAGCGTGGACATAACGTTATAGGTTTCTGTTATTGCTTAATACTCCAAGTAGAGTCGTTGTGATCGTTTCATAGGGAATTTTCTTAATTCCTTTGATTTCGACGAGTAAGCGAGCAACGGCGTCTTCGATGACAGCTTGGGAATAGTGACTAAAAACCTCTTCACGGAATTCGTTGAAAATGTTTGCTTTTTCTTTAAGGAATGTTCTCATTGAAGCGCCTCCAAATTAAGTCAATTCTTTATTTTTGAGTATAGCATATCTTTAAAAGATGCCGAAGGATTAACTCCCAGGATTTTTGTTTCAATGTGCTACAGGTTTAAAACCTGGTGCATGACTTTTTTTCAAATGTGGACAAAAAGTAGTTATAAATCGGACAAAGCCTCGTATACATAATAATACGAAAAAGCATTGTACAGGCCATACAAAGAAAATACAGGGCAGATGCTTCAGAAAGCTTCTGCGAAAACTTGGAGGAGGAAATAAGCTAATGAAACATCAACATTGGATTCGTTCAGCCGCTATCGCGGGGGTAAATTGCCTTGCTGACCACGGGATGTTCGGTTCTGGGCACTGGGAAGAAAAGTGACATCGATGCACCTCCGACAACGGGTGCGGAAGCTGACGCGAAGACGACATCAGCGGCCGTTACGATCGATATGATCGAGGACAATTCATCACAGATGACGGTTTATGTGAAAGATGCTAAAGGATTCGTTGCTCCACTTAGTCTTGGATTACCAAAAACGGTTTCTGTTGCCAAAACGACTCTCGAGTACATGGTGGACGGAGGTCCGGTTGCAAGTTTGCTTCCATCGGGTTTCCAAGCGCTGCTGCCTAAAGGTACGAAGGTTGTTAGTTTGAATGTTACATCAGACAAGCGTGCCATAGTTGATTTCTCTAAGGAGTTTCTCAATTACGATGGACCGAATGAGAGAAAGATTTTGGAGGCTATCACTTGGAATCTGACGAGCTTCCCAACCGTAGAGAAAGTACAGCTGCGCGTAGATGGAAAAGATCTGAAAGAGATGCCGAAAGGGAAGACACCGCTGGATACACCGCTTGCACGCTCTATGGGGATCAACATCGAGAAGGCTGAGGATGCTGAATTTGGTCAATCCACACCGGTTACACTCTATTTCTTGAATCAAAATGATCAAAATTACAAATATTATGTACCTGTTACAAGGCTCGTCAAAAGGACGGATGATGTCGCGAAAGCGGTTGTCGAACAGTTGATCAAAGGTCCTGATCAGAAGAAGGGTCTGGCTGCTGTTCTGAATGCTACAACGGAAGTGAAGAGCATTAAGCCATCGGATGGTGTTATAACCGTTGACTTCTCCAATAAATTCCTTGGCGCTGATCAGAAAGCATCCGCTGAAGCTATGCAATCTGTTATTCTTTCATTGACTGAGAACACAAGCTTTAAGCAAGTCCAAATTAAAGTGGATGGCGCTGTGAAACCTGTAACTAAAACAACTCATATTAATCCGGCTAAGCTTTAAAAAGCTTGCCCGGTTCTAACGACCTCTATGCAAGGCGCTGTCTCTGACAAGTCGCTTGCATAGGGGTTTTCTCAGCATTATAATCAATGTTCGGCATCATTGTTTTTGACTTAGGATGCTTTTCGCTGACTACTTTGTTACAATGGGGCGTAGGAACAAAGCTTCTGATGGAAGCAACAGGAGGAGAACAACATTTATGAGAATTGGCGGAAGAACGAATCAAGAACTGCGACCTATGAAAATAACCCCTCATTATATAAAACACGCGGAAGGCTCGGTGCTTATTGAGGTCGGGGATACCAAAGTGATTTGTACAGCGACAATTGAAGAGCGCGTCCCACCTTTTATGAAAGGTCAAGGGAAAGGATGGGTAACAGCCGAATATTCGATGCTGCCTCGAGCTACGCAGGTTAGAAATCAGCGTGAAGCTGCCAAAGGTAAGCTTGGTGGACGTACCATGGAGATTCAGCGTCTTATTGGCCGTGCGCTTCGTTCCGTGGTGAATTTGGAAGCTTTAGGCGAAAGATCCATCACGCTGGATTGCGATGTTATTCAAGCGGATGGCGGTACTCGTACAACGTCAATTACCGGTGCTTTTGTTGCTATGGCATTTGCCATCGATAAGCTGGCGACAGACAAAAAATTAGCCAAGTTCCCGATTAACGACTTTCTGGCTTCTGTGAGTGTTGGTGTTATCGGCCAAACACCGCGGCTGGATCTGAATTATGAAGAGGATTCACACGCTAAAGTAGATATGAACGTCGTGATGACGGGGCAGGGTCAATTCGTAGAAATTCAAGGAACGGGCGAGGATGCTCCTTTTTCCCGTAAGGAACTGGATGAACTGCTTGCTCTTGCTGAAACAGGCATCCATACGATGATTGAAGAGCAGTCTAAAGTATTAGGCCCGATCGCTGATCGCATTCGAGGTGTACATCATGCTGCTACAAAGTAATTTCGTTGTCATTGCAACGCGTAATGAGGGCAAAGTAAAAGAGTTTGAGAAGCTTTTTGGCGCAAAAGGCTACAAAGTTCGCTGCTTAACGGATTATACCGATCTTCCGGAAATCGTGGAGAGCGGAACGACGTTTTCAGAAAATGCACGGATTAAAGCGCAGATTATTTCGGCACATCTTCATGTGCCGGTCCTTGCCGATGACTCTGGGCTGTGTGTAGCGGCTTTAAACGGTGAACCGGGTGTTTATTCAGCCAGGTACGCTGGAGAGAACGCTACAGATGCGGACAATAATGCTAAGCTGCTGCAAGCATTAAGCGAGGTAGATTCTGTAGACGGATTACCTGCTGACGCAGAGCACCCAAAGCTTTTGAGCGAAGCTTCCTTTGTCTGTGCGCTTACACTCATCGATCCTGTAGCGAATGAAGTGATTGAAGCGGAGGACTCTTGCCATGGGTATATTATTGGGGAAGAACGTGGCGAAAGCGGCTTCGGCTATGATCCCTTATTTTATATCCCTGCTCTTGGGAGAACGATGGCTGAATTAACGATGGAAGAGAAGAATGAGATGAGCCATCGAGCCAAAGCTTTGCGTATGTTCTTGGATAGACTTCCTGATCAGAACGGGTAATAGCATGAAGAAAACCTGCTTCCACTTCATTGGTGGGTAGCAGGTTTTTTTTTATCGGATGGAAATTTTATAGGAACGTAACCAGGTATCCACTTGTGCCAAATAGGCAAATAGTTGAGGGCCTGTCATCAACTGACCAAACCAAGGGAGATCGAAATCATTCGACTCTGAACTGGCAAGTGCGCGGATTTTCTTAACATCAATGAAGGGAAGTAAGGGTGAGCTAGGGTCATCCAGAATTTCCAACACCCATTTTCTCACCGCTGCTAAATAATTAGGATTGTGTGTCTTTGGGTAAGGACTTTTCTTGCGAGTTAGCACATCGTCAGGAAGAACACCTTGGAGCGCTTTGCGCAAAATACCTTTCTCCCGATCACCCGATGTTTTGATTTCCCAGGGAATATTCCAGACATACTCGACAAGACGGTGATCGCAGAAGGGGACGCGAACTTCAAGTCCGACGGCCATACTCATTCGATCCTTTCGATCTAGAAGTGTCGGCATGAAGCGGGTAATGTTTAAGTAAGACATTTCTCGCATGCGGTTCTGCTGCTGCGTTTCCCCAGCTAACCGCGGCACTTCGCTGAGCGCTTGCTGGTATCGATTACTGACATACTCGACTGGTTTGATCCAATCTACAAAATCGGGAGCAAGCAGGTCGACTCGATTGTTCAGTTTTAAAGACCAAGGGAACGTGCCCGCAGCCAAAGCTTCTTCATTGTGGAACCAAGGGTATCCACCGAATATTTCGTCAGCAGCTTCGCCGGATATGGCAACCGTCGCTTCTTTTTTGATCTCACGGCAAAATAAATAAAGAGACCCATCGACATCAGCCATCCCTGGTGTATCGCGGGCAAATACCGCTGTTTTCAGTGATTCCACAAGCTCGGGTGTGTCGAATTCAATATAATGATGCTCGGTTCCTAGATGCTCCGTCATCCGTTTAATCCAAGGTGCGTCGGAATTTGGCTGGAATATGTTTGCTTTAAAATGCTTGTCATTATCTTTGTAATCAACGGAAAAGGTATGCAGAGCGCCTTGCCCGCTATTCTTGTAATGAGCAGAGGCAAGTGCAGTAAGCGCACTAGAGTCAAGACCACCCGATAGAAGAGTACAGATGGGTACATCAGACACAAGTTGACGCTGGGATGTGTCTCTAAGTAGTTGTTGAACTTGCAATGCCGTAGCAGCGATATCGTCGGAGTGCTGGTGGCTTTCGAGCTTCCAATACGTACGAATGGATAAGCCGTTGCGGTCAAATACAGCGCATTGTCCTGGTTTGAGCTCTGACATGTTGCGATAAATCCCATGACCAGGTGTGCGAGCAGGACCTACTGCGAAGATTTCGGCCAAGCCTTCCGCACCAACCTCTGCTTCGAAGTCGGGGTGTGCGAGTATGGCCTTCGGCTCAGAACCGAATAGAAGCACACTATTTTGATGAGAATAAAAAAGCGGCTTTACGCCAAGCCGATCTCTGACCAAATAAAGGGATTGTTCTTGATCATTCCAGGCCGCGAAAGCGAAAATGCCATTAAGTCGATCTACACAAGCTCTTCCCCACTCAATAAAGGCAACAAGCAGCACCTCTGTATCACAGGTCGTGCGGAAATGATGTCCACGAAGTTCGAGCTCCTTTTTGAGTTCAGGTGCGTTATAGAGTTCGCCATTATATACGATCGTATACGTGTAGTCTCCTTGTTTCCGTACCATGGGCTGAGCGCCGTTTTCCGGATCCATTACACTAAGACGCCGATGGCCGAGGGCACAATGCTGTGAAATCCAAGTACCAGAAGCATCAGGTCCACGCAAATGGAGCGTTTCCGTCATATTTTCTAGAATGGACGGGTACCCGGTCAAGTCTTTCCGCCAATCTATCCAACCCGTTATTCCGCACATAGACGTTCCTTCCTTTCCTTATAAAGAGAGCATGATGATAAAAGGTATGCAAACTCAAGGTATATAATGTCTGTCCAAAAGTGGATGGGCGCAGTCAACCGGACGGATTTTGTGTTTTATGGACAGGCCTGATACAATAAACCCAATTCTTACTTACTAAATGACAAAGGTGATGACAATGAAAAAGAAACACTCTAAAGCACAAATTGATTATCTAGCCTCAAGAGAGCATTTCCTGCAAATTAGTAACCAAGCGGATAAACGGATTGCGGAATTAAAAGAGGAAGGGAAAGAAGTTGGGCAAGCAGAGATGGAAGAAATTATTGAGCGTGTCGGCTTGCATCGTGCTTACAATGAACTTACCCAAGCCGAGAATGTCTTGATCAACTGGACACAAACAGCTATCAAAACCGAACCGGAATTTATTCAAAACCGCACTAATTTTGAGGAATTGTACGAAAAAGTCAAAACAGATGCAGAAGCAAGAGGCGCGATTCTTAATCTTGCCATGCGTTTAAATTTAGACCTCGTGTGACATTCTAAAGAGGTAGTGCCATTCTTTCTTCAGGAGGCGAATGCTCATGGATAGTCATTTCATTAGCAAGCTGCACGAAAAGCAGAGAAAAGCCAAGAAGAATCTCAAGACACAAGGGGACGGACGTCCGGAAAGTAATATGCCGAACAACAAGCACTAATGTCTAATGGCACCACCAAGAGCCTGCAGGGAGATTTCCTTGCAGGCTTTTGCTTTTCTTTTCCTTCGTTCTTTATGGGTATTATAAACAGCATATTAGAGGCGGTATCTCTCCATACTAATCAAGTGATCATTATTTCAACTTACAGGAGGATTAACCCCATCATGAGCAAAAAGAAAAGTATGGAACAAAGGACACAAAGCACAATCGATCATTCGAAGCAATCTTCTCGTATACAGTCCAACCTGGATTCAACAGAGCCCGGACATCACCAGCCGAATCGGCCTTCCGTTTAAGTTAATGATTTGAATTCGTGAATACAGCTTCCGATGTAGTCCCTACCATTTGGTGGGGGCTTTTTCCTTGTCTGTAAGTAGACTATGAGGTAAGATGATGATTGAGTTTAAAAGATTTCAATAAACTCGGGTACAATTTCATATTCGAAATAGGTGCTTACATTCCGCTTTCAAAGCGTAGGGTAAGCTTAAAAGGGAAGATCGGTTAGAAGCCGACGCGGTCCCGCCACTGTAACAGAGGAGTCAACGTCTCTATGCCACTGATCGACCGATTGGGAAGGCTGACGTATGATGAAGATCCTGAAGCCAGGAGACCTGCCTATTTCAGCAGCACAGTTATATACCTACGGGAGATAGGGAGGTGTTCTTATGAGTACGTGGGATCTATCAACAGTCCAACATCATGTACTTATCTGTAACGGGGGATCTTGCCTGAAACATTCAGGAGATGAAACAACGCTAGCCATCCGAGATGAAATTTCGAAGCACGGAGCCGAGCATCTTATACATACAACTCGGACTAGATGTAATGGCCGCTGTCAGGATGCAGGTGTTGTCACGGTGTATCCGCAAGGGATTTGGTACAAGGAAATGACACCAGAGACTGGGAGAAGGCTTGTTAGAGAGCATTTACTAGAGGGGAAACCACTCGAAGAACATATGATTTATAGCTTTGAGGAAAGCTTTGTGCCAACCGGAAAAGGAAATAAGGGCATTAGTCGCATACAAAGCAAATAATCAATGAATGAAAGTTTAAAAAGAGGGATATCTTCCTTAAAGCACGTAACCATAAGGACTTCCGTAATAGGGGGAGGTCCTTTTTGGTCAGAATTTATATGTTATAGGTAAGAGGTAAATAAAGCTTACTCCTTACCTATTCGTGCCTCCAGAATAAGCGCGTTTTCCGCGCTTATTCGTCATACTTGTTCATAATGGAACGGCAGGCCACTAAAGTGGATGAAAAGAGCTAAGCATTGAATGAACGGAACGAGAGGGCCTACCATTGATAGATGGATGCACGCATGTATACATGAAGAAGCTGTCCCTCTAACTATTTTATCAATGTTGGGACAGCCACTTTTAACTTTATATATATTCGTTGATGATAATTATAAATGGACTTTTTGTAATAATGTTGTAAAATCACGCACATTCTTGGGTGCGGATACGCCCTGACGGTTAGCTTCAGGCAATGCTTCCCACAAATCTAGCAGCATTGGCCTATCAAGACCAAGGTCTTTAATAGCCTTGCTATCTTTGAATATTTCATCTGGTGTGCCTTCCATGACGCACTGTCCTTGATCCATCACCAGAATCCAATCAGCCCATGAATAGGCTAGGTTCATATCATGGGTAGCCATGACTAACGTGATTCCGCGGCTATGTATACGGTTGATCTCCTCGACTAACTGTTGCTCCGATATACGATCTAGATAGGCCGTTGGTTCATCAAGAAGTAGAAGCTTTGGTTCAAGCACCAGCACACCGGCTAGGGCTACTCGTTTCTTTTGACCGAGGCTCAAGTGGTGAATGGGTGTGTGCGCTAAGTGTTCGAGTCCCATCGTTTGTAATATAGCTTCTGCTCGGCGAGTAATCTCAAGTTCAGGAATGGCAGCATTCCGCAGTCCGTAGGTGACATCCTCATAAGGAGTATTCAAAATGAGCTGCTGTTCAGGGTCTTGAAACACAAGTCCAACATCTTGACGTAATTGTTTGAGTTCTTTGCGAGTGTAAGTTAAAGGTTCGTTCTTCCATAAAACTTGACCCGATGAAGGTGAATGAATGCCAATAGCATGAAGAAATAAAGTCGATTTGCCAGAACCGTTATGACCGCAAATGGCCGTTTTTTTTCCCTCGGGGATGCGGAGCTTTAATTTGTTTAAAGCCATGGTCTGTGAAGAGGGATAGCTGAAACTTACTTCTAAGGTTTCTAAAATCGTGCTCATCGGTACTCCTCCAATTTCAATGCAGCCAAATTTCGAGCAGCAGTAAGAGTGTGAACCCTACATAACTTTCCAATTTATATCGAAAAGGTACAGGATTAGCTCGGTAAGGCACCATATGAATGTCATCCGTAAAACCTCGGGAGACAAGGCCATTTGACAATGATTTATACCGCTGCATCGTTTTGATAAACATTTGAACAATTATAATGGCTGTATCCTTTAATCTATTTTGGAAACCGGTCTGACCGCCTCTTGATTGCTGAGCTAGATACATGTTATTGGCTATTTCAAATAGGATGAACAGAAACCGATACATAATAAGCATAATTTCCAGAACCAGCTTGGGAACACGAACTTTTTGTAAGACTTGCAGCAATTCAGAAAAAGGAGTGCTGAACATAATAAAGGACACGCAACTTAAGCTCGCTATAATACGAATGAATAATTTTCCAATTAGCAAAAGACCTGTTGAAGTAACGGACAATTTCCAGTCCATGAATATAAAGGCCGCCACCTCATGAATATCAGGCATGGCTTCTGGCAGAGGACGGATCTCTACGACTAATGCGGGTACACTCCCCACAAAAAAAAGGCATGCAGCACCGATGACAGTTACATAATATTTGATCGGAACGCGAGCGTAGCCAACCGTCCATAGAGTCATCCATAACGCTATAAGCACCTGGACGGGTGGATGCGTTAGATAAGAAAACAGCAGCATGATAACTGCAAAACCGCACTTCCACATCGGTGACAGGGGGCGTAAGGCATTTTTATAAGATAGCGAATCGATTCGTTTTATCATTGGTTTTTGGATTTAGACGCTTTCCCTTTGAAAAAGCCAAAGGCAAACCCGATGAAGCCAGCGCCAATGGCCGCTTGTAAGGCGAATAGCATACTTTCTGTCTCAGCTGGGAGCTCAAATAAAGAAGAGAACCATGGCGTATAGGAAGGTTGAATACTCTGAATTAATTGTTCAGCGGCATCATCAGCTCCTCCAAATTCGCCTTGTACGAAAATAAGGGGCAAAACTGCCAGTAATACAACAGCAATCAGCATAAGGGTATTTAAAGTACGAGTTTTCATTGCTCAGAAGCTCCTTTCATTTTAGTGTTGTAGGATAGATAGTTCTTTAGGGCTGTAAGATTGTAACCAATTCCATATTAATACGGTTAAAATGCCTTCACTAATGGCAAGAGGGATTTGCGTAATGGCAAAAATACCGCCGAATTTCAAGAAGGATGCCATAAATCCACCTTGTTCAGCCGGGAATGCAAGAGCTAATTGGACAGAAGTAACAATGTATGTGGATAAGTCGGCAAGAGCAGCTGCCAAAAATATCGACCATTTTTGTTTGCAGGTTGTTTTCATCATGAACTTATATATGAAGTAACCAACTACTGGACCGGAGAGGGCCATTGAGAATGCATTTGCCCCGAGAGTCGTAAGTCCTCCATGAGCAAGTAAAACCGCTTGAAATAACAATACAATCGATCCTAGGACGCTCATAGGGAGCGGTCCAAACATTACAGCTCCTAAACCTGTACCTGTTGGATGAGAACTGCTTCCGGTCACAGAAGGAATCTTTAGTGCTGAAAGTACGAAAGTGAACGCAGCAGCAAGACCGAGCATAATTTTGAGCTCTGGATGTTCTTTCGTAATTTTGATAAGTGCTCGGACACCAAGAAAGAAGAACGGAAGGAAGGCTGCCCACCAAAATATAGCCCAACCTACGGGGAGAAATCCTTCCATAATGTGCATGCCGTAGACGGTTTGCGGTTCATTAATGAATAGATAAAGGGCTAACCCTATAACCACTAGTAAGAAGCTAACGACCTTTGTCTTTCGTGATTTTGTTTGCATGTTTTTTTAATTCCTCCTAATTGAAGTTCGAATAACAAACAAAAAAGACCAATCCTGATGGATTGGTCGTGGGTACGTACGAATAAACGACAAATATAAGCTACATGTCGAGAGACTTGACGTACACCGCTCCTTTCCGCGAAGGTTTCTGGGTGCATAAATGAAGGTAGGTCTCCTGGCTCTCGGATCATCGTATTCTTTCTGCCTTCCCTGAATATGCATCAAGTGACATGATAGAAAGAAACTCCCCGAATACAGTGGCGGGACCGCTCGGGATTTGCACCCGATTCCCTGTTACCCCTTGCTTGCTACGCAAGGGCACCTCATTTATTCGAAAAAATATGTAATTGAAAAGAGTATAGCACAATATGAAAGATTCGTAGCATAGTGAATTTTATTTTTCTTATAAACAAAAAAAACCGCGATTTCTCGCGATCCTTTGCCGTACATAAACGTCCCAGGAGGGATTCGAACCCCCGACCGCACGCTTAGAAGGCGTGTGCTCTATCCAGCTGAGCTACTGAGACATAGACCTCTTCTTACCTTGCGGATGTGATCCGTTTAGCGAAGCAAGAGTTATATTATCATATAGTTTCAAGTGAAGTCAACCCTATTTTAAATGTTTATTTTGCAATCACTTGGACAATCAAGTAAACTGTCACCAGCGAGACCAAGATTTCTGAGGTGATCATCATAACGGACCCATCCATCAATAACTTAATTCTTTTTCCGAAAACAGAGCAATATTACGAAGAGGAGCTGACTCGGTTTCTAAAAACAGAGCAGTATAGTGATGCACTCCAATTGCTAACCTTTCTACTGCAATTTCCGACAGTAGACCATCACAAAACCGAACAATGGGAAGCCCTGAGGAATTGGCTGTATACCATGTATCCGGAATCCATGTTCCCAATGACGTCTCCATTGGAAGATGATCCAGAGGAAGAAACGGATCTATTACGGCAGTACATACAAGAAAAGACAGCCGATGATGGCGCTTTTGCGCTTAAGCTTCTGAATATGCTAAGAGACGGTACATTAGAGCAGCAAGTCAATGCCCTTGAACAATTGGCGTTTATTGATCAATCTGACGTAAGCCAACGTGTAAAGGAGTGGCTAGGTGAGAAGCCGCGGCACCCTCACATTCAGTTTAAAGCTTTACAGGCTCTTAAACAGATGGGTGAGCGTGGATTTATCGAGTTCCCTAAGAATGGGGAAAAGATCCTTGTCGAGATC
The DNA here is from genome assembly GCF_030817255.1 of Paenibacillus sp. V4I5. NCBI lineage: Bacteria > Bacillati > Bacillota > Bacilli > Caryophanales > Paenibacillaceae > Paenibacillus > Paenibacillus sp. V4I5. The sequence goes on from NZ_JAUSZB010000002.1 coordinate 6,313,529, forward strand.
GAAGAGACACCGATGTGCCCGGAGGATTTTCCATCACGCATTCGTGATATGATTCGCAGGGTCGGGGACATTAGTGAAATAAGCCAACCTGATTTTGTTTATTTTGCCAAGCAGACTTGGCAGGAATTTCTAGCCTATGCCTATGGGACATCGATCTATACGGATTTACAGAATGCGGAAGAAGGCGCTGTTGATGTATGGGCATCTGCCTTGCATGCTATTCTACAAGAGAAATTATTTGGCAGTGTGAATCGGGAAGAATTACTAGACAATTACGGGATTGTTGATTCCATGAAGCTGCAGTGGAAGCGAGCTAACCTTGTGCTTCAAGCGTTTGTGAAGCAGTTTAATCCGGATCCATCATAAGGCAAGAAAGGTTGCCTTGAAATGAAAATCTTATATGGTATAATAGAATGGTTGTAATGAGAGTAACGTGAAAATATGTCATCGTACATTTTTGGAGGGGAAAGCATAAAATGAAAGCAAGTTGGGAAAAAATAGAGAAGAACGTAGGCGTTCTTGAAGTGGAAGTTGGCGCAGACCGCGTAGCAGATGCTTTGGATAAAGCATTTAAAAAGGTATCAGCAAAAGTGAATGTTCCAGGATTCCGTAAAGGGAAAGTGCCTCGTTCAATATTTGAAGCTAAATTTGGTGTAGAAAGCTTGTATCAAGATGCTTTAGATATCATTTTGCCAGAAGTTTATGTGGAAGCGATTGAAGAGGTTAAAATCGAGCCTGTCGATCGTCCTGAAGTAGACGTTGAGCAATTCGGCAAAGGACAAGTACTGAAGTTCAAAGCTAAAGTAACTGTTAAGCCTGAAGTAACACTTGGCGAATACAAAGGTATCGAAGTTGAAGCAGTAAGCGCAGAAGTTACCGATGAAGAATTGAATGAAGAGCTTACTCGTTTGCAACAACGTCATGCTGAATTGGTTGTTCTTGAAGAAGGACAAGCAGCAAATGGTGATGTTGTTGTCCTTGATTTCGAAGGATTCGTTGATGGTGAAGCATTCGAAGGCGGTAAAGCGGAGAAATACTCCCTTGAGCTTGGTTCCAACTCCTTCATTCCAGGTTTCGAAGAGCAACTCGTCGGTCTTGGTAAAGGCGAAGAGAAAGAAGTTAACGTTAGCTTCCCTGAAAACTACCACTCCGAAGATTTGAAAGGCAAAGCAGCTGTGTTTAAAGTGAAAATTCACGATATTAAACGCAAAAACTTGCCAGAGCTTGATGATGAGTTTGCTAAAGATGTGAGCGAGTACGATACACTTGTAGAGTACAAAGAAGAACTGAAAAAACGTCTTCAAGAGCGCAAAGAAAAAGATTCAGAGGCTGCTCTGGAAACAGCTGTTGTTGAAAAAGCTGCAACTAATGCTGATGTTGAAATTCCAGCTTCCATGGTAGAAGCAGAGCTAGATGTTATGGTGAAGGAATTCGAAAGACGTCTTCGCTCGCAAGGCATGACTCTTGAGATCTACTTCCAGTTCTCCGGTCAAAACGAGAGCGTGCTAAAAGAACAAATGAGAGAAGATGCTGATAAGCGTGTTCGTAACAACCTTGTTCTTGAAGCCATCGCAGCTGCAGAAAAAATCACAGTTTCCGATGAAGAAGTTGACACGGAGCTTGAGAAATATGCACAATCCTACCAAAAAACAACAGCAGAACTTCGTGAACTGTTTACTTCAAACGGCAGCCTAGAAGGTCTGAGCAACGATCTTGTGATTAGAAAAACGGTTGACTTCTTGCTTGAAAATAGCAAGCATGTTTCCGCAGCTGTATAAATAAGGTAAGTAAAGGCACGTACGTAAGCAACGTGCCTTTCTTTTACCCTATTTTAGCCCCCAATCTGTCCAAGACCATAAGAAATACCCTCATACATAGCAGTTCTCTGAAAAAATGACTTTGCTGTTCAAACGTGTTAAACTGTATCTGAATCTCAATTGAGAGAACTTGGCTATTGCCGCAAAAGGAGTTGGTACAATGAGTCTTATTCCTATGGTTGTTGAACAAGAGGCTCGTGGGGAACGTTCTTACGATATCTACTCGCGTTTATTAAAGGACCGCATTATCTTCATTGGGAGCGCTATTGATGACGATGTGGCTAATTTGGTCATTGCCCAGCTGCTCTTTTTATCAGCTCAGGATCCCGATAAGGATATCCACTTATATATCAATTCACCAGGTGGATCTGTAACAGCTGGAATGGGTATCTTCGATACCATGCAGTTTATTAAACCAGATGTATCTACGATTTGTGTAGGTATGGCTGCAAGTATGGGTTCTCTGCTATTAACAGCAGGTGCCAAAGGTAAGCGATACGCGCTGCCGAATGCAGAAGTTATGATTCACCAACCGCTCGGCGGTGTAAGAGGTCAAGCAACCGATATCAAAATCCACGCGGATTGGATTATCAAAACGAAACAAAAACTCAACCAGATCTATGTGGACCGGACGGGACAGCCGCTTGAAAAGATCGAAAGAGACACCGACCGAGATAACTTTATGAGCGCTTATGAAGCGAAGACATACGGGTTAATCGACGAGGTTATCACTCGAAACGACTTGAAATAAAGGAGTGATCCCATGTTTAAATTTAACGATGAAAAAGGCCAACTCAAATGTTCCTTTTGTGGAAAATCCCAAGACCAAGTTCGCAAACTTGTTGCAGGTCCGGGAGTTTACATTTGTGATGAATGTATAGAGCTTTGCACGGAGATTGTGGAAGAAGAATTAGGGCATGAAGAAGAGCTTGATCTGAAAGATGTTCCGAAACCAAAAGAAATTCGCAATATTTTGGATCAGTACGTAATCGGGCAGGATCAAGCGAAAAAATCATTGGCTGTAGCGGTTTATAACCACTATAAGCGTATTAATTCGCAAAACAAATTGGAAGATGTTGAGCTTCAAAAAAGTAACATCGTACTTTTAGGACCTACAGGAAGCGGTAAAACGTTGCTAGCGCAAACGCTGGCCAAAATTCTGAATGTTCCTTTTGCAATCGCGGATGCCACTTCATTAACAGAAGCTGGTTATGTGGGCGAAGACGTTGAGAATATTTTGCTCAAACTGATTCAAGCTGCAGATTATGATGTAGAAAAAGCCGAACGCGGCATTATCTATATTGACGAGATCGATAAAGTGGCACGTAAATCCGAGAACCCGTCCATTACAAGAGACGTTTCCGGTGAAGGTGTTCAACAAGCTTTACTCAAAATTCTTGAAGGTACGGTTGCCTCAGTTCCTCCTCAAGGTGGACGTAAGCATCCGCATCAAGAATTCATTCAAATTGATACAACCAACATTCTGTTTATTTGCGGCGGAGCTTTTGATGGACTTGAGCAAATTATCAAACGCAGAATCGGTAAAAAAGTAATTGGCTTTAGCACAGATGGGGCTAAAGTAGATTTGAAACCAGGCGAGTACTTATCCATGGTGCTTCCGGAAGATCTCTTACGATTCGGCTTAATCCCGGAATTCGTGGGTCGTTTACCGGTCATCTCTACACTAGAGCCGCTGGATGAACCAGCCCTTGTGCGTATTCTTTCGGAGCCTAAAAATGCGCTCGTGAAGCAATACCAGAAGATGCTTGAGATGGATAACGTCTCACTCGAATTTGACGCAGAGGCACTTGATGCCATTGCTAAAGAAGCTATCAAACGTAATACTGGCGCGCGCGGCCTGAGAGCCATCATTGAGAGCATTATGCTTGATGTGATGTTCGAAGTCCCTTCGAGAACAGACGTCACGACATGTGTGGTATCTAAGGAAACAGTTCAAAACAAGATCACTCCTGTTTTGACGACCAAAGATGGTGCGCAGACGACTGGTAAGAAGAAAGAAGAAAGTGCGTAACCCATAATTTCACAAATTACACACAGCCTCCAATCCGATCCCCTGTTAATGGGATTGGAGCGGAGGATGTTTGGTGTCATGGGGAGAGAAACTATAATGTTCCATAGAAAAGATACGCGGGCCGTTCGTGTAGGCGATTTGACGATCGGTGGCAGTAATGAAGTCATCATGCAAAGTATGTGTACAACGAAGACAGCGGATGTGAAGGCGACAGTTGCAGAAATCCTTCGTCTGGAAGAAGCTGGATGCCAAATCGTTCGTGTCACCGTGAACAACAAGGAAGCCGCTGAGGCCATTAAAGAAATCAAAAAACAAATTCATATACCACTCGTTGCAGATATTCATTTTGACCATCGCTTAGCGCTTGCTGCTATTGAGAATGGCATCGATAAAGTGCGTATCAATCCAGGTAATATCGGCCGCCGCGAGAAGGTAGAAGCGGTTGTTAAAGCTTGTAAGGAACGTGGTATTCCAATTCGTATTGGGGTCAATGCTGGCTCACTAGAGAATCATCTTCTCGAAAAGTATGGGTACCCAACGCCTGAGGCTATGGTTGAAAGTGCCTTGTTCCACATTAACGTTCTGGAAGAGCTTGATTTCCACGATATTATCGTTTCACTCAAAGCTTCCGATGTTCCTATGGCGATTGCAGCTTATTCCCAAGCGGCTAAAGCATTCAACTACCCACTTCACCTCGGGATTACAGAAGCTGGCACGCTCTTTACAGGGGCCGTGAAGAGTGCGGCAGGTATCGGAACACTGCTCAATATGGGACTCGGTAATACACTGCGTATTTCGCTTAGCGCGGACCCAGTAGAAGAGATTAAAGTAGCTCGCGAGCTGCTCAAAACATTTGGCTTGATTACCAATGCTGCTACTCTTGTTTCTTGTCCTACTTGCGGTCGCTTGGATATCGACTTGTTCTCAATCGCTAACGAGGTCGAGGACTATATTGCAAAGATCAAAGTGCCGATTAAGGTATCTGTCCTTGGCTGTGCAGTGAATGGTCCTGGGGAAGCGCGTGAAGCTGACATCGGTATTGCAGGAGCTCGTGGTGAAGGCATGCTTTTCCGTTATGGAGAAATGATTCGCAAGGTTCCTGAAGCAGAACTGCTTAATGAGTTAAAGAAAGAAATTGATATCATCGTAGATTCTTATGAAAAAACTGGTGTTATTCCAGGACGTAAGCATTAATCGCATATATGTTAAAGAAGTAAGCCGTTAAAGGTACCTCGGTGAGGTGCTTTTAACGGCTTTTTTGTGCTATCTGTTGGATATTCAGAGCCTATGATTGTATGGGATTGTTACTGATACCCCGGTAAAGGGAACCACAGTGCGCTATTTTGGAAATATGCGCTAGAAAATTGAATTAGCGGAACATGGGTGCGCTATTTTCCTGCACCTGTATTTGGCTCCTGTATTAATTCCCGTACCCGCACCCATATCCACATCAATACTTGCATTATTTCCCGGACCAACTCTCCCGCACTAACTCCCGCACTAACTCCCGCACCAGCCCCCCAAAACCGTTTATTCCTTTTACGCATATTTGTTACGCAAGAGAAGCATAATGAGTAAAACTGGAAAGCTTGTTCAATTGAAGTAAGTTTTTCTAACGATTAATTGCAAACAAGGAGAATGCTATGAATTTGCAAAACAAGTATAGGACTGTTCGTCACATTACCCTTACGGTAATCGTAGGGATTTTTTTGCTTCTCTTACCATGGCATACGGGTGCTTCAGATGTAGCAATGCCAACACAACATGCGGCTGAAATTAAGAGCAAGAAGGTTGCTATTGTCATTGATGACTTTGGCAATAATATGGAAGGCACTAATGAGATGATGAATCTACCCATCCCTTTCACTGTCGCTGTCATGCCTTTCCTGCCCTCTACCAAACAAGATGCGCAATTAGCACACGATAAGGGGCATGAAGTCATTCTACACCTACCAATGGAACCTGTGCGAGGCAAGAAGAGTTGGTTAGGTCCAGGAGCCATTACTACTGACTTATCGAATGATGAGATTCACAAACGGATCGTAGCAGCAATCGAAGATATTCCCTATGTAATAGGAATTAATAATCATATGGGATCCAAGGCTACTGCGGATAAGAGAGTGATGAAAATTCTCGTTGAAATCTGCAAAGAAAAAAATCTCATTTTATTAGATAGCCGTACTTCTACAAAAAGCCTAATCGGCAAGCTAGCGGGCCAAAGTGGAGTTCCTTATTCTGAGAATCAACTTTTCTTCGATGATCTTTACACGTACAGTCACATCAGTAAGCAAATGGTGAAGTTTAAAAAGTTAGTCCATCAACGAGACCTGGTCATCGCGATTGGACATGTGGGTCCACCAGGGAAAAAAACAGCCCAAGTCATTAAAGAGGCCATTCCGATCATTCAAAAGGAAGCTGTCTTTGTTCCGATTTCACAAACAATGAAACTAAATACTAACTAGGATGGATCATAGCAAAGTATTGATCTACCGCTTGAGTAATGGCTTTTGCTAGCTTGGCTTGATGATGAGAGTCATTCAGCAGCTTGCGGTCTGCTTTATTCGAAATAAATCCTAATTCAACGATAACAGACGGGCATTTCGTGTGCTTAAGCACATAATATTTTTTGCCGAGAACAGCCAGTTCTTCCGTTCCATAAAGACGATTTAGGGAATCCTGCAAAAGTTGAGCAAGCAAAATGCTGTCCGATTGATTTTGATAAATAACAAGAGGGCCTCTACGATCGGATTTACTTGACCAATTAATATGCATGCTTAACATTATTTTGGGCTTAATGGTGTTGGCGATTCCGGAACGCTGCGCTAAATCCTTACGGTGTCTTCCACCGAACGACCACTTGTTATCTTCACTTAAAGCGTAGTCCTCCGTCCTGTTGATGATGACTCGATAGCCCCTTTTCTTAAGCAGCTTGTATGTTTTTTTGGATATGGCTAAATTCATATCTTTTTCTTGATATTTACCGTGTAAAGCTCCGCTATCTATGCCCCCGTGCCCTACGTCGATAATGATATCAGCATTAGGCATCAAGGGATTATTAGCTAAAGCGTACGCATCTGATGTCATACAAAGGCAAAGGAAAAGTAATAAAATCATCAAGCTTTGCTTCAAGCGAACCACATCCTTTTGCATGAATATCTAAGCTTATCCTTCTTCTGTAAGGGGGCTATCATACGTCACGCAAAAGTTTGCATGAATTGGATTAACCTTCTTTTACACGGGAATAATGGAAGTTATGACAAAAAAGTTGAGCTGTTTGACGAAGGCCGCAAATAACTTGCGAAGTAGTTTTCTTCCAAAAACTAAGCATATGCTTACGATGACAGTTTTGCCAAAGCAAAGCTCTTAGGAGGTATGACAAATGAGTTTAAGTATTATTCTTATGGTAATTCAAGTTTTCTTTGCCGTTGTGATTGGGTTGTATTTCTGGAATTTGCTGCGCAATCAACAGACGAACCGGTCTGCTGTCGATAGAGAGTCCAGGAAAGAATTGGAGAAATTAAGAAAACTAAGATCCATTTCGCTAACAAAACCACTCTCGGAGAAAACAAGACCGTCCTCCATGCAGGATATCGTTGGCCAGATTGAAGGATTGAAAGCCTTAAAAGCTGCACTATGCGGTCCCAATCCGCAGCATGTCATAATTTATGGTCCGCCTGGTGTTGGCAAAACAGCTGCGGCTCGTGTCGTTCTAGAGGAAGCTAAGAAGAATCAGGAGTCACCCTTCCGTCCGGATTCCAAATTTACAGAAATCGATGCCACGACAGCACGCTTTGACGAAAGAGGAATTGCCGATCCGTTAATCGGATCAGTTCATGATCCTATTTATCAAGGTGCTGGTGCAATGGGGGTTGCGGGAATTCCACAACCTAAACCAGGTGCTGTAACAAAAGCGCATGGCGGGATTCTATTTATCGATGAGATCGGTGAATTACACCCCACACAAATGAACAAATTATTAAAGGTGCTGGAAGATCGCAAAGTATTTTTGGAGAGTGCGTATTATAGTTCTGAAGATGCGAATATTCCAGGCTATATTCATGATATATTTCAAAATGGTCTACCCGCTGATTTCCGTTTAGTAGGGGCTACAACACGTACTCCAAGCGAGATTCCTCCAGCTATCCGTTCGCGCTGCTTGGAAATTTATTTCCGTCCTCTTTTACCAAGTGAGGTAGGCGAAATTGCTCGTAAAGCACTTGATAAGATTGGCTTCAAGAAATGTGAAGCTGCTGTTCAAGTTGTAACGAAATATGCAACCAACGGCAGAGAGGCTGTGAATGTGATTCAGCTTGCCGCGGGTATTGCCTTAACGGATAAGCGAGATGAGATTACCGCAGCCGACATTGAGTGGGTTGTCAATTCATCGCAAATTCCACCTAGACCAGAGCGGAAAATACCAGCACAACCGCAAATTGGATTCGTCAATGGATTAGCTGTGTATGGTCCTAATTTGGGTACACTACTTGAGATTGAAGTGACCGCAATACCAATTGCCGCTGCGGGTACTGGCAAATTTAATATTACGGGTGTTGTAGATGAAGAGGAAATGGGAGGAGGCTCGCGAACCATTCGCAGAAAGAGTATGGCGCGCGGTTCGGTGGAAAATGTGCTGACCGTCCTTCGCAAACTTGGGTTTAATACGTCAGATTATGATCTGCATATTAATTTCCCAGGCGGGGTGCCTATCGATGGACCTTCTGCAGGCATTTCCATGGCGACAGCTATTGCATCTGCAATACATAAAATACCTGTGGATAATAAATTGGCAATGACGGGGGAAATGAGTATTCATGGTAAAGTTAAACCCGTTGGCGGCGTTGTAGCAAAGGTCGAAGCTGCATTCCAAGCGGGAGCTACCAAAGTCATTATCCCTAAAGAAAACTGGCAAGAAATGTTTGCTAATTTGCCGGGGGTAGAGGTGCTCGCTGCTGACTCGATCGAGGAAGTGTTGGAAGTTGCATTAGGCTTAGAGCTTCATGATAATGTGATTCACTTGCCTTTTGCTTCGGAAAGGACAATTCCAGCTTCGTCTTTACCTATTTTACATGCTAATTCACAACATACAATTGACTCCTAAATCAGAGTTGAGATAACCTTACATGATACGTCAGAGTGCCAGTTGGTGTTTTGTTTGCAGTTTTGATAAAATGTAAAGGGCAACGAGGGGTACAGTTGAAAGATCCATATATTAGGAGGTGCAGAGGATGGGACCCGGAAAAATCAAGGTGCGCAGATTGCCGCTATTGCCTCTAAGGGGACTGCTGGTTTATCCGAGCATGGTTCTACATCTGGATGTAGGGCGAGAAAAGTCGGTTAAAGCACTAGAGCGGGCAATGGTGGATGACAGCATGATTCTCCTCTGCTCTCAATCAGAGATCAACATAGAAGAACCTGCCAAAGAGGATATTTATCGCATCGGGACAATTGCTAAGGTAAGGCAAATGCTGAAACTACCGAATGGTACGATTCGTGTCTTGGTAGAAGGCGTTTTGCGTGCTGAAATTGTTGAATACCTTGTGAATGATGAATATTATGAAGTCACGGCTAAGGAATTACCGGAGCAAGAAATCACCGATCCTGAGATCGATGCACTCATGCGAAGTGTACTAAGCCAATTCGAGCATTACATTAATTTATCGAAAAAGGTTACACCAGAAACGCTTGCTGCTGTTTCGGACATTGATGAACCAGGCCGTTTAGCAGATGTTATATGCAGCCATTTATCGCTCAAAATAAAGGATAAACAAGAGATTTTGGAGACCGTAGATGTACGTGAACGTCTCGAGAAAATGCTCAATATCTTGAATAATGAGCGAGAAGTGCTTGAACTCGAACGTAAAATTAGTCAACGTGTTAAGAAACAAATGGAGAAAACGCAGAAGGAGTACTACCTTCGCGAACAGATGAAAGCAATCCAAAAGGAACTTGGCGATAAGGAAGGCCGTGCTGGCGAAGTGGATGACCTACGCAACCAGTTGACGGAAGCTGAATTGCCAGATAAAGTCCGCGAGAAGGTTGAGAAGGAAATCGACCGCCTAGAGAAGATGCCAGCGACTTCTGCTGAGGGAGGCGTCATCCGCAACTATATTGACTGGCTGCTAGGACTGCCTTGGTCCAAAAATACGGATGATGACTTGGATTTAGATAAGGCTGAGGAAATCTTGAACGAGGATCACTTCGGACTTGAGAAGCCAAAGGAGCGCGTACTCGAGTACTTAGCGGTACAGAAGCTTGTTAAGAAGCTGAAAGGACCTATCCTTTGTTTAGTTGGACCTCCGGGCGTTGGTAAAACCTCCATTGCTCGTTCGATTGCTAGATCCATGGGAAGACAGTTCATTCGTATTTCTCTTGGCGGGGTCAGAGATGAAGCCGAAATTCGTGGTCATCGTCGTACGTATGTTGGGGCTATGCCGGGACGGATAATCCAGGGGATGAAGAACGCTGGTACGAATAATCCTGTTTTCTTGCTAGACGAAATTGATAAAATGGCCATGGATTTCCGCGGAGATCCGGCTTCGGCATTGCTTGAAGTTCTTGATCCCGAGCAGAATAGCACTTTTAGTGATCATTTCATTGAAGTTCCGTTTGACTTGTCCAATGTCATGTTCGTGACAACGGCGAATGCCGTTCACAATATTCCTCGCCCTCTGTTGGATCGGATGGAAGTTCTCTACATTCCTGGCTACACAGAGATTGAGAAGCTGCAAATTGCGAAAAAGTATTTGCTCCCTAAGCAGAAGCGTGATCATGGTTTAGAAGAAGAACAACTTGTTGTGGATGAAGATGCCTTAATGAAAATCGTACGTGAATATACACGAGAAGCGGGCGTTCGTAATTTAGAGCAGCAAGTTGCAGGTATGAATCGCAAAGCAGCTAAAAAGATCGTATCTGACCCAACTACACCGGTACATGTAACAGAAGAAAACTTGAAGGACTATCTAGGACCGAGCAAGTTCCGCTATAATGTAGCCGAAGAGAAAGATCAAATAGGTGCTGTGACAGGCCTTGCTTGGACGGAAGTTGGCGGAGATACCTTAGTCATTGAGGTCACCGTAATGCCTGGAACAGGCAAATTGACTTTGACGGGTAAACTTGGTGATGTGATGAAGGAATCGGCACAAGCTGCTTTCAGTTATACACGCTCACGGGCTGATGTGTTAGGCATTGCGCCTGACTTTCATGAGAAGAACGATATCCATATTCACATCCCTGAAGGTGCCATTCCAAAGGATGGTCCATCCGCAGGAATTACGATGGCTACGGCATTGATTTCAGCATTGACGAATATTCCAGTTTCTCGAGTAGTTGCTATGACAGGTGAAATTACGTTGCGCGGCAGAGTACTTCCAATCGGAGGGCTCAAAGAAAAGGCACTCGCTGCACATCGAGCTGGTATCCGTACCATCCTGCTGCCTCAGGATAATGAGAAAGACATCGTCGAAATTCCAGAAAGTGTCCGCGCCGAGATGACCTTTATTCCAGTCAGCCATATGGATCAAGTGCTTGAACATGCGCTTGTCAAAAATAAGCCTCCCGTGCAAGTCGGATAACGATAGAAAGTAGTTGAACATCCATGAAAGTCAATCAAGCTGAGTTTATTATCAGTGCGGTTGGGCCTAGCCAATATCCAGAGGATGCCTTGCCAGAGATTGCTCTGGCAGGGCGTTCTAATGTCGGGAAATCCTCACTTATTAACTGTTTGATCTCCCGCAAAAATTTGGCCAGAACCAGCTCACAACCCGGCAAAACCCAAACGCTTAACTATTATAAAATCAACCAGGACTTATATTTCGTAGATCTTCCAGGTTATGGATACGCCAAAGTTTCAAAAACGAAACGGGAGCAGTGGGGGAAGTTCATTGAGAGCTACTTAATGAATCGAGAAACACTGCGCCTTGTTATGCAATTAGTTGATTTACGTCATCCTCCTTCCAAAGATGATCAAGCTATGTACGAGTGGCTAAGACATAATGATGTGCCAGTCATCGTCGTTGCGACCAAGGCCGACAAGATCCCGAAAAGCAGATGGCCAAAGCATATCAAGATTGTTCGAGAGACACTGGGGATGGATAAGGGTGTCCAGCCGTTGATGTTTTCCTCGGAGCTTGGGCTCGGCAAGGACGAGCTGTGGGGGATTCTAGAGCAAGCCATTGCATATGGAGAGCCAGAGCCTGAAGAAGCTGCTGAACTCGTGATTGAGCAAGAACAAGATAAAGAACAAGAACCGTCCTGATTCATAGGGCGGTTTTTTGTGTAATGATGGGGAGGACGTCAAAAGACAGAGAAAATCAAGAAGAAGCACACGGGAAAGCGAGGTTTACTGGGGAAAATTTGCTGGCATTCCGTAATTCCTTGGTTTTTTCAGAATATTTGGCTGATTATAATGAAATGCACGCAGGAATATTAGAGACGCATGTAGTATAATAATAAACAAGGTAATAGTTAATGGCTTGAAAACAAAGAATCGAGGGATTTTTATGGCACAAAGGTTAGCGACTGAATATGTCAAAACCTGCCTCCAGTTAACAGAAGCCGAGATGTTCAGGTTTTTTCAAATGTTTGTGGATCATCAAGTGACATTGCAAGTGAAAGTCTTGGAAAATGGCAACCAAGAGGTTGTTTTTCAAGATGGAGCAGGTCAGGAAATCGTCCTTTCATTTGAGAAGAAATCGGGCCTATATGAATGCACAGGATCCTGCAGATTAAGTAACACCTTACTTGCTAATTTGATGCGTAAAGCGGTATCAGAGTTTAAAGGAAGCGCAACAGTAAACCGAATTTACCCTAGTTATACAATGGTTTACTACTATGAACGTGGAACCGTCGTTAAAATCGAGGAAGTCAAAGGGCAATTGTTGACCGTTATTTATGAGTACAAAGACACCATTGGTCTCATGCAGCAAATGTTCCAAAAGAGAGAAGTCGAGCAAGAGATTGAAATGATCTACGATCAAATTAACCATCTTCTAGATTTGCGTAATATGCTGCAACAACAGGAAGAACATCAACAGATCGACACTCGCCTCAATGAGCTAACGCATCGTTTGTTTATATTGGAGGCTTAACCATCACATATACCCACAATTACAATAGACCCTTTTTAGGGTCTTTTTTGTTTTAAAGCATTTGACAAAAAAAACTATTGCATTTCTCGTCGATAGATGTTATTTTTATTCTCGTTGAAACAATATAGGAACCAGGATTCACTCAGGACATTGAATGTTGCGAGAGATTATACCCTCGGGAAGTGAATGACGTAGGTCCTAGCGGATGAAATTTTTTTCAGACATTTTATTCCTAGGAAGGGGGAACCGAAAGATGGAAACAGAATACTCAACTTTCGGAAGACACGTTGCTGTAGATACTTGGGGGGTAGATTTCGAACTTCTGAACAATGCAGATTGGCTGCAGGCTCAGATGGTAGAAGCTGCCGAGGTATGCGGAGCAACCGTACTATCTGTACAATCCAAGCAATTTGAACCACAAGGAGCAACTGTACTTGTTATGTTGTCCGAGAGTCATCTCTCCATTCATACTTATCCTGAGAGAGGTTTTGCCGCGCTTGACTGTTATACTTGCGGTGAGACAGTGGACCCTCAATTAGCAATTGACTTTATGGTATCCGTATTGAAACCAGAAACATTCTATGCGAAGAAATTAGTTCGCGGAATGGGTGAACTGCAAGTAGAAACTCCTGAAATGAAGCAAGCAGAGCTTGTTAAATAAAAATCTGCGCATAACAATAACGATAACCACGGAGAAATCCGTGGTTATTTGTTTGTCCAGATACCCATACAATGTTATTGCGACACATGTCCGAGCATGAAGCAAACATGAACTGGGGGAACGGATTTGAAACAGAAAATAGTTAGAAAAGCAGTGATTTACAGTATTGTACTTTTTCTCATCATCTGGCCTATCTATCAGCTCGTTCAAATACTTGGTCCTCATAAAGAAGAGCACGACGCTACTCATCTACTGTATCAAGTATCTCTGTTTCAGATGGAACTTCTGAAGAGCTATCTGGAGGAAGCTGCCCAAAGCAAAGATACCGAAGGATTGGATGCTGTGGGGCAAGCTCTATACTCGGCAAGTTATACGCATGAACGCCTGGTGCTTGCTGCGGGAGGAAGTGAATATCTGACTTCACTGGACAGTATGACCCAGCTAACGCAGTACTTGAAGCGTCTGCAGGTGGGGGGAGAGCGAACGTTAAAGGCAGATGAGATCCAGGTTTTGAAGGATGTTTGGCTTCAGTACAAGAGTCTATACGAACTGTATGAGAAACTCATGGCTTCGAATGGCGATATTGTCTCGTCCCAAAATACGAAGCTAACTGAGCTAGATCGAAATTTAACCTCTTTTATACGAAAAAAAGGACTTCAATAAGAATATATAGGGATCTTTTTTTGAGTGGAGCCAAAGATCCCTAAGCGGAGAGACTTTGAGCTACGCTCAAAGATCCCTATATTAGGTATATAGAAACGAAATGCTGTTAAAACTAACGAGCAGAATGAAGCATTCATAAATTATACAAAAAATTTGTCGGATTGCTTGTTTTGCTGTGCTATAATGGTTCATAGAAATAGACGGAAAGGCAGGTGGTACCTTTGCATATTATCGCACTTGGCTTGAATTATCGTACGGCCCCGGTAGAAATTCGGGAAAAGTTCGCTTTTTCCGATCAGGATTTACCTAAGGCATTGGCAGAATTGAAAGACACGAAAAGCATATTGGAGTGTGTAATTGTCGCCACCTGCAATCGCACGGAAATCTACGCTGTTGTGGATCGGCCGCAGATGTGCAGTCATTACTTGACTCACTTCATTGAACGTTGGTTCCAAGTCAGTAAGGATCAATTCCAAAAGCATTTATATATGTATGAAAATGAAAAAGCGATTGAACATTTATTCCGCGTAACAAGCGGTTTAGATTCTATGGTTATTGGGGAAACCCAAATTCTAGGACAAGTGCGGGATGCTTTTTTATCATCTCAAAATATGAAAGCAACCGGGGCTTATTTCAATACATTGTTTAAGCAATCCGTGACACTTGCCAAAAAAGCACACTCCGAAACAGGCATTAGCAATAATCCAGTTTCCGTCAGCTACGCCGCTGTGGAACTTGGTAAACGAATATTTGGTACTTACATGAACAAGACGGTTATGATTATTGGTGCTGGTAAAATGAGCGAACTCACAGTGAAGCACCTTTATGCAAATGGCGCTAACAAAGTTATCGTGGTTAACCGAACGTTTGAACGTGCAGTAGAATTGGCTGAGAAATTTAACGGCACTCCATGTACCATCGATAACATGCTGGAGCATTTAGCGGAAGTGGATATTATTATAAGTTCAACGGGCGCTCCGGGATATGTTCTTACGAAGAATGATATTCAGTCCTATGTTCAAAAGAGAAAATCACGTCCGCTTTTCATGATGGACATTGCGGTCCCACGTGATCTAGATCCACAAATTAGCGGCTTACCTAATGTTTTTCTTTATGATATCGATGATCTGGAGAATATCGTAGATAAACATTTGCAAGAGAGAAAGAAAGAAGCAGCAAAGATTGAAACAATGATTGAGTCTGAAATGGGTGTTTTCGAACAATGGACGAAGACGCTAGGTGTAAGTCCAGTTATTAGCGCTCTTCAGACAAAAGCGAGCCAGATCCATGAAGAGACAATGGATAATATGTTAAAGAAGCTGCCTGACCTAGATGAACGTGAAATTAAAGTTATTCGTAAATTGACGAAAAGTATTGTGAATCAAGTGCTGAGAGACCCGATCCTTCGCATTAAGGAAATGGCGGGTGAGCGTCATGGTGATGACGCGCTTGAGCTATTCACGAAACTGTTTGCCCTGGAAGAGACCCTTGAACAACAAGAGCAAGCCAATCAGTTAGCACAGGAACTAGAAGCCGGGCATAAAGCAGTTGAAGCTAAGCAGATGCTGGATGATAAGTTGTCCGTGCTTAGTTTACAGAACGCTGATGTTCTAGCCCAATCTTGAAGAAAAGGGCGCTAATCGCCTAGGAGAGGTGCCATGGTAACACGTAGCTGGTTGTTTGATGCGATGATTTATATGTATGCCCTGAGCCTATTGTTTTACTTTTCGGATTTCGCTAATGCGAACCGAAGCGCGAAACGGATGGGGACGGGGCTGCTTTTGTTTGTATGGGTTCTACAAACCGCTTACTTAGGAATTAACTTGTATGGTCATTTAACGGAATGGGCGTTTGCCCGGTCGGACGTACTTTTTATGTTTTCGTGGTTGATTGTCACGATTTCACTGTTGATTAACCGATTTTTCCGCATTGAATTGTTTGTATTTTTTGTGAATGTGCTCGGTTTTGCCATTTTGGCTTTGAATGTATTCAGTAATCCGAATGTAACGCCAATTAAGCCCGATTGGGACATCAATGATGAGCTATTATTTATCCATATTACCTTAGCGATTGGCAGCTACGTGGCCTTCTCGATTGCAGCTATTTTCTCAGGCATGTATGTGTTCTTACACAAAATGTTGAAGGCGAAGAAATTTTCTCAAACGGTTATGAGATTACCTTCACTTGAGAAAATTGAACATTACACCTATCTCTCCGTTATTATCGGGGCACCCTTGCTTCTTATGGCTTTAAGTTTGGGTGTGGTCTGGGTTGTACTAGAAGGAGATCGTAATTTACTTTATGATCCTAAGGTGATTAATTCATTTTTTGTACTGGCAGCGTACGCTTTCTATTTATTTCAGCAGCATTCTATGCGAATTTCGGGCAATAAACTGGCAGCTTGGAACCTCGCGGCATTCTTGATTGTTGTTCTCAATTTCGTGGTTTCTAATTTGGTTTCAGGTTTTCATGGCTGGATATGGAGTTAACGACGATGAATCATCCCTATCCAATTATGATGAATCTGTCTGGACGCCGATGTTTAGTTGTCGGCGGCGGGGCTGTGGCTGAACGAAAGGTGAAATCACTGCTGCAAGCAGGTGCCCATGTAACGATTGTAAGCGCAGAATTTACTAAGGGACTTATGGAGATGGAGAACCAAGCTGAAGTGGTTCTGTATAGGCAACCGTTTGATCCATCGATCATGATCGATGAAAGCGCAGATCTTGTGCCGTACACCTTGGTTGTAGCTGCAACGAATGTTGCGTACGTTAATGCTCTCGTTCATGAGGTAGCATCCCGACAGGGGAAGCTAGTCAACGTTGTCGATCAACCTCAATTGAGCTCCTTCATCGTGCCTTCTGTTGTTCGAAGAGGGAAGTTAGTTATTGCGGTTTCAACAGGTGGAGCTAGCCCTTCGGCTGCCCGTAAAATTGCTCAAGAATTAGACAACGTTTATGGCGAGGAGTATGAAACTTACCTCGATTTCCTTAGTGATTTGCGGCTATTGATTCAGAGTAGGGTGGCCGATAAACAAGCTAGACAAAGTATGTTTAAAGAGATGCTCGAATGGGACGTTCTCGCCAAAATACGCGAGGGTACGTTTGAGAGTTGGAAAGAGAAGCTCTACATAACCTTAGAGAAAGAACCTTGGATGCAGGGGTAAGTTGGAGATAGAGGTACGGATCTATCTGCTTGGTCAGCTATCAAGGATATCGGGCAGCAAGTATAGGGAGGCGGGTAGAGATGAGAACAATCATCGTAGGAACTAGGCAAAGCGCGTTGGCACTAACTCAGACAGGGCAAGTTGTGGAGCTCTTAAAACAGCTGGCAGCTGAACATGGGATCGCTTGTCAATTTGAAATTAAGAAAATTGTCACGAAGGGCGACCGCATCTTGGATGTCACCTTGTCCAAGGTAGGCGGTAAGGGTCTGTTCGTCAAGGAAATCGAACAGGCACTCGTGGACGGCGATATCGACATGGCCGTCCACAGCATGAAAGATATGCCCTTCGAGCTACCCGAAGGGCTGGTCGTCGGAGCGGTGCCGAAGCGTGAGGATCCGCGCGATGCGCTGATCACACGCGGGCACCGCTCCCTGGACGAGCTGCCGCAAGGCGCGCTCGTCGGCACCAGCTCGCTGCGGCGCGCCAGCCAGCTGCAGCACCTCCGCCCGGACCTCCGCATCGAGTCGGTCCGCGGGAACATTGATTCGAGGCTGCGGAAGCTCGATGATGAGAACTTCGATGCGATTCTGCTTGCCGCGGCCGGTTTACACCGGATCGGCTGGCAGGATCGCATCAGCGCGTACTTGCCGCCCGAGATCTGCCTCCCTGCCGTAGGGCAGGGGGCGCTGTGCATCGAGTGCCGGGGCGGCGACGCCTTCATGCTGGACCTGCTGAGCAGGTTCCAGCATGAGCCAACCGCGCTCGCGGTGCGAGCAGAGCGGGCTTTCCTTGGCAGACTCAACGGAGGCTGCCAGGTGCCGCTCGGCGCTTACGCGAGCATAAGCGAAGACAGCAGCGGATCAGAGTTGCCGCTGCTCACTTTAACGGGCATGGTCGGTACGCCGGACGGCGTGACCATGCTCAAGGAAACAGCTTCCGGGAGCGATCCGGAAGCGCTTGGTTTGCTTGTTGCTGATAAGCTTATTGCGCAAGGCGCTGAACGTATCCTAGCTGAGGTAAGGAAGTGAGCATCGTGAACAAAGGAAGAGTCTATCTCGTTGGTGCAGGTCCCGGAGATCCTAAACTCATCTCGGTTCGCGGTATGGAAGCCATTCAGAAAGCCGATGTCATCGTTTATGACCGGCTGGCCAACCCTCGTCTACTCAAGCATCGTAGACCGGAAGCAGAGTTGATCTTTGTCGGCAAGCTTCCGGACAAACATATATTAAAGCAAGAAGAAATTAATCAATTGCTCGTAGATCTGGCTCTTCAGGGGAAAGTTGTGACTCGACTTAAAGGCGGCGATCCCAGCATCTTCGGTCGAGTTGGCGAGGAAGCGGAGCTGCTCGCAGATAACGATGTGACCTTCGATATTATTCCAGGTATCACATCCTCGATTGCAGTTCCTGCCTATGCGGGTATTCCAGTCACCCATCGCGACTTCACATCGTCCTTTGCGATTATTACCGGTCATGAATACCCGAATAAGACTTATTCCAGTTTGGACTGGGAGAATCTGGCTAAGGCGATTGGCACCATGGTCTTCTTAATGGGTGTAGCGAATCTTGAACAAATTTGTCGCGAATTGATTCGCTGCGGCAAACCGCCAGAAATGCCTGTTGCGCTCGTCAGGTGGGGAACATGGGCGGATCAACAAACGCTTACGGGAACGTTGGCCGATATTACGGAGAAGGTAAGAGCAGCTAATTTCAAATCACCAGCCGTTATTATTGTTGGAGAAGTTGTTAAGCTGCGTGAGAAGCTGGCCTGGATAGAGAAGAAACCGCTCTTCGGGCGTCGAGTGCTTGTCACTAGAGCTAGAAGTCAAGCAAGTGAGCTAGTGGATTTAATTGATGACATGGGTGGAGAAGCGGTCGAATTCCCTGTTATTCGATTACAACCGCCAAGTCGCCCTGAGGCCATTCAAGCATTGGATCTGGCGCTAGACAAGCTTGATGAATTTGACTGGGTGTTACTGACAAGCGTAAACGGAGTGGAGTATTTTTTCCGCAGGCTGCGTGAAAAAGGGATTGATGTACGCAAAATGGGGAAGGCTCGCATTGCAGCCGTTGGCCCGAAGACAGCCGAGGCGCTAGCTGAGCGTGGCATCATTGCGGATGTACTCCCGGCCAAATATCAAGGAGAGGGTATCCTGGAAGCTATTCAAGCTGATTTGAAAGCCGGTCAGAAGGTGCTATTACCTACGGCTGACCTGGCCCGTGAATATTTGCCTGTTAAGCTCAAAGAGCTCGGTCTTGAAGTAACTGAGGTCGATGTTTATGAGAATGTACTCGTGACAGAAGATGGGGATGAAATCATTCATCTTTTGCAAAATCAAAGCATTCATATTATAACTTTTACAAGCTCATCTACGGTTACAAATTTACTTGAAGCCTTGCGCCAGCTGGGTGTGGAAGAACCGCTATCCTTGCTGCAAGGGGTTGAAATTGCTTGTATTGGACCCAAAACTGCAGAGACGGCAAGTCAATGTGGACTGCCAATTACGTATATGGCTGAAGAGGCTACCGTTGCTTCATTAGTACAAAGTATTTCTCAACCTAAATAATAAAAATGCCACAGATGCAGCTTCTTAGGAGCTGCATTTGATCGCCAATAAGGAGGCGGAATTCTTCATGAGTTTCCCTATCGTTCGTAATCGCCGCTTACGCGGCAATGCAGCTATTCGTAATCTGGTGCGTGAAAATCAAGTGACTGTTCACGATGTTGTACAACCGATCTTTGTTACACATGGTACGAACATCAAGTCAGAAATTGCTTCGATGCCAGGTGTTTATCATTTTTCTTTAGACAGAGTACAAGAAGAGATCGAAGAAATTACAAAGCTTGGCATTCAAGCTATTCTTTTGTTTGGTGTTCCGGATCATAAAGATGCGACAGGAACTTCCGCTTTCATGGATGATGGCATTGTGCAGCAAGCGGCTCGTTTTATTAAAGAATTGAACCCGAATTTGCTCATTATTGCCGATACGTGTCTTTGTCAGTTTACGGATACAGGTCACTGTGGTGTTATTCATCATCATCCGGTTACTGGACAGGCGGATGTGGCAAATGATGCTTCCTTGGAGCTGTTGGTTCGTACGGCTGTATCGCAAGCCAAAGCAGGTGCTGATATTATTGCTCCTTCCAACATGATGGACGGTTATGTACATGCTATTCGTTCAGGATTAGATGAAGCTGGCTACGAGAATACACCGATTATGGCCTATTCCGTTAAATATGCATCGGCTTACTACGGTCCATTCCGAGATGCTGTGGATTCAACACCGCAATTCGGTGACCGCAAGACGTATCAAATGGATCCAGCCAACGGGCGCGAAGCCTTGCGTGAAGCGGAAAGTGACGTTGCAGAGGGCGCTGATTTCCTTATGGTGAAACCAGCTCTTGCTTATATGGACATCATTCGGATGCTGAAGGATAACTTCGATTTGCCGGTTGTTGCCTATAATGTGAGTGCGGAATATTCGATGATTAAGGCTGCGGCCATGCAGGGCTGGGTTAATGAAGAGGCTATCGTGATGGAAACAATGACGAGCTTCAAACGTGCTGGTGCTGATATCATCTTGACTTATTTTGCAAAAGATATTGCTCGATATTTGAAAAAATAGCTAATTTCCAAATAGAACCATTCACCTAAGATGCAGAGGCGAGCAGTTTCCGGAGGAAACGATCAGCATGTAGTCTTAGTGCGGATGGTTCTTTTGTCATACTTTTGTCGCAAAACATAAGCTTTCTTCAGTTGTGACAGGGGTATAATTAGGGCATAATGAATGAGAATAGATGGAAACCGAGTGTTTCGGAAAAAGAGGAAGGTGCCTCATGACCTACAACGATAATTTTATTAAAGCATGCCGAAAAGAACAAGTAGATACGCTGCCCGTGTGGTATATGCGTCAAGCTGGACGTTACGATCCGGATTATCGGAAAATCAAAGAAAAGTACTCACTGCTCGAAATTTGTCAGCAACCAGAGCTGGCTGCGGAAGTTACCATGATGCCCATTAAAAAGTTGGGTGTTGATGCGGCCATCTTATATTCGGACATTATGAATCCCGTTGCTTCACTTGGGATCGATTTTGATATTGTCAAAGATGTGGGTCCTGTGATTCATACGCCAGTTCGGACAGCACAAGATGTTGAGCGCCTGCGTCCTATAGATGTGGAGAAAGATTTATCGCATATTATTCAAACGATCCGAATCTTAGATAAGGAGCTTGAGGTTCCCCTCATCTCTTTTGCGGGTGCGCCATTTACGATTGCGAGCTACTTGATTGAAGGTAGACCATCCAAAAGCTATATTCGTACGAAGCAGCTTATGTACTCTGAACCAATCGTCTGGTTTGCCTTAATGGAGAAGCTTGGTGATATGGTTATTACGTACTTGCGAGCGCATATTGCTGCGGGTGCCAAGGCTGTTCAAGTATTTGATAGCTGGGTTGGCGCGCTTTCTCCAGCGGATTTTCAAATGTATGTGCTGCCGACAATGACGCGAATATTCAAAGAACTTGCGGACTTGAAGGAGCCAAAGATTTATTTCCCAGGCGTGAGTTCAGGGGAGTTACTTCCTTATCTCAAAGACATCCAAGCGGATGTCATTGGTCTAGATTGGCGGATTCCAATTTCTGTAGGCCGCGGGAGAGTTGGCGAGCGCTTTGCCGTGCAAGGAAACTTGGATCCCTATATTTTAACAGCTCCGATGAGCGTTATTGAGCAACAGGCGAAAGCCATTATCGATGAGGGTATCCAGCAACCAGGTTATATCTTTAACCTTGGCCATGGCTTATTCCCAGAGGCATCGCTTGAGAAGTTAAAGGATTTGACTACATTCATTCATACTTACTCACATTCCGTATTAATGCAGCAAGCAGAAAAGAGTGGTGTTTAGCATGGCGAATCAGCGTATTGGTGTTCTAGTCATGTCTTATGGTACTCCGGAAAGTTTGGATCAAGTTGAAGCTTATTACACACATATTAGACGTGGGCATCCTCCAACTCCTGAGCAGCTGCATGAATTAACTGTTCGTTATGAGGCAATTGTCGGAGGGTTCTTCCCGCTGCGTGAAAATACGAACAAGCAGGTTAAAGGCCTGGAGAATACACTTCGTCAAGAACACCCAGATCTTGAATTCGTCTGTTATCAGGGCCTGAAGCATGCTCAGCCTTATGTAGAAGACGGTGTGGAACAAATGGTTAAGGAAGGTATTACTGAGGCTGTGGGAGTCGTTCTAGCCCCTCACTATTCCACTATGAGCGTTGGCGGGTACGTGAAAAGAGCGAAAGATAAGGCAGAGTCACTGGGTTTGAAGATTGATTTCGTTCTTGACTACCATCTTCATCCTAAACTGCTTGATGCCCTTAGCACACGTGTTGACAAAGCCTTGGCGAAATTCTCCGATGTGAATCGAAATGATGTACGTGTTATCTTTACTGCGCATAGCTTGCCTGAGAAAATACTTGAAATGAAAGACCCATACCCAGATCAATTGCTTGCCACTTCCAAAGTCATTGCTGAACGTGTAGGTTTGACGAATTGGCAGTTCGGTTGGCAAAGCGCCGGGCAAACAGCGATGCCGTGGCTAGGTCCGGATATCTTGGATGTTTTACGTAAGATCAATCAAGAGGAAAGTGTCAAGAATGTTCTCCTATGTCCGATCGGCTTTGTTTCGGATCATCTGGAGGTTCTCTACGATATTGATATTGAAGCACAGGCCCTGGCCAAGGAGCTTGGACTGCATTTGGAACGAACAGAATCGCTAAATACAGACCCTCTGTACCTGGAAACATTGAGTGATGTTGTATACAAGAAATGGAAAGAGGTCACCCGTTTATCATGAGTACTAGGATTCCTCACTACATGATTGTTGGCGGGGGGATTACGGGGCTTAGCGCAGCTTTTTACTTAAAGAAAAGGTTGGAGTCAGCGGGAGCTCCTTATCGTCTTTCTGTGGTGGAGAAGTCCCCGACATTTGGCGGGAAAATTCATACCATAGAGCGAGAGGGTTTCGTTATTGAAAAAGGGCCGGATTCCTTCCTTGCACGAAAGCGCCCTATTATTGATTTGGCTTATGATCTCGGGCTTGAACATGAGCTTACAGGAACGAATCCTGGGGCGAAAAAGACCTACATTGTGCGACAAGGCAAGCTGCACCGTATGCCGCCTGGCTTAGTGCTCGGCATACCAACGCAAATGACACCGTTCATGAAGACGGGCCTCATTTCTCCATTAGGTAAAATGCGAGCTGCACTTGATTTGATCCTTCCTAAGCGTGAATTATCGACGGATGAATCTCTTGGGCATTTTCTGGAGCGCCGTTTAGGGAAAGAAGTTCTTCAGCGTATCGTGGAACCGCTTCTAGCGGGGATTTATGCAGGTGATACGTTTAAGCTTAGTTTGAAAGCAACGTTCCCGCAGTTTCGAGCGATGGAGCAGAAGCATCGAAGTTTAATTCTAGGGATGATGGCCAGCCGCAAAAATGTGAGTGAAGAAAGTGCTCACTTACCATCTGCGGTTCGTAACTCGCTTTTTGTGACGTTTAAGAAGGGGCTTCAGACGTTGGTTTCGGGCTTAGAAGACGCCTTGAAGACTGTGGATCTACGAAATGGCGTTGGGGTTCTATCCGTTCGTAAAATGGGGCAGCAGCAAGCCGAGGTTATCTTTGAGGATGGGCATAGTGAAATAGTAGATGGTGTTATCTTAACTACGCCTACTTATCAGGCAGCCCAGTTGTTAGCAGATTTGCCTGCAGCAGAGCAGCTTAAGAAGATTGACTATATTTCCGTGGCGAATGTTATTATGGCTTTCGATCGCAAAGACATCCCTTTTGAACTGGATGCCTCGGGCTTTCTAGTGCCAAAAACCGAGGGCAGGACGATAACTGCGTGTACCTTAACATCTGCTAAATGGCTGCATACAGCCCCAGACGGGAAGGTGCTTCTGCGCTGTTATATCGGTCGTGCAGGTGAGCAAGAGTGGCCGGAGTGGTCGGATGAACAACTGATTAGCAAAGCTCGTCATGATTTGAGGGAATTGTTAGGACTAAAGGCGGAGCCGCTCTTTACGGATGTAACTCGCCTCATGCATTCCATGCCACAATATCCAGTGGGTCATCTGGAGCAGGTTGCGCAGTTCCGTGAGAAGCTTGCTGCAGCTATGCCTCATGTTCTAATTGTAGGTGCCGGGTTTCATGGAGTAGGTCTCCCTGACTGTATAAGGCAAGGTAAAGAGGCTGCGTGGCAGCTTGCGGACCTGATCCATAACCAGTCACAGGAAGCCGTAGAAACAGCCAGTTCGATTTAACGAAGCTTGGCCAGATCTAATTTGAAATCTGATGATGAAATGGTCAAGATTTGTTTTTCTTCCAGATCACGAATCACCTGCATGAGCGTCACCTTTTGTACGCCGGCTAGTTGAGATATTTCATCAAAGTTAAGCACGAGCTTAATCGTAATCATAGTTCCATTACGCAACCCATGCTTATTGGCCATTTTGATCAAGCTTTTGATGACACGCGTTTTCGCGTCTAGGAAGGTCAAGTCGAATACTTGTTGATTCGTATCGCGCAGTCGACTGCTGAGCTCTTGCATAATGCCGAGTGTAATGTCAAAATGAGTGCGTAGCAGATCAAGGAAATTTTGTCCTGTTAATGTGAGAAGCACACTGTCCTCCAAAGTTTGAGCCGAAGCAGAGCGCGGCTTGCCATCAATCAATGAAAGTTCACCAAAGCTTTCGCCTGAATTGCAGATGGACAATATTTTTTCCTCACCGGAGCTGCTTGTTGTGAAAATTTTGACAGAGCCGCTGAGGACCATATAAAAGACGGAGCCGACTTCTTTTTCGGAAAATAGGACGGTACTCCTTGTAAAGGAACGTCTTGTACAAATCTGAGCTAGAGCGTTGAATTGTTCTTCATTCAATTGGGAGAATAAAGGTACTTTTTTGATGATATCGATCATAGGGGTACCGCCTTTATTTGTAGTAAGTCAACTCATTTTATCATAGATAGATTACTGGGGGTATGAAATTATGGAAAATTCGAGTAGAATCGACACGCGCTCTTCGGCCGCCTTTCAAGAAGCAAAGAAGATCATTCCAGGTGGAGTGAACAGTCCTGTTCGTGCCTTTAAGTCGGTTGGTTTAACACCTTTGTTCATGGAGAAAGGCTCAGGTTCTCGCGTAACGGATATTGACGGCAATACCTTTATCGATTATGTAGGATCTTGGGGTCCATTAATCGTAGGACATGCTCACCCTGTTGTGCTGGAAGCCATTAAAGGTGCGGCGGAAAAAGGGACAAGCTTCGGTGCTCCGACGCTTCTAGAAACGGAAATGGCAAAGCTGGTCATTGAACGGGTGCCGTCTATTGACATGGTTCGCATGGTGAATTCAGGGACGGAAGCGACCATGAGCGCCCTACGGTTAGCCCGCGGTTTTACAAAGCGCGACAAGATCGTGAAATTCGAAGGAAGCTACCATGGTCATGCGGATGCATTATTGATCAAGGCTGGCTCCGGTGTAGCCACACTTGGCCTTCCAGACAGTCCAGGAGTCCCGAATAGCGTGGCCTCGAATACGATCACCGTGCCTTACAATGATTTGGCATCCGTTAAATTAGTGTTTGAAAAGTTTGGGGAAGAAATCGCGGCTTTAATCGTTGAGCCGATTGCAGGTAATATGGGAGTAGTGCCTCCAGCTGAAGGGTTTTTACAAGGATTACGTTCCATTACTCAACAATATGGAACTCTGCTAATCTTCGATGAAGTGATGACTGGCTTTCGTGTGCATAAACACTGCGCTCAGGGCTTGTACGGCGTTACACCTGATTTAACATGTCTAGGTAAGGTTATTGGCGGAGGACTTCCTGTTGGCGCTTATGGAGGCCGACTGGACATCATGGAGCAGATTGCTCCTGCAGGTCCAATCTATCAGGCAGGTACATTATCCGGCAATCCACTAGCGATGGCTGCAGGCTTCGCAACGTTATCCTTATTGGGTGAGCCCAATGTCTATGAGGAACTGGAACGCAAGTCCGCGAAGCTGGAAGCTGGATTCGCTGAGAATGCTGCTGAATTTGGTGTTGCAAGCACAATTAACCGAGTAGGATCTATGATATGTCCATTCTTCACCGAGAAGGCTGTTACGAATTACGAAACAGCCAAAACGTCTGATCTAGCTAAGTTTAACGCTTATTTCGGCCATATGCTCGATTTGGGAGTTTCGGTTGCACCTTCGCAATTCGAAGGGATGTTTGTATCTACGGTTCATTCCGATGAAGATATCGCTGCCACAATCGATGCACATCGTGAAGCGTTGAAGCAATTATAAGTTTGCGAACATACAAAGACCTGGCCAACGCGGCCAGGTCTTTTGCTTATTTATGTAGAAGATTTAGTTTGTTTTTGTGGTTGGAGCAACGGTTGGAGATGGCAGTGCACTATTCCCATTGTTTGTTTGCCCTTGGTTAGGGCTTGTACTTGGTGTAGGCGTCGGGCTCGGCTTTGATGATGTGGAAGCTCCTGGTGAGGAGCCTCCTGTGCCTGTGCCAGAACCTGTGCCGGTATTGCCAGTGCCTGTACCTGTTCCAGAGCCAGTGCCTGTACTAGGAGAAGGACTTGGCATCGTAGAAGGTGTCGGTGAAGTTTCAGGCTTCACTGACGGACTTGGTTTGACAGTACCAGTACCTGATCCTGAAGGTGAATTAGACGTACCATTCTTACCAGTTTCATTGCTGGATTCAGGTTTGGTTGACGTTGTTGGAGTTGCAGTTGATTTTGGTGTAGTTGTTGCTTTAGGCGGATTCGCCTTTTTAGTTGCTTGTTCCTTCAGGAAATCAGGGTGGTCATAGGCTCCGCCTGGATCGATTGTCTTAAGTCCTTCCCAAACATTTTCCACCTTTACTTGGTCAGGATGATCAAATACTAGAAAAGCAGAAGGTAAGCGACGCTCCCCATAACGACTTGAGGGTTTCGTAATCAGCTCATCGTTGTATACCATCTCGGAGGAAGCTCCGCCATCCAAGAAGCCTGCATTAATGACGCCATCTGCGAGAAAAAGATCCTGAACTTCTTTAAGCGTCGCGCCTACACTGTGCGTTTGTCGGCCGTCGATCACGATGAAGATAACCGTTCCGTCGGCTTTTTGTCCCACAGCTGTACGAGGTGCGCGTCCCCAGCCTCCGTCACCGCTAGTAATAAGCGGTTTTCCGTTAGCAATAACACGCGGATAGAAGGATACGGCGTCAGTGACACCAAGTTTAAGCAAGTCGTCAATCGCATATTTCCCGATAATGAGTGTGCCTTCTTTGGTGAATCCAACAATCTGTTGAGGAATGCTGCCTTCTTGGTCTGTATAAAGAATTTCTCCGCCGGACATAATAACACCAATTGGCGCAAATCCGTTTCCAAGTCCGTCTGGATCGTTGAAGCCTCCACCATTTACGCCCGCGACAGCGCCAGTGCGCTCTACCATGGCTGTGATTCTTTCCCCTTCACCTTGCTTAGCGGGTACTATTACACGAATTGTTCGTGGGTCATAGACATACATTTTTTTGCCTTTCCAAAACTGACCAGAAATATCTTCGACTTTCACGAGACTTTCTGTGGAACGATTTTTGTTGAATTGAACCGCTCGCAAATCTTGTTTTTCAACAGAGTTGATTTCGGTCAAATTTTGCACCTCGAGAACCATCTGATCTCTACGCTCTGCACCAACGAAAATCCAAGCCCAATCACGATGCTGCGTCGTAATAACGGTTTTAGCCAAATATTCGCGTATATATTCTCCAGGTGTGGTTAGAAATAAGAAGCTTGAACTAAGAAAAGTACAAACAGCAATAACGAGAAAAGTGCGTTTCAGCCAACTATAACTCCGAAAATGCTCTAATATTGAACTACCCAAGGTTGTTCCTCTCCTGCTCTATTAATCTATTTGGAATTTAATATTTAATAAGTAATGTCGAAAAAAAACAATACAAGATTTATATTATCATATTTTTGTATGCAATTGTTAATGGTAATTGTTAAAATAAAGTGTACATAATCCCTATTTTCTTAAGGAGTAATGAATTCTATGAAACGATATTACTTTTTTGATTTTCCAATAGATCTAATGGCAGTTGTTTTTGTGTTTCTACTATTTTTGCTCGTCATCTATTTATCTTTTCGTAAAGGAACACTTACATGACAGAGTGGAAGCGCAGCGGTGAATGGTTGGAACTCCCCGTTCCAAATCCGTTATGGAAACCTCTTAAACCAGGGGCAATAGAAGAATTAGCAGCTAAACTGCCAGTTCCTAGAAAGTACTTTCTTCGACTCGCCTCTCAAGGCCTTATTCGGATTCAGGATGACAAAATTCGACTTCATGCGTTTCCTGAAGAGAAGGCTGCTTTCAAACCTGAGCCTTATGATCTTGGCATTTTGTATGAGGACGACTTTTGCCTTGTTGTTAATAAACCGGCAGGCATGTCTGTTCATCCAGCAGAAGCAGGACAAAGCGGTACATTGGCTTCTGCGGTAGCCTTCTATTTTGAATCCACTGGCCAGGCTTGCGGGGTTCGGCATATACATCGTTTAGATCAAGATACGACCGGAGCTGTACTTTATGCCAAAAATGAGTGGGCGCATGTGCTTCTTGATGAGGCAATGCGCGATAAACGGATTGATAGACGCTATGTGGCGCTAGCTGAAGGCGTATTCCGAGTAAAACAAGGATCGATAGATGAACCTATTGGTAAAGATCGTTATATCTCAGGCAAGCGGAGAGTTTCACCTAGCGGCGATCAAGCGGTAACGCATTATCGGGTTTTACAGCAAATGAAGAAAGCAGCCTTCGTGGAATTGGAACTAGAAACAGGGAGAACCCATCAAATTAGGGTCCATCTTAGTCACTTAGGCCACCCATTAGTAGGGGATTCCCTTTATGGGGGTTCATCGCGGTTGTTTCATCGACAAGCCCTGCATGGAGAGAGGCTTTTGTTCGATCATCCTGTTACTCAAAAGCAGGTCATCGTGCATGCTCCTCTACCGCAAGATTTCAATCTTTTACTAGAAGAAGTTTCAGTCCTGTAAAAATGTAGTCATGCCTAGCCCTTCCCACCCATATACTTTTAGAGACAAACAAGTAAATGGCCAAACAATCCGAATGCTGTCCAGCATCTGGATTTGATGGAAGGGAGGATTAATTCGGTGTCTGAACAACAACCAGGTTTAAGATTCGATATCTATGAACGCGTTCATTTGCAAGAAGATTTGGCGGGGATACAAGAATTAAATGATGTAGAATTGCTTCCTCATATTCAGGTAATTACTTTGGATGATCAGGCAATCCTGAAAGGAAACTTGCTGCTCACGGGCAATTATTTCAGTGAAGAAGGAAGTACCCCCAGATCACTAGAGCACCTGATTCCAGTCGAGATCACATTACCTTTAAATCGCATTCATCGTGTGGAAGATATTCAGGTTGAGATTGAAAATTTTGATATTGATCTTTTATCGGCCAGAAGTCTGAACGTTACAGGTGTTCTTTCCCTGCAAGGCGTCGAAATTGTTTCGGTTCCGCTGGAGAGCTGGCAGGAAGAAGAGGAAGTTACTTTCGTTCATGAGGTTAACATCCCAAGGTTCGAGCCGCCTATGACCTATCAGCCACAGCCCGAACAGGAACCACTGGCAGTTCCAACCATACGAGAACCCGTAAATGTAGCGTCTTATTCTGATGCTCTTCCTAATGTGGCTCCCATTCAAGAGGCTGGTTCTGACGATGGTCTAGTTGTAGTGGAGATTGAACAAACCGAATTAAAGGTGACACCCCATCAAGAAAGCACGGTGGTTACGGAAGACAAGAAAGAACTCAAAGTCGCCTTTGGCAAAAAGGCGGATGAGGCTGTGGACATCAACCCGTACGGTATTAAATCGCTTCTTTCTAAGGCAGGCTCGTATCTCACCGATAAGAGGAATGCAGAAGCGGAAGCGCAAGCTGCGCTTGCGGAAGAGACGCGAATAGATGCCGTGGAGTGGAAGCGGCTATTTCTTCAAAGCAACACAGGAACGCAAGAGTTTAGGAAACTAAAAATGTGCATTGTTCAGAAAGAAGATACGTTGGATTCGATTGCCAAACGGTATCAACTCAACCCGCGTGAGCTTCAACTTCTGAATCGTATGAATGATCAGGAAATTTCAGTTGGGCAGGTTATTTATCTGCCTAGATAAATAACAGATACATAGGCAAGAGCCTTTGGCTGCTTATAGCGGCTGGGGGCTCTTATTCATTTTCGTAACATCTTTCGGAAGCAAGCATATTTTATGCATAAAAGGTAATACTGGAATGATATATTGACTCTATTTCAAATGTTCGATATCATATGATATAAACCATTTTGAGTAATATTGGAAACGTTGATAGGGAGTAGTAGGCGGTAAGCCCTTCAGAGAGTGGAACTGGTAGCGCTGAAAGGTTCCATAGGAAGCAACCGAACGAAGTCGCCCTGGAGTTGTGAGTGTGATTGTATGCGCCCGTTTATGCGGTGAGCAGCATTAGCATTCGCCGGCCGCAGCCGTTATCTGTTTGAGAGCCACGCGCTTCTTTTGAAGCTGCGCGGAATGAAGGTGGTACCACGGAAGCAAGCCTTTCGTCCTTTGCGGGCGGAGGGCTTTTTTTGTTTGAATGGACGCCGATGTAAGATGACTTACAGGCCTTATAAGCCTGTTTAACAGAGATAATAGTAATGGAGGTAATCTTATGACTGAAGCTAATGAGACCAAAGAACAATTGCAAATGCCTACTACGTACGATCCAAAAGAAGCTGAGCGCAAGTGGTACGATTACTGGATTAAAAATGAATTTTTCAAAGCGGGCACCCGTCCTGATGCAGAAACCTACACCATTGTGATTCCGCCTCCGAACGTAACAGGTATGCTGCATATCGGGCATGCGCTTGATTTTACACTGCAGGATATTTTAATTCGTACCAAAAGGATGCAGGGTTATGACGCACTATGGCTGCCTGGATCTGATCATGCGGGTATTGCTACCCAAACAAGGGTAGAGCAAAAGCTCCGCGAGCAAGGACAATCACGTTATGATCTCGGACGCGAGAAGTTCTTGGAGAAGGTGTGGGAGTGGAAAGAGCTATATGCGAATACAATTCGTGAGCAATGGGCCAAAATGGGCTTCTCGTTGGACTATTCGCGTGAGCGATTCACCTTGGATGAGGGCTTATCACAAGCTGTTCGTGAAGTATTCGTAAGTCTTTATGAGAAAGGCCTCATCTATCGCGGGAATTATATTATTAACTGGGATCCAGCGGCTCGTACAGCGCTATCTGACATTGAGGTAGAATATAAAGAGGTGCAAGGCGCCCTCTATCACTTAGAATACAAAACAACCGACGGAACAGGTTCAATCGTTGTTGCCACAACACGTCCTGAGACGATGCTTGGCGATACAGCGGTTGCTGTTCATCCGAAGGATGAGCGCTACCAGCATCTCATCGGCAAAACGCTGCTTCTCCCGATCGTGAATCGCGAGATTCCGATCATTGCGGATGATTATGTTGAAAAAGAGTTCGGAAGCGGCGCCGTAAAAATTACACCGGCTCACGATCCGAATGACTTCGAAGTCGGGAAGCGTCACGACCTACCGCAAATTCTGGTTATGGACGAAACCGGCACGATGAACGCGAATGCGGGTCCTTACCAGGGGAAAGATCGTTTTGAATGCCGCAAGCAAATTGTCGCTGACTTGAAGGAGCAAGGTGTTCTTATCAAAATAGAGGAACACGTTCATCAAGTAGGTCATAGCGAGCGCAGCGGCGCAGTGATCGAGCCTTATTTATCAACGCAATGGTTTGTGAAAATGCAGCCGCTTGCTGATCAAGCGATTGATGCACAAAAAACAGGTAAAGGTGTTAACTTCGTTCCGGATCGTTTCGAGAAAATTTACTTAAACTGGATTGAAAACGTGCGTGATTGGTGTATTTCCCGTCAGTTGTGGTGGGGACATCGCATTCCTGCCTGGCACTGCGCGGATTGTGGCCAAATCACGGTAACACGTGAGGATGCTACGGCTTGCTCGCACTGCCAAAGCACGAATTTGAACCAAGACAACGATGTGCTTGATACATGGTTTAGTTCCGCATTGTGGCCGTTCTCTACACTTGGCTGGCCGAATGAGACTGAGGATATGAAGCGTTTCTATCCGACGAATGTACTGGTTACCGGCTATGACATCATTTATTTCTGGGTAGCAAGGATGATCTTCACCGCACTTGAATTTACGGATCAAATTCCGTTTAAAGATGTATTGATGCATGGTCTCGTACGGGATTCCGAAGGCCGCAAAATGTCAAAATCTCTTGGCAATGGAGTCGATCCGCTTGAAGTAATCGAGAAATACGGCGCTGATGCTATGCGCTATATGATTTCGACGAGCAGCACACCGGGGCAAGATCTACGTTTCCGTTGGGAACGTGTGGAGCAGGCGCGGAATTTTGCGAATAAGATCTGGAATGCATCTCGCTTTGCTTTAATGAATCTCGAAGGTGTAACCGCAGCAGATATTGATCTTACAGGTCAACTAGGCACGGCAGACCGCTGGATTCTGCACCGTCTGAATGAAACTGTTCGTGACGTGACTCGTCTCATCGACAGCTATGAATTCGGTGAAACTGGCCGATTGCTGTACAATTTCATCTGGGATGATCTCTGTGATTGGTACATTGAGTTCAGTAAATTAAGCTTATACGGGACAGATGCGTCTGCTAAGAGTAAAACTCAGTCCGTACTTGCGTATGTACTTGACCATACGCAACGTTTGATTCATCCATTCATGCCGTTCATTTCGGAAGAGATTTGGCAGCATCTGCCGCATGTGGGTGAGACGATTACGCTTGCCTCTTGGCCAGTAGAGAATGAGGCTTTCGAATCGCCTGACGCTGTTCGCGAGATGGAACTGTTGATGGACGTTATTCGTTCTGTTCGTAATATTCGGGCCGAAGTGAATGTGCCTATGAGTAAGAAAGTTGAACTGCTTGTAAAGCCAGCTAGCAGCGATACGCTGAGTATTCTCCGCAGCAATGAGGAATACCTGAAGCGTTTCTGTAATACTTCTCTACTCCAAATTGACGCTGAAATGGCAGCACCAGAGAAAGCTATGACAGCTATCATTACAGGAGCTGAGCTTTTCTTGCCGCTGGCTGGTCTTATCGACATTGCGCAAGAGCTGACGCGCTTGGATAAAGAATTACAATCTTTGCACGGTGAAGTAGAGCGTATCGAGAAAAAACTAGGCAATGAGGGCTTTGTTGCCAAGGCGCCAGCTAAGGTCATTGAGGAAGAAAAGGCAAAGCTTGCTGATTATGCCGATAAGCGAGACAAAGTGATTGCGCGATTAGCGGAGTTAAAAGGATAATTGCAGTAAATCAAACGATTGCCTAGTTACGAAAACAAGCTGATTCATATAGTAAATGAGGATGAAATCGAT
Source organism: Paenibacillus sp. V4I5 (assembly GCF_030817255.1). Lineage (NCBI taxonomy): Bacteria > Bacillati > Bacillota > Bacilli > Caryophanales > Paenibacillaceae > Paenibacillus > Paenibacillus sp. V4I5. The sequence goes on from NZ_JAUSZB010000002.1 coordinate 6,347,442, forward strand.
GGATAAAATCAAAGACACCCCTTCGGCTGAATTCCAGACAGCGCAAGAAGCCATTGCCTGGATTGTCGGCCGGATGGAGAAGCTCGGTATGAAACCGGGGCTTCAACGAATGCAGTTGCTGATGGAGAAACTGGGTCACCCCGAACGTAGGCTGAAATTCATTCATGTGGCTGGGACGAATGGCAAAGGCTCTACATGTGCCTATCTATCTTCTGTTTTGCAAGCTTGTGGATATGACGTTGGAACATTCACGTCTCCTTATTTGGAAAAATATACGAATCGTATCCAAGTGAATGGAGCCGACATTCCGGACGACGTGCTGCTCAGACTGGTGAATGAAATGAAGCCAATCGTTGACGAAATCGCAGAGACTGAAGTCGGTCCTCCGTCTATGTTTGAAATTTCGACTGCGCTTGCGATCATGCATTTCGGCAAAGTGGCATATCCCGATTACGTCGTATGGGAAACAGGTCTCGGGGGAAGGCTGGATAGCACGAATATTGTGAATCCCGTCGTAACCATTATTACGAATGTAGGCCATGACCATATGGAAATCTTGGGGGATACACTCGAATTAGTCGCAGCAGATAAAGCGGGTATTATTAAAGCTGGTGTACCTGTTATTACAGCTGTTGAGCCGCATGAGGTTTGGAGTGTGATCGATCAAACAGCCAAGGCGAAAAAAGCAACACTCTACTCACTTGGTGGACAATTCAATTACACGAATGTGACAAGTGAGCTAGATAGCCAAACATTTGATTTTAGCGGGCCGTTTCGAAATATTAATGGTGTACCGATTACGTTAAACGGAGAGCACCAATTAAAGAACGCAGCCGTGGCCGTAATGACGCTTGAAGTTCTTCGTCAATATTATGCCTGCATCGTAGATGATGAGGATCTGTTCAAAGGACTCAAGGAGACACGTTGGCCGGGCAGGCTTGAGATGGTTTCGAGCGAACCTCGTATATTACTCGATGGCGCTCACAACCCCGAAGGGGCCGCAACACTGGCTTCCGCGCTCCAAAGTGTATATACTTACCGTAAACTTCATATGATGGTAGGAATGCTCTCGACGAAGAATCATACAGGCTACTTAAGGCATATACTACCATTGGTGGATACTCTTATTATTACGGAACCCGATTTTCATAAAAAAGGTGACGCTTCTATGCTCGCTGAGATTGCAAGAGGGCTGCTGCGCGAGATGAACCGTGAGGTAGATATCATTGTCGAGCGAGATTGGAAGCGAGCCTTAGAAACACTAACAAGTAGAACTGAGCAGGATGATCTGGCGGTCGTATCCGGCACGCTGTATTTAATCTCTGATGTTCGTTCTTGGATTACCTATCAAACCGATTCTGAAAAAGGATGGTGAGAACGGCGTGAGTCAAGCAGAACACGTACATTTTATAGGCATCGGCGGATACGGCATGAGTGCCATTGCCAAAGTCATGCTGGAAATGGGATACCGGATATCTGGTTCCGATCTGGCGCAGCAAGAGCTTACAGAAAAGCTGAAAGCGAAGGGTGCTCAAGTTTTCATCGGACATGAAGCTAGGAATGTGTCAGGGGCCGATTTGGTAGTATATTCAACCGCTTTGGCCAAAGACAATGTAGAAATGCAAGCAGCGGAACAATTGAATATTCCGATTATTCATCGCTCACAAATGCTTGCTCGGCTCATGAATGAACGCAAAGGTATCGCCGTAGCTGGAGCCCACGGCAAAACAACAACATCATCAATGATTGCTTTAGTCATGGAAATTTGTGGAATAGATCCGACCTACATCATCGGTGGCGAGATCATGAATGTAGGTAGCAACGCCAAAGCTGGTAAAGGCGAATTCGTCGTAGCAGAAGCGGACGAGAGTGATGGAACCTTCCTTCAATATCACCCTACCCTCGCACTTGTTAACAATATCGAAGCGGATCACTTGGAGAATTATAATGGTGATTTCGAGAATTTGAAGAAAGCTTACAAGCAATTCCTCAGTCAAGTTAGACCTGGAGGTAGAGCTATTGTTTGTCATGATGATGAGTTCTTACGTGAAATGATTCCGCATATTCAAAGCGAAGTTATTACGTATGGCATAGATACTGAGGCTGATTATGTCGCAACAGATATTACATTAGGCGACCGTAAGGTTACGTTTACTGTACAGTTCAAAGGGGCGGCACTTGGTCAGGTTAGCTTGTCCGTACCAGGTAAACACAACGTATATAATGCACTAGCGACGCTTATCACCTGTCTGGAAGCAGGGCTTGCTTTCGAGAAAATTGCAGAAGCTATTCAGGAATTCCGCGGTGCAAAGCGTAGGTTTCAAGTGCTGGGAGAAGTTGCGAACATGTTGGTCATTGATGACTACGCGCATCATCCTACGGAGATTCAAGCAACCATTTCCGCAGCAAAGGCAACAGGGAAACGCATCATAGCTGTATTTCAACCACAACGCTATACGCGAACCTATTATTTATTTGAACAGTTCAGCCGCTCATTTGATGAAGCTGATGAGGTTATTATTACCGATATTTACTCACCTGCCGGCGAGCAGCGGATTGAGGGGATAGATTCAGCCAAACTGGTTGAATTGATCCGCAGTAACAGCAACCCGAATGTTCAGCATATTGCAACTCGGGATGAGGTACTCACCTATTTGATTCAGCATGTGCAGCCTGGTGACTTGGTGTTAACCATGGGAGCGGGCGACATCTGGAAAGCAGCTGACGGTTTAGCGAAATCGCTGCGTAAAAAGTACGAACCAACTAGTTAGAAGAAAGATCGCTGCAAGCCAAATGGCTGGAAGCGGTCTTTTTTTGCTGAAAGAAACATAATGGGGCTCTCTCAATCATAATCTAGTAACAGAAGATTTGGACAAGACGACGCGGCGTTATGCCCGTTTCCAAATAAATTTTACGAGGAGTGATTGAGAGATGAACAAGAATAAAGCAAGAATAACCTACCGTTTCGATCCACAAGAAAACCCGGAATCAACCCGTAGAGCATCGCGAGTACCTGATCAAGAAGAGAAAGTGATACCACTCTATCAGGAAGAATTTAAGGTTATAGATTCTACGATTGACCGTCATACGTCGGATGAGGTTACTCCTTATCATCAAGCGGAGAGGGAGCAAGTCGAACATTTATTTGAACCTCATGCTTTAAATACGTTCACGACGGACTTTGGAAGCTGGAATAGTCAGATTGAAACGGAAGGAGAGCGAGTGGAACGCATCATTCGTGAGTCACAGACTGCCCGTGAGAATCCAGCTGTTGGACATCAGTCAACAGAGAGAGCTGAGCCTATTTCGGACAGACATCGGGATGAGTGGTCATCCTGGGCGTCTAAGGAACCTTATAAGGAACCGGGGACAGGTGCCAGATACGCAAAATCAACGGGTACACCTTGGATTCGAATTGCAACATCAGTGGCAGGAGCGGTAGTGACGGGCATTGCATTTGGCTTCTTTGTTCTCTCCATGTTTTCAAGTGATCGTGAGACCAAAGATACGGCATCGATTACAAATACGATAACCGTTCCTTCGCCTAATGTACAAGCAGCGGTCCCATCGAAAGCGTCAACAGGAGCAACTAAAACGTCTACAGATCAAGCACCTGCTATTCCGGCTGCTGCCTCAGCAGTCACAGCGGTTCAAATTCCTGCGAAATCGTATACGTTCCTTCAAAATGGTGTATTTAGTAACTTACAGGGAGCCCAGGCTATCCAAGATACTCTGAAGAAGAAAGGGTTAGCCACTGCGCTTGACACCACAGATAAGCTAACTGTATTCGTCGGATTTGCCAAAAACCGAGATGACGCTCTCGCATTAAGAGAACAAGTGCAAACAACGGATAAAACCATTGAGGTTTATATGAAAAATATGGATATCCCTGCGGCCACAGGCATTCGTTGGAGCGGCTCGAAACCGGAGTCGGTTCCAACCTTCATTGCCGAAGGTGATAAACTAGTGAATACGATAAATGGATTAGCGCTCGTTCATTTGGATGAGACGAAGCCAACCCCGCTTGCTGAAACGTCGCTGCAATCGATTCGTTCTTCGCATCAGCTCCTTACGACATTGTCGGCCTCTATTAGCGAGGGGGTAGGTGATGACACGAAGCCATTCATGCAAAAAATGACCACATCGATCAACAGTGCGGTTCAATCCATGGAAGAGTACAAGAAGACACCTTCCGCGGCTATGCTATGGCAAGCACAATCGTCCATGATGCAGTATATTATTGCTCAGAGAGAGCTGCTTAAGAAAATAAGCGTGTCCTAATGAAAAAGCAGTGTACCCAAAGCTCTCAAGAGTTTGGACACACTGCTTTTTATTTGTAATAGCGATTGAGCAAGGCAGCAATCTCTGCACGGGTAAGAGTTTGACTAGGTTTAAACGCGGTATCCGTTATACCATCAATGATGCCCTTATTTCTTAGCGCATAAATGGCCTTAGCACTCCATAATGTCTCAGGTACATCGTTGAAAGATGCAGATGATGCTGCAACAGGCGGGTTATTCGTCGTGGTAGACGACATTTGCAAAAGACGATCGAAGAGAAAAGCGACTTCACCTCTCGTAATCGATTGATTGGGTCTAATCGTTCCATCAGAGTAGCCTTGCAGGAGGTTTAAGTTTTTGGCTTTGGCAAATACAGGGCTTGCCCAATGGGAAGACGGCAAGTCTTTGTAATTTTGCTCAGCCGGAGCTTGGCAACCATAAACGATGGCTGTCACGGTTCCGCTCGGCTCACAGACAGCTTTCAACTTGCTGAATGTAAATACCCGATCCATTAATGTGAGAAATTCTGCTCTTGTTAAAGCACGTTCCGGTTCATAACGATTAGCAATACCTTCAATGACTCCTTTATTCTTCATCCGCAAAATCGCATCTCTGGCCCAATGACCAAGTGAATCTGTAAAAAGGGGCGGCGTATAAGCAGCAATCCCATTTGCAATGCCTGAAGCCATTTTAGACCGAACCGAATCGCTTGCAAGCAAAGCTGCGTCACTTGTTTGGCTAAGGAAGGCGGTTTCTACGAGAATACTCGGAATTGTTCCCATTCTGGCTACATAAACAGCACTTGGAATGAGACCTAGGTTTTTGGTACCGACAGCAGCGACTAGTGAATCCAAAACTCGCTGTGCGAGGTCTTTGTTGTACGGAGTTAATTGTTTCATTGCTTCACTTGCTGGATAATCCTCTTGTGGATAATCATTATCGTAGTAGAGAACCATGGTTCCGTTCGCCTTCGCGCTCGGATGTGCATTAGCGTGGATAGATACGAATAAATCCGCTTGTAGCGTATTTGTAAATTCGACGCGCTGTGCGAGCGACCAATAGGAGTCATCTGTTCTTGTTAAGACAACTTCGTAACCTTTTGCGATTAGCTCGTCCCGCACCTTCTGGGTAATGTCCCAATTGACATCTTTTTCACGGAGACCGTTTACACCGATCGCTCCAGGGTCACTTCCCCCATGTCCGGCATCTAGGACAACTTTGTAAGCGAATGCTTGATAAGGAAATACAAATGTAAGTAATAAGGATAAAAGGATAAGTCTTTTAAGTAGAGTCATAAGTTGAAATACCTCCGCTAACTATCTTACTAGGATCGGCTTACGTTGTAAGCTGGTAAGAATCACCATCCTATCATATTTTTACTTGGAAAAAAGAAGAGTCTACCCGTATAATAGGGCTTGTACATAAAGAGAGGATGACAGGAATGAAAAAAGGTACCTTCACATTGATCGTATTTTTAATCGTCGGTTTAATTACCGGGATTATCATAGGCCAGCTGCTGGCTGCAGTGCCTGCTCTCGCATTTTTGACCAAAACGGCCCAAATTTCGTGGGAGCCCAAGGCCGATTTACAAGTCGTGAAATATGAGTTCCATCTTTTGGTGAAGCTAAACCTGTGCAGTATTCTTGGATTAGTGGGGGCGTACCTCCTGTATCGTAAGGTGTGACTGGATTGCCTTTGGAAAGCCTATTCATATTACAATCAGCTAGGAGTTGTTTCTTTTGAGTAATTCCCCTAAACAAAGACTTATTCTTGCTTCGTCTTCGCCGCGGAGGCAGGAACTTATTCAATCACTTGGTTTACCCTATATCATTCGGGTTAGTGACGCAGATGAGACCGTCGAAGAAAAAATATCGCCTGCTGAGCTCGTAGAAGTGCTCTCTTTGCGTAAAGCCTCAACTGTATTAGACATGTTTGAAGCCAGTGAAAAAGAAGGAATCATCATCGGTTCTGACACCGTTGTTGTCTATCAAGATGAAGTTTTAGGTAAACCGGTGGATGAACAGGATTCTTTCCGGATGCTTAAATCCCTTCAAGGCAGTACGCATCAGGTTTACAGTGGAGTTGCTTGTGTAGACGCGGCTACAGGTAAGCAGGTCGTCTCACACCGTGTGACACATGTGAAGATGAAGTCCATGTCTGACGCACAAATTTTACGTTATATCGCCACAGGAGAACCTAAGGACAAAGCTGGTTCTTATGCGATTCAAGGGATCGGGGCAACGATCGTGGAATCTATTGAAGGTGATTACTTTACTGTTGTTGGATTGCCGCTTTCGCTGCTCAGTGACCTACTACTAAGTTTTGAAATCCAAGTTTTATAATCATCAGATCCAGGCTGGAATATATGTCCAAAGTAGGACTCATACATTGACTGTGTAATCTGTAACGGTTACAATGACAGTAAGCGACATGACTTCGCATTCTTCAGGGAGGTATTTGCCATGAACAGCGAATTTACAATAGCCGTCCACAGTCTCGTATTTCTGGCTCATTTACCGGATCATATGGCAACCAGCGAAGAAATTGCTGTGAATGTATCTACCCATTCTGCTCGTATACGTAAAGTTATGGGCTTTCTACGAAAAGCAGGTTACGTTTCGACCAAAGAAGGAATCGGTGGCGGATTCATACTTAGCTGCAATCCGGACGAGGTGACACTCGGCGAAATTTACCGTTTAACTTGTCAAGGTTCCTTGAAGCCGAGCTGGTGCTCTGGTGATGAGAATAAGACCTGCGTCATTTCATCCAAAATGGATCTATTGATGGGGAAGGTTTTCATTGACGCAGAGAAGCAGATGGAAATATACTTTGATGGACATACCATCGGCAGTATGCTGGAACAAATCAGAGCGTTAGAATGTCCACAATCGAATAAAGAGCAATTGTCCTAGAAGCCCTCGGATCTTACAAATCCGCGGGCTTTATTTTGTTTTATGAGCACTTATCCGTATGAATGGGATGCGTTTAAGTAACACAACCTACATAATGAAAGAGGGGAATTCATGGAAGTCACAAGCTTGATGTTACGAGAAGTACCGCAGGAGGAAAGACCAAGAGAGCGCATGCTCCAATACGGAGCAGGGGCATTAAGTCACGAAGAATTGCTGGCCATTTTACTTCGAACAGGAACTGTGTCGGAGTCAGCGCTGCGTCTAGCAGGTCGTATATTAAGCGAAAGCGGCGGGCTGCGCAGCCTTGTTGACATGAGCAAAGATCAGCTTACCCAAATCAAGGGAATTGGTGATGCGAAGGCTTTACAAATTCAAGCCGGGATTGAGCTCGGACGCAGACTGGCTAAGAGTGCATTTGCAGAGCGAGTTACGATTCGTTCTCCCAAGGATATCGCAGATTTAGTGAGTGAGGATCTTCGCTATTTGCAGAAAGAACATTTCGTCTGCTTATTTCTCAATACGAAGAACCATTTGCTTGCGCAGGAAACATTATCGATGGGCAGCCTGAACGCTTCCATTGTTCATCCTCGTGAAGTGTTTCGCGCGGCAATCAAACGCAGCAGTGCTTCGATCATCTGTGTACACAATCATCCAAGCGGTGATCCAACTCCAAGTCCGGAGGATATTCAACTCACGCATCGGCTAATGGAGGCAGGAACTATTATTGGTATTGAAGTGCTAGATCATGTTATCATTGGTGATCAGAGATTCATAAGTTTGAAGGAACAAGGCTTTATGTAATATAATAGATATCGCAATAGGAAAGGAGCAACTGCCATGTTCGGTGGTTTTACGAAAGATTTAGGAATTGATTTAGGTACAGCGAATACACTGGTTTATGTAAAAGGCAGAGGAATTGTCGTTAGGGAGCCTTCCGTGGTTGCTCTACGTACTGATACAAAAACAATCGAGGCTGTCGGAGACGCCGCTAAAAAAATGATCGGTCGTACACCAGGCAACATTCGTGCGATTCGTCCGATGAAAGATGGGGTTATTGCCGATTTTGAGACCACCGCGACGATGATTCGCTACTTCTTAAGACAAGCACAGAAGCAGCGTTGGTTGTTCCCGCGTCACCCGAATGTGATGGTTTGTGTGCCTTCAGGCATCACAGCTGTTGAGAAGCGTGCTGTTGAAGATGCAACGAAGCAGGCTGGAGCGCGCGAGGCTTACACGATTGAAGAACCTTTCGCAGCAGCGATCGGTGCCGATCTGCCCGTGTGGGAACCAACAGGAAGCATGGTTGTCGACATTGGAGGGGGGACAACGGAGGTTGCTGTCATCTCTCTTGGAGGGATTGTAACGAGTCGTTCCATCCGAATTGCAGGCGATGAAATGGACGAAGCCATCACTCAATACATTAAACGTACGTATAATTTGATGATCGGGGAACGTACATCCGAAACGCTTAAGCTGGAAATCGGGTCGGCACTTCCTATGGACAAGCCAGAGTCCCTCGAAATACGAGGGCGCGATCTTGTTTCCGGATTACCGAAAACGCTAAGTGTTAGTTCCGATGAAATTACGGAATCATTGACAGACACGGTAAATGCGATCGTTGAGGCTGTGAAGGTTACTCTCGAGAAATGTCCACCTGAATTATCAGCGGATATTATGGATCGCGGAATAGTGCTGACGGGTGGCGGCGGCTTACTGCGTAATCTTGACCGCCTGCTTGCCAGAGAAACCGGAATGCCAGTACTCGTCGCTGAGAACCCGCTAGATTGTGTGGCGATTGGAACGGGTCGCGCTTTGGAAAATATCCATTTGTTCAAGAACAGATCAGGGTCCAGTTCGAGATATAAGCGTTAATATTCGTTAGAAGGTGCTAATTTGTTTAAATTTATGGGCAACAAGAGGTTGATTTTTCTGATGTTCGGTCTAGTCTGCTTTTTTATTTTGATGGGACTGACACTCGGGAACCGGGCACCCATGACGTGGCCGGAGAAATTCGTCAAAGACTCGGTATCATGGACGCAAGGACTCTTCTACAAGCCCGCTGCGCACGTAGCGGGTTTCTTTGAAGACATCCGTCAACTAAGAGTCATCTACGAGGAAAATAAGACGCTGAAACTAACTCTTACGCAGTATGCACGAGATACACAGCGTTTGAATGAGCTAGAATCACAAAACAAGCGATTAATGGAGGCTCTTGGCTTCACAGAAAGACAGCGTCAAGCTAACGTGTATACGTATCGCATTGCTGAGGTTGTAACCATTGATCCGGATCCGTATAATAGCACGGTTACCATTAATTTAGGCGATAAAGATGGCATCAAAGAGAATATGGCCGTCATGACCGTAGATGGGTTGGTCGGCAGGGTGAGTAAGGTGTTTGGTTTCCATTCCAATGTTCAATTACTCACGGAAACCAATGATACTGATAATAACTCTAAGGCGATTGCTGTCACGGTGAAGGGGAATGAGAGTCAACCTTTCGGGATGATTGAGTCTTATGACTCCAAAACCGGCGAGCTTGTGATGAACAAGGTCGAACATGCTGACGATATGAAAATCGGAGAAACCATCATTACATCAGGCATGGGGCAAGTATTTCCTAAGGGCATTGAGGTAGGGACAATCTCTTCCATAGGTCCAGGGGAATTCGGCATTACATACAAGGTTATGGTGAAGCCCAAAGCTTCGTTCAATCGTATCCGTGAAGTGTTTGTTGTCGAAGTCCCGGAAGTGAAATGAGGTGAGCCGTTAAGTGATTCGACATCTATTGTGGCTCATTTTACTCGGTTTGTTTATCCTGCAAGGAACCTTGCTTGTTTGGCTGATCCCTTCATCATGGCAATCTAACGTTAATGTTACACCCCATTTAACACTTGTATTCATTTTGTTTATCGGACTTTTTCATCATCGTCATACTGCTTTAATTTATGGGCTTTTGTTCGGACTATTGCATGACTTTAACTATTATGGATCGATGCTAGGTGTATATTCCTTCGGTATGGGGCTTACTGGCTATTTGGCCGGACTGGCGCAGCGAAGGCAGCCAAATTTGATTTTTTATAACTTACTCATAACAGGCGTTGGTTTGCTCTTGTTTGAGTTTATTAACTATGGTATCAATCGGTTGTTCAAACTCATTGATATTGATTTGAAGTTTGCTCTCACCCATTACATGCTTCCGAGTGTTCTATTTAATCTGCTTGTCGCCTTGATTTGCTACGTTCCGATCCGCAAGCTGCTTGAAGGAAAGCGGATTGTGCCGTCCGGAAACGAAGATTAATTTTCCAGGCTCCAAGCAGGAGAATTCAGGACATGAACCGAAATGTATAGGTTGGGAGGTCGTATCGCAATTATGTCTGTTACAAAGCACCATGTGATGATAAAAGGGGTCAAGGATGGCCTTGTTTTTTTGCTAAATGATGCATGCGAATGGCAAATCTTGCTGAAAGAGCTGCAGCACAAGCTTGAGAAAACGCATCAACAAATATTGACTGGACCGATTATTCATGTGCACGTTAAATTAGGCAGCAGAGAAGCGACTGAAGAACAGAAGGAAGAGATTCGGTCCGTCATCAGGCAAAAAGGCAACCTGCTAATCCAATCGATCGAAAGTGAGACGTCAAAAGAGGAAGCTGCAGAAGAGTCTGCGGTTTCTATGACAACGCTCAAAGGAATGATTCGGTCGGGACAAACCCTACACAACGAGGGTGATTTATTATATTTAGGCGATGTTAATCCTGGCGGAACGATTACATCTACAGGGAACATTTATATAATGGGGTCGCTTCGCGGCATGGCTCATGCGGGTGTTGACGGTGATGAGAATGCGATTATTGCTGCTTCTCATATGCGTCCCACGCAACTTAGGATTGCCGGAATCATTAGCCGTCCACCAGATGAATGGGGAATCGATGAGGCTTTCATGGAATTTGCTTATGTAAAAGAAGGTAAAATGGAAATCGACAAGCTGCACCAGCTTCATCGTATTTGGCCGGAACCGAATCTAAAATAATCGTTTGTATGTGTGAAAATAGCGTGTGGGGTGAGAAAATATGGGAGAGGCAATCGTCGTCACTTCAGGAAAAGGCGGCGTTGGTAAAACAACGACATCTGCGAATCTTGGAACGGCACTAGCGCTTTTAGGGAAAAAAGTTTGCATGGTAGATACCGACATTGGACTGCGCAATCTGGATGTGGTCATGGGTCTGGAAAACCGAATTATTTACGACCTTGTGGATGTTGCAGAAGGCCGTTGCCGTTTGCCGCAAGCATTAATTAAGGATAAGCGCTTTGATGAGCTTTATCTTTTGCCAGCTGCTCAAACGAAGGATAAGCATTCTGTATCGCCAGAACAAGTAAGGGATATTATTTTGGAGCTCAAAAAAGATTTTGAATTTGTCATTATCGACTGTCCAGCAGGCATCGAACAAGGCTTCAAGAATGCCGTAGCCGGAGCAGACAAAGCGATCGTTGTTACCACACCGGAAAATGCGGCTGTACGTGATGCTGACCGCATTATCGGTTTGCTAGAGAATGAGAAAATCTCCTCACCTAAGTTAGTTATTAATCGCATTCGTCCATTGATGATGAAGAAAGGCGAGATGCTGGATATTGATGAAATATGCTCGGTACTCGCCATAGATTTGTTAGGGATAGTTCCAGATGACGAGCATGTGATCAAAGCAGCCAACTTAGGGGAACCTACCGTGATGAATCCGTCTTCGCGCGCAGCCATTGCTTACCGCAACATTGCTCGTCGCATATTGGGTGACACGGTCCCTCTCATGCAGTTGGAGGACAAAAGCGGCTGGGTCAAACGTATGAAAAAGTTTATCGGAATAGGTTGATCGTCCAATGCTTGCCAAACTTAAAAACATAGATATTCCTATTGTTGTCATTTTGTTTGCCTTTATGGTCATTAGTACGATGCTTGTATATAGTGCATCTATTGATCATCCTAAAATTAACGTTAGTATTACGAAAATACTCGTCTTATATGGTGTTGGTCTAGCAGCGTTCGTTGCAAGCAGTTTATTTGATTATCGAGTACTAATCAGAATCGCTCCCTATCTTTATGGTATCGGCATCGTTTCTTTGGTCGCAGTCTACTTTTTTGGGACGAAAATTCATGGGGCGCGTGGCTGGTTTGAGCTCCCGGGCGGCTTAACCTTTCAACCAGCGGAGTTAGTGAAATTAATTCTAATCGTGGCTGTAACTGCACTGTTGGCAAGACGTAAAGGCGATTTACTGCAAATCAAGAATGATATTATCCCAGTCGGTGTGGCTGTGTTGATCCCGTTTATCTTGGTCCTCATTCAACCTGATCTAGGGAATGCGATCATTTTTGTGATCATTCTTTTGGGTATGATTTGGATTGGTAATATTAAATATTCGCATGTCTTACTTAGCACCGTTGTACTCATAGGCGCTGGATTCTTGTTCTTGACATTATATAATTATTTCCATCAATCCTTGTTTGATATGCTTAAGGGTTATGGTTTTAGTCATTGGATGGATCGTATCGATACATTCCTTTATCCGCAAGATGTGTCTGATGATGATAATTATCAAGTCCGTAATGCAGTAAGGGCGATCGGTTCAGGAGGGTTGGAAGGCGAAGGTTTTCTGAAAGGTACTTCTGTTCATAGTAATTTCATTCCATTCGCGTATTCCGATTCGATTTTCGTCGTTGTTGGTGAGGAATTCGGTTTCCGCGGGTCAGCGGTTCTATTGTTGATCTATTTTTTACTCATTTACCGCATGATCCTCATCTCGATCCAGAGTACTCAGCTTAGTGGAGCTTATATTGTGGTAGGTGTGGTTTCTATGTTCGTCTTTCAAATTTTTGAAAATGTCGGGATGATGATTGGTATCATGCCGTTAACGGGAATCACTCTCCCATTCGTCAGTTATGGGGGAACTTCTCTACTGATTAACATGCTTTCATTAGGCCTCGTGATGAGCGTAAAGCTGCATCAGGAACGTGAACCTGAATTTTTCTAAACATATATAAATTACAGTGCCCCTGACCTTGGTCAGGGGCTTTTTTTGTCCACATAATCTTGTCCCTCTTCTCATAGGCTGTACAAAGGTAAACGATAGGGAGGGGCTTCCATGGAAGTCAAAGATAAAGTGAAACAGCGTAGGATAGAACGACTTCGCAATTTGCGCGAAACGTCTGATCTTTCTAACGGGAGTGGAAGTCCGGTGAGACCCTCTCGATTTAGGGAGAATTCGTTGCCCATACATCATCATTCCGAAGTACCTCTCTATGTGGATTCTGAATGGAAACGAAGAATGGAGGATCCAGAGTATGCATGGCGGCAAAAATTATTAAATGACACAGCATTAGTGGGGCGAGATTATCTGAGGGATGGTGAAAGAGGGTTGTTAGCACCGCCTTCTCCTAGTAAGATTGCGGTCAAGCTGTTCATCAGCTGTGTTTTGTTTGCAGCGCTGTACGGGATGTTCCAGCTTAATCAGCCCTGGGCAAATCAAGGGAAGCAAATCGTGACCTCTTCGCTTACACAGTCGTACGATTTCTCGTCACTGTCAGCTTGGTATAGCGATAAGTTTGGTGGGTCACCTTCGTTCATTCCCAGTTTCAACCGAGAAGGAACTGAGGCCATAAGAGTGAATGCCTCCAAGCGCACCTTTTTTTCTCCTGCAAAGGGAAGTATTCTTACGCGATATGATGGAACTTCCCACTTGGGAGTTCATTTGAATACCATTGAATTTGCACCGGTTTATGCATTGGATACAGGTCAGGTCATTTTCTCCGGTGTAGCTGCAGAAACGGGCCTAACGATTGTGATACGCCATCCAGGAGGTCTTCAATCTTTGTACGGCGGATTGAGCGAGGCCAATGTCGAGGTAGGAGACTGGATGAAAGTTGGTGAACCCATCGGTAAGGCTTCCAAGAAGGATCCTGCGAAGGGAACGCTGTACTTTGCCGTTACGAAGGATGGGCATCCCGTTAATCCATCGGATGTGATCAGCTTTGATTAAATGGGCCGGAACTACGTATCGATTCCACCCCTTATTTACACTCATTATGATTGGCTCTGCCATTACAGGCTACTTTCTGGAGGCTGCTACGTTATTTGGCATCGTACTGGTTCACGAGATGGGTCATTTGGCTGCTGCTAACGGCTTTGGGTGGAGGGTGCGGGAAGTACAGCTTCTGCCTTTTGGAGGCGTCTTGGTCGTTGATGAGCTTGGAACGGCTCCGACGCGTGAAGAGTTGATTGTCTCTCTAGCTGGGCCGCTTCAGCACGTATGGATGATTCTCGTTGCACTTTTAATGAAATGGGTGGATGTGGGCGCAAGCAGTTGGTGGGATTACTTCATCGAAGCTAATTTGATGATTGGCTTATTTAATCTCATTCCCGTCATGCCGCTCGATGGTGGCAAAGTGATGCAGTCATTGTTAGGGTATTTATTGTCCTACCATAATACGATTTTATATACAGCATGGATCAGTATGATCTTAAGTCTGGCTATTATAGTCATAGCCATTATCCAACTGATCAGCGGACACCTCCCGCTCAATATATTAGTCATCGGCATTTTCTTGCTTGTATCCAACTGGTATGCTTATCGGCAGCTTCCCTACCACTTTTTTCGCTTTCTTATTGGACGCGGGAACCGTATGAGTCAACTATTGAGCCGTGGGACATTAGCACAGCCGATTGTCATTACGAGACATCGCACTATGGCGGAAACACTGAAGCTTTTTATGCGGGAAAAATATCATTTAATCTATATCGTAGGAGAAACGGGGCGCATACAAGCCGTATTGCCGGAACAGCAATTAGTGAGCGGTTATTTGGATGGAAAAAAACCGGGGAGTGCAGTTTCCGATCTTTTCATGTAAAATAACTGTTGAGGTGAACGTGTATGAAGCAACTTATAATTCACTGCGCACCTGATCTTACACAAGCGGCATTGCTTGAAGAAAGTCGTCTTGTTGAGTATGATACGCAGTATCCGCTTGATTCTCAAAGAGCAGGCAGCATCTACATGGGTCGCATCGTCAACGTCCTTCCCGGCATGCAGGCGGCATTCGTCGATATCGGTCTTGCGAAGAATGCCTTTCTATATATAGACGACCTCCTACCCGTCCACTTGGACAAGCAGCCTAAGATTAAACCCTCAATAACGGAGCTCGCCGAAGTCGGTCAGACGCTGATGGTGCAGGTGACGAAGGATCCGCAGGGAACCAAAGGCGCAAGAGTAACAACTCATATTTCTATTCCTGGCCGCTGGATTGTTTATATGCCAGACGCCGATTATATTGCTATATCCCGTAAAATTGATTTGGACGCAGAACGGCAGCGCCTCAAACAGCTTGCCGAGGGCAGCTTGCTTCCTGGTGAAGGTGTTATTATACGAACGGGTGCTATTGGTCAAAGCGAAGAAGCTATTCGTGATGATTTGCAAAATTTACGAGAATTATGGTATGCCATCGTGTCCAAAATGGAAGAGGCACATGCGCCAGCACAGCTATATCAGGATCTTGATCTTCTTCCTAGATTAGCCCGAGATGTCATAACGGATGACGTTCAAGAAGTTTGGCTAAATGACGTTAAAGTGTACGAAGAGATGAAACAGTTACTGCGTAAACAGCAGCCAAGTTGGCGGGGACGCGTAGCTTATTATGACCGCAAGATACCGTTGTTTGATCAGTTTGGTATCACGGAAGAGCTGAATCAGAGCTTTAGGCGTAAAATTTGGCTGCCTAGCGGCGGATATTTAATATTTGATCAAACCGAAGCACTTACCGTGATTGATGTGAATACAGGAAGGTATACCGGATCCATTGATTTAGAACAGACTGTCACCGATATTAATCGAGAAGCGGCCAGTGAAATTCCAAGGCTTCTGCGTCTTCGTAATATAAGAGGCATTATTATTGTTGATTTTATAGACATGAGTTCGGAAGTGAATCGAGCAGCCGTGATGGAGAACATCACACAAGCCGTGCGTAAGGATCGCTCCAAAACGATTATTGTCGGTTGGACCAAGCTAGGCCTGCTTGAGATGACGCGAAAGCGGAAATAATAATTGCATTACAAAATGTTTCTGTGATATAATACTCGGAGTGTGTTGTTTAGGCATGCTGTAACCGCACGAATCGGGTCTAAGCACGGATTTGGATGTGATCCTAACCGTCACCTGGACAAGGCGAGTCTGAGACATGAGGAGGTAATGAAAATGTACGCAATTATTGAAACAGGTGGTAAACAGTACAAAGTTCAAGAGGGCGATGTTCTTTACATCGAAAAATTGAACGCAGCTGAAGGTGAAGTTGTTTCTTTTGATCGTGTGTTCTTGGTTTCCAAAGAGAGTGGCTTAGTAGTAGGTGCTCCGTTGGTTGCTGGTGCTTCAGTTTCCGCGAAAGTGGAAAAACACGGCAAAGGCGCTAAAGTCATCGTTTATAAGTACAAGCCGAAAAAGAACTATCACAAAAAGCAAGGTCATCGTCAACCGTACACAAGAGTAGTAGTTGAGAAAATCCAAGCGTAAGAGGCAGCCTTATGATCTATGTGACCATAGAGCGTCTTGCACCGGATTCACCTCAGATCTCATCTTTTGTAGTGGAAGGCCATGCTGAATATGACGTACCTGGCAAAGACTTAGTCTGCGCTGCAGTATCGGCGGTAACGTTCGGTACTTATAATTCGATTGAATCACTGACGGGCGTGATTCCCATTCACGAGATAGAACGAGGCTTGATGGATGTTACAATACCAGAAAGTACACGATCTGTTCCGGAGACATGGAATAAGGTCCAATTGATTCTAGAATCGATGGTCGTCATGCTACAAACCATTGCAGACAATTACGGTGACTATATAACGATTGAAACAATCTATCACAAAGGAGGATAACACCATGTTGAAATTGGATCTCCAGTTTTTCGCTTCCAAAAAAGGGGTGGGTTCCACAAAGAACGGACGTGACTCACACGCTAAGCGCCTTGGCGCTAAACGTGCTGACGGTCAAACCGTTACTGCGGGAAGCATTCTCTACCGCCAACGCGGCACGAAAATTCACCCAGGAACGAACGTAGGCATCGGTTCGGATGATACACTTTTCGCTTTGGTACAAGGCGTAGTGAAATTCGAGCGTTTGGGCCGCGATCGCAAAAAAGTGAGCGTATACCCAGTTGATGTAGCTCCTGTGGCTGCAGCTTTAGAAGCGTAATATGAATCCCTGGCGAGCGATAAGCCCGCCCAGGGATTTTTTTCTAATTCGAAACAAACCTAATATAGGGATCTTTGGTCGGAGACCAAAGTCTCTCATCTGTAATATAGGGATCTTTGGTCGGAGACCAAAGTCTCTCATCTGTAATATAGGGATCTTTGGTCGGAGACCAAAGTCTCTCATCTGTAATATAGGGATCTTTGGTCGGAGACCAAAGTCTCTCATCTAAATAAACGCGGTCACGCATCTCGAAGGGCAGAGGTTTTCTCATTTGTTTGGTGAAGTTTGCTAGTACATCATGATATACTGGATGAACGGTTACAAAGCAGGAGAACGGAGCGAACGGGAAATGAAGCGAGCGGGCAGTACGCAAGTTTATTTATTAGCACTTGTGCTCATAGGACTGACGGGAATGATGTTTGTGGAACCCTGGATTGTCAGGGGCGCTTTACTACTGATCATAGTCTTTTGCGGTTATACCGCCTTCAAGTTGGAAGCGAGTAGATTGGAAGAGAAATGGAGCCAAGAGCTCCGTCAACAGGAACAACAGGCTCAACAGAGGTTAATTCAGGTCATAAATCGCTTACGTCACGATTGGATGAACGATACCCAAATTTTGTTTGGTTATATTCAGTTAAAGAAGTTTGATAATTTACAGCCTTATATGGAAAAAATAAAAATGACTATGCAGCAGGAAAGTAATCTCTCCAAGTTAGGTGTTCCATCGTTAATTGCTTTCTTGCTACTCTTTCGCGTCCAGTCGAAATCATTGGAGCTGGAAGTTGAATTAGATCAAGAAATCAATCTTGGACAACTTCCTCTGCATGACGGCCTCATCGAAAGATTGGTACGCCAAACCGTGGAATGCGTTCAAGAGCATGCTGCGGCAAGTGACGGTGAAAGTGGTACACTCAGCTTGGAATTTGATGTTCAAGAAGATGGCTTACTGCTTGATTTTGTATATCAAGGCCCCTATAACCGGGAGCAACTTGAAAAAGCCGTGAAGGAAACCTTACTATCGAAAGTAAATTCTTATTCACTGGTGCATAATGATTGGCAAGAGGAAGAAGCGGTCATCACATTGCGGTTACCGTTTCGTACATAATAAAGGGATCTTTGGTCCAAGACCAAAGTCTCTCCTTAGTTGAGGTGTAGAAATGTTTGTTGATAAAGCGAAGATATTTGTTAAAGGTGGCGACGGTGGCGATGGTTTAGTTGCTTTCCGCCGTGAGAAATATGTACC
The DNA here is from genome assembly GCF_030817255.1 of Paenibacillus sp. V4I5. NCBI lineage: Bacteria > Bacillati > Bacillota > Bacilli > Caryophanales > Paenibacillaceae > Paenibacillus > Paenibacillus sp. V4I5. The sequence continues at coordinate 6,366,104 of NZ_JAUSZB010000002.1, forward strand.
AGAGGGCGGACCAGCAGGTGGCGACGGGGGAAATGGCGGCGATGTTGTTTTCCGTGTAGACGAGGGTCTACGAACACTGATGGATTTCCGCTATCAGAAGCACTTTAAAGCAGAGCGCGGCGAAAAGGGCCGTAACAAGTCGATGCATGGCGCTAATGCAGAGGATATGGTTGTTCGCATCCCGCCGGGCACAACCATCATCGATGATGATACTGGGGAGGTTATCGCCGACTTGACGCGTCATGGTCAAGAGGTTGTTGTGGCCAAGGGCGGTCGCGGCGGCCGGGGCAACACACGCTTCGCAACAGCACGCGTAACAGCGCCAGAAATTGCTGAGAACGGCGAGGAAGGCGTGGAGCGTTGGGTCGTACTTGAGATGAAGGTCATGGCCGACGTCGGCTTAGTAGGCTTCCCAAGCGTTGGAAAATCCACGCTATTGTCGGTTGTCTCTGCCGCAAAACCGAAAATTGCGGCGTATCACTTTACAACCCTTACCCCGAACCTCGGGGTTGTGGATGTTGGTGATGGACGCAGCTTCGTCATGGCGGACCTTCCTGGTCTTATTGAAGGGGCCCACGAGGGCGTGGGACTCGGTCATGAGTTCTTGCGTCACGTGGAACGGACGCGAGTGATTGTGCATGTCGTGGACATGTCTGCAGCAGACGGCCGCGATCCTTACGAAGATTTCCTCAAGATTAATGAGGAAATTAAGCTATATAATGCCAAGCTGGAGCAGCGTCCGCAAATTGTTGTTGCCAACAAGATGGATATGCCGGAATCAGAGGACAATCTGGCCTTATTCAAGGAGCAGATGGCGGCAGATGGCAAAGAGTTTGAGGTTTATCCGATCTCTGCTTTGACACGAGGCGGTGTACAGGAGCTTCTCTACAAGATCTCAGACATTGTAGAAAGTATCCCGAATGCTCCTGAAGTAGAGGGTGTAGCTGATAAAGAAGAGCGTAAAGTGTATCGCTTCGAGAAACGCGAGGAGAATGATTACACGATTCGTCGAGAAAACGATGTATTCATTGTTGAAAGTCCTTCAATTGAGAAGTTGATTAAACGAACGAACTTCAGCACACAGGACGGCATCGCTCGCTTTGCTCGTATTTTGCGTAATATTGGGATTGATGATGAATTGCGTAAACGTGGAGCTGTCCATGGGCAGACGATCCAAATTGGTGATTTTGACTTCGAATTTGATGAGAAGCACTAGAACAAGGGAAACACTTATCCTAAGGATGAGTGTTTTTTTGCGTTAAGAAGTTGAAATTGGGGGGCAAGTCAGGGCTTACTCCTTATTTAGCATGGTAAGCTATGGATTTTGCTGAGCTGAGTGAGATTGGTGGATACATGCTTAATGAGTCGGTAAAATAATGATTCGGTAATATGACTATGTTTTTCTGTGCAGTTTTTCTGTGTTTTGATTTCTTTGTTTTGACTTCAGTTTTCCGGTTCTTGGAAGAAATGGGGATTTAGATACGCAAGTTGTACAGTGTACAACAATTTCATTGATTTCTTTCTTGAAAAGCCTCAGGATGTTGTATGTTGTACAACAATTTAGCCCTTTTCCATGCCGTAGAGCTGTTTTTGGCTGGAATTGTTGTATTTTTTATGGCCTTAGCCTTCCTTTTTACGTTAGAATGCGAATTAATGTCATAAAACTTGACACATAAAAAGAAAAGGATTACGATTTTACTAATAAACACAATAATATGTCAGTAAATATAACACTCATTGAAGTGCAACTACATGAGGAAGGAGGAATTTGATGAAAAGATGGATTCAAGCGATAGGAACAGGTATGCAAGGATCACGTGATTTATCTTATGAGGAAGCTGTAGAAGCCGCACATGAGATGGCTAGAGGAGATTCCACAGACGCTCAATGCGCAGCTTTCTTAATGGCCCTATGTATGAAAGGGGAAGCTGACGAAGAGTTGATGGCATTCATTGATGTTTTTCGCAGCTACTCATTGAATTACCATACTTTTGCGGATTCACTCAATTGTGCGGGACCAACGGAAGGCCGGCAATATTTTCCCGTCACGCTGCCAGTTAGCCTCTTGCTTGCTTCTGTGGGTTTCTCCCAGGTACTGCATGGAAGTGATTCACTTCCGCCGAGACAGGGGACCGCTATGAAAGAACTATTAGAAAGCTTTGGCGTCGCGATAGATGTGTCAGTGAAAGCATGGGAAACGATGTTATTTCACCTGCATATTGGGTTTCTTCATACAGATCAGCTTTGTCCGCCGCTTGGGAAACTGAAACAGGTTCGCGAGCAGTTAGGATTGCGAACAGTGATGAATACCGTTGAGAAAGTCATAAATCCCGTACGTTCAATGAATATGATTATAGGCGTCAATCAGCGAAAAGCGATGGAATCTCTGATTCCCATATCGATCCGATCTGGCTTTCAAAATGTGTATATTGTCAATGGAATTGAAGGATCCGAGGATTTGCCAATCTACCAGAACAGTACAATAAGGATCGTAACCCCTTGGGGAGATGAATCGCGATTGGTTGAACCGCAGAAATTTGGTTTTCTGAGTGAGCCCCTGCTGCCTTTAAGTAAAGATGATCAGGTTGCCATGGTGCGGCGCATTATTGCTGGAGAAGATTCAGAGGAATTGAAGCGTGAACGTGATCATGTCATTTTTAATACAGGACTTCGATTGACTTGGTTTGATAAAGTAGGCAGTTATGAAGAAGGCTTTCAACTAGCAGATTCGCTGCTGCAAAGAAAAGAAGCCCAAAAAGTCATGCAGCGATGGGTGGATCAGAGTCACCACTTTACGCTTCAGGATCATCCGAAAATACGTGACTCCTCCGCCAAAATTGGATAAAGGTCTTTCCTGTGTGCTGTATTTAATTCAGCTAAGGGGAGGCTTTTTTTGTTTCCATCTACTAGTGAATTAGAGGTATATTGCCAACTAATTTGTGCTCCTACCCACTAAAAGAAAGCCTATATTACGAACACATATGAAGGATAACAGCTTTCGGAGCTAGGTAGTCTGGCTTAACGGAAGAAGATGCTAGTTATTCATGCTAATGATTCTCGTTATGCAACCCAAAATACTAGGAGGCCAACATGATGAAAAAACAACTACTGACCCTCGTACTTGTACCAGCACTTATCTTTGGCGCTGTCACAATTCCTTTACCTAAAGAAGCTTCGGCTGCATCAACTGGTCGAATTATTAACAGTGTCAGTCTTCGCCAAAGTGCGGATGTGAATTCTACGCGTATCCGGTACTTGAAGGAAGGCGAGAAAGTTACCATCCTGTCCAAAGTGAACAGTTGGTGGTACAAAGTGAAAGCCTCTGATGGCCGTGAGGGCTACATAAGCACAAGCGCCAAATACATACAAGCATCAGGTGTTACATCGCCTGGTGATTCCAACACCGGCAGTGGTACTGGAGGCTCAACAAGTGCAAATGTTCAAAAAATTATTGCTGCGGGTAAGAAGTATCTAGGCACGCCCTATGAATATGGATCAAGTCGTGATAATACAAGAACGTTTGATTGCTCTGACTTTGTTCGGCAAGCTTTCTTGGATGGCATTGGAAAGAAGCTGCCAAGTGATTCTAGAGGTCAAGGGAGTTATGTGAAATCTCTCGGGCATGCCAAAACAAATTGGCAGGATCTGAAGCCTGGAGATCTCATGTTCTTCATGTCTTACAAAGGGACAAGCCAATCGAATTACAGCGGTATTAATAAGTCTACACAGACCATTACGCACGTGGCTATTTACTTAGGAAATGGACAAATCTTGTCGACATACTCCAAAGACAGTGGTGGTGTTCGGATAGATTCTATCGACAATCGCCACTGGGAGTATCGTTTCTTATTTGGAGGCAGTGCGTTATAATATGAGCCGTACAAAAAGGCAGAACTCGAGAAATCGATGTCTGCCTTTTTTGCTATTCTTATTAAGTCTGCAAGGGATCTACTAATGGGTTCCAGTGAATAGTAGGTTCACCTGTGTCCAGTTGAATTCCTGCTGAGCCTACCCAGGGGTGCCCAGTAAGGCCTACGCTGAAATAATGTTCAAGCAAGCATCGAAAAATAAAAGGGATTGGGCGTTCCAGCACATGTTCTTTTGGAATCCAATGTAGATCCCCTTCGGGTGTGACGATTCGCGGGTTCACATCCGTCGTTCCGATATAAAAAAATTGCTGGCGAACTTCTTGTCCATTTAATCGAAGTAAGACATACTGCATGCGCAGCCCTTGGATTTCATCATGCTCAATGCCAGTCTCCTCCCACACTTCGCGCAAACAGGCTGCCCGCGGGTTATTCAATTCACTTGGCTCCAGGTGACCGCCAATAGCTGCCCATAAACCTGGTGATAGCGAACGCGTTAAGGAGCGTTTCATCATTAGTAATTCGTTCTGGCTGTTCCATAGGAGAGCCGTAGACATCATGCGTAATGTAATCATGGAGGCGATCCCTTTCTAATCTAGTACTATCAGCTTATCATAGTGAAGTTAGATGCTGCAAAAGATGAAAGAATAAGATGTGAATTGCCTATTGCTTCAATCCGTGTGATTCGATATAATGTCCTCTATAGAGGAACATTGGTCTTTCCAGAGAGGACGGTGGTGAAGTGCCGGAAAGCAAAGAGTTTTTACAAACGATCAAGCACACCGGTCCTGAGAGGTACTACTTAGTCCGGGAAGATATATTGCCAGAAGGAGTACTCAAGACAGCTCAAGCTAAGGAATTGCTTGCACGGGGTGAAGTAAAAACAATTCACGATGCCGTTGAACAAGTCGGACTCAGCCGCAGCGCTTTCTATAAGTATAAGGATGGAATTCATCCTCTCAGCAAACTGGAACGAGAACGCATTATCACAATATCCATGGATTTGGAGCATCGGTCCGGGATTCTGTCTCGTGTGCTGGCTCTCATTGCTAATTTGGATGGGAATGTATTAACGATACATCAGACTATTCCTCTACAGGGTATGGCGAATGTCGTCATTTCCGTAGAGACCTCCTCGATGGGGGAGGAGATCCGTCAAATGATTAATCGACTTCAAGCGCAAGAAGGGGTCAAGCGTGCCATGGTCATTGGTCAGGGCAGTTAAGTTAGAAAAACTATTCAGGAGGTAAGATACATGAAACCCATCAAGGTTGGTTTACTCGGATTAGGTACAGTAGGAACAGGTGTAGTCCGCATTATCGAAGGTCATCAAGAGGATTTGCAGCGTCAAACAGGCTCATCCATTGAAATTTCAAAAATTTTAGTACAAGATAAATCAAAGCTTCGCAACATCTCAGTGGATGCAAACAAACTGACTGAACAAGTATGGGACGTTATTGGCGATAGCGAGATTGATGTTGTCGTTGAAGTTATGGGCGGAATTGCTGCTACCAAAGAGCATATTTTAACTGCGCTAGGCAATGGCAAGCACATCGTGACGGCGAATAAAGATCTTATGGCCATGCATGGTGCTGAAATTTTGGCAAAAGCTGCTGAACACGGCTGCGACGTATTTTACGAAGCTAGTGTTGCCGGCGGCATTCCGATCATTCGTGCACTCGTAGAGGGCTTCTCCTCTGACCGTATTACGAAGATTATGGGCATCGTGAACGGCACAACCAATTACATTTTGACCAAAATGAGTCAAGAAGGCGCTGCTTATGCTGATGTCTTGAAAGAAGCACAGGATCTTGGCTACGCAGAAGCAGACCCAACATCTGATGTTGAGGGGTTGGATGCAGCTCGTAAGATGACCATTTTATCGACACTTGGCTTTCACGCCAATGTTGCTCTGAGTGATGTAGAAGTAAAAGGCATATCGAAAGTATCTAAAGAAGATATTCAATATGGCAAAAAATTAGGCTACGAAGTGAAGCTGCTTGGAATTGCTGAAAATCATGATGGTCATATCTCTGTGAGTGTACAACCTACAATGGTGAAAAACTCGCATCCGCTTGCTTCCGTGAATGGTGTATTCAATGCTGTGTATGTAACAGGCGAAGCAGTAGGCGAAACAATGTTCTACGGTGCTGGAGCAGGCGAACTGCCGACGGCAACATCCGTCGTAGCGGATTTGGTTGCCGTTGTGCGTAACTTGAGACTGGGCGTGAATGGACGTACGGTACTGGCACCTTACAAAGAAATGAAGTTAAAGACGGACGAACAGATTGCTTCCAAAAACTTTATTCTTCTGCACGTTGAAGATAAAGCGGGCGTACTTGCACAAATTACACAAATTTTTGCTCATCACGAAGTTAGTTTGGAGTCTGTATTCCAGCACCCGAACCAGTCCAATCCGAAGGCTGAAATTATTATTATCACACATGATGCGAACCAAGCCAGTATGAAAAATGTGCTGAGACAATTCGAATCTATGGATGTTATTCACGCCATCAAAAGTGTTTATCGCGTAGAAGGCTAAATTATTGAAAAGAGGCGCAATTTCGAAATGAGTTATAAGGCAGTGCAAAAGGTAAGAGTGAAAGTTCCGGCAAGCACGGCAAACTTAGGTCCTGGCTTTGACTCACTGGGGATGGCCTTGAACTTATATGCCTGGATTGACATGGCGATCTCGGATGAAACGACGATTCATTTAATCGGTGATCAGATGTACGGAATTCCAACGGACAAGTCCAATTTAATTTATAAAGTCGCGCAAATGGTATTTGAACAGGCGGACGTTTCTCACCCTGAGCTGGACATTACCATGTATAGCGATATTCCACTCACACGCGGTCTAGGCAGCAGCGCGTCAGCCATTGTTGGTGCGCTTGCCGGCGCCAATGCCCTAATCGGCAACAAGCTCACGCAGTATGAGCTGTTCCAAATCGCGAGCCGCCTGGAGAAGCACCCAGACAATGTCGGGGCTAGCTTGTTCGGCGGGATCGTGGTTGCATTCTGGGACGGTGAGAAAGCCGAATCTATTCGAATAGAGCCAGACGTTAATTTGGAAGTGCTGGTGGCGATACCAGCATTCCAGCTTTCTACTGAGAAGGCGAGAAGCGTCATGCCGAAGCAAGTAGCCATGAAGGATGCGGTGTTCAACCTCAGCCATTCTTCCTTGCTTGTTGCCGCGCTAGCTACCTGCAACTTGGGAATGATCCGCCATGCCATGAAGGACGCGCTGCATCAGCCTTACCGTGCAGAGCTCATTCCCGGCATGAAGACGCTGCTTGAGCAAGCGGAGAACCACGGTGCGCTAGGGGTTGCACTTAGCGGAGCTGGACCGACGATGCTTGCGCTAGTGGATGCACGAAGCGGCCAGAAAGAGGAGCTGGAGGCATTCCTGAAGGATACGCTTGCTAAGGAAGGTATTGAAGCGCAAACGCTATGGCTAAAGCCGAGTGGAGAAGGCGTGGCGGCAATTCTACTGCAAGAAGGTGACGGGGATCTGTTATCCTTCGTTGAAGGGGAGGTTCTTGCATGAAGCGGGTTGCCATCCTAGGACCAAGTACCTTTTCGGAAGAAGCTACCCGTCATTTTTTGGGTGAAGACTTTACTTACGTTTCATACAAGCTAATTTCTGAAGTGTTCAATGCGACAGCGTCAGGCGAAACGGAATTAGGTGTCATTCCCATTGAAAATACGCTTGAAGGTTCCGTTCATTTGCATGTCGACTGGCTCGTTCACGAGGTTGATCTGCCCATTCGGGCGGAGTGGGTTTTTCCCATTGATATGAATCTCATTGGGTATTCGAATCCTGACGGACAAACGGAAGCTTCGAATCCATATGGACATATTCGTAAGGTATTATCTCATCAGGTCGTCCCTGCACAGTGCAGTAGATTTATGAAGCAGTATTTGAGCGAAGCAGAGTTTGAGCAAGTAAGCTCCACGGCAGAGGGAGTACGAATAGTATCGACGCTGCAGGACCCGACCGTGGCTGCTATCGGAACGGCTATTGCATCTACAAACTACGAAGTTCCTATGCTGCAAAGGGAAATTCAGGATCATAAAGACAATATGACCCGGTTTTTGCTGGTTGGTACCGAAGCGTCAGAACTGAAGTCCTCGGAAGACATGAAAACAACCATTCTTGTCACCTTGCCTGAAGATTACCCAGGTGCCCTGCATCAGGTGCTCTCTGCCTTCGCGTGGCGCAGAATTAATCTTTCAAAGATTGAATCTAAGCCGACGAAGAAGAAGCTCGGTACTTATTATTTCTATATCGATATTGCTGGTTCCCTGGATTCAGTTCTCCTGCCATCTGCCATTCAAGAAATTGAAGCGATTGGTTGTCAGGTTCGAATTTTGGGTTGTTATCCGAGTTATTCGTACACAAGTTAATACCATACTTCCCTTGCGTTCATTACGCGAGGGATTTTTTTTGTCCAAAAGGGGCAAAAGCCTAGGAACCTGCATAAACTGTAATATCATTGTGACTAAGCGAATGCTTACGAAGCAAGTTTTCTTGCGAGAACTCGAGATTATGCTTACAAAGGCCAAATTTCTAACGAAAACTCGAGTTTATGCTTACGAAGTAAGTTTTCTAACGAAAACTCTAAGGAGGTATGGTGTTGAAAATCCACATTGTCAAAAAGGGCGATACCCTGTACGAGCTTGCAAAAAAATATCAAACCACATTGGACCAAGTCATCGCGCTTAACCCGCAAATTGAACAACCGGATCATCTTGACGTCGGTATGAAGGTGAAAATACCTTCCAAACCGAAGCCAGTAGATCCACCTGCTTCAGATTACGTCTATAAACACGTTGTCCAGCAGGGAGATAGCTTATGGAAGCTTGGTAAGGCTTGGGATGTATCCCTTCAAGAGATGATTAAAGCGAATCCACATCTGAAGAACCCCAATGTGCTTATGACAGGAGAAATTGTATATGTGCCCAAGATGCATCATGAGCAGGTAGGAATTAAGCCATTATCGATGTCTAAACCATCAACAGAGCCATTTGCGCAAGTCCCATCAGCTCAGCCATGGGCTGTTGCAGATTCATATCAGCAACCATTTATGCCTATTGCAGAAGAACCGATAAGTCAAATGCCGTCAGTGCCATCAGCGCCGTCAGCGCCCTATGTAGAATCAATGCCGTTGGCTGAGCAACCGTTCGTACCTTCGCCAATGGCATCTGCGCCAGTCATTCCTACACCTGAGCCTGGGGTTATTGGTCTCAATGCACCTTACGAGCAGCAAGCGGTTCATCCTTTCCAGCAGTTTCACATTAAAGCGACTGAGGTATTTGCCTATCCAGGTTCCGAGCAACAAGAAGTGCCAACATATCCAGCTTATTCACCGTATCAGCAGTCACCATATGAACAATTTCCACATCATGCAGAGCAAACCTCCTATCCAATGAGTCATGATGGTTGTGGCTGCGGAGGCCAATCGATGATCGAACAGCCGTGGACGACATTCCCGGCGGGTTATCCAACCGGAACAGTTGAAAGTCCGTGGGATGGTTATCAGCATGGCTTTCCTACAATTCCTGGGATATATCCACCAGCTTCTCCCTATGACATGCAACAGACTGCACATAATCCGTATGACTACCAGCAGGCTCCTTATGACATGCAACAGACTGCACATAATCCATATGACTACCAGCAGGCTCCTTATGGTATTCCTTATGCAGGAGCTCATTACCAAGCTCCTTATGAGTCGCCTCTTATGCCGCAAGTCCATACGCATGAGCTTGCGAAAGAGACTGATACAGAAGAAATCGTTGAAATTGACATCCGTTCTGATAAAAAGGCAGATCGGTCAAGCAGCGACAGTTCTTCAAAAAAAGTGAAATTGTCAGGTACAGGAGCACTCAATGCTTTCTTGAAACGGCAGCAGAGGGCTTCTGAAAAGCAGGATGCTAAGCAAAACGCACCTTGGATTAATTTCTGAAAATGAAGAAGAAGCCTCCTAAACCACAGGATTTGTGGATTAGGAGGCTTCTTAGTTTCGTTATGCTAAGGATTAGGCAATCATACCCAATGTGAAAAAGGTCATTAAACCGACAACGAAATTCATACCCCATTTTTTGCGAAGCAGTTCACGTCCGCGATGTAAACGAGTTTTCACTGTTGTAATCGGTAAGTTCAGTTTATCGCTTATTTCCTGAAGGGAGAGCTCTTCCAGATAGTATAACGTAATGATACTTCTATATTTGTCAGCTAATTTATTAATGGATGTATGCATATGCTCTTGAACTTCTGTTTGGAGAACAACGTGCTCAGGAGACTGATCTTGACTTGCAAGCTTACTGTAGTAGCTGTAATCATCGTCATAATCGTTCAACTCGGCATCTAAGGATTGAACAGGCCTTTTTTTGCGCAGCAAGTCAATGGCGACATTTTTACCAATTCGATAAATCCAAGTAGAGAAGTTCTGGCTTTCATCAAAGTGGTTTAAGTTCAAATAAACACGAATGAATGTTTCTTGAACAATGTCCTCTGAATCAGGCCTGTTATGCAGCATACGAAAAGCAAGTTTCTGTATTTTGTTACGGTATAACTCGACTAGCTCCACGAAAGCGTTGCGGTCGCCCCGTCTGGATAATTGAATTAATTGAAGTTCTGCCACATTCATGCTGTTCCCCTCCTAATATAGGGATCTTTGAGCTTGCTCAAAGTCTCTCTGCTTTGGGATCTTTGAGCTTGCTCAAAGTCTCTCCGTTTATAGTTTTCGCAAGAAAACTGGTATCGTAAGCTTTGCATTTGCCTTTTCAAATATATATCGGTTTCCCTGGATAGTATGAGAATATTTCATCTACTTCTGACTATATCATTTCTGTGGCTACAGTCAAATTATAAAGCTAGGGAGAGCTCATTTTATATCCATTTGTTACATAATTCATGGATGTTTGGTGACTTTTCTGAGATGGAGATGGATATGAGGCTGAGGTTGACCGCGGTGAGGTTACACCTGATTCATTTTTTTGTGCTTCATTCCAAATAGCGACTGCCCCCCATAACAGGACTACTCCTATAATTAGGAGTGTTGTACGTTTGATTCGTTTTCTACCGTTCATGATAAGGGCTTCACCGTCCGTCTTGATTGGTTTCATACTCTCCCTCTATGGTAAATGATGTATAGTGTCTCATGCAAATGGAAACAATACGGAAAAACGAGAATAGAAGGGGATATCGGTGAATGTACGACAACTTTTGAAGCATTTGAAAAGAAAGCTGCGTTGGAAACGTAGTTGGTTGACCTTAGGAATGTTCTTTGCCGTCGTTGTGGTTAGCTATATATTATATGCAACTGGGAGCCTTCTAAGTGCTGGTGATAGCCCCAGCGGAGTCGTTAGATCGACCTTTGCTGGACTTACACCGGTGGACGATCAACGTCTTCAAGAAGCAACGACAACGTTGAAAAGTATAACGGATAGCAGGGAGAGCTATTTGCTTAAGACATATGTTTGTGGCGAGGAGCGCAGTCAGTTGGGCTTGCAGACCCCTCAAGAATTATTGAAAATGCAAATGAAGCACCCTAATTGGTTGCTGAGCATAGGTGCGAATGGAGATGTCACCTTTACCGAGAGTATCGATGATTTATCGCCGGCATGCAAGGAAAAGGCGGTATTCGGCATCGATGGCAGCAGCAATCTGTCCCTATTTAATGGAACCCCAGCCAAGGATAATGTGATTCGAACATTTTTTCAATTGAACATTAAGCATTTAGAAAGTAGTCTGCCACGCGAAACGGTGGAGCAGCTCCATGAAGGGATCCGAGTCACTGATTTGGAGGAGTATAATAGCGTATTATCAACTTTCAGCGATTATGCCATGCCGCCCCAAGAGACTGAACGGGCTATGACAAGACCATAATTAAGTGATAGTAGAATGAAGAGGTAGATCGGGAGGTTCCTGAGTCTATCTCTTTTTTTTGTTATCTGCTATAATGAAATGACTACATATGTTCGCTTTTTTTTAAGATGGGAGAGAAATTACAGTGCGTATTCTAGGTATTGATCCGGGGATCGCGATTGTTGGTTTTGGCTTTATTGATAAGATCGGAAGTAAGCTCATTCCTGTGCAGTATGGTTCAATTCAAACCGAAGCACATACGGACCCTGGGATCAGGCTGAAAGATGTCTATGATGCTACGACGCAATTAATAGAGAAGTATAAACCGGACGCGATGTCGATAGAGAAATTGTTCTTTAATCGGAATGTAACGACGGCATTTACAGTAGGACAAGCGCGGGGCGTCATGATTCTTGCAGGTGTTCAGGCTGGGTTGTCGATTGCTGAATATACACCGCTTCAAGTCAAACAATCCGTTGTTGGCTACGGGAAAGCTGAGAAACACCAAGTACAGGAAATGGTCAAAATATTACTAAAACTGTCCCAAGTGCCTAAGCCTGATGATGTGGCTGATGCACTTGCTATTGCTATTTGCCATGCGCATTCTTCTGCTTTGCAATCTAGGATAAATGAGGTCAGGAAAAGATGATAGATTTCTTAAGAGGGAAAGTTGCTGCACGCGAGAGCGACTTTGCGGTACTGGATGTAAATGGCGTAGGTTATCGTGTGTTTTGTCCGAATCCCTATGCACTGCCGCATAAGGAAGATGAAGCTGTCACGATGTTCATTCATTATCATGTACGTGAAGATGCTCATTTGCTATTCGGCTTTATATCAAGGGATGAACAGTCCTTGTTCCGCTTATTGCTCGATGTATCGGGTATTGGACCAAAGGTTGCGCTGGGCATTCTTGCTGCGGGCGGAAGACCAGAGGCTGTGATTCTAGCAATTAGCCAGGAGAATCTAGCTTTCCTGACAAAGCTCCCTGGCATCGGAAAGAAAACAGCACAGCGGATTATATTGGATCTGAAGGACAAATTGGGTTCGGTGAGCTTCTCAAGTCCGGAAGCTGCGGTAGCTTTAAGCGTGGTTGGATCAGCGCAGCTGAGCGATGGCGGTCATGCCTGGAGTGAAGCGAAGGAAGCGTTGATGACGCTTGGCTACACGGAAGCTGAAGCTGATCGTGCTTGGTTGCAAGTGAAGCCAAAAGCGAATCCGTCTGATTCTGTTGATGTGTTGATGAAGCTTGCGCTGCAAGCTTTGTATACGATGTAGTGGAAGTGGATTGGGCATGACTTAGCCAGTGCTTACGAAGTCAGTTTTGCTAAAGCAAAACTCAGCGAATGCTTACGAAGTCAGTTTTGCTTTAGCAAAACTCTTAGGAGGATCAACATGGACAATGACCGGATTATATCGGCTAATTTAATGATGGAGGACAACACGATTGAGTACAGCCTACGTCCTCGTTATTTGGCCGAATATATCGGCCAGAAGCAGGCGAAGGAGAACCTCAAGATCTATATTGAAGCTGCCAAGCAGCGTAAGGAAGCGCTTGATCATGTGCTGCTGTATGGGCCGCCTGGCCTCGGCAAAACAACGCTGTCCAACATCATCGCCAACGAGCTTGGCGTGAACATAAGAACGACCTCCGGCCCTGCGATTGAGCGGCCGGGCGATTTAGCTGCCATCCTGACGAATTTGCAGGAGGGTGATGTGCTTTTCATCGACGAAATTCACCGCCTCCACCGTACGGTGGAAGAGGTGCTGTATCCGGCGATGGAGGACTTTGCCCTTGATATTATCATCGGCAAGGGGCCTAGCGCACGCTCGGTGCGTCTAGACTTGCCGGCGTTTACCTTGATCGGCGCTACGACACGCGTCGGACTGCTTTCTGCGCCGCTGCGCGACCGTTTTGGGGTCGTCAGTCGGCTGGAGTTTTATACGGTGGAGGAGCTCACCTACATCGTCAGCCGAACGGCCGACATCCTACAGGTCGGCATCGTCGGTGAAGCCGCGCGCGAGATCGGCATGCGCTCGCGGGGAACACCGCGAATCGCGAACCGCTTGCTGAAGCGGGTGCGCGACTTCGCGCAAGTGAAGGGCGATGGCATTATCACGCTGGACATCGCCAAAGAGTCACTCAAGCTCATACAGGTCGATGACCTTGGACTTGATGAGATTGATCATAAGATGCTGCGCGCCATCATTCAAAGCTTCCAAGGCGGCCCAGTAGGGCTCGAAACGATTGCCGCCACCATCGGCGAAGAGAGTCAGACGATCGAAGACGTCTACGAGCCGTATTTGCTGCAAATTGGATTCTTGCAGCGTACCCCTAGAGGCCGGATGGTAACGCCTCAGGCCTATCATCATTTAGGTTTACCGGTGCCGGAACAACGGTAATTCGTGATCTTTTGCCGCAGCTGAAAGGCGGGCAAAAGATTTTTTTTGTTTCAACTGAGTTTTGTTTTCGCTAGAGATTGTTCTTTCGTCGAGCTTACTGAGCAAGAAAGGTTATTTTTCCAGTCGAGCTTGCAGAGCAAGAAGCTTTTTGCACTTTCTACAATTTGAAGGGTGTATGAGAGAGAATCTCTGAAGCTCGAGCACAAATTATTTCATTGTTGTACTTTCTGCAACAATTTAGGGGTTTAAATGGTTTTACTCAGCGATTGTTATACAAAGTACAACAGTTTAAGTCCACATCTGCCAATTTGATCTTCAGCAGTAGAATTGTTGTATTTTTTACCATGAGGAGGAGTATGGGGGAAATCCGTTGTTTTGACATGTTACGCTTGATGCAGCAATGAATCTACGATGTTTTTTGCCTATATTAAATTCTATCAAACAAAACTTCTTCCAATTTCTAGAGTCTAATGTAGTAGAATGCTGCGAAAGAAAGGAAATTGTGTCGAATGAATTGGAGAAATAAGCTGCTTACCCCTAAGAGAATAGCTTTATTAACGATGGCTGCTTTGACCTTTGGAACATTCCCTGCGCTGGTGCCCCATGCAAATGCAGAGGGGATCAAACATTTGGATCAGATTCGTGTTGCACTTTTGATAGATTCAACCAAATATAGAAAAGTAGAACCGGTAGTAACCCTTACTGCGTCTGGCGGTCTGGATATTGCTGTACGTAATTCAGCGGGGACTGCTGCTAAACCGTGGGTCTCGATTCCGGATGCTTCGATTCGACTATCGATTGATCAGTATAGTGTAATTATGCTCGAAACGATAGATTACCTAGCAGCCAAGGCCTTGAATGCTAAATTAGCTGCGATGCCCGAAGATAGCTATGTGTTAAGTAGAGTGAAACAAGGAAGAACGGTATACCAAGTTTATTACGGCAGCTTCCCCTCTAAGGAAGAAGCCGAAGGTGCTGCAGCGCAAGCACTTAAAGATACAACCGTTTCGGCGTTAACGAAATTGGCTCCTCCTGTAGTTAAAGGTCCACTGCATTGGAGTGCGGGTACGTATGCTGATGAGGCGGCTGCTCTGCAGCAATTGCTTATATTTAACCAAGCAGGACTCGAAGCAGATATTGCGCTGCAAGAAGATGCGGAAGGTAAACTAACCTATAGCGTATGGGTAGGTAATGAAGCTGCTGGAGGACAGTTAGAGGCAGTGAAGCAAGCAGCGTTACGCGCAGCTCCTAACTTGGCTTTACAACCTGTGAATACGAAATCATCCTATTTGATTCGCAGATCGGATGTGACGGCTTCCACGAATGGCTCCGCTTCGGTACTTCATTATGCCGCGGCAGCAGGTGATCAAAAGACGGTAATCCATCCGAAGAGTCAGGGAATTGCCATCAAGGAGCGGGCTAACCTTAGTTACCGCGGAGATATGGAGATAAGTACCTATCATGGTAGGTTAGCTTTAGTGAATGAAGTTCCGATGGAGCAATATTTATATGCTGTCTTAGGCTCTGAGCTTAGTTCTAGTTGGCCAACAGAAGCGTTGAAGGCACAAGCTGTAGCTGCTCGTACGTTTGCAATCAAACAGGGAAATAAGTATGAGATTGCACAAGTCACGGATACAACGTTAGATCAGGTTTACTATGGAATACAAAAGGAATTTGCAGCAGGAATACAAGCTGTTGATGCGACGAAAGACGAAGTATTATCAGATAAAAATGGTCTGATATCGCCTGTGTTTTCTTCGAATTCAGGCGGGATGACTGCGGATCCCTCTGAAGTATGGGGGAATCCATTAACTTATTTGCGTAGTGTGCCAAGTCCGGATGATGGTGCTGAAAAAGGGAAGGCGATCTGGTATCGTATTCAATTAACCGATGGTCGCACGGGCTACGTACACAGCATGTATCTCAAAGACAGTGGTCAGAAGGGTAAAGAGGGCGCCTCCTACTACGAGGCCACGGAACAAGGTGTAAATGTCCGTACGGCACCTTATGTAGATAATGCTGCTAATCCTTCGATTGCTCAGCTTTCCAATAAAGAGAAAGTATTAGTGTTGGGCCAAGAAAAAGAATCGAATGCCTATTCTTGGATTAGAGGTCCTTACACAGGTAATGAGATTAAAAGTAAATTAGCGGCAGCCAATGTAGTTGTAAGCGGAGATTTGCAATCACTTGAAATATCGAAGCGAGGACCTTCAGGGAGGGTGACCGAACTGAAAGCGAACGGTGTTGTGGTGAAGGTGCCTTATCCTGATGCTTTACGTGCGGCACTTGGGGGATTACCCAGCACCCGGTTTGAAATTGTACAAGCAGGAAGTTATACTGGTAATACCCCAGATCCTATTGGCCTAACGATTGCTGGTGCAGGAAGTAGTGAGACAAGTAGTGCTGGCTCTGATTCGGTCTATGTGCTGTCTGGTGGTCAATCACAGCCTACAGCCTTGAAGATAACCGATTTAACGGCTCTTGGCACAGCGGGACAGTCGAAACCGACGTCTTCGTTGGTACCCCCTGTGACCCCTCCTAATCCACAAACGGCAGGTCAAGGCAATCAGTTCATTTTCCGTGGAACAGGCTTTGGACACGGACTTGGCATGTCTCAATGGGGTGCAAGAGGCTATGCCGAATTAGGCTACGATTATAAGAAAATACTTCAGTCTTATTATGCTGGAGTCAACATAACTAAGGAATGAATACATAACATGGATGTACAAGCTTTCGATTTTGAACTACCTGAATCGTTGATTGCCCAGACGCCGCTGCTTAATCGAACAGCGTCTAGACTGCTTACGTTGAACAAACAATCAGGTGAGATTAGTCACCGGACTTTTGAACAGCTAATTGATTATGTAGAAGCCGGGGATTTACTCGTGATGAATGACACGCGAGTCATTCCAGCACGGCTTTTTGGTACGAAGAAAGACACCGGCGCCAAAGTGGAGATTTTGCTCCTGAAGCCCCTAGGTGAGGATCGTTGGGAAGCCTTGGTAAAGCCAGGGAAACGCATGCAATTAGGGGCAGTAGCGGTTTTCGGCGTGAACGGCAACACAACCAGTGGAGAACAACCTCTGTTAACAGCGGAAGTTGTGGAAGTTGGAGATATGGGTGGTCGTGTCCTCCAGTTTAGTTATATAGGCATTTTCAATGAGATTCTAGACCGGTTGGGCGAGATGCCGCTTCCTCCCTATATTAAGGAGCAGTTGTCAGAGCGGGAACGCTATCAGACGGTATATGCAAGGCATGAAGGCTCAGCTGCTGCACCAACGGCAGGGCTGCACTTTACCGAAGCTTACTTGGATAAACTTCAAGCCAAAGGTGTTCGTCTTGCATTTGTTACCCTACATGTAGGGCTCGGGACATTCCGTCCTGTATCTGTGGACACGATTGAAGAACACCATATGCACGAGGAGTATTACATACTGTCATCTGAAACGGCAGCACTAATTAACGAAACCAAAATGAATGGTAAGCGTGTGATTGCCGTGGGGACTACATCAGCTCGTACGTTAGAAACTGCAGCTGGCTTGAGTCGCAAGCAAGCAGGTAACGATGCTGTCGAACAATTAGTTATTCAGCCTTCACAGGGCTGGACTTCAATTTTTATTTATCCGGGGTATACATTCGGTGTGGTGGATGCCTTGTTAACGAATTTCCACTTACCTAAGTCAACCCTGCTTATGCTTATTAGCGCATTAGCTGGGCGAACGAATGTGTTGCAAGCTTATAAAGAAGCTGTCCGCGAGCAATATCGTTTTTTTAGTTTTGGAGATGCTATGTTAATTTACTAAGTTCAATTATCAGAAAGACGATTAGAATAGGAAGTGGATGTATTGGCAGCAGCAGTTACTTATGAACCAATCAAAACATGTAAACAATCCGGAGCACGTCTTGGACGCGTTCACACCCCTCACGGTGTCATTGAAACGCCAGCTTTCATGCCAGTTGGCACACAGGCAACGGTAAAAACGATGAGCCCTGAGGAATTGAAGACGATGGATGCTCATATTATTTTAAGTAATACTTATCATCTCTTCATCAGACCGGGTCATGATATAGTGAAAGCCGCTGGTGGTTTGCACAAATTCATGAATTGGGACCGACCTATTTTGACAGACAGCGGCGGGTTCCAAGTATTCAGTCTAAGTAACATGCGTAAGATTACGGAAGAAGGCGTACAGTTTAAATCCCACTTGAATGGGGACAAGCTTTTTCTCTCCCCGGAGAAGGCAATGGAAATTCAGAATGCACTTGGTTCAGATATTATGATGGCTTTTGACGAATGTCCTCCTTTTCCCGCAGAGTATGAATATGTGAAGAAATCACTTGAGCGTACGACGCGGTGGGCCGAGCGTTGTCTGCAAAGTCATAGCAGACCGAATGATCAGGGATTGTTCGCCATCATTCAAGGAGGCATGCACGAAGATCTTCGTAAGATGAGTGCCGAGCAGTTGACTTCCATGGATTTCCCGGGGTATGCTATTGGTGGACTGAGTGTTGGAGAACCTAAGCATTTGATGTATGAAGTGCTTGATTACACAACACCTCTTATGCCTGCGAACAAACCTCGCTATCTGATGGGCGTAGGTTCCCCAGATGCATTAATTGAAGGCTCTATCCGCGGTATCGATATGTTCGATTGCGTACTGCCAACAAGGATAGCCAGGAATGGGACTTGTATGACTAGCGAAGGCCGGCTTGTTATCCGTAATGCTAAGCATGCGACTGACTTTGGTCCGTTGGATCCCAAATGTTCTTGTTATACCTGTACGAACTACAGCCGAGCTTATATTCGTCATTTAATTAAAGCGGATGAGACCTTCGGAATCAGATTGACCACAATTCATAACCTTCACTTTCTACTACAGCTTATGCGAGAAGTCAGAGAAGCTATAAAGGAAGATCGTTTACTTGATTTCCGCGATGACTTCTTTGCAGCTTATGGGCTGAATGATAATGAAAGAGGATTCTAAGAGAGGAGGATACCTATGTTTCTATTGGCTGAAGGAGCTGCCGACACAGGTGCGGTAGGATATTTGTATACATACGGGCCATTAGTGCTCATGTTCGTAGTTCTCTACTTCCTACTTATTCGTCCACAGCAAAAAAGACAGAAAACACGTAGTCAAATGCTTGGAGGATTGAAAAAAGGGGATAAGGTCGTTACGATTGGCGGGCTTCACGGAACGATTATGGAAATCACGGACGACATTTGTGTACTTCGTGTTAACGATGCGACGAAAATGACATTTGATCGTTCTGCTGTCAATGCTGTTTCTCAAACTGCAGCAAAGGAATAAAATAAAAAGCGAGATCCTTCAATCAGGTTCTCGCTTTTTATTTGACTTTTTACAAAGATATAAGACAGGTATTATAGTTCATTATTCTTTAATCGCTTAAGCAGAGCTTGTTCGCCAAGAACGAGACGGCCATCGGAAATACGTAAGCCTACTCTAGCTGCTACAACACCAAGCACAACACCGGCACACATATCAGATAACCAGTGGATACCTAGATAAAAGATCGTGAAGATGATGAATGCCGAAGAACAAGGCACGAATATTTTCCAAAACGTATTGCGACTCTTCACTGCAATTACAGCCATCGAAACCGAGATCGATGTGTGTAAGCTTGGAAAACAATTATCAAGTCCAGAAAGTGGGCGATAGTCTTGTTCAAAAGTTGGGAATACATCGAGAATCAACAGCTTAACAGTAGGATGAAACGACCATACTTCGTTGACTGGGAAAAACAGATAGAATGGAATGGCAATCATATAGTTGAACATGAGTGCGTAACAAATGGCGTAAAAGAGTCTATAATTTTTCTGGTACGTATAAAGTGCAATCGATGTTATCATTACAGCGGGAAAAACGACCACATAAAAATAGCTGCTAATTAAAGTCAACGTATCATTATGGAAAAAGTGCTGAATGGATGCAACGAAGTTACCTTCAATGCTATAGATCGATTTGGTGAAATCCGCTTTTATATCGATCTCTTTTTCAACCCACATCTCGACTTTATTAAAAAAAAGTATGGTAATCAGTGCAACAAAGTGAAGGACATACTTACGAGAGGTAAATATTTCTTGAACAAAGCTTCCGGCAATATTAAATGGATTCTTTCGTGTCGCAGCGATCAGGAAAATAAAGATAGTAATAACTATATAGACTGTAGCATGCGTCATAGATTGAAAAGGGCTCATGGTGTTTTCCCCCTAATATTGGAAATTATTTGTGGCAATAACTATGATATTATACCACAATCTAAGGGGGAAAGTGATATCTTCACGGAAACGTCTTATTTTTGCGTGTTAACGCCGAGTATTCCGCCCAATGCTCCTGACACGAATAGAATGCTAAGTAATTGAAGGGATTGAAGATTTAAACCGGCATCGAAAGCAAGAAAACCAACCAAAAAAATGAGGATAAAATAGACAAAGCCAACAATACCCCCGTGATACCAGCCGCGGTTTCCAGCTCTTTTGCCTGAAACCCAGCCTCCAATAAATAGAGAAACTGCATGAATAATCGTAGTTAACATATGCAGAGAGCTTTCTTGTGTGCTGGTTAAAAGTAGAAATAAGGACGTCACTATTGTTCCAATTGTCATCATACTTAATGAATAAACAAGTCCGGAAAATAAAGGAGACGTTATTCGAACCTGACTGACCGTTTTCATAGGGTTCACAGGCCACCAATCCTTTCGTATATTCGTTCGTTTCATTAACATCATTGTATGGCCAAGCACATAGAATTAGTACAGACTGTTCTAGGGAAGGGGATAATTATGACGGAATTTTCTCAAGGTCCAGTTTTATGGCAAGCTATCATTGCCTTGATCATTTTTGCCGCGGCTTATGTTTGTATCTTGATTGAGAAATGGGATCGGATGTATACAGCATTAGGTGGAGCCCTTCTGATGATAATGTTGGGGATTGTTCCTCTTGGCAAGGCAGTTACAAGTTACGCAAACTGGCATGTTCTTTTACTTATCACAAGCTTATTTATTATTTCTGGCGTTTTTCTGAAAACAGGAATTATCGCTTATTCGGCAAGTCATATCCTACGAAAGTTTCGATTACAGCCAATTACGGTTCTACTAAGTTTGTCAGTCCTTTCAGCGATAGTATCAGCGCTTTTGGATGGTTTGCTAGCTATAGCCGTGCTTGTACCCATTTTGCTGAAGACGACAAAAATGATGAAATTATCTCCAGTTCCTTTTCTGATTAGCATCCTCTTATCGGTGAATATTGGTGGAGCTGCAACGCTCATGGGGAATTTTGCCTAACCGAATGATTGGAGCTGCAGAGAATATATCAACAGGGGAGATGCTAATAAAGCTCGGGCCTCTTGTAATCATCTTGTTAGCCATTGTATATCTCGTGATATGGTTGATTTACGGGAAGAAGATGATTGTAGCAGAATCATATAAAAGAGAGCTGCTTACTTTACAACCCGCCTCTAATTTGGCTTCAGATCGAGGATTTCTTGTTGGGAGCTGTTTAATCATCGGACTTACGTTGTTAGCTTTGTTACTTCAAGGCGTACTAGGATGGAAAGCTTCGTACATTGCTGCATGTGGGGCAGTAACCTTATTGGCATTAAATTACAAAGAACTATTCCAATTGGTGAAACGTAGAGACTATCTTTCCATATGGCAAGGCTTGAGAGAGACACAATTGCTCTTTTTCTTTGGATTATTCATCATGATCGGTGGTTTAACGTATGCCGGAATTACCGGATTTATTGCAGTGAGAGGTTTAGAAATCAGTCAAGGAAACATTCCCTTCTTATCCATCCTTCTGTTATGGCTTACCGGCTTTGGCTCTGCCATGATGGACTACATTCCTTATACGGCTGCCATGATTCCAGTCGTCAAGCATATGGGTAGCATGCTGCCAAGTGCAGCCGACATCACAACAATTACATCATTATGGTGGTCTTTAATCGTTGGAACTGCCATTGGCAGCGGGGTCACTCTTCTAAGTTCTATGACTAGCATGTATGCGGCCGCTCTTTCTGATCAGGAGGGGGGAGGGCTAACACAACGCGGATATTTTATCGTGGCCGCTCCGATTTCTTTGCTTTTATTCATAGCAGCTACAATTTATTTCAAGTTATTTCTGTAGGAATTGCCAACAATTGAATACGTAAATTCTGCATGATGAAGTGCATGAGCGGTCAGAATACCATTGAACTCCGAGAACAAGCAAGAGCTTAGATCAGGGGAGGCTAACAATGGATATTCTGACCATTTTTTTACGTACCGTGCTGATCTACTTTGTCGTTTTTCTCATGTTAAGGCTCATGGGAAAACGTGAAATTGGTAAACTTTCGCTGTTTGATCTTGTGATCTCGATTATGATTGCAGAAATTGCGGTCTTTGTTCTTGAAGATTCCAGCAAACCACTTATGGATGGGCTTGTCCCAATGGCAACGCTGGTACTTATTCAAATCTTCATTGCGTTTATTACATTAAAAAGTAGAACCGTTCGAATTCTCTTTGACGGAAGGCCGAGCGTCTTAATCAACAAGGGAATGATTGACCGAGAGGAAATGAAGAAGCATCGATATAATTTAGATGATTTGATGCTGCAGCTAAGACAAAATAAGATTATGAATGTGGCAGATGTGGAGTTCGCGGTGTTAGAACCTTCGGGGAAATTAAGTGTAGTGGAAAGAGAAGTAAAAGAGACAGCTGAAGTCAATGATGGAGTGAAGGGTGCGATTCGCTATGAAGGACTTCCGCTGCCTCTCATTATGGATGGTAAAGTGCAGGATGCGAATTTGGAGAAAATAGGGAAAACCAGATTTTGGCTGAAAAATCAACTCCAAGTTAAAGGAGCCCGTGATTTTAAAGAAGTGTTTTATTGCTCCATTGATCATAGAGGGCGAATGTTTTTGGATCGTAAAAGATAAGCTGCTCATCAGCGTATGATTTTTTTGCCCATGTTCATAAGCCGGCTTATATCCTTTAAGCTAATTAGACGAAATAGAGTGATGAACACTAAATATACGATAAACCCTATGACAAAAGAGGTTACAAAACGAAGCCAATCGGTTGATGTCCAAGACGTATACATGATGAAGTAGCTGCAAAGCCCGGAAAGCGCCATAGCTGCCCCGATTTTACCGAAATCACTGCCTTCCATGCGGAATTTCAACAGGCGTACAACACTATTCCAATGCAGAAGCGTTACCAAGACGATATTCACATTAATGGCGAAAACAGCTCCGTGAATACCCATTTCCGGCTTGCTGGCTAGCCAATATATGAGAATAAGCTTAACAGATGAGCCAATCAAGGTGTTGATTAAAGCGGATCCTGGCTTGTTCAAAGCCTGTAAGGCGGACTGTAACGGAGCTTGAAAATAAATAAATATGGCGATAGGAGCCATCATTTTCAGCATGACTCCTACTTCAGGTTGATTGTACATATATGTACAGATCGGTTCTGCAAGAACGAACATAAGGACAGCAAATGGAGCACCAGTTACTAAAGCCAGCTTTAAGGATTGATGCAGCCGCATGTGAATGGTTTTGATATCTTTGCGGGCGGCTGCTTCGCTTAAGGAGGGAACGAGAGAGACCGACAATGACATCGTAAGTGCGCTAGGCAGAAGTATAATAGGGATAATCATCCCTTGTAAGGCGCCGTATTGGGCTGTTGCCAATGAAGTTGAGATACCCGCAATAGCTAGACTTTGTGCAATCAGAATGGATTCCAGCAGATAGGAGCTTGCCCCAATCAATTTACTTCCTGTTATAGGGATTGAAATTCGCATAATTCTACGAAAATTAGAAAGTCTGCCATTCGTTTTATTCGTTCCAATTTGCGCAATAGGGGCTTTAGGAGATGTTTTCTTGTCGTACTTGAAATGGATGGCTAAGACGACTAGGCCGCCAATTTCTCCCGCTAGGACACCCGTCATCGCACCAGCTGCTGCATATTCGATCCCATAGGGGATCATTACATACGAACAAACGAGAACCATGACAATACGGATGAGTGTCTCCATAATTTGAGAAGTAGCGGTAGGGATCATATTCTGTCTTCCCTGAAAATAGCCGCGATAAACAGCGGAGATACCGATGATCGGGATCATTGGACTCATACAAAGGAACGTGTAGTAAACTCGTGAGTCTGTTAATAAATGAGATGTAATCCACGAAGCTCCTACGACACAAGCGATCGTAAATACGACACTGAGACTGATGGTAATAGCTAACGAGATTTTTAGAATGCTGCGTATTCTCGTTTCGTTGTGTTCAGCCTCTGCTTCTGCTATCAACTTGGCAATCGCAACAGGTATCCCGCCTGTTATAATAGTTAAGATAACGGACAAGAATGGCCAACCCATATGATAAATACCGATACCTTCAGCACCGATGACACGTGGTAAAGTAATCCTAGGTATAAAGCCAAGAATACGGTTCAAAATGCCTGCGGCTAACAGGATCATCGTGCCTCTAATAAACGACTGCTTGGTCACTGCCATTCCCTCTTCCGATACGTGTCATATCCTATGACTATGCGAGGGTTGGCCAAGCTCATGCTAACATTTTGTGGACAGGTCACAGTTTGGCAGGAAAATGGTGGATGAATATCGAATTATTCTAATGAGTAAAGGTAAATCACACCTTAGGAGGTTCTCCCAATGAACGGAGAAGATAACGATCAAGTACCTCATCATCCTGAGGACAAGAAGAATGAACAGGTAGAGGCTAGCGAGACAGCATCCATTGACTCTGAGGAAGAACAGGTTTCCCTTACTGATCTGGAACTTAATGAGCTTATCGAAAGCTTATGTTTAAGCAAAGTTGAAGAATTTGTTATGCTTGGCTACGAGCACGTGAGTGGTAAAGATATATGGGATTGCGTTAGCGACAAATACCGCAAAACGGGTGTCCCTTCGCTTCATCAAATCGTAAATGACATTTTGTCGCTCAAATCAACGGCGTTCATGAACTGGATGACGATTAGTATGTATAGAGGAGCCCAATTCTAAGAATGGGCTTATTTTTTCATGAAACGACTTAAATTGACTCGATTTTCAGACCTGAGTATAATAGGCATATTGAGTATGGAAGGGAGACAAGCAAGAGATGGTGGATTGGAAAAGAATATCGTTCTTTATTCTAACGGTTGTTGTTGTTCTCGGAGCGATCGGAGCAACAAGCCCTAGTCTAGTAGATCGAATTAAGCTTGGATTGGATTTAAAAGGCGGGTTTGAAATTTTGTACACCGCAGAGCCCTTGGCAGCTGGTCAACCGCTTACAAAGGAGACGCTTTCTGAAGCGGCAGAAAGCCTTGCCAAACGTGCTGACTCATTTGGTGTAGCCGAACCTGAGGTTTATCCGGAAGGATCAGATCGCATTCGTGTACGTCTTGCGGGTGTTGAAAATGAGGAAGAAGTCAGAAGCTTATTATCCAAGCCTGCTGTTCTTACCTTTAGAGGTCCGGATGGAACGGTTTATATGAACGGAACTGATTTTGTTGAGAACGCTGCTAAAGTTAGCTACGATCCGAATACGAATCAACCGATTGTTGAAATCAAGATGAAGAGCAGAGAGAAGTTTAAAGAAGTTACGACCAAGCTTACTGGTAGTACGTTATCCATTTATTTGGATGAAAAACTGGAATCTTCAGCCTCAGTGAATTTTCCGATTGATAGTGACTCCGCTATCATTACTCAAACAAGTGTTGCGGGAGCAACTACTGTAGCGAAAATGATTAACTTGGGGGCTATGCCGTTAAAATTAACAGAGAAATATATTCAGCGTGTGGATGCCACTTTAGGTAAAGCATCGCTGCATCAAACAGCTAGAGCTGGTTTGATTGCTTCGATCTTAATCTTTATCTTCATGGTAGCGTATTACCGTGCACCAGGTGTAGTGGCTGCCTTTACACTGATTACTTATGTATGGGTACTATTGGCAATATTCGACTTTATGGATGCAACACTAACGCTGCCAGGTATTGCGGCCCTCGTCTTAGGAGCGGGTATGGCGGTCGATGCGAACATTATTACTTATGAAAGAATTCGTGAGGAAATACGTGCCGGCAAGAGCATTCTTTCATCATTGAAATCAGGTTCGAAACATTCTTTCCGTACAATTATGGATGCTAACGTAACGAATTTGATTGCTGGTATAGTTCTGTACTACGTCGGAAACGGCGCAATTCGCGGATTCGCGGTTATTACGATGATGAGTATTATTATCAGTATCTTAACGAACGTATTGTTCTCCAGATGGCTGCTGCATCTTATCATACGGGGCAACTTGCTGAAAAAGCCAAGTTATTTCGGTGTGAAGGAGGCAGATATCCGTGGGCTTTAAGAAACAGTATGATTTTGTGAAAAATCGCAATAAGTATTTCATTATTTCGATTGCACTTCTTGCTATTGGTCTGTTCGTTATGCTGTTTTCTGGCATGAATTTCGGCGTTGATTTCAAAGCAGGAACAAATATTGATCTTGTCGTTGGCAAACAACTAGACAGTGCCAAGGTTGAAGAAATATTGCATACTCTTCAAACGAATGGCGATGTAAAATCGAACTTTGCGGATCCAACAATCGGCGGTAATAACAGTGATCGTGTCTCCATCCGATTCGATGATGTTTTGAATGATGAGACGGTTGATAAGATCCAAAAAGCATTCGCAACGGCTTATGGTTCTGAGGTTTCCAAAGAAATCAACACAGTTGATCCACAATTAGCGAAGGAACTATTGCTTAAAGCGGTTTATGCCATTGCCATTTCCAGCGTTTTGATTTGTTTGTATGTCAGTATTCGTTTCGAATGGCGCTTTGCCTTAGCAGCGATTATTGCCATACTTCATGATGCTTTTATGGTTATCGCTATGTTTGCGATTTTCCGCTTTGAAGTAAACTTACCGTTTCTAGCGGCAGTTTTGACCACAATTGGTTATTCTATCAATGATAAAATCGTTATTTTTGACCGTATTCGTGAAAATCTGCGATTTGCTAAAATCAAAACGGACGAAGATCTCGTTGCGTTGGTCAACGATAGTATCTGGCAAACGATGGCGCGTAATGTCAATACCGTATTAGTCGTATTGTTAGCCGCAGGGTGTATATATATATTCGGTAGTGAGTCCATTAAACTTTTCGCACTTGCGAAATTAATCGGTCTAACAAGTGGAGCTTATTCGTCTATTTTCATAGCATGTTCAATTTGGTATTTATTGAAAAGAAACTCTTTGCGTAGTTCTAAAAAGAAAGCTGCAGCGTAATAACCATAATAACCGGCCGCGTGAATGTTGCGCGGCCTTTGTATCCGTTCAGGGGGAGTGTCCACGTGAATGACGAGCGTTTTCAAAAGACAGAACTCACTGTCTGGGTAGGTATTTCCGGCAATTTAGCTCTTGCCTGTCTCAAGGTTATTGTTGGGTTTATGTCGCAGAGTAAAGCACTTCTCGCTGACGCGGTACATTCAGCCTCTGAGGCAGTAAGTTCATCTTCTGCATTAATTAAACGAAGAACAGCAGAAGCGGCGCCTCAAGAAGCAAATCCTAATCGTCAAGATAAGAAGGTATCTATCACATCTATTTTGCTGTCGATCGTTATTCTAGTCCTGGGTGTTGAACTGGGCATCTCTACCATCAAATCCATATGGGTTGACGTAGAGCATGCTCCTAAGTTATACGCACTTGTTGCAATTGGGATTTCGCTCTTGGTAAAAGAGATTATGTTTCAATATACATACAGGATGGGAAAGCGTTTAGAATCTCAGGAATTAATTGCTAATAGCTGGGGTCACCGTTCCGATATATACTCTTCTATTGTAGCTCTCATTGGTGTGTTAGGAGCTTTAATGGGCAATTACCTAAACCTATCTTTTCTTTATTATTTGGATTCACTTGCGGGATTATTTATATCTCTCATGGTGCTGAAGATGGGGTATTCGTTACTTAAAGAAGCCTTACATACAAAAATCGATTATGTCCTGCTGCAGGAAGATGCTGCAGAACTGATTGCTGCCGTACAGATGATAAAAGGTGTAATAACCGTCGATGACTTGCAGGCAAGGGAACATGGCCATTATGTCGTTGTTGATATCAAAATTAGCGTAAATCCAAGGGTATCTGTATGGGAAGGGCATGAAGTCTCCAAAAAGATCAAGCAGCAGTTGATGAAACGATTCCATCATATTTCTGATGTTTTTGTTCAGGTAAGCCCCTATGATGCAGGATATCCTTACAAAAATAATACGGATACCGAGTTAAATGAAGTTCCATCCGTTATTCACTAAATAGCGCTAAAATTATGTTTACGAAGAAAGTTTTCCATACGGAAAACTCTAAGGAGGACACACCGAGTGCTAGCACCGAAGGCAAGATGGAGCATAGGAAATGCGGATGAAATGCTCGTTGAAACATTTGTGCGCGAGCTGCAGATAGACCCGCTCGTTGCCAGGATGCTTGTTCTTCGAGATATACGCACCGTGCCAGATGCTGAACAATTCTTGCATGGCGGAGTCCACTATTATTATGACCCGTATCTGCTTGACGGGATGCTCCCAGCTGTAGAACGGATCCGAAAAGCTCTTCAGAATGATGAATTCATACGTGTATATGGTGATTACGATGCCGATGGTGTAAGCAGCACCTCATTGATGGCCCATTTGTTAAAAGGCCTAGGCGCTCGTTTCGATACGTATATCCCTCATCGCATTCGAGAAGGCTATGGGCTAAATCGCTCTGCGATCGAATTAGCCAAAGAACAAGGCGTCACGCTATTAATCACGGTTGACACAGGCATTAGTGCTGTTCAGGAAATAGCCTATTGTCAGGAAATAGGCCTAGATGTTATCGTAACGGATCATCATGAGCCACCTGAGATACTGCCTCAAGCTTTAGCTGTCATTAATCCAAAGAAGCCAGGTTGCCCTTACCCTTATAAACACCTTGCAGGCGTTGGCGTTGCTTTTAAATTGGCTCATGCCATACTTGATCGATTGCCTGAAGAACTGTTGGAGTTTGCAGCGCTTGGTACGGTTGCAGATTTAATGCCTCTCACGGGGGAGAATCGTTTAATTGTGAAGCAGGGACTGCTGCGTATGCAGGATTCTACCTACGCAGGATTTCGTTCACTTATTGGTGTATCCGGGATTGATAATAAGGAAGTGACCGCATCTCACATTGGTTTCTCGCTAGCACCAAGAATTAATGCAAGCGGCCGATTGGAAGCCGCAGATATTGCCGTGAAGCTGCTCACAACATCGGATGAGAAAGAAGCGGAGCAAATTGCCTTTGAACTGGATATGCTGAATAAAGAACGTCAACTTATTGTAGAAGAAATGGTGAAAGAAGCTTTTGTTCTAGCCGAGCAGCAGCAAGCCAAAGGTTTAGATAAAGTGATAGTTGTCGCTAAGGAACAGTGGAACGTCGGTGTTGTCGGTATTGTTGCATCCAAGATCGTAGAGAGATTTTACCGTCCGACCTTAGTGCTTAGCATTGATCCACAGACGGGTATGGCCAAAGGTTCTGCTCGCTCGATTGCCGGCTTTGATTTACACAAAGCGCTGACGGCTTGTGATGAGATGCTTGACCACTACGGTGGCCATCAAGCGGCTGCGGGGATGAGTTTGAATAGCAGCCATCTGGAGGCATTCACTCATAAGCTGAATGAACTAGCAGCTGCTGCACTAACGGAACAGGATTTCATTCCACTTCTGAAAGCAGATGCGGCGTGCAGCTTGTCAGATGTTCCGATTGCAAGTATTGAGCAGTTAGAGAAGCTCGCGCCATTCGGAATGGGTAATCCTGCGCCGAGGTTCATGTTCACCGATTTATCGCTCGGCGATATCCGGACGATGGGCAAGGAGAAACAGCATCTCAAGCTAGCTCTCTCCCAGATGAAGGAAGAAGTAAGCTGCTCAGTGGAAGCTGTCGGTTTCGGCAAAGGAAGCTTGGCTGGTCTGATCGCACCTGCTGCTAAGGTAGATGTGCTTGGAGAGCTTTCAATCAACGAGTGGAACGGTGTGAGGAAGCCTCAAATCATGATGCAGGATCTTCGTATAACGCATATGCAGCTGTTTGATTGGCGTGGAGCGGGACAATTGAGCACAAAGCTTAGCGTACTTCAGAACACGATTGCTGCGGGGAATGGTAACCGCACACTCACTCCAGCTATCGTTCTATTTGATGAAGCAGATGCAGCCTTATTCACTTCAACTGCGTTTCAGTTAGGTGGCTCAGTGCCCTACTGGATTGTTCAAGATAGCGAACAATTACGACCGGGTAACGAATCAGCCCGTCAATTGGGATTTGCTAACATGCAGGATATTATCTTGTACACGATCCCACGCAGCGTTGCAAGCTTGCAGAGTGTGCTTCATCAAGCCTGTGGAATGATGCGCTGTTATCCAGTATTTGCAGAGTTAGGGCCTGACAGCGGCAGTACGCTGCCATCTCGAGACATGTTTAAAATGCTGTATGGCACTTTGCAAAAAGAAGGATCGCTGAATGTTCAGGATGTACGATTAATGACCTCGTTTAGTAAACGATCGGGTCTTTCTCCAGCAATGATTCAATTTATTTTATCCGTTTTTGAAGAACTTGGTTTTGTTGAGAAACAAGGCGGCCTAGTTAAACTACATGCGTCACCGGCTAAGAGAGATCTAACAGCATCCCGCTTGTATCAACATAGATTGCATCGCCAGGAAGTTGAATCCATTGTCATGTACTCCTCAGCCAAAGAGCTGGAGGAATGGATAGCCGATCAAATAAAAAAAGAAAATCACATTTTGGAGGAAATTATATGAATTTCAAAGAACACATTCGCGTTATCCCGGATTTTCCACAACCAGGCATTCGTTTCAAGGACATCACAACGTTACTGCAAAATGGACCGGTTTATAGAGAAGCTATCGATCAGATGAAAGCATTAATTAAAGAGAAACAAATCGATGTTATTGCGGGTCCTGAAGCACGCGGCTTCGTCATTGGCGCTCCGCTCGCTTATTCACTTGGATTAGGCTTTATTCCGATTCGTAAGAGTGGTAAATTGCCTGGCGAGACGATTGAGGCTGACTATGCTCTTGAATATGGCAAGGATAAATTAGCCATGCATAAAGATGCTATTCAACCAGGTCAAAAGGTACTGATTGCGGATGATTTGCTTGCAACAGGTGGAACGATTCAAACATCGATCGACCTGATTAAGCAGCTTGGCGGAGAAGTTGTAGGGGCTGCGTTCTTGATCGAGTTATCCTATTTAGACGGTAGAAGTAAGTTTAATGGGATTGACGTGGTTTCCTTAGTTCAATATTAAGTAAAGTTAAGAATCGAATGTTCGTGTTCGATTCTTTTTTATACAATGAAAGCTAATATTTCAGGAATACTTTCAGTGAATGGGTAGAAAATGCTGCTTTTTGTCGAATGCATGGTGTGAACAGTTGACGTGGAGCCTGCCTTGCAGGCATAATGAATAAAAATCGATTAAAGGGAATGGGTAGATGCATGGGTATAGAGCAGCTGCTGGAGAAGGCCGCCACCTATCTGAAAGAGAATGATTTGCAGAGGATTCGGGAGGCCTATGAATTCGCGGATGAAGCCCATCATGGCCAAGTACGCAAATCAGGTGAGCCCTATATTCTGCATCCACTCGCTGTTGCAGATATATTGGTGAACATGCAGATGGATGTCACATCCATCATTGCTGCGCTTCTGCACGATGTCGTTGAAGATACAACAGTTTCACTGGAAACTGTTCTAGATAAATTCGGGAAAACTTGCGCGATGCTAGTGGATGGGCTTGACGAAGTTGGAACGGATCAAGTTCAAGTCCAAAGAGGAGCAGCAGAACGAGAACTACCGTAAAATGTTTGTTGCCATGGCGCAGGATATTCGAGTCATTCTGATTAAATTGGCGGATCGTTTGCACAATATGCGCACATTGAAGTACCAATCCGAAGAGAGCCAGCGCCGTATTGCGGAGGAAACGCTGGAGATCTTCTGTCCGATTGCGCATCGACTCGGTATTTCCACGATTAAGTGGGAAATGGAGGATATTGCTCTTCGTTATTTGAATCCGCAGCAGTATTACCGGATCGTTAACCTCATGCAGAAGAAGCGTACAGAGCGTGAGCAATATATCGAGGACGTTATTCACAGCATTAAAGAAAAGCTCGAAGAAATGGGCATTCAGGGAGATATTTCCGGAAGACCTAAGCACCTTTACAGTATTTATAAAAAAATGAGCTCCCGCGGCAAGCAATTCAATGAGATTTACGATCTCATGGCACTTCGTGTTATTGTCGATGGTATCAAGGACTGCTACGCTTCTTTAGGTATTATTCATACTTTGTGGAAACCGATGCCTGGACGCTTCAAAGATTATATTGCGATGCCAAAGCCGAATATGTATCAATCTTTACACACGACGGTGATTGGTCCTAAGGGAGAACCGTTAGAAGTACAGATTCGCACATGGGAGATGCATAGGACGTCAGAGTTCGGTATCGCTGCGCATTGGGCCTACAAAGAAGGCGGTTCAGTTGTACCTTCGGGCACTTTTGAGGACAAAATGAGCTGGTTCCGTGAAATTCTGGAGCTGCAGCACGAGACCAATGACGCCTCCGAATTTATGGAATCCATGAAGATGGATTTCTTCTCAGATCTTGTTTTCGTCTTTACGCCAAAAGGAGAAGTAATCGAGCTTCCTGCCGGTTCTGTACCTCTGGATTTTGCTTATCGGATTCACACTGAAGTCGGCAATCGCACAATTGGTGCCAAAGTAAATTCCCGGATCGTTCCCTTGGACCACAAGTTGAAAACCGGGGATATTATTGAAATTCTAACTTCTAAGCACTCTTACGGACCTAGTCAGGATTGGATTAAAATCGCGCAGTCCTCCCATGCTCGAAGTAAGATCAAGCAGTGGTTTAAGAAAGAGAAGCGCGAAGAGAACGTCGAAAAAGGGAAAGACATGATTGAGCGCGAGCTCAAACGATTGGCGATCGATCCACCGACATTGATGAGCGACGATAAAATGCTTGAAGCCGCGAAGAAGTTTAATTTTAGCGATATTGAAGATATGCTGTCAGCCGTCGGCTTTGGCGGTATTACAGCTGCACAAATATGTACGAAGTTAACGGAGAAGCTGCGTAAGGAAGCTGAGGAAGCACAGGTGCTGAAGCTTACTAGTGAGGTCAAGGAGGTCAAGGCTCCGACTTCATCCGAGCGCAAAAGCCGTCCAACTAACGGTGTACGTGTCAAAGGCGTCGATAATT
Source organism: Paenibacillus sp. V4I5 (assembly GCF_030817255.1). Taxonomy (NCBI): domain Bacteria; kingdom Bacillati; phylum Bacillota; class Bacilli; order Caryophanales; family Paenibacillaceae; genus Paenibacillus; species Paenibacillus sp. V4I5. Next base: position 6,399,520 of record NZ_JAUSZB010000002.1, read on the forward strand.
TGCTTGTACGCTTCGCTCGCTGCTGTAATCCGGTACCTGGCGATCTGATAATTGGGTACATCACTAGAGGGCGCGGCGTGTCCGTGCATCGTTCTGATTGTACGAACATACCTTCAAGTATGGGGGAAGAGGAACGGGTCATTGAGGTCGATTGGGCCGAAGCTGTCGAATCCAATTTTAATGTAGAGATTGAAATCACAGGTCATGACCGCCGCGGCTTCTTAAATGAAGTACTGCAAGCTGTTTCAGAAAGTAAAACGATGATTTCCGCTGTATCCGGTCGATCAGATAAGAACAAGATGGCTACAATTCATATGACCATTTTAATCAAAAATATTGACCATCTGCAGTCCGTTGTTGAGAAAATTAAACGTGTCAAAGATGTTTATTCCGTTCAGCGTATTATGCAAAGCTAGCCGATGTTATAAAGGTAAGGAGATTCCACAGGCAATGAGAGTAGTTGTTCAACGTTGTAAGCGTGCCAAAGTAACTGTCAATGATACAACCATTGGTCGTATTGAACTGGGCTTGATGCTGCTAGTCGGAATTACCCATGATGATACAGAGCAGGATGCGAAGTACCTGGCGGATAAAGTGGCTGGGCTGCGTATTTTTGAAGATGAAACCGGTAAAATGAATCTTTCTGTCTTGGAGACGGGAGGACAAATTTTATCCGTTTCGCAGTTTACTTTGTATGGGGATTGCCGTAAAGGGAAACGGCCTAATTTCATGTCGGCGGCAAGACCAGAGCTTGCTGAGCCGCTTTATGATAAGTTTAATGAGCTGCTAAGTTCCCTAGGCATACAAGTGGAAACGGGTGCTTTTGGCGAAATGATGGATGTATCATTGACGAATTGGGGACCAGTTACGTTGGTTATTGATAGCAAATAGGTTGCTCCGAAGGATAATAAGCTAGCTGACTGGTTATACTTAATCTGTATAGACTAGCGGTTAGGAGCACCCAGATGCGTCAATCGATCAAACACAGAGCCATGACGGCACCGGAGCAGCAACTGCTCCATACCACACTTGCTGAGCGGATGAGTCAAGCACCTGCGCTAGCTGATGTAGAAATTAGTGCAGAATTCACATCCGAGCAAGAAAAGATGAAAAGCATTCCCAAAAAATCCTATCGGTAACCATAAAGCCACGCGTGCTGCTCGTTCAGCTATGCGCGGCTTTATTTGTTCATGCCGTAAAATTTCTCTACACGTTCAAAATGTGATAAACTAACAAGTGATGTTTTTTGGCTATTATTTAATTGACTGTTTCCAGAAGCTTATCAAAACCTTTATTCGGTAAGCCGTATGAAAAGTAGAAGACAAGGTGGGTGCTTTCGTTCTAATGGCAAATTCGAATCGTTACAATTCCACATCCAAAGGTTGGATTTGGTTGATGGGGAGTTTGATTCTACTCGCGGTGCTGGCAGCTGCTGCATCCTTGTATTATCAATATAAACACCTTTCACATGGTGCGCATAGCGCCACGAAACAGGAGCTGGAAAAAGTTAAATCCGTCAAAAAGGCGAAGGAAACATACGATGTCATCGTCGTAGGGACAGATCCGGAAGGCCTTGCAGCAGCTGTATCGGCAGCACGCAACGGGCTTAACACGCTGCTCGTGGACGGACGCAATCGGGAGATGTTGGGCGGTTTGATGACGCTTGGTGGTCTGAATACGATTGACATGAACTACATGCCCAAAGTGAATCCGCTTGGCAAGGAGGAAGTCTTCAACAAGGGGTTTTTCTCCGAATGGTATAATCGGATTGAAGGCGATTCCTTCGATGTCAACACGGCAGCGAATGTGTTCAACCAGTTGGTCAGCGCTGAGAAAAATATCGACATCCTTTTACATACACAAAAGATTGAACCTGTGCTCGGCCCAGCCACAAGTGGAAGCGTACACGTGCAGGGTGCTGTGTTGACACTTGCTGACGGCAGCAAACAGACCGTGAGAGCTGGTGCTGTAATTGACGCTACACAGGATGCGGATTTTGCCGCAGCTGCAGGCGTACCATTCACATTTGGTCGCGAGGATCTGGGCGATCCCAAGTCGCGGATGGCTGTGACCTTGGTGTTCAAACTCAAGAACGTTACGTCTGAGATATGGGACAAAATGGCGAAGCGCCTGAACAACGATAATTCCGACGGCACCGGTGTGAACGAGGTCAGCGTCTGGGGTTACGGAGAGATGAGTAGCTATCCGCCAGTTAACAAAGAACGTGCAAAGATGCGCGGTTTGAATATGGGCAGACAGAACGATAACACGGCACTCGTAAATTCATTGCAAATTTTTAATGTGGATACGTTCGATCCCAAGTCGGTGCAGGAAGCGATTGACATTGCGAACAAAGAGCTGCCGAATGTCGTCGCTTACATGAAACAAACGTTCCCTGAGTTTGCCGGGGTTGAACTGGACGGCACAGCATCGGAATTGTATGTCCGCGAAACGCGGCATATTCAAGGGGAATATCGGCTGAATATCGTAGATGTATGTACGAATGGCGATCAGTGGGATCGAATTGGTTTTGGTTCGTATCCGGTTGACATTCAGCGGACATCGCCAACGGATAACGGCAATGTCGTCTGCGATCCGACGCAGTATGCGATTCCGTTTCGCAGCATCGTGCCGCTCAAAGTGGATGGTTTGCTGGTCGCTAGTAAAGCAGCGAGCTATGATACATTGCCTCATGGAAGTGCGCGTGTGATCCCGAACGGCATGGCGGTAGGCCAGGCGGCAGGCACTGCGGCGAAGCTAGCCCAGCTGGAGAAGCTGACGTTCCGCCAAATGTCGGCCTCCAAAGAGGCGATAGCGAAGCTGCAGGAGCAGTTGAATGCCCAAGGGATGGAGATTAAGCCGATTGAGCTGAAGCCGGAACCTTTTATGGAGCATAAAGCATATGAAGGTCTCAAAACGGCTTTAATGCTCGGATTGGCATCCGGGGCGTACTCTAATAACTTCCTCTTGGATGAAGCGGCTAATCCAAAACGGATGGTCAATCTTGTCAGCGGCGCTAAGAAGATGAAGTCAGATGCCTGGATCGGTGATGTTAGTCAAGCTATAGTGAATCTGCAAAATGCAGATAAAATACCGTTGACACTAGAACAAGCCAGCTATACAATCACACAAGCGTTAGGGTTGAAAGCTACATCTACTGAAGCGCAATCCAAGTTAGTGGAGAATAAGCTGCTAACAGAAACGACCGTTAAACTTATTGCCGACAAGCAAAAGTTAACGAATGCGGACACATATTTGCTTATTAAAGATTTAAAAGTTGGCGTTACTGGTAAGCCATAGAACAACAAATAAGAGCCTTAATGCCGCTTATAGATGTGGCACTAGGGCTCTTAACTTTTCGAAGCTAAGGAAGTTTTTGTGAGTACGCTTACATTCTTACGCTGTTCAGTCTGCGTCCGCAGCATCCTCTTCTGCTTGCACCGAATCTTCCGAATCTTCTTCGGCTGATTCTTCACTTTCCGCTTCGGCATCCTCCTCGGACACATCCTCAGCTTCAACTTCTTCCTCATCAGATGCTTCTTCTTCCGCTTCCTGAGCTTCGTCCGATTCTTCAATGGCCTCTTCTTCGGCTGTTTCTTCAGCTACTTCTTCTTCAACTTCGGCTTCGGTTTCGGAATCTTCAGAGAAGAGCACCACTAGATCTTGCCGTTCCTCTTGAAACTCGTTTTGTATTGTCATTGTTACAGCCTCCTGATGATAAATTCAAGGCCATCTGCCTTGTTGTACATCTATATGTGAAAATGGTCTGAATATACGGTGAAAATAAATGAAAATGATTGAAAATACGGAGAAAATGCTGTAATGAAATTGTAATTTAATTTTCATATCTCTTTAATCAAGTAGGGATATAATAAACGTCGACCCCCTTTAAAATATATTTACTTGAGGCCTGCAGCCCTTGTGCTGCAGGCTATTTTCTTTGCACAAAAAAACCGTCACAGCTTGTGCTGGACGGCCTAATAACATTTTTACATCAAAGCATCTAAGGAATATTCACCGGCTCCGATAAGGGCAACACCAACAGCGATAGCAATAAGCGTTAAATTGTATTCATAACCATTGGAAGTTACCCAGTAACCGTTTTTGGCATGAACTTTAATGATAGCAACAAGCATAGTTAGTACGATAAGAGCAGCACCTAATGGTGTCCAAAGACCTGCGGCGAAGAGAAGCCCACCTGCAATTTCCGCTAAACCTGCAAGAACAGCCATGAGCACACCTGGTTTGATTCCTATTGAATCGAAGAAACCTCCCGTACCTTTGGGACCATAGCCACCAAACCATCCAAATACTTTTTGTGAACCATGCGCCGCGAATGATAAACCGATCACTAAACGAATAATAAGTAGACCTAACGCCATTACTAACAACTCCTCTATTAATATACTTTATTTAATGACTTACTTTATGTTAGTATATTATTACGAAGCACTTACTTTTGTCAAGCGACTATGCTAAAATTGTTTATAAGGAGATGATTTATATGGAAGACTATCAACTGTGTCCCAAATTCGAGAATGCTTTTGAACTTCTAGGAAAGCGTTGGACAGGACTTATTGTTCATGTCTTGCTTTCTGGACCGAAGCGCTTTAAAGATATATCAGTTCTCATCCCGAGTATGAGTGATCGCATGCTTTCGGAGAGATTCAAGGAGCTCGAGGCTGCAGAGATCATCATCCGTCATGTATACCCAGAAACGCCAGTTCGGATTGAGTATGAATTAACCGCCAAAGGAAAAGGGCTTAAACCCGTTATGGACGAGTTGCAAAAATGGGCGGACTTACATTAACTAATATAGTGGAGCTATAGGAGGGTTAGTACTTCTATCTCTTGACTTTGTATCTGCCAATGTTTACAATAAACAATATTGTAATTCGATAATTTTGTGATCCGTTGAAGGGACAAAGTAAGTCGCCCCCACATAAGCAGAGAAGGAAGTCTAGGCTGCAAGCTTCCTATGATGAGCGAACGAAAAGACCTCCCCGAGGACCGGCTGGGAATAGCATATTGGCTGATGTCAATTTGCCTAGTAGCAGCTGTGCGTATAGCGGGCGTTAACCGTAAAGAGCAGAAGTCTGTTTCGTTGCCTCTGGCAATCGATAGCAGCATTTCTGAATGTGGGTGGTACCACGGGTGAATTTGTTAATCAAATCTCTCGTCCCTGACGTTAGTCGGGGGTGGGAGATTTTTTTGTTGTTATTTGACAGGAACGACAGATAAGAGGAGGCCCAGCACATGAGCATTCAAAAGCCAAAAGGCACACAGGATCTTCTTCCCGGTGAGGTGGAGAAGTGGCAGTACCTAGAGAGCAAAGCAAGAGACTTGTGCCAAAGATTTAATTACAAAGAAATTCGTTCGCCGATATTTGAGGATACCGAATTGTTCATTAGAGGCGTCGGAGAAACGACAGATATCGTGGGCAAAGAGATGTACACCTTTCTCGATAAAGGGGACCGCAGTATGACGCTTCGCCCCGAGGGAACAGCTGGTGTTGTTAGGGCTTATGTAGAGAATAAGCTTTACGGGATTCCCGATTTAACGAAACTTTATTACGTAGGACCTATGTTTCGCTATGAGCAGCCACAGGCTGGGAGATTTCGCCAGTTCCATCAGTTCGGCATTGAAGCTTTCGGATCCGTTGATCCAAGCATTGACGCTGAAGTGGTTGCGCTTGGTTATACGTTCTATAAAGAAATTGGTCTTAAGGAAGTAACCGTTGAAATTAATTCCGTTGGCACACCAGCGGTTAGAACGGTTTACCGTGAGAAGCTGCAGGAGTTCTTCGCACCTGTCAAGCATTTGCTTTGTAAAGATTGTCAGTCTAGATTTGATCGTAATCCGATGCGAATTCTTGATTGCAAAGTGGATCAAAAGTATGGCGAAGGCGCTCCAGAAATTTTAGATTATTTGGATGAAGAGTGCACGTCGCATTTCGCGCTGGTCCAAGAGCATTTAACAGCGATGGAAATCCCGTATCGGATTAATCCGCGCCTTGTTCGCGGTCTTGATTACTACACGCATACAGCATTTGAGTACAAAGCAGCCGGGATCGGCGCGATTGATACGATTGGCGGAGGCGGACGATACAATGGTCTAGTTGAGCAGATTGGCGGCCATGGCAACGATCAGCCGGGAGTTGGCTTGGGTCTTGGCCTTGAGCGTATTCTGCTCGTACTGCAGGCGCAAGGTGTCGATATTCCGAAGCCAGAGCCGTTGGATGTATATTTGATCGGTCTAGGAGACGCAGCGGAGAAGGAAGTAACGAAGCTGCTGCACCAGCTTAGAGTGCAAGGACTGAAAGCAGAGAAGGATTACCAAGGTCGTAAAATGAAGGCACAAATGAAATCTGCTGACCGTTTTCAAGCCACCTATGTGGCGATTCTTGGAGATGACGAATTGGTGCGCGGCGAAATTACGATGAAGAAGATGGATACAGGCAGTCAACTGACTGTGAGTTTAGCCGATCTTGCCTCGAACGCTGCAAAGACACTTTTCGAATAGATAGTTTTAGAAGCATAAAAACAAAGGAGAGACTTTGAGTTCCACTCAAAGATCCCGACAAAGGAGAGACTTTGAGCTACACTCAAAGATCCCTACAAAGGAGAGACTTTGAGCTACACTCAAAGATCCCTATATTAGGAGGAAAAATAATCATGATGCTCAAAACACATCATTGTGGGCAGCTTACTAAAGCTCAGGTAGGACAGACAGTTACACTAAACGGGTGGGTGCAAAGAAGACGTGACTTAGGTGGCGTTCTATTCATCGATCTACGCGATCGCAGCGGGCTTGTACAGACTGTATTTAACCCAGACTTCTCAGGGGATGCACTTGCCATTGCTGACCGCGCTCGTAATGAATACGTGCTTGCTGTTAAAGGGAAAGTTGTAGAACGTGATGCCGAAACAGTCAACAAAAATATTACAACGGGTGAAATTGAGATTCAGGTGACTGAAATCGAAATTATGAATGCAGCCAAAACACCTCCTTTCTTCATCGAAGACGGCGTAGATGTGGATGAAGCCGTACGTTTGAAATATCGTTATCTGGACCTGCGTCGTCCGGAAATGCAAAAAACATTAATGCTTCGCTCCAAAGCGTCCAAAGTATTCCGTAATTTCTTAGATGATCAAGGATTTGTTGAAGTTGAAACACCGATTTTGACAAAAAGCACACCGGAAGGCGCTCGCGATTACTTGGTGCCAAGCCGCGTGCATCCGGGCGAATTTTTCGCACTTCCGCAATCCCCGCAAATCTTTAAGCAATTGTTGATGGTTAGTGGTTTAGAGCGTTACTACCAAATCGCACGCTGTTTCCGCGATGAGGATCTTCGTGCAGACCGTCAGCCTGAATTTACTCAAGTCGACATTGAGACTTCCTTCATTTCTCAAGATCAACTGCTTGAAATCTTGGAAGAACTCGTAGTCAAATTAATGCAAGAAACAGCACAAGTCGAAATCCCGCGTCCATTCCAACGTATTACGTATGCGGATGCCATGGCGAAATATGGTTCGGATAAACCGGATCTTCGTTTTGGTCTAGAACTTGAAGATGTTTCTGATATCGTTGAAACTTCAGGTGTTCAAGTGTTTGCAAACGTCGTTAAAGGCGGCGGTCAAGTAAAAGCTTTGAACGCGAAAGGTTGCGGCACATGGAGTCGTAAAGAAATCGATGACCTCTTGCCATTCGCAGCACGTTATGGCGCAAAAGGCTTAGCTTGGATTCAAGTGAAAGACGGCGAATTCAAAGGGCCTATCGTGAAATTCTTCAATGAAGCTGAAATCGCTGCATTAACAGAGCGTTTGGGCGTAGAAGAAGGGGATTTGCTTCTATTCTCCGCTGATAAGAAAAAAGTTGTTGCCGATGTACTTGGTAACCTTCGTCTGAAAATCGGTCGTGAGCTTGGACTTATCGATGACTCGAAGTTCAAATATGCTTGGGTTGTGGACTTCCCACTTCTTGGCTATGATGAAGAAGCCAAACGTTATGTTGCTGAGCATCATCCGTTCACACGACCAAATGAAGAAGATGTACATTTCTTTGATACAGACCCAGGTCAAATTCGTGCTCAAGCTTACGATCTTGTCTTGAACGGATATGAAGTGGGCGGCGGTTCGATGCGTATTTACCAACGTGAAGTGCAGGAGAAAATGTTCGGTGCGCTTGGCTTCTCCAAAGAGGAAGCTGTTGAGAAATTCGGCTTCCTACTTGAAGCCTTTGAGTATGGAACACCTCCGCACGGCGGATTTGCTTTTGGCTTCGACCGTTTGGTGATGCTGATCACAGGCCGCACGAATTTGAGAGAAACGATTGCATTCCCGAAAACAGCAAGCGCAACTGACTTGTTAACCGATGCACCGGGTACTGTAGACGACAAACAGCTCGAACAGCTGTCGATTCGCTTAGCGCTTAAGCAGCCTGCTGCTAAAGCCTAAGAACATTGAAAGAGGAAGTGTCTCTATGCTTCACCAATTTTCTCGAACTGAGCTAGCGATTGGCCCTGAGGGCCTTGAAATCATGAAAAATAGCACGGTTGCCGTGCTAGGCATTGGCGGTGTAGGTTCAATCGCTGCTGAAGCACTAGCGCGTACAGGGGTTGGACGTCTTATTCTGATCGACAAAGATGTTGTCGACATCACGAATATTAATCGTCAGATTCATGCGCTTACGACAACGGTAGGTCAGCCTAAGGCAGACCTGATGCGCGATCGAATCAAATTAATTAACCCGGATTGCGATGTCATCGCGCTGAGGATGTTTTACACAGAGGAAACGTACGAGGAAGTATTCGCATATCCAATCGATTACGTATTGGACGCAAGTGATACCATCTCTTATAAAATCCATCTGATCAAGCAGTGTCTGGAGCGGAAGATCCCAATCGTTTCTAGCATGGGCGCAGCCAATAAAATGGATCCGTCACAGTTCAAAGTAGCGGATATCTCCAAAACGAGCATGGATCCTATTGCACGTGTGGTTCGTCAAAAACTGCGCAAGGAAGGGATCAAAAAGGGCGTGAAGGTCGTATTTTCGACGGAAGCGCCGATGAAACCCCGCGAAGATGTCACGCAGCAAATCGTTCCCGAGAACGCACCAGAAATTCGCAAAGCGAAACAACCACCGGCGAGCAATGCTTTTGTTCCGCCTGTGGCAGGACTAATCATGGTGAGTGTGGCTGTGAAAGAACTATTGGAAATTGGTTTGAAGAAGAAATAAAAAAACGGATGCCCATTGGAAGATGGGCATCCGTTTTTTTATTTGCCCTGATTATTCAATGCCTAGGGGCTCGGACGAAAATAAGGGAACTACGATGCGTTGTTTATCGAATTCCTGCCTATTTGCCTCTAAGTGGAAATAGGATGCGCTATTTTGCCATTTAGACGGAATACGGCTTTCATAAAGGAAATAAGGCATTGACGTTCCGCTTCACCAGTCTTACAACGACTTTTTAGCAAAATAACGCATCTACGTTCCCTTTCATAAGGCTCCGGAGGGTATTGTAAAGGTTAAATCAATAAATGTTATATCAGTATTGTATATATCAAACATTTATATGTTGACTCGATATATGTAATCCGATAAATTGTTAATAACGAAGCACACATGAAAAAGGAGGACTTACAGCATGACTAGTCAGGATGTCATTTTAGGAATTTTAATGAAACGCAGTCTATCGGGATACGACATCAAGCATATGTTTGAGACGGTATTTTCCTATTTTTACAATGCAAGCTTTGGCACGATTTATCCTACGCTTAGCAAGATGGAGAAGGAAGGTCTCATTACCAAGGAAAGTGTTATCCAGGATGGAAGACCGAATAAGAATGTCTACTCCATAACGGAGGAAGGCCAAAAGCATTTCAAAGCCTACATGTACAGTCCCATGCAAGCCAATGAATTCAAGTCTGATGCGATGACTCGCTTGTTTTTTGGAGAATTTATTGAGGTTGAGGTCATTATTGAATATTTGGAAAATGGCGTATTGAGTGCGAAAGATGATCTTGAGCGTTTGCGGAAAATGTATGAGAACGGTAAGTCAAAGTCATTAATGTCCCAGACGCAGGAGCTTTGTATTCAAATTGGTATCGAAAATACGGAAAGTACTATGCGAACATTAATGGCCGGAATAGAACGGTTGAGTAATTTAAAAGTGGAAAAGGGGTAAAACGATAGTGGGTAATAAAAAAACAGGTTTTATTATACTGGCAATGGCTTTAGGGCTTTTGATGTCTGCGTTAGATAATACAATTACGGCGGCTGCTATAAGTCATATCATAGGCGATATTAATGGTTTCGATAAGATCAGTTGGGTATTCACAGCGTATATGCTTGCATCTACGAGCACGATGCTTGTTTTCGGAAAGCTGTCGGATATGTTTGGCAGAAAGCTCTTTTATTTGATTGGAATATCCATATTTTTGATCGGTTCGGCACTCTGTGGTACGGCCCAGGATATGACGCAGCTGATCGTATATAGAGCGATTCAGGGGATAGGTTCAGGAGCTATTTTTCCCATTAGTTTCACCATTATTTATACGCTTTTTTCAGATCCCAAAGAGGGGGCTAAGCTGTCAGGGGTATTTGCTGGGATATTCGGCCTATCATCCGTAGCGGGACCGCAAATAGGCACCTTGCTCGCCGAAACCTGGGGTTGGCGCTGGTGTTTCTATGTTAATTTGCCACTGGGTTTACTCTCATTCTTTGTTTTACTTGTTGCTCTTAAGGAAACTCGTTCGACTCGTCGTCCGAAAATTGATTATTTAGGGACGCTATTACTCATTATCTCTACTGTTTCACTCATGCTCGCATTAGAGTTCGGTGGTAAAGATTATACATGGGCGTCCTGGCAAATCATAAGTTTGTTAGCTGTTGCCGTTGTTGTAGGTTTTCTTTTCATTATGGTTGAACGCAGGGCCCAAGAACCCATGCTGCCTTTACCTTTATTCAAAAACCGAATGGTTCTCGGCATGATGTTAGCTTGTCTCTGCCAAGGAGCGATTATGTTCTCGGCTATTGCTTACTTGCCTATTTTCTCAACTGCAGTGCTAGGTCGGGCGAATTCAAATGTTCTTCTGACCCCGATGATGTTTTCTTTAATGGTGGGGGCTGTATTGTTTGGTTTCCTTCAACGTTATTTTAGCTTCCGTGCAGTTATCGCGTTCAGTATGATTACGGGTATTGTCATTAGTTATTTGTTAAGTGTAGTCAGTCATGACGCAGGTAATCTGTATATGATTACCCTGATGGTTATACTTGGCGTAGGGGCAATTGGACCTTTAATGAGTGTTGCTCAGAATGCAGTTGCTCTTAGCGTAGATCCCAAATATATAGGAGTCAGCTCCTCCATCATTGGCTTTTGGCGTAATATAGGAGGGGTTCTCGGAGCTTCGATTATGGCGACTATTGTCAACACTAAATACAACAATCTCATTCAAGTTGGCGCTGCTGAGCACAACATGCCTCTTAATCAATTAACGACTTTAGCTAATCCAGAACATTTGATCCGAGCGGGAGCTGCATTCCCTAGGGAAACGATGAATTTCCTCCGAGATTCACTGGGAACAGCGATTAACCATGGTTTTATCATAAGTATCGTGTTCGGTATTGTCGGACTTGCGGCTACATTCATAGCAGGGCCACTTCGCTTCACGGTACCTGTCCAGCGTCCGGAACCGCAGAATGACAAAGCAACTCCTCAGTCTGTATAAATAGTATCAAGAAAGATCCTCCTGGTTTCGTATCAGGGGGATCTTTTCTTACTCGACCGTATATGGATTCGACAACTTCTCTGAAACCAGCAGTAGCAGTTTACTTACAAAACATGACATGATTTCGTGTGCGGGTTATAATAGAGTTTATATCTTTCAATGCAAAGTAAAGGATAATCAACTTATGGACTTGTTTACATATGCTTCTTCACAAGAACCAACAGGAAAGCTGTTAGCTGATCGTATGCGGCCAACATCGCTCGATGAGTATATTGGCCAGGAGCAAATCGTCGGAAAAGGAAAGCTGCTAAGACGAGCGATTGAGGCCGATCAAGTGACCTCAATCTTGCTCTATGGACCCCCGGGCACCGGCAAAACAACATTGGCCAACATCATTGCGAACCGAACACAGGGTGAGTTCATGAAGCTGAACGCCGTAGACGCTTCGGTCAAAGATGTGCGAGAAATTATCGAGCTAGCAAAGACCAATAAAGCGATGTACGGTCGTAAGACGACTCTTTTCTTGGACGAGGTGCATCGCTTCAACACCTCGCGGCAGGATGCGCTGCTACCTGCGGTAGAGCAGGGCATCCTCATCTTCATCGGTGCGACGACAGAGAACCCGTTTCACCATGTGAACGGGGCTCTGCTGTCGCGCTCGACGCTGTTTCAGCTCGAGCCTCTCACGGCGGAGCATGCGCTCATCGCCATGCGAATAGCCATCGCCGACCCCGTGAAGGGGCTCGGGTTCATGCGCCTCCACGTAGACGAGGAGGCGCTGGAGCACATTGCGCGGATGGCTAATGGCGACATCCGCCGTTCGCTTAACGCGCTGGAGCTTGCAGCGCTCACAACTTCACCTGAACCGGATGGAACGGTTCAGATTACGCTCGAGGTGGCGGAAGAGTCGATCCGCCGCCCCATCGTGAAAGCGGACGAGTCGACACAATACGACGTCTTGTCCGCTTTTCACAAGAGCGTGCGCGGCTCCAGTGATGCCGCGCTGTTCTGGTTCCTATATGCCGTCGAGAAGCTCGGCATGGATCCTATGACGTTCCTGCGGCGTCTTATCGTCGCCTGCAGCGAAGATATCGGCCTTGCCAACCCGCAGGCAATGGTGCAGTCCGTGACGGCCATGGACGCCTATCATAAGATTGGCTGGCCGGAATCCAAATACATCATTTCCCAGGCAATTTTATTCGCTGTGGAGAGTCCAAAGTCTAATTCGATACCGATGGCCATCTCTCGTGCGGAACAGTTGATGGACCAAGTGAAATCTGCGAATGTACCGCCTTCATCTGCGTGATACGCACTATAAAGGTGCCGATCAGCTCGGACATAAAGGTTACATGTATCCGCATAATTACCCAGGACACTATGTGAAGCAGCAGTACTTACCCGACGAAATACGAAATGAGATTATCTTTGCAGCTAGTGAGCAGGGGACAGAAGAAAAGATGAAGCTCAATCAGCATAAAAGAAGAGGGACACCTACAGGTTTATAAAATCAGTAGGTTCCCTCTTTTTTCTTGTTCCATATCGATTGTGAAAACCCTCTCTGTAATAGGATCGTACCGAATCGAAACAATCAGCGGAAATTCGACACCCTGATGTCTTACCCAGAAGCGAAACTGCTGCTGTGCAACACCGGGTGCGATAGTCGACCGCCCTAAATATTTATAATCTAATAAAGTGTATATTTTCCCAGCTTCCTGAAAGGCAAGACGGCTCCATTTAGCATATTCAGGATCTTGCTCAGGCATATATTCTATTATAATTTCTTCTGTATTTACCTGTATACTTATCTCTGTACCTATCTCTGTACTTGCCCCTGTACTTGCCTCTGCCCTTGTTTGCAAACTTCCGGACCAACCAACCCAAATAATCAGAAGTACGACTAAGAATCTACCCATTCTCTCACACCTTTCGCGATTATCCTGTGCTTAGAAGTAAGCCTGCATACTTGAAGGGCAAACGGTAAATTTCTACAAGATGCCGGATTATATGTTTGCTGGCACCGTGCTGAAAACAGAAATAGGAGCCCTCAGGGCTCCTATTAATGATCATTCCTATAATTTAAAAATCTTACCCAGATAAACACCCGCGGCAGCACTAAACCGTTCTTGAAGCAACGCTCTGAGTTGACTTTTTGCTTCCGGAGTTGGAAGTGCATTCGCCTTAATCCCATGAAGCTCCATCCAATGCTTGGCAGTCATATAGCAGGTGCTGTTCCAGCCGTTCTTGGTGCCATTGGCATTCAGGCGTTCGCTTATACCAGCTATAAGGATATCTGTTTTACTTTGTAGTTCTATCAGTGCTCGGTCGAATTCATTTTTCGACTCCTTGGCTTTCATCCCGATTTTGGAGCGAAGCTCCTTCACATCGATGCCTTCGTTCTCTTCAACGGCTTGGAAAAGTTCGACAGCCGATTTGGGAAGCTCTCCATCTGCATAACGTTCCTCAACAGAATAAGGCTCGTCTAACAAATTCTTAATCAATGGGAAGAGCTCGGCAGAAATCAACAGAGGCTTCTTTGCAAAAAAGCGACCATAAGCGGCAATGCCGTCGCCAGGCAGACGATCTCGCCATAGCCAAGGATCTGTCTCTAGCCCGGTATGCCATTGTTCGTGCACAGTTATAGATTCAAGGGAAGGATGATCCGGTATGAACGAAGAGAGCGGGAGAATACCTACCTCTTTCACGATCTTCGTAACATCCTCATAAGCAGCAGCTTTCCAACCAACATCATTCACTTTGACCAAAACGATCATCCTTCCTACTCCTATATCCGACAATCAAACTTACTTATGAACCTTATCAATAACTCCGCCGCCTAAACACACGTCTCCATCATAGAAAACAACGGATTGCCCCGGCGTTACGGCTTTTTGTGGTTTATCGAAGACAACTTCACATGTGCCATCCTCCATAAACGTCAGGACTACGCCTTGGTCGGGCTGACGGTAACGGAATTTGGCTGTGCAGGCATATGTGCCCACAGGTTTGGTTGATGATATCCAGTTCACATCTGTGGCTGTTAAGCCCTTAGAATATAGCCCCGGATACTGCTCACCTTGAACAACAAGCAATTGATTGTTGTTCAAATCTTTATCTACAACGAACCATGGCTCCCCCGAGCCTGAACCGCCAATACCAAGTCCTTGTCTTTGACCCAGGGTGTAGTACATCAAACCGTCGTGACGCCCTTTGACTTCACCGTTACGAATATCGACCATATTGCCGGGCTTTGCAGGCAAGTATTGGCTGAGGAACTGTTTAAAGTCGCGCTCTCCGATAAAGCAAATTCCAGTGCTGTCTTTCTTTTTAGCTGTGGCTAGACCTGCTGCTTCAGCAATTTCACGAACCTTTGGTTTCGGTAGGTGGCCAATCGGGAACATGGCTTTGGACAGCTGCTGCTGATTGAGTACGTTAAGGAAGTACGTTTGATCTTTGTTGGCATCATTACCACGCAAAAGCACATATTCACCATCTTGCTCTTTCACTTGTGCATAGTGACCTGTTGCAATGTAATCCCCGCCTAGATCAATGACCTTCTGAAGCAATTCCCCGAATTTTATTTCCCGGTTACACATCACATCCGGATTCGGCGTGCGGCCCTTGGTGTACTCATCTAAGAAGTAGGCGAAAACTTTGTCGTAATATTGCTTTTCGAAATTAACTGTATAGAAAGGGATGTCGAGCTGATCGCACACTCTTCTAACATCCTCTGCATCTTCTTCTGCGGTACAATGGCCAAACTCATCGGTATCGTCCCAATTTTTCATGAAAATGCCAATAACCTCGTAGCCCTGTTCCTTAAGCAACAGCGCAGCAACCGAAGAATCGACACCTCCGGACATTCCCAAAATGACACGTGTTTTTTTACTCATAGCTGCGAACCTCTTTTCTATCTTGTGGGACTTTTTTTAAAACTCTTACTATTATACCTCTCTATTGTTCAAAATTAAAATATTTCATGAGAATGTCATTGTTTTTCCCCCACAGAACAAGGAATTTATGATACCATATATACGATATACGGATGTTTAGGAATGTTTTTGCGAAAAATGGAAACGCTGTGTACCAAGATAGGGAAGACCATAGTGTCTGAACGTGGATAAAATAGATGGTAGGCAACAGAAGTTTTTGCAATATCGATCAGACTCCTTGATGGCATATAATGTTGAATGAGGTGTAACTTTGAAAATTTCTACAAAAGGCCGCTATGGTTTAACGATCATGATGGAGCTGGCCAATCGATTTGGTGAAGGACCGACTTCACTCAAAAGTATTGCCGAAAAGCATCAGCTTTCTGAGCATTATCTGGAACAACTTGTAGCTCCGCTTCGCAATGCAGGATTGGTCAAAAGTATTCGTGGTGCTTACGGTGGATATATTCTCTCCAAATCCGCTGAACTAGTAACAGCAGGCGAGGTTATTCGTGTTTTAGAAGGACCAATCAGTCCTGTCGATTTCACCGAGGAAGATGATCCGGCTAAGCGTGATCTGTGGATTCGCATTCGCGATAGTATTGCGGACGTGCTTGATTCTACTACACTTGCTAACTTGATTTCTTTCGAAGACCAAGGTAAGAACGACAACTACATGTTTTACATTTAAGGGTGTCCTATGAATCCCATTTATCTTGATCATGCAGCAACTACACCCGTGCATCCTGAAGTAATGGAAGCAATGCTTCCATTCTATACAGCCTTTTTTGGGAATCCTTCGAGTACACATAGCTTCGGCAGAGCTACTAGAACAGCACTCAACCGGTTTCGGGACGCTATGGCGAAATCGTTAGGCTGTTTACCTGCTGAGCTTATTTTTACAAGCGGAGGGACCGAAAGCAATAACATGGCGATCTTTGGGATCATGAATGCAAACAAGGATGGCAGGAAGCATATCATTACGACGGAGATCGAACATCATGCTGTTTTGCATCCCTGTGAGCGACTGGAGAGCCTCGGGTACGAGGTGACTTACCTTCCAGTAGATCCGACCGGTCTTATTCAAATAGAAGATGTGGAAGCGGCTATTCGTCCTGACACAGCTCTCATTTCCATGATGTATGTGAATAATGAAGTGGGTACGATTCAACCGATCGAGCAAGTAGGCCATCTAGCGCGGAGTCGGCAAATTCCTTTTCATGTAGATGCGGTGCAAGCTTTAGGTAAATTTCCGCTGAATGTTCATGAACTTCCTGTTGATTTAATGAGTTTCTCGGCTCATAAGATATACGGACCCAAAGGTGCAGGCGCATTATTTGTATCGAAGAACACGAGGTTGACACCTCACGTCTATGGCGGCTCTCAGGAGAGAAAGCGCCGCGCAGGTACGGAGAATGTAGCAGCAATTGCAGGCTTTGCTAAAGCTGTGGAAGTTACTCTCCCCATGCTGGATAGCATGAAATCCAATGTCACAGAGTTTCGCGGGCTTATGATAAGCATACTTGAGCAGCAATTAGGCTGCGATAACTTTACGATTAATGGCCACAAGGAACAGTGTATCCCGCATATTCTGAACATCAGCTTCCCAGGTATCTCAACAGAAACACTTCTTATGAATCTGGATTTAGAAGAAGTGGCTGCTGCAAGCGGTTCTGCATGTACGTCAGGTTCACTTGAAGTATCACACGTATTACAAGCTATGAAGCTCCCAGAAAATGTTACGGCCTCCGCGGTTCGATTTAGTTTTGGAATGGGGAATTCTAAAGAACAAATCGAAACAGCTGCCCAGAAAATTGCAACCATTGTCAAGCGGTTGCGTACTATATAGTACCGGGTGGTTCTAGGAGGAATAGAACTTGCGCAAAGCGCATGATTTGATCGGGCTTCCCGTTATTACGGTAGATTCCGGAAAACAAATAGGTCAAGTTAAAGATTTGTTGGTAGGCCCTGATTGGAACATACGAGGTATCATGCTCGAAGTGAAGCATTGGTTCTCCTCCTTACGTTATATACCGTGGGAGGGAATCGTCTCTGCCGGAGAAGATGCCATTACCATACCGAACGAAAGTGTCATTCGCGAGTTTGAGCATGTGGAAGAGTGCCATGCTTTTCTTGAAGGAAGCCGCAAAATTAAAGGTCTTCCCGTCATTACGGTGGGAGGACACAAATTAGGCGTGGTAGAAGATGTTTATTTAAACCAGAATTGGGGTAAACAAATAGTAGGTTATGAATTGTCCGAAGGGTTTATTTCTGATTTAAAGGAAGGGCGAAGATGGCTTCCCATGCCGGTGGCGGCAACCAAAGGGGAAGATGCCATCATAGTGCCTGTACATTGCGCTCAGGAAGTAGAAGAACTCTTCGTATCCAAAGAAGAATAGGGTGAGCATTATGCGTTGTCCAAACTGTAATTCCAAAGATATTGGAAAAATCGGTTCCCATCAATTCTACTGCTGGGGTTGCTTTATTGAACTCAGTGTTAACGGAGACAAGATGTCCGTGTATCAAGTAGAGGAAGACGGTACGTTGAGTTCTTTGGATGATTTATTTTTTGAGGAAGAAATTCCTCATGTCCACGAACATGCAAATTAATCGTTAATACACATTACAAAACGTTATTTTTTAAGCGCAGGGCGCTTAAGAAGTAGCGTTTTTTCTTGTTTAGCTCATGATTTAACGGGTTAATTTGGACAGGTTGTACATATACTGTATGAGCATATGTTTATAAGGATTAACAGAGGTGAAGAGAATGGAACGCTTTTGGAAAAATAAATGGTTTGTCGGGCTGGTCTACCTCCTGCTTGTTCTGGCCAGCTTGTATATGCTTCTCCAAATAAAGCCAATCATGTTTAGCGTATTTACCTTTATCAAAGCCATCGTGACGCCATTTTTTATAGCAGTGATTATTTCGTACATTTTAAACCCGATCGTGAATATTCTTAACCAGCGGAAAGTGCCAAGAACCATTGCTGTACTGCTTATTTATAGTGTCTTTCTCTCATCTCTGACCGTTATTATCATGAATATGACACCGATGTTTGTGTCCCAAATAGCGGAACTGAATGAGCATATGCCGCAAATGGCTATGCGTGCGCAGTCGCTTGTAGATGGCTTTAATCAAAATCAACTGCTGCCCGACAGTGTGCGCAATGGATTTAATCATTCACTTACGAAGCTGGAAAATAGCATTTCCATGGCCATCTCGAACTACATGAATCAGATTGGAAATACCATCAATATGCTGTTCATTGCTTTCATCGTACCGTTCGTTGCGTTCTATATCTTAAAGGATTTTCAAATTATTGAGAAAACAGCCCTGGCAATTGTGCCGCGTGAGCATCGTAAGAAAACAATCAAGTTGCTCATTGATATTGACACTGCACTTGGTAATTATATCCGTGGTCAACTGTTAGTTTGCTTGATTATAGGAGCTCTTGCCTATTTGGGGTATTGGCTTATTGGCATGCAATATGCCTTGCTGCTCGCTAGCGTTGTGGCGGTGTTTAATATTATTCCTTACTTGGGGCCCTTTTTTGGAGCAGCGCCGGCAATCATTATGGCTTCAACGATCTCTTTGAAAATGTTGTTATTAGTTGCGCTTGTTAATTTAGCCGTACAAATTCTCGAAGGCAACGTAATCTCTCCTCAGGTGGTAGGAAGAACGCTGCATATGCATCCGTTATTTATCATCTTCGCCTTACTTGTAGGTGGGGAAGTCGCAGGTATTGTGGGGTTAATATTAGCTGTACCTTTCTTTGCCGTCATGAAGGTTATCATTCAACATATTTTCCTTCACTATGTTCATAAGCCCACGACATGAGGTTTCATTAGGTGTGGACGCACAGAACCCCTCTGAGCCATGATTTGCGAGATCATGGTTCAGAGGGGTTCTGCACGAGGGTTGAGGATATGAAAGGTGTGGCCATGCGTAAACCATCGAATGGGCTACGGAATAAGTATACGAATTCTTGCCTTATGTCTTGGTTCGATAATGAAAATCATTATCATTAAAATTAGTATACTTTCATTGAGAATGATTGTCAACTATGATTTTTTAAGTTTTTATCTTTGTCGTCTCCCTGGTCGTCCTTTTCTTCTTTTTGCTCTTTTTGTTCTTGAAATGGGGCTTGGGTTTGACCAGTTATATAATCAAAAGGATTATAACGGCTATCGGGTATCTCCTTTTTGATGAGAGTCTTGGTCATGATGTAGATGACTAATACAAAGATGGGTGTGATTAACCCGAGTAGGGTGAGGGTTGAAAAATCCAATTGAAACACCTCCGAGGATCATATAAGGAACGAGTATATTGTAGGTACGATTCCCTTAAAGGGTTGGTTCCATTAATTTTCTTTGAATTGAATGGACTAAGAGCCCAAAACTTTACATGAATATTGACAGGGTACTAGCATATAGTTATAATTTGCCTTATCTATATCTGAATTGAAAGCGTTGATGAAACTTTAGTAAGCCATAGTCCATCGTCAGAGAGAAGGTTCCGCTAGAGCAGTATTATTACTGAGTGGCGGCTGTGAGAACCTTTCGATGCTAGGATGGCCCAAAGCTCGTTTCGGAGTGTGGATGAACTCCACCGGTTGGACCCGTTAAAGATCCGCACAAGGAGATTGCGTTTGTTTCCTCTTGGTATAAGCAAGGGTGAACCGAACACAATAACCAGGGTGGTACCGCGATTATTCGTCCCTGTATGTTACAGGGGCGTTTTTTGTTTGTTTTTCGAACAATTGATAAATATGGAGGCTTGAAAAAGATGAAAGCAAGTGAAATACGTTCCAAGTGGTTGCAATTCTTTGCAAGTAAAGGGCATAAGATAGAGCCAAGTTCATCGCTCGTCCCACATAATGACCCCTCACTCTTGTGGATTAATGCGGGGATTGCTCCTTTAAAGCCGTATTTGGATGGACGCGAAATTCCAGAAAATCCACGGATTACGAATGCCCAGAAATGTATTCGTACGAATGATATTGAAAATGTAGGTAAAACACGCAGACATCATACGTTCTTTGAGATGCTGGGGAATTTCTCCATCGGAGACTATTTTAAAAAAGAAGTCATTCCATGGGCTTGGGAGTTTTTGACTGATCCGCAATGGATCGGCTTTGATCCGAATCGTATTTCTGTCACTGTGCATGAAGATGATGAGGAAGCTTTTGAAATTTGGAACAAACAAATTGGTATACCCGAAGATCGTATTTATAAGCTCAAAGAAGATAATTTCTGGGATATTGGCGAGGGTCCATGTGGTCCTTGTACAGAGATTTTCTATGATCGCGGTGATAAATACGGTGATTTGTCTGATCCGGAATGCTGGCCAGGTGGGGAAAATGAGCGTTTCCTAGAAGTATGGAACCTTGTATTTACGCAATTCAACCATAATAAGGACGGCAGCTATACACCGCTCCCTAACAAAAATATTGATACCGGTGCAGGATTAGAACGTTTTGCTTCGATTCTGCAAGATGTAGACTCAAACTTTGACACGGATTTGTTTAAGCCGATTATTGATAAAACATGTGAGCTTACGGGTGTGAAATATCATGTGAACGATGAGCACGATGTTGCACTCAAAGTCATCGCTGACCATATCCGCACAGTTGCTTTCTCCGTTGGTGATGGTGTGCTGCCTTCTAATGAAGGCCGCGGTTATGTTATCCGCCGTTTGCTGCGCCGCGCTGTACGATACGGCAAAGTACTTGGTCTTGATAAGCCATTCCTTCATAAGCTGGTACCAACCGTTGGAGAAATAATGGGCGTTTACTACACGGAAGTTGTAGATAAACGAGAATTTATCGAAAAGGTCATCCGAACCGAAGAGGAGCGTTTCCATGAAACGTTAAGTGATGGCTTGATCATTCTGGCCGAGATGGTAGAAAAGACACGTCAAGCGGGGACGAATCAGATCAGCGGACCGGATGCTTTCAAGCTGTATGATACGTATGGCTTCCCCTTCGATTTGACCGAAGATTTTGCTTCTGAGAAGGGTTTAACGGTTGACCGCGCAGGGTTTGATACTTCCATGCAGGAACAACGTGACCGTGCTAGAGCGGCCAGTCATAAAGAAGGCGGCATGAAGGTACAAGGCGGACCGTTGTCTGATTTGACGATTAAAAGCGAATTTGTTGGATATAATGAATTGGTAGTTACTGCTAGTATTGTGGCGATCGTTCACGAGAATGAACTCGTAGACATTGTCGGAGTTGGTGAGACTTGTCAGGTCGTATTGGATCGGACTCCTTTCTATGCTGAAAGCGGCGGTCAGGTAAGTGACTATGGTATAATTCGAAGTAACCAAGTGTCATTGAAGGTTGAAGATGTTATCAAAGCGCCTCATGGTCAGCACGTTCACAAAGTTCTTGTTGTGTCGGGTGTACTTCGCAAAGGTGATTCGGTAGAAGCTATTGTTGCAGCTGCGGAGCGTGGGGACATCATTAAGAACCATACAGCTACACATTTGCTGCACAAAGCGCTTAAGGAAGTACTTGGAACGCATGTTAACCAAGCGGGGTCTTTGGTTGAACCTGACCGTTTACGGTTTGACTTCTCGCATTTCGGAAGCATTAGCAGCGAAGAACTGCAGGATGTGGAACAGCGTGTGAACCGTCAAATTTGGAACAACACGAATGTGGATATTTCACTCAAAGCAATCGCTGACGCGAAAGCAATGGGAGCTATGGCATTGTTCGGTGAGAAATATGGTGATATCGTGCGCGTTGTGCAAGTGGGCGATTACAGCTTAGAGCTGTGCGGCGGTTGCCACGTTCAGAATACAGGTCAAATTGGCTTATTCAAGATCGTCAGCGAGTCCGGTATCGGTTCAGGTGTTCGTCGGATCGAAGCGGTCTCTGGCCGCAGTGCGTATGAATACCTTGATCAACAGTTACAACTATTGAAAGAATCCGCGGGCTTGCTCAAATCAAATGTTCAAGATGTACCTAAACGTGTGGAAGCTACGCTTCAGCAAGTGAAGGAACTGACACGTGAAAACGAGTCACTGCGCAGCAAACTTGGGCGAATCGAAGCGGGTTCACTTACAGACCAAGTGAAGCAAATAGCAGGGGTTTCGGTGTTGGCTGCACAAGTCAACGCAGCAGATATGGATTCGCTTCGCAATATTGTGGATGAGATGAAGACGAAGCTCGGTTCCGCTGTTATCGTACTCGGCGCTGTTGCTGATGACAAAGTCAATTTGGTAGCTGCTGTAACGCCAGATCTTGTGGCTAAAGGCTTCCACGCTGGCAAAATCATTAAAGAAGTGGCTCAAGCTGTTGGAGGTAGCGGAGGCGGTCGTCCGGATATGGCGCAAGCAGGTGGTAAGGATGCATCCAAATTGCAAGCTGCATTGTCCGGAGTTGAAGGACTTCTTTCCCAATTTGCATAATTATTTTTCTGTGGGACAGGAATTTTTAAACCCATAGAGAATATAACCAGTATACATGGATTGGTTTTCAAATATTTTACAATGGTATCACAAGGAAAGTGAGGTGCTCCTGATGAGTTCCATGGATAAAACGATGAAGTTTAACGTAAAAGCAGAAGAAATTGAGACTTCGCCGAAAGACGTGTTATTAGCGGTGTACGATGCTCTTCAGGAAAAAGGGTATAATCCGATCAACCAGATTGTCGGGTACTTGCTTTCCGGAGATCCTGCCTATATTCCACGGCATAACAATGCTCGGAGCCTCATTCGTAAACGGGAACGGGACGAACTCATTGAAGAATTAGTTCGTGCTTATCTGGGTCAACACAAATAGAAGGAAAAGAGAACCGGCATGAGATGGATAGGTTTGGATTATGGGGACAAAACGATTGGTGTAGCGATGAGCGATGAGCTTGGTTGGACGGCTCAAGGGCTTGAAGTCATACATCGTCGGAAGCCTGGGGAAGACATCGCTCGGCTGGAGGCTATTGTCAAACAGTATGGTGTTACTCAAATAGTGGTAGGCTTACCCAAAAATATGAATAATACAATAGGGCCACGCGGTGAGCTTGCTATCGCATTTTCACAAGAATTAGAGCAAAAACTAAGTGTACCTGTACACTTGTGGGATGAGCGGTTAACGACCGTAGCTGCGACACGCACACTTCTTGAAGCTGATGTGAGTCGGAAGAAACGCAAGCTGGTTATTGATAAAATGGCCGCACAGCTCATCCTGCAAGGTTACATGGATGCCAATATGAAGAGGTGAACGAACATGTCCAAAGAAGAATTGCGTGAGGAACAACCAGAAATCATTTACATCCCGGACGATGAAGGCAACGAAGAAGAGTTCGAGGTTATCATGAAATTCGAAGTGGACGGTTCTGACAAGAAGTATATGATGGTCGTGCCTACTGACGGCGGAGATGAAGAATCTGATGAAGTGTACGCATTTCGCTATGAAGAGGATGAGGACGGCGAGGATTTGAAGCTGTTCACCATCGAAGATGAAGAAGAATGGAATATTGTTGAAGAAACATTCAATACCTTAATGGCAGAATTCGATGAGGAAGAAGAAGCATGAGCATGAGTACGACGCCTTCTGACTTATTGCGCAAAACTTACGGGGATGATATTATTTTGTTTGATGAGCAAAATGAATCAACGGTGTATCATCTTCTTAAAGAATTCGTTTATGGAAATTATACGTATGCTGTTCTGCAATCTGATGAACTCAAGAAGGAAGACGAGGTTGCTGTTTTCCGAGTGACGACAGATAGTGACGGACAGTATGAATTGGAAACCATCGAGGATGACGAGGAATGGGAAATCGTTTCAGAGCTCTACGACGAGATGGTATTTCCAGAACAGGATGAATTGTAAGAAGCATACAACCGAGCGGAGCGCATCCGCTCGTTTTTGTTTGCTTTGGGGTATAGAAATGCTTACGAACTCAGTTTTCTTACGAAAATTCTTAGGAGGATTATTGTGAACAACATGCTTGAACAAGAGAATGAACAGAATAAGCCTAGAAGAAGTAAGCTTAAGCTCATCCTTCTTGTCTTTGGACTATTGCTGCTTATTATCATTGGAACTGCAGGCGGCATCGGATTGTATATTGCGAATGCGCTCCAGCCTGTAGAGGCTTCAGAGCAAGAAGTAAGAGTTTCAATTCCACAAGGCGCAGGGTCTTTACAGATCGCCAAGGAGCTTGAAACGAAGGGACTTATTAAAAATTCTTCGGTTTTTACGTATTATTTAAAGGTGAAGAAACAGGGCTCCAGACTTCAAGCAGGCGAGTACAGTATGAAGCCGGGCATGACATTCGAAGAAATGATCAATAAACTGAATAAAGGGGAGACTGTGAAGGAAGAGGTCATCCGTATTACAATCCCTGAGGGCTATACCATTGATCAAATTGCAGCCAAATTAAATGAGCAGACTCCTTGGAAAAAGGAAGTTTTTCTACAGTTGGCGGATGCGCCTGCTGGGCTCAAAGGGGAAACGATCGCAACGCTTCCTGATAATAAAAGCATCAAACATCGTCTCGAAGGGTATCTGTTCCCAGAAACATACGAGTTTAAGAAGGACTCCACGGAACAAGAGTTCATTGAGCGAACACTGCAGGAGCTGGATAAGAAGCTGGCGACACTTCCATCAGACTGGAAGGACAAGCTCAAGGAGCGCGGACTTGACATCCACCAGATGTTGACCATTGCATCTTTAATTGAACGTGAAGTGGTTGTAAATGAAGAGCGTGCACTTGTATCCGGCGTTATCCAGAACCGGTTAAAGAAGAATATGCCTCTTCAAATTGATGCAACCGTGCAATATTTATTCGATAAGTCCAAAGAGAGATTGCTGGAGAAGGATCTTCAAATACAAAGTCCTTATAACACGTATTTGAATACAGGTTTACCACCGGGACCGATCGCGAGTCCGAGTCTTGCCTCGATGAAAGCAGCTATTTATCCGGAAGAGACGAAGTATTTATTCTACGTAACTAAGAAGGATGGGACCAAAGGGCATTTGTTCGCAGAAACTTTTGAAGAGCATAAGAAGAATATTACAGAAAGCAAGAAGGTCGCGAATTAGTAGTTCGAACTTATGATAGTAAGCTGATAGAAGGTAGGGTAAGCAATTGAAAAAACCAGAGTTAGTAGTAAGCTGCAGCACTGTGGCAGAACTGAAAAGATTGATCGAAGCAGGCGCAGATGCGGTTATTATTGGCGAAGCGCGCTACGGCATGCGCCTGCCGGGAGAAGTGAAACTTGAAGAGATACAGGAAGCTGTGTCCTGGGCACATGAACAGAAGGCTAGTGTATATGTAGCTGTAAACAATATTTTCGACAATAATGCCCTTGAAGGGCTGCATGATTATTTAGCCAAATTACAGGAATACGGTGTGGATGCAATCATTTTCGGCGATCCAGCGGTACTCATGACTGCCCGTAATTTACCTAAGCCGCTAACACTGCACTGGAATGCAGAGATGACATCAACCAATTACGCGACTGCGAATTATTGGGCTAAGCAAGGAGCTACCCGTGTGGTCCTAGCTAGAGAATTGAATATGGAGCAGGTTTTGGCTTTTAAAGAGCATGCGGAGTTGGCTGTTGAAGTTCAAGTACATGGCATCACCAATATATATCATTCTAAGCGTGAGTTAGTGAAGAATTATATCGAGCACCAAGGGAAAGATGCAGCTGAGCAGGATCGTTCCATGGAGCGAGGGCTTTTCCTCATTGAGCATGAACGCCGTGATCAGCGTTATCCTATATACGAAGATAGTAATGGCACGCACATTATGAGTTCTGAAGATATATGTATGTTGGAAAATTTACCTGAGCTTATGGACGGTCAAATAGATAGCTTGAAAATCGAAGGTCTTTTGAAATCTTCTCTTTATAACGAAACAGTAGTGAGAAGCTATCGGGCTGTCATTGATGCTTATGCAGCTGATCCTGAAGGATATATCTTTCAACAGGAATGGTTGGATGCGATAGTTAAGCTGCAAGATCCTGAACGCGAATTGTCATATGGGTTTTTCTACAAAGAACAGGTATATTGATAGATGAAAGAAGGTGCGTTATCGTGATGACGACAGCCATAGAAGCCCGAGCTAGAGGAAAGCGTGTTAGGCTTAACAAGCCGGAATTACTGGCTCCAGCAGGCAATTTAGAGAAGCTGAAATTTGCGATCCATTACGGAGCGGATGCGGTTTACATCGGTGGCCAGAAGTATGGTCTCCGTTCCAACGCGGATAACTTTTCGCAGGAGGAAATGCGCGAAGCCGTAGAGTTTGCCAATCAATATGGGGCAAAAGTATTCGTAGCAACGAATATTTATGCTCATAATGAGGATATAGAAGGCCTTGATGATTATTTGAGAGGACTTCAAGAGGTTGGGATCTCTGCTATTATTGCAGCTGATCCAATTATTATGGAGACGTGCAGAAGAGTAGCTCCTAAGTTGGAAGTTCATGTGAGCACACAGCAATCCGTTATGAACTGGCAAACCGTGAAGTTCTGGAAAGACCAGGGTATTGAACGAGTTGTTCTTGCCCGCGAAGTCAGCATGGAAGAAATCGATCAGATTAAAGCTCATGTCGATGTAGAGATTGAAGCTTTCATACATGGGGCAATGTGCAGCTCGTACTCGGGCCGATGTGTGCTTTCTAATCATTTCACGGATCGAGATTCCAATCGCGGCGGCTGCTCGCAATCATGCCGTTGGAAGTACGATTTATTTGCCAAGGATCAACCACTCTCTGCTCCTTTGGCTACGGATTTGCCGATGTTTGGCGAGGAAGATGATGCTTTCACAATGGGCTCGAAGGATCTGAGCATGATTGAACATATTGCAGAGATGATCGAATCTGGCGTAGACAGCTTCAAGATTGAGGGCAGGATGAAGAGCATTCATTATGTGGCTACGGTTGTTAATGCCTACCGCCAAGCCATTGATGCCTACTTTGCCGATCCAGAGCATTTCGAGGTCAACCCTTTGTGGCAGGATGAAATATATAAAGCAGCAAACCGACCTTTGAACTCCGGCTTCTTCTATGAGGCGCCAGGGCATGAGGATCATATTTTTGAGCCAGAAGATAAAGTGGTTGGATATGATTTTGTTGGTCTGGTTATGGGGTATGATGCTGAATCGGGCACGGCGCTCATACAGCAAAGAAATCATTTCAAGACTGGCCAAGAAATTGAATTTTTTGGACCGGATGGTACGCATTTTAAGCAAAAGGTTGGGGTCATAAGAAATGAAGATGGCTTAGAATTAGATGCAGCTAGACATCCACTTCAAATGATCAAATTACAAACGGATAAAGCTGTAAAAAAATGGGATATGATGCGTAAGAAAACAGGAAAATAAGTTCATGGAAACTTTCTTCAAACTCGAGTAAATTGGAGAAAGTTTCTTTTTTTATTTATTTTAGATCGGATTTTGAAGGATAATGGTAAAGTGTGTCGAAATTATTTAAAAACGTAAAGTGAACCCTTTACATTCTAGTTCAAAAGTCTGGTATATGCAGGAAGTAGAAACTAATGGCGGTGAACAAATGAATCAGAAACTTCAAAGTATTTTAGACAAAGTAGTTCAAGCAATTCGTAATGTTCCATGGGGTCGTATTGTAGGTGTGGCAAGCAACAAATCTAAGCAAATGGGTTCGATCGCTTTTAAAGAAATGAAGCAAGTCAAGGTAGAAAATCCTGTGAAATCCGTAGGTATGAAGCTGTTTTTAATGTTTTTTGTAAGTATTCTTTTTTTCGTCCTTACTGTGGGTTTGATTTCTTACACGGTATCGAAAAATGTGATTAAGAACAAAGTGTCTGAATCCAGTCTTCAAACCGTAACACAGGCGGGGCAAAAACTAGATTTTCTTTATCAAACTTTTGATGAAGTATCTCTACAAATTATGCTTAACAAGGATCTGCAGGATTTGCTTGGGTCAATTCCTACGTTAGATCCATCCTCCTACGAAGCTCTTGATGTTACTCGTCAATTGACGGAGAAATTGAATGTGGTGACTTTCTCGAACAAAGCAATTAAAACGCTTCATCTTTACAGACCTGATGGTAAATTGATCGTTATCACAGGTTCAGGCGGTTCGTCATTTAGCGAGAATTCAAGCGGAAATGATTGGTTTAATAAGACTGTTGAGAACGGTGGAAAAGTGGCTTGGTTAGATAGTAAAGTCAAAGGGTATTCCAGCGGCTCGTCCAATACATTTGCTATTGGTCGAGTGATGAGAAATACACTTACGAATACCACATCAGCCATTCTTCTGATAGAGCTTAATACAGATTTACTCACTAAAGAGATTACTGGGATGTCATTAGGTGATGATAGTAAGGTTGTCATTACGAATACAGAAAACAAATACATAGCTAATAAAGAAATCTCGGAATTAGAAAAAGATTCTGACGTCAAATTGACGAAAGAACAATTAGAAGAAGAACACGGCTCTTTTATAACGAGCGATGATCACTTGGTAGCCTATTATAAATCGTCCATATCCGGTTGGAATCTTGTTGGTGATATACCTGTGAGCGCTCTTGTGAAGGATGCTAAGCAAATCTTCAATTATACGCTTCTAATCGCCTTGTTTGCGGCTATTGCCGCTGTGCTAATCGGATTATTCGTAGCTAGAATGATCGGACGTCCTCTGATTAATCTACGTAACCTGATGCAGCAAGGTGCTAAAGGGAAACTTACGGTGCGTGCTAACTACAAAACACAAGATGAAATAGGACAACTAGGTGCCAGCTTTGATGTGATGATGCAGCAGATTACAACCTTGGTTCAACAAACCAGCTCTTCTGCTCAAGCTGTTTTCGAAACCGCACAAGAATTAACGAATTCCTCGAAGGTAACGGCTACAGCTGCAAGAGAAATTGCAGTCGCGACGGATGAGATTTCCAATGGTGCCGGAGGATTGGCAACGGAGTCTGAGAGAGGCAATGAGTTAACTTATCATATTGGCGAGCAAATGAAGCAGGTAATCGAAGCCAACCTCGAGATGGGAACGGCTGCTGCGGATGTTCAAAGCTCCAGTGAGCAAGGTACGAAGTATATGACGGAACTTATTTCAAAAACGAACCTGACAGAAGAAATGATTCGCTCGATGGTTGATAAAGTCGATAATTTGAAGGACAGTACCCGTTCTATTCGTAAAATCTTGGATGTTCTTAATAATATGACGAAGCAAACGAATATTTTGTCTTTAAATGCGACAATTGAGGCCGCACGTGCTGGTGCAGCTGGTAAAGGCTTCATGGTGGTTGCAGATGAGATTCGTAAACTAGCGGATCAATCCAGACAATCCATTGATGTCGTAGGTCAAATTACAGAAACCATCACGAAAGAAATCGATGAGACGGTGAAAGTGCTTTCAACGGCAACACCCATTTTCCAAGAACAAATATTAGCTGTAAAAGAAGCCGACACCATCTTCAAACAAGTAACGAATCACATGGGTGGATTCATTACACAGCTAAGCACGGTAAGTGATTCGATCTCCACACTGGAGCAATCACAAGTTGTACTTTCCGATGCAATGACGAATGTCAGCGCGGTAGCTGAGGAATCCCTAGCTACATCGGAAGAAGTTGCTTCATTGAGTTCAGAACAACTTAGTATCAGTGACGGTTTAGTTAAACTGTCGGACAAGCTGGATCAGCTGTCCAAATCGCTTAACGACACTTTATCCAAATTCGAAGTTTAGTATCATAGAATACGCAGTCCACTCTCCAATTAGGAGGGTGGATTTTTTCTGTTTTATTGAGCATTAACGTGGATCGGACAGTTTGACCATGATCAGGAATGACGATACTGAAAGCAACACTAGTCATTGTTAGTTAAAAGGAGTCAGTAGCATGAGGATTAAACAATTATCGTCTTCTGAAAAACGTCGAATCTTTCTTGTTCTCCTCACGATCTTACTTTTGTTTATAGGGATCGTTGGCAAGCTTTTTTGGATACAAATAGCGACAACGGAAAACTATTCCTCACGAGGAGTTAATTTGGTCAAAAACTCGGTCGTACAGAGGCAACGGGCACTAGTGCTGGAAAGCGGGCGAGGGGAAATCTTAGATCGTGATCTATTGCCCATGACGGGAAAAATGATTAAAGCCCTTGTGGCATTTCCTATAAATAGCGAATACCATGGTGAGCCGCAACAAGTAAATCAATTGGCCCGGATTTTGCGGACGAATACAGATCATTGGCTTGCTTTCTCTGGTGATTTGAAAGAGCCGCAAGTGTGGCGCACTGCTGAGGGAGGGAAGCCTGTAGAGTTAAGCGATCAGCAGGAGGAGCAAATTAATGCTCTCGGCTTACCTTATTTGAAAGTCGTGAAGATGGAGGATCGCTATCCATCAGGCATGACAGCGCGTCAATTGATTGGGTTTATTGGGCAAAATCCGGATAGAGTGATGAGTATCTACGGTGCTGATCTGGAGAAAGGAAAGGTTGCGCTAACCTCGAAAATCGGAGGTGCTGGACTGGAGAAAACGTTCGATCTGTGGCTTCGAGGCGTTGGTGAGACGTCAATCTCTTATTTTACGGACGCAGGAAAAAGACCGTTAGCTGGTCTAGATGCCCGAATGATTGCACCGGATAATACCTTCTATCCCGTCAAATTAGTGACGACACTGGATTTAAGCGTGCAGCAGCGAATTGAGATCCTTATGGATAAGCTAAATATACGCGAAGGTGCGGCTGTTGTTCAGGAAGTGGCACAAGGAGATATCATCGCGATGGCGAGCAGACCCAACTTTGATCAGACAGAAGTCGATCTCGCTAGCAATAACTGGAGTAATTATGCGCTCAAGGCGACGGCGCCTGGCTCGATTTTCAAAACAATTGTAGCCGCAGCAGCGTTGGATAAAGGGATCGTCGATCCCAAAGAAACTTTCAATTGTGAAGGTGCGCTTGGGAAATATGGCTTTACGTGCTGGAGAAGAGATGGACACGGGCCTTTAACTTTAGAGCAGGGCTTTGCGCAATCCTGTAATATTGTGTTTGCCCGAGTGATGCAGCGACTGACGCCTGCTGAGTTGGAAAGCTATGCACATAAGCTTGGTGTATTGAATGAAGTGGGCTGGACGGGGAAGACAGACGATGAGCAAATGCTCCGTCAATTGGATACAGAAGAGAACGGACAGCTATTTGGGGCCCATACTCCACATAATGACGAGGGAGTGCTTATGCAAACAGCCATTGGTCAAAGAGATGTCAGGATGACCCCTTTACAGGCGTCTAATATGATTGTTACCTTGCTGAATGGTGGGAAGGGTTATTCACCAAGAGTAGTTCAAGAAATTCGGTATCAAACGGATCGTGTGATGGAGAAATTTCCTGTTCAATTATTAGATTCCGAGGCGGGGCGGGTTTCTGCAGCGACCAGTCATACATTAGTAAACTGGATGAGAGAAGTGGTAACCGTTGGAACGGGACAAGGCTTAGAGGATGCGAAGTGGAAGCTGGCTGGGAAATCCGGTACGGCACAAATCGAGAATGGCAAGCAAGAAAAGGTGAATCAGTGGTTTATTGGTTATGGCCCTGTTGAATCACCGAAATATGCCGTTTCTGTTGTCATTAAGAACATGGAGCCTGCTGAGAGCAATAAGTCCATCCCTTTATTCAAAGGGATTATGGATATTTTGGCAAGTGACTCAAACGGTAGGTAATGAAATCGTGAAGCAAGTTCCCTGGTCTGGCTGGCTTGTTACTTCTATGAGCCCGCCAAATGTTTTGATGATTCTATAGGAGACCATCATGCCAAGCCCGGTGCCTTTATTTTTCGTAGAGTAGAAGGGCGTTCCGAGACGGTTCACCTGCTCAGGAGTCATACCAATACCGGTATCTTTAATTTGTAAAATAACTTTAGCGCTTTTCTTGAAGCCAGTTATTAACAGAGTGCCTCCGCTAGGCATAGCCTCGATGCCGTTTTTCGTTAAATTAACTAGGCATTGAATCATTTTTTCGCTGTTGGCTTTAATCAGAAGAGAAGACTCCATGTCAATATGAATTTCTACACCGCTCATTGACGCGTAAGGATTTATGAGATTGCTTATTTTGTGAGACAAAGTGGAAACATCCAACTCTTCGAGCTTCTCGGCTTGCGGCTTAGCGAAAGATAAGTAGTCGGAAATAATACTTTGGGCTCGGTCAATTTCTTCAATTACCATAGTGGTATAGAGCTTCTTTTTCTCTTCAGTAACTTGAGACTGGCTGAGTATTTGCATAAAGCCGCGGGCAACTGTCATAGGGTTGCGAATTTCGTGGGCAACCGAAGCAGCTAGTTCACTTAATACATTCAGCTTCTCTGAACGCTGGACTTCTTGGCGCATCGCAATATTTTCTCGGATACGAACAATTAAATAGGTTATCAGCCACATCGTCAGCATGTGAACAATACAGAACAGTAAGCCGTATAGCAGAAAGCTTCTATCTACGGATACATTCGAATCGATGCGATATAGCATCGTCATGCAGAAAGTAGCTAGAGCGCTAATAAAAGCCAGAAGACTGGGAAACATCACTTTGGGGGTTCGGTACTTCCAATTGCTTAGGGCAATGAAAGCCAGGATGAAGGGTACGAGCAGAGCCGACAAGGAAACAATCCATAAAAAGTCGGAACCATCCATGTAGTAGGTATAGGCTATTATTACTGCGGAGACCGTAAGTCCTGAACGTATGCCACTGTAAAGGAAAGCAACTAGTACAGGAATCGTGCGCAGATCAAAGTTGTTGCCTGTTATCGTGAAAAAAGGATGGGACATGCAAAATATGGCTGCTAATGAATAAATAGGCAAGATAAATGCTCTATTTGAAGGATTAAAGCTGATGGGACCGGGCCGATCTAGCCATAAAATATGACATAGCATAATGGGGAGAGTTAAAACAAGTATATTGAGTAGTAAGTCGTCAAATACATTCAATGATCTCGCCTACTTAATTGAAAAATTTGGGTTTATTTTTTATTTCGACAGAAAACTTGAAATTCCTTTGATTTCTTTCCAAAATTTTGATGTTTTTTGACAAGTTCTGACGGAAATTTTGCTGTAATCCATTTTTCAAGCAAAATGTTCCTCTTTCCGTACATGCTTTTTATTGCAGCTTAAGTTTGTATCGCTTACAATTCTGTACATGGATTCAAATTGTAGGCTCAGGAGATTAAGCAAATGATGACTTTAGAACTACCAGCTTCAATGGTTATTCTTGATCGATCCGGTGAAACCGCAACGCAACCTATTCTATATGCATTTGCTCTGGAAGAACTTTTATGCCGAGCAATAGGGAAAGCAGCACCACCGATTCTTCACATATGGAGGCACCCGCGAGCCTTTGTAATGGGACAGAGAGATAGTCGCCTACCGAAAGCGGCAGAAGCTAACGAATGGTTGCTAAGTCAAGGCTATGATACGGCTGTAAGGAACTCTGGGGGTGCAGCGGTGCCTCTCGATTTGGGCGTCGTGAATGTATCCCTGTTGTTACCAAAAAACGCAGGGGACATGGAGCATCGCAAGGATTTCGATCTGATGGTAGCTTTGATAAGAGATGTCATGAGCGCAATTACGAACCGTATCGATCAGGGGGAAGTGATGGGTTCATTTTGTCCGGGGGAATTCGATTTAAGTGTCGGTGGACGCAAGTTTTGCGGTATAGCACAACGCAGACAACAGCTTGCCTTATCGGTTCAAGCGTTCATAATCGTGGAAGGTCAAGGTGAAGCAAAAGCAACTTTGGCCAGAGGCTTTTACGAACGCGCGGCGGGCTCAGCATCACCAAACGACTATCCGGTAGTGGCGCCGGGGAGTATGGCGAGTTTATCGGAATGCTTACAAATAGAGTTAAGTGCAACGCGTTTCACGGACAATTTCGTACAAGTGATGGCTTCCAAAGGTGTGAAAGTGCAGAGTCCTAGGGATATCCCGGGCTATCCGAGTGAAGATGAGTTATTGGGTATGATGGAGCTTTTGAAGCAGCGTTATGCGATTAAAGAATAAATAAAAGCGGCCCAACTTCACGTCAGGAGACGGAAAGTGGACCGCTTTTTACCGTTATCATGCTAGAAAATAATGCAGAGCCGCGTCCAACTCTCCTTGCCAAAATCCCCATAAATGTTTGCCAGGCTTCTCGATATAATGCAGGGCGACATTTTTATTTTCCATCTCAGCTTTGGCCAGTCGGTTTTCTCTTACGAAATCAAAAGTCCCTCGTTCCGTTTTTACATCTGTTTCATCCAAGCCAATTAGCATATACAGCTCTAGCCAGGACAAGTCGTCCTCCGCTTTGATACGTTCTCTGGTAATGTCGAAAAATGCGCCCGATAAGGATATAACACGGCAAAAAAGGCTAGGATAATCTAAGGCGAGATGCAAGGACACGGTCCCCCCAAGGGAATCACCCGCCACAATGCGTTCGTTCCGTTCGGATCGAATCGGATATCGGCTTTCTACATAAGGGAGGAGTTCCTCTGCAAAAAAACGGCAGTACGCGTCATGGCGTTCACCCTCAGGCGCATATTCCGAAGTGCGGTTACGATTATTCACATCAACACCGACAACAATGGCGGGCTCCAAGCCTTCATCCAGAATACAGCGAGTGATCGTAGTCGCAATTCGGCCGAAATTAAAGAATTGTTCACCATCTTGGCAATAAATGACCGGATAGGAGAGCAGTTCATTGTAACCGGGAGGGAGATAAATTCGCAGGGAGCGATTTTCTCCGAGAAGGACAGAGGTGAGTTCATCTTTCACAATTGTTCTTTTATAAAAGCGAGAGTCATCCGACATGGTTGTGCTCCTTTAAATTTCTCTTTGGACCTAATTTGGTGCAGCAAGTGTAAGCTTGTCGTTTAGAGGGTAATGTGTATTATAGCAGTTGTAAATTTTATGTTAACTGTATTATATATTTTCGGGAACTGTACTATTCACTCCGGTGAAAAAAGGTCATATAGCACAGGGATGCTGGTGTACAATTCACAAAAACAGGTTTATAATAATACTATAACAGAAGTGAAGCTAGCAGGCATCAAAATCATATAAGAGGTGAAATGGTATGAGTAAGCCACTTGTCAGCCAAGCGAATTATGAAGTGACCACAGAGAAGGTTGAGCCTTTACAGGTTCTAGCTCCAGACGGCACCATTGTTAATTCCGACAAAATGCCTAAACTTAGTGACGACCAATTGAAAGAATTAATGAGAAGAATGGTATTCACCCGCGTATGGGACGAAAGAGCAGTTAATCTTGGTCGCCAAGGACGTCTTGGTTTCTATGCTCCGGTATCCGGACAAGAAGCTTCGATGATCGGTAGTGAGTTTGCATTAAATAAAGACGATTTCATTTGCCCGGGTTACCGTGATATGCCACAACTCGTTTGGCACGGACTTCCGCTTTATCAAGCGTTTTTGTATTCCCGTGGCCATCAGCATGGCGGACAAATTCCGCAGGATGTACACGTACTTATGCCGCAAATCATCATCGGAGCTCAAATTTTACATGCTACCGGTGTGGCTATGGCATTCAAGAAACGTAACCAACCGCGTGTAGCGATTACCTACACAGGCGACGGAGGAAGCTCCGAAGGCGATTTCTACGAAGGCATGAACTTTGCAGGAGCATTCAAGCTGCCTGTCATTTATTTTGTACAAAACAACGGTTACGCAATTACGACTCCTTATTCGAAGCAAACAGCTGCGCTTTCTGTTGCGCATAAAGCAATTGCTGCCGGTATCAAAGGCGTGCAAGTTGACGGAATGGACGTATTGGCTGTTGTTCAAGCGGTTACCGAAGCTGCTGAAAGAGGACGCAGAGGCGAAGGCGCTACGTTGATTGAAGCATTAACCTACCGTTACCGTCCGCATTCCTTGGCGGATGACACGACGAAATATCGGACCAAAGATGAAGAGAGCGACTGGGAGCCTAAGGATCCACTTACGCGTATGCGTCTGTTCTTGACTAAAAAAGGTCTCTGGAGCGAAGAAGAAGAAGCTCAAGTGAAAGAAGAAGCGAAAGCAACTGTTGCTGAACATATCAAAAAAGCGGAAGAAACAGAGAAAATGACTGTTCCAGGCCTAATTGACTCTATGTTCGAAGTAACACCGGCACATCTCGAAGAACAGAAGCAAGCGTTTAAATAAATTAGGCTTACGATGCCAGTTTTTCTGGCGATAAACTAAGCTTAAGCTTACGAAGCAAGTTTTCTCACGAAAACAATTAGGAGGCACGGAGAAGTCATGGCACAAATGACGATGATTCAAGCGATAAAAGACGCAATGCGCGTTGAACTGGAAAGAGATCCTAATGTAATTTTGTTCGGCGAAGACGTTGGCCATGTTGGTGGCGTATTCCGTGCTACGGAAGGTTTACAAAAAGAATTCGGCGAAGAGCGCGTATTCGATACGCCTCTTGCTGAGTCTGCTATTGGCGGGCTTGCAGTTGGTCTTGGTATTCAAGGCTTTCGTCCGATCGCTGAAATTCAATTCGTAGGCTTTATTTATGAAGCGCTTGACCAAATTTGCGTGCAAGCAGCTCGTATGCGTTACCGTTCTGGCGGCCGTTACAACTCTCCAATCGTATTCCGGACACCTTTTGGTGGTGGTGTAAAAGCAGCTGAGCTGCACACGGATGCACTCGAAGGCTTACTTGTACAAACTCCTGGTATTAAAGTTGTTGTTCCTTCCAACCCTTATGATGCGAAGGGACTGCTCATTTCCGCGATTCGCGATAATGACCCTGTCTTCTTCATGGAGCATTTAAATTTATACCGCGCATTCCGTGCTGAAGTACCGGAAGGCGAATACACCATTGAGCTTGGTAAAGCGAATGTTGTTCGCGAAGGCTCCGATGTGACGATTATTACTTATGGGGCTATGGTTCACACATCTGTGAAAGCAGCTGAAGAAATCGAGAAAACACAAGGTGTGAAAGTTGAAGTTATCGATCTTCGTACCCTAATTCCGCTTGATATCGAAACCATTGTAACTTCAATTAAGAAAACAAACCGTGCGATTATCGTGCAAGAAGCGCAAAAAACATCCGGTGTAGCCGCTGAGGTAATTGCACAGATTAATGAAAAAGCGATTCTGCATCTGGAAGCTCCTGTTTTGCGTATTGCTCCGCCAGATACAATCTATCCGTTTGCACAAATCGAAGACGCTTGGTTGCCTAGTCCAGCAAGTGTCATTGCAGGCATTAATCAAGTACTCGAATTCTAATCACAGTCGAAGGTAATAGGAGGTTGTGCACGTGGCTTTGTTTGAATACAAGTTCCCAGAGCTTGGTGAAGGCATTCATGAAGGCGAGATCGTAAAGCTGTTGGTTAAAGCGGGTGACACCGTAACAGACGAAACGATTCTTATGGAAGTACAGAACGATAAAGCAGTCGTTGAAGTTCCTTGTCCAGTTGAAGGTAAGGTTGTTGCAGTTGCCGTTAAAGAAGGACAAGTTTGTAATATTGGCGAGCTCGTTATGACGATTGAAGTGACAGGCGAGCTGCCTGCTGAATCCATGCATCATAAGACCGACAGCCACGCTGCGCCTGCAGCGGCTCCAGCTGCTACCCCCGTGGCGGCAGCACCGGCCCCTACAGCAGCGCCCGCCGCGTCATCAGTTCCAGCAGCAGCCGCGCCAAGCGCTGGCGCGGGCCGCGAAGTCCTTGCGACGCCTAGCGTACGCAAGCTTGCAAGAGAGCAAGGCATCACACTGGCAGAGGTGACGCCTACAGGTAAGCACGGCCGCGTAACACGTGAGGACGTGCTTGGCTTTAACGGAGCGGGCACTGCCGCGGCTCCTGAAGCAGCAGCAGAACCAGCTGTGTCATCAGTAGCAGCTGGTGGAAATGCACCTGCGGCGGCAGCGCAGCAGGTTGTCGTAGGCGATCGCGTCGAGGGACCGGGTTCCGTTCAAAGGAATCCGTAAAATTATCGCGAACGCTATGGTGAAATCCGTGTACACGGCTCCGCACGTGACATTGATGGACGAAATCGACGTATCGGCACTTGTCGCACTTCGTGAGCGCACGAAGCCACTCGCCGAGAAAAAAGGCGTGAAGCTGACTTACCTACCTTTCATCGTGAAAGCATTGGTTGCGGCTTGCCGTCAATTCCCAGCGCTCAACGCGATGATCGACGAAGAGAAACAAGAAATTGTCTACAAAAAGTACTACAACATCGGAATTGCAACAGATACAGACAACGGATTGCTCGTTCCTGTTATCCATGATGCAGACCGCAAAAATATATGGTCGATCGCTTCTTCGATTAAAGACCTTGCCTTACGCGGACGCGAAGGCAAATTGGCTCCTAACGAAATGAAGGGCGGCACGATCTCCATTACGAACATTGGTTCCGTAGGGGGTATGTTCTTCACACCAGTTATCAACTTCCCTGAAGTTGCAATCCTAGGTGCAGGTCGTATCACAGAGAAACCAGTTGTGAAAAATGGGCAAATCGTTGCAGCATCTGTTATGGCGCTTTCCTTGAGCTTCGACCACCGTATCGTGGATGGAGCCACAGCACAAAGCTTCCTGAACTACATCAAACAGCTTCT
This sequence comes from Paenibacillus sp. V4I5, assembly GCF_030817255.1. Taxonomy (NCBI): domain Bacteria; kingdom Bacillati; phylum Bacillota; class Bacilli; order Caryophanales; family Paenibacillaceae; genus Paenibacillus; species Paenibacillus sp. V4I5. Next base: position 6,438,700 of record NZ_JAUSZB010000002.1, read on the forward strand.
GGCTGATCCAGAGCTTCTCGTCTTGGAGGTGTAACAGCATGGTAGTAGGAGATGCTTCTTTAGATATTGATTTGTTGGTCATTGGTGCAGGTCCCGGCGGTTACGTAGCTGCCATCCGTGCTGCTCAGCTTGGGCAAAGCGTTCTGATTGTTGATAAAGCAGAATGGGGCGGCGTGTGCTTGAACCGCGGCTGTATCCCGTCCAAAGCTTTGATCTCCGCAGCTCACACGTATGAGCATGCACAGCACGCTGACAGCATGGGTATCTCTGTCCAGAACGTGAAAGTGGACTTTGCGAAGGTACAAGCATGGAAAAACAGCATTGTTGCGAAACAAACGGGCGGCGTTAGCGCGCTGCTCAAAGGCAACAAGATCCAAACTTTCCAAGGCGAAGTGATGTTCATCAATGAGCATGAAGCACGTGTGTTCAATGATGCAGAAGCGCCTCGCTACCGCTTCAAGCACTGCATTATCGCGACCGGTTCCCGTCCGATCGAGCTGAAAGCATTCCCTTACGGCGGAAGAATCATTTCTTCTACGGAAGCGTTGAACTTGCCTGAAATTCCGAAAAGCATGATCGTTATCGGCGGCGGCTACATCGGAATTGAGCTAGGTCAAACCTATGCGAAATTCGGTACAAAGGTAACTGTGCTTGAAGGTTCCGATCATGTGCTTCCAGGCTTCGAGAAAGAATTGACGAAGCTTGTTGCGCGCAATCTGGAGAAAGTTGGCGTAGAGGTTCACACCGAAGCACTGGCACAATCCTGCACGAAGACAGAAAATGACGTAACGGTTACGTTTACAGTAAAAGGGGAAGAGAAACAAGTAACAGCGGATTACGTATTAGTAACCGTTGGTCGTCGTCCGAACACAGATGGCGAGCTTGGTCTTGATCTCATCAACTTGAAAATGACAGATCGCGGTTTGATCGAGGTCGATAACCAAGGTAGAACGAGCATCCAGCATATCTTCGCGATTGGTGATGTTGTACCTGGTCTTTCATTGGCACACAAAGCTTCCTATGAAGCTAAAGTGGCTGCTGAAGCGATCGCGGGTCACTCCAGCATCGTAGATTACAAAGCAATGCCTGCTGTTGTATTCTCTGATCCGGAAATTGCTGGCGTAGGTCTAAGTGAAACAGAAGCTAAAGCACAAGGCATCAATGTAACGATTGGTAAATTCCCTTATGCAGCTAATGGTCGCGCTAACTCTTTGAACGCAGGTCAAGGCTTCGTGAAGCTTGTCGGCGACAAAGAAACAGGCCAATTGCTTGGTGGTCAAATCGTTGGTCCGGAAGCTTCGAACTTAATCGGTGAGCTTGCTCTTGCGGTTGAGATGGGCGCTAACTTGGAGGACATCGCACTTACCATTCATGCACATCCAACTTTGACAGAAATGATCATGGATGCCGCGGAAGGTGCGCTTGGTCACCCGATTCACCAACTTGGTAAATAAGCAGCATTATTCCTTAAGTTTCTCTTACCTTTAGATAAAAAGTCCCGAGAGTTAGGCATTAGCCGCTCTACGGGACTCTTTTATTTTTCTTTATGATCTAACCGTTTCTTCGTGCAAAATCTATCATGAAATCGGCTAAAGCCTGACAAGCCTCGAATGGTACTGCATTGTATGCCGAAGCACGCAGACCTCCGACACTTCGATGACCGGCCAAACCTTCAAAGCCGTTAGCCTCTGATTCTTCGATAAACTGACGCTCTATTCCTTCATTGGCCATGCGCCAAGTGATATTCATATGAGAGCGATCGTTAACTTCAATGATTCCGTTGTAGAATCCGCCGCTATGATCAATAACATCATATATGAGGCCAGACTTTATGCGATTAAGCTGTTCTAATTGCTCAACACCGCCTTTGTTTACAGCCCATTTTAACACCAAATTCATCATGTAAATGGCGTGAACAGGCGGCGTATTGAACAGTGACTTGTTTTTGGCGAATGTTTCATAGCGCATGATCTCAGGGATCTTCTTGGATGCTTTCTCCAACCACTCTTCTCGGATGATGGCAACTGTAACGCCTGCTGGACCCAGATTTTTCTGGGCGCCGGCATAAATCATCGAAAACCTCTCTAGATCCAGCTTTCTGCTGAGGATTTCACTCGTTAAATCGGCTACAAGCGGCGTGCTGCCCACTTCCGGAATTTGGTTGTAACGGGAACCTTCAATCGTATTGTTCATGGTGATATGAATGTATGCCGAATCAGGTACTAGCTTAGCTGCAGATAACTCAGGAATACTGCGCCATTGCTGGTCTTTGGAGCTTGCCGCGACATGTGTGAGCCCGACATAAGCAGCTTCCTTATAAGCTTTTTCCGAAAAGCTCCCAGTTAATGCATAGTTGGCCGTTTGATTCGTGTTCAAAAAGTTTAACGGAAGGAGAGCAAACTGTGTGCTAGCCCCTCCACCCATAAAAAGCACCTCATATCCGCTAGGCAGGCCGAGCAGTTTCAGAAGAAGCTGCTGGGTTTCTTGATTCAGATCCTCAACTGTGCGGCTTCGATGAGACATTTCGAGGAGTGAGATACCTGTCCCTTGATAGTCCACAAATTGCTCTTGGGCCTCTTCAAGTACCTCCAAAGGCAGTGCAGCGGGTCCTGGGTTAAAATTGTACCGTCGTTTCGTCATTTCTAGTTACCTCCCATTTGTATGTGGTTAAAAAAACAAAATTACCCCACAAAGTGATGTGTACCCTTCGAAGCTTATTCCCAATACTTTGCGGGGGCCCCGAAAATAACAAAAAACGCCCTCATCCGATTGGGACGAGGAGCGTTTGCTCGCGGTGCCACCCAATTTAAGAAACATTCGGGTGAATGCTTCTCCACTTGGTTCCGCGGTAACGGGCGGTGCCGGTTAACTTAGAATGACTGACTTTGCTGAGCGCAAAGGGTTGTTCTTGGCGAAAACGCCTCCGAGTTGGAATCTCATCATAGGCACGATCTGGTATGGATATTGAGTAGAAGTATAAGCCTATTCGCAGAAAAGGTCAATCGTTTTGGAGAGTTCTGCTGGTTGTTTCCAAGTTACTTCACTGTCTTGTTATAAGCGGCAATTTTCTCCGTGATACTCTTCGCAGCACCATCCAACGCTTCTTTCGGCGCCTTCTTACCTGTTAGAGCTTCTTCGATCGCCGTTTCTACAAGCTGACGCGCTTCTGGGAATACACCCATTACAGCACCTTGTGTGGCTTTATTAGCTTTTGTATTGTGCAGTTGATCAATTGCAGTTTGGAATTGCGGATATTTGGCAAGGTTATCCTTCACCAGCTGCTCGTCGTAAGCTTTCTTCGTAATTGGGAAGTAGCCAGTGTTAACGTGCCACCAAGCTTGTGTTTGTGGTTTTGTCAGGAATTTGATGAACTCCCATGCACCTTTTTGTTCAGCTTCGGATTTGTTGTTTAAGATATAGAGACTTGCACCACCGACAACAACACCGCCATCCTTCGCATCAGTTGGTTTAGGCAGGGTGCTGGTTCCGACTTACCGTCAGCACCGCTCACGATCCCGCGGAGTGAGGCTGTGGAGTCTAATGTCATAGCGACTTGTCCAGCCAAGAACGCTTTCTTCGTATCGTCTGTCTTGCGTCCTAGGTTAGTAGCTGTTTTGCTGTCAACCATTTGCTTCCACCACATCAAAGTCTTCACGCCTGATTCACTATTGACCATGGATTCCGTAGCTACGGCTGTACGACCGTTACCATTGTTAAGGTATTCGGCACCTTGTCCAGCAAAGAATTGCTCCATAAACCATCCGTAGATGGCGAAGGATGCGCCTGCTTTACCGTCTTTGCTTAATGTTTGAGAAGCTTTGGCAACCTCTTCAAAAGTTGTTGGCGGCTTTTCAGGATCAAGACCGGCAGCTTTAAACATGTCTTTGTTGTAATAAAGAATCGGATTCGATGTGTTGAAAGGCATGGAATACAGTTTGCCATCGAATTTATAGTAATTCAGAATATTATCTTCAAGTTGGGTGAGATCAAATTGATCAGCATCGACATACTTTTGAACTGGCGTAATGGCCTTGGAGTCGATCATGAAACGAGAGCCGATTTCGTATACTTGAATAAGAGAAGGTCCGCTTTTGCTATCCATAGAAGCTTTCATTTTATTTAAGCTTTCATCGTATGTGCCTTGAAAAACAGCTTCAACTTGAACATCTTTCTGGGAAGAGTTGAAGTCTGTTACAAGTTTATCTACAGCTTTGCCGAGCTCACCGCTCATCGAGTGCCACCAGATAACTTTAACTGGTTCAGCCTGTTTTTTTGTTTCTACGGCAGCAGGAGAAGCGGATGCTTTGATATCTGCTGTACTGCCAGATGTCGTCGTTTCAGCCTTGCCGCATGCGCTAGTCAATAGCACCATGAGTGCTGTTATTGCGATAGCTGAACTTCTCATTTTCAATGTCTTCATTTTTTTTGTTTCTCTCCCTTTTGGTTTCTTTAATTTTTATTTATGGAAATCTGGGTCAGCTTATTGCTGAACAGAGCAGCCATCACACATGGGGACTAACCTTTCACAGCACCAGCAGTAAGCCCTCGAACGAGCTGCTTCAAACCGAGTACTAAAAGCAATAGTGAAGGCAGCAAGACGATAGTTACGCCTGCTAAGACCAAGTTCCAAACGGTTAATTCTTCGAATTGAAGCATGGCAATGCCAATCTGAACCGTTCGCATTTCCTCGCTGTTGGTGATGAGAAGCGGCCATAAGTACATGTTCCACGAGTTTAGGAACGCATAGACGGCTAGCGTTGCAAGTGCTGGGCGGCCTAGGGGCAGGACAATTCGGAAAAAGCAGCGGAAGTGTCCACAACCATCAATCCGCGCTGCTTCGAACAGCTCCTTAGGCAGCTGTAAGAAAAATTGGCGCAGCAGAAAGGTGCCGAAAGCAGTCGCCAGGAATGGAACGGTTAAGCCCTGAATGCTATCGAGCCAGTCCCATTTTTTGACCGTCAAATAGTTGGGAATGATGGTGACTTCCCACGGAATCATCATGGTGGCCATGAATAACGCGAAGAAGACAGCTTTACCCTTGAAACGAATGTTAGCAAAGGCGTAAGCGGCCATGCTGGATGTAATGAGCTGTCCAGCCGTAATGATGATCGAAACGACCAAACTGTTGGCTATAAATTTGCCGATGGGGACTAATTGGAACACGGCGACTATACTGCCGATATAAAAGCTGCTCGGCCAGAAGCGGGGCGGATAGGCCGATGCTTCCTCAGGTGTCATGAATGCTGCGGTAAACGTATAAAAAATAGGGTAGAGCACGAGTGCAGCGAATATGATTAACAGAACATACACGAAGGTATTTTGTAATCGATGGGTCATTGATAGTGCACATTCCTTTCAAAAACTTTAAATTGCACAAAGGTGAAAATAAGGATGATGGTGAACAGGACAAGGGCCTGAGCACTACCAGTCCCGAATCGGAAGTTGATGAAGGCATCTTGATACAAGCTGTATACAAGGACATCTGTGGAATTAACAGGTCCGCCTTTGGTCAAAATGTGAATCTGTCCGAAGGACTGAAAAGCACCAATGATCGACACAATGGTGACGAAGAATACCGTCGGTGAAAGCAAGGGGAATACGATTTGGATAAAGGTACGGAATGGACCTGATCCGTCGATTTTGGCGCTATCATAAATTTCTTCTGGTATTCCTTGCAGGCCACTGAGAAGGACGATGTAAGTAAATCCAAGATTCATCCAAACTGTCATCATAGAGACGGAAAGCAGTGCCCATCTTGGATCTGTTAACCAAGCTACTGGCTCTAAGCCAACAATGCTCAGCAAGTAATTCAACATCCCGACACTCGGGTGAAAAAGCATCATCCAGATCACCGCAGAGGTTCCAACTGACAGAACAACAGGCAGCGAGAAGATGAATTGAAAGATCCGCATTCCCTTCAAATGATTGTGTGTTAGTGCGGCGAGTAAAAGCGCAAGAGCAATGCCGGTTGGCACCGTAAGAAGTGTAAAAAGACCTGTGACTTCCAAACTTTTATAAAATCGCTCGGAAGTGAAGATAGCAATGAAGTTATCGAAACCGACGTAAGAAGCAACTCTCCCTCGCGGATCCGTCTCATGAAAGCTCAGATAGAAGGTTTGAAGCAGGGGGTAAAAAAGAAAGATAGCAAACAGCAAAATCGAAGGGAGTAAGAAAACATAACCAAGCAGCGTTTCCGCCCATTTCTGATGGATAAGCGCACGGGGAGGTTGCCCCGCTTTTGCTTTTGGCTTGGTTGTTGAAAGCGGTAAATCTCTATTCATCGTATTCATGTGGTGCTCCTTCACGAACATTATTAGACTTGTACTATGTTATTAGCTTAACGATGCTTTATTTGACCCGTGTTAAATAGAGATTAACTTATTGTGTATTTTTCCAACAAATTTACGTAACCTTTACGAATAAATACTGGGCAAGAGCGAGTCATTTCATCTATAATTTGAGCATAGTTGAAGAAGCTTACATGTTGGGAGTGTTAACAATGAACAAACATAAACCGATTGTAATTGGACATCGCGGAGCGGCTGGGGAAGCACCGGAAAATACGCTAGCTTCTTTTGCATTAGCTTTGGAGCAAGGGGCAGAAGGCATCGAACTAGATGTACATATAACGAAAGACGGAGAGATTGTCGTCTGTCATGATGCTACGCTCGATCGAACGACGAATGGTTCCGGGCTTATTTGTGATCACAGTTGGAGTGAATTGAAGTCGTTGGATGCTGGCTCTTGGTTCTCTGAGGCGTTCGCGGGGGAACGGTTACCACTTTTGCATGAAGTATTCGATTTATTGCCGCGAGGGTTCTTTATCAATGTGGAAGTGAAGCATGCTTATGAAGGACGAATGGAGAAGGCGCTTCTAGCATTTTTGCGTGAAAGCAGCCGAATGGAAGATGTGGTCATTTCTTCTTTTGATCACAAGGTGATTCGCCGAATTAAGCAGGCTGAGCCTGGGGCGAAGGTTGGTTTGTTATACGCTGCAAACCTTATGGATCATACTACTTATGCAGGGCAAATAGGTGTAGATGTGTTTTCGTTGCATCCTCATCACCAATGCATTGAGCAAGAAGATGTTGCTGCGGCAGTATCCTCTGGGCTTGCTGTTTATCCTTATACGGTAAATGACTTGGCCGATTATCATAGGCTGATTGCATCCGGTGTTTCAGGAATAATTACCGATTACCCTGCTAGACTTAGAGAACTATTGAACCTGTAGTGTGGTAAAATATGGGTATAATAGTTTGGGAGGGGAAACGTATGAGCGATAACAGCTTAACTCAAATTGGACAAATCTCAGTAAATGCAGCTGACATTCCTAGAGCAGTTGCCTTTTACCGCGACACATTAGGCATGAAGTTTTTGTTTCAAGCTTCTCAAATGGCTTTTTTTGATTGCAATGGCGTTCGATTGATGCTAAGCCTTCCTGAAAAACCTGAGTTTAATCATCCTGGATCTGTTATTTATTATAAGGTTGGGGACATTAATCAGGTCTATGAGGCTTTTCTAGAACGAGGAGTGTCCTTTATTAGTGAGCCGCATGTGGTAGCTAATATGGGCAGCTTCGATATTTGGATGGCTTTCTTTCGGGATACAGAGGGAAATACCTTGGCAATTACCAGTGACGTCCCTAATGGAAATTAAATGCTTTTAGAGAGAGACCTATGCAGTTGGATGCATGGGTCTTTTTTTATTGAAAAAAATCCTCCAAGAAGCTGGTACTACGCAAAGTTAGTACTATCAGATTCCAGGCAAATGCATACAATGGAGTTATGATCAGGTATTAAGAGAAGCCCAAAAGCTTGTGCGTACGAATCCAGTTTAGCCAAAGCAAAGCTCAGTTGATGCTTACGAGAGAGCTTTGCCAAAGCGAAGCTCAGACCATGCTTACGATGATAGCTTTGCTAAAGCAAAGCTCTTAGGAGGAGTCCCAATGATCAAATGGTTGTTTGTTGCTCTGTTAAAGCTGTTACTTCCCTTATTGCGTCCAGTCTTGATGACAAGTTTTAAGGTTAGGGTTAGGGGGATGGAGCGGCTCGACTTGACGGAGAAAACGGTGCTTATTCCTAATCACGTATCATTACTGGATGCTGTGCTCTTAGCTCTGATACTGCCGAAGGAAGTGGCATTTGTTGTAAACACAAGGATTGCTAAGCGTTTTGCTTGGCTGCTCCTTTTTCGGACGCATATTTCGGTAGATCCGTTGAACCCTTACTCCGTGCGAAAGATGCTGAAAACCGTGCAAAACAGTATACCGCTTGTTGTTTTTCCAGAAGGGCGAATCACAACAACCGGGGGCATGATGAAGGTGTATGGTGGGATTGGTTACATTGCTCTGAGATCACAGGCATGCATGATTCCAATTGCGATTAATGGACTGGAGCATTCGAAATTATCTTATCTACGCGGCAAATTGAAGCAGATCTGGTTTCCGGCAGTGAGCATCACGTTTGGGGAAGCTTTTCAAGTGCCCATGAGTGAACATATTTCGAAGCGAATTCAGAAAGAGCGGGCGACGGATATCATACGCAGCCGTATGCAGAATCATTTGCTGGAAAGCCGAATGAAGCCTGAGCTTAATTTATTCAACGAGATGCTGATAGCTGCCAAACTTCATGGCATTTCTACCGTGATTTGTGAAGATATCATAAGTGACTCCGCTTTAACATACCGCAAATTACTGATCACAACGTATACAATGGCGGGGCTTCTAAAGCAGCTTCTTAAGGAACAGAAGCGTGCTGCCGTTTTATTGCCTAATGCTGCGGCACATGTAGTCACCTTGTTTTCATTATTCCGATTAGGAGTAACACCAGCTGTATTGAATTATTCTGCTGGTAAGCAGACGATGTTGGATGCATGCGAAACAGCCGCGGTGAAGACGATTATTACGTCCAAAGCGTTCATCGACAAAGCGGGACTTGCCGATTTTATCGATACCGCAAGCGGTACTTTCAAGATTGTTTATCTCGAAGATGTTAAACAAAGTATCACTTTTAAACATAAAATTGCCGGTATTATTCACTATATACGGAAAGTTCAAGGACCGGTTGGCTCAGGAAAGAACGAGGTTGTTCTTTTTACATCAGGCAGTGAGAGTAAACCGAAGGGTGTCGTTCTTACACACCGTAATATATTCGCTAATATTCAGCAGGCTAAGGCAGTTATTGCCTTTAACGGGTCGGATATTGTGCTGGGCGCGATGCCGATGTTTCACTCCTTTGGATTGACCGCAGGAACGATGCTGCCCATCCTTTCGGGTATGAAAGTCGTGCTTTACCCTAATCCCTTACATTATAAAGTCATTCCGGAGCTAGTCTACGATCGCAATATTACGATTCTGTTTGGAACTTCAACATTTCTTTCGGCTTATGCGAGAACTGCACATCCGTATGATTTTGCCCACTCCCTCAAGTATGTCGTGGCTGGTGCTGAGAAGTTGAAGGAGGAAGTCCGTCAAACCTGGTCCGATAAATTCGGGATTCGTATTCTAGAGGGGTATGGGACAACGGAGACAGCGCCCGTCATATCGCTTAACACACCTATGTACGCAAAGAAGGGTACAGTGGGGCGAATCATGCCAGGTATGGATTACCGTTTGGAAAAGGTGGAAGGAATTGAGCTTGGCGGTAACTTGTTGGTGAAGGGGCCGAATGTGATGAAAGGTTATCTCATTCATGGTCAAGGCTTCGTCCCTTGCCCAGAGTGGTATAGCTGCGGAGATGTTGTGCAAATGGATGATCAAGGGTATATCTCGATTCAAGCTAGGTTGCAGTCTTTTGCCAAAATTGGTGGGGAGAAAGTGTCACTGCCGATGGTGGAGGAGCTTGTGACGGCAAGCTTGCCGCCCGAGGCGATATGCGCAGCGGTTAGTGTGCCGGATATGCGTAAAGGGGAGCGAATTGTTGTCTATCATAATATCCTCGGTGTCCAGCTACAGCAAATCAGAGAGTCGATGAAACAGCAAGGTCATCCCTCATTCTACATGCCTTCGGAGGTTCGTTATGCGGAAAAATTGCCGCTTCTAGGAAGTGGAAAAGTAGACTATGTGTCGATCAAGCGATCGGCTTTGAAGGATGATCATGAAACCTAAAGGGAGCGAAAAGTTATGAAAATGAATCCACTTCAGACGCTGTATCTAACGCAATTTCTTTCCGCTTTTGCCGATAATATGATTCTCTTCATTACTCTGGCGATCATTAAACAACAGGCATTCCCTGATTATTATATTGGCGTTGTGCAAGCCTGCTTTCTTATTGCCTTCGTCATTTTGGCACCGTTCGTTGGGGCTTTTGCAGATAAAAATGCGAAATCCCAAGTCCTTCTCGTCGGAAACGCCATCAAAGCCATTGGAATTATAGCCCTATTCCTGAATCTCGATCCTGCTGTCAGTTATGGCATTGTCGGGATAGGAGCCGCGGTTTATTCACCGGCCAAATATGGCATCCTGCCTTCCCTTACGCATTCGGAAAGCGAGCTGCTGAAAGCCAATGCACGTATTGAGGGCTATACGATTATGGCTATTCTCACTGGCTCCGTGTGTGGCGGAGTTTTGGCGAAAATCTCGCTTACAGGGTCTATTGCTGCTTGCTTCGCGCTATACTTGATTTCATTACTTTTAACGCTGCAAATTCCTAGAATTTCAGGCAATTCGAGCCTACGCTACGTCAAAGAGGCCGGGTCATTCCTAACGGATATGAAGCTCTTGTTAAAAGATCGCACGACCCGCTTTTCACTGGTAGGTACGGGCTCATTCTGGATGACTTCTTCCGTCGTCCGTCTTGCGATTATTGCATGGGTGCCGGCACATCTAGGTATACAGTCTGTCGATCAGATTTCGATGCTTGTTGCCGTCACGGGCATAGGTATTATGGTTGGCGCTCTCATGACGCCCAAATTGATTCCAGCACATAAATATTATAATTCCTATCTATTTGGGATTGTAATGATTATCAGTATATTGCTGTTCCCGCTTATTACTAACTTATATGTCACCATAGGTCTTCTGCTTCTTGTAGGCTTCAGCGGCGGCGTATTTATCGTACCGATGAATACCGTGCTTCAAGATAAAGGACAGGGAATGGTGGGGGCTGGCAAAACAATTGCTGTTCAAAATTTCCTCGAAAATTCCATGATGCTCGCAGGTGTAGGCATATATACACAAATATCCAAGGATGGAGTATCGCCTGATTTCTCGATCACGGGAATTGCTGTTATACTCGCTGGCTTCGTAGGATACCTGTTTATACAGCGTCAACGCTTGAAAATCGTCGTGTAAGTTAACCTTCATTCAGAGATGACCCGATAACAGTTAATGCAGAGGGTACAATCTCGATTTGGAGCGGTGTTGACCCGGCGAATTCTCAGTCCGCTTGGACGAGTAAAGGATTTTGTGTACGAAGTGAAATCGACGTTCCTTTATAGAAAGAAACAGCAGGATGCTGGATATGCTTACCTTGATAAACTGTGAAAAGAATCGGCAGCAATCGGTATCGCCCTCTGCTTTGAATCACGACAATATCGGCTACGCCGTCGTGAGGAGAGGCAGCAGGGCATATTTGTATGGAGCCACCGTAAAAGGGGATATTAGCGACTGCAGCCAGCCGCATATCAGGGCAATTCATGAACCGTGCCGTCAACTTCTCATTTCATTTAACTCCGATCTATCACGAAAATGGAATAAATTATATGCGTAATTTCTTGATTTATGTATCTTTTTTGCCTTATTTTGTCTTTACATCGTGAACGCTGTTTTGTAGAATAAACCGTAGGTTAATTGAAAAAATTATGTAAGGTTTATCACACGTGCAAATGAAATGGTTTAGTAGTTTACAGGACAAGTAAGTAAGACTACAAGATCTATCACTCGGGAGGAGAACGGGAAACTTTGAAATTCAAAAAGAAATTGAATGTGAGTAACTTTAAGAACGTAAGAAACGTGAAAGCCAACCTGTCCATCCTTCGAAACCTTAAACTACGCTTTAAACTACTATTAATGAACGCAATCGCTATTTTGTTCCTACTAATTGTAGGTATTACGGGTTATTATTTTATGGATAAGATGTCTAGTAATTCTACTAGAATGTACGAGGAAAGTCTGCTATCTGTCAAATGGATTAATCAATTGAAATCAAATTTTAATGAAACCGAAGCCAATCTGCTGGAGATGATGCTTTCGACCGATGTGAAATACAAGGTTAAATTAAAAGTTAAATTAGATGAAAACAGTGCAAAGAATAAAGAACTGGTTACTAAATTAGCGGGAATTGCCTTAAATCAAGAGGAAACTGACGCTTTTAAAAGCTTTGAGGAACTGAATCTAAAGTACCGTGAGGTTGTAGTCAGAACCATTGATCATGCTACCCAAAATAATCAAGTAGCCTACCAAGTATATAACAATGAGGTTTCACCTCAAGGTGATAAAACGATAGAAGCGTTGGACAAATTGGTTGTACTCAAAGAGTTTGCTGCTGAACAATTCCAGCGTTCAAGCAGCGCAGACTCAAAGAAGTCACACTGGGTCATTATCCTTACCATTGTTATCGCAATCATCATAATGACGGTAAATGCACTAGCTTTAAATATGATTATTACGACGCCAATTCGCAGATTGCAGGAGCATATGGAGAAAGCGGCAAGCGGTGATCTCTCTGTTAAAGGTGACTACCCTTATGAGGATGAGGTCGGTAAATTGACAGGCTCCTTTAATGTCATGACCGAAAGCTTGCGAAGCTTAGTCAAACAGATTGCAGACAATGCGTTGACACTCTCGGCGAGTTCGGAAGAACTTCTGGCGAGTTCGGAGCAAAGCTCCATGGCTGCGAGGCAGGTAGCGACATCCAGCCAGAAGCTATCCGAAGATTTCGATAAGCAGTTTGCTGGCGTGAATCAAGCAAACGAGGCTGTTCAGCAAATGCTGACAAGTACGAAGCTCATTGATGAGTCAGCCCAAGAGGTTGCTGAGCTCGCAGAACAAGCAACTCAAGCCGCACAAAACGGCAAACAATCCGTTGTCTCGATTGCCGGTCAAATGACGGAAATCTCCGATGCTGTTCGTGAAGTCAACGATGTGATAGAAGCATTAGGTAAGAATGCTCACAAAATCGGTGAGATTGTCAATGTGATCAACGAAATTTCCACTCAAACGAATCTTCTCTCTTTGAATGCTGCTATTGAAGCAGCTCGTGCTGGAGAAGCGGGTCGCGGGTTCGCGGTTGTAGCAGGAGAAGTGCGTAAGCTTGCTGAGCAATCATCTTCGTCTGCACGCAACATTACGGAGCTTGTTTCCACGATTCAAAGACAGATCAATCACGCTGTAAGCTCCATGCATGCAGGAGCAGGCAAAATGGAAGTTGGATTATCGATTTCGGGGAAGGCACAAGAATCCTTCGTACATATCGAATCATCCGTTGAGAAAGTGAATGCGAAAGTGGAAAGTGTGAACACGAATATTCACCAGCTTGTTGATGCTAATTTACGCATAGAACATGTGATGGGAATCGTGAGTGCTGTTTCGGAAACAGGGATTTCCGTCAGTCAAGAGACATCGGCTGCCAGTCAGCAGCAAATGGCCACGACCGAGGAAATTGAGAATTCGGCCAAAGCCTTGGCAGGACTTGCCGAGGAATTACAAATTTCTTTGCAGAAATTTACGGTGTAGTAAGATGACCGCGGGCGGTTTGCCTGCGGTTTTTTTGTTTGGGCTGCCGCGGAAACGGATGTATTCATCGCTAAGGGGCGGCAGAAAAGGCTGTCTCGGAGGCCCGAATGGAGCGAAAGTCGCGTGAGAAGTCTGTAAAAGACTTCTCAGCTGCTGAGAGCAGGCAAAATAGCGGGTTTGCAGCCTGAGAAGGCCGATAAGGCTGTCTCGGAGGCCCGAATGGAGCGAAAGTGCCGCGAGACGTCTGAAAAGGACCTCTCAACTGCTGAGAGCAGGCGAGTTAGCGGGTTTTCGTCCTGAGAAGGCAGAAAAGGCTGTCTCGGAGGCCCGAATGGGGTGAAAGATGTGCGAGATGTCTGAAAAGGACCTCTCAACTGCTGTGAGCAGGCGAGTTAGCGGGTTTTGGTCCTGAGACGGCAGAAATGGCTGTCTCGGAGGCCCGAATGGGGTGAAAGAGGTGCGAGATGTCTGAAAAGGACCTCTCAGCTGCTGAGAGCAGGCAAGTTAGCGGGTTTGCAGCCTGAGAATGCAGAAACGGCTGTCTCGAAGGCTCGTACGGAGTGAAAGAGGCGCGAGACGTCTGAAAAGGACCTCTCAGCTGTTGGAAGCAGGCGAAATACGGGTTTTGCAGCAGCCACGTTTAAGAGTTAATATTTAACTTGGTTATTAGCTTCCCAAATCGCCTGTGTATTCTTGTGAATATTGTAACCTCTAACGCATTTTATGCCCTCACCAGCCGGCTTAAGGAGTGATCTTTCAGACATCGATTTCAGAATTCGGCAGGCTTTTCTTGAACTAAAATGAAGCAACTGGCTTACATCACTTGGCTTAAGAGCTCTTCCAATCGTCAAGGCCATACGAATTATTTCTTTCTCTATGAAATCGATTTTAAATTCTGATAAAGACGTCCCGCCAAGGTAACGCCCCATAAACTGCTGCAGGGTTTGTTCACACATGCGAGGGCGATCTTTGACATCATCATATGAGAAGCGTAAAATTTTCCATCCATCGATAATGAGGTGATTTTGGCGATTGCATTGGTCGGCAAATTGGTTGCGGCTTATTTGGGAAGAGTGCGCACCGTAACCATCAATTTCGATAGCTAGCTTAAGGGAGTGACGTAGAAAGGCGAAGTCTAGGAATCGGGTACCGTCCCGAAAGTCTTTCACTTCATACTCGGGGTGCAGGTCGTTAAAGTTACCGAATGCTGGCCACCAAACCTGATGAAGAAATGCTTTTTCAGCATGGCCATGGCCTTCTTTGAGCCTTCGCAACCGTTCCCCCTTTCTGATAGCTAGATGCTGAGATAGGTAATTTTCATGTGCAGTGTACATAAGATCGTTCATTTACATGACCTCCCAAAGAAATAAATAAGCCGCTTCTCGAGATCAGCAAAGTGCTGAACTAGAAAAGCGGCGTGTGCTTCACAGCCGTATTTTAGTGTTTATATCTAAGAGTATGTGTCTTGTATAGCAATTTGTTCTATGTGCTCAATATCTACTGTCTTTAACAGATAATATCATAAGAACCTTTAAAGAGATAGTAGCGACCCTAACTTTGAAATTACGTGTCCGATGGCTGGTAACTCTGCTTTGAATGGTGAGGTTTGAAATTTACGTTATCCGATGGCTGGTAAATCTGCTTTTGAATGGCGAGGTTTGGAATTTACATTGACCGATGGCAAGTAACTCTACTTTTAATTGTTGAGGTCTGGCTTTTACGTTTTGAATGGTGAGTTTAGGTTAGCATGTTTTAAGTGGTGATATTAGGCTTATACAAATTGAATGGGCTAAGCAAGGGCATAGGGTATAGATAGCGTGTACGTATGCTAAAAGAAGAGTATATTTATATATTGACATTCAATGAAATTTCGTATATAATTTATGAATTGATTGAAATGAACCATATAAACACTTAAAACCAAACCTCATTTACCCCACACGAACGATTAGCGAGAAGAAAGTAACCCCCTCTCCTTGTTTGTTTTTCTCCCAATGTGCAGTAAAAACCAGCTCATTTATGGTAAACCCGAGGCTACGTCAAGTGTTTCGGCAGCAGGTGTTTGTTAAGCAATTCGTACTGGCGCGGTCATTGGAGCCGCAAGGATGGAAGAGAGGTAGGGCTTTCATTGTTTTGATTCCAACACATTAATTATGCATTTTCATAGATATCAATGATAGCAAGTATAAGGCTGTTTTTATCTATTTTAGGGATAAGGATGGCCTTTTTCTATTGCAAAAAAACAAAATCGTTCTCGTCCTGATACCAGGAGTGAGAACGATTTTTGCTTACTGGTGAAACAAAGCGTATTCCTTTACAATTATAATTAACAGTGTATATGTAAAGGATGGTTGCTATGATTTGGAATATGAATTGGACATTTTTACTGCTGGCAATCATATTTGAAGTAGTGGGAACGACGGCTATGAAGATGTCGTCAGGCTTTACAAGGATAGGTCCGGCTATTGTTATGGGCATCTGCTATATTCTATGCTTCACCTTACTGACGCTGGCTTTAAAGCAGCTCGATGTCAGTTTGGCCTACGCCATATGGTCTGGAGTAGGGACAGCACTCATCACGATCATCGGCATATGGTGGTTCAATGAATCGGTTTCCACACTGAAGGTGCTTTCCATTGTTCTCATCATCTTAGGGGTTATTGGTCTACATATAAGCAGCAGTGGGGACGAAGGTCAATCGAAGGCCTCGCAAGCGCAAAATTCTTCAACGGCAATAAACTTAGACACGAAGGAATAGATGAAAGTGAGGCGCTAAAAACCTATGAGCGAGCATCGTTTTGAACTTAAGGCTGAGTGGTCCGGAGGCTTGGACGGCACAGGTCACATTCGAGCAGGTAACCTAGTCTCGGCGATTTCAGTGCCAAGCCAATTAG
This sequence comes from Paenibacillus sp. V4I5, assembly GCF_030817255.1. Lineage (NCBI taxonomy): Bacteria > Bacillati > Bacillota > Bacilli > Caryophanales > Paenibacillaceae > Paenibacillus > Paenibacillus sp. V4I5. The sequence goes on from NZ_JAUSZB010000002.1 coordinate 6,455,266, forward strand.
ATGGTCCTGGCATCGGGACGAATCCGGAGGAGATGCTGCTTGGCGCGGCAGCGACCTGCTTTTTAATCACACTAAGCATGCTGCTGAAGCGTCAAGGTATTGCATCGATCGAGCTGAACTCAGAGATATTCGTCCATAGCAGTCCGGCGATGAAGGTGGATAAAATCATTCACCGGCCGCGAATCAGTATCCCAGCTCATACTTCACAAGAGCTTACGGATAAAATAAGCAAAGCGGCCTATCGTGCTGAGCAGACTTGTATGATCAGTAAAGCATTAAAAGGGAATGTTGAGGTCATTGTGGAACCTGAAATTCTTCTATTGAAGGAGTAGAGGATTTTATCCCTATAACAGCCAAACCTATCCCTAGGAGCATAAAATGCGGGTCATTTATAATTAATAGTAAGCAGTGTAAAGGCGCCAACATTAGGATGGTGCCTGATTCAGTTTGGAAGGAGTCTGCCATCGTCGATGAATTTGAACAAAAAAGTGTTTATCGGTTTTTTAATGTTCATTATTATTCCTTTGTTCGTACTAGGCTCCGCCGTTTATACGGTATCTCAACAGCTAATTGAGAAGAAGTACGGGGATTTGACCGAGGTCACTTTGCAGGCGATTTCTCGTAACATTTATTACATGTTTAAGGAAGCCAATTACTTTTCGGACTTTTGGATGGTAAAAGAGAGTATTCAGGGTATTTATCGAACGATCGATGAGGTGAAGCCGAATGAAAATACGCTCTCGTCTTATGACTTGAATACCTTTGATACCTTGCTGCGCGGCTCCATATTAACCTATTCACCAGTGCAATCCGTCGCGATTTATAATAATGCCGGCAAATCGTTTAGTGCGGGGCGCGGGGGTGGAAGCACTTTGCCGTGGAAAGCGCTGACGCAAAGTATCGCATTTCAGCACATACAGGAATTGAACGGAAGTCCACTCTGGATTGGACCTTCCGAATATAAGGAGTTCGGGACGGGCCGCGGGGAATTTTATCAAGCGAGATTGGTCAAAGATTTCTGGACGATGGACAACCTGGGGTTCATGCTGTTGAAGTTCAAATTCAATGAGCTTGATCAAATTTTCAAATCATTCCATACGAATGAGGAAAGCTCGAAGCGTTATTTACTCGTTAATAAAAGCGGACTTATTTTTTATGATAATAAGCAAAATTTAGAAGGTGCCAATGTACTGCAGCTGCTGCCAGGCAAATTGGATCTGCAGCTAAACAATAACAGTTTCCAGGCGGATTTTCAGAATGAAAAAAGCTTAATTTCACTCTATCATTTGAATATTAATCAGATGGGTGTTCAAGATTGGAGCGTCGTGTCGATCACCTCATGGAAGTATGTAGCCGGGGAAATTGAGACGATTATGAAGCTGGTCGCAGGGATTACGTTCGTCTGTTTATTTTTTGCACTTGTATACAATCTGGTTTTTGTAAGGCGAATCGTTCAGTTGATTCTGCGTATGCTTTCTTCAATGAAAAAGGTTGAACGCGGCGATCTGACGACCCGTATGGAGGAAAGCGGTAAGGATGAAACGTCCGCTCTCGCTAGAGGGTTTAACAGCTTGGTTGTGCGTGTGGAGGATCTTCTGGAAGAAGTCAAACGTCAGCAGGACCGTAAAAATAAGGCCGAGCTTATGCTGCTGCAAGCCCAGATCAAGCCGCATTTTCTTTTTAATACACTCGAATCCATCAATGTGCTAGCAATCCAAAACCAAGGGAAGAAAGTCAGCCAAATGGTGTATCGATTGGGGAATCTGTTACGGATTGGGATGGAAAACAGAGAAGAGATTTCACTAAAGCAAGAGCTTGAGCATCTGAAAAGCTACCTCGAAATTCAGGAATTCCGATTTGAAGATCAATTTCAATATGACATTCAAGCTCCGCCTGAGCTTTTGGATTATTACATTCTCAAGCTTACTCTCCAACCATTGGTAGAGAATAGTTTGCAGCATGGTTTTGAACCCATAGATTATATGGGCATGATCGCCATTAAGGTTGTGGATGAAGGAGAACGAATTGCTCTTTATGTGACGGATAACGGCATCGGTATAAGTGCGGAGAAATTAGCTAAATTCCATTACAAAACAGAGCTAGAGACGCCGTTTCACGAAATATTAAGCGCGAATGAAGAACGAAGAGGACTTGGTGTCAGCAATGTAGCTGACCGTATACGGATCCAATATGGCGCACATTATGGCATGTTCATCTGCAGTCAAGAAGGTCACGGCACGACAATGAAGATCGTGATCCCAAAAAATAAGGGGGAAGGCTTATGAGACTAAAAGCGATCTTGGCAGATGATGAGCCTAACATTTTGCGTAATTTGCAGGCGGTTATACCTTGGAATGAACTGGGGATTGATATTGTTGGAACGGCCAAGAACGGGGTTGAGGCACTGGAACTTAGCTGTCAGCATGTGCCGGATTTGGTCATGAGTGATATTCGTATGCCGCTAATGGATGGAATTACGTTCGTTCAGAAGCTGCGAGATATCAATGTGGATTGTACGGTGCTTATGGTGACGGGTTATCAAGATTTCGAATATGTACGTTCGTTAATGCGAGTTGGCGTGAGCGATTATATATTGAAGCCTATTAACTATGAAGAGTTAGAGAATTCGATAAGCAAATTGGCGAATGAAATCAGAGTTAAGAAGCTAAGTGAGCAAGAGGAGCAGCAAAAGTGGGGCAAAATGAAAAATTTGGCCTATGAGAAGATCCTTCAGGATGTTTTGATGAATTATACGGAAATTACGCCAAATACGCTGCTTCCAATTGATGATAGGGACTTTGAAACGTTGACCTATTTATTTGCGATGATCGACGTGGATGATTACTCGCAGAAATCACTGCCTTGGACGGAGCAGGAGCGGAAGCTATGGAATTTCGCAGTACGAAATGTATTGCAAGATTCGTTAACGGACGAGAAATTGAAGTTCACAGTACTCCAGATCCGCGAAGGCGAGTGGTGTGTAATCATACAATGGGATGAAACTGACGAAAGCACCGCATTGGTGAAGTTAAATGAAATAGCTGCTCAACTGCAGCATAACGTTTCACAATCCGTTAAATTAGGCATTAGCGTCGGCATCTTCCCGTCAGCGGTGGGACTACGTCAACTCTCTGAGGCGTATCGAAAGCTTCAGCGATTCATGCAGCTTAATCTGGGGAAGCAGGAATCCGTGCTGTTGTATAAAGAGTCCAAAGAGCCAGCTGATGCGAACAGCTCCATATGGTATTTGGTGGAGGAAATTGTAACAAGCCTTAAACAGCTGAACCGTCTCAAAACAGAGGATGCTTTAAAGCGCTTGAAATTGATGCTTGAAGGTTTGTCTGACAGCTCTTTTGCCAGAGCCTATCAGATGCTGCATTTCCTCATTCTTCATCTGCTCCGCGAACTGCGAGAAATGAATTCCCTTGATTTTCAGGAGGAAGAACAGATCTGGTGTCAACTAGATAAAAGCGAGAGCATTCAACATTTGCTTCAGGTTATGGTACAGCTTGTAGCACTTGGGCTGGAGGGGACGAATAAGAAGAAAAACAGCGAGCTGCTCATGACAGCGGCGAAGGAATACATAAGAACACACTACTCGAATGATTTCGGGATCGAGGATATAGCGAGCTCCCTAGGGATTAGCTCCAGCTATTTTAGTTTATTATTTAAGCAGCATTTTGGAGAAACCTTCGTTGAATATGTCACGAAACATCGGATGGAATTGGCGAAGTCGATGCTGCTGCACAGTGATAAAAGTATTACCGACATCGGGAAATCAGTGGGATACATCGAACGGCGATATTTTACCAAAGTATTTCAAAAATTTACTGGCGAGATTCCCTCGGAGTTTCGCGAAAAGCGCAAAGAAGCGAAGTAGAGAATTTTGCCCCTGTATTAGGAATTTGTGGGTCTTTAGGACAAACAACCGTTAATTTATACTTAGATGGTAAGCAAAAAGGAGATCAATAAAGATGAGAAAAGGAACGTTGATTTCGGCAGCAGTGGTAGTGGCTATGACGTTCATCGTGTCTGCTTGCAACGGCTTAACTTCGAGTAAGGAACAAAACCTTCATACAGGCGAGACTCCCAACCCCGCGGGGATAAAAGGAGAGCCGATCCTACTGACACTTCGTCATACGCAGGTGAAAGATACACAGAAGAAGCGCTTCGCGATGCTGCAGGATGTAGTGAAAGCAACGGAGTCGAAGATGCCTGGCTTATCCATTACGTTAGATGGGGTGGAGGATAAGGTCAATCGCTTCGAGAAGCTGAGAGCAGAGATGGCAGCTGGGAATCCACCAGAAATATTCGACTTGTTTGGCGGAACGGATACGAAGGATTACGTCAAAGCGGGTAGGCTGCTTGATCTTACGCCGATTCTGAATGAGCTAGGATTAATCAATAAGTTTTATAGCTTCGAGGAGTTTACGGTTAACGGTAAAATTTATGGCATTCCGATGGCAGGGTATGTCGAGGGCTTGTACTACAACAAAAAGATTTTGGCGGATCATCACATAAAACCACCTCAAACGTGGGAAGAACTGCTCACGGCTGCCGCGATACTAAAGGCTCAGAAAATAACGCCATTTGCATTGACGGCTAAAGATTCCTGGGTCATTAACATGATGATCAATACGATGTGGGTGCGCACGGCCGGTCCAGATTCTGTTATGGGCTTTTTGGATGGAAGTAGACGATGGACGGATCCGGATGTTATGGATGCTTTTGATAAGTATTATACGTTGATTCAAAAGGGGTATCTCCAGGAGGGCAGCTTAGCACTTTCATATGCCGAGCAGCAAAATAAATTTAGCAGCGGTGAAGCAGCTTTCATGTTCGATGGCAGTTGGGCGAATACGCCACTGCTTGACCCTGAGAAGTCGTCCATTGTAAAGGATGTAGGCTTCATGAATTTCCCGGCTATGGGAGGCCCAGGTGATGGCTATATCAATGGCGGATGGTCTAATGCTTATGGCTTCTCTAAGAAAGCGACACCAGATCAGCTAGAGGCCATTATGGAGTTTATCAGGCAAATGTATAACGAATCCATGCAAAAAAGACAGCTCGTCGAAGAAGGTATGCCACCTGCCATGAAGCTGCAGGATACGAGCAATGTAAACCCGCTCATTACGGAAATTCTGAATGTATTTGAAACCAGTAAAGGTGCCTTCCCCGCATTCGATTCACGCATTCAAACGAAAGTTCGAGAAAAATTGGAACGCGGTATGCAAGAATTAATAGGCGGAAGAACAGATCCGGCCTCCTTAATGGCGGACATACAGAAGCAGCAAGAGGCTTCGAATAAGGAAGAAACCCATACCAACTAGTAGGATGAGACATGAATAAGATAGGAAGAAATCCATTTGCTTATGCGCTTTTTACGATACCGACACTGCTGCTATTCGTAATCTTTTTCTTATATCCCATGATCATGTCGCTGCGCTACGGTTTCACAGAGTGGAACGGAGTATCGCCGGCGAGATTTAATGGTTTGGATAATTTCGTTACTGCTGTCCAGGACAAATATTTCTGGATGGCTGTGCGGAATAACCTGTATTTCATTGGTTTTTCTGTTGGATTGCAAATCCCCTTTATACTCGGTTTAGCGCTTCTGGTAAGCAAAGTTAGACGATGGACTAGCTTCTACAAAACGATGATTTTCCTCCCGACAGTTCTTTCAACAGCTGTGGTTGGTGTATTGTGGGGGTTTATCTATCACCCGCAGGCAGGGTTGCTCAATCAAGCCTTAGAAGCTGTAGGGCTAATGACTTGGCAGCATGTTTGGTTAGCAGAGGAAGCGACAGCGATGCTCTCTGTGCTTGTTACCAACGCATGGCAGTGGATTGGATTCTATGTCGTGCTGGTTTTATCGGCGATCTATGCTATCCCCAAAAATATCTTGGAAGCGGCTGAGTTAGACGGGGCGACAAGCCTGCGAGAGGCTTGGTCGATTACGCTTCCGCTGCTGCGTCCCGTCATTATGGTCATGATTTTGCTATCGATTACCGGAGCTATGAAGGCCTTAGACATCGTCTTTGTGATGACTGGCGGTAATCCGTATGGAATTACAGAAGTGATGGCCACGTATTTGTATAAAAAAGCTTATCGCATTGGTGAATATGGGTATGCAAACGGAATTGCCGTACTTATTCTCCTGCTAACCGGCATGTTAACATCCTTGTTTGGCTGGTTCACAAGGAAGCAGGAGGAGGTGCGATTTTGAAGGAAATTCGCTATCGCCGTGTCTTCCTCCATGCTGTACTCATGTTGTACATAGGCATTATTTTGTTTCCTCTTCTTTGGGTATTGAACTCCTCATTTAAAACAAATAAAGAAATCATTGCCTCGCCGTGGTCCCTTCCAGAGCAACTCTCGTTTTCGAATTATTGGAATGCCTGGACTGGTGCGCATGTGGGTCACTATTTTACGAACAGTTTAGTGATTTCTGTGATATCCGCCGTGGCGACGCTGCTTCTTGGTACGGCAACGGCGTACGCCTTAACACGAATGGAATTTCCACGATTAAGCAAGTTCTTGAAGCGTATATTGATGCTTGCTTTGCTTGTGCCCGCAGGTTCCTTGCTTGTCCCGCTATATATGCTCCTTCGCAGCATGTACGTATATAACACACCGCTAGCCTTGATCCTGCCATATGTAACGATGGGTTTACCTTTGACTGTGTTTATTTGTAGTGCTTTTTTGAAATCCATACCGAGTGAGTTAGAAGAAGCGGGGATCATGGATGGACTATCCATCTACGGACTTTTGTGGCGAGTCATTTTACCTATTACGATACCTTCACTTGTCACGGTTTTTATGCTCAATTTCCTTAGCAATTGGAATGAGTTTATGATGGCCAATCTATTTCTAACGAAGGAAAAGTTTAGGACGCTTCCTGTGAGCATGGTAGCCTTTTACGACCAATTGAATATGAACTACGGTTCGCTCTGTGCAGCAATTATGTTTAGTGTTATTCCAGTTATGCTGATCTATTTTATTTTGCAGAAACGTATCATTGAAAGCATTAAATCTTAACTCACTCATTCAAGGAGCGTGTAATGATGTCATCTTCATCACGTAATAACCAACATCCTTTAACCTTGCGCCAAAAAGTAGGTCAAATGTTTATTTGCGGTTTTGAATCTTTGGAACCAAATGCGTCCATTACCCAATTAATTGAGGAATACGGACTTGGCGGTGTCATCTATTTTCGTCGAAATGTAAAGGATGCTCACCAATTGGCTCATTTGTCATCCGAATTGCAAACGATGAGTCTTCGCAGCGGCGGACAGCCGTTATTCATTGCCGTAGATCAAGAGGGTGGTATGGTTTCCCGTATTGAAAAAGGAGCAACTCTACTGCCAGGGAACATGGCTTTAGGGGCTGCTTTTGCTCCCGCAGGTGTTTATGCCAGCTCAAAAGTGATGGGTAAAGAATTACGCCAAATGGGTGTGAACATGAACTTCGCCCCTTGTTTAGATATCAATAATAATCGATTAAACCCTGTTATCGGCGTGCGCTCTTATGGTGAAACAGCTGCGCTAGTGGGTGATATGGGCACACATGCGGTGAAAGGCTTGCAGGATATGGGCGTTATAGCTACAGTCAAGCATTTCCCAGGGCACGGTGATACGTCAGAGGATTCTCATCATGACCTACCCGTTGTGCCCCATAGTATGGAGCGGTTGATGGAGCTAGAGCTAGCCCCTTTCATTAAAGCGATTGAAGGCGGAGTAGATGCGATTATGACGGCGCATGTCGTCTTCGCGGCACTAGAAGAGAATGGTGTTCCATCGACGTTGTCATATCGCATTTTAACGGAATTACTTCGTGAGAAACTTCAGTTCAAAGGGTTAATTGTAACAGACTGCCTGGAGATGAAGGCGATCTCAGAAGGGATTGGTGTGGCGGAAGGCGCTGTACGTGCCATTGAGGCTGGATCGGATCTTATTCTGGTTAGTCATTTACTGGATCGCCAAGTGTCTGCCATTGAAGCGGTTATAGCTGCGGTGGAAAGTGGACGTATTCCGGAGTCGCGAATTGATGAGTCTGTGCTGCGGATAATGACCTATAAATATAAGCGAGAAATTCGCTATGATACGCTAGCACCCATCCCGACCGAACCTATTTCTAAACCCGAGCATCAACTGCTCGCCAAAGAACTGAGCCGCAAAAGTATTACGCGGGTTAAGGATGAAGTAGGTAAAGTGCTGGATCTGAACGAGCCTACTTTAGTTATTTGGACAGAAGTACAAACGGGAACTGAAATTGATGAAGTTGTGGAGCGGAGCGGTACACTGGGCAGTGTCTTATCTGAGATAGCCGGAAAGCCTGTTCAGGAGGTTTATTTGGGGCTGTATCCTTCGGATACGGAGGTAGCATCGGTTCTAGAAGCTTGTGAGGGTAACAAGCAAATTGTCATTGTCACATACAATGCAACATTCTCAGCAGGACAAACCAGGTTGGTTAAAGAATTAGTTCAAATGGAAGAACCGTATGTTATCGTGGCTGCTGGGAGAAATCCTTATGATTTACTTGAATTTCCTGAGGTAAAGACTTATTATGCTTGTTATGAAAACCGTCCGCTTGCGATGGTTTCTCTCGCGAATGTGCTTCTTGGGAAAGAGAAAGGGTTGGAAGGCTGCCTGTGACATTGTCGGAGGAGTATCCGCTTGGTTGGAGGCTGGATTGATGGGGAAAGGGGAAAAAGAGATGACATTGGAGCAGGAAAATAAGCAAGATGTTTTTGTAAAGGGTAACGGCATCGAACAAGAAAAAGGTATGAAAAACATCGGAGAAGAACAAGATGTCTTCGTTCGGGAGTATTTTGTTGGGGTAGATCTGGGAGGCACGAAGATGCTGGCCGCCTTGGTCGCGTACGATGGCAGCATCATCGCGCGAGAAGAGATCCCCACCCTTGCGCAGCAGGGGGAGGTAGCTGTGCTCGATCGGCTGGGTAACCTGATCGAGGGGATTCTCGCGGCTGTGCCCGGCAGCCGCAGTGCTCTCCGCGGTATTGGCGTCGCCACCGCTGGCACGCTTGATACGGCGAACGGTGTCGTCACCTTCGCCACGAATCTCGGCTGGCGCGACGTTGCTGTCGCCGCCGTGTTGTCGGACCGCTTCGCTTGTGAGGTCCGGCTCGAGAACGACGCCACCGCCGCAGCGGTTGGCGAATGGCTGGCCGGCGCGGGCGAGGGCGCGCCGGACTGTATATTCGTGACGATCTCCACAGGGATCGGCGGGGGCATCATTTCCGGCGGCCGCTTGATCGCCGGAGTTAACCATAACGCAGGGGAGCTTGGTCACATTTCCATTGATGGAAATGGGCCACGCTGCCTCTGCGGGAATGTGGGGTGCCTGGAGCTCTACGCGTCAGGCACCGCCATTGGCCGCCGCGGCGCCGAGCACGTGCGCCGCGTTGCGGGAGGCGACGGCGACGCTGCCGGCGCCCTCACGAGGCTTGCGGGAGGCGACCCTGACCGCGTCGATGCGCGGTTGGTCGCGGCCGCAGCCGCGGAAGGGGATGCCGAGGCAAGCGGCATCCTGCGCGAAGCGGGACGAGCCCTCGGCATTGGGCTCGTGAGCATTCTCCACCTCCTCAATCCGCAGGTGGTCATTATTGGCGGCGGAGCTTCGCACATCGGCGAGCCGCTCCTAGGTCCGATGCGCGAAATCATCGAGGATCGCTGCCTGCCTTCGATTCTAAGCCCGGTTCGATTCGTAACATCCGCTCTTGGATCCTCCGCAGGAGCTGTAGGCGCAGCACTGCTCATGTCGAGGGATGGGCGCTGAGTCATTTCACTTTATGACCGGTCATATGACAAATTGCACTAGACGTTAAGCACCTTTTTCGTTACATTTGATGAGGCTTATGAAACTTTCTGAGTTCCGGTTACGTCGGAATGAAGTTGACGTTTTATAGACCAATCTATTGTCGAAGGGGTGTTTTTTTTCTATGTCTCAAGCAGTATCTAATTCTGCGCCAACGATGCGTTCTTTTTTTGCCAATCGTTTTGTGCAGTCCATTATGTTATCGGGTCTCTTCCTCCAAATCGGGATTTGGATTCGTAACTTCGCGATTCTTCTCTACGTAACCGACATGACGAATAACGATCCTTACTCGGTTTCCTTGATTTCCGTTGCCGAGTTTGCGCCGATATTTATTTTCTCTTTCATTGGCGGTGCCTTTGCAGATCGATGGAGACCTAAGCTCACGATGGTCTGGTGCGATATTCTCAGTGCTGCCTCGGTGTTTGTCATTATGATTACCCTGTATTATGGTTCATGGAAGGCGATCTTTTTTGCCACATTAGTGTCGTCCATCCTGTCCCAATTCTCTCAACCGTCCGGGATGAAGCTGTTCAAGGTTCATGTGCCGGAATCTCAAATGCAAATGGGGATGTCATTGTTTCAATCGATGATGGCAATCTTTATGATTTTGGGTCCAATTATGGGTACTTTCGTGTACTATACCTTTGGAATCGAAGTTGCTATAGCGATCATGGGAATTTGCTTTGTGCTTTCCGCTCTTGTCCTAACCTTTCTACCAGCTGACCGTAAAGCGGAAAAAGGATCGGAAGCTCCATCCACGCACATTTTTGCTGAGATGGGCGAAGGTTTCCGGTATGTGCTCAAGAATAAAATGCTTGTTACTTTGGGAGGCTGCTTTGCTGTTGCCGGTCTTGCGATTGGTCTAATCAGTCCACTTGGTATCTTTCTTGTTACGGAAAATCTGGGCTTGCCTAAAGAGAACTTGCAATGGTTTATGGCCACGAATGGTGTCGCGATGATTATCGGCGGGGGCTTGACGATGGGCTTTTCCAAAAAAATGTCGTCGCAAGCGCTGCTTATACTCGGGATGTCCGTAAGTGTCGTGGCGTTTGCGGTCATTGGTATGACACATCTGTTATGGGTAGCACTTGTTATGCAATTCCTGTCCGGTCTCGTCATGCCCGCTATCCAAATTGGTATCAATACGATGATTCTTGGCAACACGGAGGAATCATTCGTGGGTCGCGTGAATGGTATTCTGAATCCTTTGTTTATGGGAGCTATGGTCATCACGATGAGTTTGGCCGGAAGTATCAAAGCTTCCTTCTCGCTTGAAGCCATTTATCTAGTAAGTGCTGCTTTATTTTTAGTTGGGGTCTTCATTATGCTGCCTTCGTTGAAATATAAGCAACCTGTCGTGCCGCAGACGAGTAGTGAATGATGTACGAACCCTCCCGATTATCGAGAGGGTACATAAGACCAAGGTTTCTACAAACGTAGAAATCATGGTCTTTTTTACTGCAAGGACAAACGATTTCTGCTAGGATTATTTTAAAAGATGTTAAAAGGTGTGTGAGCGATGCTTCATTTGTTCGTCGATATGATTGAAAGGGTTGGATTCTTGATAGCGCTTGCATTTGCCTTTTCTCGCAGCCGCTGGATGCGCAGTTATATGAGTTATCAAGGTAACAAGACCTATCAATGGCGTTTTCTTTTCTTTTTCACTGCTTATGCGATTCTGGCCACCTACTCGGGTGTGACGGTTTCCGAGTACACATATCGACCGGCACCATGGATCGGCGAAGTAGCCCCAACCGCGGCCATTGCCAATGCTCGAACCGTTGGAGTCGTCATTGCCGGCTTGCTAGGCGGTGTGAAAAGCGGGCTCATCGTTGGTGTCGCAGCGGGCCTGCATCGTTACAGCTTGGGTGGATTTGTTGCTGTAGCTTGTATGATTGCGCCTATTCTACAAGGTGTCTTGGCTGGACTTTGCCGCAAAGCGTTCAAGAAACGCTTCCGCAAGGTGTCGTCCATTCAACTCGCCTTTCTTGTAGGCTTCATGGCTGAAGCTCTGCAAATGGCACTTATTCTTGCGCTCGCCAAGCCCTGGGGAGATGCATTAAACCTAGTTTCGCTTATTGGTTTACCGCAGACTCTCGCTAACAGCATCGGGGTAGCCCTTTATTTCGTACTGTACAACACGATGGAGCGCGAAGAGGATCGCATCGGCGCAGAGCATGCTCATAAAGCACTGCAAATTGCGGATATGACGATGCCGCTTTGGCGATTGGAATTCGAGAAGGCCGTACATGAAATCGCGAAAGTTTTGAATGAGGAAATGAAGGCCGTGGGTGCATTTTTCAGTAAGAACGGTTCGGCATGGATAGCGGAGGGAAGAAAAACAAAGCATTGGATCGACTTATTCATTCATATTCCGAATCAGCGTCCGATTGGGCAATTTCGCTTGTATTTCGACCGAGAGCAGGATGATAATCCATCTCGTAGACGAATGTTGTCCTCGCTTGCCGGTCTGCTTTCTCAGCAGTATGCGTTTGTCGAGTCCGAGAGACAGTCGCAGCTGCTGGCCGATGCGGAGATTCGTTCGCTGCAAGCGCAGATGAATCCCCACTTCCTTTTTAATGTGCTCAACACAGTCAAATCGTTTATTCGTACTAAACCGGAAGAGGCCCGTCAGATGGTGATGCACTTGTCTAAGTTTTTGCGCAAAAACATGAGCCATAGTAACCAACGGATGATTACGATACGTGACGAATATGAATTGGTCATGTCTTACCTTAGTTTGATTAAATCACGTCTTGGGGATCAATTGGAATTTTATGCTGAAATCGATGAAAGGCTACTGGATCATCAGATCCCTCCGTTTACGATTCAACCTCTTGTCGAGAACGCCATTGTTCATGGCATCAAAAACAGGAAGGGAATCGGTATGATCAAGCTTATGGTGAAGGAGGAACTGGACGACGGAAAGCGGCATGCGCGTATTACTGTCGAGGACAATGGAGTTGGCCTAGAAACCGTCAGGCTTCACAGTCATGGGGAACAACACGCCGGTATGGCTTTGCGGAATATCGAACAGCGGCTAATCTACCATTACGGAAGAGAGCATCCGCTTGAAATTGAGAGTAAGTCAGGCGAAGGCACAAAAATTAGATTCTGGGTGAGGTGATGGTAGGTGGGCTGGAATATCGTGATTGCTGATGATGAAGCGCCGGCAAGGGAAGAGTTAGTCTATCTCTTAGAGCAGTACGAAGATGTAGAGATGGTGACACCTGCGACCAGCGGAATGGATGCAATTAAGAAGGTAAAAGAACAAGCACCGGATGTCTTATTTCTCGATATGGACATGCCGGATCTTAATGGGCTTCAAGTGGCAGAAATCGTACGAGAGATCAATCCGCAGGTGAAGGTTGTGTTCTCCACTGCGTACGATCAATATGCTGTTCATGCATTTAAGCTTCGTGCTTTTCACTATATGCTCAAGCCGTACGACGAAGAAGACTTAGCTATCGTTTTCCGAGAGCTGCGTAAAATTCGAATGCAGAACGGATCGGGCGTCCTAGTCCATCCTTCCACCGGAATGACAAGTGTAAAACTAGCGCTAGAATTGGATGAAGGCATTACCTATGTATCACCGAAGGACATCATGTATATCAGCAAAGAAGTCAAACATGTACAGGTTCATCTTCGTGATAAAGCCTATAACGTTTCCTATACGTTAGTGGAGCTGGAACAAAAGTTGGAGCCATTCGGTTTTTTTCGCTGCCACAAAAGCTATCTCGTCAACCTGGCTTCCATTGCTGAGATGAAGACTTGGGTCAACGGAGCGTATAATCTGCGGATGGATGACGCACTGCGAAGCAGCATACCTGTTAGCCGAAATTATGTGAAGATGCTGCGTTTGAAACTCGAAATTTAACATCATAGGGCCCCAATATGGCATGATGCGCTCCAGATATTTCGCTCGGAAACTAAACAAGCTATACTCCTTGTAAGCGTTATCAACCAATAGTCAATTTGGAGAAGAAAACACTTACTAGGAGTGATAGGTATGAAAAACAAATTTACTTCGTATGTGATTTGGGGTGCGATTGCAGCATTAGGTGCAGCTGGTTTCGCTATGCTCGCGCTGTCGAATGGCGAGAACATCTCGGCAGTTTGGTTAATCATTGCCGCTATCTGTACGTATGCTTTTGGTTACCGTTTTTACAGTCGGTTCATTGCTAAGAAAATTTACGAGTTAAATGATCAACGGGCAACCCCAGCCCATGTTCATAACGATTCCAAAGACTACGTCCCGACTAACAAATATGTGCTTTTTGGCCATCATTTCGCGGCCATCGCCGGAGCAGGACCGCTGGTTGGTCCGATATTAGCCGCACAAATGGGGTATTTACCCAGCATTCTCTGGATTATTGTCGGGGCCGTTCTTGCTGGCTGCGTACAAGACTTTGTGACCCTTGTTGGATCCATGCGTCGAGATGGAAAGTCACTGGGTCAAATGGCCAAAGACGAAGTCGGTCGATTCAGCGGTACGTTAGCGTCCATTGCAACGTTAGCGATCCTCATTATTATCGTCGCCGTTCTTGGACTCGTCGTAGTGAAAGCGTTAGCAGAATCACCATGGGGCATGTTTACGATCGTCATGACCATGCCGATTGCGATATTTATGGGCTTTTATATGCGTTATATTCGACCTGGTAAAGTAATCGAAGGCTCCATCATTGGTTTCGTCTTATTGATGATTGCTTTATGGTCAGGACAGTATGTAGCGGAAAGTCCGATGCTATCCCAGATGTTTACCTTCACAGCTCCACAAATCGCCATTATGATGGTTGTCTATGGCCTCATTGCTTCCATTTTGCCAGTTTGGGTCCTTCTTGCACCGCGTGATTATTTAAGCTCTTTTTTGAAAATCGGCGTTATCATCTTACTTGCTGGCGGCATTATGGTCATTTTACCGGAGCTGAAAATGCCGGCAGTGACCAAATTTATTGATGGAACCGGGCCTGTATTTTCCGGCAATTTATTCCCATTCCTATTCATTACCATAGCTTGCGGGGCGGTTTCCGGATTTCATTCCTTGATTTCTTCCGGTACGACTCCGAAAATGATCGATAGAGAAAGTCATGCCCCTTTTATCGGTTTTGCCGGTATGGCCGCAGAATCCTTCGTCGCTGTTATGGCATTGATCGCGGCATGTGCCTTAGAACCCGGCATTTACTTCGCGATGAACTCTTCACCGGCTGTAATCGGAACGGATCCAGCTGCCGTCGCGGCCAAAATCTCATCATGGGGCTTCACGCTGACTCCTGATCAGATTACAAGCACGGCCAAAGAAATCGGTGAAAAGACGATCCTCTCGCGAACAGGCGGGGCACCAACGCTTGCCGTAGGTATGGCTGAGATTTTTGCAAAATTCCTAAATGGAGCCAAAGCATTCTGGTACCATTTCGCTATTTTATTTGAAGCTGTGTTCATCTTAACAGCTGTAGATGCCGGTACACGGGTTGGCCGTTTTATGCTGCAGGATTTGATCGGAAACTTCTACAAGCCATTTGGCCAAACAAAAGATTTCAAATACAATTTCATTGCTTCGCTGCTTGTTTGCTCGGCTTGGGGGTACTTCTTGTATCAAGGGGCGATCGATCCGTTTGGGGGTATCAATTCCTTATGGGCGCTATTCGGAATCGCGAATCAAATGCTAGCTGCTATCGCTTTAGCCGTAGCAGTAACGATTATGATTAAAATGGGCAAAGCTCGCTACGCTTGGGTAGGTATCCTTCCTTTTGCATTCCTCTCCGTGACGACGTTGACTGCCGGCTTTCAAAAAGCATTTTCCGGAAACGCAAGTATCGGTTTTTTAGCGGCAGCGAAGAAATATCAAGAAGGAATTGACAAAGGCCAAGTCATCGCACCTGCAAAGAACATGGATGTCATGCATCAGATTGTGACAAATAACTATATCGATGCGGCCCTCACCATCTTCTTCGGTATCGTCGTCATTCTGATGATTATCATCTCTTTACGGGTATGGTACAATATCTTGATTCAAAAGCAGAAACCTCACTTGAAAGAAGCGCCTTTTGTACAATCCACATTTGGAGCCTGATGCCATGAAAACAATTAAGAGTTTTACAAAGAAGGTTAACACGACAATAAAGGTCATTTTCAATATCCCAGACTATGAAAGATACTTGAAGCATCAACAGGATCATCATCCAGATGATAAACCTTTGACGGAAAAGGAGTTTTACATGCTTTCCCTTCATGAACGTTATGAAAGCGGAAAAATTAATCGCTGCTGTTAATAAAAAGAAACGGAGCATTACGGGAGGAATGAACCCGAGATGCTCCGTTTTTATTTTTTCATAGAAATGGTGCTCCGGCTTCCTTGAAAGCATGCTTCATTTCCGGTGTTATGGCTGAATCGCTAATAATACCTATGGTTTCTTGAACTTCCCCTATGACAAACAAGGAGCTGCGGCTGAACTTGGAATGATCGGCTACGAGGTAAGTTTCCATGGACTGCTTCATCATGCGCCGATTGGTCTCGGCTTCCAGCTCATTATAAATCATCATGCCACGGGATAACGAGACACCGTCCACACCCATGAATGTTTTGCGAATGCTGAGATTGTCTAACGTTGCATTGGCGAGTGGTCCCGACAACTCGAAGGTTTGGGTGCGAATCACCCCGCCAGTAAGGATGAGCTGCAGCCCCGGCGTTCCGATCAGCTCATAGGCGATATTAACCGCATTCGTGATAACGGTAAGGTTCTTAAATTGATTGAGCTTTTTAGCGATAAAAGTCGTCGTCGTACCGCCGGTTAAACCGATGATATCGCCATCTTCAATATAGCGCAGCGCCTTGTCGGCGATTTCTTTCTTCTCATCCGTGTAGAGGTCCATTTTGTTGAAAAAAGGGACTTCGACCTTCAAGCTTTCAAGCACGGCGCCTCCAAAGGTACGGATGCAGCGCTTTTCTTGTTCGAGTATCTCAAGGTCCCGTCTAGCCGTTGCTTCCGAAACAGCAAACTGCTTGACGATATCGATCAAGGCGATGGAGCCTTTATCTTTAATGGCTTGCATAATCGCATCGCGGCGAATGTCTGTCTTTCCCATGGTACCTCCTAAAAGCAGATCCTTATTCTTCCTGTAGATAACGCTTTCTTATATCTTATCATGTCAACGGATAAGCCGTCCATCGGATGGGTGGAAGAATGGTGGCGAGGAGCATGATCTGCCAGATAAGAGTCCCCAGAGACTCCTATTTGAGCGGAAAGTGCCAGAAAAGCGATAATAGCAGTCTCTAGAGGCGCTTATTTGCTCGGATTTAATCCAATTTAAGCTCAATTTGCCCAATAAGAGTCTTCAGAGACTCCTATTTGAGTGGAAAGTGCCAGAAAAGCAAAAATAGCAGTCTCTAGAGGCTCTTATCTGCTCGGATTTAATCCAATTTAAGCTCAATTTGCCCAATAAGAGTCTTCAGAGACTCCTATTTGAGTGGAAAGTGCCAGGAAAGCAAAAATAGCAGTCTCTAGAGGCTCTTATTTGCTCGGATTTAATCTTAAGCTCAATTTGCTAAATTAGTCCCCAGAGACTCCTATTTGAGTGGAAAGTGCAAGAAAAGCAATAATAGCAGTCTCTAGTGGCTCTTATTTGCTCGGATTTAATCCAATTTAAGCTCAATTTGCTAAATAAGAGTCCCCAGAGACTCTTATTGGAGTGGAAAGTGCAAGAAAAGCAAAAATAGCAGTCTCTAGAGGCTCTTATTTGCTCGGATTTAATCCAATTTAAGCTCAATTTGCCCAATAAGAGTCTTCAGAGACTCCTATTTGAGTGGAAAGTGCCAGAAAAGCAAAATCCGGCAGGTGATTATCCACAAGCACACAAAACCCCCCGGCCCAATATCGGCCGGGGGGCTTCAAGCGGCACACAAACGGTGCCGCAAAGGTTGCGCAGCTGTTACACCGTCGCTGCGGTCAAATCAAGCCATGCCAGCTCCTGCGCAGACAGCACAAGCTGCGCGCCGTCACGGCATGAGAGCATTTCGGCTTCGCTGCGCGGCCCAATGAGGGCGCATGCCGGGAACGGCTGGCTCAGCACATAGGCGAGCGCGATTTGGATCGCGCTGACGCCTTTTTCCTGTGCCAGCTGTTCGGCGCGGCGCAGCCGCGTCCAGTTCTCGTCACTGTAGAAGACGCGGACGAGATCGGCGTTTTCGCGGTTCTCCGGCGTGAACCGCCCAGTGAAAAATCCGCGTGCCTGCGAAGACCAGGACAGCAGTGGGAATTGCTTGGCTTCATGCCAGCGCAGCGCTTGCTCATCGGTTGAGACACAGCCAGCCCAGAATGGCTCGTTCGCTTTAGCTAGGCTAAGGTTAGGGCTGCTGAAGCTGAAGCCGATTAGACCATGCTGCTCAGCATAATCTGCTGCTTCTTGCAGACGTTCATGTGTCCAGTTGGATCCGCCAAAGGCGCGGATTCTACCAGCTTCCACATGTTCATTCAGCGCTTCGAGGATAACGCCGACCGGTGTTGACGGGTCATCGCGATGAAGCGCATAAAGATCAATATAGTCAGTGTGCAGTCTCTCGAGACTGGTGAACAAATCACTTCGAATTGCTTCCGCATTCACTCTGGGCCCGCTAGCATCATGATGTGCGCCCTTGGTAAAGATATTGATGTCATCGCGATTGCCCATTTCATCGAGCCAAATCCCAAGCGCTTGCTCACTCTGGCCACCACAATAGATGAAGGCTGTGTCAATCGTATTTCCACCGATAGATAGATAATGCCCGAGGATTTCGCTGACTTCTTGACCATTATCCAGTCTAAAAAAGTCAGATCCCATGATCAGTTTGGATACTGGTTTATCTAATCCTTTAATCTGAATGTGCTTCATATGAAATCATCCCTGCTTTCTTTATATGAATGATTATTGATTAATAACAATTCGTGAGCGATCTCTAGCTGACTTCAGGCATGCATCGATCACTTTCAAGTTTTTAATAGCATCACTCGCTGGGAAGCGAGGTGCTCTCTCACCCCAAGCGGCATAAGCCATGTCGTCCGCTTGCAGCGCGTATTGGTTGAGAAAAGGAACCTTTTCTTCACGGCGTTCATTTTTAACATGGACGATAAAATTGCCGGATTCCTCTGTTGGCGTCACAAACGCAGAAGGGACTTCAATACGTCCATGCGCGCCAACGATTTCGAGCGTATTACGGAAAGCTGCCCACATTCCGCAGTCAAAGGTTAACGCGACATTGCCGCTAAATTCAACTAAACCGGACATCATCATATCGACATCATCATGCTCCGGCGAGAAGAAGGCGTGAGTGGTCACAGCCTCTGGTTCCCTGCCCAACAGCATTCTTGCAGCACTTAGTGGATAACATCCAACGTCATAGGCTGAACCGCCACCCCATTCACGAACGTAGCGAACATTTTTGCTATCACCAGGGTTACTAAAGGTAAAAACACCATGAATTCCACGAATATCACCGATTTCACCGGAGTCCATAATAGCTTTAATCCGCTCGTACCGCGGGTGGTGTCTATACATGAAAGCTTCGGCAAAAACCACACCTGCTTGTTCGCAAGCCGTGACCATTTCTTGAACATCATCCGCCGTAAGAGAAGCTGGCTTCTCGCACAGTACATGCTTACCAGCCTGGGCAGCACGAATCGTCCACTCTTTGTGCAGATGGTTCGGAAGCGGTATGTATAAGGCATCAATATCAGGATCCTCGATCAATTCTTCATAACTGCCGTAAGCCTTAGGAATATCTAGCTTAGCTGCAGTTTCCTGTGACTTCTGCAGATTGCGGCTGGCAATAGCGCTTACAATGCCAGTCTGAGACTGCTGGATACCAGGAATACAAGCCCTTATGGCTATATTGGCGCAACCTAAAATCCCCCAACGAAGCTTTGTCATTACAGCATTTCTCCTTTTGTAAAATATTTGATAACGGTATATTGTTATTATAAAACGAGTTATTTAAAATGAATATGATAATATATTGCACCGAGTATCGGAATATTGTCATTAGAAGAGGAGGAGTTAAGATGCAAAGGCATGTCATGCTGCCGAGGCTGCAGCAATCTTCTTATTTCATTTTTCCAGAGTCTGTTGGCTGGTACCGTGATCTCCCGAATCATTCTGTCTATCGGTCCGAGAGGTTATGTGAGACATTTAGCTTGCATTTCATCGTTTCAGGTAAAGGGTACGTCGAAATTGAGGGGGAACAGTATCCGATTCAAAAAGGGGATGCTTTTCTGTATTTTCCATATCAAGAACAAAAATACTACAGCTCGAAGGAAGATCCATGGGATGTAAGGTGGGTTCATTTTTATGGAAATCATATAAAGGAGTTTATGCTGGAGCGAGGATTTCTTCGGACCTTGTGGACGTTAAAGCGATGGAATGAGCTTGAAGAAGCGTATCATGAGCTTTTGCTGGAGGCGGAGACGAATAGCATCCTTCGGACAACGAATCTCTCGACACTGACGTATAAGATATTGTGCGAATTCATGAGCTATGCGGCGCCTTTAACGGGAAATCGGGGGATGGAATCCGTGGATCGCATTCTCGCCTTACTTCCCTCGATGCAGCAAAAAGCCTGTGAACCGTTCATCTTGGAAGAATGGGCGGAGCTCACAGGCGTAAGCACTTACTATTTCTGTAAATTATTTCGTAAAGCTATGTCGATGACCCCGCTCTCCTTCATTACGCTTTGCCGCATTCAATTCGCTAAGCAGCGTTTAATTGAAAAGGAGAACTGGCCGATCAAAGACATCGCCAAGGAATCAGGTTATGCCAGCGCGAGTTATTTCAACCAGCGGTTTCAAGAACATGAAGGAATGACGCCAAGCGAGTTTCGAAGCTTCTATGCCAAAAGTTTATTTGGATAAACGAGAGCGAATCGGTTTCCCGTCCCAGATGATTTCGGTCACTGCTTGTCGCGCTTTCACTTCCGGTTCTTCCAGCAGGAGGAAGAAGTTTTTCGTTGGCAATTCACCGAGTTGATGCTTGGCTGAGAGCATGTCCAAATAAGGACGCATGTTATCTAATTGACCCGACATATTGCTGCTGCCTTGCTGCGAGAAGGCATAGAGTACACTTGCGATTGGCGCACGTTTCACGCGGAATTGCTCAGCTGCTCGTAAGAAGAAATCCCAGTCCCAATAATGAAATACTTCCGTGTCAAAAGCGCCCAGAACGTTGATAACCTCGGGACGAAATATACAGCCGGAAGAAAAGAAGGTCGAAAACCTACGCATCGCAGGCACATCGAATTCATAAGCAAAAACGAACCGATCTGTGATGGAACGGGCGTTATTTTCATAAACATAATCGAAAATTTCTACGTCTGGGTAGACAAGATCATAGCCTTCTATTTCTTGCAGCATGCGCTCGATATGGATCGGAAGCAGCAGATCGTCGTCATCACAGAGCATAATGAAATCGCCTTTTACCTCTTGCAATCCGCGGTTGCGTGCATGAACATGCTTCAAGTTTTGCGGCATATTGACGATCTGAATAGCCAGTTCCGGGTACAATTCCTGAATGAAATCGACGGAGGGGCCGCAATCGTTAACGATGATGATTTGTAAGTTTTTGTACGTTTGGCGGTATAATGATTCTGCGAGCTCAGCGAGTTCAATTTGGCGATTATACGTAGGGATAATGATGGACACTAAGGGCTGATAGGACATGAAAAAGCGCACCTCCGAATTATGGTATTTTAAGCTTACCTCAATTTCGGTGTACTTCTCAAATATAAGTGATAAATAAGCAAAACTTTAAGGAGGTTTCTAATGCTGGAGGTACCGCATACAAGTATAAGCTTTACCGATCTTCATTTATGGAAAAAGGATCGCTTTCTAAGCGGCTTGATTGGTGATATTGACGCCATTTCGCTGCTCAGTTTGGATATTTTCGATACGCTATTATTTCGTACTTGTGCAAATCCCTCTGACGTTTTTGTTCTTGTTGCGGAAAAAGCACACCGTATTGGCTGCTTGAAGGCTTCCATATCACCAGCCGCTTTCAAAGAGATGCGGATTCGTGCTGAGAACAATGCCCGTGATCGACAAGCTGCCGTAACGGGCTTTGGCGAGGTTACTTTGGAACTCATTTATGCTGAGATGCCGGAAGGGGTCTGTATCAGGGACAAGATGGCTCAGATAGAAGTCGAGACTGAGGCGGAAGTTTGCTATGTGAACCCGCATGTGGCGTCATTGTTAGCTGCTTGTAAAAGCAAGCAGATTCCGGTAGCACTGTTATCGGATATGTATTTATCCTCCGAGCAGCTGCGCTGGATTCTTTCGTCGTCAGGTCTAGATCTATTAAGCGTAGATACGCTGCTTGTTTCATCGGAGGAGCATGAAGGGAAGTCATCGGGGCATTTATTCGCTCGGTTGAAGGAACTTTACCCACAGCTCGAGAGTCACGAAATTGTACATATTGGTGACAATATAGCCGCAGATGTGGAAGGTGCCTCCAAAGAAGGAATAAGGAGCGTACACTACAACGTCGTTCCTGAACATTTCGAGAGCTTGCATCACTGGGAGTATGTTAGACATGGACATGTACTGCCAGAATGGAAGTCCCTGCGGAAGCTAGCAGAAGCCTCGGATATGACGGTTGGAATGGGCGAGCTGGACCGCGTATTTTATAAGTTGGGTACCAGTGTAATTGGACCATTTTTGCAAGCTCTGTGTGAGTGGGTCATTGATCAATGTGTGGATGAGGGCATCCGGACTGTACATCCTTTAATGAGAGAAGCTTATTTGTTAGCCCCGATGCTTGAAAGTGCTGCGCGTATTCGAGGTGTTGACCTACAGATAAAGCCGATCTATGTTTCCAGACAAGCTACTTTTTTGGCGGGACTGGAGAGCTTTGGTGATGATGAGCTAACACTTTTGCTAGGCATTCACGGTTTGAAAATAAGCGAGCTATTCGAGGTACTTGATATCTGCGAAGAAAGCGATCATTTTCATTTTGAAGCATTTTTGGAGGAAAGAATTGAAACTTGCAAGTATATAGTAGGTGAAAATGGAAGCTCCATCTATGATCAAATTGGGGGTTTTCTACGAAGTGCACCCATACAAACTAAAATTTTGGCGTCTGTGAAGCGGCATAGGCAGCTTTTTGTAAGTTATTTGAAGCAAGAATTTGGTTCGCCTGAACGGTTGGTAACGGTCGATATTGGCTTTCACGGAACCATTCAGAAATCACTAGAAAAAATAGTGAGCTTAGCGGGACATAAGCCGCAAATGACGCATTTACTCGCTGTTGGCGCTAATCGGCTGGATGAGCTGAGTATGCGTGGTATGGATATCCGTAGTATGCTGCGCTCGGGTAGCGGGGGAAGTGATGAGGGGAAACGTATCGCAAGGACGCCTGCCTTTTTGGAGGAGCTCATGATGGGCGATTTCGGTTCGACGCTTCGTTATGCTGAAGGTGAGCTCGGTCAAATCAGGCCGATTACGGCCGAGCTGAAACGTCCTGACAAAGAGTATGCGATGAAACGGGCATGTCAAGAAGGTGCTTTAGCGTTCCAAGGTTATTATGCCTATTTGCTACAGCAGAAAGAGGGGCGATTGCAGCGCGCATCCCTACAGCCTGTGGAGTGGAGCAAGCCGCTGCACCGTGTTCTCGATATGCCGAGACCCGAGGAAGCGAGATTGTTGGGGGATTTGACGCATCAGGACAATTTCTGTACCGAGTACATTGCACCGATTTGTGAAGATGTGGCCGAAGAATGGTTCGAGCAAGGGCCGGAAGCATTTTTGAATACCTGTAATTATGGGCCGTCGATTTTGAATGCGAATTGGCCGCAGGGTCTTGTGACTAGACGATTTGCGTATTATTTATATACATTCTATTTGCGGCTACAAGATGGGTTCGGCAGCCAGGTGATGCTGTTTGAGACGATCCAAAAGGTGAAAGAGGATGGCGTATGTGTCATTCATCTTTATGGAACGGGTGCTTTTGCCGAGCAGGCTTTGAAGATGGCTTGGTTTCATGGACTTCAGATTCGTTACTGGATTGATCCGCATATCGGGTTGGATGCTGCGCCTTGGGGGCAGTTTGCTTATGTTACTTTGGAACAGGTTAGGGATGGTGGGATTAAAGCAGAGAAAGGGGCAGGGACAGGAACTGGAACAGGGAATGCCTCTCACGCTTTCTTGATCGCGACGTTATCTGAGATGAAGGCATATAAGAACCATATTTTGCATGTATATGAGGGTAGTGAGGTAACGCCGATCTTTTACGAGCTTCTTCCTTAGGAAATTAGCACCTAATATAGGGATCTTTGGTCGTAGACCAAAGTCTCTCCTCGTTGGGATCTTTGGTCGTAGACCAAAGTCTCTCCTCGTTTAAGTCTTTGAACCAAATCGATGGATGGAACATCTTAATTAGTGATCTATTAGCTTGAAGGATGAACCTATTTTTGGTTGAAAAAGGAAACCTGCGCATTTATAATCTTACCCAGCATACTTTCCAGTTCCGATTGTGGCTGACTGATGAGCACTTGAATGCTTTTACCGATCATAACTTCTCAGAAGTGAAATATGATTTGTTCAATACGTCTAAAGAAGGTACTAGTTGAAGTTAGTACTTTTGGAAAAGACAGTGGCGAGGTAACCTGAGTTTAGAGGTAATAACAAGGGGGACTGAACCATGCAGACCATTTCATTCACTAAAAATTGGTTTTTGCAAATGATAATCGTTATGTTTGTAGGGATATGGATTTGGCTGGCGGTAGAGCCTTACAGCAGGTATAACTGGGTATTGGAAAATCTACTGATATGGGCAACGCTAATTGGACTTGTAAGTACATATAAACTTTTTACGTTTACGAATTTGTCTTATGCTTGGATTGCTTTGTTCTTACTGCTGCATACGTTTGGGGCTCATTATTCGTATAACGAGAATTGGGTGGATGTTTGGTTGAAGCTAATTCTTCACTCGGAACGTGATCATTATGATCGCTTGGTTCATTTCAGCTTTGGATTGCTCCTCGCCTATCCGATTCGGGAAGCGATGAGTGCATGGACACGGCTAGGCAGTAAATGGCTTTATGTGATTACCTGTGTCATTGTGTTGGCAATGGGGGCTTTTTATGAGCTTATTGAAATGTGGGTGGCGCTGATTGTTGCTCCTGAGATTGGAACGTTATTCCTAGGAACACAAGGTGATCAATGGGATACGCACCACGATATGGAGCTTGCTCTGTATGGGGCGGTTATTGCTATGGTTGTTACTGCGGTTTGGCGTAAGGTGCAGGTGTGAATTAAAGCAAAAAAAAGCAGGATTATGAGATTAAGTAGGGAAATGTGAGAGTAGGTTTATGAGATTACATAGGAAATGAATACTGAAGAAGTGACAATACTTATAGCAGAAATCGCTATCGTGGAGGCTGGTTGCCAATGTCAGTAGGAGAACAGAAAGAATTGTATGTCTATGTTGGTTCCTATACAGATGAGCGCAATACAAATGGGATTTCCTTGTATGCGTTCAATCCTTTGAGCGGTGAAATGAGGTTGGTGGAATCGTATAGGGATTTGCCAAATGCTTCCTTTCTTGCTCTGAATGATGCACGGACGATTTTGTATGCGGTGAGTGAGACAGAAACGTACAACGGTCGTTTTGGAGGCTCCGCGGCATCTTATGCGATAGAAGCTGGCACCGGTAGGCTTGAGAAGTTGAATCAGCAGCCTACCGACGGATCTGCTCCTTGTTATATCAGCTTGGACCAGACTAACCGAACGGTCTATGTAGCGAATTATTCAAGCGGCAGCGTGACCATTTATCCGATAGAAGCGGACGGGCGGCTTGGTGAGCATGCACAGTTGGTCAAACATAAAGGTCCATTGGGGCCGCGTGCGGATCGCCAAGAGGCTCCGCATGCGCACTCGATTGTTCCGGCACCGAACAATCGGTATGCGATTTCAGCCGATCTGGGCCTTGATCGACTAGTGGTTAGCAGCATCGACGCGGAAAACGGCTTGCTTCAGCCGCATGGCGATGCGGCGATGAAGCCGGGCGCAGGCCCGCGGCATTTGGTTTATAGCGCGGACAGTCGGTACGTGTACGCGATCAATGAGCTGGACAGCACGGTTACCGTGCTGGGCTATGAGGCAGACGCGGGAGTTCTGACCGCGCTGCAGAGCATTTCGACGCTGCCGGAAGGCTTCAGCGGCGAGAGCACATGCGCGGACATCCATCTCTCCGAGGATGGCCGCTATGTGTATGCATCTAACCGCGGACACGATAGTATCGCGGTTTATGAGGTTGCCCGACAAAGCGGCACGCTGTCGGTCGTGGGTTGGCAGGCGACGCTCGGGCGGACGCCGAGGAACTTTGCCTTATCGCCGCAGGGGGAGTTCCTCCTCGCGGCGAACCAGGACTCGAACAGCATTACGGTATTCCGCATCGATGCGGAAACTGGAATGCTGCGTGAAACAGGGCAAACGGTAGCGGTATCGCGGCCCGTTTGCATCAAGTTTCTCTAGGACATAAAGAGCGAGTATCCACGCAGCGCAGGCTGTTTGGGTGCTCGCTCTTTTTTTGTTCTGCTGGGCTGGACGCTAGTTCCAACCTTGCAGGGTTCTCGTAACGTTAGGCTCTGAAAACGCGCTTATTTCAGTTAAGTCTAGAAATAGGCGCGCTTTCCGAGCTTATTCATGTATGCTTCATTCCTCATTATTGCCCGATAGCTCGGAGATTGCTGAATCCCGTAATATCGCTCTTATCATTTATCAAATTTTAGGCTCGGAAATTAGTTGCACATGCAACTAATCAGGCGTATGATAAAACAGTAGCAAGTGCAACGATTCGGAAAATCACTACTATTTTGCTCAAACAAAGGAGACATGTTTATGATCGAAAATAGAAATTCGATACCAAGGTGGGTCTCACTCATTTACCGTTATGGGCAAATGTATATTGGTGAGCATTTGAAGAAATACGACATCGGCAGAGGGCAGCATATTTTCATCAACGCGCTATATAAAGAAGATGGTCTTACACAAGAAGAGTTAGCGGATTATTTGAAGATTGATAAAGGTACGACAGCAAAAGCACTTAAAAAGTTAGAAGAGCAAGGCTACATAACCCGTACGGTCAGTAAAAAAGATAAGAGATGCAACGAAGTTCATCTAACCGAAAAGGCGCTGCTGATTAAAGGTGATGTGCGGAAGGTACTGACGGACTGGCGAGAACGTCTAACGTTTGGTTTAACGGATGAGGAGAAACTACTGGCTTTGACTATTTTGGAGAAAATGGGAGATAATGCGTCCCGTTTCGCAGAGGAGCAGGTGGAGCCATGAATATGAAGCTTGCAAGTTCGCTGTTTATCGATAAGCATTTTCATGCTTTAACGCATCGTAATTATCGGTATCTTTGGTTAGGTCAGTGTGTCTCGCTCATTGGAACGTGGATGCAAAATATTGGGCAGTCTTGGCTCGTACTGACGATCACTGGCTCGCCTCTTAAACTTGGGATTGTTGCGGCATGTCAGTTCCTCCCAATTCTCTTATTTTCCTTGTTTGCAGGCATTATCGTTGATAAGTTTCCAAAGAAGAATATCCTGCTTGTTACGCAAACGGTTGCGATGATTCTAGCCTTTACGTTGGCAATACTCGTCTTGACAGATACGGTAAAGTACAGCTATATCATTGTGCTAGCTCTGCTGCTTGGGCTTAATAATACGCTGGATATGCCAACGAGACAGTCGTTTAATATAGAAATCGTGGGAAAAGAAGATCTCATGAATGCCATAGCTCTCAATTCAACGACATTTAACATGGCAAGGATTGTTGGTCCTGCGATTGGTGCAGTGATGATGGCTTGGCTGGGTGCTGGGTGGTGTTTTTTGCTCAATGGGGTTAGCTTTCTGGCAGTTCTGTATGGATTGTTTCATATTAAAGCAGCACCCTATGTTCGGAAGAAGAACTCGCGCGATGGCATGATGAAGGAAATTAAAGATGGAATTGTCTACATTGCAAGAGATCCTTTGTTAGCACAGACTGTGCTTCTCGTAACGGTGATCGGCACGCTTGCTTTTAACTTTAATGTACTCATTCCGGTTTTCACTAAAAGTGTGCTGCACATGGGAGAGACCACGTATGGCACGTTAATGTCATGTCTGGGTGTGGGTTCTTTCGCGGGGGCGCTCACAATGTCATTTCGCAGTAAGCAAGGGCCAATGCTGAAATTAAGTATTATAGCTAGTTTAGTAGTTGCGGTTTGTTTGGTCTTAAATGGACTAAGCACTTCCGTTTGGGTCTGCGGTGGATTGTTAGCTTTAACCGGATTTTTCAACATCATATTTGCAACGAATAGTAATTCATCTCTTCAGATGCATGCCAAAGAGGAGTATCGCGCTCGCGTAATGAGTGTGTATTCACTTGTATTTGCGGGCTCCACGCCGATAGGAAGCATTTTTGCTGGTTTTGTCGCAGATCGATATGGTGCGAATGGGGCTTTCGTCTGTTGTGGCGTGTTAACTGGTGTGCTTTGTCTGATTATTATTTGGAATTATAGGAAGAAAGCCGCTAAAAGATCTCTTGGGGAAATAGGAACTTCCTCATAAATGAGAGGGAATGTTAATTTTTACTGCAAAAATAACCATTTTTTGGATTGTCAATTGTTGGTGTATCCGCTACAATATGAGTTATATTCATGTCGTTATTGGGGAGGGAATCTTGTGCTGGGTTTTTTGAAAAAATGGATGCATACACCAAAGCAGGAACCTACGAACGTTGTGGATTATAAAACGATGGAAATCGACGTTGTTATCAAGTGCTTTGTGTCGGATAAAGACAAGCCGTTTCGTGTGATTTTTAAAGTGGAGAAACAAGGCTCATTCTTTTCCAAAGATATTTTCGTAAAAAATGTGGATATTAAGACACCCTACGAACTGGTTTATAACTTCTCCACACTTGGAATGAACTATGAAGAGCTGAAGAAGTACGAAAGCACCGATCATGCTGAGTACAGCTTCGCGACTTTGGAAGAAGCCAAAAAGGTGAAAGATACAACAGTCGACTACATACGCTTTCTTATCCGTGAGCATCAACAAGAAACACTTGCAAAAATTTCATAGGATTTGACCAAAAAGGAGCTAGCGAGGATTCTCGTTAGCTCCTTTTTGGTATAACCTCTTGGCCGCTGTAGTTTGGTTCAACACTGCGCCTTAAGGCTGTTTTCATTATTCTGCTGATTCACCTGCAACTGCTTCCGCTTTGTGCTGCTGCACGATTTCTTTCAGTCGGAATTGACGTAGCTTCGTAATCGATGCAAATTTGGAATCAGCACCTTTGATTTCGAAGAACACTTTGCCATCCTGAATCTGTAGAATTTTCCTTGTATTCACATAGCAATCCGTGTTGACCTTGAAAAAGGAGCTATTTGTAGTAATTTCTTGAATTTGCTCAGAGGTCATGCGTTTTTTAATGTGATAGTTTTTCCCATGGAAAGAGACGAGCCCATGTTCTCCGACTCGGAAGTACATAATATCCTTCTCAAGTGCGAAGTCCTCATAGGTATTTCTTGTTTCGAGCGCTACATTCATTTTGTAATCCCCCTTTAAAAATGATAACGCTTACATTGAGAACGTTTTCATCTTACCATATTTTAAAAGAGAATAAAAGTAGTTTTAAACGTAAAATTACCAACGATTTCCTCCTTGTGAGTTGGAATAGTTGGTAAATTGCAAATTTTGATGAAAGATATCATATTTCCTCGGAAATAATTACCTATACTTACGAAACCAAACTCCCTCACATAGACAAGAAATCAAGTATCTGTTACGAGAGCATCCTTAAAAAATATGTTGGCGTTTTTGCCCGAGTCCATGTTCGCTCCACCTGAAGGCCGGTATTCAAGTTAATAATAGAATAGGTATTACCTGTAGGTGAGGGATTTGTAACTGGATTATAGTCGTTCCCATCTAATAAAAATAGATAAACTGCCATAAGTAACAAATCCTTGGAAAGTTCTGCTTTTCACTTTTTTAAGAAGATATTCAAACATAATATTAATATAACATTGCATAAATAAACATTAATAAACTTTTATAATAAATGCTTTAATGGCAACAAATATAGCCGTGTGCGTGATCTGGAACAAAGAATATAAAATATAGTATTGACAGAAATGTTTGCCAATGATAATTTAAAAGAACAAATTCAAGCATAAATAAACATAACACTGCAAGTTAATGTTTGTTTGAGAGGGAGCATGAAACGATGTTAGCTGCGGAAAGAAAAATAAGAATTGTTGAATTTGTAAGACAGCATCGCGTAGCTTCAGTGGCAGCACTAGCCTTAGAATTTGATGTTCATGAAGCAACCATTCGCAGGGATTTGGCGGAGGCTGAACAGGAAGGCCTGCTCAAAAGAACTCACGGCGGGGTTATTGTGGAGCAATTAACCCATAACGAGCCTTCCTTTAATGAAAGGTCCAATGTACAGCTCGAACAAAAGATACGTATTGGCAAAATGGCCGCAAGTATGGTGGAAGATGGAGATCATATCATCATAGACTCGGGTACAACCACGCTTCACATTGCGAAGCAATTAATCCATCGTTCGAACATTACAGTTGTAACCAACGATATTAATATCGCAGCTGAACTACGTGATGCCCCGGGCGTGAAGATTACGGTAACAGGAGGCGATTTGTATCCTTCGAGCTTTATGTTAAATGGCATGTTTACGGATCAAGTGCTTCGGTCGCTGCATGTATCCAAAGCTTTTATCGGTACGCCCGCGATACACCCTAAACATGGATTAATGCATCCGGAGGCTCAACTGGTTCTCGCTAAACAAGGAATGATTAACGCGGCGCAGGAAGTCATTGTGGTTGCTGATGACACGAAAATAGGTAAGTTGTCTCTACATACAGTTGCTCCGAATTCGGCCATTCATTCTTTAATTACAGGTAAGGAAGTTACGGAATATGACAGAAAGCAATTTCAGGATTCCGGAGTGAATGTCATTGTTGTTTAACGGAAGATGATTCTTTCGAGGTTGCTTGTACAACCTCGAAATTTCATATATATAGAAAAACAGTTGGAGGTGTTTTTGTTAGTGGCCAGCAGAATAACCGGCGCAGTACATTCACGAACTCTACGCTTGACTAAGCCGCGTGAAATTCAAGAGTTGGTAGTCGAAAGAGAAATTCGAAGGGGAGAAGTCGCAGTGGAGCCAACCATTGCCAGTATCTGTCACGCCGATCTGCGTTACTTTAGCGGACAGAGAAAGCCGGAGGTGTTGGCCAGAAAACTACCAATGGCTTTGCTGCATGAAGGCATCGGAATCGTGGTCGAAAGTAAGTCAAACAAACTCTCTGAAGGTCAGCGAGTGCTTATTGTTCCGAACTTACCGGGCTATTTACTTCGAGGAATCGAACCTGAGCAATGTTGTCCGGCATGTAGGAATGAGATAGAAGATAACTATTGCTATCATTCGGAATTTCTAGGAAGCGGTACGGATGGGATCGCCCAGAGCCGATTGGTGCTTCCTGAGGAATGCGCGGTTCCGATTCCCGATCTGATACCCGACGAGATCGCCGTATTGTCGGAATTATGCAGCGTTTCGTACAGAGCTTTAAGAGGAGTCAGTCCCTTGTTGGATCAGGCCCGAATCGCTGTGTTTGGTGATGGACCGGTGGGATATTTGACCGCAGCCATGCTGCATCACGTGTATAAGATCGGCAGTGATCGCTTAATCGTCTTTGGGGCGGTAAGAGAAAAGCTGGATCAATTCACCTTTGGAACGACTGAAATGGTGCAGAACTACGATTTTCTATCCGGTGAGAAAGTCGATATCGTGGTGGAATGTACAGGCGGGCGATTTAGCGAAAGCGCTATCAATCAGGGTATTGATATTCTAAAACCAGGGGGTCATCTCATAGCGATGGGGGTTAGCGAGGATCTTGTACCGATCAATACAAGAGACGTGCTGGAGAAGGGAATTACACTCCACGGCAGCAGTCGCAGCTCGGTGAGCGATTTCAAACAAGTATTGAAAGTTATGGAAAGCCCGGATTGTCAGGATACATTAAGAAAATTGCTTCCGGAGAAGTATACGGTGGTGAGCACGGCAGAAGACCTCGCTGGCGCTATGGAATCTGCCATGTCTCACAGGGACTGGAAAAAAACAATCCTAGACTTTCACTGGTGACACAGTGAAAGTCGTATATAGGATTGTATCATAAAACTGAATATTTGTTAATAAGTGCAATTGAACACCTATTCCAATTTGTAAACGCAATCATATTTGAGTCTGGGAATAATTGGTGAGGAGGATTGCTCTTGGCATCCATTGAATTCGTACAAGTCACACAGTCATTTGACAAAAACATTATTATTGAAGGTTTGGATTTAAAGATTGAGGATGGCAAATTCACTGTATTGGTAGGTCCGTCAGGCTGCGGGAAGACAACACTACTCCGAATGATTGCCGGGCTTGATCCCCATACATCAGGATCTGTACTTATCAACGGTAAGGATGTAACACGAGTTGCTCCAGGTCAAAGAGGCGTAGCCATGGTATTTCAAAACTATGCCATTTACCCCACGATGTCCGTAAGGGAAAACATTGAATTTGGTTTGAAGAACAATAAGGTAGCCAAAGAGGAAAGAACCCGATTGGTAGAGGGAATCAGCGCAACCGTAGGGTTATATGAGTATCTGGACCGTAAACCGTCCACTTTATCTGGGGGACAACGCCAGCGTGTGGCTCTGGCCCGCGCCATGGTGAAAAAACCATCCGTATTTCTTATGGATGAGCCGCTGTCCAATCTCGATGCCAAGCTAAGGGTCCAGATGCGGATTGAACTCATTGAGATGCATAAAAAACTCGGTACGACTTTTGTTTATGTCACTCATGATCAAGTAGAGGCCATGTCAATGGCGGACACCATTGTACTGATGAATCGCGGACGGATTCAGCAGGAAGCCCCTCCCGAGGTCATTTATCGCCGGCCGAACAACCTCTTTGCAGCACAATTTATCGGAGTTCCACCGATGAATATTGGTGACTTGGGCGTAGACAGGGTAAAGTTCGGCTTTCGCCCGGAGAGTGCCATGCTATCCGCTGAACCAGGAGACTTTCATTTTTCTATGCAGGGTGTGGTTGCCACGAGAGAAATGCTTGGGTCTGAAACGATCTATCAGGTCAAATCTAGCGAGTATACGTTTATGATCAAATGCACCGAAGATTTGTTTTCTTTTGATCAGAAAGTTTATGTCGGAGTGGATGCGGCTAAGATCTTTTTCTTTGGAGCGGATGAGAACCGGATCGATGAGAGCGATGCCCGTTTTGGTAACTATTTAAAGATGCTGAGAGGGCAGCAAAATGGATAAAAAGCGAATATGGGAAGCGATTCGACCCTATGTGATGGTCTTACCCGCTATGACAGGCATTATTCTTTTCGTCATATATCCGGTGATCTATTTAATTCAATTAAGTTTTTATAAATACAACTTAATGAATAAAGATAGAAGCAAATTCATCGGCTTTGACAATTTCACACAAATATTCACTCGTGAAGATTTCTACAAGGCTCTAAGCAATACGGTTGTCTACACGGTAGGGGTTGTCGTGCTCACGATGCTTCTATCTCTGCTGATTGCCATCTGGTTAAATAAAAAAACACGCTTCAACGCGGTTGTGCAAGCCGGAATTTTCACTCCACATATCATTTCCATTGTGTCTGTCGCTTTAGTATGGATGTGGCTTATGGAGCCTAATCACGGCATACTGAATTTTCTGCTAAAGGCTATTGGTCTCCCGCCTTCTTCGTGGTTGCAGAGCTCTAATACAGCAATGCTCTCCGTGATTATCGTATCCGTCTGGCAAAATATCGGATACTATACGTTAATCATCGTTGCTGCGCTTCAAAGCGTGCCGCCGAGCATTTACGAAGCCGCTGCACTGGATAACGCTAGCAGGTTCAAGATGTTCTACAAGATTACTTTACCGCTTATTTCTCCGCAGCTGTTTTTTATATTGATCATTATGACCATCGGTTCCTTTAAGGTGTTTGATACCGTAAAAATCATGACAGCAGGCGGTCCCAATAATGCGACTACGACTCTCGTTTACTATATTTACGAATTTAGAACAAATAGTATCGGTTACGCTTCGGCTACTGGCGTCGTCTTGATGGCGATTATTGCAATTCTGACGTTCATTTATTTCCGATTGCTGTCCAAAAGAGTTCATTATCAATAATCAGCAGAAATGACCAAGACAAAGGGGGTGTACAATCGGTGACATTCAATCTGAAATCCATCAAATGGACATTTGGATTTATATGTAAAGCAGCAATTTTGATGGTGTTTATATTTCCGTTTTTATGGATGATTTCAACTTCGCTGCAGACCTTTCAAGAAACATTGGCGTTTCCGCCTACCTGGATTCCAGCATGGCCGCAATGGATTAATTTTGTGGAAGCTATGAGGGCGGGTCCGTTTTTGACCTATGCAAGAAACTCTCTTATTATCACATTCTCCATCATTATCCTGCAGTTTATTGTGATGATCCCAGCCGCGTATGCGTTTGCTAAGTATAAGTTTGCAGGGAAAGAGATTATATTTGCGTTGGTTTTGCTGGCGTTTATGATTCCCGGACAGGTAACGTTTATCCCAGTATACCTGATGTTAGCAGAATGGGGAGTGATCAACTCGCTTTTGCCGCAAATTATTCCTTTCATGGCAAACGCATTTGGGATATTTCTGCTGCGCCAATATTTTATGCAAATTCCACAGGAAATAATAGAATCAGGCAGATTGGATAACGCCAGTGAATTTAAAATTATTATGAAAATCATGATCCCCATGTCAATGCCAGCTTTAGCAACGATTGCCTTATTCAGCTTTGTCAGCCATTGGAACGATTATTTCTGGCCGTTGGTCATGACCGATTCGGCGCAGGTTCGGCCTTTAACGATGGGAATAGCGATGTTGAGGGAAACCGAGGGAATAAGCAACTGGCATATCATCATGGCAGGAAACGTTGTATTGGTTGTACCTATTCTTATCGTATATCTGTTTGCTTCCAAGCAAATCGTCAAAGCATTTGTTTATTCTGGGATAAAATGAAGCTTGAATTTTCCTTGCTAGAAAAACTATAACCTATTTGGAGGTCATCCGTTATGAAGAAAGCGCTTTCGACTGTTTTGTTGTCGATGACTATGCTGTCAACTCTACTTGCAGCTTGTACCAGCGGTCAGCCACAGCAAACAACTGAACCCAAGTCAAATCCCCAATCCTCGACAACTGCACCGACGACACCGACCGGTGCGGGAGGTAAAACAACCGTTCAATTCTGGCATTCCTTAGGCGGCAAAAACGGCGAATACACGGATGCCATGATCAAACGCTTTAATGCCTCTCAGGATAAAATTGAGGTGGTTGGAACCTTTCAGGGTTCTTATGATGAAACCGTTACCAAGCTTCAACAGGCTGTTGCCGCTAAAACCGGACCTGATGTAGCCATGCTTGAGCGGGCCTATGTACAACTGTTTGCAGATTCAGAGGTATTGGAAGACATGAATCCTTTTCTTAAGAAGTCAGGTTTAAGCAAGGATGACTTTACAGCCGGCCTTCTAGGGCATTCGATTTTCAATGATAAATTGGTGTCTTTGCCATTAAATCGTTCAACACCGATTTTACATATAAACAAGACGATGCTGGATGAGAAAGGACTCGCTGTACCTAAAACGTGGGATGAATTGAATAAAGTCGCAAACGCGCTGGTGATTAAAGAAAATGGAGAGACTAAGCGCTACGGATACAGCATGCCATACGATACATGGTATCCCATTGCTATGATCACTCAAGCAAAAGGCAAGTTTTTCAATGATGCCAATACCTCAATCGGATTTAACAATGGGGAAGGCGTGAAAGTTTTTAAATTCCTGAAGGATATGCAAAGCACCGGTGCCTTATATTACCCTCCAGCCCAGGATTCAGGCAATATCGTCAACCAAATGTTTTCGAGCGGCAAGATCGGTATGATGTTCCAATCCACCGGTGTCATCGGCAGTTTAACAGATACGGCAAAATTTAATTATGTTACGGCCTTCCTGCCAATGGATCAAGTGTATGCGAACCCTACGGGTGGGGCGAATGTTGCGTTAATGTCCAACTCGAAAAATAAAGAGGCCGCATGGGAGTTTATTCGTTGGACCATGACTGATCCTCAAGGCGGCTTACAGTTTATTTTGGATTCTGGCTATCTTCCTTTTACTAAAAAGATGGTGGAGTCCCAGCAAATGAAGGATCTTTGGGCCAAACAGCCGAATCGTAAAGTGGCTTATGATCAGCTTCAATATGCGGTCGATACGAATAAGCATGTAGCTTGGACACAGGTTATGCAGGAGTTTAACAAAGCCATCCAGGCCATTATGTATGATAACAAAAATATTGAGGCCACCCTGGATACCTTTAAGAAAGAAACAGAGCGGATTATTAAAAAGTAGGTCACGCAGGCTAGTATTGTCGGCTTTCAGGAAAGGATGGAAGATGAGATGAACAAGATTGAACATCTTGAAAATAATACCGATATCATTGTAGCTGCACATAGAGGATTGAAATCTGATTATCCGGAAAATACGCTGCTTGCCTTTCAAAAAGCTTTAGAATCAGAAGTGGATATGCTGGAGTTCGACCTCCGGCTATCCAAGGATGGCGTGGTCGTTGTCATACACGATGATACATTAGATCGCACAACGAATGGTTCCGGTCAAGTGAGTGACTACACGTTGGCTGAGCTTAAACAATTGGATGCGGGAGCCTGGTTTGATCCCGTGTTTGAGGGGCTGAAGATTCCTACCCTTGAGGAACTGTGCACACTTCTTAACGCCTATCCGGAAGTGCTTTTAAATGTAGAGGTTAAGCCAAGTCGTCATGCAAAAGAGGTTGCGGATAAAGCGGTTGCGATGCTGGAGGATTACGGCTATCTTCAACGCTGTGTATTCACTAGCTTTGATGCGGCGATCATCGCATATTTACACGATTCCTACCAGTTAAAGACACAAGGTTTCCCGGCAGAGCTGATGACAAATTTTGATTCCGGACCCGATGGCACCTATTCCAAGATGTGGGTGGTAGGTATTAGTATGAAGCTGTTGACGCCAAAGATCGTCAAGGACTTTCTGGATCTTGGCATTAAGTCATGGAGTTACTGCCCAGACGTTGATCAGCAGGTGTATTATTCGTTGGAATGCGGAGTAGCTCTAATGACCTGTAATAACCCGCGCCCGGCTATGCGGATTAGGCACGAGATAGCAACCGCTGCACAACCTTTAAACAAGGAGATGAGTTGACCTATGAATACCTTTAAAGGAAAGATGAAACAGGCATTTCGGAAGGCCGTTGGTGCAAGACATTTTGCGACAATTGTAATTGGAGTGGCAGTTATAAGTGTTCTCCCTTTCTCATCTTCCTCTATCCACGCAGAACGTGATGCATTAAAATCCAAAATGTTTGTCCTTTCGGAACCTGCTTCTGAGTTGGTACATGAAAAAGCGCTGCAAAACGGTACGGTTCTGCAATCGTTTGCTTTCGATAATGTGAATCAGCACATTTATGTGGTTCAATTGATGGCAGGCGGGCAGCAGCTGCCAGGGGAAACGGCTGTGGTTAGCGGTGCAAAAAGGGATGCAAACGGCGATCTGGCATTGACGCAGCTAGACATGCAGGGGAACAAGCTCGGCTACATGTACTTGAAGGGGTTCGGACATGGGGTCCAGATCGGTGTGGAAACAGTGGGTGAAACTGCCTATTTATGGACGGAAACGGACTCCGTCAAAGAAGGCAGCAGCGGCTGGGGAACGCAAATTGCCAGATTCCCTTTCGAGAATGGGAAGATTCTTAGCTCCGAATCGCCGGAGATAGTAAAACACCGCCTTGTGGAAGGTGCGGATCGAACGACCGTCAATATTGATGCGGAGAGCGGATTGTTGACCATGCGGTATCGCATTGACGGCTCATTCCGTTTCGGTGTATATGAGCTGGAGGAAATCAAACGGAATCATTACAAGCCCTTGGCTGACGTTCCTCAACCTGTGGTTGGTACTTTTCAAGGTTTCGCTTCCTATGGGGGATATTTATACCTTTTGGAAGGTAATTCCTACGGTTCGGGCGGATCGGTTGCGCCTACAGGGAATACTTACATTACAGCAGTAGATTTAAATACGGGTGAAGTCATTGACAAGCAGTTGATAACTGCGGGGGATACGCTCTCTTTCAGAGAACCGGAGGGTCTGGGCATTCATCTAACAGATAGGAAGCACCCGCAGAAAGCTCAATTAAGCTTCGGCTTTGCTTCCAATTTCACGCCTAACAGGCTGGCAAATATTTATTACGTGGACCGTTTACTACCAGCGGAAGCCATTGTGAATAGCGAGCATCCTTAATGATGCTTCTGTTGTTGATCTGGAGGAATGCACACTGAAGGAAGGGACTAGAATTGAGCGATTTGTGGTATAACGTCTATTCAGCAACTCACTTGGAAATGTATCTCCGTATCCTTATAAGTGCTTTTGTAGGCTTTATCATTGGATTGGACAGGGAAACCAAAAATAAACCGGCCGGAATTAAAACATTTATGTATGTCTGTGTATCCAGTGCGTTATTAACAATTATCTCCATATACAGTGTGGAGAAGTACAGTTCTGAGACAAATCGGACCATGATGGACCCCATGCGTCTAGCGGCCCAAATTGTAGCCGGCCTTGGATTTTTGGGTGCGGGCGTGATTTTGAAGGACGGCTTTCAAGTGAAGGGACTAACATCAGCAGCGATGATTTTATTTGTAGGTGGAGTTGGCATTGGTATCGGTGCCGGCTTCTACGGACTCGTCGTTTTTACGGTGCTAACCTCAATGGTTATGGCCAGAGTAGGCAATTATATCGAAACCAACCGACTTGCGAAGTCAAAGGTCGTTCAGGCGGAGAATGGCGGGATAGCTGAGGGAACGTCGATGCGCTAATTGTACGAAAAACACTCGAAATCATGATGAAGAGGAACGACGTTCCGCTAAAGAGGTCGAATGACTTTTCCTTACTTCGACAGAAACAAAAGAATGAGAAAGGGCTATCCCAAAAGGTCAAAAATAACCTAAGGGGTTGCCCTTTTTCTTTTTTAAATCGAGTCGTTAAAACTGCTGTAAATCTGCTAGACAACAAGATGATTTTTGCATCATGCTTATTCCGATTCTGACGTTAAATCGTTTACTTTATACGGCCGACCACGTTGCGTGCCACCCAGACACCTGCAGCCCCAGCTTGGGCCAACCCTCTTGTAATGCCTGCCCCGTCACCACCACAGAACAAGCCTTGTATCTCGGTTTCAAAACTTTCATTAAGTTTAGGACGCGCGGAATAGAATTTCGCTTCAACTCCATAGAAAAGAGTATGCTCAGAAGCTATACCTGGCGTTACCTTTTCAAGCGCATGAATCATTTCAATTAAACTTTTCATGGTATTGTAAGGAAGCACAAGTCCTAGATCTCCAGGAACAGCTTCCGATAAAGTCGGCTCAAGGAAGCCTTCGCGAATCCGATCAGCCGTTGACCTGCGTCCGCGAGTGATGTCCCCAAATTTCTGCACGATAACGCCGCCGCTGGATAAGTCATTCGCATGTTTACATATTTCCCTCGCATATTCATTCGGCTTATCGAAAGGCTCAGTGAATTTATGAGAAACGAGCAGGGCGAAGTTCGTATTACTGGAACCTAGGGCTGGATCCTTGTAAGAGTGGCCGTTCGCTGCCATGACGCCGCTGTGATTCTCGACCACAACATGACCGGATGGATTGCTACAGAATGTACGTACTCGTGTACCCACCGATGTATTATAAATAAATTTACCTTCATAAAGATGTTCGTTGATTTCGCGCATAACGACATCCGACGTTTCTACGCGGACGCCTACGTCGACTTGATTGTTATACATTTTGAGTCTGCGCTTTTTGAGTACTTGCGTTAACCATGCAGAGCCGTCTCTACCTGGCGCTAACATCACTTGATTACTATGAATTTCAGTACCATCCTTCATCCGAATGCCTTGGATGACATGCTTGTCTTCCCTTTTGAAAGTTAGGATATCTTCAACTTCAGCTTTGAACTGCATATCGATGCGTGTTTTCAAATGTTCATAGATAGATTTCAAAATCATCAAATTTTGCTCGGTTCCCAGATGTCTAACCTGAGCGCGAAGCAGCTTTAAGCCTGCAGCATAGGAGCGCTGTTCAATATCTTTTACAGCTTCAGTCGTAGGGTCCGTCATATTCTCGGTTGCACCATGCTGTAGATTAATGCTATCCACATAGCGAATCAGATCGATCACTTTGGTTGGTGCCAAATAATCTGTCATCCAGCCGCCGAATTCGGTGGTGATGTTGAATTTGCCGTCGCTATAAGCGCCCGCACCGCCGAAGCCAGCCGTGATTGAACAGGCAGGAAGACAGCCAGAGAAGTCCTTTTTGCCTGCTGGGGGAGGACACAGTTTGATTTTACTTTCCAGGATCGGACAACTGCGATGGTATATATCATGGCCTTTGTCCACGAGCAATACTTTAGCGCTAGGGTGAAGCAATGTCATTTCATAACAGGCAAAAATACCGGCAGGTCCTGCACCAACAACGATAAAATCATATGTTTTCATTGCAATCTCCTCTGGATCATTCAATTTTGGACACAAAAAAACCCAGCCACACGGGTATGCGAAAGCAAGTACCCGTCGTAGCTAGGAAGTTATGGCTCCCTCTAGAGACCCTTAAGCCAATCCTCAAGGATATACGAACGATTTAAACGTATGTGGCTATTACTTACTGCCTTGACTATCATAATACGAACATTAAATGATGTCAAATAGATAATGTTCGTATAATCATCTTTATACAACTATGGAAATCGTAAAACTGGTTTCGGCTTCTGAGCTGCTGACATTGACGGTTCCGTCATATTTGTCCACTAGTTTTTTGACAATGCTCAAACCTAAACCGGCGTGGAGTCCGGATTCTTGTTTCGTAGAGAAGCCAGGCTCAAATAACCTTTTTAGACGATCGCTTGGGATAGGGTCTCCGTTGTTGATCACCTTGAATGTAAGTAAAGTTCCTTCCAAAACACCCGTTAAACGGACTTCTTTGTCCTCTGCCTTTTTGGAAACAGTAACAGCATCAAACGCGTTATCGATTAAATTGCTGATGATTCGAACCAAATCTGTCGCTTTGACAGCTCCAAGGTTGATCTGATTTAAATTACCGACTTCATGAATGAATGTAATTTTGCGTTCAACGGCCTGTATAACCTTAGATTGTACAATCGCGCATAATGCGGGCACGTTAATTTGAATAATGTCATTCAAAGCGGTCGTTTCACCTATAATCTCAGTGGTATAACGATCCAATTCCTTATATTCTTTCAAATGAACGAGGGAATGTATCGTAGCCACATGATTATTGAAATCATGGCGCTGTTCTTTCATGGAGCGGAACAGTGAGCCGATATGATCAACGTATACTTCTTGGATACTTTCCGCGGTCGCTTCACGATTCCGATTGATGAAGCGAATGCTTAGAATAACTAGGATGAATGCGATTAGTGCAGTTGATCCGATTAGAATGAGCAGGTTCACTTGCTGTTGTTGAATTGATTTTTGTACGGTTTCATAATCGGCCGTCAGACCGATAACGACTGGAGAATCAAATTGGAGCGGGATGAACATTTTGAGATAAGTTTTTCCGTCGATCCTAGTAATAAGTTCCTTTGTTTGCTTCGATTGCATGACGTCTTGAACCATTTCTTGATCCCGATTATCTTTCATCGTATAGGATCCGAACAATATTTCCCGATCTGTGAACCAGGTATAGCCTTCCTTAATATTCTGTTCCTGTTGTTTCAGGAAGAAAGGGGGATTGTAAACGGCAATTTCTTTGACGCCATGGTTGGTATAGCCATGAATCATTTCATTAATAACAGCATCGACACCTGTTTCCCGTTGATAATCTCGGAAGAACGTATCATGCACGTAGGGATCGAGAATATAATTCGTGCGACCATCGTAATAATAGCCCCATTTGTCAACAGACTGAGGGTTCGAAATGGACGTATTCATGGGTCCTGACCAATAATGAGGCAGCGCTTGACCGCTTTGTACATTCGTTGCTTTGGTGTCTAGAAGCTGATTGAACGCTTGAAACCAATCTCTGGACCAGGATTTGGTGCTCATGTTAATTTCCTTGGGCTCAGAGGATTTATAGCCAATAATATCATCACCGCTTCGTTTCATTAGCGTAATATGATCGACCATTAACTCCTTACTGAGAACAATAAGCTCTTCATTAGTTACTTTCTCAATGTCGGGATCGAGTCGGTATTGTGCTGCTAAAGAGGCTGTACGCAGATTTTGACCGATTAGGTTTTCAACATATTTCTCTCCCGTTTTGGAATGTTTAATCGAGATGGCGACGTTATCGGCGATAAGCTGCAGCTTGGTTTCAAGCTCAGATGTTAGCATTCTCTTCGTATAATAGTAGAATACGCTATCCGTAAGTAGTACAATAATTAAGGAAATCATTAGGATAAAGATGGAAGAGCGCAGGTGAATTTTTGGCTTCGGTTTATGTAGTTTGTTCATGTTATCCTCCTAATATGCCATATCTATCAACTATCATAGTATAAAAATACATCGAATCACATACGAAAAATGGAGGTTATATGAAAGTAACATTTCTGGGTTGTGGGGACGGTTTTAGTATCGAGCAAGGGCATAATAGTGCTCTTCTTACCTTTGCAGATACGAATTTATGTATAGATTTCCCTGAGTCTAATCACCTTGGGCTGCATCAATTGGGAATGAAGCTCAATCAGATTGAGCATATTTTTATCACTCATCTGCATGAGGATCACGTGAATGGCTTGCAGAAGCTCGCTTTGTATCACCGGGTGTATCCGGGCAGAATGAAGCCGAAGCTTTATGTACCTACCGGTTTAAAAGACGATTTATGGCAAATTTTGCGCCACGGATTGGAGTTGACAACGCGGGGAAAACGCGTGTTTGAGGACTATTTTGACGTTGAATGTGTGGATAGTGTGTTTACGGTAGCGGGTG
This sequence comes from Paenibacillus sp. V4I5, assembly GCF_030817255.1. Lineage (NCBI taxonomy): Bacteria > Bacillati > Bacillota > Bacilli > Caryophanales > Paenibacillaceae > Paenibacillus > Paenibacillus sp. V4I5. Next base: position 6,498,211 of record NZ_JAUSZB010000002.1, read on the forward strand.
TGAAATTCGAACTTGTCCCTACGTTGCATGTGCCGGACATGCTTAGTTACGGTCTTCTGTGCAAGCCGTACTTTTACTTTAGCGGGGATACTAGATTGGATGAAAACTACATTCGGAATATCGCCGATGAAGTACAAACCATTTATCACGAATGTCATATGCAGGATGATCAGCTGCCGTCGCATACGTCACTCGAAGAACTACTGACGCTGCCGGAATCCATTCAAATGAAGATGATTCTTATGCATTACGTGGATGATTATTTGGAACCGAAGCTAAGGGAGAAATTTCATCAGCAATATAAGTTTCGGTTGGCTGAGCCTTTGCTAGAGTATACGTAGTGTGTCAGTGTATATCTTGCAGCTAATGAAGGACCTACATTATAATAGTTCTTACAAGGGAGGCGGTAAATATGGCAAATCAATTTGCCGGAATAAGTAACGACTCATGCAAAGCCTTACATTAGGGCGATCTTTGCATGGGGTGATTTGGAAGTCGTGATCGCCCGAGAAGCTTAAATCGTTTCTAATAATGGGGCTTTGCAACTTATTTTATTTTTATCAAAAATAAGGGGCTGAAAAACAATGAATCAACCATTCATTAGAAACCATCAGTATAATGATATCAAGAAGCAGGTCAATCTGCTGCAAAGTACCTGTAACTCCGTTTCCGATCGGAAAGTGGTGGAGTCGGTGCGATATAACGCGCAAGCCAAACTTAACGAGGTGTTTCCGGATGCGAATGGGCTGCAAAAGCAAGCACTGGGGAATATAACGCTGCTGCAAACAGCAGGCGAGTTTCAGTACTATTTGCGTTCCTTGGAGCCTTATTTGGCGGAATTTGCGCACGTGACGGAAAATCAGCTGAAGAAGCTTTTTCCCAAAATTAAAAAATTAAAGGTACCCGATTTAACGGCCATCGACTATCGGTACGTGACGTATCTCGGCTGGACCGATATCGCGACGAATAAATTGTTTCTCGTTTATCATCTGAACGGGAAGCTCGTTGGAATAGAAGGGAAATATACGCCGACGAATAAGAAAGGCATTTGCTTTGTGTGTAATCGGCATGAAGAGGTTGCGTTATTTACGGCGGTGACCAAATGGAAGCCGGCAAGCGCTACGCCTGATTACTACAGAGCAATCGGCAATTACTTGTGTGTGAACAGCGAGGCTTGCAACAAGAATATAACCGATGTTGCCGTGTTGGAGAAATTCATACAGGGCGTGTTGATTGGTCCGTAATTGCCGAGTTGTATAAATGAAGAAAAAATCAATAAAGGAGCTGCCTCGAAGGTCATCCAGACCTAAGGGACAGCTCCTTTTCTCAAATGTGCTGCTTACCTGAAAATATGTCCAATGGTCCTTGAATATCGTCATGGTAACGCTTTCGCAAAGCCATTATAGTTAGGTTGTGTTAACAAATGAACGAAGAGGTGATGAGATATAAGAGAATGTAAGGATAACTGGAGTGTTCAAAGGTTGGGGGAGTTGAAAAGAAGAGCGATAAAAGGCTCCATTGGCGTGGGTTCTCCTTTTGATCGCTCATCGGTAGTGAGACTGAATTCTTGCGAAATTCAATCATCACTACAATGTTGACACAAATCAAGCCAGAGAAGCAAGTCCATTATTGTGTGTTCAAATTGAAGGGAGATTATATACATGGTTAAGATGAAAAGGTTTCAAATGATTGGTTTAGCTGGGCTATCCATGGCAATGGTGCTATCAGGTTGTTCTTCAACTAAAACGGCGACTTCGTCTCCAGCTGCGGCAACACCAGCACCAGCAGCTTCAGCGGCAGCAACCAAAGCACCTGAACCTGCAAAAAGCGCGGAAAAAGTGACCGTGAACTTCTGGACGCCATTCTCAGGTAATGATGGTCCATTTATGAAAAAAATCGTCGACAATTACAATAAATCACAAGAAAAATATACCGTGAAAATGACGATTCAACCTAATGGAGATTACTATAAGCTGCTTGATACAGCGATCGCAACGAAAAAAGGAGTTCCTGATGTAGCGATCATGCATCTTGACCAAACCCCTACGTATATTGCGAAAGATTTGCTGCAGCCATTGGACGAAGTCGCAAAATCCGTTGGTGTTGAAAAAAGCAACTTCCCAGCTGCAACCGTAGATTACTCAACAAAAGATGGCAAATGGTACAGCATTCCTTTGGACGTTCATCCATTAATTATGTACTACAATAAAGATTTGTTCAAAGCTGCCGGTATTACTGCGCCTCCAACTAATCGTCAAGAATTTGTAGATGCTGCGAAAAAGCTAACCGATCCTTCCAAAGGTGTTTGGGGAGCGGCAATGCCAACTTTCTGGATTCAAAATTTCTTGTTCCCGACCATCCTATTCCAAAATGGCGGAAACTTTTTAGATGATAAAGGGAATATTGCTTACAACTCACCAGCAGGTGTAGAAGCCGTTACATTTATGAGAAGCTTATCGACGATGAAAGTTTCCCCTCCTACTGTGGCGCAAGATGGTGACTTTAACTTGTTCCAACAAGGGAAAAGCGCTATGCACTTCAATGGTCCTTGGTCCAAGGATGCTTTCGATAAAGCCAAGATTAACTATGGTGTTGCACCCGTTCCACAATTAGGAACCGTTAAACAAGCCGTTTTCGGCGGATCACACAACTTCGTGATTCCTAAAACAACGACAGATGCCAATGTTCTTGCAGGTGCAGGTGATTTCTTGAAATTCGTATCTGCCAATTCGATTGATTGGGCAGAGTCCGGTCAAGCGGTTGCTTCCAAAGTCGTACGTGACAGCGCGGCGTTTAAAGCTATGACACAGCAACAAACAGAAGTTGCTAAGTCTTTTGATTATGTTCAATTTGCACCTAAAGTATTAAATTGGGGTCCCATTTCCGACAGTATTTGGACAGAATTAGCGAATGCTTTACAAGGTAAGAAGGATCCGAAAGCTGCGCTTGATGATGCAGCAGCCAAATCTACACAAGCGATGAAAAAGTAATTCATAGTGAAAGGAAGGAAGACGGGTATCTTTTACCCGTCTTCAATTCTAAGTATAGGAGGGAATCCGTTGTCAACAACATCAAATTGGAAATCAAAGCTGACTTCAAGCTTATTCATATTGCCGTATTTTCTAGCCTTTTTAGCGTTTACGCTCTTTCCAATCATTTATGGCTTTATCATTAGTTTCAAGCAATATAATTTACTGGATCCTGTACATCCGTTTGTTGGATTAGACAATTATAAGCAGATTTTTACGAAGGGTACGCAACCTAATGACCTCTTCTTCATTGGGATGGAAGCGACTTTGAAGTTTGTCGTCTTTTCGGTTCCATTTTTAGTTATTGTAGGCTTAGGCTTTGCTTTGCTGCTAAATGCACTTCCCGCAAAACTTCGGTCACTCTTTCGATCGATTTATTTTATTCCCTATGCGGTTTCGGCAACGGTAATGGCCGTGATTTGGAAGCGAATGTTCGATGTTACTGGCGGATTTATCAATATGTTTATAGCAAAGCTGGGAATTCGTGAGTTTGACCCCGTTCCATGGCTGCTGGATAGCCCCTTCGTATGGTTCGCATTAGTTATTGCTACGCTTTGGTGGACCATTGGCTTCAATATGATTATCTTTGTAAATGCACTGAATGGCGTGCCTGAGGATCTTTATGAAGCAGCAAAAATAGATGGAGCCAATGGCTGGGACAGACTTAAAAGCATCACAGTCCCGTTTATTAGACCCGTAATCATCTTTGTACTAATTACTTCCACCATTGCCTCCTATAACGTCTTCGCCCAGCCCAATTTAATGATGGGGGATAAGGTTGAAGAGACGAAGGTTTTATTAATAGGTATTCTGCAAACGGCTTACACAGCCAGAGAAATTGGTTCTGCTTCTGCCATGGCTATTTTAATGGGATTAATGATTATGATTGTTTCTATTATTCAATTCAAAGTCACAAATAGAAAGGAGTAGAGGACGATGAAACCTTCGAAGATTTTTTATGTGCTGTTGGCTTCGCTGCTAGGTATCATTTTTATCCTTCCGATGCTATGGATGTTTTCAAATTCATTTAAAACAGATGCTGAAGTGATGGCGCCCGTGTTTCATTTGCTGCCTCAAGAATTTACATGGGATAATTTCCATACTATTTTTGTGGGGGGAGATGTTGAGGTTCCGATCTTTCGCTGGATTTTTAATTCATTCTTTGTAGGCTTTGCCGCGACAGTCCTAGTTCTATTGCTAGATACCATGGCTGCTTATGCATTAACTAAGCTGGACATTCCTTTCAAAAAAACATTGTTTGCTTTATTCATAAGCTCATTAATGGTTCCAGGGATTATTTCATTCCTGCCTCAATATTTGAGTTTCAGTAATTTGAATTTGATCAATACGTATTATGTACTCATATTGCCGTATTCCGGTGGGGCTCTCGGTGTATTTTTGTTAATTCAATTTTTCCAATCCTTTCCACATGAAATTATTGAAGCTGCGAGAATCGACGGGGCTAATAAATGGCACGTTTTCACGTCCGTACTGCTGCCTTCTTCTGTTTCAATTGTTACAACGCTCGCTATTTTCACATTTATGAATGTTTTCAATGATTACGTATGGCCGTTCTTCACGGTTACAGACTTGGAAATGAGAACACTTACGGCGGGAGTTGCCGTTATGGCAACCGGCAGCTTTACGGCTTCCTATGGTAAATTGATGGCTCTAGCCACATTATCAACGATCCCGACACTCATTATATTTTTGATTGGTCAGAAGCAATTCATTCAATCCATTACAGCCACAGGGGTTAAACAGTAAAAAGGAACGCTGTCAAAGGTGGTTTTCATATGCGCATATTGATTGCTTTATTAGGTTGTATTTTGCTATTTTCGGGATGTTCGAAAGGGGTTGTAGAGGAAGCTGTGAAGGAAACCAAAAGTACGGTATCACGGGCAAAGGAAGCGAAAACGTTTACGAATCCTATACTGGACAACGGAGCCGATCCATGGGTCACTTCGAAGGATGGGACCTATTATTATACGCATACAACGGGAAACTCGATTCGGATATGGAAGTCGCAAACATTAACAGGGCTTTCAAATGCTGAATATAAAAACGTCTGGTTTCCACCTGTTTCAGGACCTAATACTTCAAACATTTGGGCACCTGAGTTACATTATCATAAAGGAAAATGGTATATCTACTACGCAGCAGATGACGGTCAGAATGAGAACCATCGGATGTTCGTGCTTGAATCGGAGACAGATGATCCTCTAGGGAAATATATAGATAGGGGAATGATGGATACTTCTGGCAGATGGGCAATCGATGGAACACCACTGCAAAAAGAAGATGGAACGTTATATTTCATTTGGTCCGGCTGGGAAGGTACGGTGAATGTAAGTCAACATTTGTACATTGCACCGATGAGTAATCCGTACACGATTAGCGGAAAACCAGTAGAAATCTCAAGACCCACCTATGATTGGGAATTGGTCGGGAATCCTACGATTAATGAAGGTCCGCAGGTATTGATGCATAAGGATCAAATTTTTGTTATTTATTCGGCAAGCGGCAGTTGGACCGATGACTATTGTTTAGGAATGCTGAGTACACAGATGAAAAGTGACTTGTTGAATCCTGCCTCATGGAAAAAACATGATAAAGCCGTATTTTCAAAAACAGATCAAGTATTCGGACCCGGTCATAACTCTTTTGCGAAATCGCCAGACGGGAAAGAGGACTGGATTTTGTATCATGGCGCGAAAACGCAAGGCTCTGGCTGGAATCGCAACGTGCGTATGCAGCCTTTTGGGTGGAATCCTGATGGATCGCCTAATTTTGGGACTCCGATTGCGGAAGGTGTTCCAATTGTTGTGCCTAGCGGTGAATAGAATTTGTTAAAACAAGGCTGTCCTCAAGGTCTATGACCTTATGGGATAGTCTTATTTTGTTTTCTGCTAAATATGCGAATATCTGCCCTTGATATCTAAAAATATGTCCATTACTGGAGTAATTAGGTCATTGGATTCACCTGCCCTAATTTGTATAATTAAAAGATACTATATTTTTAATCGGGGGATTCAAGTGAGCGGTAAGCAACGATCAAGATTAAGCGCCACATTACTCCTTATCCTAATGAGTTCTTTCACAATAAGCTGCAGTCCACAGCTGAGCACCCATTCAGAAGAAGTCAGCTCTAATAAGCTGAGAATCACCTTTTGGTCTCCGTTTAGTGGAGGCGATGGACAATTTATGGCCGAATTAATCCAGCAATATAATAATGAGAATAAAGATCACGTTAAAATAGAACAGATTAACAATAATTCTGGTGATTATTATCCTAAGCTCTCAACGGCAATCGTGACAGAAGAAGCGCCCGATATTGCGATTGTTCACTCAGCCAAATATTCACAATATGCGCCAGCGGGCTTCTTGACAGATTTGAATGAACTGGCTGTCGAGGCTGGCGTTAATTGGAACGATTTTAATCCGACGATTTTGAAAAGCACGGTTGCCGAAGATAAGCATTTAGGAATTCCACTAGATACACATCTAGAAGTCATGTACTATAACAAAACTTGGCTGAAGCTGGCTGGCCTTCTAGATGAGAAAGAAAAGCCTATTTTATCCAATGGTGAAGAAGGGTTCATTCAATTTCTACAAAAAATCCGTGCGAGTGTACCGGAACATATCTCTCCTCTGGCTGAGCCGAATGTGCGAATTGACTCCTTCTGGTTATGGTATTCCTTCTATAATCAGATGAGCATGGATGGTGGACGATTCTATACCGACGATGGAAAAGCGGCAGCCATTGATAATCCTTCTGCGCTGCAATCCTTGCAATTTGTGAATTCTCTTTATACTAGTAAGCTCATCCATCCTAATATTAACGATACGGTTCAGAACTTTGCTAAAGGAAACGCAGCCATTTTAATTACGGGCGTTTGGGCAACGGGTACTTTTGAAAAAGCTGCAGACTTGAATTTTGGTGTTACCAAAATACCTCAAATCTACGATCATCCAGCGGTTTGGGGAGACTCTCACACGTTTTCTCTTCCCTATCATGAGAAGCCGGATAAGCAAAAGCAGATAGCAGCCATTAAATTTGCCAATTGGGTAGCGGCTCACGGTGCAAGCTGGGCGAAGGCCGGTCATATCCCGGCTGTGAAGAAAGCTGTAGAATCGAAAGAGTTTCAGCAGCTTAAATATCGTCCGGACTATGCCAGCTCGGCGGATGATGTGAAATATTTTCCAAATCAACCGCGACAGGGAACGATTAATGATGAACTTGTGCGTGAGTTTGAAAAGATGATGGTGGGTCAAACAACACCACAAGAGGTGCTGCATAATGCGCAAAAGATCATTAATACCAATCTTCAGATTCAGCAGAATACAGCTCCAAAATAGGCTGCAGTGGATCCAAAACCTGCCTATTGCCGTTAAGCTTATTGTTATTAGCTTTATACTTATTGCCGTTCCGCTCGGAATTGCCAGTTATTTGACTTATACGAGCTATTCCGCATCGATTCAAAAAAATACCGGCAAATATCAAATGGACGTCGTGAAGGAATTAACCGCTAATATCGATACCTATATGAATGAACTCAATTTGTTAACTCTGTTGCCTTACCAATCACAGCAAATATTGAAATATTTGGAAACTGGCGGGCGATCGGATGCGAATCTTTCGTTTAATGAAAGGGTGACGATCGAGGATTTTACGAAGCGGGTATTTGCTAATGGAAGAGTGGATATTTCAGGGTTAACCCTTTATAGAGTTTCTGGCGGTACTTACACGGCCATGTTGGAGGAGCAAGCTAATTATTCACTAAAAAGGGTTGAAGGTGAGCCATGGTATGAAAAAGTATCCAAGACAGGAAAAATCGTTTATATCGGCACCTTCAACAAAAATGCCTTAGACACAAATAACCAGGTGTATTCCTTTGCCAGAAAAATCCGCAGCGTAGATACGGGTAAGGTTCTAGGCTATCTAGTGCTGGATGTGGATAAGAATATGATTCGCAACAAAATTGAAGCTATTTCCAACGATAAGAAGAACATTATGATCGTCGATAACGAGGGATCGATGATCTATAAAAGCATGGAATATTGGATTGATTCCGATAAATTACTGCCATATAAAGGTGCGGGGACTGTTGTTTATAAGCAAAACAATGATACGGAGCTCTTATCCTACTATACTTCACCCTTTACGGGCTGGACGATGATCGAAATGGTACCGCTTGCCACTTTGCTTCAGGACACCGTATATGTTAGGAACTATATCATCCTGATCGGAGCGGTTTGTTTGCTCCTTGCATTCATTATTTTCACTATTTTCGCCCTGCGTATTACGAATCCGATTAGCGAATTGCGTAATTTAATGAAAAAGGTTGTAGTCGGAGACTTACATGTATCAATTCCCATCAGCAGCCGTGATGAGATTGGGCAGCTGAGTCAATCGTTTAATATCATGGTATCAAAGCTAAGTGACTTAGGTTATCGTCTTTATGAATCGGAAATTAGAGAGAAGAATGCGCAAATATCGGCTTTGCAGAGCCAAATTAACCCGCATTTTTTATATAATACCCTAGGTTCGATTAGCATGTACGCAGAAATACAAGGCAACCGTGAAGTGGTTAAAATGACTAATAATTTAAGCAAGCTGCTGCGTTACAGTATCAATAGTCACAAAAGCCAAGTGCCGCTTAATATGGAACTAGAGCATGTGAAAGGCTATATGGCTATACAGCAAATCCGTTTTGAGGATAAAATTCAGTTCCACGTAAATATTGAGCCTGAACTGCTTTCCTATTCCGTTATTCGGTTTATTTTACAGCCGATCATTGAGAATAGTATTGTGCATGGCATTGATAAGGGGAATGGATATGGCAACATTATCCTTACAGGAAAGAAGCAGGATGATAATATGCTGATCACCATTCAAGATGATGGAGCGGGTATGAGTGCGGTTCAATTGCAACATTTATTGGATAAAAAATTCGATTTTGCCTCCTCTGAGGAGGGCACAGGCGGTCATGGTTTAATGAATGTACATCGAAGAATTGCTTTGCGCTATGGCAATCAGTATGGCATTAAGATAGAGAGCAGTCTTAAACAAGGAACAACCATATTCCTTACTTTACCGCTCATAGAAGATCATCTTGAAGGGGGTAAAAGGGATGCCTAATATCCTAATCGTAGATGACGAAGCCATTTTTCGTAAAGGCATTCGGCTAATGATTGCAGATATGCACTCTGAATGGATCGTTATTGAGGAAGCTATGGATGGCGTGGAAGCCTTAGAAAAAATAGAGGAACTACAGCCCGATTTGATAATTACAGATATCAAAATGCCACGGATGGATGGTATCCAGCTGCAGTATATTGTGAAGGAAAGGTATCCGCAGATTGCTTGTGTTGTGATGAGCGGGTATAACGATTTCCAATACGCTCGTGAATCTCTAAGATTAGGAGCAAAAGATTACTTAATGAAACCGTTCGAAAGAGAAGAATTATATGATTTGCTAGGCAAGCTGCAGGAAGAGTTTGCGCTTGAAAAGCAGCAAAATAAAGTAAATGCCAAAGATAGACAAGTACAGAATCAAATGCGTCACCATGTATTAGCCGGTCTACTAACGGGGAGCATTCATCATGCGGAGACAGAGCTGCTTGAGAATGTAGGAATTCTATTTCCACATCCTAATACTAGCTGTTTGGTTGCTAAGCTTGACCGAGATTCCGTAACAGATGAAAGATATTACCAATTGAATCCATCTTTGTTTACCGTCTACATGCAGCAATTTATTCAGGAGAGCATCGACAAATCCCTACTTGGACATGTTTTTATTTTGCATGATAACGAGGTTGTTGCTTTAATCAATCATGAGGAAGGGGAATCCTCGTTTTCAGAAATAGAGAAATTAACGAACCGAATACGCAAGGAAATCCGCGGGCAATCCAATTTTACAATCACGTTTGGACTAGGCAGTCCTGCCAAGGACTTGGAGTCTATTTCTAAATCCTACAAGGAAGCGGGATTAGCATTATTGTACCGATTGGTTATTGGCGGAGATCGCTTGCTTTCAAGTGAGACCATTGCCGAAATGAAAATGGAGAAGTTCGAATGGCATTCCTCCGATTGGAACCTGCTCAATCAGTTTGTCCAAGAAGGCGATTTGGCTAATGTACAATACCAAGCAAGTCAATTCGTAACCAAGCTTTGCCAACAATGGCATGACCCAGAGATCATTCAACAGCAAATTTGCAAAATGCTGCTGCATTTCTATGAACAGGCAGTCAATTTGGCTGTGGTTAAACAGTGGCTGCAGGCTACCGATGTGAAGCAGGTGTTGATGGATATTTACTCCATTTCGTCCAGTAAAGAATTGATCGAACGCTGCCAGAAGCTGTTAGGTGATTTAAGTGTTTGCATGGCGAATCGCAAGAAAAAGTTTGTAACCAGTCCAGTTGAATTGGTTGTGCGATATGTCGAAGAACACTATGCTGAATCTATCACCCTAAACATGATGGCGGAAATCGTTTATCTGAGCCCGTCCTATTTAAGCAGCTTGTTTAAAAGCAAGCAAGGTCAGTCTTTTATCGATTTTCTTACGGAAAAACGAATTGAAAAAGCGAAAACGATGCTGCTCTACTCGGATGAAAAAATTCAAGTGATCTCGGATTCAACGGGCTTTACGAATATTCGGCATTTCAATCGCGTGTTTAAAACGCTTACGAATCGAACCCCTACAGAATACCGTGAGGGTAAGAATATCGGAGTGAATTAGGTGAACTTTTGTGTACGTGCTCTGGGCACCATATCGCCGCGTGCACAAATTGTCGATCAAGCAGAAGGCACTTTTACGTGAATTGCTCCTTTACTTTACTAATAAACATTCTACTAGCTTGACCTAGGAATCTGTCAGACCGATACACGATGCCAATATCTCGTTTGGGTGTAGGCTCAACCAAATTTATTATATGATAGAATCGGTCATCCCAGGTTTTCAAAAGCGGTTTGGGCAAAACGGTCCCGCCAATATTGTTTTTAACAAATCGTTTTAATGAAATCATTGTTGATGTTTCGATAATTGGGGTCAAATCAAAGTTCTGGTCTTCACAATAGGAATTTACCAACTTGCGGCAATGATGATGATCAGGAAACATCACGAGACTCAAATCTTTGAGTTCCTTCAAGCATATTTGCGAGCGTACAGACAATTCACTACTTTTCGATACTGCCACTGCAAATTTTTCTGTATATAAAGGCACACGGACAAGCTTGCTGTCTTCCATAACAGGAATTATAGTAATGCCGATATCGATGTTTCCTTCCAATACTTCCTCAACAATTCGATTAGAATCTTGAATCAGGAGCTGGATGTTAGGAAACTCTTGATGGAATTCAATCATCACGGGTGTCAAAAGTTCATCCAAATCACATGGTAGTACTCCCAAGACTAATTTTCCGCGCTGCATCGTGCGCAAGTCGTTAATCGCATCATGAGCATAGTCCAAGTTTCTGAAAATTTGGCTACACTGTTCGTAAAGAATCTGTCCCGCTTCTGTTATTGCAATTCGCTTGCCCATACGATCAAACAGAGGCGTCCCGATCTCATACTCTAACGCTTTGATTTGCTGACTTAAAGTTGGCTGTGCTATGTTTAGAAGTTCCGCCGCTTTCGTGAAATGCAACTGTTCGCAAACAACCTTAAATGCCTCCAGGTGCCTCAGTTCCATATTTATCTCTCTCCAATCATTCAAAATTACAATGATTGTAATTCAAACTATCTATTTTTACAATGATTTGATATTTGATATACTTCGAAGCAAGGAGAGGTCGTCTCCAAATATAAAACCCATAACATGGAGGTTCAAAATGAAAAATGAGCTAAATAATCCGTTTGCAAGATTGCCGGAAGTAGCCAGCTTTAATGTGACAAGTTCGGATATCCCTGAAAATAATGTATTATCCGCTCCACAGCTTTCAGGAAAATTTGGGGTAGAAGGCGGGCAAGATATTTCACCTGAATTGAAATGGTCCGGTGCCCCGGAAGGGACAAAAAGTTATGCAGTTACGGTGTATGACCCGGATGCTCCTACTGGATCAGGATTTTGGCATTGGTCTGTCTCTAATATTCCCGCTAACGTGACAGAATTGCCATCTGGAGCAGGAAGTGAGGACGGGTCTGGTTTGCCAAACGGAGCTATTCAATTGAACAACGATGCCTCGTTTGCAGGTTATATTGGTGCTGCGCCACCCGTTGGAGATGGACCGCACCGCTATTATTTTATTGTTCATGCTTTGGATGTTGAGGATTTAGGTGTTAAGGCTAATGCAACACCAGCTTTTCTAGGCTTTAATATGCTCACCCATACTCTAGGCAGAGCGGTAATAGTAGCAACGTTTGAAAGATAATTAATGTTTTGAAAGTTAAATGCGCGACAAGATGAAGACTGGGAAAAGGCATAGGCAATATCTATTTCTATTGTGCTATCGCCTCCATTCTTCAAAAAGACTATTCGCGGGCTTCGGATTACTTCGAGCTTGCAGAACGATATATACCGGAAAGAAGCTCAGCAATAAAGAAGCTTGGCCTTATAGAAGGTACAGGTACATACCAATTCAATCCGAACGCCCAAGCAACAAGGGCAGAGGCTGTAACGGTTCTGCTGAAGATGCTGGTGCTAGAGAACAAGTAAAGTGAAATCGTCAGTCCGAACTGATTTATAGTTAAATAACGGGGTTTTCCTTTAGGCGGCATTATAACTGCTTGAGGGATAACCCTTGTCTTATTTCAAATATGAAGTCTCCACACATGTGGAATGCTGTCTGCGCTTAAGATTTGATCCATTACTGTAGAAACGATCGGAATTTGAAGAGCTCAAATAATAATTGACTGTAAAACCTTAAGACTGTGTAGATACTAACAAAAACCCTGATCAACCAATACTGGTTTAATCAGGGTTATATTTGTTATGCTCTTGTCCTATAAAGATCAACTCAGGAGTATGAATGATATTCTTGTTTGCCTCATAAATGATCGGCATTCAAATTCCCGTCACCGTAGAACTGTTTTGTAATGGCATACAGGGTATCACCCATTTCAATCTCATTGCTATTTGGATTTTAAGCTATCCATAAAGCTAACATTTGAGAACTTCGCATAGTTCAACTGCTCGATATCATTTGAAACATCATTGCTGTCTACGGCAAAACCAACATACACTGAACCCTTCATCGCTACAGTTTTCTCACCGATCGGTGTCCATTCTTTACCGTCCATGGAGCCATAAGCATAAAAGGTATCGCCCTTGCGGCTAAGCTTGAGCCAGTAACCCTGTTCGACACCGTTGATCTTGAATGGAATGTCTGGTACAAGCTGAATGCCCGCCTTTTCGGCATTAGAAGCGCTGTCCAGTGTTTCGGTCAATTCATTAAAGTCTCCACCTTGTGTTTCCCTTCCTGCCAAATAGGTTGACCAGCTGTATGTTTTTGAGAGCTTCACCCAGGAAAGTCCCAGGGCTGCGGTTGCACTGTCATCTTTCAGGTCATTGCGAACCATCAGGCCTGTGAATGCATGGTTGTCAACGGATCCAATTTCCTCTAGCTTTGCAGTGATTTCCATATCTCCAGTCACTTTCTTATAGACGAAATGAAAATCATCTTTGGAAGCGTCCGATTCTTCTGATTGTTCCGTGCTGCCCTCGCTAATGCCAAGCTTTCCGTTTCCTTTTACAGTGATCACATTATTAGTCAGGCTTGCAGAACCTTGGATGTCCGGCTTGCCGATGTCAACCGATGACCAATCTCCAACAGCTAATGTACGGTTATCGGTGTTGATATGAACGTTGGCTGCAGTAGTTTGAGTCTCATTTCCTTTTGAATCTATAATTCTTGCGGAAATAAAGTAAGAAGCATCCTCAAGTCCCTTGATGGTATATTCATAATGGTTTCCTTTTAATACAGCGTCACCCAGATATTCAGAACCATTGTATACCGCTACCTTTTCTATACGGTGTCCGAATTCGGAAGAAGCTTTAATTTTCACGGGTATCGCTTCGCCCAATGCAAACTGCGCATTGTTCGCTGGTGTCGTTATTTCAGCATTAGGGTTTTCAGCTACATGCCCACTATCTACAAGACCGTTGATATAAAGCTCAAGCCAGGTATAGCCGCTGTCTGTAATGGTTTTATAGGCATCTTCGGTGCCCCAGATCCCTTTTTCCTTTTCCCATTCGTCGGTAATACCGTTGTGATTCGTATCAAAATCAGCGGCACGCTGTTCTTCAATGACACCAAAGTCCGATATGTATCCGCCAACTTCATGCTCGGTATTGACATATCTTCCAAGTCCTTTTTCCACTTCTGCAACCACTCTTGCATCAATAGCATCACGACGCGGATAGGTTGCGCCTGCCTGCCGTAGAATGATGTTCAGCAATTGGTCACTAGCTTCCTCTACACCGTTTAGTACATAATCGTCAAACGCTGGATTGGTAATCCCGTTATTGACTCCTGTGCTATCTGCGGATAGATACGGTTCTGTTGCGATAGTTGTTTTATTATTACCGCTAATGTCGCCGGAAAACTTGACGTATTCTGATGATCCATCCAACAAGCCTGTCTCCTCACCGTTAATCCTATTCCCTGAGATGTAGAAACCGCCAAGCTTCCCACGTTCCCCTGCGTCAATAACCTGATTGACAACACTGTCTCTTGTGCCCGGTCCCGCAATCTCAATATTGTTCATAAAATTAGTGAAATTATAGCCGCCGCCATAAACCCCATTAAAGCCCCAGTTATAGATAACGTTGTTGGAGAATTGAAGCACGGCTACATGGTCTGCATTTGCTGCACCGGCATATCCGCCGCCGAGTCTTGGATTACGTGAGGTATGGTTCAAATAAAGATTGTGATGGAAGGTGGTTTTATCTCCGCCTGCTATACCACCGTAGCCATGTCTACCTTTCGAATGTCCCGAGAGCGTCAAGCTTTCTGAAATAATAGACCACTGTATTGTACCGTTTTCGCCCCTGTATGTAGAAAGGGTCTCATCCGTGTTCCAACTAAAGGAACAATGATCAAGGATGAATTGTTTGTTGTCTCTTCCCCACAGGGCATCCATGGAATCACTGCCGTTAAATACATTCGATGCACCTGGACGGAAAGAGATATACCGGATAATGATGTTCTCAGAATTACTGATATTGGTTTCCCATCCTGCAATGGTAATGCCGTTACCCGGTGCGGTTTGCCCGGCGATGGTCAGGTTTTTGATGTTCTTGAATCTTAAGGAATTCTTCAGTTCAATCGTTCCTGATACGTTAAAAACAATCGTACGACCCTCTACTGGGGTGGATAAAATCCCATGACGAAGGGACCCTTCGATAGGTTCATCATTATCGCTATAATCCTTAAGGTTGGTTACGACGTATACGTCACCGCCACGACCACCACTGGTATAGGCGCCACCACCTTCTGCACCAGGAAACGCGACGAGGGGTACTCCATAGAAACCGCTTTCATTTGATTGGGCTGAACCCGTACCACCGGGTAGTACCCAGCTCAATGAAAATGCAATCGCAATACTTAAGAGGACGGCCATGACTCTTCTAAATTTCGTATCCTTACTTTTCATCTGGTTTTCTGTATAACATGGATGCAAGCTTTCGTGACTCTTCTGCAACCCTGTTATACATCCTCCCTTCCCTATTGGAAAATGTAGTAAGCCTCAAGCTGCTTACTTCCATCATTTTATACCTTGTAAGTATTTCGCACCTGCCAAAAAAAATTTTTTTTGCGCCAATTCTTGTACTTGTGCCAATATGCTAGTATAGAACTAAGGTTTTATTGAAGAGATGAGAAACACTTCACTGCTTATAGGGAAATCCAATTACCTTTATGGAGGCTTAGAAGTGAAAATCCAATATCAGCATCGTCATCAACCGTTTCACACATTTATATCTACCGATAATACCTATCCCCTTCATCTTCATAAACACGTTGAAATTACAATAGTCCTATCTGGCAAGATCCAAATTACCATCAATCAGAAGGAGTATGTTCTGTCTGAAGGAGACATGGTGGTTATTTTCCCCAATCAACCCCATAGCTACAAAACAACAGAGAGCAATCGGATCCTGCTGTTTTTTTTCGATGCTGCATTCCCAGGGGATTTTACGGGAGATTTAATGAAGCATATTCCAAATCAACCGATGGTTCCCAAGGAACACTTGGTTTATAACGTCCCGATCATGCTGAAAGCATTATACGAGCGATATATGGAAAATTGTGATAACCGTCTGCTTAAGGCTTACACCTCTGTCATAGTAGGACATGTTTTGCCATTATTATCCTTGGAAAAAATAGAGTACACCCAAGATCTGGACAGTATTCAAAGGATTCTTGCCTATGTGGACCTTCATTTCCTAGAGCCTGTAACCCTGGATATGCTTTCAAGGGAATTAGGGGTCAGCAAATTTCATATCTCACGAATCTTCTCTGACCAACTCCACACATCATTTCGGGATTATGTGAATGGCCGACGGGTAGCCCTTGCCCAGATGCTGCTGCTATCCACCACGAACCCGGTCACAGAGATTGCGTTTGACTCCGGATTTAACAGTTTGCGTTCGTTTTATCGTGCCTTTAAAAAGGAATATGGGATTACACCCAATGATTTCAGGAGGAATGCCCAGGAGGTGATATAAAGTTCTCCCGACTGAAGTGATGCTTTCAAATAAAAGGAAAGCTTAATTCCACATCAAGCAGATCTGTGGGATAAAATCTATGTTCATGTTCGTTACGACGACATAAGCCCCTTGACTTTGGTGTCCGAATATAGATATGATAGCAATAACTTCATATAGCAGGGGGAAATTTTAATGTTTGTTGGTGTTCTTAACTCATAATTGGATAACGACGCTGTAGGGAATTCAATTCTTTACAAAAAAAGTTGAAGGGTAACAAAATCGGCATGTCCGCATTATGGGCATGTTTGTTAAGTTGCATTCAATCCGCGTCAACCAAGAGTTAAGGACATAACGATTTCCGCCTGCCGGACGGCAAATCTGCGTGCTCTTTCGAGCACGCTTTTTTTAATAGAGCAAAGGGTTTTGTCTATTCCGCAAGGACAAACAGCTTTTGTTCGATTAAGTGCCGTTAAACGAACAGGAATGGGACGCGTATGCGTTCTGTTCCTGTTTTTTTATATCTTTTTTTTAAGACTGATTGCCAATTTCATTTTACTTATGCTCTGAGGCATAAGCATACAGGAGGACGGGAACGATGAACGAATCCAGTTTGAAGAAGCTCGAGTATGACAAAATCAAACAAATGCTTATAGGGTACACGGTATCGAATTCCGGCAGAGAGCTAATGATGAAACATAAACCTAGCGTCAATCGGGCGCAGGTCAGGGCTTGGCTGCTTGAAACTGAGGAAGCGACGCAATTGTTGAAAACTGGTGCGAGCGTGCCGCTATCCGCAATGGAAGGTATTGAGCCGTTCATAGCTTTGCTCGGCAAGTCAAAGGTTTATACCGAACAGGAGCTCAGTCATTTGTCCGCATGGCTTACTGCTGTGGCTCAAATGAAACGATATATGGACGCGAAACGATTGTCGGCTCCGACCATAAGCGGCTATGCGAATTCAATGTACGATTGTCCAGAGCTTCGTAAGGAATTGGAACGCTGTATTCGTTATGGCGTATTAACAGATCAAGCAAGCCACGATCTTGGTGATATCCGCAAACATTTAGCTGTAATCGAAGATCGAATCGAGAGAAAACTGACGCAAACCTTAAGCAAGTACAAAGCAGCTCTTCAGGATCAATTGGTTAGTAAACGAAATGGTCATTATGTTCTTCCTGTTAAACGTGAGCAGCGCAAGCAGGTGCCTGGTACTGTATGGGATGAATCTTCGAGTGGACAAACGCTCTTCGTCGAGCCGGTTGATCTGGCCGAACTTCAGGTGGAATGGCAAATGTGGAAAGCTGAAGAGGAACGGGAGCGGATGATTATTTTGTCGTCATTGTCCGATCTTGCAGAAGAGCAAGGAGAGCGGCTGCGGTGGAATCTGGAAGCGATGGCTACTTTTGATTTCATTTTTGCTAGAGCCAAATTATCAAGAACGTACGATGGGATTTCAGCTGTACTCTCTGAACGACCTTATGTCAAATTAGTTGGAGCGAGACACCCAATGTTGGCATCCAATTGTGTCCCTTTATATGCCGAACTCGGTGGAGCCTGGAAGCAGCTCATCATTACAGGTCCGAATACTGGGGGCAAAACCGTTACCCTAAAGACCATAGGATTGCTCGCGCTTATGGTTCAATCGGGTCTGCTTATTCCAGCGGAAAAGGGAACCGAATTTGGCTTGTTCCAACATATATTGGCAGATGTAGGCGATGGTCAAAGCATCGAGCATTCGCTGAGCACTTTCTCCGCTCATATGGAGAGTCTGAGAGAAATACTTCAAGCAGCAAACGGTCATACCTTGCTGCTGCTTGATGAAATGGCTGCAGGGACAGACCCTGGAGAAGGGATTGCGCTAGCTATTGCGGTATTGGAGGAGCTGCTGGAAAGAGGCTCGCTTGTAGCAGCAACGACACATTTTAACGAAATCAAACGCTTCGCTGCCCAGCAGGAAGGATGTATGAATGCTCGTATGGCGTTTAACGCTGAAACGCTTATTCCCTTGTACCGACTCGAAATCGGTGAAGCCGGAGATAGCTACGCCTTTGCAATTGCCAGACGCTTTGGACTGCCGGAGACAATCGTTAGGCGTGCAGAGCATAGAGCTTCTGCATATACGATGAAAGAGCTGGGGAGTGGGGCTCCTCAAGAGGAAAAAAGTCCAGAGAAGGATAAGAACGGACAAAGTTTACCAAAGAATTATCATGAGGGGAAAACAACCGTAAAACCGAAAGAAAGTAAACCACCCTCTAAACCTTTTGAAGTAGGTGATTGTGTTTGGATTCATCCTTTGAAGAGGACAGGGATTGTATTCAAGCCAGCGGATGAACGAGGCGACATTTTGGTTCAAGTGCAGAAGAGCAAAATGACGTTTAATCGCAAACGTCTGTCCCTCTATATTCCCAAATCGAAGCTTTATCCAGAAGGAGACTATGATATGGATATTGTCTTTGATACAAAGGAGAACCGTAAAAAAAGAAAACAAATGCATCGAAAATATGTACCTGGACTTCAAATTACAACAGAGCCCGAGAAACCACGCTCCTAGCAGAATTGTCGAGGCACATAAAAGTCCCTTCCTAGTAAAAGGTGGGGACTATTTTATGTGTAGTGAGGATAAGCCAGAATCAATTGGCTAACTCATGTAAAGTAATAGGTACATGCACTTCTAGGCAACCACCTACATAGACTAATACTAAGCGCTAAGCGGAGGCTCCAAACAGCAATGATCCGCAAACATTGAAGGGGGTGGCTGGAGTGGCAGGAATTTTTAGTGCTATTGCAATCTTGATCAAGCAATTGACCTTGCTTGTATCCTATGTCAAAAATAATGCATTTCCACAACCTCTTACCGAGGCAGAGGAAGAAACACATCTCAGGCTCATGGCAGAAGGTAATGATCATTCCAGAAACAAACTGATTGAGCATAATTTAAGGTTAGTTGCCCATATAGTAAAAAAATTCGATAACACAGGGGAAGATCTTGAGGATCTGATTTCGATCGGCACCATTGGTCTGATCAAAGCCATTGAATCGTTTTCGCCGAACAAAGGGACCAAGCTCGCGACTTTTGCGGCGCGTTGTATCGAGAACGAGATTCTGATGCATCTGCGTTCATTGAAGAAAACGCGTAAAGATGTGTCCCTGCATGATCCCATCGGAACGGACAAAGAGGGGAATGAGATTACCTTGATCGACATCCTCGGGACGGAAGCGGATGATGTCGTGGATAAGGTGCAGCTCAAGATAGAGAAGAGCAAAATCTATCGTAATCTCGAGATATTGGACGATCGGGAGAAAGAAGTCGTTGTTGGGAGGTTTGGGTTAGAGTTAGGTGGGGAGGAACGGACGCAGCGGGAGATTGCGAAGGAGCTGGGCATTTCGCGGTCCTATGTGTCGCGGATTGAGAAAAGGGCGCTCATGAAGCTGTATCATGAGTTTTATAAGGCGAAGCGGTAAAACGGCGGGCTAACAGAGTTAGAATGAATCGCATACTTCATTGTTTGGGATCTTGGGATCACGAAATGGAGGCGAACGGAATGAGCTTAATTCAAATTGAGCATGTCTGTAAGCAATATGTGATGGGTGGGGAAACGATTCGCGCCTTAGACGATGTCTTTGGAGATCGAACAAGGCGAGTTTGTAGCGATAATGGGCCCGTCAGGCTCGGGGAAGTCTACCCTGATGAACATCATTGGGTGTTTGGATGTATCAGATACTAGAACATACGTTCTAGATGGCAGGGCAATTAACCAGCTGAAGGATTCCCAGTTGGCGGAGATTCGGAATCGGAAGATCGGATTCGTTATTCAGAGCTGTAATTTGCTACCGCGATTAAGCGCATACGAGAATGTGGAGCTGCCACTGATTTATCAGGGGATGATGAGGATGGAAAGGGAGCCGCTTGTTATGAAGGTGTTGGAAGCGGTGGATTTAATTGACCGAAGGGAGCATATGCCTCGGAATTATCCGGTGGCCAGCAACAGCATGTTGCGATCGCGCGTACGTTGGCTGGAGATCCGGCGATTATTTTGGCGGATGAGCCGACGGGTGCGTTGGATTCGAAGACCGGCATTGAGATTTATGGATATTTTCACGAGGTTGAATGATCAAGGTAGGACGATTATTCTCATCACGCATGATCATGCGATTGCGTAGCAGGAGAAGCGGGTTGTAAGGTTTCGGGATGGGCGGTTGTTGGAGAGTGTTTAAAATTGCAGTATTCGATAAATAATATGAAATTATACTTGAAGCATACTGGATCAGTGAATTTATCATTGATTAAGTATGCTTTTTTTGCATTCACAGTAATTTAGAAGGCTGTTTGGGCAGAGGAAGCACAGTGTCTTCTTGGACCGAAGAAGCTGTGAACAAGGCAGTTGAAGCAGGTTTAATGGAGGATAAAGTAGAGCAAATCTTTGATTCGAAGTCCGAAGCTTTACGCAAATATCGAAATGATTGCGTTAAAGCTGAGTTATATGGAACGTACGTATTTTTCAAGATTATTTAAAAAGTACTTTGGGGTTGGGAAGTCAGAGCATTATCATGCTGAAACATTCATTTGGATCAGAATCAGGCTTGGAACTGCAACTTGATTTGAATATATAGACCGTTGAACGTATAGTGCTGTCTCGTCAAGTTTCGGAGATATAGTAGCTGAATGCCTCTTGTCTTGTGATGCTCGAAGTCAACCACAACAAACAGGAAGTTATGCTCCTCTAGGAACCTAGTGACGGGGGAGATAGTAATGACCTGTAGACTCGAAATCATCATCGGTTGTTTATTAGTAGCTTCCTCAATGAAAGGCCTTCAAACCTTCTTGAGTATGATAAACAGTGAAGCTTTTGCCGTAAGGCTGGCCCTGACTTTCTCCTTTCGCAATATCTAGACCAGCAACAGGATTCATAAGATCACCTTCGCTTTGAATGTATTTGCCGGCAGCCCTTAGTCCCGCTTGTAGTGTCATAGCTTCGCTTGTTATTCGAGATCAATGTCTCAACCAGCCTCAAACATATTTCTACAAGTAGGGGGTGAACAGTTTAGCACAATGGTTCAAGCTCCACGGGCAAAGACGTTCTACCCCGGCTACCCGTACTAAACCCCTTAATGAAAAAGAGTTCAACCATTAAATACTGGCTGAACTCATAATACGAAACATTCCTAATCTTCATTCTATAGTCATTTTTTAAGCAGCTTGATTATTTGCCTAAAACTATCTGGAACTTTTGGTCCGCTATCACTTTTAAGTAATTCTGTATCAACACGGCTAAATATCGTTGTAGTACATTTATTCGCTGAGCGTCCTTAATTGCATTCTCATTTTTAAACTCGGTTAGCAAAAGCAACATTACTGGTGGTCGGCTACAAGTGGCTGAGCTTTTTGATAGATCTGTTCCATGGCTTGCAACATTTCGGTTGGAGCTTCATGGTTTTGATACCATCCCTTACGAACCATATACTCCAGCACTTCGAAAGACTGATGGGAACACATCTTGAAAGAATCTTCCAAAAAAGAACGCAACTGTGGTACAGAGCAATTAAAAGTTGACCATGCATTGTCTTTACCAGCACGATTTAAAGTGAGTAAGTACGCCGTAGCAATCGACCGATCGTCCAGTTCGAATAATTTGGTTTGAGGTTGTATGGCTTCATATTTTTTAGTAGCGTTCATAGATAATGATGTGGTTTTTAATGGAGGAAAATTCAATTGATCCGTGGATCCGTTGGGTAGAGAAGCGAATTCGACCTTAATATTGTAATCCTGTAAATGAGTGGAAAGGTGACTTGTGATCAAATTCTTTAACTCTGTATCTTTAACTTGATGGATGAACAATGCCATGCAGTTTATTGTCTTGGTACAACTCATAAGTAGTTCGTTCAATTCATTGGCTTCTTGAATACTAAGCTTCATTTAACGCACTCCCTTAAAATTTTCGTTGAACCATATTCTATCTAATTACTCATTTTTTATGCTCATCTGGTTTATTGTGTTCTGGAGTTAAAAATTTATTCAATTTCTGGCAATGGGGCTAACTATCAAATATTTTACTGTATATTTATACATACACCAAATTCCAACGTATTCTGCAACAACAAAAATGGAATCGTGTGGGGTTTACAGGCTCTGTTATCTAATTAAATATTAAAATATAGATCACAATGCTACCGAATATCGAGGAGAAACTTGCGCCATTCGAGGCAAGACTACATTGGAGGAAGCTATTACCATGCAGCCCACTAGGTTGCAATCGCTCTACGAGAAGCTGCCTGACTTTCAGCAACTACTCTTTCATTATGATCCTTAAGGAAAATTAGTCGAGTATCTCAGTATTATACTTATTGATTTCGGCTTGAATATCCGGACTTAGCAATTCATACATCTTTCAATGATTCGGTAGATAATTGGGCGACAGTCTCAACCCGCAAGATTTTAGACATATTCGACTCAATAGGCACAAATTCTATGAGTGAGAATAAAATGCATCTAAGTAGGCGAAAATGGAGAAAAAGGAAATGAAGGTGAGATAATGAGACAACGAAATGATGACTGGATGATCCCCGAAGATGACGCAATTTTAGCAGAAATTACACTTAAGCATATCCGTCAAGGCAGCTACGAATTAAAGGCATTTTCAGAAGCTGCTGAGCGAATTGGAAGCAGTATCAGCGCGTGTTCATTCAGATGGAATTGTATAGTAAGAGAAGGACATGAAGAGGTAATTAATGCGGCTAAAGCAGAACGTATACAACAAAGAAATCGCGTGCGACATAAATCAGGAACTTTATTTCTGATAAAAAATCGGGGTCTTGTTTAAATGATTACTAAGCCACTTGCCAAGGTGGCTTTTTTCGTCTGACAAATCATGAATTTGTGGTAGTACCCCATATCTATCATGAGCATAGTTGATTGACAAAATTAATAATTACATGTATTATTAATACAAGTAAACCAATCGGAATTAAATAAATGTGAGGGTGATCCCAATGTTTTTACTTAAAGAAATTGTATGCAGTTTGTTGCTATGCGTCGCATTCCTTTGTTATTTTAAGGAGTTTAAGCAAGGTGATTGGGGATCGGAAGGGTAATAGGCAAAAGTGAAGCAGTTCTATAACAAAAAAACGGCAATCCATCATATGATGACGGATTCCGTTAATGTTGAACAACTTTTGTGAATCTTGTTTATGAGAAAGACTAGTAAAATGCCACAACGAGTACTTGCCCCAGAACTATCAACGCAGCAAATCCAACAATGGCTACAACAACCGTATTTTTCCCCACTTTTTTAAAATCTGTCATGTTAATACTCAGTCCAAGGCCTGCCATTGCTATTGACATTAAGAAAACACTCACAGCAATCATTACGTGAATAACCGATTGAGGCAGTAAACCCGTCGTATTCACCAAACTCATGGCCAAAAACCCGAAAATGAACCAAGGTATAGGGAGTTTTCTCCAACTTTTTTTATCATTTTCCATGCGCTCGGTAGAACGGTAAAAATAACCTAATACTAGGGCGACAGGGATAAGGAGTGCCACCCTGCCCAATTTAACCAGTATAGCGGTCTCGCTTCCCATATCTCCGCCAGGAGCCCCAGCTGCAATAACGTGTGCCAATTCATGCAAGGTAGAACCTGCAAAAACTCCGTATGAATAGGAATCGAGCCCTAAATATGGGTAAAGAAAAATATAAAATACCGCACCAAGTGTCCCTAAGATTGCGATACAAGCAACGGAAATAGCCGTTTGCTCTTTTTTTGTGCCTATTAAAGGTGCAACAGCGACAATGGCAGCCGCTCCGCAAACCGCTGTACCTACGGCAATTAAAACTCCTAACGTCTTATCCACCCGTAACCATTTACCCAAGAAGATCATAATAGTCAAAGTAAATGCAATCACGATCATGTCGATTAACACGACTCGTATTCCAGCATCCAAAATTTGATTGAAATTTAAGCGAACTCCCATCAAAATGATTCCCGCCCGAAGTAAAAACTTGCTGCTGAACGTTATGCCGATACTTGCATCTGCTGGAACATCCATCACGGATTTCCATAATACACCTAGCATAATAGAAATAATCATGATGCCCATAATTGAAAAGAATGGAGCTTCCGCTATACGGCCGGCCAAAACAGCGAGAGTCGCCGTCAAAGCGATACCTTTTAGGGGCTTTTTCCATCTCGCTGAATCATTGATAACGGTTTTTCCAATGGGACTAGGCTGAACATTTGGGATTTGCAAGTCCAACATCTCCTAACGCAGTAATCATTTCTACGTGCACTATAATATAATGCGATTTCCTGGAGTCTCTGGACAATTCCGATGCATTTTAGATTTTCTTCTATATATTCGTGTCCGTTGATTTAGCGGCTAACTCCAGTTCAAGCAGAAGGGTTTTCTCGACACTGCTCAAATGATCGAACATCCTAGAACGGGCCAGCTTTGTGTTTCGTTGAATTAAGGCCTCAGCGATTAACATATGCTCCTTAAGAGATTGCTCAACCCGCCCCGGAATTTTTATGGATTGCATCCTGCTTTCCCGCAGCAAATCAATCAAATTCGTCATTACCCGGATGACAACTTCATTACCAGCCGCCTCTGCGACCGACAGATGGAACTGCTGATCGGTTTCAGACAAAAACTTGTCACGTTCTTCTTTGGTTTGAAACTGTTGCTCTACGATAACTTTATTGTAACAGTCTCGTGTCGTTTCGTAGATTTGTTCCAAGAAGTCTGACGTTCCCCGCTTAGCCGCTTTGGCGGCGCTCTCCGTTTCAATCATCTTTCGAACTTCGAATAATTCATATATCGTGTCGGTCTGCAGAAACAAATAGGAGGCCAAATTGTCAAGACGCGCGCTTTGGTCTGCAACAAAAACGCCGTGTCCCTGACGAATTTTAAGTAAATTCATGGCTGATAAAATTTTGAACGCTTCCCGAATGGTTGGCCGACTGACATTCATCATTTCCGCCAACTCACGTTCAGAGGGAAGTTTATCACCCGGTTTAAGCTGACCGGAAGCGAGCAGTTCATGGATATGATCGACCACTTTGCGTGAAAATGTTTTACGTTCCTCATTAATCGATTTAAACAAGCATACCAACCTTCTTTCTCTTAACCCTGTACAAGGGACAGACGTAACTTCGTGAATGAACGGCTCCATTATAGCAAAATAGCGAAACTAAAGACATCCATTTCACGATATTCGGAAGGATGGAGCTCACAAATAAATGTATAGTTGGATACCTCGAAGGGCATCCAACTATGATGTATTGCTGTGAATGTGAACTCAGGTATCTTAAGCGCTTCTATACAGCTTGGTCATAACGAATTCTTTATGTCCAAGCGCTTCTGCAGCAGTCAAACGGCCGTTTACAACACGGCAGAGGTAATCCATCAGCAGATCGCCAGCTTCAGTTAAATTGATTTCACGAGATAACAGACCACTGCAGTCAACATCGATATGTTCACTCATTGTGTTTACTGTTTTTGGATTTGCTGTAACTTTGATAACGGGTTCAATCGGATTGCCGATAATATTGCCTTGTCCCGTAGGGAAGAAGTGGAGAACCGCCCCACCTGCGGCCATTAGCGTGATGCACTCTGCGGCAGCGGACGAAGTATCCATAAAGTAGAGTCCAGGCCCGTTTTGCGGCATTTCACCTGGTTCAAGAGCACCAATTACAGGCTTGCTGCCGGTTTTCTCGATATTGCCAAGTGCTTTTTCCTCGATCGTTGACAATCCGCCGGCAATGTTACCTTGCGTCGGTTGAGAACCCAGCAGGTCAACTCCTTGGGATTTAATTTCCGTAATGTAATCATCGTAAATGGACATAAACTTATTGCGGACTTCTGAAGTTGCACAACGATCAGCAATCAGATGCTCGCCGCCTGTCAGCTCTGAGGTTTCCCCAAAGAATACAGTTGCACCGGCATCGACCAGACGGTCAACGGCCTGACCGACAGTAGGGCAGGAGCCTAGACCTGTCGTCGTATCGGACTCACCGCATTTAATACTTACCTTTAGCTCGCTTAATTCGATAGGTTCACGCTGCAACTCGGAAGCCCATTGAACGAATTCTTTTGCTTTCCACGAAGCTTGGCGAATGATTTCCAGATCTCCGGTTCCTTCGATGGAGAAAGAGGCAACTGGCTTTCCGGTTTTGGCAATACCATCAGCAATGACTTTGGTCCAATTCGGCTCAATTCCAATAACGATCACTGCAGCTACGTTAGCATTAGAACCTGTACCGATCATGGTGCGGAAATGCAACTCTAGGTCTTTGCCATATTGAAGGCGCCCGTAAGCGTGGGGAAGGGACATAACGCCCTGAATATTGCGAGCTACCGCTTCACAAGCCGTATTGGAAATATCGTCTACAGGAAGAATAATTACATGATTGCGAATACCTACATCGCCGTTTTCTCTACGATAACCATAAAGTTGTTTTGTCATCTTCTACCACCTCAAAGTTTTGATATTATGGGTATGAACATAATCACCGATTTTAAAACCGTCTGGCGCATAACCGATTGGCAAGCCGTATTCCAGAACATGACCTTTTGGAGCCAACTCGGCTATGGATACTTTATGACCAAGAGGGATAGAGCTATTGGCTATAACCTCAATGGTTGATTCGTCATCCATAAAGACGCCGATCACTTTCTCGCCGGATTCGATGTCAGACGTAGCTACACCGACATGATCACCTTGTTTGTGAATTAGAAACTTGTGCATCGTGTAAGCCTCCTTTAAGATGATTTTTGGTACCTATCATAAGGGTAATAGGTAAGTGGTAAGTGGTAATACCAATTATGAAATCAGTATAATCTGACAACTTGGTTTTAGCAATACCATTTTCAAAATTTTGGTACGAGTCCATATATATGAAGTAGATCCGCCCAAATTTTGATCGAAACAATAATAATCGCAACAGCCATGATGGAATGAAGAGATTTAGATTTCATCCTTTTCCCGCGTCGCGATCCGATTAGTCCTCCAGGAATCGCACCTATGGCTAAAATTAAACCATCGAACCAAGGGAATTCTGTTCCAGCAGTTCCAACCGTTTTTCCGATGAGGGCACCGAATACAAGAAGTAATCCAACCGCTAGTCCAGTACCAACAGCAGTTCTAGATTCGATTTTAAATATATTCATCATGACAGGTAAATATAAAAAACCAGCTCCTAATCCAAACATACCGCCTAATAATCCGATACCGAGGCCCAAACAAATAGCCCAAGTTCTACTTCGGTAGGGAGTGGAGTTCTCTTCAACCCGACGCATAAACATGAAGGCCGTTGCAAACAGGGCAAGTATGGCAAAAATGGCGGTTAGCAGCTCATTGCTCATCTGTTCCGATAAAGCGCTGCCTAAAGCTCCGCCGATCAAAGATGGAGGTCCCATATTCCGAATTAGGAATCTATCGATGAGACGACTTCTCCAATAAGTAACCAATCCAGAGCTTGAGGAAAAAAGAGTCTGCACAATGACCATTCCAGCTATCATATGCATGCTGTATTCCTGTCCGAAGATAGGAGGGATGAGCAGCAATAAAAAAGTGAGAATTAACCCGCCTCCAACTGACATCAACCCCGTTAAAATACCACCTGTAAATCCAATGAGAATCAAAGCAAATGACATGTCATCATCTCCTCATTAGTTACTTATTTGTCCTATTTTCTAATCCCATCAACCAAAAAGGAATTGCCCGGTACATTCATATTCAGTTCACACAAGTCAGCCCGCAAATAAAGCTTGATATGCTCGATGGCCTGCTCTTCTGCAGTAAAGCTAGTTCGCGACAATTGGATCAAAGGCTCCTTAGCCGCAATTTTCAAGAGTTCAGCTTGTTCTTTATTGGCAGATAGGGCACGAATGGTAAGGTTAGCATTTTTCAGCGTGTATCCTCCATGCTTAGTAAGCAGTGTATAGCCAGCATTTTGTTCGGCCAATGGCCAAGTTACGATGGATGCCAGGTTCACTGGCAAATACATGAGGCTGAAACCAAAAACTTCTTCATCTCGGTAGTAGATCCTTTTAAGGAATAGGGATTGTGTAAAATGTTCCCCTAGAATGCTTATGACATCATCAGGCGTATCTGTTACCTTCATTTCAAGAAGTTTGGGTTCGAGGTCTTTTTGCAAAAAAGAATCGTAGAACGCCTCCATGCCGCCTAACTCTTGTTTAAGCTTCGGACCAATAACGAAAGTTCCTTTCCCTTGCTTTCTGACCACTAATCCTTTTTCATGCAAAATTTCAATGGCTTGACGGGAGGTCATACGGCTTACATTGTATGTTTCCATAAGCTCTGCCTCAGTAGGGATTTTCTGATCGGGTTGAAGCTCTCCCAATTGAATGGCAGACTCGAGAATGGCTGCAATTTGAGCATACATGCTGACGTGACTAGTGCGATCTATCATATAAAAATAAGCCTCCTAATCAAAAAATTAATGATTGACGAATCGTTCTATAACATTATAATACAAATTATAACGATTGAATACAATGTATTGACGAAAAGATTTTGAAATGAGGGGGATCCTTTGTGGCAGATGTCAAAATCAAAGTGCTTCGCTATCTTCCGGATGTCGATTCGGAGGCAAGGTATGATACCTATACGGTGGATGCGAAAGAGAATATGACAGTATTGGATGCACTATTTATTATTCTTACCGAACAGGATCAATCGATTTCATTTCGGTGCTCTTGCCGTCTTGGCATGTGCGGATCCTGTGGCATGATCATGAATAATAAAGAAGGTCTCGCTTGCCGGACAAAAATTGCAAAGTTGGGCTCGGAGATTACTGTGCGTCCACTGAGGAATTTGCCGATCATTAAAGATCTTGCCGTGAATATGGATCCGTTCTTTAAACAATGGCAGCGAATCAAACCATATTTTGTACCAACTGCAGAAGCAGCAACTGACTTTGCCGTTATTCCCCCGGACTCTGGACGTCGTGAAATTATTGATCAGAACATCGATTGTATTACCTGTGGAGCCTGTTATTCGGCCTGTACGTTAGTATCTTTGGACGATAGCTATATCGGTCCTGCCGCATTAAATCGAGCCTATACACTAGTAGCGGATGAACGGGATCAAGGGACTGGGCAGCGGATGGAGGTGGCTGCTGGTGAGGATGGCGTTCTTCGATGTCATACTCTGTTCAACTGCATGGAAGTTTGCCCGAAAAAGCTAGCTCCTACTTGGTCCATTCAGAAGCTGAAAACGCGCGCAGTTACCGCTGCATTAAAGGGAGGAAGCAAATAATGGAACGTGTCCAATGTGATATTCTCATTCTTGGCAGCGGAGGCGCCGGTTTATTCGCCGCCCATCATGCTTATGACAGTAATTCGAAATTGAAGATTATTGTCGCTGCCAAAGGTCTGGTAGGAAAAAGCGGATGCACAAGAATGGTTCAGGGCGGTTATAATGTCGTTCTGAATCCGAACGATTCCATCGATATGCATTTCAAAGATACCCTTAAGGGCGGCGGTATGATCAACAATCAAGAATTGGCCTGGACGTTG
The DNA here is from genome assembly GCF_030817255.1 of Paenibacillus sp. V4I5. Taxonomy (NCBI): domain Bacteria; kingdom Bacillati; phylum Bacillota; class Bacilli; order Caryophanales; family Paenibacillaceae; genus Paenibacillus; species Paenibacillus sp. V4I5. The sequence goes on from NZ_JAUSZB010000002.1 coordinate 6,528,427, forward strand.
GTCAGCGATGCGCCAAAACGAATTCGTGAACTGGAAACGAAAATGGGTTGCTTTTTTGACCGCAATCCGGATGGAACGGTACATCAGAAAGCTTTTGCCGGACAATCATTTGACCGAACTGTACATAGAGGCGATTTAACGGGCATTGAAATCATAAATCGGCTAAGGGATCAGCTTTACGCAAAGGAAAGTGTTATTTGTTGGGATGAAGTACGTGCTGTTGAACTTCTATATAACGACAATCTCAGCGCTATAGCTGGGTGTTTAATGTTAAATCTTCGGAATGGAAAATTTATAGTGGTAGAATCGCTGGCTGTCATTATCGGGACAGGAGGCGGAGCTAGTATGTACAAGATTGCTGCGCCATCCCTGGAAAAAGCCGCGGACGGCATGGCAATGGCTTATCGGGCAGGGGCTAATTTCATAGATATGGAAATGATGCAATTCCACCCTACAGGACTACTAGCAGAAAATTCGCGCCTGAATGGCGGAGTCTTGGAGGAAGGACTGCGGGGTGCAGGTGGCCATCTCTACAATTCACTCGGTGAACGATTTATGCAAAATTATGATCCGGAAAAGATGGAGCGCTCTACGCGGGATCGTGTGGCACGGGCAGCTTATATGGAAATAATGGCTGGACGCGGAACTCGATTGGGCGGAATTCAAGTATCGGTTGCCCACTTGGGTCGCGAAAATGTATTAAGAATGTTCCCGGGAATGGTAGATCGATGCAAGGATGTTGGTCGCGATCTGAGCATGGAGCCAGTGGATGTAAGTCCTACCGGACATTTTCACATGGGTGGAGTTACCATAGATAAGGATTGCTTTAGCGGAATACCCGGATTGTTTGTAGCTGGTGAGGATGCAGGTGGGATTCATGGTTCCAATCGCCTAGGTGGTAACGGAGTGGCTGACTCCACGGTATTCGGTGCACGAGCGGGTGATGCGGCTGCTGAATATGTGACAACGGTAAAACGCCAGCAAGTATCTGAAAGTCAGGTGGATCAGTTTGTTCACCAATTGATACAGCCGTTCAAACGGGAAAAAGGCGAGAATCCTTTTCAATTACGAAAAGAAGTTAGCGACTTGATGTGGGAAAAGGTAGGTCTCGTAAGGAATGGCCCCAATCTTAAAGCAGCCATTGAGAAGTTAGCCGAATATGCTGAACGTGTTAATCAAATTAGTGTAGCTGGGGTGCGTGATTATAACCTTGCTTGGCATGAAGTGTTAAATGTGAAAAACATCGTGCAAATCGGACAAATGATTGCCATTGCTTCTTATTCGCGAACGGAGAGTCGAGGTTCTCATTATCGGACTGATTGCCCGGTAACGGATAATGTGAACTGGTACAAAAATATTTTCATAAAACAAGGTCAGAAAGGGCCTGAGACAGAGATTCATCCTGTTGAATTTACTCATGTGCAGCCTGAAGAAATTTTTGGCGAAGTTGCCAGAGTTAAAGTGGCAGCAAGTTAACTTAGCAAATGTTAGGAGAGTGAACAGATGCCAGAAGTAAAAATAACCAAAGATCACAGGTTAGTTGACGTAGACCCGCAGGTCTTAAAGGTAGATGTCTTGCGACGCCATTCCGTAGGGATGAAAGCTTGGCTGGTTCATCGTATTTCCGGAGTAGGATTATTATTATATTTATTAGCTCATATTGGCACGATGGGAACAGCGATGTTCATGGGGGAGGACGCTTTTCAGGGAGTTTTTCAAGTTTTGTTTCATAATCCTGTCTTTCTCTTTTTCGATTTAATCATTCTTGCCGGTGTTATAATTCATTCTTTAAATGGGATTCGATTGGTGTTAATGGATATGGGTTATTTTGTAAAAAGACAAAAAGAGTTGTTTGCGCTCATTTGTTGTCTTGCAGTAGGTATATTTATTTGGCTGTTTACTCGAGCATTCCTTTAACTAAACCCCAAAAAGTGACGTTATGCTTTGTAGCTTATTCCTATTACTTTTCGGGGACACCATACCTAATTAGGAAGGAGATATCCCCATGGATACGACATCTAAAATAAGAAGAAATGTTCTCACTTGGTTTTTTCAAAGAGTCAGCGGTGTCGCCCTTATTTTTTTAATAGTGATTCATATGTGGAACTTGCATTATGCTCATCCCGACGTACATCCAAGTTATCCGAATTTAATCGAACGTTTACGTACAATCGGGTATATCGCCTTGGATTTTAGCTTGTTAGCTCTTTCGTTATTTCATGGGTTAAACGGAGTCCGCAATATCGTTCTTGATTATACAAGCAACAGTCGTGTAATTAAGCGCTGGAGCCTTGGTTTGATGACTGTCGGAATTGTATTTTCCCTTTGGGGCGGGGCTGCTTTAATTAAAATTATGACCATGGGTTAACAAAACGGGGGAGGGTATGGGAATGAGCAACAAGCAAACGATCTGGCAAGTCGAGGAAAACATTTATAAGGAAATAGAGAACGCATGTAAAGAAATATATATTCGGTCATTAAAAGATCTTCCTCCTGATATTCGGGCAGCCGTACAGCGGGCTTATGATAAAGAAACGTATGAGACCGGAAAACAAATTTTGAGTACGATCTTAAAAAATATAGATGTGGCGGACGAAGAAAATATGCTGATTATGCCAGGATACGGGCATACCTGTTTTTTTCATTAAAATTGGCAGAAATGTTCGTTTCGATGGGATTCGACTGGAAGAAGCCATTCGTGAAGGAACGAAAAGGGCCACCCTAGAGCATCCTTTACGATCAAGTGTATGCGATACGATTACTCGTAAAAATACAGGAACTGCTATTGGTAAGAAAGTTCCAGTGCTCAATTGGGAATTTATTGAGGGATCGTCCATCGAGTTAATGGCGCTGCCCAAAGGCTCCGGATCTGAAAATATGAGTTATCTCAAAATGTTATATCCGGCTGAAGGGCTTAACGGCGCGAAAAAGTTTATTGTTGACTGCGTAATCAATTCAGGAGCAAATCCATGTCCTCCAACCTTAGTAGGTGTTGGTATGGGCGGTACGGCAGATCTCTGTACGGCATTGGCCAAGAAAGCTGCGGCAAGAGAGATTGGTAAACCTAATCCTGATCCAACCATTGCGGCACTTGAAGAAGAACTGCTAGATGCGATCAACCTGACTGGAATTGGTCCGAATGGATTGGGAGGAGCTGTTACGGCACTAGCCGTTCATATCGAAACGGCTGATACACATATTACGATGAATCCGGTTGCTGTCAATATGATGTGCTGGCCTGCACGCCGGATAAGAGCTACCTTTGAAGAAAGTCAACCGGTTGTAATTAGTTATTAATGAAGGGAGATTCTCATGGCACACCATCATCTTCAAACGCCTATGACAGACGAATTTGTTAAGCAGCTTCATGTAGGAGATACCGTTACAGTCAACGGACATATCTTCGGTATTCGCGATGCGAACCTGATCCGAATGTTTGATCATAAGATTGATCCGCCGGAAGATTTAATCCCACAACTTAGAGGCGCCGTAACCATTCATACAGCTCCAGGTGTCAAAAAACTGGAAAATGGAAAGTACGAAAAGGTATGTATTGGTACAACAACAAGTACGCGAATGGATCGTTTTGTAGAAGGATTGTTCGAGCGATTCGGCGTCAAGGCGATTACCGGAAAAGGCGGTATGCTTCAACCCGGTGCACAAGCTTGTGTCAATGTGGGCGGTGTTTATTTCTCCATCGTAGGGGGAGCAGCAGCGCTAGAAACCACACAGATTGAAGAAATTGAAGATGTGTGGTGGGAAGATTTAATGCCGGAAGCGATTTGGAAACTGCGAGTTAAAGACTTCGGTCCACTGCTCGTTTCCGTGGACAGCTATGGTGGAAATCTGTATAAAGATGTGAAAACCCAGGCAGTGAATAATCTCGATAAGATTTATGAGCGGTTAGGTATAAAATAGCAACCAAAGCGGAGCCAGCGAGATTACAGGCTCCGTTTTTAACTTTTCAGTAGTATCCAGATTTTACCTATCGGGAATGGGGTGCTCTGTATGCGAATTGTAGTTGTGGAAGATCAACAGGAATTGTGCAACGTGTTGGCCAAACGGATTTCCTGGCTGCACGATGACTACGAGATTGTTGGCAAGGCGTACAACGGTTTGGATGGTTTGAAGTTGATTCAAGTAACGCGACCGGATGCGGCCTTTATTGATATCCGCATGCCCTTTATGGATGGCTTGGAGCTATTGGAACGGTTAAGCAAGGAAGAGAAGCAGCAAACGAAATGCATTATTTTATCGGCCTATTCCGATTTCCCGTACACGCAACGATCTATTCGCAGCGGTGCGTTCGATTACTTATTGAAGCCTATATCCAATTCTATTCTTGAAGAGGTGCTGGTACGGCTGGCGGATGACATAGATGCGCGAATCGGATTGATTACAGCCAGCACGTCAACTGTGTTCGGTTTGCCCCAATATCCGCTGGGAGCATATGCAGAAAAGCAGTTAAACTTATTGATTCATGAGAAGAAAATTACGGATGAGGTCGTCCTACAAGTGCTAAGAATTATCAGTACAGAGTACATGCATGCTATTACACTGAGCAGTTTGGCTGAGAGATTACATGTCAGTGAGAGTCACTTGTGCCGCATATTCTCTAGAAAGGTAGGGATGAACTTAATTCAATTTCTGAACAGTTTTCGCATCAATCTTGCTAAAACCCTTATGGACGATACGGAAATGAAAATCGGCGACATCGCCAAAATGATAGGTTTTGGCAATATCACCTACTTTGGCCGGCTATTTCGTAAACAAACGAGTTTATCCGCTTCGGAATACAAACAATATTCTATTAAACCCAATGAGTTTTCGAGATGAGGGATTCATTATATCCATCCCATATGAAGTCGTCCCTCCGCAAAAAGATTGTGATTGGTTTTATTGTATTTATTAGCATTCCTCTCTTATTCTTTGAAATTGTCCTGTTTCGCTCTTGGCTAGGCACTACTCGGGGGATTGTTGTCCATCAGTATGAAACGATTCTCGGGGATTCCATACAATCTCTTCGTCAAAATCTCGTTTCCATAGAGAAAATGAACGATACTATTTACCGCGATTATCAATACGATAACTTGCTTCTCGACAAGTTGAAATTGTTATCGGACAACCCTTCTCTAACAAATGACTCCTATGTGAACGCTGTATTTACTCAACTAAGCAATCAGTTCTTCAGTCAAATGAATGCTCAGTTAATGTTCACCTACCTCTCTATGCAAGGTAATATTATATATCAACGCTCCAATGGATCCGCACAAGTGCATGTTTCAAACTTCTTGTCATCATACAAGGAAGAACCCTGGTTTCAACAAATAAAGGCAAACGGTCCGGTCAATTCGGTGTTCACGGCTCATGGATCCTATTTTCAAGCTGATGATCCATCCACTTACATCTCATTTGGTCAGGTGATTCGCAGCCCGGTCGATCTGCGGCTCTTGGGTGTTAGTTTGATAACTGTAAATACCTCCATGTTCGAGCAATTACTAAAGTCGCCTTCAGATAACAAATTGATCAAAACGGTTGTAACCGACTCGCAAGAGAAGCCCATTTATACGAATGACCATACCGAGCGTATCCCGGTGGATGCTTCCCACATATTTAAGCAAACGATCCAACCTTACAACTGGGAAGTCAGGGCCTATCTCTCTAGTGAGCGTCTTTCACGGAGTTACATCGTGCCTTTAATCCAGAACAACGGGCTATTTGTCATTGCTAACATCCTCATGCTGGCTGTGATTATCGTGTTTGTAACTCGTCAGCTAAAGCCTTTGTACATATTGGCGGACAAGATGGAGAAGGCCAAGGAAGGTCATTTTCATGTGAAAATCGGAAAATATTCAACCGACGAGCTCGGGATGCTAAGTGATATTTTCAATGAAATGACGACGGAGATTCAGCGTCTATTCGAAAATCAGAAGAAGGAATATCAGGAAAAGCTTTATTTCCAAATGAAGTCACTGGAGTCGCAAATCAACCCTCACTTTATCTATAATATGCTCGACTTGATTCAATGCCGTGTATACGAGGGAGATCCGGATAAATCATCGGATTTGATCGTAGCGCTGTCCGTTATTTTACGGTATACGACGACCCGTCCCGGGGAGAAGGTGACGTGCGCAGAAGAACTCAAATGGTTGAGAGATTATATCTTTTTACAGCAGCAGTTGATTGGCAAGCGGGTGGACGTTCAGATTGAATTCGAGGACCGGATCATGTCTTATAAGGTGAATAAGCTCATTCTACAACCCATTATCGAGAATGCATTCATTCACGGGTTCGAACAGATAAAGAAAAACGCCAAACTGCTGATAAAAGTCTATGAGGATGCCGGCCGACTTTTCTTTGAAGTAAGGGATAACGGCCGAGGTTTTCCGGAGCCGATCGATCTGCAGTTGACCCGGGACAACGTAGACGAGTTGAAAAATTGGGGAACCGGGCTATACGTGACAGCACAACGTTTTTTACTTCAGTCTGACAATGCAACTATCCATTTACACAGTGTATCTAGTGAGGGTACGTACGTCGTAATGAAGCAAGATTATGTTTCTCAGCAAATCTGTACGAATGATATGCTAATTCCGTAGGATAGAACGAAAAATGAAAGCCTTTTATAATAAAAATAATATATAAAAGGAGGTTGTGCCTTTGTTCCGTAAATCTATTTCATGGGGTGTCATCTGTGCGTTGCTGCTAGTGTTGTCGGTAGGGTGTTCAAGCAACGAATCGTCCAATGCCAGCACAGACAAGCCGCAAAGCAGCATAAAGCCCGAGGTGAAGAAGGATCCAGTTACTCTCAAAATGCAGATCGCTGAAGGTTTGATCGTCAACAAGGATATGGTATTAAGCATGATCAACGAATTCAAGAAAGTGCATCCGGAAATCAATGTGGAATTGGAGACTCTTCCCGCCGATCAAAGAAATGCAAAGCTGCAAACGATGATCACGACTGCTGAAATGCCGGACATTTACCAGCTCAATGCTCAACACGAATTAACCGCATTGTCTAACCAGGCGGGTTATCTGTACGATATGAGTCAGTTGGAAGCAGCCAAAAATTTCTCTGAGGATGTTCGCAGTGGCGTTACTGTGGACGGGAAATTGGTCGTATTTCCAACCGGTCTTGGTTTCGTGGGATTTGCGTACAACATCCCCCTATTTGAATCTATCGGCTATTCGAAGCCGCCGCAAACTTGGGAGGAATTGATGGATGCCGGAGAAAAGCTGAAAGCGAAGAACGTACCGCTCCTAGTGTACGCCGGCAAATGGGCGACGGCCATCGGCAACGTGTTCCATTGGACGTTCGGGAATAAGGGGCTTCAGGATAAAGATTTCCAGACAGCGTATCTAACCAATAAAGTAGATTGGGCAAAAAATAGGGATGTCTTGTTGGAAGGCTATGACCGTTTCAACAAGTTGAATAAATACGTGCTGACCGGAAGCTTTACTTATGCCATTGAACAAGGTTTTCAGGCGTTTGCGAAAGGTCAGGCGGCGATGGTGCTGGCCGGAACGTGGTCATCGGCAAATATCGATCTGAATAACCCGAACTTCAAATGGGGTTTCATGAACTTACCGTACGCGCCAGAGAAGGATAACAGCTACGTTTACACAATTGAGGACGGATTGGCGATCAATGCGAAGTCGAAGCATCTGGAAGAATCCAAAACGTTCATGAACTGGTTCTTTAGCAAAGAAAATTTCGCCAAGATTATTAAGGCCAAACAAAATATGTCGGCGATGCCTGGCATTGGCGAAGTCAAACCGGTATTTGCCGATACGCAGAATTGGCTGAAATCCGGAAGAGTTATTACATTCGCCAACCTGAAACCGATAACGAACCCGGTTTTCATCAAGTTGGCTGAGACGGCGCAAGGTGTTACATTTGGCGGCGATGTGAATAAGGCGGCAGACGAGTGGATCAAGGAATACAACGATAAAATTAAAAAATAAACCAATATTTCCGCTGGAGGGAAGACTTCATGCTTCTCTCCTTTTTTGCTAAAAGTTTGGAGGAATGCGTACATGAGAAGCAAAGGAACATTAAACCTCAAAACGTTTTGGATCGGCATTCTATTTTTGCTTCCTATTTCTGTCATGATCGTCACGTTTATGCTCGTCCCCATATTTCAAACCATGTACTACAGCTTAACGAATTGGGACGGACTGGGCGAGTACCGTTTTATTGGCTTCAGAAATTATCAGCGAATATTTTCGGACGCGTCTTTCGTCAAGACGTTGTATCGTACACTATGGATGGGAGTTGCCATCGCCTTGCTGACGAATGTTATCGGTATGCTGCTCGCCCTCGCCGTCAACCAGGCATTCAAGACGAAAAATTTGATACGGACGCTGTTTTATTTCCCTAAACTACTTCCAATCGTTTTAGGGGCGTACGTATGGGGCTATATTTTGGACACGAATAACGGGTTAATGAACAAAATTCTCAGCAGTCTTATGGGAAAACAGGTAAAAGTTTTATGGGTTGATTCACCCGACTTTGTGGCATACACCATCATCCTGGTAGCGGTTTGGCAGCTGACTGGGCCGATCATGATCGTCTACTTGGCTGCCCTTCAGTTCGTACCCAACGAGATCAAAGAAGCGGCCATCATGGACGGGGCTTCGCCTAGTCGAAAATTTTTCAGCATCATCCTGCCGATGATCGCACCGGGCATTACTGTAAACACGCTGATCGGATTGGCGTCCGGACTCAAGCTGTTTGATCTGCCATTTGCCTTGACGGGTGGAGGTCCTGCACGTGCTAGCGAGACGCTGGCAATCCGCATATACAGAAACGCTTTTCAATCGCTTGATTTGGCCTACGGAATGGCGGCAGCCTGCGTATTGGTCATATTTGTGTTGGTCATTACGCTATTGTTCGTCGTCGTGACCAAGAAGTATGAGGGGAGGGCTTACGAATGAATCCGCGAATGAAAAAAAGACTGTTCGAAGGATCCGTCCTACTATTAGCTCTTGTATACAGCATCCCATTGTATTTAATAGTGGTCAATTCGCTGAAATCCAATAATCAAATTCAACAGCACCCATTATCTTTTCCAGATTTCAGCATCGGACTGGATAACCTTGTTAGAGCGTTTAAAGCAATGGAAATACTTAAAGCGTATGCCGTCACTTTTTCCATTGCCATGATGAGTTTAACGTATATCATTTTCTTCTCCGCCATGGCTGCGTACGCTATCGCTAGAATCAATCACTGGTTTTTTCGGTCCGTATACTGGTTTTATGTATCGCTCATTTTGATGCCGATTCAGGCGGCTTTCATCCCGCTTATCTTCGTTTTGAAAAAGTTTCATATGTATAATAGCTTGTTCGGCATCTCCGCAGTTTATATCGGTGTGCTTTCCTCGTTCAGCATTTTTATGTTTGTCGGATTTATCCGGGGTATCTCCATCGAGTTGGAGGAAGCCGCGAAGATAGAAGGCTGTTCGACGATCCGTTTATTCGTTCAAATTGTATTTCCGCTGATGAAGCCGATTAGCGCCACACTATTTATTTTTCAATTCGTACACATATGGGATGACCTGTTGCTGCCCCTTGTACTACTGACCTCGAATAAATATCCCACAGTCACATTAAGTCTGTACAAGTTTTTCTCAGACCTTGGTCAGACCGATTTAAGCTTGCTATTTGGCGGATTTATACTCGTATTGGCTCCGGTTATCGTCATGTTCTTATTTTTGCAAAAATACTTTGTCAGCGGGCTGCAGGCGGGAGCTTTAAAAGGTTAGGCTAACGTAAGAGGAGTAAGATGCACAAAGAAGCCATCCCCACAGTTAGTGGGCTGGCTTCTTTGTGCGTATATTACAGTTACTGGAATTAACGTCCCAGCTCGTATTGATCCGAGATTTCGGTACTACTTAGTGCGCGATTGAATACTTGCGTATCATCGATCCAACCCTTCCAAAGGTTCCCGAAAGTTTTGCTAGCGCCAATGATCATACCACTAGCTTCGGAGGTGACGGTTCTAGCAGCGGAATTCTCCAGAACACCGTTCATGTAGACTTTCGCCGTCGTACCATCGTATGTTACTGCAAGGTGGACCCATTGGTTAACTGGAATGTTCGTAGTACCGATTAGCGCCAACCCGCCGAGGAATGTTCCTACAACGCCTGTGCTATCACGGTACAACCAAATTTTCCCGTTGGTTCCATCCTGTTGTAGTACATATTTCGCTGTACTTGCAGTACCATCATGTTTCACCCAAGCGGTTGCAGTGAAGCTGCTAGTGCCTGGATTTGCAACATTGGGAGAAGTAGCGTAGTCGTTTACACCATCCAAGTAAAGGGCATTACCAACTCGACCTGTAGCGAAGCTAGCACCATTGATCAATGTGGCTGCTTGACTATAGCTTGCGGAGTCGCTGCCTACAGTACCGGAAGTCTCGTCGAATTTCCACCAAGTGCTATTGTACTGATCCTTGATCTCATTCGCGGTCAGCTGACGGTTGTAGATAGAAACTTCGTCGATGCCACCGTTGAAGAGGTTGCCGAGAGTTTTACTTGCACCGATAATCATTCCGCCAGTAGGTTCAGAATTCATTGCGATCGTGCGAGAACCATCCTGTACACCATTCAAGAACAGGCGGACCGTCGTACCATCATAGGTCACGGCAACGTGTGTCCACGAATTGAGTGGAATTGTGCCAGTCGAGAAGGTTCCAGTACCGCCGAGGAATGTTTCCAGGCGACCGTCTTGGTAACGCAACAACCAGACCTTTCCATTGGTTCCGTCCTGCTGGAGGATGTATTGTGAAACGCCGGTGTCCGTGTCCGGTCTCACCCAACCCGATGCACTAAATGCGCCGTAGTTCGAAGGGGAAACTGGGTTCAAGATGTGAGGAGTAGTCACATAAGTGGAAGAACCGTTGAAATCCAAGGCGTTGCTAATCTTACCACCGATCCAACCGCCACCGCTTACTACTGTGCCATTACGAACGTATTCCGTACTGTCAGCCGCAACTGCACCACTGGTTTCGTTGAACTTCCAATAAGCTTGACGCTCCAAGTCTGTAACATTTAGTGTCGTAAACACTGCAAAACTTTGCGAATTTAGGCGCACTTGGGTATGTCCGATGAAGTCAGCTGAAACGGTACCTTTATCGGTAATACCACCATCGCCATTCTCATTCCAAACGAACAAACGGAACGCTGTATTAGCGCCAACTCCGTTAAAAGAGATGGTTGTCGTAGCGCCAGTGTCATTAAGTGCGTAAACTGCCAAGTTGCTAGAGTTTGGATCTTTGAGGGCATTCACAATCTTGCCGCTAACCGATCCTGTAACACTAACCAGGTTCCAGTGGCTGTTAGCCGTGTGTGTGAACAACCGCGTTGCGTTGTACACTGGCTTCAATGGGTAGCCATCTGTTCCACTGCCGATTTCGCTGTGGTACTGCGTACCATTATCATACTTCGCTTTGTAAGCATCCCATTTAGTCAAGGCAACGAACTTCCTCTTCATGGCATTCATCGTAAATTCGGCGTGCTCATAAGCGCTGACTATGGTATCTCCGATAGGGGTAGATGTGCCGTTTAAGCAACCCGGGTCGTAAGTGCAAGTGGTCTTCTCGCCACGCACCCCGTACTCCATGATGTACACTGGCTTCTGCCCAGCCGGCGATAAACCATTAATAATGGTGCGGACGCCATCTAAACGATCTATCCCATACTGCACATCATCATAATCCCAGTAGATGTGAATGGAGTAGCCATCAAGGATGTCGGTCATGTGGTCATCCATGTAATCGAACCAGGACTGTTGATTTGTAAGCAACAGATCGCCACCGATAAACTTGATACCGCTCTTTATTCCAAGCGTTGTAAGCTGCGTGTTCAGAGTGCGGTAGAATGTTTCATAATCGCTTTGCGTAATCGAGGTCGAGTTGACTTCGTTCTGAATCGTTACGTACTTGACGTTGGAATAACCCAGCGTCACTTTCAGACGGTACAACTCGTTGGCAAAGGCCTGCATCTGCGTCGTGATATTGGTGTAAGGACCATGCCAATAGGTGATGTTAACTTCAGCACCGGAGCTTTGCGCTAACGCCACAGTTTGCTCGAAGGAAGCCATATAATCCGGATAATTGACGGTATCTTCGCCTCTGGAATCGTAGAATATTCGGACGATCTGCGAATCGAGAGCCCTTACTTTACTCTCCAACAGACCAACGTTACCAGTAGTAATTCCGTCTACTGCGCTAATCGTAGAGTATAGATTCTGATTGTACTCCGTACCGCTACCGACGAAATCGGATTGCAACACGGTACCTGTATTTACTGTGAATTCGGATGCAGCAAGTGCGTTCTGAGGAGGGAGAATTAGGACAGCGGAAGCAACAGTTAGAAGAGTAACAGCAGCGGATATTACAGACTTCTTAAACAATTTGAAAGACTTCAATCTCATCACCGTTTCACACTCCAATTCCGGATTTGTGATCGGGACATCCAGATGCAATCATCTCTTGATGGCAGTCAGTATTAAAATATACGATGACTACAAACTTGATGTGCATCCGACCAATGTGTAATTGGCACATTTGAAACCTTGACCTTCGAAACTAGTTGTATGAGTTGGAACTCATCTTCCTTACTTAAGGCCTCCTTTCCATGAAATAGGTTCCCTGCATCTCTAGATATAGCGGAAATGGATTGACTTGTATATGTGTTTTTTTATAAATTCATGGCGATATCGATTGTGGAAGCGCTTAATCAATAAAAATAATAAATATACACGTCAACTACTGAAAGAAGGCGGATATGAAGCGGAGGCCTTCGTCCTTCACGGGTATCGCGGTCCTTTCGTACCGGAGAATGAATGGATTATCCTAGGTGCCGTTATAGAGGCAGAGGAAAGACTTCATACTCCAAAAGAGGAGAGAACATAGTAAATTAGTCATAAAAGCACATAACATCAACTATTTCTTCCATATTCGAACGAATCTATTTCTTTTAAGCTTGAAGAAACGCTGAGGCGTTCAAGCATCATCCAATTTGAAGCAAGGCGAAGGGGGAAAGTACATGAGATCAAAAAAGTGGTTACCCGTAACACTGACGGTCACGATGAGTATTTCCGCATTGCTTACAGCATGTTCGAAAGATACGCCTGTAGCAACAGATGTTAAAGCAACAGATGCTAAGGTATCCGAAGCACCCAAGGCGCCAGTCCCGGCAACGTTTAACGTTTTGTCCAACGACGGTGGATATGCTTACACCAAAACGGCGAAAAAAGATGACTTGTATCACACGGAAATGGCAAGGTTATTCTCCGAGTTTGTTGGTCAGCCTACGACGATTCAGTATGAATTTATCCCATCTGCTGATTACACGCAGCAAGTGACGGTCCGGTTCGCATCTGGTGACATTCCAGAGGTTGTTACATCGGACTCCATTCTTAACTCTGCGCATTCTACTGCGGTGGAGAACGGCATATTTCTTCCATTGAACGATTTGATTGACAAGTACGGGAAAAATATTAAGGCGAAAGTTCCTGATACGACTTGGGCTCTTCCCTCTCTGAGCAAGAATGGAAAAATTTATGGGATTCCGAAGCTGTTAACTCCAATTAACCCTCAAGCACTTCTGATCCGTAAGGACTGGCTCGATAAATTAGGCATGAAACAACCTGAGACGATGGAAGAGTATCTCGCTTTCTTCGAAAAGGTGAAAACTACCGATCTAAATGGCAATGGAAAAAATGATGAAGTCGGTTATGAAATTCGTGGTTTGTTTGGATTCAGTAACTTCTTCTTCTATGCTCACGGTCTTTCACCGGGTGAAAATGGAGCGCTTGTTTGGCACGATGTAAACGGCATGTTTATCCCGGATATTATTAATCCGAAGATGAAAGAGGCTATGAAGTTCTACAAGATGCTGTATGACAAAGGCTACATGAACAAAGATTTCATTAACGTAAAAGACGCTGATTGGCAGAAGGCAATTTATGACGATAAAGTCGCAACTTGGAGCCACGATTTACGGAACTTGAACCAGTGGACGCCGGACAGATTTGCTGGTAAAAGCGCGAAAATCGATTTGCTGCCAGGTATGAAACAAACCGATGGCAAATATTTACTCGGTCCAAAAGGAACTGGAATTGCCAAAGTGTATATTCTGACCAAAAACGCGAAAAATCCAGAGCGCTTCATCCAATTCCTTGACTGGACTTACTCGGATAACGCGAAGAAAGACACTTTCTTCCGTTACGGTATCAAAGACCGTAACTACACAGAAGCAAACGGTCAAATTACTTGGGATCCTAAAGCTCCTGTTAACGCGAATGAAAAGCTGCAATACCAGACACTCGTGAACCCGGCTGGCGATACACGGATGGATCCTGAAGTGGTTAAAAGAGAAGGTTTAGTCGATCCTGAGTTGGTTAAAAAAGGCATAGGATACGAAGAGAAGAACTTATTCGAGATTCCAAGTATGAGTATGCCAACGCCAGAGTCGATCAAAACAAAACCAGAACTTGGTTTCGCTGCAGGTTCATTGTTCCTAGATACACTTACTCAAATTATGATTGGCAAGATTGATCCTGACAAAGGCTTTGACGATTTCGTGGCTGATTGGAAAAAACGCGGTGGAGATCAGGCAATCAAGGAAGCAAATGACTGGTATGCTAAAAACAAAAAGAAATAATGATTATCAACTTGGGGGGGAAGTGAAAACTTCCCCTTTCATCTCTAATTTCCATCATTTCATGACAATACGTTATACGCACTGAGCAATCAAGTAAAGGTGGTTTTCTGATGAGCAACACTTCCCCAACTAATAATATCGCTCCAAATCGGAAGCTGTCACGTTTTAACATCCCATCTCTAATTAACAAGATCGGTTCCAATCGCAAGCTGGCTCTATTCCTTATTTGCTTGCCTGGATTAATACACTTTGCAATATTCAAATATATCCCTTTGTTTGGGAATGTCATTGTTTTTCAAAAATATGACATTTTCAAAGGTGTTTTCGGTAGTGAATGGGTAGGCTTTTTGCATTTTAAGAGCATGTTTTCGTTATATGATTTTTATCATCTTCTTAAAAACACGCTCATTATGAGCTTTTATAGGTTGATTTTTAGTTTTCCAGCACCGATTATTCTAGCTTTATTCCTGAACGAAATCAGGCACATGCTGTTCAAACGTACGATACAGACCATGTTATATTTCCCTCACTTCTTGTCATGGGTCATCGTTGGAGGGATTTTCTATCAGCTACTAGATCCTAAAGGGATGATTAATGATCTCCTCGCATGGTTCGGTATGGAAAGAATCATCTTCCTGCAAGATTCTCGGTTTTTCCGGGCCATTGTAGTTAGTTCTGCCATATGGAAAGAGGTTGGCTGGGGCATGATTCTGTATTTAGCAGCTATTGCTGGAATCAACCCTAATATATATGAAGCTGCTACTGTTGACGGTGCGAACCGCTGGAAGCAAATGTGGTTCATTACGCTGCCTAGCTTAATGCCCACACTCGTCATCTTGCTCCTGTTGCGGATCGGTCACATACTGGATACCGGTGTTGAAGAAATGTTGATTTATGCCAACTCGCTTAACCGGAACGTTGCGGATGTATTTGATGTCTATATCTATCGCGTTGGTATTCAAGGGGCACAATACAGTTATACGACAGCCCTCGGCTTTTTCAAAGCGATCGTAGGACTTATATTGATTTTGGGAATGAACAAATTAGCTAAACGCGTAACAGGTGAGAGTATCTACTAAGGGATCTTTTTGCAAGAGGAGGGACTGTACATTGCCAATTTATAAATCTGAACGATTGTTTCATTTTATTAATGGTTTGTTTTTTGCAGTGCTTAGCTTATCCATGCTTGCTCCTATGCTGCATGTGCTTGCGGTTTCTCTAAGTTCTAACGAATTTGTGAAGTTAGATCAAGTCTTCTTGTGGCCTAAAGGGTTCAATACGTCCGTGTATCAAATTATTCTTACAGAATCCCATATGTGGAGGGCTATGGCAGTTACTTGTTACATCACGATTGCGGGGACGCTTACTTATTTGTTTTTCACCTCCACGATGGCTTATGCGCTTTCAAGATCGATGATGCCTGCACGTAAACTAATATTGAAACTCCTTATTGTGACTTTCGTTTTCTCAGTGCCGTTAATACCTAAATTTCTAGTAATCAAAAACTTAGGTATGATCAATACGTACTGGGCTCTAATTATTCCAGGAGCGGTGGGCGCGTTCGGCGTCATTATTATGAAAACGTTCTTTCAGGGAATCTCTGCAGAGTTGTTCGATGCTGCTTCAATTGATGGATGTTCTGAATTCGGGATTTTTGCCCGAATTACGATCCCGCTATCTCTGCCCGTATTCGCGACGTTAGGGCTTTTTCATGCGGTAGGCGAGTGGAATTCATATTTTGATGCGTTGATCTACATTCGAGACAAACAGATGTATCCGCTGCAAATTATATTGCGGGGGATCGTCCAGGATAGTCAACTTTCACTCGAGTTCGACCAATCACAAATTCAAGAACACACCGTCGAATCCATGAAGTCCGCTGTCATTATATTTGCAACAGGCCCCATTATTTTCGTCTATCCATTCATACAAAAGTATTTTGTCAAAGGTGCCAATGTGGGCTCCTTAAAGGAATAGGAGGAGGTCGCACATGGCATTGAACAATGCAGAGGTTAAAATAATGACGATTGTGACAAAGAATAATCAACCAACAATTCTTTTTGCCATTGAAGAGCTTTCGAAATATTTACTTCTCATGTCCCCCGATTACCGAATTGATTCACTTAAAGAAGCCACCCATACCGAGAGTGAAGCGGCTTACCTTCGGGTAGGCTTGTTCGGTGAATTGGGCATTTCTATGCCAGTATTAGCTGCTCCTGAGTTGGACGATGCCATCTATATCGATGTAACAGAAGGAAAGGGCCATATTGCCGGTTCCAATCCACGAAGTGTTCTGTTAGGCGTGTATAGGTTTCTCGAAGAGGCCGGATGCCGCTTTCTACGACCTGGAGCAGATGGAGATTATGTACCCAAGAAAGCTCTTGAGACCATCGATGTTAAGGTTAACGAAAAAGCAACCTATCGGCATCGAGGGCTTTGCATTGAGGGAGCTGTGAGCATAGAGAATATGCTTGATAACATTGATTGGGCGCCGAAAGCAGGCTTCAATTCCTACTTCTTGGAATTCAAAACTCCCTTTACATTTTTTGACCGCTGGTACGGTCATCGGCATAACAAGTACAAACAACCCGAGACCATTACAATCGAACAAGTGGACGCCTTTACGGTCGAAATGGAGAAAGAAATCAAAAAGCGCGGTCTTCTCTACCATGCTGTAGGTCACGGCTGGACAGGAGAACCGCTTGGACTTCCTTGTTTAGGTTGGGATGCAGTAGATTATGCGGTGGATGAAGATAAATCTCGCTTTTTGGCCTTAGTGGATGGCAAACGGGAGCTATGGCACGGTGTACCGTTGAATACGAATTTATGTTTTTCGAATCCAGAAGCGAGAAGGCTGGTCGTCCAATACGCAGCTGATCATGCACAGAATAACCCCCATATCGATATGCTGCATCTGTGGTTAGCAGATGCGTTCAATAACCACTGCGAATGTGAAAACTGTGTAAAGACGCTGCCGTCAGATTTTTATTTAATGATGTTAAACGAATTGGATGAGGAATTGACTTTAAGGAATCTGAGCACCAGAGTCGTGTTCCTGCTATATTTGGATCTACTTTGGGTACCAGAGACCGAAACATTGAAAAATCCGAGTCGCTTCATGCTTTTGTTCGCACCGATAAGCCGAACCTACAGCCAAAGCTACGATTCGGATACAACGGGTATCGAAATCCAACCTTTTGTTCGAAATCGGTTGAAGTTCCCGACGAACATCCGAGAGAACGTCGCCTTCCTGAAAGCGTGGCAACATTTATTTGACGGGGATGGCTTTACCTACGAGTATCATCATATGTGGGATCATTATCTGGATCCAGGATATTTCCAAATGGCGGATATGATTAGCCAAGACGTGAAAAATTTAAAGTTGCTTCGATTAAACGGAATCATCAGTGATCAAACACAGCGATCTTTTTTCCCAACTGGCCTCGGCATGTATGTGCTTGGAAAAACATTATGGAACGATGAAGCGGACTTTAGACAATTAGCCAAAGAATATTTCATTGCTTCGTTCGGAGACGAGGGTGAAGCTTGTTTAACTTATTTGGAGACGATCTCAGACCTATTTGATCCACCTTATATGAGAGGGGAGAAGCCGAGGGTCAGCAGCGAAGCAGCGGACAAACTGCGGTCTGTACAAGAGGTAGTGAACGCTTTTCGACCTGTTTTGGAGAGAAACCTAGGTTCCGAGCTCCATCCAACGATCGCAAAATCATGGGATTATTTACAAATACATGCGAATATCATAAGTCTTCTTGCTTTTGCTTTAGAGGCCAGAGCGGATGGCAGGGCGGAGGAAGCGCGACAACTTTGGGCACAGACATCCGATTATGTCCAGCGGAATGAAGATCTGTACCAGCCAGTTTTTGATGTTTTCCTGTATATTCAAACGCTGCACAAGATGTTTGATGATGAAACAAAAACTCATTTCGGCGGAGAAGTCACCTAAGTGTCTGCCCGCCGAAGTAGTTTTATCGGACATACTCCTTATACGTAAAAAGGTTGTCCAAAATGAAACGCTTCCATGGTATAATTAGTTTTAAACACGGTTAGGTGGGATAAGGATGGTCCGGATTAGGAAGCTATCGATGCATGTGAAATTGGCCATCCTGGTTCTTGGATTTGTCTGTATCCCTTTTTTAGTTTCTGGCATGATCTGGTACGAGAAGTCTACCCAAAGTATCGAAAACAACGCGATACACTACAGCCGTCAAATTGTGGAACAAATTAATGATAACCTCGACTCTTACTTCGTGGAGTTAAGCACCATCACATCACCTGTTTTAACTTCTCCATTAGTGAGTCAGTTTTTAAATTCAAAAAATGCAGACACTTATGACATGTACCTTATGAAAAGAAAAATAGACAATGAGCTATTTTTAAATATATTGTCAGTGCGAACAGACATTATTAATCTCTCCATTGTCTCGGATGACGGTTTGATCGTTAGCAGCTACGAGGACCGCGGTTCTCTTGAAGCTTTCAGCGAATATAAGGGGAATCGTACAACGAACCGGACATTCAAGAACTTCAACATCGAAGGTGTCCGAAAAGTTAACTCCACGAATGTACTGACGATCACGCGCGATTTGCGGGATATCTCCAAAAACAAAATAAGAGCAATGCTCATCATTGATGTGAACTATAAAGTAATTCCTCGTTTGTTGGAAAACGTAAAGCTAGGTAATTCCGATTTGATTTGGGCGATGGATTCAGAGAATCGAATCATCTATCACCAGGATGAAAAGTTGTGGGGAAAGTACGTTAATGAGGCAGTTCCAACTTACACGGGTCTGCAAGGAGAAGAGAAAAGCGGCTTTTATATCGATCAATCATCAGGCAAAAAGAAACTCGTCATTTACGATGATCTTAAATCTACAGGCTGGGTCATTGTGGATGAGCTTCCGCTAGAGGAGCTCATCGGCAGCTTGATGAATCTGCGTTATCTTACGCTTGGAATTGGTTTAGTTTTAGTTATTTTGGTTCTAGCTGCGGTTGGGACTTTTACACTCTCCTTAACACGTTCATTGCTCCTTCTGCAGAAGCTTATGCGCAAAGCTGAAGACGGTAATTTGGATGTTCGTGCTCCTGTGCATAATGGCAAAGAAATTGGCAGCTTGTTCGGGAGCTTTAACAACATGGTCTCCGAAATCAAAAGACTAATTGAAGTCGTACATCTAGCTGAGTTGAAACAAAAGGAAATGGAAATCAAGCAAATGGAGTCAAGCCTCCTTATCATGCAATCGCAAATTAATCCTCACTTTCTGTATAACACGTTAGAGGTAGTGAATTCGTATGCCATTGAAGCAGGGGTTCGGCCGATTAGTAAAATGGTGACCTCCATCGCCAAAATGTTCCGTTATAACGTCGGGAATCCACAAAAAACGGTTACACTTTTGGAAGAAATTGAGCATATGCAGACATACTTGTCTATTCAAAAAGAGCGCTATGAACGCCTCAAAGTTGAATGGGATGTTGATGAAGGTGAAGCGATGCAAGTTTCCACCGTACGTCTCATTTTACAACCGCTTGTGGAAAACGCCTTTCAGCACGGTTACGAAGATCATGATCGCAAGCCGGAGTATTTGAAAATATCTGGATGTTTTACAGATGATCGGGCGTATGTCATTTCGTTAATTGACAGAGGGAATGGGATGACTGAGGAGACGTTGAACAGGTTGAACCGATTATTTACGGAGGTCACTATTAAGCAAATGGTTCGTGAGCATCAGTTTCAAGAGGAAAATCTTGGGATGTGGAACGTACACAGCCGCCTTCGCTTAACGTATGGTGAGCCGTACGGCTTATATATCCGAGAGTCAGGACCAAACGGTACTCAGATGGACATTACATTGCCAGGGAGGAAAAGGCATGTATAAAGTGATCATTGTGGATGATGAGCCTTCTGTGAAACGTAGTTTGAAGGCCATTATTGAACGGGAGACTTCTTCATTTGAAGTAAGTGCATTTGCAGAGAACGGTCAAGAAGCGCTAGACCTCATTAGCGAATCTATACAGGACGTTGTCATTACAGACATTCGAATGCCAGTGATGGATGGGTTGCGACTGGCTGAGGAGATCGTAAGCCGTGGGATTCAGACTGAAGTGATTATCATTTCCGGATACAGCGATTTTAGCTATGCCAAACAGGCACTAAGGCATGGAGTCTCCGATTATCTGCTTAAGCCGCTTGATGTAGACGAAGTATTAAGAGTGCTTTCTTTGACCGAGAAGAAACTGGGCAATGAACGTAAAGGCATCGTTGAGCGGAGTGAATGGATCGCTGTTTGTAAAGTAGAAGCGGAGACGATGGCGAAACACATGTGGGTCCTCAACATGACCGCCGTATGGGAGCAGCTTGAAGGGATACACGAACGGTTGCAGACGTATCGAGCAAATTCAGCGAGACTCAAGGAGATGTATATTCACTTGTTTTACTTGCTGCAAGCGGAAATAGCGGGTCTGAGCGGCAACAGAATTAAATTAAAAGCTCTTCCCGACTATGAATGGAACGGTCAAGCCGAGCTATTGAACCGACATATTAAGCTGGTGCTGCAATGTGCAACGGAAGAAATCCGGCATATTCGGAATTGGGGTTCGCACAAAAATATGCTGGAATCCGTGAAACAGATCAATCAGAATTTTGCGAACGAATCGTTTTCCATGATGAATGCAGCTGAACTTGCAGGGATGTCGCCTACGTATTTCAGTAAGTCGTTCAAAGAAGAAGTGGGCGTTAGCTACACCCAATATATAGCCAAATTGCGAATGGACAAGGCGATCGAGCTATTGAGTGATCGGAACAATAAGGTGTACGAGGTTGCCTATGCGGTCGGCTACAATGAATACGCTCATTTTGCTAAAGTGTTCAAAAAGTATTACAAGTTTTCTCCGACAGATTACCGACATTCCTTAGAGATATGCCAAAACGGGCTTAATTAAGGATGAGGAGGTTAGAAATGCGAACAGTGAAGCTAAAACCTAGCCATTTGGAAGGAATTTGTGAACTGTGGAATCGGGAGATAGGGAGCGATTTTCCGCTCCGCACACGTCTATTGCATCAAAACAGTTTGAGCCACCCGGATTTTTTATCGGAGGGTTCTTTTGTCGTTGAGGAAGAATCGTCCGACTATACGGTGGGGGTTGTCATAAGCAAAGTTCAGCGATTCGGTGTGGGTTATATTTCCATACTGCTCGTTGATTCTCGCTATAGAAATTTAGGTATTGGCGATACATTGCTTAAATTGGCTGAAAAAGCGTTAAAGGACGTAGGAATGAGCTCTATTGCCCTAGGCGGGGATTCTGGACATTTCTTTCCCGGAGTACCCTCCCAATACGTTGGTACGAAACGCTGGTTTGAGAAACGTGGGTTTAAGCAACGCGGTAGCACTTACGATCTATTAGGTGATTTTCGTGGGAAGGTGCTTGTAGAGAACGATGTTGGACCGGAAGTCACGTTGTCTGTTGCAGGAGAAGCAGATCGTGAAGATTTGCTCGCTTTCATGAACATATACTTTCCTGGGCGTTGGAAAGAGACGACGAACCGGTATTTGGCATTAGGGGGGACAGGCAGAGAGTTTGTCCTCATGCGTAAGTCCGGTAAGATTATTGGCTTTTACCGTATTAATGACGAGTATTCTCCAACTCTGGCCGGCAATCAATTCTGGAGTCCATGTTTTCAAGAGCCATGCGGTGGAATCGGTCCACTGGGCATTGCGGCTCCATATCGTGGTTATGGGTACGGAATAGCAGTTCTTCAAGCAGGCATGCGGGTATTACAGGAACAGAATCATCACCTGATGGTTATCGATTGGACGACGGAGGTCGATTTCTATGCCAAAACAGGTTTTTCGATTTGGAAAACCTACCATCTATATGCCAAAGAAGATCACTCATGAAATGACATATTTCCATATAAAATACCATCCCGATTCAGAAAAAAATAGGATAATCTTAGGATGTTACCTTATAAGGCTCTTTATTAGGAGGAGTAACTCTGTTGAAGATGAAAATATCCTGCCACTTAATTACATGGGAAGAGGATTTCGTTGAAGGGATGGAGGAAGCGTCGTCTCTGGGCTTCCGAGCTTGTGAAACTTTTACAAGAATCGCATTGAAATACGAAGATCGAATTCATGAATTCAAAGCATTATTCGAGCGATATGGTCTTGGTTTGTCCGCATTATACGGTGGGGGTCGATTCAGCGATGCTTCGCAATTCCATGAAACCGTGGCATATAATACGCGTGTGGCTAGATTTGCCGCTCAGAACGGCAGTGATCGGATTGTTCTTGGACCGAGAGGACCGCGAACAGAGGGAGGTACGACGTTAGAGGAATTAAAGACCGCCGCAAGAGCGATTAATGAATCTGCCAAACGATGCTACGATCTAGGTGTGAAAGCCTGTGTGCACCCGCATCTGCATACGGAAATTCAAGATGAAAACGAAATCGATGCCATTATGGAAATGACAGACCCGAACTTTGTCTTCTTTTGCCCGGATACAGCCCATCTAACGAAGGCGGGCATGGATCCTGTTGCAGTGATGCGGAAATATAAGGATAGAATCGCTTATATGCATATCAAGGACGTCACTCCGGACGAACCTGATCGCAGCAAATTTCCTGTTTTGACCGGGGACGAGGCGCTGCCGATTTTTTGTGAACTAGGGCTTGGATCTATTGATTTTCCGGCTGTTGTTCGCCTTTTGGAGGAAATCCAATATGATGGCTGGATGACGATTGAAATTGATCAGTCAACCAGCACCCCTCTGAACAGTCTGACGATCTGCAGGGATTATGTCGAGCAGAAGCTTGGTATACCTGTTAGCAATCGGATGTGAAAGAGAGGAACGAGTCATGATGGAATGCGGCATATATGAAATGGATATCACACCCCCGCTGGGGTTTGCCATTCCAGGTTATTTTACTCCTAGACCTGCCATTGGGATCAAAGACAACCTGTACGTCAAAGCCGTTGTAATCGGAGACGGTCATAACTTCACGGCCATTATCGTACTCGATACGATCGGTATTGAGAAGGAAGAAGTGGCTGCCATCCGCAAACGGGTGACAGAGGGGACCGGAATTCCAGCATCCCATATTTTGGTTGCTGCTACACATACCCATACAGGTGGACCCATTTATCGGGATCGCGGTCCAGATGGTGATAAGTACACAGCGTACTTAGTCAAAAAGGCTGCAGATGCAACAGTTTTGGCTTATGAGAACAAGTGTAATGCCCAAATTGGTTTCGCCAAAGGGGAAGCGGACGGGATCTCGTTTAATCGTCGTTATTTTATGCGGGATGGAAGTCTGCGAACGAATCCAGGTTTTAACAATCCAGACATCGTAGAGCCGGCAGGTCCCATCGATTCAGACGTATTCGTGATTCGACTAGATGGTGAGGACGGCAGTCCTCTTGGAGTCATAACGAATTTCGCCTGTCATCCTGACACGATTGGTGGAAAACGGTATAGCGCAGACTATCCTGGAGAAATTAGCCGTGTATTGAAAGCGGTTTACGGTGATTCGTTCATAAGTCTTTTTCTTAACGGGGCTTGTGGGAATATTAATCATCTTGATTTTATGCATTCCTTACGACCCGAGCCTGACGCCTTTCGCCAATTGGGGAGAGTATTAGCGGGTGAAGTTATCAAAACTAGAGAAAAAGCCGTCACGGAGAATTCGCTTCAAGTAGAAGGGCGTTGCGAGCTGCTTTCGCTTTCTGTACGTAAGCCGTCACCAGAGGATCTCCAGAAAGCTGAAGAACATCTCCGTGCGACTGAACATCCTGAGAATAAGAAAGTAATAACGGAGGCGGACTCCTTTTTTGCCAGGCAACTTCTCACGCTCAGTGAGCGGCAGGAAACGGAAGTGTTCGTTGAAATTCAAGTACTTCGAATTGGAGCGTCTGCGATTGCAGCTTTTCCATGTGAATTATTCGTGGAATTCGGTCACGACCTTAAACAAAGATCACCCTCCCCCCATACACTAATCGCTACTTATGCGAATGGCGTTAACGGATATGTAGCAACTCGAGAAGCGTTCGTTCAGGGCGGATACGAGACTCGGTTGACGTCTCGAACTCGGCTGGCCCCTGACTCTGGCGAACGAATGGTCGACACGGTGCTTGGGCTCTTACAACAATTATGCGATTCGGATGGAGGGAATAACATTGAGTAAAGTGATATTTACCGACCAAGATTTGGAAAGCTGGGTACGGAATCAAAAAGACCATTTAGTGAAGATGCTTTTGGAAATGGTAGCCATTCCAAGTGAAAATGTACCTCCAAATGGGAATGAATTGCCCATGCAGATATACCTAGAAAAGGTGTTAAAGGAGCTCGATTTCGATACAGAGCTGTATGCATTATCTAGTGTAGATGGACTGAGGACAAATCAGGCTTTCTGGGGGGATCGCAACTATACAGATAGACCGAATTTGTATGCTTCCAAAATGGGAAATGGCGAAGGTAGGTCGCTGCTCTTCGCCGTTCACGCGGACGTCGTGCCAGGCATTACCGGCAAAACGGCAGAAGACCCCTTCCAACCTGTTATCATAGGGGGCCGTTTGTATGGTCGCGGTTCAAACGACATGAAAGGCGGTATCGCTGCCGTCTTGCTTGCTTTTAAATATTTGCAGGAAATAGGTATCCACTTGCTCGGTGATCTCAGCTTCGAGAGCGTAGTCGATGAAGAGATGGGCGGTGCCAACGGAACTTTGGCAGGGCGGATTCGAGGAAATCGAGCTGATGCTGCGATCGTTCCCGAACCTACTAACTTGCGGGTCTGTGCTTCACACATGGGTGGAGCTGCCTGGAGGATCTGTGTTCGAGGCAAAGGGGGCATGGGATTCGGCGGTGAGGAGCTGCGAAATCCGGTTTACGGAATGGCACACCTTATCCGAGCAATCGAGAGCTACCAGAAAGACATGCAGATACGAAAATGTTTCGTTACACCGACGGGCGAGTCCCAAAGTCCTGCGGTCGTGCTTTCGATGATCCAAGGAGGTGGCTTCGAGCCTGGCATGGCAGACGGGATCCCGGAAACTTGTATGATTGAAATTTGGGTCGAATGTTTGCCAGGTGAGTCGTTCTCCGCTTTGGAGTCAGAATTTATTGGAGTGATTCGCACCTTAATTACACAACCGGAACTGGCTGGGCTTGAGGTCGATTGGGAGCTGATCACCCGATTTATTCCCGGAAGCCATGCTGAAACACCTCTTACTAACATTTTGCTGCAACAGGCGGAAGAGGAATGGGGAATGCCAGTTGGAACTTATACGGCGCCATTTGCTTGTGACGCTTTTATGTTCAATTGTCACTCTGACACGCCAGCGGTCATCCTTGGACCGGTCGGCGAGAATGCCCATGCTTCAGACGAGTTTGTGGACATTGAGAGCTTGATCAAGCTAACCAAAATTTATATCACCGCCATTGTTGAATGGTGCGGAGTAGAAAGCGGGAGGTAATTTCAAATGGCAGACAAGTGGGTCAAAGAAGAGATTAGCACTGCCGGAGCGCCACAAAATACGGGGCCTTATTCACAGGGAATTCGGGTAGGGAATCTTATTTATACATCGGGGGAAGGTCCGTTAGATCCCGTAACGGGAGAGATTGTGGAGGGTACGATTGAAGAGCAGACACGGCTTGTGTTTCGCAACTTGGAAGCGATTCTAAATGCGGCAGGAGCAACTTTGCAAGATGTTGTTAAGGTAACGGCACATCTTGCAGATATAAATGATTTTGAACGCTTTAACAGTGTGTACAAGGAGATTTTTCCTGGACCCGTTCGTCCGGTTCGCACGACGGTCGGCAGCCAATTAACTGTACGCGTGGAAGTGGACGTTGTAGCTGTCATACCGGAGGGTTAAGATCCGCTGGATAAGGTGTTGACTAGGAGGAATCGCAATGAGGCTTGAAGGTAAAGTGGCGATCATTACAGGAGGTTCGCTCGGCATTGGATTGGCAACGGCTATTCGTTTCGCTAAAGAAGGTGCCAAGGTAGCGATTGCAGGACGAAGCCTTACCGCCCTAGAAGAGGCAGCGAGCCTTATTAGAAGCGATGGCGGCGAAGTTATGACATCCCAGGTTGATGTGCAGGTGAAGAGTCAAGTTGACCGATTGGTAGACGAAGTCATTGAACATTGGGGTGCTGTACATATATTGGTTAACAATGCAGGCATTTGTGGATTAAGCGCATTCCTAGACATCACCGAGGAAGATTGGGATGACCACATGAACGTGAATTTGAAGGGTTCATTTCTTGCCGGTCAGCGAGTTGCTCGAGAGATGATGGAACGTCGGACGGGTGGATCTATCATTCATATGTCAAGTGTGAATGGTATTAACGCGGAAGCCATGCAGGCACATTACAATGTGACAAAGGGCGGTATGAACCTGCTCAGCATGTCCATGGCACTTGAGTTGGCACCTTACGGAATCCGAGTGAATGCGTTATGTCCTGGCTTCATAGAAACTCGACTTACGAAGTCGTTGATTGACGACCCTCCGGCCATAGCTGACTATGTCAAGACGATACCGATGGGCCGAGTCGGACAGCCGGAAGAGATAGCGGATGCTGCTTTGTTTTTAGCATCAGACGAATCTCGTTACATGACCGGCCACAACCTAGTTGTTGATGGCGGCCAAGTCATCAAACTTGCGTAATAGGAGGATCGATTATGAGTGAAATCTATGAACTGCCAGAGGCTCTTCAAACACTCGAAACACCTAGTGTTTTAGTAGATTTGGACATCATGGAGCGCAATCTCCATAGGATGGCAGAATCAGCTAAGACCGCTGGGGTTAAGCTCCGACCTCATACAAAAACACACAAAAATACATGGATTGCCCATAAACAGCTCCAATTAGGGTCAACCGGGATTACTGTGGCCAAACTTAGTGAAGCGGAAGTGATGGCAAATGCAGGAATTCGGGATATCCTCATTGCCTATCCTATTGTAGGGAAGACAAAGCTTGCGCGCTTGCGCCAATTAATGCTTCGTGCGGATGTGACAGTCAGTACAGATGACCTCGAGGTGGCACGTGGATTGTCTCATCTTGGGGAGGCCATGGGCTGCAAAGTGGCGGTTTACGTTGACGTTAATACCGGGCTGGGTCGCTGCGGCAGAGAGCCTGGCGAAGAAACAGCGCTACTAGTGAAGGAAATGAGCCGTCTTCCCGGTTTGAGAGTTACCGGGCTCATGACTCATGCTGGAAATTCATATGGCTCCAAAAGTACAGAAGAGCTCCGGGTTGCAGCCAGAAACGAAGCCGAACTGTTAGTCATGACGCAGGTGATGTTGAAGAGAGACGGGATCCATATCGAACAAATTAGCGTTGGTTCGACCCCAACAGCAGCCTTTATAGCGGAACAAATAGGTGTAACCGAAATGCGTCCCGGTTCCTATGTGTTTAACGACGGCACCCAACGGGATCTTGGCGTAGCCGGAGCTGACGACTGTGCCCTATATGTTGCAGCTACAGTTGTGAGCGCTCCGCGTGACGGGATGGTCATCATCGATGGGGGTTCCAAGACTTTTTCCAGTGATTTAAATCCCCATCGGAAGGGCTATGGAACGTTATACGGGCGTGTGGACGTCATCATTGAACGATTAAGCGAAGAACATGGAACAGTAAGAGTTCCAGAAGGAATGAAGCTATCTGTTGGGCAGCAGCTTCTGTTTCTCCCGAACCATTGCTGCACGACGACTAACATGCATGATCAGTTAATCGGCATTCGTAACGGCCGAATGGAAAGGGTGCTAACTGTAGATGCGCGTGGAAAAGTTCAGTAATCGAGAGACTCTGGCGCCGAAAGGAGAGCAGTCCATCATGACAACAGCTGTCAACCGTTATCCCATTTATTTGGTACATGAACAAAACAGCTTCTTCGAAGCACCCCATTCGGGGAAGTTTAAGGTTGCCGATCTGGGTTTCCGAGCGAAGATTGTTCAACTAAAGGACTCGAATCACGCTATATCATTCCGTGCGTACACGGAATTGGATCAATTCTGCCTGAATTTGCGTTATGAATCTGTCCCACCCGAAGCCGACGGCGAAGTCGTGCTTTTTTTCGATTTTGGCCATACGCGTAGGAAACGTCATGGGGCATTTTCGATAAAGTTTAAAGAGGATGGCAGCGTGGTGTATGAGGAATTCCTGTATGAAATTGAAAAATTGGAGATTCCTCCCGACATAGCGTATTCGATTTCGACTTCGGAAGGCTTTGTAGACCTATCTTTGAGAATGCCGTTACGGCTCTTGCGGATTGAGTCACCAGAGCAGCGAATCCTCGGGTTCAACGCGGTTCGTACGGTAAAAAGCGAAGATGAAACTACGCTGATTACGTGGTCGGGTATTCCAGGCGATCGGCCGACGATGGGTTTAGGGATGGGTGATTTGCTGCTGACTCGGGGGCTGACCGAAGATGAGATCGAGACGAGGAAGCAAAAGGTTCAAGCGGATAGTACGCTCTTTTTTACGCGATGGGAGAAGTGGAAGATTCCTCAAGACATATACGGCTTTGTGACCGAGAAACGTAAGGGCTTTACTGCTAGATTATCTAGAGCCGACGTTGACCAAGCTCGGAAGTCCGCAAACACGACGCTTTGGGGCGGGCGGGTGAAAAATGAGATCTTGCAGATTGCAGATTACTGGGCTGCCAAGAGCGACGATGAGCTGTTCGAGCTGGTACCCGTGGGCAACCCTAGGGCGCTTTCCGTGGGGCAATATTTCGGGGATCCTCTTACAGGCGGCAAGCGGACTGCATATCAGCTTTGTCTAGAGCGGCCTTACCAATATTATAACCCTACTACCCAAACATGGTGGTATAACGGGATGACACTGCAAAACCCAACAACGGGCGAAGATGTCATAATGGACGATGACGGTCAAGGGTTCTTAGCACCAGAAGGATTTCCAAATCCGGGAGTACGGTATATGTTTACGGCTTCGTACCGTTTATTCATCCTCTCCATGTTGATGGGAAACCCGTATTGCTCCGTTTTGGAGGATAAAAATATCTGCGAAGAGACGACCGGCATGCAGAACTCCGGTGCGATTAACAACTTGGCATATGCCTACCTGCTTACTGGCGATACGAAATATGCCTTCAAAGCATTACTGTTGATTGGGCGTATTGCCGAGCTTGTGCCATATATGAACGGCAACTATGGATCGGGTTACTACGATACTGTGCAAATATCCGAGCCGACAACGACGGAATCCCACTGGCTATCTAACTTCTTTGAAGCAGCAGACCTGCTTTATGAAGCAGGGGAGGAATTTCGTCCTGATTTAGAACGCTTTTTTGCAGCCAAACCCGATGCAGAAAATAAAACGAGGACATCTCCATTCCGTGTGAACACGGCTGTCCACGAAATGATTCCTTACATTTTGTACAGTTGCGAAATTGAGAAAACCCGCGACGCCGATTGGTCCCTGCGTTGGATTTATCTACAGTTGCTTATCGCTTCGTATATGGGAAGCGGTAAGCTAATGCGTCATATTTTATATGGTGGAAAATATAGCTTGGAATCGAAGTTTCGTAATAACTTTTTCCGAGATGGCCGATATATTTACGATTCACTGGGCTATATTGCAGCAATTTGTGAGCAAGTGTCCATGATGGCGAACAACAACTACGGGTTCACGGATGAGGAGCATTTTCCAAATGGAATCGATCTGTTTGAAGACTCGGATTTCAGTCTGAAACAGGTGATTGGACTTTTTGCGAAGCTGCGTTCGGGAAGCCTGATTCCTATGTTTGGCGACACGCTTGCGGATAATGTGGAGCCGATCTCTGAAGATCGAAGGAAAGGCAAAATCACTTATACACCTTCCTATGAAATCATTTACCGCCGTTCGCCATCGCTTCGTTCGGTAATAGGCGGGCTTTTATCCCGATATGATCAGGAGGAGTTAACCGCATATCGCCTCCGGAGCGTTCGAGATACAAACAATAAGCACTCTTTATTATTGCTTGCTACGGCGGCCGAGTGGGAGGAATACCAGCAATATGAGGCGAAGTCCGATCAACTTCAACCTTCTTTCCTTCTGCAAGACTCTGAAACGAGTATGTTCCGTGTAGGGACCAATGCTCACAACAGCAAGCATGTGATGCTGTACGGACAGCCATCCGCCGGACACCGACATGGCGATAAGCTGGGATTGTGGATTGGGGGCTACGGGTATCATCTGCAAGCCTCAGGCGGTAGATATCCGTTTACTTGGCTCAGTCCCAAATATGAGGCGTGGGAAACACATTCGGCGGCTTGTACAGTTGCTTTAGTCGATGGTAAAGATCAGGTGCCTTCCTATTCACGTCAAAAAGGCCACTACGAGGGTAATATTCTCCAAATGGCGGGACTTGATAATACGATTGCTTACCCAGGTACACATTACGAGCGTTGGTGTTGGGTCGTTCAGGCTCCTGATCAGGAAAACGCCTATATCGTTGATTTTAATGGTTTAACAGGCGGGAAAACGTTTGATTATAACACGGTAGGAATGGACTGTAAGCCCGAATCCGTGCAATTCGAAGGCATCGAGGAATCAGAGTGGATGCCGATGGAAGGCACACTAGCTGGTGCGGATGTTCCTTTATACAGCAAACCTGGCTTCGGATGGATGAAGGCTTTACGAAAGGCGAAGGTGAATGGTCCTATTTCCTGGACATTCCCATATGGTGCTCCTTCCATGAAAATCCATACCGTTCCAAAAGGGGAGCAACGCGAGCTCATCCTGTGCCTTGGAGAAAAGGGTGGGGAGGAAATGCAGAAATCCCTATGGGAACCCTATGTATTATGGCGGGATGAAGACAATGTAGATGCAGCAACCCATACAACAGGTTTTATTAGCGTATTGGAGCCGTTTGAGGGTACGTCGTTCCTGCAATCTGTTCTTCCGCTGATGCCGGACTCGAACACAGTCCCTCATCACCCTATGTCGACAGGCATGGAGATTCGGTATCGGGATGGGATTCATCATGATATTGTACTCAGTTCTTATACGGAAGGGGAAATGGTCCGTTACTGTGATTCCCAAGGACGAATCTTTGAAACGGATGCCAAGGCTTTGGTTCTGCGCTATCGGGACGACCAGCTCGTTCAACTTGAAGCTGTACGTTACTCGGTTATCCGCACATCAGACGGAGAGTGGACAGCGGACGCTTCTGCTTATCGAGGGGTTGTAACCGAAGTGATTGCAGAAACCAGAACCATTGGAGTCGAGCTCGATCGAGTCGACGAGAGCTTGGAACAAGCATTTAAAAGGCAGGCAGCGCTAATTGATTCTGCGGATTACTTGAAGCCATCTGCCTACTACCTGTTTGATCCGCAGATCGACGGACGATCTCTGAAGTTTAGCTCCGACATGACGCTCATAAAGTTGGAAGAAGGATGGCCTTCTCCGCATAAGCGGCTTGGATTGGGGAATAAACAGGTCATCGAATATCGAGGTAAAAGGGTGCACATGGACGTGAAGATCGGGGATTCGTTTACACTTTCGAACATACTCCGCCTTAACTTAAGCTAAGCAAGTTAGCGAGATAATAGCAAGGTTGGAGCTTTTCTATGGAGGGGGCCGAATATGAACTTCGCGAGAATCGGAATTTTACTGGATCGGCGCATAGAAGAACAAAGGTATAAATACGGTTTAAACGTGTTCGAACGGTACATAGGGGAAGTGCTTTCCCATGCTGGAATTCCGTTTGAATGGTTGGACAGCGTCCATCATATGTTGGAAAGATTCTATGATTTGATTATCGTAGCAGCAGCCCCGAATGATGAAGCGACATCTCAATCGATCTGGGCTTACGCGGAGCGTGGCGGAATCGTCGTCAGTTACGCGGGAATCAACGCATTGGCTAGGCGGCTCGGCTATATGAAATCAGTCTCACTACCGATAGGATACGCCGAATTGCCTGAAAGCCTAGGAGACACCCGACCGCTCCGATTTCTCGGCGCTGTTCCTTGGGGCCGCCCTCAGCAACTTGCGGTAGAGGGCGATTGGGGACCTGGCGTCAATACCTCGAATGGATCGCTTTCTGGGGGTATGGAATGGGGCACGATCGCCTGCGAGCCGAAGGGCACGAAGCTCGGACCGGTGCTGCAGCAATTTCAGGTCGGCTCAGGCTCAATCGAACGATGGAGTATCGATCTACTGGGCACAATCGTCGGTCTGCAGCAGGGGACAGCACCTGTCTTCGACGACGGAGTTCCTGCTCCGGACGGAAGCGCACCCGTTGATGAAGGACTGTGGAAGGCAGACGACCGAGTTGAGCTGGATTGGACGCACGACCGCATGATAACGGAACCAGGGGCTCCCTACTTCGCCCATCCTTACGCTGATTTGTGGCGAGAGGCCATCGTTTCCCACATTATGCGAAGAATGGCGCAGAAGGGCAAAATATTGCCATTCGTCGACTATTGGCCTGAAGGCATTTCAAAGATAGCCATGCTATCCCATGACAGCGACCGCAATTGGGACGAAGACGCCATTGCGACTTTGGAAATTCTCGAGGAACACGGGATCCAATCGACATGGTGCATGATGAAGCCAGGCTATAGCGCATGGGTCTATCCGCGGATTAGGGAAGCAGGACATGAACTTGCCCTTCATTTCAACTCAAATGTGAATGAAGGCGGAAGTTGGACACAAGAGGACTTCAAGCGGCAAGCTCGATGGCTGCAGGATAACGTCGTACAAAAGGCAGTAACCAACAAAAATCACATCACCCTCCTCGAGGGTTGGGGAGAGCTGTTCTTGTGGTGTGAAGCCTGCGGTATCGAATCGGATCAGACGCGGGGACCGAGCAAGAAAGGAAATGCCGGCTTCTTGTTCGGAACGTGCCACCCTTATTTCCCGATTGCCTGGTCGGATGAACGGAATAGGCTGTACAATATTCTGGAAATCGGTTTCCTTACACAGGACCTTCCCCAATTTACCGATATGGGTGTAATTGTTCCTTTCTTGGAGCAGGTAAGTCTTGTTCGGGGAGTAGCTCATTTCCTATTCCATCAGGGGCGCATTCAAAGGTTCCCCGAAGTGCGGGAAGCGTTTCGACAAGTCGTCAAGGAAGCGCGGGAGCGAGGCTTCACTTTCTGGACCGGCAGTCAGATCAACGAGTGGGAACGAGCTCGAAGAACCGTACGCATCATTGGCGTGACGGAAGACGATTCCGTCATCCTGGGCGTTGCTGACCATGCAGCTCAAGCTATTTTCTGGCGGCCGCTTCGCGAGAATGAACAGGCAAGCCTGGAAGACGTAGTTGCAATAAAGTTCGGAATTGTTTGCAAACGAATGTCGAGGAGCAAATCAAAAATAGGAGTTGAACAAACATGAAATTTGCTATTGTCGGTTGCCAGCACTACCATATCAAGTCATTTATCGAAGAAATGATCAAAGAAGGGCATCAATTTGCAGGAATATTCGACCAAAGCGATTATAATGTCCCAGGACAGTACGCAGCTTCTTATGGCGTACCATTGTTCCAGTCCATTGATGAACTTATTGAACAGGGAGTAGAAATCATTGGCAGCGCCGGACCAAATGTTAGCAAAATCGACGTGATCGAATGGGCAGAAAAACATGGGATCCATGTCATGACGGATAAACCGGTTGTCATCGACCAGAACGGGTTAACCAGACTCCGCCAGGTGATCGACCGGAAGCGAATCAAACTAGGGATGATGCTGACCGCTCGCTTTGCACCGGCCCAATTTACGCTGAAATCAATGATCGACGAAGGACTGCTAGGCGAAATCGAGGATTTCACCTTCTTGAAGCCTCATAAACTTCATCCGGCCACCAGACCTGCGTGGTTTTTCGATAAAACGCTGAACGGAGGTCTGATCATCGATCTGATGATTCACGACGTTGATATGCTGTGGTGGTTTACGGGCAAGGAAATTGTTGGGCACAACAGCATGTTGATCAAAAATCGGTTTCCGGAGTATCCTAGTCTGTTTGAAAACGCTGTTGTCAACGTGCTTTTGGAGGACCATATAACCGCTACGATGAAATCAGATTGGTTGATGCCCGAAGCGTTCGAATCTTGGGGAGACGGGCGTATCTTTGTTTCCGGTACCAAAGGCAGGGCAGAAATTCGGACATCCGGAGACCCGCTTGGGCAACCGGGACCATTCATTGCCTTTACCGATCATCATAACAAGACGACTCGCTGGGAGATTAAGATCCCTCCCGCTACACTGGCTGAGGATTTCTTGAATCAAATTGCAGGCAAACCCCACCGGTTGACGGCGGAGGACATTTATCGCGCGAATGCGGCCGTGCTGAAGATCGACCGTGCGAGCACAAAGCTAACAAGTGTGTAAGAACCACTTTTGATTTTATAGTTGAAGGAGGAACTGAAATATGGAAAAGTTAGCGATCGACGGCGGAAAACCGATTAGGAGCACACCGCTGCCTCCACCTTTCCGAGGCTCAATGCTAATCGGAGAAGAGGAAATCAATTCGGTCTCGAAGGTACTTGCCGCCAAATCACCGTTCCGCTATTATGGTCCGGATATGCAGTATGCGGTAAAGGCTTTGGAAGACATGATTGCACGGGACTTGAATATCCCGTATGTGCTGGGCGTATCCTCATGTACGGCCGGCTTGGTGGTTGCTATGAAGGCTCTAGGAATTGGATACGGCGACAAGGTAATTGTGCCGGCAAATACGTTCATCGCAACGGCAGGAGCCGTCGTAAGCAGCAATGCAGTGCCCGTATACGTCGACATGGACGAAACGCTCAACTTGGATGCTGACGATCTAGAACGGGTTTACGATGATGAAGTCAAAGCGATCATCGTGGTACACATCAACGGCAGTCCGTGTGATATGGATAAAATAATGGCGTTCGCCAAAAAGCGTAACATCTACGTGATTGAAGACGTAGCCCAATCCCAAGGCTGCACGTACAAAGGAAAGATTTGCGGCACAATTGGAGACATCGGCGTGTTCAGCTTCCAAATGAATAAAATGTTGACGGCAGGCGAAGGCGGAGCGGTCATTACCTCGAATCCCGAGCTGTTCGAACGTGCTGTGCGCTATCACGACCAAGGCATGTTCCGGGACAAGGACCGCTTCCAAATCGAACCCCAATACGTGATGTCCGGACAAAATTACCGGATGAGCGAGCTGACCGGAGCCGTCATGATCGAACAGTGGAAGAAGCTCGATACCGTGATCGGAACGATGAGAAGACATCACCGTAAAATTCGCTCATACATTTTGGCTGAGATGCCTAAAGTGAGGTTCCGCGCGGCCGTTGACGATGACGGCGATACCGGCTGTGTACTTGGCATCGTTCATTCTACGCTGGAAAGGGCACAAGAATACGCAGCCGCGATGAAAGCGGAAAATGTCTCTACTCATGCGATGTACGATGGTATACCTTGTTATATGATCCCATGTTTCTTCGAGCAGCGTACAGCCGAGAAGGACAATTTTCCGTATAATTATCCATTCAAGAACCCGGTCGTATATACAAAAGACATGTGTCCAAAATGCGATGACCTACTGGGTAGAATAACGATCACATTGATCAGCCCAATCCTCACCGATGAAGAAGCGGATGAAATCGCTACTGCAGCCGTTAAAGTGTTAAAGGCGTTGGAAGCCAAAGAAAGCGCCAAGGCTCACGGTTGATGAGAGGATCTTGCCGAGATTGAAGGCAGCCGTAGTCATCCTACTTGATTGGAAAGGAAGAACGACGAATGAACATAGCGAGAATCGGGATACTGCGGGACAAACGATCCATTGAGCAGCGATTGACTTACGGGCTCAATACGTTCGGGCTTTATGTTGGCGAAGTGCTTTCCCATGCAGGCATCCCGTTCGAATGGATTGATGAGTTGCATCAGATTCTGGAGAACAAGTTTGATCTCATCCTCATTGCTGCAGCACCAAGTCACGAGACTGCTAATGACACCATATGGCGTTATGCGGAGCGTGGAGGAATAGTCGTCACCTTCGCCGGATTAAATGGGCTCGCACGTCGGCTAGGCTTCGCCGGAACTGAACCACTTACCGCAGGCTATGCGCATTTGCCGGAGGGGATGGGGGACACGAGACCGCTGCGGTTTCTAGGTGCCTCACCTTGGGTAAAACAGAAAGAGCCAGCAGAAGCATGCAAGGAATGGGGGACGATTACTCATGTTCCTCTAGGTGTTTCAGCGGGACCACTGCTGCAACAATTTACAATCGGTTTAGGAACGGTCGAACGTTGGAGCGTCGATGTGATGGGAACGATTGTTGGTTTGCAGCAGGGAACTGGCCCCGTTCTGGAAGACGGTACACCAGCTGCTGATGGGACTGGGAATTTGAATGATGGGTTGCTTAAAGCTGAGGACGGGCTAGAGATGAACTGGGAGTATGACAGAAAAACGACAGAAACTGGAATGGCTTACTTCGCACATCCGTACGCGGATTTATGGCGGGAAGCCGTTGTTTCACATATTCTCGGACGAATGGTTGAAAAACAAAAACCTGTGCCTTTTTCCGACTACTGGCCAGATGGTATAGATAGAGTAGCCATGATTTCACATGATAGCGACCGGAATTTTGACGAAGACGCGGACACTACCCTGCAAACGCTAGCAACCGCGGGTATTCACTCCTCTTGGTGCATGATGAAGCCTGGTTACAGTGCTTGGCTTTACCCGCAAATTGAGGAAGCTGGTCATG
Source organism: Paenibacillus sp. V4I5 (assembly GCF_030817255.1). Taxonomy (NCBI): domain Bacteria; kingdom Bacillati; phylum Bacillota; class Bacilli; order Caryophanales; family Paenibacillaceae; genus Paenibacillus; species Paenibacillus sp. V4I5. Next base: position 6,565,807 of record NZ_JAUSZB010000002.1, read on the forward strand.
AGCTTGCCCTTCATTTTAATTCGAATATCAACGAGGGTGGCAGATGGAATCAAACGGATTTTAATCGGCAATTCGAGTGGCTTAGGGACAACATCCAGGGTAAAGTGATCAGCAATAAAAACCATTTTACCCGATTTGAAGGCTGGGGTGAGTTGTTCCAGTGGTGTGAAGAATGCGGAATCGAATCGGATCAGACGCGGGGGCCGAGCAAATCGGGTGCGGCTGGGTTCCTTTTCGGAACCTGCCAACCGTATTTTCCAATGTCTTGGTCCAATGAAAGCAATCGGCTTTATGATGTGATGGAAATCGGATTTTTGACGCAGGATATTCCGCAGTTTACCGATGCGAGCGTAATTGTCCCCTTTTTAGAGGAGGTGGAAAAGGTTCGCGGTGTAGCGCATTTTTTATATCATCAAGGACGTATTCACAGCTCTCCCGAAGTTCGTGAGGCGTTGCTCCAAACGGTGCATATAGCCAAAGAACGTGGATTCACTTTCTGGACCGGGGGGCAAATTAACAACTGGGAGCGTAAACGAAGGCAAATGATAATTACTGGTTTGGATGAAAAAGGGGATGTCATCATCAGAACTGAGTACGATGAGCATGGAGCTGAGAAGGCCATTTTTTGGCGTCCGATTCTTTCGGAAGAGGAACCAGGGGCTGAGCAGCTTGTCAAAGAACGCTTTGGCCTTAAGTGCGTACAACTGAAAAGAGGGTGAACTTATGCTAACGATGTATAATAATCGAAATGATTTTCAGAATACCGAATGTGATACAGCGATTTTGCCAGTGGGCGCACTGGAACAGCACGGAAGTCATCTTCCTTACGGGACAGACAATATTATTGCCGGGGCGCTGGCCGAGAGACTAGCTGTGACGCTAGATGCTTATCTACTGCCTCCAATTAACATTGCGTCTTCTATTGAGCACCGCGCTGCCAAAGGGACCGTTTATCTCAAGGCTGATACGCTTGCGCTTGTGATAAGAGATATTGCTGAATCCCTGCTATACTCTGGCTTCAAACGCCTTCTTCTTGTTAACGGCCACGGTGGCAACTGGATCCTAAAACCGACGATTCGGCAGCTTAATCGAGACTTCTCAGACCGCTCAGAAGAGATGGAAGTCATTCTCATCCATACATCGGTCGCTTTGGGACGGCACCATGAAGTGATGGAGCATACGAAGCTCGATATCCACGGTGGGGAAAAGGAAACCTCACATATTCTGCATCTATGTCCTGAGCATGTAAAGGACTATGTCCCGCAAGCTGCACCGACGGCTGTACCCCAGGACTTCATGGATTACTTCGACGTTACAGAATTGACGGAAGACGGTTACTGGGGTTATCCGGAGGCTGCTAGTGCGGAGAAAGGCCTCAAAATGATGGACTTAATGGTAGAATGCTCTTTAGCGTATTTGCAACAAATAGAGAAGGAAAAAGAAAGAATCCGCAAACTGAAGAACTAAAGCTCAATCTGTCACGAAGTGAGGGACATTCATGCATGAGAGCGGTTTGAGCGTTCGGGCCATGATCGAGGAAGATCTTCCTTTTGCCATGGAATTGAAGAATTTAGCTGGTTGGAATCAAGTGGAGAACGATTGGCGAGGATATATGCGCTTTGCCAAGGACGGCTGTTTTCTCGCGGAAATGGGAGGAGAGAAAGCGGGTACTGCGACGGCCATCCCTTATGAGAACCGATTCGGCTGGGTAGGCATGGTACTCGTGCATCCGGCTCAACGAAGATACGGCATAGGGACTGCCCTTCTCCACAAGACGATTACTTTCCTAGAGGAACATGGCGTTGACTGTATTAAGCTGGACGCCACGCCAATGGGTAAGAAGGTTTACATCCCACTCGGTTTTCAGGATGAGTATGAAGTTACGAGATATCAAGGCAGGGCACCTAATATGCCGGTTAATCGATTGGTCACGGACCTGTCTGCGAAGCCCCTCACCCCGGGAAATTTGGATGAGATCATTGCCTTTGATGCACATAGCTTTGGAGCTAATCGCGGTGAAATTCTAAGTACCTTATATAAGCGTCATGAAGAACTGGCCTTTTATGTAAAGAAGGACGGCGTTGTTCTTGGATACCTGCTTGCCAGAGTTGGTTTCGATGCGGTGCAGATCGGCCCATGGGCAGCTGTCAATGAATTGGCGGCAGAGGTGCTCTTTGTTGAGGTCTTGCGAAGCATCCCAGGCAGAGGCATATTTTTGGACGTTCCCGAACCGAACTTATCAGGTACTGCCTTGATGGCAAAGTACGGTTTTGAAGTACAGAGAGGGTTTTGGCGTATGTTTTTAGGAGAGAACCGGTATCCTGGGCAACCGGAGCATATCTATGGTACATCAGGTGCTGAAAAAGGCTGAAAATTCTAATAAATGTGTTTACGAAATGATAGCTTATTCGTTAGTATAAGAGGAGATGCAAACCGCTTTTCTTCGAAGGGGGAACGAGGGGATCATGAGTAAACGCCTTCTTATTTTTCTTATCACAGCAATAGGCACGTGCACCCTGCTAACAGCTTGCCAAGGTGCGGATAAAGCACTTAAGCAATCTGAAAGTAAGTCTTCTAAAAAGCCGATTGACATTACCATTCTCATGCAGGACGGCGGTAACCAATACGCCCAGAACATAACCGAGGACGATAAGTATTTCAAGGAAATGTCGAGGCTTTTCAGTCAATATACCGGAACCCCCTACAATGTTAAGTTTGAAATGGTCAGCTCCAGCATTTATGACAAACAGCTTGCCATTCGTTTTGCTTCCGGTGATATTCCCGAAGTTATGTGGTCGTCCCGCATCGACAATCCGAGTCATCCGAACGCGGTCGAGGACGGTGTGTTTCTAGAACTCGGGCCGCTCATTGACAAATATGGTCCGAATTTAAAAAAGAACATTCCTCCTGAAGCCTGGAAAGATCCGCGTGTAAGCAAAAATGGAAAAGTATACGGAATTCCCAAAATGTCAGCACTTCCGAACATGCTTGTTTTATTATACCGCAAAGATTGGCTGGACAAGTTAGGCATGATAGAACCGAAAACGATGGATGACTATTTGGCCTTCTTCGATGCAATTAAGAATCTCGATATGAACGGCGATGGCAACACGAGCGATGAGGTGCCTTTTGCCATGCGCAAAGGACTTGCGTTCTCCGAAGCCTTCTTCGGATATTTTGGTGCCCATCCGGATGCCTGGCAATATCGTGATGGACGTTTTGTTCCGAATTTGATTGTACCTGAAATGAAGGATGCAATCCGTTTTTACAAAATGCTCTACGATAAGGGCTACGTTAACCGAGACATGTTCACGATGAAGGATAATGATTGGGGAGACCTGATTCATCAAGGCAAAGTGGGCATGTGGTTTCATCAAGTGCAGGTTCTGACTAGTGGAGGTCAAGAATATTTGTTCACAGATCCGAAGGCCAGTGTCGGGGTGCTGCCAGGCCCAGTCAATGCGCAAGGGAAAGTGAATCTGGTTCCCGAAAGAACAGGTGTGAACAATGTCTATACCATCTCGGCTAATGCTGCCCATCCAGAAGATATTATTAAGTTTTTTGACTGGGTCCATTCGGATGATCCGGCTAAAAATAAGTTTTTTGCTTATGGGATTGAAGGTGTCAATTATAAGGTAACGAATGGAAATGTCGAATGGGATCCGAATGCAAAAGTCAATATGGACAAAGGCACAAGGGCCTTTTACCAAGTTATGATTAACCCAGCTGGTGATTCCCGTATGTCTTCGCTAGTCATTAACGCTGGTAAATTTGCCGCCTTGACCCAGAAGGGGATCGAATATACGAAGATGAATTTCTTTAAAGATGAGTCCATGTATATGCCAACCCCGGACATACTGAAAGCGAAGCCTGAGTTGGGATATCGAGACGGTTCATTATATATGGACATGTTCATAAAAGTGTTAACGGATCGTGAACCTCTCGAAACCGCATTTGACAAGTTCGTAATTGACTGGAAAAAGCAAGGCGGGGAACAGGTTATTCAAGAGGCAACGAAATGGTATAAAAGCTATTACAAAAAATAATAATTTGTTAAACAGCCCGTTTATGCAATCGATAAACGGGCTGTTTATATAGGAGGAGAACACTATGCATGAGATTATGGGTACTCATTATACAACTGGTGAATCGATCATCGTTACTGTGAATAAGGGCATTATTACTGATATCCGCATCGTACCTGATGACTGTGATTCCAATGACCAATGGTTGATTGCACCCGGGCTTGTTGATCTGCAGATGAATGGCTGCATGGGCATTGATTTAAACGTGTTCCCCATGGATTTAGAGCGCGTCCATGCGATGGTTCACGAGGTGTGGAAAGAGGGGGTTACGACATTTTTTCCGACGATCACTACGAATTCGGTGGCTAACATTTCGGAAGCGATGACAGCGATTGCTAAGGCCTGCGATGAAGATTCTTCAACGAATGCCACAATAGGCGGCATCCATCTAGAGGGACCCTTCATCTCACCTGAAAATGGTCCTCGAGGAGCTCATAAACAGGAATATGTTTGCGCGCCCAATTGGGATGCATTTTTACGATGGCAGGAGGCGGCAAGGGGGCGAATTCGGATCGTTACTATGTCCCCGGAGTGGCCAAGTTCAACTGATTTCATTCGTCGCTGCACTGAAAGCGGCATTATAGTCGCTATTGGACATACGGCCGCATCTTCGGAGCAAATTCGGGATGCGGTCTCTGCCGGTGCCCGAATGGCGACCCATTTTGGAAACGGAGCTCATTTAACACTTCCCCGTCACCCTAATTACTTATGGGAACAACTGGCACAAGACTCACTATGGGTCTCTTTAATTGCGGATGGTTTTCACTTGCCTGAATCTTTTCTTAAAGTCGTCATGCGCGTGAAGCAGGAGTGTGCCATTCTCGTAAGTGATGCGGTGCATCTAAGCGGGATGCCTCCTGGCAACTACTACTCTCACAATCGCGTTCATGTTGTGAAAACAAACGAAGGCCGACTACACTTAGCGGAAGAGCCTCAACTTCTAGCCGGTTCAGCACAGATGCTGCCATGGGGCATCGCTCATTTGACTCGTAAGAAGCTATGCTCCTTGCATGAAGCTTGGGATATGGCTTCTGTTCGTCCGTCGACTTTGATGAAATTGTCAACAAGCAGCGGGTTGAAAGTAGGAGGTCCAGCTGATCTTGTGCGCTTTAAAAAAGAGGCGAACGGAGGGATATCCATATGCGAGACCTACAAACAGGGCATTTCCCGATATGCGATTGAAGCACAAAATGACATGTTTTAACGCTAAAAACCATGTTCAAACCCGCTCAAATTGACTAATCTGAAGATGAATTTGGGGAAAGGGTGCTTTCTATGATGGAACTGAGCGGGAAGTGGCAATGAACATGAAAAAGTGGGGGTTTGGCCTGATAGGCTGCGGTTCCATTGCTGACGTTCATTTAGAAGCTTTAAGCGGTATCGAGCATGCTCGGATTGTTGCGGTTGCCAGTAGAACAGAGCAACGTGCACGGGAGACGAGCGAACGCCATGATTGTGGATGGACGACCGATTACCACGAAATTTTGGCTAATCGGGATATTGATATCGTCTGCATTACGACAGGCAGCGGCAGTCATGGGCACATCGGTATGGAAGCACTTCAAGCGGGAAAACACGTGCTGGTTGAGAAACCTATCGCCATGTCGGTTAATGAGGCTTCGGCGATGATCAGCATAGCTGAGGAGAAACAACTGACTCTATCCGTCGTGTCACAGACACGATTCTTTCCGCATCATCAGCTTCTCAAGCAGACGATTGAAGAAGGAAATATCGGAAAGTTGCTCCTTGTAGAGGTATCTCGACCGTTTTATCGATCCCAAGCCTATTATGATGAAGCGGATTGGCGGGGAACGAAAGCTGAAGATGGCGGGGCCCTGCTTAATCAAGGTATCCACTCGATTGACTTGCTGCTCTGGCTTGCCGGTAAGGTGAAGTCTGTAGCTGGGCGAACAGCGACGCAAACGCATCATATGGAATCCGAAGACATAGGGCTCGCTACGTTAACCATGGAGAACGGAGGCTTTGCCACCCTTATGTGCACAACCTCCGCATTACCTGGATTTCCACCTAGTATTAATGTTTACGGAGAAAAGGGCACTATTAAAATTGTAGGTCAAGAAATCACCCATTGGACGGTTCCTGGCATCCCACTTCCAAAATATGAAAATGACAAGTTAAGTGGAAATGCCGGTGCTGATCCCCGAAATCTTAACTCCGCTTATCATAGCATGCAAATCATCGATTTTATTGAATCCATCAGCCAGAGGCGAAAGCCAGCCGTGACGGGTGAAGCGGGCAGAGACGCGGTTCGCCTTGTTGAGTTGATTCACCGCTCATCTGAGCAGGGCGGGATACCAGTTCCATTTGAATAATAACCAGTCAAGGAGGAATAGTCCATGAAAGAGCAATTGGCTATCAATGGTGGAGAACCGGTTCGCAGTAAACCGCTTCCGCCGATGTTGAGAGGTGCAATGCTTTACGGGGAAGAAGAGACAGAGCATGTAGCCAAGGTCGTTGCCGCAGGCTCTCCGTTCCGCTATTACGGACCGGACTTGCAGGGAGCGGTTGAGGAGTTTGAGAGACTTATGGCGGAACGGTTGAATGTCTCCTATGTTCTTGGCGTTTCATCTTGTACAGCGGCACTTATTGTTGCATTAAAGGCGCTCGGCATTGGCTATGGAGATAAAGTCATTGTTCCAGCAAACACTTTCACAGCAACAGCGGGAGCGGTTGTGTGTGCGAACGCTGTACCTGTGTTTGTTGATATGGACGACACGTTAAATATGGACGTGGACGATTTGGAAAGGGTCATGGATGACGAAGTGAAAGCGATAATCGCTGTTCATATTAATGGCAGCCCCTGCGATATGGACCGCGTTATGGCGTTTGCTCGTAAGTACGATCTTCCGGTAATTGAAGACGTTGCGCAATCACTTGGCTGTACCTATAAGGGACGCTACTGTGGCACGATCGGGGATATCGGCGTATATAGCTTTCAAATGCAAAAGATTCTCACTGCTGGAGAAGGCGGAGCTGTGGTTACGAATTCACCGGAATTATTCGAAAGGGCAGCTCGATACCATGATCAGGGTAATTTCCGAGACAAAGGCAAGTATCAAATTACGCCTCAGTTCTCACTCATCGGTCAAAACTACCGGATGAATGAAATGACCGGTGCCGTCATGATAGAGCAATGGAAAAAGCTTGATACTGTTATATCCGCTATGCGGAGCCATCACCTAACTATTCGCGAAGCTTTAAATAAGCAAGTTCCAGGCATTCGAATTCGTCCTTCGGTTGATCTTCAGGGTGATGTCGACTGCGTTTTTGCCCTGCAGCATGCAACGAAGGCTGCTGCGGATTCTTTTGTGGAAGCGATGAACGCGGAGAACATTTTCTGCTTCAAAATGTACGGCGGAGAGCCGATTTACATGCAATCTTTTATTCTTAATCAGCGAACAACGGATAAAGACAACTTTCCATTCAACTATCCGTTTCAAAAACCGGTCATCTATAGCAAAGGAATGTGCCCGCATGCGGAAGACTTACTTCAGCGGACTACGCTTCTACCAGTAAGCCCAATTATGACAGACGAAGACACTCAAGATATCATCAACGCAGTGGTTAAAGTGTGTAAAGGTCTGAAGCTGGAGGGAATCTCATGGCCGAACTCAAGCTTGGCTTAATTGGCTTAGACACTTCCCATTGTAAAGTGTTCTCCAAAATTTTGAACGATCCGAATGATCCAAATCATATCTCGGGGGGCCGCATAATTGCGGCTTTTCCCGGTGGATCACCGGACTTTAAAGCGAGTGCAACGCGCGTGGAGGGATATACAGCCGAGCTTCGAGATGGGCTGGGGGTTCACATTGCGGAATCACCGGAAGAGGTAGCCTCGAGCTGCGACGCGATACTTATTACTTCGGTAGACGGTCGGGTGCATCCTGAGCAATTTGCCAAGATTGCTCCTTTTGGAAAGCCTGTTTTTATCGATAAACCTTTAGCTGTTAGTCTGGCGGAAGCACAAATGATTGCTCATACGGCAGAGAAGTTCGGTGTTCGATGGATGAGCGGTTCAGTACGTCGCTATGCGGATGCCTTGAACATGGCGCTGAGCAAGGAGGACTGCAGTAACATCACTGGGGCTGACTGCTATGGACCGATCGAGTTCACACCTACTCAGCCAGGCTATTACTGGTACGGCATTCATCTTGTCGACGTGCTTTATCGGGTACTTGGAACCGGCTGCCGTTCTGTCACGGCTTTCTCTGGGCAGGGTCATGAAACGGTTACTGCCGTCTGGCAAGACGGTCGTATCGGAACTTTACGGGGGAATCTGCACAATGGCACACATGGAACTTGGATTCATCGTGATAAAGCTTCGGAGTACGTTGACACAGCCACTGATGGGCTGCGTAAGTATGCTAATTTAATGCAGGATATACTGCATATGTTTCGAACGGGAGAGACCCGCATTAACCCGCAGGAGACTTTGGAAATTATCCGATTCATAGAAGCGGTCAACGAAAGTCGAGAAAGCGGAAAAACCGTATCGCTCTAGGGGGAATTCATATGCAATTACAAGCGGATGGCTTAGCACAATGGATCTGGTCAGACGGTGATGAGAGTCCACGCAACGAGTGGAGATGTTTTCGCAAATCGTTTGAGGTGCCGACTAAAGGTTGGGATTCAGCTAAAATAGCAATCACAGCTGATTCGCGATACGTGCTTTACATTAACGGGGAACTATTGGGCCGTGGCCCTGCTCGCTCGTGGCCCTCCGAGCAATTTTATGATGTATATGATATTGGAAGGCTTCTAAAGCCTGGAAAGAGTAATACGGTTGCTGTTCTAGTGCAGCATTTCGGCTTGTCCACTTTTTATTATTTGAGGGGACGGGGCGGCCTGGTTGCACTGCTTGAGCTCCATTCGCAGGATCAGAAGGTTAAAGCAATAGGTACGGATGGGTCGTGGCTGACGTCTCGCCATCTGGGGCAGGACCCTCGTGCGCCAAGGATGTCAACGCAGAACGCTTTTGCAGAACGAATCGATGCAAGACAGTGGGATAACGCATGGGTGAATCCTGACTATGATGACACCGATTGGACGCAGGCAACCCTAATAGGGCCTGTAGGAATGGAACCGTGGACACGGCTTGTTCCTCGAGATATTCCTTTCCTGACAGAAGAGCCCATTTATGCTGCGCGAGTTGAACGCTTAAGCAAAGTTAAGCCAATTCGATGGAACGCTTATATCGACATTCGCAATCAAATGATCCCCGGCAGTGAGAGTCACATGAACGCGGTCACGTTTGGCGGATATCTGGCCACGGTCATTCGTGTTCCGAAAAAGACGAAAGCTATACTTGGTTTTCCCAACTCAAGTATATTCGGTCCCCTTACCTTAGGGGGAGTTACCTATACAGCCGAGCAGTTCTACGGAGATGCACCGGAAAAATATGTGGCGGTTGAGCTATCGGAAGGCGACAACCTGTTTTATATGGACATCACCGGTGCTGATCATGCGGTAGGCTTTTACATGGGAATTGACTGTGAGGAGCCTTTCAAAGTCGTATCCCCACATACCTCTGGTGAATCAGAATCCCCGTTCGTTACGTTAGGGCCGTTTGAGTATAATGTTGTTGCCAGCCGCCCCGTCGACCGAAAAGTGGTGTGTACTCATCCTGATTATATCCAGGCGAAGGGGTTATCTTCTAAAGAACAGTTAACTGACTTTCAAGAGTGGCTGCGGCCGGTACCGAAGGTGCTCGTCGATGAGGATAATGTGTTTACGCTAAGTGTGTGGAAAAATCGGACGGAAGCGCTCGCTGTGTCGAATCAGCTGCAAAATATCGTTAAAGCAAGCCCTATGCCTGCTGAAATACCCTTGTTTAATGGACAAGATACGGAAATGATCATCGATTTCGGACGATTAACCTCCGGTTTTATTACATTTGAGGCGGAATGTCCCGCCGGTACGATCCTAGACTTTTATGGATTCGAATTTATGGAAGACGGATGGCGGCAGGAAACTTACAAGTTAAACAATACACTTCGTTATGTGTGCCGAGATGGTTTTCAATCCTATGTATCTTCGATTCGCAGAGGTCTTCGCTATTTGATGGTGACTGTACGTCGTGGGGAAATGGAAGGTGAAAGGCCCATTCTACTGTACAACATTGGAATGAAGCAAAGCACTTATCCTGTTACAGACATTGGACGGTTTCAATGCTCCGATGCGCTGCTTACAAAAATATGGGATATTAGCCAGCGTACTGTCCGGTTGTGTATGGAAGATACCTTTGTGGATTGTCCCACCTATGAGCAGACGTTCTGGGTTGGAGACGCTCGCAACGAAGCATTAATTGGGTATTACTTGTTTGATGCGGAACCGCTCGTTCGTCACTCTCTGGGCTTAGTACCGGGCTCTGCAGGACAAACACCATACTATGTCAGTCAAGTCCCAAGCGGTTGGAGCTCCGTCATTCCGAATTGGACGTTTTTCTGGGTAACGGCTTGCAAGGAATATTATCAACGTACGGCTGATGTGGCTTTCGTAGAGCAGATTTGGCCTCACATCCGTTTTACCTTAGATCATTATCTAGCTCATCTGAATGAACAAGGTTTATTTGATTTCCAAGGTTGGAATTTCTTTGACTGGGCTGAAATAGATCAGCCTAATGACGGGGTTGTCACACATCAAAATTTATTTTTGATGAAGGCCCTGCAAGAGGCCTCGGAGTTAGCACAACTAGCGGGTGACCAACAAACAACAGTGATTTACGATCAGGCTGCCGAAAAGCTGTTGAAAGCGATCAACCTTCACTTATGGTCGGAGGATGGAAAGGCCTATTTGGATTGTATCCATGCGGATGGGCGTAAGTCGGACCGCTTCAGTATGCAAACCCAGGTAGTGGCTTCCTTATGTGAGGCTGCAAAAGGAGATCGTGAAGCGATCATCGATCGTTACCTCGTGGATTCACCTTCTGAGTATGTGCAGGTTGGAAGTCCGTTCATGTCCTTTTTTTACTATGAAGCTTTAGCCCAAAAAGGTCTCTACAGTCAGATGTTAGAAGACATCCGAACACGGTTCGGGCAGATGATCGAGCATGACGCAACGGCTTGTTGGGAAATGTTCCCGAATTCTACAAATCGGCAAAATGAGAAGTTTCTTTCTCGCAGTCACTGTCATGCCTGGTCGGCTGCGCCTGGATATTTTTTTAGCGCTTATGTTCTCGGTGTTCGAAGCAGGGTCCCGGGTTGGCAGGAGCTTATCGTTGAACCGAACCCTTGCGGTTTGGAATGGGCGCGAGGCAGTGTGCCTCTGCCTGTGGAGGGACGAATCGATGTGTTTTGGAAAGTGGAGGAACAGGGTAAGATCGCGATCCGGGTCGAGGCCCCATCTCATATTCACGTTGATATTCGAGTGCCGAAACGGCTATGAAGGACGTGTAGAGCTTATACAAAATACAGCGATAAACGGAGGGGACACCCATGAAAAGCTATGCTCAATCGAAGTCCCACTATGAAACATCCTCTCAATATTTAGCTGGGGGAGTAGCCAGTTCGCTTCGGGCGGCGATGAAGCCTGCTCCGCTATTCGCCGATAGTGCTTCCGGCGCCTATATTCGTGATGTCGACGGCAATGAATATGTCGATTATTTGCTCGCTTATGGACCCCTTATTCTGGGTCATGCCCATCCGGAGCTAACGGATCGCGTCCACATGGCAATGCAGGGCGGATTCACATACGGGCTTCAGCACAAAGGAGAAATTGAACTGGCGAAGCGTCTCTTAGAGGTGCTTCCAGGTGCGGAACTTGCAGCATTCAGCGGTTCCGGCACCGAGGCTGTCATGCTTGCGTTGCGCGTAGCAAGGGCTTATACCGGTAAACGCAAAATCGTACGGTTCCACGGTCATTACCACGGATGGTCGGATTCTATATTCACCTCATTCCCGAGTGCCGACATGAAAAAAGGAGCCGGGCAGGCGAATGCAGATGCTGCCATCCTTCCAGGAACAGGAGGACAGAGCGAGGTTAGTCTGCAGGAAGTCATCTTGCTGCCTTGGAACGATCCGCAAGCGCTGGAGGACACGCTGAGAAAGCATCACGATGAGATTGCCGCAGTCATTACAGAGCCTGTCATGTGCAACTCTGGCTGCCTCGCGCCTCGGCCTGGTTACTTGGAGTCAATGCGGAAGCTGACCGAAGAGCTCGATATTACGCTTATTTTCGATGAAGTGATTACTGGATTCCGGCTTGGACTTGGAGGGGCTCATGGTCGTTTCGGCATCCTGCCTGATTTAATTGTCATGGGAAAAGCTTTAGCTGGCGGTATCGCGTTAAGTGCAATAGCCGGTAAGAGGGAATGGATGAATCTAATCGCTACAGGAGAGGTCAGCCACTTAGGGACGTTGAACGGCAATTGTATCTCCACTTCAGCGGCCCTAGCGGTTTTAGATGTGCTTTCACGAGGCGGAGGAGCTGCTTTTCAACAGATGGAAAACACGGCTAATGCCTTGGTCGACGGTCTTCGCGGGCTGCTGCAGAAACACGGAATCCCCGGGGTAGTGAATCAGGTAGGGCCGGTATTTCACATGATGTTCGTCGACCTTCCGGAGGTGAGTGATTTCGCTACGTTCTCCAAACGGGATGCTGGGAAATATGCGACATTTGCGGAGCGAATGCTGCAGCAAGGTGTATTAGTAAGGCCAAATGGCTTATGGTACGTTTCCGCAGTCCATGGAGAAAAAGAAGTGACTCAAACGCTCCATGCCGCTGACCTTGTGTTAAGCGGCCTTTAACATCGTAACGCAGATGGGGGATTCGTTCATGTCCAACGAAGAGAGCATGCGTATTCGAACGATCGCTTGGCACAAAGCTACCGAAAACGAGATGTCCGCACGAATACGCCGCATATTGCAAAAGTGGCTGCCTTATGCCGAGAAGCAGTTTGCAGATTGGTCTGGGCGCCCTTCGTGCGGGCATTTTTTTGACGGTGCCTATTGGTATGGGCTTGAAACCGCCTATACAGCATCCGTCTATGCTTTGCTTGCGAAGCTTCCGAATTATGAGGAAAAGTTAACTGGAATCCCTCGAGAAGAGGTCAAGCGGAAAGCAATTGCAGCGATCCGCTATTTAGGTTTCACCCATGATACAGGCCCGGAGGATTGTGTGCGGGCTGAAGGGAGGAACCGTTTTTGCAGCCTGACGAAATGGGGGGGGAGAGGGCAAAAGTTTTTTCCCGCCAGCCAAATCGGAGTGACAATTGCTTCCTTCGGGTTATCGGCGTGGCTGCTTTGGGAAGATCTAGACGAAGAAACACGCTGTTTGAGCCGAAATGTGTTGACCGATTATGCGGACCGCTGGTGCGAAGAAGATCCGCGAAATGGCACTTATTTCGACACACAGACCGAGGAAAATGCTTGGACGGCAGGTGGAATTGCAGCGGCACTTGCGCTGTTTCCTGACCACCCACGGCATGAAAGTTGGAAAAAAAGCTTTGAAGCTTGGTCACTAAACGCCATCACGACGCCAATCGATCGAGCGAGGGAACCGCGTTCCATAAAAACCGTTACGTTTCACCCAGACTTTACGACGGAAAACCATGGGTTTGCTCACCCCGGATATATTTGTGCTGGCATTAATCTTCGAGGGATTCATGCCGTTTTTTCCTTAATGGGAGATGAACCCATAGCGGAAACGATCCTGTATAACAACGAACTTCTCTACAATAGAACGATAAAAGTGTGGGCGCAGTTTGACGGCTTAGCTGTACCCGTACAGGGTCAGGATTGGTGGTATAACAGGCAGCACGAACGTCAATTCACCCATGCTTTTATGAATGTGATTCATCGGGACAGAGATGCGTCTTTATTAGAGCGCAGTGCTCTTGCCATTATTGAAGGCATACAGAATAGTAATGGGCAGGGTTGCCTTCTTGAGGAAAACGGGGAGCAATGCATGATCTCCGGTTATCAAACGGCAAAAGATATGGAGCATACATCCGCGAAGGATTTGGTCGCTTCCTACCTGCTTCATTTGTTTGGAGGGGCAGGTGCGGAACCCAGTGATGGTGACGAAATGAATGCTAGGCTGATTGGAGTTTATGTGTATCCTTATGGCTGCTCAGTGATTCACAGGACGCGTAACAGCTTCTCGAGCTTCAGTTGGCGCAACCGCGTGATGGGACTTACGATCCCTATAAAAGGATGTTGGAGCATCACGCCACTGCCCGCTAGTTACACGGGTACGGCCCAGTTTGAGATTGAGGTGGATTCGCAGAGAACCCTACACTCGAACGAGCGATATGTTCTGCAAACCGAGAAGGAAAACATTCGTGACTATGAGGATGGTTTTGGTGCGATAGCTTCACTAATGCGTGGTGTCGAAGAGCTTCGTCAGGATGTCGCTTTCGTTTCTTTGCCAGATGGGAAAACCGTTTATATAGAATGTATTCAAGTGTTGAAATCTTGTAAGATTGCTGAAATGAATACGGGGATGATTGGAATCCGTAATGAACGTTACAGTGCAATACCGGACTTGGCACAAGGACGCAAGACGATTTACTTCCCAGATCGAACCGTTTCATACGAAGGATTTTACGGTCGTGAACCAAATGGGATTACAGATTTTGACCCAACGAACTGGGTACAGGTAGATGAGGAAATCGGATATATACTGTTCGGTTCCCAAGGATTACGGTACATCAATCAGCATGAATATAAGAAATGGAAGGGCGTCGAGGATATTCTCATTTTAAACCGGCGCAGCGAAGAAACGTACAAAGGTCCAACTACATTGGAGCCTTTCGTGGTGGTCACATTGCCAAATCGAACCAAGGAAGAGACGAATGAAATTGCGACGCTCGCGCACCTTTTTACTTGTGAAGAAGAGGGGGTTGTGTTACTCGGTTGTGAAAGGCAGTTCATATTTGCGAATTTCAATACGACTGCTTTGACGGTCCATGCCAAAAGGGAAAGTGAGTTTTACCTGAACAAACTCCCCTTATACGAAGGAATGAATCGGATTGAAGGGCATACCTACTTTTGGAGCGGCAGATTGAACGCGTTTACGAGCGGATTTCGAACAAGTGAATGGACGCTGGAAACCTTGGGGACTGGGCAAGAGGGTACATGTATAATAGAGATTTCTTTACTGCCTGATCGCCTTTATGTGACGAATCGGAGAGAGGAAAGCATCTCGATTGTGCTTCAGCATACTGATGAAGGGCATCGGCGAATGATGGAGCTTGCGCCAGGCATGACGGAAGTTTTGGACTTTTAAACAAAGCCTTAGTGACAAGGAGGAGATGTCGTGTATTACCACGGAACAACATAAAGAAGCCCTCGAATACCTCCTGACGGAAGTATCGAGGGCTTTTTTCCTATTTATAACCGTTTTAACGATAGTCAGCACGTATAATGAGTTTGCCCGTAAGTCCAGTCAGATCAATCGTCTCGGTGCTAGGATTGAATTTGGTGTAAGGTTGACCATTCAACTCGATGCCGATAAGCTGCTTGTTTCCAGGAACCCGAAGCCGCAGCTGGAGGTTTCCAATGGGTTTTTGGCTTGGCACATCAAGATTGGCCATGACTTGATTATGCTTGATATTGGATGTAATGGTATAGCTGACAGATCCGAACAGGCTAGGGGCATCGTTAACTTGAATGTTCTTGCCGTTCTCAAGCCAGCCCCTCGGCGTAGAAAAGGCCAGTTGCATGCTTTGCGGTTCCCCCTTGTTGTTAGTCACATCATTGATCAGCATAAGCCGCAATAGTCTCAAGAAGAAGCCGTTGTTGGCGGAGTTCGGCGAGAGGTACATTCCCCGGTAATACTCGTTTGATCCCCAGCCGGTATCAAAGCTAGGCGGCGGGCAGGGGTCTTTTGCACAGATGCCGAACTGCTTTGGCCATTTGGAGGCAAGTGGTCCAACGTTAGCCGCTTCGCCGGTAATAAAGGTGTTTCTTGTCATGCCGTGAGCCAGTTGATTGTAAAGGCTCAGAACCATCTGATCGGGTTGGTCGTTATCTGCCAAAAACTTAATGTGCTCAGCCTCGTAAACGCTGTTGATCGCGCCGTCCCGAACCTTTAGCAGCCCCATCAGACGAGATCCATGGTTATAGAGATATTGGAGCGTTGTTTTCGCCTCAGGAGTACCAGGAGCGTATGCCTGAGCTGCAAATCCGTAATGAGCAACCAGATTCCAATAACTGCCCAGTACAGTTACTGGCAGATGGTCATAAGGATCTTCCTTATCCAGCAGCATCGCCTGCGTGAATAGGCTGCCATCCGGCATTAAATTGCTAGATTGTTTTATGGCTTTATCAAACCAGACACGCAGATCGTCTGCAATCGGGCCGTATTGGTTGGCCAGATCTGTTTGACCCAGTTCTCTCCATACGGAAACCATATTTTGCAAGCCGAAGAGCGCCGTCCCGATTTGGTGCAGTCCATAGACTTTGTTCGGAACATCACTGGAGTATTGCTGACGTTCCAGCAGATGATTGGGATCGCCAGCATGTTGGTTTGCCAGATCGACTGCATAAGCTTTGTACGCCTCCAGATTTTCGATAATCAGAGAAGGGTCGCCCGTTAATCGGTAATAGTCAGCTGCATGAGAAAGCTTCTCGCCAATTTCCCAGTTGCGACGGATGATGCCTTTGGATTTGGGCAATAAGTCCTGCAGAGCTTGTTTATAAACGTTGGTGTATCCATAGCGTCCAAGCGTCCCCATTGTGGTACTGCTTTCCGGCTGATAAAAGGCCTCGTAAGCATTTCCCAAGCTATAGCGCCAAGTCATAAGCAGATCCTGAATCAAAAGGTTACGCTGAGCATCCATGATATTACTCTCAGGGACTTGGAAGAGATTTCCTTCCGACAACCTATTCTCCCAGTATGTCGTAGAATCGGCCCGTGCCTGTTCCTGTCCGCTTTTATCCGCCTGGACCGCGGGTGCATTGGCGATCGGGGTGACCGGTCTCACGATGTAGACGGAATCACCAATTCCATTATTTAGTTTATCAAGGTTGTAGACCAAATCAGAATTGCTGAACGTGGCACCGGGGCTGAAATACAGATAGGTGCGACCCTGATCGTCGATCAGTTGATTCCCCTCTTGGTGAAGATTACAGTTGCTACATACCTGGAATCTGATGTTAATAGGCTTGTGTTCCGTTTTTCCAAGGCCGCGTTGGGCTGTAATTTTTATGTAGCTGGCTACAAGATTGGTACCTGGAAGGTTGGTCGCGAGCGACTCCTGCTGATACTCGTGTCCGTCATGATCTCGGTATTGCAGCTGAAGAACCGGGAGATATCCCTTATACAATGCAGGAGTGCTTAGGTTGGCCAAACAAGAGCCGAATTGCTCTTGACCACCCGCACCTACATAAATTCTAGTGCTAAGACTAAGGTTATCGACTTTATTCGAGATAATCTGACTGCCATCGGCTGATGTCAAAGCCAAATCTCCGCGGGCTGTAAGCTGTTGCGGCTGCCCGAACGGGATGTAATAGACTCCCGTATCCGTCAAAAACCCTCCCTGCGCAGCGGGGGCAATCGCGTACATGATGGGATTAAAGAAGTCCTTTACATTGTCAAAAGTGGGACCCTCAGGCTTGGCAAGCATCTGTTGACCGTAAACATCCTGTGTTGTAGTCAATGCCTCAACTACACGGTTCTTGTACTGGGCGCTCAGTGTCGGTTGCTCTGTACCGGGCGGGCACCCGATTGTTCCGGGGTTAAGTCCTATCGCGATCGCCGATTCTGAACCTGCTGCATAAGCCGGAAGAGCAGCCGTTAGGAATAGGCACAGAATCATGAAGCTCATGAACATTGGTTTGATTAATTTTTGCATTAGCTATAACTCACTCCTTTACACATATTAGGGTTGTAGTTTATAGACATAAGCGACCAATTTTACATGATGATCACATCCCTTCATCTAAACACGATGAATCAAGGAACTGACGTCGGTTGCAAGAAGGAGTAGAAATGTTGCTCGCCGGAACTCTTTGCTTATTCTTTTATGGACGGTCTGTCGAGGTAGACGGTCTTGATCTGAGTGTAAAATTCCTTAGCTGACTTTCCTTGCTCTCGGGAATTGGAACTTGATTCCTTCATGCCCCCGAACGGAACATGCGGTTCCGCGCCGGCTGTTTCGGAGTTCACATGCACGATACCGCATTCGATCTCATCGACGTAACGCATGGCCTTACCAATATCACGAGTGAATACAGCTGTACTTAGGCCGAATCGACTTGTATTAACGAGAGAGATGGCATCACTTAGATTAGCTGCAGGCACGACGGAGACTACAGGCCCGAAGATCTCTTCGGTAGCTAGGCGACTGTTAGGATCCACATCGGTGAACACCGTTGGTGTTATAAAGAAACCTTCAGAACCGAGAGAATCACCTCCAGTTACTAGTCGAGCTCCTTCTTCTTTTCCGATTTGGATATAGTTCAATACGGTTCTTTGCTGTTCAAGGGAGGCAAGAGGTCCCATGTAGGTTTGCGAATCGAACGGGTTACCCACGGTAAGCTTTCGGCAACGCTCGGCCAGCGCTTCGGTGAATGCGCTCATCAATGGAGCTTCAACGATGACACGGCTGGTAGCGGTACATTTTTGTCCGGTAGAGCGCATTGCTCCGCGGATCGTCATCTCAACGGCTAAATCTAAATCAGCATCTGCTAGAACAACGACGGCATTCTTCCCGCCCATTTCTAGCTGATACTTCTTGCCGAGCTCAGCACTGGCAATTGCAATGCTGCGACCAACACCATTGGAGCCGGTAAAAGAGATTCCACGCACTTGATTGTCTGTGGTTAGAGCGGGTCCGAGAACGGATCCTCGACCGAACACGACATTGAGCACGCCTTCCGGAAGCCCGGCATCCACTAGAGCACTTGCCAAATGATAGGCTGTCAGCGGAGTTAGATCTGCCGGCTTCCAGACCACAGTGTTGCCGTAAATGAGTGCGGGTGCGATTTTCCAAGCTGGAATTGCAATAGGGAAGTTCCATGGTGTTATGACACCGACTACGCCAATTGGGTCCCGACGAGTGTAAAGAAGTGTGGTCGGATCGGATGCAGCGTAGACTTCGCCAGTTTCCTGACGGGCTTCTCCTGCGTAGTAACGGAAAATCGCTGCAGCCCGCATCGTTTCTCCTATGGCTTCAGGTAATGTTTTTCCTTCTTCCAAAACCAAATCTTTGCCAATGAGTTCGGCACGAGCTGTAAGCAATTCGGCTGCGCGGTATAGAATCTCACCGCGAGCGACAAGACTCATGCTGCGCCATTTGGGGAAAGCAGTTGACGCAGCAGTTGTAGCATTCTGAAGATCCTGGACATCGCTGTCTGGAAATTCAGCCAAAATCTCTGATGATTTAGTAGGATTTAAATTAGGACGCAGGCGTCCGGATTGGGTTCCGACCCAGTGTCCGGCAATAAGATTATGATAACTTTTCAACGATTCCAACATCCTTCCGTAGTGGATTATCATTAAGAATAATTGATTTAGTTCAGCTTAAGTTGATGGAATCTAACGAATTCAGCAGCAAGGGATCGGGATATGATTTCGAGAAGTTTTTGCCCGCTTTCCGCGCTTGCTGAGCCTGCGTCGTCGCTGTAGCCGTCAATCGCTGCCCAACTACCGTGGCGTTGAATTAGCGGTCCAGTAGAGGGATCTCTAGGTGTTAAAGGGATGTTGCGGCGGTTTGGTAAAGGAAGTAACTCGGTTCTCACTAAATCCGGTCGTAATGCAAGAAGTAAAGAAGTTTCGAAACCACCGGCGTGGCCGGGGACGATTCCCAAACTCCCAGCTTGCCCTTCCTGTACGATTTGGTCCCAGGCAATTGTCCAATAAGAGACGGCTCCAGCTATAACGGGGTGACGTAGTGCAAGTTCACGAGCAGCGAGTCGCACGCATTCTTCATTTCCGCCATGGGAATTGATCAAATAAATTCGGCGAAAACCGCTGCTCACTAAAGAGTCAGTCAGGTCGCGCAGCACCCCAATTAACGTGTCGTTGGAAAGCGACATCGCTCCAGGATAGATAAGGTGATGGTGCGAGGAGCCATAGGTCACGACGGGGCAGACCAAGATTGGAATCTCTTCTCTTGCTCGTACTGCTGCTTGAAGGGTGATGCTTTCCGCTAGAAGGGAGTCCGTCCAAACGGGTAAGTGCGGTCCGTGTTGTTCAATGGCAGCCACGGGTAAGATGATGGTTGCTTCAGGGGCCCATTTCCCGATTTCATCCCGGTTCAACTCTTGAAAAAGCAGGCTTCCTGGTCGATCTGAAAACGAATACATTTGGAAAAATCCTCCTTTACACCCGAACTCACTCCTATTATACTTGGTATATCATCATTTTTGAAGTGGGTTTCAAAATACTGAACTAATTTTTTTCTTCTGAATTATTTACAATAAAACCGGGGGTGCTGTTATGAAAGAAACGCGTGAGTTTTTGGCCAGTTTAGGTTATCCAACGGGAGATGCTCATCATCATCCGACTTCATCTAAACGTTTTGCAGATGGGGCGCAGGTTCGATTTGAAATTCCGAGTGTAGAAGGACCTAACGCTCTCGCGGCTACTTTGGAAACAGCCAAGGAGTACGGCGTAACCATACACCGTGTATCGCAAGGCAGCGGAATTATGATGAACACCGATTCGGAAATTCGTGAGATGCTCGAGCTTGCAGAGGCTGATGGTGTTGAGGTCAGTCTGTTTGTAGGGCCCCGTACGACATGGGACATTACGGCAGCTAGTCACACACCCGCAGGAAAAGGCCAAGCATTGCGACATGAAGGGATGGATCAGTTAATCTATGCCGTCGAAGATATTAAGCGGGGCTGCCGTTTGGGACTGAGGGGAGTACTCATTGCCGATGAGGGTCTTCTTGCTATTGTGGGCCAAATGAAAAAGGCCGGACAACTGCCAGTTGATTTGGTCGTAAAAGGCTCTGTCTCACTTGGAGCAGCAAACCCTGTTTCCATTAAGCAAATGGAGACGCTCGGCGCAGACACCTACAATGTACCAACTTCTCTTACACTAGCCCGATTGGGGGCAATTCGCGAAGCCGTTGATATGCCAATTGATATTTATGTGGAAGCACCGGACGATTTTGGCGGTGCTATTCGCTTTTACGAAATTCCGGAGATTGTCCGGGTCGTTTCACCGGTTTATGTAAAATTCGGGCTTCGCAATGCGGCTAATGTCTATCCAAGCGGTATGCACATTGAACATATGGCAATAGCCCAATGCAAGGAGAAGGTACGACGGGCTGCATTAGGGTTGGAAATTTTACAGCGCTATTATCCTGAAGCAATCATATCCAAGCCAGGAGCAGCAGGCTTGGCTGTCCCGGTACTCCGTAAATGAAGTTAATGGTAGGTATTTAAACAATAGCGGGGGGAATTCAGTTGTCCGGAAACCTTGTAAAACTAGCCGTGATCGGATGCGGAGACATTGTGATGGGGCAGCATCTTCCGACTCTTCTTGAGCACCCGTCTGTTCACGTAACGGCGGTCTGTGATAAAGATCCGGTTCGAGCTGCGGCTGCTGGAGCTGCTTTTGGCAGCTCTTATCATACAACCGACCATAAACGAATTTTAGAAGACAAAGAAGTGCAGGCCGTTCTGATTTGTACGCCACCTTGGGCAACACCGGTTATCACCATGGAGGCTTTACAGGCTGGTAAAGATGTACTTTGTGAAAAGCCGATGGCTACTTCGCTTGAAGCTGCCCAACAAATGGCTGAAGCAGAACGCTTGAGCGGGCGTCTTCTGCAGGTAGGTTTCACTTATCGGCACGGCCCGTTAATGGATGCATTGCGGGGATGGATAGAGAGCGACAGTCTTGGGCGTCCGCTGCAGATTCGATTAGCCACATTTGATGAAGTGTGGGATCCTGAGGGTAATCAGGAGCACTATGAGCGAATTTTAAACACCTTACGTCACGGACCGCCATGTATACATGACGGAGCTCACGCAGCTGATCACCTTGCTTTCCTGACAGGCTCCTCTCCAGTAAGGATTACTGCTCGGGGTCTGACTAGCAGACCGGAGTTTCCCTCACCTAATTACAATTCAGCTCTGATTGAATTCGCTAATGGAGATCAAGCTAAGCTGGAAATCGGATGGTTCTATCCTGGATTTCCTCTTGGTGAATTTCAGATTCTTGGTCCCAAAGGAATGGCCTATCTAGATCGAGCCAAAGGGGAAGCCGTATTGATCAGTGATCGGTTAACCGAGCGCGTTCAGCTGTCCGAGAACCGAGTTAGATCTTGTTTTCGGGCTCAGCTACAGAAATTTCTGGAATCCATAGAGTTACACCAAAAGCCTATACCTGGCAGCCGGGAAGGTATCTCAAGCCTGCGTCTAACACTAGCCTTCGTAAAAGCTATGGAAACCGGTGAGTCGGTGCGGATAAGTGAGGAGAGAGAAACGTGATTATTGACGCTCATGTGCTTGCTGGTGTAGGACAGTATCATCAGATAGATCCAGAACAATTGATCGATCAAATGGATCGAAGCGGGATCGACATGGCCTTAATTAGCCCGATAGATCGTGAGATGGCGGTTCATAACCGAGAGGGCAATGACCGTGTGCTAGCACTTTCCCGTCAGTTTGAAGGGAGGTTTCTCTCTTATGCCACAGCGAATCCATGGTTTGAGGGTGGGGCTGTAGCTGAGCTAGAGCGGGCCTTGGGAGAAGGTGCTGCTGCGGTCAAGCTTCACCCACCTTTGCAAGGTTTTATGATTCTCGAAAAACTTGTTCATCCATTAATCGAAGTAGCAGCACGCCACCATGCGCCGGTCTATGTGCATACAGGGACTCCTGCGTTTGCTCTACCTTTGCAGCTTACCGAATTGGCTCTGACTTATCCAGAAGTACCTTTCATAATGGGGAAAAATGGAAAATCTGACTTCTGGATGGATGTCATGCCGGCATTTGAACGGGCGCCTAATTTGTACGGCGACACAGCCCATGATTTTCCGGAACGGGGGATGGCGCGCATGTATGGAGGGATTGGGTCACAACGAATGATCTTTTCCAGTAATCACCCTGTTGCCCGCATGGGTCTTGAAGTCGATAAGGTACGAGACATGGATGTGCCCGATTCCGATAAGTCTGCCATCTTAGGTGGAAATGTTGAGAGATTGCTAGCTGAACGATTTCGCCAATGAGCGACTTCCCAGACAGGAGGCATATGAATGAAAATAGATTTTCACGTACACCAACCCGCTAGGCGGGAGGACGGTACCTATCCTTTTTCGGCTGCAGAGTATGTTGCCTATATGAACGAGCTGAGCATCGACATTAGCGTGATATTTACAATTGACGGCTTTTGGCAGAACGCCAAAGCGTGCAACGATTATTTAGCCGACTGGTGCTCGCCATTTCCGGATCGCTTTGTTCCGTTCTGTACGGTAGACCCTAGGCGAAAAGGAGCAGCTGATGAAGTATACCGCTGTGTAACCGAACTAGGGATGCGTGGTGTGAAGCTGCACAACTGGCTGCAGGGGTTTAGCCCATTAGAGTCCTTTATGGCACCAGTATGTGAAATAGCCTCAGAGCTGGGCATTCCTATCCTTTTTCATGACGGCACACCGCCATACGCCTCCTCCCTGCAAATCGCCGAGCTGGCTGTTAGGCATCCTAAGCTTAAAGTGTTGCTTGGACACGCAGGTTTGCATGATCTTTGGCCGGAAGCGATTGCTGCAGGAAAACGGCACCGTAACGTTTACTTATGCATGTGTTCAACGCCTCCTTTTGCCATGGAACAGATTGTGGCTGAAGTTCCGCTTACACAGATCGTATTCGGCACAGATGGAGGTTTATTTCATAAGCCACAACAACCTTATGTTGATTACCGGTTCCGAGAATTTGATTTACTCGATATTCCCGAAGAAGCGAAATCACAGATTCTAGGTCCCAATGCCCTTCGTCTATTAGGGATGGATAAGAAGGAGACCACGCAATGAATATGAAGATCACCAGCATCGAAACGATTCCCGTTCAGGTTCCCATACATCCGGAGCGTGCGATCCGATCAGGTCGGGGAAGCCATCTGGTTTCACCGTTTCTATTGGTTAAAGTTCATACGGATGAAGGGATCACCGGTCTAGGTGAAGTGTCCTGCACACCAGGATGGAGCGGAGAGGATAACGTTACGGCAGCTCATTTCATCCGCAATTTTTTGGGTCCCTTGTTGATCGGGGAAAATCCGTTACATATTGAGCGGTTAACGCAAAAAATGCAGAAACGCATTGCGCATAATGTCTTCACGAAGGCAGCATTGGAAATGGCTTTATGGGACATTTTGGGGAAAGTCGCTAATTTGCCAATCTATCAACTCTTAGGAGGACCCGTACGAGATTTCGTGCCTACTAAATTTTCTATTACGGGAGTTGAGCCCGCACAGGCTGCGGAAATCGCTGTATGGGCTATGGAACAAGGTTTTCGCACCATGAAAGTCAAGGTTGGAACAGGACCTGAGAACGATATTGCTCGAGTAAAAGCAGTTCGGAATGCGATTGGACCATCCATTCGATTAGGCGTTGATGCAAATGGCGGTTGGACGCCCCGTGCGGCAGTTACTACGATTAGAAGACTATCCGAAGAAGGCATATATTTTGCTGAGCAACCGGTACCTTCGCTGGATATGTCTTGGTTAGCCGATGTGCGAAATCAAGTGAACGTGCCGATCATCGCCGACGAAAGTCTGTACTCTCTGCAAGATGCTATGGCTTTGGCACGATCAAGATCTGCAGATGTGTTCTCCCTCTATATTGGAAAAGGCGGAGGCATCGGACCAGCGAGAAAAGCCGCCGCAGTTGCGGAAGCAGCCGGACTTACCTGCACGGTGGGCAGCAATTTGGAGCTGGGTGTAGCAAGTAGCGCGATGATTCACCTTGCCATGTCTACTCCAGGGATCGGTGCAGAAGAGTATCCTTGTGATATTTTGGGACCATTTTTCTATGCAGACATGCTCTTAGCAGAACCGTTGCCAATCCAAGGAGGCGAGGCGCGACCTCTCGAGGGGCCTGGTTTAGGTGTGGAGTTGGACGATGAAAAGGTCAAGCATTACCGAGTCAAATAACGCCCGAGGGAATCGGAGGAGAAGCTATGTATTTACCAAGGAGCAACGGTGTACGTATCAGCTGTGATGTCATGTATCAAGGGCATCGACTGGCTGTGCTGGAGAATGAACAATTGGCTGTCACTCTGTTATTAGATCAAGGGGGCAGTATTGTAGAATTTCGATACAAACCTTTAGATATAGATGTGATGTACCGGGCTCCATGGGGAATGCGGACTTGGGGGAACTGGGTTCCTACCACATCCAACCCTCGCGGCAACTGGATAGACCATTATCCAGGCGGCTGGCAAGTGATATTTCCTGCGGGGAGTACGGCTTCTACTTACAAGGGGGCTGAGCAGGGCATGCATGGCGAGGCCAGTCTGATGGCTTGGGAGTATGAAGTGATCTTAGATACGCCCGACGAGGTCGCCCTCTTGATGCGTGTAGAAACACAACGTTTGCCTTTCCGTATGGAAAGGGAGCTGCGGCTCAAGCGGGGAAGCGGCGCTTTACAAATTCGTGAAACGGTAGAAAATGTAAGCCCTGTCGAAGTTCATTGCATGTGGGGCCAACATCCAGCGCTTGGTGAGCCTTTCCTCGGTCCGGAAATGGAGCTGCATTTGCCGCCTTGTCGTATTACTCGTTCGGCAGGAGGAGAAGACTTGCCGGGACGGGTTGTGCCTGGAACATCCGGCGAATGGCCCTTTCTGCTGGGAAGAGACGGTCAGCCAGTCGATTTAAGACAAATGCCGCCTCGCGAGCAGTTGGCTGCGGATATGTTTTTTGCTGCTGAGCTAGAAGAAGGTTGGGTAGCGGCATGTAACCCACAGCTCGGACTGGGGTTTGGAATGAGCTGGCCTCTCGAGGTTTGGCCGCATCTGTGGATTTGGCAAGAGTTCGGCGGAACGACCGGCGCGCCTTGGTTCGGTCGGGCCTACACGATGGGGATCGAGCCTTTCAGCAGCATTCCAGGGTCGGAGTTGCCTGGACTTACTGGCGCGATTGCCAATGGTACCGCTACGCTTTTTACCCCATTCGAAAAGAAATCCATCACATTTAACGCGGTAGCTTTTGCCTATGAAGGGAATTTGCAACGGATTACGCCGGATGGGAACGTACAATGGCAGGATGGAGGCGAGGACCTATGATTGATTATCACACTCACTTGGGTGAGCCTAAGCATTACAGTCCAGCGTATTTAGCAGAGGGCTTCAAAATGAGAGGCAAGCCGGTACAGCGCACGACACCGGATGAACACTATGAAGCGATGAAAGCCGTGGATAAATGTATTGTGCTAGCTTTTCGCAGCCGACATCTGGGCTTTAATGTCCCTAACGAATATGTAGCGGAATATTGCCAAAGGGACCCGCAGAAGCTGATCGGATTTGCATGCGTCGACCCCCATGATTACAATGCGTTGGATGAATTGAAGGAATGCCATTTCAATCTGGGCATGAAGGGTTTGAAGACGAGCCCCATCTATCAAGCCTACGATCCTATGGATGAGCGTATGCTGCGCATTTATCGATTCTGTGAGGACAACGGGCTTCCAATTCTCACCCATCAAGGTACGACCTTTCCCCAAAGGGCTCCCATGAAATGGGCTCACCCCGAACAATTGGAACAAGTTGCTCTAGCCTACCCTGAGCTGCGGATCATTATCGCTCACCTAGGTCATCCGTGGGAAGCTGAAACGATCAGTGTAATTCGCAAACATCCAAATGTGTACGCGGATGTATCGGCACTTTACTATAGACCATGGCAGCTTTATAATTCCTTGATGCTTTGCAAAGAGTATGGCGTTTGGAAAAAGCTGATCTTCGGAACGGATTATCCGATTTGCAACTTTGAAGACTCGGTTAAAGGGCTTCGCAAAATGACGGAATACGCCCAACAAATGCCTTTTCCAGGCTTTACGACAGAGGATATGGAAGCGCTGCTGAACAATGATATTTTGGCAGAGCTGAATTTAGTATAAATTCTTAGAATAAAAGGAGGCGGCAAGATGAAAAAGCAAGCCATATTAACCGATGGAGCGCCGTTACCCGTTGGGGCTTACTCGCAAGGGTTAAGGGTGGGAGACTTTGTGTATGTTTCCGGTCAAGTGGGGCGTCATCCCGTAACTGGAGAGCTTGCTGAAGGCATAAAGGAGCAAACAGTGCGTACATTGGAAAATGTCCTAGCTATTCTTCAGGCAGGCGGAGCGACTTTTGAAGATGTGGTGAAGTCGACCGTTCACCTGAAAGATATGACTGATTTTGTCCCTTTTAATGAAGTATATGATAGCTATTTTCCGGATCCCAAACCTGTAAGGACAACAGTGGGCAGTTATTTGCCCAAAGCGTTGGTGGAAATTGACGTCGTTGCCTATGCACCGATTCAAAATTAGTTCCTAAAGCTGGAATGGGGAGGTATGATGGTGGAGCCACTCACGAGAGAATCACTAATCGAGTCTTTTAATAGCTTGGGGATTCGCACTGGGACTCGTCTTGTCGTCCATAGTTCTTTACGCAATCTTGGGCCTATTGATGGCGGTGCGGATACCGTCCTAGATGCGCTAATATCTTGTATCGGTAGCGAAGGCTTGCTTGTAATGCCTACGTTTACCTATCAGAACGAAGGATTTAATCCGGATATTTCCCCAAGTAAAACAGGCATATTATCCGAACTGCTTCGTAAACGTCCCGATGCCGTGAGGTCACTACATCCTACACATTCCATTACTGCGATAGGGGACGGGGCTGTCGCTCTTTGCGAGGATCATTTTTTGAAACCAGGCCTTGGTATAAACAGTCCGTTAGATCTAGTGGCCAAAATGGGCGGCGGAATTCTTTTGCTTGGTGTTGGTCATACGAGCAATTCAACGGTCCATGTAGGTGAAGCTTATGCCAAAATGTCCTATTTGGACATTCCTTTTCGTCCGAGTTATCCAATTAGTATTCCGATTCTCGGTTCCGTTCAAATGGAGGTGGAATTACTTGATCCTCCTGGGTGCAGCCGAGCTTTTGGAGTCATTGAGGCTTTACTGCGGAAGCGCAGCGCCATTCAAGATGGCCTAATTGGCAAAGCTCTAGTCCAGTGGATATCAGGCGAGGAAGTGATATCTGCCACGACAGAGCTTTTGCGTATGGACGATGCAGCCCTGCTCTGCAGTGATCCAACTTGTTATCGCTGCAGCAAGAGTCGTGAGAGATTATGGCGATAGAACGCTGGTTTAATCAGCATCAAAGAGATAGAGAAGGTGAGTTTGAATGAATAAACGAGTATCAAAATCCCAATTAATTCCAAATGTTGATCGGGCGTTCAAAATTCTTGAGCTTTTAAGCGCATCCCCTGACGGGCTTCGGTTTGTCGATATTTATGAACGACTTTCCCTAGCTAAAAGCAGCGCTTTTGTTCTCCTAGATAACTTGGAGATGAAAGGGTATGTCGAGAAGATGTCCGAGGGTAAATATCGGGCGACGCTGAGGCTTTTTCATTTAGGCAGTCAAGTTTTGAAAAATATGAATATCCGCACGATTGCACTTCCCTTTATGACTGCTTTACGCGACGATACAGGTTTTCCTGTCCACTTGGCAATGCTGGATGGATTGGATGTCGTTTATTTGGAAAAAGTCGAGGGCACGAGCTTCATTCGCTTCGACACTTATATAGGCAAGCGCTCCCCGTTGCACTTAACGGCAGTAGGCAAGGCTATCGCCGCCTTTCTGCCTGAGCCGCAAACGGATGAGATCCTTGCGGCTCGAGGGCTAGGAGGAGGAACGGAAAAGGCGGCCGCTACTTTGACCGAATTCAAGGCGATGCTGCAAGCCGTACGGGAGCAAGGCTATGCGCTTGAGGACGAGGAAGAAGTGCTCGGAGTACGCTGTATAGGAGCACCTATACGGAATTACGAAGGTAATGTGACGGCATCCATCAGTATCATCGCCCTTTCTCGTGAGATGCCGGCAGCCCGTTTTTCCGAGCTCAGCACTAAGGTTATTCATACGGCAGGGGAGATTTCATCAGCGCTCGGAGGTTCAAGATGATAAAGCTAGGTTTTTCCGAGTGCACCGTTACACCTCCCGTGGGGATTTGGCTCGGAGGATTTTCCAACCGGACGGCACCGTCAACAGGGGTGAGAGACCACCTCCGTGCCCAGGTCATGTGGCTGGAAAGCACGGATCGTGAAGAAGAGCATGTAGTCGTCGTAGTCGATCAAGTTGGCTTAACCCGAAGCTGGACGGATACGCTGCAGGAGCGGCTCCAACATCTATGGGGTCTTCGTTCTGATCAAGTGTTGGTTCACTGGACTCACACCCACTGTGCACCGCTTTATCGGGAGCCGACTCCGGGCTTTGAGCACGCGGTATTTTCATCGGATTATTTCAATGGACTTATAGATGCAATTATTGAAGTAAGCCGATCCGCCCGGGACGACATGGAACCCGTCTCGTTATTTTTCGGCACCGGCAGCAGCGATTTAGCGTTTTCCAGACGTCTCATTGTTGACGGTCAAAATGTATTTGCAGCAAATCCTTACGGCGTAGTAGACCATGATGTTCCTGTGGTGAAAGCTAGTCGTTCCGACGGAAGCTGCAAGCTCGTCCTGTTTAGCTATGCCTGTCACCCCACCATAACCAATGGGCTTCTCATTTCTGCAGAATTTCCGGGTGTGGCACGGAGTTTGATTGAGAAACGCATCCCGGGGACCCAAGCGATGTTTCTTCAAGGCTGTGGGGCTGATGCCGTTGTAGGCGTAGTGAGCAGCGAGAAGGAACGCTATCTTCTCCAAGATCAGTGGGAGGATGTAGAGGCTGCCGGACGGAGTTTAGCCTGGAAGGTGCTGCTCACATTAGCTCATCAAATGGAGCCTGTAATAGATGATACACTAGCAGGCTTTACAGAAAGTTGTTATCCTACCTTCGAATATTTCCCCGCGAGAATTGAACTTGAAGAGCGTGCAAAAGGGGAGCATGTTGGAGATTCCCGCTGGGCGAACTTTCTTTTGCAGCGCTTTCCAGATGAACCAATCTGGCCACTAAACATCGAAGCACGCGTTCACGGACTTCGACTCGGCGATATTTACTTTCTAGGTCATCCGGGTGAGGTCGTTGCTGCATATGGTCTGCGTCTAAAGGAGCGTCACCCCAAACTTCGTTTGATCACCTTAGGTTATTGCCACTCTCAGATCGGTTATATTCCGCGCCGATCCATGTACGATGAGGGGGGCTACGAAGTGGATGCTTGGAGGACTTGGGGCTATCCGTCTCGTTGGGATCGTAACATTGAGCAATTGTTTGAATCTACAGCGGAAACCGTATTGTTAAAGTTGAAAATGGGGGAGACGCCATGAAATACACGGCTGAACTTGCTGTTGACGCACATTGTTCCTTAGGGGAAGGGCCTGTATGGGACCCCTCCGGGCAACAGGTACTTTGGATAGATTACGACGAAGGAACAATGCACGATTATATACCTTCCAGCGGGGTTCACCGCATACGAAAGCTGCCGATGAAGGTCGCTTCATTTGCACTAAGGGAGGGCGGAGGCATCCTCATTGCAGGTGACCGGGGACTGGCTTTTTACAATCCGGAAGATGAAACCATGGAGTTTGTATGCGATCCGGAAAGCCACCTTCCCCAGACCCAGTTCAACGACGGAAAATGTGATCCGAAAGGCCGTTTTTTTGCGGGTACTGCATCTAAGGGAAATGTGCGGGATGGGGCACTGTATGTCTTCTATCCGGATGGGAGTTACAGGCAATTGGATTCAGGCATTGGTTGCTCCAACGGTATTACTTGGTCCATTGACGAAAAAACGATGTACTATATCGATTCACTTGCCTACCGAGTGGATGCGTTTGATTTCGACATAGAAACGGGACTAGTGACCGGTAAACGTGCGGTGATCCCTTATCAAGGAACGGATATTTTACCTGACGGGATGACCTCTGACGAAGAGGGTATGATCTGGGTGGCTGAATGGGGTGGCTGGAAAGTGAGCAGGTGGAATCCTGTTACGGGAGAGCGATTGGCCGTCGTTGAATTGCCGGTAAAATATGTAACATCTTGCGTTTTTGGTGGTAAGGATATGGACGAATTGTACATCACGTCGGCCAGTTCCCCTTTATCGGAGGATGCCCAAGCAGAACAACCATCGGCAGGCGGTTTGTTCCGTGCGAAAATCGGCATCAAGGGCCGTCCAATACATCTCTTCAGAGGGTAGAATTCATAGCCCGTAATTCGTTGGCAAAGGAGAAAGGCGAAATGAACGAGAAATGCCCAAATATTTTGTTGATTTTGACCGACCAGCAGCGTATCGATACGATGAAATGCTATGGGGGCACGGTATGTCAGACGCCTAATCTCGACCTATTGGCGGAAGGGAGCATTGTATTTGATAATGCGTATGCAAGCTGCCCCATCTGTACGCCGGCCAGAGCGTCTTTGCAAACAGGATATTATCCGTTCAACGTCGGAATGCAGGCCAATACATATGGAGCTCATTGTCTGATCCGTGAGCTACCTGATGACCCAATGCTGCTCAGCCGCCAGCTTTTGAAGCAAGACTATAGTGCTGGATACACCGGTAAATGGCATCTAGGCCATGGAAAAGAGATTGTCGAAACCGAGGATTTCCGTAGATATGGCAAGAAATCAATTACGTTCCCCGAATTTCAATACAATATCCGCAGCCTGCCTACCGACTTGGGGTACGAAGGCGACGATTTCCCTGGGCACGGGGACGGCGGTTACGAATATCCGGAATATCTTCATTACTTGGAGGAAAACAATCTCCACTTCGAAACAGTAAACACGTTATCCGGCAATTTTGATGTACATACCGCATCGGAGGTCGTGTCTCCAATCGAATCTACAGTGGAGTTTTATTTAACCGAGAGGGCTATTCATTACATCGACCGTTTCCGTCGGCGCAAGAGCCCGTTCTTCTTCGCCTTGAATTTTTGGGGGCCTCACGAGCCCTATATGGCTCCTACGAAGCATCTCGATCTATACAGGGATCAGCAGCTGGAACCATGGCCTAATTTTTATGACAACAACGAGAATAAGCCGTCGATTCATAAAGCCCGGATGGCCAATTCCAAGGATTGGATGGCTTTTGAGCCTTACGTCAAGCACTATTACGGTTTTATGAGCTCGATTGATGAACAAATCGGGAGACTTCTCGATTATTTGAAGCGAAACGATTTGTTTGATCATACGACGATCATTTTCTCAGCCGACCATGGCGAATCGCTTGGCATACACGGTGGCTTGAGCGATAAAGCGTTCTTCATGTATGAAGAGACTTGCCGTATTCCGCTGCTCGTAAAGCCAGCCGGGTCCAAACAAGAGATACGAAGAGAAGATCGGTTCATCGGCTCCTGCGATTTATATTCCACGATTCTGGAGTTGTCTGGGGTACCTCGGGAAACGGCAAACTCCCGTGACGGTCGTTCGTTTGTGCCGCTTTTGGATGGGGAATCCGACATCGATTGGCCGGATTGCGTCGTGACGGAATGCTCCGGCCTTGAAAATGTGCTATTCACACAGCGGATGATTCGGCACGGCAATCTAAAGTACGTTTTCAACTGCGGTGACTTGGACGAACTATACGACCTTAATCAGGACCCACATGAAATGTCCAATCTGGTCGCTAATCGAACATACGCATCCACACTCGCGTTCATGAGAGGAAAGTTAGCGGAATGGATGAACGAGCACCAAGACGGATTGCTAAAGCTTTTCAAACGAATGAGGGAAGTGTAAGGATGAATGACATAAAGAAGCCCTGGAATTCGAACATGCAGTACAATGAACGAATTTTTTATACAGTAAATTGAAACATGTGCAATGAACTAGGGATGGCCGAGGGGGTCGTCCCTTTTCTCTTTCTTTCAAATTTATTCATAAAATGCCATGCTTCTGAAATTTCACCCATACCTCAAAATAAGAGGAAGATTTACGATAAGGGGTGAAAGTGTCTACTTATAGGTCTACTACGATTATATGAGGAGGGTTTAACGTGAGGACAGGTTTTACTCGTAAGGTACTTAGTATTGTCATTGCAATTGTCATTGTAATGACGATGGTCATACCCGTCTCGGCGCATCCTAGTATTTCTAACGAAGATGGCCTAACAAAGCATATCCAGCAAGTAGTTGCGAACACTTCGAACTCCACCGCTACATTCGGCAGTACGGCGCTTTTGGTTGATGGAAGCGTGTACATGCTGGGCGGAAACGGTAACAGTCAGCTTGGAAATGGTACGACAGGCGGTGCAAGCACAGTCTTTACAAAAGTCTTAACTGGTGCAGGCACGCCGCTTATCAACATCACGCGCATTTACCAAAATAGCGGCACGATGTACGCGTGGAGTCAGTCCGATAGCAAACTCTATGGATGGGGGCGCGCTTACGGAGGTAAATTGGGTGTACTCGGTGGCACGGGTGCAACTCCAACAGATGTTTCATATGCAACCGAATTAAAGTTTTATGGCAATAAGACGCTATCGGAACTCGGAATTAGCTTTGATGGCTCTCACGAACAGACTTTAGGCGGCATAGCTGGTACCGAAGGGACCAAGCCCAGCACGATCTTGGCAATAGCCACAGACGGGAAGGTTTATTCCTGGGGCTCCAGTGGCAGCAGTAACCTTGCGTTGAATGACTTTCGTCTCGGCCGCGATATCAGTGTTGCTGAAGCTGTATATACCATGAACGGGTCATATAGCAGTGTAATGCCGACTCAAGTAATTTTCAACCATGCAGATGCAAGCGAACGGGCGATAGCAGTTGCTGGTTCTGATGATGTGCCGAACGTCAATTATATACTATCTCAGTCAGGCGTCCTGTATGCTTTTGGTAACGGGCTTACGACCTCGGCTGCCGCGACATTCGTTACAGTCGAGCATCCTGACAAGGCTGCAGGCAGGAAATTTGTAAAAATGAGCGTATCCTCAGGTGGGATAGCTAACCTGTTGGACGATCAAGGATACATATATACAGTATTTAACACAGGCAGCTCCAATAATGTGTATTCGGCTGCCGCAAGAATCGCAACCCGTCCTTCGGCCGTCTATGGCAACGGAACGACAGGTGGTATTAACGGGAATGCGGCTTCAGGTATATCATTTAGAAATGTTTATACGATTGGTCCAACTAACAACCATGTCATGTTCGCCATAGCAAACGACGGTACCGTTTATGAGTGGGGCTCGTCAACAAATGGCGGAGCAACTCATGGCACACGTTTCGGCGACGGGACAGCGGTAAGTAAAGATGTTTCAACTGCAGTTCCAAATCCTAATTTAAAAGACGTTGAATATATGAGCATGTTCCGGACAACGGCGGCCGCGGTAAGGGGCAATGTCATTTATACATGGGGGTTCAATGCGGGTGTCGATCAGCTTGGCAACGGCTCCGGTATTGGCCAGACCGCTTCACAAGGCACACCGAGACCAATTAACGAAGAGGCGCTCGTTCATATTCCCGCGCTCGCCGCGCATGTGAATGACGAATTGCCGCTTGCAGTCTCCTATTCCCCTGCGAATAGTGCTACCGGAGTTGCTCTTACTATTGCACCGAGTATTACCTTTAATAAGATCGTTTCTCTTGCCAACGGCAGTTCGATTGCCGATACGGTAAAGGTATACAAAGGTACGAATAATGCAGGAACTTTACTGGCCCCTAGTGCTTATACGGTAACGAATGCCGGTAAAGTACTTACGATTACATTTGCAAATGCGCTTCAAGAATTATCAGACTATTATATTGAAATTCAAGGAGGCAAACTCAAGGATTTCAAAGGGACAGCCATTGCAACACAAGGTTCAACGTTCAAAACAGTTGGACAGTTATCGGCTGAACCTCTACCGGTGCACAATGCAACAGTTGTTTCGATTCAAATAAAGCCTTCAATTACTTTTACAGCTTCATTAACCAGCGTTACCAATTTAAACACGTCAGTCGAGCTGCATCAGGGTACATTCACAGGCACGCTTGTCCAATCTACGGCTGCTTTTGAAAATCAGAACTCAGTGGTGAGGATTTCGCCGTTATCTGCGCTTGCCTATAACACCGACTATTATATAGTCGTAAAGGCTAACGCATTTAAAGATCCCAATAATGTCTTGTATCCAACCACAGACATGGTCTACAAATTTACAACCAAAGCTCCGCCCGCTTTCTCATCGGCTGTAATCAAGCAGGCTGTGACTTTTAGCGGCTCGGACGCAGACGGCAACGCGACTGCGCTTCTAACAATCGATGGTAAAGTATACGTGAACGGCAACAACGCTAATGGGATATATGCAAACGGTTCTATTTCAATGCCTAACGGCGGGTTAACCGGCGTATTCAGATCGGCCTTTACTAGTACAGATGTTGAACTTAGCAGTATTGATAGGATCTATACATCTCAGGGCAACTTGCTCTACGCGTGGGATGAGGAAAACAATAAACTGTATGCTTGGGGCAAAAACGGCTTTGAGCGTTCAGGTATTATGAACTCCGCTCCTTCGGTACAGTGGGCTACCCAATCCACCTTCCACAATACCCCGATTAATTTTGCGGGAGGACGACGCTCTCTTAGCGCAAGTGTCGGCAGCACTTTTGTAATAGACAAGGACGGAGCATTATGGTCGTGGGGTCAGGCATCGGCTGCCAACGCTGGCAATGAGTCGAATGGCTGGACGAATGACTATCGGCTTGGACGTGATCTTCCAGGAATATCTGTAGCTTCAGGCGTATTAAGACCGATCTGGGAAGCGCAGGCTGCTAACGGGATTAAATACTTGGATGCCGGTAAGGCATGGTATTCGGCAAAGCCCGGAAAAGTCGTATTCACTTCCGATCCGAATGAAAAAGCTATCGAGGTAACCGGTGCGGGCACAACCTCGGCCGTCATATTGACAAATTACGGAAACATTTATGCTTTTGGAGGTACAGGTTCAAATCAGTTCTCATCCGATCCGGCTAATCGTTTTGCGAAGGTAGCTCACCCTGTAACAGGGCGCAAATTTGTCCAGATCAGCGCGTCAGTCAACGGCACGGCAATCATGCTTGACGATCTAGGTCAGGTATATGCCCTATTTGCTGGAACCTTCTCCAACAATAAAACAAACCTTGCTCCACAGAAGCCTGCTGCCATTTACAACGCTGCAAACGGCATACCGAACGCGGAAAGCCTTATTTTCGACGACATCTTGGCATTCGGTGGCGGTACCAACGTTACCTATATGGTGAAGACTTCCGACGGTAGGGTCTATGTATGGGGCAGCAACCAAAGTGCCAAGCTTGGCCTCGGTATCGCGGACGTTAGCAACACTTCTGTTATCCCATTTGCAACCGAGAACACCGCGCTTAAGGACGTAGAAGGTTTCTATGGAATCAATGATACCGCCATTGCTTGGAAAGGCGACGTCCTTTACACATGGGGCTCTAATCCTTACAACTCCTTGGCAAACGGCACCAACATAGCGGACTTCAGCTTATCGCCGCTGCCGATTACCAAGCCCTATTTGGTGAATATTCCCGGCTTGCAGGCTGTCGCTCCTGACGGGGATCCGCCGACTGCACCTGATTCAGCCCTTGAAGGGACGAACGCAAACTTTGTCTACAAGCCAGTCGTATCGCAAGACATCAACAACAATATTCTGGTTGAGGACTTTATGGGCTGGGGCGGCCAGTACAACCATCAGCTTTTCTCCGACCTCAACAGGACGGTTTACGACGCCACGAACGCCAATCTTAAGAGTCTCGAAGATAAACTCGTCAATCTGAATCCGAAGTATACACGCATTTTCTATGACCCTGACCCGCAAAGAGCGGTTCCATATGTCAATAACGCGGCGGGCGGCAATTCGGGATATACGGCGCTTTACGGCGACTTGAATTTCGAATCGCTCGAAAAAACGCTACAGCTAGCTCTGGACACCCACTCGGCGGTAAATCTCACCTATTGGCATCCAGCCACTGAGTTAAACGGGCAGGTTGTAGCTAGCAGTGATACCAGTTGGGATATCAATACAGGAATGGGGCGCTGGGCCAAGCAGCTGAAGACACTTATTGTGGATAAAGGGTTTACCAACATTAAAGCCCTTACGATTTACAATGAGCCGAACGACGGCATTCCTATGGATAAGTATGTGCAAGTCTACAGGGCGCTTGACATAGCCCTTAAGAACGAGGGGATTAGAGATCTCGTTAAGATTGTAGGCGGCGACCTGCTGACTGGAAACCAGACGGCTTGGTTCAAGCTTATCGGTGAGAATCTTAACGACGTGGTTGACGAATACTCGATCCACAGATATTGGTTCGACGGTTCGACGAGATACAACATGCTGCTCACTGTGCAGGCGATTATTAACGCTCTGCCCGAAAACCAGCGCAAGCCGGTCCAAATCACTGAGTTTGGTCCAAACAAAGGCTATATGAACACAGCCTACAGCGGAAGCCAGGCCAATCTGATCAAATATGCCTACGAGACCTCAGGCTTTAACATTATGTCGGCTGCGCTAGGCTTTGACGGCACTAGCAAGTGGGACATCTACCATGCCAAGTATGACGGGGACATCCAGGACCACAGCATGATTAGGGACGCAAGGGATGGGTATGAGCTTCGTCCTGAGTATTGGGCGTTCTTACTTCAATCCATGACGTCGGAATCGGGTTGGAACAACGTAAAAGTCCGCAGTGGTACTGGTGACGGCGGTTCCAGTAATAAGATGGTCGCGGCCCTTGAGAGCCCGGACGGTTCAGAGCAAAGCTTCTTCCTTCTAAATCAGTCTATAACTGCGGCAACTGATATGAGCGTCGAAGGCCTTGACACTTCCAAGACCTACTACGTGTATATGTGGAACGAGAACGGCGACGGCAAGATAACCGAGAAGGGAGTACTTGCTCCGTCTGGCACAGCGTCGGTGCAATCATCCAATGCTGCAGGAGGCGTTTACAAGGTTACGGGTATTAAGGGGAATTCGTATGCCGTATTGACAACTAGACAGTTAGACCCTTCAAGATGGGCGGATGTGTGGGAATATGACAATACTCCTGACGTGTTCATAACCCCCTCAAACGACACGAACGGAGTATCCGTACAAGCAGATGTTGAGATAGGCTTTAATGTCGAGTTCCTAAACAGGGATGGGATTGGCGACATCAACAAGATCGACCCTACAAGCACGCCGCAGATTTTGGAAGGACCTAATTTCGTAGGTATTGTGAAAGTTTACAAAGGTACAAGCAATAGCGGTACAGCGCTTGTTGAGGGGACTGACTTTGTAGTCAAGTTCAAAACCGGCGCAGGCTATACCTATAAAGATAAGAAACTGGTTGTCAGCTTCCCGAATGAACTTGAACGGAATACGGACTACTATGTTGAAGTTCAGCCAAACGTATTAAGACATGTCAGACCTGCTCCGACTTCCATCCCGTATTCGTTTGTAAATACGATGCCGGTTGGTTCGACATTCAATACGGAAGCTGTTCTGGACGCATCACCGCCAGTGCTTTCCCTTCCGGAAAATATTACAGCTGAGGCTACCGGTCCTTCAGGTGCTGCAGTATCATTTAGAGCAACAGCCACCGACATCGTGGATGGTTCAATCGCTGTAGCCTGCACCCAGAACTCCGGTTCCACCTTCCCATTGGGGATAACCATGGTTAACTGTTCTGCTCAAGACCAAGCTGGTAACGCAGCAACAGGCAGTTTTACAATCACGGTAAACGGGACTCTCCTCAGTAGTAAGGATAGCTATTTACGGCAAGGCTCACCTAATACCAACGAAGGTGGCAATCCAAATCTGACCATTCAAGGTAGTGGTAATAACCGTGTCCTGGTTGGATTTGACGGCCTAGATCAACTTAGTACGGTCGGTTTGAAAAGTGCCACACTCGTTCTCACTATTATGGACAATTCAGATAACTGGGGAAGAAACGACGTTCGCACTGTAGATGCACATCGCCTCTTAGTGAATTGGACGGAGGGGAATGGTTCGAATGATGAAGTTAAGCAAAAGGTTCGTGGGACCGGTAATGGAGTTACATGGAATAGCCCAAGTGATACGGACATAAGCAATCAAAATGATGATGGTAACAAATGGGATATGCTCAATCCAGGAAAAGTGAGTAAGCAAGGCGGGAAATACGCCGATGCTACAGCAGCGGGTTTTAGCCACTACAACGATCTAAGCGGTAAAGTCACTTGGGATGTTACTAATGACGTAAAGGTTGGTGCAGGCTTTGGGTGGCTTATTAAAAAGACAGAGGAAGGTGCAAGTGGAAAGGTAATTTACTATTCCAGAGAATATGCTACTAACCATAATAATCTGGATTTAGCTCCGCGATTAATACTGCAATATGGTCCTTGAGATGTACGGGTAAATGATGCAAAATCAAGCTCCATCGCGTTCATTTAAAAATGGTAGAACATGTCCCTCCCAGCTATAAAGGAGCCTGCACGACCGCGAAGAAATGGTTACTAGATCATGGATTCTTTTGCTGATCTATTTCTCAAAAAAATCGATTGGTACATTCGAAAAAGACTAATGCTGTTCTGGAATTAGAAACGAAATTGTCGAAAGAAGCATAGTAATGCCGAGTGCACGGTTAGGGACAGTCGGGAATTCATTCTAGGTCTTGCTTTCATGAAACAGAAATTTTGAACAAAGCCGCTTAGGGGAAGGGGAAACCGACCATCGCCCGCTGTTTCGGGCGCTGCAGAAAGCCGGGTATAACGGTTGGGTTACCTTGGAGTGTAACGCTCCGTATCCGCCTACGGAACGGATGAAGCATGATCTGGATGTCGTAAGATCTTATCTGCAGGCATAGTTTTTTTTGAATAATCGGAGGGAGGAAAGTCGATGCCCGTACAGCGTCAAGAAGTGAAGGAACATAAGGTTGATCAATTAAAGGTGAAAGTATATAGGAATAGAAAAGATTTGGGTGAAGCGGCCGCGCAGGAAGCGGCAAATAAAATCAGGGAACTATTGTCCTCTCAAAGTTCCGTTCGCATTATTTTTGCCGCCGCCCCTTCGCAGAATGAATTTTTGGAAACGCTCGTGCAGGAAAAAGGAATCGATTGGTCCAGAATTACGGCTTTCCATATGGACGAATATATCGGACTGGAACCGCATGCGCCGCAAAAGTTCAGCGCCTTCTTGCGCAGGAGCATATTTGATCAAGTAAAACCGGGAAGGGTTCACCTGATTGAAAACGGGGACTCGGTCGAAAAAGAATGCATTCGGTATGCTGCGCTGATTCAAGAAGCTCCGATCGATATCGTCTGTCTGGGGATCGGAGAGAATGGGCATATCGCGTTCAACGATCCGCCGGTCGCAGATTTCCAAGATCGTAATACGATCAAAGCGGTTGAACTGGAGGAGGCCTGCCGGACCCAGCAAGTGAACGACGGCTGTTTCGCTACTTTGGATGCAGTGCCGACGTATGCATTGACATTAACGATTCCGGCTTTAATGTCCGGGGCTCACTTATTTTGCATGGTTCCTGGAAAAACCAAAAATGCCGCGGTCCAGCAGACATTGGATGGAGCAATCGACACAGCATGTCCAGCCACTATTCTAAGAACTCATCCAAATTGTACGCTTTATGTTGATTTGGACTCCTATAGAAGTGAGCGGGTGTGAGCGAGCGGAAGGGATTGTCCATCGTCGAAGGTTATCATTTCGAAAGCGGGGAAGCACTGAGAATCACGTTGGAAAACGGGCACATTGTCCGCATGGAACCGCTTTGTTCCTCGCAACCCTCCCGTCTGCCTTGGATTGCTCCGGGACTGGTCGATCTGCAGATTAACGGTTTCCGAGGGCACGATTTTAATACGCTGCCGTTAAGCGAGGAACAGATTGTGAACGCCACCGCCTTGTTATGGGGGGAAGGGGTAACGACTTATTATCCTACTGTCATTACGAATAGCGACGAGGCTATTGAGGACGCAGTTGCCGTTATTTCGCAAGCGTGCTCCCTGAATCCGCAGGTTGCGGACAGCGTAGGCGGCATTCATTTGGAAGGACCGTTTATCTCGCCGGATGACGGAGCTCGGGGCGCTCATCATAAAGCATATGTGAAAGCGCCGGACTGGTTATTATTCGAGCGTTGGCAGGCAGTAGCGGAAGGCAGGATTAAGATCATTACGCTATCTCCGGAATGGCCAGGAGCGGTACCCTTCATCAAGAAGTGTGTCGAGCACGGCGTTACTGTCTCCATCGATCATACATCCGTGAGTCCCGAGCATATCCGGGAAGCGGTATCGGCGGGAGCGAGTATGTCAACACATTTAGGCAACGGAGCGCACCTGCAACTGCCTCGACATCCTAACTATTTATGGGAACAGCTGCCGCTGACGGCTTATGGGCCTGCGTGATCGCTGATGGATTTCATTTGCCGGAGTCCGTTTTGAAGGTTGTACTTAAGGTGAAGGAAACGAAGGCCATGATAGTCAGCGATGCAGTATCGTTAAGCGGGATGCCACCTGGAGAATACGACACGCACATCGGCAGTAAAGTCGTCCTGACGCCTCAAGGAAAGCTTCACACGGCGGCCAATCCTAATTTGCTGGCCGGCTCCGCACAAATGCTTACCCATGGTATCGAGCATCTGGTTCGCCATGAACTTTGTACGCTTTCGGATGCATGGAAGAGAGCATCAATGTATCCTTCAAGCTTTATGAAGCTTCCGGGATGCAATGGATTGGCTGTAGGAGCGCCGGCGGATCCTTACAATAGTGGCCGGCTCGTCTATGAATGTGACCTAGGATGCAGTACGAACTAGTAAGCGCTCGACACATCCGGGGGGACAGTAAGAAAAATAGATGCGGTTGAACCGTCTAAGTAAGTCAATACAATAAAAGTAAACCATATAGGATAGGATACCAAATAGCGAAACTCGTGGAAGCCAAACAGCTCCGCGGGCTTCGCTATTTGCCATCAGCAGATTAGGGCGAAATGCGATAAAGTAAGCATGTATGACTGAATCATCAAAAAGCTATAGATTGGATCCATGATGATATAGTCAATGCCATTATGTCAGGGCGGCAAATCACAGAAGTAAGCCAATCTCCCTCAATGGGTGGATTTTTTTGTAAACATGACTAAAGTTACATATCTTTTTTGCTTTAATAACCTACAATTTGTCCTATTGACCTGATCATATGGTAAGGAGGTGTCATTATTGCAATATTAATTCTCGTCCATGTAATATCGGCAATTATTGGAATCACACCGACATTTTTTTCCATGTTTTGCTAAGGGAAAATCAATTAAGAACTGCGAGCATCCCTAAAGTTAGCCCGTAAATTAGAGTTGTTCCCGAAAATCGGCGTGTCAGTGCAACCTTTGGCTGCAAAAAGCGATGTTGCCGCCCTTGGCCCTCCTTGGAAAGCTCGCGGGTTTTAAATGCGGTTACCCAGAATAAGGCATTGATCTCAAATCCAGAGAATCTATTTTTACGTTGCTTCGTGTCCACAACGTCAAAAAATTCGACAACACGGGGGAAGATTTAGAGGATTTAATCTCGATCGGGACGATCGGATTGATTAAGGCGATTGAGTCGTTCTCGCCGAACAAAGGGACCAAGCTCGCGACTTTCGCGGCTCGCTGTATCGAGAACGAGATCTTGATGCATCTTCGCTCGTTGAAGAAAACGCGCAAGGATGTATCCTTGCATGATCCCATCGGAACGGACAAAGAGGGGAATGAAATCACGTTGATCGATATTCTCGGCACGGAGGCCGATGATGTCGTGGATAAGGTGCAGCTCAAGATAGAGAAGAGCAAAATCTATCGGAACTTAGAGATTTTGGATGATCGCGAGAAGGAAGTTGTTGTCGGGCGGTTCGGGTTGGAGCTTGGCGGGGAAGAGCGGACGCAGCGGGAGATTGCGAAGGAGCTAGGAATTAGCCGCTCCTATGTGTCGCGGATTGAGAAAAGGGCGCTCATGAAGCTCTATCATGAGTTTTATAAGGCGAAACGGTAAGGGTTATGAATCAGATACTTCATTTATTTGGTCCTTGTGCAAGTAATGGAGGTGAAGGTTATGTCGTTAATCCATATCGAGAAAGCCAGTAAATACTATAAGATGGGCGAGGAAACGATTAAAGCGTTAGATGACGTCTCGTTAGATATTGATCAGGGAGAGTTCGTAGCTATTATGGGGCCGTCAGGTTCCGGCAAATCAACGTTGATGAACATCATCGGGTGTTTAGATGTTGTAGATAAAGGTATCTATGATCTGGATGGTCATGCAATAAATGTACTTAAGGATTCTGGGCTTGGATGTAGCGGCATCCTCGGGTCTAATCTGCATGGAGATACAAGGAGCACTGGCAATATTCACAGTAAATTTGAAGCGAATATTGAAATTGACTGATTAAAATCTAGCAAAAGACAACTCCTTCCATTTAAAAATGGAAATGAGTCGTCTTTTTGTTTAGAGAATTTAGAAATTCTGAAAAACAGAGAGTTCTTCAGTGGCCTCAGATCTTCCCTGACGTTTCTTTCTTACATTGAAACTCTCTGCTTCTAAATGCGGAGCCGATTCTCATTTCTGCGTGACCAGCTCTTTGAGCGCTTGCTCAACAAACTTACTTTCCAATACATGCGAAGTATCAAGTTTTTTGTTTATCGCCCCTACTGAATAAAGGAAGTCAGCCTGCTCTTGATGGGCCTTGGCGTATTCGGCAGTGATCGGTGATAGCAAAGGTGTTGAGTTTTTCAAAACAGTGACGATGATCTCTTTGTCAAGCTTTTGCGTTTTGACAAATTCGTCTGCAACTTCGTCTTGATGATCTAAGTAATATTTGCGGGCTTGCTCGTAAGTTTTCAGGAAGAGCACTGTGAGATCGGGGTGTTCCTGGGTAAACTTGGTTCTTGCAATCAAGAAGCCGGGAGCATTGATATTCAAATCTTGACCGGATACCAATATTTTAGCGCCGGTTTGAAAGACGGCAGTGGTCGCATATGGATCCCAAATCGACCAAGCATCAATCGCGCCGCTATCTAGAGCAGGTCTGGCTTCATCGGGTTGAAGCTGAATCACTTTAATGTCGTCGCCTTTCAAACCGACCTTATCGATAGCCATATATAAGAAATTATAAGCGCTGCTGCCTTTGGCTACTGCGATTTTCTTGCCCTTCAAATCCTTTAGTTCTTTGATCGGACTATTTTTCGGAATGATGATCATATTGCCTTTTTTGCCGTCTCCCGTGACGCCAATGGCTTTGAAATCTACGCCGCCGACTTGGCCGGAAATGACTGGCGTTCCTCCGACGCTTCCGAAATCGAGTCTTCCTGAAGCCAGTCCTTCAAAATGGGGAGGGCCACTGGCAAATTCGTTCCATTTTACTTCGGCTCCAACAGCTGCAAAGGCTTTTTCGAAAAATCCGTTTTCCCGGGCATAGACGAAAATGCCGGTTTTGCCCTGTACCCCGATATTGATGGTTACTTTTTCTTTGGGCTTGGCATCCGCTGCAGTTTTACTGCTGGGTGAAGAGGCGGCTGTGGAAGATGCTGCAAGTGAAGGAGCAGGCGTATTCGAACCGGCGGATGTGTTCGTTGTTTTCCCGCATGCTGTTAGTACCAGCCCCAAAAAGAGAATGGTTAAGACGGATAAGCTTTTGAAAAACCATGTTTGCTTTTTCATGATGAAAAACCCCCTTTTGTCATTTTTAATTGGTTATTTTAAGGGGAGACTGCGGTTTGCTGAAAACGAT
The DNA here is from genome assembly GCF_030817255.1 of Paenibacillus sp. V4I5. Lineage (NCBI taxonomy): Bacteria > Bacillati > Bacillota > Bacilli > Caryophanales > Paenibacillaceae > Paenibacillus > Paenibacillus sp. V4I5. Next base: position 6,610,643 of record NZ_JAUSZB010000002.1, read on the forward strand.
TGATCGGTTTAGCTAAGTCAAGATGTTCGCGCAGCGTCCGGCCCGTATATTTGGTACGATACAATCCGCGTCGCTGGAGTTCAGGAACGACCAGATCGACGAATTCTTCCAAACCTCCTGGTAAATAAGGTGGCATAATGTTGAATCCATCGCAGGCCCCTTGCAAAAACCATGCTTCGAGTTGATCGGCGATCTGTTCAGGTGTCCCGGCAATCGTACGGTGCCCGCGTGCGCCGGTTACTCGGGCGATTAATTGCCGAATGGATAGCTGCTCCCTCCTCGCCATATCGAGAATAAGCTGATATCGGCTTTTTGCCCCGTTAATACCCGTGGAGTCCGGCAGATCGGGGAGCGTTCCGTCCAGATGATAAGTGGAAAGATCATGCCGCAGAATCCCGGATACCATCGAGAGACCAACCGCTGGGTGAACGAGCTCTTGCAGAGCGGCCTCCTTCTCCTTGGCTTCTTCTTCCGTAGCTCCGATAATAGGGAGTATCCCCGGCAAAATCTTCAACTCACTCTCTGTACGGCCATATAAGGGGAGTTGGCTTTTTAAACTGGAATAGAAGCTTAGTGCCTCATCCAACGTTTGCCAAGCCGTGAATACAACTTCCGCTGTCTGTGCAGCAAAAGCCTGACCGGTTGTCGAGGACCCGGCCTGCACGATAACGGGGCGTCCTTGCGGGGAGCGATGCACATTCAGAGGACCGCGGACGGAAAAATGCGTTCCGTGATGATCGATGCTGTGCACTTTGTCCGGGTTGGCGAAAATGCCGGAAGCTTTGTCAATGATTAGAGCTTCATCTTCCCAGCTGTCCCACAGTGCAGTGACCACATCGACGAATTCTTTCGCGCGTTCATAACGAAGCGAATGATCCAAATGCTGGTCGCGGCCAAAGTTATGCGCGGTCACTTCCATACTGGTGGTTACCGCGTTCCATGCCGCTCTTCCTCTGCTTAAATGATCAAGTGAAGCAAATTTCCTCGCGACATGAAAGGGCTCGCTGTAAGTGGTAGATACGGTGCCGGCAAGGCCGATATGCTTGGTGACGGAAGCGAGTGCAGACAAAAGCATGAGCGGCTCAGCCCGGACCGGCACGGTGTGTTTAACCGCTGTGTCCAAATGCTCCGGCAAGGCAGGAATGTCTTCGATAAAAATCATGTCGAACTTACCGCGCTCGGCCGTTTGCGCAAATTTGCGGTAAAAGTCAAACTTCAACAAACCTGCGGTATCGGTGTGCGGGTATCTCCATGCAGCGACATGATGACCGACTCCGAAAATGAATGCCCCCAGATGAAGTTGTCTCTGTTTATTCCCCATGAATGATTCCTCCAATTCCTTGTTATGTGTTATTGCCCGGAAGCGGCATTGCTTTCGAAACGGCTTGGGGGACGAACTAAACCCAGATGCTCACGCAGCGTAGTACCGGTGTATTCGGTACGAAAAAGCCCGCGTTCTTGAAGCTCGGGAATGATCTTCTCTACGAATTCCTCAAGGCCTCCAGGCAAATAGGGCGGCATAATATTGAAACCGTCGCAGGCTCCCTGTGTGAACCATTCCTCCAATTGATCGGCGATTTGCACCGGAGTACCAGATATGGTTCGATGCCCGCGCGCCCCCGTCACCCGGTACATGAGCTGCCGGATGGTCAAGTTTTCCCTCCGGGCCATGTCCGCTACGAGCTGGAAGCGGCTTTTGCCTCCGTTAATCTGCTCCAGCTCGGGCAGCTCGGGCAGCGGTCCGTCAAGCGGGTAGCCGGTCAGGTCGACACCCAGCGATGCGGACAGCATCGATAATCCGACTGCAGGTAACACTTGCTGCTGAAGCAGCGCTTCTTTTTCTCTGGCTTCCTCTTCCGTCGCGCCTATGATAGGGAAGATCCCAGGCATAATTTTCACTTCATCCGGAGATCGGCCGTACTGAACGGCAAGTGATTTGACGCTGGCATAGAAACGCTGCGCTTCTTCGAGTGTCTGCCAAGCCGTAAAGACGACCTCCGCCGTTTGGGCGGCGAGATGCTGTCCGGTATCCGATGCTCCCGCCTGAATAATAACCGGTCTTCCTTGTGGAGAGCGGGGCAGGTTTAAGGGACCACGTACAGAGAATTCAGGACCCCGATGATGGAGCTCATGAACCTTTTGCGGATTGCCAAACAAGCCGGCGTCGCGATCGGAGATAATGGCGTCGTCTTCCCAGCTGTCCCACAGCGCAGTGACGACATCGACGAACTCGCGCGCCCGCTCATATCGCTGATCATGATCCGGGTGCTTCGATTTGCTGAAATTATGGGCTTCTTCATCTCGTCCCGAAGTCACCACATTCCACGCAGCGCGTCCTCCGCTTAAATGGTCGAGCGTAGAAAATTCCCGTGCCAGATTGTAGGGCTCGTGGTAGGTTGTTGATACTGTGGCAGCAAGCCCGATTCGTTCCGTCACACCGGATAAATAAGCAAGCAAGGTGAGCGGTTCAGGCCTCACTGTGACGGTATGTTTGATACTGGTTTGGTACCGGTCGATAACCGCTAATGTATCGGCGAGAAAGATCATGTCGAACTTGCCTCGTTCTGCCGTTTTCGCAAAGTTCTCATAAAAGTCGTGATTTAGAATGCCGTGTGCATCCGTATCGGGGTAACGCCATGCGGCTACATGATGTCCGACCTGAAATAAAAATGCACCGAGATGCAGTTGACGCTGAGGATTGTTACTCATGTAATAGCCTCCATTTACAACTAGGTTGATTGGTTCAATGGTATACTCTCGCCTTGGCGAATGAATTGGCAGGTAAAGGCAGGCCATAATGATCACGAAGGGTGGTGCCTGTATAAGAAGTGCGGAACAGGCCTCTCCGCTGCAGTTCGGGGACGACTTGTTCCAGGAAATCATCCAGTCCGCCGTTCATCAGCTGCGGCATAATATTGAAGCCATCAGCCGCATAGCTGACAAACCATGCCTCCAGCTCATCCGCAATTTGCTTCGGCGTACCGGCGATCGTCTTATGACCGCGTCCTCCCGCCAGTCTCAGCAGCAGCTGCCTGATCGTCAGCTTCTCTCTGCCGGCCAGTTCTTGGATCAGCTTCGTGCGGCTTTGATGGCCGGGGATTTTGCTGGAGTCGGGAAGTTCCGGCAGCGGTGCGTTCAGAGGATGAGCGGTAAGGTCAATGCCGATCCGATTCGAGAGTTGGAGCAGACTGTATGCCGGATTCGTCAGTTCGTGCAGTTCGGCTTCTTTCTCTTTCGCCTCGGCTTCGGTTTTGCCGATAATCGGGCAGATACCGGGCAAAATTTTCACATGCTCCGTTTCTCTTCCGTGCTGAAGCACACGGGCTTTGACATCAGCATAGAATGTCTGCGCATCTTCTAATGTTTGCTGTGCGGTAAAGATGGCCTCAGCCCATTGAGAGGCAAAATCCTTGCCGTCCTCCGAGGAGCCTGCTTGCACGAGAATCGGGCGGCCTTGCGGTGAACGCGCTGTATTCAATGGCCCTCGAACCGAGAAGAATTTTCCCTTATGATGCAGTTCATGCACTTTATTTCTGTCCGCATAAATACCGGCTTTCTTGTCCCGGATCAGGGCCTCCTCCTCCCAGCTATCCCAAAGCTTTGCCGTGACTTCCACAAATTCTGTGGCTCGTTCATATCGTTCTTGGTGACCGGCAATGTGCTCGAGATTAAAATTTTGCGCTTCGCTATCCGTACCCGAGGTGATGATATTCCATCCGGCCCGGCCTTGGCTAAGGTGGTCCAATGATGCGAACCGGCGAGCGACATTGTAGGGTTCATTGAAACTCGTGGAAACGGTGGCAATTAAACCGATTCGTTTCGTCACGACGGCTAAAGCCGACAATAGTGTGAGCGGCTCAAAACCGCCAAGAGCGCCGTATTGGACCGCCGTTGGTGAAGTTGCGTAGCGGTCAGCGAGAAAAAGCGAGTCCAGCTTGGCAGCTTCGGCTTTACGCGCGAGCTCCTGATAATGATTGAAATCATGGACTCCTTTCAGATTAGAGCTTGGATGTCGCCAGGCGGCTTCGTGATGCCCCATACTGGAAAGAAAAAGATTCAAATGCATTTGACGAGTTTGTTTTGTCATCCCGTTCCCTCCCTTTTTTACAAGTTGAATAAATAAAAAAGACTCCGCCTGCATACCAGTTAATAACGCTGGCAGCAAGGGAGCCTTTGGTGGACCAATAGGCTTAATGGGCTGTTAAAAGTCATGTTAGCAGGTTTAATCCGATTATACAAGTAGGAAATATAAGAATTGTAATATAACAAGTTTTTGGAAATTGTTGTTGACCAACTTGAACGACTGGTGATATGATCGCTTTAAATCCAAGTAAAACGATATGAATTAAAGTATTAAAATGAAATCAAAGTCTACCAGACCACTGGAGACTCCGTCTCGTTCATTTTGAATGGAGCAGGGGGGTCTTTTTTTATTTCCTTAATCCCTGAAGGAGAAATGTGTTAGCCAGATGAGCCATTTACGCCAAATTTAAGGAGGAAACTTCTATGAGTGTAATTTCGTTAGATATCGATTTACCGCACAAATGGTTTCATACGCCTCAAGGCACAAGATTAGAAGCGCTCAACAACATCAAGTTGACTGTAAAACAAGGAGAATTTATTACCATTATCGGACCGAGCGGTTGTGGGAAAAGCACACTGCTTAAAATTATTGCCGGATTGGACACGGATCACGGAGGTCAAGTTCTGTTGGAACAAAAGCAAGTCACCAAGCCTGGTATTGATAAAGGGTTTATTTTCCAGGAACATCGCTTGTTTCCATGGTTAACGGTCGAAGCAAACATCGCAGCAGATTTATCTTTGAATGACGCTGCAGTCCGCAAAAGGGTGGATGAACTCATTGAATTGGTTAAGCTGAAAGGATTTGAGAAGGCGTACCCTCGTGAACTGTCAGGAGGAATGTTGCAACGCGTGGCGATCGCCAGGGCGCTACTCCGTAATCCCAAGGTATTGTTATTGGATGAGCCCTTCGGCGCACTGGATGCTTTTACCCGCTCTCATCTTCAGGAGGTTACCCTGAACATTTGGGAGGCTAATCGAACGACTATGGTGCTTGTCACACATGATATCGATGAAGCTGTTTTCCTTGCTACACGCGTCGTTGTAATGAATGCAAGACCTGGGACGATTCGAACAATTATTCCTGTCGACCTCCCTTACCCGAGGAAGAAAGCGTCCAGTTCTTTTCAAGAGCTTCGGAAATTGGTGCTGAGCGAGTTTGAACGAATCGAGGAATTGGAGCTGATCGACAGCTCCGGCATTTAAATCATTTCACGAAAGAGAGGGATCCGGATATGAATCAAGCAGAGCTAGCAGCGGGAACCGGTAACAGTCTCGTCCAGCAAACATCAAAAGAAGTTCCTGCGTCTCCGCAAGTTGAAAGAAATTTGAAAACGAATAAAACAGAAACCAAATGGCAGCTTATCGCGAGAGGGGCTGTCCTTCCGGTTACCGTTTTGATCATTTGGCAGATTTTTGGTTCTACAGGCATGATCTCGAAGACGCTGCTGCCGACTCCAATTGAAATATGGCTGGCATTTTACGATTTGCTGATCAGCGGTGAACTGTTCAAACATTTGAAAATCAGCATTTGGCGCGCCGCAGTCGGATTTTTGCTCGGAGGAAGTCTGGGGCTTATTTTCGGATTACTCGTTGGTTTATTCCGTAGGTTTGAGCATTCGGTTGATCCAACCGTACAAATGCTTCGAACCATTCCCCATTTGGCCATCACTCCGCTTTTCATCTTATGGTTCGGTTTTGGCGAATTCTCCAAAGTTTTGCTTATTGCCAAAGGTGCTTTTTTCCCGCTTTATGTGCAGACGTTTCTGGGGATCCGCAATGTCGATTCCAAGCTGTTTGAGGTGGCAAGGGTTCTGGAGTTTAGCAAGTTCAAGCAAATCACCAAACTGGTGCTTCCTGCGGCACTGCCCAATATATTGCTCGGGTTGCGCTTATCGATCGGCGTAGCCTGGCTGGGATTAGTCGTCGCAGAGATAATGGGATCCAGCGAAGGTGTAGGGTATTTAATTATGGATGCCAGACAGTTTTCTCAGACGGCCGTCGTATTTGTGGGTATCATGATTTTTGCATTCGTTGGAAAAGGCTCGGATTCTTTGGTTCGCATTTTGGAGAAAAAACTGTTGAAATGGCGCGATAGCTTTAATGGATAAGGAGAGATAACAATGACAATTGGACAAAGAAAATTAGGCAGGACAGGACTAAATGTCTCCGAAGTGAGCCTTGGAACGATGGCATTCGGTCGCTGGATCGACCAAAAAGAGTCAGCTGATGTGCTTGATGCTGCGCTTGAAGCGGGCATTACGCTGATTGACACGGCTGATGTTTACGGTTCGGGTATGGATAAAGGCAACCCGCTTGAAACCGGTGAGTCGGAGACGATTCTCGGTCATCTGCTAGGTGAGCGCAGGCACCGGATCGTGCTGGCGACCAAAGTTCATGGCCGAGTGGGTCTCGGTCCTAATGATGCGGGCCAAAGCAGGTATCACATTTATCGCGCGGTGGAAAATAGTTTGAAAAGGTTGCAAACAGACTATATTGATTTGTATCAAGTGCATCGATTTGATGAACAGACGCCACTTGAAGAAACGCTACGTGCGTTAGAAGACCTTGTTCGTCAAGGGAAAGTGCGCTATATCGGGTGCTCGAATTATGCCGCATGGCAAATTGCTAAGGCGCACGGTATTTCAGGACAGTTGCGGCTTGAGCGCTTCGAAAGCGTACAGCCGGAATACAGCCTGATCGCTCGCGGTATCGAACAGGAATTGCTGCCTTTTGCCGTTTCCGAAGGCGTAGGCGTTATCGTGTATAGTCCGCTTGGACGCGGATTGCTGACCGGCAAGTATAGCTTCGGAGCGCAGCCGCCTGCCGGATCGCGCGGAGCAGCCGGCGAACAGCGGCTTCACACATTGCTCGAAAAGGAGCGGAATTTCCGCATCGTAGAGCAGTTAAAGCCTATTGCGGAACGCAGAGGCTGGACACTTGCTCAGCTTGCGCTGAATTGGGTGCTCAGCAGAGAAGGTATTACATCCGCGATTTTGGGGGCTTCCAAGTCTCATCACATTACAGAAACATTGTCTGCGATCGGTGAGAAGCTTAGTCCAGATGAATTGAGAGATATCGATGCGATCACGAACGGTGTTCAACCGGAGTTGGTTGTAAAATAAGATCAGCTTTATTGTTACTAAACAACTCAGGAGGGCTACAGAATGAGAAATTTCAGAGGGCTCGTACTTACGACAGTACTTACGATAGGATTGGGAATTCTTGCTGGCTGTGGAGCTGGTAAACCAACGACGAAAAATTTGGAAAGCGCAGCGCCGAAAGAAGTCGCCAAGAACAATGAAGCCAAAAATCAACTGGTTGTAAACATCGGTATTCAGCAAAGTATTTGGCCAATTCTTGCTGCTAAAGAAAAGGGCTGGTTTGAGGAAGAGTTTAAAAAAGTTGGCGCACAAGTTAACTGGGTAGAGTTTCAAAGCGGGCCTGCTTATTTTGAAGCTATTGCATCAGACAGGCTGGATTTTGGACGCGTAGGGAATATACCTGTATTAGCAGGGCAAGCAGCAGATATAAAATTCAAGGAGATAGCAACAGCCAGTTTTGGTGAAAAGGGAGATTCCATACTTGTCCCGAAAGACAGCCCAATTAAAACGATCCAGGACTTGAAAGGTAAACAAATCGCTGTAGCCAAGGCAAGCAGCTCTTATGGTTTGCTGTATAAAGCATTGGAATTTGGCGGACTTAAACCTGATGATGTGAAAATCATTCAATTACAGCCTGATGAGGCTCAGCCAGCATTTGAAACCGGGAAGGTGGATGCATGGGCCATTTGGGAACCTTTTCAATCCGTTCAAGTGTTGAAAAATGGCGCCAGAGTTCTTGCTAACGGAAATGCGGTCAAGTCATACAGTCCAGGGTTTCAAATCGTTCGCACCAATTTTGCTGAGGAACATCCGGAACTTGTCGTGTTGTATCTGAAAGTCACGGAAAAAGCAACGAAGTGGCAACTAGAACATGTCGATGAAGCCATTGAATTATACGCCAAATTGAAAAAACAGGATAAAGAAACGATTCGCCGGGTATTGGAGAACTCCGAGCCTGCAAATGTTCCGATCACTCCGGAAGTTATAAAAACCCAGCAGAATACAGCGGAGCTGCTTCAGTCAGTCGGAGGATTAAAAGGGAAAGTCGAAGCGTCCAAAGTAGTGGATAACAGCTATATTGAAAAAGCTTTGCAGGAATTGAAATCGGAGAAAAAATGAAAAATTGTCTTCCGTAGATTTTTCGGGGTCAAAAACAGATTTTAATATTTTACAAAGAAAAGAGAATGTGATATTGAATGCCATTCAGCTACTTAACCCATCTGCATTGCCCTAAATGTCAAAAGATTTATCGTCCGGATGAAGTTCATCAATTATGTGTGTGCGGCTCTCCATTATTGGCGGACTACGACTTGGAAAGCTTGAGAAATCAACTGACATCCAAGGATTTGTCAGGCAGACCTTCGAATTTATGGCGTTACCATGAACTGCTGCCCGTCACATCACCGGAAAACGTCGTAACGCTGGGAGAAGGGATGACGCCGCTACTACCGATGAACCGTCTGGGCTTAGACATGGGAATCGGCAGTCTTTGGATGAAGGATGAAGGGATAATCCCTACAGGCAGCTTCAAGGCTCGCGGAGCTGCCGTCGGTGTTTCGAAGGCGAAAGAGCTTGGCGTACAGGAGCTGGCTATGCCCACCAATGGAAATGCCGGTGCAGCTTGGGCTTTGTACGCTGCTAGAGCTGGACTACGTTCTTCGATTGTTATGCCGGTCGGCGCACCTGTAATTACCAGAAATGAATGCGCAGTCTCAGGAGCGAACCTGAATTTGGTGAACGGGTTAATCAGCGATGCGGGAAAGATCGTTGCTCAAGCGGTGAATGACTATGATTTATTCGATGCCTCGACCCTGAAAGAGCCTTATCGCATCGAAGGGAAGAAAACAATGGGTCTTGAGATCGCAGAACAGTTGGATTGGAAGCTTCCCGACGTCATCTTGTACCCGACAGGTGGAGGTGTGGGTCTCATTGGCATTTATAAAGCTTTTCGGGAGCTCGTAGAACTGGGATGGATCGAAGATAAGCTCCCGCGTTTGGTTGCTGTTCAGGCGGCAGGTTGTGCTCCGATTGTAAAGGCATGGGAGAGAGGGATGCCGGACTCGCAGTTCTGGGCTGACTCCACAACCGTTGCCTTTGGGATAAATGTGCCGAAAGCACTCGGGGATTTTCTTGTTCTTGAAGCTATATACAAGACGGGTGGCTGCGCCATTGCGATAGAGGATACCGAGTTGCTCGAGGAGCAAAAGAACATCGCCCGCCTGGAAGGCGCGTTTGTTTGTCCTGAGGGAGCGGCGACCTTCTCTGCGGCACGTAAGCTCAGAGCAAACGGTTGGATCCAGGAGGGCGAGACTGTTATCGCTTTGAACACGGGCAGTGGCATTAAGTATCCGGAAACCATCATGGTTGCGGTGCCAGTTCTGGAACCTGGGGATTCGATGAGAAGGATTTGAACCTGATATTCATTCTGAATTCTGGTATGTGAACCAAAAGATCAATGGTGAAGGCTTGAGAAGTCAGGTTTCGACAAGGAATTCTTTTAGATGATTATTAATAGAGAATAAAGGGAGTGGGAAAGGTATGAAAAGATCGCATTTAATATCCATTTTTACCATGATTGTAATATTGGTGGTAACCGGATGTGGAAAAACAGTAGAAACGAAAACTGCAACATCAGTAAGCGCAGCGCCGACAGCAGCCGCTAGTCCTTCATCCGCTCCTTCGCCAGCAGCCAGTCCGGCAAGCGAGAAAGCGAAGTTGAAAGTCGGCATTTCCGCAGGCGTGGAGGAAGAAATTTGGAAGAAGGTTAAAGAGGTAGCGGCGAAGGACAATTTGGAAATTGAAATTGTTACGTTCAACGATTACATTCAACCGAACAAAGTGTTGGCAGATGGCCAATTGGATGCTAATGCCTTCCAGCATGAGCCTTATCTCAATCAATTCAAGGCGGATAACAAGCTGGACATCGTTAAGCTGGCTAATACGTTAAATTTTCCGATAGGCTTGTATTCCAAGAAAATTAAAAACGTTTCGGAGATCAAAGAAGGTGATGAGCTTGGATTGCCGAATGACCCGTCTAACGGGGCAAGAGCCTTGATTCTGTTTGAACGTGCGGGATTGATCAAGCTGAAGGAAGGTGTTGGTGTTAAAGCCACCGTTCGCGATATCGTAGACAATCCGAAGAAGCTTAAATTCAAGGAATTGGAAGCTCCTTTCATTCCGAAAGCTCTGCCGGATCTTACAGCTGCGGTAATTAATACGAACTATGCAGTGGATAACGGTTTTGTACCTACTAAAGATGCAATCTTTATTGAACCGAAAGATTCGCCTTGGGTAAATCTTATAGCTGTGCGAACGGCCGATAAAGATAAACCGGTATTCCAAAGATTAATTAAAGCCTACCATTCCGAAGAGGTTAAGAAACTTGTTTTAGATAAATACGGCAGCTACATAGTGCCGTCTTGGTAAGTAATGCGCTTGATGGAAAAAACAGAGGTCTCTTTCCAAACGAAAGGGGCCTTTTGCCTTAATGATTGCATAAGAGGAGAGGTACATCTTGATTGACTTGATAAACGTTAGTAAAACATTTGAACAAAAGGGAGTACGGGTAGAAGCGGTTAGACAGGCAAACCTTCAAATCCGTAAAGGTGAAATATTCGGTGTGATCGGCTACAGCGGGGCAGGCAAAAGCTCGCTTTTGCGCTGCATCAATTATTTGGAAAAGCCAACTTCAGGCAGCATCAGGATCCATGGTGTTGAGATGTCGCAATTAAATGAGAAGGACATGAGGATGATGCGAAGAAAGATAGGGATGATCTTCCAGCATTTTAACCTGCTCTCATCAGGGACCGTTTATCAGAACGTAGCCGCACCGCTGGAGTTGGCAAAGGTTCCAAAAAAGAAAATAGAAGCCAAAGTAAGAGAACTGCTTGAAGTGGTTGGTCTTCAGGATAAAGAAAAGTCTTATCCGCGTCAGCTTTCAGGAGGACAAAAGCAGCGTGTTGCGATTGCCAGAGCCTTGGCGAACGATCCGGAGATTTTACTTTGCGATGAGGCTACTTCAGCGTTGGATCCCCAAACCACAGACTCTATCCTGGACTTGCTTCTGGATATTAACCGTAAATACGAGATTACGATTGTCCTTATCACGCATGAAATGCATGTCATCAAAAAAATCTGCGATCGGGTTGCCGTCATGGAAAATGGTAGCATTGTCGAGCTGGGTTCGGTTATCGATCTGTTTTATGCACCGCAAACCGATACAACACGCAAGTTTATCAAAAGTGTTTTTGATACGGAAATTCCGGAAATGCTTTGGACTCAATTGCGAAATCCGGGGAGAGCAGGCACCTTAATACGGGCTTCATTTATCGGCGATTCTGTGACGGAGCCTGTTCTGGCAGACTTAACAGCAAAATTTACTTTGCGTCCCAGTATTATTTACGGGAATATCACTCAAATTAAAGAAATAATTTTCGGTACATTGGTATTGCATATAACGGGAGATCCGGTTGTTATTGAGAACGGTATACGTTTTCTGAAGGAGCAGGGCTTAAGGATTGAGGTGATCGAAGATGTTAAATAAATTAATAGAAGATGCAGACCTTTATCTGAAGTCTATCAACGAAACGGCTGTCATGGTCGGATATTCGTTAGTGATTTCAAGCGTAATTGGACTATTGCTAGGCGTGCTGCTGGTGGTACTAAGACCAGGTAATCTTTATGCAAATTCAGGTGTTTATCATATACTGAATGCTGTCATTAATATCATTCGTTCCATACCATTTATTATTATTATGGTTGCCATTATCCCCTTAACGAAATGGCTTGTCGGTACGACCATTGGTGTGAAAGGAGCTATCGTCCCTCTTGTTTTTTACACCGCGCCTTATATTTCACGCTTGATGGAAACAGCATTATTAGAGGTCGATCCTGGTATCATAGAGGCTTATCAGGCTATGGGCGCTTCTAAACAGCAGATTATATTTCGCGTTATCTTAAGAGAGGCCCGGCCAGCTTTGATTCTCGGACTAGCGATTGCCACGATTGGGTTAATTGGTGCATCGGCAATGGCCGGAGTTATGGGAGCCGGGGGATTAGGGGACGTTGCAATAAGGTTCGGATATCAGCGTTGGGAACCGGATGTGATGTACACCTCCGTGCTTTTGCTTGTTCTTATAGTCCAGATCGTGCAATCATTAGGAAATTGGATATCGAAGAGATTGAGGAAGTAAAAGTTAAGTAAGCAAGGGCGATCAAATGAATCATTTTGATTGCCCGATTTTTTTAAACAATTATGAATTATGTTATTGTAATTCATATAATTCCGAGTATAATACTAGGTATATAGTTGGAGAGGATATGAACAAACGAGAAATCGGGGATATACAGTGGCAGCAAGACATCCTGCAAGCTCTATCTCAGATGGAACAACATCTAACGCGTCATTTTGAATACCAATTATGGAATATGTTTGATGCAATCAACCAAAATATGCTAAAACTTTTTAAACAATTAAAAGAGCAGTAAAATCCGAACCGATCATAAGCTGATTATGGACCTCGTCATGATTAAGGATAGCGAATCGTCCGAATTTTAAGGGAGATGTGATGTTATTATGGGAAAAGACTATCAATCTTTACATGAGGAACGCATCTTTATCGGAGGAGCCAAAGATGTGAAGCAAATGATCGAAGACGAGCAGGTTGAAGTGGTGATCGATTTGCGCGCAGAAGCACAAGAGGCAGTGAGCTCACCAGAATCGGTGGAGCTTATTCACATTCCGCTTGTTGACCAACAAGAGGGACAAGAGGGTCAGATTGGGAAAGCAGCCGATGAAGTGATTCGCCATTACCGTGATGGGAAAAAGGTTGCTCTCCATTGTGCAGCAGGACGAAGCCGGACGGGAAGTGTCGCGATAGCTGTATTGCTGCAACTAGGCATTGAGCCGACTGTTCAGCAAGCGGAAGAAGCCTTGAAACAGATTCGTACCGAAGCAAATGTGCATCCGGAGCTTCTCAAATCGGTAGCCCGGCTTTTTCCGGATCTGAAATGAACGGGTATATGGTTAAAGGAGCTGCAGCGCAGCTCCTTTTTCTACCGAAAAGTTATTTTTGGTAATCGGGTTTGACGAAGCCTTGAAATTTGGTTTCCGTCACCTGTTTAAAGAGTTGTTTACCAAATTGGATTCCGCTGCTTCCAGATTGGAAAATTTCGAAATTCCTGTGATGTAAGGTTTCCTTATCCATTGAGCAGATTCACTTTTTGACGAGATGATCTTCATGACAAGGACGGAGTGATAATCTTGACTGGACCGTATTTAGAATTTATTATACCTGGACTTTAAAAGGGGCTGTCCCAAAAGTCATTTCAGGAAATTCCACCCCCCACTTTGTACGCAATATTGGGCAACAAAAGAACCTTCATTCCCACTTTTATAGTGAGTTTGAAGGTTCTTTCGCACATATTATGGGATTGACTCATTTGGGTTTACCCTTTTGGGACAGCCCCTTTTTTAGTGGGAATCTTTTTTACTCCAAACTATTGTTCCTTATTGCCAGTCAATCAGCGAGGTGCGCATACGTATTTTATTTTGAGATTGATCGGCTATTCTGATATTCGACCCAAATGAAGGATCCTGCGAAGTGTGAGGCAATTCGGAGCATACCGAGGTCATGGGGTATTTAGATAGAAATATTGAATTTTAGAATAGAAAAGACTAATTAGACGCTCTTTCATAGAGATGATAAATTTATCAAATAAGAATTACCGATAAAACCAATGTGTATAATTGGGCAAGGGAGGGATGAAACTATGATTTCGAAGATTACTGCTGCTCCTGAGGATGTTCGAAGTAGAGACTCAGAGCAATTGATCAGGGAACTGAGCACAGAGCTGGGAGTGATCTACGACTCTGATGGAAGCGCAGGCTTCAATCCATCTGACATCGAAGTGCCGCGTGCCGCATTTGTGGTCGCCCGTATCGAAGGTCATCCTGTTGGATGCGGCGCTTTGCGACCATTGGATGACACCACGGTAGAAGTCAAACGGATGTATACACGCTCCGATTATCGACGTAAGGGAGTGGCGCAAGCGATTCTTGCCGAGATTGATCGCCTGGCGATCGAGTTTGGCTACAGCAACATTAAATTGCAGACTGGCCCCAAACAACCGGAAGCGGCTGCGCTCTATGAACGAGTTGGCTATCATCGAATTCCGATCTTTAGCGGAAATTGGGATCTTGTGCTTGCCTATCTGAAGGATTTGACTCTCGTTCCCGGCAAACCATATTGATGGGGGATTACATAAGATGAAATTTGCTTTATTTAGCCTATTGATGAATATCCCCAACGCTGTAAGCGGGGAAACGTTGACTACCCAACAGAAATTTGAGAACGTGCTGAAACAGGCCGTCCTTGCCGAAGAACTTGGTTTAGATGCTTACGGTGTGGGTGAGCGGCATGGGGCACCATTCCTGTCCTCTTCCCCGCCAATAGTGCTCACAGCGATCGCTGCCAGAACCTCACGGATTCGCTTGCTGACTACGGTGACGGTTCTAAGCGTGCTCGACCCTGTACGCGTTGCTGAGGACTACGCTACACTTGATCATCTCTCGGGCGGGCGGATAGAGTTGATCATCGGCAAAGGCAACGACCCACGCCACTACCCGCTTTTTGGGATTACCGAGGAGGAGCAATGGGAATCCCTTGCTGAGCGATATGCACTCCTGAAGCGCTTGTGGAATGAAGAGAATGTTACCTGGCAGGGGCGCTACCGTACACCACTGGACGATGTCACTACACAGCCAAGACCCTTTCAAAAGCCAATCCCGGTGTGGCATGGCAGCGCATCAAGTACGCTGTCCACCGAGTTAGCAGCGAAATATGGCGAACCGATTTTTTCCTCCAACACGTTTCACCCACAGGCCAAATACAAAGCGTTAATCGATCACTATCGCGAGCGTTTGGCCTATTATGGCCATGATTCCCAAAACGCAATCGTTGGCTCGGGTTTTGGTAGTTTGTATCTGGCAAACACCACAGAGGAGGCGATCAAACGCTATCGCCCCTACTACGATGCCTTTCACGCTACGACTGCATCGCGGATCAACAACACACCTTTCAAAGACCTCGAGGACAATATTAAGAACGGGCCTGTCCTGATAGGCAGCCCTGAGAACGTTATTGAGAAGATCATGAACTATCATGCGGCCTATGGGCACCAAGTGGTTAGCATCAGCGTGGACGGATTGACTGAAGCGGAGCAACGCGAGCAGGTTGAGCGATTTGCCACCGAAGTTGTGCCGGTGCTTCGACGCGAGATTCCCAGTAAAGTATGGGGCAGCAACAAACTGCCGTCGTTGCAACAAGGTGTTTTTACGGTGTCTTAACAAGAAAAGAGCGTCCTCTAAACCGTTTAACCGGCTTGAAGGACGCATTTTTCTACGTTTAGCTAATTAGAATGCAGGAACTACCGCAACTCTATACTTGTCTTGGATAAACAAATCTGGTCGTCCCTCTTTTGCAGGAGAAAGGATTATTCCGGACCAAATACGAAGGTGACACGCTTCGTGATCATTTGAATTTGCCAGTGCCGCAAAACCGATATAGCCTAAGAAATGGTGCGTCAAAGGAGGAAATAATATGAGTCATCTATCTTCAACAGGGTTGTCACCTGAATTCGGACAAAAGCTGATTGCGATCCGGCGTCAACTGCACCAGTATCCGGAATTATCCTATGAAGAATTCGAAACCACAGCCTCGATTCGCACTTGGCTGCAGGAAGCGGATATCCGAATTGCCAATTATCCTCTCAAAACAGGTCTCGTCGCGGAAATTGGAGGTAAACAAGGAGGACCCATTATTGCTATTCGGGCCGACATTGATGCTTTACCGATCCAAGAAGAGACCGGATTTGCCTATGCTTCAGTCATTCCAGGCAAAATGCATGCTTGCGGCCACGATTTCCATACTGCTGCCATTCTGGGGGCTGCATTCCTGCTAAAGCAGCAGGAAAATGAACTGGACGGCACAGTTCGCTTCATTTTCCAACCAGCTGAGGAAAAGGCAGGAGGAGCTGAGAAAGTAATCAGCAGCGGTGCATTGGAAGGGGTACGTGCAATCTTCGGCATGCATAATAAGCCCGATCTTCCAGTGGGAACGATTGGAATTAAATCGGGGCCATTAATGGCTGCTGCCGATGGATTTGTAGTTGAAATTGAGGGAGTCGGCACACATGCTGCTGTTCCAGAAGCGGGGATTGATCCCATTGTAACGGGGGCGCATATCGTTACGGCACTACAATCGATTGTAAGCAGAAATATTAGCTCACTACACAGTGCGGTGATTAGTGTGACAAAGATGCATAGCGGAACGGCATGGAATGTGATTCCAGATAAAGCGATATTGGACGGTACGGTGCGTACATTTGATGAAAATGTTAGATCGGTTGTGCTGAATCGCTTCGATCAGGTCGTTCAAGGAGTCGCTGCTGCATATGGCACTAAGGCTTCGGTTCGTTGGATCAAGGGACCTCCGTCCGTTCTGAACGATGCGGAGTTAGCGGAAGTAGCCGTTCAAGCAGCAGGCCATGCAGGTCTGCAGGTTATAACTCCAACACCTTCATCAGCGGGGGAGGATTTCGCTTTCTATCTGAAGAAAATACCCGGTGTCTTCGTGTTTATGGGAACATCCGGTACGCAAGAGTGGCACCATCCGGCGTTCGATTTGGATGAGCGCGCTCTGCCGATCAGTGCGAATTATTTTGCCATATTAGCCAAGCATGCCTTAAAGCAGTTAAATTCCTATTAAGTGAAAAAAATAAATTGGAGATGTGATGATATGAGTGCAAGTGTCATTCAAATTCGCGAAGCGAGAGCAGAGGATCGTGGAGTTATTAGACAGCTGCTCGCGGAGGCCTATGGTCAATACCAATCTGTGCTATCACCAGAAGGATGGGAACTTTACAAGGAGAACATTCTGGCTTCTGTGGATGGCGACGCTCCAACCGCTCGTATTGTTGCCGAAGTCGATGGCGAGATTGTTGGCAGCTCTCTCTTGTATCACTCTTCTGAGGTTGCCTACGGACTCCCCGAACTGAACATTCAAACGCCCATAATTCGTTTATTGGCCGTTTCTCCCCAAGCAAGAGGAAAGGGCATAGCAACGGAGCTAATTAAAGAAAGCGCAAGACGCGCGCTTGAATTAGGCGCAACCACGCTTCATTTGCATACATCCGATATGATGGAATCTGCGGTGAAGCTTTATGAACGTTTGGGATTCGAACGCGCGTTTGACAAGGATATTCAAAAGGGAGATGTCGTTGTAAAAAGCTATCGCCTTCATTTAAAAGAAACAGCCATTCTTCGATAATAAGCAGGGATCGATCTTCTCTATGTTTCCCTAGTGTCATACCGGTTACTTTAATGGGATAAAAGGTGGTGGCACATGGAACGTTACTGGAAACGCAATCTTTATATGTTATGGTTGGGCTTATTTTTTAACCACATGGCTTTTACCCTTTCGGTGCCTTTCTTTCCTATTTTTTTGCAAAATGACCTAGGAATTCAAAGCGGGTTGGAAGCTTGGTCGGGTATTTCCATTTCGATCAGCTTTCTGATCAGTGGTTTGTGTGCTCCCTTTTGGGGTTCGCTCGCCGATAAATATGGCCGGAAGCCTATGCTTGTTCGCTCAGGCATAGGTTTAAGCTTGGTACATTTCGCCAACTTTTTTGTTCATGATCCTTTCACTTTCATTCTTGTCCGGATTTTTCAAGGATTCATGGCAGGCTTTAGTCCTGCTTCCATTGCACTGGTTGGTACGAATACACCAGAGAAACACGTCGGTTACGCACTTGGCGTCATTTCAACGTCGTCTGCAGCAGGGGGAATTCTTGGACCGCTTGCGGGAGGAATGCTTAGTCATTGGATGGGATTGCGGGCGTGTTTCGTGGCATCGGGCCTCATTACGTTAGTATCCGCTTTCATCGTCCTAGTGGGTGTAAAAGAGGTTCACGAAGGGCGTGATGGGGCTCGTACCAGTGTCATAAAGGATCTTAAACAAGCTGCTGGTAACACACGATTAATGCGGATATTTGGGCTAACTTTACTAGTTTCGACTTCGGTCATGATCTTGGAGCCGCTTCTAACGATCTATGTAGGGCAAATCGGCGGCAGTATAAACAACGCTTCGCTCAGCTCGGGCATTGTTTTCTCAGCAGTAGGCGTTGCTACGGTCATTATGGGTCCCCGTTGGGGGATCATTGGCGGGCGAATCGGTTATGAGAAAATACTCTTCATTGGGTTACTGGGCGGAGGTATTGGCAATCTGCTGCAGCTCGGAGTTCATCACCTTGTCGGCTTTGGCATCCTGCGATTCAGTTATGGACTGTTTTTTGCAGCCGTTTATCCAGCGTTGAATGCACTCATCGTCAAATATGCAGAGGCTGATTTCCGCGGAAGGGCTGTCAGCCTGAACCAATCGTCGAGTCAGTTCGGTATTGTAGTTGGTCCTTTGCTTGGCGGTGTGCTCGGTGGTTGGATCGGAATCCAATTCGTTTTTCTCATTACTGGTGTTACACTGCTTGGGGCTGCCTTGACGATGAAGGTGGTTGATTCTAAGCGAGTTGACCATAGGCTGCCTGGTTAACTTGGAATTTTCTTGAATTTCAACCATTGACAAAATCATGTCCGAATTACTATAATTTAAATACTAGTAAATTTATCGGAATTATTGGAATCTACCAGACAACTGGAGATGCATCATCCTTTTAAGGATGGTTGTGTCTCCTTTTTTTATTTACTTACGAAAACTCTGAGGAGGAATAAAAATGAAAATAGATTGGACTTTTACGATGAATCAACCTTGGACCATTGATCGTGTGTTGGATTTTGTGACCATTGCCAATCGATATACTTGTCATATTTATGTGGGTGTAAATGGAAATAGATTCAATGCTAAAGGGCTATTAGGCATAGTATCATTGAGTCTTTTACTTGGAGATCAATCGACAGTTGTTCTTCAACTAGATGGAATTGATGCACATGAAGCGTTCGAAGAAGTGTCTGTCCATTTACAAAGCTCAGATCTTACCGTTCGTACAGTGTACTCGCGAACTTCTTGATTATGTGCCAGCTAGAGAGGAAGTAAACAGCAAATGAACATTGAAAATATTGAAGCATTCGTCTATGTCATTCATTTTAACAGTTTCAACAAGGCAGCGGATGCTTTGTTCTTATCTCAGCCTTCCGTTACGGCCCGCATTCAATCGTTGGAACGAGAGCTGAATACACTGTTATTTGAGAGAGAAGGCAGGAATTTCACACTGACGGAGAAAGGGAAGCAGTTTCTGCCCTACGCTCAGCAAATTCTTCAAACGTACAAAAAGGGCAAGCAGCAGCTTCAAAATTTGAACACGGCTTTGGATGAACTCAGAATCGGTTGCACAGTGTCCGTATCCAATTATGTCATTCCAGAAATTCTTCCAATTATTAAAAAAAATTATCGCCATCTGAAAATTAAATTAATGACAGCTCCGACAGAATTGATTCTGGAGAAGCTGCTGAATAAAGAAATTGATATAGGCTTTGTCCGGAATGTGACTCACCCGCATGTAGAAAGTTTGGGTTATTATGAGGATCCCATTCGTCTTTTCGTCCATCATAATCACCCCTTTTTGGAAAGGAAACACATTACGATTGAAGATGTAAGTCGCGAATCACTTGTCTTCTTTGAGTGCGGATCGCTCGATTGGGTGAAGATTCATCGTCTATTTGCAACACTGGACCATCCACCCAAAATTGAATATCAGATCGATAATCTGGAAACCGCGAAGAAGCTTGTAGCCAAAGGTATGGGTGTCTCATTTCTACCGGAACTTTGCGTACGTAAAGAAGTGAAAGAGGGAATGCTTGTACCTATAGATATTTCTGCATTGGGGGGGCTTTCCTTACGGACAATTCTCATTACACTTAAAGAATCGAGTCTTGATTTTTCATTGTTGCTCCTGGATGCATTGAAAGAAATCGATTGGAAAAAAAATGCTACATAGAATAATCCTATTCATCAATAGAACATCTTTATATGCGATTGACCGTCCAATAAGCCGGTGATACAGTAAATGAGAAAGTTAAAACCTACAAAACCAATTGGAATTATTGTTTATAACATAGGGGAGGGAACAAATTGGGAATTCGATTAAGCTTGCTAGATCAAACACCGGTCGGTGAAGGGATTTCGGCTGTTGAAGCCTTCGGGCAAACGCTGGAATTCGCACAAAAAGCAGAAGCGTTAGGTTATCACAGGTTCTGGGTGTCTGAACATCATGACTCCGATGGCGTCGTAGGTTCATCTCCCGAAGTGCTCATCGCCTATTTGTTAGCCAAAACCAACAGCATTCGTATCGGATCCGGCGGTGTCATGCTGCAGCACTACAGTCCATATAAAGTAGCGGAGAATTTCAATGTGCTTGCATCTTTGGCGCCGGGACGCGTAGATCTTGGCATTGGTAGAGCACCTGGAGGGTTACCACGATCTGCCAAGGCACTTCAACTGGAAGCTGCGGGAAAAGGACCAACCCTTGCTGATAAGCTTATTCTATTAAACCAATATATTCACGACACATTGGAAGAAACGAATGAGCTTCACGGTGTCAAAGCTGTTCCTATCCCTGAAGAGCCAGCAAAACTATTTCTACTCGGCGGTGGTGGAACAAGTACAGAGCTAGCTGCCAGCTTAGGGATCCCCTACGTATTCGCTCAATTCATTACGGGTGATGAGTCGGTTATTACGAAAGCATTTGATTCATACAGGCAGCACTTTTCGGTTGATGCACCATCAAAACCGCATACAATACTTGCTGTTTCTATTATATTAACGGATGAGGATGAAGAGGCAAAGGCACTTGCAGCCGATGTAAAGAATGTCAAAGTTCATTTGGAAAGCGGTAGAACGGTTACAGTGAAGACCACCCAACAAGCGGAAGAATTCGGTAAGCAGTCGGGTGAGAAGTACACGATCGAAGAGAAGGAAGCTAACATTATTCATGGCTCCAAGGAGACCGTGAGGAGGAAGCTTTTGGATCTTTATGAAACGTACAAATTGGATGAAATTGTTATTATTGTTGCAATGAAAGAGTTCAAAGAACGTTTACGCGCGATTGTCCTTTTGCAAGAAGCATTTTCAGAACTTACCGTATAAAATTCTAAGGAGGAACTACAATGTCCAAACAAAAACAATTAAAACTTGGGGCCATTATTCACGGCGTTGGTGGCAACATGTCTTCATGGAAACATCCGGATGCGGTCGTGGATGCCAGTGTGAATTTCAACTATTACACACAGCAAGCAAAGAAAGCGGAAGCAGGTAAATTCGATTTGTTATTTATTGCAGATGGACTATTCATTAATGAAAAATCTATTCCTCATTTTTTGAACCGTTTCGAACCGATTACGATTTTATCTGCTTTAGCTGCAGTCACATCCAAGATCGGACTCGTTGGCACACTTTCTACATCCTACAGTGAGCCGTTCACGGTATCTAGGCAGTTTTCATCGCTTGATCATATTAGTAACGGCAGAGCAGGCTGGAACGTAGTGACATCTCCATTGGAAGGCTCAGCCTTGAACTACAATAAGAAGCTGGAAGAACATCCAGACCACCCTAAGCGTTATCGGATAGCTGCTGAATATTTACAGGTTGCCAAAGGGTTATGGGATTCATGGGAAGATGATGCTTTCACGAGAGATAAAGAATCAGGCATTTTCTTCGATCCGGAAAAGCTGCACCGTCTAGATCACAAAGGCGAGTTCTTCTCCGTACAAGGACCGCTTAATATTGGCAGATCCAAGCAAGGTAGACCTGTTGTTTTCCAAGCTGGATCATCGGAGGACGGTAAAAATCTGGCTGCTAAAGAAGCGGATGCAATCTTTACAGGACATCCAACTGTGGAAGATGCTAAGCATTTTTATGATGATGTAAAGGGTAGAGCGGTAGGATTCGGAAGAAATCCGGAAGAGATCGTTGTTATGCCGGGCATTGGTCCAATCATTGGATTAACAGAAGAGGAAGCAGAGCATAAATACCAGGAAGTCGCCAATTTGGTGACGATACAAGAAGCACTAGCGTATATTGGACGTTTCTTTGAACATCATGATTTTACACAATATGACTTAGACGCTCCATTCCCAGATCTAGGTGATTTGGGTAAAAATAGCTTCCAAAGCACAACGGATCGAATCAAACAAAATGCGCAGGAACAAGGTTTGACACTACGTCAAGTAGCCCTACAATCGGCAACGCCAAGACCGCTGTTCATAGGTACACCAACTCAGGTTGCAGACCGCATTCAAGAGTGGTTCGAGAGTGGCGCAGCAGACGGTTTCATCGTTGGCTCGGGCGTTCCTAACGGTTTGAATGACTTTGTAGATTTGGTCATTCCTATTTTACAAGAGCGAGGGATATATCGAACCGAGTATGAGGCGGATACACTACGCGGTAATTTAGGTCTTCCTTTTCCAATAAATCGCTATGTGAAAGAAAAAGTAACTCAATAGTATGATTTAATTCCTACTAATCACATAAGTATTATTTGGAAAGGGAGTGAATAACCATGACTAAATCACGGAAATTGAAGCTTGGTGCTAACATTAGTGGTGTCGGCAATAGTATGTATGTCTGGAGGCACCCTGAAGTCTCCACAGACGCTAGTGTGAACCTTGAGTTCTATAAGCAGCAGGCATTGAAGGCTGAATCTGGGAAGTTGGATTTTGTATTTATAGCGGACGGTTTGTATATTAATGAGAAATCAAATCCACACTTCCTTAATCGATTCGAGCCAATTACGATCCTTTCTGCACTAGGTGCAGTGACTTCTCATATCGGACTTGTCGCTACGCTATCCACTTCGTATAGTGAACCATTTACAGTGGCACGTCAGTTCTCTTCATTGGATCACATTAGTGGTGGGCGAGCCGGTTGGAATGTCGTCACTTCACCACTTGAAGGCTCAGCGAAAAACTTTGGCAAGGGTGAGCATCCTGCGCATGAGCTGAGATACCGCATTGCCGAAGAATACGTTAGCGTTGTTAAAGGTCTTTGGGACTCATGGGAAGACGATGCGTTCATTAGGGATAAGGAGTCGGGCGTTTTCTTTGATCCGAGCAAATTGCACACGTTGAATCACAAGGGTGAATTCTTCTCCATACAAGGACCACTTAATATTGGTCGCTCTCGGCAGGGGCATCCCGTTGTTTTCCAAGCTGGAGCTTCCGAATCCGGCAGAGACTTGGCTGCGAGAACAGCCGAAGCCATCTATACGGGTCATGAAAGCATCGAGGAAGCAAAGTTATTTTATAAGGACATTAAACAACGGGTTGCAATTTATGGGCGTAATCCAGAGGAAGTACTTATTTTCCCAGGTATTAATCCTATCATTGGACGTACAGCTGAAGAAGCGGATCGCAAGTACCAAGAAGTCGCGAATTTGGTTACGATTCAGAATGCGCTTGATTATCTAGGTCGTTACTTCGAGCATCACGATTTCTCGCAGTATCCGCTCGATGATCCATTCCCGGATCTGGGTGATTTCGGTGGGAATAGCTTCCGAGGCACGACGGACCAAATAAAAAGGGAAGCAAAGGATCATAATTTGACTCTTCGCCAAGTAGCGCTGCGAGCGGCGACGCCAAGAGATAATTTCATTGGAACGCCGGAGACAATTGCGGATCTAGTAGAGCGATGGTTCGAGGAAAAAGCGGCGGATGGCCTTGTTATTCGTACGACTGTCCCGAAAGCGTTGGATGATTTTGTTGATTTGGTCGTTCCGATTTTACAGGAGCGCGGTATTTATCGCACAGAGTATGAAGCAGATACGTTACGTGGTAATTTAGGAATTCCTATTCCTGCTAATCGCTACACGAAAGAGACAGTAAGCAATTAATTGGTCTCATATACATTGGGGGGTTGAAAGTGAATAGATCAATAGGTTGGATCAAGTTTAGTGCGTTTTCATTAGCCATCGTACTCGCTTTAACCGGGTGCAGTTCATCAAAAAGTGGAAGCTCGGATGCATCCAATCCTAAGCAAGAGGTAAAACAAACGGCGGTGGTTGGCGGAGAGCTCACCTATGCGCTCGCAACTTCGCCTGACTCACTGGATCCACATCGCAGCGGGCTTGCCGTAGCCGTAAGGGTACTTCGTACCATCTATGATAGTTTGGTTGTTCAATTGCCTGATGGCTCTATTAAACCGTGGCTGGCAACAGAGTGGACAGTTGCCCCTGATGGCCTGAGCTACATTTTCAAGCTGCGTAATGATGTGAAATTCCAAGACGGGACCCCGTTCAATGCGGAAGCTGTTAAATACAGCTATGATCGAATACTCGATCCTGCAACAAAAGCAGCTAATTCCGTAGCCTTGATTAAGCCTTATAAGTCAGCAGAAGTGATTGATGAATTTACAGTCAAAATAAATCTGGAAACACCGTCGAGAGCTTTCTTAGGCAACCTAAGTCAAGCACTTCTAGGTATTGTATCACCAACAGCAGCCAAAAAGTATGGGGATCAATTCGGCAAAAATCCGGTAGGATCCGGTCCCTATTCCTTTGTGAAATGGGAAGAGAATGCTTCCATTCAAGTCAAACGCAGTCCTGATTATAATTGGGCTCCGGAGATTGTAGAAAATAAAGGGAAAGCTTATTTGGATCTAATCACATTTAGTATTGTTCCGGAAGAAGCGACTCGTATCGGTAGTGTTCAGAGTAAACAAGTGCTTGCAGGCGAAACTGTGCCGCCACAAAACGTCGTCTCCTTGAAATCAGATTCGAACGTCCAAGTTCACCAAGTCAATACAAATGGATTGCCGTATACCTTATTTATTAATCAACGAAAAGCACCTTGGGGTGAATTGAAGGCCAGACAAGCGCTGCAAGCTGCCATTGATGTTGATGCTATTGTCAAAACATTGTATTTAGGTACGTACCCACGTGCTTGGTCACCGTTATCGCCTGGTGTTTTTGGTTATGATGCATCACTAGAAAACGGCATTAAACCTGATATTTCTAAAGCGAACAAGTTGTTGGATGAGTTGGGCTGGGTCAAAGGCGCAGATGGGATCCGTGAAAAAGAGGGTAAAAAGCTTACCTTGCATTATGTAGACGGCTCACCGAACCGTGAGAAACGTAATGATATAGCGGTCATCATACAGCAGCAATTAAAACAAGTGGGGATTGTTGTTGAAGTAGAGATTACAAAGGATACAGCCAATGTAGTTTACACCAAAGGTGCCTATGATATCTACGGAAATAGTCAAGTGAATTCAGATCCAAATGCTCTATATTCTTTCTACCATACAAGCGATCCAAAAGCACGACCAAGTCTTCCAGGTCTTGCAGATCCACAAGTCGATAAATGGCTGGAACAAGGGGCTATCGAGCCTGACGATAAAAAACGTGCAGAACTGTATAAACAAGTTCAGAAATCGATTATTGATAATGCCGTCATCATTCCTATTTATGTGTTCCCTTACACAGTAGCTGCTTCGAAAACAGTAAAAGGCTTGAAATTCGATTCTCTGGGATACCCACTCTTTAATGATACGTTCATTCAAAAATAACGAAACAGGGAGCTAAACGATATGAGCAGGATAATAACGGAGCGACTTGTGGTTTCCTTGCTGGTCATCCTAGGTTCCTTAATCCTTGTATTCTGTATTCTGTATGTACTTCCTGGAGATCCCGTTCTATCCATGATCGATCCGTCATCCATGACGCCGGAGGCCATTGCAAATTTAAGGCATCAGCTCGGACTGAATGAGCCATTTTATGTACAATTTGGCCATTATTTTGTATCCATCCTTCATGGGGATTTCGGTAAGTCATTACTCAACAGCGAACCTGTGCTGCCCAAAATTATTAAGCATCTTCCAGCTACGCTGGCGTTAACATTTGCCAGTACGCTGATTTCCACGATTATCGGTGTAGGGCTTGGGGTACTCTCAGCCATACATCGAAATAGCTGGATTGACGTACTAGCTCGGATCGTAGGATTGTTC
Organism: Paenibacillus sp. V4I5; assembly: GCF_030817255.1. Taxonomy (NCBI): domain Bacteria; kingdom Bacillati; phylum Bacillota; class Bacilli; order Caryophanales; family Paenibacillaceae; genus Paenibacillus; species Paenibacillus sp. V4I5. Next base: position 6,636,831 of record NZ_JAUSZB010000002.1, read on the forward strand.
GGAATCTCCATGCCGACATTTTGGTCAGGAATTCTCCTCATTCTAATCTTTTCAGTGTCACTAGGTTGGTTCCCTGCGATGGGATCAAAGGGGTTCATAACCCTTGTTCTTCCTTCATTGGCACTCGGCTTTGTTGGTGCTGGATTCATCGTCCGGATGGTACGCAACTCGATGTTGGAGGTTATTAATGAGCATTTCATTGTGACACTGCGTGCCAAGGGACTACCTGAACGATTAGTTATGTATCGACATGCGCTTCGTAATGCGTTGATACCTGCTGTTACGATAATCGGTATTCATATTGGAGATCTGATGGCAGGGACAGTTGTTATTGAAACTGTGTTTTCGAGGCAGGGCATTGGTAGAATTCTTGCGGATGCCATCATGTCCAAAGATTTACCCGTCGTTCAGGGAGTCGTTTTCTTCTCAGCTATTATCTACGTCTTCGTAAATCTACTTGTAGATATTTCCTATGTATTTATTGATCCACGAGTTCGGAGAACACAATAAAGCGACTCGAATTCGCAATAGAGAGGAGATCAAATATGAAAGAAGTGATTTCCGCTAAGGCTATTTGGCAGAGGAGTAAGCAGCAAGCGCGTGTTTCAAAACTAAATAACAAAGTTAATGCAACTGATATGCTCGTTTATTTAGCGGCTATCGTAACGCTGTTCATTCTAGGATGTGCACTCTTTCCGCAATGGATTGCTCCCTATGCACCAACAGCGATGCTTACGGACCAAATTCTGCGTGCACCAAGTAAAGCTCATTTGTTTGGTACGGACTATTTTGGCAGAGACGTTTTTAGTGTCGTCGTGTATGGCAGTCGTGACTCCTTGTTTATTGGTTTCGCGTCTGTATTGGCTGGTGGTCTAATTGGAGGATTGATCGGTGCGATATCCGGTTATATCGGTGGTGTTATCGACACCATTTTCATGAGACTTATTGATGTTCTGATGACCATACCTGGCATTTTATTGGCTTTGGCTATTGCTGCTGCTTTGGGACCTCATTTAATCAATATTATCTTCGCTGTCGCGGCATCGGCCATTCCTCAATATGCGAGGGTGATGCGCGGTCAGATCCTCAGTATTAAGAATCAATCTTTTGTTACAGCTTCGAGATCGATAGGTGCATCTAATGTTCGTATTTTTTTTCGACATGTCTTGACGAATGCATGGTCACCGTTGTTGGTTATGTCTACGATCGGACTGGGATCATCTATCTTGGTAGGAGCGGGATTAAGCTTTCTAGGCCTAGGAGTGCTTAAAGAAGTTCCGGATTGGGGAACACTTTTATCGCAAGGAAGAGGATATTTGACAGTGGCTTGGTGGATTTGTACGTTTCCGGGGTTAGCCATCACGATATTCGTACTTTCTGTTAATTTGATTGGAGATAAACTACGCGACTCCATGGATCCAAAGCAAAGCAGGGCATAGCAAGGGAGGCGGCGCAAGTTGAAACAACTGCTTGAGATTGACAATCTGAGTGTTCAATTTACGACGAAACAAGGATCGTTTACAGCGATAAATGACATTTCATTTAAAATTGCCGCAGGAGAAACGGTCTGCCTAGTAGGTGAATCTGGAAGTGGTAAGTCCGTTACTTCGAAGTCAGTTATGCGATTAATTGACTATGAGAATGGCGTTATTGCCGGCGGTCAAATTGTACTGGACTGCGAAGACCTTGCAACCTTATCCCAGAAGGAGCTTCGTGCATTACGCGGGAAAAAGATGGCAATGGTGTTCCAAGAACCGATGGCTGCATTCGATCCGGTTTTTACAATCGGCAGTCAAATTACAGAAGTTATTATTGAGCATAAACAGGGTAATCGAATTCAGGCTAGGGAGCGGGCCATTCACTTGTTGCAGCGTGTTGGCATTCCCGAACCTGAAATTCGCATGAAGCAATATCCTGGAGAGCTGTCAGGTGGGATGCTTCAACGAGCAATGATTGCAATGGCTCTTGCTTGTGGTCCGCAGCTGCTTATTGCAGATGAGCCGACCACAGCGCTTGATGTAACGATTCAAGCGCAAATAATTCACTTGCTGCAAGAACTGAAAGCTGAATTCAACATGTCGATTTTACTGATTACACATGATTTGGGGATTGCTGCAGAGATGGCAGATCGTATTATTGTGATGTACGCGGGAAAGATCGTTGAACAAGCGACAGTGCAGCAGCTGTTCAGTAAACCTTATCATCCGTACACACGAGGGTTACTTCGTTCGATTACGACGATGGATAGTGATCGAACAACACGATTGTTTTCTATTGAAGGAACGATACCTAACTTATCTGATTTGCCTGCAGGTTGCCATTTTCATCCGAGGTGTCCCTATGCAACCGAACGTTGTAAGAAAGACAGCCCCCCTCTTAGTCATGTAAATGGGCGCTTAAGCGCGTGTTGGTACGCGGAGGAAATCGTTCAATTAGAGGAAAAACAACAGAACGTGACCTCAACGGATAAGATTGGAACAGCGCGCGATCAGCTTATCCTTGGGGCCAGGGATCAAGTAAATGGAGGGCAGACGCTCTTTGAAGTAAGAGGACTAAGCAAATATTACCCGGTAGGGAAAGGGACGTTTAACAGCTCGAAGGCTTATATTCGAGCAGTTGACGATGTATCCTTCTCCATCCGTAAAGGGGAAACATTCGGACTAGTTGGTGAATCCGGAAGCGGAAAGTCAACCTTAGGCAGGGTGATGCTGCAATTAGAGAAAGCAACTCACGGAAAGATACTTTTCGAAGATCAGGATTTATCCAAGCATACTGCCAAAGGCTTACAGAGAACGAGGCGGGAAATGCAGGTCATCTTCCAAGATCCTTACGGTTCATTGAATCCGCGTTGGAAGGTTGGCGACATTATCGGCGAGCCGTTTGAAGTACATGAATCTTTCGCTGCTGCAGTGAAGCGCTCTAAGGTAGAGGAATTACTGGAATTAGTTGGATTAAATCGTTCTTTCTATGATCGTTTCCCACACGAGTTTTCCGGAGGTCAACGACAGAGAATAGGTATCGCCAGAGCGATTGCTTTGAATCCGCAATTCATTCTTGCTGATGAAGCCGTATCTGCGTTAGATGTATCTGTACAAGCGCAAATTGTTAATTTAATGCAGGATTTGCAGAAAAAATTAGGATTAACGTACATGTTTATTGCTCATGGCCTAAACATTGTACGCCATTTGTCAGATCGCATCGGTGTCATGTATTTAGGAAAGCTTGTTGAAATTGCTCCCAGTGAAGAGTTGTTTCTTCATCCCTCCCATCACTACACGAAGGGGTTGCTATCCTCCATCCCTTCGCCTGATCCAACCAGGAAAAGAGAGTGGTTTGTTGTCGAAGGAGAAATTCCTTCCCCTGCGAATCCGCCATCCGGTTGCCGATTCCATACAAGGTGTCCGGCAGCTATGGCAAGATGTAAAGAAGAACAACCGGAACTGCTCCAAATTCGCCAAGATCATTGGACAGCCTGCCATTACCCTTTGTAATTTAGTGAAGTACGTTTTTTTACACCTAATCCTTAGTTAGTCTATAGGAATAATTCATTAATAAAATTGAAACATATTGGGAGGCTTTTATTACATGAAAAAATTGACGGTACTTTCAACCATCATTCTTACGGCTACATTCGCAGCTGGGTGTGCAACTCAGTCCAAAACCGCCAGCACAAACTCGGGTGCAGCTGCTACTGCCGCGGCGACAACGGCAGCTACAGCTACAGCACAAGCAACTGCTGCAACCACTCCGAAAGCTGTGAAGAAAATCGTCGTAGGGACAGGTACACAATTCCCGAACATTTGCTTTATTGATGACAAGGGTAATTTGACTGGTTATGATGTGGAGCTTGTGAAAGAAATCGATAAGCGACTTCCTGAGTATGAGTTTGAATTAAAAACAATGGAATTCAAAAACTTGCTGTTGAGCTTGGAAACAAACAAAATCGACTTCATCGCTCATCAAATGGAAATAAATGAAGAAAGAAAACAGAAGTTCCTCTATAACGAAGAAGCTTACAACATTTTCCCGAATAAAATTATCGTACATAAAGACAACACAGCTATTAAGTCCATTGACGATCTCAAAGGCAAAAAGCTTCTCGTGACAGCAACGAGTAACGCTGCTGTGCTTGCTGAGAAATATAACAAAGAGCACAATACGGGGATTAATATCGTTTATACGGGCGCTGGTGAAGATTCGAAAACACAAATCAAGGCAGGTCGTGCAGATGCCTCGATTAGCACGCAGTTTGCTATTGATTTCGTGAATAAATCGGTGGATGCACAATTGAAAACTGTTGGGGAACCACTCTCTAACTCGAAGGTTTATTTCATTTTACGTAAAGATGGAGAGGAACTAAAAAAGAAAATTGACGAGACAGTTAAGAGTATTAAAGCAGATGGAACGCTTGGTAAACTAAGCACTCATTGGCTTGGAGCCGATTACACAGTAGGGAATTAGATGGGAAAATCATTCGATATTACACTTGTTACAACATTTATCCCGAAGTTGCTATATTACTTGCCGATCACCTTATTAATACTCGTAGTTTCATTAACCTTAGGACTTATCCTAGGCACACTAATTGCATTAACTCGTTTATACAAGATTCCAGTGCTTAGCCAAATCTCTGTCGTCTATGTATCTTTTATGCGAGGAACACCTATTCTCATTCAATTATTTCTTGTTTTCTACGGTTTGCCAATGCTTCTTGAGATCGTACATATTAATATTTCACGGTGGGATCCCATCTATTTCGTTATTATTACCTATGGCCTCAGTATTGCTGCTTTTAAATCTGAAAATATCCGGGCGGCTGTTAATTCAGTCGACCGGGGACAGACAGAAGCCGCTTACGCCGTGGGAATGACCGGAAAGCAGTCATTCTTCCGAATCGTCATGCCACAAGCGCTGCTGATTGCCTTCCCGAACTTTGCCAATTCTGTCATTGGATTTCTTAAAGATACATCGCTGGCATTCTCCATAGGTGTGATGGATATGATGGGGCGCGGGGAAACGCTGATAGCTGCAACAGCACATACTTTGGAAGTGTATATTAGTTTGACGATTATCTATTACGTAACCGTACTCATTTTGGAGAAAGTATTTAAGGTATCAGAGTTCAGGCTGCAAAGGCATGAGCGTCCGTTAGCTGGGTGAGGTGAGGAAGATGAGAATTGATGTTATGTTCATTTATACCGCATTTTTTGAAATATTAAAGGCTTTACCATTGACATTGGTTTTAACCTTCATCCCTCTTGTCATTGGCTTCGGCATCGGTCTATTAACGGCTTTCGCTCGTATTTACAAAGTTAAGTACATCTATCCCATCCTTGATTTCTATGTATCGTTTCTGCGGGGGACGCCTATACTGCTGCATATCTTGCTTATTTATTGGGGTCTGCCTTATATTATTGATCGCTTATCTGCCTATTACGGGTGGAGCTTCAAATCGGCATCCGTACCTTCTCTGCTTATAGTCTTGACAGCTTTCTCCATCACGGCTGGTGCCTACATGTCGGAGATTATTCGTTCCGGCATTTTATCAGTGGATCGAGGCCAAATTGAGGCGGCCTATGCCATTGGAATGACCACTCCTCAAGCGATTTGGCGAATTGTTGCTCCTCAAGCGATTGGCGTTATTTTACCAAATTTATGCAACATCTTTGTTGGCTTCCTGCATACGTCATCTCTTGCTTTTACAGTGTCGCAGATGGAACTTCTTGGTAAAGCAAGTGTCGTTGCGTCGGTGAGTTTGAAATTTCTGGAAGCCTATATTGCCGCTGCCTTTATTTATTGGGGCTTGACGCTGCTAGCCGAAAGACTTACCGCATTTTTAGAGAAAAAAGTAACGGTTTATAATCGAGGAGGAGTCGCATGATTCGCTTATCGAACATCCATAAGTCCTTCGGCAAGAATAAGGTGTTGAACGGCATTAATTTGACAGTTAAAAAAGGCGATGTTGTCGCTATACTGGGTCCAAGCGGATCTGGCAAAACAACATTGCTGCGATGCGTCAATTTCTTGGAGCGACCTAACGAAGGCGAGGTGTCCATTGATGATTTCAAAATTAGCGGGAAGCATCCTAGTAAACAGGACATCATTCAGCTACGTCGGAAAACAGCGATGGTTTTTCAGCATTATAATCTGTTCAAGCACAAAACGGTGCTGGAAAATGTGATGGAAGGGCTTGTTATTGCTCAAAAGCAGCCGAAAGATGAGGCAAGAAGAAAGAGCTTGGAAGTACTCGACAAAGTCGGACTTTCGGATAAAGTGAATGCTTATCCTAGCCAACTCTCAGGCGGACAACAGCAGCGTGTAGGTATCGCTCGCGCCCTTGCCTTAAATCCTGAAGTAATTTTGTTCGACGAGCCAACGTCTGCACTGGATCCTGAACTGGTGGGAGAAGTGTTAACTGTCATAAGAAAGATTGCTAACGAAGGGGTGACAATGATTATTGTTACTCACGAGGTTGGTTTCGCAAGAGAAGTTTCTAGTCATGTCGTTTTCATGGATGGCGGCGTCATTGTGGAACAGGGGCAACCTGAGGAGCTTTTTGTAAAGCCTAAGGAAGAGAGAACGAAGCAGTTCTTGAAGCGTGTAACACCGGAATGGAGTTATGTCATTTAAATATACGGAGGCGACAACTATGGGCCAAGAAATCATTGATCTTCAAAAATTTACAAATACATTTGAGCAGCTTCGTTCAGCTATTGAGGGTTTGAGCGACGAGCAATTGCATTGGAAAGCTTCGGAGGCCAAATGGAGTGTTATAGAAGTCATTTCTCACTTGGTGGATCACAGCATCGTAACCTCCTTTCGAATTCGAAAAATCGTTGCGGAATCGGATGTCCAGTTGCCTGCATTTGACCAAGACCTATGGGTAAGCCGTTCGAAAGCAAATGAGAGCACCATTGAGGAAGTCTTGGCTATATATAATGCGCTGCTCACTTACAATAGCTTATTCTTCAAGCGTTTATCTGGGGCAGATTGGGAAAGATCCGGTGTGAATGTGAAAGGTTTAACCTTAAAATTATCTGAACTGTACGATGGATTTGTTAATCATGTAGGTGCACATTTGTTGCAGATTGAGCGGATTAAACAGGCATTATGAGTGCATATGATGTCATTGTTGTCGGCGCTGGTTCCATGGGCATGAGTGCAGGATTTTATTTAGCCAAGCAGAATGTCAAAGTGCTGCTGATTGATAAATATGATCCCCCTCATGTGGCAGGAAGTCACCACGGGGAAACTCGGCTTATCCGGCATGCTTATTCAGGTAGCCCTACGTATACGGCAATGGCTCTAAAAGCTGACAAGCTGTGGCAAGAGCTCGAAGCTGTGACGAATCAGCGTTTGATTGTTCGCAGTGGGGTTCTGAATATAGGAGCAGCTGAATCGGTCAATTTGGGCAATAAAATGAAATCTACGAAGGCTTTTGGTCTAAAGGTTGATCGTCTAGATGCGGATGAGATTCATAATCGTTGGCCAGGGGTAAGGCTTCCTGAATCCTATGTTGGTTTGTTTGAACAGGAAGCTGGGTTTCTTTATAGCGAAGATTGTGTTCGCGCATATCGTCAGCAAGCTTTGGCCGCAGGCGCAAGGCTTCTAGTGAACACACCTATAACGTGTATTAACGTGTGGAACAGTGGGGTTACCGTACAAACGCTTGACGGGACCTATCATGCCGATCAATTGATTTTGAGTACTGGAGCTTGGTTCAGCGAATTAGATTCCGTTGTACAGCTCCCGATCCGATCGGTACGTAAGGCAGTAGCATGGTTTAAATCGGATGATACGTTGTATGATTCTACTAGGTTTCCTGGTTTCACATTCGGAGCGGAATATGGCGGGTTCTATGGCTTCCCGAGCATTAACGGATCTGGTGTGAAAATCGGTCGGCATGATGCTGGTCAGACATGGAAGCCAGGGTTGCCCTTCGAGCCGTTCGGTCATTATGACCAAGATGAGAATGATTTGCGGCAAGCGTTGGAAGCTTTTCTGCCTCAAGCTGCAGGTCAGGTAGTTCGAGGAGCTGTTTGTAAATATGAATGTACACCCGATGAGCATTTTATTATTGATCACCATCCTGAACATGACCATGTCTTCATCGCAGGAGGCTTCTCTGGTCATGGGTTTAAATTTGCTAGTGTCGTGGGTGAAATTTTATCAGATCTTACACGAAAAGGCACAACAGAGCAGGATATTTCTCCTTTTGCCTTATCGAGATTTCAGGAAGGTGACCAAAATGAGTGAGGTTTATCGGATAGCGACCATAGATGATGCAGAAGAACAATTCAAAGTGATTGATGGCGCATATGAGTCAATCCGTGAATTGGGAATCACATTTAGAGCTGCGAATGCGGATATCGAGATGATTAGAGAGAACATTTTAGAAAATACAAGTTATGTCTTGGAAATTGACGGCTCAATTGCAGCAACCATTTCAATGAAAAACCTGCCAGAGTTGACCGAGCTTCCTTTCTTATATTGGTTTGCAGTCTTACCTGCATTCAAAAATCAAGGTGTTGGTAACCGGCTCCTTTCTTATGTCGAGGAGGTTATTGTACGAAATACATTGTTGGCGCCTGGTGTTGTGCTCGCTACGTCGAAAAATCATCCTTGGCTTCTTCCAATGTATGAACGCAAGGGTTACGAGGCTTTTTTTGAGAGACCGCTTGGGGATACGGATACGTTGATTTTTCTGAAAAAGACATTAATAGAGCAGGGGCAGCCAGCTCTATAAAGAGTTGATGAGGGCAGCTAGGAGAGATCTCAGCTGTCTTTTTGCTATTCAATTGTTTTTTTGCGTTACAGTTAGAGAGAGCTGATAGATGATGTTAAAATTGGGTATTTTGGACCAATCACAAATAGGAGAATGTCGTAACGCTGCAGCTGGGCGAAACGACGGCATTAGCACAAGAGGCGGATAGATTGGGTTACAGCCGACTGGTCTTTCCCAAGAGTCAAAGGTACATTGATGGACGCGTAATCATGTGCATATTGGAAATTTACGTTGCTTTGTGTTCACAACCTCAAAAAATTCGACAATACAGGGGAAGATTTGGAGGATTTGATCTCGATCGGGACGATCGGTTTGATTAAGGCGATTGAGTCGTTCTCGCCGAATAAAGGGACCAAGCTCGCGACGTTCGCCGCTCGTTGTATTGAGAACGAGATCCTTATGCATCTGCGTTCACTGAAGAAAACGCGCAAAGATGTGTCTTTGCATGATCCCATCGGAACGGACAAAGAGGGGAATGAAATTACTTTGATTGACATCCTCGGTACGGAAGCAGACGATGTCGTAGATAAAGTGCAGCTTAAGATAGAGAAGAGCAAGATTTATCGCAATTTAGAGATATTGGACGATCGTGAGAAGGAAGTTGTTGTCGGGCGGTTCGGGTTGGAGCTTGGCGGGGAAGAGCGAACGCAGAGGGAGATTGCGAAGGAACTGGGCATTTCACGTTCGTATGTGTCGCGGATTGAGAAGCGTGCACTGATGAAGCTGTATCATGAATTTTATAAGGCGAAGCGGTAAGGTCGGTCGAGCGTGACTAATGAGTAGCATACTTCATTTATTTGGTTTCAGATAATGGAGGCGAAGAGCATGACCTTAATCCAGATTGAGCATGTGAGTAAGAACTATGTGATGGGCGGGGAAATGATTCTGGCGTTGGATGATATTTCTCTGGAAATCGATCATGGCGAGTTCGTGGCGATCATGGGGCCGTCGGGGTCGGGAAAATCGACGTTGATGAATATCGTTGGATGTTTGGATGTAGCGGATCAAGGGGCATATGTACTGGATGGGAAGGCGATTAATCAGCTGAAGGATGCTCAATTGGCTGATATAAGGAATCGGAAGATCGGGTTTGTTTTTCAGAGCTTCAACTTGCTGCCACGGCTTAATGCGTATAAAAATGTAGAACTGCCACTCATTTACCGAGGGATGAGCAAGAAAGAGCGGGAGCCGCTTGTTATGAAAGCGCTGGAAGCGGTGGATATCGTGGACCGCAGAAGGCATTTGCCCTCGGAGCTTTCCGGTGGGCAGCAGCAGCGCGTTGCAATTGCGCGAACGTTGGCTGGAGATCCGGCGATAATTCTGGCGGATGAGCCAACGGGAGCGCTGGATTCGAAGACGAGTGTGGAGATTTTGGGGATTTTTAAGCGGCTGAATGAGCAGGGTCGGACGATTGTGTTGATTACGCATGACCTAGCGATTGCGCAGCAGGCGAAGCGGGTTGTGTATTTTCGGGATGGGAAGTTGAGTGAAGTTGTATAGGTGGGTAAAAGATCCGGGTCTCCGTTGGAGCTCCGGTTTGTTGTGTGTACGCTTAGACACGGGATTAAACTAACGGGCAGCATAGTTGTAAAGAACTATATATCTTAGAACTACACAATTGTTACATTTTCTATATAATTGGGGGACAGCTAATTATAATTTAACGAGTAGCACCTTCCACCGAGAGTTGACTGATTAATACAACCGTGTTATATTTAGCTTGCTAAACAATTTAGATGATAAAGGCTGAGAAAAGATATATGGAGATTAAAGTTGATTGTGAGATTCGTGAGTTGTTCGATAAACTTTCGGCTAAAATGAGACGAGATTACAGCGAAAGTCTTAGAGAACTACATCTGTATGTCGGACAGGATAATCTGCTCTACCGTTTATGGTTAGGTGATGGAATAACGCAAATGCAACTAAGTGAACATTTGAATTGTGAACCTCCCACCATCACGAACATGGTTAAATCTCTCGAACAAAACGGATTCATTTATCGAAAGCGTGATGAGAAAGATGCACGAGTCATGCGCATTTTTCTAACCGAAAAAGGGAAGGAACTTCAAGAGCCAATCGGTGTTATATGGCAAAGGCATCAAGAAAAGTTGCTTAAATCGATTTCTACGGATGAACGACTCCTTTTAAGACGGCTCATGAAGCAGATGGAGAGTAATTTGTTTTAATGTCTCTCCTCTCTTTTTTTGAATTATAGTTAGCATGCTAAGTTGAAATTTAGTATACAAACTAGTAAATGAATTAAAATATAAATAATTTATTAGTAAGCTAACTGTTATGTTGATTAGGTTTCATTCAAACCATAAAGGAGATATTCAATTATGACGACGAAACAAAAAATTGGTGTTGGTAATTATTGGGGCAAGTCCTTCAAATCCGTATAGTTGGGCGGTTAACTCACACATACCTTCGATTCAAGCATTATCGGATGATTACGAATTGAGAGCTGTTAGCACAAGCCGTCAAACGACTGCGAAAGAAGCCGAGAAAAAGTTTGGTGTTCCGGGATTCGATAATCATTTCGATTTAATCAACCACCCTGGTGTTGATTTGGTTGTCGTCACGGTCAAGGTTCCCTATCATCATGAAATCATTTCCGCCGCGCTTGATGCCGGGAAAATGGTTTTCTCTGAGTGGCCACTGGCCAATGGCTTAGAGGAAGCAGAAGAATTAGCTAAACGCTCAGAAGCATCAGGGATTCGAACAATTGTGGGCTTACAAGCACGTTATAGTCCTGTCATTCGCTATGCAAGAGACCTCATTTCAGAAGGTTACATTGGAGATGTTCTTGGTACCACACTTGTTGGATCAGGCATGGGGTGGACCGTTGTTACCGACAGATTGAATTCGTATATGTATGATAAGGGCAACGGCGTGACACTTCTCACAGCTCCGATTATGCATACTTTAGACGGCTTACAGTACTTATTAGGTGATTTCTCTACCGTATCTGCAGAAATGGTCTCCAATCAAACAGAAACCTTAGTAGCAGACACGAACACTATAATTCCATTCACCTCACCTAACCATGTATCGATTATGGGAACGCTAACAAATGGCACGGCGGTGTCTGTGTTTTATCGCGGCGGACAATCTCGTGGTGAAAATATGCGTTGGGAGATCAATGGTACAAAAGGCGATCTGGTCATAACTGCTTCAAGTGGTCATACCCAGTTAGCTGCATTAAAGTTGCAAGGTGGACGAAATCAAGATAGCCGTGTAGAAGATTTAATTATCCCTGCATCTTACTTTAGCAATCATCTGCCGGGTGGTATGTCAGGTAATACAGCGCGAATTTATGAACAGTTCGCCAAGGATTTACGTGAAGGCACATACAGCACCCCTGATTTTACACATGCTCTACGTCAACATAAACTTCTCAGCGTTATTGAAACAGCATCACTTACTGGGATGAGACAGCATTTAAGCTAATATTCTTCAAAAGGAGTAACTTCAATGATTTCAACTATGAATGGACAAAATATAAAATTATCGGTTCTAGATTTCGTTCATGTTTATAAATATTCCAACCCAACGGAAAGCCTTCAAAATACGACTGAGGTTGTAAAATTGGCGGATCAACTGGGATATACTAGATACTGGTTTACGGAACATCACAATACAACGAGTCAAATTAGCACTTCTCCGGAATTGCTAAGTCTGCATGCAGCCTCCCAGAGCCAGCACATTCGTGTTGGTTCTGGAGGAATTATGCTACCCAATCATAGTCCATTAAAAGTAGTAGAAAATTTCACCCTGCTGGAAGCACTTCATCCCGGAAGAGTGGATCTCGGCTTAGGGAGAGCTTCAGGGACCGATCGTTTAACGGCAACCGCTTTGCAGGTATCAGGGGACGATTTCTCTGTTCAATTGAATGACTTACTTTCTTTCTTTTCACGGAACTTTCCAGAAAACCATCCTTACCGGAGAATTAAGCCTTCTGGAGATCCAACCTTGATGCCCGAACTTTACATGCTTGGGTCCAGTCAAGGCGGCGTACAGTTCGCCATTGAGAGGGGGCTTGGATTCGCATTTGCTGCACATTTGGCACCGAAACTGGCAGTACCGATATTACGCGCCTATCGTGAAAACTTTGTTCCTTCGTCGTACTTAGAGGAGCCCCAAAGTATCTTAACAATCGCTGTTATCACTGCAGAGACTGACGAAGAGGCACGGTGCTTGAGCGGTCCATTGGAACTCATGTGGGCAAGGATGGCGACGGGATCGGCTAATATCTCTTTCCCCACGTTAGAAGAAGCAGCATCTCATGTATATACACCTGATGAGGAAAGATCCAGGGAATACAACGCTGAACGTTTTGTCATCGGAAGTATTGAAAATGTGGCCAAAAGACTGCGGGAAAAAGCAAACGCAGCATGGGTCGCCGAAATTATGATCGCCGATTTTTACCCCGAACAAGCGGCGCGATTAAAAGCCCTTGAGTTATTGGCTAGAGAGTTTGGGCTTAACAGAATCGAGAAGAAAAATGGAAAATAAAAAACAACTTAAGATTGGCGCTATTGTTGATGGTGTTGGTTGGAGTTATACGGCATGGCGCTATCCTGATATGCCTGCCAATGCAAGCGAAAGTGTAGACTTTTATGTCAAGAAGGCAAAACGAGCCGAAGAAGGCAAGTTCGACATGGTTTTTTTAGCAGATGTAAGCCATATAGGGCCTGGAAATATTCCACATTACCTAAGTATGTTTGAAGGTGTAACGATACTATCCGCATTAAGTATGGCGACCAGCCACATCGGGCTTGCCGCAACTATAGCTACATCTTACGCAGATCCATTTACAGTGGCGAGACAGATGGCCTCTCTCGATAAAATTAGCAACGGTAGAGCGGCATGGAATGCGATAACTTCCAATCCCGGAGGTTTGGCTAATTATAGCAGAAGGCATTTGTCTAAAGATGAATTATACCCGTTGAATAAAGAGTTCATCGAAATTGTAGAAGGTTTGTGGGATTCCTATGAAGATGATGCTTTTATTCGAGATAAAGAGAGTGGCATCTTCTTCAATCCAAGCAAGATGCACCCATTGAACTACAGAGGAAAGTACTTTTCTGTAGATGGTCCGTTGAATATTAGTCGTTCTCCACAAGGCAGACCCGTCATCTTTCAGGCAGGTACATCTGAAACGTTTATGAATATCGCATCCAAGCATGCGGAAGGCGTACTTGTAAATGGGGATGATTACAATTATGCCAAACAATTTAGCGAAGAACTAAGAAGAAGGGTAGCCCTTGCTGGACGAGCACCGGAGAATCTGCTGATTATGCCAACACAACACATCATCGTCGGAAGAACTGAAACGGAGGCAAATGAAAAGTTTCAGGAATTACAAAGGTTATCGCCTACAAGATATCATACCCCGAAACCATTGTTTTTCGGGTCTGCAGAGACCGTAGCCGATATGATTGAGCATTGGCATCAAGCAGGAGCAATGGATTTACTACTTTTAAGACAAGAACATCCATCAGGTATTGATGATTTTATTGATTTGGTCGTACCTATCTTACAGCAAAAGGGGATATTCCGAAGAGAATATGAGTCCCGGACGTTGAGAGGTAATTTAGGTCTTCCTTATCCGGAAAATAGATATGTAAAAGATAATAACCAACAACGGAGATGAACACAAATGATTCCTTTTCTCGACAGAATAAATGAACTGAGCAGAAAACAGGCTAAAGAAGGACTAACGGATATCGAGAAAGTAGAGCAGGCGAAGTTACGGCAAGATTATTTGAAGCTGATTCGTGGGCAGTTCCTCACAACGATGTTAGGGATCTCCGTAGTCGATTCAGAGGGGAATGATGTTACTCCCTTGAAGCTCGTTGATGAGAAGAATCGGGCGGAATTAAATTAACGGGACCTATAGCTCGATCGCCTCTTCAAAAAATACGTTCAATGAAATTTATTTTAGTGAATGTATTCAAATTGCCAATTGAGGCAATTTTAGAATTTGGATGATATTAATTAGGAGGAACGAAATGAGATTTGGAATCATAGGTGCAGGAACAATCGGGTCCATTATTGCAAAAAAACTGGTTAAGAGTGGACATGATGTCAAATTTGCAGATGCTCGCGGGATTGAACGGCTAGAAGGAAAAAAACTTTCGGGAACACCTGTGAGTGTAGAAGAAGTCATTACAAATATCGATGTTCTAATCATATCCATACCTTTCAACGCACTGCCAAGCATTCGCAACGTTATGGATAAAGTTGGGGAGGCGGTAGTCGTTGTTGACACTTCAAATTATTATCCTCAAATAAGCAATAGAATTGAAGAAATTGAGAGCGGCATGGTTGAAAGTGTTTGGGTATTAAATCAATTAGGCAGACCCATTATTAAAGCTTTCAACAATCTTTTAGCCTATACGTTAGAACATGAAGGAACTCCCGAAGGCAGTAGTGGACGCATTGCCATAGCGATTGCCGGTAATGACCTGCTGCAAAAACAAAAAATCATGAATATAGCTAACGAGCTAGGTTTTGACTCAGTAGATAGTGGTTCTTTAAATGATTCATGGAGACAGCAACCAGGAACTCCCGCATACTGCACAGAACTAACCAAAGAGGAATTAACTGAGGCATTAAAAAAAGCAAATAAAGAAAAAGCTCCGTTCCTACGTGATAAGGTGATGGAGAAGCTATTTGCGGCTAATTACGGATATTCACATAAAGAAATTGTTAAGCTAAATAGAGAAATATATAATTCCTAAGTTAGGAGTTCTTATTGGCTAGATGTAATTGACGTTAAACTAAAGGTGAACGATAGCAAAATAATTGTCTCAAACAAGGCTGCCGGTGGATCGGTGGCCTTTTCTCACCTAAAGCGCAGGATAACGGAATACGAAAAGGGTTTTACGCTCTTTCAACGAATACCGAGTATAGGCGGCAACAGACTTTGGGGGAAGATACCTATGAAGTTAATCAGTTGGAAATTTGACGATGAAATTTATGCTCCTAAAGATGAATGGAATTGGGTTGAAGTTACTTTAACATTTGAGGATGGTAGTAAGCGTTGGAGTATCTTATACACTCCTGAACGCCTAAGAAACAATCTTTCTCGACCTGGTATTCACCCACCAGGGTTATTCGTTCCGCACATGATTATTGTTAGAAGCTACGAAACTAATGATGTTGAACTTACACTGAGATATTTGGAAAGTGAAGGGGATTTGTTAATAGCAACTAGACCATTAGAATGATTCCATATTGAAGGATGTGAGTTGGAAATTGCTTAATAAACTCTTCTCGCTTTTCTCAAAGAAGGAAAAAAAGAAAGTTAAATTGCCCATAGTACATTCAGTGGCTGTCTACAAACGTGATACTGGTGGTATGTTTTTGTTTAATCCATTAGCTAAACATCCTACCGGTGGAAGTGCAGCGACTAATAAGACAATCATTTTAGATGAAGAAATAAACCCAGAAACTCTAGGTACAACTTTGAGACAAGCTCTTATACTATCTTAATCTGAACCATCCTGGAGTGAATCCATAAAGGGGGATTTGTGGAAGGACGGACTGGTAAAGAATATGAATCAGTTTGTAAAGAAGTTCTCTTGTGTCGGGGTTACATTTTGGGTAGAAAAAGGGATCTACGAAATTTCTCCAAATAAAAAGTATAAATCATCCGGATATATTTCAGAAAAAAATGATCCTGTGATTGAAATTAGTATTAATTCTAATGAAATAGAACTGGGGCGAACTTTATTATAAGCGTTTAATCACTGTAAGTAATACAAATTCAAGGAGTATAAAATCTTCATTATTTTCAAAGATATTAAACTAACTCAGAACTATAGTTCAACCATAATAGGGAGCAGATTGCCGTGGCGCTCCTCCCTGTCACATTGAAATCACTTTATTTCTTTAAGGAGAGGCGAGAGTAATAAAATGAAATATTTTACTAAAGAATGGTATGAACTGTGTCAAAATACAAGTTTCCATCTAAGTTTAGAGGAAGAAAAGCTCGCTGAAACATTTTCAGAAGAATATTTTCAACAACTTTATAACACAGAGTTAAATAGTTGGCTTAATTTACAAGAAGAAGTTGCTTCTATAATGAAAAACAACGAAACAGTAAATACAAATGATAATAATGAATATGAGCCCTTTAATAGAGATAAGACAATCGAACAATTTCATGACGGTTTCATCTATAATCAAGAGTATTTAAAAAGGGAATTACCAGAAACAATATTAAAACAGATAGCTGATATAAGGGTTTTTACTTTAAATAAAGCAACCCGAACTGTAATAAACGCAGTAACTAAATATTGTGAGGATAATAATAAGTCTGTAAACACAACAATTGAAGATTTTAAAAGATATATGGGGAAAGTCTCCAATACACTTGATAAAGAAATTATTGACCATTTTAGATTTCATGATTGTACGATTACAAACTCAGTACAGGAAGATATGTCCCTAATATTACTCCTTGATAACTCAGGTGGTTTTACAAATATTGATCAAGTCACCTTTAAAAACTTTAATATAATAAAGCAGGAAGGTTCATTGGAAGATTCATTGAACTAACGGAAACGATAGTTCAAACAGACAGCGGCATCTAGGACTTTTCCTCGTCCCAAAGAAGCCATGATATGTATAGTTATGATTATTTCTTTGATAATACGAGTTTGTTAGAGATTAAAAAGTCACTATCTCGAGGGCTAGGCCCTCCCAGCTAAAAATTTCGAAGACATTTATAAAGATTTTGAAGAACATATAGAGACCGATGGATACTTTATTGAGAAATATTAATCATCTTTTGTACCTGAACTATTAGGATGATTATGCTAACAAGACAACGAGAGTTTAATGAAAGCGAAGGGGAGGCGGAAAGTGTTTAGATATGCACAACATGCATGGAATCCAACTCCAGAAGAAATTAATGTATGCAGTCGGCGTATGTGTTGACACCGGATTCGAAGTTTTGGACTTGCGGTTGGATTGGGATGCAGAGTGCATGATGAAAGATTTCCTCCTAGCAGGGCATAGACTTCTTACTATTCGGTACTTGGATAGGATTCCCTTATTGTTCCGTTTTGGGCATCACAAACTGCCGATAATAGACGCTTGGAGAAGGTGCTTACGAATTACGCTACAGGAGTAACTAAGTTTCTCTTGTTCCATATTATCGAGATGTAGCTCAACTACTTCCTTAACTCCTTCTCGAGATATGATGGCAGGAACGCCAATACATACGTTTCTCTCACCGTATTCTCCATCTAAGATCGCGGATACGGCGATAATCTTGTGATCATCATTTAGCACAGATCGAGTGATGAAAGCTAATGCATTGCCGATACCAAAAGAAGTGGATCCTTTAAGGTTGAATATTTCCCATCCAGCCAGTTTGGTCCGTTGCTCCAATTGATCAAGATCGACGAGACCGAATCGATGCGGATGCTGGCTTATGATCTGATGCAGCGGTTTACCGCCAATGGTTACGTGTGACCAAGCCACGAACTGGGAGTCACCATGTTCACCGAGTACATACCCTTGAACGCTCTTCGGTTCGACTGGAAAAATTTCGGTTAAGATCATTTTCAGCCGTGAACTGTCGATGGAGGTGCCTGTTCCGATCACACGATTTCGGGGAAGACCGGATAATTTCCATACGATATATGTAATGATGTCTACAGGATTTGTGGCAACAAGGAAGATTCCGTTAAACCCACTTTGGATGATCGGTTGAATGATATTCTTCATGATATGAATGGAAGATTCCATCAGATCAAGACGGTTCTGATTTTTGTTCATGCTTGCCCCAGGTGTCAGAATCACTACATCTACATCCCCACATTGATCGAAATTGCCCGCAAATACCTTGGTCCGCGATTGAGTGAAGTCCATACAGTGAGACAGGTCTAATGCTTGAGCCAATGCGGTAGTCTGGCGTGCGATTAATAAGCATTAATTCTTCGCAAACGGACTGATTGATTATGGCGTAAGCACAGTTTGAACCAACTAATCCCATCCCGACAATAGCGACTTTTCTCGGTTTCCAAGCCATAGTTTCCGTCCTCCTTCAAACAAATAACGCTTGGTATATTATATATGTTGTTTTGGTTGTACTATGTGACTAAACATGACGCAAAACCACGATTTTCGGTTGATAAGTAATGTTTTCTGACATGGACATCCGGTCTTTGTTGGAAATGAAATTGTAAAACCTCCGAGGTCCTGTCAAAGATCAGAAGCATGCTTTTTGGCTGGGTGGCGTTAAGCTAATCTTCTTTGTCAGCCAGATCTTGTGGCTGGACTTTTTTTTGTTTTTGAGAAATCTTTTAATTCCTAATTTTGGAATAATAGGATGAACATGTGTGTAACTGATAAAAACATTACTTAATATGTTATTAAATATAACATAAAAAGAATGAATTCATAGAATATATCTAATTTGTGTCAGGTATATTGACATAAATTTCCGATTTCATTATTATAATTATGTAAGGTTCATGTTATTGAAAATGCCGATTGAGTAGTTTTGTATGAATTTCGTCTCTGATCCGAAGTTCTGAATGCTGCAATATCGGTATTTTTGCGTACCAAACTATCTGAGGAGGTTGTTTCATGATTTTGAAGAAAGTGGCTCTTATGATCTCAGTATCAGCACTTGCCATGGGTTTGTTGGCAGGGTGCGGAACAAGCACAAGTACAAGCACAAATTCAACTACAGAAACGACTAAACCTAGCAGCGCAGTCACTAAGAGCGTTATCAAGATTGCGACCCAGTCCCCTTTGTCAGGAGGCAGCGCCGTTCAAGGTGAAGCTATTAAGCTAGGTGCTCAGATGTCTTTGGATGACCATAAAGTGGAATTTGACAAGCTGGGTTTTGAACTGCAGCTGGTCCCTTATGACGACCAAGCAGATCCAAAGAAAGGCGTTGCCAATGCCGAGATCATCAGTGCTGATCAATCGATTCTCGGAATCGTCGGACATATGAACTCAGGCGTAGCTATACCTTCCTCAGTCGTATACGAGAAGAACAATATTGTCATGGTTTCGCCGTCCAATACGGCAACGGAGGTAACCGACCGTAATCTGAAGGTCGTGAACCGAATTGTTGCGAGGGATGATTTCCAAGGTCCTGCGGCTGCTGATTATGCGTTTAAAACAGTGAAAGCCAAAAATATTTTCGTCATTCAAGACAAAACAGCCTACGGTCAAGGCTTGGCAGAAGCGTTTAAAGACGCGGCCACGAAGCAAGGGGCAACCATTGTCGGTTATGAGGGGATTACAATAGGTGAGAAGGATTTCAACGGGGTGCTTAACATTGCGCTTAGCAAGAAACCGGACTTTGTCTTCTTCGGAGGATTATATGCCGAAGGCGGACTGCTTATCAAACAAGCACGCGACAAAGGAATTACGGCTCCTTTCATGGGTGCAGACGGGTGGGACACGCAAGGTCTGGTTGATGTAGCCGGTGATAAAGTAAAAGACGCCTTGTACGCTTCCATCTCAACTGATATTACAAAAACGCCGGATGGCATGAAGTGGGCCGATCAGTATAAATCTAAATTTGGCAAAGCTCCTGACGGTTACTCAGCTTACGCATATGACTGTATGACCATTATTCTAAATGGCATTAAAACTGCGAGCAGCGCAGACGGTGGAAAAGTACCTGTCCGCGAAAAAGTTCGTGATGCGGTGCGCGCCACCAAAGACTTCCAAGGTGTTGCCACGAAGGTTTCCTTTGATGGCAAAGGCGACAATACATACGCAAAAGTATTTATCTACAAATTTGAAGGTCCGAAATATCCGGGTACCATGATTTCTGAAGTAGGGAAGTAAACCTAATTTCAACATCATTCAACTTAAAGTAAGAGGTATGTGCTTTATGGATATACCTCTTTACGGTTTATTCACCTGCGAAAGGAGAAGCTTCATGATCCTAAACATCCTGCACTCACTCCCCCAAGTATTGATCGACGGGCTTGCTTTAGGAGCTATTTATGCGGTCGTTGCCTTAGGATATACCATGGTATACGGTATTCTCGAATTGATCAATTTTGCACACGGCGAGATTTTTATGACTGGGGCATTCGTCGGGACAGGGGTATTGTTCCTTTTTCAATCTACAGGGTGGCTTAGTGGTATGCCGGGATGGGTTGCATACGTTCTAATCCTTGCTATCGCCATGCTGTTTACGGGATTGTTGGGGGTGGGAATTGAACGAATTGCTTATAAGCCTCTCCGAAAAGCGCCCAAGCTGATTTCACTTATCTCTGCGATTGGTGTTTCCTTCGTGGTTCAAGATCTCGTTCGCTTTATATCCGAATTGAGAACAGGAAACTACATCATAAGCGGTATTACGTTGTTCGATAAAAATGTGACTATCGGCACTTCTTCTCTTGGATCATGGCTCGGAGATGCTTCTTTGAAAACCAATACGATCATCATTATCGTAGTGGCTGTATTGTTGATGATCTCCCTTGATTTTTTTATCAATCGTACCAAATGGGGAGTGGCCATGCGGGCGGTAGCGCAAGATCGTGAAACGGCTTCATTGATGTCAATTAATGTGAATAAAATCATTATTCTGACCTTTTTCATCGGTTCAGCTTTAGGCGGGGCTACAGGGGTTTTGTTTGCGCAGCAGTATGGTACGATCGATCCATTTATCGGCTATATATTAGGGTTGAAAGCCTTCACGGCAGCTGTGCTTGGAGGTATAGGAAACATTCGGGGTGCCATGTTTGGTGGACTGGTCATTGGGTTATTAGAGATGTTCGCTTCTTCTAATCTTGGCTTACTGACGAACGGCAGCTTCGGTTCGGAGTATAAAGATGTGTTTGCCTTTATGATTTTAATCATCGTATTGATATTCAAACCCGAAGGTCTGTTTGGCAAAGCCGTCAAAGAGAAAGTGTAGGTGACCCATTATGGATAAAATAAAGCAGGCATTAGCGCAAAACTCGAAAATGCAAGCACGGATACTTGTCCTTCTCGTCTCGGTTACAGCACTAAGTGTATATATGACGGCTAAATCGGTCATTGCCTTTTTATTATTGCTGGCATCCTTGCTTTTGCTTTACTACACTTCATTTTCAAATAAAGTCAAATGGATTATCGGCGGAGTCATGCTAATTCTAGTTATTCCGTTTGCTTCATCGGGAGGTCCCGCCTATGAATCTTATATGGAAGTTGCAACGCAGAGCGGGATTTATATCGCGATGGCGCTCGGGCTGAATATCGTGGTCGGTTTTGCAGGGCTTCTGGATTTGGGTTTTGTCGCTTTTTTCGCGATTGGAGCTTATACGTATGGCATCTTCTCTACCGCTCAGGCGAATCACTTCATCCCAGGTGATTTGTTTCCTATTTCGGGCTCTGCGTTTTGGCTGTTTATTTTTGTAGGCGGCTTTATGGCTGCACTGTTCGGGGTCATTCTCGGCCTGCCTGTCCTTAGGGTGAAAGGAGATTATCTCGCTATCGTGACATTGGGCTTCGGGGAAATGATCCGCATCATCTTCAACAACCTGGAGAAGCCAGTTAACATTACGAACGGCGCTAAGGGCATATCGTCGATCAAGCCTCCAAATCTTTTCGGATTTGAATTTACGCATCCTCATCAATTTTATTTCATTGTGATAGCGATCTTGGCTTTTGTGATTTTCGGAGTAAAGAGATTTGAACATTCTCGAATGGGTCGTTCCTGGAAGGCAGTTCGGGAGAATGAAATTGCCGCACAATCCATGGGGGTTCCGTTAATTCGCACGAAGTTGACAGCGTTCGCTGTGGGAGCTTCCTTCTCCGGGATGATGGGAGTCGTCTTTGCAGCCAAACAAACGTTTATTGATCCTTCCAGCTTCACATTACTTGAGTCCATTACGATTTTGGTCATGGTTGTATTAGGAGGAATGGGGAGTGTTCCTGGCGTTATACTTGGAGCTGCACTTATTACGATTCTCAACCTGCAGGTGCTTACGGAATTTACTAATTGGTTAAATCAATTAACACTGCAAGGCGTAGTCCACATTCCATTTGCCTTATCTCCATCCAAGATGCAGAGGTTTATTTTTGGAGCCATTCTGATCCTCTTTGCCGTCTTTAGGCCAAACGGATTGATTTCGGTGAAAAATCGCAGAGTGAACGAAAAGCTGATTCAGGAACGAATTTCATCAGCTTCCGTACAGAAAGTAAATCCTCAAAGCGGAGGGATCGCCCAATGACCGTTTTGCGTGTTAATAATTTGGTCAAACGATTTGGCGGATTGGTTGCCGTTAACGGAGTTCAATTTGAGTTTCAAAAAGGTGAAATTTCCGCTGTTATCGGTCCGAATGGTGCCGGGAAAACGACTTTTTTCAATATAATCACCGGTATTTATGCGCCTGATGAAGGTGAAATCGAATTGGAAGGTAAATCGATTGTGAAGGTTAAGCCGGATCGAATTACAGAAAAGGGCATAGCCCGGACCTTTCAAAATATTAGACTGTTTGGAAATATGACGGTTCTTGAAAATGTGATGGTCGGCATGCATATTCATTTAAAAGGCGGAATATTAAGCACTTTACTAGGACTTACTAAGATTCGACTTGAGGAACAAAATGCGATGGATGAAGCATACCGACTATTGCAATATGTTGGTCTCGAGCCTCATCTCAATGAAAATGCAAACAGCCTTTCTTACGGAGCGCAAAGGCGGCTTGAAATCGCGAGAGCGCTAGCGGTTAAACCAAAAGTACTACTGCTGGATGAACCCGCCGCAGGAATGAATCCGCGTGAAACAAAAGAACTAACCGAGCTTATTCGAAGCATTCAACAGGAGCTGGACGTATCGATCATATTGATTGAGCACGATATGAAACTCGTCATGGAGATTTCTGATCGCATTCTAGTTCTGGATCACGGTGAAAAGATAGCTGAAGGATCCCCATATGAGATTCGTTCGAATCCGCGTGTGATCGAAGCCTATTTAGGTAAAAGTGCCCTAGGTCAAGAGGTGAAATCATGAGCTTACTGCAGCTTCAAGAGGTCCAGGCTTACTATGGAGGTATCCAAGCATTAAAGGGAATCTCACTTCATGTGAATGAAGGGGAAATAGTCACGTTGATCGGTTGCAACGGAGCGGGAAAATCCACAGCACTTAAATCCATTTGCGGTCAGGTGAAAACGAAAGGCTCCATTTTATTTGATAAGCGTGATATTTCGGCTTGGCCACCTCATCAAACGGCGATGGAAGGCATTGCT
Organism: Paenibacillus sp. V4I5; assembly: GCF_030817255.1. NCBI lineage: Bacteria > Bacillati > Bacillota > Bacilli > Caryophanales > Paenibacillaceae > Paenibacillus > Paenibacillus sp. V4I5. Next base: position 6,660,841 of record NZ_JAUSZB010000002.1, read on the forward strand.
CATGTCCCGGAGGGCCGGCGCATATTCCCAAGGCTAACTGTTAAGGAGAATTTGGAGATGGGCGCATTTTCAGTTAAAGATAAAAAAGTGATAAAAGAGCGTATGGAACAGTCATTCGATTACTTTCCACGTTTGAGAGAACGCTTGCACCAAGCAGGCGGCACCATGAGTGGCGGCGAACAACAAATGCTTGCCATAGCCCGTGCGCTCATGATGAAACCTAAGCTATTGCTGCTCGACGAACCATCGATGGGATTGGCTCCCGTCATCGTGGATCAAATCTTTGAAATTATTCAGGAGATGAACCGAACAGGGATGACGATTCTGCTCGTAGAACAAAACGCATACCAAGCGCTGCAAATCGCCCATCGCGGTTATGTCATACAGACCGGTGAATTTATTCTGGAGGATGACGCAAAAAAATTGCTTGTCAACGATCAAGTAAAAGAAGCTTATCTGGCAGGATGAAATCATTTCTTCCGATGCTTTATGGCATTATGGCATCCTTTTTTTTTTTCATTTTCTTTCATCATGAACCGGTCTATGGAGCTGTCCGGCGGATATTGGGTATGGAGCGCTTCGCTTCGTTTTCTATTCATGTTTCCTATCCTATTGTTGATTGTCTGGAATAGGGGGAATCTCCGGGCCTTGCTTTTTGATATGAGAAAGCAGTTAGGAGTATGGATGGGCTGGAGCATGGTAGGATTCGGATTATTTTATGTACCGCTGTGTTTTTCCGCTGCCTACGGACCTGGGTGGTTGATTGCAGCTACCTGGCAGGTAACCATTATTGCGGGTTCATTACTTACTCCATTATTCAGCAAGGTAATAGTAACAAAGAGTGGGCCTATTAGGATAAAGGAAAAAACCCCGTTAAGAGGTCTGTTGATTTCTCTCATCATCTTATTTGGGGTAATTGTTATACAGACGGATCATGACGGCCACCTCTCCATAAAAGACGCGCTTTTAGGCGTGGTGCCTGTTCTTCTAGCAGCTTTTGCTTATCCGCTTGGCAATCGTAAGATGATGGAGGTTTGCGGAGGACGGCTGGATACCTACCAGCGTGTTCTTGGCATGACACTGGCCAGCCTTCCGTTATGGATATTGCTTTCTCTCTGTGCTTTGGTTCATGCTGGCGTACCGAGCGCAGGGCAAATCGGCCAATCTGCTCTTGTAGCCGTTTGTTCGGGAGTCGTTGCAACCGTTCTTTTTTTCAAAGCGACAGAAATGGTAAAAAGATCCGCACATCAACTGGCTGCTGTAGAAGCGACTCAAGCCGGAGAAATCATTTTTACAGTCATTGGCGAATTAGTGATACTCGATGCGGCATTTCCTTCTAGTCTGTCTTGGACAGGTATTCTTGGTGTCGTAACCGGGATGATCGTTCATAGTTTAATGTCGAAGAAAGGTAAATAGATTCAAATGAAATGGAGATCGGTTCTCCATTTTTTGTGAATTAACGAAAGTATTAGCTTTCGGGATAGGTTCAGTTGTTCGAAAGCATTAAAAAACAAGTGATCACTCTGGGGTAACCATAATTACTTGTGAGAAAAAAGATTTAAGTATTTCGGGTTAGGTGACTAACTAACGAAAAACGATAGTAGAATGAATGCAGCGTAATCCAGTTCGTTTAAGTTTAAGGGGGCTGGTTTTTTCAGTACATAAGATAAGTTATGTGTTGAAAAGTGTCATTGACCTAAGGTGTTTTTCTGCCAAGAGTGGAAATTTTTCTTCTGTGCTCTTAGAGTAGCAAGATTAGACTACTGTATTAGGTGCAAAAGTTGCGTTAATTATTTGATAAGATTGCTGCTGTATATAGCGAAAAAATAAAAATTTTGGACATTCGATAACCGACCATCCTCAAGCAATACCGATCCGTAGTCCGGGAAGCCAAGGAACGCAATCTCAGCTATGAATACAGAATCGAGAAATTTCCTTTGAAGAAACTAGGGGTCACTAGTTTCTTCTCTTTCAGTTTTTTTCCATTCGCGCCATCTCAAATGAGGGAAAGGTGAATCAAATGCGAGCAGACCAAAATCAAATCGACGAAACAAAACAAGATATGAACAACGCTTGCTCGATCAATAAGGACGCTCATCTTACCAAGAAAGTTTCGCAAAAGCTTGGTGAATTTAATAATGGGAGTATCTTCTGTTGAATGCCTACAAGTAAATGTTGATGCCGTCTTCGATTCACCCCTATCATTCGACTGATCTCTCTTTGAGATCATCCTTCTCGGTAATTCATCAGGATAATATTCTGTTTCTGGATCAAGTTGATCATCTCTCCCGAACCCACATCGTCTAATTGACTCTGTGGTTATATAGGTTTAAGTGGGGGAGTTTTAAATGATTACGCTGGCGTACTTTTAGTTAACAGATACAGGCCGCATCGATAAGAAGAGACTTGGCCGCACATTATATACGAATTATAACGAAAGTACTTACTCTGGTTGAAGACGGTGTAAACCTTATGATCGACAGGACTTGTCTAAGAGTAAATAAATTCAACAAACGAGAGAAATCTAATTAGAAATTTGCCCAAGGAGGGGGTGCACCAATATTTTAACGAAAATAATACTGTGAATCGTTCGGCGTTACCTGTTTTCCAATTTTTCTACATATCTTTCGGTTCCATTCAAGCTAATATAATCGCCGTCCTTGATAAGTACCTAGCATTATCAATTCCAATTTTCGAGCGGTGGGTTCGGCATGAGCGAGCAATGAGACTCTACTGTTTTCCCGTCCACGTAAGTGGCTATGATGGTGTATGATAACCCCACTGAGCAGAATAAAGAACTGCAGCGATATGTCGATAAGTATGTTAGAAATTTAATGACGTAACTTGGCATAGGCAGCGCGGGGTAAAGAAACAACTTATTATTAATAACTGGAGCTGCCGGCATTTCGCCAGCATCTCTTTTATATTGTTTTTTGACAGAGAGAAAAACCGTACAAATTCTTGTCTTTTATAGATAGTTTATTCTTGTCCTCGATGAAGGAATATTAACTAAAACAGAGAGGCTATGGAGGGCAAATCTCGTATGATTCCATTAAACTAACGCAGAACGATAGTTCAATCATTGCAGCGGCAGTCTCAGACTTTATTTACAGTCTAAGACTGCCGCTGCGTCTCTGTGTGGTTCAGACTAATACTTATTTCTCAAAAGCTGAATATTTTCCATCTCCAAAACCGCGTCAAATCAACAACTCTAGTCTAATACTTTATTTTTTTCGAACAAGTAAAAACTAAAAAAGAAATTATTGACAATATTAATCGTTATCGTTACGATTAATCCAACGTTAATAGTATTATTTACTATTAACAGATACCTAGTCTTTCGTACTTTTTGTAACTTGCAAAACGAAAAGAGGGATATTATATGTCAAGAACTCTATGACGATTAACATTACTCAGACAAGAGAATAGGTTATTTTCTGTATATGAATTTCCATATTCATAGTCCCTTACGAAATTGAGGTGCGAAACGCAGGATGGAAGTCAAGTTTATAAAAACAAATCCTACTCAGAATATGACCATTCTTGTGGAAAGCCTCCACACCAGAGAAATGTACAATCGAATGGCTTCCAGTATGATGGCCTATGATCACGTTTTTGCCGAACAGGTAGGATTTATTGAATCTTCGGAAAGTGATACGGCATGGGCAAGACTTCAAATGATGGCTGGAGAGTTCTGCGGAAATGCAACCATGTCTTTGGCTGCAGTCATGGCGTGGAAAAAGAATTTGCAACCTGGAAACCGTTTGGAAGTTCCCTTGGAAGTATCTGGGACGAACGAGCTTCTGGTATGTGAGGTTACAGCGCAGCAGACCGGTTATCTTTGTAAGTTGGATATGCCACTTCCTCTATCTATACATAAAAAAACGATAAATTACAGAGATGTCAACGTTCCGACTACGATTATAAGATATCAAGGAATTGTTCATGCTGTAGTTCATGTGCCTAATTTCGATAGCTACTCTCGAGAAATGGCACAGATTATTGTAAAATCTCCTGAGCTGTTGCAAGGTGAGGCTGCATCAGGAGTTATGCTGTACCGAAGGCAAAGCAATGAGATAGAACCTCTGGTTTATATACCCGATACGGATACCATGATATGGGAGCGGGGGTGCGGTTCAGGCACAGCTTCATTAGGTGCATGTGTGGCCCATGAAATCCAAAGAGACATCCATATGGAAATTAAGCAGCCAGGCGGCATGATTGAAGTTTGGGCCCACTATCAAGAAGACCAGATGACCGGTCTAGCTATTCAAGGGCATGTGGATATATCTGCTGTAGGAACAGCTTTTGTCTAAATTGGGACAATATAAATGATTGATGGAGGAACATAGGATGAACGATCAAACTGCGTTGATTCATCAACTGGACACTTTTCTATCCGAATTCGGACAACTGAATATTACGCATAAACAAGATGGAAATAACTATGACGAAATGGAAAAGAAAATAGGCGAATTTACAGCTTTTATATTGGATAAAAAGAATGAAGAGACTTGGGAACAAATCGAACGCCAAAACGATGTTGATTTAGCGAAGCGAGTAGCAGAACTTAGAGAGCAGTCCGCCTATTGCGTATGGGCAATGGAAAAATATAGAGCGATTGAATTGCAAAAGGAAAGACAAGGTATCGCCGATTACTTTCACAATATAGAAGCCTGTATCGAAACCGAGTTTGGTAGTTTTGAGATCACTTCTGATTCTAAAGTGCTCATGATCGGAGCAGGAGCGTTCCCGATGACTCCTTTATTAATCGCAAATACAACGGGAGCAGAAGTCGTGGGCATAGATATTGACCCGGAAGCTATTTATTTGGCAAAAACGGTTGTTAACAGGCTCGGAGAAAACGCTAAAATCACGATTGAAGCTTCCACGATAGATCAAATGACCTTTACCCGGGAGGCTACACATATCGTATTTGCTTCCACGATAAAAGAGAAGTTTGATCTCTTAACGCAGCTGTACCCATTGACAAACAAGGATGTTGTTGTTGCTATGCGATATGGCAACAGTTTTAAATCTTTGTTTAATTACCCCTTACAGGATATAGACAGCTCACTTTGGAAGATAGTGAAGCAGGTATCACAGCCAGACCATGTGTTTGATGTTGCTTTATACAAAAAGGGGTGATGAGCTTGCAACGGGTACTGATATTGGGAACCGGTTCAGCGGCGGTACAAATTGGGGTTAATCTAAAAAATAAGCTATGGTGCCATTTAGGAATTGCTGGCAGATCGTCGGCGCGATCAGAAAAATTTTTTAATGAATTGCGTGAAAATAATAATAAAGTGCGGGTACATGTACAAAACAAGGAACATCATGCGATGTCCGGTGAATGCATTCTCGATGATACATTTGCAGAGTATCAGGCGGTTAGCGGCATATGGGATACGATCATCTTATCGGTTACAAATGACGCCTATATTAGTGTGATCAAGCAATTAGATGTGGCTCTTTTGAAACATGTGCAATGTGTTGTCTTGGTTTCGCCAACAATAGGCTCAAACAGACTGTTCAGCAATTTTTTACAACGAAACGGCTGTTCGGCTGAAGTCATTAGTTTATCTACGTATTATGCAGCAACCAAAGGAACGAATGGTCAGAACTCTGCTGTTGAAGTGTTGACAAAAGCAGTAAAAAAGAAAATATACATAGGCTCTTCAAGTAAAAATTCGGAAGCATGCGGAAAGTTATCGGATATGCTTCAGCAGTTGGGTGTTACAGTTGAACAAATGAGAAATCCCTATGAAGCGGAGAGCCGAAATATCTCCATCTATGTGCATACGCCGATATTTATGAACGAGTTTGCTCTGGATTTTATATTTGGGGGAGAAGATCAAACAGTTAAATATGCATACAAGTTTTATCCGGAAGGTCCGATTACACAATATGTCATGCGCGACTTGCTGGAGCAATGGACAGAAATCACAGGGATCTTGCAGGCTTTTAACGTAGAACGTTTTAATCTTCTTCAATTTATGAATGATGACACGTATCCCGTAAGACCTCAAAGCTTGTCGCGGGATGATATTGAAAATTTCACCTCATTTGATGCGATTAAGCAGGAATATTTATTATACATAAGATATGCGTCTTTATTAATAGATCCATTTTCAACTCCGGATGCGGAGGGCAGGTATTTTGACTTTTCTGCCGTACCCATTCACAAGGTATACCAAAATCAGGAAGGCTATTGGTGCGTTCCCAGAGTTCCCAATGAAGACTATTACAGGTTGAAACTATTACAGGGCATAGCGCAAAATCTAACGTTGTCGACGCCAACTATAGATACAATGATCGAGCGATATGAACAAAAACTGAAACAATTTGCGCAACAGCATAAAGAGGACTTGTTATCTGATGATTTCGTTCCTAAGTGTTTGGATGAAGAGGTCGCATTAATATGTAATGAGGGAAATATAAATCAACATGAACTTCATTAAAAACCATGCAGCCATTAGCGGTATTGTGTATGCCATGTCCTCCAGCTTAATTTTCAGTATCATGAATGCGTTTGTCAAAGCGACAGCGGCATCTATTCCATCCAATGAAATTGTTTTTTTTAGGAGTGTAATTGGAACGGTCATAATTCTGTATCTGATGAAAAAAGACAAGGTGAAATTTTCAAAATCGGGTATTCCGATGCTGGCTTTACGAGGATGCTGCGGAGCCCTCTACATGATCTTTTATTTTTACACGATTGCGAATATCCCTTTATTGGATGCCATCGTGCTTATCAATACATCGCTGATCTTTACGATGCTGCTTTCGCGCTTATTCTTAAAAGAAAAGATTCAGCCAAAAGTGTATCTCATCATGCCAATTGTTATTGTTGGCGCATTGTTTACTATTAAACCTTTCGGATATTCCACCTATTCTGTTGTTGCATTGCTGGGGATTGTGGCGGCTGTTTTTTCTGCTGGAGCAGGAATTTGTATCCGATTTTTGAGCCGAAAGCACCATGCCTATGAAATTATCTTTTATTTTATGGTAACTGCCACAGTGGTCTCCATTCCTCTCATGTGGAACGAGTTTGTTTCGCCGAATGCCATGGAATGGTTTTATCTGATCTGTATTGGTGTGGTTTCGTTAATGGCACAAATTTTCCTGACCAAAGCATTTACGCATGAAAATGCTGTTGTGGTAGAAATCGTGCGTTATATCGGCATTGCCTTCAATGCATTTTGGGGATTTGCTTTTTGGATGGAAATACCAGATGTATTCTCCATCATTGGCACAATCTTGATTGTGGCGGGGTGCGTTGCTATGACAAAAGTAAAGAAAGGAATTAACAAGCCTAAGCTAATGGAATGAAAAGAGGAATAATCGTTGGCAATCATCCTACTATGGAGGTATCGCATGGAAGAAAATAGAAAAAAATTCATAAAAAAGTGGAATTTATCGCATTTAGCATTAGCATTGTCATTGCTTTTGTTATTGACAGGTTGTACAACTAGTTCTCCGGTATCTGATAACTCATCCAGTTCACCGAACTCGACTACAGTTAAAGAGGATTTGGTATTAGCTGTAGGTAAAATGGACGGCGGACAGTTCGATCCTAAGAAGGGCTGGGGAATGACACAAATTCGTCTGACCCACAGCTCACTACTCGCAATCGATTCGGACCTTAACTTTATTGGGGATCTCGCGAAATCTTATAAAATCAGTGACGATGGCCTTACGTGGACGTTCCCGCTGCGTGATGATGCCAAATTCTCCAACGGTGAGCCGGTGACTCCGGAGGATGTCAAATTTACATACGAAATGCTCAAGAAGGACGGAATCAAATTTGATTTGACGTTCGTTAAGTCGGTCGAAGTTGCAGCCGGTAATACAATTGTCATCACGATCAACAAACCGCGTTCGACTTTTGTTAGCCAACTGACGGAGATCGGCATTGTTCCGAAAGCGCACTACAATGACATCTACTCCAAAAATCCAATTGGCTCCGGCCCCTATAAAGTGGTTCAGTACGACGATGGGCAGCAAGTAATTATGGAATATAATTCCTATTGGTACGGTAAGAAGCCCCAGTTCAAAAAACTGACCTTCCTGCTTCTCCAAGAGGATGCGGCCCTAGCAGCCGCAAAGGCCGGCAAAGCTGATATTGTCTATGTTCCACCGACATTCGCTAAGCAAAAGGTGGATGGCATGACGCTTCGTGCCTATGAGAGTATTGACTCCCGTGGGATCATGTTGCCCACACAGCCTAGCGGCGGCAAGGGCATGACCAATGGTAAAGAAGTCAAGACTGGAAATGATGTAACCAGCGATGTCGCTATTCGCAAAGCGCTCAATATCGGACTGAACCGTCAGAAGCTTCTTGATGTGGCGTTGGATGGTTATGGTAAAAATGCATATTGCTTATGTGATAATTTGCCATGGTTTAACGAGAAAACCGTTGTAAAAGACGGCGACATTCAGGGAGCAAAAAAAATCCTTGAAGGTGGAGGTTGGGTGGATACCAACAAGGATGGGATTTTGGAAAAAGAAGGTCGCAAAGCAGAGTTTGACCTCTATTTCAGTTCCAATGATCAGCTTCGTAGCGACCTTTCTCTGGCTCTTGCCGATCAGGCGACTGAACTCGGTATCAAGATCAACACCATTGGCGCTACCTGGGATGAGATCTATCTCAAAGGCAAGACGGCAGCTGTAACATGGGGAGGTGGAAGGCATCACCCGTATCAGCTGTACACGATGAATGCCTCGAGTGAAATCGATAAGGGTATTAACAATATGGCAAATTACCGGAATCCGAAGGTTGACGAGTATTTAAATCAAGCCCTTACGGCTTCCACACAGGAAGAGGCGAATAAATACTGGAAGCTTGCTCAATGGGACGGACAAACTGGCTTCAGCGGAATTGGAGATGCTCCGATTGTTTGGCTGCTGCGTGTGGACCACTTGTACCTGGCAAATGAAAAGCTAGGTCTCGGCAAGCAACCGATTCACTCGCATGGTCATGAATGGGCATTGTTTGGCAATATAACGGAATGGACATGGAAAAACTGATTCACTGAATATGACGGGATATAGGGAGTTTTCAGCGGCTCTCCGCTTCTGAGAACTCCCTTTGCTTGTGTGGAAAGGAGAGTTAACGTGGCAAGAAGCATTACTATTCGTCTGATTCGTGTTGTCACTTTGCTGATCGGATTATCCATTTTGACCTTCTCCCTCATTCATCTATCACCGATGGATCCGATCAATGCTTATATCGCAGGGGACAGCTCGGCGTCGCCGGAACAAATTGAAAAAATTAAAGAATACTGGGGCGTGGACAAAAGCCCGGTAGAACAATACTTTTCCTGGGCAGGGGCGATGCTGCAAGGTAACTTTGGAACATCAAAGCTTTATCGCAGTCCTGTTATTGATATTATCAAAAGTCGGTTTTTAACATCACTTGCCTTAATGGGTACGGCCTGGGTCTTATCAGGCATTATTGGATATATACTGGGTATGATCGCTGCCGTGAATCGGGGTAAGACAACGGATAAAATCATTAAATGGTACAGCTACACGCTGGTGTCCACTCCGATCTTCTGGATGGGACTCCTTCTGTTAATTGTCTTTGCTGTCTGGCTCAAATGGTTTCCAGTAGGCTTGGCTGTACCCCCCGGGGTGTTGGAGAGTGACGTGCAGTTCATAGATCGGGTTCGGCATTTCGTGTTACCGGCTTTGACATTAAGCATTCTAGGGGTTGCCAATGTAGCGATGCACACCCGCGAGAAAATGATTGATATCCTAAACACAGAGTACGTCATCTTTGCGAAGGCAAGGGGCGAGAGCAAGTGGCAGATCATTACTAATCATGGCTTTCGGAACTCCATCATTCCCGCCATTTCCCTGCAATTTGCCTACTTCGGCGAGCTTTTCGGAGGCTCTATGCTGGCGGAGCAAGTATTTGCGTATCCGGGACTTGGCAGTACCTTGACCACTGCGGGGTTACGAGGTGACCTACCCTTAATGGTGGGCATTATTCTAATTAGCTCCTTGTTTGTATTTGCTGGGAATCTGATTGCGGATATTTTGAATAAGGTTGTAGATCCGCGTATGAGGGGGGAGAGATAAGATGCTGAGCTTACAAAAAGGGCTGAATGTACGAAAAAAAATGGTTCTATTACTTGCAATTTCTTCTAGTTTTCTAGTGGCCATTCTGATTCTCAGCTTTTTGCTGAGCAATGACAATCTCCGTCTGAGTACGGCGAGCAAAAACCTTGCTCCAAGTCTTGAACATCTCTTCGGCACGGACTGGCTGGGACGGGATATGTTCACGCGGACCATCAAAGGACTTCGTCTTTCACTATCAGTTGGAGCGTTTGCCTCCTTGCTCAGCGTGCTAATCGCAACCGTGTTGGGAATTTGTGCGGCCACCTTTGGCAAAGCAGTAGATGCTGCGATATCCTGGGTTATCGATTTGTTTATAGGAATGCCTCATCTTGTTTTCATGGTTTTGATTTGCTTCATCGTAGGTGGCGGCATTTATGGCATTGTACTCGGCATTTCTCTGACGCATTGGACAACGCTCGCTAGAATCGTACGCTCTGAGGTGCTTCAAATTAAAAACGCGGAATACATCCAAATATCCAAAAGCTATGGGAAATCCACGTGGCATATCGCAAGAAAACATATCATGCCCTCGATTTTTCCTCAAATTATGATTGGCTTTCTATTGATGTTTCCTCATGTAATTTTGCATGAAGCCGCTCTTACCTTCCTGGGATTCGGTCTTTCTCCACAAACTCCGGCCATCGGTATTATTCTATCGGAAGCAATGAGCCATATCTCTACAGGAAAATGGTGGCTGGTGGTTTTTCCGGGAGTGCTGTTAGTTATCATCATTAAAAGTTTTGACAATATTGGTGAGCAGCTTCGAATTTTGATGGAGCCGGCCAGTTCAAATGAATAGGGGGATTCCTCGTGAGTAACACACAGAAAAAACTGTTATTGCAGGTGGAAAACCTGTCCATTGGCTTCACTCAATATGTTAAGGGGACTGAGCAACGCGTGATCCGGCCTATATCTGATTTGCAGGTCGACATCCATGAAGGGGAAATCGTTGCTGTCGTAGGGGCCAGCGGCTCAGGTAAAAGCCTGCTAGCCCACGCTGTTCTAGGGATACTGCCTGGCAATGCCATTTGTGAAGGAGAAATCCGATACCGTGGTGAAACGATGACAGATGAACGAAAAGCGAAGCTGAGGGGGCGAGAAATTTCATTTATTCCCCAATCGGTCAATTATCTCGATCCGTTGATGACCGTGGGTAAGCAGGTTCAGATTGGCTTGGACAAAAACGAGGCGACAAGGGTACAGCAAGCTTTGTTTCAGCAGTATGGTCTGAAGAAAAGTGATGGCAAGTTATATCCCCACGAGCTTTCTGGAGGCATGCTGCGCAGAGTATTGTTTGCAACCAGCGTTCGAAAGGGGGTACGGCTGGTCATAGCCGATGAGCCCACGCCCGGGATTCACCCGGCGCTACTTGCTGAAATATTAAAGCAGTTGGAGCAGTTTGCCAAAGAAGGCGCTGGCGTCATGCTGATTACGCACGATTTGATGTCGGCATTAGAAATCGCAGACCGGGTAGCTGTAATCAGGGATGGCAGAACGATCGAAATCTCAGATGCTGAGGCTTTTGAAGGCAAGGGCGAACGCTTGAAAAATGAGTATACCCAAAGGTTGTGGAGGGCGTTGCCGCAAAATGATTTTGATTTGGAATTTCAGGGGAAGGGAGGGCTTACATAATGCCTCTAACTGGGGAAAATCTAGGTTACCATTATCAAAAGGATCGATGGATTTTTAAGGATATAAACATTTCTGTCGCGCCAGGCGAGGTGCTTGGTTTATCCGGTTACAGCGGATGCGGTAAAACCACGTTGGCCAGAGTGTTGGCCGGGTATATCTCACCCAAAACAGGCCGAGTAACGTTAGGCGAAAAGGCTTTGGAACAGGGGACTTTTCGCCCGGTACAATTGATTTACCAGCACCCAGAAAAGGCGATTAACCCCAAGTGGAGAATGCGGGACGTTTTGACCGAATCCTATAAGCCCTCGCAGGACATTCTGGATGCTTTCGGAATAAGGGAGGAATGGATGAATCGCTGGCCCATTGAGCTTTCTGGTGGTGAGCAGCAGCGCTTCTGCATTGTCCGGGCTCTAAATCCCGCCACAAGATATATTATTGCCGACGAGATGACCACCATGCTGGATGCTATTACCCAGGCAAAAATTTGGAATGCGTTTCTGAGCATCTGCAAAAGCAGAGACATAGGCGTTATCGTGGTCAGCCATGAGACCAGTCTTTTGAATCGGTTGTGTGATAACCTTTATAAGGTAGGCGAACAGTGAAGAAACGAGTAGTGATAACTTGCATTGAATTGTTATAGTTGCCCAAAGATGAATGAAAACGTAAGGGAAGCCAAGGGGCAAGCACTTCAAAGAAACATAAATGAAAAAACATAGCAAAACCCTGTCATCATGCTTAGGACAGGGTTTTTGAAGTTAATATGTCTACCCTACATACTCGATTGAAATTGACCCGTACCGTTGGTTCCATTCTTTGCTCAGTCGATCGATGTCTAGCTCGATACCAATAAATACGAAATATGGATCACCTGAATATGTACTTGGTTCACAGTTCATTCTTTTGGCCACATATTGCATAAGTAAAATCTGGCTTTTTCCCGCGAAATTCAAATACCCTTTCGCACGGAGTAAGGAAGTGTCCCATTTTCTGAGAAAACGCTCCATTGCGTCTTTAGAAATAGGTTTGGTTGGTAGGGAAGTGCCATCGTCTGAACACGAGAATAGGATTTTTCATTGTTCTCCATACATCGTGATGATGCTCCTCAGTGCTCTTGCCCCCAACTTTAACCTTTAAGACTCGATGTGGTTTAAAGGTTTGCTCTTTTTTCTCAAGCGGCTCGATGCCACCACAACCAGAAGCAGAACATCAATTAGACCCAGAATATGAGGATCAATACGAAGGGCACGATTCAAAAAAAGTTTTGGTATTCAAAATGAAAGAAACAAATAAAGTGTATTAGAGTGAAAATTATCAAGACCTTGGTTGAGAAAAATTTTCCGGACTGAGGAAAAATAGCATTATTCGAGGATCGATCGTTAAGCTAACGGGCAGTGCGCGCCTAGCCAAGCTAGGCACAACTTACTGATGCAAGTTCAGTCGGGGTAAGGTCCAAGCCACCCCGTAGCTAGCAGGCATACGTCGGCGAAATCTGGCGGCTGAAGCCCTGTGAAAAGTCGCGGTTTACGCGATGAAGCAAATCTGCAGGCCGTAATGAAAATGAATCCTACCGCATCGTGAAAGTGAACCCGAAAGGGACAAGAGGGAGCCGAGCCACGACTGCCCCGGCGAAGGCCATGGAACGCGCGAAGATTTTGGAATGCAGCGCAGAAGAACCCTCCGGTGTAAAGGGAGCGGCATGCAGAGACAGTTGTGTCTGGAACTAGGGAGACCCTCCCCCGCACGAAGTTTTTTTTTTTCGTAACGAGCAAACCTATAAGCCCCAAAGGTGAAATGGCAAGCTGCGGGAAGGGAGTCGGAGGGGGCCATACTACCAATGATCCGGCGGACAACATAACCCCGGGGAGGGAAGGGCGCCGAAAGGCAATACCCCACTTCGTTTACGGGATATCAAGGAGGTAAGAGCAAGTGAATGCCGAATACACGGCTAACGCCACCAATGAAAACGCTCGACAACTCCAAAATACCCTCTATCTTGCGGCTAAGGAGAACCCAACGCGTAAGTTTCATGCGCTGTACGACAAAGTATTCAGGAAAGATATCCTGAAAGAAGCATGGACAAGAGTGAAAACCAATCGTGGAAGTGCCGGCATCGATGGACAAACGATCGAATTCATCGTTCGAGAGATTGGCGAAGAAGCCTTCATCGAAGAGATAAGGCAACAGCTAATGAATGGGGAATACCGACCGTCTCCGGTCAAACGGAAAGAGATTCCGAAGCCGGACGGAAAGACACGTCCATTAGGTATTCCAACAGTCCGTGACCGGACTGTTCAGATGGCAACCAAACTGGTGATCGAAGGTATATTTGAATCAGATTTTAAAGATTGCTCTTACGGATTTCGCCCCAAACGGTCGGCTCACCACGCTATAAAGAGCATCCGGGAAAGCATCAATTGGGGCGTCATCAACTGGGTGGTCGACGTAGATATAACAGGCTACTTCGATAATATCTCCCACAGCAAGCTGATGAAACTGGTCGAAGAACGCATCTGCGATAGGCGCATACTGAAGTTAATTAGACAGTGGCTTGAAGCAGGTGTAATGAAGGATGGCTTATGGCACAAAACGGAAATCGGAAGTCCACAAGGCGGCGTAATATCTCCTCTTTTGGCCAACATCTATCTCAACTACCTCGATACGATATGGGAAAAACGATTTTCTCATCTCGGAAAGCTAATAAGGTATGCCGACGATCGTGCGCCACGAATGCATGGCGCGTAAGAAAGCCAAAGCAATGCTGAACAAAAGATGAAGGCGGGCCCTTCGGAGTCGCTGTGCAGGCGGAGGCTTCAAACTACCTTAAGCTGCTGCGGTCAAAAGCCGTCGGTGGTGAGCGTTAAGGAAAAGGCAGAGCAAGACTCTGTCAGGTGAGTGTTACGGAGACGAACACAAGTCAATGGCTGATAAAGTGTCGAAAGCGTAGGGATGTCATCAAAACCAGGAGGGAGTCGTTGGCCTGGGATGAGTCTGGAGGAAACCTGTTTACTGTCCAGATGGTGACCGGCATGAAGGCGGCGTGAACGTAACACAGGCTTTTGTTCGGAACGTGGGAACCTACGACTCCGATGCGAATGGAAAAATCCAAGCGGAAATCCCGCAAGGATGAAAGTACAAATGCGGAGTATAGGGGCGGAATAGCCCGTAGTAGCGATGAACCCACTGAAAAGGTGGCGGAGCCAAGGGGCTGTGTTATCCAGTTTTGAAAATACGTCAACCGCGAAAGTGGGAGGAACAAATGGACAAAACAAAGTCGTATGAAATTTCAAAGCACATCGTATGGGAAGCTTATGAGCGAGTCAAAGCGAATAAGGGAGCGGCCGGAGTCGATGAAGAGTCGATTCAAAAGTTTGAGGAAACCCTGAAAGACAACCTCTTTAAAATCTGGAACAGAATGTCCTCGGGAAGTTACTTTCCCCCGTCAGTTAAGGCGGTAGAGATACCGAAGAAGAATGGCGGGGTAAGGATATTGGGGATTCCAACCGTCTCAGATCGTATCGCGCAAATGACAGTTAAGCTGGTCTTTGAGCCGATGGTGGAACCTATATTTCACTCCGACTCCTATGGGTACAGACCGGGGAAATCCGCGATTGATGCGGTTCGAGTAACAAGAACCAGATGTTGGAGATATGACTGGGTGTTGGAATTTGACATTAAAGGTCTATTCGACAACATCGATCATGGGTTGCTTATGAAGGCAGTAAAGAAACATACGGACTGTGCGTGGATCATTCTCTACATCGAAAGATGGCTAAGAGCTCCGTTCCAAATGAAGAATGGAGACATTGTAGAACGAACCTCCGGCACGCCGCAAGGCGGGGTCAGCCCAGTACTTGCGAATCTGTTCATGCATTATACATTCGATAAATGGATGGGACTCGAGCATTTCAATAATCCGTGGGCAAGATATGCGGATGATGCAGTGATCCACTGTCGTACGAAAGAGGAAGCTGAACGGCTGCTTGAGCAACTCAAAGGACGGTTCACGCAATGTAAACTCGAACTGCATCCGGATAAAACGCGAATTGTGTATTGCAAAGATGATGACCGAAAAGGGGAGCATTCCGAAATTAAGTTCGACTTTCTGGGGTACACCTTTCGGCCAAGACGATCGAAGAATCGGTTTGGAAAATACTTCATCAACTTCACGCCAGCAGTGAGCAACAAGGCGTGCAAAGCGATGAGACAGACGATTAGAGGCTGGCGGATGCATTTGAAACCGGACGTGGCTATTGATGACCTGTCGCGGATGTTCAATACCTCGATTAGAGGGTGGATCAACTATTATGGACACTTCTACAAGTCGCAACTATATCCCGTTTTACGCCATATGAACGAGGCACTCATCCATTGGGCAAGAAGGAAGTACAAGAAACTGGAGAGGCACAAGACACGGGCGATAAATTGGATGGGACGACTTGCAAAGAATCTTCCTAAACTGTTTGCACATTGGCAGATGGGAATACTGCCTACGGCTGGATAATGGGAGCCGGATGAGCCGAGAGGTTCACGTCCGGTTCTGAGAGGGCCTGAGGGTGTGATTCCCTCGGGCTACTTACCTTGTCATTCTGTGTCGATACAAACCGCAGGCGCTCGAGGCGATTCAGACACTTAAAGCGATCTTTGGGAAACTGGAATTGACCATGAACACGTCCAAATCAAAGCTAGTGTGTCTTTGGAAGAACCAGGACGGGTTCGACTTCCTTGGCTTTCATCATCGGAAGATGCCTTACCTCCATAAAAACGGGACAAAGTATCGACTGCGAAGCTTTCCATCTAAGAAAGCAATGAAGAAGATGCGCACTCGTGTGAAGGAAGAAACCGCATCCAGAGGTCGATTAAACTGGCAGTTAAAGTTGATGGTCGAGCTACTGAATCCAATGATCCAAGGATGGCGTAACTTCTACGCTCATCAGGATGTGGATCGAAGTATGGCAAACCGTCTCCTTGCAAAAGTTGACTGGTACATTCTGAGGAGATTGAGACAGTTCTGGAATAACAAACACAGGAAGCGCAAGCGGAATTGGTCGGAGATGCATATTCTGCTTCAACGTACAGGACTGAAAACATTATGCACTTGGAAAAACCGTACTGCCCAAGATGAAGAACGTCGGAAAGCCGTATGCGGGAAAACTGCACGTACGGTTTGATGAGGAGGGGCTGGGATCCCCAGTCCTTTACTCTACTTTGCGTGGTAACTTCAAGGTTACTGGAAGGAAATTCAAACTGATAAAAGAATATATTAAGGAGTAAATCGAGAAAGGGATTTGAATATGCGAGTCATTACTTTATGCGGTTCTACAAAATTCAAAGAACAATTTGAACAAGCGAACGCATATCTTACACTTCAAGGTAACATCGTTATTAGCGTTGCCTTCTTTGAGCAAAGCGATGGTTTTGAAATAACAGAAGAACAAGCTGAATTACTAGGAAACATGCATTTTAGAAAGATTGATATTTCTGATGAAATATTCGTAATTGATGTTGATGGTTACATAGGGAACAGCACAAGGAGAGAGATCCAGTATGCTGAAGAAAAGGGAAAGGCAATCCGTTACTACTCTAGTGCTAGGATTCCTTCAAGTGTATTTGACTAAAGAAGCTTGCCTCGCGGTAACTCCTTATTTTGTTCATTCAAGTAACAGGCAGATAGTTCCAATACTTGGTAATGGAGAAAATGGCAAAATAAGTAAATGGTATTACAGAATAATTTGAGAAAGGGGCGAACAACTTGTTTGTTACTTATGAGGAGATCACCAAGAAAGGCGTTGGGATATTAAATGAGGATGCCATTATTACGCATCCGAAAGCAAATTTGTATGGAGCTTTGGATGGTGTTTCTTCCTTGGTACCCTATCTAAATTCCAAAAAGGAAACTGGCGGTTTTATTGCGGCGAATCTGGTAAAAAACTACTTCGAATCTGTTACTGATCCTGGAAGTTTAAAGGACCACATGATTGAGGTGAATGATCTTCTTAGGGAACAAATGGTGCTCGCTAATATTGATCTGGAGAAAAAGGAAGAACTTTGGGGAGCGGCATTGGCAATCGTTCGTATTCAGGATGATGGTGTGGAGTTCATACAGACAGGGGATTGTATGACTCTAGCAGTGTATGATAATGAGGAGGTTCGCCCATTAACATGGAGACAAGTTTCTCACTTAGAAGCTCCAGCATTCGCTAAATGGCAGGAAGGAATCACTAAAGGCTTAAAAAGCCAGAAAGATCTTCATGAAACCGTTATTGATACAATAAAAAAGAACCGATATCGCGCTAATACAGATGGTGGTTACGGGGTCTTAAATGGGGAAAAGGATGCAGTTCGTTTTTTCGAATACGGAAAAATTAATCTGACGTGTTTAAAACATATCATATTGTTGACTGATGGGATGTTTTTACCAACAAATATCGTACCCGAACAGAGTTCGTATTGGAGCTTTGTTGCGCAAAGAATATTGAATAAAGGTATAAAACTTTATACTCAAGAATTAATAGAACTTGAAGAATGCGATCCTGAGTGTATTCAACATATCCGCTTTAAGAAATCGGACGACAAGACCGCAATGGTGATTAATTTCCATTAGCAGTGCGCTAACTGATACTATAGCTTAATAACAACATGAAAGGCAGCCGGTCCAAGTGGATTGGTTGCCTTCTCTCAATTACACGGGCAGGATAGTTTAATCCGACTCACGAATATGTAATACATTTAAGGTGTTTGCGAAGTTCGCAAATATGACGTTAGATGAAACTTCTGAAAGTACAAGATCAAATCCAATATGGGAGTCGAATCTATATGTTTCTTATTTTTTGTTCAGATCCGATGAATAAAAATGCAGTTGATTTTGATTATGAGAAGGAATACTCCATTGCTAAATCACTTGGGTTTTCTGTCATGTTGATTAGTCTTGAAGAGTTATTGGAAGGCAATACTGACAAATCCCTAAGTAAGATTAATGCAGTTGAATCTCATGAATCAGCTCTATATAGAGGCTGGATGATGAAGCCTAAGAACTATGAAAATTTATACAACGGATTACAAAAGAAGAATATAATTCTCATCAACAATCCTGATGCATATAAGAATGGTCACTGGTTTCCCAATTCTTATGATAAGATTAAAGACTTTACCCCTTATAGCAATTGGATTCATATTGAAAACCTAAATAATGATTTCGATATAATCTATAGGAATCTGTCTGAGTTTGGGAACAAGCCAATTATCATAAAGGATTATGTGAAATCTAGGAAACACGAATGGAACGAATCATTTTTCATACCTGATGCTTCGGATAGAAATCACGCAACCATTGTAATCAAGAATTTCATTGATCGACAAGGTGAACACATTAATGAAGGTATAGTATTTAGAGAGTTCGTGAATCTTGAAAGAATATCTATGCATTCTAAGAGTCAGATACCACTCTCAAAGGAATTTAGGTTGTTTTATTTCCAAAAACAATTTCTTTTTCAATTCGATTATTGGGAAGATATTCATTACGATGATGAGAAACCTGATTTAACGATCTTCAATCGTCTTGCTCAGAATATTGGAAGCAACTTTTTTTCGATGGACATCGGAAAGACAGATTCTGGAGAATGGATAATTATTGAAATTGGAGATGGGCAAGTATCTGGCTTGCCAATTGATTCCAATATTCTGGGATTTTATAAATCCATTAAAGAGCGTACGGGGTGATTCATGGAGGGCAGAAGCTTCGAACCGAACATCATTACGCTAACGAGTAACGTTAGTTCAATAACCCACATTAAGAGGCTGCCACGAAGAACGACCGGCAACCTTGCTGTGATAACGGGCAGAATAGATTAATTGAACGGGTTTATTTTTGGAGTAGAGTAGCATAAAAACACTGTAAATAAACTAAAAAAAGCGTACGGAATGGCATCGCCTATCCCCACGCTTTTTCTTATTTCATATAGTATTTTTTATCACGATTTCAGAAACAAACAGTCATTGTAATGTTTTTATTTCAGCCTGTAAAAATTCAATCAAAGCACGGTTTGAGATATAATAGTCAACAGAGTTTATAAAATCATTTGTATTTAGCTGGTTTATGTTATCATCCCTTTGAACCCAAAAGACCTCGCTCGGACCGTATTACCATGCTCCGATTCGTTTCCCTGATTTTATTCAATATGAATACCCCAATCCAATGTATGAGCTCCTTCACGCCCATTATTTTGATCATTCTCTTTAAATTATAGGCAAGACAAATCAAATTGGTCTCAGTACCTACTGATGCCAACCCTCGTGTTAAAAAGTATGTATAGCCCAGTGACGTTTTATCGTCCCAAAAGGGTACTCAACGATTTGCCCTCTTAGCTTATAAATATTACTTTGTCTACGCGTATTTTCAGTAATCTGTTCGATCACTTCTTCGTCTCTAAGCCTAGTTACCGCCCTTCCGCCTTTGGCAGAAGTACAGGACTCTTTTTGTCCGCAAATATCGAAGGCTTCACAAGTGTAACGATTATACTCTTTCCCATCTTGTTTTCCATTCCATTTGAAAGGTAATTACCTGCAACTCATGCATTCTCTTCTGATAGACCTCTAACTTTTCAGTGATTTCCTGCTTTTTTTGGCGATTGTCCTCCGTTAAAAAATCACGCAAATATGCATCTATCTTTTCATCGATATGCTCTAGTTTCTTACTGACAATATTGGCATTAAAGTGTTGCTTTTTAGAGCAATCCGCCTTTATTTTTGTGCCGTCAATCGCGACAAGTTGACCATCAATCAATCCGAAACCTTTTAACATTAAGGTGAACTCTCTAAACAGCTTTTTTTGGCTGCTTGGTTATTCTTCATGAAAGCAGATAAAGTGCAGCAGCGGCTGCTTTTTTTTTGTTTCAATCGTAAGCAAGCTCTTATATATATAAATATCTGCCCTAGAAGTGGGATTTTTCCTCATTATGGCAGCGAGGGTAGTCTGATATACTGAACACGCACAAAGAAAATGTAAGGGCTTCCAAGTTCTGGTGAAAGTGAATGAATACAATCATGAAGGAGGACATTTGCAAATGTTAAAGGCTAAAAGATGGCTTAGTGCGGTTCTGACATTTGTGCTAATGGCGTCGGTTCTTATTATTCCTACAGAAACCGCCCAAGCTGCACCGGAAACAACGATGGACGCAGGAGCAGCGCCCGCAGCGATTTATCCTTACGATCAATCCACAAGGTATGCGGCTTCAGCGAACTTTACGCTCAAAGCGAATGGGGTGCCGATCCCAGTAATTAAAGCTTACAACGATTATGATTACGCTCATTTCTCGATGTCCGGCGGTCCTGTGACGTATGAGGTGACGATTCTGAATACGGACAAGGTGCATGAGTACGCAATCAGTCCTAAGAAACTTGGAATCAAGGCTGATAGTGTTGTAGGCAGAACGTTAACGATTACAACTCAGAAGGACGAGTATTTAATCATTACGATGAACAACCGAACAACGAGGCTCGTCATTGCAGCCGATCCGGCGGAAACCGATATTCCGGCCTCTTCAGGAGAAGGAATCTACAATATCACCGAAGCTCCTTACCATTTAACGACAACTGGCGTTCAGACGGGGGTAACCGAAAGAACGGCAGCGATTCAGAAGGCAATTGATGATGCCAGCAACTACGGTACAGTACGGGGGAATAACGCTCAAGGCGTTGTCTATGTACCGGCGGGTACATACTATATTGGTAACTTAATACTGAAAAGCAATACAGCCATCTACATGCAGCCCGGAGCAACCTTTGTAGGTACAGGGAAGACAGCTGATTATACGGAGCATTGGTTTAAAAATTCCATGGGTAGACCAGCAACATGGTGGATCTCCACGGCGTTTAATTCCCAGAATATCAAAATCTACGGACGTGGAACGATCGACGGAAACGGAAAATCGCTGCACGATGATAAGAGCACCAACAATAAAGGGATGATCAACAACCTGGTAGTGCCAATTGCTACATCCAACTTTACCATGGATGGTGTCATCATTCGTGAATCTGCGGGATGGGCGGTCATGCCTGTTCGTTCCAATGATTTGGTATTTACAAATTTAAAGATGTTTAACAGCCTTGGCATGGGCGAGAATGACGGGATTGATATCGTCGAGTCGCAAAATGCTATCGTACGCAATTCGATTGGTATTGCTCTGGATGATCCTTATTCGACAAAAGCATGGAAAGAGGATACGGATATCGCATCAGGAAAAGTGCCTTGGCCAGGGAATCCAGAACCAGTGAGCAATGTTTTGATCGAGGACAGTATCACTTGGACCTTATGTTACGGTTACAAAATCGGTCAAGGTGTTATGCAGAATCAAGACAACATCACATTTAGAGATGGTGTAGTTTACAAGGCTGCTGTAGGTTTCGCAATCCATCATAAATATGGGGTAGGCACGGTAAGCAACGTTACGTTTGAAAATATCGATGTTGAGGACATTAGCGGTAAGAATGAGGACAATAGTGCGTGGATGACCATGTTTACGGTGAATCACAATAACAATGGTGCAGGGCCGATCACTGGGGTTACCGTGAAAGATATTACTGTGCGTGACGCCGGTGAAAGTTTTGCCAAAATCAAAGGGCAAGAAGGGGCATTGATTACGGGTATTACCTTTGAAAATGTATATATGCCGGGGAGCTCTAAGCCTGCGACGACTTTACATGAAATGAATTTTACGGATCGGGCATTTTATAGCGGAGTTACCATTAAACCGGTGCAGGCACAAGAACCGAGACCGCGGACGAACTTGGCACTGAAGCAAACCGCAGTAGGATCTTCAAGCGACGGTTCGGTCGATACTGCTTCTTGGGCCTTTGACGGCAATTTAACGACGCGATTCGGGTCCAAGCGAGGCGTAGATCCAGGATGGTTGTACGTTGATCTTGGTGAAAGCAAACGGATCAATGAAGTACGTCTCTATTGGGAAGCGGCTTACGGCAAAAGCTATCAGATTCAAGTGTCCGATGATGCGGAGAACTGGACCCATGTGTTCAGTACAACAAGCGGAAAAGGCGCACTGGAAACAATTGCATTTAACGAAGTTAATGCCCATTATGTACGCATGTACGGAACAGTCAGAGCTACCCAATACGGTTACTCTATATGGGAGTTTGAGGTGTACGGACCAGAGGTTTTAGCAGACAGTATTACACTCGATAAGTCGAAGCTCGATATGTTAACCGGCATGACCGAGCAGCTTACGGCAGCGCTGCTTCCGGAGAATACGACGAACAAAAAAGCATTTTGGACAACAAGTAATCCAAATGTCGCGAGTGTAAACAGCAGTGGTCTCGTTACCGCAACAGGCCCTGGTACCGCCACCATTACAGCTACAACGTCAAATGGAGAATTAATAGCGACAGCAGCGGTGACTGTAACAGGAATCGGAACGCCTGGATTGCATGCCGCTATGGCTGGGGATGGGCAAGTGAGCTTGAGCTGGGGCGCCGTAGAAGGGGCGACAAGCTATCAAATATTTAGCCGTGATACTGCAGGTTCCTACGGAGCGGCTCTAGCGACTGTGAACAGCTCAACTAACGGTTATAAAGCAGAAGGGCTGATCAATGGAACTACCTATTTCTTCGTGATTAAGGCGGTCTATCCTGGAGGAGAGAGCGCTGCGTCCAATGAAGTCAGTGCTACTCCACAGGTAGCGCCTATAATGGATTTTGTTGCGCCAGAGGATGCTAACATCCACTATATGGGCAGGTGGGATCGTAGCGCTTCAGCAACCTACAAAAGCTACTGGCCGGGCGCATCCCTTCGGGTAAGCTTTACGGGGACGAATGTCCAGATCAAATTGGGTGCTTCAGCGAATCTGTATGCCAAGCTCGATGATGCTCCTTACGTTTTGTATAAAAATGCGACTGGAACCATCCATTTAACACCGACGCCACTTCCTGCGAGAACACATACACTAACCGTAGTTTCCAAGGATATTCTGGATGTCCTATCCTTTCAAGGACTGCTTCTTGATAGCGGAGCGACTACCGTGCAAGCGGCTCCGAGGGATCATTTGATTGAGTTCATAGGCGATTCCATTACCGTAGGCTACACGACGCCTGAAGTATCGATCGGTTCCTACGCATGGTTGGCGGGAGAGCAGCTGGGTGCCGATCATACTCAGATTGCCTACACCGGGATTTGCCTGGAGACAGGTGTAGCTTGCTATGTGCCTAATTCACTCGGGATGAGCGAGCAATATTTCAAGCTGCAGCCAGGTGATTATCCGGACTCACCGGATTGGAATTTCAGCACGTACCAGCCTGATGCGATTGTTATTAATTTAGGGACTAATGATGCTAAGTTCAATGTATCCGATAACAATTTTCAGAGCACATATACGGCATTTCTCCAGCAAATAAGGACGAAATACCCGTCTGCTCAGCTGTTTGTACTTCGCACTTTTGGTGACTTCAAAGCTGTGCCTACGCTGGCCGCAGTCAATAGCCGAATCGCTGCAGGCGATACCCAGCTGCATTATTTAGATACAACTGGATGGGTAGATACATATCCGTCATCCGATTTCAACGACAGTCTGCATCCTTCCAGCGCCGGACATGTCAAGATTGCAAATCGGCTTGCGCAGGTGATAAGACCTTATCTTGACCCTATCGAACCGCCGATTGAGGCTCCAGAGTTGCAAGATATTCCGGATAAGAAAGCTGGAGATACGGTTACCATAACCGGACGTACGGAGCTGAGCACGTTGACAATTAAAGTGTTAAGACCGGACCAAAGTATCCTCTATATCAATGTGCTAAAAGGCGGGAATTTTAGTGACTCGTTCACCCTGCCGAATGACGCTATGATCGGTACGTATACGATTGTTGCCGGAAGCGGGGATGTACGGACGGTGAAGCGTTTTGAGGTCATCGAAGATCGCGGCTCAGAAGTTCTAGTAACAGAGATCAGTCTGAATCCTACCAATTACACGATGGCTGTTGGCAGCCAAGTGCAGTTTATAGCAACTGTATTGCCTGTTCAAGCAACGAATAAAACAGTGACTTGGTCTGTATACAATGAAACAGGTCTAGCTCAGATTGATCAGCAAGGGTCATTAACGGCGATTCAAGCAGGAATTGTCACTGTAAAAGCTGCGGCAAAAGATGGATCAGGCATCGTGGGGACTTCTCTTGTAACCATTACGCGCAGCGATGATGGGGGAGATAACACGTCATCGAATAATGGCGGCAATAGCAACAACCTCTTGCCTTCGGTCACACCGGTCACTCCGGTTATGAAAGATGGTATGGCATTCGTACAGCTGGATGAGAAGCAAACATCAGCCCTTGTATCCATGCTTGACATTCAAGAGCGAGCAATGCAAGTGAATGTTGGAGGTGCTGCTGTAACCATTGATCAGACGGAGTTGAAATATCTTCTTTCCAAAGCAGGAACTACGGAAGGGGCAATGGTACAAGTCAAAGTGGAACCGGTCGTAGACAATGTCAGTCAAGCTCAGCAGGGGACAGCGCTATTAAAAGTTTCAGGGCTAATCTATGAGATCAAAGTGTCCTTGCTAACTAAGGATAATCGCGAGATCAAGGTTGAACAATTGCGTGGAAGTGTCGAAATCTCCTTGCCATTCGATACGAAGAATACGGATCCATTACTGCTTGGTGTTTATTACTACAATGAGCAAATGAATCAATGGGAATTTGTTGGCGGGAATATGAACCCTGACACAGCATCGATTACCGTGAAGCTGAAACATTTGAGCAAATATGCAGCTATAGAATATAGAAAGTCGTTTGATGATGTAGACAAAAACCATTGGGTGGCGCGTACGCTAGAAGTATTATCAGCTAAACATATCATTTCAGGAAAAACGGATAGCTTGTTTGTTCCCGATGATAAGACCACGCGGGCAGAGTTCACAGCTATGCTGATTAGAGCTTTAGGATTGTCTGTAAATGCAAACGGAAATGCAATCGCATCTCCATTTAAAGACGTTGGTAATAACGATTGGTTTGCAGGTGCTGTCCAAGCAGCTTATGGGGCTGGACTCGTTTCTGGAGTCACGGATACTGAATTTGCTCCTCATACAGCGATTACTCGTGAACAGATGGCGATTATGCTTGTGAAGGCTTATGAGATTAAGCATGGAAAGATTAGCTTGAAAGAAAAACCTTTACATTCCTTTGAAGATGGAACTGATGTTTCTGAATGGGCAGTGGAAGCCGTTAATAAAGCATTAACGGTTAAGCTGATGCAAGGTGTGAAGGATGGCGGGTTTGATCCTCAGTCTCAAGCAACCCGTGCGCAAAATGCGCAGGCTATCTATAATCTTGCATTCGAGGAGGAGTAAAATTGAAAAGAAGACGTCATATTCTGCACGTCATCGTAAGTTTGTTGTTAATGATTTGTTTGCTGACCACCAACTTTGCAGTAGGATTCTCCAAAGAAGCCACTGCTGCTGAACCTGTACAAACTTCGAGCGTAGCTTCGGTGACCGAAGCGACCTACAACGAGACGCTGCTAGATACCAATTCTGCTGTTTACAATGGTGCAGCACAAGCGCAATTGAGCGTATCTCAGTCGGTTTATGTGTCTGATCTGGACTGGGTAAGCTCCGAGTCTTACTGGAGTCCAACCAAGCGGGATCGATCATTGGATGGCAATCCGCTAACCTCTGCCGGCAAAGTATACAGCAAGGGGATCGGCACACATGCAAGCTCCAAAATCGTATATAATCTCGATCCTGGGTACAAGCGTTTTACAGCTTTAGCAGGTATCGATGATGAGGTGAAGTCCAACCCGGAGTTTGTGAAGGCTAAAGCGAAATTTTACGTCAAGGCTGACGATGTCGTCATTGCGAGTTCACCAGATTTGAAATTTAACGAAACGTATATGTTCAATATTAGCATTCCTGCTGGAGCGAAGACGCTGACATTGATTACAGACAATCTGAGCGATCCTACCTGCGATCATACAGACTGGTTGGATGCCAAATTCATACTGAGTGACGGTTCAGACGAATGGAAGCCTTCAGAGCCTGTGAACATCTCTAGTCCTCAAGGAAAAGTAACGAGTACCATAGAGCACATGAACGGCAGATTAACGTATTCTATGAGGTTTAATGGAAAAACAGTTATCGAGAAATCGTATCTCGGGGTCATTATCGAAGGGATCGACATCGGCGATCGCGCGGTTTGGGATCAAGATGAAGTGGTTACAAGTTCCCCTGATGCCGTTTCATATCCATGGATCGGGCAGCATTCCACAGCTCACGATCATCATACGCTGACGACAATTCCAATGGTCAACACGATTACCGGTATGAAGTATTCACTGGAAGTAAAGCTATTTGATGACGGTATCGCTTTCCGTTATGTAATTCCTCAAGGACCTACGGATTATGTCATTTCCGGAGAAAGCAGCAGTTTCAAAATCCCTGCTGACAGCACAGTCTGGTACCAACAGAACACGATTTCCTATGAAGGCCGATTTACGAAACAAAGCGCCAAATTGGTCCCTCTCGGCACGAAAATCGGTCCTCCGATGACGATAAAGCTGCCTGATAATGGCGGCTATGCGGCGATAACGGAAGGAGCTTTGGTCAATTATGTGGGAATGGCCCTCGTGGCCGAAGGAAACAGCACCTTCAAGGCTTACTTTAATGGGGGGAGCTGGACTTTATCCGGTTCTGTGTCAACGCCTTGGAGAATTGTTTCCGTTGCTAGTGATTTGAACGGCTTAGTGAACAGCGACATCATTCCAAACGTTAATCCCCCGAGAGCAGCCATTTATGATAACAACATGGACTGGATTAAACCAGGAGCATCGACATGGTCTTGGGTTGTGGACGGTGATGTTTCGCTTCTGAATATGAAGCTTTATATCGACTATGCTTCTGAACTCGGCATTCCTTACAATTTGATCGATGAGGGATGGACCGATTGGGCTGCTGCGCCGGATGCTTACTGGGCCGCTGTCAAAGAGGTAGTCGATTATGGTAAATCCAAACATGTAGAGAGTTGGTTGTGGAAATCGGCCTCAGACCGTTCGGGAGTGAAAGGAATATTCAATCGCGCTGACCGATTGGCCTTTTTCGAGAAGGCGCGAGCAGCTGGCGTTGTCGGCGTGAAGCTTGATTTTATCGACGGGGAAGAACTGTTTAAGATCAACTTCTACCGGGATACGCTGGAGGATGCGGCCAAATATCAATTGATGGTCAACTTTCATGGCGCCAATAAACCGACTGGCTTGTCTCGGACATATCCGAACGAGATAACGCGGGAAGGCATTCACGGGTTGGAGCAAGGCGCGCCTCCGGCTGACCATAACACAACCTTGCCTTTTACTCGTTATTTGGCCGGTCATGGCGATTATACGCCGATGTCACTAAGCAATCGTATGGGGAAAAGCTCCTGGAGCCATCAGATTGCCTCGGCACTCAGCTTTACGTCGCCAAGTCTTTCATTTGGCGAACATCCGGAGAATATGTTATTGAACCCGGCCTCGGAGTTCATTAAGAGCATTCCTACCGTCTGGGATGAGACAATCGTACTCTCTGGAAGTGAGATCGGTGAATTATCGGCAATGGCTAGACGTTCCGGTACTACTTGGTATGTAACCGTCATGAACGGTTTGCAGGAGCGCTCGACAGATGTGGCTCTATCGTTTTTAGGAAGCGGTAATTATAATGCGCAAATATTTGCGGATGATAGGACTAAACAAGACGGATATACGATTGAGAAAAAGGTGTTAACCTCCAGCAGTATACTGAACATGCAAATGCGTGGTAGCGGAGGCTATGTGGCTAAGCTTACGAAACTCGATATGGAGCCATTTGGCGGTGGATTTCTGGATAAGCGAAAAGTGTACCTCAAGCCCGTGAACGCTTCGAGTGAAATACACTATACGCTTGACGGATCCGAACCAACGGCAAGCTCGCCTAAATATGAGAATTACATTGAGCTAACCTCATCATCCGTCGTTCGCGCAAAGATCCTTAGCGGAGATGGAGCAGGAAGCACGGTTTCCGCTCGCTTTTACAAGACTTCGCCGTACTTGCAGATTGTCTATGATGGCAAACGCAGCTGGATGGATATAGGCGGTAAAGTGACCATGCTGACGAATGCTGAAGGAAGCAGCTACGAAATACGCTATTCCATTGACGGCAGCGAACCGTCCAGAGATTCACTGCTGTATACGGGGCCGTTTACGCTGCCGGTGAGCAGCGCAACCGTAAAAGCGAAGCTGTTTGTTCAAGGATATGCAGATTCGAATACCGTATCCAAAACGCTGCATACTTTTGAACATAATGGTCCTGTACCACCCCTGCCGGACGTTTATTTGGATCAAATGGACTGGGTGAGCGCGACATCAGGGTGGGCAAACGTACCCAAAAAGAATAAATCCATCGATGGGAATACGCTGACAGCTGCAGGCAAACCGTACGACCGCGGAGTGGGCACACATGCCAACTCAGAAATTGTTTATCATATCCCAACGGGGGCGAAACGGTTCGTCGCAGTAGCGGGCGCAGATGATGAAGTTAATGAAAACGGTGGCTATGCCAGCATGTTCTTCAAGGTTTATGCGGATGACAAGTTGCTCGCATTCTCGCCGCTTGTCGGCAAAGGTATGGTGTGGAACTTTGACGTACCGCTGCCTGATGGCGCAAAGCAGATCAGGTTATCCCTAAATGACGCTGGCGACAAGAACTTTGACCACGGCGATTGGATTCATGCGGGATTCGTGAATACAGGACCTAATATTGAGCCTTATACCATTATTTCGGACGGCGTACTGGATCGTAGTGAGGGTATTGGAGCCAAGGTGGAAGTAGCGGCCACTCCGGGAGCGGAACCACGACAAGGCAAGCAAGTGGTCGTGTTCCAGTTAATGAAAGACACAACGCCGGTAAGCATCTTCGCTATGGAAACAGATCCTATATCTACAGCTAAAGAGTTCGCAGCTTTTTTTGATATCGAAGATGCTGCGCATTTATCCTATACAGTTAAAGTATTTGTTCTGGACCAGCTTAACCGTGAAATGAACGCTTCTGTTAGCTTGGCGGTTCCATCTTTGCTGAAATAAATAAAAATGGGCAGTCGCCTTATGCGGTTTCATAGCTTGAGGCGACTGCTCTCTATATTATCTATCCATTCTCTTTACAAATGAATGAGCTACTAATGTTTGCGTTGGAACGGTGGTTCCATCCAACTGCATTTGCATCAAATTTACTGCATTTATTCCCATCTCTACTTCGTTTTGTCGAATGTAGCTGAACACGGGTTCTTCAAATAGATCGTCCGGAGAGTCGAAACAAACAATTTCGTAGTTCGTGTGTAATTCTAGTTTATTTAATACCTGTCGTAAAAGGATAGCTAATAAATATTCACCTACCACGAACGCTGTGATTTGCGGATTTCTCATTATGAATTGAGATATGATTTCACGGTCTTCCAAAATGTTGGAGTCCTTGTTCAATTGATTTGGAAGCGTAGCACTTAAATTTGTAATAAAATATTGCTGATCTATACCAATCCCTCGGTGCAGTAATGCATCCGTATACCCATGAACTCTTTCTTCAATTGTAGATGTGTTTTCAGGAGGAGTAGAAACAAAGGCAATATGTTTATGTTGTTTATCTAGTAAATAATCTGTAAGTTCTTGCGCTGCTTTTTTATTGTTTATGCATACCGAACAAGCATTAATTCCTTTTAAATAGCGATCGAGTAGGACAAGCGGGAATTCATTTAAGACAAGCTTTAAAAGCTCTTCATTGTAATGCTCTCCATGAATGGGATAAACAATTAATCCATCAATCCCCATTTTTACAAGTGAACGAATCGCAATTTCCTCTTCTTCCCTTAGATCATTGGTTAGTTTTAAAATCATCCGAATACGAAGCTTGGTGCATTGATGTTCAATAGCGCGCAGCAGTTTTGCTCCATAGGATTCTGAGAAATCCGGTAAAATGACCCCAATTAAGCGCCAGTCGTCAGAAGTAGGCGTTTCCAAATCGACCATTTCTTCTGTCAAGGCTAAGGAATGTAGCTCTGGTAAATGACTGCTTACATAAGAGCCTCTGCCGCGATGACGCTCAATTAAACCGGCTTGTGCTAAAATTTCCAAGGATTTTTTTGTTGTAATTCGGCTGACATGGAATTGATCTGCTAGTTCTAGCTCTGTAGGGATACGATCCCCTTCTTTTAGAACGCCACTTTTTATTTCGTTCAATATATGTTGGTAAATCTTTTCGTAGAGTGGGATTGCCATATTAATCATCCTTCATTCATTTAATGATATACCTAATATACTGTTTATTTTTTGAGATTACAATATAAACATAGTATTCATGCTGTTATATTAAAGACCGAAATTAACTAAATAAAATTATATTGACATAATATAACATACAACAATATACTAATTGCATAACCTGTATATATCAATATATATAACGACTAACAACGAAGAGAGTGATAACATGTATCCTTCTATACAAAACAGAATTCACAGGATTGAGGAGAAGTTTTTATCGACATCACCTAAATTAGTCCATATGTTCAAACAATGTTATCCAAACACGCTGGAAACAACGGTTGAGCTTTTGGCAGATGAAACAACATTTATCATAACGGGTGATATTCCAGCTATGTGGCTCAGAGATTCGTCTGCACAGGTAAGGCCCTACATTTCTGCATGTGCAGGCGATAAAGATTTAAAGCGTCTCATTCGTGGATTGGTCCATCGGCAAGCCATTAACATTTTAACAGATCCATATGCAAACGCCTTCAATAAAGAGGGCGATGGTTCTGGACATCAATCGGACTTGACGGAAATGGCCCCCTTTATTTGGGAGAGAAAGTTTGAATTGGATTCTCTATGCTACCCAGTCCAGCTTTGTAAGGATTATTGGGATGCTGCGCAAGACACAGAGCTCTTTAACGATTCTCTGCATCAGGCACTGCGTGTCATTGTAGAAACGATGCGAACTGAACAGCGCCATGATCAGCATTCTTCCTATTCATTTGAACGAAGCGAAGAACATTGTGTGTTGCCTTCGGATACGATTCCCTTTAAAGGTAAGGGGACTCGAACGAATTATACGGGCATGGTATGGTCGGGTTTTAGGCCAAGTGATGACGCTTGCAAGTTCGGTTTCTTAATTCCAGCCAATATGTTTGCAGTAGTCATTCTGGGTCACATTATTGAGTTTGCAGAAAATGCGTATCAGGATCATAGCCTTGCTGCCACTGCTAAAGATCTTAGGGCAGAAATTGAGTTCGGTATTCAAACATATGGTGTGTATCAACATCCCAAGCATGGCCCCATCTACGCTTATGAAACAGACGGTTTTGGAAATTACAATTTAATGGATGATGCTAATGTCCCAAGCTTACTATCCATTCCTTACTTGGGTTATCGTTCGAAGGATGATTCCATTTATCAAAATACTCGCGCCTTTGTTCTGAGTAAAGAGAATCCCTATTATTATGAAGGCATGTATGCGAAAGGAATCGGCAGTCCTCATACACCACAGGGGTATGTTTGGCATATCGGCTTAATTATGCAAGGGCTTACATCGAGGGATCTTAAGGAGCAGGATGCCATTATTCAAATGCTGCTTCATACTCATGCAGAAACAGGATTTATGCATGAAAGCTTCCATCCGGATCATCCAGAGCAATATACACGAAGTTGGTTTGCGTGGGCGAATAGCTTGTTCGGGGAATTTGTCTGGAAATGGGCTGAACAAAGGGACTTGATAAAGGAGGCATAGTATTGAAAGCAATTGTGCAAAAAAAGAATTTAAAAGCCTTGATCATCGGTTATTTATTCATATTACCTTCCATTATCGGTTTCAGTGTGTTTGTTGCTTACCCGCTCATAACCTCATTTTATTATGCTTTAACAGAATGGGATGGTTTTAATAAACCGAAATATGTCGGAATTGATAATTACATTTATATGTTTACAGTAGATCCTGCTTTCTGGACTTCCATAAAAGTAACTTTTTACTTTGTTTTTCTAAGCGTTCCTGCTTCACTAGCGCTTGGTTTACTCTTAGCCATGTTATTAAACAAAAACCTTCCCGGCATTAAGTATTTTCGCACTTTTTATTATTTACCCACCGTCTTACCTATTATTGCATCTCTTACGTTATGGAAGTTTATTTATCAACCTCAATATGGTCTTGCCAATCAAGTTTTAAACTTGTTAGGGCTCCCTCAAGGAACTTGGTTGACGGATGAGAATACAGCTTTGATTTCAGTCATTATTAACGGTTTATGGCAGGTTGGAGGTACCATGATTATCTTTTTAAGCGGTCTCCAATCGGTCCCTCAAGACTTTTATGAAGCCGCACAAGTGGATGGAGCCACAAGGTGGATGAGCTTTATCCAGATTACCATTCCGATGATTACTCCTATTCTTTTTCTTCAACTCATCTTAGGGATTATTGGAGCTTTCCAAGGGTTCACTCAGGTACTTGTATTAACGAACGGAGGACCTAATTTTTCCACAATGCTTCTTAACTTCAAAATATTTCAGGATGCTTTCAATGGCAAGATGTTTGGCTACGCGATTTCAGAAGTAAGTATCCTGTTTGCCATCATTATGCTATTTACATTGGTTACTTATAAATTTTCCAATCGATTTGTCTATTACGAAAATGATAATAGGTAAGAGGGTGGCAGTATGAAAAATTCTGCATTTCAAATATTTCGATTTATTATTCTTCTAGTTGGCTCAATCTCGATGCTGTATCCATTATTTTGGATGATCATTATAGCGTTAAAGGGAAACGATGATGTGTTCAGTCTTCCGCCTGATTGGTACCCCAAAGAATTCAATTGGGAAAACTTCGTAATTGGAACTGAACAAATTCATTTCTGGAGAGCGTTTTCAAATTCAATGATTATTGCAGTCCTATGTACAATCGGACAGATCATTAGCTCGGTTCTAGTAGGGTACGGCCTAGGTCGTTTGAGATTTCCGGGGCGTAAAATGTGGTTTTCTTTATTTGTAGGAAGTCTGATGTTACCAGGATTTATTGGTTTGATTCCCTTGTTCCATTTATATACATCACTGGGTTGGTATAATACTTGGCTTCCTATCATCGTTCCTGCGTTTTTCGGAAATGCATCCTTTACATTTTTGTTTATCCAATTTTCGAGTACCATTCCAAAATCCTTTGATGAAGCGGCGAAGATAGATGGTGCGAATGATCTTCGAATATTATGGAACGTTATTGTGCCGATGTCTATGCCCATTATTATCACCATGATGATTTTTTCGTTTCAGGGTTCTTGGAACCAGTATCTTGAACCTGTTATCTATTTGGTTGATCAATCAAAGTGGCCTTTGGCTGTTTCCATGGCTTCATACGCATCCACATGGACAACGCAATGGAATTATTTTATGGCGGCTGATCTGCTTTATATGCTTCCCATGCTGATTATCTTTTTTATCGGCCAAAAGTATTTCATGCAAGGTCTTGGATCGGTCAATTCCGCTGGTTTGAAATAGCCTCGACTCATTGAAAGGGGGAATGTCAAAAAAATGATTTGAAATGTCATTTATACTTAAAAGTAAAAAAGTTTTTTCTATAAAAAACGGGAGGTATTACAAAATGAAAAAACATCATGCAAGGGCAAGTCTATTATTAGCGGTCGTTATGGTATTTCCATTCGCTTTGTCAGCTTGCAGTTCTACTGATAAGGCGCCAA
The DNA here is from genome assembly GCF_030817255.1 of Paenibacillus sp. V4I5. NCBI lineage: Bacteria > Bacillati > Bacillota > Bacilli > Caryophanales > Paenibacillaceae > Paenibacillus > Paenibacillus sp. V4I5. Next base: position 6,695,320 of record NZ_JAUSZB010000002.1, read on the forward strand.
CTTCAAGCACTTCGGCTGCAGCTACTACGAATGCTCCTTCAGCTACAAAGGAACCTACAAAAGCGGCACCTATTGAAGTCAGTATTATGACTTGGGAATCTCCATCTATGAATGAAAAGATTATGGCATCTATGAAAAAATTCGAAACAGCGAATCCAGGTATTACTGTGAAAATGATTCCTGCGCCATTATCCGATTATGGCCTAAAAATCAATCAAATGATAACAGCCAATCAGGGTCCCGATATATTCATGACAGGCAATGATATGGTGATTGCCAACGGTGCGGAAGGAAGACTGTATGACTGGAGTGCTAAGGCAGCTGGAGATAAGGAGTTTATGGATGGTTTTTATAACGGTGTACTGGATGCGTGGAAGTTAGATGGCGGCAAATTATATGGGCTGCCTGGTCTTTTAAATACATATGGTTATTTCTATAACAAGAAACTCTTCAAGGAGGCAGGATTAGCTGAGCCCAAAGCTGGTTGGACTTATGATGAAATGTTTGCAGATGCACTTAAGCTTTCTTCTAAAAAGGGAGGCGTGCAGCAATATGGATTGTATGCAACCGTTGACCCATTCAAATTATCCTTATATTCGGTTTCTGCCGGTGGTGCGCCATTTGCCAATGGAATCGTGAAACCTACCAAAGTTGAAATCAGTCCGCAGTTTATTGAAGGTTTAGAAAAATATAAGGCTGCAATCGCTAACGGCTCCATGATCCCGCCGAACTTCGACCAAACAAACGTCATCAGCAATTTTAAAGCTGGTACTGTGGCGATGACGCAACAAGGTCAATGGATTGCGGATGATTTGATCAGAACTGCACCTAATTTAGATTGGGGCTTTGTTCCAGGTCCTGTAGTAAACTCACAATCGGAAATTTACGATGCAGTTGGTTGGAGCAGCCCTTCCAACATTAAAAATCCGGATGCGATCTGGAAAGTGCTTAAATATTTGGATTCGACCATGTATGCAGAAGTATTGCCGCAAAATCCCGTTGCTCCTGCCGCACATAAGGATGCTGCAAAAGCCTACTTCGACTTTTTAACTTCTTCCAAGCATGCTGATGTTGCCGAAGGTGTGAATCATATTCTCCAATCCAAGAATGTTCAACCCGTACGATTCCTAACCACATGGGCAGGTAAAGCAAATCCATTTGTAGAGGCTTCATGGAATAATGTTTTGACAGGGAAAGCACCTGTCAGCAACCTAAACGATATGGTTGACAAGATTTCTAAGGTAATTAAATAGTTCTATTACATTGGAGGTGTGAGATGGGATTGAAAAAAGTTAAACCATTTAAATTCATAGTATTAACATTGGCGTGTTCCTTGAGTTTTACTACGATGTCTGCCATTACAAGCACAAAAGCCAATGCATTCACTTCGTCAGATGCAGAAGTAGCCATCACAAAAGCCAATGTATTTACTTCGTCAGATGCAGACGTTGCCATAGAAGCATTTAACACAAAGTTTTGGGATAGTGATGCAAAGTATTTTTGGACGAATTCTGATCATGGCAACAACTATCAAGGCTTCTGGGTAGAAGCGGAACTTTGGGAAATGGTCATGGATGCCTATGTACACACATCTGATCCTAGTTTGAAATCAAAACTTAGAACTCAGATCGATGATATATTTGACGGTACAGTAGCAAAATTCGGAGAAGATTGGACAAACAATCATTTCAACGATGATATCATGTGGTGGGCCATGGCATCTGCGAGAGCTTATGAAATTACCAAGGAACAAAGATATTTAGATAAGGCCAAGTATTATTTTGACTTCGTATATGACACGCAATGGGATGACAACTTTGCAAATGGCGGCATTTGGTGGTTGAATAGTGAGCATACCACAAAGAATGCCTGCATTAATTTCCCAGCGGCTGAAGCAGCTGTTTATATGTATAACATTACTCAGGATGAACATTATTTAGATGCAGCTTCTAAAATATACAGATGGGGCAAGACTATGCTTACTGACGGCAATGGAAAAGTATATGACCGGATAGAAATTGAGAAAGGCGCAGTCCCGGATGCAACTCATTATAATCAGGGTACTTTCATAGGCGCAGCAGTAGGCCTGTATCAAATAACCGGAAATACCGTATATCTCGATGATGCAGTGAAAGCAGCTAACTTTACCCAAACTCATTTAGTTGACGCCAACCATTTGTTGCGCTACGAAGGGCCGAATGGGGACTTAAAGGGCGGTAAAACGATATTAATCCGTAATCTGGCCTATCTTCAAAAGGCTGTGAATGAGAGAAGTGAAAGTGCATATAAGCAGTTTAGCGACGATTTTAATTATTGGCTTGCTTTCAATACTCAAATGGCATGGAATAATCGAAATTCAGACAATATCGTGGATGGCAACTGGGCAGGGCAACTGCTTTCCGGAACTTATGAATCCTGGGCATCATCAAGTGCTGTTGAAGCATTAACTGTTATAGAACCACAGGATGTTACAATAAATTATGCCGCAAAAAATCCTTACAATACAATAGAAGCGGAAAGCTATAATGTGGGTACCGGATTTATCTTAGAGGGCAGTTCAGAAGGTACACTGCAGCTGGGTGGAATTCAGTCAGGATTCTTTGCGGCTTATAAAAATGTTGATTTTGGATCCACCGGTGCTATTGGCTTTATTGCTAGAGCAGCTAGCGGAACAGATGGAGGTAATATTGAAATAAGGCTTGATTCGTTGAATGGTCCCAAAGTTGGCACCTTAAACGTAGAAGGAACAGGCGGTTGGAATAATTATACGGATGCCGTTACACTTCTTAAGGATGATCAAGGGAACCAAAGTACAGTTACGGGAAAACATGATGTATATCTTGCCTTCACAAAGACGAAAGATCAATACTTATTTAATTTAAATTCGTTCAAATTCACTACAACGGATCCTACAAAAACAGATGCATATGCAAGGCTTAAAGCTGGTAATTTCGACAGCAGTTCAGGTCTAAGTAAAAATGCGGAGTGGGGATTTATAGATGGTATTAAAAACAATGCTTATGCCTCTTATAAAGGAATTGACTTTGGATCCGGTGCCGCAGGTGTTACTGCTCATGTAACAAGCGGCAATCAAGGGGGTACTATTGAAATTAAGCTAGACAGTTTGAACGGACCCACTGTAGGTGTTATTGGAATTCCTGCTTTAGGTAATTGGAATAACTGGGTAGACATTATGTCTAACATAGACGATACCAAAGCCGTTGGTGTTCATGATGTATATCTAGTGTTTCATGGAACAAACGGAAGTGATTCACCCTGTAATTTGGATTGGTTCACCTTTACAACAGTGAAGGGCAAAGCAAGAGATGCATATGGTAAGCTAGAAGCTGAAAACTATACCAGTGGCGTAGGTTTCGGTACGGAAAATGGAGGAGAGCAAACCTACTTGGCCGGAATATACGGTCCTAATAACCCATATGCCATGTACAATTACGTCGATTTTGGAAGTACAAGTCCTTCAAAATTCCATGTTAATGCTGCAAGTGATACAGGTGGAGGAACTATAGAATTAAGAATGGACAGCATGAACGGTCCCGTTATTGCGACTAGTACTGTTACAGGAACCGGCGGATGGCAGAAATTCAAGGTTTTCTCAGCGGATGTAACAACGCCTATAACAGGAAAGCACATTGTTTTCATGTTGTTTAAAGGTGGAGATTGGTTATATAACTTTGATAAATTTACCTTCGGTGACCCAGCTGTATTTACAGCACCAACTCCACCGCCTGTTCCTGTGAAAGACAATGTTCCTCCAGGCAATGTGGAAAATATTCAAGTGATCAGCGGAACTGACAGTATGAAGTTGCTTTGGGATGGTCCCTATGATATTGATGGTCAGAAGGTGCAAATCACTCTATTAAGCAATGGACAGCAGGTTGGCAGTGTAATAGATGTTAATAGAGGAATACAAACTGCTGTTCTACCGGGAATTCAAAAGGGTAATGACTTTACTATTTTAATAAAGACTATTGATACCTCAGGAAATGTATCTCAGGGAAAAACAATAGTGAGTAAGGATTTGCCTTCATTTTCACTTTCTGCAAATTGGAATATGTTGAAAGAAGGAGATTCCTTCGAGGATTACATGGCTCTAAACTTCAAAGTATGGGATAACTTATCAGCCATAAAATCTGCACAAATCATCGTGGATGGTACGGAATATAAGATTAATCCTCAAACAATGCAAAGTATAGATATTGATATGGCTGGAAATTTAGGAGATAAGACGACAACTGTTGCAATCGAGGATGCTGCAGGTAACAAGCTTCAGAACACATTTCATGTTAGCGTTACAACAAGTGTATATGCCATGGAACATTTAATAACTCGTTTCACGGATTCAGGAGAATTAAGCGGAGCGGTGATACCACAGCTTACCAATGCTCTTAAGCAGGTACAACATCAACTTGAAATCGGGAAACAGGATAATGCGATTAAACATATGCAGGATTTTATAAAGCACTTAAATAATGAAGCCTTACGTAATAATGTTAAAGACAGTGCCAAAGCGATTCTTAATACGGATGCTCAATCGCTTATTACCACCTGGCAGAAAGTGAGTTCCAAATAGAATACATCTTAATAAGTATCGGCCGGTCGCGGGGCAAGGAGTGAGGAACATCATGAAATCATACTTGTCTCTCATATGGATCAGCTTCAAGAATAAGAAAGTGTATAAGCTGAATGTTTTGTTCCGAGTCATCAGTTCGGTGGTACTCATTGTGGTTGTATTACAAATAATAAAACTGCCAAGTATACCTTACTTTATTGGATAAACTATACAGCCAATCCAAATAATTTATTAATCCATTCAACATCGGAAATAGCAGGCGATATTTCAACCTGCTGTTTCCTGAGCATATGAAAGGCTTCAATTCCCGCTAACGTTTCTTCGGCTGTCTGGAATGACTTAAATCCCATCATAGTTTTCAGGTCCGAACTCATGGACCCATCTCATGATCGTAGTATGAGAGATATTCAATCCTCGCTCTTTTATCATTTCTGCGACATCTCTATAACTCAAGCAATATTTTAAATGCCATCTAACGATTAATAGGATCATATCAGCTTCGTAATGTTCCATTTAAATACATGATCTTTTGATTTCATACTGATTCGTCCCATCCCGTTGCTTCGTGTCCACAACCTCAAAAAATTCGACAATACGGGGGAAGATCTCGAGGATTTGATCTCGATTGGGACGATCGGACTCATCAAAGCCATCGAGTCGTTCTCGCCGAACAAAGGGACCAAGCTCGCGACTTTCGCGGCTCGCTGTATTGAGAACGAGATCCTGATGCATCTGCGTTCATTGAAGAAAACACGCAAGGATGTGTCCTTACATGATCCCATTGGAACGGACAAAGAGGGGAATGAAATAACGCTCATCGACATTCTCGGTACGGAAGCTGATGACGTAGTGGATAAGGTTCAGCTCAAGATAGAGAAGAGCAAAATCTATCGGAACTTGGAAATCTTGGACGATCGCGAGAAGGAAGTCGTCGTTGGCCGGTTTGGGTTGGAATTAGGTGGAGAAGAGCGTACGCAGCGGGAGATTGCGAAAGAGCTGGGCATTAGCCGATCCTATGTGTCACGGATTGAGAAGCGTGCGCTGATGAAGCTATATCATGAATTTTATAAGGCGAAGCGGTAAGATTACGAATCGGATACTTCATTTATTTGGACACTTTGCAAGTAATGGTGGTGAAGGTTATGACGTTAATCCATATCGAGAAAGCTAGTAAATACTATACGATGGGCGAGGAAACGATTAAAGCATTAGATGATGTCTCGTTAGATATTGATCATGGAGAGTTCGTGGCCATCATGGGACCGTCAGGTTCCGGCAAATCCACACTAATGAACATCATAGGGTGTTTGGATATTGTAGATAAAGGTGTTTATGACCTTGATGGTCAAGCAATAAACGTGCTTAAGGATTCACAGCTAGCTGAGATTCGCAATCAGAAGATAGGATTTGTTTTTCAGAGTTTTAACCTGCTGCCGAGATTAAATGCTTTTGAGAATGTGGAGTTGCCTTTGATCTATCGGGGAATGACGAAAAAGGAAAGAAAGTCTCTCGTTTTACATGCTCTAGATTCGGTTGACTTGCTGGATCGTAAGAAGCACTTTCCATCAGAGCTATCTGGTGGACAGCAGCAGCGTGTTGCTATTGCGCGAACATTGGTAGGAGATCCAGCAATCATTTTGGCGGATGAACCTACGGGAGCGTTAGATTCGAAGACTGGTGTGGAGATTTTAAACATTTTAAAGAGATTAAATGCACAAGGTCGGACGATTATTTTGATTACGCATGACTTATTGATTGCACAACAGGCGAAGCGGATTGTGCGGTTTCGGGATGGGCGGTTGAATGAAGTTGTTTAGTGTTTATAAACCGGAACTCCAAATAAGGGGGTCCGGTTTGTTTGTGCGCCTCACAGTCGCACAATCTAAGTGGTTCAAATCCACTCGGTAACTTTACCTTTTAAAGTGCCGTAGCCGAAGTAGAGGTCCTAATCCAGCAGGGTTAGGATTGGCAGGTTGTCTCTCGTGAGAGAGAATCTGAAGGGCCTGCAGGAAATATCCAGCCCGGAATGCGGTGATCCAGAGGTGGCGGCGATGTTGGGTGACCCGCCAAACAAACGGGGAAACTTATGCAAATATGTTATATCTTGCAGGGAAACAAACAAAGGGGTATGACCTGCCAGGCTCATCGACGTGATTAGGATCAGGTTGGATGGAATAGAATGTGCAGATAACCGAGGGAAGTCTCGTAGTCTCCTTGACGCAAACGTAGACAAGGTAGGGAGGTTAACCTTAAAGGGAAAGCCGAATCGATGTGCTTCGAGATGGCGGATCGTTCCGTAGTAGCGAGTAAGTCCGAGCTGGTGAAGGCTGGTAACAGTCTGGAGGGGAAAATTCGGATGAGTATACGCGCGAGAAAGAAGACTCAGTCGCATAACCTGCTTACGACGGCGTTTTGAGTCTGAACCATTCCCATTATAAAGATAAGCTTCTGTCCAGTCTGATTTCGGAATTCTTTTTTTCTCCTGATTAATACTCTTATCAGCTTCAGGTACTTCAATAAAAGTGCGGAGTTGTTTCATAATCGAATAATGATAATCATCTACTGGTTTTAATCTCCTGGTAATTCCTTTAAAGAAAGTTTTCACCTTGACGGAGACGATTAGTCAGAGCCTCGTGAGTTTTCCAATGTGGAGGACTTATATTGTATTCATAATTTTGTGATGTGCGATATGAATTAACAACTTCAACAATTTTTGCAATAATAGGTTCAGCTAAATGTTTTTCCTTAATGACACGCTTTTTTCGCTTGGCGCCACCTTCTTCTTGAACATCAAATTCCAGAAAAAACGTTCGCTGATCTGCTGATTCACGTATGAAGGAAAGATCTTCTCCCATCTTATAGAGTGCTTGCTCTGGTAACCTAAGTAGCTGATGTCGGCGTTCTTCCTCATAAATTAAAGGAGAATGTGTGGCACTGACTCCACTGCCTGCTAAATTGCGACATATTTGCCTTCTTTTACGTCGCTCTGAACGATTCATGAACCTTCCCCTGCCAGATATAATTAATACCATAGCGAGCAGATCAGGGGGGAATAGCATGACTAAAATATCGGAAATTACACGAATGTACGAAAAAGGCAATTACGCTAACACCTATAAAGAAGTGGCAACAACAAATCCCGGATTGGCGTGGCGGGAAGGCATGATTAGTGGAAATGGCGAAAATGGGTATATCACGTCAGGATCGCCTTATACGGACAGCTTTATTTTTCAAAATATGTGGTTCAACTATCCGTCTCGAGATCCAAGAGCGATTCCAGGAGAATTAACGGGGCAGCTTGCTGATGCCAGATGGAATGTTTTTAAACAAAACGATCAATGGAAGATTACTTTTCCTGACGGTAAAACGAGGGTAAGAACCTATTTTTATAGTTATCATCCGGGACACCAGCTCAGATTAGGCGTGACTGATAAGGGAGCCGTGTCTGATTATGAGAGATGGACGAATTATGAAACAGCCGAAACCGGAGTACGATACACCGATGAATTTGGCGAGTGGATCCGAACCTCGTTTACATCCAGAGAAGACAATGTTTCGATTACGAAGATCTCACAATCCTCTGAAGGCGCTAAGATCAATATGATCATCTCCATTGATGACATTTCGAGCATGTACAAATCGAGGGATGGTATGTCTGAGCTGACGGCGCTTCAATACAAAAAGCTTGTGGAACCGAGTGCGGCATATATCGCGCAGGTTGCCCATTACCCATCCTATCAGGACAGTGAGCTGAGCAATGGTGGGTATGCAGGTCTGACGCAGATTATTGTTGTTAATGGATCCAAGAAGAGAGTACTGCTCGCTGACACGAATGAACCGATGAATGTAGGAATGGAACAGAATCCTGCGATCCAAGTGATCGACGCCGACGCCGTATATTTAATTACGCAATCGAACAGGACATTTGATATGGGCAAAACCGAAGATTTTGCCGGAATGACGCAATACGCTATCGTAGACAATTTATTTCAGAACATGAATGCGGTCGCTGAAAAATATAAAGATGCCTATGGTAAATTCGATTATCAAGCTGCCCTCACGCCTCACGCCCTAAAGCATTCCGCAGAATTTAACGCTGCACAATTTACTCTTACAGGCGACGAGGATGACAAGAGCGCTGACAACGTAACGCTAATCAACGCGCAAAAGGCATCAAAAACTAGAATCAATCATGCTTTTATGGAGCAGGTGTACAACCAGGGACGATATGCCTTACTATGCTGCAGCGGTTCAAGCGCTCCGCGCTTGTATGGGATGTGGACCGGGGAGTGGAATCCTGGCTGGCGAGGTATCTATACGCTTGACGCCAATGTGAATTTACAGGTTTCTCCGATGAATACAGGCCATTTCACGCAAGCGCAGCTTGGATACATCACTTTCTTCTTGAGAAACACGCCCGACTTCGAATACAATGCGCGAATGGCCTACGGGATGCATGATGCCCTGCAGGTGTCGGTAAACTCGGACATCGACCGCGCAATGCATGTGGAATACGACAATGACTATCCGTTTGAATATTGGAATGCCGGAGCGAGCTGGTGTCTGCTCCCGATCTTCGAGTATTGGCAGTGTTACGGCAATGGGCAGATTCCGATCAAAGACAACATGAGAATTCATGATCTGAAACCGCTTCTCAGTATAAAGGACGGTGGGCTGACGGATGAAGAATTCAGTCAATTGATCGAAAATGGATTTCTAGATTTGGAAAAGGATATTTTACTTCCGCTGCTGACAAAGCAGGCTAATTTCTGGGAGCAGCTATGTACGCCGGAATACTATACGGATATAAACGGTAATGCGTGCTATGAGAAAGGCAAAACTGCGTTAAATCCAGGCGAGAAATATTTGCTTATCCCTACCTACTCTCCAGAGAATAACCCGATCGGTTACAACAGTACGATTACGGCAAATGCCACGATGGATATTTCTGCGGCGCGGGATGGACTGCATATGGTCATATCCATGGAAAAAGCAGTAAAGCGCGACGGATATGAAACTGCTGTTGCCAAATGGGAAGCATTGTTAGGACTAATGCCGGATTATAAGGTTGACAAAGACGGCGCTTTACGCGAATGGGCGATGAGTGAATATACGGAAAACAACAACCACCGCCATTTAAGCCATCTCTATCCGGCTTGGCCTGCGTACGAAACGCAGAACAATACGGAGTTGACGAAAGCAGCAATTATCGCGGTTGAAAACAGAAATAAATACAATACAGGAGACGCGACGGCGGGGCACGGCTGGATGCATAAGGCGCTGGTCTATGCCAGGTTAAAAAACGGCGACGGGGTCGTCTCGTCCCTTCTGCCGATGATGATGGATTCCGGTTATTACACTTCCTTGATGACAGACCATGACACAAACAGAAGAAACGACTGCTATTGTACGGATACATTATTTGGTACTGTGGGGGCAGTAAATGAAGCGCTGCTATTTTCCAATACAGGTGAAATTGAAATACTGCCGGCGCTGCCCTCTGAATGGAAATCAGGGTCAATAAAAGGATTAATGGCAAGGACCCGGGTAGAGGTTAGAGGGTTATTTTGGGACACTAACATTGCATGTGTTACATTAAAATCAGTTGTAAATCAAAATGAAGTAAAAGTAAAAGTGGGTATTCCTTGGACAAAAGCAATGGTTAACGCCCAAGAAGTAGAGGCGCTTGACGATGAATTTGGTAAACATATTCGCTTAACGCTGAATTCTGGTATAGACGTTACAGTTGTATTTATTTTGTCCAATTGATGTGATGTTCGAGTTGTACAATTTATTACCGTTTGTCTTCAATGACATGTCACATTGTGATCAAAGGGCTTGCGCAAGGAGCGAAACTCACCTGCCGAGGTATTGTAGTATTTCTTAAAAGCAGTACAAAAATGTTCCAATGAAGAAAAACCGACATGTCGCGCTATTTCACTAATGGTCATTGAGGTTGTAATAAGAAGGTGAACGGCAGCCGTCATTCTTGCTTGGGTCTTTTTTTGCGTAAACGATTGGCCATAATACTGTTGAATGGTTCTCTCCGTCTGTCTCACACTTAGTCCCAGTTTTTGAGCGAGCTTCTGTATAGTTAAATCATCATAGTTGTATAAAAAACTATTTTCAATGATAACGACTCTCTCGTCGTCTAAGGTTTTAAGCGGCATAGCAGAGGAGGTCAGAACACTGTTTGTGTAGTTTCTGACCAGCTTGATGACGATCTGCTCGATAATATGTTGAACCGTCAGGTAGTAGCCGATATATTGATTGGTTGTTTCATAGGAGAGTTGCTCGAACAATGGCAACAAATTCTGCTTGTCCTGACCGAACCAAAAAGTTGTTTGAACGAATTGGTTTGCTATAGAGGAAAGATCCGGATCATCGTTAATGTTATTGGCCAACACTTCAAAGCATATGCAGTATTCCGCCATAGGGTCGGAGAGAACCGTGATTTGCTCGTGCGCAATATCTGGGCCAGTCATATAAAGAGTGCCAGGATGTATCGGATAATTTCGGCCGTTTGCTACCAAGATTCCCTGTCCCTGAGGAATATAATGCAGTTCGTAGCTTTTCATGCTATGGCTGTGTTCGAGAAAGGATTGATAAAAGACCCCGAATCTGATATACAAAACGTTTAACAATAAACCGCCTAACGAAATCTTAACGTTCATATTTTCGACATTAACTTTTGGGAGCTCCACTTGACCAATCCCCCCTTTTGCAGATTCTTTAAATTGTTTCGTAAGAAGATTTCAAGCAGCCTTTTAATTTTATTATGTGTGTTCAACAAGCTTAACGCAAGCTTGTACTTAACAATACCAAAAATTTCAACTTGGTATTCAGTTTGTCTTTGGTAGACTTCACCTTAAAGATGTTCCTCTCTTTGGGTGAAGTTTTCCCTTTAAACGAATGATTGGATATGAACTGTTCGGAAATGGATTAGGATCGGCAATTTCAGGTATTTAAAGCTTTAAAATAGGCACACTTATCTTGGAAATGAACCGTATCATCGTAGGCACCCTTCAAATTATAATTTAGACATAAAGGTAATTATAGACATACAAAAATTTAGAGGGTGGTGATAGTTATGAACAATGACGTATTTCTAAAACGCTTTCAAAATCAGCTGCCTTTTCAGCTATTTGTCTGGGTCGGGCTTGTGTTCCTATTGATTTTTAGTTACATTCCGATGTTTGGAATTATTATTGCGTTCAAGAATTATAAAATATCGACAGGAATTGAAGGTATTTTTACAAGCTCGTGGGCTGGGCTTACCCACTTCAAAGAGTTAATTAATGATTACAATTTTCCGATGCTAGTGCGCAATACTCTGGTTTTAAGCTTGTTAAAAATCATCTTTTCCTACCCAATCCCGATTTTGTTTGCCATTCTGCTCAGTGAAGTGAAGCATGTATTCCTCAAACGGTTCGTCCAGACGGTCAGTTACTTGCCTCATTTTGTTTCCTGGGTAGTTGTAACCGGCATTGCTTATTCGTTCTTCTCAAGCGGTTTCGGCATCATTAACTACCTATTGCAATCGCTCCATCTTGTGGATAAACCGCTCGACATTCTGACGAACCCGGATGCCTTCTGGGGACTCGCAGTTTCTACGGCCATCTGGAAAGAGGCCGGATGGTGGACGATTATCTTTCTTGCAGCACTTGCCGGTATCGATCCTTCACTCTATGAGGCTGCGGAAATCGATGGGGCGGGGCGGCTTAAGCGAATTCTCTATATTACGCTGCCCGGGCTGAAGAACGCAAGCATCGTTGTTTTGATTCTGACAATTGGCAGCATGCTAGGCGGCGGCTTAGTCGGATCGAATTTTGAACAGGCGATGCTGCTCGGCAATACATTAAACAGCGAGAAGTCTCAGATCATTCAGACCTACGCTTTCACGATAGGGCTTGCGCAAGGAAGATTCTCGTTCGCAACCGCAATTGATTTGATGCAATCCGTTATTTCGGTCATGCTGATTTTCACCAGCAACGCGATTGCCAAGCGTGTGTCGGGAACTGGATTGTTCTAGTTCGACAAGAAAAAAGGAGGTGATCCATTTTGCGCAGAAGAAAAACAGTCGAGGATCGCGTACTGGATTCCATTATAGCGGTCGTCCTAGTCATCATCGTTTTTGTTACGGTATATCCGTTCTATTACATTTTGTTGATCACGTTTAACGCCGGCACCGATACAGCCGCCGGAGGCATGTATCTATGGCCGAGAAGCTTCACGCTCGGTAACTATCTCTATTTCCTCGAAAATCCGAAGTGGATTAAATCATTGGGTATCTCGGTGCTTCGAACTATCATAGGGACATCGCTTGCCGTTCTCTTTACTTGTTTAGTTGCTTATGGACTGTCCAAGAGAGATCTGATTTTCAGGAGAAGCTATTTCTTAATTGTAATCGTATCCATGAACTTCTCCGGCGGATTGATCTCCTACTATATCGTTTTAAAGAGCCTTAAACTGATTAATACATTTGGTGTTTATGTCATTCCGAGCATGCTGAATCTGTTTTTCCTGCTAATCGCGATCTCCTTTTTTAGGGAAATTCCCGATGAACTTGGGGAATCGGCACGTATGGATGGCGCCTCTGAAATTCGCATTTTCACAAAGATCATACTTCCGGTTTCTATGCCACTGCTTGCGACGATGAGTCTATTCTTAGGCTCAGGACAGTGGAACTCATGGCTTGATTCCGCTTATTTCGTACAGGACGAGGACTTGCGTACGCTTACCTATCGAATGATGCAAGTCATTAATCAGTCGATGGTCCCTTCCGGAGAAGCGCAGATGGCCGCCATGTCGCGATCGAGCGTCACACCATTTTCTATTCAGGCCACCGCCATGGTTATATCGATCGTTCCCATTCTCGGCGTGTACCCGTTTCTGCAAAAGCATTTCGTATCGGGTATAATGCTTGGTTCCGTCAAGGGTTGAAAGCAATATTTTTATAGCACTCTTATTTGGATGTCAATCAGAGTGCTTGAAAATAAGAAGTTATTATGAAGGGGGAAAGAAAATGAAAAAACGAATCGAAAGGATCACCAAAATGGTAGTCGCTCCGCTTCTGATAGGGGGTGTGCTTGCGGGCTGCAGCACGAGTACGGATAATGGGGGAAATTCATCAGTGAGTAGTACTCCAGCGGCCACCAAAACCGCTGTTGGTACAAGCGAGAATCCAAGTTCCTGTACATCACCTGTCGAGCTAAATATGTTCGTCGATGCCACGTGGTATCCGTTCCAGGAATGGTCGGGCGAAATTCCGGAAGCGATTACAAAAGCAACCTGTGTGAAGCCAAAAGTCACTGTTGCTACCGATGACAAGCAATTGGCTTTGATGACGGCCTCCGGTGATCTGCCAGATATCGTGGTGTCTTTCAACTTCAAACTCATGTCAGATGCAAAACTTAGTCTTCCGTACAATCAAATTTTTCCGAAGTACGCTCCGGATGTAAAATTTGATCCGATTAAAGAGCTGGTTAGTACCGTAACTGATGGCAATTATTACGCCATCCGCAATGATTTCTCAACGGAAGCTGAATGGAAAGCCAATCCTTACGCACATATGATGGTTCCGGGACTTGCTATGCGCAAAGATATTTTGGAGGAAATCGGAAATCCAGCTATCAAATCGATTGACGACCTCAATAAGGTTTTCGCCGATGTTAAAGCTAAGCACCCGGAAATGACGCCATTAATCTTGAACCCGAATTGGCTAAGACCTTTTTTTGATACGCAATTCGGCGCTCAGGGTGGGTTTGTCGACAAGAACGGCAAGATTGAATATTATCTCAGACAGGATGAGGTACGCAAGTCGATGCTTTATATGAACAGTTTGTATCGCAACGGCTTTGTCACGTCGGAAAATTTCGCGTATAAGAACGAGTCGGAGACCGAGCAAATGGTGCTCGCCGGCAAAGGCTTTGCTTACACATGGACCTATTCCGCTGCGGACCGCCTCAATGCAGACTCAAAAGATAAAAATCTCAAGTTCGTTCAACTCGCGGAGCCGCTCGGACCGAACGCATCCATCATCAGTACCGGAACCGGCGGACTGGGAATGTACGTAACCAAGAACAATAAGAATGTCGAGGCGACCGTGAGGCTTCTCAAATACTTATTTTCGGAAGATGGGTGGAGAACAGCGGAGTGGGGAATTAAAGATAAGGATTGGACCTGGAACGCAGCAGGATATCCAGAATTTAATTATGATGTCCAAAATATTGAAATTCTCAAGAAGAAAGGTGTTTACTGGTGGGGCGTGCCAACGGAGAGCGGTGTTGGCATGGCTTTAGGCTCCTACAAGAAAGGCTCGGAAACGACGCGTCAAGGGGAAGCCTACTCCAAAATTACGAAATATAACCCGGCGATCGGCATGATTAATCCGGATACCGATTCTCCGGAGCAGATTATTCGGGCTAATATCGATAATATGGTGAAAACGGAAGTCACGAAAGTGTATCTTTCGAAATCGGAGGCGGAAGCCGCAAAAGCGTACGATGACATGCTGAGCAAGGCTGAAAAAATCGGTATCGCTAAATTGGAAGCGTGGGCCACAAAGCAGTACGGACCGTTGAAGGAAAAGTACGATAGTTTGACGAAAGCAAAATAAGAGATCATATAAACTCATACGGAATGTAGCCATATTGGATGGTCTATCATTCCGTATGAGTTCGTTCATTTTTTGGAAACGGAGCCGTGAAGAATATGCGCATGAGTACTAAAATGATTGTAGGCTATATTCTTCTGATTATTATTCCGTTCCTTACTTTTGCCTATTTTGTTTATAGCCAGATGAATGATAAGTTTATTGCGAAATACCAACTAGCTAATCAGCAGAATATTGAACAATTAGCTGTTAATCTTGACGCTAGTCTAGTTAAGATCGAATCACTTTACTCGATATATCAGAATAACAACGCTTTAATTGAATTTTTGCGAGGAGACTACACCAATGATCGAGATTTAATTTACGCCTATCTGAAAGAAATCGTACCCGCTATTTCATTTTCATATCTTGGAGATAAACTTGTGCGAAATCTTACCATATACCCTAAATACGAAGAACGTTTACTGAACGTTACCGGTTTTAAGGCTTATCACGAATTGGAAGATGTCATTAAAACCTCTGATTGGAAGGCAATGGGTCCGAAAAAAGGGATATGGACAATCGATTCCATCGGTGAAGTACCAACACTGGCTTACTTTCACAAGATTTATAACGATTCGTACTCTAACGATCTTGGTGTACTTCAAATTACTGTTCAATCCATATTCTTTAAGGAGTTCCTCGATCAGCTTCGGAGTCTCCATCCTAACAATGTGATCCTATTGGTGAGTCAAGATGGCAACATCGTGTATCAAAAAATGGACAATTCTTTTCCAAAAAATCAACTAATGGAGATTAAGTCTTCCGCACTTGCGAATTGGAGTAAAACGTTTATGACTGATCGCAACCAAATGCTTGTCAATTCAACGGACTTGTCGAGACTGGGGCTTACGATTATTGAAATTAACCAGAAGGATGCCTTGTTTACGTTGCTCCGCCATAAGATCTGGTGGATAACGGGAGGCTTTGCATTGCTTGCCTTGTTGACCATTCTGTATTACGTTTTTGTTTCTTCCCTGACCAAACGACTCATTCTATTGTCGCGACATATGCGCCGGGTAGAAGCTGATTCCTTATATCACCCGTACACTGGGCGCGTAGGAATAGATGAGGTCGGGTTTCTGATCTTGAACTACAATGGCATGATCAATCGAATTGATGAACTGGTAAACCGTGTCCAAAAAGTAGAATTGCTGAAGAAAGAAGCTGAGTTTAGAATGCTGCAAGCACAAATCCAGCCCCATTTTTTATATAATACGCTGGAAACGATGCGCATGCTGGCCAGGGCAAGTGGTGATTTCACTGTTGCGGATATGGCTTATTCCCTTGGGGATCTTTTGCGTTACAGTTTGTCCAAACAAGATGAAACGACTTTTCAGGATGAATTGAACAATGTAAAAAGATACCTCTCCATCCATCAAATTCGGATGAGTGATCTTTACTATGAGATAGTCCCTGAAGAAGGGCTGATGACGTTAAAATGTCCGAGGTTTATTTTACAACCTCTTGTTGAAAATAGTATCATTCATGGTCTATCGAAGCGAAGAGGGGCCAAGCAAATCGCCATACGATTTGCCAAGGAGCAGGATTACGCTATCATCGAGGTGTCTGACAACGGATCAGGTATTTCCGAAGATGCGCTTACAGTACTGCGGCAAGCACTTGCAGGCGAAGCTGTTAATGGTATTTCTGAAACACAAGGAATGGGCATTGGCCTTACAAATGTAGCCGAACGGGTGAAAGCGTATTTCGGGGGGCAATCAGGCGTGATGTTTAGCAGCCTTCCTGGTGAAGGGACAGTTTGTTCACTTCGACTTTATTTAAAGGAGAACGGCGATGCTGAAGTTAATGATCGTGGACGATGAACAGATTATATTGGCTGGCATACGGGATATGGTAGAAAAGGAGAATACCGCTTTCACCAAGATTGTTACAGCAAACGATGGTATCGAAGCGCTTGAAAAGATGGATTACTTTCGTCCTGACTTGATAATAACTGACATTCAAATGCCTGAAATGGATGGTTTGACTCTGATTCGCGAGGCTCAAAAGAAAGATGTCTCCCACTTTATCATTCTCTCGGGATATGACGAGTTTAAATATGCACGTGAAGGTATTCGCTTGCAAGTCAAAGAATACTTGTTGAAACCTATTAATCAGTTGGAGTTAGCCGAATTATTAAAAAGAATGGCAATTGATATTATGGAGGAGAAACAAGCCACTCAGCTTAAAACGCAAGAAGCCGGGGAACCACAAGGGAATTCTAATGAGAATATCAGAATCTTAATTGACTATATTAAGACAAATTATATGAAGGATATTTCTCTTGGTGACGCTGCCTCTTTGTTGGATCAGCATCCTGTGTATGTAGGGCAAATATTCAAAAAAGAAACGGGTAACACATTCAACTTTCTTCTCAATGAAGTCCGAGTAGAGAAGGCTAAGCAGCTTCTGATTGGGATGAAGGGGATGTCTTTGGACAAAATTGCGAAACACGTAGGCTACGAAAATCGCCGGACATTTTACAAAGTTTTTCGTAAATATACAGGTCAAACACCAGGCGACTATAGGGAAGCTTTTTTTGTCATCTCGGTTGATGGCGGCATATCTGATCCGAGTTAGTGAACAGGAGAGTGGTTACGTGCCTGATGAATTCCCGATGAGCCAAGCTACACTAAGAAATTGAATCACAAATGTCTTCTATTGTATCAAAATCATGCTAGTTTAACCTTCTCTATGAAATGGCACTGTGTATTATTTTGAATTTACGTTGCTTCGTGTTCACAACCTCAAAAAATTCGACAATACAGGGGAAGATCTTGAGGATTTGATCTCGATCGGGACGATAGGATTAATTAAGGCGATTGAGTCGTTCTCGCCGAACAAAGGGACCAAGCTCGCGACGTTTGCAGCTCGCTGTATCGAGAACGAGATTTTGATGCACTTACGTTCTCTGAAGAAAACGCGCAAAGATGTGTCTTTGCATGATCCCATCGGAACGGACAAAGAGGGGAATGAAATTACGCTCATCGACATCCTCGGAACGGAAGCGGATGATGTCGTGGATAAGGTGCAGCTCAAGATAGAGAAGAGTAAAATATATCGGAACTTGGAAATCTTGGACGATCGCGAGAAGGAAGTCGTCGTTGGCCGGTTTGGTCTGGAGCTTGGCGGGGAAGAGCGGACGCAGCGGGAGATTGCGAAGGAGCTGGGTATTTCGCGGAGCTACGTTTCAAGGATTGAAAAAAGGGCGCTCATGAAGCTGTATCATGAGTTATATAAGGCAAAGCGGTAAGGTTACGAATCGGATACTTCATTTATTTGGACACTTTGCAAGTAATGGTGGTGAAGGTGGGGGCCTTATGGGCGCCCTTATTTTTTGCTTTTAGGGGGAGAAAGGCGATTTAATAGGGTCCGTAAATCACGCTCAAGCTTAGGGCCAAATATCTATAAAATGGCCGTGCCACTCCTTTATGCAGATTAATAACTTAGATTAAGTTATAAAATGAAGGAGGGTTATTCCTTGTGACCACGTGTAGACCTTCGCCATCATTTCATTTCGCTTATGTCACGAACTACAACGATAATACCGTGTCGGTGATTGATACCCGAACAAGAAAGGTTAAGGCAACAATCAAGACAGGTAGTGGACCTTTTGAGATTGCTGTTACACCCGATGGGAAGTATGCTTATGTTGTCAATAAACGCGATAATACCGCTCAAGTAATCAAAAGAAAAACAAATACAATTATCCGAACCATCCAGGTCGGAAAAAGTCCATCGGATGTAGGTACATCGCGAAAGTTCGTCTATGTTACTAATTCGGCTGATCATACCGTTTCAGTAATATGTATAAAGAAACAAAAAGTCGTTGAAACGATAATGGTCGGAAAAAGGCCGGTAGGAGTAACCATTACGCCTAAGAAGATGGGCAAAAAAACTTTAGGATTTGTAAGTAATAACGACAGCAATACGATTTCTATTTTCGATGTGAAACACAATAAGGTTATTGACACGATAAAAGCCGGTGTTGGCCCGGATCAAATTGCTTTCACGACGAACCGCAAATTAGCTTATGTCACCACGGATGATAATGTTTTGGTTATAGGTATTCATAGCCGAAGGATTCTAAAAAAGATTAAAGTAGGAGTTAAACCTATCGGTGTAGCCATAACCCCTAACAACAAATTTGCCTATGTTGGTAATGAAGGGGATAACACAGTTTCCGTCATAAAGCTTTTTAATAACAAGGTGATAGCTACCATACCTGTGGGGATCAAACCCGGCATTGTAGCCATTACACAAAATAGTAAATATGCCTATGTTGCCAATTTTGGAGAAAATACAGTTTCTGTAATAAGAATTAGGGATAATAAGGTTATTGACACGATAACAGTAGGAAATGCAGCATCTGGGCTTGCAATTATCCCTTTATAGAAGTTATTGACTAACGTATCGGTTTACAACGGTAGATTGCTTGGACTATTGGGACACAAGGTTTACCCCAGATTCCACTTCGATGGTGTCACACAAATCATAAAACATTCATAGTACTATTTGGGGTAGTCTCTGACTTATTAGTAAATGAAAGATGTCTGCATCAATGTGCTTGCGCTGCATGTGTGGCCAGGTAACGAGAATGCAATATATAACACAAGGCTGCCGTGTAGCAGTCTTGTGTTCATTTAATGGACTATTAATGAAATTTTACGTTGCTTCGTGTTCACAACCTCAAAAAATTCGACAACACAGGAGAAGATCTCGAGGATTTAATCTCGATTGGGACGATCGGTTTGATTAAGGCGATCGAGTCGTTTTCGCCGAACAAAGGGACGAAGATGGCGACATTCGCGGCTCGCTGTATCGAGAACGAGATCCTGATGCATCTGCGTTCACTGAAGAAAACGCGCAAAGATGTGTCTTTGCATGATCCCATCGGAACGGACAAAGAGGGGAACGAAATTACGTTGATCGACATCCTCGGCACGGAAGCTGACGAAGTCGTGGATAAAGTGCAGCTTAAAATAGAGAAGAGCAAAATCTATCGCAATCTGGAGATCTTGGATGATCGGGAGAAGGAAGTTGTGGTTGGACGGTTTGGGTTGGAGCTTGGCGGGGAAGAGCGGACGCAGCGGGAGATTGCGAAGGAGCTAGGGATTTCGCGTTCGTATGTGTCGAGGATCGAGAAAAGAGCGCTGATGAAGCTGTATCATGATTTTTATAAGGCGAAGCGGTGAGGTCACGAATCGGATACTTCATTAATTTGGACTTTGTGCAAGTAATGGAGGTGAAGGTTATGACGTTAATTCACATCGAGAATGCCAGTAAACATTATACGATGGGCGAGGAAACGATTAAAGCATTAGATGATGTCTCATTAGATATTAATCATGGAGAGTTCGTAGCAATCATGGGTCCATCAAGTTCCGGCAAATCCACACGGATGAACATCATCGGGTGCTTGGATATTGTAGATAAAGGTATTTATGACCTAGATGGTCAAGCAATAAACGTGCTTAAGGATTCTCAGCTTGCTGAGATTCGTAATCAGAAGATTGGATTTGTTTTTCAGAGTTTTAACCTGCTGCCGAGATTAAGTGCCTATGAGAATGTAGAGTTGCCCTTGATCTATAGGGGAATGAGCAAAAAGGAAAGAGAGCCGTTTGTTTTACAAGCACTGGAAGCGGTGGACTTGCTAGATTGCAAGAGGCGTTTTCCATCAGAATTATCTGGCGGGCAGCAGCAGCGTGTCGCTATTGCGCGAACGTTGGCAGGAGATCCTCCGATCATCTTGGCAGATGAATCTACGGGAGCGTTAGATTCGAAGACAGGTGTAGAGATTTTAAACATATTAAAGAGATTAAATGCACAAGGTCGGACGATTATTTTGATTACGCATGACTTATTGATTGCGCAGCAGGCGAAGCGGATTGTGCGGTTGAATGAAGTTGTTTAATGTTTATAAGACCGGAACTCCTTGAAAAATAAAGGGGTCCGGTTTGTTTATTTTCAAGCTTAACGGGCAGCTTAACAAAACTTCAACAAAGGGCTGATTCGAGCAGATGAATCAAATGTATGAGTACAAGAAATAGTCTAAGGATATAAATAGAAACAGCGGTAGCTGAGGATTAAAGTTAACTCCTGGGCTACCGCTTTTTTTTCGAGAATGTCCTTTATTCAAAATAAATGGCATGATAAGGGAATTCCAGCCTTGGACTTTCGTAGCCACAACGCCCCCCAACTTCATGGATAGGCAAATCCGTGGTTCTGAGCAAAGCAATGGTTGCCTCCACCCGTCGATCTTTCAGGTATGCAAGCGGCGAGGTTTGCTCAGACTTCTGGAACAACCTGCATATGTGATACTTGTTGATCCTACAATGCTCGGAAAGCGTATCTAGTGTTAAAGGCACTGAGCCTATATTAATTGAGAGTATTTTACGGGGGAATGTATGAAAACTATTATTTTCATGGGCAGAGAGAACACGCGGATTGACTGGCAAAGGTAGGTGATTGCCTTGCTGTTTTATCCTTGTAGACAAGCTATAGTTGTGGTGCAAGAATTAAAAAAGATAGCAATTTCCCAATAAATTGTAATTAACTATGCCATAATACCAAATATTTTATTAAGCCATTCAACTGCAGAGAGGACAGACGAATTATTTTCGGTCTGCCCTTTCCTAATCATATATCAAGATTTCTTTTGGTAGGGATTTCCGCTTTATTAATTCTTGTATTGCTGGTGGATATGCTGGATTTTTATCCAAGGTGATTACACGTGGGATTTTATTATGTGGAGAGGACAAGGCCTTTGTAAAGAAACGCTTCGGCGTTTAGAGGGTTGAATATATGTAAATATCAAAAAACAGTATATCAATGCTAGATTACGATATAGGATGAATAAAATATAATGTTAAAATAAAGATTGCATGGCGGGGTCAGAAGATAAAGGCTCATTGAGGCTTTTTTTCTTAACATATTGATGGAGGAGCCCCACGATATCTTGCTCGAACTCCATGAGGAAGTAGGGTTGAGATAAATTGAAGTATGTACCGCTACAGGCTCTGTATGGAAGGAGTTAGCGGCAACTTTTTTGTGAAGAGGAGCGAATCATTTGAAGCTGAATTACACGAAACCTGCATCCTATTGGACAGAGGCGCTTCCGTTAGGAAACGGCCGTATCGGAGCGATGGTATTCGGAGGGGTCGAGACCGAACGCTTGCAGCTGAATGAGGATACGCTATGGTCGGGGGAACCGAAGGATGGGACGAACCCAAACGCCCAGAAGGCGCTTCCTGAAATTCGCCGTCAAATTAACGAAGGGAATTATGAGGAAGCGGACGCTCTTTGCAAAAAAGCGATGGGTCCTTATACGCAATCATTTATGCCTTTAGGGGATTTGACCGTACACTTTTATCACGGCGATAATGCCACACAGTACGAACGTTTGCTGGATCTGGAGACGGCGGCTGCATCGGTTAGATATAGGATCGGCGAAGTCACATACACCCGAACCTGCTTCATTTCCTTCCCGGATCAAACTCTTGTTATGCGGATCGAGGCGGACCGTCCCGGCATGCTGAACTTTACGGCCAAGCTATGGAGTCCGCTCCGGCATCAAATCGGTCCCGAGGGCGAACGCATCGTGATGAGAGGCAGGGCTCCGGTCCATGTCGACCCGAATTACTATCAGACCAGCAATCCGATTCGTTACGGCGAATCCGGCACACGCTTCGATGGAAGGATTGCTATTCGGACCGAAGATGGCCGCGTCTATGCCGATCATGACGGACTGCATGTCGAATCAGCTACAACCGCGACCATCATTTTTAGCGCAGCAACGAGCTTTCATGGTTTTGACCGTAATCCGGCAACGGAGGGTGTCGACCCTTCCCAAATCGCAGAGAGACACTTGAACGCGGCTCTTAATAAGACTTATTCAAAGCTTTATGCCTCTCACATTGCCGATTATCGCGTTTTATACGATCGAGTTACCCTTGATTTGGGGCCATCCGACATTCCGGGCGACGTACCGACAGACATACGCGTTGCCGAATACGGAGTGAAGGACAAGAAACTGGTGGAACTCCTGTTTCAATTCGGCAGGTACCTGCTGATCGCGAGTTCCCGGCCCGGCACGCAGGCGGCGAATTTACAGGGAATTTGGAATAAAGAAACACGGCCGCCCTGGAGCAGCAATTATACGTTAAATATAAACGCGGAAATGAATTATTGGCTCGCGGAGACGTGCAACTTGGCCGATTGCCATGGGCCGTTGCTTGATTTCATCGGCAATTTGGCCAAGGCAGGGGCGGAAACCGCGCGCATCAATTATGGCGCCCGCGGCTGGGTCGCGCATCACAACAGCGATATCTGGTGCCATTCCGCGCCGGTAGGAGACTTCGGCAACGGGGACCCCGTTTGGGCGAGCTGGTTCATGGCCGGTCCTTGGCTAAGCCAGCATCTGTGGGAGCATTATGCATTCGGTGGAGATACGTCGTTTCTTCGTGACAACGCCTATCCGATCATGAAGGAAGCGGCTCTCTTCTGCCTGGATTGGTTGCAGGAGGAACCGGACGGTCGGCTGGCCACATCGCCGTCCACCTCCCCCGAGCATAAGTTTGTATTGCCGAACGGCCAAATGGCTGCCGTCAGCAAAGGGGCGACGATGGATCATGCACTGATCTGGGACTTGTTCACGAACTGCATCAAGGCGGCGAATATACTTGGAATGGATGATAGCTTCCGGGAGGAGCTGGCGGAGGCTAGGTCCAGGCTGCTTCCGTATCAGATCGGCAAATACGGTCAGCTTCAGGAATGGTTTCTTGATTTCGAGGATCAGGATGTGCAGCATCGCCATGTGTCGCATCTGTTCGGCGTTTATCCGGGATGTCAGTTGACCGCGGAGGCAACGCCGGAGCTGTTCGAAGCGGCGCAGCGCTCGCTCGAACGGCGCAGCGATATCGGCACCGGCTGGAGCCTCGCGTGGAAAATCAGCCTGTGGGCACGATTCGGCGACGGAAACCGCACCTTGCAGCTAATCGGGAACGTGCTGAATCTCGTTCACACCGATGTGGGCAGCGTCACAGGCGGCGGCGTCTATCCGAACTTGTTCGGCGCGCATCCGCCGTTTCAGATCGACGGGAATTTCGGCTTAACGGCCGGCGTAGCCGAAATGCTGATGCAGTCTCATGCCGGCGCCATCCGTCTGCTGCCTGCTCTTCCAAATGCATGGGAAACCGGCTCAGTCAAAGGACTTCGAGCAAGAGGGGGCTTTGAGATCAGTCTTGCCTGGGAGAACAACGCGCTCGTAAAGGCAGAGATTCGTTCGCTTCTCGGCGGTCCTTGTCGTGTTACGGCTTCAGTTCCGCTGAAGGTGGAAGCGGACGGCAGAACCGCCCAGTTCGAAAGCAACGCATACGGGACGATCGCTTTCGATACGGAGCCCGGGTTTATTTATACGGTTAAGCCTTCATATATGTAACGTTGGGACCCGGGTTTGCAAGCCGTCCCCGTCCATGCCATCGGAGCAGATGGTGGCCAGCGTAGGCAATGCAAACCCGCGGCATTTCTAAAAGGTGTAAAAACAAGTTCTTTAACGGGGCTATCTCTTGGAAAGCCCCTATTTGTATTTGAAGAAGCACAACAATTTCCGAAGAGGTCTAAAGACCGGAGCTAAATCCGACAGCATAATGGAATTAGTAAACGTTTTCAATTTCTGGCGGGGCTACAAATCCGAAGGCAATATGTATGGTCAAAATGCAAGAAGAATTATTATGATTATGGCATCAAGATCTTCGGCTGGATGAAGCAGAACCTGAATACGATGTGTATGACTTTGATAATTAGCGCTACACTATGGGACCTAATGTTCAAATCGGAAATATATATCCGCAGCGCTATTCCAGAACCTTTTATGACGGCATGCAGGCGGAAGGACAGGACAAAATCGTAAACTTGGTTCGCTGTGCTTGGGCAGGCAGCCAAAGATTTGGTGCATTAGTGTGGTCAGGAGATATTCATTCTTCTTTTGAAGATTACAGAAAACAAATCGTTGCCTGCCTTCATATGGGCATGGCAGGAATACCTTGGTGGACAACGGATATTAGAGGCTTTGGAGGCGGTAATCCAGACGATCCCAAATTCCGTGAATTGCTAATCAGATGGTTCCAATGGGGGGGGGTCCGAGTTGAAGTAAAACCTACAAATCAATTTGGCGAAACGGCGACTTTTTCTACCGGGAACTACACGGTTTTTGCAACTACGACGAACGTACCGACTTTACTAAAAACAGATGATGGTAAATTATATGTCCAACTAAATACGACGGATACTGGATTAATATCTAATAATAGTCAAATTTCTGTTAACATTTATGATAATGACCAACATATGACAGCAACAAAGAACTTTAAAGTAGGCGATCGCCCGATCTTAACTAAAGTTGAGTTAGGTGCTGTCACCTACAAAAGTGGAAAAACAGCATTGACCTTAACGGGTGAAACAGCGGTTATTTCCTTAACGCAATACGATCAGTATGGTGCTGTTATAACCAAAGATTCAGATGCTTTAATCACTCCTATGATATCACTTACACCCTATGAACAAAAATTGAATGCGCAGATCACGGATGACAATGGTGATGGTTTAGATGATGTTGTTATAAAGGTAGCTTCCAAATTAGAAACGAGCGGTGAGTATACGGTATCTGTATTTGGAGGCGGATCAACGACAACTGCCAAAGTAGCTGTAAAGTCAACAGCAGTGGTCAATAAAGTGGAGTTAAATCAGCCAAACGACACTTGGGCAAGCGGTGATAGTAACAAGTACATTGAAATTACAGCGTATGATGCAGAGGGTAACAAATTAACCGCAGATGAAATTGCTCAAAACGCGAAAGACGGCAAGTTTACCATTTCAGTTACTGGCAACTTAATTACGGGTCCTTCTGCGGATGTGCCTGCAATTATGCTTGATAGTAAGGGACTCATCGTAACAGAAGGGCCAAATAAAGGGAAATTGTATGTGAAAAAAGTAGAAGGAAAAGGTAGTGCGAACGTATTTGTAGGCTTGTTCGGCATTGGTGTAAATAGTCAATCGCAAATCAATATTCCACTCGTGGCTGCTCGGTATCCTGTTGGTTTAAAAGTTGCAACTGATGTTGCTGGTAAAGCTGTTGACACTGCGACGGTTAACGGAAAACTTCAATTGATCGATCAGTACGGAAATGCAATTGCCGGATTTGCATCGAATCAAGCAGGGAGCATGATTGAATTGGTAGAAAATGGACGATCCGTCACTTATGACGTGTATGCTACGGTAACTCCTTCTGCTGATTATGCTGGAACGTACTCAGGGGATCTGACACTTGCTCCTGGTTCTCAAGTGCTCACAATTGGGCAATTCAGTGATAAGGAGTTCAAATTTACTCCGACTTCTTCCGCTAAAAATTCTACACTATCAGTTAAGTTCAATCTTCGTAAAAGAGATTTCACAGGTGGCGTAGTTGGAAATATTATTGACGATTCCGTTGGTTCAATTACGAAGAAATTCACTGTAATCGATCCTGCTAATGTAAAACTTACCTATAGTCTAAACGGAGCAAGGGATTTGTTCAGTACGTTAGATGATGGAATTACAAAAAATATTGCTGCAGCACAGCCAGTCGACTCCTCAAATAAAATGACTGCAGAGCTTTCACTCTCAGCCAAGGATGAATCTGGCACAGAAGTGAAAATTACAAATACAATTACTTCCGTTGTGTTAGACACATATAGTATAGCTCGTGTGAATGTTGTAGCTGGCAAAGCATATGTTTTAGGAAATAAAGCAGGAAAGGCTAACATTACCGCTGTTTATACAAATGCTAAAGGTGAATCGAATTTTGTTACAACCGCAATTAATGTGAAAAGCGATCCTATTGCTATTCAATCCATTGCAAGCAGTGCTAGTAAAACTTTCATTAGATCAACCATTTATGATACTGATGGAATTACGGTCAAAACACAAGGCGCTGACGGTGCCCTTGCATGGCAGGTGATGGGGGATGTTACTTTAAAAGATCAGTATGGCAACGAATTTAATAATGCCAACATTGCTGCTTATAAAGAAATTGCTCCTGTTATCTATACAATTAACGATGTATCGCAAGGTTTAACGGTTAGTCTCTCTACAAGCTCAGAGGGTTTAAACAATAGAGTTAATGTCACCTACGGTCCAGGAATCACTGGTGGAAGCTTCACAATGACTGCGATTTCTCCAAGCGGCAAAACAACAACTACTCGAGTAATCGTTAATAATTAAAGTGATCAAACAGCTTGTCTCTTGCTGAGACAAGCTGTTTTTTTTCACACTGCAAAATGTAACTAGTTTCATTTTTCTAAGAAAGATTACATTAATCTTGGTGTTCAATGCCTTGTTTAAATCTTAAACTCGGTTTATGATACAAATTTATGGGGGAAGAATGGCGACGAATAATGGAAATAAAGAGTAGTTAATTATATTATCCGTAGTAGGGTCGCTCGTTAAGCTAAACGAAAAACGCCCTATTTAGTCGATCATTAGATTACATGACTGTAATTCGTAGGGGTAAGACCTTTATTTTGTGAATTGTAAGCGCATTCTTAAAACGTATAATAAATAGTGTAAGCAAATAAATGATTGACCTATACGATCATGCATCTTCATGGAGACAATAAGGGAGGATTAGAAAAATGGTTAAACAAGCAAAACGACGGGCTTTAGCTGTATTGGTACCTGTTCTGGCGCTGGGACTGACACTATCAGCCTGCAGCGACTCGAAGGATGGTGATGCTGCGAATAGCTCCGTTTCACCTAACGGTAGTCAGACAAGTCCGGCAGCAACGAAAAACGAAGCGATCAAGCCAGTTACATTATCTGTGTTCATTGGTGGCCCTGGTCAACAGCCGACTCCTGACAACAAGATCTACAAGATGATTAAAGATAAAACTGGCGTTAGCCTAAAAATGGAGTTTCTGGTCGGTGACCTGCAGCAGAAGCTGGGCGTTATGATTGCCGGCGGTGATTATGCGGATATTATGACCGGGGATGATAAAACTATTGCGGCCGGTGCTTTTATTCCCCTCGAGGACCTGATTGACAAGCACGCACCGAATCTGAAGAAGCACTATGCCTCCGTGTTGAATCAGGCCAAGGATCCTGCAAGCGGTCACCTTTATGTTCTGCCGGCTTACGGTGTGTTCAGTGGTCAAGTTAACGATACTGGGTATGAAGGTCCAGGCTTTTACCTGCAAAAGGATGTCCTGAAGGAAATGGGTTATCCAACTCCTAAAACGTTGGACGATTATTTCGATATCATTGCGAGATACAAAGCGAAACATCCAGATATGATCGGGTTCGAGACGTTGAGCTTTGACTGGAGAAACTTCCCGCTGCTTAATCCGCCAGAGCATTTAGCTGGTTACCCAAATGACGGTGGTGTTATCGTCGAAAACGGGAAAGCGCAAATTTTTGCGGACAAGGATATTGCCAAGACCTATTACAAGAAGCTGAATGAGATCAATGCGCAAGGCTTGATGGATAGGGAAGCTCTGGTACAGAACTACGATCAGTACTTAGCTAAAATTGCCAGTGGCCGCGTCATTGGGATGTTCGACCAACACTGGAACTTTGGCGATGGAGAAAGATCTTTGATATCACAAGGTAAATTCGGCAGCACATACGTAGGGTTCCCGCTCTTATATCCAGGGGCCAAAGAGCACTACCGTGACCGTCCAGTTTTGAACATCAACCGCGGATTCGGGATTTCGACGAAAGCCAAGGATCCGGTTCAAATCATCAAATTCCTTGACTCACTAATGACCGAAGATTGGCAGAAGACACTCCAATGGGGTATTCAAGGCGAGGATTATGAGGTGAAGGATGGTAAGTTCTACCGTACGCCTGAACAGCGCGCGAAAGCAGACGATAATACATGGAAGCTAGCGAATAAAGCGGAAGCGTTCTTGGGTGGCCTGCCTAAGATGCAAGGGTCGTATAGTGACGGAAATGCAACAGATCCGGGATCACAGCCACAGGAATTCTTCGACAGCTTGAAGCCGCTGGATCAGGAAGTGCTGAAGGCATACAACCATAAGACATGGGCAGAGTTCTTCAAATCACCTGTGGAAAATCCCGTATACTACCCAGCGTGGAGCATTGATCTGGTGGATGGTTCACCAGCCAAAGTGGCCAATACGAAGCTGACCGACCTTGCCATAAAATATTTGCCGAAAGCTATTATGGCCAAACCGGATGACTTTGAAGGTGTATGGAAGGAATATGTGGATCAGATTTCCAAAAGCAATTTCAAAGCCTACGAAGATCGTATCAATGAACAAATTAACTGGCGTATTAAGAATTGGAGCAGTAAATAAGGAGATAGAACATGTCGTGGAGTGGGGGAGACTCTGGTCTTCTCCGCTTTACTTCCTAGGAGGAAATGTCGATGGCCGAGACCATACTGTCCAACAAATCAAAGAAAAAGCAAAAAATTGATCCGGAAATCGGCGTCGGTTTAAGTTGGAAGACGATAAAAAACCAGAAACAGTTGATTCTGATGTCGTTTCCCATCGTAATTTATATTCTGATTTTCAATTATGTACCGATTTGGGGCTGGTTGATGGCGTTCCAGAATTATCGTCCGGCTTTGAAATTTTCCAAACAGCAGTGGGTGGGGTTGAAGCATTTTAAATTTCTCTTTCAAGATGATACGTTCTTGACAGTGCTTCGCAACACGCTTGCCATGAGTATGATCAATTTGGTTCTTAGCTTTGCAACAGCCATTATTTTAGCTCTTTTACTGAATGAAATTAAAGTTCGCTTCTGGAAACGGTCCATCCAAACGATTTCTTATCTGCCTCATTTTCTGTCGTGGATCATTGCTGCGGGTATTGTAGCGACTTCGCTATCAATCGACGATGGTATCATTAATCAGTTGTTGATGAAGCTGCACCTCATTAAGGAACCTGTGATGTGGCTTAGTGAAGGTAAGTATTTTTGGGGGATTGTGGGCTTGTCTAATGTATGGAAAGAGGTGGGATGGAATACCATCATTTACCTTGCAGCTATCACCTCGATTGATCCGTCACTGTATGAGTCTGCCGGAATCGACGGTGCAAACCGTTACCAGAAGATCCTGTATGTCACACTGCCCGGGATCAAGTCGACTTTTATTATTCTATTAATCATGAACGTTGGGCACATCCTAGATGCAGGCTTTGAGATTCAATACCTGCTCGGCAACGGGTTGATCGTCGACTGGTCGCAAACGATTGATATTTTCGTTCTAAAGTACGGGATTGCTCTAGGCAACTATTCGATGGCAACTGCGGCAGGTATTTTCAAAACAGTTGTAAGCATAATCCTTATTCTAATTGCAAATTCTACCGCCAAGCGCCTTGGTGAAGAGCGGTTGATATAAAGGAGAGATGACGATGGGAACAATGACTGCGTGCAGAATTCGGATAGAGCCGATTCTGTTCCATACGATTAACGGCATCTTCATGCTCGTTCTTTCTATAGTGACGCTTTATCCTTTCCTTCACACTTTAACGATTTCATTCAATGAGGGCAATGATGCGCTTCGTGGAGGCATCTACTTATGGCCACGTACATGGTCGCTGCAAAATTATAAGGCAATTTTCCTTTCCGGTACGATTTACCATGCGGCATGGATATCTGTGGCTCGTACCATCACAACTACCGTATTAGGTGT
Source organism: Paenibacillus sp. V4I5 (assembly GCF_030817255.1). Taxonomy (NCBI): domain Bacteria; kingdom Bacillati; phylum Bacillota; class Bacilli; order Caryophanales; family Paenibacillaceae; genus Paenibacillus; species Paenibacillus sp. V4I5. The sequence continues at coordinate 6,726,259 of NZ_JAUSZB010000002.1, forward strand.
GGTTCTTACAACCATGCTTGCCTACACACTGGCGCAGCCCCAATATATTTTCCGCAAAATAATCGGTTTAATTTTTGTGTTGACGATGTATTTTAATGCGGGATTAATTCCTAACTACTTTCTGATCAAAAGCCTGGGACTTTTGAATAACTTCTGGGTGTATGTGCTCCCAGGAATGGTGAATGCGTTTAATCTCATTGTCATTCGGACGTATATTCGAACGCTTCCATCAGGCTTGGTTGAGTCTGCGAAAATGGACGGAGCCGGTGATTTCACCATATTTTTGAGGATTATCTTCCCATTGTGTACGCCCGTACTAGCGACCATTTCCTTGTTTATTGCGGTTGGATCTTGGAATTCCTGGTTCGATACGTTCTTGTATGCTTCGTCTGAATTGAAGCTGAGTACACTTCAGTACGAAATGATGAAGCTGCTTGGATCAACGGTGAACACCAACAACGATCCCGGTCTGATGTCTGGGGCAAACACAAATCAAACGAAGGCCATGGTTACGCCTTCTTCCATACGTGCGGCGATCACGATTGTGGCGGCGGTTCCGATTCTATTCGTGTATCCTTTCCTGCAAAGGTATTTTGTTGTAGGCATGAATCTTGGAAGCGTCAAAGAGTAAGAAGTAATAAACCATGATGATAATCATTTCCCGTTTCAGCTCGGAGCTGGGACGGTTTTTGCTTTATTTAAGTCGATCCTTTCCTTTATAATAGCCATATTACTCCCTGAAATGAGGTGTTTCCCATGTTAAGGGTTATGTTTGCTGATGACGAGCCCTACATGCTAGAGGGACTGCGGTCAATGATTGATTGGAATAAGCTAGGCTTTGAAGTGTGCGGGGAAGCGTTGGATGGCGAAGACGCATTAGCCATGATGGCGTCGACCCTGCCTCATTTGGTGCTGACGGATGTTCGAATGCCTGTCATAGATGGGTTGGGATTGATTGAACAAGCTTCCTACCTACACCCAGGGGTGAAATTTATTATTTTGAGTGGATACGCAGATTTCGAATATGCCAAAAGAGCTATGCGACATGGTGTGGCTAATTATATGATGAAGCCTGTGATTGAAGCGGAGCTTGTAGCTGCAGTGGAAGCGGTCGCGAATACGATCAAGGAGCGTGAAGCTCACAGCCAGTACGAAAGTGCTGCCTTGGATCGCTTACGATTGGAAACGATTTCAAGGTTATTGCAGGGAGAAATCAGGCAGAAATGGATTGAGCAGGCGAACACCTTGTTGGATCTTCATGAATGTTCCAGCTTCCGCTGCATCTTACTTGAACCTGACGTTCAGGCTCATGTCCAGTCGGACCTGATACAGGTTATTGCGGATAAGAACAAGCTTCCTCAAGCGACTTTGCTTCCATTTGGCGTAGGCAAAGAACGACATGGATTCTTGCTGGTCTCGGGACCAGAGGAGCGGGATCTTTCTCTCGCAATGATTACAGAATTAATTGCCACTGTCCGAAATAACTGGGGCAGTGCGTTCTCGTTTTCAGTAAGCGGCGAACACAAGGGACCGCATGCGTTAAAAGAAGCATTCCGCGAGGGACTTTTGGCCGAAATGTGCAAGTTCCCTTCTGGAACTGAAGGGATTTACATCTATCAAGGGGAGCGGTCAGCGGAGACGCTGCCTGCCTTTGTTGGAATGACGGAATCCATCCTAGATGCGGTCGGGAGTGGGTGTCCAGAAACGGTGCGAGCCCACGTGCACCACTTATTCATCGCTCTTTCGAGGCAGTCCGTCTCCGGATCTTGGGTGAGCGCTTATTTAGGCAACATTAAGCTTGAAATTCTTAAGGTTGTTACCCAATACGGAGGTGAGCATGTGTGGGCCCAGGATTGGTTTGCTTCATACGTGCCAACGGATCTTGGCCTCTTGGAACGCAAGGTCATGCGGGAATTCCTGCAAGCTGCAGAGTGGATTGGCCAGAAGAAAGGCATAGGGCAAGATGAAGTCGTATCCGCAGCGGGAGACTATGTCAAATCGCACTATAGGGAAAAGCTGCAGCTTCAGTATGTTGCAGAGCATTTTCAGCTGAATCCGGCCTACTTTGGTCAGAGGTTCAAGAAACAAGTTGGCCTCACCTTCAATGAATATTTACATGTCGTACGAATTGACGAGGCCAAAAAATTACTTCGTCGTGAAGAACTGAAAATATCCGATGTCGCCGATCGTGTCGGCTACTCGGATTCCGAACAGTTCGTAACCAAGTTCAAGGCACTTACCGGCCTGTTACCCTCTGCCTACAAAAAGGGCTGACCAACAACTGACAAGGAGATCGCATATGAGCCGGAGATGGAAGCTGTTACGTATAGTTAATGATATTCCGCTGAAATTCAAGTTTCTGATCATTTACTTGATGTGTGTGCTGCTTCCCATTTTGTGTATAAACGGTTTATTTTACATGCAGGATAGCAAAAACACGGAACGTAGAGAGATGGACAACTTACGAATTTCCCTGGATCGGGTCGGAAATGAAATCATGCAAATGGTGAACGAAGGTGTCGTGATTGGCAACGCCGTAGCCGCTGACCGTGTCTTTAATGAAATGCTTGAATATACGTACTCTGATAATGTCGCCTATTACGAAGAATACGATCGTTACCTCCGAGATAGATTGGGTCAGTATCCGAATATTTACCCATACATATCTTGGATTGGCGTGTATACCTCTAACCCAACGCTATCCAATGGTGGAAGTTACTTTATGCTTAAGCCTAGTGATCTGCAGAGTAAATGGTACCAGAAGATGAACGAAAAGAGAGATAAGAAAGATAAGGTGACAGTGACCTCTTATTTGGATACGAATCCCATGAATCCCGAGGAGAAATTAGTATATGTCAGCATCAGTCGGAAGCTGGACAATTTCCCTGACCTTATGGAATTCTCCAAATATCTGCGCATCGATATTCGGATGGATAAGCTGCTGGAGCTGTTTGATAAAGAACACAATTACTTGCAAATCAAGCTCGTGGGTGAGGAAAATCAGCTTGTTCTGGAATCAGCAGGTACGTTTAAAGGTGTTGACCCTCTGTTGCAGATCCTGCCTGTATCTGGCGATAATCAGCTGGCAGGCTTACCTGGGAATAGCTTCGTCAGTCCTCTCGGTACCGCCAGTTACGTGCTTAACTGGCGGCTGGTCGGGATTCCGGAGGGAAGTCGAATCGCGGAGGAGAGGAAAGGGGTTATCCACTTTTTTATATGGCTGACACTCATCAGTACGGTTATTCCGACGATATTGATTTATATCATTATGCATTCCTTTAATTTTCGGGTAAGAAAGCTCTCCAAACATATGCAATTGGTGAAAAACGAGAGGTTTGAACCCATCACAATGTATGAAGGGAAAGATGAGATCGGTAATCTTCTTCGCAGCTTTAATCTGATGACAGGGAAAATACGCAATTTAATCAATGACGTGTACAAACTCGAAATTCAAAAAAAAGATTTGGAGCTCGAACGCGTGCAGGCAGAGCTGAAATATTTGCAAAGTCAGGTAGATCCTCATTTCCTGTTCAATACGTTAAACGCGATTCTCGTAGTCTGTAAGAAATATCGCTATGAGCATGTGACGGAAATCATACAAAACTTGTCCCAAATTCTGAGAAGGCTGCTAAGCTGGAAAGAGGACTTGGTCACCGTAGAAGAAGAGTTAAGTTTTACCGAAATGTACCTCCAGATCGAGAAATTCCGATTCCAGGATCGGTTTCACTATGAATTGTCCGTTGACGAATCTGTTCTAGCGTATCGGATCCCAAAGATGAGTATTCAATCGCTCGTAGAGAACTCTTGCAAGCATGGTCTTCAATCGGTTAAAGGGAATCGCAGGATTCGAATATCTGTAGAACGAGCAGGAATGAACTTGCTCATGAAGGTCGAAGATAACGGAATCGGTATGAACAGTGCGAAGCTGGATGAGATTGTTCAGAGTCTATTTAAGGGAGAAGACAACGGCAAGAACATCGGACTTCGCAATGTGTACCGCCGCTTAAATCTGTTTTACGCAGAACGTTCTCTCTTCCATATTGAAAGTATCCCCTTCGAAAAGACAAGCGTTACGATTCAAATCCCTTTGAGTCTCATCAAGAACCAGGAGGAGGCTTGTGGACATGTATAAAGTTATTTTTGCTGATGACGAGCCTTTTGCCTTGGAAGGGATAAGGCTCATGATTGAGTGGGAAGAGCTTGGCTTTGAAATTGTGGGAATGTGCGAGAACGGCGAAGAAGCATTAGCCTGTATTGAAGCCTGCAAACCCGATCTCGTGGTAACAGATATTCGGATGCCGGTGATTGACGGATTAGAATTGATTGAAAGGGTGCAAAAGGCTGGCAGTGATCCGGTATTCATTATTTTAAGCGGGTACAACGATTTCGAATACGCTCGATCTGCCCTGAGGTACGGGGTTAAGCATTATTTGCTTAAGCCAGCTTTAGATAGGGAATGGGATGCTATCATTCAACTTGTTATTCAGGAGCTGCAGCACCGAGAACAGCAAAAGGAACGAAATGACCTTGTTGCTTATCGTCTTGTACCTACTTTGCTTGCTCAGATACTTCGGGGAGAAATTTCGGCAACGGAAGAGAACGTAGGTGAGATTCTGGATCCTTTGGTAGTAGGAGATCAGGGCTGGAGGTATATCCATTTCGAATGGCTTGGTGGCCCAGAACAGGAACTGGATGCGCGTTACTTTCTTTCGCAAAAAGCTCATCCTATCGATTTGTTTGGGAATCAGGAAGGGCTTGTCATGCCGTCTGTCCCTGATATCAAGGAGTGGGCTCAACATGTATATGAAGATCTTCGTCAGCGGGGTATCGAATGCTGTCTTTCGATAGGACCACGGGTGGACTCCCTCTGTCATATTGCAGATTCGTATGCAGGTGCTCTAGAGGCGTCAGTGCATCATTTCTTTCATGTATCAGGTGGTCCACTCGATTACGAAACGATTCATCACAGGCAAATTAGCTATGATCTCAATGCGGTTTCTATCGTAGACGACATTCACATTGCGATCGAGGCGCTTCAGGAGAAACGGGTTGGGGAGCTGATTAAACAAATGTTTGTGATGCTGTCTGCTAACAAAACGGCTCGGGAAGTCGTCCATTTGTTGGTCATCCGCATTGTTCTGAAGAGCGCTGCCGTCATGCGGGAGATGGGCATCGATTCAGAGGCACTGCCTCGTGTTCGCGATTTTTTGAGAAGGGAGCATCGTTCCTTAAAAGAAGTGGAGGAATCCCTGCAGGTATATATGCAGCAGTATTTGAGCCAGTTGAAGCAGCATAAAGACAAATTCTCGGGCCATCCCCTTCGGGTTATTGAGCGTTATATTCAAGAACATTATCGAGAAACGTTAACGATTAAAGATATCGGAGAACGGTTCTTTATGAACCCGGTTTACTTAGGCCAAGCGTTCATGAAGAGGTGCGGCATAGGCATGATTGAGTATATTCACGACCTGCGCATTCATGAGGCGAAGCGAATGCTGTGTGAATCGAATGAAACGATTCGCGTGATCGCGGAGCAGATCGGATACGCTAACTATCATCATTTCCTCAAAGAGTTTGAAAAACGTGTGTCCGACAAGCCCGCCGTGTATAGACAATTAAGCAAAGCCTAAAAGAACAAGAGTGAATCCTATAGTCTGGGCCGCTTCTACGAAGGACGTGTATTTCTTTTCTAAGAGATACACGTCTATTTGCTATGAGTGCGACTGGAAACATCGCATCCAATTTTTAATGCTTTTTAAGAATAGGGGGGAGAGACCTTTAATCTGTGAATGGTAAGTGTATTCAGATTCTATATCATATAACATAGAAGGCCTATTTAAACAGGATATGATGAGGAGGCTTGCCAATCCATGAATAACAAGGTACCGAACTTGCACGAGTGGCCGAAAGAATTGGCCGTTTCTGTTCGATGGGGAATTTCAGCCTAAAAAGGCATTCTGGCGTGTAATCGGGCATAATTGAGGGGGGATTATTCTTTATTTTGAGTATGTGAAGCCAATTACCTAAGTTGTAAAATGAAATTGAAATAGTATTGTAAGCGATTACAAGAAAGAGGAGGATGTTTGTGAGAAAGAAAATTAATTTATTGATGGCTATCGTGCTGCTTGTAGGGATGATCGCCCCCCAGCTGCTAGTGCCTTTGAAGGCAGCAAACAGCGGACTGGTGGTTTTGTCCCAAAGCTTTGAAGATGGCCAAACAGGCGGCTGGGTAAAGGTGCCTTGGATGGGGGACGGAAGCGTTGCCATAACGTCGGCAACATATTCCGAAGGATCCAAGTCCTTGGCGATGACGGACCGTGCTGCAAGTAACAGCAGCCCGTTCTTGGATTTGACTTCGTTGACGAAACCTGGCCATACGTACGATTTATCGCTGAAGCTTAAACTCGGAGCAGGAAACGACACCTTTCATATCGCTTCTAATGTCGCCGCCGCCTCGCTGACTAACCAATATCCTTGGCTGGTAGGGGATAAATCGGTTAATTCCACAGAATGGACCACCTTTGAATTGAAGGGATACCAGCTCCCGAGCGATACCACGGGGTTCAAAATATGGGTTGAGTCGAATAATTCCACCACAACGGAGGATCTCTATATCGATGAAGTGTCGCTAACGGACGTCACGCCGATTGATCAACCGGGGATCCAATCTACTTTTGAAGACGGGCAGGGGGAATGGGTACGTAGGAACGGATCCGGCAATATCGGCATATCGTCGATTGACAATCACACCATCGGCGGCTCCACGAGCTTGCTGACCATGGTAACAGAGCGATATGACGGACCTTTGCTTAACGTCCTGGGGGATATGTCTGTGGGCAACAAATACAATTTGTCCGCATGGGTCAAAATGGCTTCTGGGCAGTCCCCCACTGTATTACGGCTCTCTGTACAAAGCGGTGACAGTTCTTATGCCAATGTTTCATCTAACGTGACGGTGACATCTGATCAATGGGTACAGTTGACCGGCACGTTCACATTAACAAGCACTCCGACTGTTTTGAATGCATACGTGGAAGTAGCCGACCAGTATAGCGATGCAAGATCCTTCTATACGGATGATTTCGATTTGTCCAATGTGGGCCAAGTAGCCGGACCACTGCCGATTCAAACGGATATTGATCATTTGAGGGACGTCTATGCGGACAACTTCAAGATCGGTGCTGCGGTGACTGGCGACCAGCTTACTTCCGATGTTCACACACTTCTGGATTATCACTACAGCTCTATCGTCGCCGAGAACGCTACAAAGCCAGGCTCTCTGGAACCGACAGAAGGGCAATGGAACTGGACGGAAGCAGACAAGACTGCACAGTATGCCAAGGATCACAATATGAATTTCCGGTTGCATACTCTTGCTTGGCATTCACAGGCTGCGGAATGGATGTTTAAGGACGCCCAGGGCCAGCCGCTTGCAGCAACACCGGAGAATAAACAGCTGGTGCTGGACCGTCTCACGACTTATATCCAAACCGTTGCGCGTCACTTCACTGACATGAAAGTACCGATCAATGACATTGACGTTGTAAACGAAGTCATCGATCCGGGACAGCCGGACGGCATGCGGAAGAGCGAGTGGTATAATCTGACCGGCCTTGACTTCATCCGTACGGCCTTCAAAGTTGCTCGGCAAGAGTTCCCGAACGCAAAGCTTTATATCAACGATTATGGGACGCAAGATCCGGTCAAACGCGATTTCTTGTTTAATTTGGCAACGCAGCTGAGAGACGAGGAAATTCCAATTGACGGCGTGGGCCATCAAACGCATATTAGCATCGGCGGTCCCTCTATCGAACAAATTTCCGAATCTATCCAGAAATTCGGTGAAGCCGGATTCGACAATCAGATAACGGAGCTTGACGTTTCAGTTTATACGGACAACTCCACCAGCTATGATGAGTCCATGCTTGTGAAACAAGGCTACCGTTACAAGCAATTATTCCAAGAGCTGGTTCGGCTGGATAATGAGGGTAGAAATGCCGCCAATAACACTTCGGCTTATAATCCTGACGGATGGATCAGCAATGTTACGTTATGGGGGATTGCAGACGATCATACCTGGCTGGACAACATCAATAATATCATCCGTAAAGATGCTCCTCTTCCGTTCGACGTGCAGTATCAAGCCAAATATGCTTATTGGGGAATGATTGAGGCAGTAAAGACGCTGACGCCTTCCCATCTTCCCATAACTCTACAAACAGCACTTACGGCTCAAGGCACACCCGCAAATGCTTCGGATTCGGTTTGGAATACGATTCCGACAATCAAGACCCAACAGTCAGGTACGCTGCAGGCTCAAGTGAAAACCTTGTGGGATGAACATAATCTATATGCCCGGGTAGCGGTCAAAGACATTACCAAAACCGCAACGGATAAAATCGATCTCTTCGTGGATGACAATGGAATCAAGCAATATACATTCGCACGAAATGATGCTCAAATTACGGAAGGAACCGACGGTTATGTGCTGCAAGCATCTATCCCGTTGGCAGGTAACTTAGGCAAGCAAGTAAAGTTTGACGTAAGAGTGATCGACATGGGGATTAATGACGGTACGGAGCATGGCAGCAACGGTGTCATCGTTTCCTGGAGCGATCCTCGGAACGTCCAGGACAACGACAGCCTTGGTTACGGGGTCTTGACTTATATCGATGCTACCAAAGCGGCAAGCACTCTTTACGCAACCCCCTCTATCGACGGCGAAATGGACAGTATATGGGCAACCGCACCGGTTTATACGACCGATGTAATGGCAGAGCAACATAACAACGCAGTCGCTAAAGCTCAATTCCGTTCGATGTGGGATGAGCATAACCTTTATGTCTATGCCGTTGTGAAGGACAGCGTATTGAACGATGGCAACGCCAATGCATGGGAGCAGGATTCGGTGGAAATTTTCGTTGACCAGAACAACGGAAAAACGGAGAACTACCAGGATGACGACGGCCAATACCGGATCAACTTCAAGAACGTAAAGACTGTCGGCGGCCATGCAAAACAAAATAACTATACATCAGCCACCAAATTAATTGACGGAGGTTACGTCATAGAAGCGGCTATCGCGCTGGATACGATCATTCCTAAAGCCGGAACCATGATCGGATTTGACTTCCAAGTCAACAATGCTCAGGACAGTGGAAGCCGGGACAGCGTCTTTACTTGGAACGACCCGACAGGCCAAACCTATCAGAATACCTCGAGATTCGGCGTTCTGACGTTTGAGCCAAAGCCTGCACCGTCCCAGAACGGTTCTACCTCGACCCCCACACCGGACGAATTTTTTAAAGTAGACGACCAAAAGGGCGGTAAGGTCGAACAAAATGGGGTGATCATTGATTTGCCGGCCGGAGCAAGTGGCAAAGACATTATCGTGGTCGTCAAAAAGCTGAGCGATCCCTCAAAGCTGAATACCGACCCGAATTTGAAGCTGGCCGGAGATGTGTACGAGATTACCAAGGATGTGGCAGGACCGTTCCAGAAATCAGTCACTATTACCCTTCCGTTCAACATTAGCTTGTTGGATGATGAGCATGAGGTGGCACTGTACTGGTACAATGAAGAAATCGGCAAGTGGTTCAAACTGGACGACATTAAGGTCGACCGGGAGAAAGGCACCGTTTCCGGCAGTGTGACGCACTTCACCAAGTTTGCGGTATTGGCGGCAGAAAAGTCCGTACCTGTCGAGGTTCCGGCCTTAACTGATATTAAAGGACACTGGGCGGAGGCAGGCATCCAAGCCCTTGTGAAGGCCGGTGTGATCGACGGCTACCAAGACGGTTCATCCCGACCTGAAGCAGCCGTAACAAGAGCCGAGTTCTTATCTATGATCGTCAGAGCTTTCCACCTGACGGCAACTGGAAGCGCCGGATTTGCCGATACCGGCAGCCATTGGGCGAAGGGAGCCATTGCAACCACATCCACGCTGGGAATCGTGGATGGCTATGAGGACGGAACCTTCGGCCCGGATGACAACATTACCCGGGAACAAATGGCCGTAATCCTTGCACGTACCGCACATTTGGCACCTACCAACAGTGGACTGGAATATAAGGACAGCGGCGACGTCTCCGCCTGGGCCCAAGGACCGCTTGTGGCTTTGACCGCCAAGGGTGTACTGAACGGCTACCAAGACGGTACGCTGAAGCCGAAGGCTTTCAGTACCCGCGCAGAAGCGTCGGTTATCATCATTAGGATTTTGGATGCTCATCAAGTGCAATAACGCCAGCAAGGAATAGAAAGAAGGCTGTCCGCACGTGGATTTCATGTGCGGCAGCTTGTTTTGGGGCTTCCGGAGTGGGGAGCGGGGTTAACCTTGTGGCGCAAATTAAGCCGTTTTTATAATTCTAAGGGATTCCTTAATCTTATCGTGGAAAAAATATATCCGAAGGGACAATAATGATCTATGAGAAGCATAAATGTGACGTCAGTGCCTGACGAATATCTTAGGTCAGTTAATGAAGAGTCTCAAGGTACGATTCAGGAGGTTTCCTATAAGGTAGGCAACTATATTCATTTGTCTCGACAGCTTGTAACAGATAGGAGCATCGATACTAGTGAAGCAGGAAGAGAAACCGTTGCAGGAAATACCATATTGAAGACATGCAACGTTTACTTGCCTGCGGGTTATGATCCAAACGACACTACTGTTAGATATAATGTATTGTATTTGCTTCATGGAGTAGGTGGGGATCAATATGAATGGTTAAGCAGTAACGGTAAGGCTGACGGACGATTTATCATTTGCAATATATTTGACAATCTTATTGTAAACGGCGATATCGATCCGCTGATCGTCGTATTTCCCAACGGAAGAAGCGCGTACGACTGGGCGGATAGCTCCTTCAATTCCGAAGGAACCAATATGCTGGGATTCTATTACTTCGATTATGAGTTGAGATACGATCTGATTCCATTTATAGAATCAAACTACAAAACCTACGCAGATATAACAGTCACTTCACATGAGGGAATCTTATATAACCGCACGCGCAGAGCGATCGCCGGGCTTTCGATGGGGGGGATGCAAGCCTTGAATCTGATCCTCGGCGGTTACCGACATGATTCGACGCGAATCTCTGGCACAGAGAGCCCCTGGAACAACGGGTTGGATAAGACAGTGCTCGCGCCAGGCATGATAGATTTGTTCGCTTATGTCGGAGCTTTTTCAAACGCTCCTACGTCGAGTGATGGCAAAACTCTTGGAGTCAGTCTCACATCATGCATCCATAATCTTCATTTGCTATATACCACCTGCGGCGATTCAGACGGAGTAGCAAATGGCAGCTATGCCAAATCGGTTGAGGGGCTCACGGACACTGCGGGAGATTTTGTAGGTGATTATTACCAGGTCCTTCTAAAGAATGGAGTTCATGATTTCAATGTATGGAACAACGGTGCATATAATTTTATCCGGTTATCTTTTGGGAAATGTGAAGAGCATGAAAAGCCATATGTTGTCAGGTTGACACTCCATTCATTTTAACTGAACATATACAGGGAGGTCTAGATCTGGGGCTGGGCCGTTCCCCTAAGCAGAACTTGTAGGCGGGCGTGGAATCCTTCAAGGGCGGATGACGACCATCGCCGCTTCGAGGGACGACTGCAGCTCGGCGCTTCATTTGCAAGGAATAGAAGGAAGGCTGCTGCATGTGGATTCCATGTGCGGCAGCTTTGTTTTGGGGCTTCCGGAGTGGGAGTGGGTTAACCATGTAGCGCAAATTAAGCCGTCTTTATACTCAAAGGAACCGGATGCAGTTCCGGGTCTCTGCTGGCCATGCGGAAATGCATATCCGGCAGACGGCGGTTCAGGCCAGCGTCAATCGTGTGGATCGGCCTTGATCCCGTCGAGCCGGATCGGGTTCTACGATCCGCATTTTGTATTTCAGCCTTTTTGATCGTTCAAACCACTTCAAATCTTTATAGTTCTTTACATTTTCACAAAGAAACCAGCAAACCCTTGAATTTACTGGTTTCTTGCACTTTAAAACTTATTTGTCATCCAACCAAAGGTATTTTTTTACTGCAAGCAGGCGGATCATAATGCAACGTCGATTTTATTGTGTTAGGATAAAAATATCTAATTTTGACATGAAATTTCCATGAGTCCGCCGGGTAGGATGCTCTCGAAAGTTTTCTTATAATTATACAGCCCCATAGCAGAAGCATGAAACTAATATATTTCACATAATTGAAAACGCTATCAAAAAAAGGGGGCGAGGTGCTTATGAAATGGTTAGACAAAACAAACAACATTCACATGAAAAAGAAGTTGATCATTTCATTCATCCTTGTCGTTTTTATTCCGGTCGGGATCGTGGGCGCTTTGCTGACCCAATCGCTCCGCCAGACGGCACTAAACGATGCGGTCCAGCAAACATCGAACGACGTGGAGAAGGTGAAGACGCGCATCGACGAAATATTGAAGCAGTCGATCGAGATTTCTAACAAGTTGGCGACGGACCCGCGATTGGAAGCTCTGGTCAATAAGCGTTACCAATCGAAGTATTCTGTTGTAGAAGCCTATAGAGAATATCAGGAGTTCGAGCAATACGAGCGGCTGTATAAAGAAATCGCCAACATCCGGTTGTACGTGGATAATCCGACGCTGCTGAATAACTGGGATTATTTACAGCCAGAGCCGTCGATTGTGAATGCGGAATGGTACAAGGCGGCGATCAAGAACTCGGATAAAATCGGCTGGTATTACATCGGAGACGAAACGAAGGGCGATAGTGCTTACCTGAGTCTGGTGCGTCGCGTCTATTATCCGAATTACCGAACGACCGGCGTGCTCGTCATCAATATCAGCCAAACGGAGCTGAACGGAATTCTGAGGCAGGAGCAGTTCGATACGATGGTCATCGACGGGAACGGATATATCGATGCGGCCAAAAACACGGACCTCGTAGGTAAGCATATTCGCGACTTTCATATCACCCAGGAAATGCTGGATAAACCGAGCGGCACGTACCAAATCGATTACAACGGAGAAACGTCGAAGCTCATTATAGAGTCCCTCATTCCGGACGTGAGCAGTAACGGCTTGAAAATCATATCCGTGTTTTCGGTGCAAAGCATCGTTAAGGGAGCGAACCGGATCAGCATGTTCGGACTCTTCATTATCATCATGAGCCTGTTAATCGCCTTGGTGTTCATCTATATTTTTTCCTCCCTGTTGTCGAAGCGCATCCTTCGCTTGAGCAAGCAAATCAATAAGGTGGCTTTAGGCGATTTGCATGCCAGCTCAGTGATTGATGGTGACGACGAAATCGGCCAGCTGTCGCGGCAATTCAATTATATGGTCGGCAATATCCGCGAGTTGATGGAGGAAGTGACCGAATCGAACCGGCAAAAAGCGCAGCTGGAGCTCAAGCAGAAAGAAATCAAACTGAAAATGATGGCCAGTCAGATCAATCCCCATTTCTTGTTCAACGCCCTTGAGTCGCTGCGGATGAAGATTCATTTGCGGGGGAGTGCGGATATTGCCGACATCGTCAGGGTGCTTGGGAAACTGATGCGCAAGAGCCTCGAGATCGAAGGCGGTACGATTACACTCGGCGAGGAGCTGGATATGGTCCGATGTTACTTGGCCATTCAACGATTCCGTTACGATGACCATCTTTTCTACGAGCTTGAGCTCGACCCGGCATCAAGCGAATTCCGGATTCTGCCGCTCGTCGTGCAGCCCCTGGTGGAGAACGCCGTGATTCACGGGATTGAGAATAAAGAAGAGGCGGGCTTAGTACGGATTCGGACGGAGCTTCAGGATGACGCCCTGTATGTGACTGTTGCTGACGATGGCGTCGGAATTCCGGAAGCGAGGCTGGATGCGCTGATGTGCTCGCTGAACGACCCCGAAGACGGGAAGAACCATCGCATTGGCCTGCGCAACGTGCATCAGCGGCTTGTCCTTACCTATGGAGAGCAATATGGACTCCGCATCGTCAGCCGGGAAAATGAAGGGACGGAAATTCGTTTCATGATACCGATTGGAGGAGATTCGCATGTATAAAGTTATTCTCGTAGACGATGAAAAAGCGATACGCCAAGGCTTGAAGGCGATTGTGAATTGGCGACGGCACGGCTTTGAGGTAATCGGGGAAGCGGGCAACGGCCGGGAGGCGCTGCTCCGGCACCAGGAGCTGAAGCCCGACCTTATGGTCATGGATGTCCGCATGCCTGGGATGGACGGGCTGCAGGTTATCGAAGAAATTCGCAAGTCCGATAAGGAATGCCAATTTATCATTTTAAGCGGCCATGCCGATTTCTCGTACGCCAAGCGCGCGATTTCATGGGGAGTGAACGCCTATTTGCTCAAGCCAGTAGATACGGATGAATTCGACGCAGAGCTTGACAGGATCGGTGGAGTGCTGAGGGAGGCCTCCGGATCGCTGCAAAAAAAGGAACAGACGTCGGCGCAGCAGCTCGAGGATCAGATCGTATCGCTGCTAATGTATGATGAGGAGGGTCACCGTACGGCGATGGAACCGCCGAAGGAGCCGATTCTCGATTGGCGTTCGTATCGGGTAATGCTCCTGAAGCTGCATCCGCCTCTTGGCAGTCATGCAAACGGTCGGGCGGAAGTCAGAAGAAAGCTGGCAGAGCGTTTTGAGTCGTCGGGTACTGGCATCGTATTCGCCGCAGAGCCCTTTGTCGGCGTTCTGCTGAATGAGAGGGCGCCGAATAAGCTGCAGGCCAATTCGATGTATCTGGATTTGGAGGAATCGCTTCTGGGACTGAACGGCGGCTTCTCCGCAGCGGCGGGAGACCCGGTGCATCAGCTCGCCGACATCGGTCTATCCTATTCGCAGGCTGTCCGGCTGCTGAAGGAAGAGTTCCTGTTCCGCGGAGAACGGACGGTCATCCTTAAGCGTCCGCCGCTCAACCTTGCCGCGAACGGAGCAAGAGACGGCGAGCCAACCGGACCCGATATAAACGGTTTGGCGGATAAGCTATTTTATGCGCTAGATATCGGCAGCAAGGACGCCGTTCGGCGCATTCTGGATGAAGGGGGGCAGTCGATCGCCGCGTACGACGGCGCGGAGCAAGCAATGAAAATCGCCGTCTCGCAATGGATATCGCTCGCGCTGACCAAGCTGTCGAACACAAGTGATACCGCCTTCACCGCCGTACAGGCTGCCCTTTCGGTAGTCGCGGAAATCTATGAGCAGCCTGATCTTCGGTCGTTGCGTCAGATGCTTGAGGACAGGTTGCTCGGACTGACGGAGCGCATAAGCACGTTCAGCTGCGAGTCTGCCGTTAAGCAAATTCTCGACTTCGTGGAGCGTCATTACGCCGAGAACTTAAAGCTTGAGACACTCGCTGAGCTATTCAATTACAATAGCGGGTACTTGGGGAAAATGTTCAAAAGCTTCACGGGCGACACCTTTAACAACTATTTGGACAAAGTCCGAATCCGGAACGCCAGGCATTTGCTGGCCAGCGGGCTCAAGGTGCACCAGGTAGCGACGCGTGTCGGGTATGCCAACGCCGATTATTTTCATTTGAAATTCAAAAAGTATCTAGGCGAATCGCCGTCCCACTATAAGATGAAGCCAACCAAAACCACTTCGGTGTGATACCGTGCTGCCATATTCTTGCATGTCGATTTTTGATATAATATAGCGTCCCCATCTTCGTTCAAAGGCGCTCCCTTCAAGATGTTTTCGCACGAAAAGCCATAGATGTTCCGGGAGGAGGGCCATGGGCCTCCTTCTTTTTTTTAATCTATTGAAAACGCTTATTTTAACATGATTTATTGGCGAATTTCTCGGGTTTTGACGTCAGGCCTTGTGCGTTAAACTAAGATCAAGAGAGAGAAGGAGGAGGAACCGGGATGGAACCGCTAACAACTGCTGCCATTTTTCATCCGGCGGAGAAACGAAGGAAGAGCTTCATTCGCACCATGCTGGAGCAGAAATATTTATACTTCATGTCCGTGCCTTTCATCATCTGGTTGTTTATATTCAACTACGTTCCATTATGGGGCTGGTTGATGGCATTCCAGAACTATAAGCCTGGCAAGAATATTTGGCAACAGAAGTGGGTGGGGCTCAGCAACTTCCACGAATTGTTCGCGGACGAACGGTTCTATCTGGTTTTGCGGAATACGCTTGCAATGAGCATTATGGGGCTTATTGTCGGATTTACCGTTCCTATTATCTTTGCACTGCTGATCAACGAATTGCGCGGACAGTTGTTCAAGCGGACCATTCAGACGGTTTCGTATTTGCCCCACTTTGTTTCATGGGTGGTTGTCGCCGGTTTGGTCAGCAAGATGCTCTCCACCGACGGCGGTGCGGTGAACCAACTGCTGATGATGCTTCACATTACGGACCATCCGATCCAGTTCATGGCGAAGCCCACCTGGTTCTGGGGAATCGTCACATCAGCGGATATGTGGAAGGAAACCGGCTGGAACTCCATCATCTATCTTGCGGCCATGGCCGGGATTGATCCGGAGTTGTACGAAGCGGCTACTGTGGACGGCGCGGGAAGGTTCCGCCGGATGTGGAATATTACGCTGCCGGGAATCCGCCCCACCTTCATGGTACTGCTGATTCTGTCCATCGGCAACCTGATTAGCATCGGCTTCGAGAAGCAGTTCTTGCTTGGGAATCCGCTGGTCAATGATTACTCCGAGGTGCTTGATATTTACGCTTTGAAATACGGTATCCAGATGTCCCGTTATTCCTACGGCACCGCAATCGGGATATTCAATTCCGTTGTCAGTATTTTCCTGGTGTTTACGGCCAATGCAATCTATAAAAAATTCACCAAAGAAACGATCATTTAGGAGGAATCACAGTGCAAGGGCTTGTGCAGAAAAAACCAGCCGACCGCTTATTCGACATTTTCCTGTATGCCATCATGATCCTGATCGGGATTGCAACCTTATATCCGTTCATCAACGTGTTGGCCATTTCCTTCAACGACTCCGCGGATACCGTCAAAGGCGGCATCCACGTATGGCCGCGGGTTTTCACTACACGGAATTACGAGACGATCTTTCAATATGAGGGCTTGCTGACCGGATTTCGCAACTCGATCATCCGAACTGTCTTGGGTACGGTGGTCGGCGTCTTGTCCGCCTCCATGGTCGCTTACGTCCTGAGCAAGACGGAGTTTCAGGCGAGGCGGTTGTTCACCACCATCTTCGTGATGACCCTGTACATCTCCGGCGGCTTGATTCCCGGCTATATGCTGATTCGCGACTTGCACCTGTTAGGCACATTCTGGGTTTATATTATCCCTGGCATCTTGAGCGTATGGAACGTGCTCATCGTGCGCTCCTATATTAACGGTCTGCCTTATGCCTTGCTGGAATCCTCGAAGATGGACGGCGCGAACGACTGGACCATCTTCTGGAGAGTCATTCTCCCCTTGTGCCAGCCAGTGCTGGCTACCATCGCGCTGTTCATCGCTGTCAACCATTGGAACTCCTGGTTTGACACTTATCTGTACAACGGTCAAAAGCCGGAGTATACGACCTTGCAATACGAGCTCCGCAAGGTTCTGCTCACGACGGACAACGGCGGCAATATCTACGACCCGAACAACAAGCAGCAGTCCTTGGCGATGGTTTCGCCGGAATCGATCCAGATGGCCATCACCATGGTCGTCACCGCTCCGATCCTTTTGGTGTATCCTTTCCTGCAAAAGTACTTCGTGAAAGGCATAACGCTGGGAGCGGTCAAGAGTTAACTGACATCGGTAGGCTCAGGGAACCTGTCCAATACAATCATTACCTCATTCATCATCTAAAAAAAGGGGAGGCAGTATTTCATGAAAGTCAACACAACGAAAGTGGCTAACGTTCTGATGATCGTCGCCTTGTTGGCGGCAACCGGCTGCAGCAAGCCGAATTCCGACGGCGCAAGCAGTCCTGCGGCATCGTCAAAACCATCGGTATCCGAATCGTCCAAGGAAGCTCTTACCCCCTTGACAGTCCGTTTCGCTGCGGGCGACAACAACCCGCTTTGGGACGACATGCAGAGTGAAGTCGGCAAACTCATTACGCAAAAAACCGGCATCTCCATCAAGGCACAATTCCCGGTAGGCGGCAATGATGACATGTTTTCGCTGATGGTGGCAAGCAACGACTATCCGGATATGGTTGCGGCCAAGGGCAGTGCGGGCAAGCTGAAGGACGCCGGCGCTTTGCTAGATTTGGCGCCGCTCATTGACAAGTATGCACCGAACATCAAGAAGCTATATGGCGATTATATGAAGCGTCTGCGCTGGAGCAATGACGACCGTGGCATTTATGTCCTGCCGACAGCTGGGGTAAACAACCAATACTTCAAGGCAGGCGGCGGCTTCGAGCTGCAGCATGCCGTGTTGAAGGAGCTTGGCTATCCGGCAATCAAGACGGTGAAGGATTTCGAGAACGCGCTCAAAGCCTACAAAGACAAGCACCCGACCACAGCCGATGGCAAGCCGATCATCCCCTTGTCCCTGAACGCAGGGGAATGGCAAATTTTGATTACTACGACCAACCCCGCCGTTGCCACGACAGGCGCGCCGGATGAAGGCGAGTTTTACATTGATCCGAAAACCTATGAGGCGAAATTCCACTACTTGCGTCCGGAGGAGAAGGAATACTTCCGATGGCTAAACCATATGAACGACATCGGCTTGCTCGACCCGGAGAGCTTCGTGCAGAAGTATGACCAGTACAAGGCGAAGGTTGCCAGCGGCCGCGTTCTGGGACTCATCGATGCGGATTGGGACTACGCCAATGAAGAAGCATTGCTGAAGAAAGAGGGCAAGTTCGATCAAACCTACGCCCACTTTCCGGTTACCTTGAATGAAACTTACAAGAGACATGATTTCCAAGATACCGGATACTTGGCTGGTACCGGCATCTCGATCACGACGAGCGCCAAAGACCCGGTTCGCATCATCAAGTTCCTGGATTTTCTGGCGTCTGATGAAGGGCAAGTGTTGGTCAACTGGGGGATTGAAGGCAAGCATTACAAGGTGGAGAACGGCAAGCGCGTCATCCTGGACGACATTTTGAAGATGAAGATCAATGATAACAAAAAATTTAAGCAAACTACCGGTATTGAAATGTACCGAATGGGACCGAGCTATGGTGACGGTGTGAAGGACCCGACGGGCAACTATTACACCACTGTCTTCCCGGAACAAATCGAGAAGGAATACACCCAAGCGGACAAAGAGACATTGGCTGCTTACAAAATCAAGAACTTCAAGGATCTGTGGCCGTCCGAGAAAGAATTCCCGGTTAGACCGTGGGGCGCAGCATGGAACATCAACATGGAAAGCGGCTCCGAAGCGAACGTCCTCTTTCAGAAGTGCGAAGACATTATGAAGAAGCGCGTTCCGGAAGCGATACTGGCGAAGCCGGACCAATTCGACGCCGTATGGGACAGCTTCATGAAGGACTTGGAAAAAGCCGGCGTTAACAAGCTGAATCAGGAATTCACCAAGCTGGTGAAAGACCGCGTGAAGCTTTGGAATGAGTAAAAGCTGACAAAGTCAAGCTGAAAGCCGACAGCAGCATTAAGTAACGTCGGCTTGTTGAACCGATCCGATTGAGAGGGGCCGCCATAAGGAGTGCGGTCCCTTATCTCATGCCGGCGCGATTACGGATATCGTGACCCGAGCCGGGTAAAAGGAACGGAGGAACGCCAGGCCGGTATCATTGAGAGCATTTTGGCGGCTTATATGTCCGTCCCATTCTTGTCCGGCATGCTAATCTGGCAATTTTGCGACTGCAGGGTAACGGAAGGGTCGGGATGGTTGTTGACCCGCGCCGGAACACAGAACAGCAAAGGAATCGTCGACCGATACCGCAGGCCGAAGCGGGCGTATTCCATTGTGAAGCGATATTTTACAGGAAATCATCCAAAATATTGAATTTCTACATGATTTTTAGATGATTTTATGAAGTATTATTATAACTGCCATATAGTTAAAATAAAAATGTCACCGCTTACATAAAGCGTTCAATGAGGAGTTGCATGAAAAACACAACATCGAAGCGCAGTCACAAGTGTCTCTGGGAATTGATTTCCTTGAAAGACAGCAGTGCCCATTATTCCAAGCAGAGGAGGATATTCAGGTATGCATCAGTAAATACGCGGCAAGCAAAACATCTACAGAATCAATCTAAATAAATGAAACAAAAGGAGAATTTCTATGCGCACAAAAAGATCTTATCTGTCAGTCGCAATGATCGTTGCCCTGTTGCTGGCGTTGTTTTCACCCGTCGGCTCGGCCGCTGCTTCCCCGAAAGAAACCCAAATGCAGTCTTATGTCAGCGCAATGCAGCCCGGATGGAACCTGGGCAATACATTTGATGCATTTAATACGACTGATCCAACAAAAAATGATGAGACGGCTTGGGGCAACCCGCGCGTAACCAAAGAATTCATTAAGGAAATTAAGAAGCAGGGCTTCAAAAGTATCCGTATTCCGATTACATGGAACGGGCGGATGGGCGGCGCACCGGATTATACGATCGATCCGGCCTGGATGGACCGGGTTCAGCAAGTCGTCGACTGGTCGCTGCAAGAGGGACTGTATGTCATGATCAACATTCACCACGACTCTTGGATGTGGATCAGCAAGGCGCCGGCGAATCATGACGCCGTATTGGCCCAATATAATGCGATTTGGACGCAAGTCGCCGACCGATTCAAGAATCATTCCGATAAACTGATGTTCGAGAGCATCAACGAACCGTTATTTGAAAACGTTGATGTGGCTACGCAGCACACGTTTCTTGATGAGTTCAACACATCCTTCGTCCATATTGTAAGAGCGTCGGGAGGCAAAAATGACGTTCGTCCGCTAGTGCTGCCGACGTTATTTACGAATAACTCGCAAGAGCATGTGGATTCGCTTGCAAGCACGATTGCCAAGCTGAACGATCCGAATTTGATCGCTACCGTTCATTTTTACGGCTTCTGGCCGTTCAGTGTAAACATTGCGGGCTTCCCGAAGCTTGAAGAATTAACGATTAAGGATATCGATACAATGATTAATAATGTAACGACTTCGTTCGTATCGAAAGGAATTCCTGTTGTCATTGGCGAATTCGGACTGCTCGGCTGGGATGCTACACCTTTCAAAACACCGTTAAGTGAAGGTGTGCCCGAGCATGGCGAGATGTTGAAGTTTATCGAGTATTTCACCTCTAAATGCGTAGAGAACAAACTTGCCCTTATGCTGTGGGACAACGGCGGGCGTTTTGACCGCAGAACGCTTCAGTGGAACGATCCTGAGCTATACAATCAGATCATGGCCAGCTTGAAAGGCCGCTCTTCCACTGGCGAATCCGATCTGATCTTTGTCAGGAAAGACGCGCCGGCTCAGGACACCGTAGTCCATGTGAACTTGAATGGCAATATTTTGACCGGCATTTGGGCCGGGGACAATCATTTGGTCAAAGGCAAAGATTATGAGTTGAACGGCGAAGACCTGACCCTCAAAGCAAGTTTTCTCGCCAAGCTGACCGAATCGGCCGAACTCGGCGAGGTTGCTGTATTGAAGGCCCAATTTAACAAAGGCGCCGATTGGACCTTCCATGTATTGTACAATGACACGCCGGTGCTGCAAAACGTGGAAGGCACAACCGCAAGCTTTGTGATTCCGACTGCCTTCAACGGTGACCGTCTTGCCACGATGGAGGCCACTTACACTACAGGGGGCAACGCAGGTCCGAATAACTGGACTTCGTTCAAGGAGTTCGCCCGGACATTCAAACCTACTTATGCTACAAATGAAGTCGCACTTACAGAAAGTTTCTTCAAAGAAGTGAACGATGGTACGGTGATTCTGAAGTTCCACTTCTGGAGCGGCGCCATCATCGAGTACACGATTACGAAGAACGGCACGAGCGTTACGGGCACAGCATCGTAGAAGCTGGAATTTATTAGGGAAAAAGGGGGTGCTGCCCAGCGCCCGTGCGCTGCGGCAGAGCTCCCTTACTACCGAAATAAGAATTCGTTTCAGTGAGAGAAACGCTACCTTCAAAAACCCATCTTATTTGCTTGACTGGAAAAGATTCGAAACGGATTCTGTCGCCCGGTTCCAGCAACTGCAAGTGAATCTTCTACGAAAGCGGTGTCCGGGTCATTTCGTGACCCATAATATTTGGAGCTACCCGATGTCCCTTGACTATTACAAACTCTGCGAGTCGTTGGATTTTGCCTAACTTGACTATTATCAGCTTACGGCCAAAGGTGGCCGAATCATTGGCACACCTAAGTAACGTCCGCCAAGCAACACGTGTACAGTGGAAGCCAAAATTATGAAACCAAAGGAGAATTTCTGTGCAAACCAAAAGATCTTATCTGTCAGTCGCAATGATCATTGCCCTGTTGCTGGCGTTGTTTTCACCCGTCGGCTCGGCCGCTGCTTCCCCGAAAGAAACCAAAATGCAGTCTTATGTCAGCGCAATGCAGCCCGGATGGAACCTGGGCAATACATTTGATGCATTTAATACGACTGATCCGACAAAAAATGATGAGACGGCTTGGGGCAACCCGCGCGTAACCAAAGAATTCATTAAGGAAATTAAGAAGCAGGGCTTCAAAAGTATCCGTATTCCGATTACATGGAACGGGCGGATGGGCGACGCACCGGATTATACGATCGATCCGGCCTGGATGGACCGGGTTCAGCAAGTCGTCGACTGGTCGCTCGAAGAAGGTCTGTATGTCATGATCAACGTTCACCACGACGCTTGGATGTGGGTCAGAACGATGCCAACGAATCATGACGAAGTATTGGCCCGATATACCGCGGTATGGACGCAAATCGCCGACCGCTTCAAGAATCATTCCAACAAACTGATGTTCGAAAGCATCAACGAACCGGAATTTTTAAACGTTGATATAACGACGCAGCTCGCATTTCTTGATGAGATCAACACAACCTTCGTCCATCTTGTAAGAGCGTCGGGAGGCGCTAATGCCGATCGTCCGCTTGTGCTGCCGACGTTATACTGCAATGACGAGAAAGTGCGTGTGGATTCGCTTGCAAGCACGATTGCCAAGCTGAACGATCCGAATTTGATCACGACCGTTCATTTTTACGGCCTCTGGAATTTCAGCATAAACATTGGGGGCTACCCAAAGTTTGAGGCCGACACGATTAAGGTTGTCGATACATTGATTGACAATGTATCGAATGCGTTCGTATCGAAAGGAATTCCCGTTATCGTAGGCGAATACGGACTGCTAGGCTGGGATGTCAGCGAAGGTTTGCCCGAGCATGGCGAGATGTTGAAGTATATCGAGTATTTCACCTCTAAAGCCGTAGAGAACAAACTTGCCCTTATGCTGTGGGACAACGGCGGGCGTTTTGACCGCAGAACACTTCAGTGGAACGATCCGGAGCTTTACGATCAGATCATGGCTAGCTTGAAAGGCCGCTCTTCCACTGGCGAATCCGATCTGATCTTTGTCAGAAAAGACGCGCCGGCTCAGGACACTTTAGTGCCCTTGCACTTGAACGGCAATAAGCTGACCGGCATCAGGGCCGGAGACTATAAGTTGAAAAAAGGCAAGGATTATGAGTTGAACGGCGAAGACCTGACCCTCAAAGCAAGTTTTACCGCCAAGCTGACTGAATCGGCCGCACTCGGCGAGGTAGCCGTATTGAAAGTCCAATTTAACAAAGGCGCCGATTGGACCTTCCATGTCTTGTACAATGACACCCCGGTGCTTCAAAACGCGGAAGGCACCACCGCAAATTTTGCGATCCCGACCGTCTTCAATGGCGACCGACTTGCTACGATGGAGGCCGTGTATGCTGAAGGGGGCAACGCCGGTCCGGATAACTGGACTTCGTTCAAGGCGTTCGGCCAAACATTCAAACCATCTTATGCAACAAATGAAATCACTCTTACACAGAGCTTCTTCAACAAAGTGAACGACGGAACGGTGATTCTGAAGTTCCACTTCTGGAGCGGCGCCATTATCAACTATACGATTACGAAGAACGGCACGAGCATTACGGGCACAGCATCGTAGAAGCCGGAATTGATTTGGGGAAAAAGGAGTCCTGCCTTGCGCCCGTGCGCTGGGGCAGGACTCCCTGCTGCCGAAATAAGGATTCGTTTCGGTGAAAGACGGCTTACAATTAAAGGTACTTAGCTTAGCAATCAGTGGAGGGCTGCTTATGATTAAAATGGGTGTGGATTATTATCCGGAGCATTGGGAGCGCGCCATGTGGGATCAGGATGCGGATCTGATGCGGCAGACGGGAGTCCGTCTGGTACGGTTAGCTGAATTTGCCTGGTCGCGTCTGGAGCCGGAGGAAGGACGGTACGATTTCGCATGGTTGGACGAGGCGATAGAGGTTTTCCATGAACGAGGCATCGAGGTCGTGATCGGAACTCCGACCAACACGCCGCCGAATTGGCTGGTGGAGCGATACCCGGACGTGCTTCCCGTTGATGCCTTGCTGCATACGCGATATCCCGGTGTGCGCGGACATCGTTGTTATAACAGTCCTTCGATGCGCCTTTATTCGGAGAAAATCGTGGATAAGCTTGCCTCGCATTATTCGAAGCATCCGGCTGTAACCGGATGGCAGATCGATAACGAATTTGCTCTGAACGAGTGCCATTGCGACAATTGCAGCGAGCGGTTCCGAGAATGGCTGTCGGAGAAGTACGGATCTTTGGAGGCTCTTAACCGCGCTTGGGGCACCGTCGTCTGGAGCGGGGAGTACAGCAGTTGGCTGCAAATCAAGCCCCCGCTGGGCGGTACCTCCTTCAAAAACCCGTCTTATTTACTGGACTGGAAAAGGTTCGAAACGGATTCCGTCGCCCAGTTCCAGCAGTTGCAAGTGAATCTTTTGCGGAAACGGTGCCCGGGTCATTTCGTGACGCATAATATTTGGAGCTACCCGATGTCCCTCGACTATTACAAACTCTGCGACTCGCTGGACTTTGCCTCCCTTGACTATTATCCGAACACAAGTCCGGAAAAATCGGATACGAGCGGATACGGCGGGGCACTGACGCTGGACTTGACCCGGGGGATCAAGCGGTGCAACTTCTGGATCATGGAAACGATCAGCGGCCCGCCAGGCTGCTGGTTCCCGATGTGGCGAACGCCGCAGCCGGGGTTTATTCGGGCGTTCGCCTGGCAGTGCATATCGCGCGGTGCAGACACGCTCGTGCATTTCCGGTGGAGAAGCGCTCCGGTCGGCGCCGAGCAATTCTGGCATGGCTTGATCGACCACAGCAACGTTCCGGGCCGCCGGTTAGAGGAGTACAGCAAGCTGTGCGAGGAAGTGAACCGTCTCTCACCGCTGCTGACCGGATCGGAGGTGCATGGCGAAGCGGCCATTCTTCACTCGCACGATCAATACAATGCTCTTCAGATTCAGCCGCAGGCTGAGGGGATGGATTATTTCGACAATATAAAGCTGTATCACCGCGCATTGACCAAGCTGGGCGTTCAGACCGATGTGGTAAATATGACAGCTGATTTAAGCGGATATCGGCTAATCGTCGCCCCCTCTCTCTATTTGCTGGATGAACGCGTGGCAGGCCATTTGGAGGATTGTGTCCGCAGCGGGGCTACCTTGATTGTAACGAATCGCACCGGCGTTAAAAATATGAACAATGTTTGCCGGATTGAACCGCTGCCCGGGCCTCTGGCCGAAGCGGCTGGGGTGTACGTGTCAGAGTATGATCCGATCGGCAAAGACGTCCATACCATTCGGGCGAAGAATGGGAAGACCTACACATGCATGCAATGGTGTGATATTTTGGAACTTTCCGGCGCGGAACCGATCGCTTGGTATGAAGACGATTTCTTCGCCGGCAAACCGGCCGCTGCGGTTCATTCTCTTGGAAGCGGAAAGGTGTATTATTTGGGGACGGTTGCCGAGGAGAGCTTTTATTTGGACTTTTTCCGGGAGGCCTGTGCAGATGCGGGTGCGAGCCTGTTTCCCGATCTGCCGGAGGGCGTTCAAATCTCGGTCCGCAAGAAGAGAGAGAAGCGATATTTGTTCCTATTGAATCTTTCACGGAAGCGGCAAACTGTAACGCTAAGTCAAGCTTATCTAAGTATTCTCAGTGAGAGACGGATCGGACCGGAGCTTGACATGGAGCCATACGCCGTAGAGATTGTAGAGCTTGCCGAAACCGGCTGCTAGGTCAGGGAAATAGAACCTTATCCGAGAATGAAAGGGAAATCAATCATGAATCCAACACGACAAACGATTCTGTTTCAAGGCGATTCCATAACCGATGGCAACCGGGACCGCAAGGAGGATCCCAATCACATTTTGGGACACGGCTACGCTTTTATCATTGCTAGTAAGCTCGGCTTCGAAATGGCACGCAATCAGCCGCATTTCATCAACCGGGGCATCAGCGGCAACCGGGTTTCGGATTTATACGCCCGCTGGGATGATGACGCGATCAGCCTAAAGCCGGATCTGATCAGCATCCTGATCGGCGTTAACGACGTTTGGCGGATTATGGCGGGTTGTTCGGGCGACCGTTTCGAAAGAGCGTACCGGCATTTGCTGGCGGAAACGAAGGAGATGTTGCCTTCCGCAGGATTAGCGCTGTGCGAACCGTTTATACTGAAAGTCGGGGTGACTGAGGAAAAATGGGATGAGTGGCGAAAACGGATCGATGACTACGGCCGTATCGTTCGCCGTTTGGCCGAGGAATACACTGCGGTATTCGTTCCATTACAGGAGGCGTTCGACAAGGCCTCGTCCGGCAAAGATGCCGCCTATTGGATATGGGACGGCGTTCACCCAACGGCTGTCGGCCATGAACTCATTGCCCGCGAATGGCTATCCATCGTTCAGAACAGCCCGTTGGCCATTCGCTGAAAGTGTACCTTAATGGAAAAGGAGGTGATGAACAAGGTTGTTACCGGTTGGAAGTTCTTTGGTTGAACTCGTGTAAAAGTAACCAAAAATAAGAAGACGGAGGTGTTATTTATGTCGTCAAAAGTAAAGTCTTTCAGGATCTTTTTGTTAGCCATGGTATTGGTGTTTACAACTGTCATTTCCGGTCGGATTCCGTCAGCATCTGCAGAAACAACCGATTTCACGCAATTGAATGCTTCGCAAATTGTTTTTGAAATGGGGGCGGGCTGGAATCTGGGAAACCAGCTTGAACTCAGTTCCAACGGTACACCCAGCGAAAGCACTCCTAATGTCACGCAGGCGTCCATTCAAAAGGTAAAAGCAGCAGGATTTAAAACAATCCGTATCCCTGTTTCGTATTTGAATAAGATAGGGAGCGCACCGAATTATACGATTGATTCTGCATGGCTGAACAGAGTGAAAACAGTCGTGGACTATGCCTACAACGAAGGCTTGTATGTCATTATCAACATTCATGGAGACGGGTACAATTCAGTTCCCGGTTCTTGGCTGCTAGTCAATTCAAACGATCAAACAACGATCAGGGCCAAATATCAAAAAGTCTGGCAGCAGATTGCTAATACGTTTGTCAATTATGATGAGCATTTGATCTTTGAATCCATGAACGAAGAATTTGATGGGACGTGGGAAACGCCAAACACCACATACTATTCAAATCTTAATGCTTATAATCAAATCTTTGTAGATGCCGTAAGACAAACCGGAGGAAACAATAGCGCGAGATGGCTTCTGATTCCCGGCTGGAATACCAGCATTGATTATACTGTAGGCAATTATGGCTTTGCGCTTCCTACAGACAATTACAGATCAACTGCGATTCCGAGTTCTGAAAAAAGAATCATGATATCCGTTCATTATTACTCGCCTTGGGACTTCTGCGGTGAGGAATCCGGTACCATAACCCAATGGGGAGCAACAGCTGCCAACACGTCGAAAAAGTCAACTTGGGGACAGGAAGATTATTTGGATTCGCAACTGAAGTCCACGTATGATAAATTCGTAACCCAAGGATATCCTGTGGTCGTCGGTGAATTCGGTTCCGCAGATAAAACAGCGTTTGATTCAACGAATAATACGTATCGTGCGGCATTTGCAAAAGCGGTAAGCGCAACAGCCAGGAAATACGGTTCGGTACCGATTATTTGGGATAATGGATGGAATGGAAATTATGGTTTTGGATTGTTTAACAGGTCTACCTATACGATCACACAGCAAGGAATTATTGATGTGATCATGAGTGTCATGAACACTTCTAAAATGAAGAACGTGACCACAGGTTTGTATATTGACGGCATGGGCCGTACCACAGACGGCTCGAATGCAGGCCAATGGAGCGCCGGTACCAGCAATAACCAACGATGGATAATGGAATTCTACGGAAGCTATTACAAAATCAAAAATGTTGCGACAGGTTTGTATCTTGACGGTATGGGCCGTACCGCAGCGGGCTCTATTAGCGGACAGTGGAGCAACGGCTCCAGTTGGAACCAGAGGTGGGTATTGGAAGCCTACGGAAGTAATTATAGGATAAAGAATGTTTCTACCGGTCTTTATTTGGATGGCGGCGGCAATACGGCTAACGGCTCCGACTT
Source organism: Paenibacillus sp. V4I5 (assembly GCF_030817255.1). Lineage (NCBI taxonomy): Bacteria > Bacillati > Bacillota > Bacilli > Caryophanales > Paenibacillaceae > Paenibacillus > Paenibacillus sp. V4I5. The sequence goes on from NZ_JAUSZB010000002.1 coordinate 6,754,773, forward strand.
GAAACAGTGGAGCAGCGATCCCAGTACCAACCTGCAGTGGCAGTTTGTGAATCCCTGAAGAACGGAAAGAACGGAAGAGCAGCGGCTGTGAAGTCCTGCTCTTTATCTCTTTAAAGGGGGTGACTAAACATGTCTACCAGAGCGATGAAGATATGGAATGGTGGCGTAATATCTAATTATTCTATGAAAAATTCACAAATTTCGTAGGTATCTCAGAACTTCATTTTTTTATATAAATAATGATGAATACGCTTTTACATCAGACCCGCAAACAAGGAGAGAAATAAATGTTGTATACGAATCCGATCATTCCCGGCTTTTATCCCGATCCGAGCATCTGCCGGAACGGGGATGATTATTACCTGGTGACAAGCTCTTTTGCATATTTTCCCGGAGTCCCCCTATTTCACAGCAAGGATCTTGTCAATTGGCGCCAGATCGGACATTGCCTCACAACCGAGCAGCAGTTGCCTTTGGGAAACACTTGGCTCTCGGGAGGAATCTACGCCCCGACGATCCGCCATCACGACGGCTGGTTCTATATGGTAACGACGAATGTGAGCGGGGTCGGCAATTTTTTTGTTCGAAGCAGGCAGCCGGAAGGTCCCTGGTCCGATCCAATACCTGTCGCGCAGAAGGGCATCGATCCTTCTCTATTATTCGATGAAGACGGCAGTGTATACTTTCAATCCAATTGCGACGGCAATGAAGGCTACGGCATTTATCAATGCGAGATTGACATATTGACCGGAAGCATGCTGACTGAGAGCCGTCAGATTTGGAGGGGAACGGGCGGAGCGTACCCGGAAGCTCCTCATCTTTACAAGATCAAAGGATTTTACTATTTGCTGATCGCTGAAGGCGGAACTGAATACGGCCATATGGCGACGATAGCGAGAAGCAGCGCCCCTTATGGACCGTATGAACCGTGTCCCCATAATCCGATTTTGTCTCATAGAAGCTTGAAGAGCAGCATACACGCAACCGGGCATGCAGATCTGGTACAGGCGCATGACGGCAGCTGGTGGGCGGTTTTCTTGGGAATCAGGCCTGTTTCTTATCCGATGCGGCATCATCTAGGCAGAGAGACTTTTTTGGCGCCCGTGTCATGGACGGATGACGGCTGGCCGATCATCGGTATCGGCGGGCGTATCGAGTCCGTTATGGAGGCTCCGCAGCTGCAGGAAGTCCGGTGGCCGCATAAGGCAATCAGAGATGATTTTGATGAAACAACGCTAGGCTTTGATTGGGTGTTTCTGCGGAATCCGACTCCGGAAAGCTGGTCGCTCCACGAAAGTCCGGGACATTTGGTGCTGCGTGGGAATATGGTGTTGCTCGACGATGCCGGCGCCCCCGCCTTTGTGGGCCGGCGTCTGCGCCATTTGTCATGCAACATAGCCGCCCTACTAGATTTCGAACCGAAAAGCGAAGGTGAGGAAGCCGGACTTACCGTATTTATGAACGATGGGTATCATTATGATCTTGCCGTAAAGTTCAAGGAAGGACGCAAGGTGATCGTATTACGTCGGACCGTGGGATCATTGAGAACAGAGCACACGCACGAATGCGCAGCCGGCCCGGTCGTGCTAAAGATTGAGGCTAGGCCGGAATGTTTTGTTTTCTCCATTCAGCCAAATCAATCCAATGTCCTTGAGTTGGGCTCGGGAGAAACGCATCTGCTCTCAACGGAGGTAGCAGGCGGCTTTACGGGAGTAGTTATTGCGATGTATGCCGTTTGCGAAACAGGACAGAGTACGCCGGCACTCTTTGATTGGTTCGATTATGAGCCGGTAATTCATATCGAATAGGTTTGTATGGGTAGATGATGAAATGCTGTCAAGGATTGCAAGTGATGGTCAATTGGAAACATCAGGGGATTATTAAAATTTATAGAAAGATGTGACCAATATTATGGAAAGTAATATTAAACCCAAGCTGATAGACAGCGATATGGAACGAATTATTCACCAAGCCTTCGGAAGCCGGGTCGTCGAAACGAAAGAATTAACGGATGGGTGGGCAAACAGCGCATACGCGATTATCACAAGCGACGACCGCGAGGTAATCCTAAAAGCAGCGCCGTTCAAGGGAACAAAAATGATGCGTTATGAGGCAAACTTGATGCGCACCGAAGTCGAGGCGCTACGCTTGTTTGACAACAGCGGCACACTGCCTGTGCCTAAGGTGCTCGCACACGACGATACATGCACCTTGATTAATGCGGAGTACTTTATTATGGAGCGGCTTTCGGGAGTTCCTTACAACAAAATTAAGGAGACGCTTTCCCAGGAAGAGAAGGACGCGATCGAATTTGAGCTTGGCGTCTATAGCCGCTTGATCCATGAAGTGCAAGGGGAGAAATTCGGATATTTTCTGCAGCAAGAATCGTGGAATGACTCCTGGGCGGAAGCGTTTCAACAGATGATCCGGGGCGTGCTGGCTGATGGCAGAGATGTCGGAGTCGAGCTGCCTGCGGGCGATGCGGTTATCGAATCGGAAATCGAACGGCATCTGGATGCTTTGCACGAAGTCGTACAGCCCCGTCTCGTGCATTGGGATTTATGGGATGGGAATGTGTTTGTCGAGCATGGGAAAATAACAGGGTTGATCGATTTCGAAAGAGCGCTTTGGGGCGACCCGCTGATGGAGGTTTATTTCGGCCGCTTCAACCGATCCGTTGGGTTCTCAAGGGGCTATGGGCTTGCCGTTGCAACCCGAAATCAGCAGCGGCGCAGAGTGATGTACGATTTTTATCTGGATCTGATCTTATGGATTGAATGTACCTTCCGGCAATATGAAAATAAAGACCACGCGAATTGGGCCCGCAACAATCTTGCGGAAGGCTGGGAACATCTCCTCGCGATCGGCCGAAATTAATTGCGCTTTCAATAAAAGTCGACTTAAAAAAAAGTCGACTTAAAAAAAAGGAGAAAATTCAGATGAAAACAAGGAAAAAGCCGCTTCTTTTTACCAAACAAATCATTTCTTTATGCATATCCGGTTCACTTCTGCTGATGTGCGCGCTTCCCGCTGCAGCTGCTGACAGCGTCGTCGGCGGTTCCAGTTCAGACAGCTTTGTCACAAACGATTCAACCAATCTATATCTCCCTCCTGGAGGAGCGGACTGGAACAGGCTGAAGGATCTCCTGATGAATGATTTTGCGTACGGCTACGGCAGCACGGTAACCGACGAAACCTATCAGGGTAAGGCAGCGAAGAAAATCGCTGTCGACAGCTTCTGGGGAGCCAATTATATCCTGAACGGTTGGCAGACGTTGGATATAAGCCCGTACGAAAATGGTACATTAGAGTTCGATGCGGTCGGAGCGGTTGGCGGTGAAACCTTCTCCGTGGGATTTGTTGATGTCGTCACGGAACGGCTGGTCGACGGAGAGTTTTTTACGGATAACGATGAGCATCCGCATCAAACCTCTGTGACTGCATCGATTCCGTTAGGAGAGGAACTTACAACAGAATGGAAACATTATTCTGTTCCGCTGAAGAATATCTTTGATTCCAAAAGCATTTTCAGTAGTTCCAGTGTGCAGATGCTGAACTTCACCGGGGATAACAACCCGAAAACGTTCTGGATCAGCAATATTGTCATCAAATCGCCGGATAAGGCGGCAAGCTATGCTCCGATCAAGGTGAATCAGGTCGGTTATATTGTTAATAGCGAGAAATACGCTTTGGTCAGCGGCTATTACGACAAACTGACCGCTGTACCCGGCACACCTTTTCAAGTGAGAAAGGCATCGGATATGAGCATCGCTTACTCCGGCGCGTTGTCCTTGGTTGCAGCCTATGATGCTTCCTCCGGGGAGAAGGTGCTGAAGGCGGACTTCACCGGCCTGAACGAACCGGGCGAATATGTGCTGACTGTGGATGGGGTCGCTGAACCTTCCGTTGCCTTCAAGATTGGAGACAGCAGTATCTATAGCACTCTTTTGAAAGATGTGCAGAAGTTCTTCTACTTCCAGCGCGCCAATGAGGATCTGTTAGCGGAACACGCAGGGATCTTCGCCAGGACCGGCGCTCGCAAGGAAGATCACAACCTTCCGTTCCAGTCCGATCCGACTATTACGAAGGATGTTTCCGGCGGATGGTGGGATGCCGGCGACTTGGGCAAATATGTCACAGTGGGAGCGACAGCCATCTCTGACCTCCTCTGGGCATACGAGAGCTTTCCAGGCCAATTCCAGGACCATTTGTTGAATATCCCGGAAAGCGGAAACGGCATCCCGGATCTGCTGGACGAGATCAAGGTTGAAACGGATTTTATTCTCAAAATGCAGGATGAGGCCACAGGAGGCTTCTATGCTTACGTCATTCGGGATCATTCACCTGGTCGCTATATCATGGATGGAACGGCAAGCAATAGACTCATACCGACGTTCCACACTGGCGCTGCAGTTGGCGCTCTGGCTCATGCGTATATCGTCATGAAGGATGTCCCTGGGTTAACGGATTATGCCGAGACGTTGAAGGCCGCCGCTCTCCGCGGATGGAACTATCTGGAGCAGCATCCGGAATTCATCCCGCAGCCGGATGGTCCATACAACTCTAACAGCGATGTGAACGACCGCTTTTATGCCGCAGCGACGCTGTACCGGGCAACAGGAGAGCAAGTGTATAACGATTACGTCGTCGCTCATTACCTGGAGCATGCTGCTATTTTCGAGAGTGAAACTTTCTCGCACAATATCGGCTCCTTGGATAGGATGGGCTTCTACCATTACATGATGGGGGAGCAGCCGAACGCCGCAGTGAAGACATGGTTTACCGATAAATTTGTACAATGGCGTGACATTATCATCAATGCCAGTATGAATAAATCGGTGTGGGGGAATTCCACCCTGGATGGATTTTATTGGGGAGCGAACTCCAATAATGCCGGCGTTCCGGTCGGCCTCGCGATCGGCAGCCGCCTTCTGGGATTGTATAATGAAGATGACCGAAATGTAGCAAGCGGCAATCTGAACTATCTGCTTGGGATAAACCCGCTGCAGATGAGCTATATTACCGGGCACGGGGAGCGCCGAGTGACTAGAACCATCCATGAAATTTACAATGGCGACTATCTCTTGGAGATGCCGAGCGGTTACATGCCTGGCGGTCCGAATAACTTCCCAAGACAAATCTATAACTTCAACGCCAAAGCGTACAACAATTCCTCTATCGACTGGGAAACCAATGAGCAAGCCTTGAATTACAACTCGCCCCTGACCTTCTTGGTTGCGTTGTTGTCCGAAGCGAATTCGGCTCCAGCCGTCTCGATCACCTCGTATGAGGAAGGCCAGGCAATCCATTTAAATAATCCGCAGATTGACTGGACGTTCATTGACGCCGACGATGTGGATGTACAAGCCGCCTATCAGGTTCAAGCCTCCAGCAACGGTTGGGAGACGGTTGACGTGGACAGCGGTGAACGGGCTGGCGCATCCAGTTCATACACATTGGATGGATTGGCGGACGGAGATTGGTCGATCAGGGTTCGATTGAAGGACAATCGGGGCGCCTGGTCGGAGTGGACGTACAGAAGCTTGATCATTGATACGGTTGCTCCTACCCTGAATGTTGTCCTGGATAAGGAAACATTGTGGCCGGCCAACAACCGTCTGGTCAAGGTAACGGCAACCGTTGAAACCGGGGATGAGCTGTCTCAGGTGAAATTGCTGTCCATTACGCCGAGCGTAGCCGTCGACAGCTACGAATCCATGGTACAAGAAGCCGATTTCGGCACATTCGATACGGAATTCATGCTGTTGGCCATAAAAGCCAAGGGTATGGAGCCTCTTGTTTATACGATTAAATATAGAGCGGTAGATCGTGCAGGGAATGTTACGGAAACATCTATCACTGTTACGGTTCCCCATGACCAGTCTGGAAATAAATAAGCTTGTCCAGCAGATTGAGGAACTTGATTTGAAAAAAATGCTACTCTAATTACATTACATGAAATTGAAAGAACCTCGAGACTATACGCAGCAATAGATTTCGAGGTTCTTTCTTTATCTGGAACAATGGTTGCACAAATGAAAGAGAATGTTATTATCCACGTTCCTTCGATTATGAGCCGGTAGGTAGATAATGTACCTGTTCGAATTGCTTGGGATGAAGTCGAATGATATTGCCCGAAGATCAGCGGGGATTGGAAGGTCTCTGCCAGATTACAATTAAACAAATAGGACATGTTTAGGGGCCCGAGCAATTAGGCCATTTCAATGCCACGGCAACCATGGCAGATTGAGCTAAGACGATTTCTAAATACCTTAAAATGGAGGTTTGGCGGCGATGACAAATGTCTTTACCGTTTCAGAATCATGAACTGGCAATCGAAGACCGCGTTGCCGATCTGGTGTCCCGGTTCACCCTCGAGGAGAAAATTGGGCTCATGTGCCAATATCAACCCGCAGTCGAGAGGATGGGGGTGAAACCTTACAAGCATGGTACCGAAGATCCATGTGCGCTACTATAACACGCCGGTGCTGCAAAATGCATCGGGCGCGACCAGCGGCTTTGCGATTCCCACAGCCTTTAACGGCGACCAGCTTGCCACGATGGAGGCCGTGTACGCTGCAGGCGGCAACGCCGGTCCGCATAACTGGACTTCCTACAAGCAATTTAACTATATCTTCTCACCCGACTATACCAACAATAAAATCACGATTACCTCGAATTTCTTCAATGAAACAACTGACGGAACGGTGATTCTGACGTTCCACTTCTGGAGCGGGCAAATCGTCAAATACACAATTGTAAAAAGCGGCACGAGCGTCACAGGCACGGCCCAGTAATATGGCAAGGCGTTCCGACGGGGGATATCACCTGCCGAGCACCTTTCTCCCAATTGGAAATTGTTGGAGCATTCATAAACTCCTGAATCCGTGACACTTACTAATGCCTGAAACCACAACTGTAACTTATTGGAAAATAACAATGTCGGAGCTGTCTATCTCACGTGTTAGACTGCTCAATTCCCGTAAATAGACAGGTCTAAATAGACCCAACTGGGTATTCTCAAAAAAAATGTATACAGATCGTTATCATGTAAACGCGCTGTATACTCGGTTCACTGTTGTAAACCACGGGGAGTGTTTTCCAAAGTTTAGATGTATGCGCTTTTAAAATTAAAAAAAAGGAGACCATCAAGATGACAACAAGAAAAAAGTCGCTTCGCTTCATCAAACAAATCATTTCCTTATGTATGTCCGTTTCACTGCTGCTGATGTGCGCGCTTCCCGCCACAGCTGCTGACAGCGATCCTTCGAATGCAGCCACCATTCAGCTTGAAGCCGAACAAGCCCAGCTGACAGGCGGGCTCCAGGTGAATACCAATCATCCTGGATACACGGGCAGCGGCTTTCTGGATGGATACTGGAATTTTGGAGGAACAGCGACTTTTACCGCTAACGTTCCGGCTTCAGGGAAATACAAAGTAACCGCACGTTACGGCAATGCCACTTATAATCCGGCTACACTGAGTCTTATTGTAAATGGAACGAAAATCAAGCAGACAAGCTTGCCTTTGCTTGCGAACTGGGATACATGGGGCGATCAAACGGAAACGTTGGATTTATATGCTGGCGTCAATACGATCGCTTACAAATTTGACAATGGCGATACGGGAATCATTAACCTCGACCATATTCGGGTTTCTCCTGCGCCAATTGAAGCGGAAACTGCGACCAGACTGGGATTCGCTTCTGTCTACAATGACTCCTCAGCGTCAGGCGGTCAAGCGGTCGAGTATCTTCATGTGAGCGGCAATGGCCTTCAGTTCAACAATGTCCCTGCTGCAAACAGCCTTACTGTGAGATATGCTGCCACTAGCTCGGGTACGTATAGTATGTACGTGAATGGAGTTAAGACACAGACCATCAACTTCACCGGGAATGGCACTTGGAATGGCGCCTACACCAGCGTGACCATGCCGGTCAATATTCCTGCAGGCGCGACATTGAAGCTCCAATATGATACTGGAGATACGGGCTGGAATGTAGACAATATTATATTGCTGCAGGGTGATCAATTATTTAGAGCAAATAAGGACTTCGTAAAGCAGATCGGCAGAACCGTTTTCTATAATGACACGCTTTGGTTGGCGTTGTCCGGCAGCGGGGCGGAGTACAAGTTTAGAGGCACAAAGGCGCAAATTACGATGAAAGGCGACCAGGTTGCGTTAGGGCAGACCGATTATGCAAGGATCGGCATTTATGTTAACGGCGTACGAGTCGTAGACGATTTATTAAAACAGTCTCAGAAGACTTACACCGTATTTGAAAGTGCTACACAACAGGATGTCGTCATTAAGGTCGTCAAGCTGTCGGAGGCGATCAGATCTACCGCAGGAATCCAGGAGATTCGCGTTAATTCTGTGGATGGGATTCACCCGACGCAGGGTTCGGCTCGGAAGATCGAGATCATCGGCGATTCGATCACGGCCGGCTACGGGGTTGATGATGTGAAGGAGAACGGATTTTCCACTGCGACAGAAGACGTGACCAAAACCTATGCATATAAAACGGCAGCTGCGCTCCAGGCCGACTACAGCGTGGTTGCCTACAGCGGTCATGGCATCGTCTCTGGCTATACCGGTAATGGTGAGAAGAACACCGGGCTGCTGGTTCCGAATAATTATGACATCATTGCCAGATCTGCCGGCCGTATTGACGGGAATCTGGATATCAACAACTCACCATGGGACTTTAACAAATTCGTACCTGATCTGATTGTAATAAATCTTGGGACGAACGATTATTCGTATACAAAGGATGATTCGGTGAAGCAAGCTGAGTACAGAGATGCCTATGTCGAATTCCTGAAGCAGGTTCGATCGCGTAACGCGAATGCGCGTTTGATGTGCACCGTGGGCATAATGGGGGATGCAATTTTCCCGATGGTGGAGCAAGCAGCCGCAGCTTATACGAATCAAACCGGCGATACCAAAATTTCGGTTATGAAGTTTGACGTTCAATTGTGGGAAGACGGCTTCGGTGCAGATTGGCATCCGTCGGAGGCAACCCAAACCAAAGCTGCAAACAAGCTGATTGCCAAAATAAAAGAGGTAATGAATTGGTAGGTTCGGCAGACTAAACAATATTTGCAGTAAAAATGTAAGAGGTTATCCCAGTGGTTATTAAACCGGGGATAGCCTCTTCTTGTTCAATGAACATTCTATTCCGAAGAGAAACTTAATCCTTTCGGTACCTTCTAAGAAAACCGTACATCAGACGGTAGATGCCATACAAACCAAGATATGCTGCGGTTACCAGAAACAACGGCTTCATGAACAACCAATGAATTTCCGTGGTCAGAACCATCAGGTGCAATGTGGTTTACGCAAAGGCAAGTGAACGAATCAAGGCCTATTATGACAAGGCGTATGGCTTCAAAACAATGCTTTTAGCCATCGATATAGATCAAAAAGAGTATAAGTTGAACAATTTGCCCCAGATATGTTGCTCAAGAAGGGTGTTTTTCTGTCAAGAGTGATCTTACAGTAGCAAGCGATTCGACTGTTGATTTAAAGCGTCTTCCGAAAAGGCACGATGCCTGCAGAATTCTCTCGCTGCCGACCAGCCCCGCGTCATGGGGATGTATTGCCGGTTATTTTCCGGCACGGAAAAACACTAATTATGGCTGGATTTTAAGTGAAATTTATCGGGTATTATGATGAAAACGATTTCGTTATAATCGAAACAAAGAGGTTGAGAGTTTGCCCGCATAATGAATCTGTGGTGCAAAACCTGAAGCAGGTTCCACCGCTGATAGGGAGTTGATGAGGAAATGTCATACCAGCAGGAGTTCTTGACCTCCTAAGATAGCCGATTTGAAAATCCAAGTAAAAGTGAGCAAATGAAAGAAAACATTATTTAATAGCGGGGGGAGAAACATGAACGCAAAGTTGTCCGAACACGCCTATTCACCAGTCTCGGGAAAGCGCTTTCAATTTAAAGATAAGCATAAATTATTTCTTATGGCTCTTCCTTTTCTTGTTCTTGTCTTTTTGTTCTCATATTTGCCGCTGTACGGCTGGGTCTATGCCTTTTACGACTACAGGCCCGGCATTCCGCTGTCCCAGACCGAGTTTGTAGGCCTGAGCTGGTTTACCAAGTTGGTGTCGAATCCGGCTCAGGTCCAGGAAATTCTCAGGGTCCTGCGAAACACGTTGGTGTTCAGTTCGCTTGGCATTCTGACTTCGGTTCTGCCGGTCATCTTCGCGATTTTCCTGATGGAAATAAAAAACGCGCCGTTTAAGAAAATCGTGCAGACGCTTACGACGCTGCCGAACTTTATCAGCTGGGTGCTAGTGTACTCCTTCGCCTTCATATTGTTTTCTGTTGACAACGGTTTCCTGAACAATTTGCTGATGAGCATGCATCTGATAGAAAGCCCGCTGAATTTGCTGGCATCGGACAGCCATACCTGGTTGGCCATGACCTTGTGGGGCATATGGAAGGGACTCGGTTGGGGATCGATCTTGTACATTGCTGCGATTACCGGGATTGATCCGGAATTGTATGAGGCTGCGAGAGTGGATGGAGCAAGCCGTTTCCAGTTGATATGGCACGTGACGATTCCCGGGATTATACCGACATTCTTCGTGCTTCTCATATTGGGAATCGCGAACTTTATCAATAATGGGCTTGAGCAATATTATGTGTTCTCGAACGCGATAAACATGAATCATATCGAGGTGCTCGATCTGTACGTATACAACATCGGGGTGGTGAATTCCAACTTCGGGTTCGCGACGGCGGTCAGCATTCTGAAATCGATTATCAGCTTGTTCTTGCTGTTTGTAGCCAATGGCCTGTCGAAGCTGGTTCGCGGCGAAGGCGTCATCTAAGTCATTGTGGAAGAGAGGAGTATCGACATGGGAAAGATGAGAAAGATTACGATATTTGACATCCTGAATTATACGTGGTTTGCCCTTTTCACTCTGGCTTGTTTTTTTCCGTTCTATTATTTGTTCATCAATACGATTAGCAACAACGACTTGAGCAGCAGAGGCCTCGTCATGTTTTACCCGCGGGGGATTCATATAAACAACTATATTGAAGTATTCAAGATTCCCGGACTGGGTACAGCCGCGCTCGTATCTATAGGACGCACTGTGATTGGCACATTGTTGACCGTGGCTGCATCGGGATTTCTCGGATACTTGTTTACGAAAAACGTAATGTGGGGACGTAAATTTTGGTACCGGTTCCTTATCGTGACCATGTATTTTAATGCCGGGCTGATTCCATGGTTTCTTATCATGCTTAAGCTTGGCCTGGTAAACAATTTCCTGGTCTATATCATACCCGGGATCGTTGCTCCGTTCAATATCATCCTTGTCAAAACATTCATCGAGTCGACGCCGATCTCCCTGCAGGAATCGGCGCAAATCGACGGAGCCGGCTATTTCACGATCTTCTGGAAGATCGTCATGCCTTTGATCACGCCGATTCTGGCAACGATCGCCATCTTCTCGGCCATCGGTCAGTGGAACTCTTTCCAGGACACGTTGTTCCTGGTCACGGACCCGAAGCTGTTTACGCTGCAATTTCTCCTGTATCGCTTTTTAAACGCAGCGACATCGCTGGCAAATCTGATAAAATCCAGCGGGGCTATCAATGCGGATCTGGCCAATATGCAGACGGCCACTTCGATTCGGACGACGGTTTCGATGGTTGTCGTCATCCCGATTTTGCTAGTTTATCCTTTCTTCCAACGATACTTTGTCAAAGGCATTTTGATCGGTGCCGTGAAGGGGTGAATTTGGAACTCTGCAAAGGAGGTGAGGCGGGACATTGTATGCTTGTATTGTAATTGTCAAAGGGACGTCAGGATTCATTTCTTAACCGCAATGAAAAAGTACGACTATGCAGGTACATGACAAGGAGGTTAACAAACAAATGATTAGAGGAAAAAAGTGGATGGCGACCGCGGTCTCGATGAGCGTCGTGCTTGTATTATTGTCCGCATGCAGCGGCGGCAAAACCGCGGTAGATTCACCGGCGCAATCGAGCGCAAGCACCGATCCTTCGAAGCAGCCGGAAGTCACACTGACGGTATTCTCGAACGTGGCTAACTATTCCGGGGATCAACCGGGTTGGTTTGCGAAGCTGATCAAGGAAAAATTTAATATCAAATTAAACATTATCGGTGGCGGCCAGGGAAAAGAGGCTACGTTGTTGGCCTCGGGCGATGTAGGCGATATCCAGGTTGCAATCAACAACAAAGATGCGATCAAAGCTGGCCTGCTGTTGGATTGGAATAAAAACGGGCTGCTTGACAAATACGGCCAAGACATTCGAAAATATGCCGGTAAATCGCTTGAAGCCCACAGCAAGCAATTCGGCGGCGGCACGGCGATCTACTCGGTGGGGAATGAGGTAGGCAACGGCAGCGGCCCGAGCGAAGGCGCCGATATGACGTTCGGTCCCAATATCCGCTGGGACTTGTACCAGAAGCTGGGCAGTCCGCAAATCAAAACGTTGGACGACTATCTGCCCGTCCTCAAGCAAATGCAGCAGCTCAGTCCGAAGAGCGATACCGGCAAGCCTACGTACGGATTTTCGCTGTGGTCGGACTGGGACGGGTCCGGTTCAATGAACGTGGGTTCTATAGCTGCATTATACGGCTATAGGGTAGGGGACGGATTCAACAACAAAGCTGATATGATCCTGACAAAGGCCGATGAAGCGAAATGGCAAGGCATTATCGATGACAACGGTTACTACATGAAAGGCGTGAAATTCTTCTTTGATGCCAATAAGATGGGACTGCTTGATCCAGACTCTTTGACGCAGAAGTTCGCCGACGTGACCAATAAGTACAAGGACGGGCAAATTCTATTCGCGCAATTTCCTTGGGTAAGCAGCGGTTTTAACATCCCGAACAACACGTCCGCAGGAAAAGGTTTCGGATTCGTACCATTCGGCGATGAGAAACAGTCATCCGCCGGGTTTAAACCAGAGGGCAGCAATTACTATTGGACCATTGGCGCGAAAACGAAGTATCCGGAGCGTGTGATGCAATTCCTTAACTGGCTGTATACGCCGGAGGGGATCATGGAATCCAATTACGGACCGAAGGGCTTGATTTGGGATATCAAGGATGGAAAGTCGACCCTGACCGATTTCGGATACAAAGCGATCGTGAACTCCGTCAATATGCCTGATGAATACGGCGGCGGGCTGTACAAGGACGGAACTAACCAAATCAACAACTCGACGATCTCCAGATCTATGAACAATCCGGAAACTGGGGAACCGTATGATTACACGATGTGGACCTCGTATTTGAATCATAATCCGGATCCGGTCACGAAGAGTTGGCGGGACGCTATGGGTGCGCTGACGGTGAAAGATTACGTCGTCAAGCACAACCAAGTTGCCGTGGCACCTGCGTACAACAGCAGCGTAGCGGCGGTGGATCAACCAGCCGACATCAAGCAGAAGAACAGCGAAGTGGGCAAAGTCATCAAGGAATACTCCTGGAAGTTGATGTTCGCGAAGAATGATAACGAGTTTAACAGCCTGAAACAGCAATTGATCACGAAAGCCAAAGGTTTGGGCTACGACGAAGTTGTCAAGTGGCAAGTCGACCAATACGAAAAAACGGTCGGTGCGGCGTTGAAAAAGTAATCAATAAAGATGGAATGCGACTATTCTATCGAATGTTCCATCGAAATTACTTGAAACGATTAAGCTTCGTGAAATCTAAATTCCGTGGGCATTACTGGCTCACGGAATTTTTACGATCAGCCTGCTGTTTTATCGTTACTTCCGGACGCCCTTGCCGGAAATAAACAAAGAGAACAAGTAAATGAAGAGGCAAAGCCCCGATTTCTCGGGGCTTTGTTATTTGTTTTTCTGAGCGAATGCCTATATTGGCTGTAGAGCATTGTCACCTATGGCGGTTACGGATATAACGTCCTGGAGGCATTCCTTCCGATTTAGTAAATTGTTTGGTGAAAGAGTAAATATCCCCATAACCAAGACCAACGGCTACATGTTTGATGGGGAGTCCAGAGAGGAGCATCATTTTTGCCTGTTTCATTAAATGTTCAATGTGGTATCGCTGAGGGGAAACCCCGGTCGTGGCTTTAAATAACTTCCTGAAATTCTCATAGCCCATATTTACGGCTGCTGCAGTTTCCTTCATATCATAATGGATATCATTGGAGCCGCCGATTAGTTGGCAAGCCTTCGATATTTTATGATCATTGTGCTCTCTCTGCGAATAATGAACGCTGCCGTGTAATCGGATCATGAGCTCTTGTGCTCTCATCAGCAAATAGGGGAGCCTTTCATCTGCAGCGCCTTTAAGGCTGTTTAGCAAGGCAGCAAAATCAATAACAAAATCGCTCGTAACCTGCGTTGCTTGCACCTCTTTATCGGAATTTATAATTCCAAGTGTTATTAGGTAATGATAGACAGGATAACCTACGCTCATATAAAACTCTATCCATTCCCCATTTGGCTCGATTTCGGTGGAGTGCAAACGTTCGGGCAAACGCTGAACCAGATCCCCCGCTTGCATCGGAATAACGGTACCGTCCTCTGAGATAAATCGTCCACTGCCTTGCAGGATAAAAAAACAGCTGTAATATCCGATCTTAAAGTCATATTGGGAACGCTCTGCCGTTAATTTTCTCATAAAGCCGCATGACAAAATGCCTTGGTCGAAATCGTCGCCGATACATCGGTATACAACATCATTTTCCTTTATATCGTCGTAATACATATTGTTGCTACACCTACCAAATTGGATAAATGAATTACCAGACTTAACATTTCATATGATGACTTATCCTTATATTATAAGGATATCGATTTTTTAGTGCAACCAATTAGAACAATTGATGGGAGGATTATTTAAAACGTATGAAGATGAACAGAGACTGGGAGAATCCGCATGTCACTCAAAAGAATCGTTACCCCATGCATGAGACGTACGGCGTATACGAAACCGTTGAACAGGCGCTAAGCGGCGATCGCAGAACGTCAAAATATGTAAAATGCTTAAACGGCTCGTGGAAATTTAAATTGTTTTCGTCTCCAGACGTGGTAACCGATGAGTTCTATCATCCTGAATATGACGTGTCCCGTTGGGATGATATCCCGGTTCCTTCCAACTGGGAGCTTTTCGGATATGGAAAACCAGTGTACACCAATATAAAGTATCCCTTTGCACAGAAGGGGGCGGACTCCCAACATGAAATTCAATTGAAGAAAGATGAATTTGTTTTGAATCCGCCTTATGTACCGGAGGATAACCTCACCGGATGCTATGTTCTAACGTTCGAAATTCCCGAACATTTTAACGGCCGAGATCTATTTATCGATTTTGCCGGCGTGGAATCTTGCTTTTATCTGTGGTTAAACGGGAAGTTCGTCGGTTATTCGCAAGACAGCAAGCTTAACGCTTCTTTCGATATTACGAATTACATCCAAATGGGACAGAACTATTTAGCCGTTCAGGTGATGCGATTTGGAGCCGGTACTTATCTGGAGGATCAGGACTACTGGCATCTATCGGGGATCTACAGAGATGTTCTGATTTGTGCAAAACCGCGAATGCGCATTCATGATTATAAAATCGAAACGCTCTTTTCGGGTCATTACGACAATGCCGAATTAGCCGTGACGGTTTACCCTAATAATCAAGCAAGCTGTTACGGGGAAGCTCATGCGCGCCTATCTCTTTATGATCACGATCAAAAATTGGTTACGCAGTTTGAAACGCCGAAGTTTGCGGATTGCAGATCCTACCTGCAAGAGAACTATGTGGCGAAGGTCAAACAAACCATTAAGAGCCCCAAATTGTGGAGCGACGAAATTCCTTGCCTCTATAGATTGGTATTGGAAATGATCGACTCTGACGGAAATGTCGTTGACATCGAGAGTGCAAATGTCGGCTTCCGCGAAGTTAGCATCGATAAAAATGGAATTTTGAAAATAAACGGCAAACGTCTCATCATCCGTGGAACGAATCTTCATGCGTTTTGTCCCGAAACGGGGCGCGTGGTGTCGACGGAGTATATGCGTGAGCAAATTAAGATCATGAAATCGCTTAATATCAATGCGGTCAGAACGAGTCATTATCCCCATGCAGTCGAATGGTACGACCTCTGTGATGAACTGGGCATTTATGTAGTAGATGAGGCCAATATTGAGACCCATGGCATCGGCGGCCAGTTGAGCGCATCTCCCGAATGGACCCATGCTTATATGGAACGTGCAGCACGGATGGTGCTCAGAGATAAGAATCATCCCTCGATCATTCTCTGGTCCCTGGGAAATGAATCCGGTTACGGAGCGAACCATGCTGCCATGTACGGATGGATTAAGGAATACGATAAAACAAGATATGTCCAGTATGAGTCCTCGAATCCTCCGGCCCATATTTCCGATATCGTGGCGCCCATGTATCCTCAGAAGGATTGGATCCTGGACTGCATGGCCAACAGCGAAGACTTGCGGCCGTTTATTATGTGTGAATATGCGTACGCGAAAAGCAACAGCAACGGGAATTTCAAGGAATTTTGGGACCTCATTCATAAATTCCCACGGTTTCAGGGCGGTTTTATTTGGGACTTTCAGGATAAAGCGCTTGTTAGGCATGATGAATCCGGGAACAAAAAATATGTTTATGGCGGCGGGTTCCAAGAAGAGATTATGGATGCTGCGCCCGATATGTGCCTGAACGGCATTGTATTTCCGGATTTAACGCCGAAACCGGCTGCCTATGAAATCAAATATGTTCAAGCTCCCGTCCAGATCGATTACTTTGAACGGCCTTATGATGTCCCTGGTAACAAAAGTTATCGAATTTTTAATCATTATACGCATCGAGACTTAAGCCACCTCGACATCGGTTGGGAGCTTGTTTGCGACGGGAAGGTTGTCGAAAACGGTACATTATCCAAATTGAATACGCCGGCCGGATCTATGGACAGTGTACAGGCACCACACGATCCAGCCAAGGTCTCTGGAGAAGCGTACCTGAATTTCTATGCTTATCTGAACGAGGATACGTATTATGCAAATAAGGGAGCCTGTATTTATGCATGCCAGATCGAGTTGAATGATTCCGTTTACGAAATGCACACCGGAGATATTGAAAGTGGAAGCCTGGTATATGAAGAAGCCGCTGATCGAATTCATATTTATAATGAAAATACGAACGTGGTCTTCTCGAAAGATACGGCAGAATTCATTTCTGTGAGATACAAGAACCGGGACTACTTTACGGGCGGAGCTAACAATTTCTATCGTCCGCCAACGGGGATAGACGCCGGTATAACTGGCGAGACGCTGAACTATGCGGTTGAATGGAGAAGCCTCGGGCTGAACTCCAATCAGAAAGAGATCAAGCGTATCCGGGTATATGCAGCGCCTTCTTCCGTTATCATTCAGGTTCATGCTTTGTATCATGGGTGCATTGAAACACGAACTGACTATGCGATTGGCGGTAAAGGCATTGAAATTACCAACACGGTCGTGAACAATGCCAATGTCGATACCATTCCGAGAATCGGTCTAAGCTTTACCTTCTCTGCTGCCTGGAAAAATATCAAATGGTATGGTCGCGGGCCATGGGAAAACTATGCGGACCGAAAAACGTCTGCCTTCGTTGGTATATATGAAAGCTCTGCCCAAGAACAACATGTTCCCTACATCGTGCCGGTTGAATGCGGGGGCAAGGAAGATGTCCGTTATCTATATGTATCCGCGGATGATCGCAAGGTAAAAGTTACCTCGGCGGGTCACTTCCATTTTGATATTCATCAATTCAGCATCGGACAATACGACAATGCCGCCTATGAAGATGAGCTTGGCACATCCGATTCCGTTTTCCTTCATATCGATTACAAACATGCAGGTCTTGGCGGAGACAACGGTTGGACCAAAAATATTCACGATGAATATAAAATCGAAAAGGGCATCTATGTTTACAAGATCACTTTAGAGATCATGGATTGAACAGCTTCAGAAGTCCACTCAGCTGGGAGAGCGCTTGCATGGCATGCAAGAGGTCAGGGATTCGATCCCCCTCGGCTCCATATAGCACAAGGACGTCACCACAAAAGGGGTGGCGTCTTTTGCTATATGGAGCCCCGCAAAGGGGCGAACCCCGAGGTTCAGTTCTGCGCAGGGAGCCGAAGTCGGATGAGCGCGGCGTTGAATTCTGCCTGCCACTAGGCTGTTCTATACCGAAGAAGGAATATGCAGAACTGGAACATTCTCATGAATTTGCGCGAGAAGGTCATGGTGAGCTTAATTCAAGCGAAAACTCGAATCATTAATTGGTGTGACCGCTATTTTCCGGAACAGGCCAGGAAAATACATCAACTTCACCGTTCTCATTCAAATATGTTATGATTCTGTGTGAATTAAACCTATACATCAAATTAACTATCAAAGAAGGAAAAGTCACATGAAACGATCATATTTGAAAAAACTTCCCATCACGGTGCAGTTATCTTTACTGGGTTTATTAATTGTTATGGTTATGATTTCGATCATGGCTGTGAATTATTACCGTGCCGTCAATGTCGTAAAGAAGAATAACAGCGATTACATCAAAGGTGTTATTTCGCAACTGAACCAGTCCATTTCCTCGAACAGTAATGATGTTAAAAGAATTATGGAAACGATTGCTTACAACGGACAAACCGTACAAAATTTTTTGTCTGAGACAAATCCAACCCAAAAGTTTGAAATGTACAACCAGTTAAAAGCTTATTTGTCAGATATGAGGAAAATGAAAAAGGCTATTCTGGATATTGCACTGGTTGAAAATAACGGCGCCGTATTCAACCTCCTGGCCAATACGACTCAAATCGCAGCAATTTCCCGGGAGATTCCGAAAGATAACTTGTCCTATTTTTTGGGGCATAAAATGATCGATTTACCTTATACTACAACGCCGGTATTGGTGGCGGGAGCACCTATCTATTCAACAACTGATTTTGAGGCCGTCAGAAGTAAACTTGGAACTCTGCTTTTGATAATCGACAATCGACTGCTCTTCGGCGACGGCAACCCTGTCAATTTACCCGATGGTGCCTTAGTCTACATGGCTGATCGTAACGGAAGGCTTTTCTATACGAATGATGATTCAAGTAACCTGGGGGAGCCGATTCCAAAAGATAAATTGTTGAATCATAACCGTCAATATATGATTCATAGGGAAGCCATTCCGGATTTGGACGGCGAAATTGTGATTGAAGTGCCGAATCGTGTGCTCCTTCAAGGTCTTAATGAGATTCGTCTACAGCAGCTTATCATGGTAGCCATCGCACTCGTTCTAATGATCATACCGCTTCTGTTCGTGAGCAACAACATTCTGCAGCCTTTGAAGAAGTTTATGAGCCTGATGGGAGAAGTGAGTCTCGGGGAAAAAAAACATCTCAGCAAACGAATCGCAGTAGATGGTTATGCGGAAATGATTATTATGGCTTCGCGTTTCAATGAAATGTTGACGGAAATTGAGAAGTTGACGGATCATTTGCTGGAAAGCAAGCGTGTCCTCTACGAGACGGAATTAATTAAACGGAGAGCGGAACTCAGCTTTTTGCAAAGTCAAATCAATCCGCATTTTTTATACAATACGCTGGAATCGATCAAAGGGCTTGCCGCGAGAGAGGGTTCTTCGCAAATATTCGAGCTGACAAAAGCGTTAGCTATGTTTTTCCGTTACAGTATCCAGGGACCTGATATGATTTCCTTGGAAAGAGAATGGATCATCATAAAATACTATATCTTCATTCATCAAATCCGATTTGGCGAACGCTTGCATGTGGAATATGACATTTCTACGGAATGCCTCGCTTGTCTTGTCCCAAAAATGATCTTGCAGCCTATCGTGGAAAATGCCATCAAACATGGCATTGAG
The DNA here is from genome assembly GCF_030817255.1 of Paenibacillus sp. V4I5. Classification (NCBI taxonomy): domain Bacteria; kingdom Bacillati; phylum Bacillota; class Bacilli; order Caryophanales; family Paenibacillaceae; genus Paenibacillus; species Paenibacillus sp. V4I5. The sequence goes on from NZ_JAUSZB010000002.1 coordinate 6,774,672, forward strand.
CCGCTCAGACGAACCGGTGTGTTGGTGATAAAAGGCTACAGGGATGGGGAGAAGTTGTATCTCTCCGTCAATGATAACGGTACAGGAATAAGTTTGGAAAAGTTAGAGGAAATTAATCTTACAATAGAATGCCGATCGGCAACCGATGGCCTTGATGGCGATTCCGTATCCGGCATCGGACTGGCGAATGTGCATAACAGAATCCGCATGATCTTCGGAGAACCATACGGCATCAGGTTGACGAGCGAGCTTGAAGGCGGAACAACGGTCTCGCTTATAATACCGGTCAGGAGTGAAGGTTATGTATAAAGTCTTTATTGTGGATGACGAGGAACTGGTTATAGAAAGCTTGAAAGCGTCGGTGGATTGGAAGGGCTGCGGCTATGAAGTTGTTGGGTATGCGCAGAGCGGGGAGGAGGCAGTGGAAGTTGTAAAACAAATTCAACCGGATGTGGTTTTTTCCGATATTCGGATGCCCGGAATGAACGGGCTGGAACTGAAAAAACGATTGGACGACGCCGGCATATCCTCCAAATTTATCATAGTGAGCGGTCTGGCGGAATTTGCTCTCGCGCAGAAAGCGATCCAGAACGGCATATCCGGTTATTGCCTGAAGCCTTTCGACGAGATGGAACTCATGGGGTATCTGAAAAAGATCAAGCGGGAATTAGACGCCCGCCGTCTGTTGCCTGAAGGGGAAATCCTTGATTTGATTGAGAGCGGCACGCCGGAAGCAAACAGCAGATTGCGGCGGGAGTTAGCTTTTGCCGGCATTGACGGGTCCGGAAAAGACGACTTGCGTATCATGCTTACCGTAAGAAGGGACAGGCTGCCGATCCATGAACAAACACCTTGCCTTACGGTGCGTATCGGTTATCGCAAGTTTATTTACGTAATGGCGGACAGAGACGCGGCCCAGTTCATGTCCAACTTTTCTTCTGAAAGTCGTGAATTCTGGAAAGGAATCGGGTTCAGCGAGCAGGTTGTCGAACCGGCAGAATTTACGCAGGCTATCCAGGAAGCGGAACTTCAAGCCTATCAATATTTCACCTTAGCTGAAACGCCCGCATGGAAAGAGAAGTGGAAACCCCATGATTTGAAGTCGGCATTTGCAGTGTTGGCAGAAGGAAATGACCAGGCGATCCATACGCAGTTGGATTCCTTTTTATTCATGTTTCAGAGCGGCCTTCTGAATATTCGGCATGCCTTGTTGTTATATAACGATTGCATATCGCAGTTAAGTCGAAAGGGAAAGGAATCGGACGATTTCTACCTCTATTCACTCGAACAATTGGCAGATCAGTTTAAAGATGTCAGCGATATGATCCAATATTTAAAACGATTGTTCCGGGAGGAGCAGAACGATCAACAGCACGTTTCCATACAACCTGGACGCAGTACATTCTCTGCCATGCTGGAATACATCAACGAGCACTTCAGCGAGGACATTACCATATTAGGCATAAGTAAACGATTCAATTTAAACCCAAACTACATCTCGCAATTATTCAGAAAAGAACTGGATAAAACCTTCACCGAATACATGACCGGCCTTAGAATGAGCCGCGCTTCGGAGTTGCTCAAGACCACCTCCATTCCGATCAACGAGATAGCGGATCAGGTAGGATATAGGGATTATTTTTATTTCAGTAAAATGTTCAAAAAAATGATGGGCGTTCCGCCTAGAACCTATCGATTCGACCAAGGTCAAAACGGCTTTTTTCCGGCTCCTGAATAAAGGAGTCCTTTTTTTTGTACTACAAATCGGTAACTTGTACTTGAATTAGGTGCAAGACCATTCCGACTCCTATTCGACACAAAGTTGCTTAAAAATACAAAATAAAAGCTAATTGCACGACATACCCCTTGGAAAGCGCTTGCTTTATAATAATTTCAGGAGGCGAGAGGGGCATGCAAAATACAGTAATTCACGCGAAATACAAGGGGCGTTTGAAGGGAAAAACCAACCGCAAATGGCAGGAAATCGTCCGTCATAAGTACTTCTACTTGATGGTATTTCCAACCGTGCTGTTCTTTCTGATCTTCGCGTATGTGCCTATGTACGGCGTGATCTTGGCTTTTAAGGACTTCAATTATTCTCTGGGCATCATGAACAGTCCCTGGAATAACTTTCAAAACTTTCGGGATGTGCTGGGTGATCCGAAATTCCAGCATGCGTTCAACAACACCTTGTTGATCAGCTTCGGGCGTTTGCTTATCGAATTTCCGATCCCGATCCTGCTGGCGATTCTGCTGAATGAAATGCGACACAGAAGATTGAAGCGGATCTATCAAACTGTATTTACGTTTCCGCATTTCATCAGCTGGGTCGTGTTAAGCGGAATCATTACGAGTATCCTGAGCGATCAGGGCGTGCTCAATCAGATCCTGCAGCTATTCGGATGGGGAAAAAACTCGATCCTGATCCACGACGGAAGTTTTCTGGCGCTGCTGTTCACGTCGAACATATGGAAAGAAGCAGGCTGGTCCTCCATTATTTATCTGGCAGCCATCGCAGGCATCAATCCCGAGCTTTATGAGGCGGCGGCCATAGACGGTGCAAACCGTTATCAGCAAATGAAGGCCATTACATGGCCGGTGATTCGTACCACGGCAGCTATTCTGCTTATTCTGGCAGTCGGCGGTATTATGAACGGCGGGTTCGACCAGATCTTCAATTTGTATAACCCGGCTGTTTATGAACGCGCCGATATTCTCGATACCTACGTGTATCGCAGCGCTTTTGTAGACGCAACGGGGTTCGGCTATTCCACTACGGTTGGTTTACTGAAATCCGTCATCAGTTGCTTGTTGCTTTTCGGAGCAAACTTTTTTGTGAAGCATGTTATGAAGGAGGGGGGCCTCTATTGAAGCGCTTATCGGTTTCTAATGCGCTGATCGCGATCATCCTGGGGCTGTGCGCGATCGCGGCTGTATTCCCGTTTTATCAAACGCTCGTTCTGTCCTTGTCTACCCTATTAGACAGGAAAGCGGGAGGGGTCATGTTGTTTCCGAGATCCATTGATCTCTCTTCGTATCAATATATTTTTCATGAAGGCAAAGTGGTCAATGGTTTGCTTATATCGGTCTTCGTGACCGTGTTAGGCACATTGGTAAATTTGGTAGTAACGACGACAGGCGCTTACGCGTTATCCAAGAATTCGATGCCAGGCCGAAACGTGATCCTTACTTGCATCATCTTTACGATGTTTTTTTCAGGCGGTCTTATTCCCTATTATTTGACGATTCAAAGCCTGCACTTGCAGAATAATTTACTTGTCATGATTTTGCCGGCGGCTGTAAACGCGTTCAACCTCATCCTGATGAAGAACTTCTTCGGAAGCGTCAATCCTGCTCTTGAGGAGTCGGCCAAAATTGACGGGGCCAACGATTTTAGTATCCTCATTCGCGTCGTCATACCCGTTTCGTTGCCGATCATGGCGACCATGTCCTTGTTTTATGCGGTTGATCGTTGGAATGAATGGTATCTCCCGATGTTGTTTATCAACGATATAAACTTGCATCCCTTGCAGCTTGTATTAAGAGACACGATAACCAATCTGAGTCAGTCGATCAACAGCCCGACAGGCCAACAGCTAGCCTCGCAAATGCAAAACGTTTACCCGGAATCGGTAAAGTCAGCGATGATCATCGTTTCCGCCATTCCCATATTAATGGTTTATCCATTCGTGCAGAAACACTTCAATGCGGGGGTTATGATCGGTTCCGTAAAGGAATGATAATAATGGCTTCAGCCTTTATTATATACATCTTGAGCTTCTAAAATACAAGGAGGGTTAACGAAATGAAGGTCAAACAAAGAGTATTAACATGTTCGGCTTTGATTTTGCTTGCAGGTACGGTGCTATCCGCCTGCAGCAAAGAGGAGAGCAAGACAAATACCCCGAGCGTAACGTCAAACGCATCACAGAAGCCAGATGATACGGCAATGAGCAAGCCATTAGAGCTCAGCGTTGCAGTATGGGACATTGAGACAGGCTTTAACGCTCCCAATGCAAAAAATGACACCGTTTACAACGATTTGACCAAGAAATTCAACATCACGATCAAACCCGTTCAGATTACCTGGAACGACTGGCAGGAGAAGGCAAAGGTATGGGCCGCGTCCAAGCAGCTTCCCGACATGTTCGCCAACGCGCTTGCTACCGATAATATCGGGTTGTACCAAACCTGGGCCAAGCAAGGCGTCCTCAAGGCACTCCCCGACGACCTGAGCCCGTATCCGAATTTGAAAAAAATCTTTTCCAATCCGGCTGTGCAACCGTTCAAGGTGGATGGAAAATTTTATACGGTTCCGCGCTTTGGCGGCGAGGATGTCGGCGATGGCAGGCTAGGCAGGCCAATACGTTATCGCAAGGACTGGGCGGAGGAAGCGGGATATACAAAGGATCCGAAAAGTTTTGAGGAATTCATGGCCATGACCAAAGCCGTCATACAGAAACACCCCGGAATCAGCGGGTTGACCATTAATTCGAAGGGCTATCTGTTAACACCATTTTTGGGAAGCTTTCCTGAAATGTTATTTAGCAATAACTGGACCCAGGAAAACGGCAAGTGGATTCCCGCCTTCACGTCCGAGAGAGCCTATACCGGTATCCAGCAGCTTCGTACGCTCTATACGGATGGCGTCCTTGACAAGGACTTTGCAACCCAGAAAGACGCCGATGGCACGAACAAGTTTTTGTCCGGCCAAAGCTTTGCGCTATATGGCCTGGAAGGCGTGACTGATGAACAAGTAACCGCATTCAAAAAAGCGAATCCGGGAGTCAGCCCTTCCAAAGCAATCGGGTATTTGAATATTTGGCCTGCGGCTGACGGCAAGCGCTATACGATGGCTGGAGCTCCTTTCTGGTCCGAAACGTTATTCCCCGCTACGCTTAGCGATGAAAAATTCAAACGGGCGCTCCAAGTGTTGGATTACATGATGTCTGATGAATATAGGGTACTGGGCATTAATGGAATCGAAAATGTCGATTATAAAGTGGAAAATGGCCAATACGTTTCCCTGCTGAAAGCCGGTGAAACGCTTGCCGACAAATACCCGATCACGTCAAAACTGGTTTGGCTTGCCGCATGGGACCCCCTCCTGTATAAGGGCAAAAAAGTGGTAAGCTCAGATCCTGAAGCTGCAGCACTGCAGAAGCTGCAAATTGAAACGTGGAATCGTTATAAACAAGAAGATACGTCAATGCCTGTCAACTTTGATTTCAATGCGATATCGACCCCAGCAAAAAATAAGTTTACGGCTCTAGACCCCGATATCCAGAACGACATCATTAAAGTGATTTTGGGTAAAGGTGACCCGATTGCCCAGTGGAAAGAAATCGTCAAGGGATACGACGCCAAAGGTGTGCCTGAAGCCATCAAAGAAGTGAACGATGAGGTAGCCAAGAGAGGCATCAAGTAACAACTCCTTTTTCATGACCGTTCAGTGACACGAAGAAGCTTCCGAACCATGCGCATCATGTTCGTGAAGCTTCTCTTGTTCCTGATACATCTACAACAGTGCTTTAACCGCTCAGGAAGTAACGGCTGTGATGACCGAGTAGATTGCAGCGGCAGTGAATGAACCAGCGGAAGTCCGGAACATGAACCATGTTCCGGACTTTCCGTCATTGATTCGACGGTGGAGCATTATTCTGATCCGTTGAATGATACTTTTGACGAATGTATCGGAAACTGTGCGTATGTACCGAGAGTGATTAGAGTTACGTTAGAAGTTACAGCACATCAAGAGTGAGGGGGCTAAGATGTGAGATTCTGTTTGTACGATGAACAAAAGGCATCTGTTCTTTCCGTCATGGACAAACTTGGGGATGCAATCAAGAAAATGGTACAAGAACGCGCGAAAACGAGCTTGAGAATTTACCCTCTACTTACTCGTGAGGAGTATGAAGCCTACCCACAGTTATTTCGCGGGGTTGTGAATGGACGTTATTATCTGCTGTACTCTCTAAACGAAGACATGGGGAGCACGTACGATCAGGTAATTATTGACTGAATCGCCTGAGGCGAACATCAAGATGGACGGATGCACGTACAGGAAGGATCTTCGAAGGCGGACAAACCATCCATGTTGAAGCTCAACTAAGCACGATTCCGGTATTTTTACGGGACGGAAAACAAGAGTATCTGATCGGAAACATATAATGTTCTTTTAGAATGGAAAGGATGACTCTGTTATGGAAGATAACTACAATCTGTTATCGAAGAAGGGAGCTTGGGGAGATCAGGGGGACGGCACCTATGTCAATCCTGTCTTGCCAGGAGATTATAGCGATCCGGATGTCATTCGAGTCGGAGATGATTATTACGGCATCTCCTCTACATTGCATTGCTCTCCGGGGATGGCGGTACTGCATTCCAAAGATCTTGTGAATTGGAAAATGATTGGGCATGTTGTGGACGATTTGACAAGAATCGGCCCGGAATACAATTACAATCGAATGAACCGTTATGGCAGAGGAGTCTGGGCAGGTGCCATCCGATTCCACCAGGATAAGTATTGGGTGTATTTTTTCACGCCCGATGAGGGATTGTTTATGAGCACGGCTTCCGATCCAGCTGGACCTTGGGAGCCGCTTCATCAAGTTTGGGCGGTTAGCGGCTGGGACGACTGCTGTCCGTTTTGGGACGATGACGGACAAGGCTACTTTGTTGCCACTAATTTTGCCGATAACTATAATATCCATTTATTTAAATTAAGTGAAGACGGCAAAGAACTATTGCATAACAGCGATACGATTATTCATCAGCACAAAGGGAGCGAAGCCAATAAGCTCTACAAAATAAACGGAACCTACTATTTTTTCCACAGCGAGGTTCGCCGTGAGGAAGGCGTTGAAGTCAGAGTCGTCATGATGTTAAGGGCGAAACATATTTATGGGCCCTACGAGGAGAAGGAGATTATCCATACGCACGGCAAGGATGTAGACCGGGAGCCGAATCAAGGCGGACTTGTCCAGACCGTTTCCGGTGATTGGTATTTCATTTCGCATCAAGGAACGGGCGAGTACGAGGGGAGACCGCTTCACTTGCTGCCCGTAACGTGGATTGACGGATGGCCGATCATCGGAAACGATACGGACGGTGACGGAATCGGGGAGATGGTATGGGGAGGCAGGAAGCCCATAAACGGACATCCCGTGACGGTTCTTGCCACAAATGACGATTTTGAACGAGCGGTGCTTGAGCCGTATTGGGAATGGAACCATCAGCCGAGAGCCGACAAATGGTCGTTAGCGGAACGGCCCGGCTATTTGCGCCTACATGCATGCCAACCCATCGATAAGGACAATTTTTTTACCTTCTGCAACGTCATTTCACAAAGAGCATTTAGAACCGTTCACAATACGGCAACCGTAACAATAGAAATCAACGGCATGGCGGACGGGCAAGAAGCGGGGCTTTGCCATTTTGCACAAACTTATTGCACGATTGGCGTTCAACAACAGAATGGGACAAAGGTTCTGAAGTTTAACAATTCGGGTACCGTAGAATGGGGTCCGGAATTAACGGGTTCCACCCTTTGGTTAAGGTCTGTGTGGAACATAGACGGAATCAACCGGTTCGAGTATAGCGTCGATGGGGACCATTTCACGAGCTTTGGAGACGCGTATCAGCTTGGGTGGGGGAATTATAGGGGAGATCGGATCGGGTTATACAGCTATAACTGTGAAAATGAACAGGGTTATATCGATGTAGACCAATTTTGTTATGAGGTCGCAGGAGCAATGCAAGCCACAATAGCCCCAGCGGCGGCTCGTCGACCATGACGAACGGCGGTATCCGTGCAGCATCACCACAGCGATCCGTACGGACTCATTTCGGCTTGAAGTATTACGGCACATGACGTTCGATCAACAACGGTTTTTGAATAAGTAATATAAGCATATCCTAAACATGACGAGCACACACTGGAGGGTATAATGAAAACGCCATTGTATCGAGACCCTATTTATGACGGAGCAGCGGATCCGGTCGTTATTTGGAACAGAGAAGCCAAGGAATGGTGGATGATTTACACAAACCGCAGGGCAACTGCGGAAGATCGCCGATTTGCCTGGGTGCACGGCACTGATCTCGGCGTTGCTTCATCCAAAGACGGGAGCGATTGGGTTTACCGGGGAACGCTCCCGGGGCTGGACATCGAATGGGGAAGAAATACGTTCTGGGCGCCTGAGATTTACTGGCATGAAGGCATTTATCATATGTATGTCACTTATATTCAAGGGGTACCTGAGGATTGGGTAGGTCGGGCGGACATGCTCCATTATACAAGTCCGGATCTCCTCAATTGGACGTTTCAGTCCAGGCTGGATATCAGCGAGACAAATATTATAGATGCTTGTATTTACCGTCTCCCTAACGGCCTGTTCAGAATGTGGTTCAAAGAAGACAACAACACCTACGCCGCCGAAAGCAAGGATCTATACCATTGGGAACGTGTAGGGCTGATTATCGAGGGACGGGGACATGAAGGGCCAAATGTCTTTCGGTTCAAAGAATATTATTGGTTAATCGTGGACGAGTGGAGAGGGCAAGGTGTATACCGATCGGATGATTTGATCAACTGGGAACGGAACAGCCTCATTCTCGATCAGCCAGGCACGAGGGAAGATGATGGCACGATTGGCTTGCATGCGGATGTAGTCTGCTCAGGGGACGAAGCCTATATCTTTTATTTCACCCATCCGGAGAGATTAACCGGGCAAGAACCTCCTTCCTACACCTACGGTACACGGCGTTCCTCCATACAAGTAGCCCAATTGGACGTTGTTGACGGTAAGCTGGTATGCGACCGAGACCGGCCGTTTGAACTGAAGCTTATGCCTCCGACCTGCGAGTAAGCCGGACGTGGCTGCTCGATTTGGAAGGAGTCAAGTTTCCGAAAAGGGTCGAGCTGGAGCCGGCAAAGGTGCCTGCAAACCTGAGATCGTTTCGATTATTCGGTATGAACAACGAGTAAAATTCTGAAATAGAAGGAAAGGAACTCAACATGAAAATACAATTTCAGTCCCCCGCCGTTTATTGGACGGAAGCCCTTCCCGTTGGAAACGGAAGACTTGGCGCGATGATATTTGGCGGAGTTGAGATAGAACGCATTGCATTGAATGAGGACACGCTATGGTCCGGTTACCCTAAAGATTGGAATAATCCGGGGGCCAAAGAAGTGTTGCCGAAGGTGAGAGAGCTTATTGCCCAAGAGAACTATGAGGAAGCGGATCGTCTCTGCAAGGAAATGATGGGTCCCTATACGCAATCCTATTTGCCTTTCGGAGACTTGCGTTTCGTGATGCATCATGGCGATGTGAACCACCAATACAGCCGGAAGCTTGATCTGTCAACCGGCATCGTGACGGTTACCTATAACGTTGGCGGCGTTCAGTATACCCGAGAAACATTCGTTTCTTATCCCGATCAATCCATTGTCGTGCGTCTGACGTCGAGCAAGGAAGGGATGCTCGATTTTCGGGCCTGGCTGGACAGTCCCATTCATTATGCATCGTCCTTTGATGCCGATCAAAAACAATATATGATATCCGGTACAGCTCCTGAGCAAGTATGGCCCAGCTACTACAACTCGGAAAATCCCATTGTTTACGGCGCGCCTGAGTCATCAAAAGCTTTGAAGTTCCACGGCGGATTGGCTGTGGTGCATGAAGGCGGGACGTTGAAGGTTAATGCAGACGGCTTGCACGTTGTCGGAGCGACCAGCGCGACCTTGTTTTTCAGCGCAGCCACCTCCTTTGACGCAAGCATGGGCGCGAGCCATTCTGAACGGGATCTGCGGAAAATCACAACGGATGCCATCCAGGCTGTTAGCGGTATGACGTATGAGGAGATTCGAAACCGGCATCTTGACGATCATCGCAAGCTGTTTGACAGAGTTGACTTGTCTTTGGGAGAGTCCAAAGCTCCCTCCGATATGCCGACCGATCGGCGAATTGCTGAATATGGCAGCAGCGATCCGGGGCTGGTGGAGCTCTTGTTCCATTATGGCCGGTACCTGATGATTGCAAGCTCCCGCCCGGGAACCCAGCCTGCCAATCTGCAAGGCATATGGAATGAGGAAACGAGAGCGCCATGGAGCAGCAACCACACGCTTAATATCAATGCCGAGATGAACTACTGGCCGGCAGAGTCTTGCAATATGGCGGAAATGCACGAGCCGTTGATTGATTTTATCCGTAGATTGGCATTGAATGGAAAGAAGACTGCTGAAACGAATTATGGCGCAAGAGGGTGGGTGGCGCACCATAATTCCGATCTTTGGGCCCAAACGGCGCCGGTTGGCGATTATGGTGATGGAGACCCGGTATGGGCGTACTGGCCGATGGGAGGCGTATGGCTGACCCAGCATTTGTGGGAGCATTATGCTTACAGCGGGGATGAAGCGTTTTTACAAGAAACCGCGTACCCCATCATGAAGGAAGCGGCGTTATTCTGTCTGGATTGGCTCATGGAAGATCAAGACGGTTATTTGATTACTTCACCTTCCACCTCTCCAGAGCTGAAATTCCAGGTTGGCGATAAGCGCCATGCCGTAAGCGCGGCGACGACCATGGACCTGTCTCTGATCGGCGAATGTTTCTACAACTGCATCATGTCTGCGAACCTGCTTGGGATTGATGAAGATTTTGCAAAGACACTGGCAGAGAAGAAGCAAAAGCTGCTGCCGCTTCAAATCGGCAGGCACGGTCGATTGCAGGAATGGTTCCAAGATTTCGAGGAGGAAGATGTCCATCATCGTCACGTCTCTCATCTTGTCGGGGTTTATCCGGGGCGTCTGATTACGGAGCAGTCTGCTCCCGATCTGTTCCGAGCTGCGAAGACATCGCTTGAAATAAGGGGAGACGGGGGAACGGGCTGGAGTCTGGGCTGGAAAATCGGCCTATGGGCAAGATTCAAGGAGGGCAACCGCGCTGAGCGTTTAATCTCGAATTTACTGTCGCTCGTTAAGGGAGAAGATTCGATTCATCGTGGCCGAGGCGGTGTTTACGCCAATCTGTTCGACGCGCATCCTCCTTTCCAAATCGACGGAAACTTTGCCGCCACAGCGGGGATTTCAGAGATGCTGCTGCAATCGCATCAAGGCTGCTTGGAACTCCTGCCGGCGTTGCCCGATGCCTGGAAAGACGGATATGTCAAAGGCTTGCGGGGCAGAGGGGGGTATGAGGTCGATCTTGAGTGGGAGAATGGCGTATTGTCAAAGGCGGAAATCGCCGTTTCCATAACACAGACCTGCAAAGTCCTCGCCAAACAAAAGGTCAGGATTACGCAGGATGGCGAAGAAGCACATTATTCTCAAGAAGAGAGCGGTTGTATCGGGTTCCATGCTGAAGCTGGAAAACGGTACGTAGTATCGGCCGTTTGAAGACTTGTGTCTATAGGTGATACGTTTCAATGACAGCAGTTACATGATGATGAATTTTACCCCAGCCTTCTGATTTCCCGCCTATATAATAATATTTCTTGTCCTATCATTCAGGGCGCTGCATATAAAAGACAGATGAAAAACATAAAAACGCTTTTGCGGAAGGGGATAAGCATGGAATTTTTTACTGCAGGGAATGGGAAGCTGATTTTTGAGTACAACGGAGAAATCTTACAAATTGAGGCCTGGGGTGAAAATAGTTTACGTATTCGCTCTCGAATGATGGGTGAAATACTGGATACAGATTATGCCTTACTGCCTTTTAATGGCGATGTGGAAGCTGAGATTGAGATAAATAATGAAGCTCATACTGCTTCAATTGCTTCAATTACAAACGGTAAGATAAGAGCAGTTGTTAGACAGTCATTTTGGGATACCCCTGGACGAATTACTTTTTACAATGAAAAAGGAGAATTATTGCTTCAAGAAATAAGCAGTGGTGGAGCCTTGAAGCTTCGAGCAAGAGCATTTAAATCTATTATTGGAGGGGATCATCAATTAACGGTTTCCTTTGCCGGGAATGATGGCGAAAAAATCTACGGAATGGGTCAATACCAACAAGAAACCTTTGATTTGAAAGGCTCTACTCTTGAATTGGCTCATCGTAATTCTCAAGCGAGTGTCCCATTTTTATATTCCAGTAAAGGGTATGGTTTCTTATGGCATAATCCAGCTATTGGAAAGGTGAATTTTGCGAATAATAGAACCGAATGGTTTGCCGAAAGTACAAAACAGATGGATTATTGGATCACAGCAGGCGATTCACCGGCAGAAATAGAAGCCGCATATGGAAAAGCAGTGGGTACCGTCCCAATGATGCCTGAATATGGACTTGGCTTCTGGCAATGCAAATTAAGATATTATAATCAGGAGCAGTTATTAGAAGTTGCAAGAGAATATAAGAGAAGAAAGCTGCCGATCGATGTAATCGTAGTTGACTTCTTCCACTGGCCCAAACAGGGAGACTTTAGATTTGAGGAAGAATTTTTCCCAGATCCAAAAGCAATGGTAGATGAGCTAAAATCCATGGGAATCGAATTGATGGTTTCTGTTTGGCCTCAAATTGACCGCCACAGCGAAAATTTTGATGAAATGCGCCAAAAGGGTTATCTGATTAAAGCTGAAAGGGGAGTCCAAGTTGCCATGATGGATTGGTTCCCTGCTAGTATATATTATGATGCTACAAATCCTAAAGCCAGGGAATATGTATGGTCAAAATGCAAGAAGAATTATTATGATCATGGCATCAAGATCTTCTGGCTGGATGAAGCAGAACCGGAATACGATGTATATGACTTTGATAATTATCGCTACGCTATGGGACCTAATGTTCAAATAGGAAATATATACCCGCAGCGCTACTCTAAAACCTTTTTCGAAGGCATGCAGGCGGAAGGACAGGACAAAATCGTAAACACGGTTCGCTGCGCTTGGGCAGGCAGCCAACGATATGGCGCATTAGTATGGTCGGGAGATATTCATTCTTCTTTTGAAGATTTCAGAAAACAAATCGTTGCAGGCCTTCATATGGGAATGGCAGGAATACCTTGGTGGACAACGGATATTGGAGGCTTTGGAGGCGGTAATCCAGACGATCCCAAATTCCGTGAATTATTAATCAGATGGTTCCAATGGGGGGCTTTCTGTCCTGTTATGAGATTGCATGGCGACCGCAGGGGTGGCAAGGAAGTATTCAGAAAAGACGGCAGCAAAGCATTAAATACCGGCGGAAACAACGAGGTATGGAGTTTTGGAGAAGAAGCTTATGATATTTTAGTTAAATATATGGAATTACGTGAAGCTCTAAGAGATTATACCCGCGAATTGATGAAAGAAGCTCATGAAAAAGGCGCACCGGTTATGAGACCACTCTTCTACGAATTCCAAAATGATGATAGGGTTTGGGATATTAAGGATGAATACCTATATGGTCCAGATATATTAGTTGCTCCAATATTATATGAAGGTTCCATATCGAGAGGGGTATATCTGCCTGAAGGTGCAAGCTGGACGGATGCACGTACAGGAAGGATCTTCGAAGGCGGACAAACCATTCATGTTGAAGCTCCTCTAAGCACGATTCCGGTTTTTTTACGGGATGGAAAACAAGAGCATCTCATCGGAATCATTTAATATTCGAATAGGAAACGACGAAAGGCCATGATAATGTGATAATGCGAGGAAGCTTCCGAACCTATATACATTCGGAAGCTTCCTGTTATTCAAGAGATGCGAGCCGCCGAGGGGATGGGTGGAATCCTATTTTTTGTATTATTTATCGGTAACTTGTTCCACAATTAGGTGTTAAATTCCGTCGCTGATTCGAATTACACAAAAATACAAAAAACCTGACATACCTCCAAGAATGCGATTGCTTTATACTGTAGTCAAACGATAATGAACTATCAAGGATGTCAATGTTAAGTGATGAACAAATAGAATGCAGCGGAAGTGAATGAACCAACGGGAATCCGGAAAGAACGGCGTGTTCGGACTTTCGGTGGCAGTACTGCATTCCAAAGATCTGGTGAATTGGAGAATGATCGGCCAAGTTGTGAATGATTTGACAAGCATACCACTATAATAAATTGCTCCAAACGAGGTGAACTAAAGGCTGTGGATGCACCACTGCAGCTATTATTTGTGCGAGATGAAGATCTCTCTTTGAAAGCCCTTTCACTATTTTTATATGATTTTTGTAACAATTTATGGGGTGATTTCTTATGCATTTATTATCATATAATTAAATTGCATCGGAGCTATTCTTACTCCAGTCTTCAGGAAGAAATTCCATGAGACTATATTTAATGGAAAGGGGGAATTCATAAAGTCGTTATCGGATCGAAGTTTTTCAGTTGAACTCATTTAAAATTGAAGAAAAATGTGAGACGGAGGTGTTATTTATGTCGTCAAAAGTAAAGTCTTTCAGGGTCTTTTTGTTAGCCATGGTATTGGTATTTGCAACTGGTATACCCGGTTGGATTCCGTCAGTATCTGCAGAAACGGCCGATTTCACGCAATTGAATGCGTCACAAATTGTTTTTGAAATGGGTGCGGGCTGGAATTTGGGAAACCAGCTTGAACTCAGTTCCACCGGTACACCCAGCGAAAGCATTCCTAATGTCACGCAGGCGTTCATTCAAAAGGTAAAGGCAGCAGGATTTAAAACAATCCGGATCCCTGTTTCGTATTTGAATAGTGTAGGGAGTGCACCAAATTATACGATTGATTCTGCATGGCTGAACAGAGTGAAAACAGTCGTGGATTATGCCTACAACGAAGGCTTGTATGTTATCACCAACATTCATGGAGATGGTTACAGTACCTTTCCAGGCTCTTGGCTGTTAGTCAATTCAATCGATCAAACGACGATTCGGGCCAAATATCAAAAAGTGTGGCAGCAGATTGCAAATACGTTTGTCAATTATGATGAGCATTTGATCTTTGAATCCATGAACGAAGTATTTGATGGGACTTTTGGCACACCTAACACCACATACTATTCAAATCTTAATGCTTATAATCAAATCTTTGTAGATACTGTAAGACAAACCGGAGGAAACAATAGTGCAAGATGGCTTCTTATTCCCGGCTGGAATACTAACATTGATTATACTGTAGGTAATTATGGCTTTGTGCTTCCTACAGATAATTATAGATCATCTACAATTCCGAGTTCTGAGAAGAGAATCATGATATCCGTTCATTATTACTCGCCTTGGGACTTCTGTGGTGAGGAATCCGGAACCATAACCCAATGGGGAGCAACAGCTGCCAACACGTCGAAAAAATCAACTTGGGGACAGGAAGATTATTTGGATTCGCAACTGAAGTCCACGTATGATAAATTCGTAACCCAAGGATATCCTGTAGTCATCGGTGAATTCGGTTCCGCAGATAAAACAGCGTTTGATTCAACGAATAATACGTATCGTGCGGCATTTGCAAAAGCAGTGAGCGAAACTTCCAGAAAATACGGTGCCGTACCTGTCGTTTGGGATAATGGGTGGAATGGAAGTTATGGTTTTGGATTATTTAACAGGTCCACCTACGCTGTCACTCAGCAAGGAATTATTGATGCGATCATGAGTGTCATGAACACTTCTAAAATGAAAAACGTTACTACAGGTTTGTATATTGACGGCATGGGCCGTACCGCAGACGGTTCAAATGCAGGCCAATGGAGTACCAGCGCCAGCAGCAACCAGCAATGGGTGATGGAATTCTACGGAAGCTATTACAAAATAAAAAATGTTGCTACAGGTTTGTATCTTGACGGTATGTACCGTACCGCTAACGGCTCCATTTGCGGGCAGTGGAGCAGTAGCGACAGCTACAACCAGCGATGGATTTTGGAAGCATACGGAGGCAATTACAGGATCAAGAATGCTTCAACCGACCTTTATTTGGATGGCGGCGGTAATACGGCAAACGGCTCCGACTTGAAGCAGTGGAGCAGTGACACCAGTACCAACCTGCAATGGCAGTTTGTTAATCCCTAATTGTAACAATGATTAGGTTTATAGCGGAAAAGGGAGACATCTGTTCAATGATGACGGGGCTACTTTCGATTCAGAGTAACAGCGTGTTCAACTCAAAAGGTTCCTAGTAAGTAATGGTCCCCCTATAGTAGAGAGTGAAACGAGATCTCTTAAGCTCTAGACACTGTAAGCCGTAGGGGGATTTTTCACTGCAGCTGATAACCAGCCTGGACAAATAGACAACGAGTTCAATAAAACACGGAACAGGCAGGCAGCGCGTTTGTATAAGATAAGGGTCATATAATAAGAATGCTTTGATCCATGTTATATTGCCAAACAATTGAAAGCGCATACATCGATAGTAAAATTCATTAAAGGGGGAGTAATTCCATTGTTATACACAGAATACTTACTCAGAGGCCGTCCAGCCGCATTTATCACTTCCATTGCGTCTTTGCTCCGCAAGATATGTTCTCAATCCAACAGGACATGTTAAAGAGGGTAGTAGTCATGGCGGAGTCATTTTTTGTTTAAGAGGAATAGGGCTGCTTCGAATGAATAGTGAGCAAGAGTTTCTCATACAAGCTAATCATATGGTTATTATTATGCCTAACACGAAATACGAGTACCAACCATTAGGAGAAATTTGGGAAATCGCTACAATTCGTTTTGAATGTAACCTACCTCTCTTTCTGCAATTTCGTTTAAAAATGAACAAGCCATTGAGGTAAGACGGCATTAAACTTAGTGGGTGAAACGGCTCTGATCCCTTTAACACAGTACGATCAGTACGGTGCTGTCATTACCAAAGATTCTGGTGCATTGATTACCCCTATGGTTTCTCTTGCACCCCCTGTTTATGACAGTGATGGTACTACAGTTAAAGTTCAAGGAGCTGATGGTGCACTTGCCTGGCAGCTGATGGGGGATGTAACTTTAAAAGATCAGTATGGTAATGAATTTAAAAATGCCAATATCTTAGCTTATAAAGAAATAGCACCTGTGATTTATATGATTAATGATGTATCGCAGGGATTAACTGTCAGTCTTTCATTAAGCTCTGAGGGACTAAACAATAAGGTCAATGTTTCTTATGGTCCGGGCATTACTGGAGGTAGTTTTACAATGACAGCGATTTCAAGCAGCGGGAAAACAACGACTACTAGGGTACTACTTAATAATTAAACCCCACAATTCGAATTAAGAGGAATCGGATGAAACTTCGAACTGCGATTTACCTGAACAACCGCTAAATCAAAAACGCCACCGCAAGATGCGGCGGCGTTTTTGTGCGTTTGGAAGCGATAGCACTGCCAATGAGCCGAAATTGCATGTGGTTTAAAATAAAATGGTTTTCCACGATCTTATAATAGAGGGTTTATGAACTAAGCTTTATGGATCTAAGAATGCCATAAATACCGTTCAAACCTCCATTGGGTACAAACTTGACCACAACCGATTCTTGATCTGATGCAATCATATCCGCAGGGATTTCAATTATTTTCTCATAAAAACCCCGAATTCTCTCATTCGGTGAGGTTTCGGTTATCAACAGTTTCCCGTCAATCCAGATTTCCAAGCTGCTGTCCTTGAGCCAATAGAAGAAGGTGACCGACAGACCGTTCTTTTGTCCGGACGATACCTTCAATTCATAACTGAACCACCCGTCAGGCTCTGCTCTTCTGCCATTCAGCCCCTCAAAGCTACCGGCATGCGTAAGCTCGCCTTTGACCTGATGCTCCAGCTCATATTGGTCATTGCCCACCTGTACACTGTCGATCGTAGTCTCTCTGATGAGCTGCTCCTTACGGCTCTTATCCAGATGCTCCCGTAAATCATCCGAACCGACCTCAGCCAATTTCCAATAAATCCCGTATCTTTCATTATGCTGCTTATAGTGAGGCGTAAAGACCAGATGATCGTCCTCATCCGTATTTTGGAGCACAAAGGCTAATTCGCCGTTCTTGCGAACGAAATACTGATCGAATCCGCCTAACCACTCCTGGACACTCATACCTTGAGGGGTGATAAAGTCTTTCACGAGCATTCGCTTGGTCGGAATACTTACGATAACGCCTGTCCTGGACTCGACCATATCGTCTTTGCCCAATGCGGCGCTTAGTACCACTGGACCGTACTTAAATCCGACCACATGCGGCGCATCCGGCAAGGAGGAGTAAGTGGCTTTCATCGGGATTTGGACATGAACGGTGTCGCCGTTCTTCCAAACCCGTTCGATTAAAGCATAACCATTGCTTACCTGCGGTTGAACGGCTTTGCCATTCACAGCAACCGCCATTTCGCCTGCAGTCCAATAAGGCACACGCAGATAAATGGACAAACGCTGCTCCTGCTGATCGGTCGTTTCAACGGACAGATGAACCGTATCGGTGAACGGAAGGTCGGTGGTTTGTATAATCTTCACCTTCTGTTCCGACCAATCCAACTGGCTGCTGACATATTGATTCACGTACAACCGCTGGTCCAGTTGGAAATAGATGCTATCGCTCAATTTCGTGAAGCTTTCCATGCCCGTGCCGGTACAGCACCAAAAATGCTCGAACGGCGAGCTGTAAACCTTGAAATAACCCGTTGCCATCGGCTGGAAATACATCGTCATCCCGGTGTCCGGATTCTGAGATGACAGAATGGCGTTCACATAGGTATTCTCGTAAAAATCAGCGTATTTGACATCCTGCGTTAGCTTGAAAAGCTCCCTCGTCAGCTTCAGCATATTGTAGCTGTTGCAGGTTTCGCAAGTGATATCGTTGCGTTTGGCATCCAGAAGATCAGGCTCGCCAAAATGCTCGGATTCGCTGTTTCCGCCTGTGATATAGCTGTGGTGATATACCACCATATCCCAGAATCTTGCAGCAGCCTCCCGGTAAAACACTTCGCTTTCTCCCAATGTCAGATAGCGATTCAAGGCTCCTATGAACTTGGGAATCATTGTGTTGGCATGTTTGCCTTTTAATATGTCCTTGCCTTCCCAGATTGCCTCAAACAAGCTAAGCTCATCAAACTGATGGGCCGCTTCCAAGTGGCGGTTATTCCCCGTCAATTTGAACAGGTCGTAGAGGCAATCGTTCATGCCGCCATATTCCACAGCCAGTACTGTAGCCTGCAATTCCTTGGACCATTTGGAGGTGCGGTACGCTACCCAATCCCCCAGTTTATTGACAACGTCATAGGCCGTTTGGTTTCGAGTCCATTCGTAGACATCGATCAGACCGGCGATGATCTTGTGCATCGTATACCATGGAACCCAGGCTGGTTTCCTATTCTCCACATTCTCGAATAGTCTCTCCGGAAATGCCGACAAGTATCCGCTTTCCAGCTGACAGACGGCCAATTCAGCCACGATATACTCCAACTTTGCAAGCAGCTCTGCGCTTTGATTCTGCGAATAAGCCTGTGCACAGGCGGTAAGATAGTGACCTAAAGTGTGGCCTCTGATCTCCGTATTTTCCCATCCGGGATAGATCCGGGCCTTGGCCGGCAATCCTGCCACTTCACGAAATCCAACCAGCAGACGATCCGCATCATAGCTCGCCAAATAAGCCATTTCCTTCTCGAATGCATTCACATGATAGGCTCCGGTCAACTCTACCCGGTTCATGCCAATATCCTTCAGAACCCCCATACTCGGCGCAGCTTCCTTCATATCCAATCCCTCCGTTATAGTAACGTTCTCCGATGGAGACTATATTAAGCTTAGCGTCTTCTACCGATAGGGTAAATAACATAAGGTTGGATTATGTGTCAAAAAGGAAGGGTTTCATCGCGTCGTCTTTACTGTCATCAATTTCTGAAGCCTCATAGGACATGGAAATAACCCTATATTTCTGGTACTCTGTTATTAAGCCAAGTGTGAAAAAGTCTGAAAGGGCAGGGATCAGTAATATGGTATTGTATCAATTCCGTGTGGATGTACCGGTGGTCATGGATATGACAGGGAAATTTGTATCGCCGTCTCCGGAGTGGAAGCACATGAACCGAGTATTGATGAATTACGAGTTATTCATTCAAACCCGCGGAACGATGTACATCTCATGCGGCATAGACCGCTTCGCCCTTAGGGAAGGGGAGTTCTTGATCATGCCTCCCCGCACCCAACAATATGGCTACCAAGAGTCCGATTGCAGCTTTTACTGGTTACATTTTTCAACATACGGGCATGAAACGTATCATGAGGCCGCTCACGAGCATGTCTACGAACCGGGAATTATCGTCCTTCCCCAAACAGGTACGCTGCGCAGTCCCGAAAAGCTCATTGTGATGCTGAAGCAATTGCAGGATTCCATTCGCAGCTACAGGGAACAGACCTTAAACAATTACTTGACCACCAGTATTTTGTGCGAGATATACAACCAGATGTTTGTGGTCCCAAACCAATCTAAGAAACTGCTAAAACAGCAGCTTTACAATGATATTGTGGACTACATCAAATGGAATCGGCAAGAGAATATAAGAGTTACACAACTTGCTAAACATTTTGGATATAACGCCAAACATCTCTCCAGCATATTTTCTTCTATGGCGGGTGTTTCATTAAAACAATTCATCATGCAAGAAAAAATGGAGGCGGCTAAATTTCTGCTGACGGACACCAATCAAAAGATTAATGAGATTTCTATGCAGCTAGGTTTTCCAGATAGTCATTCATTTACCAAATCATTCAAGAAAATAACAAGCTTGACTCCTACGGATTACCGGAATGCTTACGTAAACCGATTGCTTTATTATAAATAATGAATGATATTTTAGGTTTAAAACAGAAATTGGAGTGTTCTTGCTACTATTATACCAACTCTTATTGCAGCCACATGGACGAAGAGTTTGTCCGTTACTGTAAAGAATCTGCGTTGGTCTGCCACGAGATGATTACGCTTACATTATGACAACGTTGGGTAAGTAAAGTAAAGAGTTGTACATTGTTTGGATATTGTGCGGACCCTATAATAAAAACATAAACAACGTCACTGCAGTGATACTTTAAAAATTCGATATAGGGGGATGTACATGAAACCAAAAAAGCACAAAATGAAAGCGTTGTCTGTTTCCATTCTCGCAATCACAACGCTATTGTCAGCATGTAGCAGTCAAAACGATTCAACGAATACTGGGCAGAATGAAACGGCTATTGAAGCGGTGAGCACTGCCGGGAGTACCGATATGAAAGGTGCAAATGCAGACCCGCTGGGTAAGTATGATCCACCAATCGACGTGTCGTTTGTCCGGAGTCTCAACGATGTTGTAGAAAATAATGTGCTTGGCGCGTTAAAGGGAGAAACGTTTGAAGACAACCGCTGGACCCGTCTGTATAAGGAACAGCTTGGGATCAATATTAAAAACAATTGGGTCGTAAAAGGGAACGATACTTCAGAGCAATATTTGCAGAAACTGAATGTAACGCTAGCCTCCGGCGATCTGCCTGATGTCATTCCAGTGAATGCGACCCAACTGAAGCAATTGGCCGATGCCGGCCAAATTGAGGATATGACGGCCTTATATGAGAAATATGCTTCTCCGTTAACCAAAGAAATCTTATTGCAAGAGGGAACAAGTCCATTCGACGCCGTTAAGATTGACGGCAAACTGATGGCGATCCCGCAGGTTGATTCTTCGATCGAACGTGCCATGTTTATCTGGATTCGTACAGATTGGCTTCAGAAGTTAGGCTTACAACCCCCGAAGACGATGGCAGATGTGCAGGCGATTTCGAAAGCATTTGCGGAAAACGATCCGGATGGCAACGGGAAAAAAGATACCTTTGGACTTGGCTTAACCAAAGGCTT
The DNA here is from genome assembly GCF_030817255.1 of Paenibacillus sp. V4I5. Classification (NCBI taxonomy): domain Bacteria; kingdom Bacillati; phylum Bacillota; class Bacilli; order Caryophanales; family Paenibacillaceae; genus Paenibacillus; species Paenibacillus sp. V4I5. Next base: position 6,796,409 of record NZ_JAUSZB010000002.1, read on the forward strand.
ATGGGGTGGAGCCATGGGCTTGGAAGGGTTCATGGCCGGGTATAAGGCTTATCCGAATATGTGGCTCACCGACACATCCGGTAAACTGGTTTTTGGCGGCATTCAACCGGAAGTGAAGAAAGCGCTTCAATCTCTGCAGAGCATGTTCAAGAACGGAGAGCTGGATCAGGAGTTCGGCATTAAAGACGGAGGCAAGGTATCCGAGCAAATCGCCGCCGGAAAGATCGGATTGGAATACGGCGAACAGTGGAATTCTATTTGGCCGCTTCAGTTGAACCGGAACAACGACCCTAATGCACAATGGCGGGCATATCCGATCGTTTCGGAATCAGGCGAAATGCCAAAAGTGCCCCTGAAGTTCAGTACGACCAAGTTTTTTGCGGTTAAAAAGGGATTCAAGCATCCTGAAGCAGTTATCAAGCTGTTTAATCTGCATCTGGAGAAAAACTTTGGTACAACGGCAGAGTTTGACAAATACTACGCACCGCCGGAAGCGGAGAGCGTGTGGCAGCTGTCCCCGGTAACACCTTCTCCGGTAAAAAAGAACGTAGAGGCGTTTAGAGCGATCGATGCGGCACGTAAAGCAAACAACTTCTCGACATTGAAAGGGGAAGCCAAAACGATTCAAGGAAAAATAGATGCTTTCAATTCGGGATCTAAGGAAGGGTTTGCGCTGTGGGGATGGGAGCGGATTTACGGCCCGGAAGGCTCTGAAGGGGTTGTTGATCAATATGACAAAAACAATCAGTTCCTGATGGATAAATTTGTTGGTGCACCTACGCCTACGATGGTTGAGCGTAAATCGACTTTGGAGAAGTTAATGAATGAGACTTACACCAAAATTATTATGGGTGGGTCAATCGATGAATTCGATAAATTTGTCAAAGATTGGGCGAAGCTTGGCGGAGAACAAATTACGAAAGAAGTAAATGACTGGTATATGTCAACGAAGAAATAGCATCAGGCAGAGGATGGATTCACCTTCCTTCCTCTGCTTATTTTGCTTCAAATGATGGAGGATGGATATGGGAACCAGAAAGATATGGAGAGAGCTTCCGCTGCATCTGATGATATTGCCTGGGCTGGTACTGATCGTGTTATTCTCATATGTTCCCATGGCGGGAATTGTTATTGCTTTTCAGAAGTTCATCCCAGCGAAAGGACTCTTCGGTGATCAGCGGTGGGTTGGTTTGGAGAATTTCAAATATCTCATGAACCTGCCTAGTTTTACTCAGGTTCTGTGGAATACCCTGTTTATTTCAAGTCTTAAGCTTATTCTAGGCTTGATCGTGCCGATTGTATTTGCCATTCTTCTCAACGAATTGAAGAATGAGGTGATTAAAAGAAGTGTACAAACGACCATTTATTTACCCTATTTCCTCTCATGGGTCGTTCTAGGCGGCATACTTATCGATATTTTATCCCCTTCTAGCGGTATTGTTAACCAATTGTTGGGTGCGTTCGGCATAAATAAGATATTCTTTCTTGGGGACAATCATTGGTTTCCGTTTACGTTGGTATCTTCTGATATATGGAAAAATTTTGGTTATGGGACTATTGTTTATTTGGCGGCTATTACGGGAATTGATCCCGGTTTATATGAAGCTGCCACGATCGACGGCGCAAACCGCTGGCATAAGATATGGCATATCACCATTCCCGGTATGCGTATGGTCATCGTACTGCTCTCGGTTCTAAGTCTAGGACAGCTTCTGAACGCGGGCTTCGATCAAGTGTTCAATTTGTATAGCCCTCAAGTGTATGAAAGCGGCGATATTCTGGATACTTTTGTATATCGGATCGGTTTGTTGGATGCTCAATACGGTGTGGCAACAGCAGTTGGATTATTCAAATCACTAGTTTCACTTATATTGATTTCAAGTTCGTACTTTGTGGCTTATCGGTTTGCAAAATATAGAATTTTCTAGGAGGAGGGAAAACAGTGGTACAGCCATCAAGTTCTGTGTCTGACGCATATATCCGGGTATCCAACAGTCGAAGACGATTCGAGTGGTTTTCCGTTCTGAATGTTTCCTTTCTCATCATCGTATCGTTGATTTGTGTCCTTCCGTTAATCCATATCGTTGCCGTCTCGTTTAGTTCAAGCACAGCAGCAGCAGCAGGTCATGTGAAACTGTGGCCGGTCGATTTCACAGTGGCATCTTACAAGTATACGGCTAGCCGGGAAGCGTTTTGGCAGTCTATGCTTGTTTCCTTGGAGCGCATAGCGATCGGGACGCCACTAAATTTGATTTTAACCATCCTTGTCGCCTTTCCTTTATCCAAGGAGTCGAAGACGTTTCGCCTGCGAATGGTATACGCTTGGATTTTCTTCATGACGATGCTCTTTCACGGCGGCTTAATTCCTTGGTACTCTACACTTAAGCAGTACAATTTGCTTGATACGATTTGGGCACTCGTCTTACCAGGTGCGGTTCCCGTTTTCAGTGTGGTACTGCTGCTTAATTTTTTTCGGGAAGTGCCGAAAGAACTGGAAGAGGCAGCGGTTATGGATGGTGCAAGTTACTGGACGACATTATGGAAAATTTATGTGCCCATATCCAAGCCTGCTCTTGCAACGCTTGCCTTATTTTCCATGGTAGAGCATTGGAATAGTTGGTTTGACGGCCTTCTGCTTATGGGAGATCCTAGTCATTACCCGCTGCAAAGTTATATTCAGACGATCGTCATTCAGCAAAATTTAATGAATATGTCGCGTGACGAAGCAATAAATTTGGCCCTCATTTCTGACCGGACGCTGAAAGCATCACAGATATTCTTGGGCTCCCTTCCCATTATCTTGGCGTACCCATTCCTGCAGAAGTATTTTGTTAAAGGGATTGTACTTGGTAGCGTCAAGGGGTAAAAGGTGGATTGCTTCATAACGAAAATGTTTAGGAAACTTACAAGCTTCAGGCTATAATTGAAGAAAAAAAGTTGGGGGCTTGTGCCTTGATCAACCGTCAACCATTCTCTTTGCGAAACACGATTTTCCTTCGGCTGCTCAGTACTTTTTTGCTTATCATGCTCCCCATTCTATTATTTGGCGTCTACCTGTATAACTGGATCGTCCAGACGGCAAGCGAAGACATCTCCAAAACGGCGGTATCCCAGCTCACCTTCTATGTAACCGATCTTGAGAAAGAGGTAGAACGGATGAAGCTGCTCCAGTATGGCGTTATCGAGGATGAGGATCTCAACGAACTGACGCTGACCTGGGATACGATGGATGTGTTTAAACGTACTGAAAAAATTAACTCGCTGCGAAAACGGCTATACGCGATTCAAAACAGCAGTCCTTATATCAAAAATGTAAGTGCTCATATTTATCCGCTATCCAAAACGGTTTCTTCCGCTAATGGCCCAAGCAAATTTAATACCGAACGGTATAATGGCTTTCGCTCGGTATTAAGCAGCAGGAATAACCAGATTATGGAGTGGAATGGCGGCTTATTTTTAAGTGCGGCAAAGCAAAGTGTGACCAATGGGAATCAACCATTGTTCATCATTGAAATTGAACTGGATCAAGACAGACTGCAGGAGGCGCTAGGCCAGTTCAACACCTATCCCGGCAGCGGAACATTGATGACCACGGACAAATCCGGTGTCATTCTCACGAGTGGATCATTAGAGCACCTATGGCAAGATATTACGGCTACTATTGAACAAATAAGAGAGAATCCACTGCATAGTACGGGGACCTTTACCATCTCGGGAAGCCGCTATTATACCGCTATTGCAAGCTCTGACTATTTAAATATGTCTATTTACCGGTTTATTCCAGAACAAATGATTAAGAGGCCGCTGGACAAGTTTTATATGTGGGCATGGTTATTTATTCTCGTAGCTGTTGTCATTATTGCGATTTATGCATTCTCCACCTACAAATTTATTCACAAACCGTTGATCACGCTTGTTAAAAGTTTTCGGCGTATGGAAAATGGGGATCTGGATGTTAACATCCAGCATGAGTCTAAGGATGAGCTTGGATACTTGTATGGAAGATTTAACCAAATGGTCGCGAATCTTCGTTCTTTGATTGATCAAGTCTATAAGCAGAAAATTATGACGCAGCGGGCAGAGTTGAAGCAGCTTCAATCGCAAATTAATCCTCATTTTCTATACAACAGCTTCTTTATTCTGAGAACGATGGCGAAGATTGGAGACGTTGAACGAATCGGACAGTTTGCAGGACAGCTTGGTGAATATTTTCATTTTGTTACCCGGAATGCTTCTGACGAAGTATGGTTGAAACAAGAAATTCATCATGCCCGAATGTACACGGAGATTCAGGAATTGCGCTTCTCGCGGCGTATCCGGGTGCAATTCGAAGCTCTCCCGCGGGAAATTGAACTGGTGTCAGTACCACGTTTAATTGTGCAGCCTATCATTGAGAATGCATTTGAACACAGTTTGGAACAAATGAAACGCAGCGGATTGATTGTCATCCGCTTCGAGATGAAAGAGTCAGAAATCCATATTGTGGTGGAAGATAACGGTGAAAGCTTGACGGATAAAGCATTGCAGAATATATGGGATACCTTGGATAACGGTGGTGAGCATACGGAGACGACAGGTTTGGTGAACATTCACCGCCGTGTAAAAATCACGTTCGGTGAAGCATACGGTCTGCGAATAAGCCGAAGCGAGCTCGGGGGATTGCAAGCAATCATTTGTATTCCCTTAAAGGGAGGTGATGCTCATGATTAGAATGCTGATCGTTGATGATGAGGAAATCATTACAGATGGGCTGTTTGACATATTTAGCCAACTGAATCTGGATCTTGATTTGTATAAAGCCTATTCCGGTGAAGAAGCGCTGGATTGGATGAATACTACGAGAGTAGACATTGTGTTGTCCGATATCCGTATGCCTGGGATGGATGGCCTCGAGCTAATGAGAAACATACGGAGTAATTGGCTGCATTGCAAAATCATTTTTTTGACCGGGTATAATGACTTTGATTATGTCTACCAGGCGATTCAAACACCCGGAGTTAGCTATCTCCTAAAGAGTGAACAATACGATAAGATTATCAAGGCGGTTACCGATGCGATTCATGAACTGGAGAACAGTTTAAAGTTTCATAATCTAATCAAGCAATCGAGTGAGAAGCTTACCACACTCGAAACGCTTGCTCAAGGGAATTATTTTCGTTATTTGCTTCAGGGGACGCGAGCAGCGGAGGAGTTAGAAGTTGATTTCCGTAAATTGGGCATTGCTCTTGATCCAACTTTGCCCGTCCTTGTGGCGGTAGGTGACCTGCAGCGTACGAACATGCACCATTCCTTTGCTGAAAGTCAGGAGGCGGCACTTGCTGTCAAATTCTTGGCAGAGACATTCCTGGCAGAACGCACAGATAGTCTTGGAATCATTGATCATTACGGCGGCCTCGTCTGGCTCGTTCAACCGAAGTATGCACATGGAAAGGAATCGGGCGAAGCCTATGCCCGCACGATAAAGTTTCTAGAAGGACAATTCGAGCTTATGCAGCGAGCTTGTTATGATTCTCTGGGAATCACTTTTGCCATAACGCTCTGCGCCGATACATGTGAATGGAAGCAGCTTTCAGAGATGTACGACCGAATTAGAAGTCAACAGTACTGGCGAGCGGGAGACGGCGCCCAGATGGTACAAACGGTCAACTTTGAAACGATTGAAACCGCGGCCAACTCAAGGACGCTGAGAGAAAAGGCGGAGTCTTTGGCGATTCATCTTGAAGGTGGAAATAGAGAGGGATTTCTCCATCTGTTCAACGAACTGATGGAAACGGCTTTCGATGAACGCGGAAATGGGGGACCTTTTGCCTTGGAGCTGTACTATACGATTGCGCTCTTCTTCTTATCTTACATTAACCGTTGGGAGCTGCACGAAAAAGTTGGAACAACCGGGCTTATGCAAAGAGATAGGCATTCGTCTTGGCAAGATAGTTTCGGGTTTTTGAAACAGATCGCAGAGTCCTTGTTCGATCTTCGATTGAGTGTAGAACGCAATAGAGCAGCTGCGGTGATAGAGAAGGTCCGGTCGTATATTGAGGAGCATCTGGGTGAGGATTTGTCTCTTGTACGTTTAGCTAGCGTGATTCACTTCAACCCGTCCTATTTATCGCGGCTTTTTAAACAGGAAAGTGGAGTCAATCTATCTGAGTATATTGATGAAGTTAGAATGGAGAAAGCCAAATATTTGCTCAAGAAAGACGAGCTGAAGATTGCGGAAGTGGGTGCGCAGGTAGGGTATGAAACCCCGCACTCTTTTACTCGATTTTTCAAAAAATCTATCGGCGTGACTCCTGTAGAATATCGTGAGATTGTAAGGAAATAAGAACATTGGTATCAACTGTTTTTGAGTATAAGGAGAGATAGCGATGGGGAATGTGACGATAACGAATCCGATCATCTGGGCGGATGTTCCTGACCCTTGTGTTATTAGAGTAGGGACGGCCTACTATATGGTTAGCACAAGCATGCATTCGATGCCCGGATGCCCGATTATGAGGTCTGAGAATTTGATGGATTGGAGAATCGTGAACTACGTTTACGAGACCTTAGAGAATAACGATGCGCACAATTTGCTGGACGGGAGAGGCATTTATGGCAAAGGATCATGGGCCGTAAGTTTGCGTCATCATAATGACATGTTTTACGTGTGCTTCTCAAGTAATGATATGAACCAGTTTTACATTTACAGGACGGCGGATATCGAGAACGGGAGATGGGAACGCTCTGTAATTGCAGGAATCCATCATGATCCGAGTCTGCTGTTTGACGAAGGCCGCGTTTACGTCATTCACGGCAACGGGAGTATTCACATTACAGAATTGACGTCTGATGTGATGACCGTAAAATCTGGCGGCGTCCATCAACGGCTCTTCGAGACGGAGCGTGACGGTATCATGCTGCGATGCGAGGGATGCCATGCGAATAAGCTGAACGGTTTTTATTATTTGTTCTTCATTGAATGGCCCAATACCGGAAACCGCCGTCGCAGACAACTTTGTTATCGTTCGCGGGAGCTGCTGGGTCCTTATGAACATAAAGTAATTCTCGATGACGACATGGGCTACCGTAATAACGGTATCGCTCAAGGAGGCATTATCGACACGCCAGCCAATGAGTGGTATGTTGTGTTATTTCAAGATCATGATGCTGTGGGGAGAATTCCCATTGTGCTTCCAGTTTCTTGGGTGGACGATTGGCCGGTCATCGGGATGGATGGAAAAGCGCGATTGGCATTCAAAGTGCAATTGCCAAGTTCGGCTCCCGCCCCTTTGGTAATAAGCGATGAGTTCGAGTATGACGAAAATAAATTGGCATTGAATTGGCAGTGGAATCATAATCCGGATAACCGGATTTGGTCTGTGACCGCGCGCCAAGGCTGGTTGCGATTAGTGACGGGGAATGTAACCAGTAGTGTCTTATTCGCACGCAATACATTGACGCAACGTACGGAAGGTCCTGTATGTATCGGAATTACGGTGATGGATGTATCTCAAATGAAGTCGGGTGATCACGCAGGTTTGGTTGCATTGCAAAATCATTTCGGAACTGTCGGCATTCAAGTTGCAGCGAACGGCAACCGCTATGTTGCGATGTGTGTCAATGGGGGAGGGGGCGGTGAAGAAACGGTTGAACGACTTCAATACGAGGACAGCCTGATTTATTTGAAAGTTCATTTCAATTTTGAAAATAGCGTTGATATTGCAAGCTTTTACTATTCAGCAAACGGTGAAGAATGGAAACAAATCGGAAGTTCGTTGAAGATGAAGTATACGCTGGACCATTTTATGGGCTACCGGATCGGGTTGTTTAACTATGCTTCCAAGCATGTTGGCGGGCATGCTGACTTTGATTTTTTTCGATTTACAAAGGTGGGTAATAACGTATAGTAAGAAGAGCATGTCCCATGCAAAGCTAAGCTGGGTCTAGGTATTCAGCAAATCAAGCCTCCGATTCTGCTTCAGCAGGATGGGGGCTTTGTGCTGTCTACTGGCTTCGATTTATGAACTGTCGTTTTTTAATTAATGGAAGTCGCTCTATGGATAGAATTTTACGTTGCTTCGTGTTCATATTGTCAAAAATTCGATAACACAGGAGAAGATTTGGAGGATTTGATTTCGAGGGGGACGATAGGCTTGATCAAAGCTATCGAGTCGTTCTCACCTAACAAAGGGACGAAACTCGCGACATTCGCAGCTCGATGTATTGAGAACGAGATCTTGATGCACCTGTTCGTTGAAGAAAACGCGCAAAGATGTGTCCTTGCATGATCCCATCGGAACGGACAAAGAGGGGAATGAAATTACGCTTATCGACATTCTCGGTACGGAAGCTGACGATGTCGTGGATAAAGTGCAGCTTAAAATAGAGAAGAGCAAAAGCCAAACCTTGTTGATTCATGCTGTATCACCTCCTTGTACGAAGAGATATGGTCTTACAAAAGATGATTTATTATGCAGCTACCTAAACAAATTTGCTTTTAGCTGCTAAGGAGGAATGCTCTGTTTGAAGCGGAACAGATTTTCTGGATCATAGACTTGTTTTACCTGCTTTAACCTGATAATGTTCTCTCCAAAGTAAGCAGTCTGCCAGTTATCAATTAGTTGATCACTATAGTTACGATACGCGCCTTGTGTAAAAGGAAGCATAGACTCCCGGAACCGTTTAACCCAAAGAATGTTATTAACCTCTTCCGAATCCTGCTCCCAGTAGGTTTGATACTGCATCCCAAACAGAGCTTTTCGGTGCACAAACGCCGTCGCATCCGGTGGCACCTCAAAAATCGCGCCCCCATAAGCGTTAAGTTCGACAAAGTTGCTGGTGCCTGAAGAGTTCTTTAAATTTTGGATCAGCATATTAAGCGCGGCGTCCGAGAAGGGTTCGTAAGCGTAGGCAGATGAATGTTTAAACTTGACTTGCCATGTCGGCATTCCAGCTATCCTGCGTGCGGCATCGATCCAGGAAGCTGAGCGGATCGAGAACATTTTAGGTGGAACTGCCTCTTTCAAAGGACATACGAAGCGTCGCAGCTCTTTTTCTAAGCCGACAAACACGCTGAAAGATTCAATATCGCCTTGATTTAGCGCCGGAAGCTTGAGCTGGGAAGTCAAGCGGGTATCGGTATTCGGAGCCCATGTCTGCCAAAAGCGTACTACATTTTCAAGGTCAGAAAAATTCCACGTCAACTTGCAAAGTGCAACATCTCCGATTGGAAACACGCGGTAAGTAATGGATGTGATTACGCCAAAACTCCCATCTCCTCCGCCACGGCATGCCCAAAGCAGATCACTATTGTACTTTTCATTCGCATGAATAATCTTTCCTTGCGCATTAACCATCTCTATTTCGAGTAAATTGTCACAAGTCATGCCAAAAAATCGAGATAAAAAACCATAACCTCCGCCAAGCGTCAACCCAGACACGCCTATCGTAGGGCAAGTTCCGCCGGGAATGGTCAATCCATTTTTCCATAGGGCTTCGTACAAATGCTGCATTCGAAATCCAGCGCCAATGCTCACAGTATCCCTCGCTTTGTCGATTCGTAGGTGCAGTAAATCGCTGACATCAATAATTAGGCCACCGTCAACAATCGAAAATGCTTCATAGCTGTGGCCGCCAGAGCGTACGCTAAAAGGTATCTTTTGTTTGCGTACCCATAGAACGGCGTTGGCAGCATCCTGACCAGTCTGACAGTAGACAATCACTTTTGGGTATTTGGAGAAGCGAGCATTAAAATTTCGTCTTGATTCCTCATAACCCGAGGCGTTTTGTAGGATTATGCGTCCAGTCAGTCCGTCTGTCCATGCCATTGTAGTAACACCTGCCAGTCTGATGACGATTTAGGATAAGTGAATATGAATCCTTTTTCTGAAATATGCTATAACGGGTCATAATAGAGCAACGATGTGAAATTCTTTTGAGCGAGTACAGATATTATTGAAACCAAAAAAGGATCATCCTGGGAATTCCCAAGATGATCTCATGATAAACGATTAGCAACTATCTCAGATGTATCGTTAAGACCGGTCTTTTCATTGGGGATTAGAAGTGAAATTCTTCAATCGAAATAATGGTTTTGTTTCCCTCGTTCCGTTATTGAATATGTCTTTCTGAGATAACAGTGAAAAAGCATGCAGAGCATCGTAAGGGTGGTGCGAACAGAATAAGCATCCAGTGGACTAAGTGTGTGATTCCACATGATAGGAACGGAGAGTAAGAAACAAGAATTATTAAAAGCTTACCAGTTCAGACATTCTTGCAGGGCATTTGACACAAACAAATAGATTTCGGATGAAGATTTTCACGGTGCAGGAATCCATTTGCATAAAGATTTGAAGGATCTTAACGTTGAGGATCTTGTCCAGTTAAGCTGAATATCCAGCAGGGAAGACTGACAGACAGCGATTGGCATATCTCTCCATCCCCGGAACATCCGGAAGGTGATACCTATGGAAGAATGGATAGAGAGGCTGGAGGGAATTTGAAAGGCTAGGCGTTTGATCAATAGCTTATAGTAAACGCCCTGTCGCTTTGCGGTAGGGCGTTTCTTGTTGCGCCTTTTCTAAGAACGATTTTAAAAGGAGCCTGCTATGTATGATGTCGAAAAGGGTAGATTGAATTCTAGAAATTTACTTAAATCCTAAACCGAATGAGGATGCTATCCATGACTCTATCTCATAGAACAGTCACACTTATGTCCAAGTCTTTGTGGACCTATTGGCTGTTGGGAGCACTTGCTTTTCTTTCCTACGCATATCCTGTGAGTTTAGTATTTAGCCTGCAGTTATTTTTCGCCAGTCTATTTATACTTCTGTCCTATCATCTGTTCGGTTGGAAAAAATCCGCTGCTTTAACTTTGATCGTGCATACTGCTGCTGTATTCTTCCTTCATGAAGGCTATATTCTTCTTTTGCTCCTGACTTTAGAGATCGCCTTTGTCATGATGTATAGCAGCAATAGACCTTCGAGAAATGGGGTTTTGCTGCCGGGCGTTATATTCTGGCTTGGTATAGGCGTACCGAGTATTTGCTTGCTATATTACTGGAAGAACGGTCACTTAGACCAGGAAATTGGGCTATATGTATGTACTTTAGTTGTCAATTTGCTGTTCAACGCATTGATGGCCGATATCTTGTATAAATCAATCAGCATTTACATGAGAAGATCAGCTATTCATACTAACGGGACAAGCAAAATCAGCCTGACCGGCATCTTAATCTACTTAAGTCTGTTCAGTATTATCGGCTCCTCGCTTCTTTTCATCATAAATACAGGGAAGAGCGCCGAGCGCAGTTTTAAGTTTGATCTTGCGCAGCAAATGAAGCATTTGACTGAATCGCTCCGTATAGCTTACGCTTCTTGGTCTCCGGATCAGATGCTCAAGCTGGAGCTGCGGAGCTCGCTGCAAATAGCTGCCTTTCGCGAGCTACTTCGCACCAGTTCTTTGGGGACTGCCGGTGAAGCCATATTGCTTCATAAACGGGGGCATTTCATTCTGTCAACCAACAAACAGCTTGAGAGCTTCCCCTGGATGGATAAGCACAATTGGACACGAATGTCGGATTCCTTGGTTATCTGGGAACAGCCGCACCGGCGTAACGATGTTCCTGGCATTCATGAACGAAGCTTCGCACTCGTGCATCAGATAGAATTAGGAAACTTCACACTGTACGTAAAATTGTCCACAGAAAGTTATGTCCGGGAAGTGACGATCTACTATATATCCCAATCGGTCAATGTTCTTTATACGGTCATCATCATTGGAGTCTTTGCTTTATTCCTGCACCGGTTCATTATCAAGTCCATCATGAAGCTTGCCGCATTATCCCATGATCTGCCGAACCGGATTAAGGAAGGAAAAGAGATCCACTGGATTCATTCGGATATCGGGGAAGTGCATTCGCTTATCCATAATTTTCGGATCGTGACGGAAAAGATTCAGCAGATGCTGGGTGAATCCAAAGAGCAGGCTTATTTCGACTCGCTGACCGGCCTGCCTAATCGCAGGCACTTTAACGAGCATCTAGACCAGCTGCTTCGTCAAAACGTACGAACCGGAGCATGTACAGCTGTGATGTTCATTGATTTGGACCGTTTTAAACAGATCAATGATACTTTAGGGCATGGAATCGGTGACGGTTTGCTTAAGCAGGTAACTTTACGCTTAACGGAAGCCATTGGGAACCGGGCGTTTATAGCCCGTCTTGGTGGAGACGAGTTTGTCATTGTTATGAAGGAGGCCAATAAGGAGGCGGCAGGTCAGCTGGCGGTATGCGTGTTGGAAGCATTCGCCAGCTCTTTCAAGGTACAGGAGCACGAGTTGTTCATTGGCGGGAGTATAGGAATTAGTCTCGCTCCCCAAGATGGCGTAACGATGGATACCGTGGTGAAACATGCGGATGCGGCTATGTATCTGGCCAAGGGTAAGGGAGGGAACATATATCGATTTTACAAGCCTCAGGCAACGGGTACGGTCTCGGAGAATATGGTTTTAGAATTCGAACTTCGTAAAGCGCTGGAACGAAATGAGCTTTCCCTTCATTACCAGCCTATTATGGATACACAAAGCAGCAGCATTATAGGAGCCGAGGCTCTTCTTCGCTGGGATCATTCAACACTCGGGCGGATTCCGCCGATCAAGGTAATATCCGTAGCGGAAAACAGCGGTTTGATCGGGGTATTGGGAGAATGGGTCATTCGCGAAGCTTGCCGGCAATTGAAAGACTGGCTGGAAGAAGGATTCGATTATATGCGTCTCGCCATAAATTTATCGCCAACGCAGCTGGTCAAGCATCACGCGGCTGTTTATTTAAGCCGGGTACTAGATGAAATGAATCTCCCATCCCAATGCTTGGATGTAGAAATTACCGAGGAAGTGTTCGTTAAAAAAACGGGAAAAATGATCGAAGCCCTGCAGAAGCTGCAGCAGCAAGGGATTCGAATATGGATCGATGATTTCGGCACCGGCTATTCGTCCTTAACCATGCTCAAAAAGCTGCCGATCGACGGCTTCAAAATTGACCGTTCCTTTATTCAGGATATGAGGGAGGAGCCGGGCAATATGGCTATCGTACAGACGCTGATATCGTTAGCGGGCGCGCGAGGCTGGAGCGTCATTGCCGAAGGAATCGAAGAACAGGAGGACATGGCGGCTCTTCAGAGCATGTCCTGCTCCCTTCAGCAAGGATATTACCATTGGAAGCCAATGCCTGCTGTTCAGCTGACCGAGCTGCTGCGAGATCAGAAGATAACATCCCATGAAAGAAGGGGCACTCCATGAAAAGATCAGGCGGAATTACCATTATACTTCTTCTCGTGATGGCTTTAAGCGGCTGCGATGAGATTATGCCCAAGAGTGAAGAGTATGCACAGCCAGCGGCTAAAGCAACAGAAGCAAAGAAGTCTATACGGATTATCGCTACGATCGATGAACAAACGCCTATTACGCAATCCTTTCGTCAAGCCCATCCAGACCAGAATGTAGAATGGGTCAAGACAAAAGGGGAAGACCTTAGTTACGCATTAGCCGGTGAAACCAGTCCTGATCTGGTTATCGTGGATAATGTTTGGATCAGGCAGCTAAACGACCTGGATTTGTTCGAGGATCTTAGTCAAGACCCTTATCGGGCTGAATCGAGAATAACAGATGAATGGTTCCCCAAGCTGGACCTGACATCCTATAAATCCTTGGATGGCACGAAGCTTATTGCTATACCGAAGGATCTTCCCGTCGAATTTACATTTTATAGAGCAGATATCTTGGAGAAATACGGATTTCCTCCTGAACCGAAAGCATTAGGTGATTATCTGGAGGATCCCGCTCACTGGGTGCATATGGCTAAAGTACTGAAACAGAATAGCCATTGGATCTTCAGCTATGCTACGGATCCGACCTATATGGTATCAGGGGGACTTGGCTATTTGGGCAGGAATAAGGAAAATCCACGGAACGATGCACGCATGGTGAATGCCTTAAACACAGCCAAGGCCATCCAAGCGGAAGGCCTCGTCAGAAATCTGAATATATGGGACGATAACGGAAAAAATGCCATTCGTAACGGAGAGCTCGTTATGCTGTATTGGGGAGAGTGGGGGAAATACCTGCTTAAGGAATGGAGTCCGGAAACAAGCGGGCAATGGAAAATGACCCGGCTGCCACTGGGCAGCTATGTCACCAGAGGAGGAGCAGCGATCCTCATGCATAAGAAAAGTGAGAATAAGCCGGAGGCGTGGGACTATATCCAGCATTCCATGACGCAAGAAGCCCCGTACCGTGATAGCCTGGAAGGCAAGCTGTGGTACGATCGGCTTCCCGGCATATGGGTAACACCTTTGGACCGAAGAGCCGAGGAGATATGGAACGCGGAAATCCCAAACAAGCTTCAAGACCTGAATTCGCCTTCTATCATTCAATTAAACGAAATAGATGCCAAGCTTCGTTCCGAGCTCAACAAAGAATTAATGATTTTACACGAAGCAATAAGTCCTTGATTGATACCTAAAGAGCAGATAGCCGCAGTCAATACGACGGTCAGGTATGGTAAAATAGTGGAGAAACAGTAACTAAAAAGGAGGTATTCCAATGAAGTACGAAGACGTATACCGAAAAAATTAAAAACTTAGATAAGTATCTCCACTTTGATTTTTATACACACTCAGTTCCCCAAAGTAAAGAAAGTTCATTTTTATTATTGTTAGATAAGTCAGCTGTTACATCTGATTTAGAAGCAATCCTCTACCTGTTAGAAAGAATGGAGTATAAAAATGGAATTGGTTTAAAGTTTTTTGGGAAACCCCTGAAAAATATTACCTCTACTTCTGGTTTACAACGGCATAATTCAAATAACTATGTTTTTTAAACATGTTGTAACTTAACTAACGGAAAACGATAGCACCATGACAACAGGCTGCCAGCACCATCGAGGCCACTGAAAAAATTCAAATCATATAAACAGGGTACCTTACTTTAATTCTGAGGAAAGGTACCCTGTTTTCCTGTATAATTTAGTTAATTAATTTCAGGTGGTGTCTCGGATGATTTCAAACCAACAATCCCTTAAATACAGAGTGAGTTGGGAAAATACTTGTATTTTAACCTTGATGGGTTTCATGTCTGTGAAGGTTTCCTTTGTGATTGCTCGGGAAAACCTTGAGATCCTGAAGAGCTTAGTCTCGGGGGAGATCAAGAAGTTATCTTAGACGAAAATGGATTCGAGGGTACGAAGGGAAATAGGGGAAATGGTTACGTAAATACCTAAGAACAGGAATAGGCATTGCCACTTGGTTTATTTAAAGAAAATCGGATAAAAAAACGGAAAATAAGACAACAATTATCTGATAAAATAGAGAAATAATCTTACCGAGGTGAAAAGCTATGTATCATATTCTGGTGGCAGAGGATGAGCCTTGGATCCGAAGCTCTGTCGTCGAGATGGTGAATCGGATCGGAGAAGGAACGATCACCGTATCGGAAGCGACGAATGGGGAAGAAGCTTGGGCATTGATTCAGGAATTATGGCCGACCGTGCTGATTACGGACATCATGATGCCGAAGATGGATGGTCTGTCGCTGATCCAAAAAATCCATGAGCATGAAATTCCGATGATATACATCATCATCAGCGGGTATGATAATTTCCAATATGCGCAGAAAGCGATTCGCTACGGAGTTACCGAATATTTGCTGAAGCCGGTGGATATGGAGCAGCTCCGGGAGGCACTGCACAGATCTGAACAAAGCATGGGAAAGCTGAAAGAAATCAGCTCCTATATGTCCAGATTCCAGCAGCTTGTGAACGCCTTCGGCGAGATGGCCCCTCAGACAGTTAATCGAAAAATGTCGGATCTCATCGATTCCGTCTTGAAGCTCAAATACATCAATCCGGCCGCAAGAATGAATTTGCTCCGCATCTTCGAATGGAAGCTCACAGGCATGATGAAGGAATTGTCGCCGGGACAAACCGTCCCGACGATTCCGGTCGATGCGGAGGATGCAGCGATACTTCGTTATTTCAACCAATTGGCCGTTGTTCTGATTATGCATTATGCGGAGCAGAGCAAATCGAATATTAATTATATCATCAAACGGGTATGCGATTACATCCATACTCATTTTAAGAAGGATATTTCTTTAACGGAAATGGCTCAATATGCCAACATGAGTATTTCGTATTTCAGCGCGTTGTTCAAAAGATGCACAGGACGCACTCTGGTTCAGTACATTCAGGAAGTGAGAATTGAAAAGGCGAAGCAGCTTCTGCTCGAGACGCAGTTGAAAAACTACGAGATAGCCGAACGGGTCGGGTTCGCCACACAGCCTTATTTTATCCGGGTATTTAAAAGCTCGGTAGGCGTTTCCCCCAATACGTTCCGAAAGCGGATGGGGTCATGAATCAGTTCAAACGTTACTTGTATCGATTTTCCATCAAGCAGAAGATGATCGTCGCATTCCTGACGGTTAGTCTGCTCGGGGTATTAACAATAGCGGTGACAGCGCAATTTTACTACACCCGGGCGACAACCCAGGACTTCTATAATATCGCAAGAGGTTCCTCCGCCAGTCTGAATCACCAAATCGACCGCTATTTCAAGCAGTTGTCCCAATCCACCTCCGCCGTAATCGCCGGACCGCTCCGTTCGATCGGCGGAGGGTTTCATCCGAACCAGGAAGCCGGTGCGATTCAAGCTTGGATGACCGGAAAGGAGCCTCTGACCTTGTCGAACCGGCTAGTCATCGAGGACACCCTTCGCCGCTATATCGCTATCAATTACTCCGAAATTGAAAGTCTTGTCCTCTTGAAGGAAAACGGTGAGCTCGTTTCCTCAAACGGACAGGTCGAATACCGCCCCGAGGAACCGTGGCTTCGTTTGCCGTTTACCGAGAAGACCGTAGTCATCCCGACATATGAGTCTTATCCTTATCAAATTCCGATCGTCTCTCTGGTGATTCCGGTGTACAGCACAGAGAACACGCGTCTTGTTGGCCGGTTGGTCATCAACCTGTCATTGTCCGAAATTAAAGAGATTATGGGCAAAACGTCGATAGGTAAAACCGGCAAGTTTATCATTATTTCTTCATCGGATACGATTGTGTATCATCCTGATGCGAGCCTGCTCGGTAAGCCGCTCTTGAAGACATCACTGGGCGATCTTCGTTTATCCGTTTCCGACACTTTGCAAAAGGTGGGGAGTTTGGATTATTTAATCACATTTACCCAGTCGGACTTCACGGAATGGCGGATTCTAGCCGTCGTTCCGCTGCAGGAAATGGCAACCGGATTGAACGTAGCCACCAAATCGATGCTGATAGTGCTGCTCTTCCTGTTTTTGTTCGTCATTCTTGTCGTACCGATCTCGACCAAGCTGTTAATGGAGCCTGTCGTCCGCCTGAAGCAGGTCATGTACCAAGTTGAGAGGGGCAATCTGGACGTCCAGGTCGAATATCATCCCGGAAAAGATGAGCTGCAGAGCTTGAACCGCAGCTTCGGCCAGATGATCGGACGGCTGAACGACTTGATCGATGACGTGTACCGGTATCAATTGCGGGAGATGCAGCTGGAGGTCCGGCAGAAGGATGCGATGATCAAAGCGCTGCAAGGGCAGATCAATCCGCATTTTTTATATAATACGCTTGATATCATTCGGAGCATCGCTTTTCTGGAGGAGGTTCCCCGGATCGAGAAGATTACCGGCAATCTGGCAGCATTTTTCCGGTACACTGCCAAGCTGGAGCCGCTGGAAGTGACGCTGCGCGAGGAGATCGACCATTTGAGGAAATACCTGGAGATTATCGATATCCGGTTCAAACAAAATTTTCAAAGCCAGGTTTACGTTAACGAGAAGTTTATGGAGGTACGACTGGTCAAGCTCTCTCTGCAGCCGATTGTGGAGAACGCGGTAAAATATGCGGTGGAGCCAATGAACGGAAATGCAGCTATCCTGATCAATGCCTTCGACGAAGGGGACGACCTGATCCTCGAGGTTGCAGATAACGGCCCGGGAATCCCGCGGGACAAGCTCGAGGACATTCGACGCTCTTTGGCTCAGGTCGGCGAGCAGCAAGCCGAAGGCCACTATGCCGCAAGGGATTCGCTCGGCCTCGCCAATGTGCATGCGCGACTCGTGCTGCGATATGGAGGCCGGTACGGGGTGAGCATCGATTCGTTCCCGGCGAGGGGGACGGTCGTATCCATCCGGTTCCCCTATGAGAAAACCTCTATCGAAGCCGAACAAAGATGAGCAACCTAATATAGGGATCTTTGGTCTCGACCAAAGATCCCTATATTAGGTTTTATCGCCAATAAGAAAGCTGTATTCGGAATCGAAAACTTATACTTTCTTATGTGGTAAAAAAGTGAAATCGGATAACGAATCGTAAAATGTTGAAAAAACAAAGGGCTCCTTATGATCTACAATGAACTTGAAGTCACTTACAGGAGGGGTTCAAAGATGAGAAAACAAATAGCACTTCTGCTCACAGGGGTACTGGCTGCTGGCGTTATAGCCGGCTGTTCCGGGAACGGTCAAGCGGGAGACACCGGGGGAAAGACGGACAATGCCGGTGTCGCGGATGACATGAAAGAAAAGCTGACAATCTCTTTTATGCCGGAATCGTGGAGCGGAGGAAAGTGGAGGGAAGACCACCCTACCATCAAGTATTTGAACGAGAAATTTAATATCGAGATGAAGATCATGTGGACGGACGGCCCGACATACAAGGACAAATTGAATGTATTGGCCGCATCGGGCGAATTGCCGGACATGTATCGAGTCACGTCGGACAATTTCATCAAGTGGCAGAATGAGGGGGTTTTCATGGATTTTGCCTCTCATCTGGACAAGTACCCAAATCTGGCCAAGGCGTGGCCGGATGAACAATGGAAGTTGCTGAACCCGCAGGGGAAGTTATTCGGGATGCCATCGTGGGGAATTGAGGTCCGGGACAGCTATCAAATTCGGGCCGACTGGATCCGCAATGTAGGGCTGCCGATGCCGAAGGAAGAGACGGTTGGCGTCGATGAATTTTATCAGATCATGAAGGCGTTTGCGCTGAACGATCCGGACAAGAACGGGAAGAAGGATACAGTCGGCTTCACCACAGACCAAGAATTAGGGGCGAACACCGCCCAATTGCGGGCTGCTTTTGGCCTCGCCAACGGCTGGAAGCTGGTGGACGGCAAGCTGATCCCCCAGAATGTGCAGTCCAAGGAGCAGAAAGAATTCCTCGGCTATCTTCGCAAAATGTATGAGGAGGGCGTTCTGGACAAGGATTTTCTCAGCAAGAAAGGCAACAACGTCTATGAGCTGTTTCAGGGAGGCAAGTCGGGCATTTGGACCCACCACCCTCTTGGACTGAGGACGGATACCGAAAAGCTGAAAAAAATCGACCCGAACGCACAATTGGTCCAGCTCGCTCCACCGATCGGACCTACCGGTCTTCGCGGCAATCCGACGAGCTTGGTCGGAACCAATAAAGTCGTGATCAACAGCAAAATCGACGCCAAGAAACAGCAGCGCATCCTGAAGCTGCTTGATTGGTGGGTAACCGACGAAGGCACGGATATTATGAAGAGCGGGATCGAGGGCGTTCACTATACGAAGGCGGCTGATGGCAAATATACGGCAACGCCGCTCATCGATACGGACCTTCCGCGGATTATGAACAACTGGTTTTTCTTGCGCGCTGATCCGAACCTCGGGAATTTCCGCTGGACGGATCCGGAGGTAGCCAAGTTCGACGAAACTTACAATAAGAACAATGCCAAATATCCTTGGAAGAACGAATCCGGCGGCTTGGAAATATATTCGGAAACCAACACGAAGCTAGGGAAGGACCTCGATACGAAATTCAAGGAAACCCAGCTCAAAATCGTAGTCGGGCAGGAGCCTGTTGAAAGCATCGACAAGGCGATCGCGGCTTGGAAAGCGGGCGGCGGCGATAAGATCATTCAGGAAATGAACGACGCCTACGCCCAATATAAAAGCAAATAATCAGTAGTCATGTCGGCCGCATCGGATGCGGCCGACAAATTTTTCAATAAGGAAGGTGGGACAGCATGAGGTCGTCCGTTAGCGAATTGAGAGCCGCCAGCAAATCAAGGGCTTCTTCAGCATTCGCCCATTACATCAAACGAGCTTTCCCCATCTACTTGATGATATTGCCGGGGCTCTTGTCGATGGTTCTGTTTAAATATTTGCCCATGTTCGGGGTTGTCATCTCGTTTCAGAAGTACAGTCCGTTCCGAGGGGTCTGGGGCAGCGAGTGGGTGGGACTCGATCATTTCGTCCGCCTGTTCACCGAGCAGCAGTTTGTGACCCTGCTCAAAAATACGCTCATTCTCAACCTTATCGACATATGCTTTTATTTTCCCGCGCCGATCCTCTTTGCGCTGATTCTGGGCGAGGTTCGCTTGAAATGGTTCAAAACGACGCTACAAACCGTCGTGTACTTGCCTCACTTTGTCTCGATGATTGTCGTTGTCGGGATCACCGTCGTCCTGTTTGCCGGCGAATTCGGCGGGGTCAACCTGTTGCTGGATTCCCTCGGTCTTCCAAGGTATCAAGGCTTGAACGACCCAGATCATTTCCGCTGGATATGGCTGCTGCAGAACATTTGGAAAGAGGTGGGCTGGAGCGCAATCATCTATTTGGCCGCTCTCGCTTCCATCGATCCGACGCTGTATGAGGCCGCCGTGATGGACGGGGCCAATAGGTGGAGACAGATTTGGCACATTACGCTGCCGTCTCTTGCCCATGTGATTCTCATCCTGTTCATCCTCCGTCTCGGTAGCTTTATCGATGTAGGCTTCGAGCATATATTTCTGCTGCAAAACCCGCTCAATCTTGCGGTATCCGACGTTTTTGACACCTATATCTATCGTGTTGGGGTACAGCAGGGCGAATTCAGCTATACAACGGCGGTTGGTCTGTTCAAGTCGGTCGTTGGGCTTGTGCTTGTGCTCTCCGCGAACGCCATTGCGAAACGGTCTGGAAGGGAGGGTGTTTACTAATGAACATTCGCCGTTTATCTGGCACTGAAAGGTATTTCGATATTCTCATTTATGCAGTACTTATCCTTTGGGGGGCTTTCATCATCTTCCCATTGCTCTATATATTGATGACGTCGTTCGCTACGGAGAAGGATTATTTGACCCGAGGTTTCTTCATTATACCGAGGGAGTGGACATGGGACGCGTATTTGTATTTGCTCGCGAACGATAGCTTTACGAAGAGCTTCATGAACGCCGTCATCATTACAGTGGTCGGCACGACGATCAGTATATCGGCAACGACATTGATGGCATACGGCTTATCCAAAAAATGGCTTAAAGGACGGAACGTTTTCAATTTTATGGTCGTATTCACGATGCTGTTCTCCGGGGGCTTGATCCCGACTTATCTGGTCATCAAGGAGTTCGGGATGATTGACACGTTCTGGTCCCTATGGCTTCCGGGAGCTGTCGCTCCGTTCTATCTGATCGTCATGCGAAGCTTCTTCTCCTCGATCCCGTTTGAGCTGGAGGAGTCCGCGCGCGTAGACGGCTGCGGGGAGTGGAGAATGTTCTTCAGCATTATGCTTCCTCTGTCCAAGGCGTCCATTGCCACCTTTGTGCTGTTTTATATGGTTGGTTATTGGAATACGTATTTTTCGGCTCTTATTTATTTGAACGACTCGGGCATGTGGCCGTTGCAAGTATTTTTACGGCAAATTCTCGTGCTGAATCAATCCTTAGACGAATCCGCTACCCTGATGCAGCAAGAGATCGTCTACACACCGGGAGCGAAGATGGCTGCCATCGTGGTCTCTGCGCTGCCGATGATGGTCATTTATCCATTTCTGCAGAAGCATTTCAATAAAGGCATGCTGCTCGGTTCGTTGAAAGGCTGACGGTTTACGAATAAGGAGGAGACTTAAGTTGGCATTTATCATTGACAGGAACACGACTTACCGCATTCCGTCGGATCCGGCTTCGCCTATCCGCCATGCTTGGGAAATGGTGAAGCGTGACCATGAACAGGTTCTGGGCGCTGCTTCGACCATCGACTTGGGAGAGGAGGAGCGGGCAGACGTGGTTTTCCGCTACGCGGTACCTGAGGACCGGTGTCCGGCACGTCCGGAGGCGTATTGCTTCCGCTTCGTCAAGGACGGCAGCAGAACGGAGCTTCACATTGCTGCGGGCGACGATCTCGGACTGGTCTACGGCATGCTCGAGTACAGCGGAAAGTATCTCAGCGTCGATCCATTCTGGTTCTGGGCTGACCTGCCTCCCAAGAGGCGCAGCCATATAGAGCTTCCAACTGATGATTATGATTCGTCGGAAGCGTTCGTCCGGTTCCGCGGCTGGTTCGTCAATGACGAGGTGTGTCTGATCGGCTGGAAGGAGAAATACCCTCCGACTCGCGAGGTATGGCAGCCGGTCTTCGAAGCGTTGCTGCGCTGCGGAGGGAATATGGTCATACCAGGAACCGATCTGCCAAAGCACGGGATTCATGCTGATCTGGCGGCGGAGATGGGACTATGGGTTACCCACCACCATGCCGAGCCTTTGGGTGCCGAGATGTTTCTGAGAGCTTATGAAGGAAAGAAAGCAAGCTATCAAGAGAACCCGGAGCTGTTCGAGACCTTATGGGAGGAAGCGATCGAGAAGCAGAAGGACCGTAACATTGTTTGGGTTCTATCCTTCCGCGGACAAGGAGATCAGCCTTTTTGGGTACAGGATCCCGCATTCGACACGCCGGAGAAGCGCGGTGAAATGATCAGCCGAGTCGTGCGCAAACAATATGAAATGGTTCGAGGCAAGGTGGCCGATCCGCAGTGTTGCGTAGCGTTGTATGGGGAGATCTCGGAATTGTATAAAGCGGGTCATATCACAATTCCGGACGATATTATTAAGATTTGGGCGGACAATGGGTACGGCAAGATGGTTTCACGGCGCAACGGCAACGAGAACCATCGCGTTCCGGCCTTGCCTGATCTTCAAGAAAAAGGTAAGCATGGCATTTACTACCATATAACGTTTCACGATCTTCAAGCCTCCAATCATTTAACTTTGTTCCCAGCTTCGGCCGATTTGGTCAGAGGAGAGATAGAGGGGGCGTTTCGGGCCGGAGCGAAGGATTACCTGCTCGTCAACAGCGGTAACATCCGGCCGCACGTTTATACGCTGGATTTGATACGCGAATTGTGGATGCGGGGAGAAGCGGATGCGGAAGAGCATCTTGGGGCGTTTGTCAGCCGGATGTTCCCCTCGGGTTCGCCAGAAATCGCCGCGATGTTCTGCGACTATGCGCGACGGACGATTCCGTACGGTCCGAACGAAGACGACCGGGCGGGAGATGAGTTCTATCATCATCCGGCCCGCATAATCGTCGGACATTGGCTTCAGGGGAAATCGGATCAACCGCATGTACGCTTGTATTGGGCGGCGGGGGACGTTGATTTTCCGGAGCAAGTCGAATGGTTTCGCCGGAAGTGCGCCGATGCTGTTCCGGGCTGGCTCGAGCTGAAGGAGCATATCGAACGGCTGCTTCCGGAGCTCTCGGAACAGGACCGCCTTCGGCTGAAAGATCATTTGCTTTTGCATGTCGAGCTGCATCTGTCCGGCTGCGAGGGCTTTGACTCATTGGGAAAATCGTACTCCGCTTACCTGGAAGGCAACTATCCGCTGGCGTTCGTTTATGCTTCGCAGGCGATGTGGAAGTATCGGAGGGGCCAGATCGCTCTGCAGGAAGCCGAGCACGGGAAGTGGGCGAACTTCTTCCGGGCGGACTGGCTGACGAATATCGAGAGCACAGTGCAAAACATGGACACGCTTCGCCGCTGGCTTCGCATGCATGGCGATAGCCCCGATTTCTTCGCTTGGTACAAGCAGTTTCTGATGCCGGAAACGGAGAAATATATTTACTTGGAGAACACGCACCGCAACCCTCTTTCGGATGACGAGCTAGCCAAGAGGCTGGCGGATAAGTTCGGCGTCTGAGCGTCATTAACTGAACAATTTGATTGCAAAGCAAAAAGCGCCGGTGGTTGGAATGTCCAACCCGGCGCTTTTTATGGAACCCTGGGGTCTGGCCCTGGACTCCGTATCTCTGGGAAGGTCCGGCAAACCTGCTAAAGAGTCGGTGACAATGGGCTGAACGTCCGGGTGACCACGACATTAATTAGGTTGTTGGAAGGCAAATATTTCGACGAGTGGTATTTTATCCAAGGCATCATGTTCGACGCGGTCAAAGCGTGATCGGGTGGCTTGTTGTCATACTTGTACTTTTATTAATAATCGGAGGTGGATGTTTTGGAAAAACAAACGATTTACTTGGCTGGTGATTCGACAATGGCGGATTATCCGCCTAAATCGTACCCTATGCAAGGTTGGGGGAATAAGCTCCATTTATTTATTCCCGATTCCGTTCGGGTAGTGAATAAGGCCATGTGCGGGAGAAGCTCCAAGAGCTTTATCGAGGAAGGAAGGCTCGAAGAAATTTTACAAACGATCAAGCCGGGCGACTACTTGTTCATTCAATTTGGTCACAACGACAGTAAGGAAGATGCCGAAAGGCATACAAATCCTTGGAGCACGTACCATCGGTATTTGCGGCAATATATCGACGGAGCGAGAGCGAAGGGGGCTCATCCCGTACTTATCTCGCCTCTTTGCCGCAGACATTTTGACATTGACGGTCTTTTGATCAACACGCACGGCGATTTTCCTCGATCGATGGAAGCCCTAGCCGTTCAGGAAAAAGTTCCTTTCATCGATTTGTGCGGCCGAAGTGCCGTCGCATTCAAGGAAATGGGAGACGCCAAATCGAGAGAATGGTTGACCTGGCTGCGCCCGGGCGAACATCCGAATTACCCTGAAGGGATCGAAGACAATACGCATCTGAATGAGCAAGGTGCGGAGGCTGTCGTACGAATGGTGGCCGATGCCATCATTAAGCTGAACCTGAAAATTGGTTGATCCCCTTGCTCTTTAGAAGTGGGAACGTTTCTACCGTGCCGACTGGCTCACGAACATCGAAATTACGGTACGGAATAAGGATACTCTAAGGCGGTTTCTGCGCATAGACACCGAGAACCTCGGGGTTTCCATTGACGGGGAGGGGCGTATCGAGAAGTTCGAATAAAAGAACAAAATAAGAAAGAGATTCATGTCTTGCTAATTGCCCAAATACTAAAGAAACCCTTACTCAATCGAGTATGGGTTTCTAGTGAGACTAAAAAGGTTTGGATGAAAATGTCGCTTGGTTCAAAGCGGAAGGGAGTAATTTTGATGAGCTATGTAGGGAGGAATTGGAGTATCGAAAACATGATTTGCTCACAATCCTTCCAAAATCGTTCCATCCTTATATTCATGGTGGAACGCTAAATTGTCAGTATCCTTCAGTAGAACTTAGAGAAATGGCTGAACAGTGGCGAAAACGAGATCCTGATGCATCTGCGTTCACTGAAGAAAACGCGCAAAGATGTGTCTTTGCATGATCCCATTGGAAAGGACAAAGAGGGGAATGAAATTACGCTCATCGACATTCTCGGTACAGAAGCTGATGACGTAGTGGATAAGGTGCAGCTCAAGATAGAGAAGTGCAAAATCTATCGCAATCTGGAAATATTGGACGATCGTGAGAAAGAAGTCGTGGTTGGGCGATTTGGACTAGAACTAGGTGGGGAAGAGCGGACGCAGCGGGAGATTGCGAAGGAGCTAGGGATTTCGCGTTCGTATGTGTCGAGGATCGAGAAAAGAGCGCTGATGAAGCTGTATCATGAGTTTTATAAGGCGAAGCGGTGAGGTCACGAATCGGATACTTCATTAATTTGGACTTTGTGCAAGTAATGGAGGTGAAGGTTATGACGTTAATTCACATCGAGAATGTCAGTAAACATTATACGATGGGCGAGGAAACGATTAAAGCATTAGATGATGTCTCATTAGATATTAATCATGGAGAGTTCGTAGCAATCATGGGTCCATCAAGTTCCGGCAAATCCACACGGATGAACATCATCGGGTGCTTGGATATTGTAGATAAAGGTATTTATGACCTAGATGGTCAAGCAATAAACGTGCTTAAGGATTCTCAGCTTGCTGAGATTCGTAATCAGAAGATTGGATAATTTTCTTTTAAAACCTATGATCTTGCTCCATGATATTGTTCAGAAACTTTGTCTGTCTAATCAAAGTTTCTTTTGGCATGGATTTCTCAATCATTAATTCTTGTATGGCTGGCTGGGTTTTTATCCAAAGTGATCACACGTGGTTTTTGAATAGGGGGAGAGGACAAAGCCTTTGTAAAAAAGCGCTTGGCTGCCGCCACATCTCGATTTTCAGATAATATATAATCAAATTGTTTTCCCTATAGAATCAACAACCCTATATAAATAATTCCATTGACCTTTGACTTTGATGTACGTTTCGTCCGTTCTCCATGAATCGATTGTAGGTTTCAATAGGGGCGTATTTATTTCTTGCACCAGAACAGAATGTTGAGTTTATAATTCATGAGGTTCTATACAACGGAAAAAACAGTCGGACAGGAACAGATCCTGACCCGGCTGTTTTTATTTATGCGAAGAATGCTCTTCTTAACTTTACCCAAAATCACCTGCATGGTTTCTGTATTGACTTGGCGTGAAACCAGTCGCTTTTTTGAAGGCGCTGAAGAAGTGGCTTTTTGTTTGGAAACCTGTTTTTGAAGCGATGATTGTAATCGTTTCGTCGGTCTCGGTAAGCCAATATTTCACTTGTTCAATACGCTGTATCAAAATAAAATCGGTCAGTGTCGCCTGTGTTGACTCTTTGAAAAGATGCCTTAAATAGCTGGAAGAGAAGCCAAGATGATCGGCAATTGTATCCACTGACAGCATCGGATCCTGCAAATGGTCATGTACGTAATCCAGAATTTCTTGAACAAGCTCGCCTTTACGCCCCCCAACCTGATTTTGGCTGAGGCTTTCCATAATACGGACAATTTCCTCTTCAATCCACGAACGTGCATCGACTAAGGAGGAGAAGCGGTCGGAGCGGAATTCCTCTAAAACCGACTCTTTCATCGTCGTTACTTTGTTGAACGATTTATAGATTTGATAGACGATCATCTGTAATTGGAATAAGCATTCCGTATAGGAAACGCCTTTTAGTTGACCCAGCAGGCGATCCAAAAGCTCAGTTGAGCGCTTCTTATCACTTTGTTTAATGGCTTGAATGAGCTCGTTCAACACGCTTTGATCGGGATACACTTGTTCACTTTGAAAGCTATCTTCCAAATCCTTATCGCTGTAGACCTTGGTTTCGCCGTTAAAAAACTTGAGAAGTGTCAATTCGTAAACATCATTATAGAGCTGGCGCAAATTATCCTGAGTGGGCACCTTGGCACTTGAGGCGATGGAGGTTCGGAGCTGCAGCCATTTATCGATTTGCGTTCCGACGTTTTCAAGCAAGGCGTAGACATCGGGAGTGGCGTCTGTATGAGAGCCAGCTCCAATCAACAGAACGATGTGATCGCTCCCCATATCGACACTGTCAGAAATGTAATTAGCTTCATGAAATATTTCCCGAGCAATATTCCCCATGGCATATTTAAGAAGCTTGCGTGAATTGTAGTTATACGTATCTACGAAATATTTATAAGTTTCGATACGTATGATCGCTAAGTGCAAATACTCGGAGGAGAGCAGAAGGGAAACTTCACTGTTGTCTTTTTGCTCATGTATCGTTCCCTGTAACAGCCATTGTCGCAATAACTCTTCTTTTGCAATATTGCGATAATCCTTTAGCGAGTGATTCATGTTCTGAAGTGAATCCATCAGATACGTAAATCCGTTTCGAATAATATCTGCAACTCCATTTGCTTCCTGCATCGAATTCGTACCTAACTTGCTTTGAAGCTCCTTGGAAATCTTGCGAAACGGACTCAAGGCTCGACGTGAACTCCAAATAAAGAGCAGGAACATGGCGATCATGAGAATCACACACCAAAGCGTCATTTTTTGCTTAAATTGCCTAATATTTTGGGTCAAATAAGCTTCGTCTACGATGAAATGCATGACCCACTGCACATTAGGCAGCTCGGCTGACGAAATTTTCTTCTTTTCCTTCCCCCATGCATATTCGATGGTCTCGAAAGGAATTTTTGGCACAGCATAATAACGGTCGTTTAGTTCATCATCAGAAAAGCTTTCCCCTAGGATTAGTTGCTTTTGATTATTAGTAATGTTGATTTGTAGACCGTTTGTGTCTTCGTTTTGCAGTAAAAACTTTTGCAGATCCGCTTTGTCCAGAAGGATGACCAAGTATCCAGCATTTATCGTTGTCGATTGTGTGCTCGGGATCATCATGGCCATGAGAGATTCAGCGCCGACATTATGGTTGAAGTAAGAGATGTACGAAGGATGTTCCTCCAAAATTTTGCGAATAATACCTTGGTCTTGAAATTCGTTAAAATCTTGTAGGCTTCTCGAAGTGTCAATAATTTTACGTGTTTTCGTATTGATTAAATAAATCGAATGGATGAAGGGCTGTAAAGAAGCAAAACGGCTGGCTGCTTTGAAAGCATCCGCATCGCCTAGAGGGTCGCGTTGGTCTGTAATAAGCCAATAATTAATGGCAGGGTCTTGATAGGTGCTGACTCCGAAAGAGCGGATATTGTCAAAAGTGAACAGGGTATTTTGATAGGAATGCCGCATTTTAGCCAAGGTAAACGTATTGACGTCAGCAGTAGCTTGTTTGGAATATTCGTAGGACATGAAGAGTGTAAACGCAAACAAAATCATAAATAGAAGGCTGAACATAGGGAACAGCAGAGGTATTTTTTTTTGAGTCAAAATTTTCATAAGTGAACCCCCTCTATTATCTATTTCTATTATAGAAAAGGTGGTTGTCTCATGGAAGTACTTATTCTGCCAAAGAGTATTCATTACGGCTTTTTGGACGCATATAGCCGTTTGAAGGACCGAATCGTCAATACTTTGACTTTACCAGCCCTAGCAAATCGATTTATGATGAGCGCATCTACAAAAGCAAATACACAGTCAGAAAGATTTGAGGTGAATATGAAACATGGGTTTCTTTCGAGAAATCAGAAAAAATGTCGATCTCTATTTGTTGGCTTTACCTGGTCTTTTATTTCTTATTATCTTCGCTTATATCCCAATGTCAGGTCATCTGCTTGCTTTTAAGAAGTACCAGTTGACGAATGGAATTTGGGGAAGCCCTTGGGTTGGATTTGATAATTTTAAATTTTTCTTTCAAGGTCATGATTGGATTCTGGTAACCTTCAACACACTCTTTTTAAATGGATTGTTCATCATATTCAGTCTGGTTATCTCAGCTGGACTCGCAATCCTGCTTAATGAGATTCGGACCAAGCTGTTCAAGAAGCTGGCACAATCCATTATTTTTCTGCCGTATTTTATCTCATGGCTGGTTGTTAGTCTAATGGTGTTTGCTATCTTGAATACGGATAACGGCTTGCTTAACAAGTTCTTGGAATCCATAGGACTAACGCAAATTCCATGGTTCCAAAAGCCTGAAGTTTGGCCGGTAATCTTAACGATCATCTATGTATGGAAATTCGCTGGTTACTATTCGGTCATTTTCCTGGCTTCCATTACCGGGATCCCATCCGATTATTATGAAGCGGCTGAAATCGATGGAGCTTCACGACTTCAGCAAATCGTCAATATCACAATCCCGCTGCTTCGCCCTGTTATTATCATGCTTGCACTACTTGGAGTAGGGAGAATTTTTTACGGTGACTTCGGCATGATTTACGGTATTATCGGAGATAACGGTATACTCTTCCCGACGACGGATGTTATTGATACGTATACGTTCCGCGCTCTCCGCCAAATGGGTAACTTTAGCATGTCAGCCGCAGTCGTATTTTATCAATCTGTCATGGGACTGATTTGTATTCTGCTATTTAACGGGTTGGTTCGAAAAATTGACAAAGATTCAAGTTTGTTTTAGGAGGTAGACCCGTTTGAAGCCTTTACTGAAAACCCGATCACTTAGCGAAAAAACGTTCGGACTCAGCATGAACGTCATTATTTTGCTATTTACTTTGTTTTGTCTGGTTCCATTCTGGTTGGTATTTATTGATTCCTTTGCTTCGGAGGCCAGCTTTTTGGCACATGGATATCAGTTGTGGCCAAGCAATCTTACCTTAGATGCGTATCGATTCATTTTAGAAGGAGATCAAATTTTCCGCAGCTACCGAATTTCGATTTTGGTCACTGCCATAGGAACCGCGCTTTCCGTTATGGTCACTGCGATGTTTGCTTATGTGCTTGCGAACCGTAAAGTCAAGTACCGGAATATCCTTTCATTCCTTACGTACTTTACGATGGTTTTTGGAGCCGGTTTGGTCGGATTCTATATGCTGATCGCGAATTGGCTGCATTTGAAGGATTCGGTTTGGGCACTCATTCTACCTTATTTGTTAAATCCGTTTTATGCGTTTATTCTCGTTTCATTTTATCGGACATTACCGTATGAAATTAATGAATCTGCAACGATTGATGGAGCAAGAGAAATTCGGATTTTTTATAAAATTATCTTGCCCGTCACCGCGCCGGCGATTGCTACGATTACGCTGTTTTACGCTCTGCAGTATTGGAATGACTGGTGGTTATCACTACTCTTCATCGACGATTACAAATTGCACCCGCTGCAAATGATGATCCGCCAACTGATCTCCAACTTGAATGTTTCTTCCTACGTATCAGGAAGCAGTACGTCCTACAATGTGTCAGCTCCTACCAATATCGTGCAATTGGCGACAGTCTGTTTGACGATTGGACCGATCGTACTTATGTACCCTTTCGTACAAAAATATTTTGTCAGCGGCCTGACCGTTGGAGCTATTAAAGGTTAATGTTGTTCCCCCGGATTCTAATGCCGGATGAGCATATAGTTGTGGAAGGTCTAAAAAGGGAGGAAGTAAAAAAATGAAAAAATGGTACAGTATAGGAATTACAGCGGTTACGGTTATGTCGCTTTTGGCTGGTTGCAGCACTGGAGATAAAGCGGCTCAACCACAGGCAAGTTCACCCCAATCGGCAGGTGCCCAGCAAACTCCGGCTGCGAAGAAAAATGATCCGGTAACCCTTAAAATTATGATTCCAGGTGATCGTCCGAAAGACTTTGATGCAGTAATTGCGGAAGCGGAAAAGCGGATGGCGGATACGCTGAACGTGAAATTAAATGTCGTGTTCATTCCTTTCTCCGATATCGGACAGAAAACGCAGGTGACGCTGGCATCAGGCGAGGATGTGGATCTGGTCTTCGACGCTCCGTGGGTTCACCTGAATCAAATGATTGCCGCAAATTACTACGAGCCTTTGGATGATCTGCTCAAGCAATACGGATCGGACATCTTGAAAACAAGATCCGAGCAAATGTGGAACGCCAACAAATACAACGGCAAAATTATGGCCATACCTCTTAGCAATTCTTATTATCAAGGCCGTGTATTTTACATCCGTAAAGATTTGAGAGAGAAGCATGGCGTCGCTCCGATCAAGACGTACGATGATATGATTGCTTTCGCAAAAGTGATTAAGGAGAAAGAGCCGAATATTGCCCCTATTATCACGAACAAAGGAGCGATGGACTGGGGGAACTTCCGAAAAGTATTCGACTACGATACCCACATTGGTGATACGCAAATCGGAACTAACGGCGTTCTCTTCTTGAAAAACAATGACGGTAAGGTATACAACATGTTCGATCAAATGGATCCGACCGTCTGGAGCTGGATTACAGATGCAAGAAAGCTTTATCAGGATAAGCTGATGTATCAGGATGTGCTGTCCGTCAAAGATTACAAAGCAGAATTCAAGGCCGGTAAGGCAGCTATTTTAAATGCAAATGATTTCGGTGTGAACGCAGACGATGCTGCTGCCGTGAAGAAAAGCGTGAACGGAGATGTAGAAGCAGTAACGTTCTTCAAAAAGGAAAAGGGCGCCAACATCTCCGACTTCCAGGCCTGGAACTTCCTTGCTTTGACGCATGTCAGCAAAAACAAAGAACGCGCCATCCAATTCTTAAACTGGACGCAGCAAAAGGACAACTACGACCTGCTTGCTTACGGAATTAAAGGGAAGAATTGGGAGCCTGTGGGCGAAGATCAGTATAAAAAGCTGAATAACGATTATGCTTGGTTCCCTTATGCGTGGATCTGGAATCCGACGCTAGATCGTTACGATCAAGGACTTGGAGCAGATACGATTGCGCTGAACAAGTTTACGGCGAATGGCGACAACTTCACGCCAAGCAAATTAGCCGGATTTACGTTTGATCCGGCACCTGTTTCTAATGAAGTCGCTCAGCTGAATACAATCCGCGACAAATACATGGATCCAATTTATATCGGTGTTGCTGATTCCCAAACTTATTGGGATAAGTATAAATCGGAAGCGGCTTCTGCCGTGAAGAAAATTCAAACTGAAATGCAAAAACAAATCGACGCATTCCTGGCTTCGAAGAAATAACACGAGAAGAACTGTCGTAAGAGATTTCCTTACGACAGTTTTCCCTCAAGTTAATTATGAAATATCAACTGAACAAGGAGGAATGGGGTTATGCGTTTGAAATGGAAGAACAGCCTGGCATTTGTACTGACAATTATACTTTCATTCAGTAATTTGACAGCGGTTTCATTTGCGGATAGTGTCGACACTGCCCAGACGGGGTCAAGTCCAATCGTCGATACGATTGCATTCGGTGATGAAACTTCGGAACAAGCTCATGGATTTACCGGTACCTATACATCGGAGATAACTGGCGCTAAAGGCGAATCGGCAAGGGTAGCCTTGCCATCGTTGGATAATCCATATTTAGGCGGTGATTTAACATTTAACATGAAGGTAGATCCCGATATGCAGAACTATTTTACCTTAAAAACGTGGGGGTCCGATTTGGGTTACGGTATTACCATGCTGTATGTGAACGGGGAAAGGCTGGCTATTCAGCATGAAGGCGACTGGCAACCGCTGTACAAAACGATGAACAGCCCTGCCTTTGGCTTGCATCCGATTATTCCCGACCGATTCAGCTACTCCACGATCAACCTCCCGCTAGAACTGACGAAAGGGAAAACGGAGCTCGCGCTAACCATCAGAACGACGGCGGAGTTTTACACTTACGGCATGGGAAGTTTCAACTCTTTTTACAATCAAACGTTCGCAGGGAAAAAATCGAAAGCTTTCTACGCGGGTTATACAACCGTGACAAGCAGTCTTCCCGATGGTTTGCTGGAGAAGGGTACCTTGGATACGGCCTCGATCGCGCCCCAAGCAGGGAGCGACTTGGATAGCCAGTCATCCGAAGCGGTCGCTTTTGCCAACAATTTTATTGCTTCCTCCCAAAGCTTTGTATCCGGTTATTTAAATGATAATACCAAGTTTTTTTCCAATGTTTCAGGCAACGATTTGCAGACGATGCAGATTAGAACATTTTCCAATTATTTGAAAGATGAATACAGAGCTTACGCAAGCTACGACTTCACGCCGCAAACCTCCAACGAGGTCCGTGACAAGATGCTTGATCGCATTCGTCTAGGTATCGACCAATATGTCACCTACTATTTGAATGATCCGGCTTCAATCAGAAAGCCTCATCAGGCGGAATGGGGCGGGTTTTTCAAATACGGCGGCGAAGCGCTATGGACCGTGTACAACCTCTTCTTGTCCGAGGATACCGCTGACGGGCAAGGACTGTTCGGCTCCGCATATTTGGCTGACGACGCAACGGGCTACGTACCAAAATATCGGTTGACCGATGCAGACAGGGCAAACGGAATGACATCCAGCTTTCAAAAATGGCTTCAGGGCAATACGGAAGTGGATTGGACAACTGTGAAAATCGGCAACGTAAACGCAGGCGGAACGGCAAAGAACGGAGCTTTCACATTCACAAATACGGACCCCGTCTTCTATACAGCTCAATACGCGCAAACAGGCGTCAATTCGGATTTGAACGTTCTTGCCCATGCGAAAAGGACGACGCGATTTGTCGGTTGGCAGGAGCTTTTCTTCATGAACCTGAGCTATGCCAGAACGCACAGTTCTTTGGGGAACTATTTAACGAATCAGAACGCATTTCAAAAGTACGGCATGTTCAAATCGAATCTGGGCTTAATCGCCTTGGGATCAAAAGTGGCGGAGAATTATAATTCCTCGCTGCGATTCCTTTATGAAGGCGCCGGCATTACGCCATGGCTTGGCCATGATATCGTGAATGGCTTAGTGGAATTAAACGACAACAATTCCGGAACGACCCTTGTGGTCAATAATTTGGCCGCTTTCAACGATGCGACCCAATATGACGGCAACCGAAATTATATCGGCTCGAGTGCGAAGCAATGGGGTGACCGATATTTGAATATTACGGAGGCCGGTCTATCCAGAGAACCCCAGTATGCCGCCCATTATGGCGAGCATACGGATCTTGTTCAAGAGGAGTGGCGCGCTACCTACGACGACAAGCTGCTGAAAAAGGCGTTGGAGATCTCAAACGCCCGCGCTAACATGAGATACCAAGGTCTGGACGATAATATGAACCGGGCAATGAGAGTCGAAGGGGTCATCGAGTCCAGGGGACCCGACTATCCGGGCGGCCTTGCTTATCAAAGTGTCCTGGATGAAGAAAAGCAGCTGATATACGTCGGATTTGAAAGGTATTTGAATGCGCATGCCGACCGATATGCAAGTAGCGAATGGAGTAAATACAAACAATATGCCACTAATGCCGTTGGCTACGCTCAGCAGATGTTCCTGGATCATTTCTTTCTCAATGATCCGTTTGCGAGCAGTAAGAACGTAAGGGACCAGAGTCTTCTGCTTGATTATTTGTATGCATCCGATCCCGCAAACTGGAAAGGTGTCTTACTGCCGATGAGCAACACCGATTGGCTGCTGCCTGGCGAGAGGGGCGACGGCAAACAGCAAGGGACATATTCGCAGGACTATATCAACAGTGTACAGCAGCATGGCTTTGTTGACGCCGAAAATGGCCTGGTTGCCGCTCGGGACGGCAACAACGTTATGTTCGTCAGCTTCACCCGGCGTTCGAATCCCGGACTGAACGGTCTTGCAAGAATGCATGTCGTAACGCCGGACAATGATGTCATGCTTTCCCTGGCCCCGAACGTTCAATATGCGCCGTCGGGCTATTGGAATACGAAGCCGGATTGGGCTCAGTTTGACATCGCTTACGATGACAGTACTCCTCCGATCGACGGAGCGAGGCTGGCCGTCGCCGGCGCTATTGTGCCGATTCCGGAGCAAGCCTTTGAAAAGGATTTGAAGTATAACATTAATCCGGACCGTACTGGAAGCGGCTATTCCGCCTTTGCTCAATTTTATTCCGTGCAGTACGGAAACTACATGATCGCCTTAAACCATACGGCAGATAAGATTGGAGATGCGAAGGTTTACGATGTGATCCTGCCTTCGTCGTACATGGCTGGCACCGTATACGATGTGATATCCCAGCAATCATTGCCCGTAAAACCCGGAAACAAGGTTGCGGTTCAACCGGGTACGGCGGTTGTTCTGCGATTGAATTCGCAGGTCGTGAACGATGTGCCGGACTCGTCAAGATTCGTTACGGCAACCGCTGCGAACGGCAGGGCGGCGCTCAGTTGGTTGCACGCTGCCGGAACAACGGGACATTACGATGTCCTTCGTTCGGACGACGCTGGAAGCACCTACAACGTAATCGCGCAGGTTGACAGGTACATGAACCACTTTTTGGACACGGCTGCAGAGAATGGAAAAACGTACTATTACAAAGTACGCGGTGTGTCCAGCTCAGGCATAACCGGATATGATTCCGTTTATACCAAAGTTCAGGTTGCATCCGGTAATGGAACCTGGTCGGCTGCCAATATGGACGGCGTCGATACAGGAATCGGCGTTTTGGCCGGCGCGGACGGTTCGATTACAATGACCGGAGAAGGCACGAACAAAACCATTAACATGGTCGATCAAATCACCTATGACAAAAAAGACGCAAGCAAAAGCGTCCTGGAGGCATTGCCGGACTACGCGTTCGCATATCGGACGAATTTTGTGCAAGGCTCAAGCGGGGTAACCAGCGACTTTGCGTTCTCGGCTAAAGTTTCTTCGGGCAATGCGCTTGGGAATACGGGCATTATGGTGAAGGAAGCTTCGAACGGGCAGTTGGTTACCGATTCGCGTGGCTTGATCTTCACGGTCGATCGTGACGGGAATTATTACATCACCTTCAGACAATATCCGAATGTGATTCCGATTTACGATTTTCTGGCTGACGGCTACAACGTTTACGACAACTACATGCCGCCGACGATTCGCGGAGCCGCTTCGACCAAAAGTGCTGACGGCAGCTATTACCTGAAAGTCGAGCGCCATGGACAATATGTATACCCTTCCATTTCAGCAGACGGTTCGACTTGGGAAAAGCTGAAAGCAGCGTGGGTGCCGACGGCGGATTCGCTTTATGTTGGGGTCGCCTCGGCAAAAGCCGCACAATTCAGCGATATTCAGTTGACGGCTGCAGGCGCACTCGTTGGTCCGGGCAAGGTTTATCCGTCCTATGCAGCTGCCAACGGCACTGTCAACCTTTCCTGGTTATACCCTCGAGGAGCCGTAAAATTCAACGTTTACCGAACGTTCGACGAGGCGGCCAGCAAGACGGATCCGCCGGTTAACCCGGGTGCGGATTCGAAATGGGGGCTTGTCGGTCAATATATTACCGGCAATAAATATACGGATAGCGGCCTTTCAACCGGCAAAACCATTTACTATAAAGTGGTCGCTTTCGATAGCAACGGGGTAAACGGCGAATTTTCCGATCCTGTCGTGGTCAGCGGCGGCGTTGGCGTTCCGCCGGTAGACACGTCCGGCGCTATCCCGATTGCTACTCCATGGAAAGAAGCGGGCTGGAACGAGTTCCAATACGGCGCGACGACCGTTAATGGCAACAAAGTCACGTTATCGTCGCTTGGCAACGGTATTTTGATTGGTCCGACAGATGAATATAATAAATACCATTTCACTTATCAGGAAATCGATCCGAAGATGAACTACACTTTTATTACCAAAGTTCCGACCAGCATCTACAACAGCTCGTTCAAAGTCGGATCACGAATCGGATTGATGCTCCGCAACACGCTGGATAATTACTCGAAGTATGCGATCAATGCGGTTGCAAGTGGCGACACCTGGATACAAAGCGGCATAAACAAGTCGGATACCGGTCTCTCCTTTGATCTGTCTACGACACCGAAAATTGCGGTGGGAGACGTCTGGCTGAAAATTATATTGAATGGTGGCAACTATTCCGCTTATTATTCATTAGCGCCTGCGGGCACGTATGAATCGTTAGGCGTGGCCAAAGTGGAGGAAACGGCCTATCCGACGAACTGGACGCAAATCGGATCGACCAAGGCCTTGGATCTTACTTACAAAGATGCAAGCGGCGCCACGCAGACGCAAAGCAAAATTTATGCGGGTCTCGTGCTAGGCAATAGAACGGTCTATAACAGCATCAACTACTTGTATACGTCACCGATATTCGCGGTACCGGACATCGCCATTTCGCCGAGAAACGGGGGTACGCCCTCAACCTTGACGGGCATAACCGATCTTACGGTTTCAGTCGGCGATACTGTACGCTTCCATGTCTCCGCGACGGACGCCTTTGGCGGCAGTAATATTCAAGCGATTGGGGCGCAATTGCCGGCGGGAGCGACATTTGATGCTGCAACGGGCAATATCGTATTCACGCCGACGGCTAACAATATCGGCAACAATTCACTTGTATTTACGACGAAGGACGCAACGGGCACGAATAGTTTTACGGGAAGCCTGGGCATCAACGTCAAGGTGTATAACGACGCTACGAATGTTCCGATTCTCGAGCCGATCGGCAACAAATCCGTCGTCGGCGGCAACGTACTTTCTTTCGGGCTCCGAGCTAATCTGGAAAATGTAGCGAGCATACCGGCCGAAGCTGCATCGGTCGGAACTTCTAATATCAGCTACAGCATCGACAGCGTCGTGAAGGACGGTACGGCATGGAGTGCGGCAACTCTTGGCATGAGCTTAGTGAACGGTGTATTCAACTGGACGCCGTTAGCTGATAGCGGAGGGTCTTACACGGTTACTTTCAAAGCGCAAACCGACAACGCTGCGGATACGCAATCGATCATAATTAGCGTCTTAGGCAAGCCGATGATTACCGTTCCCGATCAACCGATTACCTTTACAACGAATGACCGGGCAACTTACCGATTCAATGTTGTCGATCCTGCCGGCCTTAATCTGCTCTATTCGATCGGCAATCTTCCTGCCGGCGCATCGTTTGACGCCAGCACCGGCCTACTTACATGGACGCCGGCCAAAAGTCAGATGAGTCGAACTCCGAACGATACGTATCGAATCGACCTGACGGTGAGCAATGGGTTGTTCGCCGTCACTAAATCGCTTTATATTTATGTGGCCTATCAGAACAAGTCGCCGTTCTTCCTGCCGATCGTGGATTTCAAACAAATCCAGTATACCGTGTCGGCAAGCAGCGCAAGCGGAACGATCGCATCGCAAGGAAATCTGGACAACGAAACCGGAACGATTACCTTAAACATGGATCTTTCCGGCGCTTCGCTGGTGCATGAACAGCATCCTTTCTTCTACTACGTCCCGTTATATGAAGGCGGCGAAATGATCTCGCGGATTCTAAGTGCGGACAATGCCCGATATGCAGGAGTGGCGGTTACGGAGGATGTTTATGATGACGCGCCACGATTTTTGATGACTGGCCTCACGACGGACGCCGCTAATACAGATTGGGGTACTTATAAAGTGGCAGCTCCGTTCCGCAGCGTGAAAGGCGCCGGCTCCAGCAAAGGGATCTTTGACGGATCAGGAGACGCGGCTTACTTTAAAGGAAAAACACCGCCTTATTGGGCGCGAATTGTGCGCACCGGCGATCAAATCAAAGGGTACGTTCAGAACGCTGACAGCTCGTGGGGCAACGGCAAAGGCGATTCGACTCCGCTTCGCACTATATCTTTCAACGGCATCCCGAACGATGCGGCAGTATACGCTGGTGTCGCTATGATGGGACTCAAGGTGTCTGGGGTCAGCCCAGTAAAAAATAATTGGTCGGCGCAGATTGACAACTTCTCGCTGCCGAATTATCCCTTGCCTGTAACAGAGGGCGTCCCAGTCTCCTTCCCGGTCAAAACCGTCGACTTGGACAAAGATCCGGTTGCGGTAACGATCTCGAACACAACGTTGCCTTCCGGAGCCAGATATGAGCTGAAGGACGGCAAGTTTACCTGGAGCAATCCGCGTGCTGGAACGTATCAGGTTACATTCGCGGCAACTGACGGTGAAGCTCAGGCCCAGTCAATGACCATTGTGTTCAAAGTAAAAGCCAGCAGTGAAGTGAACAAAAGTGAGCTGGAAAGCTTAATCGCAGCTGCTAAAGCCATTAGCAATGCCGATGGATCCTACACGGTAAGCTCCTTCACCGCCATGCAGCAGGCAATCGACATAGCTCAAGCAGCGCTTGGCACGATTACCTCCTATGCTGTGCTTGATGCCGAGGTTACAGCTTTACAACAAGCCATCGATGCGTTAGAGCTTGACGTTACTCCGCCTGTTACCGTCGCGGACCTTCAAGGACAAAGCGTAAAAGACGGTTGGTTTACCGCAGCACCGACATTGACCTTGACGGCTACAGGCAGCGATTCGGGCGTTGTAAAACGGGTGGAATACAGTCTAGATGGCGGGAACAATTGGATCGTCTACACAGGTCCGGTTGAATTGGTTCAGGAAGGCCATTACCAGTTGCATTACCGTTCCTCAGACTTGAAGGGAAATGTGGAAGAGGCGAAGTCTCTAACGGTTAAGTTCGATAAGACAGCGCCGACAATCACCGTTTCCGGATTGGTGTACGGTACGTTCAGCGATACTGGGGATGTGACGCCGATCGTTACGCTGAGCGATGACTTGTCCGGGGTTGACAGCAGCAAAACTACGGTAACGCTGGATACCAATGGGGTGCAGCAAGGGATAACCATTCCCCTGTATACGTTGCCGATCGGTTCGCATACGTTGAACGTAACGTCAAGCGATCTGGCAGGGAACGTGGGCAGCCAAATCATATCGTTCCAAACTACGACAAGCGTCGATTCCTTAAAGGGATTAGTAACACGGTTTACAAATACCCATTGGATTGATAATGAGGGTATCGCAAACAGCTTGCAAAGCAAATTGGATACGAACAATCTGGTTGCCTTCGTGAACGAGGTGAAGGCGCAAAGCGGAAAGCATATTTCTGCGGAAGCTGCTAAATACTTGCTCCGGGATGCCCAATACTTGTTGTCCATTCAATAGTCTTAGAAGAACGTAGACTGTATAATCCCTCTTGAGCGGATAGCGTAGAAATAAGGGAAATATGACGTAGGAGGTCTATCTTTAAATTATTCAGAAGTCATTTATGAATCTATAAAATAGTTCTTGCCTTAAGCTATTAAATTGAATCGACCATCAAATCGGATCGTTACATGGTCCCAATTAGTATATTGGTCATTCAACCGAGGGACGGAGAACGTTAGTTATAAAAAGTTCAATATGAAAAAATGAACCTTATGGAAAAATCCCCATAAGGTTCATTTTTTTAATATCCTCCACCGTAATCATAACCAGGATAGTAAGGATATGGATAAGGATAGGGCGGGTAGTAGTATGGATACGGTGTTAAAAACGGAAGTAGGAATTGATACGGGAACCGCTGCCGGCGAAATCTTCGATATCTTCTTCGACCATATCCGTTTTGACCGTATCCATTCGTAAATTGGCGTTCATCGCCGTCTACATCTTCAGGAACCAACATAGTAATGCCTTCGTTATCCATACCATCGATAATCCCATCAAATTGCTGTCCACTAGTTGTTTGTGCAATTACATGATAATTCATGTACTTCTGACATAACGACTTCATATCTCCACCAATAGGTGAGACATTCGTCATACCTGGCTTGGAATTCATCATGGCTGGGTTAACATCCATCATACCTGGGTTAGAAATTGGTAACACTGTATCCCTCCTTTAATATTATCGGGATATGATATTCGCCTACGGAGGAAAGTGTTAACGTTTAATTGGATCTAATTTGGAGGGTAAAACTTATAGGGAATTTTTAGGCTTGAAGCATGTTCGTGCCATATTAAAGATATTTGCTCGAAATACCAATTCATATTTTTAGTGATTTTATCATTTGGCTTTTTGTTATTGGAATAGTTTCTTATTCTGCGACGGAGATTTTCTGCTCGGTTGAGTTAAAATGACATCAAAATAGTCCCATTTATTTTAAGAAAAAAAAGAACCGAGGGTAAAGTTCTCAGTTCTTTCTGTTCTCATTACTTAATTAAAATCAACTTAAAAATGATCTGTATTCGAAGGTCAGGTGTTTGTTTACTTGAGTTATGAGGACGCAAAAACCGCTTAGGGGAGAAACGTTTCCGTAAAGCTTTTGATAACCAAAATGGGCATCGCGCCGATCGAAACGAATGCCATCATCATGCCAAACATGACAGACTTCAGTGCCTGAACCGGTCTCAATGCTTTCATAAAGAAGTCATCTCCCATTTTTAGAATTGCACAAGTATATTACTTTCGTCAGCCGATACCTTAAAGAAACATGAAGAGTAGTTGTATTTTACTGCATACAAATATTTTAAAATTTCAGCAAAAATTCAGTTCTGAACAACGCATCCCGGGTTCAAAAGCACTCCCATCACGGCTTGTATGAATGCCTTCAGATGGTCTATATGCTGATGATATTGCGCCGGTTCCCCGCCGTTCATACGATATCGCCCAACGCCGGAAGGGCGTTTCGTTAGCATCCACATTATTGGGTGACAACCGTTCTGCCGTTGAGCGGCTGGACAGGGCGATGATCGTCGGAGAAAATAGCACCGAACCCCTGGATTTGCTTATCGGATAGTTCAATCGTTTCCTCCAGCACGGTCCAGTCCACCCCTTCCGAGCAAGGTGGCGTCGTCAACGAGCCTTTATATCGGAATGCTTTTTTATCTTGTGGCAGCAGAGCGTTCAAATCAATGACTTGATCCAGCTTGAGATCTTCCTTGGTTTCTTCTTTCGGAAGCTTCGAGAACATTTCCGCTAGTTGTTTGTTTTCACTGCCTGACTTAATTAGAACGCCAAGCACGGCAAGTTTGCCTTCACTATTCTTGTGTACAAGATGCATCTCCATATCGAAAGTTTTACCGTTGATCTGGTTTTCACTAGGTTTATGGAAATGTAGTTGAACGAGCGTGTAAACTTTGCCTTCAACGGTAATGATATTGCTGCCGGATGCGTCATTTGCTTGAATGGTATGCCCGTTGTTCATCAGGGTGAAGACGGTTGGTTTATAATTGGTCTCGAATTTGCCTAACTCTTTGTCCACTTTTAATTGAGAAAGCTCAATATCGATAGGGGACTGCTCGCTTCCATTCGCGCATGCGGCATATTGCGGATCCAGAGTCGTCCATTTGGCAGGGCCCGTATCACCCGAGTAGGACCAATGAGCAGGCTTCGTTGTAGTTGCAACGGTGCCGCCACTGGTACTGGAGCTGGGTATTGCGCTATTCTGAGCAGCGCACGCCGCCAGCGGCAGAGTAAGTACAACAGCCATCATTCCACGAATTACTGTGTTTCCGTTCATTGACATTCTCCTCGTTTCTTCGTTTAAGTTCATCTTGGAAGATTCCATATCATATTTATTTAACAAAAACGAGGATCATATCGTCCAGTTATAAAACGTCACTCTTTCCCTATGATAGTTTGTCATATGATTTTACTGCCGACGTGACTACGAGATATAATGAATGTAACTAAGCAACTTGGAGGTATCGTCATGCGCGGTCTGATAGCACGATGGGAATGGTACGATTGGTTCATGATTGCGCTCAGGATTTGCTGGTGCATTTCTATTATTGCACTATTATGGGAAGTGGAGGGGCAGTGGAGCTTTCCGTTTTGGATCAAGATGGTTATTGCTTTTATTGTCATATCCGTTCCGTTCCTGGTTATGCGGATCAATCAACATCTGTATGTTGCGTGCGAGCTGTTGCTTCCCGGAGTAATCCTGTTCCTGCTGAATAAATCAAACCCGGACACCCATTTGTATCTCCTTCCGATTTCTTTCATGATCGGTTACAACAGCCCCGGTTATGCGTTCATGTGGCTGGCTCCTTTGACAGCCTTCGCTTTTCCGGCATGGCTCGGTTGGCATATGAATTACTCTTGGGATACCATTGTGTTCGGGATTATTTTCAATTATTGCGTTTCTTACGGATTGGGCTATGCCTTTCGTTTGCTTATTACTTCGACTAAGCAAAGCAAAATCATCGAAGAGCAGAACAGAATGTTGGAGCAGAATATAAAGCAGATTGAGAAAATGACGATTCTGGAGGAGCGCAACCGGCTTTCGCGCGAAATGCACGATACGATCGGACACA
The DNA here is from genome assembly GCF_030817255.1 of Paenibacillus sp. V4I5. Taxonomy (NCBI): domain Bacteria; kingdom Bacillati; phylum Bacillota; class Bacilli; order Caryophanales; family Paenibacillaceae; genus Paenibacillus; species Paenibacillus sp. V4I5. The sequence goes on from NZ_JAUSZB010000002.1 coordinate 6,839,922, forward strand.
TGCTCACATCACTGATCATGGGTATGGAGTCGCTTCGTGCGTCGATGGCTCATGGCACGGAGAAGAGCAAGCTGGAAACACTCCTGTCCCTGACGAGGGCGGGCTTCGAGGACATTCGCAGGCATATTCACGATATTCAAACAGAACAAACGGACTTACCGCTTTTTGTTCTGCTGGATGATATTGCCAAGGCCTTTACGCAGCAGACCGCCGTAAAGATTGAGCTGAAACAGTCGGGGGATCCTATTCCTGTACCTCGGCAAGGCCGGTTCACGCTCATGCGCTGTTTGCAAGAGACGCTGACCAATTCGGTTCGGCACGGCCAGGCGGATCGTATCACCGTGATGCTTCGCTTCGAGAAGGATCGCATTGCGCTGCAGATCCGGGATAACGGAACGGGACGTGAAGCTTTGCAGCCCGGATTCGGCATAACGGGCATGCGGGAGAGGCTCGAGGCCTTGAACGGAAGCCTACATCTCGAGTCCGATCCTCGGAACGGAACGATCGTGACTTGCTCCCTACCGTATCAATCGCCGGAAACCAAGCAAGTCATTCATGTCGTCATAGTGGACGACCAACCGATCGTACTGGAAGGATTAAAGACCTTGTTGGAGAACGAGGACGGTATCCATGTAGCGGCTACCGCCGGGAACGGGCTTGAGGCTATTAGGGTCTGCGAACGAACGAATCCGGATCTGGTTCTCATGGACATGCAAATGCCGGTCATGGACGGAATTTCCGCTTTACAGACAATCAAGCAAGCTTATCCGGGAATCAAGGTGTTGATGATGTCCACTTTCGAGGAGTTGGATCAGGCGCTAACCGCTTTAAAGAACGGCGCTGACGGGTACTGCCTGAAGTCGGCGCAATTGCAGGAGCTTATTGAGACAGTACGCCTCGTCCATTCGGGGGGAACCGCGATTAATCGGGAGATCACGGCCAAAATGCTCGAGAGGTTCGATCGAGTTTCCGAAGTTTCCGAATCGGCCGCTGTGGATAGATTTCTTTACGGATTAACCAAACGCGAGATGGAGATATTGCAGTATCTGGATTCGGGGATGCGTTATAAGACGTTGGCGGCAAAGCTGTTCTTGTCCGAAGGAACGGTACGCAATTACATTTCTACGATTTACGGCAAGCTTGGCGTCAGCAATCGTGAGGAGGCAGTGGAGAAGGCGCGTGCGGAAGGCTTGTTGATTGGTTAGGGAGGGCGTGTGGATAACCTGGTCTTCGGATGTTGCTAAGCGCGCAGGGGGTGAATCCACTCCACTGTCCTGCTTGCTTCCTCACTCAATACGTTTGCTTACGGGACCGTATGGACGTTATTTAGCCCAAAATTCTCCTTTGGAGTGAAGAACGTCCCTGAAATGGGTTACCGAAAATAAACATCAATTTATATAAGCCATTTTATAAGACCGGTAGGATTTAGATGTAATTATTTCGTTTCATAAATAGTGTCGTATAAAAAAACATACTCGGAATGATCAATGCTCACTTTCCTTTAATGGGATAGAGGGCTTATTTTTGTTTGATGCCATTCAACAGTTAAAGGGATTTATTGATGCTGTTCAATCCATATCGGATTTGGCATAATGGAATGAATAAAAGGATGGTAAATGAAGTTGAAAGCGGTTTCAAATTGTGAAGATAGGTTTAAGGAGGGGTGTATCACATGTATCATTTACTCATCGTCGATGACGAAATAGAAATTCGTGAAGGTTTATCAGCAATCCCATGGCATACCATGGGTTTGAAATTATTGGGGTGCGCTAAACATGGTCTAGAAGCGTTGCAATTTATTTCGGAACATCCCATAGATATTGTATTGACTGATATTCGAATGCCATTTATGGATGGGATTGAATTGATGACTGTATTGCTGCGGCAACAACCGTTCATTCGAGTCATCATTTTATCAGGCCACAGCGACTTTGATTATGCGCAAAAAGCGTTGAAAAATGGCGCCGTTGATTATTTGTTAAAACCTACTCAATTTGATATTCTATTTCAAACTTTTGAGAGATTGGTTCACAAGCTGGATGCTGAAAAACAGGAGGAACTCAGAAAATCCGTTCTTGTCCGCAAAGAGATGCTGTTGTCGAAGCTGCTGCGGGAAGAGTTTCTATCCATGTTATTCAGGAACAGGATGTCGGCGGATGATATTGAGTTGGGATGCTCGGAGAGTGAAATTTTACTCGATGGCCTCGAATATAAAGTTGCGTTGATTCGGCTTGATCGGATATCTTTAAACGCAAAAATTGGTTCAGATCGCGAACTGAAGCTGATTGCTTTTTCTTTGGATAATATTTTATGTGATATTTGGGATGTGCAAGGATCAGCTTATCATCTTGTGAATAAAGAAAATGCAGAATCTTATTTGCTTACTGCGAAATCTTCGTCTAAAGACGATTTCATTCAAGTCAAGCGGCAGCTATCCAAATTTATGGGTTTGTTAAAGTCAACTCTCTCGCTAAGCATTGGAAAACCCGTACAGCATCTAACGGAGATATGGAGTTCAGCCCAATCTGCCAAGCAACTATTGGAAAACTCACCCGAAGAAGACAGCAATCATGAATACAGCGAACCTGCACAAGCTGAAGAGCTTGACCATACAGCTGCTAAAGAATCGCTTTCAGTGAGCCATGCCAAAGATAAAAAGAAAGACAGCATGGTCGTGCAACAAGCTAAACAATTCATGAAGCAAAATTTCCATCAAAGTATTACTTTAAAGCAAGTAGCCAATGAAGTATATGTAACTCCCGGCCATTTGAGTGCGCTTTTCCGTGAATCCGGGGAATCGTATTTGCAATTTTTGACATCGCAACGGTTGAACAAAGCGATTGAGCTAATAGCGGATGTACGCTTTAAAATATATGAGATTGCTGAGTTAGTCGGTTATTCAGACCAGGCTTATTTCTCAGAGATATTTAAAAAACATACGGGTAAAACACCGATGGAATATAGAGAAGCAGCAAATTAGGATAGAAAGGGGCTGTTGATAGGATGGCAAACCCGTATTTCAACAAGCTTAGTCCTACACGCAGAAACATCATTATTGTCTCTGTATTGCTCACCTTACTGGCACAAACGGTGCTTCTTACTATTGGGCTGTCTTATGTGAATAATATAAATCAATCTGTCCAGGATAAAAGAGAGACTAATGTATCGAACCAATTTTACAAAAATACATTGACACAGCTTGGTGAACTTAGCAATTTGATGCAACTGCTGCAATCCCCGGACTTTAGTGATTTTTTTAAAAGCTCTATGAATGTCCGGGATGTGTTAACGGTTAATCAGCAAAAAAACGATTTATTAAGTAAATTGAACGATCTTCATTTATCAACCAAAATGGTGCAGCAAATTTATTTTATCGGCAGCGATATGAATCAATTGTCATTTCGCAAAGATACGGACCTTGCAACCCTAACTGAGCTCCCTAACCTGAGAATGGACATGTTTCAAGAAAATAATATGGATCAAGTTTTTTTGAAAGATAATAACCGTTTGACCCGATATTCGCAAAAAGACTTTGAACATCTCACAATGAGCAATCAGCTTAATATCAATGTTGAAAGAAAAGAAGAACTGTATAGCTTTATTAATGGCTTGAATAATAAACTTGTCATTTCGAACGGAAATGTGAATGGCGTGCTCGTGATTATGGTGTTAAATAACGATTTATTCCGGTCTGGCTTGCCTGATGTTTATTCCGACGACTATCAATTTTCGATTCTAAACCATAAAGATGAGCTGGTCTGGTCATCTGCAGATCAGCAAGAGTTGGCAAATAACAACACCCAAACCAATTGTCAAAAATGTGTAAAGCTAGAGAAGGAATTGAATCCATACCCGTATCGTGTCATTTTTAAGCAAACCTCAGATTTTGTGCTCTTTTCTAAAAAGTCCATTTTTTCTGCTTTTATTGCATTATCTTGTCTTACTGCATTTGTTACCTTTTTGATTAGTTATTTTTACACAAAAAAAATATTTTATCCATATTTGGTGCTAACTAAGAAAATGCAAGATCAGGCGCGGTCGGATGAGTTGATTTTAAAATACATCTCGGACGAGTGGATAAAAAAAGGAATAAATTCATTATCGCTTCGCACCAAGTTGATCATGATCTTTTCGATTGCCGTCATTATTCCAACCCTTTCGGACGGGTTTCTATATTCCCGGGTTTTGAACCAAGCCGTCCAAAACCAAATGAAAGAAACGGTTCATGAAGTGGGAGAGTTTATGAACGTATCCATCCAAAACCGTATGGACTTTATGAATCAGTTGATTAACCAGTTATCAGTAAGCAGACAATTGCAAGGATACCTTACCACTCAACAGGATCTGGATACTTTGCGTTCGGTTGCCTTCCGGAATATAAAATCAACCATTAATTTATCCATGTTTCCCGGGTTGAATGAGGTCAACTATTTTGTCTTATTTGATAGCAATGGGCACAGTTTTTATTCATCTATTTTTTCAAACAATCCCGAAATGTTTAATATCGAAATCGATAATCTGGCGGAAACAGCCGCTCCTTATTGGATTTCTGGATATACGGATGTGTTCAATCACACTACACCAGCGATTATCAAACGAATTAATTATTGGCATAAGGGCAGCATAACCCAAAGTTATTTGTTGTTGGTCCCAAGGGATTCATTTCTAACAGAGGTTAGTCCGATGGAGTCAAAGGTTGGAATTAAAGACTCGCAAGGCAAGGAAATATATTCCTTCCAGCCATTTACTACTGAACAATTGAATTCTTTGTTATGGTCAGGCCACATACCAGACACGCAATGGCAGCTGAACATTGAATATTCCTATGAAGATATCGTTCTTAAAAACAGTCAATATTATTATAGATTATTGCTCATTATCGTTCTCATTCTTATATTGTCCATTATTATTTCGTATATGATCGCTTCCTTCTTACTAAAGCCTGTCGAAATGCTGAAACGAACGATGAGGATTGTTGGCGAGGGGGATTTTAGTCGAGTGATGAGCTATAGCGGGAATAACGAGATTGGCGAAATTATTCGAAGCCATAATGATATGGTTCTAAGATTAAATGGCGTGATTCACGAGAATATGAAAATGATGGAGGAAAATGCGAAACAATAAACTAAGGGAGAATGAACTGCTGTCCTTAAAGACCCAAGCAGAGTTAAAAATGCTGCAAGCGCAGATCAATCCTCATTTTCTATATAATACGCTTGAAGCGATCAATATGCGCAGCATGAAAAACGGAAACAGTGAAATAAGTCTGATTGTCAGTTCATTGGCCGAAATGTTCCGCTACAGTGTCAGCAACGGAGTAGGGAAGGTGCCGCTTGCGATGGAGCTGAGCCATGTTCAGAACTATATGTCCATTCAACAAATCCGATTTGGCGATCAATTTAAATATGAATTAGAGGTTCCTGAGCACTTGACCCAACTTGCTGTCGTCAAATTTATCCTTCAGCCGATTGTCGAAAATTGCTTGAAGCATGGTTTATCCGGCTTCGAAGAAGGCGGAATCGTACGAATAAAAGTACTTGAAAGGGAAGACCTGCTGTTCATTGAAGTTAGCGATAATGGTATTGGCATGGATAAGGATACAGTCATACGGGTGAATGCAGAGATTCAGAGGAGCTTGGATAATCAAATCGACGGATACGAAAATCAAGGCGGCATCGGATTGAGCAATGTGTACCATCGTCTCCACTTGTTCTATAAAGAACAAGTGGCCATGAAGGTGGGCAGCAGTCCAATGAAAGGAACAACGGTAACCATTTCTTTTCCTCTCTATCAGGCATAACCGCAAAATACCATAGAAGTCGTCATTTTACCGGATTGAGGTCTCCTCCTTCAAGAAATATACTTTAATCAGAGAGAAAGAAAACGCTCTCAATATAAAAACATCTAGGAGGGTCTACATTGAAAAAGAACTTTGCCAAGCCTTTCGTCCTCATCCTCTCTACCGCATTGTTATTATCAGCTTGCGGCAGCGCAAAGACAACAACCGACAACAAGACTGCTGGGGGCACAAGTGCTTCGCCTAATGCCCAAGCGACAGCCAGCAATAAGAGCGCTGGTCCTGTGACTGTACGTTTCAACATGGGTGACGGTGAAATTACCAAGGATCAAATCAAAGAATTTGAAACGGCAAATCCGACCATTAAAATTCAAAGAGAAGATGTAGATACTACGAAACTAGCCGCCCAATTAGCAACTGGCGAAGCGCCGGATATTATCCGGATGACGGGCGTAAATGATCTTCCGTCTTATGTCATTCGCGGCATTGCTATGGATATAACCAAATACGTTGATACAAGCACAGTGATAAAGAAAGATGATTTTGTTCCTGCGGTTAATGTTTTTCGCTTTGACGGCAAGGTGCAAGGCCAAGGCCCTATCTATGGTATTCCTAAAGATTTTTCTTCGGATTTCACGATATGGATCAATAAGAAATTGTTTGCTGCAGCCGGCGTCGCAATTCCGAGTGAAACCGTTCCCATGACATACAGCCAACTTTTCGATCTTGCGAAAAAATTAACCATCAAAAAGGGCGATACGATTACACAATACGGTTTAACCCTAGGTGGAAAAGGAGAAGCTGATTTGCCTTATTTGATGAATTATTTATTAAGTAAAGGTGTAAAGCTTTCCTCAGACGATAATAGTAAAATAGATTTTGCCAAACCGGAAGTCAAAGAAGCCTTGCAATTTTGGGTAGATGGGGTAAAAGGCAACTACGGACCGAACCAAGTCAACCAAGATAAAGCTGCGTGGGGCGGCGAAGTCTTCCTGGCAGATAAAGTAGCGATGTATCAAACCGGCTATTGGTTTTCAGGCCTGCTGCGAGGCGATGAAAAAGCAAAAACGCATTTAGACGATTATGTGTTGCTTCCTGCTCCAATTGCCGATGGCGGAACACGCGTATCTCCAACTGGCTCCGCAACTGGCGCCATTATTAATAAAGCAACGAAACATCCGAATGAAGCATGGAAAGTATATGAATGGTTTTTTGGCGGTAAACCAGCGGAAGATCGCGCGAAAAGCGGCTGGGGAGTTCCTGCCTATAAGCATCTCCTTACGATGATTCCACAAGAAACTGCGTTTGACAAAAAAACCTATGCAGTCCTTCAAGATGAATTGAAATACAGCGGTAAGTTTATTGAAATGAATCCTTACTTGTTAAATGGAGACACCCTTTTGAAGAAGCAATTAACGCCAGTCTATTTCGGTAAAGCAACACTGGATGATGCGATGATTGCCTTAAATAAGGATGCGAACAGAATTATTGAAGAATCTAAAAGTGCGGCATCAAGCAAGTAAATATGGATGAATCGAGGGGGAGTTTTATTGCGCTCTCCCTCTTAATAAAGAGGAGAGAACCTGCCATGCATACACCTGCTCTGAGCGCGACACCGGTTGGAAAGAGCAAAGCTCGTAAGGGAATAAGTGAAAAGACGCGTCGAACGACGGCATTTTACTTGATGATTTCACCATGGTTCATTGTTTTTCTGATTTTTGGTTTATATCCTTTACTCTACGGTCTCTATTTAAGCTTTACCAATTTTGTCGGATTTAACATTAATCATTTAAAAATAGTAGGGCTGCAAAATTATAAAAATGTTTTCACAGATACGGATGCCATGTTTGCACTTGGGAGAACATTTCTTGTTACCATCCTATATGTGCCTATCTCAACACTCATTGGCTTGCTGCTGGCTTTGTTATTAAATCAAAAAATTAGAGGAATGGGGATTTATCGGACGATTTTTTACCTCCCGTCTATTGTTCCCGTCGTTTCCATAGGTTTAATGTTCCGTTTTATGTATGCTGAAAAGGGTGGCATCATCAACAATATTTTAAGTTTTCTCCACCTTCCCACTGTAAGCTGGCTGGGCTATGATCACGCCACTCTTTCATTGGTCATTATGATGCTATGGGGAGCTGGTGGCGCTATTTTAATCAATCTTGCCGGATTGAAGGGCATCTCGAGAGACTTGTACGAAGCCTCATCCATTGATGGCGCCTCTGCTTTTAAACGGTTTATAAGCATTACTATGCCTTTAATGACCCCGGTGATTTTCTTTAATGTTGTTACGGGAATCATTCATGCGTTTCAAATGTACATTCAACCGATACTCTTAACAGGGTTAAAGTTTTTAGATGCTCCTATCCGACCTAATTACTTGTATGCTGTACATGCCTTCCAGCAAGTTTTTGCCTTCCAACGATTTGCTTACGGGATGGCGTTGCTTTGGATCATGTTTATCGTCATTCTTCTGTTGACAATTGTTGTCTTCGCGACAAGCAAATATTGGGTCTATTACGAAACGGATCAGGAGGGATAGAAGATGGAGAACATAGGGTCTAGTCGATTCGGTCCGTATTTGATTTATGCTTTATTGCTTTCATTTTCTGTCGTTTTTATCATTCCGCTTTTTCTAACGATATCCAATTCATTAAGCCCATGGCACTCTACACCGGGATTTTTGCCGCAAGGCTTCCATATCGAAAATTATAAGTTTGCGACAACCATGATTGATTTTTGGAAATATTTGAAAAACACCGTCATTATTTGCACCATTTCTGTTGCTACGACGACTTTATCAAGCGGGCTGGTTGGGTATGCTTTTTCGCGGATTCAAGCGCCCGGCAAAAAGTTATTGTTTATGATTGTCTTATCAACGATGATGGTGCCTGGAATTGTGACGCAAATTCCGACCTTTCTTTTATTTCATCAATATGGTTTGCTCAATACGTTTTATCCTTGGTTGATCTGGGGGCTTGGCGGCTCGGCACTATTTATATTTCTATACAGACAATTCTTTTCAGCGATTCCTAAGGAATTGGAAGAAGCGGCAAGGATAGATGGTTGTTCAATCTTCCGTACGTATTGGAATATTTTCCTCCCGCTTTCGCTGCCTGTGATGGCGACTGTTTCGATTATGAGCTTCCAGGCCTCATGGGGAGATTTTATCGGTCCATTCATGTTTCTGAACGAATCCAATTACCCGCTAGCCGCTGCGTTAGGCACTGTAGGCTATACAATGCCAGGAAATGCGACCATTGTTATACAGCAAGTCGCAGCAGCTGCATCCCTTCTGTTTATGCTGCCGGTCATTCTGTTGTTTTTTATCGGTCAACGGTTCTTAATTGAAGGGGTTGTCACTTCCGGTGTTAAAGGGTAGAAATTGGAAATCTTACGGCGATCTACGCCTTCAAAAAGCACAATAGGTCAGCTTTTAACCACTATAAATGATTGTTTTCGGATGAACAAGCGCTTAAAATCGAATGAAAAGGAATAAAGGAGTCGAGATAGTGATGACTACACAACCAACATTAACTGTATATATACAAAAGCCGGGTGCGGAATTAGGAGACCTGTTCGGCATTTTTTTCGAGGATTTGAATCATGCGGCAGACGGCGGGCTTTATGCAGAGCTTGTTCAGAACCGTTCATTTGAATTTGATCCGATCGATCGTGCAGAATACCATGCTTTAACAGCCTGGGAAAAGATCGAACGGGGTGGTGGAAAGGCAGAAATCACCGTTGAAGACAGTCATCCTTTGAACACACGTAACCCGCATTATGTTGCTATTGATATGATATCGGAGGGCGATGGCGTCGGGATTATGAACCTTGGTTTTAACAGCGGCATTCCCGTCAAACAGGGAGAAAAGTATCTCTTTTCGGTTTATGCACGGCGGGATGCCAGCTTTGACGAGCCTGTTGTCGTAACGATTGAAGGGACGGACGGTACCGTTCATGGTGAGGCAACGATTGTGGCGAATTCATCCGAATGGGCCAAATATGAAGTAACCATTACGGCCAATGCCACCGATACCAGCAGCCGCCTTGTGATTGTAACGAAAGGAAAAGGAAAGCTATTTCTCGATATGGTGTCCCTTTTTCCGGAAAAGACCTTTCGCAATCGGTCGAACGGCATGCGGGAAGACATTGCCGCCTTGCTCGCGGATCTGAAGCCCAAGTTTATGCGGTTTCCGGGAGGCTGCCTAATACACGACGGTTCTTTGAATCCCGATGATCGAAACTCGATGTACCGCTGGAAAAACACAATAGGTGATATAGCACAAAGACCGGCCAGACGGAATAATTGGAGCTACAATCAAACACTCGGTTTGGGTTATTATGAATACTTTCTGTTCTGCGAGGATATTGGCGCCAAGCCGATACCGATCCTGCCAGGCGGAGTTGACCCGCACCATAAACGAATCGTTCCGCTTGATGAGCTGCAGCCCTGGATTGATGACGCGCTTGATTTGATCGAATTTGCCAATGGTGAACCTTCAACTGAATGGGGGGCCATAAGGGCGGAGTTGGGTCACCCGGAGCCGTTTGGCTTGGAGTATATCGGCATCGGAAACGAAGAAGTCGGAGAACCGTTTTTTGAACGCTATCCTTATTTCCATAGAGCGATTAAGGAGAAATATCCGGATATCAAGATCATCAACTCCGCCGGTCCGTTTGCGGCCGGCGGCGAATATGAACGCGGCTGGAACTCTGCCAAAGAAAATAAATCGGATCTTGTGGACGAGCACTATTATCAGTCACCGGAATGGTTTCTGGCCCATTACCACCGTTACGACAATTTCAAAGCAGATGAACCAAAGGTGTTTTTGGGCGAATATGCTTCATGGGGAAACACTTATTATAACGCCCTTGTAGAAGCTGCTTTTATGACGGGCTTGGAAAAAAATGCTCATGCAGTAGGACTGGCCTGTTATGCGCCGATGCTGTGCAATGTCGATTATGTCAATTGGAAACCGGACATGATCTGGTTCAACAATCATGAAGTATACGGTACCGCCAATTATTATGTGCAGAAGCTGTTTATGCACCACCAAGGAGATCAACTCTTACAAATTGAAGCAAACGGGTTAGATGAAAAACAGGAAAGCACAATGAAGCCGATTAACGGAGCGTTTGCACTCGGGACAGACCGTTGTTCCTTCCGTTTTTGGGATATGAAACTAGTTAACAACGATACCGGAGAAATGAAAGAGTTGAACGGCTTGTCTGCCGAGTTGTCGGATACGGATGAAGACCGGCTGGGCGGAACCTCAATACGAACACTGGACTTGGGAGAAACGGATTGGGAGAATTATACGCTGAGTCTGAAAGCCAAAAAAATCAGCGGACCCAAAGGGTTCGAGATTTATTTCGGAAAACGCGACGGCGACAATCAGCTAATTTGGGACTTTGGCGGATGGCAGAATCAGGATTCCGCGCTCTGTTCCAGGGTGGATGGAAGAACCTCTTGTCTGACCCAAAGTATATTTAACGTGGAACCTGACATGGAATACGAGTTAACATTGGAGATATCAGGAAGAAAAATCCGTGCTTGGATCGATGGTGTGCTGTTCCATGACACGGAAGACAAGCTTCCGGTGATCGAACCTCTGTATTATTCTGCAAGTTACGAGCATTCAACAGGGGATGTCATCGTCAAGGTTGTCAATGTACAGGAGAATAGCGTTCGCGCACAGATTGCTTTGGCGGATTTGCATAAAACGTCGTTGACCGTTGATGTATACGAGATGTCCGGCCATGCGCTGGATGACGAAAATACATTCGAGTCGCCTGAACGGGTGCTGCCGAAACAGAAGGAATTCAGTACGGAAGACTGCAGTTTTCATTACGATTTCCCCAAACATTCTATTACTGTATTCAGAGTAAGATAAGGAGTTCATTATGATGACAAAAGAACAAATTCAAATCAAACGTCAATTCCCTAACCCGCTCGTCGAACAGCGGGCTGACCCCTGGATTTATAAACATACGGACGGCTACTATTATTTTACCGCTTCCGTTCCCTCGTACGACTGCATCGAGCTTAGAAGGGCAAGAACGATTCAGGAGCTCGGTACCGCCGAACCGGTCGTCATTTGGCGAAAACACGAGAAGGGCAGAATGAGCGGGCATATTTGGGCGCCCGAACTCCATTATATCGACGGTAAATGGTATATCTATTTTGCCGCAGGCGGATCGGATGAGTACGAGACGGCGTGGGAGATCCGTATGTACGTCCTGGAAAATGATGCGGCCAACCCGCTGGAACCGACATGGGTGGAAAAAGGTCAGCTTCGGACCAATTTGGACTCCTTCTCTTTGGATGCTACATCCTTCGAGCATCGGGGCGTAAGATATTTGGTTTGGGCGCAATACAATCAAGGCGATTCCAATCTGTATATCGCCGAGATGTCCGATCCATGGACGATTCGCGGCGAGCAGGTCCTGCTTTCGAAACCGGAATATGCTTGGGAAATCATTGGCCACCGGGTGAATGAAGGTCCTGCGGTACTGAAGAAGAACGGCAAAATATTTATCAGTTATTCGGCAAGCGCTACGGACAGCAATTATTGTATGGGATTGCTCTCGGCTTCGGACGATAGCGATATGTTGGATCCGAATTCCTGGACGAAATCTCCTGAGCCCGTCTTCCGAACGAGCGAAGAATCCGGAGAATATGGCCCGGGTCACAACTGCTTCACCGTTTCGGAAGACGGTTCGGCCGATATCCTGGTTTACCATTCCCGTGACTATAAGGAAATCGTCGTCGATCCGCTTTACGACCCCAATCGTCATGCACGTGCCAAAGTATTGGATTGGAACGAGGAAGGGTTCCCAGAATTCGGCGAACCCGAGTGAAATGCTGTAAGCACTCAGGATCATACCTTTTATCGATATGAAGAGGAGTAATTCATTCTAATGGAAGCTTATTTATTCGTACATTTTAAAGAAAAGAAAACCCCTGATGGCGAGCAGGTATATTATGCACTTAGTACTGACGGGTTTAACTGGGAACAGGTAAACGGTGGACAACCCGTTATCTGGAGTGAAAAAGGTGATAAGGGAGTTCGAGACCATACAATCGTACGAACGAAGTACGGCAAATTTTATATACTTGCCACCGACTTGAGTCTTGCCAACTGTCTGAATACCAAGTACAGGGGAAGCTGGGAGAACATCGTCAGAGAGGGAAGCAAATGCCTTTCCTTGTGGGAATCGGATGACCTTCTGAACTGGTCGGAACAAAGAATGATCGAATTAGGCGACGAGGATTTTGGTTGTCTTTGGGCGCCGGATGTGATTTACGATCATATCAAAAAAGACTACGTCATTCACTGGTCATCGGCTCATGCTTCCAATAATTTCGAGCATAAAGTCATCTATTACTCTCGAACAAAGGATTTTGAAAGCTTTACTAAACCACAGCTGTTGTACCAAAAGGAAGATAGCGGGGTAATTGATTCTGCCATCTACGAGGAAAACGGCATGTATTACCGATTCTTGAAAAGCGAAGCAAACCCTACTGGGATTATACTGCAAAAGGGAGAAACCCTTATCGGTGAATACGCAACAATCGAGGCTTTTAATGGGGAAATGGCAAAGCTCGGCCACCCTGCCTATGAAGCGCCTACCGCGTATAAGCTGACAAATGGTAAATGGTGCCTGATGCTGGATTTTTTCGGTGTCGAGGGAGAAGGGCAAGGCTATGTCCCTTTTATAGCAGATGAGATTGATAGTGGACTCTTTATCCGGTCGGATGAAAGCTTCAGCTTCCCTTACCGCTTCAAGCACGGAACTGTACTTTCAATAACAATGGAAGAGTACAACAGGATAAAAAACGGGTATTAACATAAACTGACATCATTTTTTTTCTGAACGTTACCGGAAGTTATACGACTTAAAATGATAATGATCCTAGGCTAGACAAAAATCAACTTATTGAAAAGATTACCTCTCAGCATTTGGTCATCGGGATCGATATTGCCCAGCAAATGCATGTTGCCCGGGCTGTGAACTTCTGCCGGCAGGTCGCCGAGCCGTCTTGATTCGATATGCGAGGGAAAACGAAAGCTGCATTGTGGAAGATGACTATGACAGAGAATTCCGATATTACGGCGATCCCATAGCACCTCTATACGCAATGGATCCCAAACGGGTTATTTATATCGGCACCTTTAGTAAAGTCCTGTTCCCGGCACTTCGTATCGGATATAGCTCTGGAAATATAAATAGTATGAATATCAATATACACTACTTCACAACGTAAAAAAGACTACAATTCACCTTAGGAGAAAAAGGGTTTGTAGTCTTTTCGTGCTTGCTTGCTCCTACATCAGAGGATTAGCGTTGGAAGCTGGAAAGTTGTTGCTCAGCTATTTGCACTAATCTTTTTGTAATATTCCCACCTATTGCACCAGCATCGCGTGTGGCGAGGTTTCCGTTATATGCATTTGGTTGGAATGGAATTCCAAGCTCTTGAGCTATTTCAACCTTCAATTGATTTAAAGCTGCCTTTGCTTGTGGAACTACTAATGTGTTGTTATTAGCCATTTATGCAACTCCTTCTCTAGGTGTAATATTAGGATGTGGAGTGTAAAGAAATCTTATACATTTAAATTTACTGAAGTTAAATTCCTAGCTCTGTTCATGATATTGAGAAAGGTTTGAATATCATCTGCTCCAAATTGATCATTAGTTTTTGCTGTATCAGAAGTTTTCGTTTTAGATTTCAATTCAATTATTTCACTCTTAAGTTTTGTATTCTCTTGCAATAATTGTTCAAATATATGTGCTTGATCTTTTACTATATTGATAATTTGTCTGAATGGATCATCATATTGCTGCGAGGGGTTATCAGATGTTGCTGAACTAGATACAGTAACAAATACTTCTCTTTTCTGTGCTTTTTGTTTACTCCTATATGCTTTTGCTACTAAAATTTCGTTTTCATACTTTTTTCGTATTTCTTTATTCCAACGAAAACCACAAGCTGCAGGGGTTCGACTTATTTTTCTTCCAGTTTCTTCAAATGCTAATAACTGAGTACTTCCAGTTTTAATATGGTTTATCACGGTCTCAGCTAGAGTTGCGTCATGGTTATCATTCCAAGCATCTTCGCGCTTCTTATCTTTCAATTTAACTCCACCTTACTTCAATATATTGTTGTTATGCATTCTTGCCTATGATATTAAATTTATTCAAAGTTAATGTATAAAAGACCCACATAGCGTATAGGGCAGGATTTATTTCAATCATTTGCTTTTAGAGCTGCTGTTAACATATAGAAGATATAGTACAGGACGCACTTGATGAATTAAAGAAATTTGAAGAATACATCGACATTTTGAGTTGACGGAGAACGATAGCTCAATAAACATCAGGAGAAGGCTGCTGACATCATATCTTAAGAGTGGATAGCTCCTGCCGTATGAAGAAGGAGACTGCAAAAATGAGTCGTAAGGCATAATAAAAAGCACCACTTGGGTGCTTTAAGCTGATCTGATATTTCGGCACTTAGGAAATGCACTGCATCTGTAGAATTCACACGTAGACCCTTTCCTTAGATCCACATTGCCACAGCGCGAGCAGATACGTTCTACCTGAGGCAGCCGTTTCTTTACAGCTAGGGCACTTGGGGCTGCGCCGGGGTATTATTTGAGAATCATCGTAATAAGTTCTTCACGATTTATTTAGTCGGATTCCGTTGGAATTTGCGCGTCAAATCGATGCTATATGACATTTTTTTAACATGAGCGACCACAGCCCGATAACTCGGATAAATACCCTCTTGATGTAAGTCCAGTATAAATGATTATAACGACATTCGTACTTTTACACTGCAAATCAGTTGTGCCCTTATATAGTTATAGAATTAATTCTTCAGGACTGTCTTCTCTTTTGATCAATTCAGAAAAAGCTGTCTTTTTTTTCACACTCGTTTTTTGTACACCCTCATTGCAAAGAAATATGCTATGAACAAAATCCCGACGCACCACGCAAGAGCGACCCATATATCATTACCCACCGGCTGATCTGACAGTAGCGCACGGATGGCTTCCACTATCGAGGTCACCGGCTGGTTTTCGGCAAAGGCTCGAACGACCGAAGGCATCGACTCGGTAGGCACAAACGCCGAGCTGATAAACGGCAGGAAGATAATCGGGTAGGAAAAGGCGCTTGCCCCGTCCACCGACTTTGCGGACAGTCCGGCAATTGCCGCGACCCAAGTTAATGCCAATGTAAACAGCGCGAGTATGCTGGCTACTGCAAGCCATGACAGTATCCCCGCGGACGAACGAAAACCCATAATCAACGCTACGAGAATGATGACGAGAACCGATATGGCGTTGGATACCAGCGAGGTCAGCACATGCCCCCAAAGTAAGGTGGAACGTGAAATCGGCATGGAGTGAAACCGCTCGAATATGCCCCGTTGCACATCAGTAAACAGGCGGAAAGCCGTGTAGGATATACCGCTAGCAATAGCAATTAGTAGTATACCAGGTAACAGGTAATTCACATAGTTATCCGTTCCGGTTTGAATTGCACCGCCGAACACATAGACGAACAGCAACATCATCATGATCGGCATAATGGTGACCGTGACGATGGTGTCCATACTGCGGGAAATATGGCGCATGGAACGTCCTAGCATAACGCCCAGATCGCTGAAGAAATGTTTCTTTACCGTCTCCATTTATTTTCCCTCCTTTTTGCCGACGATTGCGAGGAATATCTCCTCTAATGTCGGCTGTTTTTCAACATACTCAACCTTCGTGGATGGGAACAGCTTTTTTAGATCCGAAAGCGTGCCGTTAGCAATAATTCTACCCTCGTGCAAAATGGCAATTCGGTCGGCAAGCTGCTCAGCTTCTTCCAAATACTGAGTGGTCAGGAGTACCGTCGTGCCACCGTCGGCAAGCTCCTTGACAATCTTCCAAACCTCGATACGCGACTCGGGATCAAGTCCAGTGGTTGGCTCGTCGAGGAAAATGATCTGTGGTTTTCCCACAAGGCTCAAGGCGATGTCGAGCCTGCGGCGCATACCACCCGAGTAAGTAGACGCCCTACGGTCGGCGGCGTCTGTCAAGCCGAATCGTTTAAGCAAGTCATCCGCAACCTGACGCGGATTTTTGAGGTATCGAAGCTTGGCAATCATGATAAGATTTTCCCGTCCGGTCAAAATTTCGTCCACGGCGGCAAATTGCCCGGTCAGACTGATCGCCTGCCGCACATTCTCGGGTTTTGAAGCAACATCGAATCCGTTTACGGTGGCGCTTCCGCCGTCTTGTTTTAGCAGTGTGGTGAGGATTTTGACAACCGTTGTCTTGCCCGCTCCGTTGGAGCCAAGTAGGGCGAAAATACTACCTTTTTCAACCTCAAAATCCACGCCTTTTAAGACTTGATGTTGCTTGTAGGATTTTTGCAGCCCAATCACTTTAATTGATTTGTTTTGCATAATCTTCCCCCTCCTTATCGAACAGTAACCTTAGACAAATCGGCCCCCATGCCCTTAAGAGAGGCATATGTCAACTTATCCATCATCGCTCCGTCAAAGCAGATGGTTTTGATGCCACGGTAATACTTATTGGTCAACGAAAAGAATGCCTGAAAAGACACATTCTTGAGTGTAGCGCCTCTAAACGAAACTTCTTTTAATGCCGACTTGTCAAACTTAACGCCGATAAAGGTTTGCCCGTCTAGACGCAGCCCGCTCAGGTCGGAATCTTTGAAGATCACGCCGTCAAAGATACAACCTTCAAAGATTGTTTTTCTAAGGTCGATCTTGGTTAGCGTGACGTCGGTCAGTTTTACGCCTGTGAATTTTGCTCCGTCCAGCCCCGAAGTGCTGAAGTTGGTACGTATAAGGATCGATTCATTGAAGCTCGCATCCGAAAGGTCTAGGGCGGATAGGGTACAGTCAGTCAGATTCGCGCCGTCAAAATTGGCTTCACGTGCGTCGCTGGCCTTAAACGAACTGCCGGTCAAGTCTGCGCCAGCAAAGTCGGAACCGCGTAAAGCGCTCGATGTAAAATTTCCTTTATGCGCAATAACGCCCGCAAAGTCGCTCATTGGCAAGTTGCTTGCGCTAAAGTTTGTCACTACTTGCCGTTCTAGCGAGCGGGAGAGGTTGGCGACCTCCAAGATCGTTTGTTCGATGTCGCCGATGCTCTCAATGGTCATCTTAAACGCTGTTTCATCGTCTTTGCCCTCGGCTGTCAGTTCACGATATCGCTCCTGCAAATCCGAGTGCAGGTCCGCCTTTAATTCGGTGACGCTTTTTACCCCGTCATATGGCGTGAAAACGCCGTTCAAATAGTTCGTCAATTTCGGATTCATCTCATCCAATCTCCTTTATAATAAATTTTCTAACACACGCTTCGAATACTCCCAATTGCTTTTGTTGCGGGCGTAAGTACCGATGCCTTTTTCGGTAATCCTAAAATACTTGCGCCGTCCGCCCTGAGATTCATCGCCCCAATACCACTCGATATCGCCGTCTGTTTCAAGCCGCCGGACGCTGGAGTACATCGTGGCTTCCTTTAATTCATACTCGCCGCCCGAGCGCTCGGCGATCAGTTTGACAATTTCGTACCCGTAGCGGTCAGCTTCGGATAACAGACGTAAAATCATCGTATCGGTATGTCCGCGAAGCAAGTCGGATGTAATTTTGTTCTCGCTCATTTCATCACCTCCGTGTTTTTATAATACGACATACTACTGTGTCTGTCAAGGTAGTGTTTTAAATAAAATACTTTGTTTGAAAACATAGTATACACTTTCGCTGAAGGAGTAAGTCGTGGAGAAGTTTCTGCGTATAAAGAACATAAATATACCGATGCCCACTCCGACTTATACATCGGTGTAGGCATCGGTATAAATGTAGTAATTTGCGCAATATAACCCTCAACTTCCGAACAGACCTTGG
The DNA here is from genome assembly GCF_030817255.1 of Paenibacillus sp. V4I5. NCBI lineage: Bacteria > Bacillati > Bacillota > Bacilli > Caryophanales > Paenibacillaceae > Paenibacillus > Paenibacillus sp. V4I5. Next base: position 6,858,659 of record NZ_JAUSZB010000002.1, read on the forward strand.
ACCTGAATACCATCTTGCTGTCCTACATGACTATGACTATATCAACCACAACCGCGCATAGAAACTCGTCGAACTTTTCAATGATCAGTAGGCACGGGATTAGATTTCACTAATGAAGGTTTTTCGAGCATCCCAGAATATATAACCTACATATAAGAATTTATAGTGCGGCGCGCTCCGCAAAATGCTACTGTATTTCGAATTATTTGGCCATGGAATCAGTTTGAAGAGGTAGTCAAAGTATGGCAACGATGGGCTCCTTTTGTAAGTACCAAACTGGGCAGCGAGTTATCTATTGGACCGAAAAAAGGCGGCAATGTTAGCATGTTAGAGCTGTATCTTGGGTCTAAAAAGGAGGCTCTCCGCCTATTAGAACCTATTACGAGCGTCGGTACTCCTACAAAAGATATTCGATTGCTTCCCTACACGAAAGTCGTGAAATTTATGCTAGCTCCCGATCCAGTACTTACCCAAAAGTTCAGCAATCAATTCTCCAGCGGTTTCGGCAGGCGCCCTTTCCCGGACAAAGCGTTTAAAGCTATGCGCGAGTTTTTAGAAAAGGCAGAGGGGAATACACCTGCGGGGTTCTATTTTCCTCAACTGGGGCGGTGCTGTGAGCCGCGTCTCACCTAGAGCTACCGCGTTTTATTGGCGGAATGCGGATTACTATGTTGAATGGAATAGCTCATGGGTTAAACAATCAAATGCCGCTAAAAACATTGCCTTAGCTCGGGAAACACGCCGGAAGATACAGCCGTATATTGTAGGTTCCTATATTAACGTACCAGACCAAGGGATTAAAAACTCCGGCTCAGTTTACTATGGCAAAAACTATGAAAAAGTTAAGGCAAGTAATCAGTATGTTTAAATATGATGATTATATGATGAGAGTCGAACAAGGTAAAATCGGATTTATTTATGACAAAACCGAGGGACGGAAGATGTTAGTTTAAAAAAGGGGACAGTTCGCCGCAGCCGGCAACTGTCTCCTTTTTTGGTTTAAAGAAGTGCAGTGAACTGATAAGAAATTATTTTGACAAGAACTTTATCTCATATTCTATTGCCTATTTGTTGTTTGAAGAGGCCGCCCTCTTGGTTTGCTTAACAATACCACTTATATCGCGCTGCAGGGCTTAGCCACCATTGGACGGCTTAAACCCCTTACGTCTGTTCCAACCGATTCAAGAACAATTCGGCATAATGGCTCAAAGTGAATTTTGCCTCGGTAGAAATATGCTTCTGCATGTTCTCTTTGCCGAGCTCTTCCAGGTATTTTTCCAAAAACTTAATCGCCTGATTATTCGCGCCCGTGTCAAAATGATGCTTTACTTGCTTCAGGCTGTTGGTCAGCTGAGAAGCGAGAGGACCTGTTAAATCACTGGTTGCCTTAAACTGATCTGTATAGTTCTCCAAAACAGTCATTAGCCCCGGTGTGACTGTAATGCTATTGGATGCCTTGGATTCTCCGGCGGCGTTCTGGGCCTTGATGTAATAGGTGTATTCGACGCCAGGCTCGGCCGTGCGGTCGTAATACGTTTGGACCTTGGCGTACCCCAGGTTTTCGACTACACCGTTCGCTTCCCTGTACACATTGATCTGGGTTTCCCCGCCGTGGGAGGTCCAGATGAGTCCGACGAACGTTTCTCCCACCAGTCCGACCGTAAGGTCGGAAGGCGCGGCGGGCACGGGCATGGAGACCCGCAGCTCATCCGTCAGCGCCGTTTCGCCCATTTCGTTTACGGCTGATATTTTGTAGCGGTAGCTCGTATTGCTCACACTGATGCTGTCATCGACGTAGGAGGTCGAGGTGACGCTGTCTATTTTGACAAAAGACTCCTCGCCATCCGCTTTTCTGTAAATGTTGTAGTTTTCCGCTCCAGCTGCCGGATTCCATTTGATTGCAACAGAAGAAGTCGAAACCTCACCGGCCATCAGGCCTGCAGGCACCACGGGCAGGATCACCGGCGCCTTCGTCGTCGCTGCCACGCTGCCGGACGCTGAGGATTCACCGCCGATTCCCGTCGCCGTCACTTTGTAAGAATAGGAAGTGGAAGGATTCACCGCCTTATCGGTATAGATGGCGACAGAAGAAGTGCCTATTTTACTGTAAGTAACTTCTGGTCCAGTCGCTCTGTAGACGTTGTAGCTTATCGCACCCGCCACTGGCGCCCATTCCAGCTCGACGGAAAGACTTCTAGCCGCCGCTACGCTTAAGTCCGACGGCGCGGAAGGCGCAGGCTGCGAAGCGTCAAAGGTGAACAACTCGACCGCACCGGATAGCGGAGATTCCCCTCCGGCGTTCAAGGCTGATACCTGATAGCGGTATGTGACACCTTTCTCCACAGCTGTGTCTGCATACGCTGCACCTTTGGTGCTGCCCACTGCTTTATACAATGGTTCCTTGGAGGAGGAACGGTAGATTAGATAAGCGTCCGCTCCGCTCACGGGCGACCAATTCAGCAATACGGCGGGGCTGTCCGCTAGCTCGCCTGTCAGATCGGTAGGAGCAGCCGCAGGAGGTTCGGCTTCCGGATTCACCAGCTTCAGGATCACAAAATATGGACATTTCGACGTGTCATTGTTCGAGCCCATGACGACATGGGAGCCTGCGGCGTAACGCTTTTTGTAAAGCTTGTACGCCACCGGCTGACTGTCTGCGATCGACTCTCCCGTATTCTCATAATTGGCGGTCAGCCAATTGGGCTCCGTCGTAATCCTCGAATCGTAAGCGACATACACATCGGCATCTGCTGCTAAATAGAAGGAAACCAAATCGCTGTTCGTCGCGCTTCTGGAGGCTACGGCTGTGCGGATCCATTCCTGGCCCTTCAAGTGCTCCGGCACAGACTCGAACTTGTAAACCTTACTGCCGGTCATCCGGTCTCCGAACACGATGTCTCCTTGCTGGAGATCGTCCTGAACCGACCAGTTCGCCGCATTGGTGCTGCCGCTGCTGCTGTTGTCGTTAATAACGACATTTCGGACCATGTCTCCATCGATGCTGGCCACCGGCTCCGGCTCGGGCTCCGGTTCAGGCTTTACAGGCGGCGGAGTAAACGGAGGTCCGGACCATGTCGGAGGCGTCTTAGGGTAATGAGCCGGGAAGCCGGGAGCCGCTAGCTCGTTCAGATATTCTTCCAGATTCGTATAGCCATTCCCGTTACCGTCGCCGTTCCGGTCCTCCGGATCAGCGGGATTCAGTCCGTTCGCTAGCTCCCACGCATCAGGCATGCCGTCCCGGTCCTGATCGGAAGGTGCTGCGGCTTGCTCGAGCGGCGGGAAGCCGCCCATATCATTCTCGTTTCCGATGATCACGCCTGTCTGATTCCTTACGCTGTTAATGACCCGCGTATCGACCGCATCCCGCACAAGGGACGAGCCGGTGTAATTCAGAATATGCTCATACGCTTCTTCCGGAGCCTGGGTATGAACGAGAGGATATTCGAAACGCTCTGGCACGATGACACTTGGTTTTTCCCTCTCGATGATGCCGGTCCCGGCATCCGTGCCGTCGAGCAGGCCGTTTTTGTTGCTGTCAATACGGTTGTCTTTGAGATACACCTGATAGTTCTCGTTGCCGCGAACGACGGCATACTCGGGATCCGCCGAATTTTTGCCTGCGATAAAATAATTCCCAACCACATTCCCGTAGCCCTTGGTCCCGGATTCGCCGCCAGCCACATAAGGAAAGCCGCCCCAGTTGTAAACGATGTTGTTCACGAAATCGATTTGGCCCTTCGTTTTCGGATTCCGGTCGTTGTTGTGGGCATAAAGATTGTGGTGCATCGTGATCGTATTCATCTCGATCAAGCCGCCCATCGAGTGGGTGAGAAGTCCTTCGGAGATGATGGACCATTGAACAGTAATATTTTTGGAGCGCGGATTGTCGTAATCTTTGCTCTTGATAGAAAGCACTTCATCCGTCCCCCAGGAGAAAGTGGAGTGGTCGATAATGACATTCTGGCAGTCTTCAAAATACATCGTATCGTCGTTAAAGCTTAAATTCCCCATGCGGAAGCGCATATAGCGGATGACGATATCGCTCGAATCAATGAATCGGATGTTGTTTCCCCGGATGGTTACGCCGCTACCCGGCGCCGTCTGGCCTGCGATCGTAATGTGGGATTTGTTCCTCACCACGATCTGGGGAATCGTGATTTCCCCGGAAATGTCAAAAATGATGGTGCGCGGTGTATTGCTGGCCGTCATGAGAGCATCATGTAAGGTGCCTGGGCCAGTAAGCTCGTAGCTCGTGACATGATAAACCTCTCCGCCGCGGCCACCTGTGGTCGCATAACCGAAGCCCTCCGCGCCCGGAAAGGCCGAGAGCAGGGAATTGTCGGCCCGCGCGGCCGGCACGTACGGTGGGTAAATCGATAAAGCCATAAACAAACATAACATCAGTGCCAGATAACGCTTCATTTACTGCCTCCTCTAAAATCTGTAATGGATAGTTTGAGGGTAAAGACTCGCATGTTCTGCCTCCTTTTTTGGATTTTTCGTAAATACATGTTCATTATAGTTAGCGCTTTCACACGGTGGCAATCAATCAATAAGCCACAGAGTGCACAAATTAAGGATTTGACGGCGGATGTTGGATTGGTTGATGCTGGGAAGGACTGGATTGTTGAACATTTATGTCAAAAGTGATAGGGGGAGTACCAGCGTGCAAAGTACTTTGATATCGTAAGAGAACATAACTGGAAGCATGGGGAATACGAAGGGGGGGGTTATTATCATAGGAGTATGGGGTTAATAAACAGTAGACACTTTCCTTTGGATACTACTTTTAAAATATTATTGCGCTGTGATGATGCAACAAACAACCTATAAATATGAACTATCCCCCTAATGAATGTGCAATTATTACATAATAGAGTAAATCATATAAGATCGCCAAACGAAAGGTGGCCACAGTCGTTTCTTTTTAATTGCAAATTGAAGCGCTTACATGGATGGAGGTGAAGCAATTATCACAATGGCCAAAGGCGATGGCAAAAGGAGGGCGGTACCTATAATTTTACAAGTAACAGCAACTTGCTAAATTTATAAGGGAGGTTTGGAGAGGTATGAGAAAGTTTCCTAAAGTATCTATATTGATTGCTTTGGCATTCTTAACCGTGACGGGCTGCGAATCTGAATCTACAATTTCTGGCCAAAACCCGGTAGTTAACCAAACACCTGAATCGCCAGACAACGAATTATTCATCTTTACAGGGGATCAGCTTTTTAACAAACGTTATTTAAAGGAAGAAAATTTCGACCTGCTCATCGGCCAGTTTATCAAGAAAAAATTTCCGAATATTAAAATCAAACACGTTCAATGGGATAATCCCGGCAGACAGTATCAGGACTTAGTCGCTGCAGGAACGATTCCCGATATTATCTTCGAGGATGCCCGCCGCAACACGTACAGATCGATTCGAAAATATGATTTGCAATGGGACATGACTGATCTAATCAAAAAATACAATTTCGACACCAACAAATTGAATCCAGCCATGATGCAGCAATCGATGAACACTTCTGATGGTAAACTGTACTCACTGCCATTCGAAGGAAGTGATTACTTGTTGTTCTACAACAAGGATATTTTCGACAAGTTCGGTGTGGATTACCCCAAGCCTGGCATGACATACGATGAGGTATATGAATTGTCTAAAAAGCTGACGCGCCAAGAGGGGGACATTACCTATAAAGGCTACCAGCAGCATCCTGAATATTATATGACGTATAACCAACTTTCGGAGCCTGCTCTCGATCCTAATGAAGACAAGTCAAGCATGGTATCGAGCAAATGGGTACGGGTTGTAGACAACCTCAGGCGGTTCTATGACATTCCCGGTAACCAGTTCACTACAGTTAAGGACTTCCCCAAAGGCCACATAGCCATGGCAGTGGATGTGGAGGAAAGTATCGTCGATTGGAGTCAAAATAAAGACTTAAACTTCGATGTCTCTTCGGTACCCGTATTTCCGGAAGCGCCCTCGTACAAATATCAACCATACTCATTGGGAGCATTTATCACGAAACAATCCACAAAGAAGGATCTTGCGTTCCAGGTGCTCGCTTATCTTCTTTCGGAAGAGGTTCAAATCGAACGGGCAAAGCAAGGCATCAGTTCTCCTTTGATGAGCCCAGTCGTCCAGCAGGCGTATGGGCAAGGTGTACAGCAATTGAAAGGGAAAAATCTCCAATCGCTATTTGCTTTAAAGAATGCGATGCCTGCTCCCCGCAAACCGGACCTGACATTTATCGATCCTAAAACATCGATGGTTTTCCCTTTAATCTGGAAGGAATCCAAAGATAGCCAAACGGCGCTGCGGATGATCAATGACGTCATGAACAAAGCAATTGAAGAGTCAAAGGCTCTTCAAAAGGATGGTGTAGCAAGTCCACACCTGTAAGTCCTAATGTTGCTAAATCCATAATGGAGGTCGAGTCAGAACAGTGACGGAGCATATTCGGAAATCGATTTTCCGGATCATATGACTGCCTATGGACATTTCACCATTGGGAATGATACTGATGTTCTTCCTACTAACGGAATAATCGATGCTAAGTCCATTCATTTATGCTAGACCGATTGGAGAAACGGCCAGTTACCGTATGAACGGATTTGTCATCACAATAGCAGATTTTCGGTTCAAGACATACATCCTCATCCTATCTTCAGCCACGACTAATCGAGTTCAGTCCGAAAAATTTCCTGATTCCATCACTGAGGTTATTCATCAGCCAGGTCAATTTTCAGCCATTGATGATGGCCAGTTTAACCTTAAATCAAATTTGTCATACTTGGACGAGAAAATAAAGCCCTAGACTACCGTTGCGAATCGCTCCATCCAGCGGTAGAGTAGAAAAAAGAACCGTCAGATCATCCTGACGGTTCTTTTTTTCTACTCGAACACACGCTTAGCAGCTCGATCTCGCTAACCACCTTTGTTTCAGGGGGAGTGGCTATAGATCGGTTTTGCCTAATTAGGGAGGCATGCCAACTCATCATAAAACCGAAGCGCCTAATTTATGGTCCCGTGTTACACTAAATAGACAATCACAGCATATCTACCATGTCTTCATAAATTCGTAAGATTTATCGTCGATATTTTGTAAACTTTATCATTTATCATTAGGCTTGTTTGGTAGTAACAAGACTGAGAACGATAAGAAAAAAGGGTGAATGAACTTGAGGAAATACCAGGTGCTCGTTGTCGATGATGATGCCGACATTCGGGAAGCGATCGAAATTTATTTGAAAGGTGAGGGCATCGAGGTCTGCAAAGCACAAAATGGCATCGAAGCATTGCGGGTGCTGGAGGAAAAAGAAATTCATCTGATCATCCTCGATATCATGATGCCTCAGATGGACGGTATTCAAGCGACGTTCAAAATTAGAGAGAGTCGCAACGTCCCGATCCTGATGCTTTCCGCCAAAGCGGAGGATACGGATAAAATCCTCGGGCTGAATGTCGGCGCTGACGATTACTTAACCAAGCCCTTCAATCCACTTGAGCTGATCGCCAGAGTAAAGTCTCAGCTTCGACGATACACGACACTTGGTCATTTTGGAGCGGAAGAACCAACAAGTGAGGAGCTGCGCGTCCGCGGACTTGTTCTCAATACTGTGACCAAAGAAGTCACAGTCGACGGCGAGGATGTGCGGATAACGCCAACAGAATTCAAAATTCTTGAGCTGTTGATGATGAACAAAGGCCGCGTTTTTTCCATCGATGAGATTTACGAAAAAGTGTGGAAAGACCCTGCCTGGGGCGCTGATAATACGGTGGCGGTTCATGTGCGGAGAATCCGCGAGAAAATCGAAATCAATCCGAAAGATCCAAAATATTTGAAGGTGGTGTGGGGTATTGGCTACAAAATGGAGAAGTAAATCCATCTCTCTCTTACTGCTTGGCTGTGCTTTTGTAATTTGGACCTTGACCTTATTTGCTGCGGCGAATGTTTATAAGAACAGCGTATACTTTGGTCAAGATTCCTATTTTAAAGGATCCGCATTCAGCAGGGAAATCAGTTCCATTTATCGGTTCATTCAACAGCATCATCTGGAGTCACCCAATTTCGCAGATAAGACGCCAGAGCAGCAACTCGGCAGAAATGATTATAACAATCTTAAGCAAGAAGCCGAAAGAACCGTTCATGAGAAGCTCAATAATGTGAACCGGAAATATAGCGATCGAATCAACGCAGCTCGTAATAGAAGCGACAATGCCGAAATGGACCGACTTGATGCCGAAAAAGAGACCAAGATCGCTGAATTGAATAAAGAAAAAGACACTGTCTTTGAACAAAAGCTAAAGACTGCTGTAGCAGCCAAACAAAAAGAATTTGTTACAGCAAAAATGAACCTGGATAACCGCAAAAACTCGCTTTATTACGCTCTTAAAAATTTAAGCAGTGGCGAAACGTACAGTAATATCGATCAAGATACGCTGCAAAAAGCGTTGGATAGTCAGGATATTATATACACGTTAAACCTGCCAAACACCGAAATGATGAGCAGAGTTTCTAGCGACATGAGTTACAACCAGATCAAGGGAACTTTCTATATTTTAAACCCGACGCAAGGATCGGGCATTATTCAATCCGACTACCTTTCCCATCTGACCAAGAAGCAGCACTCCATGGAGACCGTCTACTTGCTCATCGCACTTTTGATCGTCACGCTTGCCTTAAGCTTCTATTTGAGAAAACAGCGTGCCAATGATATCGCACTAACCGATGTCAAAGCAGGTGTAACAAAACGATTCCCTCTGGACGTTCGCGCCTGGTGCACCTTTATTGCAACGGCTGCACTGTTCGGCATCTCGATGGATAATGACATTTTCTACCTGTCTCCGACTTTTGTAAGCTTGTACCAAATCTTCGTAGTAGCGATATCCACTGCACTGCTGGTCATAGTGTTTTACGGCATTCGCGGCGCTATCTCCTTGATGAAAAATCCAGAAAAGCGCGCCGAGCAATGGAACAGCAGCATAACAGCTTCCTTCTGGCAAACGGTGAAAGAAGCTCTTGAGCAGCGAGGCTTACGGTTCAAGCTGCTAGTGTTCATGGCGATCATCGGGATCATGGGCTTCCTTCCGGTTTGTGTGGCTGCATCTGAATTTGAAGACGTCGTTGTTGTTTTTGCTTTTGCTTGGTATATCATGTTCATCATCTTTGTACTTCCTTATATTATGCGGAAGGTGAAACAGCTTCGCAAAATCATCAAAGGTGTGGAACAAATGGCTAATGGGGATTTTGGCGTGACATTGCCTGCAAAAGGGAATGGCCAATTGTCCCGAATGGCGACTCATATTAACAATATGAAGCAAGGCTTGCAGCTATCGCTCGAAAAGCAGCGAGTGAGCGACCGGCTGAAGACAGAACTGATTACGAACGTTTCACACGATTTGAAAACGCCCTTAACATCTATCATTAATTTTGTCGATTTGCTCAAAAATGAGAGCTTATCCGCCGAGCAATCCTCGCATTATATTGAGGTGCTCGATCGGAAGACGCAGCGGCTGAAAGTACTCATCGACGACTTGTTCGAAGCGTCTAAAATGGCAAGCGGAGCAACCGAGCTATTTTTGGAGAAAGTCGATGTTGCGGCACTGCTTAATCAGGCTTTAGCCGAGTTCAGCGACAAAATTGATGCATCCCCACTCAACTTTAGGGTGAATCTGGAAAAGCCGCACATCTATGCGCTGTTAGACGGTAAAAAAACATGGCGCGTCTTCGAGAACCTAATCTCCAACGCATTGAAATACGCCATGCCGGGAACCCGGGTCTATGTCAACTTGACAGAATCCGAGAGCAAAGTCGTCTTGATCATTCAAAATATTTCCGTCTACGAGTTTAACTTCGACGCCCGAGAGCTGTTCGAACGGTTCAAACGCGGCGATCAGTCCAGACACACGGAAGGCTCCGGACTCGGCCTAGCCATTGCCAAAAGCATCGTTGAGCTGCAAGGCGGACAACTGAACATTGAAATTGACGGCGATCAGTTCAAGGTCATAACTGTATTTGAAAAAAGACTCGATGAAAGACAGGAATAACCAAGCCACACGCTTGATCCGCAGTTCATTTCCAGATTTCCTTTCATAATCAAGAGATAATGAGCATATCAGCAGAAAGCGGCTTTTCCCGAACCGATCCGAATGAACAAGCGTTATGCTGTTCCCTGTGCTGGATGCGATGTTTAATGGTATATATTCAAAAAAAGCTAAATCAAATCGCCATTCGCGAATTGATTTAGCTTTTTTATAGGCCTAATGCAATTTGCCTATGATGATTATAGAGAGCGTGAGCTCTACTCTACTGCCCGTTTATTGGCGCTTATGAGTCTAATACTTTATTTTTCAAGTCTACAAGTTTATTTCCAGACTAAAGCTATATTTTCTATCTACATCTTTTCTTATTGAAGTGACTGGCAGTTTAGCGTGGTGGCTTATTCTGATATGGTAATTATTTACTTTTTGGAAATCCAGTGCATTGATCATCACTTATTTTCGCTTGACCTTATCACTGACGTCAGGGTTTAGAATGAGATTATCTCGAGTAGAAGAAGGGGATACAACTGAAGATTTAGGGATTTAGTGGAGCGGAACGGAACGGAAGCAGCAGCCCAGTGTACGAGATAACTTTACTCCGAGTATGCGAATGTTGGGATTACAGGAATTCCATTCGTGGATGTGACAACCGGTAGAAAGGAAGGAACGTCATGTAGCCGCTAAAGTATTTGGAGACGCATCGATCGATAAATGCCGCATCCGGTTTCTAATGGCCTAAGAGTGTGAAAATTAATGTGTATAATCTAACTGGAAAGGAAGAGAATGCTTTATGGATATTACACCACAAGAAGAATCCATGATTAAGGCTTTCCGTGAGACTGACTTACCACCTTTATTTGTGCTCATACGAGTCAGAAATGATATTGCAAATGACATTGGAAATGTCAAAGAGAGCCAAAGAGATGTTATTGTTAAAACATTAGAAAAATACATCGGCCCATTATGGGAAGACTATCATGAAGGGAAAAAATCACATTCTAAAGAAAGTCCTTAACGAACTAATATTAACAATGCGGTGCCTACAAACCGGGGTAACTTGAGGCGGCAGCCGGCTGCTTAGAATTCTAAAATGAATAATTTCGTTAAACATAAAACATCTCCAGGTTAGGCGATGTGTATATGTTTATTTAATATTGCTGTCGGGTGACAAGCATATTGATAAGAAATTAGATATTCTATCCAGATAAAAGGATTCATTGATCGGCATATGAAATAAAAGCACAAAAAAGCCTGTAAAAAATCGTTACAGGCTGCATCAAAATTTATTATTGAAATTGAATATCAATTGGTTTATGCGTATCTTTTATTACTTTTGGCATTCTGACTTCAAGTACACCATTTTTATAGGTTGCAGCTGTTCCTTCAGCATTTACCAATGAAGGTAACGTTATTGAGCGCTGAAATTTACCTGAAAAACGTTCTTTTCTGTGCATTTGATCTTCTCTTAAGTCAGTAATATTTTTAATAATACCATGGATAGTGAGAAGGTTATCATCAATATGGATATGAACATCTTCTTTACTTTCAAGACCAGGGATATCGTAATGTACCACAACTTCCTTTTCATTTTCGAAGACATCAACGCGGCTGTTATATTCAGAAAGGAATCCAAAACCAGTTTTAGCATCATTAAAAATTTTGTCTAAACCAGTTTTCCAACTATCTAATTGGCGAAAAGGGTCAAAGGGAGATAAATTCATGAATAGTCCTCCTTGTAATTTTTTTACTGTAGATATGTTTTACCAAATAAATGGGTTTTATGCAGTCATTAAAAGAAATATTCATGTGGAGGCAATTAAGAAAAACAGAAGAAAATGAAAACTAAATTAACTGCGTATCAGGATGTGATGATGATTACATATTGGCCCGATAGGTCCTTCAACACCTAGTCGATCATGAATAAAGTCGGCTGTTTCCGCCATACCTTCATAAAAATCGTTTTCATCGTCATTTTTCCCTTTATTAGCCAAGCTTGAACACCTCCATAATTTATCGAAGATAGTTTACACAGAATTAGGAATTTTATCCAAACGGTTTATCCAAAGGTGGCTACGGCATGAATGTGTAGCAATGAGAATTTTTGATAATCCAACCGATAAAAATAAAGCAATTCGTATTTACGTAGATCAATATGAAAACAGGTTGACTATATAACATCGCCAAAAAAGGCGGTGGTTTTTTACATTAAAAAGGGGGTCGAGCGGGAATGAGATAAAGTTCTTGTCGTAGCAAATGTCCGGCGACACAAACATGTGCGCATAATCGCGAATGAACTCGGCCCGTATAATCGATACAACACGGTTATTTTTTCCAACATATGGTACTATTGCTTTGAAGAAAGATTGATAAACCTTAGACAAATTAATGGGGAATCCTAATTTATTGGAGTTTAGGCTTATAAACATTACTTTAGCGTCAAGCAAGATAGCATCCCAATTAAAAAAAGACATAAAGGAGATAGAGATATGACGGAATTCTGGGAATCAAGTTTTATAGAAAAACAAACGATGTGGGGATTTGAACCTACAGACTCCGCAATCGTGACAAAGGACTTTTTCCTTGAAAGGAATGTTAAGGACATACTAGTACCAGGTATTGGATATGGCAGAAATGCAAAGGTTTTTATTGAGAATGGAATAAATGTAACAGGTATTGAGATTTCAAAAACAGCGATTGATTTGGCGAGGCAAAACGGGCTTGATATTAGTATTTTTCATGGTTCAGTAACTGACATGCCTTTTGATAACAAACTCTATGACGGTATATTTTGCTATGCACTTATTCACTTATTGAATAATCGTGAGAGAGATAAGTTTGTTAAAGATTGCTATAATCAGTTAAAGCCAAATGGATATATGATTTTTACAACTGTTTCAAAAAAAGCCCCAATGTTTGGAATGGGTAAACAATTGGATAAAGATTATTTCGAGATAATGGAAGGCGTAAAAATGTTTTTTTATGATTCTGACTCCATAAAACAAGAATTTGAAAAATATGGACTGGTAGAGTTTTCAGAAATTGACGAGCCAAGTAAGAACATGAATAATAAACCTCCAGTAAAATTTATAATTGTAAAATGTAAGAAAAAACTATAAAGATAATCATATATTTTCAACACTTTTCTAAACACAGCCTTATAGAAAAAAGAATCCCACTGAGTACGAAAAAAAATAGTCATTACGGAGAACGATAGTGAAGGAACTTGCCTCGCGGCAGCTCCTTTTTTTTGTTCATTCAAGTGACGGGCAGGATAGTTCAAAATCAATTGCGGGGAACCGTATCACAAGTAGAGCGAAATTTAGGCCTTAACCGCTTGAGGTCTCGGGAGTCGCAAGCGGTTATTATTAATTACCCGCGAAGACCGTCGCATAGGATCGACACGACGCGGTCCGGGAAAGTCTCGCCGTCCCCGGTAGCCTGCAAGATGCCGATAAGCAGGATTTTGATATCCTCAAAGCGAGCATCAGCCCGAACGGAGCCGCTTTGTTGGGCGCGAGCGAGAAGATTGTCAATCCCTCGCCAAAAATCCTTCGCAACCTCCGAATGTCCAGCGTCTATATTCAGACTGCTAACAAGGGCATCGGTGATCGCCTTGTTTGAAATCCCCTCGCGTATGATTCTTGCAAAATAATAAAAGAACGCTTCGCCCGGATCGTCGTGGTAAAGCAATTGATTTGCTTCTTCGATAAGACGCGTTTTGTGGCTGACAATGACGGCCCCAAACAAATCTTCCTTGGTCGGGAAATGCCGATAGACAGTGCCCACGCCCACACCAGCACGTCGGGCGATTTCATCCATCGAGACGGAGATGCCTTCGGTCGTAAAAACCCTATGGGCGACATTGAGCAGCTTATCCCGATTTCTTTTGGCATCTGTACGCAATGCTTTCTCGGGAGGCGTGGCGATGACGGAATCTGTGGTGATACCGTCATCAGCTGAAATATTCTTTTTAGACATCTTGGGATAACACCTCTTTATAAATATTACATCACTGAAGATTTATTGACAAACGGAGAGTGTTCTCCGTATAATCATAAACGGAATGAGTTCTCCGTTTATGACGGGGAGGTAATTCGCGATCGATTCAGTGTGACCCCCGAAATGTTCAAACCCGAAGGTCGTAATTGCAATTTAATGAAAAGGAGAATAAAAATACATGCAAAATTCACCGAGCAAAAGCGCGCTGTTGGTCATGGATATGCAAAACAGCGTTGTATCGCGGTTCGTAGACAGCGAGAAGGCACTGCTTCCGTTCCAAAAGGCTATTGAAGCCGCACGCAGTCACGCTATTCCCGTTATTTACGTACGAGTCGCATTTCGCGCTGGTTATCCCGAGATTAGTTCTAGAAACAAAATGTTCGCAAGTATTGCCAGTCGGGCCGGAAAAGCGGCGGCTCCGGAAGCGGCGATGCAAATTCATGAATCCGTGCAGCCTCGGCCGGACGAGCCGATTGTGACCAAACTTCGAGTGAGCGCGTTCGCCGGAAGTGACCTTGAGGTAATTCTTAGGTCCCGCCAGATCGACACGCTCATTCTCAGCGGTATCGCCACAAGCGGGGTAGTTCTATCGACTTTACGGGAAGCAGCAGATAAAGACTTTGCACTTACGGTCCTTTCGGACGCCTGTATCGATGCCGACCCCGATGTTCATCGCGTTCTAACCGAGAAGGTGTTCACCCATCAGGCTGAGGTGGTGTCTGTCGACGCGTGGGTTGCTTCTTTATCCAACTAACTCACGATCGTTGTGCCCTCCAACTCACCTTCGTCTCCCAGCATCTGGAGGGCGAATTTACCCATGAACTGAAATTTGGGACCAGTATCCAGAGGTGAGAATGACAGAAGACAAGACGAGAAATTGGAGACTTGAGCAATTGCTTTACAAGCAAAAGATGAAACAGGTTGTAGAATATGGAGCATTATTTGACGAGTGTGTCGAGGCGTTAGGGGCAGGAACAGTATTACTATCAGTAACAAAAGTGAAGGGATATATGATGTCTTCAAAGTTCATATCCATTCACACTTTGGTCTCGGATAGATTGGATGAAAATAAAATTCCAAAATATCAATGAAAAATGTAAAAGAGATCACGGAGAACGATAGTGAAGGAGCTTGCATTGCGGCAGCTCCTTTATTGTTCATTCAAGTAAACGGGCAGTTCATTTTAGCAGGTACTAGAAGAAGATAGTACTAATTAAATAAACCCAATTACTGTATAGTTTGTTGTAAGGAATTTGAGAGTAAAATCTAAAACATTTAATTATTCCAATTGAGTCCATTCTTTTTACGTTAAGAGTGGCTTTTTATATGATAGATATGTAAATCCTTATGATTCCATGATTCATTGCGGTGAGTCGTAAAACAAGTAAAAAGTGTATTCAACTACCATGAAAGAACTGATTAACTTTCATGCTCTGTGGTGCAGTGCAAGAGATGCATGGATGGCTAACGGGAAACAATAGTTGAACAAAACAAGGAGCAGTTCTGCCTCGAAAGATTCTCCTTGTTTTTAGTAAGCTAAAGGGCAGGATGCTTTCAATATGTGTTAAATAGTGGGACAGAAATCTACGATAGTATAGGGGAGACGCATAATGAATATAAGGGTTGATCAGCAAAATGATTCTAAGGTAGCCATTGTAGAAAGTTCCGATATAATAATACGAAATGTCCAGGATGCTTTGGACTTAATGGCGTCCATTAAATTTAATCATGATAGCTATAAGATCGTTGTTCGCCAAGCCAACATAACGGAGGATTTTTTCGAATTAAAGACAAGATTAGCGGGTGATATTCTACAGAAGTACGTGAACTATCATATAAAGTTGGCGGTTGTAGGTAATTTCAAAGTTTATAACAGTAAGAGTCTTAAGGATTTTATTTACGAGTGCAACAAAGGGGAACAGGTTTTCTTTCTTGAAGATGAACAGTCAGCTATTCAAGTTCTACACGCATTACGCTAACGGAAACGTTAGTTCAATAAACATAAGGGAGAAGGCTGCCGACAGCAATGGAACGGCAGCCTTCTCAGCTAAACGGACAGCATCGTAACTCACTATTTATTTGATTGAACATACTTAGACTGAGTAAATTCCCGAAATAATAGGCAGTGCTAATGGAAAATGATTTCCAGAAGGTGAATGCTTATGTTTTTCCGGAAATTCGTAGTAACGATTGTATTCTTAATTTCGGTATTTCAACTGGCTGATCCAGTTTTTGGTTCAAAGCAGGTGCCGGCGAAAGTTTCATTTATGAGGGATGGCAACGTGTGGGTATTTGTGAATGGTACGGAGATTCAGGTGTCGAAATCGGGAAAGACGATGGGCCCGGAATGGTCAGTTGATGGAAAGTTAATCTCCAGTTATTATGAGATGTTTTTGTAATATTTTCTCATCTTCAAGGCAGCAGCTTAAATCCGTATAATACTCGTATCACACAGAACCCAATCCCCATAATTAAGCATCATCAAACGATGATGCTTTTCTTATGCTCTGAGAACGTGTAGGAATCATGGCATAGTTTCGGGATTGAGAGAAAGTCGTCAATAAAATAGGAAAGATATTCCTTTGAAGTTTCTCTTTTTTTTATTCATTTTTTTCATGTAACATTAAGTTATTGCGAGAAAGTTGTAAGAGTTTTAAAACGAATATTAAAAGGAGGACTGAAAAAATTAAATTTCCTCTACAGGAATATTTGTCCAATAAATTAATGTATAATATCCTATGCCTGTACAAAAAACGATAGGGGATAATCATGCTACAATCAACCTTAGGTATTTCCACACTTTCCTTTTTTATGGTCGCACTTTTATGTCCCATTCTTATTTGGGGGCTACGGACGTTAAAACTTACCCAACCAATTAGAGCGGAATTACCTCCTGACCATCAAGCCAAACGTGGAACTCCGTTAATGGCGGGTCTTGTACTTTTAACAGGCATATTAGTAACCACTCTGACCAGACCAGACCCATTAACATTATTCCTTAATACCACCTTCATCTTATTCAGCATAATAGGGTTTATTGATGATTTTAAAAAGGCTTATTTTCAAGACCCTTCTGGTGTTTCAGGAAAAACAAAGCTAGTCCTTCAGTTTACTTTTACTGGTGTACTCCTTTGGTATCTGATTAGTACATATTCCCTTAGTCCGAACATAACAATATTTGGTGATTATTCATTAAAACTTCCCTTTCTATTTTACTTAATAATAATGGTGCTCTTTATTGTCGGTTCAGCAAATGCGATTAATTTTACCGATGGATTAGATGGTTTACTTATTTCTGTAGCTATTCCAACATATTTTTTCTTCTTTATAATTTCTGACAAAATAGGCGTTCAAACATTCTCATTGGTAATGATTGGTTGTTTATTAGGATTGTTTTTCTATAATATATATCCTGCTAGAGCCTTTATGGGTGATACTGGTTCTTTGGCTATTGGTGGTTCTTTAGCTTTTATGGCTATAATTGAAAAAGTTGAGATATTAATTCCCATCTTATTTTTTATATATTTATCTGAACAACTATCAGTTATTTTACAGGTTTGGTACTATAAAAAAACCAAACTTCGTATTTTTCGTATGGCACCTATCCACTATCATTTTAGCCTGAAATATGGTTGGAGTGAAAACAAAATTGTTATGATATTTGGCTTCATTTCATGGGTATCTACTTTGATATGTTTGTTGTTATGGAAATTTATGTTTTTAGAATAATAGATGTAAAGCATCTAAGTCCCGTTCGGATTGGGCAAATCCCTTACTGCTGCGGATGATATCAAGTAATCCACGGATAAGCCAGTCGATGAGTCAATAGATTAAACTCAATTGTTATTGCACTAACGCAGAACGTATGTTTAATTTTGTTTTGGAGGTTAGTGTTTAAACAGATTCCAATTTGCTGAATTTGTACATCTGAAAAATACTGGATTTTGATGGATGTCAGGATTGAGAGGGAGTTTTAAATGCCTAGGAGGGAAGTTTCAGCTGGTGGGTTGCAGAAGAGACCAATATCATTGGGAAGATAATTGAGCCACTTTCAATTATCTTTTATAACTATGAGCATCCAGAGCATGGATTAGTAAATAAAGAAATCCATTATTTTTTGGTCGAGGCTTCTCAGAGGGCTCTCAAAGCACAAAACGAGGAGATAAACAGCGTAGATCGGTTCAATACTGCTGATGCCTAGATGCAACAATGTCAGAATGGTTATGACAACAATATTGAAGTACTGCATAAAGCTCTTGAACGCTTAGGAGTCAAATTATAGGTAATATTTCAACAAAAACGATAGTTAACAATAAGAAAAAAAATGGCTACCGAGGATTGCTCGGCGGCCTATTCCGCTCCCTCGGTATGATTTGATTTTCTCACTCAAGCTCGCGTATTCGCAAAGAAAGAGAGTTCATTTGGTAAGTTTATTCGTTAGAAGGTGTGCGGGAACAGAGGTGGAGGTGGCCTCACCCAATTAATTCCATATGCTGCACGTATTCTCCACGATGCCCTTAGCGATTTTCACTCCCATGTCGGGGCGGGTCTAAGCCCTCTCATTCCTTCGTCACATCTATCTAAGGGGTGGAGGTCGGTCTTTCTAACGGAACGGGTCGGTGCCCTTTTGCGTAACATATCCCGATACTCTGTGCTTTCTTTGTCCTCCTGCGAATACGCCAACTTAAGTGAGATATGGTCTAGTTTTAAGCTGCTATTACAAGGATTTTATTTGGGTTGTATGCTTCCTGACTGCGTGCCATCCCAACTAAAAGTCGAGCTAATTTACCGCATAACTTCATGATAGACTTCATTTTTTTAAGCTTTTTAACTTGGACGTTATGGTGATGCAAAGCCTTAAATTCTTGGTTGCTCATGACCATGCACATCGTAATTAAATAGAGAAAATGTCGAAGGCGTGGACGCCCTCGTTTATTCAATGTCATCTGACCTTTACATTTCCCCGAGCTTGCTTCGGTCAGATTAAGACCTGCATGACGCAGTAGTGTGTTACCGTGGGCAAAACCGCTTAGATCACCTGACTCCCCTAAAACGCCAGCTAAAGAAATAGCACTCACACCTGTAATCACAAGGATCTTGCCCGCATAGGGGATACGATCAAGCACGTCCTTGACCTCGTTATCAATTCTATGAAGCTGCGTGTTGGCTAAGTCATATTCCTCAAGAAGATGGTTAAGATGGAGCTTGTAAGCGTGTGTTGCCTGCTTGGAACCAACAGTCCGCTTGGCCAGTTCGATGAGTAATTAGCCCTACGCACACCTGAATGCCGTTTCATGGACTTCTTCCAACCCGCAATAACATCAGTAGACTCTAATTTACATAAATCGGTGGGGAGAGGAAACAGGCGAAGGGTTACCAATGCACCCTTGCAAGTTAAGATTTTAAAAACTTGTCTAAGTTCAGGGAACACAATGTCTACCCAGCGTGGATCTGATTCACTGCACTTACAAGTCGTTTAACAACCGTTTCTCGATTTGCAATCAGGAGCGAAGCTCTTCATATTCTGCGGAATGGAAACGGACAGGTGAATAATAGCCGTTTTTGACCATGTCTGCAATTACAAGGGCATCCTTTTTATCACTTCTAGATCGAGTATTGCCGCGGTTTTCTTTGTTCTTCTTGACCAGGTGAGGGTTAACAAGTACGAAGTTAACGGCTCTAGCAACGTGGGTCTCCTGAGCGATATCTACACCGACAACAAGGTGATTAACGGTAATGTTTTCAATGAGTTGATTTTGTTTGTATTGTGACTTAAACTTCATAGTAGAGCGACCTCCTGATGTGGGATTTTAAGGGCTGTAGACCCGTTACTTACTCCCATCGTACAGGAGCGCTCTTTTTTATATTCAAAGTCCAAATTATTCGTTCCACAGGAATTCTAACGCATTTTGAGTAGAGAAGAAAAGGCAATAGGGCGAACTAACCGTCCTTTTCTTCATTCCACGATTAACAGTAATATTTTACCAAAAAAACTGTTCGACAAAAACTTTCACAATTCTGTTATAATTCGGTAAGTTCAATTTCCCGAGGAGCAACGTTGATGATAAAAGAACTGATTGTGAACGTTTTTATAGTACTATTGCCGATTTTGGCTTATCAATTGGTTTTTATGGAAATTCGACCCTTGGAAAAAAGGAGCCATCAACAAATTGTGATCGGCCTTTTTGCGGGAATTACGGGCATTTTGTGCATGAACTTTCCTTTGCATCTTAGTGAAAGTCTTATTCAGGTAGATATGCGGTGGATTCCTTTCACAATCGGTTTTTTGTACGGAGGCATTTTGGGGGGCGGGATTTCAGCGTCGTTGATTACGATTTATCGGCTCTCCTTGTTGGCGGGATTTTATTCTAGTCTAGGATTTTTGATAGCCTCATTGCTCATCGCGGCGCTTTGTATTTTGTTGGAAAATAAATACACGCAATCTGGACGTTTTCAAAAAATTGAAATCGGTGTTGGACTGATTTCTTCCGCTAACTTTTTAAGTCTCTGCCTATGGTATTTTTTCTCAGAAAGAACCTTTTTCGGTTGGGGATTTTATGCGGTGTTATTTTCATTTTCCTGGTTGTCGATTGTGCTTACTATTAACGTCATTGAAATTATCAGAGAGAATTTTTCTTTAAAAATGCAAATGCAGCGTTCCGAAAGGTTTGCCCTCATAAGCGAGATGGCAGCTTCCATCGCGCATGAGGTTAGAAATCCGTTGACGGTCGTCCGTGGTTTTCTTCAGCTTGGAAAGAGTTCAGCTGACCAAAAGCTTCGCAGGTACATGGAAATAGCCATTGCGGAGTTGGATCGGGCCGCATCTGTACTGAGCGATTACTTGGACTTTGCGAAACCGCAGTTAAATAATGTCGTTAAAATTAGCGTTTCAGAAAAAATGACCAGCGTTTTGAAAATCGTTTCGTCGTACGCATCAATGAACCGGGTGGAGATAATCAGCGAGATTGGTGAAAACCTGTACGTAAGCGGTGACAAAAGCAAGCTCAAGCAAGCGCTGCTCAACATTTTGAAAAACGCTATCGAAGCTATGCCTGACGGAGGGACGCTTCATGTAGAGACATGTTCGTCGGGTGGAAAAGTGAGTGTGTTTGTTTCCGATTCAGGGGAAGGAATGACTTCAGAGCAACTCCAAAAACTCGGAAACCCATTCTATACGACGAAGTCACAAGGAACCGGTTTAGGGCTGATGGTGACATTTCGCTTGCTGGAGGCGATGAACGCCACGCTGAAGTACGAGAGCGAGCCCGGAAAAGGAACGAAAGTGTGTATCGTCTTTCCGGAGGCTGAATGAACTGAAGAGGAGACAGCCCGCATTCGCGGGCTTTTTTCGTTGCCAGAAAAAGAAACGGATCGGCTCCGCTTCAAGACCTCAATCAAGGTTCTTTGCGAGGCACATCAGCACTTCAGCAAACTATAACTTCTCCAAGGCCCTGCAAGGCCGAGCGGTCTGGACCGTCCATAGCAATGGCAAGCTGACTACGAAGTCTTGTTTTTCCCTCGACCCAACTCTGCGTTAAGCCTTTACTTCATCCCTCTCTCCAGCCCGAACTTCGCCCCCGAACTCCCTAATGAATACAAGGATATATTGGATTAGTAAGTCTAGTAGCAGACCTGTATAACCCTTTGGTCGTCAAATGTTAAGCTAACGAAGAACAACGCTTTTTGGAGCAGTTCCGTTAGCTTGATGCATTCGATCGTAAAAACCGAACCGAGTTGCTTTTTTGGAAAATCAGGACGCGACAGCTCGGCTGCCTGGTTTCGGCATACCGCCGGAAGGGGCTTTTTTGCGTTAGCAGTATTGCCTGGCCGGCGCGACTCCCGCTCAGCGGGTAGCGCAAGCGTGTCGGCGAGCGCAGAATTCAACATGGATTCTTGTCGGGTGACAAGAACCTATATAATTCAAATAGCAATTCCCAATTTGTGTATATATACAGGATGTGCGGACATAATATTTTTAGCAAACTGCGGTCAGGAATATGACCAGGCAAAATCATTCGAGAATAAAATGGGGAGGCGCTAAGTTTAATGTCGAATAAAAAAAGCTACTATGCATTTGAGGATCCGTTTGGCACCTCAATTGAATTTCAAGCCACTAGCTTACAACAGGCCATGGTCATTAAAAAGAAGAAGGCCCAAGAACTGGGGATTCCTAAAGAGGCTTTTGAACTCACAGGCGTACGCAAGAAACCAAGCCAGAGCGCATAGCCTGACTTTTTATGAAGGAAGCAAACATTGTCGATTGGCTTTAGATTTAGAATGCGTAAAGCTTATCTTCTAAATAATGAACTGCATGTTTGTGACACAGAATGTTTGCGACATATAGGACACGAAAACTATTCTTCTGGTGTCGGGGGACAAAAACATATAAACGTTTCATTGACAAATGTCAGATGACAAGAAAGCGTACCGATTCAAACCCGCATAATAGGCGGGTTTTTTAGTTTATCGGAATAGATTCTTGTCACAAACCAATGACAAGAAAGTGTACGGATTCCTGACAATTGGTTCAAGAACAATAGTATTAGACTAGGAAACAAATGTAGACTAGCATTGCGCCATTAAGCAAACGCAGCACGTGTTAGTTACATACACAACCTAATTGAGGCTGCCGGCATGATCAGCAGCAGCTGTGCGATCAAGCAGCAGCCATTCCTCTTCACAGATAGAGTCCCATGACTGCCGCAAGCAGTATAAGGGTGAAGTCCGACATGTTCTCCATGGAATCAAGCCAACCGATTCTTTTCATGCCGAACAGACTGATGTTAAAGAATTGAAGGGGGATCTCCCTCGCCAAACCTATCAGTTCTATGGGTAGGATGGAGATATTAAAGTTTTTTTCCAAGTTTGGAAAAATCGATGCCGATTCAGTGACGGCAATCAGTCTGCGGAGTTGGATTGAAGCTTTTTTTAATTTACCGTGATTGCTGCCGATTGGGCAAGTAACACTGGACGAAGCGAAGTATGCCGATATTGGATAAATAAACGATAATATAGACAAAGAATGAGTAGATTAGCTTCCAGCCTTTGTATTCATACACGTGAAACTGAAGCGAAATCCACTCCATTCCTGTAGTCAAGAGGGAAAAAAGCAGGATGTGTCCGGTGAGAAGCCACCCTTTAAGCTTCTATTTATCATAAAAATAAAGACAATAGTAGGCCGCTGGCGGATAGGTGAAAATATTCAGAATCAAATCAAAAATCTCGTATTTCGAGCTGTCATTATATTTGTATAATTCAAAGGGAATTCGGCCGATATCAAAATCGATCGCGTAAGCCTAACAAATTCTGCTTTGGTATAGCCCCAATCGGCAAAGGTCATCACAACTACAAATAAGCAGAAGTAAACTACTTTCATCAGTTAATAAAAACGGAATTAGTATGGCACAGTTTTAAGAAACTATGATTATTGAAGTAACGCAGAACTATTTGTTTTATTGAGTACTTAGTCTAACTTATTTTGTTACGATTTGAGGTAGAGTTTCGGAAAAGCAACGATTTTCTATGGATATTGAGGGAATGTCGATTTATTAAACAATTAGAAATTATTGTGTCGGCAACCCATTAGGTACATAATACGGAGGGATTTTAATCCACCCACGTTTACGCATTAAGGTTTTTAATGAAGCACCGAACTTCAATTTCTCTGCTTGAAATTTAACAAACATCATACCCACATCATTACGCACAGACTGCACAGCACCAGTTGCACACATCATATAATTGGCGACAACTTTAATAGAAAGTGCATTTGCAATTTCATCATCAGTCAGTTTTACACCCATTGGAATAGAATTTGGTTCTGATTTTGGTTTTATTTCAGATACTGGGGGTAGAGTCACACCCTCTTGTATCATAAGATCCCTTAGTTCTTTTGATTGTGCTCTTGCTAACTCCATTGATCCATGAAGTGCATCCAAAAGCTCGTTATCTGTTGTAGTATTAAGTCCAATTTGTACATTCGCGATTTCTTCTTCAAGCATGGTTAAGTATGTCCAACAAGTCATTGCTTCCCCTATATGTAAAGGTGGCTTTGGTTCATCATCAATGAATGTTTTCATTACATCAATTATTGCTTCAAATACACTCGTCATTTTTACACCGTCCTTCGTTTTTAATTAGTTTGCATTTAGTATCCTTCAATTATACAATGTTGGGAATTTATGTGTGAAATCAAAAACATCCAATATTGAACTCCCTCGCTATGTTTTGATTTTCTCACGAAAAGCTCGTGTATTTAAAGGATTTCATCCCCCATAGAATTAGTATACTCCAGGCGGTAAGATGCAGATTAGCGACCCGTGGTATGGCCATCCATAATTCACCGAAGCAACTGGTTAGGACCATTCCATAAGCGTTTACTACTTACATCAACTATTATGATTATTATTAAATTCACCCCACTGCAATACCAGAAATCCCACCATACAAGACTATGAAGCACTCCGATTATTTGAAGAATAATGTTAACGCCAAATATGACAGCTGCAGAAAATATGTACTTCAGCCAACTATATTTCCACTTTAGTTTCAACACCCACACAGAGAAGATGCTGGTAAACATCCCAAATAGTGATGAAAAAGCAGTTGTATCATGAGAACGGTTTTCGAACCAACCGAGATTATAATATCTACTGTTGAATAACGAGATGGGGACAAATTGCATAGTACAAAGCGCCCAAGTGATAAAATATAGTGTCAAAGAGTGAGAGATCCCTTTTAACGGACGCATAAGCCGTGTAAACCAGGCTTTGGCAAAACCATAATATACCAACAATCCAAAGGCCGTGTATTCAAACCGCCACCAATAATGACGATAAATGCCCAATTTTAAGAATAGCCATTCGATCCCCACTATTAGCCCTGTAATAATAGCGATCACAATCCAGTTCAATCGAAATACTGCTATTAATGTGGCTGTTGCAGGCAAAGTTAGTAGATTCGAAGCAAGTGCCCCCATATTGTTATCATAATAAGCATCGCGGGAGATGATATTGGGATCATACTCATAGCTCCCCAGCAATACATAAATGATGTACTCGATCGAATAACCTATTCCGACCATCCCCAAAAACAGGAGCAGACTCCTGTAATTTTTAGTTTTGAAATAAACATAGAAGAGAAGGATGAGACTTAACGTGCTCAGTCCTAAATACCAGAGAGAATTAAAATTAAGCGGCAAAAAAATTCCTTGGGTCATAAGGAGTACCTCACTGTTAATATACGCTGTTGTTATTATATCCATTAAAATTGTAAAGTTATCCCACGAGGCCCTCGTCGCTTGGATGAACGAGCTATGTCATAATGATGATAAATTTGAGGTGTTAATGATGACGAAATGAAAAAAAGATCGAACCAATGACAATCACAATTAGGCGTGACATCGACATATAATGCAGGGATTCTATAGGAAAGGGGAAGTCCATTTGTATTATAGAACATATGACGAAACTAGTGCCGCAGAATCTGCGCTTCACCTTTTGAACGGGTTGAGTTTTCGCCCAAATGTAATGCAATCGCCTTATCACGGATTGCAGGAATCGCTTCAAATTATTCGTGAATTCGTGGCTGGGGAGCGCAATGCTGAATCATTCTACCAGAGGCTTCTTGAACTGGCGCCATCCGAGGAAGACCGCATCTTGATTTCTTCCATCCGCGAAGCTGAACGAGAACATATACAAATATTTCGCGAAATTTATTTGGCCTTTACAGGACGGGAAGTCACGGCGACTGTTCCTATTACCGTGTACAAGGAACCGAAATCGTATGAGGATGGATTGAAGCAAGCCATTTTCAGTAAGTGGAAAACGGGCCAGAGAGGAGGAAACATTCTGGCTGCCATGCCTACAGGATATTATCAGAATTTACTTGCCAAAATCGCTATTGATAACGTTACTCTTGTTTCGAAATTGAATTATTTAATCACAAATCTTCGTCATTATTGAACCAACAAACCAAAACTGAACCTTTGAACTGTATGAGGACAAGAAGTTTGAATGCTCTTCAGCCAACTTCTCTTTAAGTTATAGAGCAAATATCAAATTAAATATAACCGTGCTTAAACATAAAATAGAACCTATTTATATAAGTAATGTAGGAGTTATAATACTAAATATATAAGTAATCATGGCAACCGTTCAGTGGACGGTTGCTATTGTACATTTGTTCCGAAGGGGAGAGAAAATGACAATGAACAAGAGGCAAATATTTTTCTCTTTGCGCCTGAAGTTTTTACTTGCATTTACGTTGTTTATTGTGGCTCCCATTTTATTTATGATGTATCTTTACTTCGTTCAATCTGACAAAATATTTATGAGACAAATGACCGACACACAAACCCAGGTTCTAAAGAGGGTTACGGATCGAGCCGACGATATGCTGAACCGGACTTTAAATGTTTCGAATTTGCTCACGAACGACTATGATGTCTTGCAATTGCTAAGAAGTTCGGGGCAGTCGGATTTAGATGATTATCCTACCTACCAGAGGGTAATTGGTCTACAGAGCAAGATGGACAACCTGATCTCATATATTTTGGACAACCATGCCATTGTTGCGGTTTATGGATTTAATGGCAGCATCTATGCGACCAATCAAGACGAAGTGATTCTTAAAGTGATACCGGATTATGTGAAACAAGCCAGAGAAAAAAACGGTGCTCCAGCTTGGGACGTGAACCCTTCTCTGAGAGTAAAAGGACTTGAGGGTAACCAAGAAGGGGGCTTTATTACCATGGCCCGGTTAATTAAAGGGGAGACGACAAAGGGGTATGGCTTAGTTTTTATTGCATTTCCAATCAAGGAAATGTTTCTCGTTTCCAATGGGTTAGAGAAGGATTCCCCTGCCCAATTCCTGATATCCGATAAAAACCGTTTGCTGTGGGGACAAAATGATTTGTGGAACAGGACTGAATCGGGAGAGGAACGATCCACATTCATACAAACCTTAAAAGCAACCGGCTGGCAATTGCAATGGATCCCCATGCAGGAACAATGGATGCAGCAGTTGAAAAACGTACGTTCCACAACGACGTGGAGTGTCATCGTTTTATTCGCATGTTTTCTTTTCATCTATGTCATCTTTACCCTTCGTTTGATGAAGCCTATTCGCTCGCTCGTGCAGGCAATGGGGAAAGCAGCATTCGGCAATTTCGAAAATCCCGCATTGGCAGGAGGAAACGATGAAATCGGGCTTCTGAGCCATCACTTCAACCGTATGCTGTCGAGCTTGAAAGAGATGGTTACGACTCTTCGAGAAGAGCAGCAGCTTAAAGAGGAAGCAAGGTTTCATGCGCTGCAAGCTCAGATTTCTCCCCATTTCCTGTTTAACGCACTCAATTCCATTAAGTGGCTGGCTGTATTTTCGGGTGCTAAAAACGTTGGGGATATGATTACATCCCTTGGTATTATGTTGAGCTACAGTATGAAGCAGGAGAGCGAAGTTGTCACACTGAGAGATGAGCTTGATTTTATACAACATTATTTTTCGCTGCAAAAAATTCGGTTTAACGATAATATAGAGTTGTCGATTCGTGTTGATGAAAGTCTATTGTCTGCTCGCATTCTTAAATTCACCCTTCAACCTATTGTGGAAAACAGCATCATCCATGGGAACCGTATGCCTCTAATCATCCGTATTACGGCTTATCATGAAGATGATTTGTTGTTTGTTACCGTTACAGATAATGGACAAGGGCTGTCTGAGAGAAAGCTTGCCGATGAAGCTCTTGAGAAATCCGATCCTATAAGGCAAGGGAAATATAGTGGAATCGGACTTGAGAATGTTCAAAGTCGGATTCGCATGCATTTCGGGGAACCCTATGGGCTATTTATGCACAATGGCATGGATACTGGAGCGGAGACGGTTATTAAGCTGCCTTGGAAGCGGATGGAGGATCCAGCATGACGAAGCTTTTATTAGTGGAAGATGAATTTTTGGTGAGGCTCGGACTCAAGACGTTTATTCCTTGGGAGGAATTTGGCTTTGAATTGATCGGCGAGGCAGTGGATGGATTGGATGCGCTTACCATTCTTGCTGAAAAGCCATGTGATCTCTTGATTACCGACATTTCCATGCCGAATATGGATGGTATCTCGCTGATGGAACGGGTGAAGGAATTATATCCGCACATCAAGATTTTAATTTTATCCAACTATAATGATTTTGGGTATGTAAGGCGGGCCTTGCAGCTTGGAGCTTCCGACTACATATTGAAGCTAACTATGCAGCCGGATGATCTTCAAACCAAGCTGCAGCAAATGCAAAAGGAAATAGAGAACGAACGTAAAAAGCAGGAGGAAATGTTACTGCTTAATCGGACTACGGTTCAATTTCGTCAAGAAATCACCATTGACAAGCATTTGCGTGATCTCCTGACCATGCAATACTCAAAGAAGGAAGCGGATGATCTCTCAGAGGAATATGCGAATCTACTTCCCCCATTTCCATGGACGGTTTCGATGATGAAAATTGACCGATACGAGTCTGTTGTCGATGAGAATCGCTTTAAGAGTGAAAAGCTGCTGCGTTTTTCCGTGATGAATATCCTTCGGGAAATTATGCGCAAATATAAGGCAGGACACATTGTGGAAATGGATGGAGGGCGTTTCGGTATGATCTCCGGTATGGGGGCGGAGCCGATGCTTCAAGAGATGACGGAATGTATACACCGCTATCTCAAATTGGCTGTCTATTTCGGTACTTATGCCCCTGTTGAACGAGCATACGACCTGCATGAAGCATGCAAGTTTGCCGATGAAGCGCTTTTGGTGAGATTTTACAATGACTCGAGCCGTGTCATTCACTATAGGGAGCAAATGTTTGCAAACCAAGCTTTGCCTATTTCATCACAGGATGAATGGCTTGATATGATGGCTCGGCAAGACAAAGAAGCGCTTCAGAATGCTATAAGAAATATGGCGGAGGCTTATTTAGAAGACGGAGTACCTAGACCTTATCCAGATTTGGCCAGAGAACGTTGGCTGCATATTGTCCATCTATTCGAGGTGTTCCTTCAACATAAAGGAGGAGACTTATATTCAATCATGCCTTACGAAGGGAAGTATCCTCATCATGTCGTGAGGCTATCTGAGTCCATACAAGAAATAAGCGAGTGGTTGATTGGATGGATTTCAGTCTTCTTCGAGCATTTGCGCGCAAGCGCGGTTCATCAGCCTCGCCCGGAAATTAGGGCCGTTCAAAGAATGATCGAAGAAAAGTACAGTACTTCCTTTAAAATGTCCGACTTGGCAAAAGAAGTTAATTTTACGGAACCGTATTTAAGCTCCTTATTCAAGAAAGAAACCGGCGAAACAATGATCGATTACATGATTCGTATACGAATGAAGAAAGCCAGGGAACTGCTCAAGGATGCCAATGTTAAAATTTATGAAGTTGCGGACGCGATAGGCTATTCGGACCCTAATTATTTCGCCAAGTTGTTCAAAAAAATTGAAGGCATATACCCGCAAGAATATCGGAAGCGCTATATTCATTAAAAGTAGATAAAACAAGACAGGTAAGATCTTAAATGAATTCATTACGCAGGAATGATCACTTTGCTATGCTAATGATGTTCCAAACGGATGAAAACAAGTGAGAGGGGTTTTACCAGTATGAAGAAATCGATCTATTCCGCACTATCACTCACAATGGCATTTAGTTTGATGCTTTCCGGCTGTGCAAAAGGCGACAACCCATCAAGCTCATCTCCCGCTGCAGCAACGACTGCAAGCTCCGCAGTTCCCAAGAAAGCCGTCAAACTTAAGATGTGGGGCGGCATTCCTGAAGAGAGCGGACCCAAGGACGTGGTCACGAAATGGAACAGTGCACATCCTGATATCCAAGTGGAGTATACACGTTACGTGAACGACGATAGCGGTAACACGAAGCTCGATACGGCTCTTATCAGCAACTCCGATGCTCCGGACATCTTCTTCAGCTATGGAGAAACGAATTACAATCGCCGAGCGAATGCTGGCGTCACCTATCCGTTGGATGATTTGATTAGCAAATATAAGCTTAATGTGGATGATCTTATTGGCAAAGATAATGTCGTCCCGTTCAAAGGGAAAACGCATTACTTACCGGCCATGAAGCTGTTATCTTCCGTTATGATTAATCAAACGGCTTTGGAAAAAGCGGGAGAGAAGATTCCGGCTCAAGGATGGACCTGGGACGACTACATGGCCCTTGCTGAGAAGCTGCATACACCGGACCAGAAGGGCAGTTTTATCAAGGTTCCAGACGATAATATGGTGCGTTTTGCTATTCTTGAGAATAAGCCGGTGGATTCCTACTATACAGCGGATGGATTGTCCACCTTCGACAGTCCTGCCGTCAAGAAGGGCATGGAGTATCAAAAAGCGCTGCAGGACAAAGGATTATCAGTCAAGTGGCCAGAAATTATCGCCAACAAATTACTCCCTCCAAACGAGCTTCTAACCGGTAAATCGGCCATGATTTTCGGAGGTACACATCTGCTAAGGAATGTGAAGGATACGAAAAGCTTCCCGCATGACTTCAAAACCATTTTTGCGCCAGTACCCCAGTTAGAGAAGGGCGGCAAAGTGAATACAGCAGGCTTCAACGACTTCATGTCGATTAACAATACGTCTTCGAACAAAGACGAAGCCTTTCAATTTATCTCCTGGTACTTAACCGAAGGTAATCTTCTCATGATTCCGGGTGGACGTTTGCCATCTTCCAAGAAAATCGATGTGGACAAAGTCGCTGAGCTTATGGTCGGAGATGCAGCAAACTTGATTAACGTGGATTCTCTGAAATCACTAATCAAAGGCGATTATACGTTCCCAGTTCAAACGATTTCTACCGCTTTACCGGAAATGACCAAAATTATTAACGAAGAAACAGAGAAATACGTCATGGGTGTGCAGCCCTTAGACAAAGCCATTCAGAATATGAAGACAAGAGCGGATCAAGCGATTAAGGCTGAAAAAAAATAACGGTTGTGTTAGAAAAGGGACCTGGCGGACTTCAATTTGAAGTCTGCCAGGTCCCTTTTCTAATTTGTTTTCCTACATCTTAAAATTAACGCTGTAACAACCTAAATCACGCCATTCCACTCTGATTCGCTACTGTTTATGATACGGGTATGGGTTGAATATAGCTAAATGAGGTGGCATCATGCGACGAGTGTCCAAACATAACATGAAGGAACAATTGGCGGGTTATTTGTTTATTTTGCCGAACTTTCTCGGCGTTTTTTTCTTCGTCATTCTACCTCTGCTTTTCAGTTTTATGCTGATTTTTGCAGATTGGGATTACTTAAAGGGCTTTGCTGGGCTGAGTTTCGCTGGACTAGGAAATCTTAAAAAATTAATGAATGACGTTTACTTATGGCACGCACTCAAGAACAATTTTATTTTGACAGGTGTAACGGTGCCCAGTGCAATAGCAATAGGTTTGGTTGTAGCCGTATTGCTTAATCGACATGTCTATGCCAAGGGTTTATTACGAACTTTGTTTTTCCTTCCTTATGTCAGCAGTTTGGTTGCCGTTTCTGTGGTGTGGAGCGTGCTTTACAATGCCCAGGATGGTCCCATCAATGCATTCCTAAGATCACTAGGGGTTACCAATCCTCCCGGGTGGTTGGGGAGTACGGCGTGGGCATTGCCGGCTATCATCGTTATGGTCGTTTGGACTTACATCGGATACACGATGGTGCTGTATATGGCGGGATTACAAGGGATTCCTAAGGATTTATATGAAGCGGCTTCGATTGACGGGGCCACAGGGATGAGGCAGTTTTTCAGTATCACTGTCCCCATGCTGAAGCCAACTACCTTTTTGATTGCCGTCACACTTATTATTTCCACCTTTCAGGTCTTTGCTGTTGTGAATGTGATGACACAAGGCGGACCGGTCAATTCGACCATGGTTCTTGCTTATCATATTTATCTCACTGCCTTCCAGAATTATAAAATGGGTTATGCGGCAGCGATGTCCTGGGTTTTGTTCGTCATCATATTTTCGATTACATTGATCCAATGGCGCAGCCAGAAGAAGTGGCAGCAGCATTTTTAATGGAGGAGTGGGTTTGTAGTGGTATCTTTGCGAAAATTAAGCGTCACGCTTGTCATGTTGGTTTTGGGTGTAATGGTCTTGATCCCGTTTATCTGGATGATTTCTTCGTCCTTCAAAATCCAAGCTGATTTATTCAAATACCCTATCAATTGGATTCCTAAAAATCCGATTCTCTCGAATTACGAAGAGGTTTGGGGTGGCAAATATAAATTTGCTTTATTTTATTGGAACTCGGCCAAAATCACCTTCTTTACGGTTGTTGGCTCCATCATCACCAGTTCTTTGGCTGGGTTCGCGTTCGCTAAATTGAACTTTAAGGGAAGAGACTTTATCTTCCTCTTGTACTTGGCTACGATGATCATCCCCGCGCAGGTGCTGCTTGTCCCTAGGTTTATCCTGTTCGATCGTATTGGCTTGGTGAACACCCATTGGGCCGTCATATTACCGGGAATTTTTACCGTATTCGGAACGTTCCTGATGCGGCAATTTTTCAGCACAATCCCGAACGAGCTTCTTGAAGCGGCAAAAGCGGATGGAGCGGGATTCTTCCGGATCTATTGGCAAATTTGTTTGCCTTTAACGAAGCCTGCCATCGTGACACTCCTCATCCTTTCCTTTACATGGCACTGGAATGAGTATGAGAATCCGTTGATCTTCCTGCGTTCGAGTGAATTGTTCACACTACCGATAGGTCTTTCCAGCTTTGTAGATGAATATGGCGCAAATTATTCATTGATTATGGCCGCTTCTGTTTCGGCGCTGCTTCCTCTCATCATCGTCGTAACCATTTTCCAAAGATTCTTTGTTGAAGGAATTGCCAGCAGCGGCCTGAAGGGGTAACCGTATCAGCCCCCATAAATGAGGGTTAGATTTAATAAAGGAGTGATACACATGAATGATTATACAAATGATTTTGATATTGTAATTGTTGGGGCAGGAGTAGGCGGTATTTGTGCAGCTTTAGCTGCTTCTAGATTAAATAGTAAGGTGCTGCTTATTGAAAAAATGAGTGAAATTGGCGGGACTGGGGTACATGCAGCTATTGCCTTAGTGTGTAAATTTCGTGATCATCATGGACGGTGTGTGAACACAGGTATCCATAAGGAATTATTCCCACTGGCCTACCAGAACACAGGCTTGACCTTCGACGAGGAAACAGTGCCAAGTTATGATGAACAGGAATTGAAAGAAACCTATCATCGATTAATTCGAAAAGAGAAAAATCTGACCGTGTGGACGGACTGCGAAGTGGATGCCGTGCAGGTGGAAGACGGGAATATCCGTTCGTTGACTATCGCAGGATCAAAGCAAACACGTGTATATGGCCGCGTGTTCCTTGACGGGACGGCAGACGGAAATTTATCAGCATTGGCAGGAGCGGGGTTTCAAAAGGGGCGAGAAAAAGATGGAAAGATGCAGATGGCGACGGTTACTTTCAAACTCACTGGATTCGATCCCGCTCTATTTAAAGTGAAAGATGTCACAAGCTGGGGCTGCTTTTTTTGGCTGGAAGAGACGCTCAAGCCCTATTATGTTGCGATGAAACAGAGAAAGAACAGCACGAATATGCGTCAGGGCGTATTAGCATTCCCCTATCCAGATGGGAAAGCATTCCTATTTAATTCGACTGCGGTAAGCAATGTTGATCCCACCATTCCAGGGTCAGTTGAACGTGCGTTTGAAATCGGCAAAGTTCAAGTGTATGAATTAGTTGAAGCGATCAGGGAGCACCCTGCATTTCGGGATGCGAAGATTGAGACTATTTTTACGAAGTTAGGGGTTCGTGAAGGGCGCAGAGTTATTGGCGACTATATGTTAACCGGAGAAGACTGTCTGCAAGTACGCAAGTTTGATGATATGGTAGCTGCTTGTGCTTATGATGTGGATGTTCATGACCCAGATGGAAATAAAAATCACCAAGAGTATACGACAATTTTGCCGAGTCCGGGGTATTATCATATTCCTTATCGCAGTCTCATCGCCAAAGGGCTGGGCAACCTGCTGTTAAGCTCGCGCTGTATTAGCGGTACATTTGAGGCCCACGCTTCTTACCGTGTAATGTCAGGAATTAGTGCCATCGGCGAAGCAGCAGGAACCGCCGCCGCATTAACTGTCAAATCTGGATTCAGCGATGTTCGTATGGTTTCTGCCGAAGAGATACGTTATATTCTGCAAACCCGAGGCCAATTCATAGAGGGTCCTGTTAAGGAGACACATGTGTTGTGTAGGTAAATGAAGAAAAAGGCATATACAGGGCGCTAAATGATGAACGGTATATGCCTTTTAAATTTACAAACGAGAGTTTTATTGATAAATTGTAAGCGCTTTTATAAATGATGAGGGAGGTGACAGGATAGAACAGGTGTCGAATGATTTTAAATAAATGATTTACATTTGAAGGGAGACGTAAGGCTATGAAAAAAATAGTAAGTCGCTTATGTTCTGCATTTTTGGTATTTTCTCTACTTGCCACGTATGGGCTCACTCTGATTTCAGGAAACCAAGTGGCTTATGCAGCAGCACTAACCATCGAACAAAGCACGATTGGGAACATTTTCTATGAAAATGACATCAAGAGCTTCAAAATCAATACGGATGGAGACTCGATTGACTGGGTTTATTCGGATTATTGGAATAACACCGTACAGTCCGGGAGCCAAGCCGTAAGCGATGGAACGACCATATTAACCGTTAATCCCGGGAAAAAGGGATGGTTCAGTTTGGTTGTTACAGCCAAGCAGAATGGAAACGTTATTGCCTCCAAAGATACCTCGTTCGCAGTTGTTTCCAATTTCGATCTGAGCCAAGTGGCGGATTCGCATTTTTCCGTGCAAACGCATGCCGCTCGAACCGATCTAATTGCTCAAGACTCGGCGGCGTTGATCCCAATTGCCAAAAAAATGGGTGTTAAGTATGTCAGGGATGCCTTGCGCTGGGGGGACATCGAAGATGCGACGAAGGGGATTTATAGCTTTAAATCCTTCCATGACGATTTCATGTCGCGTGTGGCATCGAATGACCTCAAGCCTTATATCACTCTGGCGTTATATAATAATTTATACGATGGGGGAAATGCACCGACGAGTCCAGAGGCAAGGGCGGCATTTGCCGAATACGGCAAGCAATTATTGAGCAGATACCCCCAGGTCGGTCAGGTGGAGATCTGGAACGAACCGGACATTCCTTCGTTTGGAAAGGGACTTACCACGGAGGAAGAGAAAGCTGATTTTTATTTCAATTTGTTAAAAACATCCTACGAACAAATTCATCCCCATTTTCCCAATGTGAAAATAACAGGGTTTGTATTTGGCGAATTGGGTTCAGACGCATTTTTGGAATCGCTTTATCAAAAGGGCGCGCTGAATTATATGGATGAGTATTCGTTTCATTCGTATACGAGGAACCCAGAAGATTTCGTTAAAGATATCAATAGGCACAAAAATATAATGAAAACCTATAACAATAATCAAACAATCCCTATCAATCTCTCGGAAACAGGATTTAGTAATTTTAATTTCGACGAGCATGTCCAAGCCAACTATGTAGCTCGAAGAATTGTCACTGCTTTAGCGAATGGTATCCAAAAAATCAACATCTATAATTTGCAAAATAAATCTACAGTTCCGAATGAATTTGAGGGAACGTTCGGTTTGATTCGGAATCCTGACGATGCCAAAGGGGCATATGTTCCGAAGCCGGCCTATTCCGCTTATGCCACTATGACCCGGGAATTAACGGGTGCGGATTTCCTAAACACCGAGGATATTGCCCCCGGAGTTTATAGTCATAAGTTTCATACAGCAGCGGAAGATATTCGGGTCATGTACGCTCCTGCGGGAGCCGACCTTAAGCTATATACTCGCAACAGCCTTGATGTCACGGACATCATGGGGAATACGTTAACGTATACGCCAACGAATGGTTACGTACGACTACGACTGGATGAGAACCCGATTTATGTAAAGGGTGGGTTGGAGGCCCCTTATATCGAAGAGATTCCACCGACCATTACCAATCCTATCACCTTATACAATGGTTACAGCATGGGAGGCTATGCGGAAGTCAATGGGCCGCTTGGAACGGCTACCAATAAATGGGTCACGTCTTCCGTACTCAAAGGCTATAACGGTGGTATTTCGCGAGCGATTACGAATCCAACGGGCGCTTCGGCCAAATGGACGCCGAACGTGTCCGCGTCCGGACGGTACCGAGTTTCAGCGTATCTTCCCGGAACACCCGCCACTCCAGTGAATACCACAAAAATGGCTGCGTACTCGATCTATATCAACGGAGTAAAACAGGAAACGAAAGTTGTTGATCAATTCTCTCTGCAGGGATCTTGGCACGTATTGGGTTCCTATGAGTTTCCAAGGGGAACAAACAGTTATATCCTGCTCGAAGACACAAACCCCGCTCACGATCGACCGCTTCGGGCGGATGTCATCAAGTTAGAGTCCATCCCTCCGAC
This sequence comes from Paenibacillus sp. V4I5, assembly GCF_030817255.1. Classification (NCBI taxonomy): domain Bacteria; kingdom Bacillati; phylum Bacillota; class Bacilli; order Caryophanales; family Paenibacillaceae; genus Paenibacillus; species Paenibacillus sp. V4I5. Next base: position 6,895,238 of record NZ_JAUSZB010000002.1, read on the forward strand.
CGGGATTGCTCTGGATACCGATTCACTAGATCTGCGGGTAGGAGATACGCATTCCTTCACGGCTGTGTTTACGCCTGCCGAGTCCACTGACCAGAAGCTGGTTTGGAGCAGTTCGAACAGTCAAGTCGTGACTGTCGATGCCGAGGGGCAGGTGAATGCAACGGGGGTTGGAGAGGCGGTGATTCGTGCTGCGAATCCGTTAACTTCCCTCTATGCGGAGGCGAGGATCCAGGTAACGATGCCTGCCATTCAGCAGGTTACGATCTATCATAGTTATGGCACAAACGGGGGATACACGGAAGTCAACGGGCCTCTAGGAACCGCTACGAATAAGTGGGTGACTTCTACGGTTCTCAAAGGTTATAACGGCGGCATCTCAAGAGCGATTACGAATCCAACGGGCGCATCGGCCAAATGGACGCCGACAATCACCCAGCCCGGACGATATAGGGTATCGGTTTATTTGCCAGGAACGCCCGCGACACCGGTGTATACGACCAAAGCTGCCGAATACTCGATTTATATGGATGGCGTAAAGAGCGATTCTAAGATCGTCGATCAATCTACACTACAAGGTTCATGGCAGGTACTGGGCATCTATGATTTGCCGCGAGGAAGTGCCAGCTACATCACGGTCGAGGATGCGAATCCAGCTCATGATAGACCGCTTCGTGCGGATGTGCTCAAGTTCGAGTTCATCCCCCCTACGGGCATCAGCTTGGATAGCCAGGCGCTTGATTTGCAAGTAGGAGATACGCATCAATTCACGGCGGGGATAACTCCGAACGATGCAACGGATCAATATCTGCTTTGGAGCAGCACGAATAGCGATGTGGCAGCCATTGATGCCCAAGGACAGCTACATGCTCTGGCTGTTGGCAGTGCAGTGATCCGTGTCACGAATCCATTGACGTCCCTTCATGCCGAGACTGAGGTGAAAGTGACGCCTAATGATAAGACACCACCCGTAAGTGTTGCAACTGTAAGCCCGACAGCACATAACGGTAGCTCTGGATGGTATACGTCGGATGTTACGGTAAGCATGTCTGTATATGACCATTTATCCGGCGTGGCGAAAACAGAATACCAAGTGAATAATGGGGGCTGGATCACCTACACGGGCTCCATTCCTGCCTTCGGTGAAGGGATATACAAGGTCGATTATCACAGTACGGATCAAGCAGGCAATGTAGAGAAAATCCAAACTATCGAGTTTAAAATTGATAAGACGGCACCGTTACTAACTGTTCAATTAGATAAAACGTCCATATGGCCTGCGAATCATAAAATGGGCGTTATAAATGCTGCACTTCATTCAAGTGATGCTACATCAGGCGTTGAATCGGTGGTGTTAACCTCTATTACGAGCAGTGAACCAGATAGTGGTCAAGGTTACATTGAGGCAAATATCGGTACAGCGGCCACTTCATTTCATTTGCGTGCAGAAAGATTAGGGAATGGATCGGGACGTATCTATACCATTACCTATACGGTTACCGATAAAGCGGGCAACAAAACGGATACTTCGGTAACTGTCACAGTGCCTCATGATCAATCGACTTAGTAAGCCATAAAAAACTCATCTAACTTTGTAAACGTTCAATTTGCTTTTCGATTTCTTGGTAATTATCAGGAGGTTTGTGGGCTTCACTTTCTTTCTTAGATTTGATGTGAAGGCAATCATTATTTCAGTTAGTAATAACTCGTAACAATAGGATTAGAACCCGCAACTAGCCAATACAATGTCTTGATGCACGATACCACTCTTGCCGTTATTTTTAGGAATTGATGGCGTGCTTTATAAAACAGCATTTTAAAAATATGTTGTTCTTCTGTTTTTGATTTTCACCGTCACTATTCAAAGAAACGAAAGCGGGAAGCATGAGACTTAGTAGAGCAATGTCATCACGGCTGCGAATAATCTTCTTTGTTCTTTATTGTTATTAGAATACATAAAGGCTCCAGCCTTAACATTATAGTATAAGTATAGTGGTTATAACTTTGAAACGTTGAGAGCAATCATTAGGTCGAATGGAGAGTGAAGGCTTTTGAAAATATGGGTTTCGAACAAGCATGAAACACTTAGAGCTATCGCTATTAAAAAACGTTTATCCGTTGAAGAGCTTGTATTGCTCAACCCACATATTGAACATCCGGATCTAGACATCACCGGTATATCGGTCTATCTTCCTTCTGAAACAGAATCGAGAGCCTCTACGGTTGGATCCATTCCGACTTGCCCGGTCGTACCGGCAGAAACGCTGAATAACTGGATTCCCCTTACACCGCTTTCACAGATGGCTCAGCAGGAATATGATGTTCTGATCATCGGTACCGGAGCAGGCGGAGGATCTGTCCTCTGGAGATTATGCGAACAATGGAAGAGGGAAAAGAAGAGGATTGGCATCATTGAACGGGGAGACCAGTATATCCCGACGCATGCCCGAAACCTGTCGACGTTAAACCAAGAACGCCTCGTAGCTTATTTTAGTCACTTATCCAAGCCCCTGCCTGGTGCTTCACCCGAATATCCGGGAGCGAGGCAGCTTTTTGCGCTGGGAGGAAGAACGTTATTCTGGTATGCGTTTACTCCCCGGATGCATCCGTGGGATCTGGCGAAATGGCCTATACCTGTTCATGAGATGGAAAGCTATTACGGCATTGCTGAACAAGTCATGAATGTCACCGGAGCATTTGCGGAAGGGGCTTCGTTCACGGAAATTTTACTGGAGCGGTTGTGGCTACGCGGTTATTCCAAAGCGGCACCTCTTCCGATTGCAGCTGATATCGTACCCCAGTCTTTCGGGCAGATTCATACCGACATGTTTACGAGTTCCATTTCCTTGCTTGCTAGAGCTCTGAATCAGAGGAATTTCGATTTGGCAATCAACGCACGTGCCACGAAGATTCTACATGAGAACGGAAAAGTCACGGGAGTCACGGTCGTTTCCCCGGATAAAACCGCTTATACCCTTAAAGCCAAAACAGTTGTTTTGAGTGCGAGTACTTTTGAGACACCACGCTTGCTCCTTCATTCGGGATTTCAGCATCGAGCGTTGGGACACTTCCTGACGAATCAAACTTTTGTGCAAGCAACAGGAACGATATCTACTGCTGATTTTCCTATCCCGTGGGGTCCCTTGAATATTATGATACCGCAGAAACCGGATACACCTTACTCCGTACTCATGACCGGCCCGGAAGCCTTCTACTGGTATCCAGTTAGCGTTGAAAGACCATTAACAGGTGAAACTACGGTCAACTTCTATGGTTATGGCAAAGTCGAACCGAGATACGAGAATCGGATTACACTGAATCCGGACAAAATAGACGAGTACGGCGTCCCTGAAATTAAGGTTCATTTTTCCTTGAGCGAGGCCGATAAGAACGTCGTTGGCCAAATGACGGAAGGGATAAAGCGCATTGCCAAGGATACAGGCGTGCGTCTGATTTCAAAGAATGGCAAACCGTCTATTTGCTTGACTCCGCTTGGCGATTTGCATCATGACTCAGGCACATGCCGAATCGGAGACGATCCCAATACTTCTGTTGCTAACCAATACGGGCAAATCCACGGAGTCTCCGGCCTCTATGTGGCCGACAACAGTGCTTTACCTTACATCGGAGCCGAAAATCAAACGTTGACCACGATAGCCCTCGCTATTCGTACGGCTGATCATATTATTCGGCAGGCGGGCGTTCAGCCAAAAACGAAATGAAAAAGCATATTCAAACTTTTTTCCTTATTATTGCTGCTGCGGTAACGACTAGCAAAGGCAGTAAATAAGAAAATGTGGCCCATAACGCATGAATGACCGATACGGAATGAATCCAAAGAGCTGCTCCTTTTCCAATTTGATGCAAAGAAAAAAGATAACAAACCAATGTTATGGGGAGAATCAGAATACGATCGTCACGAAGCTTGAACAATTTCGTAAACGTTAAATTCAATATAAGCAGCGTAATGGTCGCCTTGATAAAAGAAGTCATAATCAAGGAGATACCGATGAGAGATTCAATCCTTTGAATGACTTCCAGCAAATCGATGATTCGAGCTACCTCAAACATCGAATACTTTCGTTCCCCTGCCATTGGACCGAACACCAATATCGTACTAAGCGTTACGGCAATTAAACAAAACCCGTTTACAAGCAGAGCGAGATACATGCCTTTCTTTACATGTGTCTGTCCTTCTTTACGTACGTAAGGAAGAAGCATGGCCATAAGCACAAGCTCGACGTAGGGAAACCCGTATGAAAAATAAGCGCCAAGAAGCACCGGTTTGATTCCATCCGGCATGATGGGAATCAGATGATCGATCTCATAATTGTTGCCGGATAATACAAGAATGAGAATGATGAAAAAGAGGACGCTAACCATAGGAACAAAGATCATTCGAGCCAATGTTTCTATCCCTGAACGCACCGTAAGAGCAATAACCACAAATACCGATAATACGAATAGATACAACGGAGTTTGCCGCATCATAGAACTGGTCATAAATAAACCGATATCCAGGACGATTCCGGATGTCATGTGGAATTGAAACGAAATGAAAGGAATAGCGAGAAGGACCGTAACCCAATTACCAACCAAAGCCCTGCTGTACTCAATGAAAGTCAGGTCGGGAAATTTTCGATACAAATAAAGGATACAGGATAGGAAGAATATGCCTGCAGACAAAGACAGTAACAGGGAAATCCAAGCCCCGTTTTTGGCGTACCCGATTAACGGTCCTGGGATGTTTATAATGGCAGAACCCGTCATGAAAGCAAAAAATATGACAGACATCTGCCCGGAGCTGATTTGTTCCTTAGCTTTCATTTCATACACCCCCGCAGTAGCAGATTTCGATTGGTTAAGAGGGAACCTTTAGAAACTCAACGATGCGACGGGCCGGTTCACCAAGGAGTACTGCGGCGGCTTCTTCCAGAAACGGCCATTTCAGCTCAAATATATAATTGATGCCAAGGTAAAACGAAAGCAGTGCCATGAATGTATAAGCAATGATCTCGCGGCGGTCCACCTTTTTTAGTCTCGGTATATCTGCGAGCGAAATGCCTGCGTAAATCAACAGCAGTAATAACATTTTTCCCAGCATTTTTCCAATCCCTTCTATTTTTTGAAAACGGGCTTGCTGATTGTGGTTCCGCTATTGATGACCTTGACTTCAACATCGATATCGAACTCACTGTTCGCAAATCGGTCAGCCCAGTTTTTTTTCCATTGTTTCCACAATGGCGGATTTTTCTGATATATTTTGTTCCCCAATCCGATGGCATCGAATTTGTTTTTTTTTAACCAATCGGTTGTTTCCGTAATTCGCTGCTTCATCTGTCCCTCAACTTTTTTCGTGAAATTCTTTTCATCCTGTACCGTTTCCAGCTTAGAGCATGTCAATTCCATAACAGCTACTTCCATGTTGATCTTTATAAGAACTTTCAGCGAATTCTCTTCGATATCGGTAGGCTGCAATTTGCTTTTTAAGGAGACTATTTCTACAGCTTCTACCTTCTTACTCTGTTTGGATGGATTCTGGCAAGGAATATCAATCATGCCGCTTTGATATTTGTTCAACACCATTTGTAAGGTTTCCACCTTCGTTGGTTCCATTTTACCCACAAGTTTCCCCTCTTTCAGCAAGGCAATTCCAGCTATATTCGTAACCTTGGTTGCATCTTTGGATAAATAGAGATAAGGAACCTTAGCGATACCGACCTCGCTTTTCATTTGCAGGCCTAATTTGAGCAAATTCATATCTACTGTTTTTCCGCTGCTGGATGCAGCCGATTTTTCGGTTTGAAATAATTGCTGGCTTATTGTATTTTCGATGAACGGCTTCATATTAAAATATTTGTCAGCTCTTCCCTCCGCGATTATGATGGACATCGTAAGCCGGGGTTCGTGATCCCGATAAAAAAGTTCGAGAATTTCGAATATTCCTCGTTCACGAGCCAGTTTTTCTCCGATAATAATCAGGCGGGTATGGCTCCACTGGGTTTTACGACCGAGATTAATGGGAATATCGCGAATGGCTCTGGGAACCGTATCATCTATAGCCGTAACATTAATGTATTGCGTTTCGGCTGCTTTGCCGCCTACCGCACCAACCCCTTGGGCTGGCTTGAATAATTGTGTAGTCAGTGAAATTTTTCCATCATCAGTTAGATCTAAGCCGGCTCCCATGACAAACCCTTTTTCAGGAAGCTCGGCCCGATCCCAGCAACCTGTCAATAAGAAGAGTGCTGATAAGCATAAGCTCATCCATATCCGCCTTTTCATGCTCTTTGTTCTCTCCTGAGTACGACATAGTTGGCTAATTTCTAAGGCTTGTCCTTATAGCGAATTCGCGGCGAACGCATTAATGTGCCGAGCGGCGCGCGAAGGATTACATCCTTTATCTGCCGTGGAATAAAAGGACCGATAGGGCTTAAATAAGGCTGACCTAAAGAGCGTAAGCTCGCCAAGTGCAGCCACATCAGCATAAAGGCGATCAAAATGCCGAATATGCCCAAAAAAGCTGCGAACAGCATGAGGGGAAACCGCAAAATGCGCAGCGCAATGGCAAAGTTGTATTGGGGGATGGAAAAGGATGCAATCCCGGTTAATGCAACGATAATCACCATGATCGGCGATGCGATGCCGGCATTGATGGACGCTTCTCCGATAACAAGCGCTCCGACGATGCTCACCGCAGATCCGACCGGACGCGGCAGACGAATTCCGGCCTCTCGAAGCAGTTCAAAGAAGAATTCCATAATGAATGCTTCAATGACAGCAGGGAATGGAATCCCTTCACGGGAGTTGATGACGGCAAGCAGAAGAACAGTCGGAATTAATTCCGGATGAAAAGTGGAAAAAGCAATATATATGCTGGGCAGGCCTATGGCAATAAATAATGCAACTAATCTCAGGATACGGATAAGGCTTGCGACAACGGTTCTTTGATAGTAATCTTCGCTCGATTGCAGCAGCTCGAATAATAAGCCGGGGCATATTAGGATGGATCCGGTCCCGTCAACCAACACGATAATTTTTCCTTCCAGTAAGGAAGCAACGGCGACATCCGTTCGTTCGGTGTAACGGTATTGAGGAAAAGGTGAATATGTGGAATCCTCAATGGCATCCTCGATGTAAGAGGTTTCCAATATCTCATGCTTCTGAAGCTTAACAATTCGCCTTTGAAATTCGGCTAACACGTCAGGGTTGACGGTTCCTTCCAAATAACCGTATGCAACGTTCGTTTGCGTTTGTCCTGACGGTGGTAACGATTCTATTTTAAAATTTGCTGTCTTTAACCGTGAACGGATCATCCCTAAATTTTTCGATAAATTTTCAACGGTGCTTTCACGAGGTCCATGAACGACAGGTTCGGTAACTGATTCGGTGACTTGTCTGGTTTCTAGGCCTGTAGCCTTGAAACTAAGCGCTGAGTTCCATTGGTCGAAGAAGATGACAATATGGCCTTGAAGGACATTTTTTACCGCCTCATTGAAATCTTTGATCAGCAGAGCAGAGTCGGAAGAGGCGCCTCTATTGTTGAAATAGAAGATAACATCTTCCGGCATAACCATCGTTCCTTGTCCAAGCTCGTGTATGACCTGGTCTTGAAGCGCTTCTCTAAAGAAATTATGCTCTTTTTTTTGAATGAGCGAATCGAGATAAATGGAGAATGCGGTATAACTCATCTCGGGACCGTACTGCCAAGGAATGATGCTAAAGTCGCTGCAACGATCGAAAACATCCTTTACCCTCTGCAGGTTGTCCGGCAAATGAGTAGATATCGTTGAGACACCGGTATCGGGAAGCTTTTCTTGATTCGATGTGCGCGATTCGGACAAATGGTCGTAGGAGTCGTTTTGCTCAATGATCTTGTCGCGATAACGACTTTGGACAAGCCGTCTGAAAAAGTTCATAGGTGCCATCCTTCCCTAGTGATTGTATTATTTTTGCCATAATATTGAAAAGTAATTCTCAGGAAAGGCAGTGGAAGCTAAAATCTTTTGGGCAATCACCCATTTGTATGTTGTAGAATACCCTGAAAGTAACAAATTCCGATGGAGGAATAGTCATGTTTTCGAACTATGGTAAAGTAACGAAGTGTGAAGAGATACCCATTCAGGCCCCACTACAATATCAGCCTCAGCAGCCAGGAATTGAATCCATTATGATTCCAAGGCCCATATCTGAAAATCCTAATTACATCGGAACCGGGAAGTTAAAGGGGAAAGTGGCCATTATTACAGGTGGGGATAGCGGCATCGGACGTGCAATATCCTATCTGTTTGCCAAGGAGGGCGCAGATATCGTTGTCGTCTATCTCAATGAGCATGGCGACGCTGCGGAAACGAAAGCCAGAGTCGAGCAGATAGGCCGAAGATGTTTGACGATTGCAGGGGATATTGGTTATGAGGACTTTTGCCGCGAGGCCGTGGGGCAGACTTTATCCGAATTTGGACGCATTGATATTTTGATCAATAATGCCGCTGAACAGCACGTTCAAAGCAGTATTGAACATATTTCCGCTGAACAGCTGGAACGTACATTTCGAACTAATTTTTTTTCATACCTTTACTTTGCAAAAGCAGTCGTTCCCTACTTAAGGCCGGGAAGCGCGATTATCAACACAAGCTCGGTAACGTCAATTGTTGGCTTTGAACAATTAATCGATTATTCAGCTACCAAGGGAGCGGTTAGCACTTTTACGCGTTCGTTAGCGTTATCTCTTCTCAAAAGAGGAATTCGTGTTAACGCTGTAGCCCCCGGAAGGACATGGACCCCTCTCATTCCTGCATCGCTCCCTCCGGAGATGTATATGACTTTTGGCAGCGATAATCCGATCGGACGGGCGTGTCAGCCATTTGAACTTGCACCGGCCTATTTATTCTTGGCATCCGAAGATTCCAGCTATGCCGTGGGGATAACCATTCATATCAATGGCGGGGAGTATTTAGCTATTTGATCATGATTCTTGAAGCTTTTTAATAATATAGTCGGCCGTCCGAATTGCCATAGCCACCGTAGTCAATGTAGGATTCGTTGCGCCAATAGTGGGCAGCACGCTGCTGTCTGCTATGTAAAGACCCGATACGCCGTGAATTTGTCCGTACCTGTTCGTAGCGGAAGTACGAGGGTCATCGCCCATCCGGCATGTTCCGGACTCGTGGTTATCTGTTCCGATCGGCATTAAGCAAATCTGGGGAACACCGTTCACTGTAGTGGCTAGATCTAACTGCATAACTCTGGCAGCTTGCTGTAAGGCGGTCGACATATGCCGAATAACCGCTTCATCCTTTTCGCTGTAAGCGAAATTGACTTGTATTTCCGGCACCCCGTATTCATCGGGACTGCTCGAATCCACATAAACTCGGTTTTCGTAACGAGGCTCCACCTCACCGGAAGCGCCGAAAAAGCTGATTTTCCAAATGTCCTTGATCGGTTTATGTTCGTATTGATAGTTAAAATATTGTTCCGGTCCTTGAAGCTGCAGCTGATAGGGACGCCCCATAAGCTCTGGAATGATAATTCCTAATACACCTAGCGGCTCAGAAAATCCTCGAGTATTTACGCTGGCTGTGGCGATCATGTACGAATGATTAACAAGATATCGTCCGATTGCTATACCTGGAATCTTGGAATTCAGCAATATTCGCGGGGTTTGTAAGGCACTTGCCGATAAAATAACGGTTTTCGCTCTTATGAAATGGGATTTCTTATCCGAAGTCATCACCCGAACTCCGACTGTTCTGCCATGTTCCGTAACCACTTCCGTAGCATAAGTTTGAACAGCTAAATCAAACGGACGCCTTGCTAATGCTTTCGCCAAAGCAACAATTGAACTGTAAAAAACGTTCGAACGAATTTTACCGAATCTGGTTTGATCCAGATCGGAAGCGACCGGAATATCGTCTGCATAGTAAAAGCCATTTTCTCGAAGACGCTTAAGCAGGACTTGGGTAATCGACGAATCTTTCGTATAAGATCGGGTGACGGACATCAATTCTTCAGCGATATCGTAATAATACTTCATTTCCTGGATGGATACCGGCCATTGGGCAATGACGTGATCAGGCATGCGCGGGGTGATCGCCCCCCAGAGTAAGGTTCTTCCGCCTAAAGCATAAATAAGCTTGGCACCGGGATATTGTGGGAGCAGGTCTCCAATCGGATAAGTGATTCTATAGGGTCTTAATATTCTAAAATTATCGCCGTTTATGGTCGCTATGTTGTTTACATGGGTAGGCAGGTAAGGGTCTCCTCTTTCGACGATTCCAATCTTCTTTCCGTTGTTCCCCCACTGTTCGGCCAACCGCCAAAGGGCGGCTCCACCTCCAGCTCCTGTCCCGACAATAAGTACATCGTAATCTGTTTGAGCCATCTGTTCTGCGGAAGTGAGCGGAATCCATTCGCGAAGAAATTCCGACTCCGGTAAAGGCGGACAAAATTCGCCAAAGATTCTATTTTCGGCTGCCGGCATGGTCAAGGAAGGAAGGTTAACCCGCTCACCCGTGATGATTGTATCGGGACTTGCGATATGTGGATTAATCGACATCATTTGCAGTAATTCTACCTGAAATTTTCTTGAAATTTTAATAAGGGTATCTTCGTGATCGGCCATATAGATCTTCAGTGTAATCACTTCCTTTATTATTAGGTTTATGCTCCACATACCTATATTAATGACGTGGTGCCTGAAAAATGGAGGGATGAATCGATGAAAGTAAGGATTGGCAGCGGGCCAGTGATTGAGATGAAACCGATCCGCGTAACCATATGGAATGAATTTATTCATGAGAGGACAGACCCGCAAGTTGCCCGCATCTATCCAAAAGGAATTCACCAAGCGATTTCCGCTGGTATTGGACCTTTCGGATTTCGAATTCAAACGGCAACTTTGGATCAGCCGGAGCACGGTTTAACGACGGAGGTACTTAACCATACGGATGTATTGATTTGGTGGGGGCATCTGGCTCATGATGCGGTGACGGATGAGATCGTTGATAGAATTCAAGCAAGGGTATTGCAAGGCATGGGTCTCATCGTGCTTCATTCCGGACATCGTTCGAAAATTTTTCGGAAATTAATGGGGACTACATGTGATTTGAAATGGAGAACAGTTGCAGAGCGGGAAAGGTTGTGGGTTGTCGACCCTTCTCATCCGATTACCGAAGGAATTGGCGAATATATCGAATTGCAATCGGAAGAGATGTATGGAGAGTTTTTTGATATCCCAGCACCCGAGGAGCTTGTATTTGTCAGCTGGTTTCAGGGAGGTGAAGTATTTCGCAGCGGTTGTACCTATAGGCGTGGACTCGGGAAAATTTTTTACTTCCGACCAGGACACGAAGAGTACCCTACCTATAACAACAGAACCATTTTGCGGGTTATAGCGAATGCAGTAAACTGGGCCGCGTCACCCCATGGAGCAGAGCCTGTATACGGATTTATGCGGCCTCTTGAGAAAATAAATAAAGAGGAGTTTCCTTCATCCGTCCAAGCGAACGCGGCATTCGGCAGTATATCAAAGCAATATTTCGGCAAAACCGCAGATGGCGAATCGGTATATCTCTATACTCTGACCAATAAGCACGGCATGCAAGCCTCAATCATGACCTACGGCGGTATTATGCTGACTCTCAAGGTGCCGGATCGAAACGGAGCTATGGAAGATATCCTTCTTGGTTACGGAACGTTGGGGGATTTCATACGAACCGGAAATAAGCCATATTTCGGGGCGGTTCTTGGACGGTACGCGAATCGCATTGCAAATGGCAGATTCACGCTTGACGGTGTGACCTATCAGCTATCCGTGAATGAAGGGCGCAATACGCTTCACGGCGGGACTAGAGGATTTAACAAGAAGGTTTGGGCATCAGAGGAATTCTACCGCGATGACGCAGTCGGGGTCGCGTTATACTATATTAGCAAAGATGGTGAAGAGGGGTTCCCGGGTAATCTTGCCGTAAAAATGATCTATACGCTGACAGACAACAATGAACTAATCATTGATTATACCGCCATGACAGATAAAAAGACCGTTGTAAATCTGTCCCAACATAACTATTACAACTTGGCTGGCGCGGGCAACGGGAATATTCTTGGTCATGTGCTTACGCTTCACGCCGACCGTTTTACTCCGATCAAGCCGGATCTTACTCCGACTGGGCAAATTCAAAGTGTCGCCGGTACGCCGCTTGACTTCCGGACCCCTACAGCAATCGGGGCGCGGATTCATTCCCAAGATCCACTGATGATGTATGCGAGAGGCGGTTATGATTTTAATTATATACTGAATCGAAGCGGGGCCGGCATGGTTAAGGCCGCAAGCGTGTATGAACCGAATTCGGGCCGGGTGATGGAGGTCTATACCACACAGCCAGCCGTGCAGTTTTATTCTGGAAACAGTCTGGATGGGAGCGATGTTGGGAAGGGCGGAATTGCTTATCAACGATACGCCGGGCTTAGCATTGAGACCCAGCATTATCCGGACTCTCCGAATCATCCCCATTTCCCAAGCACTGAATTGTTCCCAGGTCAGATTTACAAGCAGACGTCTATTTATAAGTTTTCCGCATTTTGAGATATTTTTTTTCGTCCAAATACGTATAACGTATACTCACATGGTAAACCGAGGTATAGGTGAGATGACAGTTTGGGTGAGAGATTCGGAATAAACGCCGAAAGATAAAATCAAGACCCTCAGCCCGTTGCTGTGGGTCTCCTTTTGTTATTGAACGAAAGGATAGATTTATTTTACTACCGCAATCTGGATCTGTAAGTCGTTATTTCTTTCTTATGAGTTAGATATATTCTTTTTTCGATAAAAAGAAGGATTAACGCCTTCTATTTTTTTGAATGCTTTACTAAAAGAATGAATATCCGGAAACCCGATAAGTTCTGCAATTCGTTTCAAAGGCTCATTAGTAAACTGGATCATCTCTCTTGCTTTTTCTATTCTCATTAATTGGTGATATTGGATAGGACTCATCCCAAATGTTTGATTAAACAGGGTGATCAAATAGTACTTGCTGATTCCAGATATTTTGGCCAGTTCATCTAAAGTTACCTTTTGACCAGTGTTATGCTTTAAGAAAATTCTGACTTGCTCCAGCTCATTGATATTGGAGAGTAAGTGAGGATTTCTGTTCCAATAGTTTTCGCGTAATAATGCGGTGAATAATTGAATAAATAATCCCTTCATATTCAATTCATAAAATGGTAGCTTCATTTGAAATTCTCTTATAATTTCAAAAAGTATTTTCTCGATAACTAAATGATGCCGTAAGCGTATATGGCTAGCTAAATGAATAGTTAATCTGTCAATCTCGTCGCTTCGGAACCACTTCATTTCATCGTTCGTCATATTTTCAAATTTTTTAAAAGAAACTTTAACATCGGGACTATCTTCTTGATAGAACAAATCAAAATGTAAATGGGGTTGCCGAACTAAATCTGTTCCAACTTTGCTAATCGAATGCCTTTGTTTGGGGCGAAAGAAAAAGATGTCGCCTGGTTCTCCGAAGTAAACCTCATCCTCCACAGTAACTTTTAATCTGCCTTCTTTGAGATAAAGGATCTCATAGTCAAATAATACCCTTTCCTCCAAATACCAAGGAAATGAGACATAGCTATCCATAGCAATTCGTAAATAGGGCGACAGATTGTGTATGTTCAAGTATGAACCTCCAACCAAAATATTTGACAAATTAATAATAATTTAAGCCAACGACAATGCTTGAATATTAGTATATCATTGGTTTTTTGGAAAAGAAAACGTTTAACTGAAAAAAGAAAACGTTTACCTGAGAAAATCAGACGTTTTCGAGAAACACAATTTTAGATAATCTTTTCTTTTTACTTGGGGGGATTGCCGAATTGGAAAATGTGTTGGTTGAATGTTCTGAAGATGGTAGAGAAGAAACCATTATATCCTACGATGTCAACTCCAAGGTACTCCGGTTTGATAGATCTCGTTCAGATTCGATTAGTGAAGGCGTACGTACGTGCACGCTCGAGACAACGGATCATGGATTGGTGGCGTTGCATATTTTTGTTGATACTTCATGCATTGAAATTTATGCAAATGAAGGGCGTACGGTAATGTCAAACAATATCTATCCTGACCCTGCGAGTACGGGGATTGATGTTTTTTGCCGTGGAGGAAAGGTTGAAATGCTTTCATTGAACATTTGGAAACTTGAATCGATTTGGCAGTGATCAATGTGAAAGAATTGAAAGAATTTATGGACTTAATAGATCATTAGAAACATCTTCCCTTTATCCGGTGAGCAGCAGCAGCATATTGCAATTGGCCGAGCGTGGCAGGAAATCCGTCGTGCGGCGGTTCAAAAAGTACATGGGCACTACTCCGAGTCAATATCGCTCCGCATACCGTAACTCGAATTCTAAACGGGAATAAGCGAGCCGGGGATCATCCTATCGGACATAGTTTCGAAGACAACAGGGCTGAAATGTGATAGTCATGGTTTATACGAACGGCAATCTTCGAATTATTTTAGCATAGATACTATAGTTAAGGTTACTTAATTAAAAAATAATGCGTACTTCCACATTTCGGAACAACGTTTTATAATAACCCTAACTTATAAGTAGAGGAGATTGGCAATGAAATACAGACGTGTAGGTGCAAGCGGTATCAAGGTTAGTGAAATCGGTCTTGGAAGTTGGTTAACTTATGGAACGGTTGCGGAACAAGAGGCTTCTGATGCATGCGTTCGTCAAGCATTCGAAAGCGGCATTAACTTTTTTGATACGTCTAATGCGTATAATAGAGGCGAAGGAGAGAAAGCGATTGGCGCTGCGCTGAAGCCGTATTCCAGATCGAGCTACGTGCTGTCTACGAAAGTGTTTTTCGCGATGGGGGAGGGACCGAACGATAGAGGCTTATCCCGAAAGCATATCATGGAGCAATGCGATGCCAGCTTGAAACGTTTAGGCACCGATTATATCGACGTTTATTTTTGCCATCGCTATGATAATCAAACGCCGTTGGAAGAAACACTACGTGCATTAAATGACCTTGTTAGCCAAGGTAAAATACTGTATGCGGCCGTAAGTGAATGGAGCGCAGCACAAATCGCGGATGCGGTTGGAATAACCAAGAGGTTGAACCTACACCCTTTTATTTCGAATCAACCGATCTATAACATGTTTGAACGTTATATTGAACGAGAGGTTATGCCGTTAAGCGAACGTGAGGGCATCGGTCAAATTGTGTTTTCACCGCTGGCGCAAGGTGTGTTGACAGGAAAGTACAAGCCGGGTCAACAGCCCCCTCAAGACAGCAGAGCGGCAAACAATGCCGTGAATGGCGTAATCAAAAGCTATTTCCGCGAGGAAGTGCTGCAATGCGTTCAAGAATTGGATAACATAGCTGGACAAGCGGGTATAACATTGTCGCAGCTTGCGCTCGCTTGGGTGCTTCGCCAGCCGGGCGTGAGTTCTGCATTGATCGGAGCAAGCCGGCCGTCACAAATTGAAGAGAACGTAAAGGCAGTGGAGGTAAAGCTGCTGCCAGATATGCTGGAAGCCATCGAAAACAGCTTACAGAAGGTAAAAGATTTTGCGCCTCTGCGATAACCGTATATGCAAGCTGACTGCCGGTCCAATGATATGGAGATTCCTATCATAGGACCGGCAGTTTCCATAATATCATCCAAAATTACCCACTCTTCAAGTTCAAAAGGAAGGTGGTTTTTTTTTGCATAAGTGGTCTCATAGGTGACAAATTGCCTATTGTGAAGTATTAGTATAAACGTAATTTAGTTATATAGTTAATAAAACTCTTCTATTTTTATTGTGGTATCAGTCATTTATAATATAGTTATAAAGTAATTTTGTATTAAATGAATTTTGCGATCAAATGTTTCTTGGAGAGAAGCAATCAGCTGTGAATTTTGAAAACGCTTATTATATAGGGGGGAGAACATCTTTGGAATCTATGGTAGTCAGTGATTCAAAAAAGCTGCAGAAGACAACATCGAGAAATACGATCTATAAGAAAATAATGAGGCATTGGCAATTTTATTTACTTATTTTGCTGCCCTTAAGTCTACTAATTACTTTTAAATATGTTCCGATGTATGGGGCGACATTGGCATTTAAGGATTTTAACGTTATAAAAGGAATTATTGGAAGCCCGTGGGTCGGATTGAAGCACTTTCAATATTTTTTTGAAGGCCCTTACTTCTGGCTTATCTTAAAGAATACTTTAGGTATAAGCATTTATGGTCTGCTTGTCGGGTTTCCGCTTCCAATTTTGTTTGCGCTTGCATTAAATGAGGTCGGCAGTGCATTTTTCAAAAGGTTCGTGCAGTTGGTAACGTACGCACCTCATTTCATTTCAACGGTTATCGTTGTTTCGATGATGTCGTTGCTGCTTAGCCCTCAAGTAGGTGTTATTAACAATATTTTGGAGTCCTTTGGTTTTGAAAAGATTAACTTCATGGGAGATCCCGCTTATTTTAAGTCCCTCTATGTCTGGTCGGATGTATGGCAGAATGTCGGTTATGGCACAATTATTTATCTTGCGGCACTCGCAGGAATCGACCCTACGCTTTATGAGGCGGCCAAAATGGACGGGGCATCGAGATGGAAGAAAATCATCCATATCGATCTTCCGGGGATATTTCCTACAGCCATTATTTTATTGATTCTTAGTCTCGGCAATATGATGTCAGTCGGTTTTGAAAAGATATATTTGATGCAAAATCCGATGAATGCGGATTCATCCGAAATCATCGCAACTTATGTATATAAAGTCGGTTTGCTTAATGCGAATATCAGTTATGCAACAGCCGTAGGTCTATTCAATTCCGTAGTCAATTTAATCCTTCTGATCAGTGTTAATGCATTGGCCAAGAGGATTACTAATAACAGCTTGTGGTAAGGGAGGGAGGTTTATTCATGCTGACGAAGAGATCAATAAAAGAATCGCCCGGCGATAGGATGCTGCTTGCAGTCATCTATGCTTGTTTAACAATAGGTATGTTGGTTGTCCTTTACCCATTGATTTATATCCTTAGTGCATCATTTAGCAGCCCCTTTGCGGTGGTTTCCGGTAAGGTGTGGCTGTATCCGGTTGATTTTACGCTTATTGGCTATGAGACCGTATTTAAAAATGCGCAAGTCCTTGTAGGGTACGGAAATTCATTGTTATATGCAACAATCGGTACGCTGGTTTCTCTCACGGTGACCATTATGATGGCTTACCCGCTTTCGCGCAAGACCTTCTACGGACGCAATGTGTTGATGTTTATACTAACCTTCACCATGCTGTTCGGGGGTGGATTAATACCTTTATATTTAGTTGTGAAGAACTTGCATCTCATCGATTCCAGATGGTCTCTTATCCTCCCGCAAGCAATAGGCGTCTTTCAAATTATCATCGCAAGGACATTTTTCCAAAACACGATTCCCGATGAATTGGTTGACGCAGCCGAAATGGACGGATGCAGCGACGTGGGTTTCCTGATTCGTGTTGTTCTTCCTCTTTCCAAACCTATTATTGCCGTTATGGTACTGCTCTTTGCAGTAGGACAATGGAACGCTTACTTTGACGCATTGCTATATATAAAGAGTTCTGAATTATACCCGTTGCAGCTGGTTCTTCGAAATATATTGCTTCTCAATACTTCTGAGAATCCCACAGATATTTCGGAAACGCTCAGAAGGCAAGGACTCGCGGAGCTTATGAAATATTCCTTGATCGTCGTCTCCAGCCTGCCGGTTCTTATCCTGTATCCGTTCGTTCAGAAGCATTTTGTACAAGGGGTCATGATTGGCTCGCTGAAGGGATGATCCGTCAGGGAGAATTCGTAAGGAGGTGAGTGCATTTTTAATAACAGCTAATCGTGGAGCTAGCTAATAAATTGAGTTTAACTGTTTTTTAAATCAATAAGGAGGGCTACACGTGAAAAAAACAATGATTTGGGGACTTAGTATACTACTTCTTGCAGGTACGGTGTTGGCAGGCTGCTCAACAAATAACGCTGGCAGCAATAACAACGCTGGAAGCACGAATAATCCGTCAGCCTCCGCTGATGCGAATAAAAGTCCTGTAGCACTTAAGGCTTTTATGATCGGCGATCCAGAACTGGACATGAATGCGAACAAATTCACGCAAGAGATGAATGAAAAGCTGAATGTAAAATTGAATATTCAGATTAACTCGAATGAAACGGCTAAAGAGAAGAGGCAGCTTGCTCTTACGAGCGGGGATTATCCAGACATTTTCCTTTTGAACTGGTCCGATGTCATTACCCCTTCGGAGCTGATGAAATTGGGATCACAAGGCGTACTTCTTCCATTAAACGAGCTCATTGACAAGTATGGACCCAATATTAAAAAACGAATGGAAGAAATCCCTAATTACAAAAGTATTACAGCACCAGACGGAAATATTTACGGGTTGCCGGCAATCAATGAATGCTACCATTGCAGTTTCGGCTCCAAGATGTGGGTGAATACGGAATGGTTGAAAAAAGTCGGAATGGAAATGCCGAAAACAACGGAAGATTTTAAGAAAATGCTCGTAGCTTTTAAAGAGACAGATTTGAACGGCAATGGGAAAAAGGATGAGATACCTCTAAGCGGAGCTGTCGGAAACCCTGTAGCCAGTGTTTTGATGAACGCTTTTATTAATGATGATTCTGGCACACATTGCAACAATGCTCCTTGTTATTTTATATCAAAAGACGGTAAAGCAGAATTTACTGCAAACAAGCCGGAGTTTAAAGCCGGCCTTGAATATATAGCTTCGCTTTACGCGGAAGGCTTGATCGATCCGGGTGCCTTCTCGCAAAACGGGCCTGCATATAAGCAGGTTGTCAACCGGGATGGAATCGCGACAACAGGCGTCGCTATAGGGCTTCATCCCTACGTTTTCTTTGATCCCAATAACCCGATTCACCTGCAATATGAGGCAATTCCTCCACTGAAAGGACCGTCCGGTGTTCAAACGACAGGGTATGGTGGGGGCAAAAACCTTGGGGGCGCCAACTTTGCAATATCGAATAAGGCAAACAAAGAACAACAAATAGCTGCCATTAAGCTTGCCGACTATTTGGTGACGGATGAGGGTACAATTCGGGCAACCCATGGGGAAAAAGGCGTTAACTGGACGGAAGGAACCGCTTCCGATCTCGATCTGAACGGAAAACCTGCAAAATACAAGCCAATTGTGCTTCCATTAGGTGAAACACGTAAGCATAACAATGCTTGGAGCGAGGTTGGTCCTTTTGTTAAGACGAAAGATTTCAGAGCGTCTTGGGCAGCAGATCAAGATATCAAAGCGAAAGCGGGATATGAACTGAGATTGTTCAAGGCGACCCAGCTTTATGACGGATTCCAGCCAAAAGAATCGTTCCCGGGCAACATGTTTATTGATCCGGCGGCTGTCGAGGAATACACCATGCTTCTCACAAATATCAATAAATATGTAGATGAAAATAAGGTTAAATTCATTACCGGAAACAAAAAGTTTGCATCTGATTGGGATGCCTATATAGAAGGCTTTAATAAATTGAAATTAGATCGTTATTTGGAAATTACTCAAAAAGCGATGGACAGTACAAAGAAGAAATAAATAATTGGTTAAGCTGCATCTAACCGCTTAGTCTCCATAACGGAAACTAAGCGGTTTTCTCATTTTTACTTGAAATGATTATTTCGGAAATCGCTCGGAGTAACACCTTCCATCTCCATAAAAATTTTGTTGAAATAACTTACGCTGGGATAACCGGAATCTATGGCGATTTCTTTGATTTGAATATGCGGGTCGCTGAGCAGCATTTTTTTGCTCTTTTGGATTCTACATTTTGTGATATAGGCGATCGGTGTCATTTTCGTTATTTTTTTGAATAGACTGCAGAAATAATTTGGCGTTAGTTTCACTTTGTCCGCCCACTCATCCAGGGTAAATGGGAGGTGTGCTTTTTCTTGCATAATCGGAAGGAGATGAATGATTCGATCCACGTTATGTGCCCCCCTCTTTTTGGAAAAAGGAATGGCATTACACATAAATTCAACCAGTACTGAATAGGTCAGTGCGGATATTTTGGATGGTCGCAAGAAGTCATTCTCTTCAATTT
The DNA here is from genome assembly GCF_030817255.1 of Paenibacillus sp. V4I5. Taxonomy (NCBI): domain Bacteria; kingdom Bacillati; phylum Bacillota; class Bacilli; order Caryophanales; family Paenibacillaceae; genus Paenibacillus; species Paenibacillus sp. V4I5. The sequence goes on from NZ_JAUSZB010000002.1 coordinate 6,915,349, forward strand.
CTTCAAGCAAGTCGAGATAGGCTTGTTCCAACATTCCGATATCATTCATAAACCATACAGACGACTCGTGAAAGCCGCCTTCCAGCAAATAGTCAGGCAGTTTACTGCCGTTAAACTGCATCCAGTAAATTTCCCAACGGTCATCTTCGGATGGGTAGTAGCGCATTTTCTGAAAAGGAGTATGAAGGAAGACATCTCCTTGTTTTAATGTGTAAACAGTATCATCCAATTCCATATATCCCTTACCGCCTACTATAAAGTGCAAACTGAAATCTCTTACACCTTCTTCGCGATGGACATTATGTTCTTCAGGCTGTGTGTACTTCCCGACGGAATGCGGGAAGCAAAAAAAGTTAAACTCGGCGAAATTGGGCAAATAAAAGTGACGGTACATAGGCATAGAACCACTCCTATCGAATTTAGTTATATAAATTATGAAGGCTTTTTTTTTAATTGTAATATCAGTGATTTCAAATAACAATAGAGAGTATATGGGTAGTAAATCGTAATATTGTTTCATACAGTATCAAATTATGTTATTTAATTCCATATCCGATGAACGTATAATGAATTATGGATGCAAATTCTATTTGGAAAGGGGCATCGAAAATTATTTCATTCCTTTTAAAATAAAGGATGAAAACGCTTTAATGGAAGTTGGTCATTTATTTAATAATAGGAGGAAAACAATGAGTAAAGGTTTATTCAAGCAACTCGGAAGTACCACCAATCATGTTAAGAAAGTTTTATCAGTCGGTCTAATAGTTACATTGTTTTTACAGATTACAGCTCCTATTCCAGCATTAGCGGAAGAATTGAATACGACGCATTCAGCAGCTAGTGAAGCTGCGGTTGCGAATGAGAATGGTTATTTGGATAAGCTTATATTCGGTGATGCTGCATCTGAAAGCGCACACCAGTTCAAAGGAGATTTTACAACCGCAATCACCGGACTTATCGGCGAATCCGCCCGGGTATCGAATCCGCGTGTTCCGGCCGAAGGACAGGGTGGGGATTTAACGTTTACGATAAAGGTCGATCCTTACCTTCGAAACTATTTCACCATGAAGTTCTCGGGAGATGAAGGGTCGAATGGCAATAGTGTGGTCAATATTAACGGCGAGCAGGTCGGTTATGTCAGGCACGGCGATTATGAAGCAATTAATAAGGGCTGGATTTTGCCCAATCGCTTCTACTATAACACGATCATGCTTCCACTTGAATCTACAGTGGGCAAAGAGACGGTTGAAATCACGATTAAAACGTTGAATGTATGGGGCAAAGTGGAGACCGCTTCAAGAGGCTATTATAATGCTTACACGCATACGCAGGCCTACTTGAATGTAGATGGAGAAACGCAGGGCAGCAAATTGAAGCAGGATCAGACGCCGGATTCCATTCTTGCACCGGATAAGACGGATGCGGAGAAGCTCGCTTTGATTAACGCGTATACGCAAGGACAAATCGATAAGTTCAACAATTACTCAGCCAAAATCGATGCAGGGGCGGGTGGCAAATTATCGATCATCCGCTATCAGGACGAGCTCAAATATTATGCGACTGTACTGAAGCAGGAATGGTCGCCTGCCAATACGCCACAATTAAAAAAGGCGGCGATTGAGCGTATTTTCAAAACGATTGACAATCATGTAAAGGATTACTATGGCAATACGAGACTGGTGCTGCGAGGAGGACATCAGGGTGACTGGGGCGGCTATTACGGGGCGCTTGGCGAAGCTCTGTATATTGTCGAGAACCTCATTAAAGACGATTCTATCTATGGTGAAGCTGCGTTTAATGCTTTCCTGGATCAACAGCTTGTTACGGGAACCGTTGCAGGAGAGTTCTCGCTTGCAGGCGTGGACTGGAACGGCGGCGATTTAACGCGACGCGAAGCGTGGGAACGGGCGTTAAAAGCGAACTTCGACTTTGCTCGCGCAAGGCTATCCTACATTTACAATCAGGTCGTCTACACGTATGAAGGCGCGTGGGAGGCTCATGAAGGGCTTCGCCTGATCGGCTCGCGATTCTACGAAGGCAAAGAGCGCAGCCATGAGATTTTACTTGAAGCACTGGGAGCCAAACCGTTCCTGGGCGAAGAAGTGCTGGTCGGCCCGAATGATGAAGAACTGGATTTGTACCATTCCCTGTTCTATCACGATGGGCAAGCGGTATTTACGGATGATTTTGTCCAAATTGTGGGGAAAGGATTTGCCAAGAGCAAGCTGGATTCGGAAGGCAAGGTTGTCAGACGGCTGCCGTACGGCAAGCATTACACCGGCATATCTGAGGCAGGTCTTACAAGGGAAAATACCTATGTCGCCAATTACGGAGAGGCAAGCAACTACCTTAAGAGTTATTTTTATAAAACGTTAGACCACGCCGGCGACGAGGAAGTAAATGACGAAATCTTGAAATTGGCGTTGAAAACTTTGCACGCGCGCGGATATGTCCGTTATACGGATTTGGATAACAACGGAAAGAGAATTATGAGAGCGGAGCAAGTAACGGACGAACGAAATCAGGGTATGCCAGGATTTTATGCTTATGGTGTGAGAGTGGCATCTCAAATGGCGTTGCAGTATGCAGCCCTGGAAATGACGATGGCTAAAAACGAACAAAGATACAGCGGCCCGGAGTGGGATGAGTACTGGCTGTATGCGAAAGAAGCAGTCGGATATTTGCAGCAGCAGCTTGCGGATCACCAGTTTTTCAATAATGGCTTTGGGAACACGGGATCGATGAGCGCAGTCGATTATTTGCTGGAGGATGCCTACCAATACGTTACGGCAGATCGTGCCGAATACAGCCGGTTCGGCAGTGTTGCGGCTGGGGTTGTCCTTCCACAAACCGATTTCGATTATTATAAGCCGGAGGAAATTGCCGAGCTCGGAGTAAACCCGGATAACTATGAGCGTTTCGCATGGGTCGATATCGATAATATGTATATTTCACTCAGAGATGGCGACTTCCGTATGTTCGGTTCGTTGTATGAACGCAACCGGGGTGCGGTAAGCAACGGGCGCATTCGTGTTATGAACGACAACTATGACCATAACGTGCAAATCGCCACCAATAACATCTTCCAATATGAAGACTATAATATGCGGTCGGCTAATATCGACGTCGATTACATGTCCGATCAGGCAGGGAACGTGAGCGGCGCACCTCAAGCACTGGCTGGAGAAATTGCTCCGATGGCTTATCAGCCGGGTGTAGGCACAGTCAATCGCGATAATTACGAGGCGGATAACCCTTACTCAGGCTACACGGATTTGATGACGACAAGATATGGGAAATACTTCGTCCTGTTCAATACAACACGCGACGAGTATGGCAACAAAAAGTCGTTCGATGTTGAATTGCCAGCTGATTATACCGGAAGCGAGATACTCGACCTGGTGACAGGAACGAGTGTACCGATTGTGAACGGGAAAGTGACCATTGCCCCTAAATCCGCGATGGTGTTGAAATTGACATCGGATATTGAGGTTGCTCCGAAACCGTTCCACGTTGACTTCGCCAATGCGCTTGTAGGCAACGGTTATGTCGGCATCTCCTGGAAAACGACGTCTGGCGGTCAGTCCTATACCATTAAACGCTCAGAAACGGAGAACGGCGATTATGTGACAATTGCGACAGGAGTAACCGGCAATTATTTCAAAGATCTGACAGTTCAGAACGGGAAAGTGTACTACTATAAAGTGGCTGCGGTTAACAAAAACGGTGCAGGCTGGGATTCCTGGCGCGCCAAGGTTGATTTATCGGTACCGGTCTCCGGTAATGCCGATACAGCATGGCGGGATGACCGCTTAAGCACAACGGCTGGCTCTGCTGCGATCAATAGCGCTTCTATTGCAATCGATGGTGCAGGTGGTACCGGTTTGGGCATAGGTGATGACTATCATATTTACAAACGGTATATCAATGATTCTTTACATTTTGTCAGTCAAGTTGCAGCCGGCAGCAGTTCCATAAGTGCGAAAATCGATAGTCAATCTGGAGAAGCGAGTGGCATTATGATGCGTGATCAGCTCGCTGCCAATAGCCGTTACATTTATTTCGGCGCTGATCAGGACGGGAATCTCGTCTTGCAAAACCGTACTAGGATATCCTTCCATCAATCGTCCAACCAGGTGGCAAGCCCGTTAAATGCGAGGATTAATGGGTACATGGTGGCAGAGTATCCATACATTAAATTGGCGCGTGATCATGATTCGCAGTTTGTGTATGCTTTTGTATCCAAGGACGGAGTAGAATGGAACTTTGTTGCGAAGATGTTCACCGTATTGACGTATGCATATTATATCGGCGTTGCGGCTTCCGACCAGGCGCAGTTCAATGAGGTAACCGTAACGGAAACATCTCAAGGTACCATTTCGCCTTTCATTGTAAAAGTGAAGGACCAAGTTACAGTTAACTGGAATAAACCGAAACAAGCTTCTTGGTTCAATCTGTATAGCACCAAGGATGAGGCAGCCAGCTTGACCGATCCGGTATTTAAACCAGGTACAATGGAATTGGCAGACGGTTCTCCTTGGACGGAGGTTCTCACGGGTACGAGAGAGACTTCATTCAAAGAAGCAAGCCTAAAATACGGTAGTGTCCATTATAAGGTTATAGCCGTTCATGGAGACGGTACAGCAGGGCCTTTCTCGGCAACTGCTTCAGCTTACGCGGATTCCATTGCATTCGTTTTAGCAGATGCTGAGAACCTTCCGGCAAAAGATTATACGAAGATGAGCTTCTACCTGTTCCACAAAGAATTGGATCGAATCAAAGCGGAGATGGCTAAACCCGGTTTTGATGAGGAACAGTTGATTAATGAAATTCACGATGCCCATCAACTGCTTGTTTCGTTCAGAACGCTCCTCACGAAAGTCGAGGTGCAGCCATCTATGGTCAGGGCATCTGAGAAAGGCTGGAATAACGACAATATCTCTGAAGCGCAAAATGGATGGTTTATTTTCGATGGAATCCTGACTAATATTACCCATACCAGATCAGCTGTAAGCTGGGTTGATATAGACTTTGGCGCAGGCAATGAAAAAGTGGTTGATACTTTCCGCTACCTACCAAGGGAAGGTAGTAACACCCTGCTCGATCGTGCCAATAGAACCGTATTTAAAGGCTCAAATGATAAAGTGAATTGGACAGATCTGCACAAGATTAGCGGCGTGACACAATTCAAATGGTATTCCGGCATCAATACGGAGTCGACGCCATACCGTTATATCCGTATCTATGATGATCATAACGGTTTCGTGAACTTTACAGAAGTAGAGTTCCTGGAGAGAGGCATTGACAAGACGCTGCTCGCCTACTTGCTGGATGAATCGACGGCAGCTATTGATACTAACGTATACACTGCAGCAAGCTTGCAGTCTCTCGAAGAGGCAGCGTCTGCAGCCAATTTAGCAGCTGATAATGCCAACGCAAAGCAGGATGATATTGATACGGCGGCAGCCAATCTGTTGACGGCGCTGAAAGGATTGGTTTATATTCCGGGAATACCGGTGATTAGTGCCATTGGCAATAAAACCGTCATTGCGGGAAATAAACTTACGTTTAATGTTCATGCGACGAATGCAGTAACTGATGTTGTATACGGAGTTATCGGCTTGCCTGAGGGATCAACCTTCCATGCGGATACCCGAACCTTTGAATGGACGCCAAGTAAGGAACAGGGCGGCGAATATTCCGTAACCTTCACCGCAACAGCCGGTGAATTGACTTCCTCGCGGGATGTCAGGATTACCGTAAAAGGTCAGCCGATTATTTCCCCAGATGCAACTGTGGAACTGACAGCGAAACAACCGTTCACTTATCAGGTACCTGCAACTGATCCTACGGGCGAGTCTCTGATTTACAGTGCCGTAAATTTGCCTGCGGGTGCGGTATTGGGTACGTCAAACGGCGTTCTCGCATGGACTCCGACCCAAGCGGATTATGGCAGTAACCCTGTAACCCTTACGGTCAACAACGGCAATTTTACGGTTAGCCAGATCGTGGACTTCAAAGTAAATCTGAATATCGTTTCGCCAGTAACTTACACCAAGGGCAGCTATTACCTCTACCTCAAAGAAGTAAAGAGGATTGAAGGGGCAATGAAAACAACGGGAGCTAATATGGAGCAGCTTGCAGCTGAGCTTGATCAGGCTGAACTGTTGCTGGTGTCCGCAAGTACCCTCCCTGCGGAAAAGATCACCTTGACATCTTCGATGGTTGTATCCTCCCACCGGTCATGGGACAAAAAATATGACGCTGCACAAAATGGATGGCGTGCCTTTGACGGCAATACGACTACATCTCCCGATACCGAGTTTAATCCTGGTTGGATTCTCGTTGACTTGGGTACAGGAAATGAAAAATTAATTGGAAGTGTCAAATTCATTCCGAGAACTAATTTTCAAGCTCGTATGAACGGAGCGCTCATTCAAGGCTCTAACGATGGAACAAACTTCGTAGATCTGTATACCATCAGCGGTATCACCCAGAATCAATGGTATACGATGGCGATTCCAAACACGACGAACTATCGTTATTATCGCTATTACTCTTCTAATGGAAACGCCAATGTAGCCGAACTCGAGTTTTATAAGAAGGTTATAGACAGAACCTTGTTGGATGTCTTGAAAGCCGAAGTTAATGTGATGGATGAGAATCAGTATTCAGAGGAGAAGTGGCAGGCTCTCAAAACCGCAATCGATAACGCCAACGCCTTGCCGAACACAGCGAATCAGGGGACCATTGATGCAGCAACTGCAGATATCATTAGCGCGCTCGAGGCGCTGAATTCGATTCCGGTCTTCACACCAATCCCAGCTATGACGACGGAATCAGGCACCAGTGTTACGTTTTCCGTCTATGCGGTAGACAAGGATGGGGACGCGTTAACCTACAGTTCGAATCATTTACCGCTTGGGGCGTCCTTCGTTTCTCAACAATTTGCCTGGACGCCGCAAATACCTGGCAGCTATGGCATAACATTCGCCGTGTATGATGCAAGAGGAGCAACGGCGAACATGACGGTCGATATTCAAGTTGTTGATACGATTGCGCCGACAACGACGGACGATGCTCAGCAAGGCTGGGCCAATCATGACGTAATGGTCAATCTGGCTGCTAGTGATAGCGGATCCGGAGTTGCAGCAACTTATTACACGTTGAATGGCGGCATTGAGCAGATGGGAACGACGGTCAACGTCACAAAGGAAGGTACACATTCCCTCGTCTATTGGAGCGTGGATAACGCTGGCAATGTAGAAGGGGCACACACAGTCACGATCCAGATCGATAAAACAGCGCCGGAATTGAATGTCGTGTTAGATAAGACCGAGCTTTGGCCTCCGAATCATAGTCTTGTAACGGTTACTGCACAGGTATATGGAAACGATAGCCTATCCGGGATCGATTCGATCGTTCTGACCTCGATAACCAGCAATGAACCAGATCAAGGTACGAGTGCCGAAGATCAACCGAACGATATTCAAAATGCCGAATATGGCACCTTGGATTCATCATACATCCTAAGAGCGGAACGATCGGAGCAAGGTACCGGACGTACTTATACCATTACGTACACGGCAACCGACAAGGTCGGCAACGTAACCGTCAAGATGATCACGGTAACCGTTCCACATGACCATCAGGCAAGAAGTAACATGTATCTGGAGAAGAAATGATCGAAGGCCCCCAATCATAGAACTGTAGCTTGGGGGCTTATTTCTTTCAACGATCATATCAGTAATTGGGAAATGCGGTAACCGAAGGGTCCGACTTATTTAGGCAGCAACAATCAGCAGTGGAAGATTACAGACTTAGGTACCGGCAGCTATAAAATCGAAGCCCCTCATAGCACGAAAGCGCTGGAGGTAACCGGCGGTACGCTGGCCGAAGATGCCCAGGTTAAGCAATGGGGTTTTGTAGGCGGCGGCAATCAGCAGTGGCAATTAATTAAACAATAAGTCAGGAACCAATTTGGCATTTATGACAGCAAAATAAAGAGGCTATCCATTTTTCGTCTGGAACGGGGATAGCCTCTTTAGTCTTGTTATTTTACTCATATTGAACCGATTTCAACTGCTGGTGATGACCATCCACACATATAAGGATTTCTAAATATAAACGTAATTTAGTTATATAAATTGTAGGAAGGTGTTATTTTTAATGTGATATAAGTACTCTATAATATTGGTATAAAGTAATTTTGTTTTAAATACTACTAGAACTGGAGAGTGCATCATGAACGGATGAAATGGAATGGGTGAACGACGGCTTCAATACGACAAGAAGTAAGATGGGAAAATATATTCGATTCGTAGCGCTTTCCGGTTTTAACGGTGACCAATGCGCTTCTACCGTTGAAATCGATATTCAAACCGAATAGATCTCCAAATATACGAATGCATAGAAGTTTTCACATACTTGAAGGGAGTTTTGAACAATGTCCATAAAAAAATTGAATGATGCAGAGCTTGCATCCATGTTGAAAAGCAGTATTCGGCTTAAAAGCCAGGACGGTATTGAAGCGCCTGGGCTTAACCTAAGCGATGAAGATATGAAATGGTGGCGGGATGCGAAACTCGGTTTTTTCTGCCATTGGGGACTTTACTCCATACTTGGGCGTGGTGAATGGGCCATGTTCAACGAAAAAATTCCCGTAGAAGAATACGCGAAGCTGGCCGATCAGTTTCAACCGCAAAAATTTAATGCGGAAGAATGGGCGAGCCTGGCGCAAGAAGCAGGTATGCGATATTCGGTCATGGTAACACGCCATCATGACGGCTTTGCGCTATGGGACAGTCCGGGAAGCTACGGACAATTCAATAGCATGAATACCGCTGCAAAACACGACTTTGTAAAAGAATATACGGACGCCTTTCGTAAGGCCGGACTCCGTACCGGATTGTATTATTCGCCCATGGACTGGAGATTTCCGGGCTATTTCAAACCGAAGGAGCTGGCAGAAAATGCAGCCCTGATGAAAAGACAAACCTATGAGCAGATAGAAGAGCTTACCACGCGATACGGAACAATCGATATTCTCTGGTATGATGGAGGCTGGTTGGCACATTCCGGATCGGATGCAGATGCGGCATGGTTCTGGGAACCGATCCAATTAAATGAAATGGTAAGGAGCAATCAGCCGAAATGCGTTATTAATCCGCGGTCCGGCTGGATTGGCAATTTTCAATGCGACGAAGGCCCTCACGACATTAATGGAGACATCGTTCCAATCGATTGGGAAAAAAATTTCACAATCGCTTATCATTGGTCATATGAGCCTCAAGAACGGGTATTGCCGATCGAGAAAATCATAAAAATAATGATCGATTGTTTTGTCCGCGGCGGAAATGTGCTGCTCAATGTTGCCCCTAATCCGGATGGGGAAATACCTGCAAGCCAAAAAGAGCGATTAAAGCAAATCGGTGCGTTCATGCGGAAAAACGGCGAAGCGATTTATGGAACTCGGCCAGGACCACTTCAGCCTGTTGATCATATTTATGGCATGACCAGCAAGGGAAACAACCTTTATTTACATGTACAGGATATGCTTGCTTTTGATAACCTGTTATTACCGGCGCTTCAGCAAAAAATCGAGCGGTGCCAATTGCTTGACGGAAGCACGGTTCCTTTCGTACAGCATGAGCAAGGGATTTCAATTCAAGTACCTAAAGAAAAATGGGAACCGATTGACACCGTCATTCAATTGGTTATAGAGACATCAGACTGATTGGCATCAATCTTTTACGGATACAGGTATAGCCGGTGAGGAAATCTACTTTGCCTTAAGTAAGGGGAATGATCCGTTGCATTGGCTGGAATTAAATGGCGGCCATCCGGTACTTACTTCTAGCAACGAATCTTAAGACACACGGAAATGGCGATTGGCATCGTGCAGTTGCGAAAGGCAGCGGATCATGGGGCGTATGTACTGGATGGGAAGGCAATTAATCAGCTGAAGGATGCACAGTTGGCTGAAATAAGGAATCGGAAGATCGGATTTGTTTTTCAAAGCTTCAATTTGCTGCCACGGTTAAATGCGTATGAAAATGTGGAGCTGCCGCTCATTTATCGCGGAATGAGCAAAAAAGAGCGGTATCCGCTTGTCATGCATGAGATTTTAAAGCGATTGAATGAGCAGGGCAGGACGATTGTTTTGATAACGCATGATCTGGCGATTGCTCAGCAAGCGATGCGGGTTGTGCATTTTCGGGATGGGCGATTGTGTGAGGTTGGATAGGTGGGAAAGGAACCGGGACTCCGATGGAGTGCCGGTTTGTTATTTTTATACTTAGGGCATTATATTCCCGTGGTAGTTGCCACAAATGTGCCCCCTTTTACCGTTAATTGGTATTGAACTAACGAACGAGGAACGATAGTTTGTTTGCTAAATGAACTGGCCATATACGTTAAATATGCCATAATCGTAGTATGGTATAATATAGGCATGTAGTTTCACAAAAATTGGTTTGAAAGCGCAATCATTATGTTGGATATCATAGAGGGGGGAATTGCGTGAACTTGTTATTGGTCGACGATGAATGGTTTACGAGAGAAGGCATCCTGGATAATCTTCCTTGGCGGCAGCTTGGAATTGAGCGAGTTGTACAGGCGGATGATGGCGTACATGCGCTGGAGGCGGCAGAACGCCTTCGCCCGGACATTCTGCTCACAGATGTCCGTATGCCCCGCATGAACGGGACCGATTTGGCTTATCGGATCCGCGAGCTTTATCCGGATTGCCATATCATTTTTATGAGCGGGTATACGGATAAAGAATATTTCAAAGCAGCCATTCGTGTATCCGCCTCCGGGTATGTGGAGAAACCGATCAACATTGACGAATTGCGGTCGGAGGTCGAGAAAGCTGCGTTGAGGTGCGGCAAGAACAGACGTCAGGCGATTAAAGTACTTCCGGATGATGTGCATGTTCAGAACAGGGCCGTTACGGATATATTGGCGTTTATTCACGATCGCTACAAGGACGTCGAATTAAGTCTGGATCAAATATCGAGGCATATGTTTCTTTCGCCTTCGCATATTTGCGTCATTTTTAAAGAAGAAACGGGAATGACAGTGGGCGGTTACATTGTTCGTTACCGGATTGCGAAAGCGATGGAGATGTTGAAGGACAGCCGCATGAAGATCAAGGATGTGGCTCTAAAGTCAGGTTACCATGACAGTAATTACTTCACTAAAATTTTCAAAAAAATAACCGGTTCCACGCCGCAAGAATTTCAGGAGAAGATCAGGGGATGAAAACCGTCAACCGTATGATCTACCGGTTCCTGTACGACATCTCGCTGCGGAAGAAGCTGCTGCTGTCCTATTTGCTTCTCCTGCTGCTGCCGCTTACCGCTCTTACTTACTACTCCTATGAAAAAATCACGAGGATCATCTACGATCGGACCATTTTTTCGGCTGAGCAAAGCTTCAACCAGACACATGAATACTTGTCCTACAAGATGTACCGTGTGCTCAAGACATCCGATCAAATAGCAATGGATTCCACCATCAAGCGTATTATGGGGCGAAATTTGTCCGATTACCGTATCATCGATCAGATTCAAGATATGTACGACCTTACTCGGTATGCCGACTCGTATCGCGATCCGGAGGATATTCTGAAAGTGCGGTTTTACGTACAGAACGGGACGATTTATTCGCAGGAGAATGTGAACATGTTCAGCCTCGAAGACGTCCGAAATACGGATTGGTATCAAAAGCTGATGACCAGCAGCGAGAAGGTAGTCGGCTTTCCGTCTTCCTATACCAACGATTCGGAAAAAAACACGACAGATATTTTATCACTTGGGCGCAAAATGATCAGTGAAAGCAATTACAAAATCATACTGGGCGTATTTCGAATCGATATAAGCAAGGGCATGGTCGACACCATACTGGCGAGGGCGAATACGGTTCGGGATAGCTATACCTATTTAAGCAACCAGGATGGCCTCCTGGTGGCGAGCTCGAATGGAATGACGGCGGGAGAACGCGATTATGCCGTATCTGCAGTGCCAGATAGCGGCAAAAACGGAGTTTCGACGGTCAAGCTTGATACCGGTACCGTTTATTATTTAACCCGAATGATTCCCGGTACGGATTGGCAGATGATTACGATCATCCCGGAAAGCTCCATCATCAGGGAAGTCGGAGGCCTTCGTACGGAGATCATCATGGTACTTCTCGTCCTGAGTACAGTCGCGTATGCATTTGCCACGTATTTATCCGTTTCGGTGACCCGGCGTCTATCCCGTCTGGTGCTGCGGATGAAACAAATACAGGACGGACGGTTGGATCCTGTTAACCTGAGACGGGGCAAGGATGAGGTCGGAGAGCTGACTGAGAACTATAACTTTATGCTAAAACGGATTACAACGCTGCTTGAAGAACAATACACGCTCGGACAGGAGCTCAAAAGCGCGGAACTGAAGGCCCTTCAATCGCAAATCAATCCTCATTTTTTATACAATACGTTGGACCTGATCAACTGGCTTAGCTTGAAAAATCGGATCGCGGAAGTGTCCTCCGTCACTTCCGCGCTGGCAAACTTCTACAAATCGAGTCTGAACAAAGGCAGCGATATTTCAACGATTGAGAACGAACTGAGGCATATCTCCTCCTATGTGCAGATCCAGAACTTTCGATTCCTGAACAGTATCCGTCTTGAGGTTCAGGTAGACGAGTGTGTGCTACCTTACATGATTCCCAAAATTACGCTGCAACCGCTCGTGGAGAACGCGATTATACACGGTATTCTGGAAAAGCCGGATAAGACTGGGACGATTGCGATCGAAGGAAGTCTGGAGCACGGCTATATAGTCCTAGTCATTCGCGACAATGGACTTGGCATGCCGTCCCATCGGTTGGAACAAATCGCCATGAAACATGACGGGGACAAGGGCAGCCAGTACGCAATCCGCAACATCAATGAGAGACTTAGATTGCTATACGGGGAAGCGCATCGGCTGTCTTACGAGAGCGAGAGGGGCGAGGGAACTTGCGTTACCCTGAAAATACCCGCCCGCAAGCACAATGATGCCGAGGCAGGATGAAGTCACGCAAAAGCGCTTGATCGATTTTTGATCAAGCGCTTTCATTTTCAATAATATTGTTCTGCAAAACGAAAAACATTACGATATCCAGCATAACAGACAGTTGGTATATTGCTTATAGCGGATCTTTTGAACGGAGGGAGAACAATGAAACAAACCGCCGCTGTGAAAAAAAACGGGTTCATGAAAGATCTAATCAAAACGAGGACGATGTGGTTCATGCTACTTCCGACCTTACTGCACGTCATTGTCTTTGCCTATATTCCGATGGTCGGGGTCGTAATGGCGTTCAAGCAGTACCGGTACACCGACGGAATTCTAGGAAGTCCATGGGTCGGGCTCGACAATTTCAAGTTTCTGTTCTTGTCGGGACAAGCGTTCCTGATTACGAAGAACACGCTGATTTATAATTTGCTATTTCTGGTCGTCGGCACATTCATGCAAATTACGTTAGCCATCTTCCTTAGTGAAATTGCCGGCAAATATTTCAAGAAAGTAACGCAGTCGTTGATGTTTCTTCCATACTTTATTTCCTGGGTCATCGTCGGTTCCATTGCGTATAACCTGTTCACCTACGAATACGGCGCTCTCAATGCGATGCTCGGGTGGTTTGGGATGAAGCCTCTGGACGTCTACAATAATCCGTCGTACTGGCCGTTTATTCTCGTCTTCTTTAATGCTTGGAAAACGGTCGGTTACGGCATGGTCATTTATTTGGCCTCCATCATTTCAATCGACGGCGAAATCAATCAGGCGGCCGAAATCGACGGCGCCAACATCTTTCAGCGAATTCGTTACGTGACCCTGCCGAGTATCCTGCCTACGATCATCATTCTGGTTCTGCTGGCTGTGGGCGGCATATTTCGTGGAGATTTCGGATTGTTCTACCAGCTCATTGGCGATAACGGGCTGCTGCGCGATTCGACCGACATTATCGATACGTTCGTCTTCCGATCCCTGACACAAACGTCCGAAATCGGAATGGCCGCAGCGGCAGGCTTCTACCAGTCGATCATGTGCTTCATCATGATCATCTTCATGAACGATATCGTCAAGCGGCTGGAGAAAGACTACGCGTTATTCTAATCAGCAGTCGTACGGGAGAAGGGAGTACCGATCATGAGAAAGACATGGGATAAAAGAATTTTCGATGCGATAGGATACGTTTCGGTTACCGGATTCGCCCTGGTTTGTCTGATTCCGTTTTTGCTAGTACTCGGTTCGTCATTTACGAGCGAGGAATACATTCTTCGGAACGGATATACGTTCTTTCCGGTTGAATTTTCGTGGGAGGGTTACGCGCTGGCGCTCAAAGAACCGACAGCGATTATTAACGCATACATGGTAACGATCTTCGTAACTGTCGTAGGTACGGTCATCTCCGTCTTTCTATGCGCCATGACGGGTTATGTTATTCAACGCAGAGATTTCCGTTGGCGGGGCGGCGTCTCATTCTTTCTGTTTTTCACGACGCTGTTCAGCGGCGGGCTTGTTCCTTGGTACATCCTTTGCGTACAGTATCTGGGGTTCAAAAACTCGATTATGGCGCTGATCATACCGGGATTGATTTCGGTTTGGCATATTTTGATAGTCAAAGGGTTTATGGCCGGAATTCCGTACGAAATAACGGAATCGGCGAAAATCGATGGGGCCGGCGATTTTCGCATCTTTGTCTCTTGCGTTCTACCCGTCGCGAAGCCGGTCGTCGCAACCATCGGGCTATTTACCGCGCTGGGCTATTGGAACGATTGGTTTACGACGATGCTGTTTATCAGTAACGAGAAATTGTTCACACTTCAATACTTCTTGTACCGTCTCTTATCCAGCGTGCAGGCGCTTCGCTCCGTGATGGAAAAATCCGGAATCGTCATCGATACGATGCCGGTCGAGTCGATGAAGATGGCGTTGACTGTCATCGTGACGGGACCGATCATCTTCCTGTATCCGTTCGTGCAGAAATACTTTGTCAAAGGGTTGACGATAGGAGCAGTCAAAGGGTAATCCCAGGAAACTGGTTGCCATAAACTTTAGTCTTGCGGAATCCAAGGGAGGTTGCAACATTCATGAAGAAATTATTGTTTAGCAAGGTCGGCCGCATGATGCTGGCGTCGGTTTTTGCGCTGTCGCTTCTGGCGGGCTGCAGCAGCGACGGCGGGACGAAGCCGGTCGAATCGCCTAAGGCGTCTACGGATGTGAAGCAAGAACCGGCCAAACTGGAACCGGCGAATCTAAAGATGGTTCTGCTTGGCGACAAGCCGAAAGGAACCGGGCTCGATACCGTGCTTCAAGAGCTCAACAAGAAGATCAAGACGGACTTGAACGCGACATTAACGATCGAATATTTGCCTTGGAGCGATTGGACGCAAAAATATTCGCTTCTGCTCTCCTCCGGTGAACCGATCGATCTAATGTATACGTCACTATGGGCGTACTACGTGCAAGAGGCCACCAAGGGCGCTTTCGTTGAAGTAACAGAAGATATCCTCAAGAAATATATGCCGCTAACGTGGGCAACGCAGGATAAGGTTTCGTTCGAGCAGACGAAGCTGAACGGCAAAATGTATTTCGTGACGAAAAACACCGCTGCCTATACCGGAGAGCAGGCGGTTGTCATCCGTGGCGACCTGCGGGAGAAGCACGGCATTCCACCGCTTCAATCCATCGCAGACCTCGAGAAATATTTTGACGCTGTGGTCAAGAATGAGAAGGGCATTTTCCCTTATGCGGCTGCAACCGACAACGATGGATTTCGCGGTCTGATTCAGGATCAAGCGAATAAGATCATTCCGGCGACATCGGCCGGAGACTTCAGCTATACCTATACAAAGACGCCAAAAATGGAAGACATGATCTATACGTGGGATTCACCGGCTTATGTTGCTTTTGCAAAGAAGATGAAGGATTGGGCGAATAAAGGATACTGGTCGCGGAACGCGCTCTCCAATAAGACGCTGCCGGGCACCGCGTTCGAGAATGGTACCTCGGCTTCGCACATCCATAATATCGGAACGGTGAACAATTCCGCCGCCAAAGTGGCAAAGGAACATCCCGAATGGAAGCCTGAAATTTACGACCTGACACCGGACAGCATCAAACGTTTAGGCTTGTATACGAATGACGGCATGGCGGTTCCGGCATCGTCCAAGAACAAGGAGCGCGCGTTTATGCTGCTCGACAAGCTGAAGAACGATAGATCTTACTTCGATCTTTTCCAGTACGGGATTCAAGGCAAGCACTGGGAGCCGGTTGGCGACAAAGGGTGGAAGAGCGGACCGGAAGGCGATCAATATATCGCTGGCGGCGCTTGGGGCTTCGGCAACAAAGAACTGAAAAGGACGAAAGAAGGGGCTTACCCGGTCGAAGCCGAGTTCGAGAAGAAATGGAACCCGGTATTGGTCCATCCGGCTACAGAAACGTTCGTGTTCGATGAGTCGAATATCAAGAACGAGATGGCCGCGCTGACGACCGTTCGTACGAAGTATAAGGCGATGCTCAGTCTCGGCATGGCGGAAGACGTTGACAAGACGATCTCCGAGTTCAAGGATCAAGCCAAGAAGGCGGGGTTAGACAAGATTGAGGCGGAATTCCGCAAACAAATGCAAGCGTTCCTGGAAAAGAACAACAAATAAAGCAGGGTAAAGGTCTTCCCCTCAAGGGGAGGACCTTTACCCTGAATAAGTGCAAGAGGGAACGGATCATTCCGAGGATGGAAGGGGTAGTATCATGTTTATTAAGGGCGCTGACGTTTCGAATTTGCCGTTTATCGAAAAGCACGGAGGCTGTTTCCGCGACGGAGGAGTGCCGAAGGATGGCCTGCAGCTGATGAAAGAGTATGTCGGTCGTTGTGGATGTGCCGGGGGGCAAAGGGCTGGGCGTCTTTTATTGGGAACCGGACTGGTTCTCACACCGGACTTTCGAGAGGAAGCCGAAAGGCGGAAACAATTGGGAGAATCAGGCACTATTCGATTTTGACGGCAATGCGCTGGAAGGTTGGAAGGCATTTAGGGAGTTTTCGCGTAAAGGGTCATGAATCCGAAGCAAGGGAATAGCCTACTTCCTTAGATTAGTAGGAAATAGGCTATTCGTTTAGGAGTAACTTACTCCATTACTTCTCCAACCGTACAAGAATGACTCCATGAGGTGGAACAGTGGCTGATAGGATGTCATGAATGGAGCCGAGCTCTTTCCCTGTCCATAACTCTTTGCCGTGGACTTGCCCTTTGAGGCCAAATTGGCTCAGAGAAACAGAAATGTCGACTATCGTTTCATCCGTATTGAACAGGGCAACATAGTGTTCTCCCTGGTCTCCCTCCGCTGCCCATACAATCTTATTCTGCTCTCGAGAAACTTGTCTTGCTTTGGAACTGTTACGATGCATGGCGAGTACATCGCGATTGGTGAGGAGTGAATGCGTCCACTCATCGTTATCTCGAAGTTCACCGCCAAACATGAGTGGCGAACGGAAGATGCTCCATAGCGTCATCATCGTTAACTGCTCATCGCGAGTAAACCTGGTCCACCTGTCAGCTGCACCACCATCGACCGAACGAATACCTATATGGCCTAGAGGCAGCATGTCGCAATCCGGCCAGTTACCTGGGGCTGGGCGTCCTTGCCATTTATAACAACGGTCAAACATATCGAGTAGAAGCGGCCATAAATCCCAGAAATCATCCGTCACCCGCCACATGTTTGCTTGAGATTCGAAGAAATCTGCATATTCTACTGGAGCTGGACCTGGGGATAAGCTCAATACCATAGGTCTTCCACAGCGGTCGATTGCATTGCGGATTAGTTGGATTTCTGGCTGGTGGGTATCATAAAGCCTCGAAGCGCCAATATCATCAACCTTGATAAAATCGACGCCCCACTCTGCGTAAAGCTCAAAAAGGGAATCGTAATACGCTTGCGCACCTTCTTTGGTAGCATTGACACCGTACATATCCGTGTTCCAAGGGCAAATGGAGTTCGTATGTGCGATATCGCGTGCAGTGGCATTAGATCCTTTGATTGGTGTGTTGTTATGAACAGCTTGCCTTGGAATACCTCGCATGATGTGGATTCCGAACTTAAGACCAAGACTGTGCACATAATCGGAAAGCGGCCGAAATCCCATGCCGCCTGCAGCGGAAGGGAAACGATTGACTGCGGGAACAAGCCGTGAATATTCATCCATTTCTAGTGGAACAAAAGGACGGTAAAGCGAAGAGACAGCACCAGGTTCGTACCATTGGATATCGACAACTATGTATTCCCAACCGAATGACTTGAGATGTTCGGCCATGTATTCGGCATTCCCCCGAATCTCTGCCTCTTTAACCGCAGCCCCATAGCAATCCCAACTATTCCATCCCATCGGCGGCGTGACTGCAAACGCTTCTTTCGTCATCCTATTTTTCCTCCTCGAAGTTACTAGATCGATTAAATTGCTTTCTCGATATAATAGTAGCCTCCATAAATAGAGAATTCTATAGTAATATAATTTGATTTATGGTATTAAATTGCTGTTTCATTAATTAAAGAAAAGACGGTTATAAAGCAAGCTTTCGTGGCCTGAGCGAAAAGCTCCAGGTGTCAGTTTCGTTAATCGGCGGAACACTTTAATGAAATAACTGCCGCTAGAATACCCGATCTGCTGGGCGATATGCTCGATGCTATCGTCTGTCTGCCGTAAAAGTTCCATCGCTCGTTCCGTTCGGATGCGATTTAAATAATCGTTAGGGGTCATACCGACCACAGCTGCAAATGTACGAAGAAAGTGGTATTTCGAAATGTGCAGATCTTCTGCGAGCATATCTAGAGAGATCATACTGGCGTAATGATTTTCGATGTAAATGACGGCCAATTTGATTTTCTCCGGCCAGCTCTCCCGATTGCGCTGGTTGGAAGACGAATACCGGCAAAGCTCTGAAATAAACTGATAGACATAAGATGAAGCCAAGTACGGATCAGAGATTCGACCTGCTTTGGCCTCCATGAAGATGTCGCGCAAAAGTCGGATCGGTGAACTTCCAAAAGGCAGGAGCGGTGTGCTGCCGATTCTCTTTTTGGCCTCCATCCAATTAGGAAGGATAAGATCTGGCCTAATTAATAAAAAATAGAACTCCCATGGCTCAGTATCGGATGCATAGAAATACCGGTGATCTCCAGGGATTTCAACGAGAAAGGCTCTTCCAGCACCTATTTGTTCTGTTTGTTGTTCAGATTCGAGTACACCTTCACCCTCTACCGTATATTGGAAAAGGAGAAGGGGGCCGTCCGTCCTCGTAAGACCGTCCCAAAAATAAGAAGAACTATGAACGCGCTCATGGCCGACCGCGAAGAGACTGCACATGGCTAACTGTGGTGATCCCGAGAAACGGAATCCATAGGTGCCATAGTTAGCATTAGCTTCGATTACCATTAAACAACAACTCCTGTGTGTATAGAGATCAATGGTGTCATTGATGTCATTAACGTCAATTGTAGCATGAGAACTATCTATTGATCGATCGTTGATATTGTCCCGAATACTTCCTGGATACATAGAATCGAGAGAATGTGTAGTAAATGGGTAATTATCAAAAATAGGAGAATATACCTATGAGGATATACTTGAGGATTACTTTAATTTATAGTATTATTAATAATTAATAGTTATATTAATTATTAATTTTTCTGTAATTTGTAAGCGCTTTATGACCTACAAGTAAATCGGACAATAGGAGGGATTCATAGTTTTAAAGAGTATTAGATGTGTATTTATTTTTTTTTCAAAGAGAGAGGAGAACATCTAAATGAGTAAAAGTTTGGTGCGAAGATTTACACTTGTTTTCTTAATGCTTGTATTAATGATACCAAGTGCTGCTTTTGGTAATGGTACAGACAATTCCGCGAGTCAGCCTAGCGAAAATAGTAATAAACCACATGTTGATTACCAAGGTGAAGCGCCTGATTTTCAAAATGTATCTGTCCATGATCCCTCAATCGTAAAAGATGGGGATACCTATTACGTGTTCGGTTCTCATATTGACGCTGCCAAGTCAACTGACTTAATAAATTGGAAAACTTTTACAAATGGATATACAACACCTGAAAATAAGTTATATGGTGATTTATCAAAAAATCTAGCTGGTTCTTTTGCATGGGCCGGTGAAAATGATTCTGATAGTAAAGGCGGTTTTGCTGTTTGGGCTCCAGATGTTTTCTGGAATGAAAACTATATCCATGAGGACGGATCAAAGGGTGCCTATATGATTTATTATAGTGCATCATCTACTTATATCCGTTCCGCTATTGGTTATGCAGTATCTAAAGATATTGAAGGACCATATAAGTATGTGGATACCGTTATATATTCCGGATTTACGAGAGAAGAAGCGTATGATGCTAATAGTAATGTTAATAAGAAATATACGAATACAAATATCCAAACTCTTATTGATAACGGTACCTTAGAAGGTCCAAGTTCCAGTTGGTTTAATAATAATGGATCTTATGCTAATAGAACTTTTCCAAATGCAATCGATGCTAATTTGTTTTATGACAAGGATGGCAAGCTATGGATGACTTATGGTTCATGGTCCGGTGGAATATATGTCCTTGAAATCGATGAAAGATCAGGTAAAGCTATTTATCCAGGTGAAGATGGAACGACATCTGATGGCCGACTTGTCGATCGGTATTTTGGAACAAAAATTGCAGGTGGATATGCTAAATCAGGCGAAGGCCCTTACGTTGTCTATGATAAGAATACTGGCTATTATTATCTATATGTAACGTATGGCTGGTTAGGCGCTGACGGCGGCTATAATATGAGACAATTCCGATCAACAAGCCCGGATGGTCCTTATGTAGATGCAAAAGGACAAGATGCGGTTTTACCCGGCAATGTTGATCATTCTCCTTATGGAAATAAAATTATGGGTAACTTCTTATTTGAAAGAAAAGTGGGGGATCCTGGTACAGGAATTGGCGTAGGTTATCTTTCTCCTGGACATAATTCAGTTTTCTTAGATTCTGAAACAGGGCAGCAGTTTTTGGTTTTCCATAGCCGATTCCCACAAACAGGTGAGTTTCATGAGGTCCGAGTTCATCAAATGTTCATGAATAAAAATGGCTGGCCAGTGGTTGCACCGTACCGCTATGCTGGTGAAACGATTGAGAAGGTTAACAGACAAGACCTAATTGGGGAATATAAATTTATTAACCAAGAAAAAGATTATGGTGCAGAAATTAAAAAATCTGTATTCATCCGTTTAAATAAGGATAATACGATTTCTGGTGAAGTGACTGGTACATGGGAAAAGACTAGCCATAACCAAGCAGAAATAAAAGTAGATGGCATTACCTATGACGGAGTTTTCGTACGTCAATGGGATCCAACTTCAGAAAGTTATGTGATGAGCTTTACTGCATTGTCAAATGAAGGTGTATCTGTTTGGGGAAGTAAACTGCTTGATAAAACGGAT
Source organism: Paenibacillus sp. V4I5 (assembly GCF_030817255.1). NCBI lineage: Bacteria > Bacillati > Bacillota > Bacilli > Caryophanales > Paenibacillaceae > Paenibacillus > Paenibacillus sp. V4I5. The sequence goes on from NZ_JAUSZB010000002.1 coordinate 6,936,863, forward strand.
GAAGAAATTGTGTCCGATGTTGTAAATGATTTGAATCTTGGTGACATAGAGAAAGTCATTTCCAATCTGACACTTCCTTCAGAAGGTACTCGAAATACTCAAATCTCATGGCAGTCATCAAATCCTAACGTTGTATCTGATACAGGTGTAATTAATCGACCAGAGGCTGGTTCTAATCCTGTGAATGCTACTCTTACTGCTACCATCTCTAAAGGAGATATAAAAGCCACAAAAGTCTTTCATATTACTGTACTACCCTACCAAGAGGCAGCGTTAGTTTCGCAATATTCATTTGAAAATGACCTAAATGATCTTACAGGTAATTTTGGTGCGGGAACTGAAACTGGGAACAGAATTGATAATACAGGCGGAACAATTACTTATGTTGACGGTAAGAATGGTAAAGCTGCAGCGTTTAATGGAGCCTCTGGTATACGGTTGCCAAATGGACTAATCTCTAGCAATAAGTACTCTGTGTCGCTTTGGTTAAAACCTGAACAATTAACTATGTATACCACCACTTTCTTTGGAGCCGCAGACCCTAATAACTGGGTAAGCCTTGTTCCGAATGGCCCAGCAGGCGGAAACACAATGATCTGGTCAGGCAGTACAAGATGGTATGATGCACCTACAGGTTTAACCGTCAAAACTGGCGAGTGGACGCATTTGGCTTTTTCTGTTGATAACGGTACGATTATTGTTTATGTCAACGGTGTTCCAAAGTTTACAGGAACAAACTTCTCAAATATTTTTACTACTACCAATGCCAGCTTCAGTTTAGGAGTCAACTGGTGGGATACGCCATTCAAGGGCTTAATGGACGAATTGCGCATTTATGAAGGCGCCCTAACTCCTTCACAAGTTACTAACTTAGCTCAGACAGACCAATAACTGCATATTCTATTAAAAGAAAAAATCGTATGGTTCATCCGTACGATTTTTTCTTTTTTATATTGATATATGTTTTAAACTGAGAGACGTACCCAAAGTGAATCTGTAGGTTAATCCGCAATTTCAGTTCACGACAAGGCTATGATTGTTTATTTTTGGGCATATACGCGTAAGAATCCTATTTGTTAAGATTACATTATGAAATTGAAACAAAAGAGCAGAGAGGGGATATATATGAAGAGAGATAAGTGGACTTCGATGATGGCATGTCTAATGCTGATGAGTACCTTTGCAATTGGCTGTACTTCTAATGAGGGGAGTCAACCTTCGCCTTCACCTACTAAGGGACAAGAGACCGCAAACAAAGCGGTAAACGGCAAGTTCGAACCGCCTGTCACGATTACGACGGCTCGTGTGGTTGGGTCCGATTATACGTTCATTAATGGTGAAACAATTCAAGATAATGTTCACAACAAATGGGCGAAGGACAAGTTGGGCATCGAGATTAAAGACCTATGGGGCACGCCGGATAATGCGGCATACCATACGAAAATCAGATTATCGCTTACTTCGCAAAATCAGCTGCCGGATTTATTTATCGTTCAAGATCCGAATCTGATTGCTGACCTCATTCAATCCGGCAAAGTGATGGACATACAGAAAGCTTTCGACCAATACGCTTCGGATAGGATCAAGAAGCTGTATTCGGATAACAAGTCCGCGCTAAACCAAGTGAAAGCGGATGGGAAGCTGCTAGGATTGCCTATTTTCTCAGGAGGTGACGGAACAAACCCCGTCATGTGGATCCGGCAGGATTGGTTGGATCAATTAAAATTGAAAGCGCCTACGACGATCGAAGAGTTCGAAAAAGTGATGGATGCTTTTACGAACCAAGATCCGGACGGCAACGGAAAGAAGGATACATTTGGGTTTAGTTTTTCGGCAAAGAATGGATTCGCGAACTGGATGTCAGATAGCAGCTTCGTCTTCGGCGCATATACCGGGAAGTTTCTTCCAAGAACTTGGCAAAAAGCGACTGACGGCACACTTAAATACGGCTCAATTCAACCGGGTATAAAAGAGGGATTGGGCAAATTGCGCGAATGGTACGGAAAGGGTTATTTGGACCCTGAATTAGCAGCTCTTGACGAAGTGAAAGCAACGGAAAGCTTTATCCAAGGTAAATCGGGGATTATCGCTGCACCGTTCTGGGCAAACGGATGGCCGCTCGGAGATGTGACAAAGAGTGTTCCAAACGCGCTTGTTAGAGCCTATCCTCTGCCTGTCGGATCGGATGGCAAGACAGCACGATATAACGGTTTGATCAACGAAGGGAAAGTCATGATGTTCAATAAAGATTTTAAACACATGGATGCTTTCTTCCTCTATATGGATAAAATATATGACAGTCAATTCAATACGGGTGACTTTAAGAATGGTTTCTTTGAGGGATATGACTATGCGATGGTAAACGGCGAACCGGAGTATGATTCGAAAAAGTTTCCAAAGCCAATGGAAAAGGCTGCGAGTTCAGGCAAGTACAACTTGTTCTGGAATACGCCTAGTATACCCTTTCAAGGATCTAAAGACTGGGATTACATCTATCAAGGAAATAAGCCGGAAACAACGTCTCAAAGGGGAATAGCTGTCGCGGATAAGGAGCAGATTCGTGCAGGAGCGTTGAACTACCAGCTGAGAAACAGCAATGCGCCAACAGATTTCATAGGGGCTCCAACAGAGACGCAGCGAAATAAAGACGACAATCTGAAAACGATGGAACTGGAAACGTTCGCCAAAATTATATACGGAAGAGAGCCTTTGGATAAATACGATTCTTTCGTCACGGATTGGAAAAGTAAAGGCGGGGATCAAATCGAAAAAGAAGTAAATGACTGGTATAAAAAAGTGAATCAATAATATGTTTTAGGCTAAGGGGTGAGCGAAGCTTACCCCTTATTTCCGGGCGGTCATATTGTCTGGGATGCCCTGTCGGGAGCGGCGATTTGTATGGTGAAAGGACAGAAGAGTGCGGCACAAAAAGGGCACGACCGGGAAACGGGTTGTGTGTGTCCTTTTGCTGTTTGAGCCGACGAAGGGAGCTCGTGGGAGAGTAAGAACAAATCCAATTAATTGTCAGTTGATATATACGATTTTTCGAATATAATTGGTGGGATTCATGCAATAAGACAAATTATATACGATTTTTCATATAGAATTTTCGCTTTAGCCAGCCCAGGGAATTTTTTATATGATTTTTCATATATAATTCCAAGCATCGAAACAGAAACAGTGCTCAAACCAAATCCGGACTTTGGATAGAGCCCACATATTCATAGTAGTTGACTCGCTGTGACACTCCTCTGGCCACAGCCCGAAATTTCCCTTTATCGACCAGCATGCGGCAGTACTTGATGACAGTCATAATATGCAGTTCCAACTCCCTTGCAGCCTCGGATGGGCGAATGGCACGATTATGGCGAATGGCCGCTCGCATTAAGTCTCGTTCGATTTTTGAATAGCGTTTCTCCACGATTCTTTTGGTTCCACTCTCTGTAGACAGATAAGAGAACAAGATGTTCCGCAATGCGGAGAGAATGAACGAGGGGTTCTCTTTTAACTCATCCAAAGAGATGTAGAGGACCATACAGTCTTGAGCTTGAAGAAAAAGTCCCCGGTTCAAATCCATCCGATACTTGGTTCGATCCGTGCCGTGAGAGCCAAAGTCATTGATCTCAAATACAATACGTATAGCTCCGACAATCCACATGAAATCGACAAAGTAGGATCTCCCTCGCCAGTCCTTCACTTCATATTCAGGATGCAATCCATGGAAATGTCCGACAAGCTGCCACCAGATTTGCTCTACGAACAATTGATTTCCGAACCCATGGCCGCGTTTCAGAGCATCTAGACGTTCCCCTCTTCTTCGCCTAAGATGATCACCTATCCATTTATCGTGTTCGATCTCAAAACCCATTACCTGATCACTCGCCTCTCCATATTCGTTTTAAAAAAAACACAAAACCCCGACTCCTTTTCGATTTAGAAAGGAAGCGGGGCATACTTTGCCACTCGGTTAATGCGTGATATCCATAGTGTGCCACAATATTGTCAGAGAGCGCAACAGGAAAATGGATAACTACAAAATCCGGCTGAACGATTCGAAATCGGAAGGATTGCGGCCGACCATCCGGTTCAGCTTTAGGAAACGGTACGCGTATTTATAATAATGGCCGTGTCCCTCCCCATGCACTTCCCCGCCCTGCATTTCATTGATTTCTATAGCTTTGAGGGGTGTAGTTATAGTACTCCTTAAATAACCGGATAAAATATTGTGTTTTTTGGTAGCCGACTTCTTGTGCGATATCCGATACTTTTTTATTCGTTTGGGTCAACAAACGGGCCGCTTTCTCCATTCTGACACGAGTGATATAAGCGGAAAGACTATCTCCGGTTTCCTTTTTATACAAACGTGATAAATACACCGGGTGCAGATAGACGTATTCACCGACTTTGGTAAGAGAGACATCCTCATGAAGATGGAGCCCAATATATTCATGAATTTGACGGATGATATGACTTCTTCCACCTGTGGAATCGGTTAGAGTACGTCTGAACTGCTCGATCAGCGGCATGGCCCAGTCCCTAATTTTTTCGCTAGAGTGGAAGTAATAGGGATTTTTAAGCAAAGAGAGGCTTCCGATCAAATCGGACAAGGGATCACCCTGTTTATTGGCCATGAAGGTAAAGCAGCTGTACAAATAGTTAACGACTTCAACGATATGATACTGCGTCCGATAGGGGGGGCATTCAAGTTCCACTAAGATCCCTTCGATCTTCTCAATGACTTCCTCCCACCGGTTCGCTTCCATAACCTGAAGGATCGAGGGTGTTTCATAAAGCTTTGTTAAAGGCTTAATCTCCGGTTTGTAAGTGAGCTCATTCCTTTGTATAACAACACTTTCTTGAGTTCCGACCCGCCACCAAAAATCGTTCAAAGCTTGCAAATAAGTACTGTTTAAGTGGGCTTGAAACGAAAAAGGTTCTGTAATTATGACGGAAATGTTTCTCTTCAAAAAGGTTCTGACAGCTTTCTGTAGTTCGCTAATCCGTTCATTCCAAGTAGACGATTCGTCCAAGGAATCAGATGGAAGGACAATGGCAATAAACTGATGCGTGTCTTTGCACCACCAGAGCGAAGAATAGGACTTAATTTCCTGGAAGAAGATTTCCTCTGCCATATTCAGCAAGGCGTAGTCTAGAAGCGCAATATCTTCTCTCGAATCGTAATTGTTCGTTTCCATGCGAATCAGGATCAACGTAGATTTACCACCCGGCTGCAGGGGTAAGTTAAGGGCTTTCAACTGCTGATTCAGCTCATCCGCTGCGTATTGTTTACCAAGAAGCAGGTCGAGCAACAGATGCTCGCGCATTCGAGTGTTCCCCAGCCTGATGACAGCCTCTGCTTTATTTAAGTCCTGAGTACGTTTGTTCTCTCTATGAATTTGGGCCACGACTTTCCGGATACATTCGGAAACCTCGCTACCTGTAATCGGTTTTAGCAAATAGTCGGCTGCGCCGCCTTGCAGTGCCTTTTTGGCATAGGTGAATTCCGAATGCCCGGATAGCAGAATGACTTTTGTATCGGGATATTGGTCGTGGAGCGTTTCCAATAAATCTAAGCCGCTTTTCTCAGGCATCCGGATATCGGTAACGAGCAGCGGCACCGGGTACTGCTTGATAATGTCGAGTGCCTCATCCACTGAGCTTGCCCGGTATACGTTCGTAATTCCGCAATGGATCCACTCCACACTTTCCTGCAAATAATCAAGCACATACTCCTCATCATCTACCAGCAATATGTTCATATGGAAATTCCTCCTGTCTCATTGAGGGGATTTGAACGGTTACACGGAAGCCTCCCCCCTCATTGTTCACAAAATGCAGGCCTGAGTCCGGACCGAATTGGTTCATAAGCCGATGATGTATATTCCACAAACCGCAGCCGATCTCATCTGAATTGCGCTGTTGGAATACTTGAGCCGTTAGCTCCAGAATCCCCTGTTCTGTCATGCCTGCGCCATCATCTTCTACGGTAATGATATACCTGTCTTGCTGCCATGTGCCCCGAATTCGAATGATCCCGGACTCTCTTTTTCTCTCCAATCCGTGTACGACGGCATTCTCTACCAATGGCTGAAGCAGCAGAGTAGGGACAAGCAAATTCAGCATGGATGGCAGAATATCAATTTCGTAGGTAAGCCGCTTATTTCTGAGCGATTGGACGTGAAGATAGCTCTCGATAAGGTGAATTTCATCCTCAAGTGTAGAATCCGTTCCGGCTTTACGGGTAATGTAGCGATAAAATTGGGCTAAGTTTTTGGCCATGGAAGTGACAGCTTCCGGAGATTTATGGGCCATACTTACAATGTAAAACAAGCAGTTATAAAGAAAATGTGGATTGATTTGCGACTGCAAATGCTTATATTCCGCTTCGCGTGTACGAACACGTTCCTCGTATACATTCTCAATCAAGGCTTGGATACGCGATGCCATCTCGTTAAACTTTGCAAACAAATAATCAAACTCATTGTTCGTTCTGACGATTGCTCTGCTTTTGTAATCGCCTGATCCCAGACTCTCAATTTTGCGTATCATATAACCGAATGGGATTCTAAAATGCCGATAAAGCAAATAAGACATGGCGACCCCGGAAACAAAGAGAAAGAGCAGGCTAATATTAACAAGCAGGCTTACTTTTTTTAGCGGATTCAAAAATGTATTCAATTGAATGTAGCTGACTAACGTGCCATCCAATGAAGGGATGCGGATCGTTTGTACCATGTATTCGATTCCATCCATCTTAATCACGGAAAGCAGTGGATGCTGCAAGCCGGTATCGCCGCTCAGGGTATCTTTCTGTTTGAGCAGTGAAAAGAGCCCGCGATCGATGTTTTGATTGGCGATAGTTGTTGAGTCGGAAAAGTAAATGAAGGATGTTCCGTTGCCCGATGCATCAAGGCCCTTAAGAACAGATTTCAAATATTCGCTCGTTATTGATGTTTCAACGACTGAAGTCACATTGCTCAAATCCGGTTGAAAAACAGAGGGATTTGTGAACATCAAATGAAAGGATAACTGTCCTTGATCATCGTGATGGATAAACCATTTGTTTTTAGGCGCAGCAGCCAGTTCAACATTGTTATAAGCAATCTTTCCCTTTGTCGAGAGAGCTTCCTCGATTTGCGGCCAGTAAACGCTTACATCATGAATGAGAGATTCCGCTTGACTCTGAAGAATCAGCTTTTCTTCAACATTTTTCCGCATGAGCAAATGATCGACATATTCGGGGAAATCCCACGAGCTGGAATATGCTTTGATAGTGGAGTCGTTCGCGAGCAGCAGCGTCTGTGTTTCAAGCTGCCTTAAAGACTGTTCCAACTGAAGTATCGTAAACTCCAATTGTTTGTCTGCCGAGTTTTCGAGCGTTTCCCTGACCACATCCTCTCCAACTTTGTTGGCGTAAGAAAAGAGCAATGTGGCAGGAATGAGCAGCAGGACCAGCATCAATAGCATATTACGGAATGTTTTATATTTTATCATGTGTTCACCGCCTAGGAAATAAATGTGAGAAAGAGGTTATGAAAGGGGACATAGAAGTTAAGACCTTGTCATAGGTACAGGAAGTGCCCGTTGGTATAATAGTAGCAGAAGTATGCGAAAGTGCAATTATGCAATTACTGGATGTAGAAAGGGGAGAAGCTTATGAAAAGCACTCGGAACGCAATCGTTATACGTAAGATAACCGCAAGTAAAATGGAATCCAATTGGATTCGGGGACTCAAAAAAACTTGGCCCCTGCATATGCTGATTTTCCCGGCCTTAGTAATCGCTGTTGTTTTCCATTACGTGCCTATAGCAGGATTGGTGATGGCTTTTCAGGACTATAAGCCTTGGCTTGGCTTTTTAAAATCCGAATGGGTCGGCTTCAAGCATTTCCACTCTTTGTTTATGTTCGAGGAGTCTGTGCAGGTTATTTGGAACACATTAATCATCGCGGTGCTAAAAATTGGTTTTGGAACGCTAGTCCCCATTCTTTTTGCTTTATTGCTAAATGAAGTTCGCATTAACGGAATCAAAAGGGGTATCCAAACATTGGTTTATTTGCCTCACTTCTTGTCATGGGTCATCCTCGGAGGCATATTAATCGATCTGTTGTCGGTCAAAGGCGGGCTTGTGAACCGGATGATTACGGCCATGTTCGGTATTAAGCCTATATTCTTTCTGGGTGACGGGGATTGGTTCCGTTTTGTTGTGATTTTCAGTGACATTTGGAAGGAATTTGGCTTCGGTATGATCGTTTACCTTGCAGCCATAACGGCCGTGAATCCTTCCTTATACGAAGCCGCTGAAGTGGACGGAGCGACACGACTGCAGCAAACCATTCACGTTACACTGCCGGCTATGATGCCGATTATTGTTGTTGTAGCTACACTCCAGCTGGGTAATGTGTTGAATGCGGGTTTTGATCAGATCTTCAATCTTTACAATCCGCTTGTGTATAGTAAAGGAGATGTGATCGATACCTTCGTTTACCGCTCGGCCATGCTGAAAGGGGATTTCAGTTTTGCAACGGCAGTCGGGTTGTTCAAATCAGTAACCAGCTTCATTTTAATCATTATTTCCTACCGGTTAGCTTATAAATATGCGAATTATCGGATTTTCTAGTCAAAGGAGGAGGAGACGCATGTACCATAAAACGCTCGCTTATCGATGGTTTAATGTTTTTAATCAACTATTTCTCATCACTGTATCGCTGCTGTGTATACTGCCGCTTCTGCATGTCTTTGCAGTATCGTTAAGCGGAAAAGCTGCGGCTACCGCCAATATTGTCAATTTGTGGCCGATAGACGTCACGCTGGAATCGTATCTGAAGACAGTGAATAACCCTAGTTTTATCCGTTCACTGCTTTTCTCGTTGTACCGGACTATTTTGGGAACCGGGATCGGAATGGTTGTTACCGTTTTTGCAGGCTACGCGTTGTCTAAGAAATATACGGCGTTTAAAAGCCGGAATGTTTATATGTGGTTTTTCGTATTTACGATGCTATTTTCCGGCGGACTCGTTCCGAACTATATTCTCATTACTAATCTTGGCTTGATAAATACGATATGGGCGCTAGTTTTGCCGGCAGCATTAAGCGTTTACAATATGATACTGCTGATGAATTTCTTTCGCGCCATTCCTGTAGAATTGGAGGAAGCGGCCGTGATGGACGGAGCAGGAATCATTCGAATCTTGTTCAAAATCCATTTGCCGATGTCGATGCCGGCTCTTGCAACGATAACACTTTTTACGTTAGTATTTCATTGGAACTCATGGTTCGACGGATTAATATACATGATGGACTCGAATAAGTATCCGCTTGCTACCTTCCTTCAAACCATCGTTGTACAGCAGGATTTTAGCAAAATCAGCATTGATCCTAAGGATTTGGAAAATTTATCGCAGCGTACCGTCAAATCGGCCCAAATTTTTATCGGCGCTCTGCCCATTCTGCTCGTTTATCCGTTTCTGCAGAAGTTCTTTATTAAAGGCATTGTAGTTGGGGCTGTAAAAGAGTAGGGGGAGTCATATGAACAAGGTCATTGAATTGGGTACATTTAATTGCGTTTCCGGTACCCTTATGCATGTCATTGGAGATCAGCATATACGAATTGAAACATCTTCTGCGGGAGGTGGCGTACAGCTATCATTGGATGATCCGGAGGTATGGACGGATCATGATTACTTGGTTGCGGATTTATATCATAAGGCTCATGATGTCCTAGTTGTGTTATTCTCATTCGTTGAAAGCGGAGGCAAGGAGCTTACGGTGCACTACGGATTACTGCCGGATGTCAGGACCCGGGTGTGCCTGCCTCTGAAAGCTTTAAACGGTGAAAAACTGTTTCTGGATCGTTACCCCGGCGTGATGCAGTCCGTGATCAGGGGTGACCGTTCTGTTGACCGCAGCAGGCTTCAGAGCTTGTCGATATCGACGACCTCGTCCGTCTGCAGTAGACAGTTTGAGGTCTCAGGCTTGTATGTAAGTAAAAAAGCTCCGGATTTTACCTATGCACAAGAGGTTTATATCGACGAAATGGGACAACTTCTTGGCAAAGATTGGCCGGGGAAGACTCCCTCCATCGAACGTTTATCGGCCGACTTGATAACGAATATGGAACAGAGTCAAGAGAGTGACGGTTTACGTTCGGATTTGGGAGACTTCGGAGGCTGGAAGGGATTGAAATTCGAGAGCTCCGGCTATTTCCGCACGGAATTTGATGGTGAGCGCTGGTGGTTCGTCGATCCTGACGGATTTGCCTTGTTCAGTACAGGAATGGATTGCTTACAACCCTATGACCATATGCGGGTTGCAGGGATGGAGCATTTGCTTCCACAGCTGCCCGAAAGAGAGGGCAAGTTCTGTGATGCCTGGTCCGGGCACGGATTCAGCTTCTCGGTTGCCAATCTGATCCGTGTATTCGGAGAAAATTGGCTTGAAGCGTGGATGGAGCTGACGGATCGACGTCTGAAGGAATGGGGGATCAATACGATCGGAAACTGGTCGATGCCTGAGTTTATTCACAGCTCCAGCTTGCCCTATGTGTATCCAATGACAGATTTTCCGGCTACTGAAATAACCATTTACCGAGATTTTCCGGATGTATTTAGCCCCGAATACGAGCAGAAAGCAGAGGAGTTCGCTAATCAGCTTATCCCATTGAAAGAGGATCGGCGTCTCGTTGGTTATTTTATGCGGAACGAGCCCCATTGGGCGTTTGTCGATGGTTTGAACTTGACGGAGGCCATGATGGAGCATCCGTACTCATTCGAAAGTAAGCGGATGTTCGTGGAATGGCTGGAGAACAAATATACAACAGCAGCGTGTTTAAACGAAGCTTGGGGAACCGATTTTCAACAATTTGACGAGTTATTGCATCCGCAAAAAGTCCAAGCAGGGCATATCGAAGGCATGCGCCGAGAGGATTATTCGGCATTTAACCGGATTTTAATCCGTCGCTATGTAGAGATACCGGCCCAATATTGTAAAAAGGCGGATCCTAATCACCTGAATTTAGGAATGCGATATGCCTGGATTGGTAGTAGCGAATTGCTGGAGGGATGCGAAGCGTTTGATGTGTTCTCTATCAATTGCTATCAAATGAAACCGGATCGGGAGCATATTGAAATGATCAGCAAACATTTGAATAAACCGGTCATGATCGGGGAATTCCACTTCGGTGCAGCAGATGTCGGGATGTTGGCATACGGGATCAAGGCTGTCGCCACGCAAGAGGAGAGGGGCTTGGCGTACCGGTATTTTGTGGAACAAGGCGCTGCGATTCCAGAGCTCATCGGCGTTCATTATTTTCAGCTCGCTGACCAACCGGTTCTGGGACGTTTTGACGGGGAAAATTATCAAATCGGTGTGACCGATGTGTGTCACCGTCCTTATGAAGCTTTTGTAGAGCAAATGAAGCTGTCCCACGCTCAGATGTATGATGTCCGCGTTGGGAATAGGCAGGCGTTTTGTATAAACCCAATCGAGATACCGAGGACCGGGTTCTGAAGGCCGTGTTTATCCAATCCAAGTTGGGCACAGAGCGACATTGGGGAGGTACTATAATATAGCTGTAAGGGTTAATTCACCAACCAAAGAGCAATAGGTGTGAATCCTTGCTTTAAAAATCATGCTTTGAGGCTCGTACAAGTACCGGTACAACCAGGAATCGAGGGGAATCCACTGTTGGATAGGATCCAGAGCTCCTGGAATATGACGATTACAACGGTCGAGATTTGCATTCAGGGGTAACGAGGGTCAATTTGCCGGGTAAGCCTTACATGGCTATTCGAGTTCGAGCAGCAGATTAAGGGGGATAGCGGATGGGAGCAGCATAGTAAGCTAACTTCGATACATTGAGGCACGGTTGAGTTAACACTGCCCGAAATTATCGGCGTTGATGAGGAAGATGTGAGGGGTGATTATCAGATGATATTCCGCAAGGCTGATCGTGTCTCGAGGATTTAATCTCGATTGGGACGATCGGCTTGATCAAAGCCATTGAGTTGTTTTCGCCGCGATGGCACTTTACAGGCACGCGACTGCGAATTGTGGATTTGACCATCCTACCTTGTCCATAAGGAAGATTTCACAAATAAGCTTTGCCACCGAACGACGGTGGCAAAGCTTATTTGTATCCTAAGACGACCGATGAACCAATACTCCACCGAATCAACTATTCCGCCACGATGGGCTATTACGGCAACAGGCGGCTTACCGCGAAGATCAGGGGTACTGCGTTGGGGCAGCACTCGTCAAACCTAAAGCCAATCTCACACTCGAATCGTCCAGACGAGCCGTGATCTCGTTTTTGCTTATTGCATGGAGGAATGAACTATTGAGCTTGTTGCGTTGAAGCGGGTAAGATGACGGTACATGATGCAAAGGAGGTTCGTGACGGTGGCAAAATTGTATACTCCATTGGAGTCCGGATCCAAGAAATCGGCGGGAAAGCTCAAAGCTTATGAGAATCCATATCTCGCCAATATGCGAAAACATTGGATGCTGTATCTGATGATCCTTCCCGGGATTGTATATTATCTTGTTTTTAAATACGTACCGCTGATGGGAAGCTTGATCGCATTTCAGAATTATCAGATATTTAAGGGCATGCTTGGAAGTGCATGGGTTGGCTTGGACAATTTCAAGTTTATTTTCATGTATCAGGATTTTTACAATGTATTGAGAAACACAGCGACTATCGCCTTGTTTCAGCTGTTATTCGGCTTTCCGGCGCCGATCATTCTCGCGCTGCTGTTCAATGAGGTGAGGCTGATGTTTGCCAAACGTTTAATGCAGAGCATGTTCTACCTTCCGCACTTTCTGTCGTGGGTAGTCGTAGGAGGCATCGTGTTCGAGCTGCTGTCTAACAAGGGCGTAGTTAATATGGTGCGTGGCTGGTGGGGGTATGAACCTATTCTGTTCATGCAGGAGCAAGCGTATTTCCGGACGATCGTCGTACTTTCAGGTATCTGGAAGGAGGTTGGATGGGGAACGATCATCTATTTGGCCGCAATCACCGGCATTAACCCGAACCTATATGAAGCAGCCGTTATGGATGGAGCCAACCGATGGAAGCAGACGCTGTACATCACGCTGCCTACCTTGTTCCCGACCATTCTGGTTCTGTTCTTGCTTAACATTGGCAACTTCCTGGAGCTTGGCTTTGATCAGATTTATAATCTGTTGACGCCGATGACGTATTCGGTAGGCGATATCATTGAGACCTACGTGTATCGAGCGGGGGTGCTTCAGGGCCAATACAGTGTGACGACAGCCATTGGGTTATTTCAGTCGGTAATTGGCTTCACGCTGCTGTGGATATTCAATCGGCTGGCACGAAAAACAGAACAGGGGTTGTGGTAATGAAGATAACCTATGGAGAAAAGCTATTCCAGATTTTCAACTATGTCATCTTAGCAGCAGCCGCAGCTACGATGCTAATGCCGCTAGTGCAGCTGCTGGCTGTATCGTTCAGCTCGCCTATTGCAGCCGATTCTAAGCAGGTATTCCTGCTTCCTGTTGAGTTCACGACGGCATCATGGGTGCACATCCTACAGAACAAGGGTCTATGGACCTCGTTTGGCATTACCGTCTATATTACGGTGGCGGGGACGCTGCTCAGCATGCTGTTCTCATTGCTGACGGCCTATCCGTTGTCTCGTAAGGAGTTTCTCGTTCGTAAGCCGATCATGCTCGGAATTATTATTACGATGATTTTTAACGCTCCGATGATCCCGTTCTTCCTTACCGTCCGCGAGTTAGGTCTGATGAATTCGCTATGGTCGCTGATCCTGCCCGGATTGATTGGCACGTTCAATATGATCATCATCCGGACCTTCTTTCAAGGTATTCCGGGGGAGCTAGACGACTCAGCGCGAATTGACGGCTGCAGCGATGCCGGGATTTTGTTCCGCATTTACCTGCCTTTATCTAAGCCGGTGCTCGCGACGGTCAGCTTGTTTTATGCGGTAGGCTATTGGAATACGTTTCAGCGGGCGGTGCTGTTCATTCGCGATCCGAACAAATGGCCGCTGCAAATGAAGCTTCGCGCTTATCTGACATCGCCGGAGGAACTTGCCGCAGTCAATCTTCTTTTGGGTGATTATGCTTTCAATACAACCACGCTGAAAGCGGCAACGATTCTATTCGCGACAGTTCCGATTCTCCTGGTGTATCCTTATTTGCAAAAGTATTTTGTCAAAGGTGCTATGCTTGGCTCACTTAAGGAGTAGTCGAGCTTTTAACAAGAGTGATACATGATATGAAGTTGTTGATGACATGCTTGAACAATAGATTTGAACAAAAAAGGGAGGATTAACAAATGAAGAAACGATTATTAGGGAAACCGGCAGCCATGTCTGCTTTAGCCGCTCTGCTGGCGATCACCATACTGTCAGGCTGTACGCAAGCAGGGGAAACCTCTCCAGCCTCAGAGAATAACGGAAAGGACGACAAAGCCGTTCAAGTTAAAGTATTCAAAAGCCATATGGGCGTTGGTTCCATTCCGGACAGCAGCAACGCGCATGTGAAATATGTTGAAGAGAAGACCGGTGTTGCATATAAGCTGATTACGACCCCGCCAGGCTCGGAACCGACTGAGTTTCTGAATCTGATGATCGCCTCCAACGATTTGCCGGACATTCTTCGTCCTATTGGGGGCATAGATCAAACATTAATTAAGCAGGGAGGCGCATTGCCTCTGGACGATTTGCTTCCCAAATACGCCCCTAACGTTTGGAAGAACGTTCCGAAAGAAGCGTGGGATATTGTGCGTTCGGCTTCCCCGGACGGCCATATCTATTATGTTCCGAAGGTGTTCCTCGTTCCTGAGCGGGCGCCTATGATCCGCAAGGACTGGCTTGACAAGGTAGGACTTCCTATGCCGAAGACAGCAGAGGAGTATAAGAACGTCCTGCGGGCGTTCCGCGACAAGGATCCGAACGGCAATGGAATCAAAGACGAGCTGCCGACCTCCGGACGCGAATTCGGCAAATGGATGGACCACCTGTTCGGGATGCATGGGGTCGCTATGTGGGAAGGCAGCCCGGAGTGGGACGTGTATGATGGGCAGATTCAGTATGCGGGCATCACCCCGAACATGAAGGCCGCCATCCGCTTTATCCGTGAGCTTTATGTGGAGAAGCTGCTGGACAACGAAACCTTCCTTAATAAAGGAGAAGTCTGGCAGGCCAAAATCAACAATAATCTGGTCGGCAGCTGGTACCATCTGCCCGCCAATGTTCGTGATCGCTATACCGCAATGCTGAAGGGAGCACCCAACGCCTACATCGTCGGTATGCCGATACCTAAGGTAGAAGGCCTCCAAGGCTTCGTAACACAAAAAAGCATGGGAGAGCCGGAATGGATGATTCCTGCTGCTTCCCAAAAAAATGCGGAAGCTTCTCTAAAACTGTTGGACTTTTTCTATGACAAAAACAACGACGATTTCAGCCGTTTCGGTATTGAGGGGATTCAGCACCAAGTCGTGAACGGTAAGAAGGTTTTGCTTCCGCCAGAAGATAGCCGGCCGCTTGCGCTCGGTATGCGTAATCTTACGACGAAAGAGGACATGGACATCCGTATCAAGGAAACGCTCCCAGAGAATATACAGAAGATGGTCCAGGATATATTCATCGTCAGCACGGCTGATGCACGCCGTATTGCTGGAGACGGCCTGCCGAATACGGTATATGAAGGCTTTCCAGATGTTCAATCGCACAAGCTTTTTCAGGAGTATTTGACGAAAATCGTCATTGGCGACATGCCGATCGAGAAGTTCGACGAGTTCGTAGACAGATGGAAAAAAGCCGGAGGCGATCAGGTTACCAAGCGTGTTCAGGAGTGGTATGCCAAGGTGAAAAAATAAGCAAGCTGCGGCTTGCCGGCAGATTTTTGCCGGCTTTGCTGCCTCAGCGTGCAGTCCATGCCGCAAAGGGAGCAGCATCCTATACATTTGCGAACGGAAGAGAGGATGTTCCTATATGAAAAAAAGATATGCGATCTGTGGAGTAAGCGGACGAGCGCTAGGCATGTTTGCCAAGCCGATCCTGACCACATTCGCCCATAGCTGCGAGTTGGTCGGTTTGCTTGACCACGACCCAGCGCGCTTCGACTTATACCGCTCGAGGTACCCGGAGCATGCGGATGTGCAGACGTATGGTGAGCTTGAATTCAACCGGATGGTTGATGAGACGCGCCCGGATGTCATCATCGTAGCAGGCCGTGACGATACCCACGCTCGATATTTGATTGCCGCACTACAGCACGATCTCGATGTCATAACCGAGAAGCCTATGGTCACGACAGGCGAGGACAGCCGTCGTGTCATGGAGGCGGAACGGGCAAGCAAGGGTTCGGTTATTGTTACATTCAATTACCGTTATGCTCCGATCCATACAAAAATCAAGGAAATGGTTATGGAAGGCATGCTGGGACGGATTACATCGATTGATCTGAATTGGTATCTGGATACGTATCACGGCTCCAGCTATTTCAAACGGTGGAATCGGGTTCGCGAGCTGTCCGGCGGGTTGTCTATACACAAATGCACCCACCACTTCGATCTGGTCAACTGGTGGATCAATCAAAAGCCTGTTGAGGTTTTTGCCTACGGGGCATTGAATTACTACGGCGCTGAAGGGGAAGCGAATCCGAAGAAGGAAGACGGCCGATTCTGCAGCACCTGTGAGTATACAGAGGATTGCTCCTATTACTCGCGCTGGAATTCACGCAGTAAGAACATCCGCGTGCCAGACGACCATTTAGGCGCGCTAGACGCCGTAAAGAAGACGTTTCCCTATTCGGATTATCGTCCCGATCAGTGCATTTTCGATTCGAAGATCGATATTGAGGATACTTACACCGCAACAGTAAAGTACAACGGAGGCGCGCTGCTCAGCTATTCCGTCAATTTCTCGCTGCCGTACGAGGGATACCGTCTTGCTATTAATGGGACGAAAGGTCGTCTGGAGTCGGTGGAGTATCATATGCCCGGCAGAACGCCGTTCCCTACACCCGTGCAGACGATCGACTATTTCCCATTGTTCGGTTCGAAGGAGACCATCCATGTCGTGCACCGGGAGGGCGGCCACGGCGGCGGAGATCCTCTACTGCTGGAAGACCTGTTTATGGGGGAAGATCCCAGACGACCTTACCGTATCTTATCGGGCTCCGAGGATGGAGCTTATTCAGTGGCGACAGGTGAAGCGGTATGGCGCTCCGTGAAGGAGCATCGTCCGATTACGATTGAAGAAGTACTAGGCGGTAATGGAGGCTTACAGAAGCTTGCAGCGAGCTTGAGCAGCAAGGGAGGCAGAGAGCTATGAGCGGCCGATATTTTGAACCAATGGAAAGTATGGCTTCACAGACGGATAGCAGCAGTATCCCACATGTTCTGGCGGCAATTGCACAGCGGTATGTCGGCGATAATCCGCCACATGGTCCTGTTTACCGGGTTACGCGCTTTGGAGATATTCGCAAGCAGCAGGATCATTTATATCAATTTCCAATTGAACGAATGTTCCCGGATATGAATGAAGGCCAGCGCGTTTACACTTGGGCGAAGCTGTGGATCGATCAACCGCAGCCGTTTGTCTTCCTGCTTCGCTGCTTCGGTCCGGTCCGTTTGTATCACAATGGGCAGAAGCGCTTTGGCTCATCGACGGAGGAGGAAGGCGCTGGTGAGCAGGCATTGAAGCTTAAGATCGATCTGACGCGAGGGTGGAATCACTTTGTGCTGGAGCTGGGCAAGAATGCGCAAGGGAGCTGCGGAGCGGAATTCGGCACAGGCAGCCGCAAAAACAAACCCTTTCACTTCCTGACCCCGTCCGAGGAGCGGGAAGGCGAGGAGGGCTGGATATATACAGTTCCGCTGGATATTCCGCTGGAGCCCATACCGGCCCTATCCCTTACGGAAGCATCTACAGGGATGAAGTGGCTGCCCGTGAGGGAGCAGCGGAGTCAGGAAACGGTCTGTATGGAGCGGCTGTACGGACTTCAGCCAGGAATGGAAGCTTACGCATGGACAACAGTCATCAACTTAACCACCTCGATGAAGCGCATAAAGCTGGCTGGTGCCGCCTACGGTCCCTTAAGATTCCTATGGAATGGAAAAGAGCTGCATAGCGTTCATGAACCGGGGGATTTCTCCCTTGTATTAGACGTTATGCCCGGAAGCAGCGACCTTATCGCGCACTGCCTATGTGATGAGCAGGGCTGGGGCTTCTCCATATGCGAGCTTTCAAGAGAAGCTAGGCTGGCTGCTGCCCGCATAGTGCACGGCTACAAAGGGAAGTGGCTCTTCCTAGGTCCGTTCCCTGCAGGATCAGCGGTCGATGCCGCCGATTATTTGACGATGGACAGTGTGGCAGCCAGTGGGCAGGAGGCTCTCTTCTGGACGACCGGCCAACGAGGGGGCCATGTACGGCTCTTTCTCGAGAATGAGCTGTTCGGCCGCTGGAACTATCCGCTTGGCGTCACGCTGAATGGACTCTTAGAGACGAGCAAGCTGCTGGATCGCAGCGACTTGGCCGATTACGTTACGCGGCATGTTGAATTTGCGACGGCGACCTACGATTACTCGAAATGGGACCGGGAGCGCTTCGGCGCAGCCGGCTTGAATAACCAGCTGTCGCATATCGACAGCCTTGATGATTGCGGATCCTTCGGTGCATTGGCTATTCTGGCTGACCGGCTTCGACCGTTGAAGGGTTTGCGCAAGGTTTCCGATGACATAGCTTACTATATTATGAATGTCCAGGACCGTATGGAAGACGGCGCGTTATATCGCAGGATCGGTGTATCGCCGAGTATGCACAACACCATGTGGTGCGATGATATGTATATGAGCGTTCCATTTTTGTGCAGGTATGCCGAGCTTTCCGGTGATCCGCTTTATACGGATGAAGCTGCCCGTCAGCTTCTGCTGTACAAGAAGTATTTATATATGCCGGCAGAAAAAATGATGTCGCATGTGTACGATGTGAACATCGGCAAGCGTTCTCAGACTTTCTGGGGTAGGGGGAATGGCTGGGTATTCTTTTCACTGGCCGTGCTGCTAGCAGTACTGCCGCAGACTCATGAGAGCTACCCGGCTGTGCTTGCTTTTTACCGTGAGTTGGCCGAAGGCTACCTGAGACTGCAGGGTAAGCATGGCTTGTGGCATCAGGTACTGACGGATCCTGAGTCTTATGAGGAATCTTCGTGCACCGCGATGTTCATTTACAGCTTCGCGCTTGGCGTTCGCCACGGCTGGCTGGTTGACCCCGAGCCGTATGTCCATGCGGTGCTGACCGGTTGGCAGGGCCAATGCGAGCGGGCTATCGACAAGCACGGCAACCTGTACGGCGTCTGCAAAGGCTCCAGTTGGTCTTTTTCCCACGCTTATTATAAGCACGAGCTGGGCTGGAACTTGAACGATACGCATGGCATCGGTATCGTGCTGCTCGCCGGCGTCGAGACACAGCGAATGAAAGCGTATTTGGGTGGCACTTAAGGCTGAATAGGGTCGGGGAAGAGAGGACAGGAGATCCGGTTGGAGCGTGTCAGGAGGGGACGGATCACGCTATAATGAAAAGATCCTAGTAGAAGGTGGATATTAACGTGATGCAAACCCTCAAGAAATGGCTGAAAAACAATTTGGCCCATACACAAGCCAGGCTCGTACTGATTCTGACCGTATTGGTCTTCCTCATTATTTTGGCCGTCAGCTTGACCTCGTATTATACATCGAAGTCGGTGCTGCAGGAGGAGCTCAGTGAACCTCAGCGCCAAATGCTGCAGCTCAATATGAATGTGATAGATGACTCTATCAATGAAAGCGATCAAGTGGCGATCAAAGTAGCGCTTAACGATCATATTTACAATTTTCTAACAAATGAGGTCCAGAATTCGTATGCAAATATCTCAGAGCTGTACCAGCTGCTGTCGACTCTTATCGGCAATTCCAAGTATATCAAAAGCATTTATGTCTATGATATCGCAAGGGGCAGCTTCATCTCGATTCCGCAAGGCTACAGCTCTAGCAAGCTTACGTTTATCGACTCGGAATGGGTCAGCGTAGCGGGCGAATTTAATAACAATCTGAGGATCATCAAGAAGCGTCAGGTGCCCGAAGGCGCAGGCGGGAAGGGCTCGGAGGTTGCGCTTTTTCGCAAAATTATGATTCAGGGCGAATTCAAGGGGATTGTTGCCGTTAATTTGAAGGACGAGGAGCTTTTCGCCAAGCTGAATCCGCCGGTTATGAACAATTTGAACAGAATGCGCTATATCATTGACGAGCACGACGAGGTGCTGTTTTCCGTCTCGAATTATACCTTCGATCAGGAGGCGATCCGGCAGGAGCTGGGGAAGCTGAAGGAGGACGGCAGCGGTGATATAACCTATCAAAATCAAAAGCTGCTGGTTAATCAGCTCAAGTCGCCGGTAACGGGATGGAAGTATGTGTCCATCGTTGTACAGGACAGCTTGTTGGCTAAATCGAAAAAGGTTCGTAATGCCACACTGCTAGTATCCATCGCCGCACTCGCGCTTGGCGGCGTGACGATCTTCTATATCAATGCGGCGGCTTTTCGCCCAGTCCGCAGGCTAAAGCAGCTGTTCAGCACCTACGATCGCAAGGCCAACGTTTCAGGGGGCATTGATCTGGAGAAGCTGACCGGCGAACTGCTCAGCAATCACGCACATCTGTCCCAGCTCGTCAGGGAGACGATGTCCGAGGCGTCCTCTAAGATGCTCTATGACATCTATATTGGCAACCTGACCGGTAAAAGAGACATTGGGGAGAAGTGGATCCGGTACTTTGGGGAGTGGACGGAGGCGCCGGTGACGGTGGTCGTCTTGTCGATTGATCGATATGATGAGTGGTCACAAATATACTTAGGCGGAGATCGGTCTCTGCTGAAATTTGCCTTAGCTAACATTGTCGCAGAGCTGTTTGAGCGGGAATGGCGGATTGTTTGCACAGATTTCGGTAAGGACAAGACAGCCATTCTGCTGCAGCCGCTTGGCGGCGGAGAACAGCTGGAGAAAAAGCTGGCGGAATCGATAGAAGTTGTTTGCCGCCTGCTGAAATTCAGCATTTCGGCAGGGATTAGCACCACTCAGACAGATATCGCCCGATTGAAGCAGGCGATGCTGGAAGCAGAGAATGCACTTACCTACCGGTTGTACCAAGGCTATGGACAGGTGATCCCATTCCATGAGGTATCGGGGCACGAAGTCAAAGAACTTCTTCCGAATGAGGGAGTGCTTAATGACTTGATTAACGCAATCGAAGCTGGCGATCAGCAGCAATCCCAGGATGCGATAGGACGAATGGTCGGACATATCCGCAGCCAATATGGGTATCCTTCCGAGGCTATTTCCTTCCTGCAAACGGCCGTAGAACGTATCGAGCAGCTTCGACCAGCCGTCGAGGGTGCCACAGATCCGATCTACGAACGGTTCGATACGCTTTATCTGGATGATATTCAAAGCGAGCTGATCAGCTGGATTGTTCCGTTAGCGGAACGGTTTCAGAGGCTTATTGAGAGCAAGGATTTTATCATGTGCCATCGCATGATTGACTTTATGAAGCAGTATCTTAGCGAGCCGATCGGCATTCCGGAGATTGCCGAATCGATCGGGATCAGCAGCAGTCTGGCTAGTCAGGTGTTCAAGCAGGAGTCGGGTGAGACGATTTATAACTACTTGACCCAGCTACGTATGGAACGAGCGGCGGAGCTGCTTCTCAAAACGGATAACCGCATTTCGGATATTGCACTGATGGTCGGTTACCAGCATGAGAACAGCTTTATCCGCAGCTTTCGCAAATTTAAGGATATTACCCCGGGCAAGTACCGGGATATGATGAGAACCCGGATGGACTCTCTGCTTGAATAAACAGGTGTTCTCGGGCCGGGTTTCATATGCCAAGGAGGAATCATGGACAGACGACAGATCGTAGAACGCCATCAACCGGAATTGAACAAGTTGGACCCCGTGTCCCCCTTCTCAGTTGGTAATGGGGAATTCGCTTTCAGTGCCGACATTACCGGCCTTCAGACTTTCCCGGAGCAATATGAGGTGCCGTTAGGCACACAGTCTAATTGGGGTTGGCATTATACAGGTGGACACGAACGATTCACTGAAAAGGATGCCGACTATCAAATGTTTGATACCTACGGCCGCTCGGTCGGGTATCCAATGAAGCCGGGAGACAAAGCGGAAGCTTATCACTGGCTTCGGCAGAACCCGCACCGTCTGCAGCTCGGCCGTATTTCCTTCCGGTTTTTCCTGGAATCAGGAGCAGAGGCGCAAGCAAGTGATGTGACGGGTATTCGCCAAAAACTGAATCTGTGGAAGGGGATTTTGACCAGTGAATTCGCTGTTCAGGGTGTGCCGGTCCGCGTGACGACGGCGTGCCATCCGACATCGGACGTCGTCGGTGTGCGTGCGGAATCGCCGCTGATCAAACAAGGACGGCTGCAGATGTTTATTCGTTTTCCGGCGCCGGATATGACCCATACGGCATGGGCCAAGGCTATTTTCCCAGACTGGAGCCATGACGATAGACATCGGACAGAGCTGAGCGCTGCTGGTGAAAACATGGTTGTGCTGGAACGCAGCATGGATGAGGACAGCTATAAGGTCAGCTGGGCATGGAGCGCGGGCCGTCTGGAACGGACCGCTGCGCACGAGTTCACGCTGCTGCCGGGCACAGAAAGCGAAGTGCTGGAATGCGCCATAGGCTTTGCGGATCAGACACCGCAAACGGCATCGGTCAGTGATATCTTGGCAGCCAGCGAGAGCCATTGGAAGGCATTTTGGATGAACGGCGCTGTGATGGATTTCTCTGGAAGCGCTGATCCGAGAGCGTATGAGCTAGAACGCCGCGTTGTGCTGTCACAGTTTCTGTGCGCGATGCATAGCGGAGGCTCATTGCCGCCGCAGGAGACCGGCTTCATGTACAACAGCTGGTTCGGCAAGTCCCATCTGGAGATGCATTGGTGGCACGCCTCGCATTTTCCGTTATGGGGCCGGGAGAGCTATCTGCTGAAGAGCATGGACTGGTATTCTGACATATTGCCGGTCGCTCGTGTCTTGGCACAATCTCAAGGCTATGAAGGGGCGCGTTGGCCTAAGATGGTCGGCTTCGACGGCAAGCCTTGCCCATCTCCGGTCGCTCCGGGTCTGATCTGGCAGCAGCCGCATCCTATGGCGCTTGCCGAGCTGATTTACCAAGCGGATCCGACCCAATTGACGCTGGAGCGGTTCCGTGACATTGTGTTTGAGGCGGCAGATTTTATGGTATCCTTCGCGCATCTGGATGAAGAGAAGCGCGTCTATGATCTGGGGCCGCCATTGATCCCGGCACAGGAATGCCACCCTTTACAGGCTAGCAAAAATCCGCCGTACGAGCTGGAATACTGGAAGTACGGACTGGAGATTGCCGTTCGCTGGGCAGAGCGTCTGCAAATACCGGCTAATCCGCGGTGGGCGGAAGTCGCCGGGGCGATGGCTGAGCCTCCGCAGGCAGATGGCGTTTATCTTGCTCATGAGCTGTGTCCTGATACCTTCACGGCCAAAAATCACGACCATCCGTCAATGCTGGGGGCGCTTGGAATCCTGCCGGGTACGCTGATCGATAGAAAGGTCATGCTGAACACTCTGTTGAAGGTTAAGGAAGTATGGAAATGGGGCTCGGCCTGGGGCTGGGACTTCCCGATGTGCGCCATGACGGCGGCAAGACTGGGGGAACCCGATTTGGCGGTCGATTTCCTGCTGATGGACGCTACCAAGAACACTTATTTGACCAACGGTCATAATTATCAGCGCCCTGGCCTGTCCGCTTATTTGCCGGGTAACGGCGGATTGCTTACAGCTGTGGCGATGATGGCCTGTGGCTGGAAAGGCAATCCGAACGGTCATAACCAAGGCTTCCCGCAGGACGGAAGCTGGTCGGTGAAGTGGGAAGGGCTGAAGCCTTGGCTGTAAAAAGTCGGGCAGTCTGACAGTCAGGCAGGAAAAGATTTGCCAGAGGAGGCGAGAGCATGGCTAAAGGAACAATATGGCCCTCAGAAAGAAAGTCATACATCGATAGGCTGACAGGGCTTGAAGTCACTCAATTGACCGATTATAAAGCACATAGTCATCATTTATATTTTACCGAGAGCGGTTGGTATGACGAAGGACAGCGTTTGTTGTTCATTTCGGATAGGGGAAACAGCACCAATCTGTATAGTATGCACATAGAAAGTGGACTTATGACCCAACTGACGGATTACCCTGACAACGATTTTCTAGACGCTTGTCTGCTGCCAGACGGCAGCGCAGCGTTCATCAAAGTCGGGCGCTGTCTCGTTCGGCTAGACCTGAATTCGCTGGAGGAGGAGCTTCGCTATGAAGCTCCGGAGGGTTATCATCTTGGCAATGCGAGCGCGACAGCCGACGGCTTGTTCGTCATGACCTGCGTACAGGAGGATTTGTCACATCGCATCCGTCTTGATCTGGGTAACGGCTATGTCGGCCACCGGGAGCTGATGGAGGCTGCTCCTCACAGCATGATCGTACGCATCGATGCCCATGAAGGCGGCGCAGAGAAGGTGTATGAGGCGAATCGGTTTATTACCCATATCAATACATCTCCAAAGGAGCCTTGGCTCATGACGTTTTGCCATGAAGGGCCGTGGCATCTAGTCGATCACCGAATATGGGGTCTGGATTTACGCACTGGAGTAGCATGGAAAATTCGAGAACGGCTTGAGCCCGAAGAAAAGGTGGGCCATGAGTTTTTTTACCCAGATGGAGTAACAATCGGCTATCACGGCTTCCGCTTGAACGGCACCAACTTCTTCGGCAGCATCCATTATGACAATACAGGAATGGAGGAGACAGAGTTCGCCTTCGATACATGGCATGGATACGCGGATGGCTTGGGGCAGGCGATCGTGGACGGCAAGGGCGCTGTGAAGACACTGAGCCTTTGGCGCAAAATCGGCGGCGTGTATGAAGGCCCGCGTATGCTGTGCGAGCTGCGCTGCAGCTTCCACTCGCAGAAGGTGCATGCTCACCCGCGGTTTGATTCGGAAGGCAAGCGGCTGCTGTTCACCAGCGACAAGAATGGCTATGGGAATCTGTATCTGGTTGAGCTTCCGAATGATTTCAGAGTTTTGCCGCAATTCACAGTGTAGACAGGGAGGAAAGTGAAGTGAAGATGCAAACAGCAACAATCATCAATAACACTGAGCTTATGTCTATCAAGGTTGCCGAGACAATCCTGTCGTTGAGCCAAGGCGGATTGCATCCGCATATCGCAAATAAGTGGGGATATGTTGCCGGCATGGCGCTGACGGCCATCGGCCGACTCGGTGATTGGGCCGGTCAGGCCAAGTACCATGAGTTCGTTAAGCGCCAAATGGATGTATTTATCCAAGAGGATGGCTCGATTCAGGGCTATACTTTGGAGGATTACAATCTCGATCATATTAATAAAGGTAAAAACCTGCTGTGGCTGTGGCGAGAAACGGGCGAGGCGAAGTACGAGAAGGCCGCTCGGCTGCTTGCCGACCAGCTGACCGGTCAACCGCGGACAAATGAGGGCGGGTTCTGGCATAAGAAAATATATCCGTATCAAATGTGGCTGGACGGCCTGTACATGTCTTCACCTTACATGGCCGAGTACGCCTGGACGTTCGATGAAAGCGATTGGTTCGATGAAGCTGCGCATCAGCTGCTGCTGATTGAAGGGCGCACGCGAAACCCGCAGACAGGACTGCTGCATCATGCCTGGGATGAGAGCGGGGAGCAGCGCTGGTGCGATAACAGATCAGGGCGCTCCAGGCATGTCTGGGGACGTGCGATGGGTTGGTATGCGATGGCACTCGTTGATGCGCTTGAGTATTTTCCAGTCCGTCATCCGAAGCGCGGACAGCTTATGGGCATCTTCGAGCGGATGGCGAATGCGGTAGTGCGCGTCCAGGACCAGGAGAGCGGAGTGTGGGCTCAGGTGATGGATTGCAACGGCCGTGAGGGCAACTATTTGGAGGCATCGGGCTCCTGCATGCTTACGTATGCGTTAGCCAAGGGTATTCGGCTACGCTATCTGGCTGAGATCGACCGGCGGGTCGTGGAACGCGCGTACGAAGGCATCCTGCAGCGTTTTGTTACGGAGGATGAAAAGGGTGTGCACCTGCATGGCATTTGTCATGGGGCAGGGCTTGGCGGACGTAAATATCGTGACGGCTCGTTTGACTACTATATAAGCGAAGCGATCGTCAGCGATGTGCTGATGGGCGTAGCACCGCTGCTGCTGGCAAGCATCGAAATCGAGCGGCTGCGCGGGATATAGAACGACTCCACATCAGGTGCGTGCAGGACTAGATGGGACAGGACGGCTAAAAAGCTGGAGTTTATCGAAGGAGACTTGAAACAGATGCCGGAGCAAATAAACCAACAACACGGGGATAGGCTTAGTATGAATTACCCCGCATCCTGGTGGCGGAATATGTGGCGCGAAGCGCTTCCCTCCGGCAATGGCGTATTAGGCGCGTCCGTATTTGGCGGCGTGGAGCAAGAGACGGTGCTGCTCAATCATGCTCAGCTATGGCATTGGGGGCACAAGGATGAATTGCCGGATGTGAGCGGCACACTTTCCCGGACCCGGGAGCTCATGGATGAGGAACGCTATGCCGAAGCCAGCTGGCAGCTGGCTGATGCGTTGAAAGGGCATGGCTATGGGACACGTCTTGCTTCTCGGTTTCCGTTGGCTGCGATCAAGCTGATTATGCCATGCGGCAGCGCCTTTCGCGAATACAGCCGGACGCTGGAAATGGACAGCGGCGAAGTAACCGTCTGCTGGACAGACGGCGCTTGCCGCTTTGGGCGAAAGCTGTTCGTCTCTCGTGCCGACGATGCGGTTATTTATGAGATTGAAGGCAGCGGCGATGGACTTGTAACGGGCGAGATCGGTCTGATACTTCACCCAAGCGATCGCTGGGCGGATACGCCGGAGTTCAAGGAACTGGAGAAATCGGTGGAAACCGGCTCCGACGAAGCTTTTGCCTGGTATGCCGCAACGAACGACGATGGCACGGATTTCGGTGCGGTTCTCCGAATCATTCCGCAAGGGGGCCACGTCGAAACGAAGGAAGGCCTAATCCGTTTCGATAGGACCCGCCGTGTACTTGTACTGGTAAAGGTGTTTGTTCACGGCGAAAGGTCTAGGGATTGGGCCCGGTTGAAACTTGAACTGGCCGAACTTGCAGCAGCAGCCACCTACGAAAGGCTGCTGCAGCGTCACATAGCGCTGCATCGGCCTTTGTACCGCTCCGCTTCTCTGGAACTGGACGACGCACAGCTGGATTCTCGTTCCAATGAACGACTGTTGTTGGATGCGTATCAGGGAGAAGCTCCTTTGGCGCTAGTACGTAAGATGTGGGCGTTAGGCAGGTATTTGTTCCTGAGCGGTACGGCCGCTGATGAGCAAGCCGAGCCCTTCGGTCTTTATGGACTATGGGGAGGGGATTACCGGCTTGTATGGAGCCATAACATGGCCAATGAAAATATCCAAATGATGTACTGGCACGCGCACGTCGGCGGTCTGGGCAAATTGACGGCATCCTTGTTCCGTTATTATGAGGGACTGATGGACGACTTTCGCGAAAATGCCCGCAAGCTTTACGGCTGCCGAGGCATTTATATTCCTGCTGGAACTACAGCGGGTATTGGCGTGCCGAACCAGATCGTGCCGGTGATCCTCAACTGGATCGGAGCAGCCGGTTGGCTAGCCCGCCATTATGACGAGCATTATCGATTTACCGGCGACCTGCAGTTTCTGCAAGAAACAGCAATACCGTTTATGCGGGAGGCTTTGCAATTTTATGAGGACTTCCTTGTGACGGACGAGGATGGGCTATATAAGATATATCCTTCTGTATCGCCTGAGAATACACCGTCGAACTTCATGCCGACTGATGGCAAGCCATTGGCTCACCCAATGCCCACAGCGATTAATGCAACGATGGATATAGCCATCCTGAAGGAGTTGCTGCACCATCTGATCGAAGCGAACCGGGCAATCGGCGGCGATCCTGAGGAAACACGGAGCTGGAATAAGATGCTGGACCGTCTGCCTGCCTATCGGATAAATAAGGATGGTGCCGTCTGTGAGTGGATTCATCCTGCTTTCGAGGATCGTTACGCTCATCGCCATCTGTCCCATCTATATCCTGTGTTTCCCGGGCATGAAGTGACGCAAGAGATCGATCCAGACTTGTTCGGAGCGTTCGAAACGGCGGTGCGCAAACGTGAGATCGGGGCGCAAAGCGGTTGGTCGCTTGCTCATATGGCCGCTATTTATGCCCGGCTTGGCGACGGTGACAGCGCCCTAGATTGTCTGGACGTATTGTCCAGGTCGAGTTTGCTGCCCAACCTGTTCACGCTGCACAACGACTGGCGGGGGATGGGGGTTTCCATGAACATGCCTACGGCCCCGATTCAGCTCGATGCCAATCTAGGCTGGGTGAATGCCGTTCAGGAGATGCTCCTGCAAACAGCGCCGAGCCTCGTCAAGCTACTCCCAGCGCTGCCTGGGCGTTGGAAACGCGGGCGATTAGCCGAGTGGAGGTTCCATACCGGCAGGGTTTCCATGGAGTGGGACAGGGAGGCCGGCTTGTTTCGCACCGAGTTGATTGCGGACAGAGACACGGATATGGTCGTCAAGCTGCCCGATTGGGTGAGCTCCTGCACGATATCCGCTCAGGAAGCGCAGCCTTCACCGCTCGGGCCTTCGTACTATACGGTGCAGATGAAGAGCGGAGCGCCATCGGTCATCATCGAGACGGAACATTGCAGCTGCAAGCAGTAAATTCATATTCATGGTTTACGTGAACACCCCTTCATGGATAGTGGATACCTGGTCCCATGAAAGCCCTTTTTGAGTTCTCCTCGGCAAACTTCTTAACAATTGTTGAATATTTTTTGCGAAAAGGAAATGGGGAAAAGTCAGGTCGTAAGGGATTCCTTACGGCCTTTTTTCGCGGGGGAATGACGCAAAACCAATTCCTAAGAAAACATAGGCTTCCTCAAAAGAATATGGAATAAGGTGCGGTGGTTTTATCACATTTGGGGACTGGCTTCCTGCCATTTTAAATCGGTCTATATGGTATTACCAGCCTTCGGTTACGCGCCGAAGGCTTTTCTTATATCCCTATAATCTTATTAAAGGGAAGTTTACAAAAGATGGATTAGTTGTTACCCTTGCATCAAGGGGGGCGGAATAAAGATGAAGATGGTTCCTGCAACTGCTTCAGACTATGGATACATACGAGAACATGACCATCATATTTTAGAGAACTTAATATTGCCAAAAATAAAGAGAAATGAAATATACATACTAAGGAACCAAGATGAGAGTGAAATTGGATGGATGAGATACGGATATTTCTGGGATAACACGCCATTCATGAATATGATATGGATCGACGAACAATATCGAGGCAAGGGATTAGGAAAGCAAAGTGTCCTCATATGGGAAGATGAAATGAAACAAAATGGCTTTAAACTTGTTATGACGTCCACTCTGGCTAATGAAGAGGCACAGCACTTCTACAGAAATTTAGGATATCGGGATGCGGGATGTTTATTGCTCGAGAATGAGCCCATGGAAATCATTATGACTAAAAAATTAATTTAAAACATGGGGTATTACGCTAACAGAAACGTGTGGAGATGTACATACAGGTGTGTGTATTGATACAGCATGTTCGATGGGGTTTTGGCTGAACATGCCGCTGCAGCTACTCTTACCTTTAAATCTTATTCCATACAGGCAGGCACTCTAACTGAATTGAAGAGCAAGATTAAAGTTAAAAAAACAGGTGCTTCTGCCTACACAGCTCTAGGTCTAGAAGATACAGTTGCTTCGAACACACCATCTACGTCTCGATCGAGTACGTTTGAAATTAATTTCAAGGACGCGTTAGTTGGTTCTGGAAACTCCATACAAATAGCTTCTGGGGCATTCAAGGCTTGGTATGGCAAACCAATGATACTTCGGTTTCGTTCTCTTTACTATTATTACCTGAAGCACCAACAAATAGGAAAGTTTCAGATTCAATAGTATTAATGCTGCTTCGATTGTCTGCAAAATCAGGAAGGGTCAACTAGAAGGTGTAAGATTGCTAGGATGATCAAAACAACGAGCTGCATCACGATAGTGCTAATCCGATTTTGTTGGTATCAGTCGAGTTTCATGTTGGAAAGGGGGAACATCGTAATAATCGCCTTTCAGCTTTCCCTTGTCGGTCAGCCGGATCAAAGGAAAACA
This sequence comes from Paenibacillus sp. V4I5, assembly GCF_030817255.1. Lineage (NCBI taxonomy): Bacteria > Bacillati > Bacillota > Bacilli > Caryophanales > Paenibacillaceae > Paenibacillus > Paenibacillus sp. V4I5. The sequence goes on from NZ_JAUSZB010000002.1 coordinate 6,967,169, forward strand.
AATAGAAAAAAAGGTACAATCGCTTCTTCTTTGGAAGTGATTGTACCTTTTTCTATTCCGACGAATTTTATCAGGAACCTCTCAATGAGAGGCTATTTTTCGCTTTTGCTATTATTGGGACAATAATCTTTTATAAGTGGAAAGGATTCCGAAGTGCAATCCTTCATGGTACAGGTTATAACGAAGTGATTGCTCTGGAGTTACTAGAGCGAGTCCCGTGGACGTATTAATCGCAGTTACATTATCGTTCAGGCGGTCCATCGGATACTGCTTGCGAATTCTATCCAGCTGTTCTGTCAGCAGGGTTTTCAGTTCTGGTAATGTCGGATTAGGAAGCGAAGCAGGGTACGTGTCCAACGGCGACTTTCCGGAAACGAACCGATCAGTAAACCCTTCTGGCAGATGAAGCGGGATATTCAGTTGCGATAGCGCCAAGTAATCCGTAACGAAATAGATGTGACCAAGGTGCCAACGGATATTATTGCGGAAACCAGCGGGAATGCGATCCGCGAGTTCCTCAGTTAGGCCTTCCAATGCTTGTAGTGTTTGTGCTCTAATATTGATCAATTCTTCGAAAATAGTTGTTTTCATTTGTATCGCTCCTCGATTGTTTATGATTTAAATGTACCGCTATACCTAAAAATACATGCGTTCTTGCCGTTATACGTATTTACTTCGCGTCTTCTAACAGGTAGGGTAACCGTCGTGCCGGATCAAGCTGTGCACCGATTCATCCGGCTTTTGGTTAGGAGGGCATTAACTAGAATATCGACAAAGACCCGCGACCGAAATCTGATTTCCCCGTATCAACCGTTGTTATCTCGGGCGGTTCTTTGAACAGAGGAGTTACGCCCTGTCGTTCTGAACGCTTCTACCTTCATAGAACATGCGATCCGGGATTTCTTCTTTCTCTTTGGCCGTCAAGGAGACCGTGCTTAATTTAAAGATGGCGGTTCTACTACCTAGCGGGGAAACGTACCGATCCAAATGAGTCCGCCCCAGCGGCCGATCATAATAGCCTGGCACATATTTGTCCAGCATGACCTGCATAGCGGCTGTCGCTTCGTCTAAATCGGTTACGCGTTCCAAGTTGCCTTCGATGATGACACTCATAAAGGCGGTATCCGTTTTGGCGGGTATCGGACTCGTGATGGTTCCGTAATTTTCGCTGATGGTGAAACAGGCTCGTGGGTTTTGCTCGATATAAGTTATTTTTCTTCCTTCTTCCGCCCCATGAAAATAAATGGCGTTGTTCAGCCAAGAAAAGTTGAGTGGAATGACATAGGGGACATCTTCTGAAGATAGGCCGAGAAATCCAATCTGGGCTTGTTTAAGAAAGAGCTGGATTTTGTCGGTATCCGTCGAGCTTCGTTTCACATTGCGAAGTGGAAACATCGTATTCATCGCCTTTCAATTAGTGGGGTTTGGTAAATAAGAATAAACGTTCCTTATTGGATTAGATGTTGTGAAATAGATGTTACGAATCAATTGATCGTATCCAAATACTCTCGGATTTGTGCAGGGGTCTTTGCAAATTTGCTGTGCAGATGCGCTAATTTCTCCCCATTCTTAAATACCAGCAAGCTGGGAATTCCTCTGACGTCATATTTTTCGGTAAGCTCTTCGAATTGCTCGGAATCAACCGCATAGAATTGCTTATCCGAATGTTCGTTTATAATGTCACCGATAAATCGCTCTAAATTTTTACAATCATGACACCAAGTCGCATCGAATTTCATAATCGTGTAGCCTTCACCGTTGATTTTCTCTTGAAATTGCTGTTGTGTTTGAATACGTTCCATGGTTATCGATCCCATCTCAATATATTGTGAATTAATGGTTTTCGTTATGCTCCAAAAATTTCTCGACATCGATAGCTGCCATTGTGCCGCTACCCGCCGCCGTAATCGCTGACGATATTTGTTATCCTTGATATCTCCACATGCAAACACACGCTAGGGATGTTTGTTTCGGAAGTGCTCGGTTTAACCACTACATAACCGACTTCATCAAGTTCCAATTGTCCGTTTAGGATTTTCGTATTCGGCGTGTGACCGATTGTGACGAAAATGCCATCCGTCTCGATGATTTCTTCCTCACCAGTCGTAGTATTACTTACTTTAAAGCCGTTTACTCCGTTGCTGCCTGCTACTACCTCAAGCGGCGTTTTGTTCAAGCTCCACGTAATTTTACTGTTATTTCGAGCACAGTCCTGCATAATTATCAAAGCTCTAAGCTCCTCGCGGCGATTGACAACACGTACCTCGGAAGCAAATTTCGTAAGGAAATGCGCTTCCTCCATGGCGGAGTCGCCACCGCCTACAACGATGATCTTTTTCCCGCGGAAGAAGAAACCGTCGCAAGATGCACAGGTGCTCACGCCACGCCTTATATTATCTTTCTCGCCGGGAATACCCATATATTTAGCCGAAGCACCAGTCGAAGTGCCAATGTTTGGGTTACAAGCTCTTCTCCGCCTTCAAACGTCAGCTTAAATGGACGAATGGATAAATCGACGCTGTTGACCCAACCTGTACGAAACCAAAGCGCTCTGCTTGCTTGCGCATGTTAGCCCATGAGTTCCGGTCCCATAATTCCGTAGCGGCGGTTAATCCTGCAGGTCCTGTTCCTATAACGATTGCGTTATACATAATGTGAATTCCTCTTTCGAATAAACAGGATAACAAAATTAACAGCGAAGTTCTGGATTCACCGTATTTTCCATCCGGTATAGTAGGGCCAACGAATTCCTTCCTCATTATTGTAACTATTAATTTACATAACGATGGTTACGAGTCATACTATAACATGAACCGTGATGGTTGGCAAGTAACCAGATAAATAATATTTTGGTTGTTACTATGGAGACGCCCCACATAAAAGAAAAGGAGTTGAGGCACGATAATATGGGACAATTTTATGAAATGCGATTATCATAAATGAAGAGGCAGAGGTTATACCGAAGACCGACTGGACAAGCTGGGTTGGCTGGAACAATGGTTGACCATTCACAACCTTAACTATCCGGGCGTTCCGTCGGCGGAAGAATTGGATGATCTGAAACGGTTGAGGGGGCACATGCTTCGTATCGTGGCACATGAGTCCGTGGATCCCGCCTATCTCGAGGGGCTGAACCGTGCGCTGTCGTATGGATCGATGATTCTATGCATCGCGGAATCTGATTTGGGTTATCGCTTGGAATCCACTCCTTTACGAGAGGGATGATCCGGCATCGGAGCGGAGGTGGCCGCTTCCTTCGGCCGCGTGCTCGCGGATGGCGATCTCTCCCGCTTGCGCATTTACGACAATCCGGTTTACCTGGTGGTGTCGGGTGACAAGAACTTTATCTCTTTAAGGGCCGCGTAAATCGCGGATTTTTTGTTTTATGGGATAATGTTCTTGTCAAAACCCAATGACAAGAACATTATCTCATTCCCGACGGATGGCAGGAAAAGTGGAGACCTTAACGATTAACGGGCAGTAGAGCGTGGTGGCCAACGCTAAATTATTGGGCAAATTTGTGTAGTGATACAGTGGAATATGGTAAAGTAATTTTAGTTCCGAGGGGAGGAACCTTATGGGCTTAGATATTTTGCTGTAAACTAATAAAAACAGTCTTGTTTCGATACTTGAAATAAAAGCAGAATTACATGAAGCGATATTTGCATCCCATAAACGTTGGAATAGCTATTTACATCTGACAAAGCTCAGTGACTTTTATAGTACCAACGCGGAGTTCAGCGGAGAAGGACTGGAAGGACTGGTAACTGACTTGATAAACTATAAGTCCCTCATGGTTGTCGAACATCAAAAAGCATTCCATCTGTTGCTTGATGCTTTATCTGATAATAAGGTCCAACGAGTCCGAATTAATGGCGATTAGTGATAAACTAACGCAGAACGATAGTGCAGGGGGTGCCTTATAGCGGCTCCTTTTTTGTTTTCGTTAATATGATCGTAGAGATTGTTGAAATCAATCCCCCTTATTAGTTTGGAACAAAGAGTGCGACTAAAAGGGTGGAAGATGAAATAACTGTACGAATAAGTAGTAAATATAATGAAGTTATCTAGAGATGACCTTTATAATCAACGTTATTGCAAAGCTCAAATGGTAAGAAGAGCAGTTCCGACTTCGGCGCTTCCAGCGAGAAGTCGCATCCCGACCAGCTCGGCTTAATATTTGAGAACCTCTTCACCTATTACACGTATAGTTCATAAATTAATAGAAGGAAGATAGCCGCTATGTCTAATCACACTAAAGGTAATCCACCATCCTCTAGTAGCGAGCGCAAGCTTGCACCGGATCTGGCCAGAGGCTTTATGCTGCTGCTCATTGCCTTGGCTCATGCTAATCAGAATCTATTGATCCTCGAAGAAACCACTTTAAATCATCCAATTATTACACCGCCAAGAAGAGAAGGGGCATGACTGGCCCTTTATACGTAAACTGTTCCTTGAGATTACACGCGGTGAATATGAATGGAGTCAAGTTACTGCAACTACAGAAATAGCTACTTCAGCCGGCATCATGGATATCATGCTGACTCGATCGTTTTACTGGGCTTCCTACAGTGTGATTCTACTGCATCAAGTTATACCGGCTATGGCACTTGGCATCTGGGCAAGTCGTAAGAAGCTGCTGGACCATCCGGAGCAACACCGCGGCCTCCCCTTGCGGACGGCAGCTGTTGGCCTTGCGCTGTCCACATTTGGCGGCATACCGCTAGCGCTTATGTCCTCGCTGTATTGGAATTACCCTTCAGAAGCAACAACAGCCATTGCAGGTTCCTTACATACCGTTACCGGCTATGCTGGCGGAATCGGCTGGGCTGCTCTTATCGGATTTATCGCTGGGAGCCCAAGAACAATACGCAGCAAGCTGACAATGGCTATCGCAGCTCTTGGCCAGCGATCGTTAACGTTTTATATTTTCCAATCTATCGTGTTCTTTATTGTATTTGCGGATGGAATTGGCGGTCTAGGCGCTATCGGCAATCAACTCAGCAGCGACATTGTCGCCTGGCTGACATGGATTGTCTTCATAATAATTGCCGAGTTTATGCAGCGCGCTAACTACTCTGGCCCCGCCGAGAAGCTGTTACGCCGATTGACTTACCGAAAGTAGCGAAGCTAATATCCTTCCATATACTCCTACAAGAAAACCGGACCACTCTCAACGAAGAGATGATCCGGTATTCTTGATCTAATATTCCATTATGTTCACCGCCTACGCCAGCCGAATTTTTTCAAGCTGAAAAGTGTGAAGTGCTAATAAAATTGAGGACATACACCTCGTCGCAGTGGCGCAAACAAATCCAATATACTCCCTTATTCAAAGGTGTGGGTAAACGGCACGCAGTGCGCCTTAACGGATATTAGAAAGGGGCAAATCTGCAAGTGTCACTTCCTGAAGCCCTGTATCGATAAAGGCGGGAACGTTTTTTTCCTCAGAAGCCAGAAGCAATTGTTGGATAATCCATTGGCCCCATAAGTGTTCGTTTTCCGAAATGACGGATGTGATTTGACCGTTCAACAAGGCTTCTTTAACCTCAGGTGACATGCCGAAGGTTAGTGAATCACGTTTAAGACCTTGCGCTTTCCATATGAGGATGGAATTAGAGCTGGAAATAAAGTCTAAGGATACTAATGCATCAAAATGGGGATGTTGGTCGATCATTTCCTCCAAGTTGCTTAAATCACGGTCGCTTTGTCCTTCGTTGAAGCGAATCTCCAGCACTTGAATTTCAGTATTCCATTTTAAATATTGAAGCATTCCTTCTAATCGGCGCTTCTGTTGGGACGCTTTGGATAATCCGCCTTCCACCATAATCATCCCTTTTCCTTTCAGAAACCGCTTAATGATTGCTCCCATCAAGTAGCCTTCATTGTAAGAATCCGTCCCGATATAAGAAAGTCGTTTGCTAGCCGGCACATCGGTTTCAAAGCAAATAACCGGAATACCGAGAGAGACAGCTTTATTGATGACTGGAGCAAGTGCTACCGGATCGATAGGGCTAATCGCGATGCCGTCCACCTTTTGCTTGATCATGGTTTCCATCATCAGAATTTGCTGCTCCAAATTAATCTCATCCGGTGCTTTGATAATCAGTTTAATGGACTGGGGCTCGGCAGCCTGCTCTACAAGTTCGGTAATCATCTCGTAAAAAGGATTCGCCATCGGATACAGGATACCGAAAGTACTTGTGACTTTACGTTCCTTATCCGAGGCTTTTGTTGCTTCTTGAAGCGGCGAACTATCGAAGGCAGGGTCATTAGAAGGTTCTGACACTTTACAGGAGGCTAAGGTGAATAGCAAAAGAAACAGTAAAAATAGATTTCGAATGAACATATATCTAAAGCACACGCAGTTGTTCTCCTTCCGAACGGCTCAGAGATGCATCATGCAAACCATTTTTCCTGAATTCTTTGGTCGTCATTCCTGTGACTCTCTTAAACAAATTGGAAAAGTAGTGCGCATCATTGTACCCGACTTGATAGGCGATTTCAAAAGACTTCGCAGAAGTGGTTTTGAGGAGCTCCATCGCTTTTCGAATACGGGTTTGCGTTAAATATTCGATAAAAGTTTGGCCAGTTTCCTGGCTGAAAACCTTGCTCAAGTGGCTCGCACTAACCTCCACATGCTCTGCTGCAACCTGAAGGGAGATTGAGTCTTTATCGTAATTGCACTGGATATATTCCTTCACCTTAATTAGCATTTCCCCATACTTATCGTATAACCGAGAGCGCCAGGACCAGAACTGCTCAGTCAGTTCGGTTAAGTAGAAACAAGTATCTTGCCAGGAACGGATCGTCCCGATCTGCTGCTGCAATCGGTTAAGCGTCTCTTCCGGATCTGATAGATGTCGATACATATCTTTGGCGGAGCGAAATACCTCCAGTGTTAAGTCGTTTAGGATGTAATAACCGATGGCTGCTGCATGCCAATTTATATCCTTTAGCGCGATAGCATATTCTTTGATGAACGGTTCTAACTGCGTAGGACTGCCGATTTTTAGAAAATCGACGAATTTACCCCGATCCAGAAAAAGCGACGGGTCAAGTAAGCCTGGAAAACTTTCCCGGAGGGCATGCCGATTTTGCCGTGAGAGCCTCCGCCAATGCATGTCCTCTTCAGCCTCCAAGAACGATAAATGGACATTTTGTAAACGATCCTGGACACTTCCTATACCGACAGACACGGAAACGGATATACCGGATGATTCCTCCGATATCATCTGCTGAGTTTCTTTAAAGCTCTGAAGCTCTTGCTGCAGCTGATCCAGTGAATCTCCTTTAAGGATCCAAACAGTTTCCGTGCGGCTTCGTTGGAACATTAAGTGATGGTTATTTTGCTGCAGGCTCCTGCATGTATCAATCAACAGCAGCTCACTCTCTTGTAAAGTGTCAGATTGTATGGAAGAGGATGGACCGGGATAACGAATATCCATCATGGCGACGACATAGTAATGGGCCAATAGACTTAGATGAAGTGAGGTGCTGAGATGAATCGCCTCGGATGTCATAATGAAGCCGCTGCATAAGTCATTCAGCAGCTTGTCTTGCGAGATTACCTCTTTATCGCTTTCCGTTTGCTTCAGTTTTTCAATTCGGGCTTTTTCTTCACGTTCTTTATCAATCTTCGTGCTGACTACTTGGAGCATCGTGATGATTTCCGCAGCACTAAGCGGTTTAAGACAATATTCTTCCACACCCATACGCAAGGCGCTTCTAGCATATTCGAACTCTCCGTGACCGGTTAATATGATGATTTTCACATCAGGCATTTTTTTTCGCACGATACTGCTTAGTTCCAGGCCGTTCATGAAGGGCATTAAAATATCGGTAATTATAATATCAGGTTGAACCTGCTCAATAAGCGGAAGAGCGACTTCGCCATCGGGCGCATCCCCACAGTAAATAAAGCCCTCTTTTTCCCAATCGATACAATCCCTTATCGTCTCTCTAATTAAAATCTCGTCGTCGACTAGCAGCACTTTCTTCATTGGAACTCACTCCAATCCTTCATCGGTATTCGAATGGTAACCGTAGTTCCTTCACCTTCCTTGCTGTACACTTGAACGCCATATGATTCTCCATAATACAAGCGAAGCCGCCGTTGTACATTATGAAGCCCAAAACCGCCTGATACTTCATTGCCGGTGATTTCCGGCAAATTCGGCTCCATCAAACCGTTACGAAGTTGTTCCAGCCGAGCTTCCGACATTCCAATTCCGTTATCTTCCACATTCAACAAAATATGTTTGTTTTCTTCCGCGTAGCTATATATGCGAATCATTCCTTTGCTCCGTTTGTTCTTAAGGCCGTGATAAAGGGCATTCTCAACAATTGGCTGCAGCGTCATCTTCAATATTGGAAACGCGTAGAGGCTTGAATCTATGAAGATCTCATAATCCAATATATCCCGATAACGAATTTGTTGGATAGTCAAATAGCTTTGTAAATGTTCAAGCTCCTTTTCTATGGGAATCCAATCCCTGCCTTTGCTTAAACTGATCCGGAAAAGTCGCGACAGGGCAATTACGAGCTGAATCACCTGCTCCTTCTTGCCGGCCTCGGCCATCCATAGAATAGAATCCAACGTGTTATACAAGAAATGGGGGTTGATTTGTGCCTGCAGCGCACGAAGCTCGGACTTCTTCATTTCTTGCTGCTCCTTAATGCTCTGATCGAGCAGCATCCGAATTTTGCCAAGCATAATGTTAAAGCTATTTCCAAGGTCGGCGATCTCATCCGTTCCTGTCGGCGTCACTTTAGCTTCGAGAAAACCAGAGGCGGCAAGCTGCATTTTTTTCTTTAAGATATTAACCGGCCGGGTTAGACGATTCGATACAAAGTAATGAAGTGTGAAGGCGAATATAATACTCAGCACTACACTGATAATAATAAGCTGCCGAATGGAGTTGGCTTCTTCTACAATTTCTTGAAGAGGCACCAGGCCGACAATGTTCCATCCCGTCAATTTCGAGGGAGAGGCGAAGACGAATCTGGGCTTCCCCTCCGATGCATCTATGAAATGGTTTTCCGGTCCGGCAAGTATGGCCGATAGTTGCTCGACATTAGGCAATTTCGTAAGGCCGCTCATTTGGGACGGTTTAAAGATGGGTTTGCCCGATTCGTCGACAACATAGAAGAAGCCATTTTTTCCAATCGTTACGTTATCACAGAACCGTTTCACGATACTGTCATCCAAATCGATGATAATAAATCCAATCACTTCATTAGTCACCCGCTGCTTGACTGTGGAAATGATGGAAATGACATTATGATTTTTATAGTGAAATCCGTCCAAACGTTCTAATTCGGATACGCCAGAAGAAGGAATATTCAGAACATCATCCGGATGATGCATAAGATAGGTGAAATATGTGTTGCGAAGCGGATTTCGGTCTAACTGGAAAACGCCTTTTCGTTCGCTAATTCCTCGCCCGTACAAATTGATCATGGTTATGTTCAGCACACTCTCATACCGATAGGTTTGTCTATAGGAAGCCATTGTTTTCAGAATTTCCTTTGAGTCTTCGTATGTATCGTTTTGTGAGAATAGGAAATGGAGGAGTTTCGGGTTCTTTTCTAATTCAAGGAGCTTACTTGTATCCATAAACAGGTTATCAATATCCCTGGCCAACTGATCGGCGAGCAGCATGGTAGCTGATTTGCTGTTGGTAAATACGGTGTTAAACGATTTTTGATAAGAAATAAGACCAACGGATATCAGTGGCACACAAGTCAAAATAACGAACATGGTCAGAAGCTTCGCACGCAGGCTGGAAGTAATTCTCCGAATAAGCACCATGATAAAGAGTACCTTTCATCTTACTTTATGAGTGATCGGAACAATTAAATTATGAAGCATCACTTATGAAAACGCAATCATTAGACAAAAAACTGCAACTTTAAAAAAAGAAAACAAAGGTATCCTATACAAAACTGGTATATACTCAAAAATTTATAATAATGCCTCATAATACTCCGTATACCTCCAGGGTGTAACAATCTTATAATCAATTCACACCAACACGAAATGGTGAAATAAAGGGAGGAATAACACATGAAACCAAGAAAAACAATGGGGTTGCTCTTAACTTCGGCAATGCTATTATTCTCAGTAGCTTGCAGTAATACGGAAAAAGTCCCCACTAATGTAAGCAAGCCGGAAGCGACAAAAGAGAGTACGAGTGCCACGAAAGCCCCGGCGGCAACTCCGGCAGACAAGAAGATTACCTTAGGCTTTTCCCAAGTTGGCGCGGAGAGCGGCTGGAGATCGGCGAATACGAAGTCTGTACAAGACTCGGCAAAAGAAGCGGGATTCGACCTGAAATTCTCTGACGCACAGCAAAAACAAGAAAACCAAATAAAAGCGATTCGCACATTTATCCAGCAAAAAGTGGATGTAATCTCGTTCTCTCCGGTTGTTGAATCCGGTTGGGATACAGTGCTGAAGGAAGCCAAAGATGCAGGGATTCCGGTGATTTTAACAGACCGTGCCGTAGATTCCAAAGATACTTCGCTTTATCAAACTTTCATTGGTTCTGACTTTGTTGAAGAAGGACGCCGGGCAGGCAAGTGGCTCGTGGACACGTATAAAGGCGCAAAGGAACCAGTAAATATCGTGGAGCTGCAAGGTACAACAGGCTCCGCACCGGCGAACGATCGGAAATCCGGCTTCGAAGAAGTGATAAAATCCAACGCAAATCTGAAAGTAATTGCTTCCCAGACAGGCGACTTTACTCGTGCTAAAGGTAAAGAAGTTATGCAAGCATTCCTGAAGGCTCATAAGGACATCGATGTTCTTTATGCTCATAACGATGATATGGCCCTCGGAGCAATTCAAGCGATCGAGGCGGCGGGATTAAAGCCAGGTAAAGACATCATCATCATCTCCATTGACGGCGTAAAGGACGGTTTCGTTGCGGCAAGCGAAGGGAAAATCAACTTTATCGTAGAGTGTAACCCATTGCTCGGACCGCAATTGATGCAAGCGGTACGTGATGTTGTAGCCAGCAAACAGCTACCTAAGAGGATCGTAACCAAGGAAGGCGTATTTACATCGGAGGATGCTAAGCGGGAACTTCCGAACCGCCAGTACTAATAACAACCTGATACATTCGTAATATAAATAAAAGGAGAAAGCCGCTCAAACCGGTGCTAACGGCATGGAGCGGCTTTCTCCTTAAAGGTAGAGGAGTGAATGTATGAATAACATTCGGCCAATTTTGCAAATGACGGGGATTCACAAACAGTTTCCCGGTGTAAAGGCATTGTCCGGCGTTAATTTCCGATTGTTTCCCGGGGAAGTCCATGCATTGATGGGTGAGAACGGAGCGGGTAAATCTACACTGATTAAAGTGCTGACAGGTGTCTATTCGATAGATCAGGGAACCGTTGATCTGGCTCAGAAGACGATAAAAATAAGCAGTCCGCAGGATGCTCAAAGTGCCGGTATCAGTACAGTGTATCAAGAGGTTAATCTTTGCTTAAATCTTTCCGTGGCGGAAAATATATATATCGGACGTGAACCGCGCCAATTCGGACGAATTGTATGGAAAGAGATGTATCGCAATGCCGAAGAACTGCTGAAGAAAAGAATGAACCTTGAAATCGATGTGATGCAGCCTCTCCATACATATTCGGTTGCCGTACAACAGTTGATTGCAATTGCCAGAGCGTTGAGTTTTTCCGCTAAAGTGCTTATTTTAGACGAGCCGACGTCAAGTCTGGATCGAGGCGAAGTCTTACAGCTTTTCTCGGTGATGACAAGACTAAAGAGTGAGGGCTTGGCCATCCTGTTCGTTACGCATTTTTTAGATCAAGTTTATGACATTTCGGATCGAATAACCATTCTCCGTAACGGAGAATTTATTGGGGAATATATGGCTAAAGAGCTTCCTCGCATAGAACTGGTATCTAAGATGATCGGGAAAGATATTCATCTTCTCGAGGAAATTCCGAACATTTCCAGCGGGGAACAAATGAAGGACGAAGTTTTGCTTCAGGCTACCAATTTTGGGAAAAGAGGATCCATTGAACCGATAGACTTAACCATTCATAGGGGAGAAGTTGTCGGTCTTGCCGGACTTTTGGGATCGGGGAGGACTGAACTTGCGAGACTTATCTTTGCAGCTGACCGGGCGGATTCAGGGGAAATAAAGCTGTCCGGGTCCAAAGGCGCTATACAAACGCCAAGACATGCAATTGATCAATCCATCGCCTTTTGCTCCGAAAACCGGAAGGTAGAAGGCATTATTGACGATTTGACGGTAAGGGAAAATATAATCTTGGCGCTGCAGGCAACCCAAGGCTGGTTCAAGACGATCTCTCGAAAACGTCAGGATGAAATTGCGGACCAGTATATTCGTACGCTAAACATTAATCCTCCTAACCCTGAACATCTTATTAAAAATTTAAGCGGGGGCAACCAACAGAAGGTGCTGCTTGCCCGTTGGCTGTTGATTCAGCCCAAACTGTTGATCTTGGATGAACCTACAAGAGGAATCGATATCGGAGCCAAGGCAGAAATTCAGAGGTTGGTTTTATCCTTAGCTCAAAAAGGCATGTCCGTTTTATTTATCTCATCCGAATTAGAAGAAGTGCTGCGGGTTAGCGACCGAATTGTCGTCCTTCGCGACCGGCGCAAGGTTCAAGAAATGATTGGCGACGATATCAGCCAAAAAAATGTCATGACGGCGATTGCGGGAGGGTGAACACCATGCTAAAGCATCACTTATTTTGGCCGCTATCGGTATTAGGCGCGCTGTTACTATTCAATTTATTATATGCTCCGGAATTCTTTTCCATTATCATGCGGGATGGACATTTATACGGGAGTCTAATTGATATTCTAAATTTTGGCTCCCCCTTAATTATTGTGGCAATCGGGATGACGCTGGTCATCGCCACCAAGGGGATCGATTTGTCGGTCGGTTCGGTAGTGGCCATCGCTGGAGCCATAGCCTGTTTAACCATAAGTCAAGGCGATGGACAGAATGCCATAAGCCTTGTGCTCATTGCTATTGGGATTGCGTTGGTCCTGTCCATCATACTTGGTGTATGGAATGGATTCTTAGTCGCAGGCATCGGTATGCAACCGATTATTGCCACATTGATTCTGATGGTCGCCGGGCGTGGAGTGGCACAACTCATCACAGACGGCCAGATCATAACCGTTTCCAATGAGCCGTATAAATATATCGGTTCGGGCTCGTTAGCAACGCTTCCGTTTTCTATCTTTATAGTGGCAGCGCTCTTTCTTGTTGCCTCTATTCTAACCAGAAAGACTTCGCTGGGGCTCTTTATTGAATCGGTTGGCTGTAAGCCGGAGGCGAGTCGCCTTGCCGGAATTCGATCAAAAACGGTCATGTTTGCCGTATACATGTTCTGCGGTTTATGCGCCGGCATAGCCGGATTAATTCTTAGCTCAAACGTATCCAGCGCGGATGGTAATAATGCAGGGCTTTGGTACGAGCTTGATGCCATTCTTGCGGTAGTTATTGGAGGCACTTCCCTGAACGGAGGACGGTTTTACTTAATGGGCACCTTGATTGGGGCGCTTATCATTCAAACGTTAACGACGACAATTTATATGATCGGCGTTCCGCCTGAGATTACACTTGTAGTAAAAGCAATCGTCGTTTTAATTGTATGCCTGGTTCAATCCGAATCGTTCCGTAAAACGCTCATTTCTCGATGGAAGACCCGTCATTATCCAGCAGAAAGTGAGGTCAAACAACATGCTTAAGCGACAATATATTCCGATTCTGGTGACTATCGGGCTGTTTGCTCTTATGTTTACGATTGGTTCTTTCCGATATACAGGCTTCTTTTCCTTACAGGTAATCTTAAATCTGCTGATCGATAATGCTTTTCTATTGATTGCTGCTGTTGGAATGACCTTCGTTATCGTTTCCGGAGGTATCGATTTATCAGTCGGTTCGATGATTGCGCTCACAACGATGGTTTCCGCGAGCTTAGTCCAAGCGGGGTGGCCGCCGCAGCTGGTGATTCCATTGGTGCTGACGATAGGATCTCTCTTCGGATGGGGGATGGGGGCGGTTATTCATTATTTTAAGATTCAGCCGTTCATCGTTACCTTAGCGGGGATGTTCCTAGCTCGGGGACTTTGTTACGTCATAAGCATTAACACGATTACGATTGACAATGCTTTTTATACCAGTGTGGCGCAGACTAAGGTGAACTTGCCGGGCCAGAACTTCATATCCATCAGCGTGATAATAGCAATGCTGGTTGTATTTCTAGGCATCTACATGGCACATTACACTCGATTTGGCCGTAACACCTATGCATTAGGCGGCAGCGAGCAATCTTCCTTATTGATGGGTTTACCGGTAGGACGAACTAAAATGACGGTTTACATGTTCAGCGGATTTTGTTCTGCTCTCGCAGGTGTAGTCTTTACCTTCTATATGCTTTCGGGTTATGGGCTGCATGCGATGGGAATGGAGTTGGACGCTATTGCTGCAGTGGTCATCGGCGGTACGCTGCTGACAGGCGGGGTAGGTTATATTGTAGGAACCTTCTTTGGTGTATTAATTCAAGGAGTCATACAAACCATTATCAGCTTTGAGGGTACACTAAGTTCCTGGTGGACGAAAATCGTTATTGGAATCCTTCTGTTCATGTTTATTTTACTGCAAAGACTGTTCAGCGGACGAAGCTGGGTCCACCGGCGCTAAGCGTTGCGAAAACTCAAAACAGGGTCTGCATCAGGGGAGAGCCTCATGAAAGAGTTAAAGAGCTTATTACGAATGCTGCTGAGAAAACCCAGTCAATCTATCGGAACCAAATTATTCCTTATCTTCTTTTGTTTTCTATGGCATCCGTTACGGGATTAGGCTTGTTTTCTTCAAGTATTGCCAAATCAGCGATCATTGAACAGATGAAGCAACAATTTTATATCGATTTATCCAATCAGCTCCTTAATAACAGCAGTTTTACGGAAAATTTATTTCAAATCACAAACGCGGGCATTGGAGCGGATGAGCTTCAGAGGCGCAGCTCCGAGATCCGGGGACTTTTGGACCAACTGGCGTTATCCGACCAGAGTATTAGGGACATCACTCTCTTTCCTCTGGAAGATCCGATTCCCCCCATCTCTACGGAAAGGGAGAGTTTTGATACGAAAGTAACTCAGTCCGGTTGGCTCGAAGAAATTCGAAGTGCCGACGGCAAACCAGTATGGCTGTCAATAGAAGAGAGAGGCTATTTGGGGAATTCCCCGAAGCCTCTCTTCGCCTACGGAAGACTACTGGATAAAAACAATGTCGGATCTCATGATTTCATCCTCCTTGTTCAGATGGATTCTAAAGTGCTACAATCAATGGTAAGCGCTCTCAAATTGAGTGATGGAGCGGAAACGCTTATAACTACCAAATCAGGCAAGCCAATAATGAGCAATCGTCAGGAATTCATTCTTCATGAATTGACATTCCCGCTTGGTCAAGCCACTTCCGGCGTCGGAAGGCAACTTGACAGGACGGTTGTCCTTTAACGGAAAGAAAGATGAAATCGGTCCAGTCTCTCTAGCTTACAATCTGATGATCCGAAAAATCGTTCAACTGGTTAACGAGATGAGGGAAACGGGCAAAGAAGTAACTGAATCCAGTGACCGTATGGCGACAGCATCGGTCGAAACTGCCGTTTCCGCGCGGGAAATTCATTCCGCTGCAAATCAAATCGCCCTGAGGAATCATCGGCTACAAGTCGCTGCGCTTTGTTCGGCGCAATTATCTATCGGGGAATACTTGTGGAGCTCTCCATGAGAATGAAGCAGGTCTCGTCTCAATTAGAAAGACATATGGCTCGTTTTCAAATCGATTAAATCCAAGGGGGCTGGACCATAAAAATGCATCTTAGAAAACCGGGCTTATCATTGGTGCTGCTTTCTAAGCTTATCATTGTTATCTGTTTTCTCGTGCTTCCCACGGGGTGTGATTTGATCAAGGAAACGACGGCGAATAGCAGGAATGGGGAAGAAGGAAAACAGGTTCCGGGGCTTAAGGAGACTAATATACAGAAGCGTCCTATCCTCTTGGGTTTTTCCCAACTTGGTTCGGAAAGTGATTGGCGCAAAGCGAACACACTTTCCATTAAAGAATCGGCAGAGGAATCCGAAATCAGCCTTTTATTCGAGAATGCAGAGCAATCTCAAGAGAGACAATTTGAAGCTGTGCGTTCATTTATTAAGCAAAAAGTCGATGTAATTTCAATTGCGCCGGTGGTGGAAAAGGGCTGGGAGCCTATTCTGAAGGAAGTCAAGCAAGCGGGTATTCCCGTCATCATTATTGATCGATTGGTTGAAGTATCGGATCCATCCCTATACGTCACGTTTATCGGTTCCGACTTTTATGAGGAGGGTCGTAAAGCAGGAAAGTATGTACTAGATAAGTTAGCTAACATTCCCAGTCCCATCGGTATTGTGGAATTGAAGGGAACAGAAGGATCTACGCCATCAATTGCTAGGGGCAAAGGGTTTCATGAAGTAATCACAAAAAATACTGATTTTGCAGTTCTGGAAAGCGCTAATGCCGATTTCACTGTCACACAAGGGAAAGAGGTCATGAGATCCTTCCTGCAAGCAAGAGGAACGAGTATTCGGGTTCTATTTTCACATAATGATGATATGGCTTTAGGTGCGATAGAGGCCATAGAAGAGTACGGCTTAAGGCCTGGCAAAGACATCGTTATCGTTTCGGTGGATGGTACGCGGAAAGCACTTGAGAAGCTGATGGAGGGTAAAATTAACAGTGTGGTCGAATGCAATCCGCTGTTAGGCCCCAATCTCATTCAAGCTGTAAATGAGATGATAGATGGCCGAACACTGCCCAAGCGCATCGTAACACCAGAAAGTATATTTACGGAAGTGACGGCTGCAAGAGAAATTGGCACCAGACGTTACTAAAAAGTTCAGCCGACTTGAACAACGACGTTAGAGTGGAACATTATCGATTTGACGACCTTGGCGAGTTGGATTCTCAGCTAGTACACATGAATAGGGCTGTCCCAAAAGTAATTAATTTACTTGAGGGGTGGCCCTTCACTAACTCTAAATGACTAATCATCTTTGCTCACCTATTGGGCAGAATTGAGTAACAACAGATATATGAATGTTTGAGTACAAGTTCACTTATTCCACAAAATGATAAATCCTCCCCAATCGCATCTCTATCTTTACATATTTCCTTTTTTAATTATAATTCAAAGCAAAGGATATCTAAGCCCATGGGAAGTCGGTGATCTCATAAACATTGGTTTATCTCATCATGTAACCGTTTACTTCAAACACTACATTTCGAGGCGTATTCCAGAAGGGGGACACTTATGAAAAAAAACAGGTTCAACCTGTTGGCCAAATTGTTGATTTCCTATATATTGGTGCTGCTGTTTCCCGTCATCGTTATTCTTTTCTACTATTACCCGAATTCAACGGAAGTTGTGAAGCAAAAGGAAATGGACTGGAATGCTCATGTCACCGCACAGTTCATGAATTCGATGGATATTTTCACCCGTTATGTGTACAACCTTCCCTCAGAGCTAGTGAACAACCAGGAGATCAAGTTGTACTTGGCTGGGGATGATGATTATCAAAGAATCGTCATTGCAAACGAAATGCGGAAATACAATGCGACGGATGCATTCATCGACAACACCTTCTTGTATGTTAAAAGCATCGGCTTTCTGTTTGCCAAGACAGGAAGTGCCTACAGTATTGAGGATTTCGAAAGTCCAGGAGTCGGATATTATTACGAAAATTGGCCGCATAAAGCCATGTTCGAGGAATTGACCAATTTGACTTCACCTACGGTTCGGCCGGCGGAAAACGTCATCATATCCGGCAATAACCGGACGCGAATGCTGACGTTCTTATCGCCTTTGCCATTAGGCGGTCTCAACTCACCGGGTACAGTGCTCATCATGGTAAAAGAGGAAACGATTATTCGGCTGATGAAGTCGGTTTCCGAAGCTTTTACAGGTGATTTCTTTATTTTTGACCCGAAGGGAAACCGTTTGGTCGCTTCAAACGAAACCTCTTACAGTAATTCGAGTGAATTCAAACATCTGGTGTCCGGCTTGGGTGAGAGTCGGTCCGGATCAGGTATATATCGGATCGACGGCAAATCTTTTATCGTTTCGCACGAAGTATCGGATAAAAACGGCTGGAAGTATGTCACTCTGATGGCTGTGTCTGAAACGTTGCAAGATATCCGATTGATCCAGCGCAACACCGTCGTTCTTTTTATTCTGATTTTATTGCTCGAAGTGATCGTCATCTATGTTTCTATCCGTAAAAATTATCATCCGATCAAAGGTTTGGTTCATTTCGCTAAAAACTTGTTTACGCTAAGAGAGCCGAGAACAATGAATGAATTCGATACGATACGGTATGCGCTGGATCAACTTTCCTCCGCCAACAGCAGGCTGGACGAGAGGGTAAAAAGCACGTTGCCCGTCATACGTGACAATCTGTTGTTCGAGCTGATATGCGACCGTTACCCGACATGGGACGCATTTCAAAAGGAGGCCGATCCGTACGGAGTTTGCTTCAACTATTCTCATATTGCGGTTGCTGTCCTTTCTTGTGAAACAAAAGAAGGCGGTATCGAAGCGGTTGCTGAGTATTGCCGGATGGAGGAGAACAGATTACCTGAAGATCTTCAAGGTTACTTCTTCAATAGCATTTATAATCAAGAGATCGTCTTTGTTGGTTCCCATAACCAGAACTTTCAATTGAAGGCGTATCTCAGCGGTCTTCAGCAGGAGCTGCTCGAACGGATCGGCATACGTACGCTGATCGGAATTGGAGCACCGGGACAATCCCCAGAAGGGGCTCACCTCTCTTATTTGCAGGCCATTCGCGCTGCCGAGCATCTTCGGGTCCGGAATCAATACTCGGTTCTTGTTTTCGACGAAATCGAAGTCCAGCAAACCAGCGCAGTTTCCTATTTTGCAGAACAACTGCAATCACTTGAGCTATTCATTTTAAAAAACGACGTCTCCGCAGTTGAATCGGTTATGGAGCGCATCATCGCATATATCGGGCACGACGGTACGCCGCCGCATATGGTCAGAGCTGTTTATTTGAACACGATCATCGTCATATTCAACGGATTGCAGCGTTTCCGGCAGGGCGACCAAAGCTTGCTGCAATTGACCAGCGTCTCCTACCTTCATCGATACACGATCGAGCAGATGATCGATATTATGCGTGAAAGCTGCTGCAAGCTTTGCGATCTCATTCGAAGCTCACAGCCAACTTCTAGGACCGCTTCACAGAATGACATTCTTGCGTTCATTGAAGGAAATGGCATGTGTCCTGAATTTTCGCTGCAGCTAATTGCCGATCATTTTAGCATGTCGATTTCGGGCTTCAGCTATCACTTCAAGAAAACGATGGGACAAAATTTCAAGGAATATATCGATCAACTTCGTATCCAAAAATCCCTTGTATTACTTCGAAGTTCAGATGAAACGCTGGAATTGATCGCGCAGCAAGTCGGTTATTCGAATACGTCGAGTTTTATTCGCTCCTTCAAAAAAGTGGTCGGCATTACGCCGGGCCAATACCGGGATTCAAACAAATGAAAGTAAGCTACCCGTTGTAGACAGCGTGGTAGCCGTTTTTTTTTCGTAAAGGTTGCAACTGTTATGCGCGAAGCGATATCAGTTGTCAACAATATGCAATTTTTGAAGATATGCAATTTTTGAAATCCGTTTACAAGACGCATTTGCAAGCGTTTTCCAACACTGTTGTTAAGCGCTTTCAAAAAATGGGGATTCATCAAAAACTGATCGTTTACGCATCCTCGAACGAAGATTAAAGTTAAGGTGGAATCGGCAAGGATTGTGCATAACCAATACTTTTGAGGGGTGATGACGGCAATGCGTAAAAAATTAGCAGTTGTACTATCATTGTTTATGGTTTCTGCTGTAGTAATGGCAGGCTGCAGCGAATCCAGCTCCAAAACTGAAGGAACTAGTGACACTGGTTCGGGGAATGCAGGTAAAAGCGGTACGAAAGTAAAATTAACGGGCATAATGGTCAAACACCCGCTTACGAAACCGCTTGCAGAAATGGAATGGCTGAAAAAAGCGGAAGAAGAAGCAGGAGTAGAAATCAAGTGGCAAGAGATTACGGCAGACTGGGGACAGAAAAAAGGTACCATGCTTGCCAGCGGTGATGTTCCGGATTTATTTGTTGGTGCTAATGTCATTACAGACGCCGATTTTGCGCAATTTCAAGGCCTGTTCCAAGATTTGTCCGATTTGGTCAACAAAAACGCTCCGAATGTGCAAATGATGTTTAATGCTAAACCCGAAACAAAAATCATTGCCACGCAGCCTGACGGGAAAATTTACGGTTTACCCAAATACCAACGTTTTTGGCCTGCTTCTGCTACAAGACAATTTATTAATAAAAAATGGTTGGACAATCTAGGATTAAAAATGCCGACTACGTGGGATGAATTATATAACGTACTGGTCGCATTTAAAGAAAAAGATGCTAATGGCAACGGCGATTTAAAAGATGAGATCCCCATGGACTGGCCGGGAGGTATCGGCGGATATTTCAATCCTGCTGTTCTACTGGGAAGTGAGGGCATTACATTATCCGATGGAAGCGGCCAAGGCTATTATGTGGAAAACGGGAAAGTGAAAAACTTCCTGATCGACGAACGTTTTAAAAATTTGGTCGTATTCTTGAATAAATGCTACGCAGCAGGGTTGATTAACCCAGAAGTATTTACGCACGATTACACGAAATACCAGTCGATTGCACGCGGCACCGGAGATACGGCGAAAGTCGGCTTCACATGGGGTTGGGTCGCATCGGACAGATTCGGAGACCAGGTGGCGCCGCAATATGCGTCGATGTCCCCATTAAAGAGGTCAGCAGATTCTAACGCTAAACTATCTTGGAGTTATGATTACAACTCCCTAAACTTTGGAAGCAACATGGTAGTCATGTCGGCGAAAACGAAGAATAAAGACGCGGCGATGAAATTCATCAATAACTTGTATGATCCTAAAGTCAGCATGCAAGTCTTGTTCGGCTCATTAGGTACGAATATTAAGGATAATGGAGATGACAGTTACAGCGTATTGCCGCCGACAGATTCGAAAATGGATCCTGGCACATGGAAATGGACGTCCACGATGGCGGATAACGGACCTATGTATATCGCAGATTCTTTAAAATTGAATCTCGGTAAAGATATGAGCGAGGTTCTCACGCAATCCGAACCGTTGAAGGGCGCTCTGAGTGTAAGTACGAAGACCGACGTCTACCCTAACTTGTTTATCAAATATTCGACTGCGGACAATAACACATTAAAGCCTGAACAACACGAACCTCATGAATTTGGCGAATCCCAAATTTGCGCAATGGGTTACGAAAGGCGGCATTGACGCCCAGTGGGATGCTTATGTGAAAGAATGTCAAAAAGCCGGTTTGCAGCAAAATATCGAGATTATGCAAAAATACTACGATAGCTTCATGAGTAAGAACAAATAAAATAGCATGATGATAGATGCTATGCTTTCTATGCGGACGGCATAGCATCTATCTAAAAGGGAGAAAGCCTGGATGAGCTCTCAAATAAGTGAAATCGGCAAAGATACTGCCGGTATTCGATTAGCTAGAAAACCGACCGTTGTAAGCACATTCAAACGCGATCATCAATTGTGGATCATGATTTTTCCGGCAATCGCCGTCATACTGATTTTTAATTATGGGCCGATGTACGGCATTCAACTCGCTTTCCGGGACTATGATTTTGCCAAAGGGCTCACAGGTGGAGAATGGCGCGGACTCTACTATTTCAAACAATTTATGAACAGCTATTTGTTTGCGGATTTAATGAAAAATACGGTTACCATCAGTCTGGCGTCGATTGTTCTCGGGTTTCCCGCTCCAATCATTCTGGCATTGATACTGAATCAGATCAGAAGAAAAAAAGCAAAGCAAATCTTGCAAACGACGGTGTATTTACCCCACTTTATTTCGACCATTGTACTGGTTGGGATGCTAAATGTCCTATTATCGCCGGAAACAGGCATTGTTGGATACCTGATGAAGTTAGTTGGATTGGGCGATATCAATTTGCTTGCATCTACTAGTACATTCATGCCCGTCTATGTACTTTCCGATATTTGGCAGCATTGCGGATGGAACAGCATTATTTATTTAGCAGCGCTTTCCACAATCGATCCTCAATTGTATGATTCTGCCAAAATTGATGGAGCCAGCAGATGGCAAACGATACGTTACGTGGATATACCTGCAATTGTTCCAACGATGATTATTTTGTTTATTCTCAGCATGGGGAATGTGCTCGGCACCGGCTTTGAAAAAATCTTTTTAATGCAAAATGCGTTAAATCTCCCTGTTTCCGAGGTTATTGCCACTTATGTATATAAAATCGGTATTGTATCTAATCAATTCAGTTACTCGTCGGCAATTGGTTTGTTCAATACGGTCATTAATTTTATTTTCTTGATTGCCGTGAACGCCATCTCGAAGAGATTTTCTAATATGAGTCTATGGTAATTGGATGTCGAAGGGGGGAGTGGAGTTGAGTCTATTAAGCAAGAATGGCAATGAAATCATATTCCGTCTTATTCTATTTGTGCTATGTGTCTTGATCTTTTTAATCATTGCATATCCGTTGTACTTTATCATTATTGCATCTGTTAGTGACTCTACCCTTGTTTCAACCGGTCATGTCTTATTTCTGCCGAAAGGCATCAGTTTTTTTGGATACCAGGAAATTTTTAAAGACACCAGAATTTGGGTCGGTTATCGTAATACACTTGTATACACATTTCTCGGAACTTTTATAAATTTGCTGTTCACCTTACCGGCAGCCTATGTGCTATCGAGGAAAGAATTTATGGCTAGACGTGCATTAATGTTGATCTTCGTAATTACGTTGTTTTTTAATGGTGGCTTAATTCCAACTTACTTATTAATGAAAGGGCTGCACTTGACAAACACGATGTGGGTTTTCATTTTGCCATTTTCCGTTAATGTATTCAATCTCATAATTGCACGTACGTTTTTTGAAACATTGCCATCGGAATTGTATGAGGCAGCTGCCATGGACGGTTGTTCTCATTTCAAGTATTTTATACAGGTGGCTATGCCTTTGTCCAAAGCACTTATATCCGTTATCGGCCTTTACTACTTGGTCGCACACTGGAATGATTTCTTCACGGCTTTAATTTATATAAGAAAAAATGAGCTGCAGCCGTTGCAAATCATTTTAAGGGATATTCTTTTATCGAATCAGGTGTTTGCGAGTGGAGCAGGCGTTGGCGGCGATGCAGGAGGCTATGCGCAAAGATATGCCGATCAAATCAAGTATGGTGTTATCATCGTATCTACGCTGCCGATTTTAATCCTATATCCTTTTATACAAAAATACTTTGAAAAAGGCGTATTGATAGGCTCTATAAAAGGTTGAGCGTGGGGAGTGATGGATGTTCGGAAACAAAAACTCAATTCTTATATGAAATTTAAACGAATATGCATAGTATATTTCGAGAATGCACTCCTGTAAAATCAGAAAAGAAACCGCTTCCAAATAGTGCGGTAATCATCTTCAAAGGGGTTAGCATGTAATGAACAAAATTGTATGTGGCGATAACAATAACGATAACAATAACAACAACAATGACGATTAGAAGAAATATCGCATGAACGTAAAGAGGGTGAAACCGAGCTGGCTTCACCCTCTTTATCATGGTGGATAAACACGATAATCACCTATTGGTACAAGCCGAAGTTGAATGTCAACTTCGGTTATTTTTTATTAAGAAAGCGATTGCAAAATTATAAATCATGTTATACAATTAGTTTGTCAACTTAGTTGAATTATATGAAAAAAAGTTTAACTTGAGTAAATAATGTTGATTAATCTGGAATTGTAATCCTTTTTTTCAGGGAGGTGTGGAAGGTTAGGATTCGTATTTATTTCGGTAATAGGCAGAGCTTTAATGTAAAATCAAACCAAACTATCAAGGAGTGGAAGCGACAATGAAAAAGTACAAAGTAGGTATTGTGGGAGCAGGCGGTGTTACCGAATTGCATTTCGTGGCGTACAAAGATCATCCGGAGCGAATCGAGATAACAGCATTATGTGATCCAAATCCCGAGGCGCTCCATGCTAAAGCCGATAAATATGGTGTGCCGCAGCGGTTTACCGATTTGCAAGACTTTATCCAAAATAGCGGTATCGATGTGGCTATCGTCTGTACACCTACTTCCATCCGCAAGCAAATCGTATTTCCGCTAATCGAAGCAGGCTTGCCGGTTTTCGTTGAAAAGCCATTTTCCGACACGCTGGCCGAGGCGACCGAAATTACTGAGAAGGCCAAAAAGCACGGTGTACCGGTTTCCGTCAATCAAAACTTCAGGCGTCATTTCCCATTCGAATTAGTGAAGGAGAAGGTTGCGGAAGGCTTGATCGGCAAGGTAACATCCATTATTTTCTCCAATCTGCATTATAGGCAGGATAGTGGTTGGCGGTTGGATTGTGAACGTCATGCACTTTCGGTAATGGGGATTCACTGGTTTGACGGATTCCGGCAAATTCTTGGAAGCGATGCGGTATCCGTCGTTTGCCAAAACCGTTCCTCATCGGCGATTAATTGCGCAGGGGAAACCGATGCTACCGTTCAAATTGTTTATGAGAACAACGCCGTAGTAACCTACGTTCAAAGCTTCTCTTCCACCTACAACAAAGCGGAATTAATCGTAATCGGGGAAACCGGTACAATCGTCAATGGCCATGGAACCGTAAGCTTATACCGTAAAGGCGGGAAAGATCCTGAAGTCACTTGGGAAAATAATATTTCAAGAGAAGTAGCGACCTACGAAGGCTTAAACCAATTGCTCGTTTCCTTGGAAACCGGCGTGGAAGCGCCAAACAGTTCCCAAGACAATCTGAAAACGATCACCGTTCTCGATGCTGCTTATGTATCGGCTAATGAACAACGAATCGTCCATTTAAAACAAGGTGTAATGGTATAATCTCGTGCTGTACATATTAATTAACGCTTCAAAAAATTGATTGAAGTGGAAGGTAAACATTATGCGTACACAATCTGCTATTTTGCAATCGTCCGTCACTATGGATAAGAACAAGAAACGGCGTACTCTCTTGTCTGATTTAAGACGTGACAAATACCTATACTTGCTGGTTTTGCCAGGCGTGCTCTTTTTCATCATTTTTAAATATGTTCCCATGTGGGGAATCATCATTGCATTTCAAGAATACTCGCCGTATATGGGGGTATTGAAAAGTGAATGGGTTGGAATCGAACACTTTGTTCGGTTCTTTTCAAACCCGGATTTCATGCTTCTATTTCGCAATACGATGATGATCAGTTTATTGAATCTGATGTTCTTCTTCCCGCTGCCGATCATTCTATCATTGCTGCTGAACGAACTAAACAATGAAGTGTTTAAAAGGGTCATTCAATCGGTCGTGTACCTTCCGCACTTTTTATCTTGGGTCATTATTGCTGGCATCTCGTTTTTATTGATGTCGCAATCTTCGGGAATCATCAATTTGATGATGGAAGCGATTGGCTTGCGCAAATATGATTTTTTGACGAATGCGGATACGTTCTGGGGGCTTCTTGTCCTGCAAAATATATGGAAAGAAACGGGCTGGGGAACGATCATTATTTTAGCCGCCATTACAGGAGTTGACACGCAATTATATGAGGCAGCCAAAATCGATGGCGCTAACCGCTGGAGGCAGACATGGCATGTTACTTTACCAGCCATAAGAAGTGTCATACTGATCTTGTTGATCCTGAGGCTGGGGCACATCATGGATGTCGGTTTCGAACAAGTGTTTTTGATGTCGAATGGGGCAGTGGCACGAGTTGCGGACGTATTTGAAACGTATGTTTACCGAAACGGGATACAACAAGGTCAATTCAGTTATAGCACGGCGGTCGGGTTATTTAAATCAGTGGTAGGACTCATACTTGTCGTATTGGCGAACAGGCTTGCCAAACGGATTGGTGAGGATGGGGTCTATTAAGTCTGGGGGTGTCGGAAGATGAAAGTAAGCGTGGGTGGTCGTGTTTTTGATCTATTGAACATCGTTGTATTAGCTTTGATCGGGTTTGTTACTTTATTTCCACTATACTACGTATTTATAGTCTCTTTCACAGATTCACAAGAATATTTGCAAAAAAACGGATTTGTGCTTTTCCCCCAGAATTGGACCCTAGCCGCCTACAAGTATTTGTTAGCTACTCCAGCATTTAAAAATGCAACCGCTGTTAGTACATTTCTGGCAACTGTCGGGACTGGATTAAGCTTAATCTTTACAGCAGCTATGGCGTTTGGGATGTCGCGTAAAAGGTTAAGGGGAAGAAGAATCATCATGCTGATGGTTTTGCTGACCATCTTATTTAATGCTGGCATTATTCCCAATTATATTGTGGTGCGTGAATTAGGGCTGATCAACAGCGTATGGGCGCTGATCATACCCGTATTAATTAGTGGCTGGAATGTTATCTTAATGAAAAGCTTCTTTGACAGCATACCGGCAGAACTGGAAGATGCAGCATTGATTGACGGCTGCAACGATTTGGGCACCTTCTTCCGCATCGTTCTCCCTCTATCCGCACCTGCACTGGCTGCATTCGGTCTGTTTTACGCGGTCGGTTATTGGAACACATTTTTTAACGCCGTTCTGTATATTAATGACTTTGCCAAAGTACCTTTGCAAATTGTATTACGGAACATGCTGATCGATTCGGAAACGTCAACAGGTGGGGCGGCAGCTGTCGAAATGATCTCGGAACAGCAAATTCCAATACAGACGATCAAGATGGCGGCAGTTGTCATCGCTTCTGTTCCGATATTAATCGTTTATCCATTTCTACAAAAACATTTCGCCAAAGGCGTTTTGTTAGGTTCAGTTAAAGGCTGATCGTAACTTTATACTTATTAAGGGGGTTTTGGGTATGATGAAAGGCTCAAAGAAACAGGCATCGGCTGCTTTGCTTTCGATTGTAGCGCTATTCACTGCAGCATGTTCCGGCAGTCAAGGAGGGACAGACACGAAGCCGGAGGCAAGCAAGATGGAGGCGCCCGTCACCCTCAATATCTTAAGCAATTTCTCGATTGCACAGCCGCCAGGACCAGATAATCCGGTGACGAAGGAATTTGAAAAAAAGACGAATACTAAACTGAATATCACCTGGATTTCTGATGGTGTGTTTAACGACAAGCTGAATGTTTTGCTCGCTTCGGGGGATCTTCCCGATCTCATCAAGCTGCCGGATACGACTTCGATTCCGCAGTTTCAGACGATGGTCAAACAGGGCGCCTTCTGGGACCTCACGCCGTTTCTTAAAGAATATAAACATTTAATGGAATCACCTAAGCAAATTTGGGACAACACCAAAATAAACGGTAAAAACTATGTTGTTCCTATCGTAAGACCCTTAGAAGTCGGGGGGCTAGCGATTCGCCGGGATTGGCTGGATAAATTAGGCTTAAAAATGCCGACAACGATGGATGAATTGTATACAGTCATGAAAACATTCAAAGAAAAAGAACCGGACGGAAAAAAGGACACGTATGGGTATACGATGCGTGGAAACGATATCATCGACAACATCTATAATGGCTCCAATGGGAAATGGAAGGTCGTTAACGGCAAATTAGTCGACGTGACCCTGGAGCCGACGATGCGGGAAGCTCTTCTTTTCAAGAAGCGGCTGTTTGACGAAGGGCTTATTCCTCCGGATTTTGCAGTCATGAAGGACAATCAATACTGGGATTTGGCGACTAGCGGGCGCGCCGGGATGACAACTGAGACGATTGAAGCGTTATGGCGCTGGACTTACGACCAATGGAAGAGAGATCCCAAAGTTACGTGGGAGCCCTTAGTTTCTGTAGCAGCTTCACAAGGGCAATTCACTGGACAG
This sequence comes from Paenibacillus sp. V4I5, assembly GCF_030817255.1. Classification (NCBI taxonomy): domain Bacteria; kingdom Bacillati; phylum Bacillota; class Bacilli; order Caryophanales; family Paenibacillaceae; genus Paenibacillus; species Paenibacillus sp. V4I5. The sequence continues at coordinate 6,995,162 of NZ_JAUSZB010000002.1, forward strand.
GGTTCAGGCATGATCGGCGTGGCGGCCATCCCGAAATCCGTTTCCGAAGCGAAGGTGAAAAAAATATTGTCCCTGCTCGATTTCGGCGCTTCGGCGGAAGGTCACGTATTATCCAATTATGGAATTGAAGGTGTGCATCATAAAAAAGAAGACGGATTTTATGTTACTAATGATCAAGGCGTTAAAGACAGTTTGGGCCCTGGTGCGTTCGGCAAGCTTTTCATGAAGTACGATCCCTATATGTATGCGTTTGCGCCTGGTATGCCGAAGGATGTATTCGAACGAAATAAGAAAATCATCGATGCCAAATCCAAAATCAGCCTGCCTAATTCTGCCGTCGGATTGGTTTCAGAAACGAACCTGAAGGTTGGTTCTGACTTCACCAAGAAAATCAATGACATGAAAACACAGGTCATTATGGGCAAATCCAATATCGACGCATGGGATAAATTAGTTGCCGAACTTAAGCAAGACGCCAACTATCAGAAGATTATTCAAGAAATGAATGCGTCGTATAAAGAACGTTTGGCATCTAAGTAAACATAAAAAAGGAGAACGAGTGTATGGCTACCATTACGGATTTGAGAAAGCAAGACAAGGCACGTGTATTGGATATGGATTGGGGAAAGATTCAATGGCTTTGCGGCCAAGAAATAGATCCGGACAGCGAAATGACCTTTGGTATGGTTTATATTAACGCGGGTCAATCGAATCCCAGACATGTGCATCCGAACTGCGAAGAAATCATCTTTATACTATCCGGAGAATGCGACCATACTCTGGGAGACGAAACCTTTCATCTGGAACCGGGCATGATGTTGCGAATTCCACGCAATGTGCCCCATAATGCAACCACGACAAGTTGGGAACCGTGCCGTATGATTATCACGTACTCAGCACCGGACCGCCAGACCATTGGCGAATAAACATGTTTGATTTGAGCAATTGGCAAATCGTCATCATCGTTATCGTGGGGGTTTGCGTCGGTTTTGCGAAGACGGGCGTTTCCACAATGGGAATTTTTAATGCCATGCTCATGACCGTTATTTTTCCGGCAAAGCTGTCGGTAGGTATCTTACTGCCTATGCTGATTGTCGGGGATTTAATGGCGGTTGCCTATTACCGCAAAAATGTGATTTGGAAGCATTTAATTAGCCTGATTCCATGGGTGCTATTGGGCGTAATTGGCGGCTATTTCGTTTTGCTGAAAACGGGTAATGATCAATTAAAGCTCCTGTTGGGATCCCTAATATTTGGCATCATCCTGCTTCAAGTTATCAAAGACTCGGCAGGAGTTTGTCGGAACAGGCGCATGGTTCTTTCTGCTTGTGAATCTCATTAAAGTGCCATTCTACATTCAATTAGGAATGATTACATCCCAATCTTTGTTGTTTAATGCTTGGACGATACCGCTAATTGCTATTGGCGCTTATGCGGGCGGGTATTAAATTGCTGCCGTTAATTCCGCAAGTTTATTTTCAACGGCTTATACTGTCACTTGGGGCTATTGGAGCCTTGAAACTGCTAGGGGAAAGCTTAGTTCATTTTAAATGATATATGAGGAGAAACAATTATGAGTATAAAGTTGGCTTTTTCCAGACCCACTTCCACAGTGGAGGAACAGACGCTTCTTTTTCAACAATATAGAGCGGTTGGCTATGACGGACTGCAACTGAAAGGCCCGCAATATAGCCCCTATCTTAACGAGCCAGAAAGATTCAAGGAAGCATGGGGGCAATTACCGGGGGTGGGCTCGGCGCTCATTACAGGCGGGAGATTGGATGAGGCGGGCACCCAGCAGCTTAGGAACGTATTTCGGTTTGCCTCCGGAATCGGTACGGATCTAGTCGTATACTGCCATGGGGTTCCCAGAGCTGAAGTTACATCTGAGGATATTCGTGGGTATGGGGATGCGTTTTCGGAATTGGGCCTTGAAGCACAGCAGCAGTACGGCGTGAAGCTTTCCCTGCACCATCATCACAACAATCCGGTAATGTACCGTGAAGATTTTGATATCTTCTTTGACCGGATCCAAGATCAATCCATCGGTTTGACCGTGGATACTGCGCATTTGGTGAAGTCTGGCGTCCACGACGTAGCTGAGTTGATCCGCAGCTTTGGCCACGTGATCGATAACTTTCATCTCAAGGACTTTGAGCAAGGGGATTGGAAAGTACTCGGTGAAGGAGCCATCGATTTCAAACCGATTTTCGGAGCGATTAAAGCGATTAACTATAAAGGCTGGATGTCGGCAGATGAAGAAAGCGGCGGCGAAGTACTTGAGGGCATGAAGGCTTGTTATACGTATATGTGCAATGCAATGAAGTAAAGTGCAGATCCTTGAAGGAGCTGGAGTCGTGGGGAAAAAAGCCATATTAATTGGAGCTTTGGATACGAAAGGGCTCGAATTTCAATTCGTGAAAGATGCGCTGCAAGCGTGTGGAACGGATACCTTTGTTATCGATACCGGCGTGCTGGGAGATCCTTTGTTCGAGCCGGATGTCTCCGCAGATGAAGTAGCAAGAGCAGGAGGATCCAGCATAGAGGAACTGCGAACGCAGAACGACCGTGGAACAGCTGTTGCTGTTATGACCCAAGGTGCAGCAAATATCGCGGTTCAATTAGAGAAGAAGGGGATAGTCGGCGGTATGTTAGGGATGGGTGGGACTGCAGGAACAACGGTAGCTGCTTCAGCCATGCAGGCTCTTCCTATCGGCGTGCCGAAGCTGCTTGTTTCTACCGTTGCATCTGGGAATACAAGGCCCTATGTGGGCGTAAAGGACATTATGATGATGTACTCCGTTGTCGACATCGCCGGCATTAACCGACTGTCCCGGCGAATATTAAGCAATGCTGCCTATGCATTAGCCGGGATGATTCGGCACACAGGGTTGGAGCAGGAGACAGCGGATGAGAAAGTCACGCTGGGCATCACAATGTTCGGAGTGACAACGCCATGCGCGACCCGCGTGAGGGAAATCCTGGAGAAGAAGGGCTACGATCTGCTTGTATTCCATGCGACCGGAACAGGCGGCCTTGCGATGGAGGAATTGATCAAGGCTGGTTATATTAAGGGTATTGCGGACATTACTACCACAGAATTAGCCGATGAGTTGGTCGGCGGCATTTTTAGTGCCGGACCTAACCGTCTAGAAGCTGCGGGTGCTGCCGGAATTCCGCAGGTTGTCTCGGTGGGAGCGCTCGATATGGTCAATTTCGGACCTCCAGACACCGTCCCGGCACCATTCAAAGAGCGAATCTTTTACCAGCATAACCCGACCACAACATTGATGAGAACGACGGTTTCAGAGAACCGCGAATTGGGACGGATTTTGGCTGATAAGTTGAATAAAGGCACAGCACCGACCATCGTCGTGTTCCCGAAAGCCGGAGTTTCCTTGCTGGACATAGCAGGAAAGGCATTTGAAGGAAGGGAAGAGCGATGCGCCCTGTACGAAGGAATCAAGCAGCACCTTCGTTCAGACATTCCTATGATTGAAATGGAACAAGACATCAATGATCCTGCAGTCGCAGACGTGATTGCAGAGCATTTACTCAAGTTGTTGGAACATAAGAAAGAAGGGTAGATTAAACGATGGCGATACCGAGACAAGAAATAGTAAACCGATTGCGTTCTCAAGTGGAACAAGGCCTTTTCATCGTTGGCGCTGGGGCTGGAACAGGTTTATCGGCAAAATGTGCTGAAGCGGGCGGTGTAGATATGATCATCATCTATAATTCGGGCAGGTACCGGATGGCAGGCCGAGGTTCATTAGCCGGATTGATGCCGTATGGAGATGCCAACCAAATCGTAGTGGAAATGGGAGGCGAGGTTCTTCCTATTGTCGAGGATACACCTGTGCTGGCAGGGGTTTGCGGCACAGATCCGTTCCGTCTGATGGATGTCTATTTGAAGCAGTTGAAAGAAATGGGCTTCTCCGGCGTTCAAAACTTCCCGACGGTAGGTCTGATCGACGGGACGTTCCGGCAAAATTTAGAAGAAACCGGGATGGGATATAGCTTGGAAGTGGAGATGATCCGTAAAGCTCATGAATTGGATTTATTGACTACTCCATACGTTTTCAACGAAGAGGATGCCATCGTAATGGCTAGGGCTGGAGCGGATGTGCTTGTTGCGCATGTTGGTCTGACGACCAAAGGAAGCATAGGAGCGAAGACGGCATTATCGCTCGATGAATCGGCTGACCTCGTTCAGCGCATCTATGATGCCGGGAAAAGCGTGAATCCGGATATACTGGTTATCTGTCATGGCGGTCCGATCTCGGAGCCGGAGGACGTAGACTACGTTCTTAGCAAAACCAAAGGGATTGCCGGATTTTTCGGAGCATCCAGCGTAGAACGGCTTCCTACTGAAATAGCGATCACCGAGCAGGTGAAAAAATTTAAAAGTTTAAGCAAAAAATAATGGGTAGACATACCCGGAATCGTCGTCCTATATACTTTATGGGGCGATTTTTGTAATTTAAGTGGACAATTTGGTTAAGGAGGGTATTCGATGAATCTTGAAGAACAAAGTAATTTAAACAGAATAGTTCGTGATTTAGGCATTGAAAACATAGTGGACTTATTAATTGAACAAATTCCTGGGTCCGATTTAAATACCCTGTTACTCGAAGCATTTAGAAGAAAAACAAAGAATTCATCTGCCAGCGACTTACTAAGAAGATACGAAGCAAACAGATTTGTGCAAGCGGCAAGAGTTAATCCAATAGAGTTAAAACAACTAGAACTAGATACACTGAAAATAGCTAAACACCACTCATTTATTCCTTTGCAAATGTCGCCTGTAGCGCCCTTGGGTTCTTGTTCGATAGTAGCTACGGTGGACCAAAATAAGATCATATCAGCGCTGAGAGGTACGGAAGTAGTTGCGGATGCTACAAACCTCTTAGCCTTACATATCAGTGATTGCTTAAAGTCGGGAAAAATGAACAATGAAGATGATTTTATTAGATTTTGCACGACTCATAGACATGTAAGGGCACAAAATACTCATAAAGCCCCGGGTATTTTATCCCATTTTCAATTGTTTTGTATGGTTACATCCAGTAAAGATAAGGGATCTTACTCCTTTGAAAAGCAATCATTTTGGGAGCACATTAACGTTTATAAAGACATTTTCCAAACGTTGTTTCGTTCAGATTTGGAAGTTGTACTTAGCGTTCGTAGTGGATATAAGGATTCTGAAGGGCTAGTTCAAAGGATATTGCTATACGGAGAAGAGAAATCGATGCATGTCGTTACATCCGAAGGCTCAACGAATACTGAAAATCAATACTACAAAGGACTACAGTTTACCATTATTGCAACTATCAATGGACAAGTACTCAAGATAGGAGACGGGGGAATCGTTGATTGGCCCCAACAGTTATTAGGAAACAAGAAAGAACGGATGATGATAAGTGCCATCGGTTTAGATAGATTGCTGTTATAGTGAATAAACTCCTCCTGTTGACGATTACACAGTGTATCGTTATGATAAACATAGTTGAACAATATGAAATAGGAGATCTCTGAAGATGCAACTTGGGGATAAAATTAAGAAGCTGCGGAAAGAACAAAATTGGAATTTGACAGAGATTGCCGATATTTGCGGGTTTTCTAAAAGCTTGTTGTCCAAAATAGAAAACGGGAAGACGATGCCGCCTATTTCAACCCTGATCAAGATCGCCGACGCATTAGGAACTACAGTCTCAATTCTTTTGGATGATCAACAGCAGTCAGGCACGATTCATACAACAAAAGAAAAAAGCCAATCCAAATTAGTGAAAACGGAAAAAGGGTATTCCTTTTTCGCATTTGCCGTTGAGCGCGGAGACAAGCTTATGCAGCCGTTTCTATTTGTCTCAAGGAAAGATGAACATGACAGCAGACATATTTTCAGTCACAATGGGGAAGAGTTTATATTTATTCTCGAGGGTCAAATGAAATATAAAGTCGGAAACGTAGAATATACCTTGGGTCCGGGAGACAGTCTGTATTTCGATTCGATAGAAAAGCATACCATAAGTCCAATTACGAGCGAAGTAAAGTATGTAGCTGTGTTTACCCAATCCAAGTTGGGTACTAAGATGTAGCCTTGAGCCATGCAACCATCGGAAGACGTATTGGATTTTGGATTAGGTGCAGATCAATATTGAGGACAGTGACTTTTGTAAGAAACATGGGCATTCAATCCGTGAAGATGTGCTGGTTTTTTGCACTTCAAAACATTATTTTGAAGTAACAAATAAAGTCTTGAAGTAGACAATAATGTTTTGAAGTAATTAGGCGTTCACTCTACTGGGTGAACGCTTTTTTATAGCAGGGTGGAGGAGGTGTCTTTCTTTGTTAGGCGGGGTTGTCATATGATGGCCACCCCTTATTGCTTCAGCATGCTCATACCCGGTTGACGGGCACATTGTACATATCAATTCCACAGCAACTTCAATATCGTTAAATGGAATATGTTCATTTTTAATGATCTGATGTGTTTCGTGGCCCTTTCCTGCAATAATAATACAATCGTTTGCATCCGTGGCGAATTCAATTGCTTTTCGAATGGCTTCTCTTCGATCCGGAATCGTAATGTAACGGTCTTCTGATATGTTGTTTGACCTAAGGCCTTCAAGTATGTCATTGATAATGGTATTTGGGTTTTCCGAGCGTGGGTTATCCGATGTGAAAATAGCTTTATCCGAATAAGTAACTGCAATATTACCCATAATAGGACGTTTAAACTTATCCCGATCACCTTCGCAACCTACAACACAATACAATTTCCCCTTAGTAAGTTCTCTTGCAGTTTTTAATACATTTTCTAATCCGTTCGGATTGTGAGCGTAATCCACGATTAATGAAAAATTTTGTCCGGCAAATACGGGTTGGAATCTTCCGTCAACCCCATGAAATGCTTCCAAGCTTTTTTTAATACCCTCTAATGGAATATGTTCAACAATTCCTACGGATATTGCTGCAAGCGCATTATATACATTAAATTTCCCGAGAAGTTTCAAATGGATTGTCATACTTCCTATTAAAGTATCAACAGTCAAAAAGGTGCCTTCTGTTCTTAATTCGATATCTCTTGCTTGCACATCTGCTTTAGCTTCAATTCCGTAAGTTAAGACTTGAACAGCTGATTTTTTAGCCAAATTTTTAGAAGCAGGGTCATCGGCATTTAATACTGCAAATTTAGGTTCATCTGTGTAAGTATTTCCCATTTGGGAAAAAAGCAAAGATTTAGCATCAAGATAATTTTCTAAGGTTTGATGATAATCCAAATGATCGTGCGTTAAATTTGTAAAAACAGCTGTTTTAAAGTTACAGCCTCTAACCCTCCCCATTTCCAGAGAATGAGAGGATACTTCAAGGACGGCATACTGGGCTTTTAACTCTAACATCATGTTAAAATATCTTTGAATTTCAATCGCTTCTGGCGTTGTATTAACTGTTTTTTCAACAAAATCGCCAACTTTCGTATACAGAGTACCGATAAGTCCGGCTTTTTTTCCGTTGTCCGATAACATTTTTTCAATTAAATGGGTTGTAGTTGTTTTTCCATTCGTGCCTGTAATACCAATCAGCTTTAACGGATTCGAACATTGACCATAATAATAATCAGATATAATTGCCATCGCTCTCCTGGTATCTGGGACATGAATAAGCGTAACACCAGGAGGACATTTCACTTCAATTTCTACTAATATCGAAATAGCTCCATTGGAAATCGCTTCAGTGATAAACTGATGCCCATCCATTTGAGTTCCCGTCAAACAAATAAATAATCCGTCAGGTTTTATTTTTCGAGAGTCGATTGCGATATTTGTAATTTCTATATTAGTAGTGTCGCCTTTTATTTGCTTTACAAATAACCGTTCTAATAGAGCAGTGAGCTTCAACGAGGTCCCCCCTTATAATGTATCCATGTATATGTTTTGCAATTAGTTGAAAATAATTCATAATATTATATGGACAGCGGGGGCTTATTTGACGCGAGGCTTTATCTTCTCAGCTCTAATTTAATAGATTCATCATCAAAGTACTAAAATAAAACCAAGCAGCAAAAAAAGGCATCCAATTACTCCTAATGGATGCCTTTTAATATAAATCTGACTCAGCTAAAGGTTAGATGCTTTTTTATCACATTCAAATAATTCCTTCTAATGAACAAGAAATAAACGATCTGAAGGAGCAAGAAGATGCCCATAACGGTAACCGCTGCTGCGCCGACTTCTATTTTAAATAGCCTTTGCAGAGCTCCTAAAGCAACGGCGGAATGCATGGTTGCCACGATGTACGGAAACAAGAACAATACGCCAATTTCGATCGAAACAACTTTTTTTATTTCTTTAAACGTTACACCGATTTTATGCAATTGCTTATATTTCTGTTTATCGGTTTCCTGATCCATGTAAAATTTGTTGTAGATAAAGCTTCCTGAAGCCACGAAGAAGATGATGCCTAAGAATATCGATAAGAACATAATCGTGCCGTATGCTCTTTTTTCAGTTTCATAAATATGGGATTTGGACAAAAATAGCGAAGTCTGATTATCTCCATATTTCTTCTCATATTCGTCATAGACGACATAAGTGCCGGACCAATCCTTGACATGAAACTCATACTGAGGCTGGGATTCTTCTGTGGCTTCAATGCGATCAAATAGCCGATCGTCAACGACATATATCGCATAAAATTGATCATGCAATAGCTTCGCACGTATTTCTTCTGTTATTCGGATGCTATTTCCTTCAATCGCTAGGCGGTTTATGCCGTCGTTTTCCTCGGGGGGTACGATTATAATCGCTTCTTGTTCACGGATAGACACGGTTTTCAAGTTTAATTGCTTGGCGAATTGATTATAAACGCTTGCTTTCATTAAGGGTAAACCAGACCCGTCCTCTTGGATAAGATATTTAATGTCTACAACTATTTTTTCATATGGAAAATGGTTTTTCTTTAACTGATCTTCAATAAATCGGATCTCCTCAGCGGCGGAAGGATTTTTACCGAAAATTTGATAAGTAAAAGCCAGCGGATGTCGCTCTTCTATATCATTTAATGTATTCGTCCAAAAGGCATAGGAGGCGCCGCTCAATATTACAGCAGCTGTAGATGTGATGGTAATGATGAAAAACATCCTGGCATTGTCCCGTATTCGATAGAACAAATTGGATACCCAGATCAGATTGGTGTTTCTTAAATAATAGGACCTGTTCTTTTTTAATAAAGCGATCGCAAAAACGCTGAACTGCGAAAATAACAAATAAGTAGCTATGACGACCATGCCTATAATAAATAAAATAAAATTCCCTAGATTTCCTTTTATTGGAACAAATGATAATGCATATCCGGCAATTAGTAGAAGGAAGCCAAAAACCGCAATAAGTTGAGAAAATTTAGGAGCGGGCTTAGGGGCCTTCGTTGCTTTAAGCAGACGTAAGATATCTTTTTCCTTTACGATCCATGATGTGAATAATGAGACGAACATGCCGAGCAGCAAGAAGCATACAAGCGTAATAAGAATCGCTTTTATCGGAAAATAAAACGGCAAGGAAGGAAGCCTCAGCAGCTTCTCGATGATCGTCAAAAATAGTTTTGAGAACACCAGACCCGTAACGATGCCGCCGATTGTTGCCGCGACACTGATGATCATATTTTCAATGGAGATCATCTTGAGAAGCTGCCTCCTCGATGTGCCTAGCATATATAGGATGCCGAATTCCTTATACCTCTTTTTTAATAATACACTGATCGAATAAAAGACAAAGAAAAACAAAAATAAATAGGCAATCATTTCCGCACCCAAAAGGGATACCTTGATATAGGATTTGAATGTTCCTTTATCGGGGTGAAGAATAAACGTGGTCAGAGAGAAAAATAAGGTAACGGATATAATTGTACTTAAGAAATAAGCGAAATAGGCCTTTCCGTTGCGCAGGACATTTCTCGTCGCAAACTGTTTAAACTCCATGAGCAGCTCCTCCTAAAAGCGAAAGTACATCGATGATCTGTTGATAGAACAGCAGCCTGCTCCCTCCGCTATGAATTTCATTATAGATGGTGCCGTCTTTAATAAATATGATCCGGCCGCAATAACTGGCTGCCACAGGGTCATGCGTCACCATAATCGTGGTCAGCTGCTGTTCTTTATTGATCTTCTCAAAAAGTTCCATGACGGTTCTTGCTGTTTTGGAGTCCAAATTTCCGGTTGGTTCATCTGCCAAGAGGAGAGAGGGATTATGAATGATGGCTCTGGCAATAGCCGCTCTTTGAGCTTCGCCTCCGGAGACTTCATAGGTTCTTTTGTCCAGCAGATGCTCTATGCGCAGAGTTTTGGCGATTCTGTGCAGTCTTCTATCCTGCTCTGTAACCGAGATCCCATCCAAGGTAAGGGGCAAAACCACATTCTCTCCAATGGTTAAAGTATCGAGCAAGTTAAAATCTTGAAATACAAAACCAAGCTCCCTGCGTCTAAAGAGAGCTAGTTTATCTCCCTTAAAATGTAACGGATTGAGACCTTTAATCAGAATGTCTCCTGTTGTGGGTTGATCGACCGTAGAGATCATATTTAACAACGTAGTCTTGCCGCTGCCCGATGGTCCCATCACTCCGACAAATTCTCCAGGTTCAATGGAAAAGCTTATTTGATTTAAAGCATGATACATCACTTCTTTGCCGTAGGTTTTACTTAAATGGCTGACTTTTAACATTTCCATTACAACGACTCCTTTTTATTTGGCTTTCATATACACAATACTTCGTCACATCCCTTTAAGCGATTCATCTTTCTTACTCGATTCTTACATTGTTGTAAGGTTGGAAGTAAGCAAAAAGAACATGCATTAGGAATAAGGCACGTTCTTGATGGTATTAGTTATGATCCGTTTGGATATGTTCAAACAGAATACTGACTTTTGTACCTCGGTTCACTTCGGATTGAATATAAATCTTATGATTTAAGTTTTCGCATATCTTTTTTGCAAGATACAGACCCATTCCCGTAGATTCTCCCAAGATTCTTCCGTTTTCACCGGTAAAGAAAGGATGAAAGACTCTCCTAATATCCTTAGGATGTATGCCAATGCCCTCATCTACGACTTCCAGCACAGTATGATCTTCTGTTTTATAGGCGGAAACAGTCAAATATTTTCCTTTTCCCTTGGAATATTTGATGCCGTTTGTTATCAATTGCTCGATTACAAATTTTATCCATTTTACATCGGTGTAAACCTCAATGGTGTCGTCGACGTCTGCTTTAGGCAACATATGATTTTTAATGAACAGCTTTTTTTCTTGGCTGATGCTGTCCAAAATTAACGGCTTCAAGCGTATCCTTTCGATAACAAAGTCTCTTTCAAAAGCATCGATCCGCGCATAATATAAGGCCATATTCAGGCCCTTTTCCATTTTATAAACCTCTTCGCTCATACCGTGCGCATAAGGTTCGCCTGCGTGGGCTTCAAGCTGAAGCCGGATGACCGAAAGCGGTGTTTTCATTTGATGCACCCATTGATTGATAAAGGTTAAATGCTCTTGATGGTTTTTGTTGATTTGCTGCATGTTCCTTTCGTATAATCGGTATTGCTGCTTTAATAGAGCAGATATATGGTGGCCCCAAAAGGAATCACCTTGATCCAAGGAGGATTCCTCGATGGCATCGAAGTTACTATCTAGTAATACATAGACGTTTTTAGTATTAACATATTTCCAGCCTAAAAAAACAAGAAGAATAAAAGAATTGAATAAGAAAGCGTATAAAACATCTAAAAAAGTAAAATCGCTCGCAAGGAAACAATAAAAAGTGGTTAAACTCACGGAAAAATAATAAATAACGATATAACTCTTGTGCTCCTTTAAAAATAAACTCATATGACATCACCTCCTACCAGCTCTTGTTTAATTTGTAGCCCATGCCTCTTATCGTTTCGACCCCATTCTCAATATCAAGGTCTTGCAGTTTTTTTCTTAGCCTTGTGACATTTACGTTGAGCGTGTTTTCTTCAACAAAATCGGAGTGATCCCACATTTGTTCCAAGAGATAGTTTCGGTTAACCACCTTAGGGTAAGTCTGAATCAGACTTTCGAGCAAAATTGCTTCTTTTTTAGTCAGAATGGCAGTCTTTCCTTGAAACTCCAGATCTAATCTTTCCGGGTATAATTTTAATCCTTCCCATTCGATTACCCGCTCGCCTATAGCATGGGCATAATCTCCAAAGACCCGTCTAATATGGCTGTTTATTTTGGCCATCACTACCTCGTAAGAGAATGGTTTCGTAATATAGTCATCCGCACCGTTTTCAAGAGCTCTCACTTGATCTATCCCGCTCTCTCTAGCGGATATAAAAAGTATAGGAACCTTGGATGTTTCCCGTATCCTCCTACACCAATAAAATCCATCAAACTTAGGCAAATTAACATCTAGCAGGACGAGATGAGGTTTGAGGAGATGAAATTCTTCCATTATGCTTTCAAAGTTTTCCGCAACTGTTGCTGAAAGTCCATATTTTTCAATATGTTCTTTAAGTAGACGACTTATTGATAGATCATCTTCAATAATATAAATCGTATATTTCATAACAAACGTCGCCTCCAAGTTTAGGAACACTGATATTTGATTACTTGTAAAACAATGTCACTCCATTTTATCATTTTAACCAATCGACTTAACAATCTTAAGATCCTGCCTTTTTCCACCCATCCATTTTAAAATTTTGATTTACCATGAATGCTTCCCAAAAAGGGAGCGACAATCTGTGATGCACCGTGGTCGTTGGAGTCAGACTAATGGATGGACTCTAAGGCACTTAGTTCATCGACCTTCCTCTCCCAGCCATAGTAGCAGTATTGACGGATTTCTAAACATTTTCATCATCTATGGTTCAGCGTTTGCGCTGCATGGATGGCTAACGGGAAACTATAGCTAAATAAACATCAAGGGAAGGCTGCCACAGCATAGAACGGGTAGCCTTCTCAGCTATTGGGCAGGTTAGTTCCAATGACTGGGGGGAAAGCACCATTATTTGGTACAATCTTGCAAATTAGATATAATGATACCTAAGGATATTAAGGAGGCCCCCCACTTTACCCAACGGACCTGGCAAATTACTTAATGTCCTGCCCATCATGAAAAAGTCCGCTATCGATGATTTTAGCGGTGGACATACGCAACTGAGTTTTATGGTTATTCCGCGTCTGCCCGATAGTATAGAGAAGTTAAAATTCAGATTGATTCCACATGCTCATCCAATGGAGTCTCCGCCTAAAGACATAATTTTAGACAAAGAGATATCATTTGAATGAATACGCTAACGGGGGAGGGGATTATCCATATGCATTTCACCAAAAAATCAGTAACCGTCTATCTTATCTCTGGTCCACTTGGTGTAGGGAAATCAACCGTCTCCAAGACTCTGGCCAACACGATGAACCAATGTGTGTTGATTGAAGGTGATCTGCTTCTCCATGTTTACCGAGGGGAGACCGAGCCGACCTGGGAGGAACGACTCCGACTGGCTTGGCTTAATATTGCTGCGGTGACGCGGAATTTTCTCCTGGACGGGCTAGACGTGGTTATCGATTTCGTCGTCGAAGATGAACTGCAATGGTTCTTTGACCAACTATCGGACCTCGAGGCGACGCTACACTATGTTGTGCTGCACGCGGAACCGAACACCCTTACCGCTCGACTCCATCAGCGAGGAGATGCACAATATATCCACCGTTCGCTCTTCCTTCGGAACAAGTTGATGGCATCGCCGACCAATGAGCCATTTCTGCTGGATACCGATCGTAAGCAGCCGGATGAACTTGCTGAGGAAATCATTAATAATTCCAGATTTCGGATACACTTGAAGTGAGAAAATTATTTTGTGACAATTGAGGTAACGGATTACGTTTGCTCATTAATGACACGAAGGCAGCCATCGAGATTAAAAACAAGCGCATTGCCATCACATCCTACCAGTTCTTGTTTAATTTGTAGCCCTTGCCTCTGTTCGTTTCGATCCCATTATCAATGTCAAGGTCTTGCAGTTTTTTTCTTAACATTGTGACATTTACGTTAAGGGTGTTTTCTTCAACGAAATCGGAGTGATCCCACATCTTTTCCAGAAGATAGTTTCTGTTAACAATCTTAGGGTTTATCTGAATCAAACTTTTGAGCAAGTTAGCTTCTTTTCTTGTAAGAATCGAAGTCTTGTCTTTAATTTCCTCCTGTTATCCAATTTATGGGGATGATTAATTCCAAAAGACCGTTCGACTCCTTAACATATCGCAGGAATGTCGGTTGTTGAAATCCCACGTTTTGCAGGCTAGGCATTAGTAGCCCCTGTACTACGTAAAAAGGCCGGTCAATTGACCAGCCTTACAGTAAGGAGTATTCCACTTCATTGTATCCTTTACACTCGAAGTACTTTTACCATTAACCGTTTAATTGCACCAATAAATCGGAATTTTGTCCATGAATGAGAAACAAAAATCGTATACATCCCTAGTCGATTTCCACCCCATAAATCAGTAATAATACCATTGCCAATAACGGCTGTCTCATTTTTTCGGGTCCCGAGTATATCCAAAGCAGCCATAAATGCTTTTTTCTTCGGTTTACTCGCTTCGAACAAAGCCGGAATCTCATTAACCAGCTCGGTTCCTTGAGCAGGAGGCTTACTGTTTGAGACAATAATTAACTTTATCGAATATCGGGACTTAAAGTCTTTCAACCATTTCTTCATCGAATCCGATGCAGAAACAGAATTCTTCGGAATTAATGTATTACTCCAGTTAAATATTATTCCTTTAATTCCTGCTCGCAGCAGCTTGTCTCCGTCTATGTCATAAATTGATCGCACAGTTTGTGAAGGCTTGAAAATAGGCATAAGCTTCCTCCGTTATATTTAATTACAAACAAAAGCTGGTCCAAGTCGTGTATAGTTTTCCTTTACCTTCACTTTTAATACCTTTTTCCGTCAGATCCTGAAATTGCTATTAAGTAAGTACAGAAGGGCCGGACTTGATGCCGATGCCTAGTTGGTGAAAACATTATTTGTGATTGCTACTACCATTGTTGATTCAGCTAACGGAAAACGATAGCTAATAATGATACGTTGGCAGCCGTCCAGAACGAATCGGCTGCCTTTATTCACCTCACAGGCAGAAGAGCGGAATAATCAAATTTATTTAAACTCACCCTTAAATCAGTTGGTTTATTACCCTTATAATATTTGGTAAAAGAAGAAAGAAGCGATGACTCAATGTTGACAGAAAGTCCTAGCAATTACGTCTACGATATCGGCTTGCCGCACAGTCCGCGAATACCTATTTTCAAGCAGGCTTTACAGTAGTAGTTCAAGACGTCGTGGTTGGACTCATCTGAATTGACCCCTGAAGAAACTGTTAATGAAATTATTACGAGATTGCAAGATGAGGCACTTCTAAGTTAAGAGATGGAACTAACGGAAACGATAGTTAAACTTAAAGGGGTCCACATATAGAAAATAAAGTTCTAGACTGGAAATAGCCTGTTATCCTGTTTGTTGCTAACAACCGCTGAATATGGTTATGATACTGAATTGACAGTTAGAGCAGTCAATTCAACGTATAAATTATGAGGAGGCTCGTTATCTATGTTACACTCCATGCGTTTAAGATAAGCTGGCAATAAAAAAGCGGATTTTTTATCCACACTTGTGGGCTTTTTTTGAGCTGTTTATTTTTACGTATGTAGACATAGATCGCGATTTGATAGCTTTTTTGCTATGCCTTCTATCGCCGTGTTCTCTCACGTGATAAATGCAGATCTAAGCCCGCATTGTGGACTTGGATCTGTATTTTTTATTGCCAAAAAAGAATCAGACAATAAAAAATACGGGGAGAATGAACATGAAACAACAAAATTGGAAGCGAAGTTTCTTTACAATATGGGCAGGTCAGGCGGTTTCACTGATTACTAGCTCTGTCCTGCAAATGGCGATTATTTGGTATCTAACCGATACTACAGGATCAGCAATGGTGCTCTCGATGGCGACAATGGTAGGTTTTTTACCTCAAGCCATTTTGGGAACAATGATTGGCGTATTGGTTGATCGTTGGAATAGAAAACTGATTATGATCGGTGCAGACCTTATTATTGCTGCCGCAGGTGCTGCCTTGGCTGTGGTCGCAATCACAATCGACCTGCCAATATGGGTCGTGATGATCGTTTTATTTATCCGTAGTATCGGAACAGCATTTCACACGCCTGCTTTGAGTGCAGTAACACCTTTGTTGGTACCAGAGGATCAACTGACGAAGTGCGCTGGATACAGCCAATCGGTACAGTCGGTAAGCTATATTCTAAGCCCTGCAATTGGAGCTTTTCTATATGCAACATGGGAACTAAACGCAATTATTGCCATTGATGTGTTGGGTGCATTGATCGCCTGTATCACTGTGGCGATGGTTGTTATTCCAAAGCAAATGACGCAAGGTGAAAGTGTTAAAAGTAACTTTTTCGAAGAAGCAATAGAAGGTTATCGTACATTTAGGGAATCGAAGGGATTATTTGCATTGCTTTGGATTGGCGCGCTATATGCGTTTGTCTTTATGCCTATCAATGCCTTGTTCCCTTTAATGAGTATGAGCTATTTCGGAGGGACGGCGACCCATGCTTCTATTGTTGAAATCGTCTTTGCAGTTGGAATGTTGGTTGGAGGCTTGTTGCTTGGTGTTTGGGGCGGATTAAAAAACCGTGCACTGAGCATTATTTTTTCCATTTCGTTGATGGGGATTACATTATTCATTTCTGGCTTGTTGCCGATAAATGGCTTCCTTATCTTTGTACTGTGCAGTGCCATGATGGGCTTTTCAAGCCCATTTTATAGCGGTGTACAGATGGCTCTCATTCAAGAAAAAATTCAACCTGAGTATTTAGGGCGGGTATTTGGGCTATTGGGCAGCATTACGTCCTTTGCCATACCGATCGGTTTAATCGTTTCTGGGATTTTTGCCGATCGAATTGGAATTAATACGTGGTTTATGTTATCGGGGGTTTGCATCATAGCAATTGCACTTCTATGTGTGTTGCTGCCCTCTATCCGACATTTAGATAAATAAAAGGAGAAGTGAGCTAAAACTATGCGATATATGCATTGTTATAATCCTCACTTCGTAAATCGCAGGCTATCGCGCTTATCTTTTACAACAAAGGTTGGTTGGTCTACCACCATTGGAATCATTTTTTTATGGCTACATTGCGTTATTTAATGCCGCTGATTTTGATTATGTTGTACGACCGCTGGGAATCGGGTTAAACCAGATAAATCTACATCTCCAG
Source organism: Paenibacillus sp. V4I5 (assembly GCF_030817255.1). NCBI lineage: Bacteria > Bacillati > Bacillota > Bacilli > Caryophanales > Paenibacillaceae > Paenibacillus > Paenibacillus sp. V4I5. The sequence goes on from NZ_JAUSZB010000002.1 coordinate 7,012,476, forward strand.
AAACTATGTCATTAAGTTCTAACGGGACACTATAGTCGGATCAGGTAATGTTTAACTCCGAATTGTTGGACAGAATGGATTTGCAAAGCATCGGCAGATATTGAACATGTGGTTGTTAACCGATCCGATTGTAGGGTAGTTAACCCACGGCTCGACTTCATGGGAAAACCCCGCTCATTGAGACTCATTGAGTGGGGTTTTGAATTTTGTACGGCTAAATTGCAGAAGAAGTGTTATAAGAAGCATCGAAGGAATTGATATTTCTCTCGAGTTTTTTTGATGTATAGTAAAGAAACACTACGAATGATGTCGAAAAGGGGAATTGGCATGAGCTTCGTTCAACGGGCAGGATACTTTAGTAATAATAGCTTTTTACCATTATGTTCCTTGCGTTTTCGAGTATTATTAATTGTAGAGTTTAATCAAAAATGGAGGGTTGTTTATTGAAATTTGAGAGTGAAATTGAGAATGCTATTACTTGGGCAAGAAACCACATGGATTCGAAGGATTACCGGCTTCGGTGTCTCGCTTTCGTTGAAGACGCTTATGAAAGAAGCAACGGGATTGAGATGTGGGGAGGCGACGATGCTAGCGAGTCGGCTGAACTTTACGAAGTTCATAAGAATATGGGTTCTCCGCCTAAAGGAGCTTTTGTTTTCTATTACTGCTCAGGTTTAGTCGAAGGTGAACTTAAAAATTGGGGACACGTAGCTTTATCTTTGGGGAATGAAGATGCAATACACGCTTGGGATAAAGTAAGAATAGATAACTATTTAGAAATTGAAAATCTCAAGCCAGCACCAGGATGGACCCAACCCAAGTTTATTGGATGGGCTCCTGTTGAAAGGGTATTAACTGGAATACAGAAGAAGCAGTGGGATTGAGATGTTTAAGCTGATACGACGGAGAACTATAGCTCGTCTAGAACGAAATGAGGCTGCGCATTTTACAAAGAAATTTAATAGGAAGTTCTATGAAGAGGCAACCTTTTTATCGTCATTGACGAATACATCAAACGGATGGAGAATGAGGTGCTTCTATTTTCTTCTATTTGCTTCTAGGAAGACTGGGTTACCTATACGAAGGGTGCAAGCGGTCTGGATGAAATAGGTTACGCACTCTAAAAGGTAAACAATGGAGGCATTTATATGTTAAGCAAAGCGACTGGCGTATGCCTTTTAATGTCTATGCTGATGTTCTCAGCCTGTACGAATGTCGAAGGTCCATTACAGACGCAGGTAGCAGTAACAAATTCGCCCGCTAAAATAGGAACAGAAGAGGGGAAATCAAATTTGTTAGTTGTTACTGAAAACAAAGGGAATTCGTGTCAATTAATACTTGACAAAGAACTACTGAAGACAGCCGAAAAAGGACAACTTAAAGGTATTAAAGCAAATTTATCTTCTTCAAAGAATGAACTAGAAGAATCGTATGGAAAACCTGATGTAATAGGGTTTGAAAATGCGGAATATTTAAAATATGATAACTGCTATTTCTATATATGGGGCGAGAATAAGATCAGTGTAATAGATATAAAAATCAATTTTTCAGTAGAAAAAGTTAAAGAGGTTTTGGGAAAACCTGATTTCGAAGGTAGTCCTGATGCTGGATTTGACGAATATGCACTCGGATATAAAACAGAAGAATATTATTTATATTTTAAATATCACGACAAGGAATCAACCGTAGGGGTATTTCGATTTAAAAAGCTTTAATAACTTATTGCTGATTGTACTAATTGCTTCGTATAGAGGGCGGTTCCCATTGGAGCTGTCTTTTTTTTGCGAGCGCACAATAGTTTTTGCAGTGAGAGCTGTTCGGTTTACTGGCGATGAAGTCTTATGAAAGCCCAGCACGAGGACACCGGAAGTATATGAAGGGACTTGCACGGGGAACATTAGTGAGTGAGGAAACAGATTTGCGTTAGGAATATAATGACATTTTAACTTTTACCTAGAAAGGAATGATCAGGATGATGCATAGCAGAATGAACTGGTGGAAGCTCGGTTTAGCGTTTTCCTTGATCTTCTCGCTGCCGCTTCCTGTTTCGTCCTTCGGGAAGACGGACGATTCGATTCAAACGTTCTATCAGAGCTCCAAATCAGGTAAGCTCATCAACTTCGTCGGAGATAGTACGACAGAAGCGGCACAGGGACTATTTGAACAGCTGGCAGAGATCTATGGGGCTCCCGGAGGCGTTCTGGAAGGGGCACGAATTCGCAACCGCGGCTCCAGCGGCAATACGCTGCATCATTTTGTTAACCAAATCGCTACCCACGGCAATACGCTCGACAATGTGATTCAAGACCAGGCAGACTTGTATGTCGTTTCTTATGGGATCAACGACATTCGGGAAAGCAGCCCTATGCAGATTAAAGCCGATCTGAAGCTTGTCGTGGACAGGCTCTTGAAGGAAACTCACGGTGGGGTGCTGCTGCGCATACCGAATCCATTCTTGTCAGTGAATCGCTGGAGCTATATTCATCTAGATATTGAGAACGCGCAGCTTTACTCCGATCAACTTTGGGATGTGTATTATAGCTTCCGGGACTATGATCCACGCGTCGATATTCTCGATATCCCCAGCCTCGTATTTGGACGTCAGGTTCGGCCGGAGCATCCTTTCATGCAGGATACAATCCATCCGAATGAAGCAGGCTACCGGGCGATCGCCGATGCAGTCGCTCAGAAAATATCCGGCCAGCTGGTCAAGCCGAATTCAGAGGCTTTAAAACTAAATTGACCGTTTCGCTAATTATGAATTCTGAAATACATGAGGCTGGCGATGACATGTGAAGTTGCCATTTGAGCATCGAGAGTAGACCAGATGCTCAAATGGACTTGGAGTATCATTTTAAGAATTTGGACCCTTCTGGTAAAAGAGCATCCTTATCGACCGCAATTACGCCCACCCCACCGGGGATATATACAGCCCTTGTATCTTCATCAACATTTATATAGCGGCCAGGAACATAAATGCCATGGACAAAGGTGTGGATTAAGTTATTTTTAAAAATGTAAGTGGGTGTAACTCCAGTTTCGGTTGCGGCGCTTATGGCGCTCGGAGCCATTAAGCTAGAACATGCAAGAAGCAATGCTAACTTTGTTTTAAGGGATCTCATACTGCATCACACTCCCAACAGTAAGATTTGATGTACTGTAAAGATCATATGTAATTAATTGGGAATTCTGAACATCAAATCAAAAAAAAATCATGCAGAATTAACGTTTAGGGTCTCATTCTGCCCACAAGAATTCTGTATCCAGTTGGAATGACGATAGAACAAAAACGGCCTAAGCTAACGCAGAACTTTAGTTCAATACTGAACGATCAATCGGATAGCCCTTCTGAGCTATCGGGTTATTTATGATGTCTACGTTGCTTCGTGTACACAACCCCAAAAAATTCGGCGAGAGCCTATCGTTAATAAAATCTTAACAATAAATAAACTGATTTTTATGACTATTCAGACATAATGTTGGTATGAACAGTATGTTTAGGAGATGTGGTTTATGTACTACTGTATTTCCTGTGAAAAAAAGCATGAATTAATGGAGATAAGTGGAAAAGTGTTCAGAACTGGTTTTATGTTTTATGAAGGTAAGAAAACCCCATTAGGTATCTGCTATTCCCTAAAGCATAATTTTTTGATGAGATTTCGTGGGCACACATTGATAACTCGAGACGATGTTATGAAATAGGTACAGGAGCGTGGATAAAACATATCAACAAAGAGTGAATTGCTATTACAGGGTATGAGTCCTTGATCAAGCAGTAAAACAACAAGAATGATTGAATAGGTTTAGTAAAAAAGCCACTCTCGTTTCAAGCTGAAAGAGAGCGGCTTATTTCAGTATCTCATAGAATGTCTTTCTACGAAATAGTTCGTGTTACAATACTAGAGAAAGGAAAGGGGATACTTGAATGTCATTGAATTTGACTGAACGCGTAAAACATACGCAAAAAAAATTGAGGTTACTGACCATTTCGAGTGTACTTACAGAGTTTGACTGCCATATAATGGGGTTGGATGAGAGTAAAAGAAAGCTGAAATATGAAAAGATGGCAGTTAGTCCTTTTCAATTTTATCGCGGTAGTAGCTATTTATTTTATTTTGACACGGGCCGAGAATGGTTCCCTTATCATAGTTCACCACAGCGACCGACGTGGATCCAAGGAGATTTGCACTTCGAGAATTTCGGAGCTTTTCGCAGCGAAACAGGGCGTATTGTCTTTGATGTTAACGATTTCGACGAAGGCTATACGGGGTCGTATTTGAATGACCTGTTGAGGATGTGTGTGAGCATTGCTTTAGTAGGCCGAATGAAGGAGTTTGGGCTCGATGTTCAAAAGGATCTTCTCGATGAATACTTATCGGCTTATGTGAAGCAAATTCGAAAATTTGCGAAGCGCAAAGAAGATCCGCATGACGTCGTCTACGATGAGAGAGTGACCGATGGTCCAATTCGCAAGCTGCTGAAAAAGATGGAGAAGCGAGTAGAAAGTCATCTTCTCGAAGGGCTAACTGTGTTACAAGAGGGAGGTCGCCAATTCATCTGGACGGAGGAAATTCAGCAGCCTACTGCTCAGGAGCGGGACATGCTCATATCGGGTTGGAACGATTATTTGAGTACCTTGAATTCAAAAACGAAGAAGCCAGATAGCTATTACCAAATCAAAGATATCGCAGTGAAGCACGGTTCAGGTACTGCCTCTATTGGTCTTACCCGTTTCTATGTACTGATTGAAGGAGCAGCAGGTCCGCAAGCACTCGACGATATCATCATTGAGGTGAAGGAAGTGCGGGCTCCAGTGCCGTCTTACTTTATGCCATATAATGAGCTTTTCTGGTCAGAGTACGCCCATCAAGGCAAGCGTGTGATTATGACGCAGCAGGCGATGCATCACGAAGCTGATCCGTTTCTTGGTTTTATGACGATGGAAGGCCGGCACTTCTACGCTCGCGAGCGTTCCCCATTCAAAAAGAAGCTAAAGCTCGAAAAGATTGAATCCTTTGATGAATGGCAGAGCGTCATCAGTTGCATGGGAGAGATTACAGCCAAAATGCACGCTCGCGCTGATGTCGATGTGCAGCATGGCATCTTGTCTCACCACAGCGAGGACGAGATCGTACAAGCGATTGGTGCAGATACAGATGCATTTCGTGAGTACTTAGCCAATTGGGCTATTTCTTATGCTCATCAAGTAGAAGATGATTATGTGCTGTTTATCGAATGGTTGGAGCAAAGGGCTACTTGAGCTCGTAATCCCGTTAACATACAGATATTTAGTTTTTAAAACTTATGTCCACCCTAAAAGACGCCCGGTATCTCCAATTTATGACAAAGGAGGATTAGATGACTGATTTAAAACATGAACTATCTCATATTTATTGGATCGACGGTAGACCCCGAGAAAGCCTTTTCTAATTGGATGGCAAGGGATATTGGATTTGCCAACCAGTTGGCTAGCCAAACAGAACAATTTAACCTTAGGACATTCCTTGTAGACGGCACCGTATCCATTGAAGATACATTTTCATTAGTTGAAAAACATTTTCAGTTGAAAAGAGAATTATCTCTTACGCAACATTATCGGTTGATGCACCTTTTGTCCGCAAATATTCCGACCATTAATCAATCCATTGTTCCAGGGCGTAACAAATCACATATACATAAAGGCATTAATTTCGATACGTTTGCACTTTTCCTCGGCGGTTGCCTTCCAATGACATAAGTCCAATCAAGTACTATGTACCGAGCGTATATTTATAACGTAGTGAAAAATCAATGAGGGGAATGAGAAAACATGAGCGGAGTAGGTTATGGCCAGAACGTAGCATTTATCTTGGTTCTTTTTATTCTTTTGGTAATCATCACAGCAGCTTTTGCAATTTAATCCAACTACAAAAAGAATATCGATAAAAAAACAAAGACGGCCCTATCGCGAGGATGTGAATACAGGCCGTTTTTTCTCATTGTTCTTATCATAAAAAAGTCACCCTTATCTTATAAATCTATTCCAAGAATTTAAGATATTTTGGGATTAATTAAAGTTGAAATATTCCGCTAACGGGGATCAATAGCAGAGGATTACAAAGGCGGCCTAACATCTGGATGTTGCTGGATTATTCGGGCCAGATAACGTACTGAGATTTCCCGGTGACTGGTCGATTGCCCACCTTTACAATTACTCAAACTCTAGTTAACATTCTGCTGACAAGCTATTACTATAGTTAACTAAGTATTACTAGACAATTTTCGACTCGATTTTGATCGATTAACCAGATTGGAAGGGAGGGATGAAGAGCTGAAGAGCTGTATTATAAAGCTTTAATGATTTACCGTATTGAAGTATTTCGGAGTGGTTAAACTCCCGTTTCATTCTAAAAATTAGCGCGAAAGGAAAAATAAAACATATGAATAAGTTTGTCAGCAAAGCAAGAAAAGCAACCCAGAGCATGGCAAATGGGAGAAGTTTTACAAGGCCGACTGGCTGACCAATATCGAGATACGGTTCATAATGTGGATACGCTAAGACGGTTTCTTCGGATGCACGGAGATAGTCCGGACTTTTTCTTATGGTATAAGGAATTCCTCATGCCTGAAACGGAAAAACACATTTATTTGGAAAATACGCACCGTAATCCTCTCTCAGACGACGAACTGGCCGCACGATTAAAGCAAAGATTTGACATTCTAAAAATGTAGCGCCCGAAATGAAGAATAAAGCAGGGAAGTTCCGTTAATATAGATGGCGGCATAGGCGCAGCGCTGTAAAATAGTCTCGACGATATAGCCCTTTATTTCATGATGGAACTCATGAATAAAGGTTTTTTCTATACTTTACAAAGGAAATGATATAATTGTTTGGGTAATCAACTAGAATAATCACATTTATACTAGGAGTAGTGCTGTCGTGTTGTAAATTTAAATTTGCAAGCGTTTTCTTAAATAAGGAGGAACTTGACTGTGGGTTCATTATGCGAAAAGCATCAAGGTCTTTTTGATATCGGCGCTGCTGTCACACCTCAGACGATTCACTCTCAGCTTGACTTACTCAGAAGACATTATAATAGTGTAACCGCTGAGAATCAGATGAAATTCGCAGAAATTCATCCGGAGCGGGAGCGATATTCGTTTGATGAGGCGGATAAGATCGTGAAATACGCCCTAAGCGAAGGCAAGAAGGTGCGCGGTCATACGCTCGTTTGGCACAACCAAACGCCAGATTGGGTATTTGAAGGAGAAGACGGGGAATCGGCAACCCGTGAGCAGCTCCTGACAGAAATGGAGCGACACATACATAATGTTGTAACACGCTACAAAGGCGCCGTATATGCCTGGGATGTCGTCAATGAAGCGATTGAAGATTCTACGGACATCTACCTGCGCAAATCGAAATGGCTGGAGCTTATAGGAGAAGACTACATCGCAAAAGCATTCGAATATGCGCACCGTGCAGACCCTAATGCATTATTGTTCTATAATGACTACAATGAGACAAATCCAGTAAAACGCGAGAAAATTTATACGCTCGTCAAAACGTTGAAGGAACAGGGCACTCCTATACACGGAATAGGTATGCAGGGACATTGGAATATTCATGGTCCATCACTTGACGAAATTCGTGATACGATTGAACGTTACGCATCACTTGGTGTAAAGCTTCATATTACAGAGCTAGATTTATCTGTTTTCGAGCATAATGACAGACGTACGGATTTAACCGAGCCTACGGCAGAAATGCTCCTGATGCAAGCGGAGCGCTATGAGCAGATTTTCAATCTGTTCCGAGCCTACCGAGAATCTATTACTTCTGTTACTTTCTGGGGAGCGGCCGACGATCATACTTGGTTAGACCATTTTCCTGTGAAGAATAGGAAAAATTGGCCCTTTCTTTTTGATTGCAAGCAACAGCCAAAGAAAGCTTATTATCGTGTTATAAAATGAAGAAATCAAAAGAAGTTCGATCATTTTTGAATTGCCTGATTGCTTGTATCGGGATACAATGAGATTTATCGGTCAACACGGTCGTTATGTTTGGCGAGCTCGGTGTAATCTCCGGGCTCGCCTTTCCATTTTTAACCAGGGGAGTGAACTTCTACATGTTGAAAGTCATGTTGGTTGATGATGAGGTTTACGTAAGGAAAGGTTTACTTGGTTTAATAGACTGGGAAAATATAGGTTATCGCGTCTCACATGAAGCTGATAATGGGCAGGATGCCTTACGCCTCATTGCATGTGAGCAGCCCGATGTTGTAATAACCGATATTCGTATGCCGATCCTAGATGGCTTGAAGCTCATTGAAGAAGTGAAAATTCAGAATATAAGCCCCTGCAAGTTTATTATATTAAGCGGTTACAATGATTTCTCTTATGCACAATCTGCTATTCGATTTGGTGTGAGCGATTACATTTTAAAACCGATTGATGAAGATGAGTTAGAAGTGATTTTGCGAAAATTGGCAGGGCAAATCAGACAAGAACGAAGCCAACAAATGTCTTATGGGCGACAAACGCTTCAAGACCTTTTCGAACAGGTTGCAAGAGGTGAACATGCAGAGTATGAACTCGAGGAGTTGTCACGCAAAGTTCGAGCCCCTAAGGGAACGCTGTTTCGATATGGGATCGTAGAGCTGAATGCGGGTTGTTCCATGGATAAAGAATCGTTCATAGATGAGGAGAGCGTAGTCAAAGAGGCACTTCACAGTCTTCTCGGCGAGGCCCCTGAGTGGGTTGTGAAATTAAGGAACCATCAATGTGCAATGATGATTACGAGTACCATGCTGCAATTGTTTGGCGGGAGTCTGGAGCGGTTTGCGGAAGCATTGAAGAACTTGTTAGTTCGTCGTTTGCAAATCGAGATCAACCTCTACATTGGTAAAGGTGTAAAGGAAATGAGTTTACTTGGAACTTCCGTCCAGAGCGTTACGGATTCTTTACAGTATAAATATGTGAAAAGCTTAAAAGGGCTATTGATTCACGAGAGTATTCAGAACGTCACCCTGAGCTACGTGGAGCCTGATGCTATTGTATTCCATACCATTAAGGAAGCCGTAGAGGAGCAAGAAATTCAGCAGTTAACCGCTTCGATTCAACGATTGTTTACGGAAATGGAAGTCAAATTACTGGCCAAGGATGCAATTCGCACCATCATTAACCGATATGTTCATGCCATTCTGGGAACATTGCAGCATTTGCAGGGACGGACCGATCTTCTCCTCACGCTAAAGCCGATGCTTAACTGGGATAATTATGCACTTTCGTATAACGAGCTTCAATCGTTGTTTACGGCCTTTATGACGGAAAGCTCACATATGATTGAGCAGCTTCGAGGGGAGCAGATAAAGGGTAACATTCATAAAATTAAAAGCTATATCGAGCATCATTATCAGGATAGCATTAATCTGAAAAGTATTGCAGCTGAGTTCTATATGAATCCTGTTTATGTCGGACAGTTATTTAAGAAAAAATATGGCATGTATTTTAATGAGTTTCTGTTATCGATTCGCATCGCAGAAGCTAAAAAGCTGCTTCGTCAAACCGACCTGCGTATTTACGAAATTGCCGGCAAAGTAGGCTTCAATAATGCGGATTATTTCGTAGCACAATTCGAGAAGCTGGAAGGGATGCCCCCTTCTGAATACCGTAAACAACATTTGATCAAACGAGGCGGTTGTGCGAATGAGAATACGATTCTTTCAACTCCATAATGTGAGGTTGCGCAACAAATTGTTGATGCTTTATTTCCTATGCGTATTCATTCCCATTTTATTAACGAATGTGATTTTCTATAATGTAACGACCCACAACGTGGAACAACAGAAAAAAGAGGATATCGCCAAGAATTTAGATAAACTGAAGGACGATTTTCGGGCGAGAATTGATAATGCAGTCGGTATTTCCTCTGTTTTTTATACAGACAGTCTATTGAATGATGCATTGGAGCAAAAGTATGCCGAAACGATAGAGTATGTACGAATCTATAACTCGCAAGTTTCGTTGATCATTAACAAGTACAACTCCGTCTATAATGAAATTCAGTCCATCCAGTTATATACGGACAATCCAACGATTATTGATTCCGGTGGCTTACATCCCATAACGGAAGTTATTCGTGAAATGGGGTGGTATCGCAATCTGCAGAAGCTGCAGCGCGAGGGCCAACCGTATCCACTTGTCATACGAAATGGCAATAATGAGATGAGTTTCAGTGGGATTAGTGTCATCCGTCAACTCAATTATTTCGACAATGCCAATTCCTTTAACAAAATGCTTAAAATCGACTTAAGCCCGGATCTGATTAAACAGTTATTCAGTAATCAGACGTTGCAAGGCAATCTCTATTTATTAAATGGTGCCGGAGATATCTTATACACCACAGATTCGCAAGTAGATTGGAATCGCGGTATGACGAATTTCAGCAATATAGTTATTCCGGATAAAGCAATGGTACTCGATAGAAGCTATTCGGTGAATTACTTGCAAGGCTGGCGTATCGTCTTGGTGTCAGATACTCATGTATTGGATGCTGTGCGTAAATCGAAGGAGTTCATCGTTTATTTGGCACTGCTCAATATTCTGCTGCCGACCCTGATTATTTTCTGGATATCCCATTCCTTGCATGCCCGTCTGGTACGGATTCTTGTCCATATGAAAAAGGTGAAAAATCAAAACTTCGAGCTCATCAATGAAACAGAATCAAAGGATGAAATCGGTCAATTGATACGTGAATTTAATCGTATGACTTGGCAAATCAAGAGTCTGATCGATGATGTATATATAGCCGACATTCAGAAAAAGGATCTGGAACTAAAGCAGCGGCAATCGCAATTGCACGCTTTACAGAGTCAAATAAACCCCCATTTCCTATTTAACGCTCTGGAAACAATCCGTATGCGAAGTCTGATGAAGCAAGAAAACGAGACGGCCAAGATCATTAAAAACATGGCGAAAATGTTCCGCCGTTCGTTGGAATGGGGGGATGATTGGGTGACTTTTCGCGACGAAATGGATCTCATTCTCTGTTTCCTGGAGATTCAGAAGTACCGCTTTGGTGACAAGCTTAGCTACCGTTTCGAGGTAGATGAGTCGATCTATGATTGTAAAATTCCGAAAATGACGCTTCTTCCTTTCATTGAGAACGCAAGTATCCACGGAATCGAACCCTTGCAAGGTCAAGGTGTGATTGAGTTAAAAGCGACAAGAATGGGCGAACATGTACGTTTCACAATTTCGGATAGCGGGATTGGCATGCCCAAAGAGAAAGTCGATTTGTTAAACGCCTATATGATGAACGGCGATGATGTGAGCAAACACGTTGGCATGAAAAATTCTTTCCTGCGTCTCAAATTGTATTATGGAAGTTCGATTGACGTGCAAATTCATAGTGAAGACGGATTGGGTACGATCGTGACAATCATAATGCCTGTAGAAGCGATCAGCAGCAGCCCCGTACCTATGCTTTACTAAGAAGATACTAAACTTTACTAGGTAATCAAGCAAAGATCGATTTTATATAATGAAAGTGCTTACAAATACAGCGTTGAGAGGGGAGTTTCACTAAGTATGAAGAAGTTAAAATTATTAACAGTCAGTACATTGTTAACGCTTACGTTAAGCGCTTGCAGCAGCTCAAATACAGAGGCGCCTGCCACTTCTAAAGCACCAAGCAGCACTGCTGCCGCAGTGGAAGATAACAAACCTGTTACTTTCAGCTTTTTCAATTTCGAGGCTGGTAAAAACATCAATACGAACGAAACACCTATTGGAAAAGAGCTTGAGAAACAAACCGGAGTCAACTTTAAGATTGAGAAACTTGTTGGGGAATCGAAGACGAAATCAGGCGTCATGATCGCCGGTAACGAGTTTCCGGACGTGATACAGCCAGGCGGCGAAATCGACAAATTTATGGATGCGGGCGTGTTCATCCCTTTGGATGATCTGATCGAAAAACACGGTCCTAACATCAAGCGAGTGTATGGACCCTATTTCAACAAAATGAAGCAAAAAGATGGTAAGATATACCACCTCCCATTCAGTGCGAATCAAGGCTTTATCGCGAACCCGAACGTAGACCAAGGTGCGTTTTGGATTCAGCGCGGTGTGCTGAAGGAAATGGGTTATCCGAAAATCACTACGCTTGACGAATATTTCGATGTTGTTAAGAAGTACAAAGAGAAACATCCGCAAGTCGACGGTAAGGACACGATCGGGTTCTCTATGTTGACTCACGATACGAACTTCTTTACGATTACGAACCCGGCATTTCATCTTGCGGGTTATCCGAATGATGGCGGCCTTCTTATTGACCTGAAGACAAAAGAAGCGAAAAGTAACGCAATTGACGAGGCTACGACCAAGCGTTGGGTGAAAAAGCTTAATGAGATAAACGCCACAGGCTTGTTCGATAAAGAATCGTTCACGATGAATAAAGACCAATATTTAGCAAAATTAACTTCCGGTCGTGTTCTCGGCTACTTCGCTTACGACTGGCAAGTAGGCGATGCCCGCAATAACTTGTCGAAAGCAGGCGTAGATGATAAAAGGTATGTTGCGCTTCCGATTGTGTTCGATAAAGGGGTTAAGGATCAATACCTCGATCCGCCTTCTTTCGTAAACAATCGCGGTATTTCCATTACGAAGAGCGCCAAAGATCCGGTTCGCATTATCCAATATTGGGATAACTTGCTGAAAGAAGAGAATCAGATTCTTTCGCAATGGGGTATCAAAGGACAAACGTATGAAGTTGACGACAAAGGGAAATTCTTCCGTACGGATGAGCAAATCGCGAAAATTAAGGATCCTAAGTTCTATGAAGATTTTGGTCTGAAAGAGCACGCCTACAACTGGCCTCGTTACGGTAACTTTTCTATCTTGAAAGACGGCAATGCGTTCGACCCGAACAAACAGCCTTCCGTTGCGGAGAAGAACTTTACCGAGGGCGACAGGACGATTCTGAAAGCTTACAATGCGAAAGTATTTACGGATATGTTCAGCCAGCCCGATGATCGTCCTTGGTATCCTGCATGGAGCATCAACAAAGGACAAGGTACACCAGAGCAGATTTTCGAGCAAAAAATGGGTGATCTTCAGAAGAAGGCATATCCAGAGATGATTCTCACTGCACCTGACAAGTTCGAAAAAACTTGGAATGATTATGTAGGTCAAGCAAGCAAACTGGATATTAAAGGATATGAAGCCTTTGTAACCAAAATCGTGAAGGCACGGGCATCAGGAGACTGGTCGAAATAAATCAAACGGGACGTAAGGCACAAATACGCGTGTTTTGTGTCATGCGTCCCTTCTTTTTAGATAAATAGTTATTAACTATTGGAGAGTGAGTGATTTTCTATGGAGAGCCTTACTACAAATTCCCAAACGGACAGAAAATCGCTGGCCGGAAAATCAACGGGATTAGCATTATTTTTCCACAAGCTTGGCAGACAAAAAGCATTGATGGCCATGTCAGTTCCATTTCTGATTTGGCTGTTCATTTTCAAATACGTTCCGTTATGGGGCTGGACGATGGCATTTCAAAATTATCGGCCTGCCAAAAAGTTCTCGGAGCAAGCTTGGGTCGGCTTTGATCAATTTAAATTTCTATTCCAGGATGAAGGATTTCTCCGCGTACTGCGCAATACGATCGCGATGAGCACGATCAATCTTGTACTGGGCTTTGTTACTGCTATTACATTAGCCATTCTTCTCAATGAACTGCGTCAAGTCATTTTCAAGCGAGTCGTGCAGACGATCAGCTATTTGCCTCATTTTATTTCTTGGGTTGTAGCTGCAAGCATTGTTTCGGGCGCGTTGTCTACGGATGGCGGTATTATTAATGATATATTGTTGAAATTACATTTGATTAGCGAACCGATCCTGTGGCTCGGCAAGGGCGAGTACTTTTGGGGAATCCTAGGTGTAACTGAAGTGTGGAAAAACGTCGGTTGGAACACCATCATTTTCTTGGCGGCCATGACGACGATTGATCCGGCCCTGTACGAATCAGCGGAAATGGACGGCGCAGGAAGGTTCCAGCGCATTTTCCATATTACGCTCCCAGGAATCAAACCGGTTTTTATCATATTGCTTATTATGAATTTAGGTCACATTCTGGAGTCTGGCTTTGAACCGCAGTACTTACTAGGTAACGGAATGACGGTAGATTTTTCGGAAAATCTCGATATTTTCGTGTTGAAATATGGGATATCCCTAGGCAATTTCTCTCTGGCAACAGCAGCAGGCATTTTCAAGACAGTGGTTAGCTTCATCTTCTTGATCAGTGCCAACCAAATCGCCAAGCGCGCTGGTGAAGCCAGATTGTTCTAGCTATTTAACTCAGGAGGTGAACAGCGTTGGAAGCTGTGGAACATACACGTTCGAGCAGGCGGAATACGGTAATAGGTGACCGCGTGTTCGACATTTGCAATATCCTATTTATGATCTGTTTAGTCATCGTAACGTTATACCCGTTTATTAATACGCTCGCTGTAGCGTTAAACGATGCGAATGATGCCGTTCGCGGGGGGATCTATTTGCTCCCTAGAATATGGACCTTTGATAATTTCAAATATGTGTTTAGCGAAGCATTGATCATTCATTCCTTTTTCATTTCGGTGTTGCGAACGGTGATGGGTACGATTATCACGGTGTTCTGTTCCGCGATGGTCGCCTTTACGATCTCCCGTCAAGAATACGTGCTCCGCAAGTTCGTATCGGTTTCTTTTATTTTCACGATGTATTTCAGCGGCGGACTGATTCCGGGGTATCTGCTAATTCGCGACCTTGGCATGGTTGGAAGCTTTTGGGTGTATATCATTCCAGGTATGATCGGCGTATTTAATCTGATTGTTATCCGCTCGTTTATTGAAGGACTTCCCGATGGGATATTGGAAGCAGCTCGTATTGATGGTGCAAGCGATTTTGCAATGTTTATGCGAATTGTTCTCCCCCTCATTGTTCCCGTGTTGGCGACAGTCTCTCTGTTTAGTGCGGTAGGTCAGTGGAACTCTTGGTTTGATGTGTTCTTGTACAATTCATCCAACGATAATTTGAGCACTTTACAGTACGAGTTGATGAAAATATTGCAGAATACGAATACGCAAACGTCCCAATCGGCGGCTGAGGTGTTTGCAGGCAGTGCAAACGCTGGCGCTGTGACCGTAACCCCGACGTCGATCCGAGCAACGATGACAATTGTCGTAAGCGTTCCGATTATTATTGTGTATCCGTTCCTGCAAAAGTATTTTGTTAAAGGGATGACCGTTGGCGGAGTGAAAGGTTAGGAGGAAGATAGGATGCAAAAGCAGCTTGAAGGAACGTTCCATACTGGGAATTATACGAATTTGTTTGCGGAATATGGGTTCTCTGAAACCGAGATTCAGAACAAACTGAATGATACGTGGAACCAAATTTTTCAAGGTCCTGAAGAGACGAGAATTTATTATGAAGCTGGGGATTCCGGCGGATATTTACTGGATACGGGTAATCTCGATGTACGAACGGAAGGCATGTCCTATGGTATGATGATGGCGGTACAACTGGATCGCAAAGATGTATTTGATCGCATTTGGTACTGGGCACATACACATATGCTGCTGCGAGAAGGGGAGAATGCGGGATACTTCGCCTGGTCCTGCCATCGTGACGGCACCAAGAATTCCAACGGACCTGCGCCGGATGGCGAGGAGTTTTTTGCTCTTGCACTGTTTTTTGCTTCTCATCGCTGGGGAGATGGGCATGTGCCGTTCAATTACAGTGAGCAGGCCAAGGAGCTCTTGCGGATATGCATCCACAAAGGGGAGGATGGCATCGGAAAGCCGATGTGGAACCCAGATCATAAATTGATTAAGTTTGTTCCAAACTGCGAATTCTCAGATCCATCTTATCACCTCCCGCATTTCTATACGCTATTCGCCTTATGGGCTTATGAAGAGGATCGAGCGTTCTGGACGGAAGCAGCAGAGGCGAGTCGGAACTATTTGCAAAAGGCATGCCATCCCGTGACGGGCTTGGCAGCTGAGTACGCTTATTACGATGGAACGCCGAATGATGAGCGCGGCTATGGCCACTTCTTCAGTGATTCCTATCGCGTCGCTGCGAATATCGGGCTTGATGCCTATTGGTTTGGCGGTTCGGAGTGGCATACGGATACTGTCCATCGTATCCAAGCTTTTTTCACGGACAAATCACCAGAGGACTACCGTCGCTATTCGCTTGATGGGACACCTTTTGAGGAGAAGGCGCTTCATCCTGTTGGACTTCTCGCAACGAATGCTATGGGCTCATTAGCTGCTGCAGATAGTCCTCATGCCAAAGCATGCGTGGAATTGTTCTGGCAAACACCTATCCGTACAGGTGAGAGACGTTATTACGATAATTGTTTATATCTGTTTAGTTTGCTTGCACTAAGTGGTCATTTTAAAATTTGGATGCCCAAATAAGATCGATTAAGCCTAGAAAGGATAACCGATGTACGTCAAACCTAAAAGAACCGTCAGGAGGATCTGACGGTTTTTCTATGTACTATGGGTATGGTTTCAGGCTTATTCTGAAGTTCTTTTTTGCATGCTCGCCTTTGACGGAGGATAGCCTTTAATGGATCTGAATACATTGCTGAAATAGCTGATGTCTTTGTACCCGCAGCGTTCCGCCACTTCCGAGACGGAAAACCCGCCACCGGACAGCATCATTTCCGCGTTGTTGACCCGAATGATGTTGATGAAATGTTTGACGCTGAAGCTCGTGCTAGTTTTGAAGAGCTTGCCGAGATACACAGGGTGCAGATTGACCACCTTGGCGACGGTCGCCAAATCCAGCTCATTCGAGTAGTGGTCGATAATGAACTCCTTGACCTTGTCGATCCGGATATCGGAATGGGAAGTCGGGGAATGGTGAAAGGAAATCGCCAGCAACCGGTGGAGAATCAAATGAAAGATACCCCTCGCGAACATCCGATACCCGGGCTGCATGCCACTCCAAACGCGATTAAATTCAAGGATGTAGTTTAAGATTTCGCTTGAGATTCGATTTTTGGTTACGGTTTCGAACGGAAACCGGATTTTACCAGAGGGCTGCAACAGAGTAAAGTTGAAGGCATAGGAATGCATGGGATCATCTTTGAAGGTATGTGCCTCGCGAATGCTTCCATGGGGAATGTAAAGCATATCCCCCGCTTCCACCGTGATTTTCTCACCGTTAACAAAATAATTCGATTTTCCTCCGACGATGAACGTCAGGTCGTGAAAATCGATTTCCTGTCGGATGATTTCCCATTCGGGGAAACAGCGTCGGTCGACGAATAAGAAAACCTCGGGGACAATTGATTCGAACTGCTCAAAGTTCATGGCAAAGATCATCTCCGGGATTATTCAGGATCGCTTCCTTCCTCGGCAAAAGGAGGCACTATGTCCATCATAACATGTCTATACGGCGCTTAAAAGATCTTTAATAATTACAAGTATTCTTGTATTCTTTTATGGTAAAAATACGGGCCATTTTGTAAAATAATATTATATAAATGGTGCTCATGCTACAAATTCAACCGCACCAGTTTGCGATAAAAATGTTTAATAATTACATGTTTTTATGACGTGAATAACACAGGGAACGGCAATTGAGGTGAGAAGCGCATCTGTAATGATTTTGCAATGACGTAGGTAACATAACCGTTTTTTAAAGCATCTTGTATGCGATTTCTGAAAGCGCATACGAATCTAGGGGGCTGGTAATGAAGCGCGATTGCGAAGATTTTTTGTGTGTAGGATTAGGGGACAATTTTCCAATAGAAAGTGGTGGGTGATTGTATGTCAGTTGCGAATAAGGCGGTTTTACAGACCCCTCTTCTAAGACACGTCAGGAAGGAGTGGAAGTTGTATTCCTTTCTACTTATTCCCGTTATTTATTTTATCATTTTCAAGTACGTTCCTATGCTTGGTAATGTAATCGCTTTCCGCAAATATAGAGGCGGAACCAACTTGTTCGGGACGGAATGGGTAGGATTATCTTACTTTACCATGTTCATGAAGGATCCCTCCTTTTGGAGAGCCTTCCGCAACGATTTGTTTTTAAGTGTCTTGTATTTAGTTATTCGTTTCCCGCTCACTTTGATTTTTGCGCTGTTGCTGAATGAACTGGTGCGGATTCGCATTAAGAAATTCGTCCAAACCGTATCGTATCTGCCTCACTTTATCTCCATGGTCATCGTCGCGGGCATGACCAAGGAATTGCTATCCATGTCCGGGCCGATTAACACACTGCTCGCCAATCTGGGTTTCGAGAAAATTGCATTCATTTCCTTACCGCAATGGTTCCCGACGATTTATGTGACATCCGGCATTTGGCAAGGGCTCGGTTGGGGCACCATTCTCTACTTGGCGGCGATGACCAGCATCAATACCGATTTGTACGAAGCGGCCAAAGTGGATGGGGCTAATCGGTTACGGCTAGCATGGCACGTTACGATTCCAGGTATTTTGCCGACGATCATGACGCTGCTCATTCTCGATATTGGCAGCATATTGGGAGCGAATTTTGAGAAAATCCTGCTCTTGTACAATCCATTAACCTATGAGTCGGCAGATGTTATCTCCACTTACGTCTACCGGATGGGGATCACCGGCGGGAACTTCAGTTATGCCACTGCAGTTGGTCTGTTCGAAGGCGTCATCGGCCTTATTCTGGTCACGTCGGCGAACTACATTTCCAAGAAAACAACGAATTCGGGCTTGTGGTAGAAAGGAGCAGTTCAGGTGAAGGAGTCCGCGTCCTACCGTATGTTTCAGGTTTTTAACGGATTCATTATGGCCTTTGTCGTCGTCATGACTTTGTATCCGTTCTTATATCTAGTCGCCCAGTCGTTCAGCTCGGAGGCTGCCGTATATGCAGGGAAGGTCACCATATTCCCCGTTGACTTTACGGACCAAACGTACCGAGCCTTGCTAAGCAGGCCGGAATTCTTCAAATATTATGGCAATACGATCCTGTATGCCATTGTAGGAACGGTGATATCGGTAGCGGCGACGGCCGTTATGTCTTACCCGTTGTCGAAGGATAGGCTGCGCCTTAACAAATTTTTTATCCCTTTCGTCTTGTTCACCATGTATTTTGGCGGCGGACTGATCCCGAACTATATCTTGGTCGCCAAAACGCTGCACATGAGGGATACCATCTGGGCCATTATCATACCCGGCGCCATCAGCGCCTTCAATGTCATCCTAATGAAGACCTTCTTTGCAAGCTTGCCGAACGAATTGGAAGAATCGGCTAAGGTTGACGGCCTAGGCGTCTACCGCATCTTCCTAAGGATTACGCTTCCGCTCTCCAAACCGATCCTGGCCACGATGGTGTTGTTCAGCATGGTCTCCATCTGGAATAACTGGTTCGGCCCGTCTCTCTACCTGGAATCGAAGGATAAATGGCCGGTCGCCCTCTATTTGCGGCAGATCATCGACAGCGCAATTAATCCGACCGAAGCCGGACTCAGCAGCGATGCGACCGCTCAGATCGCGGCAACCATTAAATCCACTGCGATGGTGTTGACCTCTTTGCCGATTATTTGTCTCTATCCTTTCGTGCAGAAGTATTTCGTGCAAGGCATGATGATTGGTTCCGTAAAAGGGTAATCGCGTTAATGTTTCGGAAAGGCTGCAATCGCGGGCTGTTACTAATTAGGCATCTACATGGCAGCGTTTCTGTTATATAAAATAAACACATTTGAAAGGGTGGCACTGAATGAAAAGATCTGCAAAAGCAGTAAGGGGCGCATTGGCGGTCATGATGGCTGTCGGCATGACAGCATGTACGGATAGCGGCACGAAAGAATCGTCCAGCAGCGCATCCCCAGGCACGAGCTCCGCAGCACCACAGAATTACACCTTTGGCGAAGGCCAATCATTCCGTTCGAATGAGCCTGTGAATTACTCGATCATGTTCAGCGATCAACCGACCTATCCGTATAAGAAGGAATGGCGGCTCTGGAGCGCGATCACGGAGAAGACGAACGTATCGTTTGACGTAAACGTAGTAGCGGCTTCTGAATACGAGAACAAGAAGTCGCTCTTAGTCAACAGCGGCGACGCTCCCTTCATTATTCCCAAAACTTATGACGAATCCGCTTACGTAGCCGGCGGCCAAATCGTACCGATCAGCGATTGGGTGCAGTACATGCCGAATTATCAGAAGGCTGTAACAGCTTGGGGAATGGAAAGAGACCTGCAGCAGAAGCTGAAATCGGACGGGAAATATTACGTGCTGCCAGGGCTGTGGGAATCGCCGGGTGCAGGATACTCCTATATGATTCGGAAAGACATTTTCGAAAAAGCGGGAGTCGACGTCAAAGGTCAGGAAGGCAAATGGACGTATGAAGACTTTTACCAAGCCCTCAAGAAAGTGAAAGAGTTTACCGGCGCGAAGTACGTAATGTCCGATGAATTCACCGGAAAATCGACGCTGAATATTACGGCAGCTCAATACGGCGTAACCGGCGGTTGGGGAGTTGCCAACGGCACGCGCTTCAACGAACAGACGAAACAGTTCGAATTCGCTAATTCGACCAATGAGTTCAAGGATTATGTGACGTTCTTAAATAAGCTGGTCAAAGAGGGGCTGCTCGATCCGGAGTCCTTCACCCAAGACGATAAAACCGCACAAGCCAAGTTCTATAAAGGCGATACTTATGTCATGAACGCCAACTACCAGATACTGGCCGATTCCAAGACCAAGATGCAGGTGCAGAACGCCGATCTGTATATGATCGTTCAACCGGGCGGTCCGAAAGGGATGCTTCAAATCGAAACGTCTCGTCTCGAGAACGGTGTTATGATCAGCCAGAATGCGCTCAAGAAGCTCGGTAAGGACAATTTTATCAAAATGCTTCGCTTTGTTGACTGGCTGTGGTATTCGGATGAAGGCCAAACGCTCAGTTTGTGGGGTGTCGAAGGCGAGACCTATACGAAGGATGCGAGCGGCAACATCACGCTCAAACCGGACATCTCCTTTAACGGCATGAACCCGACAGCAACGAAGAAATTAAACATAGACTTCGGCTTCGGCGGCGGCAACTTCGCATACGGCGGTTCCACTAAACTGCGGATGTCCAAAATGACCGAAGGCGAGAAAGACTATCTCAGCCGCATTCAGACTCATCGTAAACCGAGAACGATAGCTCCGCCAATCATGGGTACCCCAGACGAAAGCGAACAAATGAACCTGATCTCGAAGCCGCTGATGGACTATGTGGATACGATGACCCTGAAGTTCGTCACCGGCCAAGCTAACATTGCAAACGATTGGAATGCCTATGTGGCTCAGGTCGAAGCACTCGGCGCATCCCGCTATATCAAAATGGCGAATGATATCTTTAACAAGACGAAGAGTAAACTTGGATACTAATCATAACAAATAGTGCTTATAGGGATCTGAGACAATGTCCATTGTCTCAGATCCTGAATTTTAAAATATGACAATTACTCGTGGCGTTAGCCCGAGTCATCTATATATGAAACCGTGATAAGGATCAAGACTCTCTATTGCTTGAAAAGGCATTTTATAGATTTTGGGATAGCTTGGAGTGTGGGAGAAAACGATGAATAAGAAGACACTGTTTAATAGTGGATGGGAATTTGCCAAGAGCAGCCTGGATGTGACGGATGGTTTCGATTTGACATTTGAGCCGGTAGATCTCCCTCATGATTGGCTGATCTACAATACATTAAATCTGTATGAAAATAGTATCGGCTGGTACAGGAAGAGATTTACATGTGCCAAAGAAGCGGACCAGCAAATTCTATTAAGCTTCGATGGGGTCTATATGGACTCATCCGTTTATGTGAATCAGCGGTTAATAGGAGAATGGAAGTACGGATATTCTTCTTTCGAACACGAGATCACGGATGCGATCGTGGACGGAGAAAATGAAATCGTGGTGAAGGTCGTCCACCAAAGTCCGAATAGCCGGTGGTATTCGGGAGCTGGCATCTACCGAAATGTGTGGCTAAAGACGAGAGCTCGAGATCACATTGTAACAGATGGAATATATGCTGCTGCGAAAAGGGTTAACGATAGCTGGGAGGTAGAAGTCGAGACGGAATTGAGCCTCCATGAGGACAATGACGTCCGAATCTCACATACGATCCTGTATAAAGGCGAACTTGCTGCGACTGCGACAGACAAGATTGTTGCAGGCGGCTTTCTTCATCGACAGAAGTTATCGATAGATCGCCCTCATTTATGGAGCACAGCAGAGCCGCACTTGTATCAGCTTGTCACCCAATTGCAGCGTGCTGCAGAGGGCCAGGAAGTCATAGTCATAGAGAGCATCACTCAAAATATCGGGCTTCGTGAGATCAAGCTGGACCCTCAGCTGGGTTTTTATTTGAACGGCACAAGAATGAAATTAAACGGGGTTTGCGAGCATCACGACTTAGGAGCCCTTGGAGCCGCCTTCCATAAAGAAGCACTGAGAAGAAGGCTTCGGATATTGAAAGAAATGGGCGTTAACGCCATTCGAACCGCTCACAATATGCCGGCGGTAGAACTTATGGATCTAGCGGATGAGATGGGGCTCTTGGTCGTCTCGGAAGCGTTCGATATGTGGGAAAGAACCAAAACCCCTTACGACTATGCGAGATTTTTTAAGGATTGGGCTAAGGCCGATGTGAAAAGCTGGGTCAAGCGGGATCGGAATCATCCGAGCCTGATGATGTGGAGCATAGGAAATGAGATTTACGACACTCATACAGATGCAAGAGGGCAAGAAATCACTCGAATGCTTAGGGATGAAGTGCTGAAATACGATCCGAAGCAAAATGGCCGAGTGACCATCGGTTCCAATTATATGCCTTGGGAGAACGCGCAAAAATGTGCGGATATCGTGAAGGTGGCCGGCTACAACTACGCGGAAAAGTATTACCATAAGCACCATGAGGAGCATCCCGATTGGATCATTTACGGCAGCGAGACGGCCTCTCTCGTTTCAAGCAGAGGCATTTATCGATTCCCATTCGAGAAGTCCATTCTTGCTGATGACGACGAGCAGTGCTCAGCTTTGGGAAATAGTGCGACGAGCTGGGGAGCCAAGTCAGTCGAGGCCTGTATTATCGCGGAAAGAGAGGCACCTTTCTCCTTAGGGCAATTCATATGGACCGGTTTCGACTATATTGGGGAACCGACGCCTTATCATACCAAGAACTCCTATCTCGGACAGATAGATACGGCTACATTCAAGAAAGATTCGTATTACATCTACCAATCGGCATGGACCGACTATAGGACGAATCCGATGGTCCATATTTTCCCCTATTGGGACTTTAATCCGGGCCAATTGATTGATGTTCGAGTGTGCTCGAATGCGCCGAAAATCGAATTGCAATTGGGTGGCGCTATCGTGGGAACTTTTGATATCAATCATGAGCATGGAACCCAGCTGGTCGGCTGGTGGAAGCTTCCTTATGAAGCAGGGGAATTGAAAGCAATAGCCTATGATGAAACGGGTCGTGTAATTGCGACGGATATAAGAAGGTCCTTTGGGGATGCGAAGAAGATTTGTCTGCTGCCGGATAAAGAGAGCCTGATGGCCGATGGTACGGACTTGATCTTCCTGGAAATTTACATGGAAGATTCATATGGCAATCCGGTGGAGAATGCAAGCAATCGGGTTCGTGTCGAGGTGACGGGGGCAGGCCGTTTGCTTGGTTTGGATAATGGCGACAGTACAGATTATGATCCGTATAAAGGGATTAGCAGAAGACTATTCAGCGGCAAACTTATGGCGATCATCGGGGCTACCCTGGAGCCCGGCAAGATTCGGGTTGTGGTGTCTTCCGTCGGTTTGGAGAGTCAGACGGTGGAATTTGATGGTCTTCCGGTAAGGGAAGAAAGAACCTTATCTGGGGTTTCCGCCCATACTAAGAATCAAGAGCTGCCACCGGTAATGGGAACCGTAGACGAAATCCCTTTACGCAAGATTGAAATCGTAAGCCCGTCCGGACAATTGTTCGATGAATCGAGAAAAGAGATGACGCTGCAAGCCTGCCTGTACCCCGTAAATACCTCCTATCAAGAGGTCGAGTGGAGTGTAGTGAATGATGCGGGAATTGCCACGGGCCTTGCGAAAGTGGAAGCATTCGGCCATGAAGCGAGAATCACCGCATGGGGCGATGGCGATTTCCGGCTTCGCTGTATGAGTAAGAACGGTACGAACAAGACGAAGCTCATCTCCCAGCTGGAATTTAAAGCAGCGGGACTCGGCACAGCTTACAAGGATCCTTATGAATTTATCTCTGCCGGCCTTTTTGATTACAGTAAAGGAGAGGTTGGAAACGGGAATGAGAGAGGCGTAGCTACAAGCCGGGACGGTGAAACTGAAGTCGGGTTCCGTGATATTGATTTCGGAACGTACGGGTCCGATCTGATTACGATTCCGATTTTCGCCTTGTCCAGTGAAGAGTATTCCCTGCAAATTTGGGAAGGCATGCCGGATGAAGAGGGCAGTGTACTCCTTGCGGATGTCATCTATCAGAAGCCGTCCAAGTGGAATGTGTATCAAGAAGAAACCTATCGGTTATCCAAGCGTCTTTGCGGGGTTACTTCCATTTGCTTCGTCCTTCAGAATAAGGTGCACATCAAGGGTTTTTCGTTCCAAAAGCAGAACAGAGCCTTCGAGAAAAATTACGCCACAGAATGCGACCGCATTTATGGCGATGCGTTTACTATCTCGGAAGCCAGCGTTGAAGGGATAGGAAATAATGTTTCCTTGGAATTCGACCAAATGGATTTTGCAAGCCAAGGGGCAGCGCAGCTTGTCGTCTATGGCCGATCGCTTCTTGATAAAAATACCATTCATATACGCTTCGCTAATCCGGAAGGTGAGGAAAATCTACTCATCGAGTTTACACAGTCCGATGGTTACGAAGAGCGAGTATTTGAATTAGAAAAAATGACAGGCCTCCAAAAAGTAACCTTCCTATTTTTACCGGGAAGCCATTTCGATTTCGGTTGGTTCCGATTTGATAGGTCGTTTACCTGAATGAACATAAACTAGCGGAGGTATCACGATGAGTCACATCACGAACGCATATGCCTGCTGGTTACGCAATGCGCCGATAAACGATGATAAGAGGGTAGAGGAATATCGGGAATGGGCACGGGAGATCGCCGTGCACGGTCCTTTATCAGAGGTGCTTCAAACTGCGGTCGCGGAGTTAATGGATGGTCTCGATGCCATGCTTGGAGTGAAGCCCCTCCGTTCAACGGCTTCCAATGGGAGTGCCTGCATCCTGATCGGCATTCGCGGGCAGTTACAGGATATTGATGCGGAGCTAGGTTGGCAGGATGAATCCGAAGACGGTTACATTATCAGAAACGTATCCATTGATGGACAATCAAGGCTTTTGGTTGCCGGCCATTCGGCCAAAGGAGCCTTGTACGCGGTTTTTCATCTTCTGCGGCTGATGCAATGCGGCGAGAGTTTGGCTGATCTTGCGATAACGGAAACGCCCGCGAACGGATTGCGGATGCTAAACCAATGGGATAATATAGACGGTTCGATTGAACGCGGATATGCGGGGAATTCCATATTCTACCGAAATAACGAGATTGTTCGAGACATGTCCCGAATCCGTGATTATGCTCGCTTGCTTGCATCGGTGGGGATCAACGCCATTTCGATCAACAACGTGAACGTACACGCCGTTGAATCCTTGCTGATTACGGATAAGCTGCTACCGGATGTCGCCCGGGTCGCCGGCGTATTCCGGCGCTATGGAATCTCAACGTTCCTAAGCGTCAACTACGCCAGTCCGTTAGAGCTTGGAGGCCTGACCAGCGCAGACCCGCTTGACGAAAGCGTCAGGCAGTGGTGGAAGGAGAAAGCTGAGGAGATTTACCGGGATATCCCGGACTTTGGCGGCTTCCTGGTAAAGGCAGATTCCGAGGGGCGACCCGGGCCGTTCACCTATGGGCGTGACCATGCCGATGGTGCGAATATGCTGGCAGAAGTGCTTCAGCCCTTCGGCGGGATCGTCATTTGGCGCTGTTTCGTATACAATTGTCAACAGGATTGGCGCGATCGCAAGACCGACCGGGCGAGAGCGGCGTTCGATCATTTTACACCACTTGATGGAAAATTTCGCGATAATGTCGTTCTGCAGATTAAGAACGGACCCATGGATTTTCAGGTCCGTGAGCCGGTTTCTCCGCTTCTCGGAGCGATGTCCGCAACGAATCAGGTGCTGGAGCTGCAGATTACGCAAGAGTACACGGGCCAGCAGAGACATCTGTGCTACCTGATCCCCCAGTGGAAAGAGGTTCTCGATTTCGATACGTTTGCCCATGGGAGCGGAAGTACAGTTACGAAAGCGGCAAGCGGCCAGTTGTTCGGGAGACGGCTCGGAGGCATTGCGGCGGTATCGAATATCGGAGACAACCCGAATTGGACCGGACACACGCTTGCACAAGCCAATTTATATGGCTTTGGAAGGCTTGCTTGGAATCCGCAGCTATCAGCTGAGCAAATCACGCAAGAATGGATCTACATGACATTCGGTTCTGACCCTGATGTAGTACGCTGTGTGTCGAAGATGCTTCTCGATTCGTGGAGAATCTATGAAAATTACACAGCTCCTCTTGGCGTAGGATGGATGGTTAATCCGAGTCACCATTATGGTCCGAACGTAGACGGTTACGAATATTCGAGATGGGGGACATACCATTTTGCCGACTGCCACGGCATCGGCGTAGATCGAACCATCAAGTCGGGAACAGGGTACACATCCCAATACTTTGCGCCGCTTTCGGAATCGTACGAGTCGAAGGAGCTATGTCCGGATGAACTGCTTCTCTTCTTCCATTATGTGCCGTATACGCACAAACTGAAGACGGGTAAGACGGTCATCCAGCACATCTACGATACCCACTTCGACGGTGTTCTTCAGGCGGAGGAATTGGCCCAGATCTGGGGTTCGATAGAGGGGAAAATAGATGCAGAGCGCTTCGAAGATGTGAGGAGCAGACTGCGAGAGCAAGCGGCACATTCGAAGGAGTGGCGCGACCAGATCAATACATACTTCTTCCGCAAATCGGGCATTCCTGATGAGTACGGCCGCATCATAAATTAAAATATGGAAGACGGGACAAACGAGATGACGTGGTCACCGGTGTTTGTCTACAGTCCCGTCTTTATTTTGCTAATCACTTTATATAAGGGATGGTTTGGATGACGATTACGATTGGACAGGTTATTGATCGATTGTTAGAGCAGGCTCCAGTAAACGAGCCTACTGTAGATTCATTGATAGTCGGATCGGCCCAAACGGAAGTAACGGGAATTGTCGTTGTTTTTTTGGCCACCCAGGCTGTGATCGAGCAGGCTGCGGCTTTAGGAGCCAACTTGATCATTTCACACGAAGGGACGTTTTACCGCCACCAGGAGGATATGAAGGGGGCGCAGGATGATCCGGTTATCAACGAAAAGCGCGAATGGCTTGATCGTACCGGAATCGCCATTTATCGGTATCACGATCATATTCACCGTTACAAAACGGACGGTATTATGATGGGGTTAATAAACGCACTGGGCTGGGCGCCCTACGTTGAAGAGCATTTGCCCGCCGCAACGGTTGTGCAAATTCCTTGCATGACCCTTGAAGGAACGGTGCAATACTTGAAGGAAAAGCTTCAAATACCATTCGTGCGCGTTGTGGGGGAAATCGTGATGCCTTGCACCCGCATTGGACTATTGGCAGGCTACAGAGGGGGGGCAGCCTTGGCACTCCCATTGCTGAAAGATTACAATCTCGACCTGATTATCGCCGGTGAAGGGCCGGAATGGGAAACGCCGGAATATATTCGCGACGCTGTTCATCAAGGCAAGAACAAGGCATTCATCGCATTGGGTCACGCGGAAAGCGAAGAGCCGGGCATGAAGGAATTGGCGGAACGACTGCGGGAGCAGTTCCCCGGCCTTCCCGTTAATTTTATAAGGGAAAAGCCTTTATTTCTTGTTTTGTAGTAGAGCGTCCTCCTGAATGATGGAATTAAAGGGCTTTTGATCGTACACGGAGGCGCTCGCGAAATATCGACTTCTCCACTTATTATAGTGGAGAAGTTGTTTGCATTGAGATGTAGATGGATTCTCCTAGAATAGTGATGTCATTTATATACCCACAAAGTAGTGGTATTTTTGAACAAAGTAACGGCACATATGAAAGCGCGTTCTTGATATACTTGAAGCAACTAAGAGGGTGGAGAGTGAAGAGAATGTTGAAGGTAGCGATTATTGGAGCAGGCGCGATTTCAAGAGCGCACGTTGAAGGGTATTTACAATTTCCGGAACGATGCCAGATTGTTGCGATTAGTGATATTTATGTGGAGAAAGCGCAGGAGCGCATTAATCAATTTCAGTTAGCTGCCAGGGCGGTTAAGGATTATAAAGAACTGCTGCAGGAGGATATAGATCTCGTTTCCATCTGCACACCCCCATATACGCATGCAACCCTTGCAACTGAGTTTCTTGAGGCGGGCTCTCATGTTATGGTTGAGAAACCGATGGCCTCTTCACTTGAAGAGTGCGACCTGATGAACGACGTTGCCAAGCGGACTGGCAAGATTTTATCGGTAGTGGCGCAGAATCGTTTCAGAACGCCGATGATGAAAATGAAATCTGTTCTGGAAAGCGGACTAATGGGGAAAATTGGTCACGTACAAGTTGACTCCTTCTGGTGGCGTGGGCATTGCTATTATGATCTCTGGTGGCGCGGTACATGGGAGAAAGAAGGCGGCGGTCCAACACTAAATCACGCTGTTCATCATATCGATGCGCTGCTTTGGATGATGGGTAGTCCAACGGAAGTCCAAGCGTTCATGAGCAACGTTTCCCATGATAATGCGGAGGTCGAAGATCTGTCCATCGCCATGTTGCGCTTTGCGAACGGTTCTTTGGGGCAACTAACTAGTTCAGTAGTTCATCATGGAGAGGAGCAGCAACTGATATTCCAGGGAGCGCGAGCGCGAGTTTCTACTCCATGGAAGGTGACGGCATCAAATTCAACAGCCAATGGCTTCCCTGAGCCGAATCATGAGCTAGAGGCTCAGTTGCAAGCTTTCTATGATGAACTTCAGGAAGTTGTGCATGAAGGACATACTGGGCAAATCGATGATGTATTAACCGCTATTGAAACAGGCGTTCCTGTACTTATTGACGGCATCAGCGGACGTCAAACGCTAGAGCTTATTACTGCTATATATAAATCAGCAAGTACTGGGGAACTCGTGAAACTCCCACTGACGAATGAAGATGCATTTTACACACGAGAAGGCGTGCAAGCGAATGCGACCCATTTCTATGAAAAGAAGACATCCATCGAAAATTTCGTTTCACAGACGATTACGACAGGCAGCAACTATAAATAGTAGAAAAGGAGCCGTATGACGATGCAGAAAAGTGATGGTATGAATTACGCACCTAAAGGAAATTTCAATAGAGTATGTCAGCCAGGGGAATTTATTTTTGCGGCTGTGGCATTGGACCACGGTCACATTTATGGCATGTGTAATGGATTGCTAGAAGCAGGAGGGCAATTAAAGTGGGTGTATGATCCCGATCCTGCGAAAGTGGATAAATTCATCAGCACTTATCCTGAAGTTATGGTGGCTAACTCGCTTGAAGAAATTTTGCATGACGAAGAAGTCAAGCTAGTAGCGGCAGCGGCAATTCCTTCTGATCGGGGACCTTTGGGTCTGCAAGTTATGGATAGTGGCAAAGATTACTTCACAGACAAAGCGCCGTTTACAACACTTGTGCAGTTGGAAGAGGCTCGTACAAAAGTCATCGAGACAGGACGTAAATATGCTGTATACTACAGCGAACGCTTGCATGTGGAAAGCTCAGTTTATGCGGAGCAGCTAATTAAACAAGGTGCGATCGGCCGCGTTCTGCAAGTCATTGGTTTGGGACCGCACCGGATTAATGCGAAGAGCAGACCGGACTGGTTCTTTGAGAAGGAGAAGTTTGGCGGCATTCTGTGTGACATCGGAAGTCATCAAATTGAACAGTTCCTTCAGTTTACGGGTGCAAAAGATGCGAAGGTTGTGCATAGTAAAATCGCCAACTATAACTATCCGCAGTACCCGAACTTTGAAGACTTTGGCGATGCGACTTTGATCGGAGATAATGGAGCCACCGGCTACTTCCGTGTGGACTGGATGACGCCGGATGGTTTAAGCACATGGGGAGATGGCCGTATGACGATACTGGGGAGCGAAGGATATATTGAACTTCGTAAGTATGTGGATATTGCTCGTGATAAAACGAGTGATCATGTTTATCTTGTAAATCGGGATGGCGAGCAGCATTTTGCTGTGAATGGAAAAGTTGGCTTCCCATACTTCGGTCAGTTGATCTTAGATTGCCTTAATCGTACAGAGGAAGCTATGACGCAAGAGCATGCCTTCAAAGCAGCAGAACTGTGCTTGATTGCACAGCGTGATGCGATAACGATCACGGCTTCGGAGAAACAGTGATGTCAAACTGACGCTGCCATTGTTTGCGGTATTGATGCGGCGTGACCCCAATTAATGTTTTAAAAGTCTTACAAAAATGTGAGCAATTGGGCATACCAATGGTTTCACCGATATGCGCTACAGATTGCTCTGTCGAGATTAACAGCTTAACACCCTCCTGCATGCGTCTTGCAATCACGTAATCAGAAATGCTGGAACCGGTGCACTCTTTAAATAAATGGGATAAATGGTGTGGAGAAAGGTGAAGCTCATTCGCAATTTTCTCCAAACGCAAAGGTTCGGTGTAATGCCCCTCCAGCCATGCGAGAATTCGCTCTGCTTGGTGGGGTTTTCTTGCTGAACTTGTACTAATTTGGCCTGATCTTTGTTCCCAGATATGCTTAAATTCGTGAAAAAAAGCAATCAAAAACAAAGAGTATTCTTCGAAGGCATCGTTCTTACTTAAAGTGGATTGTTTATGATCCAACATTTGAAAAAGAAGGTGAAATTGTTCTTTCTCACAAAGGTTATATAAGCAAGGGTAGGGTAGCTTGTTTGAATGAATATGCCTAAAAAAAGCCAATAAACTTGGCCATTTTTCGAAATAGGCTTCGTAAAGAGTAGGCTCGAACTGAACGATAGAACGAACGAAGGGTGCTCCTGGACTAAGTTCCATCTGGATATGGTGCAGCTGATAAGGTTGGAAAACACACAACATACCGGGCTTAACTTCGTAACTTTTCTGATCAACGATAAGGGTTCCATTCCCTTCATGGACGATCAGAATTTCAATGCCTTGATGGGCATGGAAAGTTCCTTGAAATTGTTCTTTTCCTGTACTTTTTCGTTGATATGCAAAATACAGCATGATTTCGTTCAAACCAATAGATTGAATATAAGACATCAGGCTCACATCCTTTATATCATATTAGTTTACAGGCAAGGACCCCCAATTCCTAGAAGGAGATGGAGGTCCATTTTTCATTAAACGCCTGAATATGCCATAAATCCGCCATCAACGGGAATTGTTGTGCCTGTTACGAAGCCAGACATATTTTCATCGGTTAGCCAAAGTAGAGTACCAAGGAGATCTTCCGGTTTGCCGAAACGCCGCATGGGCGTGTGAGTAATAATTTTATGCGATCGATCTGTAAGAGACCCATCTTCTTTAAGTAAAAGCTTCTCATTTTGCTGTGTCAGGAAAAATCCTGGAGCAATTGCATTGACACGAATTCCACTCTCAGCTAAATGTACAGCAAGCCATTGAGTGAAGTTGTTAATGGCTGCTTTGGCAGCACTGTAAGCAGGCACCTTGGTCATAGGTGAAGGTGCGCTCATGGATGAAATATTGATAACGCTTGTGCCTTGCTTGCCGAGCATCTGCTTTACAAATATTTGTGTTGGAATCAAGCTGCCAACGAAGTTCAGATCAAGCACATTACGAAAGCCAGTGACGCTTAAATCGAAAAATGTTGTTAAGTTCGGATTGTTTAGATCTTCCGAATTAAAAATCTCATTTGTTGTATTTGCACTTGGATGGTTACCGCCGGCTCCGTTTATTAAGATATCACAGGATCCGAGTTGCTGAAGGACGACTCCAGCTGCATGATGCATGCTGTCTACGTCTGTGACATCACAAGCAATAGCAATGGCATTACCGCCAATTGAATGGATTTCGGCCACAACCTCTTGGCCTTTTTCAAGAGTACGATTCAAAATGGCTACTCGAGAGCCTTGACGAGCAAATTCTAATGCCATGGAACGACATAACACACCTGCCCCGCCTGTAATGACGATTACTTTATCTTTCAGTGAAGGATGGTTAGTTAATGTACTCATTAGTTACCTACCGCCTTTTCAGTTAGTGAATCTTTGGAATATGCATCCCAAAGTCCCCAGAGATACATAATGCCAAGAGCGCGGTCGTATAGGCCATAGCCTGGACGACATTGTTCGTTCCATATATGTCTGCCGTGATCTGGTCTGCAAAAACCATCAAAATTATTTTGATGCAGTGCTTGAACGATTCCAGACATATCAACTGTTCCGTCCAGCGTACGGTGTGAGGTTTCGATGAAATCCCCATTTTCGTAAACACGGACATTACGCAAATGTACAAATGGAATGCGATCAGCAAATTCATGCACCATCGCAACTATATTATTGGAAAGGTTAGCTCCAAGAGATCCGCTGCAAAGTGTGAGGCCGTTATACGGACTAGCGTGCAGGTTTAAGAAGCGTCGAATGTTTGTCTGGTTAGTCATGATTCGCGGGAGTCCGAATATCGGCCATGGTGGGTCATCCGGATGAATGGCCATTTGAATATCGTGTTCGGCAGCAACTGGAATAATAGCATCAAGAAAATATTTGGCGTTATTGAACAATTCTTCTTCGGTCACATCGCGATAGGCATCAAACAACTCGGTTAAGCGACCCAGGCGTTCTGGCTCCCAACCAGGCATTGTAAAATTCGGGTTTGCATTTATTCGTTGAACTTGCTCGTCTAAATTTAGATTGGCTATTTTACTTTGTTCATAAAATAAGGCTGTAGACCCGTCTTCAAGGACTTTATGTAAATCTGTTCGTACCCAATCAAATACAGGCATGAAGTTATAGCAAATCACTTTGACGCCAACAGCTGCAAGTTTAACGATTGTTTTCTTATAATTTTCGATATATGTATCTCGAGTAGGAAGTCCTAGTTTAATATCCTCATGAATGTTTACACTCTCCACGACTTTCAAATGGAGACCTGCATGATCGGCTTTTTCTTTTACCACCATGATTTTATCCATCGGCCATTCTTCACCCACCGGGATGTCATGCAGTGCCCAGACGATGCCCTCTACGCCGGGGATTTGCTTAATTTGATCAAGACTGACGGTGTCATTACCTTCGCCAAACCATCGGAATACCATTTTCATACCCGTTGTCTCCTCTCGTTATTTGAAGTATGTGGGGAACTTTTGCTTGAGCAATGCTTGATCTAAAATGGTCAAATGCATGTGCTCACTCATTACTTTTTCTGCCCATACTACGTTGCTTTCTTGAATGGCTTCCACCATTTGTTGATGCTGAGTAAAAAGATCATCCCAATGATGGTCAGCAGCAAGCCTTAGCATTCGGGTCCTGTTTAGGTGTACATTGATTTGTTGAATAACCGCCCATGTATTGAGTTTGCTACAGCCTTTAAAGAGAGTTCTATGGAAGGCTTCATCATATTCAAACATTTTTTTATAATCCTGCTCGGCGACACATTTTCTTTGCAAAATAAGGTTGGTTTGAAGAGCATCCAATTCTTCAGAAGGAAAGCTGAGACAAGCCAATCGAATGACAGCGCATTCTAGCTGTTCGCGCATGAATCGTGCTTCTTCCACAAGCTCTAAGTCGATGAGCGAGACAACCGTTCCGCGTTGCGGGTAGATATCCAACAATCCTTCCTGAGATAGTCGAACAAAACTTTCTCTTACTGGCGTTCGGCTAACACCAAACTGAATCGACATTTCTTTCTCCGAAATACTTGTACCAGGAAGTAGCTCGTTACTTAAAATTTGCCCCTTAAGTGTGTGGTAAACAGCTTCACGCGCGGAATGAATCGGTGGTTTGATTGTATAGTTCATTGAGCAACTCCTTCGTATCATTACTATTACTACCATACTACCATACTTGTATGGTAGTATGGTAGATAAATCTAATTGCTGATCTGTCGACGAGAAGTACTTTTTTTAGGTTTTAAAAAAATACCATGGCATGACTCCCAGCCAATACCGGAACAATCTTGACGATTCGTGTAATTGAAAAAGCTGCCTAATGAAAGGCAGCTTTTTCTGATAACGATTCTTTTCCATGATCGTTTCCTGACATCCCTCTAGAATTAAGTTAACTTCAAAGCCAATATGAGACTCTATGGGCATCTCCCAATTGTTTTTCACTTGCTGTAGGTGAGCTCCAAAAAATTTGACATTCCAATCAAACATAGGAAGCAAACTAGAGAAAAAATGGCTAATGGTGGACAATAAGAGTCTCCAGAGACTCTTATTTGATGCCGAATACAGCGCAATTGGATCATTCCGCAGACATAAAATCCCCAGAAGTTCAAATTCAACTAAAAGTGGTTAAAGGCTTTCGATTGAAAGCCGTATAGGCTAGGGAACCTTTTTGGCCTAGTCTTTCGACGTATGATTCGCTCGCGAGGATAGTCTCTCGATGAAATGCGTATCGACCTTGATCTTAGTGCCAGCACTTTGCTCTAACTCAATCGATTCAATAAGCAGATCCACAGCGAGATAAGCCATTCTCTGCTTTTCCACATGGACAGTCGTTAATTCTGGCGAAACAATGACGGCTTCGGAGATATTGTCAAAACCGATAACAGACACGTCATCTGGTATTCGGTATCCGAGTTCTTGAAGGGTCTTCATTGCGCTGATAGCGATATAATCGCATTCGCAAAATAGAGCGGTCGGCAAACGATGTCCTTCTTTCAGGAATGCGGTCAACTGAGCTTTGAGCGAATCTTGGGAGGATAAGATGGTAGGCGCTACGGAAAATCTGTGGGTATTCAGAATCTCCCTGCCATGTTCTTGAATGGCTGAGGTAAAGCCGCGCTTTCTCTCCTCGAAATTATGAATTCTTACATTCGATTCAATATAGCCAATATCGGTATGCCCTATCTCACAGAGATGAGTGCCAGCCTGATAAGCGCCCATAAAATTGTTGATTTCTACAAAATGAATCGGCAGGGTATCAAAGCAGGTGTCCAAAACAACGAGATGCGATTGAAGTTTATTGGCAATATCTGCGATTTGCTCCCTATTTAGGTTCGTTCCTAAAAGGACGATGCCATTGCTTTTCTTTTCCTCTGCAACAACCCGAATGTCCCTCTCCAAAAACTCCATATCGATGGAGGAAAAAAGTAAGGAATAGCCTTTCGTACGGCATCGTTCCTCAATGAATTGGATAAGTTCCCTAAAGAATGGTTGTTGATAAAACTGCTCTAGTACGATTCCAGAGTTTGAAATGACTAAAAAGGTAAGTGATTTAGCTGTATGGTCAATGGATGGGGATTTTGCTCTAGGGAAGTATCCGCTTTTCTGTGCGATTTGCAGGATGCGTTCACGTGTTTCTGGACTGATTCCAGGCTTTCCACTGAAAGCAAAGGATACGGCAGATTTTGAAACGCCTGCTAATTTTGCAATATCTTCCATCTTCATTAATCGGATTCCTCTTTTCATGTTAACTCATTCGTTAAGTAAGTTTAGTTTACAACGATTGATAAACATATACAAGTTGAATCTAATTAGTTTATTTAAGTTTAGTTAATTTACAACTAAATTTTATTTAAAATAGCTAAAATAAGTCGTTGACACCTGAAATACAGGGTGTTAGGATGATTTTATAAAGACGGTTAAGTAAAAAGTTTAGATCGAAATATACTAAAATTTAATTGTTGTTTAGTTTATTTATTAAGTTCTTCCTTACTATGTTTAGTTGTTTATTTATCCATTTATCATTTGATTTTAGAGGAGAGATCTGAAATGAAGAAATTTAAACTGGGTTACGCACCTACCCGTCGTTTTGTATTTAGCGCTGAAGATGCTTTCAAGTACAAGGTTCAAATCCGTGAGAAAATCGAGAGCTTCGGTTTGGATATCGACATCGTGGACTTGGAGGGATTGAATTCCGAGGGGCTGCTTTATGACGATCATATCAATGCGGACGCTATTATTGAACGCTTCAAAGAGGAAAAGGTGGACGCCGTCTTTTTTCCGCATTGTAACTTTGGTACCGAGGACACCGTAGCCCGGGTTGGAAAAGCGCTTGGAAAGCCCGTGTTATTATGGGGACCTCGTGATGAATCACCTCTTGAGGATGGTATGCGTTTGCGGGATACCCAATGCGGGCTATTCGCAACAGGTAAAGTGCTGCGCCGTTTTAATGTGCCTTTTACTTATGTGACTAACAGTCGGGTGAATGATCCGGTATTTGAACGTGGATTTACCAATTTCATTGCCGCTGCGAACGTAGTTCGTCAAATGCGTAATTTGCGTATTTTGCAGATTGGACCTCGGCCGGCTTCTTTCTTAACGATGATGTGCAACGAAGGGGAGCTGCTGGAGCGGTTCGGCATCGAGATTCATCCCATTACGCTGATCGATATTCAGCGGACATCGAAACAGATTGAAAAGGGAAGCAGCGCTGAGTTGAATGAAGCTATTGCCTACATAAAAGAAAAGCTTGATTATAGCGAAGTTACCGAGGATGACGTGAAACGTATCGCAGCCCTGAAGGTAGCCATGAAACAATACGCAACCAAAACCGGCAGTACAGCTATTGCCATCCAGTGTTGGTCTTCTCTTCAAAATGCGATGGGAATCATGCCTTGTCTGGCCAATGCGATTCTAACGGATGAGCAGATTCCGGTAACCTGCGAAACCGATATTCACGGAGCGATTACCTCTATCATGGTGCAGGCTGCTTCGATGAATCAAGCTCCGACGTTCTTCGCCGACTTGACGGTCCGTCATCCTGAGAATCCGAACGGAGAACTGCTCTTTCACTGCGGCAATTTCCCTGTCTCTCTCTCGGTTGAGGATAAGCCGAAACTGCGCAAGCACTTCTTGTTCGATGATCATGCTCCAGGCACACACGAAGGGGAAATCAAAGGCGGCGGAATAACGCTGGCCCGCTTTGACGGCGACCATGGGGAATATCAATTATTTTTAGGGCGCGCAAAAGGTATCAAAGGTCCTTATACACGCGGTTCCTATGTTTGGGTGGAAGTAAATGACTGGCCGTTATGGGAAGAGAAGTTGGTGAAAGGTCCTTACGTTCATCATGCTGTTGGTATTCATGCTAACGTAATTCCCGCACTATATGAAGCATGCCAATATATACCAGGTCTTTCCCCGGATCCAGTTGATCCGACTGTACAAGAAATCCAGGCGTGGCTGCGCGGCTCAGATCTATAAACCAAGCGTATGCTTACGAAGCTAGTTTTCCTACGGAAAACTCTAAGGAGGATATTATGAACCATATAGAACTGAAAGCAAAAGCCATCCAGATCCGAATGGATCTGCTGAAGATGATACACGGAGCCAAGACAGGTCATACCGGCGGTTCCCTCAGCAATACGGATATTTTGACGGCCTTATATTATAAAATTATGAAAATTGATCAACAGAATTCGAAATGGGCCGAGCGGGACCGTTTCATCGCTAGCAAGGGCCACTCTGTGGAATCACTGTGGTGCATCCTCGCAGACCTAGGATTTTTCCCGAAAGAAGAATTAGAGACCTTCAGTCAGTTCGGTACACGTTTAATCGGCCATCCTAACAATAAGGTGCCTGGGATTGAAATGAACACGGGTGCTCTTGGCCATGGGCTTGCTATTTCGGTAGGAATGGCACTTGCGGCTAAACGAGATGGTAAGAGCTATCGGGTATTCTGTCTCATGGGTGATGGCGAGCAGGCGGAAGGCTCTGTCTGGGAAGCCGCTATGGCGGGTCCTCATTTCAAACTTGACAATCTCGTAGGTATTATTGACCGAAATCGCCTGCAAATCAGCGGCAGCACGGAAGAAGTCATGGGGCTTGAGCCTCTTGAGGAGAAATGGGCGGCATTCGGTTGGAACGTTGTTTCCATTGACGGAAACGATATGGAATCTCTGGTTGAGGCTTTTGGGGCGGTACCAACCGTACCTGGGAAACCTACCTTGGTCATGGCCAATACGGTGAAAGGCAAAGGCGTTTCCTTTGCCGAAAATAATCCTGCATGGCACCATCACGTGCCGAACGATACGCAGCTTTCGCAAGCATTGGCAGAACTTTCTGCCGCGCTTGAGCTATTGCAACAAGAAGGGCGGGTGCGCTAAACATGAATACGATCCCTAACCGTCAGGTTATTTGCGAGACACTATTGAAATTGGCTGAAACCGATCCGGATATTATGGTTCTCACCAGCGATTCCCGAGGTTCCGCGGCTATGGCGCCTTTCGCCAATGCGTTTCCTAATCAATTCGTTGAGGTCGGAATTGCCGAGCAAAATATTGTCGGCATATCGGCTGGTCTAGCCCATAGCGGGAAGAAGCCTTTTGTCACTTCGCCGGCTTGTTTCCTTAGTATGCGCAGCATTGAGCAGATCAAAGTGGATGTGGCCTACTCTGGAACCAACGTGAAGCTTGTAGGCATAAGCGGAGGAGTCAGCTATGGCGCCCTCGGTATGTCACACCATTCTGTTCAGGATATAGCTGTAGCGCGAGCAATTCCGGGACTTGCGGTCGTATTGCCTGCCGATCGTCATGAAACGAAGAGAATGACAGAAGCTTTAGTTAAGCACCAAGGCGGCGTTTACGTTCGTATTGGAAGAAACGCTGTAGAGGATGTCTATGAGTCCGATGACTATGAATTCATCATTGGCAAAGCGGTGACGTTACGTGATGGAACGGATCTTACGATCATTGCTACTGGGGAAACCGTTCGGGTAGCCCTCGATACGCAGAAAGCTCTCCAAGAGGTTGGCGTATCCTGCCGTGTCATTAATATGCACACGATTAAACCGTTAGACGAAGAAGCAATTATTCGGGCTGCCAGGGAAACTGGGCATATCATTACGGTTGAGGAGCACAGTATCTTCGGCGGACTCGGCGCCGCAGTCGCAGAGGTAGTCGTCCAGCATCAACTTGTTCCGATGCGTATTATCGGCATTCCGGATGAGCCGGCCATCGCGGGCAAAAGCTCGGAAGTATTCAAGCATTACGGGATCCACACAGATAATCTTAAGCGTGTAGCGCTTGAGATGCTTGGCAAGTAGGAGGGCAGCTCATGATTGAAACCTATATCCTAGCCATAGACCAAAGTACATCGGGTACCAAGGCCTTGATCGTAGATCGTTCCGGAAGTATCATCGCTCGAAGTACGGCCGAACATAAGCAGAGTTATCCGCAACCTGGCTGGGTGGAGCACGACCCTCTTGAAATTTATAACAATGTGAAAAGAACAGCTCATCTTGCCATGGAGTTGGCCGGTATTGACGCCGATCAATTAGCCGGTCTTACCATCACCAATCAGCGAGAAACGGCCGTGGTTTGGGATCGAACATCAGGTTTGCCTGTCTATCCCGCTATCGTTTGGCAGTGTCAGCGGACAGCGGATCGATGTGCGGAGCTTAAGGCTGCCAACATGGAAGAAATCGTTCGAGCCAAGACAGGTCTTGTCCTCGACCCTTACTTCTCTGCCACCAAGTGGGGATGGATATTGGAGCATGCAGAAGGTGCTAGGGAGAAACTCGAACAAGGAAAGCTTCTTGCCGGTACTATAGACAGCTGGCTCCTGTGGAAGCTCACAGGGGACAGTGTTCATGCCACTGATTTTACGAATGCTAGCCGAACTTCATTATTCAATATTCATACGCTGGAATGGGACGTTGAATTATGTGAATGGTTCCAGGTTCCGTCGGCCATACTCCCGGAGGTTAAATCGTCAGATGAGATATTCGGCTATACAAAGGATCCTGAGCTATTCTCAGCAAAGATTCCTATCTCTGGCATCATAGGTGACTCTCAAGCCGCATTATTTGGCAATCAATGTTTTGATATCGGTATGGCCAAAGCAACTTACGGAACCGGTACCTCCGTACTCATGAACATTGGCGAGAAACATGATCAGCTTGGAAATGGCTTGGTGACTACAATTGCTTGGGGGATGAGCGGCAAGATCACCTATGCACTTGAAGCTATCATCCGTACCTCCGGCGATACGATCAAATGGGTTCGCGACCAATTGGGTCTCTTTAGCAGTTTTGAGGAGATGGAGGAATTGATTGCTCAAGCTCCGAATAACGAAGGTGTATATGTCGTTCCGGCTTTCGTTGGACTAGGTGCTCCTTACTGGGATCCCTATGCCAGGGCGGCGATTATGGGGATGAGCCGTGGAAGTGGAAGGTCGCACATTATTCGTGCAGCGCTAGAGAGCATTGCCTACCAAGTAAATGATGCGGTAAAGTTGATGCAATCTGAATCCGGCATCCGGTTGAAAGAACTACGCGCAGATGGAGGCGCTTCCGATAATACCACGCTTATGCAGTTTCAAGCAGATGTGCTGGAACGTAGGGTCATTAAATCGGAGGTTGCCGAGCTTTCTGCGATGGGTTCTGTTTATTTGGGAGGGCTAGGGGTTGGGTTTTGGTTATCGCTTGATGAGCTTAAGAACCCAGGCCAAGTTTATTCTGTTTATGAATCAAAGATGCAGGAAAACATACGTGATCAGCATATCGCCGGATGGAATCGTGCGGTTACTTCGGTACTATACACAAACAAGAAGACGGAGGCCTAGAAAATGACGTTAAATGAAAATTCGAAAATAGGTCAAACCTCTTCCAAAGAAACTTTCAGAAAATCAAAAGTATGGTGAATATCGCCGCTATCTTGAAACCATTCCGGTCGAAAACCGAGAGTTAGGAAAATGTAACATGATTGAAATCTTATTTTCATGTGGCATTAATGAATCAAGCTTATAAAAAAAATTGACCCCCTTTAAAATATAAAACATAGACCCACAGCCCGTTGCTGTGGGTCTCTTTGTGCTATTGGACTAAAAGGCAGTTTAGAAGAGTAATGGTTATAGTATTTGGCTTGACAATATCAACGTATGTTATCATGATATTAAGCATGAATAATTTATAAGCAAAGCTAATCATTGGAGGTAGTATCCATTAATAACGTCGTCCTGAATAATGCAATGACCATGTTGAAGAAAACAAGCCGTACTTTTTATATTCCGATAAGTTACTTGGATTTAGGATTGAGGGAGGCTGTAACATCTGCCTATCTGTGTATGCGAGCTATAGATGAAATCGAGGATCATGAAGAACTCACAGACCAATTGAAAGTGGAATTATTACTCGGGATATACGAGGCATTCCAATCCCCATATATTATCGAAGCAACACAAAAATTACTCTCACCGTATGGGGCCGTATTACCGGCAGTTACAATGCAACTCGATGAGTGGGCGCTTCTTTGTCCATCTTCCGCAGCTCCAATCGTATATCATTACATCGCAAAGATGTCGTTACAAATGGCCGAATGGGTTCAGAACGGGTGGAACATTCATACGGAAGAGGATTTGGACCGCTATACTTATAGCGTGGCTGGTATGGTTGGAGAAATGCTATCAGAACTATGGTTGTGGCATGACGGGACGCAATCCGATCTAACGAAGGCGATTGCCTTCGGAAGAGGACTTCAGTCAGTAAATATCCTCCGAAACAGAGCGGAGGATCTTAAACGTGGCGTTGACTTCTTTCCTGACGGTTGGGGATTCAAGGAGATGCAACAGTACACACGTCGCAATTTACAACTCGCCGACTCATATGTCGCTGATCTGAAGGAAGGTCCAGCGTTGAATTTTTGTAAGATACCATTAGCGCTAGCTCATGCTACGGTAAACCTCATCGCTGTTGGTGGAAACAAATTAACGAGAGATGCGGTTCTAAAAATTGTGAGTCGTGTGACTGGATAACATGATTGTCCATATGTAGACCGCGTACAAAGGTTGGGCAACAAACGCTTCCAGTTTGTTCAAAATGGAATCAAATAGGTGGTCCGACTTGGGTAGGTAGGCGGCAGAAATGCTTCAAATCCATCTATTTGGAGGACTATCAAGGTAAACTAATGACAATTTTTGAAAAATAGCAAATAACCGCCAGGGTTTGTAGCATCCTGGCGGTTATTTCGGTTTACTGTGCCATACGATTATAATGATTGGACGTCAGAAACGATGGCTGGCGCCGAATTGCCCCATTTACTGGACCCATTTTTCCATTTCCTTCAAAGCTGATTGAAAATCTTTACCTTTCTCCGTCAGCGAGTATTCAACGGAAATGGGTACGGTTGGGAAGACTTCGCGGAGGACAAGACCGTTATTCTCCAGGTGGCGGAGTGTATCCGTGAGGGATTAGGTCTTGACGATTGATATCTTCCTGGTTGCGGCTCCTTTGTTTGTACGCCCTGATGGTAAATCCAAAACCACCATTATCTTCTGGATTGGACTCAACGATATACATAAGGCTTACCAATTCATGAAAGACCGTACAAGTGAACTTGTCACCGATATATAGAATGGCCATTGGTTAAATTTTAAAGATCCAGATGGTAAACATGTTAGTGATTTGTAAGTGTTAGGGTCAGTAGAATCGTTGCACTAACGGAAACAAGAGCTCAAGACTGTAGTTATGGGTGTATACCGTACTTACCAATCCCGTCTGATTTACAAGGTTTGGATTTACTATCAACATGGTTCGAGCAAATAACAGAAGCAGCAATGTTACTTTCCAAATTCTGACTTCGTAATAATCAATGATATTGATTCTTTTAATTCGTGTGGATAGAGATACAAAAGATTGGTGAACAAGTTTTATTTAGTCACTTAATATCAGAAAAGAAAGCAGAGCAAGGGGCATTATTGCTTAAACCATTAAGTGAATTTGTAAGCTTGAGTGGTCGCCGTGTCGCCCTTCCACGTAAGAACAATCCTGTCTTTGCAGAGACGGTTTGTGGATCTCTGCGGTCGGCATCTTCGTCGCTAATTGATCTGCCACAACAACATTGACAGTAGGAACGGCCACAATTGTGGCGATAGCAGAAGGGTTGTACGAATCCAACGCTTGTCAGTCCATTTTTTAAACATCATTATCTTCCTCTCTTTAACATATGATTTGGATTACGTACTTTAAGAGCGTAAACGAAGGTAAACTTAATGTTATAAAATTATGAAGGTCGATTGAATGGAGGGCTTGACGAAAATAAAAAACACCGCTTCGAAATTGATGCCTGAGTTGAAGCCGTTGAGAAAAACCCAGAAAAGCGATGGAAAGAGCAAGACTTTAAAGATCTCTCTGTTGATGAATCAACGGCACGCCGTCAATTCAAAAAGCGATTCGGGATGACTTTTGTTGAATATGCACGGGCCCGTCGTATGGGACTGGCCTTGAAAAGCATTAGATCAGGTGAAACTATCATTTATACACAATTAGCATCCGGTTATGATTCCAGCAGCGGCTTAGAGACGCTTTCTCGCGCATCATGGGTGCATCGCCTACTAGGTTAGAAGATAGCCTGGTACTTAAAGCAGCTTGGCTGGATACTCGGCTTGGTCCCATGATTTGCATCGGGGATGAGAGTATGCTCTATCTTTTAGAATTTGTTGATCGCCGAGGCCTAGAGCTTGAAGTAGAACGGCTTAGAAAAAGAACTAAATCAGCAATTATCCCTGGTCTAACAGAGCCAATTCGGTCGATTGAAAGGGAACTTACTCATTATTTCGACGGTACACTAACCGAGTTTAAAACCCCTCACTTTTTAATGGGATCGACTTTTCAGAAAAGCGTCTGGGAGCAATTAATAAAAATACCGTCAGGGGAAACTCGTTCCTATTCTGACATTGCCATTTCACTCGGTAAACCAACCGCTTATCGGGCTGTAGCTCAGGCTAATGGCACAAATCAACTGGCTATTGTGATTCCCTGTCACCGTGTTATTAACTCGAATGGTGAGTTGGGCGGTTATGGCGGCGGACTAACACGTAAAAAGTGGTTGTTATCTCATGAAAAATATGGCGGATAGACATATGAATCTCAACTCGAGCAAGCCCGGCATCTTCATGAGTTACAAATAGAGAGCCGTTAATACTCATCAATGTTTGGGATGAGCAATTGGTTTTGCTCCGGGTTTGCAATCCCCGATTCCCGTCAATGTTATGGTATCGTCTGAAACACCCACACCTCACAAAGGAAGGCCTTCACTCGTAAAAGTGGAGGCTTTTTTTATTGCTAAATTAATTAGGAAAGAGAGGATGAACAAATGTCATGAATTTGATGGAATTAACAGTTAATCATCGAATGAGACTACTATGGTGAGAAAATGAGGGGGATTTGGTGTGGACTGATTTAAACGAAGATGACTCTGCTCATGTAATAAAATTCGGACTTCTTTGATAAGATTCATACTGGACAAAGCAGGTAATCTGTCATATTGTTTTCGTGGGATATATTGAGAAAGAAGGGTATGCCATGTGGAGCCGGTTAAAGCCGAAGAAGATGTATTTAAACATATTTATGTATTCATGCATTGCAGTGAGCTTACTTACCCTAGTGTTCACCGTGTTCCTGAGCCAGCAGTTCGCTAAAAGCGCAATGGATGAAATGGACAAGTCCAACCAGGTGAAAATTAATCAAATCGTTAAAACCTCGGAATTTACCCTGCAAAAAATACGCCAGTTTGCGCTAAGAATCTATTCGGATCAAAGTATTGCGCTCTGGATG
This sequence comes from Paenibacillus sp. V4I5, assembly GCF_030817255.1. Lineage (NCBI taxonomy): Bacteria > Bacillati > Bacillota > Bacilli > Caryophanales > Paenibacillaceae > Paenibacillus > Paenibacillus sp. V4I5. The sequence continues at coordinate 7,057,293 of NZ_JAUSZB010000002.1, forward strand.
AACATGGAAAAGGACCAGTACTCCCCATTGACATTGGATAAAGCAGCGACAAGTGTAAGGGAATTTATGAGCAGTGAGCCTTTCATTCGAGGCATTTATTTAATTAACTTTCATATTGATCAAATCTACACTTCTGAATCGAGCATCTATACGACAAAGAATTTTTATGACCAAACGATGTTGGACTACATTAAGAATCAAAAAACGCCGTATCTGCAGTATGTTAACCATGAGGTGGGAGGAGAATCGTTTCTTGCACTTGTCGTACCAGCAGCCGGACCTAATCAGAACTATCAGGGATTTGTTGCAATTCTGTTCAGTAAACCATTGTTGAATGAGAACATGCTGCAGATTTCAGCAGATGATCCCAATAAAATTTATATTGAAGGCAAAAATAAAGAGTTCATCCTGGGGAATACGGACCCTGCGTTAACCAAAGCGCTAATGGAAGTAGATAAAACGGCGGCAGACCAGGGATGGAAATGGAAGACTGGCAATGAAACCTGGTCCATTCAGTCGGAACGGTTCCCTGTAGAAGGATGGAATATATATCACATGTCGCCGATCTCCTTATGGCAAGATAAGGTTGCTAAGATTCGTATCCAAATTATTGGTTCTTCGATCTTTATGCTGTTAGCCTTGCTGTTATATTTGTTTTGGCAATCATACCGCAGCTTAAAGCCTCTTAGTGACTTGGCAGCTCAAATACGAAGCAAACTAGGTAAGGAACATGCTATCCTACAAGCATCAAATGCCGGCAATGAAATGGCATGGATTCATTCCGGTTTCCATTCGCTTGTTGCGAAGATCGAACAATTGGATTCATCGATCAAGAGCAGCAAAGCTTTGGTGAAGGATGATTTCTTGCGTCAATGGATTCTTAATTCGAAGTCATCCAAACCAATTGAAGAGTTTATTAGGAACCAAACGCAAATTCTCCAAACGGAATGGTTTCGCATGGCGGTCATTCGTCTGGAATCGTACGGACGCTTCGAAGAACAGTTTGACTTTGCTTCGCGCAAATTATTGCGCTTTGCATTAGGGAATATTATGGCAGAAGTTCTTTCGAATCACGGGTTTGTTGCGGAAACAGTCGATTTCGGCTCTGATCACATTGTGGCGCTCATTTCTTTGTCTACTTCAGAGGAAGAAATGGCACTAGCAATAGGAGCGATGGATGATGTAAAGGTTCAGATCAGTCGATGGCTTAAGCTGGAAGTGCATGCAGCTATCAGTTCCGTGCTTGATGTTGAGGAGAATCTGCAGATTATCTATAACCAGCTTTACGAACTGACGTTAATGGGATTCATTAATCATGAGGATAGGGTGTTTACTTCTGATGATCTGGAGCGATATGAACGAGGCAAAGACAGTGATCTCGATGAAGCATTGCTGAAACAGGTTATTCAATCTGTTCAGCTTAAGAATGATAAAGCACTTGAAGGTTATTTGGATCACCTCACCGTGCATATGCAGGAACTAAGTTATCAGGAATGCAAACTGCAGTTGACTCACATCATTTATTCAATCATGAAAAGCTTCAAAAACTATAAAACGTTTCAAGGGATGAAGAGTATCCATTCTTTTCTGGAACAATTTGCCACCTTAGGTGAAGTGAAATCGTGGCTGTACCAGGTGATGCTACAAACCATAGAACAGAACCGCAAGAAGAATGCTTTGAGCCGAAAGGATGAGGTTGCTGCGGAGATGATTGAATATGTACGTAATCATCTTCACAATCCGATGCTTTCCGTCGATGACATTGCCGCACATGTCTCCATGTCTGTGAACTATGCCAGACAAATATTCAAGGATCATTTTAATTGCTCACTATCCGATTATATTACAGACCAACGGATTGAGCATGTCATCAAGCTGCTTACAACGACCGATTGGACCGTTGCTGATATAACGGAACAGTCCGGATTTCAAACCAAGAGTACCTTCTTTGCGGCATTCAAGCGAGCAACCGGGATGACGCCGAACCAATACCGTTTGGGAAAAACATGATTTAGTGCATTGAAATTCGTACTCTGATTGTTGGGAAATTGATACTCCGCCCTTTATAACATTTCATACCGATTGATAGATACCGGACTGTACGGAAGCTGAGCAATCCGAGTATGATCTAGTACGAACCGAGCACACCGGATACACGAAACCAAAATGCGAACCATGGTTATGTCATTGCTCGGTTGATCATAAAACAGGAGGGGTTAAACAGTGAAGTCAAGAAGTAAAGGTATCTTATTAATGGTGACATCGCTAATACTGGCAGGAACATTGGCCGCCTGCGGTTCGAAGGAGGCGGCAACTTCCGAAACCACCAAACCGGCAGCTTCCACGGTGGCCAAATTAGATCCGGTTAAACTGAAAATCATGTTCCCGGGAGATCCGCCGGCCAATTGGAGTGAAGTGAAGGGAGAGATGGAGAATCGTCTTGCCGGTTCGCTTAATGTGAAGCTGAACGTGGTGTTTATTCCATGGGCGGATGTCCTTCAGAAACGCCAAGTCGCATTATCCTCCGCGGAAGATTACGATCTGATCTGGGATAATAATCCGTATCAAAATATTGCTGCTGGGCTCTACGAACCATTAGACTCAATCATTGATAAGTATGGACCTGAGATTAAAAGCAACCGCTCTGCGCAACTGCTAGAAGCCAACAAAGTGACCGGTAAATTGTACGCAGTACCGCTTGAAGTGAATTTCATTCGTCCGTGGACGTTTGTTATACGCAAGGACATCCGAGAGAAGCTAGGCATTGCTCCGATCAAGAGCTACGACGATCTGGTCAAATTTATGTATGCTGTGAAAGAGAAGGCTCCGGAGATCACCCCGTACATTCCGAACGGCACCGAACATACTGGTTTGAAGATGGCAAGTATGCTGGATCCGAAAGCCAATCTTGCCGCTATATCGAATTATCCTGGACTGTACACCAAAGGCAATGATGGAAAGGCCTATAATATCTTTGATAACATGGATCCTATGATCATGAAAAATTTCGAACAAAATTACAAGATCTACCAGGATGGGATTCTTGCCAAAGATGCCCTCATTCTTAAAAATGCGGAATTTGCTAAAGGAAAAGCAGCTGTAGCAACCTTCAATGATTTCGGTGTAGCTCTTAGCACCCGAACTTCTCTGGAAAAGTCAGTTCCGGGAGCCACCGCAGAAGCATTCAGTTTCTATGATCCCAGCATGAAGCTGGCCTCAACGTTCAAAGCAGGAAATTTCATTGCCGTCCCCGTGGTCAGCAAAAACAAAGAACGCGCCATTCAATTCGTCAATTGGTTAAACCAGAAGGATAATTACGACTTGCTTGCCTACGGAATAAAGGGTAAAAACTGGGAAGATTCGGGCGAAGGCCTTTTTAAACCCATCAAAGAAAGCCCTTATGCAGGCATTCCTTTCGCATGGGGTTGGAACTCCAAGCTGGATCGCATCGATGCCAGCTTGCCGGAAGATGTGATCAAGCTGAATAAGTGGCAGCGGGATCCCAATAATTTTACGGCGGATATTCTTGCCGGATTTACTTTCGATCCAAGCCCGGTATCCAATGAAATTGCACAATTGAGCACTGTGGGTAAAGAGTTGTATGATCCGATAGTCATGGGTCTGGTGGAACCGAAAGATGGTTTAGCGAAGTTTAAGGATAAAGCATATGCTAATGTCAAGAAAGTCCAAGTTGAGTATCAAAAACAGCTGGATGCGTACCTGGCCAGTAAAAAGAAGTAAACTGCCCTAAAAGCCGGCGACCTAGATTCTAGGTTCGCCGGCTTTTCATATTGGTAAACTCCGGACTTTCGTTGTGATAGAATTCAAACCTCTATGGGCTGTTACAGTTCAAACTCATTGATAAAAGCAAGACTATACGCCAGCTCCACGAATGGGTAAGATACAAACACATACGAAAGGAAAGGTGAGCATGAACATGAGTATTATACGAGAACTCAGGAAGAACATATGGCTATATGCTATGGCGCTTCCTGTAATTGTGTACGTATTTATATTTTCTTATTTGCCAATGTCTGCACATCTATTGGCCTTTAAGCAGTTTATACCTGCTAAGGGGATCTGGGGAAGTCGATGGGTGGGATTTGACAATCTTACATTTTTTTTCACAGGACCTGATTGGTTGGCGGTTACATTAAATACCGTATTTTTGAATCTTTTATTCATTACGGCAGGCACCGTGAGCTCTTTATTAATTGCCCTGCTGCTGAATGAAATTAGACAAGTTTTTTTCAAGAAGGTAACCCAATCACTTGTGATTTTGCCGCATTTTATTTCCATTATCGTTGTTAATCTGATGGTCTTGAATTTCTTTAACGGGCAGGACGGCATGATTAATCAGCTGCTGAAAGATGCCGGCTTTCAGACGGTCGATTGGTTTCAGACACCATCGGTCTGGCCTATGCTTTTGACCATTATATTCGTATGGAAGGGAGCCGGTTGGGGTTCGATTATATATCTTGCGACGATAACCGGCTTCTCAGAAGAATATTATGAAAGCGCAAGAATTGACGGCGCCAAGCGCTGGCAGCAGATCTGGCACATTACCCTGCCGTTGTTGCGGCCGACCATTATCGTACTGACGCTTCTCGCTTTGGGACAGATCTTCTACGGTGAATTCGGCTTGATTTATGGAATTATTGGAGACAATTCTCTGCTCTACAAGGCTACGGATGTCATTGATACTTATACGTACCGATCCTTGAGGGATTTCTCGAATATGAACAGCTACAGCAATGCTGCGGCAATAGCATTATTCCAGTCGGTCATGGGTTTTATCACCATTCTTTTCTTCAATTGGATTGTCCGCCGAGTTGATAATGACTCCAAGTTATTCTAGAGAGGAGCTTTAGTATGATATTGAAACAACGAGATGCATCCCAATGGACCGTGTCCGCCGTAGCATATGTATTCATAGGTTTTTTTGCCCTTATTTGCCTTATTCCTTTCTGGCTTGTGTATATCGGATCATTCACAGCGGAGCATCAGATTGTTAAAGGCTTTCAAATGTTCCCTACGGAATTTACGCTTGATTCCTATCGTTTCTTATTTAATGGCAGTCAGGTGTACCGAAGCGGCTTTGTTTCCATATTCGTTACTGTGGTTGGTACCATCGGGGCAGTGCTCATGACTTCCATGTTCGCTTATGTTACAGCTCATCTGAAGGTGAAGTATCGGAATTTCCTTTCCTTTTACATTTACTTCACAATGCTTTTTGCGCCTGGTCTAGTAGGCTATTATTTGCTCATCTCCAACTGGCTGAACTTGCGGGACTCGTTATTAGCGCTGATCTTGCCCCAATTGTTCTCCGCATTCAACGCATTCTTAATGACATCCTATTTCCGAACGCTTCCATTTGAATTAAATGAGGCGGCGACCATGGATGGAGCGCATGAGCTGTATATCTTTTTCCGCATCATCTGGCCGATTTCCATGCCTGTGATTGCAACGATCACGCTGTTCTATGCGCTTTCCTATTGGAATGACTGGTTCAATGCACTGATGTTTATTGACGATCCGCATAATCACCCACTGCAGATGATGTTAAGAAGAGTTGTGTCCAATGCGCAGAATTTAGATTATTTAAATACGAATGTAAATATTCCGGTTTCAGCGGCAGGCGTTCAGCTTTCGACGGTATGCATCACGATTGGACCGATCATATTCTTATACCCATTCCTGCAGCGTTATTTCATCAAGGGTATGACGATTGGTGCGGTTAAGGGATAGTCTTAAGTACACACATTTTAATCTGCGGAGGATAACTTATGTCGGCTCTCAGCAATAAGGAGCATCTAATGGCAAGTCTTTCGGAACGGGAAGCTTCATACAATCCCGCGGTGAAACTGCAGTATGGACCGATTACGAAAACGTACCATACAGCTCTTAAAAAGGATTCCTATCCTTTTGTGCACAGCACCTACTTGTCTGTTATATATGCGTTAGATTTGTTGGACAGTTCGCTACCTCATTATTCGGAACGGGCAGCCGAAATATTATCGGTCATTTTGCAATTGCAGGATAAGCGTCAGGATAGTCCTACCTATGGTATTTGGTCCTATTATTATGAGGAGCACTTGGACCAGATGGAAGCTCCGGATTGGAACTATGCCGATTTCATCGGCAAGAAGTTGGTCTTAATGCTGAAGCGCCATGGGGATCGCTTAAGCGAAGTGCTCAGACAAGGATTGTCAGAAGCAATAGGGTATGCCTGCCAAGCCATCGTGAAACGGGATGTCGGCCCTAGCTATACCAATATAGCGGCCATGGGGGCTTTCGTTACACTCGTAGGCGGAGAGGTCACTAGACAAGAGACATTTGTACAATATGGCCGGAATCGACTGCAGCGGCTTTATGATTACACCATGAGTCTTGGCACCTTTGTCGAATTTAATAGTCCCTGCTATACGCCGATTACGATCGAGGAGCTTCACCATATTCATGAGGAGACCAAGGACTCCATTTCCATCAAATTAACAGAGCAGCTGCTTCACGTCGCATGGAAAATGATAGCTGAACGTTACCACCCGCGTACGAAGGAATGGGCGGGGCCTCATAGCCGCTCCTATTCTCCTATGCTAAGTGAGAGCAGCTTTGAGTACGGTTTGCTAAGAGATGCATCTGAGAACAATTCTAACCCTCAAGCAATTCGTTGTCCCGAGGAACTGTTGCCTTATTTCAGCTTGGAAGAAGAACGGGTTCTCCGCTGCCCAGTATTCGACGAAGAGGAGATGGGCTACCAGAGCTATGCCACCACGTACATGCAGGAAGCATATTGTTTAGGTTCTTTTTCAAAGGACATGATGTGGAATCAGCGCCGGAATCTGATTGCATATGTGGATAACCATGGTAAGGCCGCCTATATACAGCTGCGCTTTTTGAAAGATGGCATGGACTTTTCGTCGGCTGTCTTCACGGGAGTACAGGATAAGAGTGATATCGTATTCGGAATCAATATGGCTTTGAATTTCGGGGATTGGCACCCTGTACTGGACCCTGTTAACGGTGTGTTTGAGGCGGAGGACCTTCGGATTCGTATAGAAATTGGAGGTTATATCGAGGGAGTAGATTGTTTCTCCGGCAACACGCTTGATTACGATGCTGCAGTTGTCATCGGGGGTCAAACTTTGCGGGTCAAGCAGTTGTCCATCTTTTCGGACATGGGAGTGCCCCGTATTGCGATCACGAGATCAGAGCAAGAAGGCACCCTAGGCATCGATTACATCATCTATGAAGGACCGAGGAAAGAAGTTAATTTCCATGAATGGAACCAAGCGGCATGGGTGTTTTTATTTACATTATCAGCGCAAGCGGAAGAACTGCAAGCGGGCAGCGAATATAACGATGGTTCACTATACGCCTGGTGCGAGAAGCAAGGACGGAAGATGGGCATCACCATCCCTGTGAAACCGGAACGAATTGAGCAGCTATTCCGAAATAATGAAGTCTCTTTTATGACAGAGGATGTGTAGAAATGACTTATGTGAGCAAGCAGGTCCCAAAAACAGGAGGAACATCTTCATGAAGCCGCATTTCCGATATTCCCTGCAGCCGGTGCTCGAACCGGTTCCTGGTTGTGAGTGGGCAAGCAAAATGGTGCTAAACCCAGCTATTGTAAAAGATCTGGCTTCTGATAAGCTGCATATGCTCTTTCGGGCTACGGGTCCATGGTCTCAAAAGCGCAAGGAAGGTAAGCACGACCCATATCCGATCTTTCTGGGGTACGCAGTAAGCAGCGACCTAGGCAAGACGTGGGATGCCGACTTTTCCAGGCCAGCACTTGCTCCTGCTCTGAATGAGGGGTTCGAAGACATCTACATTACAGATATACACGGTAATCGGGTGCGTGATTATTCCAACGGCTGCATCGAGGATCCGCGCATATTTCCAGTGGAAGGGGAGCTGTATCTTTCCGTGGCATGCCGGATGTTTCCGCCGGGTCCGTATTGGCTCATTGATCAGGAGCCTTCGGTTGATACACGCAACGACTATGTGCCGGAGTGGGTGAAAGAAGGTGATGATGCATTCAGCGTTGCAGCGCGCACCAACAATACCGTAACCGTCTTGTATAAGCTGGATTTGGATAGGCTGAAAGCAAGCCGCTATGAAGAAGCTTTTATCTATGTATGCCCATTGACGGAAGGTCATGTAAGCGATAATCGCGATGTCTTCCTGTTCCCCGATAAGATGCGAATTGATGGGAAAATGCAATATGTGATGCTTCACCGTCCGATGAAACCTGCATTATTCCCGCAAGGATCTCAAGTAAAGAAACCGTCGATCTACCTCGCTGCAGCGGAGAATTTGGAGGACTTCGCAACGGACCGGGTAACCCACCGACTGCTGGCAACCAGCCAATTCCACTGGGAGAACAACCGGATCGGAGCAAGCTGGGCGCCGCTCAAGATTTCAGCTAACGAATGGCTCGTTTCTTATCATGGTAAGAAGGATATCCACTTTGGGTATACACAATCCTTCCTGATTGTACGCGAGCAGGATAACGACTTCCCGGTTGTGACGCATCGATGCTCTGAGCGTTTAATGTACGCCGGGCAGGCTTGGGAAATGCCGAGCGATTATCCTACGCCATGTTTGTTTACAACAGGTGGAATTATTGCAGGAGATGATCTGATTATGTCTTATGGCGCTGCAGATCAAAAGGTGGGTATTTCTTGGGTGAATTTCGCTGAGCTGGTTGCGTATGTTAAGCAATTTGACGCTAAAGGCCGGAAGATGGAGGAGTAATACAGACGAGTAAAGTATTGAATTGGCGCAAGAAATCGAGGGTATCGATGATGCGCCGATTTAACCCCATATTATGGAAGCGCTTATATATCTAGGTAGAATGAGAGGGGGTGGTCGATATACAGCATCAAAATCAATGTTTCATGAAGAGGACTAAACAGATGCATTCGAAGTAAGTTTTTCTCGTTTGTAAGCGTATTCTTAAAAACTTGTAGGAAGAAAGAGGAGATTAAATGATGGGAATATGGCGTAAATGGCGTAAATGGTATCCGACCCGTGTTTTGACAGTATTTCTAGCACTCATCATGGCAGCAACGTTTATCCCTGCCGGAGGTGTTCATGGGTCAGGAACTCTGCTTAAAACCGGCAATTATAGCTACAGCGTCGCACCGAATGGGGGCAGTTCTCCGGATAAGGGAGTAACCGGATTGATATCCTCGGCCAATGGCGTGCTGCTTGACGGATCAACCACAACGTATGCCGGATTCATGGGGAGCGGCACGGGTACCCCAGGGAGCGTACAGGTCGTATTTGACCTGTTGAAGGATTACCCGTTGGACAGTATAAACGTCGTGCTGAACTCACCCAATTCGTTTTGGGGATTTAATGAGTTTACGGTAAAATACCGCCCGGAGTCTGCGGAATATTACTATATTGCTGACAAACACACCAGAACACCAGGAATAACCTCAACGAGCCCAAGCTCAGATTGGAACTATTCGGTCAACATACCGATGTCGAACAAAACGGCCAGATTTATTATCATCGATATTAAGCGTCCTCATGCCTTTCAGCATATCCCCCTCACCGAAGTTCAAATTTATAAAGGGACCGGACAGGAAGGCGTGAATCCCGGACCTGCGCTTACTGCGGAGCAAATGGTTCTCGAACTGAACAAAGACAGCATAATGGCAGATAATTTGCTGAAAACCGGCAATTATTACTTTAGTGTTGCCCCGAATGGAGGCAATAGTCCAGACAAAGGAGCAACCGGGCTCATATCCTCAACCAATGGCGTGCTGCTTGATGGATTAACGACAACGTATGCAGGATGGACGGGGAGCGCGACTGCCCCAGGAACTATACAAGTGGTATTTGACCTGCTGAAGGACTATCCGCTGGACCGTATAAACGTCGTCCTGAATTCACCCAATTCGGCTTGGGGATTTAAAGAGTTTACGGTAAAATACCGCCCTGAGGCTGTAACGGATTATTATTATATTGCTGCCAAACACATCAGAACACCTGGAATAGTCTCGACAAGCCCAAGTTCAACCTGGAACTATTCGGTCAACGTACCGATGTCGAACAAGACGGCTAGATTTATTGTCATCGATATTAAGCGTCCTCATGCCTTTCAGCATATCCCCCTCACCGAAGTTCAAATTTATAAAGGGATCGGACAGGAAGGCGTGAATCCCGGACCTGTGCTTACTGCGGGGCAAATGGCTCTCGAACTGAAAAAAGACGGCTTAATGGCAGACAAGTACGGGCAGTGGGTTTATGAAACCTGGCCTGGAAAGGTAACATCCGACGAGCAGCTGCAGCAGGAATATACGAATGAGGCGAATGCACTGTCAAATGTTTCACTTGATCTTGCAAAATTCGATCCGTACGGCGGGATTAAAAGTGGAGGAAGTTATACAAGCAGCGGTTATTTCAGACTTCAACAAATCGATAACAAATGGTGGTTTGTTACCCCGGACGGGTATAAATTTATTCTAAAAGGTGTGGATGCTACAAGTATTTGGGAGTGGGGATACGGGACGCCGCTTAAAAAAGCTGACGGTACTCCGAGAGGGGTGTTTGAGGAACTTCCCGATCCGGTCGCTTATGCTCCTGCTTATGTAAACGATTCTAATGGCGAAAGAGTAAGCTTCGTTATCGCCAATATTATGAAAAAATACGGCAGCAACTATGAGTCGAAATGGGAGGATATCACAAAGAAACGTTTGATAGATTGGGGCTTTAACGCCTTCAGCAAGTGGACCAGACCCAAAAATATAACTTTTCCGTACATTAATGTCCTGCAAGACCCCGGCGGCTTAAAAAGGATTCAATGGACTTACGATGTTTTTGACCCGCAGAGTGAAGCCATTATAGAAACGGCATTGACCCCTCAGCTTGATAAAGCGAAGAATGACCCGTGGCTAATCGGTTATACTTACGATAATGAGGCCGGATGGACAACCGATATTGTAAAAGATGTACTGACATATAATTCGACTTCTGCGGCTAAAAGCTCTTTTGTGGCTTTTCTCGCACCAAGGTACAACAATGATATTACTGCCGTCAACCAGCTTTTGGGTACGAGCGCGGTATCGTTTGACGAGTTAAAGAATATTTCGATCAATATAACCAAGGTGCCTGCTGCGGATGTATCGGAATATATCAAGCTGGCATCCAGAACTTATTTCTCAACGATCAAAAATATAATCAAAAGACATGATACAAACCATCTGTTCCTAGGTTCGTCTGTAGTTCCCACTTGGAGGACCAGTCTGGAATGGGATTCGGCGGCAATGGAGTTTGTAGATGCATTTTCAGTGGACAATTACACGAGCGATCCAAGTTGGATTTCCAGATATGAAGCTTTCGGAAAACCGCTATTGAATCTGGAATATACATTTAGTACTACAGCGCGGGGGTTGTCACCCGTAAATGGGGGTACAACTGTAGCAAGTATAGCGGATAGAGGCATGGCTTACAAATCTTTCGTGGAAAGCGAAACATCACATCCGTTATATATTGGCTCAGGCTGGTTTTCGTACTTCGATCAAGCGGTTACATGGCGTAAAGACGGCGAGAATTTCAATATTGGCTTAGTAAACCAACAGGATCAGCCCTATACGGATATGGTAAATATCATGAAGATCGTCAATGCCGGCTTGGAGAATGTGCATACTTACGGAGTGAACCTCGCATTGGACAGACCGGTTACGGCCAGTTCATCCAAAACGGCTGCTTTAGTTGCCGGTAACGCATTCGATGGGAAGACAACTACAAGGTGGGGATCGAATTATACCGACAATGAGTGGATATATACGGACCTCGGTACAACGAAGAATGTGAGCAGGGTTAGACTAAACTGGGAGACAGCATACGGTAAAGAATACAAGATACAAGTGTCCGACAATGCTGTTGACTGGACTGACGTCTACAATACCCAAATAGGTAATGGAGGAATAGACGATATCTCTTTCTCGACAACCAGCGCAAGGTATGTAAGGATGCTGGGTTTACAAAGAGGTACCGTTTACGGATATTCACTATGGGAATTTGAGGTATATGCGCAGCCTGGAGCTGCGCAGGATGATATTCCGCCGATTACGACCGATGATGTGCCTTCAGACTGGAAGAATACGGATGTAACGGTAACGCTTGCCGCTACTGACGATCAATCCGGTGTCGAAATCACGAAATACCGGAATAATGACGGGCAGTGGCAACCGTATTCGAGTCCGATTACCGTTTCCGCTGAGGGTAATACCGTTCTGGCGTATATGAGCGTCGATAAGGCCGGAAACGCTGAATCCCCGAAGAGCCTGTCTATCAACATAGATAAGACGGCTCCGGTCACTACAGCCGAATTACCTTCGGCCAATGCCAACGGATGGTATCATTCGGATGTAAAGTTGACCTTAAATGCGTCGGATCCATTATCCGGTATCGATAAAGTTCAATATCGGATCAATGGCGGCCAATGGCAAACCTATGATGGCGCCATAGACGTTTCAGCTGAAGGAACGAATACAATAGAGTATCAAAGCAAGGACAAGGCAGGAAACACGGAAGAGCTAAAGAGTGAAGTCGTGAAAGTAGATAAAACAGCACCGGAAATGCAAATGAATCAGGATAAAAACGAGCTGTGGCCGGCTGATCATAAAATGGTGACCGTAACGGCCGACACTTACGGCGCAATAGATCCAATTTCCGGCATTCAGTCTATTGTTTTAAAATCCATCACCTCTAACGAACCAGATGATGGTCTTGGAGACGGAGACACCTCGCAAGATATTCAAAATGCGGACTTTGACACACTGGATTATATGTTTGATTTGAGGGCTGAGCGATCCGGAAGCGGAGGAGGACGGGTATACACCATTACTTACGTCGCTACGGATTATGCAGGTAACGTGAAAACAGTAACATTGACGGTAACCGTTCCGAAGAACCAATGACAAGGATGATCTGATAAACAATGGCTCTCGCACTAATTGTGGGGGCCATTTATCGTTATATTTTTACAATAATGGAGCTGAACTCGGAAACATATTGGGGCACCTCTGCGGGAACGAATGTGCAGGGTGCCCCGATTGTTCTTAATCTCTCTTCCAGATCAGCTTCCTCTAACGGGTACCGCTGGAATATCTTTCGTACGCAGCTTTATAGACGGACAAGTATTGGTCTAAGCCCATTTTTTGAACAGTCGCCACATATTTATCCCAGTCGTCGAAGGAAGCCGTTCCGTTGATAAGGTTAGCCTCGGTCTCGGTGATGAACTTCTGAATGTCGGCACCCTTGGAGCTCATAAATGCTGTTTCCTCTTCCGTGAAGTTAAAGCTGTACCACATTTCTTTAACGAGATTCTTGGACGCTTTCATACCTGCATCGACCGATTCCGGCAGGCTTTCGGAGCCTTTAAAATATTTCTCCTGTACATATCCCGGATAACTGCCTCCAGGCCATGTCGTGAATTTGGCTACCGCCTGATCCAGGGTCAGTCCGTTCGGATTATTCTTCACTTCGTCAGTAAACTCCAGCTTGCCGTCTGGCTTTTGCGTATAGGTGACATCCTTTTGTCCCATAAAGTAGAAGGTAGCTCCTTCATCTCCATAGAAATGATCGATCCAGCGGAGCGTAGCCTCCGGATTTTTGTTTTTATCCGTAATGACGAAGGCCCCAGGCCATGCTATTGGATTTTTCACAGATACAAATAACTGATCCCCGTGAGGACCTTTTAACGCTCCAAGTCCCACAAAGCCCTTCTGATTCATGACCGCTTGGGGATGAGGAACGAATGCCGCTCCCAGCAGACCTTTCTCACCTTTGGCATAAAGCGCCGTATCCTTCAGCGTGAAGATCTCTTTATCAATCAATCCCTCTGAGTACAGCTTGTTCATATACTGCAGCACTTCTTTATACTTCGGATCGGTCCGGTAGAACCTCAGATTGTTGGAAGCCGGATCCACGTCTACGTACGGGTGGGCGACGGCTCCCCTGTTGCCGAAGCCCCAGCCACCGCCGATGTAGCGTTGAATCGTTTGAATACCGAACATACCGCTTAACGGGACCTCGTCCTTCTGACCGTTGCCGTTCATGTCCGAATCTTTTACAGACTTCAAATAGTTGTAAAATTCCTCTGTGGTTTCGGGTTCTTTCATATTAAGCTTATCCAGCCAGTTCTTGTTGATCCACAGCGGCGTACCGATCAGCATAGGCAAAAATTCGGGACTATATATGGAAGGAAAGGAGTAAATGCCGCCGTCCGGCATCGTCAATCCCTTTTTCAGATCAGGATATTTGTCCAAAAGCTTCTTGAAGTTAGGGGCATTCTTCTCAATCAGATCATTCAGCTTAAGAAACACGCCTTGGCTGCCGTACTTCATCAGATCCGCGACAGGCACCCTCGCCGAATAGAAGGCATCCGGATAATCTCCGCTTGCCAGCGCCAGATTCCGTTTCTCAGTAAGACTTCCAAAGGGAACCAGTTGGAACTCCGCGTCAATGTTGGACATCCGGGCATACTCTTTCCAAACCGTCGTATCCTCGAATTTGTTGCCGTTTTGCGGTGATTGGCCGGTAAACAATGTGAGCTTAAATTTCTCTTTGACAATAGGAAAACCGGTGGCATTTACATTCTGCGATGCTTTGTCTTCCGTTTTGGTGGACTTTCCTCTATCTTCCATATTTCCGCAGCCGCTCATCAACCCAAAAGTAAGTACTGCGGACATCGCCAAGGCCGTCGTTTTGGTTGCTTTCATAATAAAAATACCTCCGTTTTATATTTTTCTATCCTTTGAGGGCGCCGACCATCACGCCTTTATTGAAATATTTTTGCAGGAACGGATACAAAATGAGAATCGGTAGATTCGCCACAATGACGATAGCGTACTTGATGGATTCCACGTCGAGCATCGAATTGGACAGAGACCCCTCAGATACGTCAACCATATCCTTGGTTTCCCCCTGTATCAGAATCTCCCGTAAAATGAGCTGGAGCGGGTACTTGTCCCGATCCGACAAATAGATCAGCGCATTGAAGTAAGCATTCCAGTGCCCCACACTATAAAAGAGTACCATAACTGCCAGGATGGGTGCAGACAGGGGAAGCACGATTCTCAATAAAATTCTCAGGTTCGAGCAGCCGTCGATGGCAGCAGCTTCCTGCAGCTCAAAGGGCAGCCCGCTTTGAAAAAAGGTGCGCATCAGCATAATGTTCCAAACGGAAACGGCGCCTGGAAGAACCATGACCCAGTAGGTATTCAACAATCCGAGCTGCTTGATCAGCAAATAGGTAGGGATCAGTCCTCCGCTGAAAAACATCGTAAACACCATGAAGCCTGAGATCCAATGTCTGCCCATAAAATTTCGTCGTGACAGGGGAAAAGCAGCCGCTACGGTAAGCGCAAGATTAATGGCCGTTCCGCTCACCGTATACAGGATCGTATTGCCGTAGCCCTGCATAATCTCCCGGTTCTGAAACAGTTTCTCATAGCCCCTCCAAGATATTCCCTTCGGCCAAAGCCAGATGTCTCCGCTCAGCACTAGCTGTGGACTGCTAAAGGAGGCAATTAGCACGAAGTACAAAGGGTACAGTACAAGCAGCATTACGATTATTAAAAGGCAATATACCGATATGATAAAAATTCGGTCCATCAAGCTTTGCTTCATTGGTTTTCTCCCTTACCATAGGCTGGTCTCGCTAACTTTGCGAGCAATGGCGTTAACCACAACCAGCATCACAAAATTAATCAACGAGTTAAACAGGCCGACTGCCGCAGAAAAACCATATTCCGCTCCGAGAATACCGCTTCGGTACACATGCGTGGAAATCACGTCGGAAGCCTGCATATTCAGCGAGTTTTGCAGCAAATAAATTTTCTCGAATCCGACGCCGAGTACCGTACCCATATTCAGGATAAGTAGAATAATAATGGTAGGCCGCAAACCCGGTATATTTATATGCCAGATACGCCGAAGCCTGCTGGCACCGTCCATTTGGGCGGCTTCGTGAAGATGGGGATCGATCCCCGCCAAGGCAGCGAGATAAATGATGGAATTCCAGCCCATTTGCTGCCACACCCCGGATGTAACGTACATGCTTTTGAACCACCCCGGATGCGTCAAAAAGGCAATCGGTTCTAAGCCCAACCAAGCAAGAACATGATTGACGAGACCATTTTCTTGGGATAGGAAGATCATCATCAGCCCAACTACGATCACGGTGGAGAGAAAATGAGGGACGTACAGGATGGTTTGCACCCATTTCTGGAAACTTTTTCGCCCGATTTCATGAACCATCAGCGCAAGTAATATAGGTACTGGGAATCCTGCGGCGATCTGAAAAACCCCGATGGAGAAGGTATTGGTAAGGATTCTCCAAAAGTAGAAGCTTTCAAAGAACCGCTCGAAATGTTCGAAGCCGGTCCACGGGCTCCCCCAAATTCCTTTTGTCACGAAAAAATCTTTGAAGGCAATCTGTATTCCGTACATGGGCACATATTCGAACAGGATGAAGAAGACGATCACCGGAAGGATCAGCATATATAAATCCCAATTTCGCTTAATACCCTTCCAGCGGTTTTTCCAGCGCTGCCCGCTAAGCTTTTTTACCGGATACGTCTTGCTGCTGCTAGGTACTGTTTGCTCCAAAAAGTCACACCTCCTTTCATCGCTTTCAAGGTTGATGATAGTAGGTGGCTGGTAGAAATGAAATTGACTCTTTTTTAGAGAATAGACACTTTCTTTGATTCATGCATGGGAGAAATGGGTTAAGCCCTTGCGGCACAAGGAAATGATGAGTTTTTTAGGGAGGATGATAAGGTTTTGTAAATGTGTTGCCTGTGGCCTTCGCGACCTGCTAGCATGAATATAGAAGATTTTGAGGTTAGGGAGGGGTATCATGGAACTCATGAATCAGAAGCGAAAATCGTTTCTCGTACGAATATTTATCAGCTTTTTGACCATCATTGTACTGTTATCCGTCTTTAATTTTCTATTATTTTCTTTTTTTCAACAGAATATAAAGCATGAGATCATTCGTTCCAATAAGCATTTGCTTACTCAGGCTTCGGAGCATTACAACAGTCATTTCAACCGACTGAGAACCGTGTTGTTTCAAATGTATCACGACAATACTATTACCAAATTCAACGGGCAGCTGCTTTCGAACGAAAGCGGGAAAGCCAATTATTTTCTTGTGATCGATATGGTACGAAATCTGAGGGAAACCGCCGGCAATCCGTTATTTTACCTGGATAATCTTATGGTGCTGTATCGCTCGAATCTGTTCATGGCGGACAAGGAAGGCAGCAGCACGGAAGTCGTCCTCGATTCCCTGCCGAACTTTCATGCGCCTTACGACCTGTCTTATTGGAAGAAGGAATTCGATCGTCCGGGGAACTATCGTATGCACCCGGCGCAGGCATACCCGCTCGATCGCTTTAGTAAGGAGAAAAAAACGTACATTCCATTCTCCTTCAAGCTGCCGGACGCCAATTACGAATTAATCGCTATGCTGGACGCAGACAAGCTGAACCAGACGCTGCTAGGTAATGTGCCGTTTGTTATTCAAACCGAGGAGGGAGAGACCCTCTATCGTTCAACGTCCTCCGCTTCCATAGAAGAAATTCCGGTCTTTACTTCGGGTGAATCGTACAAACTGTTTCAAAACTGGTATTTCTTTATTCATGAGGATAAGGATAATCACCTTCGATACGTAACAGCTGTCCCTTACGCTAACATCGCGGCCCAAATATCCAATCTTAGGGTTACTCAGATCATCGTTCTGTTTACTTCCATAGCCATCGCATTGGGCATGTCTTACTGGTTCAGCCGACGTCTTCAGTCACCAGTGAAGCGGATTATCGCCTCTTTGCAGCATCCGGAAGATCAGCATCTGCGGATGGAATCCGCCATTCATGAGTTTGAAACGATCAGCAATTACATTGACACGTTGAAGGAAGAACGGAAAAAGATCCATAACGAACTGAAGAGTAGTAACTCGCTACTGACCAATTATGGATATATCGCCAAACTGAAATCGCTGCATACCGGCATCTCGGGGTGGCGCGATTTTGCCCAGACGGAGGGGCCCTTCTTGCTGATCTTATACCAGCTGAATGCAAGAAGCTCCGAAAGGCTAAGCGTAGATATCAAGCGTTATATCGGGGAATACATTGAAATCGTCCTCTCTGAGTATGAGTTGAACGCCTATACGTTCCAAATCGAGAACGATCAGATCATTTCCGTCGTATTCAGGCAGGATAAGCCGGACCAGATGGCGGAAGCGCTGCTGCAGATAAAGGAAACACTGGATAAAGACCGTCATGCTTGTCTCGTTATGATGGCGGTCAGCTCTGTGTTCGAACAAAGTGCCGAGCTGAACATGGCCTACGAGCAGGTGTCGGATATGCTTAAACAGGTCCGTACGATGGATGAAACGCAAATTATCGTCAAGCAGGAACCGACTCCGTCCTTGTTTGTTTTTCCAGCTGCGCAGGAACAAGAATTGTACGCGTATCTTCAAGCCGGCAATGAAAAAATGTGCCTGCATGTGGTTCATCGTATGCTGGAGGAGATGGAGCGGAGCCAAGTGACATTGGCCCAGTTCCGTCAATTCAGTGAGGCATTAGCCTCCCGTATCGTGAATACATTGGAGCAAAATGAAGCGGATAGCGCAGTAAGGAACCAGGTCGTAAGCCTGCGGAAGGAATTGAATATCTGCTTTACTTTGGCGGAATTCAAGATGTGCTTTGACATGCTTGTTCCTAAATATGCAGATTGGGTTCGGGTGAAGAAGGAAGAGAAAGACGAAGTTATCGAATATGTCATGAAAACCTTGGAGACTCAATATTCGGATGACATTTCATTAGATCTGATCGCGAATAAGCTGGACATGTCCAGTGCTTACTTGTCTGTATACATAAAGGAGAAGACGGGGACGAATTTCAGCGATCATATGAATCGGATTCGGATTCAGAAGGCAAAGGAGCTGCTTGTCGGCTCCGGTCTCAGCATTCAGATCATCGGGGAACAGATCGGCTACCGCAATGGCACCTCGTTCATACGGATGTTCAAGAAAATAACCGGAGAAACGCCCGGAGAGTTCCGGCGCTGCCAGACAGTTTGAATTTGGTCGATGAATCGTGCGGTTGGGGAATGGATGAAAGGTATCAATAATCGATTCCCCAAAAGGTTAAAATCGGAAAGTAATTTTTTGCGAGAAGTTAGTTGCTTAATAGTTAACACAAAAAGAGCTGGATACTTGCTAATAACAAGCATTCCGCTCTTTTTGTATCTCTGCGGCTCAGCGAACGGATCCAAAAATAACCAAGGCAGATTAACGCTTTTTTTGAGAAAAAAAGTATCATTCTCCCCTTAGTAAAGTTGAAAAGCCTATCTCTTGCGATTCGCGCACTCTATTATAATGTTCATATAAATAGAAAGTAGAGACTAAGCCTAAGAGGAGGAACTGAATTGAATTATTATTTAACGAATCAGGAATTGATAGATACTGGGAAGCATTATCTTCAAGAGTATCCAGAGCTTGCAAAGGCTTCCATCGAGAAAGCGGAGCAAGCATGTAAGAATATGTTCCTCGTTCCCTATACCATGGACATGGATCATTGGGTTGACATGGGGGATCCAATAGATTGGTTATATAATCCTTCTAAGGATCTCGAATTCACGTGGGTACTAAATCGGCATTGGTACATGCTGGATTTAGGCAAAGCTTATTTGATGACGCAAAAAGAGGAGTACGTCCATACATTTATCAAACATCTGAGAGGCTGGTGGCTGCAAAATCCCGTTCCGCAGAATCCTTCCTATGAGACAGCTGCTTTTTTTCAACAACCGGGACCTTGGCGCTTATTGGAGGTGGGTCTACGTGTTCAATCATGGATATCCGCTTATAAATACATGGAAAAAAGTCCGGTTATTTCAGAGATCTTCCGAGAAGAGTTTTTATTGGCACTAGTTGAACATGCGAATTATTTGACTAGTTATTTGGGGAGCACTGAAATCAATCATGCTATCATGCATATGCAGGGCTTATTTATGATAAGCGTTTTTTATCATGACCACCCTAGAGCCTCATTTTGGCGGCAATTTGCAATCGAGCGACTGGAGTTGTGCATGGTCCATCAAATTGGCCCCGACGGCGTACAATGCGAGTTAACGACGCATTATCATAATGGAAGTATTGAGATGTTTGGTGCTCCCTATTTACTCGGAAAGCTATCAGGCAATCCGATGTCGGAATGGTATGCGAACAACCTTCGCAGAATGGGAGCTTTCACACATGCGATGATCAGACCCGATCACGGGTCTACAGCTGCAGGTGATTCCGACCTGATAAGTTCAGGTACGGAGCGTCTTGCTTTACTGGGTGCGATTCTAGAAGATGAGCAATTTATCTCAATGGGCGAAGTTAGCGCTGAAATTCTCTGGATGTTTGGTAGTGAAATGTATGAAACGTTCAAAAAACAACAGCTGTCCTTCAATCCACAGCGTCCTACTACTGTATCTTTCCCTCGAACGGGGTTTTACATCATGAAGGATGAACAACATTATGTATTTTTTGACGCCGCCTCCATGGGAGGGGCACATGGACATGCAGATGCGCTAAATTTGGAATGGATGTGGAAGCGTAACTTGCTCTTTCTCGATCCAGGAAGGTATACCTATGAAGAAGGGGAGTGGCGCCGTTATTTCAAGAGCACCCGTGCGCACAATACCATTACTGTGGATGGGTTGGATCAGACGCCTTATGTTTCCTCACAGGAATGGGGAACACCGCTTGCAGAATGTGTGACGAACCGATGGATCACGGGGGAGGAGTATGATTTTATCGATGCCTCCCATAATGGTTACATGAGGCTTGATGCCCCAGTTCTTCATCGCCGATGGCTGCTGCTTTGGAAAAAGAGCAATCTGATGATCATCGTGGATTGGCTGGATGCCGAAGGGGGACATGACATTGAACAGAGGTTTCAACTTCCTCCCTCTGCGAATGTTCGAATCTCAGATGGAGGCAATACAGATATGAGGAAAGCAACTATTGACTATTCCCCAACCATTCAGTTAGATATGCATTGGAAGACAAGCTGCGATCATACAGCTGATTTTGCTATTGGCAGCGAGAAGGGATGGGTATCTGAAATATATGGAGTCAAAAAGGAAACATCCACAATTGTAGGTAAAGGAACAATGACGGGTAAACTGGGCATTGTGACCGTATGCACGCCGGTTGACTTAGAGGAAGATACGGAACCGCCACTAATAACTCGACTGGAGATTGACCATATTCGGCAAGATGTATCGATCTCAACTACAGATAAGGCGGGAAATTTGGATATTCATCTTGATTGTAACGAAATTTCTATTCAATTTAAATGAATAGTCGTATTGGAAAGAAGCCGCAGAGATATCTTCGCGGCTTCTTTCTGTTAATCGAGGATGCAGTTCCCATTTCGATATGAAATACTTGGAACTAATCTTCGCTGACTGTAAAGACATCATTTACATAACCTTTAGATCAAGGTTATATTCACCGTACATTTCTTCGATAAATTGAGGGGGGGGCTTATCCCAATAAATCACAGGAGGTATTTGTTCGATGAGCCAAGATGAAGCAAGTAAAAGCATGAGCAGGAGGGATTTTATTAAAGTCGGGGGGGCGAGTGCGCTGGCGCTCACGCTCGGATCGGCGGGTGTTCCCGTCGAATTGTTTGGCGGAGGAGAGGTACAAGCCGCAACCAACGACAATGTGAAGCTGCAATTTAACTCTGACGGAAAGTTCAAAATCGTTCAGTTCAACGACACGCAGGATGACGAAAATATCGATCGACGGACCGTGGAGCTGATGGAGAAGGTACTCGACACCGAAAAACCGGATTTTGTCGTACTTAACGGCGACAATATTACCTCTGGCTGCGATACGGCGATGGAGATGAAGCAAGCGATGAACAACATCGCCCAGCCAATGGAACAACGAGGAATCAAATGGGCTGTAACCTTTGGGAATCACGACGAAGACTCAACTCCGAACGCGGGTCTATACGAAGAGGAAATGCTGCAATTTTATATGGCGTACAAGCATAATGTGAACCAGCCCGGAGAAAGAGGGGTTACCGGGACAGGGAATACCAACCTGTTGATCCAGTCCTCCCAAGGGTCGAAGGCGACTTTTAACCTCTGGCTGTTGGATAGCGGAAGGTATGCGCCGGATACAATTGCCGGTCAAGACTTCGAAGGATATCCGACTTGGGACTGGCTGCGGTTCGATCAAGTGACGTGGTACTACGAAACCTCCAAAAAACTAGAGGAGAAACTGGGTTATAAAGTGCCGTCACTCATGTTCATACATATCCCGCTCTGGGAGTACCGATTCATGTGGTATGCCAGCGTGGACGGAAGGTCCGAGGCTGACCATGCAAGGGCCGTTGGCAAACATCAGATTGTGGGGGAACGGAACGAAGACGAATGCCCCGGTCCGATCAATAGCGGCATGTTCTCGGCGATTTTGGCCCGAGGCGATGTCAAAGGCGTTTTTTGTGGCCATGATCACGTCAATACGTACCACGGCAACTACTACGGCGTACTGCTTGGCTATTCCGGAAGCACGGGTTTCGGCGCTTACGGTCTTCCCGGAGCGGATCGGAACCGGCTGCGTGGCGCCCGGGTATTCCATCTCGACGAACACGCCGAAAACGTTCTTATCGATACCCATATGGTGTATGCCAAGGAATACGGCATCGATCTTACCGCGAATGACCAAAGCGCGGAGCCCGCGCCAATCCCGGAAAACAAGAAGCAGGAGAAGATTGTGAAGCCTTAAGCCCCTCGATCGTCAAGGCACCGTACGGCCGGGATCGCCTCCCCGCTGTACGGTGTTTTTGCGCTGCCGCATTGGGGGAGTCTGCTTTGGGGCAGCTCCTCTTTTGGTGTATTGAAGTAACGTGAAGGATAGTTTAACAAAATGCGGAATTATACAAAGAAATACCGAACATTTACGTTTACGTTTACGCGTTTCCTCAACATTTGCCTCACAATGGTATACGTCCAAGCAAGCACTATGTACCGAACATATATTTATACCGTAGTGAAAAATCACTGAAGGGAATGAGTAAACATGGGAGCAGTAGGTTATGGTGTAGGTTGTGGTGAAGGTTATGGTATGGGCAAAAACGTAGCATTTATTTTGGTTCTTTTTATTCTTTTGGTAATCATCACATCAGCTTTTGCAATTTAATCCAACAACATAAAAATATATCTTGAAAACAAGACGGCCCTATCGCGAAATAGATGCGAACACTGGCCGTTTTTTCTCGTTGTTCTTATCATAAAAAAGCTACCCTTAAACTTTGCTCTTTATTTGATTTCATTGAAGTAAAGTGCAGGATTGTTGTGTCGATCTGCCATAGTGAACGATTGGCTCGTCTTTTTCTGGTGATTGCTGGATATACTTGTATATTAACTATCGTACATAGGAGGCAAAGTAATGGCAGACGAAAACAAAGTGACAATTAAAGTGAATGACAATGGATCGCTTCGGGTGACCGGGCCGGTCGAGCTGGTGGACGCAGAAGGTAACCCGTTCGAGCACAAAGAATCGTTCTCGTTGTGCCGGTGCGGAGGATCGGGCAACAAGCCGTTCTGCGACGGCACGCACAAGTCGATCGGCTTCGAAAGCACACCGAGAGCAAAGAAGGAGTAAATCGTGGCAAGCGACAACCCGGTCTAGCATGAAAGGTTTAAACGGGTTTAGACCACGCCCAGTTGATTACTAGCTGCCCGTGGATGCACTAACGGTGAACGACAGCTGAATAAAGACACAAAGGCAGCCGACCAGACGATCGGCTGCCTTTGTGTTGAGCTTCAGGATCGCAGTTCAGAGAATACCAGTTTAATTTTCGAAGAAACTTTTAGAGTCATGGCACTTCAAACATATCGACAGCAGTAAATGATTATGGTAATATTTGAGAATAATAGATTCATCTCAGGAGGTTATATAATGGGAACAAGTAATCAGGCAACGATTACGGTAGAAACAATTGTTCATTCTCCCGTCGAAAGCGTGTGGAAATATTGGACGGAGCCGAAGCATATTATGCTATGGAATAAGGCTTCGGATGACTGGCATACTCCATTCGCCGAGAATGATCTGAGGGCCGGCGGTAAATTCGTCTCGAGAATGGAAGCCAAGGACGGCAGCATGGGATTTGATTTCGGCGGTGTATACGACGAGGTGAGCATGAACGAGAGCATCTCCTATTCGCTTGGCGACGGTAGAAAAGTGAAGATCACTTTTATTGGCCAAGACAACGACACGAAAATTATAGAATCGTTCGAAGCGGAAGAGACCAACGCCATCGAGATGCAGCAAGCCGGATGGCAGGCGATTTTAGATAATTTCAAAAAATATGTGGAAACGGCTAAAGAAGAATAAAAAACTTTAGCAGCCCTAGAAGCGCATGCCAACATTGGCATGCGCTTTGCTATGTACGCCCTTAACGGGCAGGATAGTCGAAATGATCTCGCGAATATTTGGTGTAAATAAACGAAGCAGAATTTGTGAAATAGGGGGGGGGATATTATGTTGAATCAATCCATTTTGAGGGACGGGTTAGCGATCATCTCTTCATGCAAAAAAGAAACAGGTGACATTTGGCAGGCTCACTTTGGTGCTGCCGCTATCAGCAGTTATTTTTTCGTTAGATCAAATAATCTGAGTCAAGAACTGACTCGACTGGTAATTTCGCAGGCAGAAGCGATGGTAAAAATGATTCATGGGACGAACGGCGTTCAACGCCGTTCCGGTTGTGGCGAGCAAACAGCCGTAAATGCTATACTTGAGGCACTTGATAAAACGATCGATCAGCTACATTGGGTCGGTCATAATGTGATATACAGCGCAGCGAGTTTGTTGGCCATCCATGAACTCAAAGGCTGGGGAAGTACTGAGGATATCTCAGGAATAACTGATCTCATACGCGCGTTTGAGAGGACGATTCCGGGACGGTCATGGATAGGGTTCTCTGCATCCGAAGTGAAAAGGATGGAGATTACAGACGAAGATGGTTTTCCGGCCATATCGAATCCCAATGAGCTTTCAACATTTGTGCTGAAACAATTGGCCGAGTTTCCCGTCATTTATCGCGCAGAATCTCATCATGATTTGATTGGTCATATGCTGACTTTTTCACATGCGTTAAACATCTTGTTTGACCTAGGCCATATCTCCTTTTTCGAAAGAGGATTACCGCCTATAATGAAGCTGATTAAAGTTCTGCGCAACAGCCGTAACGTTAAACCTGGAGATTCAATCAAATTGGTTTCACCTGTTGATCAACTGCCTTTGCAACCGGCGAAACGGGCGAACGTGCTGCCGATAGAGATTAAGTTTTGGGAAAAGGACTATAGCGAGAATGATTGGGATTACGGACACGTATTTAAATTTCCCCATAGTTTTTATGACCATTTACGACGAATGGAGCAAAAGAAAGAATCGTATATTGAAAACTTTCGGTATATCATTGTTTAATCGACACACCTCGAATCACGAATGGAAAAACGTGCTTTATTCTTTGAGCGGAAAATGACGATCTAAAATTAATCTGGGATCGATTTTACAGGGTAGAAAAATCTCGAGATCGAAAAACAGGGGGAACCGGACTCGGCTTATCCATCGTAAAGAATATACTTGAGATGCATGGAAGTTGGTTTGGTGTTGAAAATACAACGTATGGGGTTTGTTTCTATTTCACTTTAACAAGTCCCTCAGATACCTCTTTAGACTTGTCATTTTTGAGCAGAGGTTGACGAAGCAAGCCCTTTGGTAATCTGAACACCTTTAAGTTCCATGCTACGATATCGTAGCTTATCGGTGCTTTAAGGTGTTTTTTTGTAGAACTGAGAAGTAAAAAATTGTTTAATTTGTTTTTGGACTTGTATAAGTGCCAACTCTGTTGTATTTTATAGCGGAACCGAATAGATAGAGAACTATTCAAAGTAGTTTTCAGGAGAGGGAAGTGAAAATCATATGAAGCAATATAATACGCGGGCTATAATGGCGTCTCTGCTCATTTGCGGCTTCGTAGGCATGTTCAGTGAGACGGCACTCAACATAGCAATTAGTAATTTAATGGACGTGTTCCAGATTTCGGCCGCGACTGCACAGTGGTTAACGACAGGTTTTTTGCTGACTCTCGGTATTCTGATGCCGATGACAGGTTTACTGCTACAATGGTTGACAACTAGGCAGCTTTTCATTGTTTCGCTTGCAAGCTCGATCGTTGGGACATTGATTGCAGCGCTTGCACTCAATTTCGAAATGCTGATGGTCGCTCGCGTTCTGCAGGCAGCCGGCATGGGTTTATTGATTCCGCTCATGTTTAATACGATTCTCGTAGTTTACCCTCCGGAGCAGCGTGGGGCAGCGATGGGCTTCGTTGGTCTAGTTATCATGTTCGCACCGGCGACTGGCCCTACTGTGGCGGGTATTTTAATCGAATATTTAACATGGCATTACATTTTCTGGCTGTCTCTTCCATTTTTGGTCATAGGGCTATTGATAGGATTGAAATACCTGGAAAACGTCACCGAGGTCACGAGACCGCGCATTGATCCATTGTCCATTATTTTGTCAACAATAGGCTTCGGCGGCGTAGTCTTTGGCTTCAGTAAGGCAGGCGAAGGGGAGGGAGGCTGGACTAGCGCGATCGTGCTCTCATCGATCGTCATCGGACTTATCGCGCTTGTATTGTTCACACTGCGCCAGATGTTAATGCGCGAGCCGATGATGAACTTGCACGTCTTCAAGTACCCTATGTTTATCGTGGGGCTGCTTCTTGTGCTGTCGTGTATGATGATCATCTTATCGAGTATGATTATTTTACCGATGTATCTGCAGAACGGGATGAAACTATCCGCGTTCGCTACCGGGCTCATGCTGCTGCCTGGCAGCGCGTTGAATGGTATCTTGTCGCCACGTATGGGACGCTTATTTGATAAGTATGGGCCAAAGTGGCTCGTAATCCCCGGCCTCGTCATCGTAGCGGTGATGTTATGGTTTTTTTCCAGTATATCAGTTGCATCTTCTATAGCCTTTATCGTGGCCTTGCATATTGGTCTCATGATTGGTATCTCCATGGTATGGATGCCGGCGCAGACAAACGGACTTAACCAACTGCCGCCGGAACTTTACCCACACGGAACGGCAGTCATGAACACGCTGCAACAGGTCGCAGGTGCGATCGGTACGGCAATCGCAATCAGCATCCTTACAAGTGGCATGGAGAAATATTTGATCAGCTCTCCAGTGCCGAGTGAACCGGTCGAGATGGCTAAAGCCATGATGATCGGTTCCCAGAACGTGTTCATGTTCGCGATGATTGTGACAATCATCGGGCTAGCCGTGGCGTTCTTCATCCGCCGCGTCATCGTTAAGCATGCGACGATGAATTCGATGCATTGACGTTCCTTTAAGGGGACTGAATGCGTATAACATAAACGCAGTGTTACACTGCCGATATCATTCAGAATATCCACCATATTGTTACAAAAAGTGTTGAACTACGAGAAACTATAGTGGAGGAGTTCGCTTAGCCGCGGCTCCTTTTTTTGTTCATTGAAGTAACGGACAGGTTAACGTCGAAGGTAAAAGTAAATGTAGCGCGAATAAATATCAGAGGTATTTATTTCCTGAATTTTCCTAATAAAAGAAGAGTACGAGGGGTGAGTCGTATGGGATTACTAGGAATTTCTGAAAGAATCGACGAGTATCGGCTACAAGCTATATCTAACGACATTCTCAAAATCGATGATGGTTTCATTACAGATAGGTACTGCGATTCCATTGGATCGCCCAACCGCAATTTCGTCACTGAGGGGGTCTACCGTATATCGGGAACAACCGATATCGGTGAAGGAGTGATCCGTTCGTGGAAGCTCGTTCTCAAAGTCGTAATTGCCGAAGCGAATTGAATCAAAAAAAGTGAAGCGTCAGGCAACTTGCCCAACGTTTCACTTTACCTTTATTTAAAACTAATAAATGAACCAATTTATGGTATGATTTTGATTAAAGGAATTGTGTTAGGTAGATTTACACCCTCGCAGAGATTCAAGTTATCTGCAACTACTTTCACAAACTTGTGGGCTTTTCACTACCTCGATTTCTTTCTGCGCTTGCTAATCCATTTATTCAAAGCAGTTCCGCCTCCACCGACAGCGTGCTGCTGTTTGGTACCTGGACTTTCAATTGCAGAGTTAGTCCCGCTCGTACTGTATCTTCCGCCGCCGCTTGCCACCTGGGTAGCCGAGGCGTTAGCGGCATCTCTCGGAAGCTTGACGATCTGATCATTAAGGATAATGATAATTTCTTTGCCGCAACGACGCGTTCCGAACCGGGTATTACCATGATAAAGTCCGTCATTGGCGCCCTTCAACCATTTGTTCTTGGCTTTTCCTCCTGCCCCGACGCTCTGTTGCTGCTGAGTATTCGGGGATTTAATAGCGGCGTTGTTGCCAGCAGCGCTGCTGCGGCCTGCACCGCTTGCAATTTGCGTCGTGTTGGGGGCGTTGGTAAATTGATGGTTTACGACGAACACCAGTTTGTCAATTCCAGTGATCGGCGTTCTTGCGATCATGCGTTTTTTACCTTTTTCTATAATAATCGTGAGTCGGTCTGATTTCATAACCACATGCATCCTCTCCATCGGGTTTTCTTAAGTATATGTCCACATCAAGAATCCGTAAGGGATATCTGTCAGGTAGTTAAAAAAGATGTGATGCCTATAGTGGAAAAGAAGGGAACAAACGCAGGGCACTCAAATTTGTGTTCTAAAATTTCGCCTTTGCAATGATACATTGAACCGTATCACAAGTCATTCACGAACGGGAAACTATAGTTGAGGGGCCTTGTTCGCGGTAGCTCCTCTTTTGTTAATTAAAGTAGCAGATAGGATTGTAAATATGAGAAAATATGCCATTGGGCTTTTTGCAGGAATATTATTATCATTCTGTACGATTGTTAGTGCTTCTGAAACAATCCAAGCTTACTTGTTTCCTTCAAAGATTTTTATTAATGGTGAGCAAACGGAACCTGGACCAATGTATGAAGTATTAAATTATAAAAATTTAGCCTACGTTCCAATCCGTTTTTTCTCTGAGAATATGGAAGCAAAAGTTGATTATTTAGAGAACCCAAGAACCATATCTGTAACTTACGAAGACATGTATTTACTGGACCTGAAAATCCTCGATGAAGTCTCCTTTAGTGGGGTAAAGTTACTCCAACCCGAAGAAGATGTAATAAGTGCATTAGGTACAGGCCAGAGTATTGATGGTTGTTTTTTGGATAAATTCCTTACTATAAGAATGGAGTGAATGTATTGCAAACCATGTTCCATTACAATTGGCAAGTCAGGGAAGATTGGTATCGGTGGTGTGAAGAGATTTCGCCGGAGGACTTACTTCGAGATCGAATCGGAGGGGCAGGGGGAATTTTGCGTACACTTTTCCATATCATTGACGTAGAGTGGAGCTGGATTCGATCCTTGCAAGGGAAGCCAGATTTCCAAGAAAACTTTGAAGCTTACAATACACTGGAGATGATCCGTAAGCTGGATGCCGAATTCCAAAAGGAAGTAAGACCATTTGTACTGAATTGGGAGGAGAAATTGGAAATAAAGATCTTTACTGACATAAGGCAAGATGGTAGTACCGCATCTTATACATGGGGGGAAGTCATGCGTCATGTAATCGCCCATGAAATACACCATATTGGGCAACTGTCAGTTTGGGCGCGTGAAATCGGCAAAAAGCCGGTTTCTGCCAATTTGATCGGCCGTGGGCTATCCATTTCATAGAATGAATCCTAAGGATGATGAATTTTTAAGTAAAGCTAAAAAGTGGAAGGAAGAATATGAGAAGTTGAGAAATATCGTTCTTTTCTCAATGGAAAGGGATTAAATGATTAGTGAAGGAACTTTCACAAAAAGTGGGGATCCATCTGAACGAGAATATTCCGAACAAAATACATATCATAGGTTCAGTCGGGAGCGGAAAAACCACACTTGCTAGAAATTTATCCCTTAGGTATGGCATTCCGCATTATGAATTAGATAACGTGGTTTGGAAACGGCATAAATCTGAAGATATAAGAAGAACTGACGAGGAAAGAAATGAGTACTTAGACAATATAATCCGTTCTAACCGATGGATTATAGAAGGTGCTCATAGCCATGATTGGGTTTTAAAAAGCTTCCAGAATGCCGAATTAATCATTTTCTTGGACACCCCGTATGCGTTAAGAATAATTAGGATTATTAGAAGATTTATCCTGCAAAAACTAGGGGTCGAAAAAGCGAACTATACACCAACAATCCATATTTTCATGAAGATGTTTGAATGGAATGCTGGATTCGAAAAAAATAGTAAACCGTTAATATTAAAAATGTTCCGTCAGAATAACATGAAGTCTTTGATTTTAAAGGATAACAGTAAGATTGGCCAATACTTTAAATGAAGTCCAAGAGTAAATGTAAACGTGTGAATTGGCTTTCATTTTGAGGAACAATGGGAATTTTTTGAACGTCGTTAACCTAACGGAGAACGATAATTTGAAGTAAATTAGGCGTTCACTCTACGGAGTGAACGCTTATTATATTTTCTTGTATGGGCGTTTTTATTTATTTGCATTTATTCGTTGATGATCTTCATTTTCTCCAAGGATTCCATCGTCAGCTGTTTTGCTTTCGTTCCGCTACCGGCTACATTAGTCGCGAAAACCCAGGTATCCTTATTTGTTTCAATATATCCTACATACCATCCCAAGCCCATATCCGACAATCTTGTACCTGTTTTGCCATGTACGATATATTCGTCTTGTTCGTCATCGATCATGATTCGTTTGACCGTCTTCATTGTTTTTTTCTGAAAAGGTAAATCCTCTTCCACCAGTTTTTCCATAAATGCTGCCTGCTCCTGAGCGGAGATCTTTAAGCTGGTGTTCAGCCAGAAGGTATCGATTCCTCCTGTTATGTCTCGATTGCCGTAATCAATTTGATTAAGATAATCCTCCATAGTTTCTTTGCCGATATCGCGGGCCAACTCCTGATAATACCAAATGGCAGAATGTCTCATGGCGGAACCCAACGTATGATCCCGGTTCCAACCCTGGAACTCTCTCTCGACACCGTCCCATCTCTTAATGTCGTATTCATCGGCTACGACTTTCACTTCCAGTCCGATTAACGCATTCGGAACTTTAAAGCTTGACTCCGGGGTGAATCGTTCCTTGCTTCTTTCCGGATTATAAGCATATACTTTATCTGATTTCAGGTTTTTGATTACTAGAGTCCCTTGGTTAGCCTGGAAGACATCTTCCAGTTCAAGAGTGATGATCTTCGGGTCTGCATAGGCATACGTCGTGAACGTGATGAATACGGCAGTAAGTAGAGTAGCAACAGAAAACAAAAGACCTTTTAACCTCTTCATTTGCATCACTCCAATTAGTATCAATTTTTTCGGGAAAGATTTCGATGGCCATCGAACAACGGTCCCCAATCCAACATGCATCTTGTAACCATGAGTCTACTTAAATCGGTATAACTTGTAAATCAAGTTTTTCTTGGTTTGTACCTGTACAGATAGAAGGGGGAGCGAACAAATTGATCTATGCCGTGGTCATGAACTATATTGAAAAACAAATCGAGGAAGACGAATTAAAACCGGGGAACAAGCTGCCGTCTATCAGGGCTCTGGCCGAGCAGTTCTCATGTAGTAATAACACCATCATAAAAGCTTATTCCGAATTGGAAAAGAAGCATATGATCTATTCCGTTTCCAAGAGTGGTTATTATGTTGTGGAACGTTATCATTCCCGTAAACCCGGTCAGATGGATGCGAGAACCATTGATTTTCTATCGGCCGGTCCTGACAAGAATGCGATGCCCTATCGAGATTATCAACACTGTATTAATCAAGCCATTGAAGTATATAAAGAAGAGATGTTCACTTATTCGGATATCCAAGGGATATATTCGCTGCGAGCGGAGCTAGCCCGGCATTTGCAAGATCTTCAGGTTTTTACTGTACCCGAAAGAATATGTGTGGTTTCCGGTTCGCAGCAAGCACTCCATCTGTTTGTTATGCTTCCTTTCCCCAACGGAAAAAGTGATATCTGTGTCGAACAGCCCACTCACTTCAGCTTAATCGAATCAATCAAGCTTCAAGAAGTCACGGCATTCGGGGTTGAAATAACTTCGAAGGGAATAGACATGGAGCGTTTGGAAAATCTGTTCAAATTCAAAAATATCAAGTTCTTCTACACGGTCTCAAGGTTTCAAAATCCAACCGGATATAGTTACTCGAACGCGGAGAAACGGAAAATCGTGGAGTTGGCTACAAAGTACGACGTCTATATCATCGAAGATGATTACATGGGGGACCTTGATTCCAACCTGAAGCAGGACCCTATGTTTGCTTACGATCCATCAGGAAGAGTCATTTATACCAAAAGCTTTTCCAAAGTGATGCTTCCTGGTTTGAGACTGGGTCTCGCGGTTATTCCGGATTCCTTGCGAGCCTCGTTCTTACGCGCCAAATTTGCTACGGATTTACATACACCGGTGCTCACACAAGGGGCTCTGGAAATTTATCTTAAAAGCGGTATGTTTAAGGCTCATATTCAACGTATGAGGTCGATCTACAGCAACAAAGCAACATTATTGCAAAAAGCTTATAAAGAGTACTTGCCGCCTTCCGCTGCATATTCGGGTTCCCTATCCGGTTTTTACTCGACAATCAGGCTACCAAATCCACTGAATGCAAAGCAATTTATTACGCATATGAAGAAGGAAAATGTATACATGGACGACGCAAAAAAGATGTATCTTCCTGAATTTGAAAAAGAAACGTTAATTCGATTGAGTGTTTCTCAAGTGGAGGAGGAAATGATCGGCATCGGAGTCCAAAAAATTGCTGATGGTATCAAGGAGTTGCTGAATACGACATCGTTGTTTTCCCATCGCTCCAATTAATCTGTGCAGGATGAAGGCAGGTCGGTAGCCTGTTGAGGAGGAATCACGAAATTCCCCTCGATTAGTAACTATATAAATACCGCCCAACTTAAAGCGGTATTCTTTTGATCATTTTTCTAGCCAAATTTGTTTAAAGTCAATCCAGCCGTTAGAATTGAATGAAGCACCTCTAACCGAAGGATGCATATAAGTATTCAGCTGCCGATGATGCAGGAAAATGATATGGCACTCTTCCCGGAGCCGTGTTTCGATATCGCGCAAGTGGCTTCTACGGGCTTGAGCGCTGTCAGAGCCAAGAGCCAAGTCAATCTGCGCAAGAATCCAGCTTTTGAGTGAAGGCGCCAGATACGTACTGGAGATGCATTCCTCATGTTCATACATATCGATCTCGCAGACGTCATCTTCGGCCAGAATGATCCCTGAAATAGTGAAATCGGCGCTGGATATGATTTCAGGATCTAAAACTTGCGACCAATCCGCCAAAAACAGGTCGACAGCAATGCCAAAGCTATTCATGCGCGTCGCGACCCATCGTCCGTCTCGTTCATACTTTTCGTGTACGACAAGTCGAAGTTTGGTCCCGTCGTAGCCGGATTGGGACAGTGCATGGTAGATTTCCGGAACGGTTGCGGTTTGGCGTTCATATTGCATGCTGTCTTCCGGGCGCAATGAATAAGCCGGCAGCACGCGTTCTCCACCTAATTCAGCTTGCATGGCTACGGGATCGAGCAAGAGCCGCACGGCTTTACGGAAGGTCTCGTTCTGCGTCCACCCCTGTTTATTCCCGTTCCATGTCATCATCGTGCAGCCGTTGCACAACCGGGCGAGAGCTTGCCATTTTTCTTCTGGATTCTCTTCCTGCTCCGATTTATCTCCATCTTGAGTTTGCATCACGGAGGGCAAGCCAATGGTTGACATCTGTTGGCAATCCTCCGGCATGATGATGATATCGACGCCATCCAGGTAGGGTCTTCCCGCATAATAGGAGGTATTGGCCGCCAATTCGATGCGATGTGGAGAAAAGGAGACCAAGTGGAATGGTCCTGTGCCCGTCGGCAGTCGCCAATAGTCTTCTTCACTCTGTTCGTCCAAATCCAGAGGCAAGATGGATGAAGCGGCCGAGCATAAAAAACGATCGAAAATCCGATTCGGTTGCGACAGTACAAAACGCACAGTACGCGGCCCCAATGCTTCCACAACCGAAAGACTTCTCATCATCCAGCGGTTCGGCATGTTTTGAGAGCGAAGCCGTTCGAAGGTATAGACCACATCCTGAGAGTTCAGTTCACGACCTGAATGGAACAAGACGCCTTTGCGCAAATAGAAAGTCCATTCCATTGCCTGTGAATCTGCGTTCCAGGCATGAGCAATTCCGGGAACTATCCGATCTACTGTCTCGTCATAAGTGACGAGACGATCGAAGATTTGCCGGATGATGTGTGAGTCGAAGGCATAATTCACTTTAGCAGGATCGAGCGTTTGGACGCTACGGTAGACGGGAAAACGAAGCGTATCGCATTCGGTAAGACCTCTCACCGTTTCCTTCTGATAGCCGAATCTCCCCTTCAGCCATTCGAGGAACTTGATCTTGGCTTCGGTCCCTTCACCGTAATTGCTGAGCACTTCGAACGATGTGCGGTAATCGCCAACATCGGCTTTGGACGTAGCCAGGTTGAGCAAGAAGTTTTCCTTATGCACCTTGAAAATTATGTGTGATCGATTACCGCGACCGCGGCCCGGCAGCCAATTTACGAGACAGTCTTCCTCTAATTTCTTCAGCACAAGTTTCGCGTTTCTTGGCGTGCAGAATAGCGCATTGGCCAACTCTTCCAGAGTTGCCACTACAGGTTCGCCATTCGAGTTTTCACCGCCAAAACGGTCGTATAAAGTCAGATAGCGTTCAGCTACCAGCATGCCGATCACCCCTTTGGTCGCTAAAAATGCAGAACATCATAGTAGATTATTGAAGTATAACATTTTAGGATATCTGAGACTACGGCACAATGGTGTGAAATGCAGATAAGTAAATATGAACCACAGTTCCCTATAAAAAGCGAGAAATAAACGTAGGTGATTTAACATATTAATGCAAATCATTTTACTTGAGGGACTTTATGTATTCTTAGTTATTAAGGGGGAGCCATCCTATGGATATGCAAACTATTCAGGTTTACGCGCCTTATCTGTACTTTGATAAAAATGAACCCTTTTTTCCGGTTCGGGTCGGGGTAACGGTTTTTGAACAGGAGGGGGTCTCCCCATCCTTTCGAAGATCGTTTCCATTTAATGATATACGTTTGAAGAAAATTATTGAATACGCAATTTATTGGGATTATGATATTCAGCATTTGTATGAATTGGAGCATGTATGGGTTTACATAGGCCATGATGGAAATGTCATCGATTGTGAAGCGAGCTTTCACGGCAAGTATTTGAAAGGGCTCCTGAAGGACCGAAGCAATTTGCTCGATGGGACGCATGTGCGGCTGTTTTCGCAGCCTGGGAAGCATGCATTTAGTCCAGTAGCTGAGTTTTTGGAGCTCGTTCCACACTTTATGACTGCAGTAAACGAAGATGCTGGTGTTGATGGTTTGACCATTCCTTATTTTCTGGAAGGAACGATTATGACGAACGAGGAAACGAACAAGCTGGTAGAGACTTATTTGAAATCTTGTGCGTTTACACCTGCCTTAGTATATAAGGAATACCGTTTGGACGAGGAACTTTTTGTGCCTTGGTTTAAGCTGTTAAAGGAGATTCCCGAGAGGATTCAGACAAAAATTGCAGATCTAACGGAATTGTATGGGAAAAAGTCATGACTTCCGAGAGGTCAGGAGTTTCATTGGCAATGAATCGAAAACAGACCCCACACATAATGCATGGAGTCTGTAATCATTTTTATTGAAGAGCTCGAACTAACCTTATAAGAATGTCCGCTTGTTCCATTGTAATTCGCTTGCCTGTTTGAGCATCAATCTCATGAATGAAAGCATCGATTTGCTGGTGTTCCAGCTTTTTCAACAGTGAATTCTCGATACCTTGTTCACCAGGTCCCGTGACGAATTCACGGATTAAGTTCGCGAGACTGTTCTCAGTAACCTGCACCGTGTACGAAGCAGAACCTGTTCCTACGTTGCCTGCATGATCCGTAACTTGAACTGAGACATTGTGGAGGCCGAGCTCCAACTGATAAGCAGGAGCACTGACCAACGGCTCTGCGCATGGATTATAAACAATGCCGGATACAGTATCCACTGCTGTGCAAGTGATCGATACCATCTGATCGACGGTATACGCTTTCGCTCCGGTGATTTGTACCGTCGGTGCCGTTCGGTCTATCGAGATTTGCACCGTCCGTGTTTGTTCTACGTTGCCGGCGCTATCCGTTGAACGGTATAGCAATGTATGATCCCCATCGGCAGTTAAGGAGATCGGTGAGATATATAAATTCCAGTTTAAGCCGTTATCAGTGCTGTAATCTGTTTGCTTTACACCTGTTAGATCGTCACTTGCCGATAGTTTAATCCGAACTTCCGACACATACCAATCGTTATATTGGGTGCCTTCGATGGCAGATGCAGAGACAGGTGGCGTAACGTCCAGGATGTTGGTCATCGTAACGGGGTTGCTGGCAGCACTTTCGTTATGAATCCGGTCAACCGCTGTTACGATATACGTATATACTTTTCCATCTGTCGCATTCTTGTCTAAGAAAGTGAGATCGAAACCCGTTTGTGTACGTACTTTTGCAACAATATGAGATGGATCCTGCAGGTCTAAGGCAGCCCCTCCGTCAAAACGATAAACGATATAGTAGGCTATGTCACTTGATTGGGCTTTCTTCCATGTAATCTCTGTCCCTGCCTCTTTTCGAAGTGCGGATGCCAAGACCGGCGCATCGGGTGCAGCCTGATCCAACCAAGGCATCACAGGGGCTAAAGCCGGGTACCGATAAAAGTCGTTCTTCAATCGATTCGTGAATCCGAGAGGATTGTCTTTAAACCATTTAGCACTGAAAAATATGCTGCCGTGCACTTGGTCAAAGTTACGATTATAAGCGACTTGGTTAGGCATTTCGTCGGGGTTTTGCCACGCCGGGTCGGCCGATCCGATCCGGTAGACCGCTTGACCGCTGTACAGGTGGACATTTTTTCCGGTCGTCACGCCGCTCCACCACTCGATTAACTTATCGTAGGATGCCGGTGAATATCCCATATACCAGTAGATTTGCGGCGCAATATAGTCGATCCACGCTTGATCAACCCATCTTTTCGTATCCGCATAGATAGCGTCGTAGCTGCTAAGTCCGTTGGTATCAGAGCCGGAAGGATCTTGGCTTTTGTTTTTCCATATCCCGAAAGGACTAATCCCAAACTTGACCCAGCGTTTCTCTTGTTTGATGGCGGCATTCATGTCCTGAACGAACGTATTTACATTGCTGCGTCTCCAGTCCGCTTTGTTCGGGAAAGAGGAGCCATATTTCGCATAGGCGTCTTGGTCCGGGAAATCCACGCCGGTTACTGGATACGGATAAAAATAATCGTCAAAATGTACAGCGTCGATGTCGTAATTTTTCACCACTTCCATGATGCTGTCTGAGATGAACTGTTTTGCTTCCGGGATCCCCGGGTTGAAGTAAAGCTTGCCGCCATATGTAACGACCCAATCAGGATGCTGCCGTGCCGGATGATTGGGAACCAGCTTATCAATACGATCCTGCAGACTGATCCGATAAGGGTTGAACCAGGCGTGGAATTCCATATTCCGCTTGTGGACTTCCTCCAGCATAAACGCGAGAGGATTATAGCCCGGGTCCTTGCCTTGTTCACCTGTCAGCCATTCCGACCAAGGGGCGTACGCCGAGGGATAAAAGGCATCTGCGGTCGGCTTCACCTGAACGATGACCGCATTCATGCCAGCCGCTTGCAACTCATCCAACTGCTCGATAAAATCGCGCTTTTGCGCTTCCGCTTCGACAACGCCTTTTTTCGGCCAGTCGATATTATCGACGGTAGCAATCCAAGCGGCTCTTAATTCTCGCTTAGGCACAGTCGCCACTTTGTTCACCACCAGGTAAAAATCACTCGATTTGCCTCCGTACGTCGCCGTAATTCTCGAGGTTCCCATCTGCATTGCTGTAACCATTCCGCTTGCGTTAACGGAAGCGACACCAGGATTACTGCTTGTGTAGGCAACGCCACTTGTCAGTTCGACCGGATCAGGAAGCCATGTGTAAGTACCGACCACTTTCGTTTGCCTGGACTCTCCGACGGTCATCGCCTTCAGGCCGGTTAACTCGATTTTTTGCAATACCGGAACCGGATTCGTTACCGTGAGCACGTATTCTTGGGAGACACCACTAATGGAAGCAGTGATCGTCGTCGTACCGGCCTTCACAGCTTTAATGAGTCCGGAGGCATCGACAGTCGCAATGTCGGGGCTGCTGCTCTGGAAGTTGGCTCCGGTCAGAATAGATACCGGTTCTGCAGCGCCGCTGTATGCAGCGTACACTCTCAGCCGGTTTGTCGCGCCGGTTTCGAGCTTGGATAGCGCTGAAAGCTCCAATTTCTGTGGAATCGGCGCTTCTTCGGTGACCGTTAACGTATAAGCCGCTTCCGGTGCATTACCGTATACTGCAGCAATCGTTACCGTGCCTGCTTGCAGTGCCCGGACAGTTCCGTTAGGTTCGACTGTCGCAATCCGTTCATCGCTGCTCCGATAATTGATTCCGCTTACGACAGGAACCGGTTCGGTGCCGTTTTGATAAGTAGCGTTAACAGTTGCTTGCTTCGTATCTCCCACCTGCATGGGCGGAAGTCCAACTACGTCGAGACCAAAGACAGTCGAGTCCGTATAGTAGGCATTCAACTGGTCAAACATCAGCACACCGCTGTTTTTGTTGTTGACCTTCGTTTCTACGACATAAATTTGATTGATCTTAAGAGGAGCTATGAGATTGTTAGGCACAGTGGTCGTGACATACTTCCAACCGCTCCAATTAAGACCGTTGCTGGTCGTGAAATCAACTACAGGTTTCGTCCCGTTCGCATCCTGTAGTTGTGCGCGCAGCCAATGGTTGTTTCCGTCGCCGTAGACCCACACCCCCAGCTTTTTCGGAATCCCTTGAAGTGTACGCCCGGCTGATCCGCTCGGGTCTTTGAAGTTGATATATGCTGCCGACGTTCCCGGCATCCCCGTGAAATCGTAAGCTAATTTTACAGCATGGTAACCATAATAGATCGTCTCCGGTCTGCTGATTAAGCCGATATTGACGGACTTGGCTTGTGCAGAGGAAGCAGACAGGCTTGTTGTCTGTTCAAAATTTTCCACATTGGCATAAGCCGGCGAACTTGCAGAATCGATTTCGACTACAGAATCTGCATACACGGAAGGTAATACATTGCCAAATCCCGAGATGATTGTACCAATAAAGAAGATAAATGCTGTTAGAATGGGAATCAAAATGGTCAGCTTTCGTGAACTATTTGTCACCTAATCACATCCTCCTAAAAGTATGAAACCGCTCTCAAATGCTGTACTCAAAATTCCTTGTCCCATCTCCTCCTCATCGTATCGGTTCGGTTTGGTAAAGATTAGGTATGGTTCATTTCTAGACTATTAAATTTTATTACAAAAATCAATAAAAATATTAAAATTTAATTTCATTAAAAATGGGTGAAATGAACACTTAGTTTTAGACTAAGTAGTCATTTTATTGATTAATACTCTAGGATGATAAGTTTCATTCACCTAACGGCAAACGATAAAGGAGGAGCTTTTTCGCGGCAGCTCAGGGCTTGAAAAACTTAACTTGTACATTCCTGTTTTGTACTTGGGATATGATCCTATTACGGAGAGCCCGCAGAACGTTAGTGGAGGAGCTAGCCTATTGGCATAGCTCCTTTTTGTGATTTGCGACCCTAAATAGGTGTTTCTCCCGAAGTTTATAAGGGACAGCTTGATGCTGTTCTCTATTTTCAGAGCGTGTAAGGCAACATCTTGAGTCGGATCAACACCCCTAAATTTGTAATGCTGCATGTCGTTGCCATGTGCGGCGCGTAAAAGGAAGAGGAGGTTATCTTGAAACATGAAGAAGAAATTACAAGCTCTTATCTGTGTCTGTTCCCTTGGTGTAATGGGGATGGCCGCACCGGTCGGTGCGCAATCGTTTGGACAGGGCACACAAAGTGACCAAGTACTGGATTTGCAAGAACGATTAAGCGCATTGGGTTACTTTAAAACAGGAATTACCGGTTATTACGGTAATCAGACTAAGAATGCGGTAAAGAAATTTCAAGCCAGCTATGGCTTGTCAGTTGACGGTGAAGCCGATTCCTTAACTCTGTCTAAACTAAAAAAAACGATTTCACCCCAACAGTCGGTGCTGGATGAATTGGCGCGAATCATTCATTCCGAAGCCCGAGGGGAGCCCTTTGTTGGACAAGTTGCCGTGGGAGCTGTCGTTCTTAATCGAGTTCAGTCCGAAAAATTTCCTGATTCCATCACTGAGGTTATCCATCAGCCAGGTCAATTTTCAGCCATTGATGATGGCCAGTTTAACCTTAAACCAAATTTGTCAGCCTATAGCGCGGCAAAAGCCGCTTTGAATGGTTTGGATCCAACAACTGGGGCCCTTTATTTTTACAATCCTGATATTGCCCAGGCATCTTGGAGCAAAAAAAGAACCGCCAAGATTACCATTGGTAACCACGTATTTACCTTTTAAGAGTAGATATAATGACAAAAGTCGCGTAAATCGCGGCTTTTTTTTATTAATGACATTAAATAGCTTGAAATTCGATTCAGAACATAACAAAGCATTGGCATATATTGAGGCACAGCTTGACGATGAAATCGACTTTCAATAAGTGGCTAGAATCGCATGCTGTTCAGAGCATCAATTCAACCGGATGTTTTCTTTCCTCTCGGGAATTGGCTTAGCGGAGTATATTCGGTGTAGACGTCTTACCTTGGCGGCGATGGAGCTGCAGTCCAGCAATGTGAAAGTAATCGAAGTTGCTGTGAAATACGGCTATAATTACAGGCTGCGACAGAGAAATCAAGCAATTTTTCAATTTAGGTCTTTCCGAAGAAATAGGATTGAACCGGATGCCGCCGCCATGTAAGATAAAGCACATACAGTAGCAAAAGGAAAGGTGCATCCATGTGGACGTATACCGTAAATTTAGTTCGTGATTTATCTCCTGACGTGAAGCGTTTCATCGCGACCGAGAGTTTGTTTGGCATCGGAGTAGGCATCTTCGGCCTCATCCTGAATTTACATCTCTTGAACCTCGGTTTCTCCAAAGGTGACATCGGTAGAATAACGTCGCTGGGGGCGTTGACAATTGGCCTAGCCAGTCTGCCTGCAGGTTTCATCGTGAAGAGCGTCGGGCGCAAAACGATGCTCGTCACCGGCATGCTCCTAGCATTCCTTTCGCTCACTCTCTTCGGCTTCGGAACCAGCCTTGGCGCGGTTACCACAGCGCAGCTCATCTGGTCACTCGGCATTACAGCGATCGTGAACTCCGAAATTCAGCTGATTTTCCAATATTGCCGAAGCAAGAAAGAAGAGACGAGCGCGTATTCGTTGTTATTCGCCGTATTTACTTTTTTTACCGGCCTCGGCACATGGCTTGGCGGCTACCTGCCGGATTGGCTGCCAGGGCATACCACGTTGTACCAGTACGCATTCTTCGTTGCCGGCGGATGCTTGGCGCTCTCAGGCATATTACGGGGAATGCTGCTTCCATCTACACATGCAAGGGTGAATAGCGCTGCAGCAGATGAGGTCAGTGGTGTTCAACCAGCGAAGCCTCCGGACCGGCCGAAGAGAGGGCATGCGATGTATTTTCTGCTGCTGCTTTCGCTGCTTATTTTCAACTCCGGCTTTACGTTCGGGCTGCTTAGCCCATTCCTGAACGTCATTCTGAAATTCCGGTTTCAGATGGAGGACAGCAACATCTCCATTTTGCTCGCGTTGTCCGGATTATTCTTCTTTATCGGCTCGATCGTTATGCCGTACGTTCTAGAGAGAGGGGGCAGCCGCAGGACGTTTGTGTTCCTGTTTCTGTATAACATGTTTGTCGTGGCGTTGATGGCGCTCACCATGCCGGCCTTTGTATTTGCGGTACTGCTACTCATTCGCGGGACGGGCTTCACCATGTTAAACAACTTAATGGACAGCGAATGCATGTCGGCTGTCGCAGAAGAAGACCGCAATTTGTTCGCAGTCATGCGGACGGTATCGCGCAGCATCGGCAACACTATCGCCTCTTACTGGGCTGGCTACATTTTGGCTGGAAATCATTATTCGCTGCCCTTCCTTCTTACAGCGGTTGCCATACTGGCTGGGTATGCCGTTTATGCGTGGTTCGTGCAGGGCATGCTGGATCGGAGACTGCAAGCACAGTCTTGACGTGGTCGCGAATTTTAGCTACATCCTTATCTTCAACTAACGGAAACTATACTTGAGTACGGGCAATGATGGTTCAACAAAGGAGGATTAGAATGGAAATACGCAAGTTAGATACTTACGAGTCGCCTCCAATGGAGCTGTTATTGGTAGCTGACCCTTCTGAACAGATTGTTAACGAATATCTTAAACGAGGTCAGTGCTATGTAGCAGAGATGAATAACACTATTTTAGCAGTTTATGTATTATTGCCTACAAGACCTGAGACAGTTGAGTTGGTGAATATTGCCGTCAGCGAGAACCACCAAGGTAAAGGGATAGGAAAGAAGATTGTACAGCATGCAATTAAAAATGCTAAGTTTCAGGGTTATAAAACAATTGAGATTGGCACTGGGAACTCAGGAATGGGACAACTCGCTCTATATCAAAAATGTGGTTTTAGAATAGTTGGGATTGATAGGGACTTCTTTGTAAAGCATTACTCTGATGAAATTTTTGAAAACGGTATACAATGCAGGGATATGATACGTTTATCTCAAGACTTATGAGGAACTGGACATGATTTTTTCGAACGCACTCCGAAAACACCAAGAGAAGGCTGCCGATTAAATTGTGAAACGGAGGCCTTTTCTCATCTAATTAGCTTTTAAAGCATGACAAGGATTTCAATAGTCCTATATCGAATTTTTATACACTATAAATACTTTCGAAGGTGTGTGAAGATATGAAAAATAATTGGAATTGGGCTGGCAACTACAAGTATAGTGCCTCTGAACTCCATGTTCCCACAAGTGTGGAGCAAGTACAGGAATTAGTGGCTCGCAGTAAGCAAATAAAGGTGCTTGGCACACGGCACTCGTTTAATAGCATCGCCGATTGTGCCGAAAGCCTTCTTTCACTTCAGAAACTTAACCGTGTGGTAGCATTAGATACTGTAAAAAATAAGGTAACTGTTGAAGCAGGAATCCGGTATGGAGAGCTATGTGAACATCTTCATAACTATGGTTATGCGCTTCACAATTTGGCGTCGCTGCCGCACATAACCGTTGCAGGTGCATGCGCTACGGCAACGCATGGTTCTGGTGATCGGAATGGCAATCTTGCTACAGTGGTTGATTCTATGGAAATCATTCAGGCGAACGGGGACATGGCTGTATTCTCCCGCGAGCAACAAGACATCGCAGGTTCAATTGTTGGGCTTGGAGGATTGGGCGTAGTCACTAAAATTACACTGGATGTGATCCCAACATTTCAAATGAGTCAGCATGTTTACGATAATCTGTCTCTAGTGCAACTAAATGAGCACTTTGACGATATTTTTTCCAGTGCATATAGTGTTAGTCTATTCACCGATTGGAAGAATGCGAATTTCAATCAAGTATGGATAAAGCAGAAACTGACTGATCAAGTCTCTGACCAGGTAGCACCTGCACCTGAGTTTTTCGACGCACAATTAGCAACTTCACCTCGGCATCCAGTGCCAGGACATACAGCGGAGAATTGCAGCGAGCAGATGTGCATCGCGGGACCATGGCACGAGAGATTGCCGCACTTTCGCATGGATTTCACTCCGAGTGCTGGAGAGGAGCTGCAAAGCGAGTATTTCGTGCCGCGACAAGATGCCTATCAGGCATTAAATGCACTTAATGGCATACGGGAGCAAATTTCGCCACACCTTTATGTTTCTGAAGTTCGTACCATTGCAAAAGATAATTTGTGGATGAGCCCTAATTACAATCAGGATTCAGTTGCTATTCATTTTACGTGGAAACCGAATTGGGAGGCAGTCAAACAAGTTCTGCCGATGATCGAAAAGCAACTTGCGCCTTTCCGGGCTCGTCCGCATTGGGGAAAGCTGTTTACCATGCAACCCGCTCAGTTGAAACCGCTCTATGAGAAGCTGCCAGACTTCCGACAACTGCTCCTTCATTGTGATCCACACGGAAA
This sequence comes from Paenibacillus sp. V4I5, assembly GCF_030817255.1. Lineage (NCBI taxonomy): Bacteria > Bacillati > Bacillota > Bacilli > Caryophanales > Paenibacillaceae > Paenibacillus > Paenibacillus sp. V4I5. The sequence continues at coordinate 7,101,687 of NZ_JAUSZB010000002.1, forward strand.
GTTTCGTAACGACTTTTTGAATAAATATTTGATGGAGAAATAGATTTGGTAAAGGGGAATGACAACCCCGGAAATACAGTGACACAATTGGGGTTGGGATCATGTCCGACCGGGTGATGAAATCATTCCAGGAATGATACTGGCCCATATGGGAGAGAGCATGTATAGCGGTTGTTTTCGCAAATCCATACAGGATGCGCAAACAACCGCTATATGCTTTGGGGAAGGGATGAGGAGATGCGTTAATCTGGACGATCTTGCTGTTTATATTTTTGATAGCGAGTCGCTACCTGCTCTAAATACTTGTGAATCCATGCATCTACGGATGCGGAGTTCAAACACTTTTTGCGGAAGCTGCTGGGCGGAGTACCCATTTCCCTGGTGAAGACCTGCGTAAAGTAATGGATGCTTTCAAAACCGGTATCTTCAGCGATTTTTTTCAAAGGGATGTCCGTATATCCTAATAAATAAGCAGCTCTTTTGATTCTTTCGGTTTTAACGATCGAAGGAAAGGATTGTCCCAATTCTTCTGCTATTAGGCGGGACAACTGACGTTCTGACAAATGGAGGCTTTGAGCTACATCCGAAAGCACTATTTTATTGGAGAGATTCGTCTGTATATAGGCTTTGGCCATTTTAAGTGTTCCTTGTAATTCCGAGCCAGTAGCGGATGTAGCCGTATCGCCAGAACGACAATGATGCAAAAATAGACTGATACAGCTTATGATAAGCGAATAGGCCAACTGCTCCAGGGATTCTCTATAGCGAATGCTAGAATCGGAAGCTTGGATGAGCAGGGCTTGCCAAATTAGCATAGGTGCAGTTTGGTCTGCATTCGGGATGAACAAATGAGGATAAGAGCATAATTGCTCAAAATCACGCATAAATGTTTGACTCGATTCTGACGATATCGGCTCAAGTGCTAGAAATAGAAGCAGCATGCCTTCTTCACTTTGAATATAGTGACGGCTTTCGGGCTTGGAACAATAGAGCGTTCCTGCCCGGAGTGGATAGGTAACACCATCGTGAGAGTATACCCCTTCTCCTTCTACGACATAACAAATCTCGAAAAAAGAATGTGCATGGGGACTATTGCCTTTATGCTGCGGCTTCGCTCCCCAGTAGTGAACAAAGATGGATGCGGTGGCTCCTTTTAACTGAACCAGGTTTTGGTTGAGATACAGGTTACTTCGTGAATAAACAGAATGACTCAGCACGTATGTGATCTCCCCTCTGGCAGGCTGATGTTCATTATATCACGGAATTTTTTAAAAAAGCGGCATGTTTTTATAAAGACTGCTCCCGCTCGAATCTCCTATAATGAGATGAAAGCAAACGAAAAGGGGCTGTTACGTATGGGGAGCGATAAACATATTTCGCTTGCAGGTATTATGGGTTTTCCAGTTACGCCGTTTCATGATAGCGAGCAAGTGGATGAGAAAGCATTCGAGGCCAACGTCCGATTTTTGCTCGACAATGGATTAGATTCTATATTTGTTTGCGCTGGTTCAGGTGAATATCAATCTTTGGATTTGCAGGAATATGAACAGTTAGTTTCCACCGGAGTATCTACGGTTGCAGGACAAGTACCCGTGTTTGCAGGTGTCGGAGGAAATGTCAAAGATGCGGTGGAACGTGCTCAATTGGCGGAACGGCTTGGAGCAGACGGCTTATTGCTGCTGCCGCCTTACCTCATTATTCCAGAGCAGGAAGGTCTGTACCAGTACTATCGGACGATTGCTCAGAGCACGGACTTATCTGTTATCATCTATCAACGGGATAACGCGATCTTCACACTAAGCACGATAGAAAAGCTGGCATCCCTTCCAAATGTCATTGGGTTCAAAGATGGATTAGGAAACTTCGAGTTAAATATAGAATTCGTACAGTCGCTGGGCAGCAAGCTGCAATGGATGAATGGGATGCCGCTTGCTGAACTGACGATGCCGGCATACGCAGCGCTTGGATATCATTCGTATTCATCGGCTATCTCCAATTACATGCCACAAGTATCGAGAAAGTTTTACGAGAGCTTACTTGGCGGAGATCAGGCTTTTGTTCAAACCCTTTACCGTGAAGTGCTCTTACCGATCCACCGCATTCGTCAACTCCGAAAAGGGTATGCGGTTTCACTCATTAAAGCGGGTATGGACATCGTCGGTTTGCCCATAGGGTTATCTGTTCGTCCGCCGCTAGTACGGGTAGAAAGAGAGCATTATGTGCTTTTGGAATCGATTATTAAACGGAGCATAGACCTTATCGCTATTTCCAATAAAGGTTAGGGGGAAGTCATCCATAATGAAGGTATCCGTTCAAGTTCCAACTTGTGAATTGTCAGATAGCGATTTAAGACAAATGTGCCAACTTGGGGTTGACTGTATTGATTTTACGCAAGGTGGTTCTTTTCCAGGCGTCCGTGAACAAGGGTATCCGGATCTAGATAAGCTGCTTCAATTAAAACGCAGGATTCGCTCCCATGGGATGGAAATTAATCGGGTGACGCTTCCGAATATGACAAGCAGCTTTATGTTGGATGAGCCTGGCTCAGAGATTCAATTGGACAACGTATGCAGCGCTATTCAAACATTCGGTGAAGCGGGAATTACCCTTGTCCGGCAGCGGTTTGCGGGCGATGTGTTTCCCTATATGGCGGAGGAATACACAGCCGTGCACCGAGGGGGGCTACTTGCACGCGGGGAGTCTATGAAGCGAAGTCCTGACCAGCAGCCTCCCACAGTGGAACAACTAAATGAATGGTGGAAGCGCTTCGATATCGTATTCGGGAAGTTAGTTCCGCTTGCCGAAGCGTATAATGTGAATTTAGCCGTGCATCCTTCAGACACACCCTACCATAATACGCCTTTTGGGGGGCTGGGTTTAAATCGAGTGATCGATGCTTTCCCAAGCAGGAATGTAGGCCTTGTCTACTGCGTGGGTACCCGAGGAGAGGCAGGGGGCACACCGCTTGTTCTGGATGAAATTTATCAGTACGGACGCAAGGATCGGATCTTTCTTGTCCATTTCCGCAACATCCGGGGCAGCCTGGCGACAGCGGGTGCGTTCGAAGAAGCGATGCTCGACGATGGTCATATGAATATGGCGAAAATCCTATTAGCTCTTCATAAAGTTGGATATAACGGTTGTATCAATCCGGACCACATTCCAATGCTGGAAATGGATCGCGCACCTCGGCCTCAATCCGGCATGAGTTGGGTCGGATGGGCTTATGCTGTTGGTTATGTGAAAGCTCTCTTGGCGGCTTTAACTGAATTTAGAGGTGGGAGGGATTAAACGTGACGGAGATTAAAACTTATCTAAATTATGTAAATAGCGCGTGGAAAGCAGCATCCAGCCAAGAGGTGGATGCCAGTATGAACCCGGCCAATCGCCATGAAATCGTCGCATACGTTCAAAAGTCGTCCACCCTTGATCTGGATGAAGCCGTAACCGCAGCTAAGATGTCACTGCAGGGATGGCGCAAATTGTCGGGGGCAGCCCGTGGCGAATTTCTGTTCAAAGTAGCGGATCGATTGGAACGCCGTTTGGATCAGATTGCGGAAATGATGACACGTGAGATGGGGAAAACGCTGCCTGAGGCAAAAGGGGAAACGGCGCGTGGCGTGGCGATTCTTCGCTACTACGCAGGCGAAGGGATGCGGAAGATTGGCGATGTTATCCCGTCTACGGATAATGCCGCTTTAATGTTTACGACGCGTGTGCCGCTTGGCGTTATTGGTGTTATTACCCCATGGAACTTTCCAGTTGCCATTCCGATTTGGAAAATAGCGCCTGCCTTAATCTACGGCAACACCGTGGTGTTTAAGCCTGCTCAGGAAACGGCCGCAACGGCAGCGCTGGTCATCGAATGCTTCCATGAAGCGGGTCTTCCCTCCGGCGTCATTAATATGGTGACGGGCCAAGGGGGAGTGATCGGACAAGCGATGGCCGATCATCCGGACATTGGCGGCGTCACATTCACAGGATCCGACCGAGTAGGGAAAGGGGTGGGGCAGAGTGCTCTGGCGAGAGGAGCCAAGTACCAGCTGGAAATGGGCGGCAAGAATCCAATTATCGTGGCGCATGATGCGGATCTGGACCTTGCGGTCGAGGCGACGATCAGCGGCGGCTTACGATCCACAGGGCAGAAATGCACAGCTACGAGTCGGGTCATCATTCAGAGCGAGATCTATGAAGCGTTTAAGATGAAGCTGCTGAAGAAGATTGAAGCGATTCGAGTGGGCCCTGGTTTGGACGCAGAAACTTGGATGGGGCCGTGCGCAAGCGAAAACCAGTTCCATACCGTTCTGTCTTACATCGCCAAAGGCGTGGAAGAAGGAGGTACCTTGCTTTGCGGAGGCGGTAAAGCTCAAGGACAAGGGTTGGAAGCCGGATTCTTCATTGAACCTACGGTCTTCGAAGACATTTCCAGTTCCATGACGATCGCGCAGGAAGAAATATTCGGTCCTGTGCTAGCTTTGATCAAGGTAGATTCGTTCGAGGAGGCAATCCGAATTGCCAATGACGTGAAGTTTGGACTCAGTGCGTCGGTATTCACACGGGATATTTCGAAAATGCTTACGTTCATGCATGATATCGATGCCGGACTTGTGCGGATCAATGCCGAAAGCGCAGGCGTGGAGCTGCAAGCACCGTTCGGAGGTATGAAGCAGTCCAGCTCAGGTTCGCGTGAGCAAGGGCAGGCTGCCATAGAATTTTACACGGATATTAAGACTGTATTCATTAAATCCTAAAATAGATGAACTAGCCAGCTGCTGCAGCTGGCTAGTTTTATTATGGGGTGAGTGATGCTTACCGCATTTTACATTAACAAGAGAGGAGTTCTTTTGTCAAAAGGGTGCGAAACCGCCGAATTACTTATATTTATTTTGCGCAGAGAACTGGGTACGGTATTGGCCCGGAGTCATTCCTTCTAGCTTTCTGAAGAAGCGGATATAGTTTTGGGCATTCGTGTAAGTTAGTTTCTCAGCAATATCCTTGATGGGTAAATTCGTTTCTACCAGCCATTTCTTGGAGATTTGGAAGCGATAGTCAGCTAGGTATTCACTAAAAGACATATTCGTTTCTTTCTTAAAAACACTGCTTAAATAGAAGACGTTATAATGCATGCGTGAAGCACATTCTTCTAGCGTTAAATCTCGCTCGTATTCCTTATGAATGATATCGATGATTTGTTCGGACAAGTTCTGGTATTGGGATTCCTGCCGATCCCGGAAAACCTGAATCATGGGCAGAATAATTCGATCCTTGAACCAGGTTTCGATTTCTGAGCTAACATAGAGCTGAAGCAGTTCCTCGTATAAGGAGCCTTCTTGCAGATTTAGCTGTTCGAGTCGAATGCCTGCTTCCTGCATGACGATCATACAATTATTCAATAGACGAACTAAGGAAATCTGATATTCGTGAGGTGATCGTTCTTTTTGGAAAACTTCTTTCAGCCATTGGTTAAGCACAACGGAAGATCGATCCTCATTTGCCAACTTGATGGAATCGATAAGCTCGTTCTCCTGCAGCTTCGGGTAGGCATAGATAAGCGTATGTTTTCCTGCGTTGATACTCGCATACGGGATAATGACGCCTTCCCCTAACGTGAGCCTGCGCTTCAAAGCCTCAAGTCCTTCCTGATAAGCTCTTGGAGCTTTGTGGATATGGGTGAAGGGCAGGCTTATCCCGATGCTGACGTCAAGTTCCAAATAATTGCGGATCATTCGCTGGATCTCTTCCGTCCATTGATAGAGCTGGTTACAGAATGCTTCGGTTGTGAGGCCAGAGCAGCCGATCGTCGTAGTTAGTGTTTGTTCGACGATAACCGGGGACAAGCAGTTATCACCCGGGATCAGCTCCTCAATAATATTTTTAATGGCAAACAAAAGTAGATCCAAATCCGCCTGTTCATACCGCGTTTCCTTCAGTAGGTCGATCTGCAGGGTAAGCGTGGCAAGATTGTTCCAGGAGGAAATCTGCTTCGAATATCCGAAGCGTTCAAGACTTTCTTCAAGCTCTCTGTTGCCGACGATTCCCTGATACAGCTTGGCAAGAAAAAAGCTGCGTACCTGCATCCCGGTTTGGTAAAGCTCTCCATGAAGCTTGGAATTAGAAGCAAACAAATCTCTGAGATGCTCGTCAATGAATAGTAACTCGTTCTTATGCGGCTTGTCAGAATTGGGAAGTCGATCTGCGATTCCTTTCAGTATCCCGTGAATAGGGAAGTACATTCTTCTGCTACCAAACCAGACGAAGAAAACGCTCAGCACAATGATTCCCAATAACACGTAGAGAGTAAACCAGCCAATGGCTCGTGCTTCCTTAGTCGTAACAGCAATATCCGTTATCGAAACATAGGTCCAACCGTTAAACTCAGATCGAATAAAAGTAATCGTAGAGTCTTTGTCATTCGAATTGGACTGAAATTGACCGGATTTCCCCGCCAGGAGGGCGAGATCCGTTTCTGGTATGATGCCTGATTCCGTTACGAATTGCCCGACTTTAGCTTCATCCGAATGGATGACGATCCGATTGCTTTGGTCAAGCACCATCACATTATGGGAATCCGAAGGAGCTCCCATGAGGGCCGCTAAACGACACTGCGGGATAGCGGCAAATAATAGCCCTCTTTTTTCCGAAGTATGTAAAGGCATTTTTTTGATCAAAGTAATCATGTATTTGCAGCCGGAGCTTTCCGTATCTGCAGCTCCTAGGGAATTGTTCGGCAGAAGCAGCCAGTTTGAATTGAATGGCAAATTCGAGTAGAGGAGCAATGAATTTTTGAAAGCGTATTCATTTAAGTTGTACAATCCCGTGTTCGTGATCACCCAATTATTAGTTGAATTTACCAAAATGATATCCGTTACCATGGTCTTTGAGGACTGCTGATACGAAAGCTCTTTACGGATAGCATTATAGGCCTGAAAATCATAGGTGGTCATGGGCTTGTACAAAGCGTCCAGCATTAAGGTTGAATTGATGAAGTTATTGAGGGAATGGTCCAATGTTTGCAAAGTTTGCTCCAAATTGCTGCTCGTTTGTTCCATAAGCTGCACATTGCCTTGATTGACATGTTGTTGAATGGAGTGCGATGATTTCATGTAGGAAAAGAAACCAAGCGCCAGAAGTGGAATAATGCAGATGGCGCAACTGAATAAGATGAGCTTGGTGTAAAAGCTTTGTTCGCGCAGCATAACCCGCACTCCTTTCTTGGCCGGTATCTAGTTCAACCTAGTTACTCTATTCTAATGAAAAAGCCCGTTAGGGGCAATAATCACTTCAAAATGAAAATAATCATCAGATAATAAAAAGGCCTGCAACCCCTGTAAAACTGCGGCCTAATCACATGATTATATACGTAACCTGTGTTAATTCATATGATTAAGTTATGAACATCAATCACTCAGATTAAGGAGGCCCAAATTGACAAAGAAAAATACCGCCATATTGCTCTCCGCTTTAACGGCGGTTTCCCTGATAGCCGGATGTGCCAATAAGATCGACTCAAGTGCTGAAGCAACGAAATCAGAAGGTGAAGCTCCCAAAGGTCCGATCAAGATTAGCATCATGGCTGATTTGCAAACGACCGAGGTACCATCCGATAAGCTCGAGAAGGTTCTTGAGCAAAAAACAAATTCCGAACTGCACATTCAATGGGTGCCGGACGGTTCTTATGATGAGAAATTCCAAGCTGCTTTTGCAACGGGCTCCCTGCCCCAGGTTGTTTATTTGAAGAACGCGGCTTCCTTTACACTCGTGCGCGACGCCGTTAAGAATAATCAGTTTTGGGAAGTCGGTCCGTTCTTGTTGGATTATCCAAACCTGAAGAGATTGAATCCGACAATTCTTAATCATACGGCTGTTGGAGGGAAAATTTACTCTCTGTACCAGGAAAGACAGCCAGCTCGTGCGGGTTTCATTTACCGGAAGGATTGGGCCGATAAGCTGGGACTCACTGCACCAAAAACGGTAGACGAGCTATACACGATGCTGAAGAAGTTCAAAGATGCTGATTTGGCTGGCGGCGGCAAAACGATCCCACTGTCTGACCGTAATGATCTCATTTACGGCGCCTTCAAAACTGTTTCCATGTTCTTCGGAACACCGAACGGCTGGGGAGTTCAAGATGGCAAATTGATTCCTGACTTCATGACCAAAGGTTATGTTGACACCATGAAGTTTATGAAGAAGCTCCGCGATGAAGGCCTGATCAATCAGGATTTCCCGGTTACGAGCAAAACGGATCAGCAGAACCTGATGGTTACCGGCCGCTCAGGACTCTATATTGGGACGATGGGCGATGTCAAAGGACTTCAAGAGAAGACGGTGAATAACGTTCCGGAAGCGGAGTATGAGGTAGTGAACGATATCCAGGGCGTTGACGGCAAGAACATTACATGGGGGCTTTCAGGCTACGGAACTGTTGTCCTTTTCCCGAAATCTTCCATTAACTCCGAACAGGAGCTCAAGAGTATCCTAGGCGTCATGGATAAGTTCTATTCACCTGAAATAGCCGATCTTCTCAAGTACGGTCTCAAGGACGAGCATTATGCATGGAAGGATGGCAAAATAGTTCCTTCCACGGACAGCAAGCTAATTGAGAAGGAAGTAAGGCCCTATCTGAATATGGCACTGTACGAGTCAACAAATGTTACGCCTGCGTACTATTCTCTTCCTGTTTTTGAGAAAGCCATCAAGCTCTCGAATGGAGCCGTGAACTTTATGATTACGGATCCTACTATATCCTTGGACTCCAAAACATTCAATGAAAAGGGCTCCAGACTTCAGGATCTGATGAAAGATGCCACTTACCAGTTCATTTTGAACAAAATCGACGAGGCAGGCTTCCAGGCTGCTGTGAAAAAGTGGGAAAACGACGGCGGTCAAAAAATCATTGACGAATTTAATGAGCAGTACAAGAAGTAACAATCAAAAAGCGGAGGATTTTTCATGAAAACATTTCGAAATCCCATCTTACCTGGTTTTTACCCGGACCCATCCATTTGTCGCGATGGGGAAGATTATTACATGGTCACCTCATCATTCGAGTATTATCCGGGTGTTCCGATTTTTCACAGCAAGGACTTGATTCATTGGCGGCAGCTTGGTCATGTCCTGGATCGTCCTTCGCAGTTAAATCTGGACGACACACCATCCTCTAGGGGGATTTATGCTGCGACAATCCGTTATTCTAATGGCATGTTTTACGTAGTTTCGACGTTTGTCGTTAGCGCTACTGGGGAACGGAGGAACTTTTATGTCACGGCCGAGGACCCAGCAGGTTCATGGTCAGATCCTATCTGGTTGCCCGGTGCTGTCGGCATTGATCCTTCCTTATTTTTTGATGATGACGGGAAGGTCTACTATACGGGCAACCGTAAGCCGCCTGAAGGTCAGCAATATGAGAAGCACGTAGAAATCTGGCTGCAAGAATTGGATTTGGAAGAGAAGCAGCTGACAGGACCGACATACAGCTTATGGGATGGAGCCCTTAAACAAATTCATGCGACGGAAGGACCCCATCTTTACAAGATTAACGGTTACTATTACTTGGTCGTTGCCGAGGGTGGAACGGGTCACACACATTCAACGACGATTGCCCGCAGTAAAACCTTAACCGGCCCTTATGAGGTGGCCAAAACAAATCCGATTTTGACACACCGTCACCTCGGTCGGAGCTATCCAATCGTAAATGTGGGTCATTCGGATTTCATTGAAACGCAGAACGGCGAATGGTATCTCGTTTGTCTGGCATCCCGCCCTTACGGTGGTAATTACCGTAACTTGGGTAGGGAAACATTCCTCGTACCGTTCGTCTGGGAAGACGGCTGGCCGGTGGTGAATCCAGGTAAAGGAATCGTTGAGTTCGAGCTGCCGTCGCCGAATTTGCCGTTGCGACGATGGCCGTCACTTGCAGCCTGCGATCATTTTGATGCAGAGATCCTTGAGGATCGGTGGAATTTTATCCGTACGCCACGGGGGGATTTCTGGAGTTTGTCGGAGCGGCCAGGTTACCTGCGTCTACGACTGAAGCCTGAGACGATCACGCAAGTGGCGAATCCAAGCTTCATAGGCAGGAGGCAGCAGCATATGAATTTTGCTGCACGAACTGCATTAGAATTTACTCCACTTAACGAAGGGGATGTGGCTGGTCTGGTGCTTCTGCAAAATGAGGATTACCAGTATCGCATGGAGTCGGCGCTAATCGATGGAGAAGGTGTCCTCCGCCTGATCAAGCGGGAAGCGGGTAAAGATGAAACGCTGGCCCTCCGTCCGCACCAGGCAACCGGGAGATTGTATCTCATGGTCGAAGCGATTGAGCAGGCTTATAGTTTTTACTTTGCCACGAATACTGAACAGTGGGAGCTCTTGTACGATTGCGCCGATGGCAGAATTCTTAGCAGTGATGTGGCGGGAGGTTTTACCGGGGCTTATCTTGGAATGTATGCAAGTTCCAACGGGCAGCTCAGTACGAACCAGGCGGATTTCGACTATTTCGAGTACATTGAAATTTTCCCGAACAACTGATGAGAGATAACAAAAAGATTGCTTACTACTTGGCCTTACTGGTCAGGTGGTTGGCAATCTTTTTCCTTTTTAGAGGCAATAATCATTGCAGAGCGAAAGTAATCATCGGATTTGAAATGGACTTTTATCCCCAGTTAGAGCGCGGACAAATCCCAGGATTATATACGTAACCAGGGGCTCCTGTTTATGATTAAGCCATCAGGTGGACGTTCGTTTCTTACATGCAGTCGAAGGTCCACCATGAATTCACTCGTAAGGGGGTATTTAGATGAAGAAGTGGTTGCCGAAACTCTTAATTGCTTCAATGCTTGCTGCAGTTATTCCTGTAAACGCTGTCAATGTTTCTGCTGCAGGAGCATTACCAGCTTTTCCGGGAGCTGAAGGAGGCGGTAAATATGTGAGCGGTGGCCGAGGGCAAGTGGTGTATGAGGTTACTACGCTTGAAGACTACAAGAGTAACGAAACACCAATTCCAGGCTCGCTGCGCGACGCGGTTAGTCAGAGTGATCGGACCATCGTGTTCCGTGTAGGAGGCACTGTCCGCCTCAAGGAAAGTCTAAAGATTAAAGGTTCGAATTTGACCATCGCAGGTCAAACCGCTCCCGGTGACGGGATTACGGTAACTGACTATACGACGAATATTGAAGCGGACAATGTGATCGTAAGGTATATGAGGTTTCGTTTAGGTGACCGTTATCCAAGCGAGGATGATGCGTTCGGGGTCCGTTACCATAAAGACATTATGATTGATCACAGCTCATTCAGTTGGTCAGTCGATGAAGTCGTCAGCTTGTACGATAATGCCAATACGACCGTGCAGTGGTCAATCTCCGCAGAGAGCATGCTTATGACTTCACATCATAAAGGGCGCCACGGGTACGGGGGTATTTGGGGAGGCAATCAAGCAACGTTCACCATAACTTGATTGCCCATAGTGTAAGCCGGAATCCGAGATTTCCAACGGTCATCACCCAGTACCCGGATATTACGGAGGCATCCAACAATATCATCTACAATTGGGGCTTTATGTCCACTTACGGCGGCGGTGATGGGCAGTATAATTTGAACAACAACTATTATAAGTTTGGTCCTAACACTTATTCTAACGTTCGTAACTTGCTGTTCGGCGAGTTAGGCTCTCCAAGCAAAATGTACATTAATGGCAATATGATGGATGGAGATTCTTCCGTAACGGCCGATAACTGGAAGGGCGTTCTATCGGTTGCGAACCCGGCATCAAAGCTTTCTGATCCGGTAGCCGTGAACGGCGGATACATGTCCGAATCGGCGCAAGCGGCTTATGAGCATGTGCTCGCGAATGTGGGAGCCAGCTTGCCCAAGCGTGATGCCTACGATGCGAGGGTTATTCATGATGTGATACACCGTACAGGGCAGCATATTAATTCTCCGCTTGAGGTAGGCGGATATCCCGATTACCCGGAGGTCATCTCTGCCGTCGTCGATCAAGACCACGACGGCATGGACGATGCGTGGGAAGCTGCAAAAGGGGTATCTCCTGCCAATGCCGATGATCGGAACGCAACGAACCTATCTCCAGAAGGGTACACGAATCTGGAGGTATATCTCAACGATTTGATTGTTCAAGGAACCGCCAGCAACAAAAATACGGATAATCCGGCCGTTTCCATCACCTCGCCGGTGAACAACAGCCTGAAGGAAGCCGGAAGCCAAATTACGGTGGAGGCAAGCGCATCCGATAGCGATGGTATTGCCAAGGCGGAACTGATTATTGACGGAGCAAAAGTAGCAGAGGATACGACGGCTCCGTACAGCTTTGATTGGAGTAACGTAACGGACGGCACTCATTTCCTTGTCGTTCGCGCTACCGATACCATGGGGCTGTCCACCCACTCTGACAATGTCGCCGTTCATGTGAACACGAGCGGCCCGATTACTCCGTGGCAATCGCAAGATATTGGCAATGTCGGCATTCCTGGCCATACGCAGCTGGGAGGCGATGCACAGACCGTCACAGTGAAATCGGCCGGCGATATTGGAGGAACCGCGGATTCGTTCCACTTCGCCTATCAGCCGTTGACAGGGAACGGCGAGATTATTGCGCGAATCGAGCACGTTACGCCTACCGACGATAATGCGGAGGCAGGTGTCATGGTCCGCGAATCGCTGAATGCTTCCTCCAAGATGGCAATGCTCTCAATCCCTTATGTCAAAATGGGGGAAAAAGGCGTCATGATCAGCCGTTCGTCGACGGGCGAAGAGTCGGCGAGAATCGAGCCGGACGATTTCATTGCAACCCCATATTGGGTGAAGCTTGTACGAATCGGCAGCCAGTTGACGGGCCTGATTTCTTCAAACAAGACAAACTGGAAGCAGATCGGATCCCTTGATATACCAATGGCGGAAACCGTCTATTTCGGTTTAGCGGCAGACGCCTCGAAGGCACCGGACGATATTCATAAGTACAACACGTCTGAATTCAGCGGTGTGGAGCTTCATACGCTTGCCGCAGACTTTCCAATGCCACCGCAGGCGCTGACGGCAACAGCAGGAGAAAAGAAGGCGGTGCTGGCCTGGTCCCCGGTAAGTGAAGCAACCGGTTATCATATCAAACGAAGCGATACTCCTGGCGGTCCTTATACGACGATTATGTCAAACATTGCTTCACTGTCTTTTACCGATTCGAATTTAACAACTGGTAAAACGTATTATTATGTCATCAGTGCTGTAAATGCGCATGGTGAAAGCTTCGATTCAAAGGAGGTCAACGTCACTCCTACTGGTGCACCGGAGGTCGTTTGGCTCGTTGCGGATGATTTCGAAGGAGATGCTATCGGAGAGATGCCGACCGGTTACACCTTAATCAATCCTGTTCCGATGACAGCCACGAATAAAGTGATCACACAGACGGTTCCTGGGACAAGTGCGGGAAACAGCTCATCCAAAGCGATGCAGCTTTATGATACAGGCTCGGTTAACACCAGGACAGCGAAGAGCTTTACTCCGCAAAAGGGCACAGTCATCATCGAAGCGGATTACATGCAGCAATCGATGATCGGCTCGGCCGGCCTGTTTCAGTTGCAAACGCCGGATGGCGGCAAAACACCTTTGTCATTGGAAATCCGCAAACCGGCAAATGAAAGCAATAACGTGTTTGTCATCAATAATGGCGGTTCGTATATCAAGGTGACAAACGAGCAGCCGTCATTAAATCGTTGGATGAATATCAAAATCGAAGCGAACGTCTTGACGGGTAAAGCAAAAATTTATGTGGATAATGTTCCGGCCGCGACTCCGGAGATCGACTTCCTCAGCACGGCGCTGGCGGATACGAAGGCAAAGGGAATAGGCCGCATTCATTTCTCCACGCCGGGCTCCGGAACAGGGAGCCCATATTGGGATAACGTGAAGGTGTATGTAGAACCGGTAGCCTCACCAAAGGGATTGGCTGCGGTGCCGGGTAACGCACAGATTCAATTGAATTGGGATGCGGCGCAAGGAGCTGAGTCCTACACCGTAAAACGGAGCACGGCCAGCGGAGGTCCTTATCAAACGGTAGCCTCCGGTATTACGGCTACATCCTATATCGATGCAGGGCTTCAGAACGAAACGGCCTATTATTATGTAGTGACAGGAGCCGGCGCTTTCGGTGAAAGCGCTCCGTCCAACGAGGTGAAGGTAACGCCGTCACAGTCAGCGGAAAAACCGGAAGCTCCTGCCGGGCTTATGCCGGGCGTAAGAAACAGTCAAATAGATTTGAGCTGGCACAGTGTAAATCATGCGGTTTCTTATATGGTCAAGCGAAGCCTAACGAGTGATGGTCCGTATACGAAAGTTGCTGAAACCACCGCTACCTCATATCGCGATGGCGGTCTGAGCAACGGGACGACGTACTATTACGTGGTTTCCGCTAAGAGTGTTGGAGGAGAAGGCCAGAATTCCGCACCGGTTCAAGTCCAACCTGCTGCGCCAGTCGCCGCTCCTGCGATCAATGTTTTATGGGGGAACGGTCAGGCTGAGCTTCGTTGGAACGCAGTGGATGGCTCTTCGACCTATACAATTCAACGCGCATCGGCTTTTGAGGGACCGTACATAACCCTTCAGCCGATGGTTACCTCCACAAACTATACGGATACGGGGCTTGAAAACGGTAATGTTTATTATTATAAAGTAACGGCCTCGGGCGTAAATGAAACGAGCTTGGAATCCGCCGTCGTTTCCGGACGACCCGTGGAAGATATTGGAATTCCGGCGGCTCCGGCAGCAGTAAAGGCAGTAAACAGCGCAAACCAGGAGATTAGCCTGACGTGGAACCCCGCCCAGGGTGCGGCTGCTTACCGCGTTAAAAGAAGCGAAGTCGAGGGCGGCCCGTATCAGGTTGTGGCCGAAACGGTTGCCGGTACTCGGTATGCCGATAACGGGCTAACCCAAGGGAAGACTTATTTCTACATCGTTACGGCCGTCAATGCCAATGGAGAAAGCTATAGCTCGGCACAGGTGAAGGCTGATGCGGTTCCGGTAATTACGGTAGCGAAGGATCAGAGCGGGCAGTTCAGCACTGTTCAAGCGGCTGTTGACTCCATTCCGAACAATAATCCGTCCCGTACCGTTATTCGTGTGAAAGCCGGAGAATATCGGGAGAAGGTTCTCATCGGCACCGGAAAAACCAACCTTAGCCTTGTCGGCGACGGTCCGGAGCTTACGAAAATCATTTATAACGACTCGGCCAGCAAGCCTGCACCTGGTGGGGGCACGATAGGCACCTCAGGCAGCTATACCTTAAGCGCACAAGCGAACAATTTTGTGGCCCAGGATCTGACGATTGAGAACGATGCGGGGCTTGACGGCGGGCCAGGCGGTAGCTTTGCAAGCCAGAGGAGACCGCCAGCAGTTCCGGAATGTCCGGCTTGTCGGCTTCCAGGATACGTTATTGGCAGATGGCATAGGAAGACAATACTTCGTTGACAGCTATATCGACGGCTCAGTAGATTTCATCTTCGGTTCCGCAACAGCCGTGTTCGATCGTGCGGTTATTCACAGCAAAGCACCAGGCTATGTGACCGCAGCCTCTACGCCTCAGGGAGCAAAGGGCTATATCTTTGTGAACAGCAGGCTGACGGCGGATGCAGGGCTAAGTGGGAAAGTAGACCTTGGAAGACCGTGGAGACCTTACGCGAATGTGGTATATATCAATAACTTTATGGATGATCATATCCGGCCTGCAGGCTGGAATAACTGGGGCAATGCTGCAAACGAAGCTACTGCCGATTACGGCGAATATTTGAGTTACGGACCGGGAGCCAACCCGACGGGGCGGCTTTCCTGGACAAAGCAATTAACGAAGGAGGAGGCTGCCCAGTACACAGTGACAAAGGTTCTTGCCGGTAATGACGGTTGGAATCCTGTGTCAGAAGATATTAGGCTATTGAACAGCAATGCGGCTTTAACCGGCATGATGATAGACGGCACGCAACTGGCAGACTTTACGAAGCAGAAGTACGATTATGTCGTTACACTGCCTTATGGAACGACAAACGTTCCACAGGTTAGTGCAAATGTGAACGAAGCTACTTCAACTGTTCAAACGGTACAGGCGGATAAGCTGCCAGGCAAGGCCGAACTGAAGGTGACGGCGGAGGATGGAACGCAGCGTATTTACAGGATAAGCTTTGAGGTAGATCCTGACCGTGTACCTCCGTCGGCTATCGTTACCTACAGTACATCACAGTCGACAAATCAACCTGTTACGGTGACGATGGAGCCAAGTGAACCTGTATTTGTAACAAATAACAACGGATCGTACAGCTATACCTTTATGACCAACGGCAGCTTTACCTTTGAGTTTACAGATGAAGCGGGAAATAAAGGAACGGCAACGGCTGTCGTGAGCAATATCGACACAGCAGCGCCGACTTTGGAAGTGATTCCGGATCATCTATCTTTATCGCCTGCGAATCATAAGCTGGTATCCGTCCATATGAATGTTTACGGACAGGATGAGGGTTCCGGCGTAAGTACGATCGTACTGAACTCGATTACAAGCAATGAGCCGGACAACGGCTTAGGCGATGGAGATACGGCGGAAGATATTCAAGGTGCCATCTATGGAACCTCGGATACGGATTTCCTGCTGCGGGCTGAGCGCTCAGGCAAAGGAATGGGCCGCATCTATCGGATTACGTATACGGTGACAGATCTGGCAGGAAACCAAATGACGGCTGTTGCCGAGGTTAAAGTGCCACATTAAGCGGTTAATAAATAATGGAATGGAAAAACGGGCAGGGTTCGTCCTGTCCGTTTTTCTGCCTTATTTGGACAATTATATATAATTTCTTGATATTATGTCATGGATATAGCAAGAAAATGAGTGATAATTTGCTATATAATTTGAAGTGTGATTATGCTTGGAAAGGAAGGGGTTTGTTAGATGAATCAAACGGAAATTGTGAACCAACCATACAGCGCAATGCCAGAGGTGATGCTTCCTCGTATTCCGGGCCGTACGTTTACTCTGACCGATTTTGGTGCTGTCGGGGATGGGCAAACGGACAACTCGGAGGCGTTCCGATCGGCTATTCAGGAGGTAACTGAAGCCGGGGGCGGGAGGCTAATCATTCCTGTCGGTTTGTGGTTGACTGGTCCACTCAAGCTGACGAGCAGACTGGAGCTGCATGCGGAGGCAGGAGCTACAGTATTGTTCAGCAAGCGTTTCGAGGACTATCCGCTGCTGCACTCGCAATTTGAAGGAAAGCCGGTCGTACGCTGCCAATCTCCGCTGGATGCAGAGGGGCTGGAAGATATCGCTATTACGGGAGGCGGCATTTTCGATGGCGGCGGGGAAGCTTGGCGGCCAGTAAAGAAATGGAAGATGACGGAGAAGGATTGGAACCGCCTCAAGAGTAACGGTGGTGTCATCGATGAATCAGCGGGCATCTGGTGGCCTTCTGCAGCAGCCATGCAGGGAGCAGAACTAGTAGAGAAGCTGATTCAATCAGGCGAGCAGGATCCACAAGCTTACGTCCCAGCACGTGAATATTTGCGTCCAAATCTGCTTAGCTTCCGTCGGTGCAGCCGTATTTTGCTGGAAGGAGCCACGTTCCAAAACTCTGCCGCATGGAACCTGCATCCTTGGGCATCTGAGCATATGACGATACGCCGGGTCAATGTGCGAAATCCTTGGTTCGCTCAGAATGGTGACGGCTTGGATGTAGATTCGTGCCGCTATGTGTTAGTGGAGGACAGCACGTTCGATGTCGGTGACGATGCCATATGTATCAAATCAGGCAAGGATGAAGCGGGACGCGCGCTTGGCATGCCGGCCCAGTATGTGACGATACGTCGATGTACGGTTTACCATGGGCATGGAGGCTTCGTTATCGGAAGCGAGATGTCGGGCGGCGTCAGCGATATCCATGTCACGGATTGCACGTTTATCGGAACCGACATTGGCCTGCGTTTCAAAAGTGCAAGAGGACGCGGTGGCATCGTTGAGCGTATAAGGATCGAGCGCATTCGCATGACGGATATCGTAGGGGAGGCCATCTCCTTCCATTTGTTCTACGAGGGTGTAGAAGGGTCTGGTTCGGCACAAGAGGAGATGCATCCCATATCGGAACAAACACCGGTTTTCCGGCAAATTGTCATAACTGATATTGATTGCGCCGGCGCGGATAAGGCTTTCCTTGTCAATGGTCTGGCTGAAATGCCGCTGGAGGATGTTACCCTGCGCAATTATCGCGTTTCCTCGGTGCAAGGCGTCATTTGCCATAATGTCAAGCGGTTGCTGCTTGAGGGGATCGATCTAAAGCTTCGACAAGGGCCGCCGATAAAACTTCATCAAGCGCAAGGTGTTTGCATTAAAGACTTAACCGTAGCAGGAGCGCAAGAATTCGATTCCCTACTGGTCGTAACGGGGGAGAGGACAGAAGGAATTGAATGGGAAGGGAAGGATGAGGTTTCTTCCCAGCTTACCTTCTGATGTGCTGCTTCCGATATTGCAGCGGTGAGCAGCCGCTTACCTTTTTGAACGTTTTATTAAAATGGGAAATGTGCTCGAAGCCGACGTGCTCGGCGATTTGCTGAATTTTGTCTCTGGTTGTTCTCAGCAGCTTTTGAGCCTCACGTACGCGAATGATTCGGATATATTCACTTACATGAAAGCCTGTTAGCTTCAAGAAGACACGACTTAAATACGACGGGCTGATATAGAAGTTCGCGGATAGCTGCTCAAGCGTAATCAGCTCGCTGTAATGGTCATGAATATAAGCTGTAATTTCGGATACCTTCTGGTGCATCGGATGCTGAGGTTCGGTCGAATTATCCTCTAGTGAGCCGATCCGATGCAGGCGGATGAGCAAGCCGATCAGAAGCTGCCTGATATAGGATTCGTAAAAGGCTTGATGCTCCTTGCACTCGGAAAGCATGTATAGAATCGAATTCTCAAGCTCCGCTTGCTCTTTTAGCGGAACGCGCAGAAGAGTGGATTGGAGAAAAGGGCGAAGCTCCAACACTTGACGGTCGGGCATGGGAATGAATCCGGAATCGAAATGAACGAGCACTCTCTCCACATGCTCGACCTGGGAGCTTGCCGTCGAGTGCAAATCGCCCGGAATGACGATAACCATATCGCCCTTTTGAGCAGTGAATACCTTGCCGTTTATAAAGTAGATACGTTCGCCTTGCAGCAAATAATACAATTCAAAACTTGTATGCACATGTGGGCGAGGCATGATGGAATAGCCCGTTTGCTGAAGCTGCTGAATGGCGAAAAGCTGGTCATGGGTCGTAAACTTTTGTCCGATTCGATCACTCATAGGGAAAGATCCTTTCATTAACTAATGAAACATCGCAGTTTCGATCTATTATTTGTACATAGTAGCACAGGTGAAATCGAAAGGGGAAACAAAAATGGAAACGAAAATGGAAAGAAATCAAGATAGTATCCCCATTTGGGCAGCTGATCTGGGAAATGGTAACTTCAGGAATCCGGTCATTTACGCCGATTATTCGGACCCGGACGTAGTTCGCGTCGGTGAAGATTTTTATATGACAGCATCGAGCTTCAACAGCTCACCCGGATTGCCGATTCTTCATTCCAAAGATCTTGTCAACTGGCAGATCATCGCACATGCCGTGGACCGGCTGCCCGGCGGTTATGACAATGTAGTGCGGCATGGGGATGGCGTATGGGCTCCTAGCATACGGTTTCATGACGGTAAGTTTTGGATCTACTTCAGCGCACCGGATGAGGGTATCTATATGACGACTGCAGAGGATCCGAAAGGACCGTGGTCCCCACTTCATTTGGTGAAGGAGGTCAAAGGCTGGATCGATCCGTGTCCATTCTGGGACGAGGATGGTGAGGCTTACTTAATACATGCATTTGCGAAAAGCCGAACTGGAATCAAACATAAGCTTAAGCTGTGCCGTATGAGTGCGGACGGCAAAGGGCTTCTGGACGATGGTGAGGTCATTTTTGATGGGGAAGCCGATCATCCGACGATGGAAGGACCAAAATTGTATAAACGCAACGGGTATTACTATATTTTTGCGCCTGCTGGGGGTGTTCCTACCGGGTGGCAGACAATTCTACGTTCCAGAAGCATTACGGGACCTTATGAGGATAAAATTGTGCTTCATCAAGGTGACACTGAAATTAATGGACCTCATCAAGGCGGTTACGTCGAATTGAGTTCCGGGGAGTCGTGGTTCGTACACTTTCAGGATCGGGAAGCATACGGGCGTATCGTCCACCTACAGCCGATCCGTTGGGAGTACGACTGGCCTGAGATGGGCATCGATTCGAACGATGATGGGATCGGAGAGCCTGTGTTGGTGCATAAGAAGCCGGATGTTGGGCGGGATTGGCCGATTACCGTTCCTGCTACGAGCGATGAATTCGAATCGCCGTCTCTGGGTCTGCAATGGCAGTGGCAGGCGAATTGGAAGACATCTTGGTATTCCTTAAAAGATAGCCCAGGTAAGCTCCGTTTATATGCCGAGCCTCTGCCGATTGGCGTATCGGCGCTATATCAAACGCCGAACGTGCTTTGTCAGAAGCTTCCGGCCCCCGCATTCACTGCGACGGCGAAGCTGACGTTCCAGCCTGGAACAACATGGGATAGAGCCGGTTTTACTGTATTTGGGCATGAATATCGTTATATCGCGATGAGTCAAACTGATGAGCAGGTACACCTTACTTATGTTCAGGGAAGGGGGAGCAAGGATGGCTCGGAAGAAGAAATCATGGAGAAAATTGAACTCCCGGCTGGTGTGAGCACTGTTTATTTCAAAGTATCCATTGTGCTGGAGGCGGAGTGTTCGTTCGCATATAGTTTGGATGGCGAGCACTTCGTACCGATCGGTGACTGCTTCATTGCGGTGCCGGGCGGTTGGGTCGGTGCGAAGCTCGGATTATTTTGTTTACAGCAGCAAGGGCAACCCGGGGGAGGTTATGTGGACGTCGACTGGTTCCGGGTGAAAGAGCAATAAATACGAATACGGCCTTATAAAGCTCGTTTGATGAGTTTTATACGGCCGTTTTTTTAAAAGTTTAATAAAGTATAAGTTTTCTGAGTCACGAGAGATCTCCTTTTGGCTAGGTTCAAGCTGTAAAGATATTTTTCATCGTTACAGATACGAGGGGGATGTGGAATCGTGTCTGTAACCATATATTTCATCTTTACAGACGGGATGATGGCGGATGGGTATCTATCCGAGATGTATCCGGAATATGAAAGAGGTATAGCGCGCTTGAGTTCCCTTAAATAGGACTGGATGGCAATAATCACTTCAAATCAAAAATAATCATCAGATTATAAAAGATCAAGTATCGCCTGTAATATCACAGACAAATCTCATGATTATATACGTAATCTGCGCTTCTCATTATGATTAAGCCATCAACATCCATCAACACCAATTCAAGGAGGTCCACAAGATGACAAAGAAGAAAGTCGCCATTATCCTTTCCGCACTGACGGCAGTTTCCATGCTGGCCGGATGCGCCAGTAAAACAGACACAGGTTCCGAAGCAGCGAAAGCAACAAGTGAAGCACCGAAGGGTCCTGTCAAGATCAGTATCATGGCCGATTTGCAAACAACCGAGGTTCCTTCCGATAAGCTTGAGAAGGTTCTTGAGCAAAAAACAAATTCGGAACTGGACATTCAATGGGTACCGGACGGTTCTTATGATGAAAAGTTCCAAGCTGCATTTGCAACGGGCTCCCTCCCCCAGGTTGTTTACTTGAAGAACGCGGCTTCCTTTATCCTCATGCGCGATGCCATCAAGAATAACCAGTTTTGGGAAGTCGGTCCTTACTTGAAGGATTATCCGAACCTCAAGAGCTTGAATCAGAAAATCCTTAATAATACAGCCGTTAGCGGGAAAATTTACTCTCTGTACCAGGAAAGACAACCGGCTCGCGCTGGCTTGATCTACCGGAAAGACTGGGCCGATAAGCTTGGACTCTCCGCGCCAAAAACGGTAGACGAACTATACAACATGCTGAAAAAGTTCAAAGAAGCGGATTTGGCCGGCGGCGGCAAAACGATCCCTATCTCAGACCGTAACGATTTAGTGTACGGCGCCTTCAAAACACTCTCCATGTATTTCGGAACACCGAACGGCTGGGGAACTCAAGACGGCAAGCTCGTTCCTGAATTCATGACCAAGGGATATACGGACACGATGAAGTTTATGAAAAAGCTCCGCGATGAAGGCCTGATCAACCAGGACTTCCCGGTTACGAGCAAAACGGATCAGCAGAACCTGATGTACACCGGCCGCTCAGGACTATATATCGGGACGATGGGCGATGTCAAAGGCTTCCAAGAGAAAACGATGAAAAACATACCGGAAGCGCAGTACGAGGTAACCAATGACATTCAGGGCGTTGACGGCAAGAACATTACTTGGGGGCTTTCTGGCTACGGAACTGTTGTGCTTTTCCCGAAATCTTCCGTTAAATCCGAACAGGAATTGAAGAACATCCTTGGTGTCATGGATAAATTCTACTCTCCTGAAATAGCCGATCTACTCAAATACGGTCTCAAGGACGAGCATTATACGTTGAAAGACGGCAAAGTAGTCCCTTCCACGGACAGCAAGCTGATTGAGAAGGAAGTAAGACCTTATCTGAACATGGCGCTGTACGAGACAACAAACATAACACCTAGCTTCTACGCTCTGCCTGCTCTTGAGAAGGCAAACAATCTTGCAAATGAAGCTGTTAAATTTATGGTAACGGACCCATCCGTATCTCTTGACTCCAAAACGTTCAATGAAAAGGGTGCCCGGCTCCAGGATCAAATTAAAGACGCTACGTACCAGTTCATCATGAACAAAATTGACGAGGCAGGCTTCCAGTCGGCAGTGAAGAAGTGGCAAAATGACGGCGGTCAAAAAATCATCGACGAGTTCAACGAGCAGTTCAAAAATAACGGTGGAAAATAATCAGCGTTAAAAGGTGGAGGCTGCTGAATGACTCAGCGGCCTTATCTTTCAACAAGGAAGGAAGGCCCACATCATGAACCATATAGCTGCTCGGTCTGAGCTGACATCAGTCCCAAAGGCGAAAAACCCGTTCTGGAAAAGGGTTCTCCGGAACAAATTTATTTATCTTATGGTTTTACCAGGCTTTTTATATTTTATTATTTTCAAATATATCCCCATGGCTGGACT
The DNA here is from genome assembly GCF_030817255.1 of Paenibacillus sp. V4I5. Taxonomy (NCBI): domain Bacteria; kingdom Bacillati; phylum Bacillota; class Bacilli; order Caryophanales; family Paenibacillaceae; genus Paenibacillus; species Paenibacillus sp. V4I5. Next base: position 7,124,878 of record NZ_JAUSZB010000002.1, read on the forward strand.
CGTCATCGCATTCCAAGACTATCAGCCTTACAAAGGTTTTTTGGGAAGTGAGTGGGTTGGGCTGGAACACTTTCGTCGGTTGTTTACCGATCCTGGGTTTTGGCAGATATTTAAGAACACACTGATTGTGTTCGTGGTCAATATCGTGTTCTATTTCCCAATACCCATTATTCTATCGGTCATGCTGAATGAAGTAGCGAATGGTTACTTTAAACGGCTTGTTCAGACGATCGTTTATATTCCACATTTTCTTTCATGGGTCATTATTGTATCCATCTCTTTCGTCATGTTGACCATGGACGGAGGGATAATTAACGAAATTATGGTTATTCTCGGCTTACAGCCTGTCAACTTCCTTATGAACTCGGAATGGTTTTATCCCATGTATGTTCTGCAAGTGATATGGAGAGAAGCGGGTTGGGGAACCATCGTTTTCCTAGCAGCAATGGCGTCTATTGACCCGGGCCTTTATGAGGCGGCACGTATGGACGGAGCCGGCCGATTCCGGCAAATCTGGCACATCACGCTCCCTGGCATCCGCAATGTCATTGTGGTGCTGTTGATTCTCAAAATCGGAAATGTGCTGGATACCAGCTTTGAACATATCTATCTGATCCTCAACTCCATGAATAAAGACGTGGCGGAGATTCTGGATACGTTTGTATATACGGCAGGATTAAAACAAGGGCAGTTCAGCTTCAGTACCGCCGTCGGCTTGTTCAAATCTGTCATCGGCTTTGCCCTCGTGGTAGGATCCAACTGGCTGGCGAAGAAATTCGGCGAAGACGGTGTTTATTAAGAACCGCTACATATGAAGGAGGACTAACTATGGTTACAGATAAAACATTCGCCGGCAAGATGTTTGATCTTTTCAACATCCTTTTGCTTAGCCTTATCGCTATTTTGATGCTGCTTCCGTTCCTTCACGTGGTAATGGGGTCGTTTACGACTGCGGAAGAGATGGCACGCAAACCGTTTGTCCTGTTCCCGACCGTTTTTACTTTTGATTCCTATCGATATATTTTTTCAACGAACACACTGTTCAAAGCCATGGGGGTATCCATCGGCGTTACCGTCGTGGGCACGCTGATCAGCATGATTCTCACTTCAATGATGGCCTATGGCCTTACGAGAAGGGATTTGGATGGCCGCAAAACGATGAATCTGATGATTGTGTTCACGATGCTGTTCCACGGCGGCTTGATTCCTTCCTTTCTGATCGTGAAGAACCTTGGATTAATCGATACTTATATGTCTTTAATTCTTCCTGGAGCGATCAGCGCTTTCAACCTGATTATATTACGGAGTTTCTTCCAGGGCTTGCCTGACGGGGTAGAGGAATCGGCCAAGATCGACGGCTGCGGGGATTTCGGCATACTATTCCGGATCGTTCTGCCTCTATCGATGCCGGCTCTGGCTACGATTTCTTTGTTCTACGCTGTCAACTACTGGAACTCTTACTTCGGGGCGATTATGTTCATGAATGATGCGGACAAATGGCCGATTCAAGTTCTGCTGCGCCAAATTGTAATTGCGGCAAGCGGCATGGCGGCTGATACGAGCAACGAGTTCGTCAAGCCGCCGGAGCAAACGATAAAAATGGCCGTTATTGTGGTTTCCACTTTGCCGATCCTTATTGTTTATCCGTTCCTACAGAAATATTTCGCTAAAGGCGCTTTAGTAGGCTCCGTTAAGGGGTAATTGAATTGGAGGCTGTCATTGATGAAGCAAAAAAGCGCTTATCCTTTGCAGGCAATGAGAGGCAACTACGCGGATCCATCAGTTATTCGAGTCGGCCGTGATTATTATATGACGCATACCTCTTACAAGTATTTGCCGGGGCTGCTGATTTGGCATTCCCGGGATTTAATCAATTGGAAGCCGGTTTCAGCTGCTCTTCGTCAGTATATCGGGGATGTTTGGGCGCCTGATTTTGCAGAGCATAATGGAACTTATTATATCTATTTCCCCGCAAACCGGACGAATTGGGTAATCACAGCACCGTCGCCATTAGGACCATGGAGCGATCCCATCGATCTTAATATCAAGGGCATCGATCCGGGACATCTTGCTGCACCGGACGGCAAGCGGTATCTGCATCTCTCCGGCGGGGATTTTGTAGAGTTGGCACCGGACGGTCAGTCCGTGATAGGATCGCCAAGACATGTCTACGATGGTTGGAAATACCCGGAGGATTGGGTGGTGGAAGCCTTCAGTTTAGAGGGTCCTAAAGTGACATACCGGGAAGGGTACTATTATTTAACCGTTGCAGAGGGAGGGACGGCGGGTCCGCCTACCGGCCATATGGCCGTATCGTCACGATCTGTTAACCCTTGGGGGCCTTGGGAGCATTCGCCTTACAATCCGATCGTAAGAACGTTATCTCGGAACGAAATTTGGTGGTCCAAAGGACACGCTTCTTTGATCGATACCCCGGATGGGGATTGGTGGGTGGTCTATCACGGTTATCTGAACAGCTTCCATACATTAGGCCGGCAAACGCTGATTGAGCCAGTCGAGTTTACGGAGGATGGTTGGTTTAAACCATCAGGTACGGCAATGAAGATGCGGTCGAAACCGGATAGCGGAATGCCGATGGAGGACGACTTTACCGGGACAGAGTTGGGGCTTCAGTGGCAGTGCAACGGCCATCCTCCGGAGGAGCGTTTTCGGGTTTCAGAAGGAACTCTTATTACAGCCGGCCGGAAGGAAAAAGAAGAGGGTTCGCCACTTTTGTATATGCCGGGTGACGAGAGCTATGAGGTCACGATAGAAATTGCCGCGACCGATGAGGCGGAGGGTCGGCTCGTACTTTACTATAACGATGAAGCCCAGCTCGGTCTGGGAGTTACGACGTCCGGAGTCCGTCATTTCCGCAGCTTCAAGAACTACAGGTCCATCCCGGTGCAGGGGAGCAGCACCTTATTACGTATTCGCAATGATCATCATATCGTTTCCTTCCATTACAGCGAGGACGGTATGATTTGGAATCAGTATGACAAAACGGTGGATGCCTCCGGACTTCATCATAATACGCTGGGCGGATTCCTAAGCTTACGAATAGGACTCGATGCCGTAGGTAACGGAACGGTGATATTCCGTCGATTCCGATACCGGCCGATCGGTCGAAAGAGTGGGGAGGATTTGCGTTGAACCGAAGCATCGAGAATATTTTAAAGGAAATGGATGGGGTATTCGAAGGTTTTTTTACATGGCTGGAAGGACAGTACGACGAGACAACAGGGGGCTTCTTCTATGCCCGAAGCTCTAAGGAATCAGGAACATTCACGCCTGACATTGAGTCTACGTCGCAGGCCGTCAATATTATGGAGCGCTGCGGGATTTTGGAGAAACTGAGTCCGGAACGCAAAGAACGTATGGTACGCTTTTATCAAGCGAAGCAGGATCCAACGTCCGGGAATTTCTATGATGAAGACCCTAACATGCGATTGGACGATGTTATGGTGGGCCGGGGCATCGGCTACAGCCTTCATTCCATGGCTAAACTTGGAGGGGCTCCGCTTTACCCCCTATCGAAGGAGCGGCAAGCTTCTCCTGAATATATGAAGTCCCCAAAAGCTTACGGAGAATGGCTTCGAAGCATTAGTCTAGCCAACAGTTGGCGTGGATGCGATCGGCTTTGTAATTCAGCCCCGTACCTTGGACAATTGACGAAAGAGGAGCGGGAGCCGTTTCTGAAGGAGGCACTTGGCTATTTCGATTCCATTCAGGACAGCCATACAGGGCTATGGGGAGAGGGGGACTGGTATGTCCGGATTTCGGGGACCTTCAAGCTTCATACTTTTTATAACAGGTTTCAAATTCCTCTTCCGCGGGTCAGGGAAATGTATCAAAGCATCCAATATTCACTTCGAAACGACGATGCCAAAGATATGTGTTATATCCGCAATCCTATTAATCTTCTGTCTTCTATGAAGCTGAAAGTTCCGGCTGAGGACATGCGAGAAATAACTGAAATCACACTGGCCAATATGATTAGACTGAAGCAGAGTGACTGCGGATTCTCCAGAGAGCTTGGTCATTCTCCCATTGCGCCTAATGTGGCGCAGGTGAAAGCAGAGGAATTTTATCCCGATATGCCGATCGCCGTTCCACTGGGATTGGGGCTCGCCGAGGGAGATATGAATGCGGGAACGCAGGCGATTCTCATTCGGTGGTTATGCCATGAGCTAGCCGGATTGAAACCGAAGCCGCTTCCCGTTCTTACACGATTATTCGAATAATTGCTGCTCGAAAGGAGCTTTACCTATCATGAGTCTTATGAAAGATACGTTACCGCAAACGCCCGTCGAGTGGGCTAAAGCCGCCTGTGATTCCTTGATGACCAAATTTAAACCCGAGGAGCTGCCGCCTGCCAAAAGGTGGCATTATCATGCGGGTATTTTTTTATACGGAATGATGCAGGTCTGGGAAAAAACAGGGGATGACGTATACCTGAACTATCCAAAGGGTTATGTCGATTCTCTCGTGGATTCGAATGGAAATTTTTTCTTTGCCCGAGATGAACTGGATGCCATTATGGCCGGTTTGCTTCTGTTTACGTTGGATGAAGAATTTGATGATCGGCGGTATCGGGTGGCGGCGGAAAAGCTGCGTCAGCTGTTCAACACCTTGAACCGAACAACGGAGGGAGCCTTTTGGCACAAGGATAAATATCCTTACCAGATGTGGCTGGACGGCCTGTACATGGGTGGCGTCTTTGCAGTCATCTATGCACGGAAGTACGGAGATCTACAGCTGATAGAAATGGTGCTTGACTGGGAACATTTAATGCGAAAGCATATGTCGGATGAGCGTACTGGGCTTCTGTATCATGCTTGGGATGAGAGTCGACAGTTTCCTTGGGCGAATCCAGATACCGGGTGTTCTCCTGAGTTTTGGGGTAGGTCTCTTGGTTGGTATGGGATGGCGCTGGTTGATTTCCTTGACGAATTACCGGCGGATCATCCCGGCCGGGAGAAATTGGGGCAGGTGCTGCAGCGCTTCGTTCACGGTCTAATCAGATTTCAAGATGAGAAGACGGGGTTATGGTATCAGGTAGTGGATAAAGGGGATCGGCCAGACAATTGGTTGGAAACCTCGTGCAGCAGTTTGTTCGTTTATACCATTTCTAAAGCGTATCAGCACGGATGTGTGGATGAAACTGCCTTGGAAGCTGCGCGCCAAGGATTCCGTGGTTTGACGGAGCGGGTTTATTTTGATGAAGAGGGTCGTCTTGTCGTACCGGACATTTGTATAGGTACTTCGGCAGGCGACTATCAAAATTATATTTCCCGTCCGGTAAGTGAAAACGACCTTCATGGAATGGGCGCCTTTATTCTGGCCTGTGCGGCCATGGACGGCTTAGTTTAAAGGAACAAGAGGAGAGAAACATGGACAAACTCATAGTGGATGCCGGCGGCGGCGGCCATTTTCGAACTGTTCAGGAAGCGATCAACGCTGTGCCTGACCATTCGGAGAATCGTACTGTTATCTATATCCGCAAGGGGATATACCGGGAGAAGCTTATAGTCCCACAGAGCAAACGGAATCTTACCTTGCTTGGTGAAAGCCAGCAAGAGACGGTGTTGGTATATGGCGACTACGCACGCATGAAGGATGCCGAGGGACAGGAGATCGGCACCTTCAAGAGCTGCAGCATGTACATTTATGCAGATCTGTTTCAGGCGGAGAACCTGACGATAAGCAATGATGCGGGCTGTGGGGATATTGTGGGTCAGGCGGTTGCCTTGCATTCGGAGGGAGACAAAGCCGTCTTCCGCAGGATCCGCTTGCTAGGCCGTCAGGATACCCTGTATACACCTGGGAACGGACGGCATTATTTCGTGGATTCCTATATTGAAGGAACGGTAGACTTTATTTTCGGTTCGGCGACGGTCGTTTTTGAACGCTGCGAAATTCGAAGCATAATCCGTACCGGCGATGAAATGAACGGCTTGAATCCGAAAACCGGCTATATTACCGCATCGAATGCACCCGAAGGACAGTCTTACGGATATGTATTTCTGAACTGCTCGTTGACGGGAGCCGCTCCCGAGCACAGCGTTTTCCTAGGCAGGCCTTGGCGGGCTTATGCACATGTCTTGTTTCTCCGATGTGATATGGAGAAGCATATTCATCCGGATGGCTGGAATAACTGGCGTGATCCCGCACGAGAGCTGACGGCCCGTTACGGGGAATACGGCAGCAAGGGGCCGGGAGCCGACCCGGAGAGCCGGGTACGTTGGTCACGGCATCTTACAAAAGCGGAGGCAGATGCAATTACTGTACAGACTGTGCTCAGCGGCATAGACAGCTGGGATCCGGAGGGGGAACTCCATCCATGAGGGCCGCAATTCATATTTACTTAGCAGGAGATTCGACAATGTGCTGCTACGATGAATCCGTCGCACCATAGGCGGGCTGGGGAACGATAATACAAAAGGCTACTCTATCTAAGGGTGGCCTTTTGTATTATAATTTCAGAAAAAGTGTTTCATTATGAAACGATTAAGGGGTGCAGGAGATGAAAATTAACGTTTTAGCCATAGCTCCCTACGTTGGGTTAAGAGATCTTTTGCTCGAGATGGTGCAGGAAGAAACAGCTATTCACATGGATGTGGAAGTGGCTGACCTGCAGGAGGCCATACCGCTAGTGCAGCTTGCTGAAGAACGCGGTTACAATATGATCGTAAGTCGCGGAGGCACGGCCAGCCTGATTCGCCAGCATTCTTCCCTTCCAGTAGTGGATATCCCTGTATCTGGTTACGATATTTTACGAGTGTTAACGCTCGTTAGGAAAGCAAACTCCAAAGTAGCCATCATCGGTTTTCCTAACATATGTAAAGCTGTGTCAGAGGTGTCAAGTCTATTAGAGTTTAAAATCCCTACATTTTCTATCGGGGACCCGTCGGAGGTAAAGAGTGCGCTGCGGCAAGCTTTTCAATCTGATGTGAAAATCGTACTGGGCGACGCCGTTACGGTACGTGCCGCGCAGGAGATGGGTTATCATGGGATCTTGATTACTTCGGGACGAGAATCGGTAAGCGACATGTTTCAAGAAGTGAGTAGAGTCTTTGATGTATATAGACGAGGGCAAGAAAAGGTGATGTTTTATCGGGAAATATTGGATAACGACGCAAGGGCTATCTTTGCTTTGGATCAAAAGAAGAACGTGACATATATAAATAAGGCAGCAGGTAACATGATAGGCGGAAAGCCGGAAGAAGATGTGTGCGGTAGCAGTATACAATTGCTTTTTCCTGTCCTATATAAATTAATTCAACAATTTGAAGAAACGCCGGGCACTAAGGACCTGCTGCAGCAATTCCTTCACGTGAACGACCAGCAATATAAAGTCAGCGTCACGGCTCATGGAACAGTAGGCCCTTTTCATTACTTGGTTAGCCTAGATTCCATTGAAAATTGGAGAAATGAGCGAAGATTTGCGGCTTATATCCCTTCAAGGATCACAACCTTTAATCAGTTAGTCGGTTCGAGTTCTATCCTCAAGAAAACGATATTACGGGCTAGTAAGTATGCACAAACCGACCGTAATGTTTGGATTTCAGGGGAGAAGGGAACGGGCAAGTCTATGTTTGCCCAAGCAATTCATTCCGCAAGCAAGCGGCATGATCTGGGTTTTTATATGATTTCGTGCGAGGAGATGACGGAACAGGAATTGGATGGTTTGTTAATGGGCACCAAAGAGGAGCTTAGTTTGCCGGAAACAGGTTTCGCGGGGACCTTATATCTGAATAATGTGGACAGGCTAGATCGTGTAGCGCAAGATAAATGGCTCCAAGTCGTTAAACACTATAAGAGCATCCGCTTTGTAGCATCCTCTTCGACCACATTGAACCGACTGAGAAGCAGGGCTGATGTTAACCATGATCTCATTATGGCTCTTAGTGAACTTCATTTTACGATCCCTCCGCTGAGAGAACGTGTGGAGGATTTGGATGAGATTGTAAGAGTGATCATTGCCTCATATAACTCACAATCAGGCAAGCAGATCGTAGGTTTTCGCGATTCGGCGATGGATGAACTAATGCAATATCATTGGGCGGGCAATCTGCGTGAACTAGTAAACGCAATTCATGAAATGCTTATATTAACCAAAGGAAATTATGTTGAATCCAAAGAAGCAGCGTTGGTGATTGATCGGTATAGGCAATCTGCGAACCTGAACATAGCGACGGCTTCCACACAAATAGATCTAAGAGGAACTATGGAGGAAATTGAACGGCGAATCATCACGCATGTCCTTCAGGAGGAAGGAATGAACCAGTCCCAAACTTGTAAAAGGTTGGGCATCAACCGCACAACGTTGTGGAGAAAGTTAAATAAAGCGTTGAATAATGAAACGTAATTGCTATTGAGTGATCGATAGGATCTTTATATAATAGAAATGTAGCGCTTAAAAAATGCATGATGTGTTTCAAAATGAAACAAAAAAATAGAGGTAACACTTGTGAGAATTAAGGTGACCATTGAACGAATCCCTGGCGGTATGATGATTATCAACGATAGACTTCAAAGATACTCCGTATATTTTGAAAAAGGGCGGCACACTTTTAGAAGGAGGTAGGAAAGTGGAACGGATATCCATTATTGCAGATGATTTGACGGGCGCATCGGACTCTGGTGTCCAATTTGCCAGAAACGGGTTGAAGACGCAGGTTATCTTTGATTGGATGTCTATTTCGGACGTAGACAATGAAATAGATGTCATTGTAATTGATACGGACAGCCGCTCCATAGCGGGAGAGATGGCCTATCAAAGAGCCAAAAGCGCTGCACTCGCCCTAAAGGATAAGGGCTTTACTTGGATTTATAAAAAAATGGACTCGACACTTAGAGGTAACATTGGACAGGAAATCAAAGGCGTCATGGATGCTTTCGGTTTTGAGGCAGCTTTTATCGCACCTGCATTTCCGAGAATTGGTCGAGCGACAGTGAATGGGATTCACTATTTGAATGGGATTCCTATTCATGAGACGGAAATGGCAAGAGATCCGAAGACTCCAGTACCGGATTCGGACATCGCACGTATCCTCCTTAAACAATCAGGGAAGAGTTGTGCCAATATTGATTTATCCTTGCTGCATGACGGTCTAGATTCGGTGAGCCACTATATTAAGGACGCAATAAAGAACAACACGAAATTGTTCGTTTTCGATGCTGAAACCGACGAGGACCTGAAACGCATCGCCGCACTTATTCAATCATTCGGCTCCCGAGTTCTCTGGGTAGGATCTGCAGGTTTAACAGAGTTTCTGTTACCGATGGATCGTCCTCAGAAACAAGAAAATCATCACAAAAAACCATCTGCGCAAGGACCCGTAATGTTGGTTGCCGGCAGTATATCGAATATTACTCGCGAGCAAGTAGCGGAAGTCAACCAACAAGCGAATGTGACAGCATTAGAAATGAACCCGCTCGCAGCCATTGGTACACCTGAAGTGAGAGATCAAGAAATTGAAAGTTGCCTAGCTAAATTACTGTCCGCCCTTTCCGAAGGGAAGGATGTTTCTTTGCACGCAGGTACTTCGCCTGAGCAGGTAAACGCAGCAAGAGAAAAAGGGGCAGAACTAGGATTAGAGCCTTCGGACGTATCCAATCGTATCGCAGACACTCTAGGGGTCATTACAAGCAAAGTTGTTTCAGCCGTGCCGCTCAAGGGACTCGTACTGACTGGTGGCGATACGGCCAAGGCGGTCTGCAGAAACTTAGGCGTACATGGTATTGAACTGCAAAATGAAGTGGAGCCAGGCATTCCTTACGGAACGTTGCTTGGAGGGGATTGTTTGGCGACGGTGACCAAAGCTGGAGCTTTTGGAAACAAAAAGTCTTTATTACATGCCATGCAATTTATCCATCTTGAGAAAGGGGAGAAACAGAAATGACGAAACCGGTCATTGGTATTACTATGGGGGATGGAGCAGGTGTCGGTCCCGAGATCATTATGAAGGCATTGGGGGATAAGGATGTCTACGAAGGCTGTCGCCCATTCGTCATTGGAGATGCCAAAATTTTGGAGCGAGCAGGACACGTTGTCCAGAGTCAGCTGCAAATTCGTTCGATATCGTCCCTATCGGAGGCGAAGTATGCTTTTGGAGTTGTGGACTGTTTGGATTTAAATCTGCTGCCTGCCGACCTGCCTTTCGGTCAGGTTTCGGCCGAAGCGGGACACGCTGCTTTTATGTACTTGAAGCAAGCAATCGAGATGGCTAATGAAGGACAAATCGATGCCATTTGTACAGCTCCCTTGAATAAAGCAGCTCTGCATAAGAGCGGTCACATTTATCCTGGCCATACCGAGATTTTAGCTGAATTAACGGGTACGCAAGATTTTGCTATGATGCTATCGGCACCTAAGCTGAAGGTCATTCATGTGACAACCCACATAGGTATTATTGATGCTGTCAAAATGATTGAACCGCAGCGCGTATATAATGTGATTCGCATGGCTTATGAAACACTCCAAAAGGCGGGATATGTGAACCCGCGAATTGCCGTGTGTGGCATAAACCCTCATGCCGGAGAAAATGGTTTGTTCGGATACGGTGAAGAGGATGAGAAGATCGTCCCAGCAGTGGAGCGTGCGCAAAAAGAAGGAATTCAAGTCCAAGGACCGCTCCCGGCAGATACGCTCTTTTTCAGAACGACAAGAGGGGACTTTGATATTGTGGTTGCTATGTATCATGACCAAGGGCATGGTCCTGTCAAAGTGCTTGGGTTAGAAGCAGGGGTCAATATTACTGTAGGATTACCGATTATTCGTACCAGTGTCGATCATGGAACGGCTTTCGATATTGCCGGCAAAGGGGTAGCCGACGAGCAGAGCATGAAGGAAGCTCTGCGTCAGGCGATCGAATTGGCACCGAAACGTAACAATTAAGCTATAGCATAACCCTAAGCTGAGCTTAATCCCAGAAATGTTCATATGTAAAAAACCCCCGGTGGGGGTTTTTGTGTTGCAGACAGCGAGGAATCGCACGGAGATATAATCGTGCTCCTGATTCATTGAATCTAGTTTCCAAACGCAAACTGTGAAGGACAGCTGCTTAGAGGGAATTTACCCAAACATTAGATGATATGACCCCTAATCATTGTCCATTGCACTTGGAATTGTTCATTTAACAAGACAAGATCAGCGTCAAAGCCCTTGGTGATTCTGCCTAGGGTATTAAGGCTTAATATTCGTGCAGGTGTGGTTGAAGCCATTTGAACCGCGTCTTTTAAAGGAATGCCGGTTTCAATGGTTAGACGCAGTGCCTCATTCATCGTAACCGTACTGGAGGCTAAAGTCCCATCCTCTAGTCGAGCTACACCGTCGGAAACCGTAACATGATGGCCGCCGAACACATAATTCCCATCACCAAGTCCCATGGCTTGTAAAGCATCTGTGATAAGTACCATGCCATCGGGTCCTTTCAGACGATGCATCATTCGAACGATTGCAGGATGCAAATGAATGCCATCCACAATCGCTTGGAGGCTTACATGTTCTTCTTCAAAAGCGGCTACAACCAGACCTGGATCACGATGATGAATCGGACGCATGCCATTGAAACAATGCGTTACGTGACTCGCTCCGGCCTCGAAGGCTTGCTTTGCTTCCTCGTAGGTGGCATCCGAATGCGCAACGGCGATGATGACGCCCTTTTCTTTCAGAAAAGAGATGAGCTCCATCCCGCCAGGTAATTCGGGGGCTATTGTAACCATCTTAATCAGTCCATTTGCTTCGTTAAAAATCTCTTGCATTTCAGTAAGATTCGGATGTCGTAAAAACCGTTCATTCTGCATACCTTTACGCTTCGGATTCAGGTAAGGACCCTCTAGATGAAGCCCGGCAATTTTGGCCCCGACTTCATGCCCGATTACACGTTTCACACTACGAATCATGGTTAGTAATTCTTCAATTGTAGAGCTAACAGAGGTAACCAGAAACGAAGTGCAGCCCGTTTCAGCACAAGCCCGCGAAACCTCCTGAATACTCTGTTCACTGCCATCCATCATATCGAACCCGTTAGCACCGTGGATATGCACATCGATCATGCCAGGTATCAATAAATGTCCTTGGCCATCTATACGTTCATATTCGCCCACCGGAAGAGAAGAAAGACCACTCTCTAGCTTTTCAATAATTCCGTTTCTTATCCAAAGTGTGGCAGGTAGAACAAGGTCGTCTGGTTGAACCACGTTTACGTTGTGCAAAATTTTAAGACTCATCTTTGTTATCCTCCTCATCTTTGTCTTTCTCTTCACATTGAATAATCGCTATATTTTTATGATGGAGTACTTCTTTTATTTCGTTAGGCACCTCTTGATCGGTAATCAAAATATCCACAAAGTCAAAATCTAAACGATAAACCGATTTGCTTGTAAACTTCGTGAAATCTGCTACGACGATTACCTGATCCGATCTGCGGGCCATCTCTTTTTTTACAGAAACATCATCTTCGTAAGGAAAGTAAAGCCCATCAGCTTGTATAGCTGTAGCTCCGATAAATGCCTTATCAGCTCTTAATTCTCTTAACTTATCAATGACGGAAGGTCCATATAATAACCGATTTTTGGTATGTAAATAGCCGCCTAGCACATAAACTTGCAGATCTTCCCGACCTGAGAGAATCCCTACAATGTCTATGGAGTGTGTGACAGCCGTAATATTTTTAGCTGAAATTTGTTCTGCTACAGATTGTACTGTAGTTGATACGTCCAAAATGACTGTTTCCCGATCTTGAACTAGTTTAGCTGCGATCTTCCCTATTTTTCTTTTACTGTCTGTTTCGTCAATTAAACGTTCCTGATAGGTGGCTATTTCCTTCTTCAATTGAGGCAAAGCGACGCCTCCATGTGTACGAATGACGACCCCTTCTTGTACTAATTTAACAATATCTCTTCGGGCTGTATCCCTAGAAACATCTAGAAGAGAGCAGATATCCATAACACTCATCGCATGGTGTTCTTTAATATAGTCGAGTATTTTCAGTAATCGTTCTTCTTGATACATCATCATCACCTCTTATAAGTAAGTTTATCATGAATTTTAAGTGTATAAAAGTAATTTTTAAGTATTTGTAAGTATTTCAAAGTCATTTGCTGCGCGAGCAGCACGACTATTTCAACTTGCCTAGCTTATTTGTTTAGTCGAGGCAATAGATGCCACTTCTAAAAAAAGAACAGTTTTGTCTATAAAAACTTCATTCATTGAAAATTAAGTGGTGATATGCTATGAGAAGATGGCAGCGATTTCATTATTTCTAGAAAACTATTCCCGTATAATATTAATTCGACAAATGTTACAATAAGGCCGGGGGGGAAAGAATATGATCAGTTACATCAAGTCGTTCATGCGCAACAAAAACTTTCTGATCCGGATTGTTTCGTCTTATGTTCTTTTCGGACTGCTGGTCATTGTGGTCTTGACGTTAGTTATTACTTCTAAAGTTTCAAGGAATTTGACTGATGAAATCAATCGCTCCGCGGATCGCTCCGTCGAGCAGTCATATAATGCGGCGAACATTTTGCTGAACTCAATGTATGAAAATTTTGCTAGCGCTTTCCAGAACACTGATGTACAGTACGGTTTTTATAACGTGGATTTCAATACAACTGAATTGGGAAGAATAGGCAGCAAGTTGTATGAACTCAGCAATACGAATCCATTGATACACTCGATTTATTTGTTAAATTATCAAAAAAAACTCGTTTTCTCATCTATATCTACTGTTCAGACCTTTGACGATTTCTACGATCCAGGAATGATTCAGCTGCTGGGTAATTTACAGGTGAATAAATCCGGCATATTTTTTTCGCGCCATATTCAGCATGACATCAACGGGCGAAAGTATGACAAAGATCTGGTCTCCATTGTTTATTTGAACTCAATCGGGAAGAATGCGAACGGCGCTATGGTATTGAATCTGGATCAGCAAATCTTGCAGAGAATGGTCATGAACGGGGCGGGCAGCAGTTCTTTTCAAACGATGATTCTGAACAAGCAAGGTACGGTCATTTCGCATACGGACAGTGCTATGATCAACTCGAATTTGTCCGATCAAAGCTATGTGCAGGGAATCAGCGCTTCGAGCGAGCCCAGAGGCACCATTGAAATGACGAAGGACGGCCAAAGCTACCGCATCTCTTATATCAAATCCGACAGCTTGGGCTGGACCTTCATAGGCGTTATCGATTATGAGAGTCTCCTCCGCAATGTGAAGGAAATGAAGCGGTATATTTTATTGGTAACTGGTGTCCTGCTATTGACCGTGATCGGGCTCGGGGGCTTCTTTACCCGCCTCATTTACGGTCCGATTCATCGTCTGATCCGAAGCGTTCGCGACTCTTCCTCGGATTCATGGGAGAGGCAACCCGTTTCTGAGCTGGACTTGCTGAGTGGGACATTTGCTTATTTGGAGAATAAAATTCAGGATTTGCAAACCAGTGTCACGGACTATCATTCTGCGAAACGCAATGAAGTGCTGCGGCTGTTGACATCCGGCAGCCTGACGGACGATGCCGGAATAGCCCGTAAGCTCAATCAAGTAGGCATCGCATTCGAATATCCTCAATTTCTCGTATGTTTGCTACGAATCGACTCCTTTCGCAGCCTGCAGAATGCCTATAAGCAAACGGATATTTCTTTGTTCAAATATGCGGTTTCCAATATCGCCGTTGAGCTTGGATCGAACACGTTCCGGACGGTCTGCTTCGATTGCGGGGAGGATGAGATTGCGCTAATCGCCAATATCCCGGAGGATATGACGAATGCGGACCAACGACTTGCAGCCGCGCTTCAGGACATTCAGACGAATGTACGCAAATATTTGAAGCTGTCGATTTCCGCAGCATCGGGTACGTTTGTTCATAGTTTAGCGCAGGTCAAACTATCCTGGAGCGCCGCCTATGACGCCTCACGATACAGAATTGTGCTTGGACCGGGTTGTTTGATAGGCCAAGATTTTCCGGAAACACGAGAACCGCTGCAGGAAAGTCATGTCATGTTGTTGGAGAAACAAGTGACTGACAGCATGAAACTGGGGGATTTGGGGAAGACAAGAGCGGCTGTTGGTGAGTTTATTGCTAATGTGCGGACGGCTTCATTCGACGAGATGATGCTGGTGTTTACCCAGTTGCTGATCGCGATCGTACGGATTTCCAAATCGATGGGAGCGGCCGATCATGAAGAGGCCCGTATGGACATCGGCTCCCTTAGCAAGCAGTTATATTTGATGGAGACGATGGAAGAGATCGAGCAGTGGTACTTAAACATATGCGAGAATTCGATCAGCCAGAGAGACCAGCAATCGCTGCAGAAGAACAAATGGATTGTCGACAAAGTGATCCAGTATATTCATGAAAATTACAGCTCCCCAGGCTTGACCGTTGATACGCTTGTGGAGGTCGGAGGATTATCGACCAATTACATGCGCAAAGTGTTCAAAGATATTGTAGGTCAAACGATGACCGTCTATTTGACGGAGTACCGATTCACGAAAGCGAAGGAGCTGCTGATTCAGACGGATTTGCCGGCGAACAGGATCGGCGAGATGGTAGGATTCGAGAACACGAATTATTTCTATGTGTCGTTCAAGAAGCACTGCGGCAAAACCCCCGACCATTTCCGCAAGCAATCGAAATATAGCATGATAGATGAAAGTAAAATTAACATTTAATGAAAGTGGTTGGATTTTAAAGCTTTGAATCGTTGCCGATCGTTTATTATGATCGAAACTTGAACTATGACTGGGCCTTGAGCTCGACTACGATAAGAGTCGAGCCCAAGGCCCAGTTGTATTTATTTCTAACATAACGATTCGGAAGGCGTGATTGAATGACAAAGACTATAGAGAATCTCTCCTTATGGACAGGGATGAGCGGATCCGATATGGATTATTCTCTTCTAAGCCATGAGGCGGAGGCGATCTTCGAATACGATAAGGCACAGGATTGGCGGCCATGGGACGCTCTTTCGTTAGAAGTCTATCTCCCTAAGAATACGACGGCCCTTCTGACGTTCCGCATTTATCCGATCTCTATCGGCAGACCGGAATATATTCCTTATACAATGGCTGCTGCGGCAGTGAGCGGCGAAGGCTGGACCTCGATTGAGGTATCGTTCGATCAATTCGATTATTCCCATGCTACACCCGCATTTTGGCGCATGGTCAGCAGAGTCGGCGTGAAGGCACATTTCTTGAATGGCGGGCAAGCGGATGAGATTCAGGTCAGAAGGCTTCGGCTGAAGACGCTAGGTCGGATTTCCTTACATGCGCAGCAGCTGTCCCGATCGGCTGAACCGGGAGAAACCGTCGTCTATGACCTGACGGTCCGCAATGAAACGGACGAAACGCAGGCTGTAGCTCTCGGCTTGGAACGTTACGGGTACGAATCTATGGAGTTGCTGCTCGAACCGAAGCTTCTTCTGCTCGGTCCCGGACAATCGGGCATGGCATCGCTGCAGGCGGCCGTTCACGATGGAGTAGCTCCGGGCGGGTTTGAGAAACATGACGTAACTGCAATACCGAACGGCAATGCCAATTACGCCAAGCGACAGACCTTATACACCGTACGAAAGCTCCGCCATCCTTATATCATTCACACGGAAGCCGGATGGGAGCAGGTCAAGCGAAATGCAAAGGTCTACGATTGGGCGATGAGAGAGCTGGACAATTATATCCGGATGGCGGAGGAATGGGTTGTCCCCGAGGCGCAGGGAGCTGGGAAGCCTCATGCCTTCGACCTGTCGCAGAGATTTAAGCTACATGCGGCGGGCGTGGCATGGAAGCTGACAGGACGCGCGGATTTGCTCGAAAAGGCGGTACTGTTTCTACGGCGATTCGCAGATCCTTTGACCGGATACCCGGCTACGGATGCTCCGGTACTACACATCTATGCCTCCCGCGAAGAGAGGGCATTGCCGACTCCTGGAGCAGTCAAGGTAAGTACCGGCGGGCTCATACATGAAGGAGAAATGATGTTGGACATCGCTTCCATCTATGACTTGGTCTACGATGCGGAATGCTGGACGGAAGAAGACCGTCGTAGGATCGAGGCGGCGTTCCGACTCTTTATCGAGAAGGTCGATTGGATGATCACCGACGGGGATACGAATAATATTCCTTCCGGTGGCATGGTCGGTGCGTTCCTGTGCAGCTTAGTCATTCAAGACATGCATTGGATTCAGCGCTTTCTCCACGGACCGGGCGGTTTCGTTGATATGGTGGGAACCGGGGTCATGGATGACGGCTGGTATTTTGAAGGGGCAACTAACTATGTCGTCTTGTTCGCTGATATGTTTACGCGCTTGGTTCAGGCCTGCGAGCCTTGGGGTCTTAATCTGAAAAACTGGAGTGTGCCGCCCTCCTACCAAAGGAATGCCATGCTTTCTCCTTGGTCTATGCCGAACGAGAAGCCCTTTCTCGGCATGTCCTTCGAAAAATTCGGGCCTGTTCGCCGTAATTACAGATCGGTGCGCGACGTCTGGGATGCGATGCTGCCTTTCATCGACGACCGCGGCATTCTGTTCGGCGCCAACGACTCTACGGCGAAGGATATGGTGAAGTGGTACGATCTGGCTTATTATGTTTGGCGCGAACCGAAATATACATCGGTACTTCGCAATGCGAACAGGCGCGATTTGATCTACGGAGTCGGGGAATTGCCCGAGCCGCCGGAAAGCCATGACGAACGATCCGTATATGCCGACAACGTCGGATTGGCTATGCTGCGCTCCCGTAAACCGAATGTTGCGCCTTCCTCACAGATCCAGGCTGTTGTGAAATATGGCAGTCACGGCGGTTATCATGGACACTTCGACCGTATGGGACTGGCCGCTTTGATGCGGCATGGCAGAAACGCATACGGCCCGCTCGCTTCTTGGTTCGGCTATCATTCGTTTATGTTCAAGATGTGGGTGCAGGCTTCCGTGTCCCACAATATGGTCGTTGTCGATCAGCGTATGCAGGAGCCGGTACCATCGGAGCGTCTGTTGTTCTACAGCGGCTCGATGCTGAACGTTTGTGCCGTCGAGACGTCGGCGAGGTGGAGCGATCCGCCGTACGGAGGCCAGACGCCGTACCCCGAGACGTTCCCAGAGGAACGGGGTCTAATCGAAGGCCGCGATGTTCCGGTTCCCTCCATCGCTCGGAAGCAGGGAGATATCGGGACGTATTCGGAGCCGGTTCTGCAGCGCAGGCTGGTCGCGGTGACGGATGATTACGTCATCGTAGCGGACTACCTGCGGGGGGAAGAAACGCATACGTTCGACTGCCTTCATCATTATCAGGGCTTCCATGACCTTACGTCAGAGCGGAAGCGGCACATTTGCCATACGGGCCAAATGAACGACGATCCTTACGGCGCCTGCCAGTTCATAACCGACTGCGATTGGTATGAATGCGAAGCTCCTGTGCAAATCCGTTTTTCCCATCAATACGACCGGGTAAAGGACGATAGTGACGGCCGCCACGCCATGTACAATGAAAATGGCCCTATGAATCTCCATGTGCATTCGCTATGGCCGCGCCAGCAGAAGGTTATGACCGGTTGGTATGCAGAGGCCGACCAGATCAACAAAACGATAAGCTACAAGGTTTCAGGAGACGGAGTAAAGCTGGCGGAAGGACGTTTCGGCGCCTGGATATTGGGGAAAAGAAGCGTACAAATTGATCTTTCGGGCGTGAAGGAGCTTAAACTGCAGATCGAAACGGATCGAGCAGCCAAGAAAACCGTCTTCTGGGGAGACCCCTTTGTGCTGACAAAGGACGGCCGCCGGATTCACCTCTCCGAATTGCCTGCTCGTTACGACAATGTAGATCGCGGGAACGGCATCGGAATCGATTACTATGGAGGTCCTGTGCATCTGGTAGGGGAGAACTATGATGGTGCGCTGCCGTTCGAGCCGCTAGATTCTGGGCGGCCGGCCGAAGCTGTATTCGACTTGAACGGTCTCGATGTCGTCAGCTTCGAGGGGACTATCGGTGGCGATTATCCGCTAGGCAACGATGCCGCTCGCAGGAAAACCGTGAGTGTCCGCAGCGTCGGCAAAGAAGCGTACTTCCTGACGATTCTTGAACCGCACGAAGGAGATTCGGCAATTGTATCTGCTGAAGCTTCCTCGCCGGGAGAACTGACAGTTCGTCTCGCTAACGGACGGACTCAAGTGTTGTCGATCCGAGGCCTGGAAGGGGACAGGGAAGGCATTCACGTTCATGCCCGGGAGCTTGTAAACGGCATTATCGTGCGGGAGGAAACAGCGGAATGAACACTAAATCGTTACGATTCGACCAAAGTAGTGAGATTTTACACCCTGATTTGATGAGCAATTAATGATTTTATACGAAATCCAAACTTTCGCCGGACCAACAATGATCCTATAGTAAGGGTATTGTTCGAGATGAGATAAAGTAGGAGGGGACAGAATGAACGAAACTATATCGTCGGCAGTACGCCCTGAATACACAGGCAGCCGCAGCAAGAAAAATCGCGGAGTCGTCGGGCGCTTCTTTTATGAACTGCTCCGCAATAAATTTATGTACGCTTTAGCCCTTCCCGGGATAATATGGTTCTTTGTATTCGCTTATCTTCCAATGGGAGGCATTGTTATTGCTTTCCAGGACTTCAAAGTGGTAAAGGGGATAACGGGCAGCAAGTTCGTCGGATTTAAAAATTTTGAGTTTTTCTTTCGATCAAGCGATTGGATCAAGGTAGTGAGCAACACGTTGTATCTAAATATTTTATTTATTGTGATAGGAACAATTGCCGCCGTAGCCATTGCAATCATGGTGACGGAAATCGGCGGGAAGATGTTCAAGAAAGTATCGCAGTCGGTGATGATCTTTCCTCACTTCCTGTCATGGACGGTTGTGGCCATGTTTATGACCGCATTCGTCGCGACGGATGGAGGCTTTATCAACCAATTTCTCGGGGTTTTCGGTATCGCGCCGATCACTTTCTTGTCGTCGCCGCAATATTGGCCCGTCATTCTGGTGCTGCTGAAAATTTGGCATGGCGCAGGATTCGGCTCCATCATCTACATGGCCACAATTGCCGGAATCAACCCAGAGATTTACGAATCCGCTTCGATGGACGGTGCCAGCCGCGGGCAGAAAATTCGCTTCATTACGTTGCCGTTATTAAAACCGACGATTATCTTGCTGACCATCCTTGCGGTAGGCGGCATATTCAACGGCGATTTCGGCTTGATTTATGCGATTATCGGACGTAACCCGATGCTGTACCCAACAACGGACGTCATTGATACTTATGTATTCCGCGCCTTGATGGACCTTGGAGATTTGGGGATGTCGGCCGCAGTTGGCTTTTTACAATCGTTCATCGGATTCGTGCTTGTCATAACCGTCAATGCTGCCGCCAAGAAAGCGGCGCCGGATTCCGCCATTTTCTAGCAGGAAGGGAGTTTTAGAATGATCAAGGAAAGTATACCAGATAAGCTGCTCAAAGCGGCATTTTACGTCATCATCGCTGTCTTTTCAGTGTATTGTCTCGTTCCGTTCTATGCCGTTGTGGCCAACTCATTTACTTTAGAGTCTGAAATTGTAAGGAACGGGTATATGCTGTTGCCCAAGAAATTCAGTCTGGAAGCCTACAAGCTGATTTTTCAAGACAATACCATCTACAGAGCTTACGGCGTGACAATGTTCGTTACATTAGTCGGCACGGCATTGTCAATGCTGTTCACCTGCGCATTGTCCTACGCCATCTCATCGAAAGCGGTAAAGTACCGTAATGCAATCGCTTTCTACGTCTATTTCACGATGCTGTTCCATGGCGGCTTGGTTACCTCCTATCTGCTCATATCCAAATATTTGGGCATGAAGGATTCGATTTGGGTGCTGATTATTCCCAGTATGATTAGTGCATGGAACATGTTTCTGCTGCGGAATTTCTTCGCTACCATTGACGAATCGCTCTCGGAATCCGCCAAGATTGACGGAGCCAACGATGCCTATATTTTGTTCCGCATCATTTTGCCGATTTCGCTTCCCGCAATCGCAACGATTGGGCTGTTCTATGCGTTAGGATACTGGAACAATTGGTTTAACGCGCTTCTCTACATTAATGACTCGGATAAGTATCCGCTGCAATATTTGATTCAGCGCATCATGAACAATTTGGATTATATCAACCAGGTGTCTCCGAACGCCAACGTAAACATTCCGAATTACGTTGCTCCAGCGATAACAGTTCGATTGGCAACGACGATCGTGACGATTGGTCCGATCATTCTCCTGTATCCGTTTCTTCAGAAATATTTTGTCAAAGGCTTAATGGTTGGCGCAGTTAAAGGCTAAAAACGCCTATTTGGCGGTTTAGTATAGATGAATTAAAGATAATAAAGGGAGGAATAACAAACATGAAAACGAAAAGAATCTCAGTTGCACTCCTTGCACTAACCGTACTCGGGGCAACGGCATGCAGCAACAGTGAGCAGAATCAGGCAAGTCCAGCCGTGAACGGCTCTGGAACGCAACCGGCGCTGGCGCCGGTTACGTTGAAGGGAATGTTGTTCGGCGATCAGCCGAAGGACTTACAGCTGGTATTCGACGAATTTGAGAAGCGGACGAAGGATACCCTGAATACGAAGCTCAACATTCAATGGAATCCGATCAGCGATCATAAACAGAAGGTTAAGCTGATGATGGCCGCCGGCGAAGAGATGGATTTTGTTTTCGAGGCCGATTTTATAAGTCTGAAGGAGCTTGTGCCGCAGGGCGCCTATGCCCAACTCGACAAATACTTCAATAATGATGCGTATCCGGGTCTCAAGAAAGCGTTTCCGCCGGAATTTGTAGAATCGAACAAGCGGTTCGACGGACACCTGTACACGATTCCGTTCACGCAATATTTCTATGATATTCCTGTCGTCTACCTGCGCAAAGACCTGCGCGAGAAATACGGACTTCCGCCGATCAACAGCTACGACGATCTGCAGAAATTTTATGATAAGGTGCTGGAGAACGACAAAGGTATAACACCGCTTGCATTGCGCGGCAATAGAGGGTTCCAGGAAATTTTTCAAGGAGAAACTCCTGAGCTGCCGAATGTGGCGCAAGTCTTGGGGGGGCTCCCATCTATTGTGAAATTATCTGATGATTTGAAGAAAGTTGAGACCATTGTCTCGGTAGGCGATCCAGCATCGGAGTGGGCCAAGCTGCCAGCGCCTTACAATACGCCTAAGACTGCATTCCCTCATTTAGATAAGTGGGCGGAGTGGAGCAAATACTTGGAAAAGGACGTCGTCAGCCAGAAGGATGATTTGGGTTACTTCATGTCCGGCAAAGCAGCATCTTATTATTCAACCTTGAACGCTTTCGCAAAAGACAGGAAGAAGCTGAGGGATACGATCCCTGGAGCGGATTTGGAAATGTTCGTGCTCAAAACGAAAGTTCGGGAGATGAAGCCGCATGCAATCGGTGTGGACTATGTATCGAACAACTCTGTTGCGATCCCGGCCACTTCTAAAAATATCGACAGAACGATGAAGTTCTTTGACGCGGTGTTCAGCAGCAGAGAAAATCACGATCTGCTTGAATACGGCATACCGGGCAAGCATTGGGAAGCGGTTGGCGACAATCAGATCAAATTGCTCGACGAAGCGAAAAATTACAATTTCCCTGGCTATGAGCTCACATGGAATCCTTCGATGATCCGTCTGAGCACCGATCTGGACGAAAATACGAAAAAGTATTACGAATATTCAGCGAAACCGGATACGTATTATACGCCGACGCTGAAAAAATTCAAGTTCGACAATACCGCCGTTAAATCGGAAAGCGCCAACATTGCTTCCAAAGTTGATCCATTCATCCAACTTCTCAAGACAGGTCAAATCAAGGATTGGGAAGTGCAAATGGCCAAGCTGAAGGTCGAGCTGGATGCGCTTGGCGGTGACAAAATCGGCGCTGAATCGAAGAAGCAAATTCAAGCTTACCTCGACAAGGGCGGCAAGTAATTAAGTGTAGGCAGGTTGGCCAACCGATCTCATCCGTTAGAGATGGGATCGGCTGCCGCCAAGCCCTTCGCAGCAAGAGAGGGAGGAGATAGACAGGTTTATACGGACGATAGTTCGGGTGGGATTTCTCATTTTCATTAAAAGGAGGACCTGTATCGTTCAACTCGGCACTCGCTCTTACTCCAAATAAACATACAAGAATTACATGTATGCGACAAATATCTTTGCTAGTACAAAGAACCTTATCCCCATCTGCCTCGGCGAATGCCAAGAGGCTATATCTTTTCAAGGAGGAACCACATGATGCGTAAGACTACTTTTCATATAGGAGTTCTATGGAAGCGTTTACTAGCGGTAGTTGCCGTAGTGAATATGATTGCAACGCTTATGCCGATTAGCACGGCTACGGCTGCGGACGAAACCGTCAGCGCAGGATATCAAGTCGAAATCAATGAAACGATCACCAATGGCTTTACCCACCCGGGTGTCGGCTTAACGAAAGCCACACTTGAAAACATGAGAACACAGGTACTGGCGCAAAAGGAGCCTTGGTACTCCTATTATAAGGCAATGACCGTATCTTCAACCTCTTCAACAACGATTACGTCGAGCAACCAAAGCTCCACAGATCCGACAAAACCGGCCGTCACTTCTTTTGACAGTCAGGGCTTTAATCAGAGATTTATACAAGATGCTTTGAAGGCGTATACACAGACGCTTATGTATTATGTTACCGGCGATGAGGTTTATCGGGCAAATGCGATGCGCATTATCCGTATTTGGTCCCAGATGGATCCTGCGAAATACGTGTATTTTAATGACGCGCATATTCACACGGGAATACCTCTCAATCGTATGGTAGCTGCGGCCGAAATCTTAAGGTACTCCAGTTCCCAAACCGAAGAGCTGAAATGGACGGATAAGGATACGGCCGATTTTACGGCTAATCTGATTACTCCGGCAATCGAAACCTTTCAGCATGAAAATAACCATTTTATGAATCAACATAATTATCCGCTGCTGGGGGCAATGGCAGGTTATATCTTTACCGAAAACAGAGAGAGATATAATGAGGCTGTCGAATGGGCAACCGTTAATAAGACGGCTGTCAATCAGGGCTTCAATGGATCCATTAAGCAACTATTCCGATTGATTGATACCAATGCAGCGACAGGCGAGAAATTGGATAAGCCGGTCGTTCAGCATGTGGAGATGGGTCGAGACCAAGCGCATGGCGCCGGTGACTTAACGAATTCGGCCATCCTTTCTCGTATGTTTCTTGCCCAAGGCACTAAAGTCGACCCGGTGGAAGGCACTGTATCCACACAAGACAATGCAGTAGGTTATTATGAGTTTCTGGATGATAGATTTTTAGTGGCCGGCGACTTCTTTTGGAAGTACATGCTTGGCCATGACACACCCTGGGTGCCAGTTCCATACTCCACTTACCCTGATGGAACGGTAAGAGGCATCTACCAAAAGTTCTCGGACTCTTATAGAGGAAGAACGAATACCGCTTTATTTTGGGATATGTACTATTACTATACGTATGTGAAAGGGATTAATGTAGCAGATAAAGCGCCTTACTTATATGATGCATTTACCAAGAGAAGTCCATCCAATTATTACTATAAAGGGGCACTTACTCAAGCTTGGGAAAGCGTGGATGGAGGCGGAGACTTCTGGATTTATATGCCAAAGGCGGCTGAGTCTGAGGGGGCGAAGTATCTTCCCAAGGAGCAAACAAGCGCTGCGCTGGTAGAAGTAGAAGACCGTTATACGGCATTTGACAACAATACGGCTACCAAGCAAGAGGGAGATACCTCCTATGTGGAGTTTACGGCAACAGCTCAAGGAAGTGAAATTGCCGTACAGAATCTATCCTACGCTGATCGTACGAATTCCCGTCTTATTGGATTAAAATTTAGAACGGGCGGCCCGGCTATATTAGAGTTAAGTAACGGCGTAACAACGCCATACTATACGTTGGCGCTGCCGAATACGAAGGGTCAATGGAAATATATAACCTATGATATGGGAATTAATAATGTTTCCTATGGTCAGCTCGATGGCGATTACAGCCTCGTTTATATGAATGTAAAAGGAGCAGGCACGACGGTTGATTTTGACCACTTCAATGTTCAGGCAGGCACTGGGCTGACACCTCCTTCATTTAAAGCTGGAAATTCGGATTTGAATATTTTTGCCTTTGTCGGGTCGCCATTGACTTTGGACTTCTCAGCTACGGATTCTGGTACGACGGATACGGTTGCTTATCAGAGTGGCAATAAGCCGGAAGACGCCGATTTAAATGCGAATACGGGCGCATTTTCGTGGCAGCCGACGCAAGCCGGAGCGTATTCCTTTATCGTTGAGGCTTCTGACGGCACAACGATTGCAACCAAGAAGGCCAATATTATTGTTGGTAGTGACAGGGCTTCTGCCGTACAAGCGGCTATTGCGCCATATAATCCAAACATAAGTTACGTTTCAGGATCGCTGAATAATTTTAATACCGTATATAATAACACCATAAGTCAGATTCAGACTGCGTCAGATAGCGCCTTTTCTCAGCAATTGATAACCCTGAGGAGTGCGGTCGAAAGCCTTCAATTGTTAACGCCTTCATTACAAGCTGACGGAAGTATGGCTTATACCAATATGATTACATCCAGCTTTGGCAATTCGATCTCTCTCCTCGTGGATGGTAACAATAATACTTTTCCAGTCTATACGCTGGCGCCGTATCCGAATTTGTACCATATCTTGGATTTCGGGCCGGATTATAAAGTAACAGCTGATGCTATTGCTATGCAAGGCAGAATGAATTTCGTGGATCGTATGGCAGGCATGACGGTATTCGGGTCCAATGACAAGGAAAACTGGACGCGGATAACACCGGAACAAACAGCGTTTACGGATGGCTTTTCAAAATTAGACGTAGCCGATGCCTACAAAAATGAGAAATTCCGGTTTATCAAGTTAGAAATGATTGATCCACAGCCTGATGTTCTTCGCGGTAATATACAGAACTTGCTTGAATTGTCCGAATTAAGAATCTTCGGCGAGCGCCATGAGATTAATAACAAGCTAGAGTCGGTTTCGATAGGTTCAGATAAGAGCGTCAATGGCAGGATAGTTCTAGGCAATACGGTAAAATTAACGATTAAAGCAAAAGAAGCCATCAATAACGTTAGTGTCAAAATTCAAGGCCAGGATGCAGCGGTTAGCACGCAAGATAATATCAATTTTACGGCCGTGGCGACTTTGAATGAGAATGTACAAACGGGTATAGTGAAATTTGCCATCGACTACAAAAAGAATGACGGAACCAATGGAGACACAACCTATTTTACAACCGACAACTCCAAGCTTTACCTTGCCGATGAGTCGGATTTGATCCGCAATGTGGTTAGTATTACCAATTTAATTGATTCTACTACAAGTTCAGGAAGAACAGCAGCAGAAACCTTGAAACAGACGAATTATCTATTTGACAACGATTTAAGCACGTCTTCCGATTATCGTTTAAACGGCGGGGGATCTGGAAGCTTCATTACCTTTGATTTCAAGGAAGGTAATCAAACTTCGCTTTCGAGTGTAGAGCTTCTTGCAAGACAAGATAATAATCTATACAGCAGAATCAGGGGTGCAGTGGTTCAGGGATCCAACGATAATGCGACCTGGACAACTCTCTCGAAAGCAGCAACATCTACGATAGATTGGCAAACGCTGGCGATTAGCGGCACAGAATCTTACCGTTATATCCGTATTCTCAATCCAAATGGATGGTTTGGAAATATGGCTGAATTGAGATTCCATGGTGTTGTTAAGTCCCTAAGCAAAATCGAATCAGCTTCATTGAGTTCGGATCAAAACCTCAATAAAAGGATTGTTCCGGGCAACACGGTCAAATTAATAATCAAAGCAAAAGAAGCGATCAATAACGTCAAGGTTGCCATTCAAGGCCAAGATGCAACGGTTAGCACACAAGACAATATCAACTTTACGGCCGTGGCGACATTGAATCAAGGCGCAGCAGCAGGCACAGTGAAATTCACCATTAATTACAAACAGCAAGATGGAGCGGATGGATTCCCCATCACGACTACATCGGATAATACCACGCTGTTCCTGGCTGACGAGTCGGATTTGATTAGCAATGTAGCTAGTATTGCCAATTTAATCGATTCTACTTCAGGAAGAACGGCAGCAATAACATTGCAACAGGTGAATTATCTGTTCGATAGCAATTTAAATACGAGTTCCGATTTCCGTTTGGGCAGCAGCTCCGGTACGGGAAGCTACATTACGTTTGACTTTAAAGCAGGCAATCAAGCTACGCTTTCGAGTGTAGAATTGCTGGGAAGACAAGACCAAAATTTATTTACAAGAATTAATGGTGCAGTGGTCCAGGGATCCAACGATAATACGACTTGGACGGCGCTTACAAAAGCAGCGGTATCTACAGCGGATTGGCAAAGCTTTACGATTAGCAGCAAAGTACCGTACCGATATATCCGTATTTTCAATCCGAGTGGGTGGTTCGGTAATATAGCTGAACTTAGATTGCATGGGGCAGTGAAAGCGGCCGACCTGACGCCTCCGGTTACAACGGATGATGCACCGCAGGGATCGGTCAACAAGGATACGAAGGTAAGCTTCAATGCGACTGATGCAGATTCCGGCGTTGCCTCAACCTTTTTCAAAGTAGACGGCGGCGCGCAACAAACCGGGAATTCGGTTACTTTGACTACCGAGGGAACGCATACGTTAGTGTATTGGAGCGTGGACTCGGCAGGCAATGTGGAACAGCCGCATACGGTTGCAGTAAACATTGACAAGACGGCACCTACCGATGCCACTTTCTCCCCAGACGTTACAGCGCCGACCAACAGTGATGTTACTCTCACGATCGGCTATCCGGCTGATGCCGCTGTGGTGGAGTACAAAGTTGGCGAAAGCGGTACATGGACAGCTTACGGGGCTCCCGTGGTTGTTTCCGCAAACGACACGGTGTATGCAAGAGGAACGGATGCTGCAGGTAACGTAAACAATGTAACCAGCTATGAGGTAAACAACATTGATCATGTAGCACCGGTAGATGCAACTATAGCTGTAGACACCACAGCGCCAACCAACCAAGGTGTTACCGTAACGATCAGCTACCCGGCAGACGCAGCGGTGAAAGAATACAAAGTTGGCGAAAGCGGCACATGGACAGCATACTCCGCTCCAGTCATTGTTTCTGATAATGAAACCGTGTATGCAAGAGGAACGGATGCCGTAGGCAATGTGTCGAATGTAACGAGCATGACAGTAAGCAACATTTACAAGATTGCCCCCGTCACAACTGCAACGTTAAGTCCGGCTGCGCCTAACGGGAACAACAGCTGGTACACGACAGCTGTATCGGTAAGCTTATCCGTAACCTCCAATGTTTACGGAGGAGCAGTGACAACGGAATATCAGGTGAATGACGGTGCTTGGACCGCCTATACCGACTCCATTCCTGTCTTCAGCGAAGGAACGTATAAGTTCGGTTACCGCAGCAAGGATCAGGCAGGCAATGTAGAAGAACTTAAAACCGTCGAGTTTAAAGTTGACAAGACAGCGCCAGCGCTATCCGTGCAGCTGGATAAGACGTCGATTTGGCCGGCGGAACATAAAATGGTGACGATCAATGTGACGCTGAATCAGAGTGATGCTACATCGGGCGTTGAATCCGTAGTATTAACCTCCATCACGAGCAATCAACCGGATAGCGGCCAAGGCGACATTCAGGCCAATTTCGGTACAGCCGCCACTTCATTTAGTTTACGTGCGGAAAAATCACGTATCTATACCATCACTTATACGGCAACCGATAAAGCGGGTAACAAAACGTTTGTTCCTGTAACCGTTACGGTACCTCATGATCAATCCGATACTGAATAATTAAATCGTTGCCGATTGTTGATTTTAATCGAAACCTGAACTATACCTGGCCTTGGGCTTGACTATGATAGAGCCCAAGGCCGGGTTACTTTAATTGCTTACACATAATCACGATAACTTGGAGGAGAGTTGACATGCGAATCAACCGATTGAGAAAAAAACTTGTCTCGAAACTTATTTTAGGCTTGGCCTTGCCTCTAGCTTTGTTCGCGGGAGCCGTCGGCCAGCCGCAGACAGCCGCTGCCGACGTAAGCTTTGTCCATCCCGGAATGATCTTTACACAGGCTGATCTGGATCGCATGAAACAGCTAGTTGCTTCCAATCAAGCTCCGGCAATTTACGAATGGAACAATTTAAAAGCGAATCCAACAGCTTCTTTGAATTATGCTCCATCCAATTATCATCCAATTGTTTACAGAAATGATGCTGTGAATGGAAATAAAGGAAATACCGATCTGTATTACAGCGCATCGGCAGCCCTTCTGAATGCGATCGAATGGAATATTAGCGGAGATCAAGCTTATGCGGATCATACGATCCAAATTCTGAACGGCTGGTCCTACAATTTGACCTCCATCCAAGGCCATGACGCCCAATTGGCGGCGAGCATCTACGGGTACAAGCTGCTGAACGCCGCCGAGATCATTCGGTACAGTAATGCGGGGTGGTCCTCTGCGGATGTAAGCAAATTCACCGACATGATGACGAACGTATTCTATCCGCTAACAAGCACGTACGGTCAGGTGAATGGCGGCTGGGCAAACGGAAACTGGGACGCCGTCGATACGGTCTTCAATCTTTCCTTCGGCATTTGGACGGGAAATAAAGAAATTTATAATCAAGCCGTAGACTATTATAAGAATGGTGCAGGCAACGGAACCGTCATGCATTATATCCAAAATGACGACGGCCAGGTTCAGGAAAGCGGCCGTGACCAAGATCACACTCAGGGGGGTCTCGCAGGTCTAGCCGAAGCGGCGCAGATTGGCTGGAATCAGAGGGCAGCGGTTCCTAGCGGTGGCGATATGTACTCGTATCCGAACAATACGTACCGGTTACTCAAAGGCATCGAATATACGGCGAAGTATAACTTGGGCTACGATGTTCCTTATACACCAATCCCAGGTGTAGGCTACACGCTGGACGACATGTCGAAGGGCTTCTCATGGATCCCTGGTTTGGCGATTTCGCCGAGAGGCCGGGGGAAATTCAGTCCGATATTCCATCAGGTCTATAACCTCTATGTTAATGAGACTGGTTTGCCGGATTCCATGCTGCCCTATACCAAACAAGTGATAGCGAGACAACCGTTTCAAGCGTTTGCCCTAGACTTCCCGTCGTACGGGGGACTGTTATTCAACAGCCAAGATACCCCGCATTCCGATCAGTGGGGCAAGTCGGAGACAATCACGATTACGAATCGCGGTGCAGGCAAATCTATCGTTGTCATTAACGATCAATCACCGGCTTCCGTGGAACAGCAGTTCATCTCTGCGGCAGATGCCAATGTACGCGGAGGCACGTCTTCCAATATCAACTATGGCCCGGACGCAACGATGACGAGCAAGCTATCTACAGCAGATTTCACGCGGGAAGCCTATCTCAAATTCGACTTGAGCGGATACGCAGGAACCAAGGTCGATTCCGCTACTGTGAGGCTGTACGCCACATCTGTAGGCGCCAATGTAGGCAATACGGAGGCCGATTATGTAGCGGACGATAGTTGGATCGAGAGCGGCATTACCTGGAGTACGAAACCGGCCTCCGGCACCGTTCTTGCCACTTGGCCAAAGCCGAAAGCAGCAGGCTTTATCCAGTTTGACGTGACGAATCAATTGAACGCCGAACTAGCCCGATCCGGGGATAAGAAGCTTTCCGTCCGAATTCAATCTCTTCTTAATGGCGATGGAGTGGACTACAGCACCAAAGAGGCAACTACAGCAGGCAACCGTCCGACACTCATCCTCAAGAACGAGGCGAAGTCGTACCAGTATGCTTTGGAATACCTCGGCACAAGCAATTTGTACGCTTACCGGTCGCTTGCCAACAATAAATATTTGACCGTGATGCCGGACGGCACACTAGCGGCCAATTCGAACACCATCGGAACTGAACAAACGTTTGCTTACAGCAATAATGGTTCAGGCAACGTCATGAAGTCGATGGTGAACGGCAAATATGTGGCAGTCGATTCGGCAACGGGACTGTTGAAAGCGAATGTGGACAATGTAACCAACGATTACGGGCGCTTCGATTATTTAACCCCGCTGGATTCGCCGGTTACAACAGCCGAATTGTCAAACACGGCACCCGACGGGCAAAATGGGTGGTATGTGCATCCGGTTTCATTGGCGTTAACGGCATCCGCTTCGGTGCTTCCAGTGAAAAACACCGTTTATACCCTTGATGAAGGTCAAACTTGGCAAACCTATACGGGACCGATTGCGTTCAATCAGGATGGCTTGTATTCGGTTTGGTATGAATCGAGGGATAGCGGGGGCGGCGTAGAATTTGCCCGGAACGTCTCATTCAAGCTGGATGCGACCGCTCCGGCCGATGCCACCTTCGATGCAGATGTGGCAGCGCCGACCAACACCGACGTTAACGTAACGATCAGCTATCCGGCAGATGCAGCGGTGAAAGAATACAAAGTGGGCGAAAGCGGCAACTGGACAGCTTATGGGGCTCCCGTGGTTGTTTCCGCAAACGATACCGTGTATGCAAGAGGAACGGATGCTGCAGGCAATGTATCTAATGTAACTAGCAAAGAGGTCAACAATATCGATCATATAGCACCGGTGGATGCAACATTAGCTGTAGATACCTCAGCACCGACAAACCAAGGCGTCACCATAACGATCAACTATCCGGCAGATGCAGCAGTGAAAGAATATAAAGTGGGTGCTAGCGGCACATGGACAGCGTATACCGCCTCAGTCGTCGTTTCGGAAAATGACACCGTTTATGCAAGAGGAACGGATGCCGTAGGCAACATATCCAACGTAACCAGTCTTACAGTAAGCAACATTTACAAGATTGCCCCTGTAACAGCCGCAACGTTAAGTCCGACTGCCCCTAACGGGAAGAACAGCTGGTATACAACGGATGTTACGGTAAGCTTATCCGTTAGCGCCAATGTATACGGAGGAGCTGTGACAACCGAATATCAAGTAAATGACGGTGCCTGGATCACCTACACAGGTTCCATTCCGGCCTTCGGTGAAGGGACTCATAAGGTCGGTTATCGCAGCACGGATCAAGCAGGTAATGTAGAACAACTCAAAACCGTCGAATTTAAGGTTGATAAGACGGAGCCATCATTAATTGTCCAATTGGATAAAACGTCTATTTGGCCGGCAGAACATAAAATGGTGACTATTAATGTTATATTAAATTCGAGTGATGCTACATCGGGCGTTGAATCCGTAGTATTAACGTCCATCACGAGCAATCAACCGGATAGCGGCCAAGGCGACATTCAGGCCAATTTCGGTACAGCCGCCACTTCTTTTAGTTTACGTGCAGAAAAATCACGTATCTATATGATTACCTACACGGCAACCGATAAAGCGGGCAACAAAACGGTTACTTCCGTAACCGTCACTGTGCCTCATGATCAATCCGATAATCAATAGGAAGAAAGAGAACCTCCATCTCCACTTCATTCTAGTGGAATTGGAGGTTCTTTTGTAATTGATAGGGATGAAAGAAAAAAAACATACCTCCGAATGTCGTGCGTCTGCTGATTAACAACGACGGTTCCTTGCCCTTCGTGAACAAAAAGTATCTCGCAGCACTGATGCCAGTGATAATATCCTTTAAAATCATGGTCGATACGTATTTTATAGTCCCAAATCAACGAGTTTGGTTCAAAATAAACGGGTTCGACTGCAGGTTCATAATTCCCCAAAGTGGATAAGATTCAAACATTTTCTCATATTTTATTATAACTTTTTCGATGGTCGAAGGGATATAATCAGAACAAATATCGTTTGATGTTGATGAAATTATTGGCTCGTTTCTGGGCAAAACACAGAAAGAAGGTTAACGATGGACAAAATAGCAAACGGCATATGGAGAGTGCGTTTCGGACAGCCCGAAGCCCACACTCCGGTTAATCATCGTGAAACGGAAGTGAAAACGGAAGAACTCGGGAAGCTCGATTGCCAAGGAGTTTCCCCCTTCTCACTTAGTGACATCGTGATAAAGCAATCGGCAAGAGGGATTTATCTTGAACTTCCTCTGAAAGCCGATGAACATATTTATGGTTTCGGACTGCAGCTGCACCGTGTGGATCATACAGGCAGAAAGAAAGTGATTCGCGTCAACAGCGATCCCGTGGCCGATACAGGAGATAGTCATGCACCTGTACCGTTTTATGTAACAACCGCAGGATATGGCGTCTTTATTGACACTTCGCGCTACGCAACTTTCTATTGCGGGACTAATTTGCGTAAAGGAGCTTCGGAGAACAAGAAATTCGAACAGAAGGAAATCGGAACCTCTGAAATAGAATTGTACGGCTACCAGTCTACAGAGGGGGATCGATCGGTTGTTGTCGATATTCCGTCAGCGGAAGGTATTGATGTATATTTGTTTGAAGGCCCGGACATGGTGACTGCCGTACAGCGATATAATCTGTTTTCTGGAGGAGGCGTTCTACCTCCTATGTGGGGTCTCGGGATGTGGTACCGGGCTTACAGTGCAGCCTCACGTGAGGATGTCATGCGGCTTGCCAAGGGCTTTCGGGACGATAAGATGCCGGTCGACGTATTTGGGTTTGAGCCCGGTTGGCAAACGAAGGCATATTCTTGCTCTTTTGTATGGGATGAAAGCCGTTTCCCGGGCCATGAAGGGATGCTCGATGAATTATACGGTATGAGTTACCGGGTCAACCTCTGGGAGCATCTCTTTGTGCATCCGACTTCCCCCATGTACGAAGAATTGATGCCTTATTCCGGTGATTACGAGGTTTGGGAAGGACTTGTCCCTGACCTGTCCGTAAAGGAAGCCAGAGACATCTTCGCCAAGCATCATTTGAAGGAGTTTGTAGAAAAAGGGATATCCGGATTTAAATTAGATGAATGTGACAGCTCCGACTTTGTGCATTCGAATTGGTCCTTCCCGGATATAGCGCAATTCCCCTCAGGGATGGACGGGGAGCAGATGCACAACCAACTGGGAACGCTGTATCAATCCGCCATACAGGCTCCTTTCGAAGCGCATGGCCGAAGGACGCTGTCTCAAGTCCGATCCTCCGGATCTCTTGCTTCGCCGTTTCCCTTTGTGCTTTACAGCGATCTATACAATCACAAGGTGTTTATACGCGGTGTCGTGAACTCCGGATTCTCCGGGCTTCTCTGGTCGCCCGAAGTCCGTCAAGCGGAATCCCCCGAAGATTTGATCCGCAGGATTCAAACGGCAGTCTTCTCTCCAATGGCTCTGCTCAACTGCTGGAGAATTCCGAATCCGCCATGGATGCAAGTGGAACGTGACAAAAACATACGTGGTGAATTCCTCGATAACTATGAAGATATTCGAGACATTTGCCGCACATTGTTCGAAATACGTATGACATTGATTCCTTACCTATACACAAGCTATGCGAAATATAGTATAAAAGGGTTGCCGCCTTTTCGGGCGCTTGTCATGGATTACCCGGATGACCCAAATACGTACGAAATCGACGATGCCTACATGATGGGAGATTCTATCCTTGTGGCGCCAATCATAACAGGTACATCAGAGCGCGACGTGTATCTGCCGAAAGGCCGCTGGCGGTGTTTCTGGACAAATGAGGCCTTCGAAGGCGGACAAGCCTACACCTTTGCGCCAGGCTTGGAACGTATTCCGGTCTTCGTGAAGGATGGTACACTTCTACCGCTTGCTAAACCTTTGCCATATATTTCAGATGATGCCACCTTCGACATCACCGTTAGAGCTTATGGAGACAGACCGTCAGATTGCTTCCTTTATGAGGATGACGGAACAACATTCGAATACCGTGAAGGCAGCTTTAATTGGGTGAAGCTGACTTGGAACGAAGGTGTTGATGTTGAACGCATAGGCAACTATAAGGGCAAACGATATCATATAACCGGCTGGGAATCCGTTTAAGTTGAAGAACAAAACGACATATATGTAAAAAGAATAGCAGGAGGAACAAAAATGACAAAATCAGAAGCAAAGTTGAAAATTACGAATCCCGTGCTGCCGGGATTTAACCCAGACCCATGGATGCTGCGGGTCGGTGATGACTATTACATAGCGACATCGACGTTCGAGTGGTTTCCGGGGGTTGCGATCTATCATTCGCGAGATATGGTCCATTGGCAGCTGCTAACCCATCCTCTATCAAAGGCCGGTCAGCTTGAACTACTCGGAGTGCCGAGCTCCGGCGGTATTTGGGCGCCGAATCTGACTTACGATAACGGTACGTTCTATCTGCTATATACGAATGTAGTGGGGCGCAAGGGCGTTTTTAAAGACTTGCACAATTATTTGATTACGGCTGATAATATCATGGGTCCATGGTCGGAGCCGATCTATCTGAACGCCAAAGGATTCGATCCGGCATTTTTCCACGATGACGATGGACGCAAATGGCTGATGCAGATGCGGTGGGATTTTCGGACAGGCCGTCCGCGCTTTAGCGGTATTTTGATGCAGGAATACAATCATGCCGAGGGCAGGCTGGTTGGAGAGGAGTCGGTCATTTATCGAGGAACCGAAATTGGCGTCACCGAGGGTCCAAGTATGTTCAAGAAGGACGGTTACTATTATTTGATAACTGCTGAAGGTGGTACTGGATGCAACCACGCAGTTACTGTCGCCCGTTCCCGTAATATCGAAGGACCGTACGAAACAGCTCCGGATAATCCGATGATGACGACGGCTTATGATCGTGAACATCCGGTGCAAAATGCAGGCCATGCGGCCTTCGTAGAGACACAGAACGGAGAATGGTATATCTCCCATCTGGGGATACGTGTATTGCCTGATGGAAGACGTTTGAACCCGCTCGGACGCGAAACATTGATCCAGCGGATCGTATGGACGGAAGATGGATGGCCCCGTCTTGATAACGGCACCCGATTACCTTCACTGGAAGTTAAAGCTCCTGAGTTGGAGCCGCATCCGTTCGCACCTTTACCGGAGAGGGACGATTTCGATGCTCCTCAACTGAATATTCATTTCAGCACGCTCCGAACGCCGGCTGATGAAAGCTGGCTCTCTTTGCAGAAGCGTCCGGGCTATCTTCGCTTACGCGGCAGGGAGTCTCTGAATTCCTGGCACAAACAAAGTATGGTGGCACGTCGTGTGCAGCACTTTGAGTTCGAAGCGGAAACATGTGTCGAGTTCGATCCGCAATCGTTTTTTCATATGGCCGGTCTCGTTTGCTACTATGACGAACAGGATTATTACTATCTGCGCATCAGTCATGATGAACACTTGGGCAAACATATCGGCGTCGCCAAAAGTGTCGGGGGTAAATACGAAGAGCTTCTGGATAGCGTCGTTATTGCCGATGGCTGGGAACGCTGCTATTTGCGAGTGACGATTGAGCACAGGAAGCTTCAGTTTGCCGTCAGCGCAGACGGAAGCAGTTGGTCTACCATCGGGCCTGCGCTCGATTTCGGCGTCCTTTCCGACGAATACGGTGGAAAGCTAGGCTTTACAGGTGCAATGGTCGGCGTATGTGCACAGGATATGAGCGGCGGCGGACATCATGCCGATTTCGATTATTTTACTTACCGTGAACGGGTATGACCGAAAGGAATAGGATTAACATGGACAATCTTCAAATCCATTCAGGGCGTCTTGACATCGGTGGAAAAGAGCTCTACTACGAAGTCTCCGGATCAGGACCAGCTGTCGTCCTGCTTCACGGTCATTCCGTAGATCGTAGAATGTGGGACGCTCAGTTTGCGAGTTTAGCTACCCAGTATCAGGTACTTCGTTATGACTTAAGAGGCTACGGCCTTTCCGATATGCCGCAAGAGGGAGAAGATTATTTGCATGCCGAGGATCTGTACAAAGCAATAAATCATCTGGGCATTAAGCAAGCACATATCGTTGGTTTATCCTTGGGGGCCTTTGTAGCACTGGACTTTCTGTATCTACATCCGGATCATGTGATGACTGTCTCCGTTGCGAGCGGAGCCATCTATGCGAATGAGGAAGATGAGTCTGTAAACAATGAACTGTTTCAGGATGCAGATTCTGCTCACGAATCCCAATCGTCAAGACCAGGGCGTAACGACCCGGTGATCCAAGAGAATGTAGACGAATGGTTCATTAATCTGATGGACAGCTGCGGGAAGTACAAGGATGAAATCCGTGGCCAGCTATGGAGAATGATTGGCGACTGGTCTGCATGGACGCTAAGGCATCGAGAACCTAAGTGCCTGATCGGTTCTGATCTCGCACGCGGCTTTCGCGCACACGGTGTGGAAAAGCCCATTCTTGTCATCATTGGGGGGGACGACTCGGAGGGCAGCATCCGTTCGTCGGAAAAACTGCTCGATCTTGTGCGATCCGCTCGCAGAGCGGATATCGCAGATGCAGGTCATTTTTCCAATATGGAGCGGCCGGAAGTTTTTACGAACGTGCTGGAGCTTTTTTTTGAAGAACAGGAACAGTGAGAATATGAAGATAATCTACAATGAAAAGAAAGAGTGATAACCTGTGCATGCGATTAATTTGGAACCATTGAGCCGTCTGGAGCAGTTTGGACAACCGCCAGTCATAGATTCAACATTTGCAGAGGAAGCCATTGGTTTTATCCTTAAGCAAATCGATCGTAATCTGGAAGCATTCACGCATCAATTTCCGGCGCCTGCAAGCGAAAATCTTATTTATCCGGGCATTGACAATGTGGAGTGGACTTCGAGCTTCTGGACAGGTATGCTTTGGCTTGCTTACGAGTATACCGGGGATGACAAATACCGCCATGTCGCGGAAAGCCAACTTCATGGCTACAAGGAACGCGTGCAGAAACGGATCGAAACGAATACGCATGATATTGGTTTTCTGTATTCCCTGTCTTGTGTCGCCGCTTATAAGCTAACCGGCAATGAAGAGGCTAAGCAGACAGCTTTGCTCGCAGCGGATTTATTAATGGAACGCTACTTTGATAAAGCAGGCATCGTGCAGGCTTGGGGAGAACTCAGCGACCCCGAACAGCAGGGCAGAATGATTATTGACTGCAACTTGAATCTACCGCTTCTGTACTGGGCGACTGAAGTGTCGGGCGAACCGAGGTACGCCGAAGCAGCGAGAAGTCACGTCAAGCAGGCAGCCGCTTATATTGTCAGAGACGATGCATCAA
Organism: Paenibacillus sp. V4I5; assembly: GCF_030817255.1. Lineage (NCBI taxonomy): Bacteria > Bacillati > Bacillota > Bacilli > Caryophanales > Paenibacillaceae > Paenibacillus > Paenibacillus sp. V4I5. The sequence goes on from NZ_JAUSZB010000002.1 coordinate 7,163,133, forward strand.
CGTACCATACTTATTATATGGACGTGAAAACCGGATTGCCGAGATTCGGAAGAACTCATCAAGGCTATGCCGACGATACATGCTGGTCGCGTGGTCAAGCCTGGGGAATCAGCGGCTTCCCGCTCAGCTATTTATATACGGGTGATACAGAACTGCTCGAATTGACTAAGAAGCTGTCAAACTATTTTCTTAACCGTCTGCCGGACGATCTTATTTGTTACTGGGATTTGATCTTCTTGGAAGGCAAAGAACAGGAGCGAGATAGCTCAGCGGCTGCGATTGCCGCATGCGGTTTGCTCGAACTCTCCAAACAATTGCCGCTTCTAGACCCGTCGAAGAACGTCTACGAGAATGCGGCACTGCATATCCTGAAATCACTGCACGAAAACTACACGGCCAAGAATTACCCAGAGTCAAATGGCGTGTTGATTCACGCCGTGTACAACAAGCCACGCGGAATGGGCATCAACGAGTGCAACATTTGGGGCGATTATTTCTATTTTGAAGCATTAATTCGCATAGAGAAAGATTGGAAGCCCTACTGGTAATCGAGCTGGCAAGGGACCGGTTTTAAATGGATATAAAGATGATTTGAACAACAAAAAGGGGTGACGAATGTTTAAATTCGATCTGCCCCTTTTTGATATTATGCAGCTTTTCAAATCCTTGGTTTAAGACTTGTAGAATTGCCGCATGTACGCTGAAGGTGATTCGCCATACACTTTCTTGAACACCCTGCTAAAGTAAAAAGGATTCTGATACCCGAGCCGCTCACTAATCTCCGCTAAGTTCAACGAGCTTAGTCGCATCAGCTCGATTGCCTTGTTCAACTTTAACATCGTATGAGTCTCTACGATGCTTTTGCCCGTTGCTCTTTTGAATGAGGCAGAAATGTAGCTGTAATTCATATTCAAGTGTGTTTGCAGTCTGGCTGCATCGAAAGGCTCCTCGAGATGTGCCACCAAATAGGCCATGATTCGTTCGGTCGTCCGACGAGCAGCTTCGGCGATTCCGTCCTGATTGGAAGCGGCCGCATGCAGTTCGAGGAAGAATTGATAGACGTTCAAGCTTGCCCGTGTCATCTTGTGAGCACCCTGATCATGCATTCCATGGATCATAGCATGCAGTCTTTTCTCTGTTCCTATGGGCGCTGTAGCGAATTTGGGCAGTACGATGCGGTATTGATAATGATCGGGATAGTAGTACTCCAGCTCAGGACGCGGGGTATGTTCTTTGTAATCCTTACGTTCGTCCGCGACTGTGTCGAAATGTATCCAGTACCAGGAAGTTCCCGCCAGCGTCTCAGGTAAGCCCCAGTGGTGTAAGCCTTTATTTAAGAATAAGTACTCTTGTTCACCTACAACATAGGAAGATCCTTCCTCGATGACTTGCATACCTCCTTTGGCGACATAGAGAAATACATGGTAGTCCAACATACGGTCGGGATGGGTATATCGTGTATCCGTTCGGTTCAAGCCAATATCCCGGATCAACGGGAATCGGTCTGCAGTTAAATCAACGAACTTGTCCATAGAGTGAATCCTCTCTCAGAATGTTTGCTGTTCAATAAATAACAAAAAAAGTATATGAAAATTCAAAATATAGTGCATGGAATGTAGTATAGCATAACTTTAAAATGAAAAAGAAAACAAAAAAAGGAACGGATGAGAAGTGATGAGAGGAAAGACGGTCATGAGAGATTTTCAGGCGGGACACGTTCGATTGCTACCGGGTCCACTCAAGAAGCGGTTTGAACTAAATAAACAGTACATGATGAGCCTGACCAACGAGAATTTACTCCGTAGTTTTTATCTGGAAGCGGGACTGTGGAGCTATAGCGGCACCGGCGGCACTACTAGCGCTACGACTACAAGCATGGATGGTCCGGAGCATTGGCATTGGGGTTGGGAATCGCCAACCTGCGAGCTGCGAGGGCATATTATGGGTCACTGGCTTTCGGCAGCTGCGCGCATCTATGCGCAAACTGGCGATCCATTAGTGAAAGCAAAGGCTGATTATATCGTAGCTGAATTGAAGCGCTGTCAAGAAGCGAATGGAGGGGAGTGGCTTGCTGCGTTCCCAGAAACATATATGGAGCGCATAGCTAGTGGTAAATTCGTATGGGCACCTCACTATACGATTCATAAACTGCTTATGGGATTATATGAAATCTATGCAATCACGGACAATGAGCATGCGGTACATCTGATTTCAGGCATCGCAGCCTGGTTTTATCGCTGGACGGGACAATTCTCGCAGGAGCAGATGGACGAGCTGCTTGATCTTGAGACAGGAGGCATGCTGGAAGCATGGGCAGATCTGTACGGTATCACAGGCGATGAGAAGCATCTTGAGCTCATACGAAGATACGATCGGCGGCGATTTTTCGATGCACTGATTGATGGAAAAGATGTGCTGACGAACAAGCATGCGAATACACAAATTCCTGAAATTCTTGGTGCTGCACGGGCTTGGGAAGTAACAGGGGATGAACGGTATCGCAAAATAGTGGAAGCGTTTTGGGCAATTGCCGTTACAAATCGCGGTTATGTCGCTACAGGGGCAGGTGACAATGGCGAGCTATGGATGCCGGCAAACGAAATGGCTGCCAGACTCGGCGTCGGTCAGGAGCACTGCTGCAACTACAACATGATGCGGCTTGCTCATGTGCTTCTCCGATGGACCGGTGATCCCATTTATGCCGACTATTGGGAACGTCGGTTTATGAATGGCGTACTTGCTCATCAACATGGGGATACAGGCATGATTTCATACTTCCTCGGCGCAGCGGCAGGCAGCAAAAAAACATGGGGCTCGCCGACTCAGCATTTCTGGTGCTGTCACGGTACGCTGATGCAGGCTAACGCATCCTATGAGTCGCAAATTTTCATGGAGGAAGAGAGCGGAATCACCATCTGTCAATGGCTACCCTCTGAGCTGCACTGCGATCACAGCGGCAATGCGATAAGTATTCGTTTGGAGCAGGAAGGACAACACGGCATTTATCCGCTTAACAACTGGTCCGTTGAAGGTATGACCGCGATTACGAAAGTGAACATTCCGTCCATTCCGGTTCAACGTCCTGATAGTTTCATTTATAAAATTACCGTCAAGGTTGAGCAAGCTACTACATTCACATTGAAGCTGCGAATGCCTTGGTGGCTGAAGGGCCGGCCAAAGATTTCAGTGAATGGCACCGAACCGGAGCAGAAAGTAGTAGAAGCATCGTCCTTCTTCCGACTCACCCGAGAATGGCTTAGTGGCGATACGATTACTCTCGAACTCTCGAAGGCTCTAACAGCTGAGCCTCTTCTTGGAGAGCCAGGCACCTATGCGTTCTTAGATGGTCCGATCGTGCTTGCGGGATTAACCAGTGAGGAGCGGGTGCTTTCTGGGGACCCTTCTCGTCCGGAAACGATGTTGGCTCCTGACCGAGAGCGGAACCACGGCTGGTGGAATCCCGGATATTACCGCACGAAGGGAGTGGACCACGGATTTAGGTTCATTCCTTTATATGAGGTTAAAGATGAAAGCTATTCGATTTATTTTCCAATCCAGACGTCTTAAGAGATGGTGCGTTTCTATCATTCCTGTATTTAAGCGGAGTTGTTCCGATCACCCGTTTAAAGAGTTGAATAAAGTAAGAGGCGTTCGGTATGCCGATTCGAATACCGATTTCCTCGACTGCCAAATCCGTCGTCTCAAGCAGTCTGCAGGCTTGTTTCATCCGTCTGGCCGTCAAGTAATCTGTTACGCTGCTGCCTGTCTCCTGACGAAAAACTCTAGAAATGTAGCTCGTGGATAGATGTGTTTCTTTTGCCAAATTTTCAAGACTAACGTCATCCTGATAATGCTTTTCGATCCAACTCATAATCGTTTCCGAGTAACGCGGATTTCTTCTCAGCGCCTCTTGTACATCTTTCACTTTCCCGTACACACTGTCCACAACATTCAAAAGTTGTAGCAAAAGCAAAGTGATATCTTCACAATCGCGAACGTTGTCATCGTTATTGCGATCAAAGGATGAGTAAATCCATTCTATCGATTCTGCTTGTAGGGAAAGATCATAAGCATGATTACGGTCTCTACCTTGCCATAATGCAGTAAAAAGGGCGTGTTTTTTCGGAAAAGGACGTAATTGTTGTTCAATGAGAACAGGATCCAAATAAAAAATGGATCGAACATAGGGTGTTTCAGAACTAACCATAGCGTGGATACGATGGAGTTGAAAAGGCTGGAAGAAGAAGAACATTCCTCGTCTGATTTCGTAAGCCTGGCGATTCAGGACGATGCTGCCCTGTCCTTCGTGTACAAAGACTGCTTCACAGCATTGATGCCAGTGATAGTACCCTTTGAAGCCATTTTCGGATCGAAGGTGATAATCCCAAACGATGTCTTTATGATCAAAGATAACAGGTTCGAATAGCCGGTTCATAGGACTACCTCCTATATGACAAAATATCAACATTTATTGATATTGTATCATAACTTTTGCGTGAAATGGTGATCTATAATGAATAAAAACAGATGGAGGTATTCATAATGAGTACAGCATATTGGCAAGAAATCATGGTAAGACTCGATAGTAAAGTTACACGTACGATGGATCAAATGGGTACGAAATGTCCGCATTTCGCAGGAGAAGATGGCAAGTTTGATGACATCGGCTCCGATTGGTGGACGACTGGCTTCTGGCCGGGCATACTGTGGATCATGAATGACATGACAGGTAAAGATCACTATAAAGAGGCTGCCTGGCACTGGGATGGCCTTCTGGAAGAGTGGTTCGTGAAACCAACGGAGGAGCTTCATCATGATGTAGGATTTCAATTTCTGCCAACAGCTGTTATCAAAAATACGTTAACAGGGGATTCGGATGGATTCCGCCGAGGGATTGAGGCAGCGAATTTTCTAGCAGCACGTTATAATCCTGTTGGGCGATTTATTCGAGCCTGGAATAATGGACCTGACGGTAAACCAGTACCCGGTTGGGTCATTATCGATTGCATGCTGAACATCTCACTTCTGTTCTGGGCTAGTAAGGTGACTGGCGATCCTAGGTATAAACATATGGCGATTCGTCATGCCGAGACGACGATGGCGTATGGCATCCGAGAGGATGGATCGACGAAACATATCCTTTCATTCGACGCCGAGACGGGTGCTTATATCGAAAACTTTGGCGGCCAAGGCTTATCTCCGGAATCATCGTGGAGCCGTGGTACGGCCTGGGGATTATACGGTTTTGTGAATACATATCGTCACACGGAGGATGAGCGGTTTCTTCATACAGCGAAGAGGATCGCGCATTACTTCATTGCAGCGCTGCCTGAGGATCATGTCCCGTATTGGGATTTCCGTTTGGAATCGGAAGAGGGCATGTCGAGGGACAGCTCAGCTGCTGCTATTGCAGCCTCAGCCTTGCTAGATCTTGCGGACTTCGTAACAGCAGGAGAAAAGAGGTTGTACACCGGTGCAGCAGAGCGGATCCTGCGTTCGCTGACTGAAAACTATGCGACTTGGGATCAGCCGGAGCACGAAGCCATTCTGCTGCATGCTACTGGCAGCGGCACATCGTTTATTGATGTCTCGCTTATATATGGCGATTATTACTACGTGGAAGCGATATCCAAGCTTAATGGATGGAAGCACCGCATCTTTTGATGGATGTGTGGGAAGAGAGGAAGCAGTATGAACTGGACAACGGATGAATTTCTGAAGCGATTGTACGAGGAAACGAAGAATGAGCGGCTTAAGCTGCGGTCCGGAAAGAAGCATACCGGAGTAGATCGGCAGGAGCTGTGCGGCCGATTAAGGAAAGCGCTGGGAAGCTTTCCCGGAACGGTAACACCACTTCAACCAATTGTGCTGGAGAAGAAGGATTACGGCGATTATTATCTTGAGCACATCCAATATACAACCATGGAATCCGTAGACGTCCCTGTCATGGTGCTGGTACCGAAAGATGGAAAAGGCTCATGGCCTGCGGTGCTGGCTTGCCATGGACATGGCAATGGTCAACGAGACGCTGTTGGTCTGGCTCCGAACGGCAGCGTGCTCAACGAACTCGGAATCCATAACCGTTTTGCTGTCGAACTGGTGAAGAGGGGGCTGCTTGTGGTCATCCCGGAAATCATGGGTTTCGGAGTGCGTCGGATGGCGGAAGAGATCATAGCGAATCCGAACTACAGCTCCTGCGGTACGCTGTCGTCCCAATTGTTGATGTTCGGTAGAACATTGGCGGGCATGCGGGTTTACGAAGCCATCCGGGCGCTGGATTACATACAATCTCGAGATGATGTCATAGCTAGCCGCATCGGGATTTTCGGCTTTTCCGGAGGCAGTCTGATCAGCGCATTTACAGCAGGACTAGATGATCGGATTAAGGCCACCGTGCTTGCAGGGTGGACGAATACGTTTCAGGGAAGCATTCTTGCCATGCATCATTGCATCGATAATTACTTGCCCGGTATCCTGCTCGATGCCGAACAACCGGAGCTCATCGGCTTAATAGCCCCTCGTAATTTGTTCGTAGAATCAGGCGAGAACGATCCAATCTTTCCGGTAAAGAATGTTCGCGAGGCTATTGCGGAGCTTAAGGAGATTTATAATGGCATGAATGTTCTGGATTGTTTCCAATCGGATCTTTTTCCGGGAAGTCACGAAATATCGGGACGTAAGTCCTTTGATTGGCTTGCGGAGTGCCTGCGATCATAAGGGAATTCGTTGGAAATTAAAACCATAGTGAGGTGAGCTCGTGTTAAATCGTATTCATCTTTTGGAAGATTGGCATGTCGCAGGACAACGAAGCGATCATGGTTATGATCTAAGGGAGACTGTAAAAATAGAATATCCAACACCCGCAAATGCTATAGGCTGGTATCCCATCGGTTTTGAAAGAGGCAATGACTCTTCGCTTGAAGCAATGGGTTGGTTTGGATTGAAGCTTCGTTTGAATGCTTATGCGGAGGAAACAGAAATAAAGGTCAAAGCTAATTTTATCGATAATCGGAGTGTTAACGCGAGAATTGTACTCGCTGGGTCTGGGAAGCATGATGTAAAGCTGAAGCTGTCCGATTTTGAAATAGAAACGAGTAAAGGGGATATATGGAGATTTCTGAAAAGTTTTGAACTGCAAGGGAATGCTGAATTGATTTCGGCTAGCTTTCATCGAGGAGATCAGATATTTGTTGAAACGAATGTGTTGGGTAAATCTGGTGATGCAGGGGAAGAAGTCGTATACACGATGAGTGTGTATAATTGTTCGGAAGCCAAACAAAATGTTATCATCAAACAAGTATTTGAAGGCTGGGAGTCTTTATTTCCTATTGTTACACCAGCCCAATTTGTTTTAGAGCCGAATGCCAAGCAGGACATAACAGCTATCGTAAAAGTACATGATTATATGGTAGCGGGCGGGCATGAAAATACGCTCCTTAAATTTATTGCTAATGGTGACAGTGAGCGTGCTGTTACCGTAGAGTTCAAAACGTTAAGAAGATTGCCGCATCCTTATATTTATCATAACGAGCAGCAGTGGAAAGAAACAAAAGAGAAAATTGATAAGTATCCGAAATTCAAACCTGCGTATGTTCAATTAATAGCAACCGCGGATGCATGGGAAGTCAAACCACCAATTGAAGAACGAGATTACTGCTATAACACAAGTGAAGAGCATGATATTATGTAGCCGCCTATGCTTATGCGCTTACCGAAGACATCAAATACGCTGAGAAAGTGGCTAAATTTCTACGCTATTTCATAGATGAGGAAATAGGGTATCCGAAAAAGAAAAAAGGCTGCAGCCAGAGCTATGTTCAGGAAGGACATTTCTTCCAGCACCTAGCGATCCCTTACGATATTATTCATCAAGCAGGTGTTTTGACGCCTGAAGAACACCAAGGGGTAGAAAAAACGTTTCGCATCTATATGGATATCTTAGATACACATTTACATCAAGGACATATTTCTAATTGGTTATTATCAGAAATAACAGGCGCTTTTTATTGTGCGCTGGCTATAGAAGATATCGAACGAGCCTTACGGTTTGCATTCGGCATGGGGGGCTCCATTCATCACTTGAAATATGGTTTGTTTAATGATGGTTGGTGGCATGAATGTTCCGTTGGGTATAACACATGGGTATCCTCGATGTATATCCACACCGCACATGCCTTGCTTCCTTTCGGAATTAACATTTTGCATACGCATTACCCGATCCCATTTAATGATGAAATCAATAGTACCTATAACGGTGAAGATGTAAAAGTAAGATTCGGCATGTATAACAAAAAGTGGGGTGGCAATAGAAAGAACTATGTCTGTATCAAAGACATGTTCGATGCGACGATCCCATTTTTGGATTACAGGGGGGTCCTGTTTGGTATTAGTGACTCTGATGAAAAGAAATTAGAGGGAGTGCACTTTGGTTCGACTTTCGACTTGGCTTATAGCTATTATAAGGATCCGGAATACATCCCTGTTATCCATCAAAATGTCAATGTGGACCCGATATTTGGACATGCCGAATTGCCGGAGTATCCTTCTTCTTACGTTAAGAACAATGCATATGCGGATAATGTTGGCATAGCGATGTTAAGAAGTCAGACTGAACATAGAGAGCAGAAGGACCAAATTCAAGCGGTTATGCGATATGGCTCACATGGGTATGCTCATGGACATTTTGATCGTACGGAAATCTTATCTATTATGCGTTATGGGCGCAGCTTTTATAACCCTGAGCATGTATGGTGGGGCTATCCGCATTTTATGTATAAATTCTATGTCCAAAACTCGATGACCAAAAATATGGTCGTAGTCGATCAAAAAATGCAGGTGCCCAGTGATTCCAAAAGATTGTTATTTTATAGCGGTAAAGCGATACAGGCTGTTGCAATAGAGACAAATTCGAAGTGGTCTTATCCTCCTTATGGCGGAATGATTTACAACGAGACAAAAACTTTAGAAGAAAGATGCAAAATGAATGCGAGTTCATTGCCAGAAGTGAAAGATGCTCCACCTTATGGTGAATTGTCAGAGTTCACAGAACCAATCACACAAAAAAGAGTGATGGGGGTAACCGACGATTATATCGTGATATTTGATTACCTTAAAGGCGAAAAAGAGCATCAATATGATAGCTTGTTCCAAATTAAAGGTTTTAAAGGGATAAAGTCCGATACCTTGAGCGAACTGCAGCATACTAGCCAATTTACCGAAAACCCTCTATCTGATGCACAATTTATAACGGATTGCCATTGGTATGATGTAGTTGGGACAAGTGTCGCAAGCTTTGAAACCATCTTTGGGGAAGGCGAAGATATGCGTGGCACTCGAACCGCCCATAATACACCAGGCTTATTAAAAATGGATGTACACACCGCTTGGCCTAAACAATCGATTCAAATCATTGGCAGAACTGCAGAGGATCACGGATATATGATACCGATCGAGTACCGAGTAGAAGTAGATGGTGATGTAAAAGCAGAAGGTGAGTTTGGCGCATGGCTCCTAAGCGAAGGGAAATGTGACATCGATCTCGAGGGGGCTAAAACATTAACGCTAAGAGTCAAAAATAATCCTACCTACAACGAACAAAAGTATCCGCAAAAAACAAAACAAGGGCTTTTCTGGGGTGAGGCATATGTGGTCACTGCAGATGGCGGGAAGTTTAATCTTTGCGATTTAGACGTAGTCTACGAAAATATTGATCGTGGCTGCGGTATAGGTAAGGACTACGAGGGCGGACGGGTTACGATCGTAGGGAATGAATACCCGAAGGCCATACCTACAAGTCCAGTTGACCATGACAAGGTGGGCATCCTAACCCTTGATTTATCAGGAATAAATGCTGTGCGTTTTGTAGGATTGATTGGAGCCGATGCCTTCCCTGGTGATGAAGCCCAAAGACGCAAAACGTACGCTGTAAGGACGAAAGGTACCATTGGCCGATATATCACCATCGTTGAACCTTTCGAGACGGAAAGCATGATCCTATCCGTGCAGGCTGCCGATGCAAATACGGTCGAAGTGATTCTTAAAGACGGCAGAATACAAATCATAACGGTCAATCAAATTGAACATGACGAAATAACTGTAAATATCTTGGAATACAAAGACGGTATTCTCATTCACAATGAATTAGCGTGTGGTAAGTAAAAAATACCTGCATAATTTGAGTATACACGATGAACTCTCTGTGGAGCTGTAGCGATTTCATCATCCTAAAAAAACCTCAGTTTGATCTTAAAAAACAGCATTTCAGGAGGTTCAGCCTCATGATAAGCTTGGAAAGCGTATTGATCTGGTGGGTGCATCTGGAAACTTAATGATACGCAGGAGGAAATAATGACTAGCAGATTAATCGTTTATGAGGCGCCAAAAGGTGCTATTGGACGGAATGACTTCACTGTAAAAGTACGTACAACGGGTCAAGAGTGGCAGCAGCTGTTCGTTTATGAAGTGAAGGTAGATATGCATAACGTTCGCTCTGCATCCATGGTTTATTTCGACATGGAAGGAACGATCGAGGTTCAGGTGACAGTGCTAATCCAAGAAGTCGACCAAGCGGTTATACGTCCGCTATCCACCCATGTTCCATTTTCGATGAATGAGAATGTTGTTACTTTTACATTGGATCGTCCACGTAAGCTGTCCATCGAAATTAACGGTGAGCGATTTAGTAACCTTCATCTTTTTGCCAACCCCATAGAAGAGAGTGTGCCGCAGCAGGACGATCCGAACGTGCTTGTGCTAAAGCCTGCCATTCATCGTACAGAGGATATCTATCGCTTGGCTGCAACACCTGTTCTGCCAGGAGGCAAGACGCCGGAAGTCATTTACTTTGCTCCAGGTATGCATTATTTGGAGGAAACCATCCTGCGAATACCGTCAAACACGACCGTTTATATAGCTGGAGGCGCAATCGTAGTAGGATCGCTCGTTTGTGAGCATGTGGAGAATGTCCAGATTCGGGGCAGAGGGTTCCTTTATTTGTCTGACTTTCATCGGTTCTCTGCGTTTCGAGGCATCCGAATCCTGTTTTCCACGCATATATCCATCGAAGGCATCATGACGTTGGATCCACCGCATTATAGTATTTATATCGGGAAGTCGGAGCATATCCATATTCGTAACTTCAAGTCGTTTAGTACGCGCGGTTGGTCGGACGGCATCGATATGATGGCGAGCTCTAACATCGAGATTGATGATGTCTTTTTACGCACATCCGATGATTGCATAGCCTTTTATGGTACACGCTGGGATTATCATGGAGATGCGAGAAATCTGACGGTGCGCAATTCGATATTTTGGGCGGATGTCGCTCATGCGTTGATGATCGGAACCCACGGTGACCATGACCAGGATGGGGATACGATTGAGAATGTGTTGTTCGAAAATATCGATATCCTGGAGCACCATGAGCCGCAGGTTAATTATTGGGGAGCCATGGCGATTAACGCCGGAGATAAGAATACAGTCCGAAATGTGACCTATGATAACATTCGGGTGGAGGATTTTGAATTAGGTCAATTGTTTGACCTGCGTGTCGTTTGGAATAAGGACTACAATCCAGTTGCAGGCAACCGAATTGAAAACATTACGTTCCGGAACGTCTCGTATAACGGAAGGAATACGAACCCGAATCGTATTCATGGATTTGATGCAGATCGCGCCGTAGAAGGCGTCCACTTCATCAATCTTCGGATTAATGGTGAATTGATCCTGAGTGTTGAGCAAGGAAATATAGATATGAATGAGTACACAAAGGATATTTCCTTTCATTCCTAAATAAGAAAATCCTTGTATCTTTGAGATATAGGGATTTTTTTGCGGTGGTAATATAGGAGCTTTTTGTTATGATAGTCTTACAAGGATTGCGTTTAGGAATGAGGTGAGATTTTGAAAAATAGGACACTGCTGCGACTACGCAAAAGCATTTTCGCCAAGTTTACCCTTTCGTTTATTACCGTTGGGCTAATTCCGCTGCTTGTTTTAAGTTATATTTCACTAAATACGTTTAGCAATTATATGGAAAGATATGTAATTAACAACTTCGAACAAATGCTCTTATTTGCCGGCAAAAATGTGGATGACATGTATATGAAATACAATAATATTTCCAAGCTGATGTATTCTTATGGTGTTGGCGGTATGTATGGACAGCTTGGAGAGGCTATCGCGGCTCAGAATCTTGAAGTTGATACGAATTCGGTTAAAATCGTGGACAATTTCCTGCTTACAGCGTTATATACGGATATCCATCTCCAGAGTGTGTTTTTTGTCTATCCGAACGGGAATTTCCAAAGCCTCAATAAAGAAAAGAAGCCATTAGATTTTGATTACGACTACCCGAATAAAGAGTGGGGGAATGCGCTGCTGCTAAATCGCAACCAACTCACCTATTTTCCTACTCATCCTGAAAGTTACTATCTGGGATCAAATACGCAAGTTTTAACCTTTGGACGGAATTTGATTGATGTGCTTGGGGCAAAGGGGCTTGAAGGGCGAATCGTAGGGACATTCTTCATGGATGTCGGGATGGAAGCATTCGATGAAATTTTCAATCAAATGATGCTAAATCCCAAGGATGTGATCTACGTGTTAGATCAGAACAATACGGTGTTATACAGTAATAACAAAGCCAATATTGGGTTAACCTATACCCCTACGGAATCCAGTGACTATCTTTATAGGCAGCAAGATAATGTGAATGTTTCCTGGAAAATTGTAGGCGAGCTTTATAAGGAAGAGATGTTTCAGAAAATTCAGCAAATCATTGGAACCATCACGATTGTGATCGGGTTATGTATGGTATCACTAATCATGGTTGCCGTATGGTTCTCCAAACGGTTCTCTAAACCGATTCGCAGTATTACAATAGAAATGGCAAAGGTAGAATCAGGCAATTTTGATACGCAAGTGACCGTGCAATCGGTTGATGAGCTCGGTTTATTGTCCCGCGGCTTTAACAAAATGGTGGTTCGTCTGCAAGATTACATCAACGAGGTATATGTCGCCCAGATTAAGCAGAAGCAAGCGGAACTTAACGCTTTAAAGAGTCAAATCCGGCCGCATTATTTGTATAACACCTTGGAAGTCATTCGAATGAGTGCGGTAGCCAATGACGATAATGAAGTTGGGGATATGATTTTATCACTATCACATCAGTTGAAATATGTGCTGGATTACGGCCAAGAAACGGTGACTCTGCAAGAAGAGAAGACGAACATAGAGCAGTATTTCCGGCTTATGGAGCTTCGTTATGGTGAACACAAGCTAGCCATGGATTTCCGCTATGAAGGGGATGTCTTGGGCTGCGTGTTACCGAAACTATCAATACAGCCCATCGTTGAGAATGCGGTGTATCACGGTATCATGCCTAAGTCTGGCAAAGGAACCATAAGAGTTATAGCTGAGAAGCTATCGGATCATCTTCTTAGCGTAACGGTCGATGACGATGGTATTGGGATGACGGAAGAAACACTGCAACAGGTTCGTCAGAAGTTGGAGAACAGCTATTCGGTGGAATCAGGGAGCAGCAGCATCGGGTTAAAAAATGTTCACGATCGCATCGTAACGTTGTACGGGTCGGATTACGGTATTGAGATTACTAGTAGTAAGGATATAGGTACCTCCGTAAGGATGGTTATTCCGCTTGGACAAGAGGTGATTACGTATGCTGAACGCCATACTAGCCGATGATGAACCGATTATTATTAAAGGCTTGAGAAAGCTGATCCCCTGGCAAGAGCTCGGCATTCAAATCATTGGGGAAGCATGGACGGGAAAAGGGCTCATTGAGCTCATTGAGAAGGAAAGTCCGGATCTGGTCATAACGGATATTAGTATGCCCGATGGTACAGGGATTGATGTTATTAAGGAAGTACAAAAGCGTAGACTTCATACGAAAATTATTTTTATCAGCGCGTATCAAGAGTTTTCTTATGCCAAGGATGCGCTAGCGTTCGGTGCTGTAGATTATTTAGTGAAGCCTATCGAGAAGAACCTGCTTCTTGAAGCCGTGCAAAAAGCTGCAGCCCTGCTGCAGGAAGAAAGCGAAGAACAAACCTTCAAAGGCAAGTTAACTGTTTATGAGAAAAAGGATAAAAACACGCAGCTAGAGGAATTGTTCGATCGGTTAACGGAAGGCGATATCCGTATGGAAGAAGCAGCACGCAAGCTGCAGGCTTTAGACGCGCACTTCCCTCAAGAATGTTTTACCATTATGATGCTAGAGATAGAGCAGCTTCAGGTATTAAACAGTAAATGGGAGGAGCATGAGAAACGTCTATTGCTATTTGCGATTTCGAATCTGACCGATGAGCTGCTTCGTGAATATGGATTGGGATTAGTCATTCGTAAGTCTGATAACCTATGCGCGATCGTCAATCATCCGGCAGAACGTGGTATATTACCTTTAGCCGAAGAAATTCTGGACAAGGTCCGTTATTTTTTGAAAATAAGCCTTACCATTAGCGTAGGAGAAACGGTTTCGGACATCAATCAAATCAAGAGCTCTTACTCATCAGCGGTGCAAGCGCTTAAAAGCAGCTTTTTCACCGGCGGCGGCAAAGTGATTCCGCGGCTATCGCTGCCCATAGCAGGACATGAATCGGAACGACAATTGAATGAGATTCGACAATCCATCATGCAAGATCTGCTTGCTAAAAAGAGAGAGCAGCTGACGCTGAGAATTGAAGAATTGTTCACTCAAGTAGAGGCATTAGCTCGTGGAAGTAAAGAGGCAGCAGTGATGAGCTGCTATACGGTACTCATGGAGCTGACAGAGGAGTTAACGGGGGTCGGCATAGGGCCTAGCGCTTCGAAGCAGGAGCAGCAGGAATGGACTCTTTCGATGCATGCATTCAATTATTTCGAGGAGTTGAAAGCATTTATAACCTCCAAAATCACAGATATGCTAGAGCAGCTGCATCTAGCAGGTGGAGGCAAGGAAGCTCAGCAAATGAAGTTTGTGAAAGAATATATGGAGCAGCATTACAGTGAAAACATTACGCTCGAAAGCATTGCCTCCATGGTGTATATGAATCCCTATTATTTCAGCAGCTTTTTCAAAAAACATACGAATGAGAATTTTAAACAGTATTTGACCGATATTCGCCTGAAGCAAGCGGTTAAATTATTACTGCAAACGGATTTGATGGTTTATGAAATCGCTGAGCAGGTCGGGTACAATAATGCCAGGCAGTTTAGCGATATGTTCAAGAAAAGCTATGGCAAGCTGCCTCAAGAATATAAGACACGGAAAGAATGACATGCGCTTGACCCTCTTTAAATGATCCTCTACCAACTGATAATAGAAGTTGGTGGAGGTTTTTTCTATTCTGAGTTTGTTAAAACGACATTTTTCAACACATCTTAAAATCATGCATATGGAACTTAAAAAACTTCATTCTAAAGCAAATTTGCATGTGTTAAATTGAAATCACGGAATAGATGCAGGGCCGAATCAGATGTAAATCGACAGGTCACCGTCAATGGATTCATAAAGGGAGGATTATCAGACATGTCCAAAAAAATGACAAAAGTATTAGTAGGAACGACAGCGATTGCTCTTGTTCTAACAGCATGCGGCGGTAAAGAAACTACGAACTCAAGCTCTCCAGCAGCTTCAACAGCTGCAAGTGCAGCACCTAAGAAAGATGTGACCTTCAGCGTTATTTACGCGACAGGTGATCCAGCAACGAAACAAGCGGTAGCTAATTCGATATCAGCCTTTACCAAAGCTAATCCTCATATCAAAATTAAAGATCTTAGTGAAACTACATCGGCTTCCTACCTGGATTTCTTGAAAACGAAGGATGCAGTAGGGGAATTCCCGGATCTGGTTGAAATGCGTGACACGCAGCTATTCGCTGATAATGGTAAACTTGCAGAATTACCTAAGGAATTGCAAGGTTTGTTCGAATCGATTCCTCAAGTAAACGGTAAAGTCTATAATGCGCCAATCGCTCTGGAACCGCCACACGGGATTATTTACAGCAAAAAAGCTTATGCAGATGCAGGTATAACAGAAGAGCCTAAAACTTACGCAGACTTTCTTGCAGCACAGGACAAGTTGAAGGCCAAAGGCATTTCGCCGATCGTGATGGGCGGCAAGGATATTTTCCACTGGGGCTTCTGGATTAATAAATTTTTCATGGACGAAGTTCATGGCGATGACCCTAACTGGAATTCCAAGCGTTCTAAAGGTGAAGTAAGCTTCGCGGACGCAGGACCTACGAAAGCGATGACTCTTTTCACTGAACTCTTTACTAAAGGATATGTAGATCCGGGCTTTATGAGTACAGCTGATAACCAAACGGCTTCGATGCTTGTAACAGGCAAAGCGGCCAGCTTGTTCTCCGGTCCTTGGATGTTCCCGCAAATTGCGCAAGCGGATCCTAAATTCGAATTTGGTTTCTATCCGGTTCCAGATCAAAAAGGCAGAATTATTGTCAACGGGTTGGCGAAACCTTCTGGATGGACGCTATCCGCTGCGGCAGCTAAAGATCCGGATAAAGTGGCAGCGATGAGCGAATTTATTAAGTTCTTCTTCAGCAAAGACAACTATGCGGCTTATCTGAAATCAGCGAGCGCAATTCCTTCTACCAAAGAGAAAATCAGCTATGAAGCCAGTCCCCAGCTTAAAGAGGTTCTCGATTTGATGGCTGATCCGAAGACAATTAAATCCCTTCAAATCAATGCGTTCTGGGGTGAGAATCAAATGCCTCCAACATGGCGCAACTGGTTCTATAAGCTTGCTCAGGATTGGATAATTAAAAAGGACTTCAGCGCAGATTACATGAAAAAAGCAGACGCGGAATGGGATGCTGCCGTTAAAGCAATGAAAAAATAATACTCGGCTACAAATGGAGGAACCTCTGCAGGCAGCGGAGGTTCTCCTTCTTTAAGCCTATTGGAGCGTGAGAGAATGGCAACCACCATACAAAGAGAAAAGAGAAAGAAGTCGTGGCTTTCCTATTCCGTACTATTTCTTCTACCAGCTTTTATTCTATATACCATGTTCGTAATTGTTCCTACATTTGGCAGTTTGTATCTAAGTTTTACTTCATGGGATGGAATAAGTAATGATATCCGTTATATTGGCTTTGATAACTTTGTAGAAATGTGGCACAGTGACCGCGTGCATAACGCTCTCAAAAATACACTCATTCTTTCCATTGTTTTGGTTGTTTTAGAGAATATCATTGCTTTAGCCCTGGCTATGTTGGTTGATCAAGTGAAATGGTTCAGAAACCTCTTTAGAAGCATATTTTATTTGCCAGTTCTATTAAGCGGTATCGTATTGGGTTTCGTTTGGACAATTATTTTAAACTATAACTTCGGTGTGCTTACGCAGATACTGGATAAGTTAAACTTATCTTCTCTAAAGCTTGATTGGCTTGGAAATCCAGATTATGCACTCATCGCTATCATCATCTTTACAGTTTGGAAGGCATCAGGCTACTATATGATTATTTATTTAGCCGGTCTTCAAGGGATCCCGCCTGAATTAACCGAAGCGGCAAGTATTGATGGAGCCAACCGCTGGCAGCAATTCAGACATATCACATTTCCTTTGCTTGCGGGTGCCTTTACGGTATGTATGATGCTGTCGATGATTGGATCTTTGAAAATATTCGATCAAATCGCCGTTATGACCGATGGTGGTCCTGGTTTCTCGACAGAAACATTGACTTATATCATCTATAAAGTAGGTTTTGGTGAGTTAAGACAAGGTTATGGAACGGCACTATCGCTTGTACTATTCATATTGATCATGATTGTCTCGATTATTCAAATTAAGGTTCTTCGCAAAAGGGAGGTTCAGATGTAACATGAAAACACTAAGACAAAAAAAAGGGCTAGATCTGCTCCTCTTTATCATAACCTTATTTATCGCTATTATTTTCTTTTTTCCCATTTATTTCACTCTCATATCGGCATTCAAAAGCAATGGAGAGATCTTGCGAGATGCGATCGCATTTCCAACCAGCTTGTATGTAGAAAGCTTTAAATATTTATTGACAGAGACTGATTTTCCTCATGCTATGTTGAATAGTATTCTATTGACCCTAGTCTCGATTATTTGCATGGTCGGTGTTATTCCAATGGCGGCTTATGCGATTGAACGAACGAACAAAATGTGGACATATCTTGTGTATGTATACTTTCTAGCCGGGATGATGATTCCATTTCAAGTGTATATGATTCCGTTATTCAAGGAAATGAAAATGCTAGGGCTTTATGGGAGTTTGGGATCCCCCGTTCTCATCTATATTTCCGGTTCGGTCGGTTTCGGATGCTTGCTGTATACCAGCTTTTTGAAGGGAATTCCTCGCGAGATTGAGGAAGCCGCAGAAATTGACGGATGCTCCAAATATGGTATATTTTGGCGTATTGTATTCCCGCTGCTGGGACCTTGTACGGCGAGTATGGTGGTACTTCAAGGCCTCGGAATTTGGAACGACTTCTTGATGCCTAGCCTCGTGCTTCCATCCGATAAACCAAAAACGATGATTGTAGAAATATTTGGTTTTGTAGGTGAATATGCGTCTCGATGGGATATGGTGTTTGCAGGTACAGCCATGTCTATCGTTCCTGTTCTTATCGCATTTATCGCGCTGCAAAAGTATTTCATCAAAGGAGTCGCAGCAGGAGCCACAAAGGGCTGACGGAAAGATGTAACCGATGTGGGATACCAAGTTACTCAGAATCAGGGAGATATTACCCAGGAAATAGTTGCAGAGTCAGCTGAAATTTATAATAAGAGGAACAAATCGAAGCCTTTTAAAGTGGATTATATTCACTTGAAAGGCTTTTTTGATTGTATGTACCCGGCAAAGTACGTATACGTTTTCGCGAATAGCAAGAATGGACAATGAATAACAAATACCAACAAAGAAAATAGGTAAGTAGTCTGATAATATTAGCCATGTAATCGGAGAATGGTTACGGTTACAAGGAGGTGTGACATGCCTTGTTGAATGAAGGTCGGAGAACATAGCCTCAGCAGAAAATCCGAGAGTATTTTAAAAAAGAAGGTGGCTAAGTGATATGAAGACATTTAGGAAAAAAAGCAAATGCGTAATTCTGGTTTCAGTGGCTTCTTGCTGGATGCTTGCAGGTGCGCCGTCATTACCGGCGCACGCAGTCGTGCCGCAGGACAGCACTTTTTTCTCCACAACAGCAATCGAGTCGTCGGATACAATCAATACGGCTTCACAAGGCGACTTATGGGCATCGTGCTGGGCAGATGACGGCCATCTGTATGCGGCCAACGGAGATGGAAAAGGCTTTACGCTCGGTTCGACATCACCAAACAGCATACCGCCTGCGCCACCGAACCCTGACATCGCTGTCAACCGCATTTCCGGCAGCATTGGCAGCCTTAGCGGTGCGACGCTTGCCACTAATCATGCAGTTGGACAAATTTGGAACACAAGTGGCTCTTACAACCGCAAGCCGACCGGGATGGTGTGCGTGAACGGAGAGCTCTATTTGGCCGTGCAGGATTTAAACCTCGACTTCAATGATGCGCCGAATGCGACGATCGCGAAATCGACAGATCACGGTACGACTTGGACATGGAACACAGCAGCTCCGATGTTTAACAATCATACATTCACTACAATTATGTTCCTTGACTATGGACAAAATTCAGCGTGGAATACGTTTGACAATTATGTATACGCTTACGGGCTCGATAATAACTGGCGGGATTCGTTCGACAATACGGTGTCCGATCCCAACAAGCTGTTCCTCGCGAGAATACCGAAGTCGAGTATCCAAAACCGTACGACTTGGGAGTTTTACACCGGAGACTTGAATGGGAACGCGACCTGGTCGAGCGATATCAACCTGCGAAAGCCTGTGCTTCAGGACGACCGGCGCATTTACGCAAGCACCCGCGATTCCGCCCATCCGAGCAATACGTCAGTCTTGTCGCAGGGCGGTATTGTCTATAATAAAGCATTAAATCGTTACTTGTATACGTCCTGGACGGAGTACACATTTGAATTTTACGAAGCGCCGCAGCCATGGGGGCCGTGGAAAAAGTTCATGACCAAAGATTTTGGCGGTTATCCTTGGTCGGATACGAAGAATGGCGGATACACGACGGTTATCCCTTCCAAATACATTAGCGCCGACGGGAAAACGATGTACGTACAGTCCAACACATTCGTCGGCGGAGCGACCAATTATAACTTCTCGCTGCGCAAGTTCGTCGTAGAACCATACGTTTCGACTACAGCGGCGAACTTGAAAAGTGACACGATCAATTTGGCAGCTCCGGCAAACGGTACGAAGCCTATCGAGAAGGTTGCGCATTACGGCAATACACAATTCTACAACGACGGCAGCACCACGCAAAATGAGGATAGCTGGGATCAAGAGAATAAGACGACAGACTGGTGGGGCTATATGTGGCCTCGGAATTACAACATGAACAAACTCGTTTACACAACCGGGCAAATGTTTAGCGACGGCGGCTGGTTCAGTGGCGACTTGAAGGTGCAGATACGCCGTAACTCGCAATGGGTAGACGCAACGAACGTGCAGGTCGGGCCGAATTACCCTTATAACAATACGGCAGGTCCCAATAAGTCATATACGTTTACGTTTGACGACACTTGGGGAGACGGCATACGCATCATCGGTACGCCCGGAGGCAGTGCAAAATTTACCTCCATCAGTGAATTGGCGGTCTACTATGCCAGCGGTGTCGTGCAGGATGCGGGCTTTGAGAATCAAGCGAATTCAACGGTTTCCGCACCTTGGACTACGGATGGGCCGGACAGCAAAGGCATCGACCGAGGCAGCGGTTTTGCGCATAGCGGGGCGAATAACGCCTGGATCCGAACGTCGACAACGAATTGGAACGCCCTGATGCAGCAAGTGAACGTGCTGCCGAACACCAATTATGTGCTGAAGGGCTGGATTCGGAACTCGAACAACTTCTCGGGCGGTTTCTTCGGCGTACGCAACTCGTCTGGAGGCGTCATTAGCGAAGTTAATTATGGAGGTTTACTGAACTATACACAGCAAACAATCGCCTTTAATTCTGGCTCTAATACATCCGTCACACTTTTCGTTGGCTATTGGGCTCCGGGGGTTGACTCATGGATTCAAGTTGATGATATCGTTTTGGAAAAACCATAGCAGAACAAGGATGGTGAAAAGCATGTATCGATTCAAAATACTCGCTTCACTCATCGTTGAATCAATTTCTTACAGGCCGCCTCTTACGGGTGGCCTGTTTTTTTACGTCATCATTCAATTGAGCAATTTGGGATAAGTTTTGTTCAGTTCGGCTAAATCTTTATTTGATAAATGGGATTACAATTTGAGTATGAACCTCATTGCAAAGGAGAACGGCATGCATACTTCGCTCAAGTCGAAGATCATCCTATTTTTTATACTTTTTTCTAGTCTTATCTTACTGTTGCAGATCGGGATATTTCAGCATTGGATGGGCGCCATTATTTTGAAAAAGTCGGACACCTATTTTCAAGAAACCGTTAATCAGGTTGGAAAACGGGTAGAGCTTCAAACGAAGCAGTTTAATAATTTGGCAGTGGGGATGAGAAATAATCAAGTTGTGAAAAATTATTTATCGGATCTTAAAAATCATACGATTAATTACAATATCGCCAAATACAAAATCAGTAATGAAATATTAAGAACAACCAATATGGAATGGATAGACAATATCTACATCTTTCCAGTCAGCACACAGCCGATTAATTTATACTACTCGACTGCTGTTTTTGAAGCGGATGAAACGATTAAAAAGTTGTTAAATGAGGGTTTCAAAAACAATCCAGATGAAATGGTATGGACGGATTTACAGTCGGAACCGTATTCTTTCTCCGCCCTTTGTCTGATTCATGAAAAAGATCGTTTGGGCATACTCAAAATTAGTCTGAATGAACTCCTTTTTAGTCAGATTTTAGATGAAGTGCATCTGGGAAAGGAAGGGAAGGCCTACCTTGCCAAAGATAATACGATCATTTACGCGAAAAATCGGGAGTTCATTGGAAAACCGGTGTCCGTTCTGGACAATATGCTCAGTACCCAAGTGGAAGTTGAGCTCGAGGAAAAGGGGTGGAAGATCATTGGAGCTGTGCCTCAAGCCGAAATTCTACATCAAATCGACCAATTCAATCGGATTTTTATTTTCATGGTCATCTGTATTCTAGCGGCTATTATGGCATTCGCGATCGCTACGGCACAGGTCGTTTTGCGGCCTTTAAGAAAGATCATGAGAGGGATGGAAAGTGTTCAGCAAGGCAACTTACACGTTGTTCTGGATCATAAGAGCAATGATGAATTTAGAACGATCTTCTCTCATTTCAATTACATGGTAGAACGGATTAATCATCTCATTGAAACGATCTATCAGCAGCAGACACATCATAGGAAAGCAGAATTACTGAGCTTACTCTCCAAGTTAAATCCTCATTTTTTGTACAATTCGTTAGATATGATTTATTGGAAGGCCATTATGAAAGAAGAAGAGGAGATTGGAGGAAGTATTGTTGCCCTCTCCAATATTCTCAGGTACTCGATATCGCATCAAAATGAGTTTGTGACAGTGACGGAAGACATGGAACAGTTAGCGAATTATTTGATGATCCAAAGAATGAGATATGAAGATAAATTGCAATATGAATTTGAGATTCAACATGAGATAGTGGACTATAAAATTCCTAAGCTGGTCATTCAACCATTGGTTGAAAATGCCATTAAATATGCCTTCCAGGATATGAAGCATGATGGAATTATTCAAATTCGGGGTTATATGGATGCGGATGGTTTGTATTTTGAGGTGGCCGACAATGGGATTGGCATGTCAGAGGGGAAAATTCAGATGCTCTTGTCAACTTGCGAGTCTGTAAGCGAGGAAGCGGGGTTGGGGATCCAACTCGTTCATCAAAGAGCGAAGTATATGTATGGAGAGGAGTATGGGGTTTCTATTGACAGTGTAGTCGGAAAAGGAACAACAATTAAAGTGAGACTGGGCATAAGAAAAGAGATAAATCTGGCGGCAGTGATGTGAGCGCTATCATTAAATATAAAGAGGGGGTACCTTTATATGCTCAAAATGATGCTCGTTGATGATGAGAAGACTGTTTTACATGGAATTTCACATATTTTGAACAAATATTGCCCGAATTACGAAGTAATAAGCATGGTTCAAAGCGCTGCGGAGGCACTGACCATTCTCCAAGATGTTTGCGTCGATGTCGTGATTACGGATGTGAAAATGCCTGATATGGATGGAATTGAACTTACAAAACAGATTCGGACGTTATACCCGCAAACCGAAGTGGTTGTTTTGAGCGGATACGACGATTTTGAATTCGTCAGACAGACAATGAAGAACGGGGCGTATGATTATTTATTAAAGCCGTGTCACTATCAGAGTATTTTGGATATTTTACGTAAGCTTGAAGAAGGTATCGTACAGCGTGATAATAAAGCGGTTATTTCGGAAGAGCAAGAATGGTTCGAAAAGTATGCCGATTACGATAACCTAAAAATGGCCGTTGTTTCCGTTCAAGGATGCACAGATTCGGGATTTATGGAGCATCTCAAACAAGAATTGAAGAAAGGGAATATGCCCAAGGAATTTGTTGAATGTATCGCGGTTGATCCTCATTACGTAATCCTTTTTCAACATTCCTTAGATGTAACCGCAGCAAGGCAGCGATTTTACGGTTATCGGCAAAGCTTGTTCCAGAGAGGTTATTCCACGAACTGGGTCGTTGCCGACTGCCACCATGGCCCGGCGCGCTTGAGTCATACGTTTGATTTTTGTGTGGAAATGATTGACTTTTTACAATTCAATGAAATGACCCTAGTTTTGGATGTGGAGATGTACCAGAAATATGTGGACAAGCAAAAAACGCTGCATTTTAGCCATTACTTTTCAAGCGAAATACTGGGAAAATATTTGTTGAATGGAGATTTTGAAAAATTGAGTCACTATCTAGAAACGAAGTGGAATCAACTGTATCACAGGGATTCTTTCTGGGATCCGAAATTGCTAAAGAATGAGGCAGTGAAAGAAGTACTGTATATGGAACATCAATTGATGGATCATGGACTTCAACCTATTAGCGGTGAATTTGCGGATTATATTGAAAAAATCAGGCTGTTGCCCACCTGCCGAACGTTATTAGATTGGTTGAAAAATATGATCATGGACATCGTTACGAATTTGCATGTCGAAGGGCCTACGCCTCAATACATTCATGTTGTGAAGAAATATATTGAAACTCATTATATGGAAGATCTATGCTTGAAGACGGTTTCGGACACCGTATTTCTGAATCCATGGTATTTTAGCACCCAATTCAAGAAATATATGAATATCACTTTCAGTGAATATTTGAATCAAGTCAGGGTGCGTATGGCGAAGCAATTTTTAAGACAAAGGGATTTAAAAGTGTATCAAGTGGCAGAAATGGTAGGTTTTCAAGATGCTGCTTATTTTAGCACCGTGTTTAAAAACGTTGAAAATATGAGCCCCAAGGATTTTCAGAAAACGGTTTCATAAAAGTGCTAATGCTTTTAAAAGAAATCAAAGATTATTAAAATTTTTAATTTTGCACAGCTGATACAATCTAATAAATCGTACAAAGGAGGAGTCGAAGTGAGAAAAAAACAAGGTTTTATCAGCTTGGTTTTAACGTTAATGCTGCTGATGAGTGCATGTAGTGAAGAAGCGTCTAATACGAAAGAGCCTGCAAGCACGGACTCAGGTAAACCAATGGCAAGCGCAGCTGCAACTGCTGCAAGCACTGTGGGCGGCGGGAAAATGACCGATGTCGGTACGCCAAGAAATCAAACACTGATTGTTGACATTTTGAGCGGTAAAACCGCTGACCCGGATCTGGTGAATCCTTATGTGCCAGGTGCGGTGCCGATGGATGCCGGGTTCCATCAATTGATTTTCTCAAGCTTATGGGAAATTAATACAGAAAAAGGGGAACAAATTCCTGACTTGGCGGCGACATTTCCGGAGCCTCTGGACAACACCAATACGAAATTCAAATTCAAGCTGCAAGAGGGATTAGCTTGGTCCGATGGTGTGGAATTCACGGCAGATGACGTCGTGTACACGTCAGATATGATCATTAAAACGAAAGAACTCGGATATAGCGGTTATTACGCGAGCCTCGTGAAAAGTATGAAAGCGCTAGATAAATATACGATCGAGGTAGAAACGGTTAACCCTGAAACTAGATTAGCCCAAAAATTAGGTGTAGTCATCTGGGGAACTGCCTTCCGAGTCATGCCTAAACATATTTGGGAAAAAGAAGATCCGACGAAATTTAAGTTCAAGGATCCTGTCGGTCTCGGACCGTATACGTTGAAATCACGTGATCCACAGGGGAACTGGTTCCTCTATGAGAAACGCAAAGACTGGCAAAAGAGCGATATCGGTAAAATCGTTGGTGAGCCCGGCGCGCAATACATCCTGTTCAAGTTCTTCGGGCCGGAAGAAAAACGGATCATCGCATCCATTCAACATGAGATGGACATTCTGCAGGATATTACGCCTGAGAGTTGGGATGTACTTCGTCAAAAGAACAAAACGGCTCTTGCCTGGTATGAAAACTTCCCTTACGCAGATATGAATGACCCTTGTGAACGAGGTATGTCTTTTAACGCTTCGAAAGCCCCGTACAACAATGAGGACGTACGCTGGGCGATGGCTTTGATGACGGATATCAAGAACGTATCCTTGGCTACTTTCGGCGGGATGCTGAGAGTTTCACCGATTCAACTTCCGCCGATCTCTGTGCTGCAAGAGAAATACCACAAGCCTATGGTAGGTTGGCTTAAAGACTTCCAACTAAGCGACGGTTACAAGCCATTTGACGAAAGCTATGCGACAGACATGGTGGAAATGTTGAAGCAGCAAGGCATTAAAGGTTTGCCGACAGATACGAAAGAAGCTGTGAACACCTTTGGGGTAGGTTGGTATAAATACGATCCTGCCCAAGCCGGTAAACTGCTTGAAAAAGCAGGATTCAAGAAGCAAGGCGACAAATGGTTGAAACCTGACGGCACACCATGGAAAGTGACGATCAACGCACCTGCCAACTTCGAAGTGCAATCTATGCGACTTGCATTTGCGGTAGCAGACAGCTGGAAAAAGAACGGCATTGACGCAAATGTTCAACAAATGGATGGCGCTACATTCTGGGATAGTGAATCTACAGGCGCATTTGAGGTTGGTTCCTATTGGCCGGCTTGCGGTTTGCTGCCTGACAGCACCGCTAACTTCCAAGGATGGCATAAACAATACATTGTTGATAACGGAAAACAAGCGCCAGGTAACCGCAATCGCTGGGCCAACGACAAAGTAAGCTCATTGATCGACGAGTTAGCCGGCATGCAAAGCAGCGACCCTAAGGTTATTAGCCATATTACTGAAATCAATAAGGAATTCGTTAAGGGTATGCCGTTCATCCCTATGTTCGGCACCTCGAAATTCGTTCCTGTCGATACGTATTATTGGACTGGTTTCCAAACATCTAAAAATGCATTTGAAGGCCCGTGGTGGTGGTGGTCACAGTTTAAATACTACACGCCTCACTTCAAGCCTACGGGTAAGTAAAGCCTTATTTACCAACATAGGTCGCATACCGGGCCCGTTTGGCTCGGTATGCGATTTTAGCCTTACCATTGGATCTAGATGTTAAAAGAGGGGAAGTGACTCCTGTGGGATTTTATAAGTTTTTGCTTTCCAGAGCAATAACGTTTGTACTCGTCGTATTTATCGGCATCACAACGGTGTTTTTTGTGCCGAGATTTTTACCTTCTGATCCCGTGGAAGCAATGATCGGTCGAATGACTTCCAAATCGGCTTTTATGGAGCCGGGAGCAGTTGAGTCCATGCGTAAAACATTAAACGAATCGTTCGGTTTGCAAGGTACGATCGTGCAGCAATATTTCGGTTTTATCAAAAGAGTTGTTTTTACCCATGATTTCGGACCGTCTCTGGCCAATTACCCGACACCGGTAAACGAGCTCATTGGTCGTGCATTGCCGTGGACAATGGGATTGCTGCTTATATCCACATTGATTTCCTGGCTTATCGGAAATGCCATCGGTCTCTTGTCAGGATTCCGCAAGGAGAAAGCGTATTCCAAAGTACTGGAAGCCATTTCTATCGCCTTGTATCCAATTCCCTATTATATATTTGCGTTAATTTTAATCATGCTTTTTGCTTACATCATTCCCATATTCCCGCTTTCGGCGAATTTTATGGGGAAAGGCTTTTCCTGGGAGCATATCAAGAGTCTGCTTGTGAACTCGGCGCTTCCGGCGCTTTCTATTATTTTAGTCGGAACCGGCTGGTGGGTCATTAGTATGAAAACATTGTCTTCTGGCATTGCAGAAGAAGATTACGTGCACTTCGCCCGCTTGAAAGGGCTGAAAGAAAGAAAAATCATGACCAAATATGTGCTGCCCAATGCCGCATTGCCTCAAGTTACCATGCTTGCTCTGCAGCTCGGGAGTATTTTTAACGGCGCATTGATAACGGAATACTTATTCGGCTATCCGGGGATAGGAACTTTAATCTTTGGAGCCATTTTGCAATCAGATTATAATTTAATTATGGGAACGATTACCATTTCGATTATTGCTGTGGCAGGCGCGACATTTATTATAGATTTCTTGTATCCGTTCCTGGATCCCCGGGTGCGTTATAAGTAGTGGAGGAATACGCATGAAAAATTGGAACTTTCGTTTGAAAACCGGGGTGTTCATTTTGGGGATCTTTCTGATTTTAGGATTTATCCTTCCTCTTTTCCACCCGGGCAACCCCACCGAGTGGGGGACATATCCGAAAAACTTAAAACCGAGTTCGGCACATTTTTTCGGTACGACCAATCTTGGTCAAGATACATTTTGGTTATTGGCTAAGTCTGTACAAAACTCCTTTATTATAGGGATTGTGGTTGCCTTTTTCGCAACGGTGATTGGCGCGCTGCTCGGTCTCTTGGCTGGATTTAAAGGTGGCTTTCTCGACAGAGCGATTACGTTGCTTACGGATTCTTTTATCGTGATCCCCTCCCTGCCGATATTGATTCTATTAGGGAGCTTGATGAAAGGAAGAGCCTCGTTATTTTACATCGCACTCGTATTAATTATTTTTAACTGGCCGTGGCCGGCAAGACAGCTTCGTTCCATGGCATTATCGTTGAGTGAGAGAGAATTTATCAATACCGCTGTGTTTTCAGGTGAAAGCACAATGAAAATTATTGTGAAAGAAATATTTCCTTATGTGGCGGGTTGGTCCGTTGCGAACTTCGTTAATACGATCCTGGTTGCCATAGGCTCCGAATCCGGTTTGGCCGTAATCGGAATGTCCAGCAACGAGAAAGCGACACTGGGAACGATGATCTACTGGGCAAACCAGCATCAGGCTATGTTAGCCGGACGATGGTGGTGGATCGGTTCACCCGTAATCGCCATTGTTTTGATTTTCATTGCTCTATTCCTGACTATGACAGGATATCAACAATATTCTGCGTTAAGGAGGGGGAAATAACATGCTGCGATTAAATAACGTAAGCGCACAATACAACATGCTGACTGAATACGTGAAAGCCGTGGACCATGTCAATTTTGAAGTTCGAAAAAATGAAATTTTTGGCATTGCAGGTGAGTCGGGCTGCGGCAAATCGACATTATTGAAAGTCATGTACGATTTGATCAGCTATCCCCTGGAAATTTCAGAAGGCTCCGTAGAGATCCATTCGACAGATAAAAATGGCAATCCGCTGGTTTATCAAAACGGTGACATCCACAAAAGTTGGTGGAAGATCATTTCTTATGTACCGCAGGGTGCGATGCACGTAATGAATCCTGTGGCCAGAATCAAAAGCCAGTTTTTCGATGCAATCAGCAAATACCATGATAAAAAGAACAAAAAAGAGCTGGAAGCCGAAATCGCGGCCTATTTGAAAGAATTGGAGCTTTCGCCTGAAGTGTTGAACGCTTATCCCCATCAATTAAGCGGAGGGATGCGGCAGCGTGTGTTGATTGCATTGGCTACATTTCTCCATCCGGAAATTGTACTGGCTGACGAACCGACAACTGCACTGGACGTTATCGTCCAAAGAGGAATTTTGACCATGCTGTCCCGCGTCCAAAAGAAAATGGGGAATTCAATGGTTATCGTTTCCCATGATATGGGTGTCCATTATCAAATCACGAATCGAATGGGCATTATGTATGCGGGGCAAATGATCGAAGTTGGGCCGACGGAACAGATCTTTACTAATCCCCAGCATCCCTATACCAAAATGTTAATTAGCGCACTGCCTAAAGTAGGTGACAACAGTCAGAAGGAAGGAATTCCTGGCACGCCTCCTAGTTTGAAACAGCCCCTCGCAGGATGCAGGTTTGCGGCAAGATGCCCTGTTGCTATGGACTTATGCCGTACCAGGGAACCGGCCCGATATGAGATTGGGGCAGATCATTTTGCCAGCTGCCACTTGCTGAGTGATGTGGATATTGCCGCGGAGGTGGATAAGCATGGCGCATAATCGCTTAGAAATCAATAATCTTTCGCGGCAATTTAAAATCGGCGGCATGCTGCTGGGCAAGAAAATCGTAGCTGTAGACAAGATCGATCTGATACTGCCAGGAGACAAACCGCAAATTTTGAGTATCGTAGGCGAATCCGGATGCGGGAAAACGACATTGGCCAGAATGATTCTGCGCCTGCAAGAACCGTCATCGGGCGAGATTAAGTTAGATGGAATCCCTTTGACTCATTACGACAAACGAAAAAACCGAAAAGAGTTTCTAAAGAAAGTACAACCCATTTTCCAGAACCCCTTCACCTCATTCAGTATGAGAAAAACGGTGGACACCTATTTATTTGAAACGGCATTGAACCTGGATATCGCCAAGAATAAACAAGAAGCCCAAACGGTTGTGAGTGAAGTCTTGCATTCAGTCGGGCTTGAACTTGACCATATTAGGGGGAAGTATCCGAATCAATTTTCAGGTGGAGAGCTGCAAAGGATTTCTATCGCGCGGGCATTGATTCCTAAACCGAGTTTGATTGTCGCCGATGAACCTGTAGCGATGATTGATGCTTCCATGCGTATGAATATTGTGAATTTGTTTAAAAAGCTCAAAGACGAGTACAAAGTTAATTTTATTTACATTACGCACGACCTTTCAACGGCCTACTATGTTAGCGACTATATTGCGACGATGTATCGCGGGCAATTAATTGAATTCGGCGATGCGAAACTTATATTAAATAAGCCATCACATCCGTATACGGAATTATTGTTAGATTCAATACCTAGAGTGGGAAAGAAATGGAACGAAGATAGGGTGCTTCCTGATATGGAAGACAAGGAGTACGGGCTTGACGGCTGTAAATTTGCAAATCGCTGTACCTATGCCAAGGATATTTGCCGCTCGAGGAGTCCCCAAAAGGTCCATCTCGACAAGGAACACATGGTTCTTTGTTTTAAGCACAATGATTACAGCTAAATGACAAGGGTTTGGATTCGCAGCTAGATACCTGGAAACGTCTGCATAAATTGCCTCGGTGACACGCCTTCTGATTGTTTGAATGCCTTACTGAAGGCGAAAACGCTGCTATAGCCGATCTTCTCGGCGATGGATGTCAAGGAAAGCTGGCTGTTGATCATGAGTTCCTTCGCTTTTTCAAATCGGTATTTCATTTGAAATTGATGGGGGGAGAGTCCAAATTTTTGCTTGAACAGTCTTGAGAAATGGTAAACGCTCAGACAGGCTATTTTTGATAAATCATCAAGACTGATAGGCTGACCATAGTTTTCTATAATGTGCGTGACGGTGTTTTCCAAAGCGGTTTGATGAAGGACAAACGGGGAGCTCGCGGCCGGCTCCAGGCCTTTCAAGATCAGATAAAGGATTTTAAGCGTTAGGGATTTTTGAAGGATCGGGAAGTCCGTATCACTTCTTTCGTAGGCATGAATCAATTGAATCAGGCTTACATGAATCTCACTGTGATTCTTAATCCGTATGACATCGGGAATGTTTAAAATATGGCTAAGCACGTCCGGACGAATCCAGGTAGTCTCGATTTCCTGACATTCGGTCTTCCTTTTGAAATTAATGGGAACATCCTCAAAATTGTCGTAGTACAGCACATCGAAATGAATGTGCGGCATCCAGCTTTCACCGGCTGACCCTAGGAATTCATGTTCCTTCCCAGGTTTAAAAAGAACAATGTCGCCCGGCTCAAGGGTGTAGACCGTTTCTTCAATCCGGACACTAAGTATGCCTCGTTCTAAATACAAGAGCTCATAATCGAAAATAATTCTTGGTTTCATCTTCATCTCAGGTACACGATGGTTCCACGCTCTGCGTACGTTCGGAGAGAGATGCATGAGGAGATTTTTTTTATCTGTTTCCATGAAAATCTTCGCCTCCATTAAAGCAAGAATGGACATGTTTTAACAATTACGGGCAAAGCATAGGACGGACAAATTTGATACTATTATTACCGTAAACGTTTACATTATATATGGATTAACAGGTGGAGAGCAAGAGGTAACCCTTAATTAAAAACGGATAGGAGAGAGACGGCATGGTTATGTTTAATGGTTTGGATATGGGAATGGGAAGTTTGGCGCGACTATCGAATGCCAAGACTCGATCCATCAGCGCGGAGAATTTCCAAGGTGACAATGGAAAAGGGGGCATGGCGGTAGAGGGAACGGGCGCCGATTGCGCAAGGGATTTGGGCATCGGCTGGAAGTTATCTCCATCGGTAGAGATTGAGGCCGGAGCGATTTTTACAATGGCGGAAATCGAAGGGCCGGGAGCCATTCAACATATATGGTTAACCTGCTTCCCCAGCCATTGGCGCAACCTCATTATCCGTATGTACTGGGATGAGGAGACGGAGCCTTCCATCGAAGTCCCGCTCGGCGACTTTTTTTGCAATGGCTGGCAGGAACGATGTAATGTCAATTCGATTCCGATAGCTGTCAACCCGGCAGGGGGAATGAACAGCTACTGGTTAATGCCTTTCCGCAAATCTGCCAAGATTACAGTTGAAAACCTTGAACCGGATAAGATCGTTCTGTATTACCAAGTCGACTACACGTTGACTGAGGTACCGGAAGACATGGCTTATTTGCATGCGCAATGGAGAAGAAGCAACCCTGTCCCTTATAAGGGTGTTCATACGCTTATCGACGGCGTGAATGGTAAAGGACATTACGTAGGCACTTACTTGGCTTGGCAGGTCAACAATACAGGCTGGTGGGGAGAAGGAGAAATTAAATTCTACATGGACGGTGACGATGAATTCCCGACGATATGCGGTACCGGAACCGAGGATTATTTTGGCGGGGCTTGGAATTGGGAACAGCCGCAAGGGCAGTATGGCACATATTCGACACCATTTCTGGGGATGCACCAGGTCATTAAGCCTGACGGTCTGTACCGCAGCCAGCAGCGCTTTGGCATGTATCGCTGGCATGTGATGGATCCGATCCGTTTCGAACAGGAGCTAAAGGTGACGATCCAAGATTTGGGTTGGCGTTCCGGAAGAAGATATTTGCCGCAGCAAAGCGATATTGCCTCAACTGTGTTCTGGTATCAGGCTGAGCCTCATGTGAAGTTTCCTGAGCTGCCAGGGAATGATGAACGTGAAGTCATTTAACGATGTGGCCGATAGGACGGATCGTTTGGCTGAGCAAGGCATGGACAGGATATAGCAAATAAATAGGTTACAAACTATAAAGGCACAATTCAGACCACCTGTTCGGACTATTCATGTCCTTAAAGGTGGTTAGTTGTGTTTGGGTTCATAAAAACAACGGAGGATTCTGCAGTTTTCTTTGCAATGGTATGACCTGCGAATATTTCATTATATATGCAACGAAAGTGGAGATGTAACGGGAAATTTTTTAGGCGGGGGAGACTATTTTTGTTCTCGAAAAATGCGTGGGATGAATAAGAAAAATGTGGTTGACAGACGAATGTTTGCGGAATTAGAATATGTGTAAACGATTACGTAATCGATTACACATTATTAAATTAGATCCTTGCAGCTGTAAGAAGAGAGGTTGAGAATCTTGTTAAAAGGGATACCGAGTCTTATATCACCCGAGATGCTTAAAATTCTCATGGAGATGGGACATGGGGATGAACTTGTTCTAGGCGACGGCAATTTTCCTGCGGCCAGTTGCGCCAAGCGACTATTAAGGGCAGACGGGCACGGAATATCCGCGTTTCTTGAGGCTGTGCTTAAGCTTTTTCCTCTCGATATATCTGCTGATTCAGTCACCGTCATGCAAGTAGATCCCGGCGACCCTGTTGTGCCTGGCATTTGGGAAGATTACAAGCAAATTGTTCAGCGTGCCGCGAATCAACCTGTTCCAATCGTGGCGTTGGAACGTTCCGCTTTTTATGAGCGATGCAGAAATGCTTACGCGGTAGTGGCTACCAGTGAAGGCGCCTTATATGCCAACGTAATGATAAGAAAAGGTCTCGTTACATCAGATGACCAGTAACACACAAATTTCAGAAAAGCTGGAGTGATCAATCATGGGAAATGTTAAAGTTGAAAATCGTTTGCAAGGTTCTATGCCGAAAATCGGTATTCGTCCTGTCATTGATGGAAGAAGAGGAGGAATCCGTGAATCGTTAGAAGATGTCACGATGGATATGGCCGTTACAGTGGCTCGTTTCTTGAGCGACCATTTGAAACATTCGAACGGGTTGAACGTGGAATGCGTAATTGCTGACACCTGCATCGGCGGTGTTGCGGAGGCTGCACTGGCAGCAGAAAAGTTTACGCGCGCGGGCGTCGGAGTAACGATCACAGTAACTCCTTCCTGGTGCTACCCGACTGAAACGATGGACACGGATCCTCATTTGCCCAAAGCGATCTGGGGCTTTAATGGAACGGAACGTCCTGGGGCCGTATACTTGGCTGCAGCATTGAGCGCTCATAACCAGAAAGGACTGCCTGCATTCAGCATTTACGGCAAAGATGTGCAGGATATGGGGGACAATTCCATCCCTGAGGATGTACAGGCTAAATTGCTGCAATTCGCCAAAGCGGGTCTTGCCGTAGCAACAATGCGAGGGAAGTCGTATTTGTCGATGGGATCTGTATCGATGGGAATCGCAAGCTGCATCGTAGACGAGAACTTTTTCCAAAACTACTTGGGCATGAGAAACGAGTACGTGGATATGAGCGAATTCGTGCGCAGAATGGAACGAGGAATCTATGATCCTGAGGAGTTTGAGAAAGCTCTCGGGTGGACCAAAGAAAACTGTCAAATTGGTCAGGACGTGAACCCGCCGCATTTGACAAGGACGGATGAGCAGAAGCAAAGTGATTGGGAGACTGTGGTGAAAATGACGCTCATCGCCCGTGACATGATGGTGGGCAATCCGAAGCTCGCGCAATTGGGTTACGGCGAGGAAGCGCTCGGACGCAACGCGATTGCAGCGGGATTCCAAGGCCAACGGGCTTGGACGGATCACTTCCCGAACGGTGACTTCATGGAAGCAATTTTGACCAGCTCCTTTGATTGGAACGGCATCCGCGAGCCTTACATGCTTGCGACTGAGAACGATACGCTCAATGGAATTACGATGCTTTTCGGTCACCTCTTGACCGACGCGGCACAAATTTTCGCTGATGTGCGCACGTACTGGAGTCCGGATGCGGTGAAGCGCGTAACAGGCCATCAGCTGACAGGAATGACAGCAAACGGAATTATACACCTCATTAACTCCGGCCCGGCGGCACTGGATGGAACCGGCAGACAAGAGAAAGACGGAAAGCCTGCCATGAAGCCGTTCTGGGAAATTACGCAGGACGAAGCGAAGCAATGTCTGGAAGCGACGCAGTGGTGCCCAGCCGTTGACTTCTTCCGCGGAGGCGGGTATTCCACCGACTTTACGACACGCGAAGGAATGCCGGTTACCATGGCTCGCATTAATTTGATCAAAGGGCTTGGTCCCGTTCTTCAACTTGCTGAGGGCTATACGGTTGAGCTCCCGGACGACGTTCATGACAAGCTCGACCAACGTTCGAATCCGACATGGCCGACGACATGGTTCGTACCGAACCTTACGGGTGAAGGTGTCTTCAAGAATGTTTACTCTGTGATGAATAACTGGGGTTCCAATCACGGCGCGCTCAGCTACGGTCACATTGGCGGCGATTTGATTACGCTGGCATCCATGCTGCGCATTCCGGTTTGCATGCATAATGTTCCGGAAGATCGCGTTTTCCGTCCGAGTACGTGGACCGCATTCGGCGTGATGGAACCTACGGGTGCCGATTTCCGCGCATGCGCGAACTTCGGGCCGTTATATCGTTAACTAGCTTACGCTTACGAAGAAAGTTTTGCTAAAGCAAAACTCTAAGGAGGTACTTATGCCAGCATCAAACAGGCTTTATACAATCGGAATTGACTATGGAACCCAATCGGGCCGCGCGGTGCTCGTTGATATTCAGAATGGACATGAGGAAGCCGTACATGTGACACCCTATCGCCACGGCGTGATGGATGAGTTTCTTCCCTCTAACGGCATGAAGCTGAAGCCGGAATGGGCTTTGCAGCATCCAAATGATTACTTGGAAGTGCTGCGCACTTCCGTACCTGCCGTGATCAAAGCTTCCGGGATCGATCGGTCTCAGGTGATCGGCGTTGGCATCGATTTTACGGCTTGCACCATGCTGCCCGTAGATACGGAGTTTCAACCGCTTTGCCTGAAAGACGCATGGAAGGAACGGCCCCACGCATGGTTAAAGCTATGGAAGCACCACGCGGCGCAAGAAGAAGCGACGGCTATTAATAAGCTGGCCGAAGCCCGCGAAGAACGGTGGCTGCAGCGTTACGGTGGCAAGCTATCCTCGGAGTGGATGCTGGCGAAGAGCTTGCAAATATTAAAAGAAGATCCAGAAGTCTACACGGAGGCGGATTTATTCGTGGAGGCCGCAGACTGGATCGTCGCGCAAATGACAGGTCAGTTGAAAAGAAACAGCTGCACAGCCGGGTATAAATCCAATTGGCACAAAAACGAAGGATATCCATCCAGCGAGTTTTTGGAGCAGCTGCACCCCGGCTTAGCAGATTTATATGCGACGAAGCTGCGTGGTGAGGTATCGCCACTCGGAAGCTTGGCCGGAAGCCTGCTGCCCGAAATTGCCGAACAAATGAATCTCTGCCCAGGAATTGCGGTTGCAGTGGGTAATATTGACGCGCATGCCGCAGTACCTGCCGTAGGCGTAGTTTCTCCGGGGAAGATGGTCATGGTGATGGGCACATCCACTTGCCACATGCTGCTTGCCGAGGAAGAACGATCCGTTGAGGGCATTTGCGGCGTTGTGGAAGACGGCATTATTCCAGGTTTGTTTGGCTACGAGGCTGGACAATCAGCCGTAGGTGATATTTTCGCATGGTTCGTTGAGGAGTCCGTACCGGCATATGTGCAAGCTGAAGCTCAAGAGAAAGGCATTTCCATCCATGAACTTTTGGAGGAAAAGGCTTCGCAGCTGCAACCTGGCGAAAGCGGGTTGTTGGCGCTGGATTGGCACAACGGCAATCGTTCCACCTTAATGGATGCAGACTTGACCGGATTGATACTAGGGATGACACTTAGCACGAAGCCTGAAGACATTTATCGGGCGCTTCTCGAAGCCACAGCTTTTGGTACGCGTACGATTGTAGAAGCTTTCCGCAAGGGTGGCCTGGACGTGAACGAACTGTATGCCTGCGGAGGCCTGCCGAAACGCAATAAGCTTCTCATGCAGATTTACGCGGATGTAAACAATATGGAGATCAAGCTGTCTGACACCGAATTAACTCCCGCTATCGGTGCAGCGATGTTTGCAGCGGTTGTAGCCGGTTCTGAGGCAGGCGGTTACAGCTCTATCCAAGAGGCAGCCGTGTTTATGGCCAGAGTCAAAGAGGAGACCGTAAGCCCGATTCCTGAGAATGTTAAGATTTATGAGGACTTATACAACCAATATAAAAGGCTTCATGATGTATTTGGTAAAGATATAGATAGTCTTATGAAAAATGTGAGACGGATCAGAAACGCATAGATAGGCTGCAAGTGCTTTTACCTACCAAGGTGTAAAGCACTTTTTCTTTCATCTCGCAGATGGAGATGGATGATTTTTCTGACTGCGTTCCAGATAGCTTATGTTATACTTTTGTCAAAGACTACGTGAATTGGAGAAGGGGTCCATGCATCTATCGTTCCTGAAAACTTGGAATCTGCGGACGAAATTAATGATTATTCTCGTGTTGTTTATTTTATCGCCATTAATGATATTCGGCATCCTGTTCTACCAAAGCTCCAAAGACCTCGTGTCACAAAGAACAGATAAAGAGGGGCTGCAGGTACTCACACTCGTCAATCAAAACGTTAGCCAGCTTCTCAAGGGATACGAATCCCAATTGAACGATATTTATGAGCATGAAGATATCATTAAACAACTCAGTGATTCTATTGAAACGAAGTCAAGTGATCAGATATCACTGAGCGACGATTCCGTGAATCGCTTTCTTCGCGACTTCCTGAGAGGGAAGGATGATTTGGATTCCATCTATTTGTTCACGCTTAAAGCTACGTATTTCGGTGATTTTAAAGGACCTAACCTTTTTACGCAATTTTACCGAGATCATCCGATGTGGGATCGTTTCATTTCTTTAGGTACCGGACGGGCTGTTTGGCTGCCAAGCTATGAGCTTCCGCCTAATCAGTACAATTCCAAGACTTCGCATTATTTTGCAGTAGGCATGCAGGTCAAGGATGTGTATGATTCTCTTCAAACGTTAGGCACTTTAATTGCTAACGTAAAAATCGATGCTTTGGATAAAATCATCAGTAACGTTCAAGTGAGCCCGAATAGCGTATTATTAATTACCGATCATCAAGGCAACTTGATATGGAACCGAAATCCAGATGCCTACGGCATTAATTTGTCGACTTATCCTTTCTTTAATCAATTGGATCAAAAGGAAGACGGGCGCTTTACTCAGGAAATTAACGGCAGTCCTTATCGAGGCACATTCCTGCGTTCCGCTTATAACGGTTGGTATTATTTCTCCTTTGTGCCGCAATCCGATTTGAACGCGCAAACCAATGATCTGAAGCGTTTCCTAGCGGCAACGGTCGTTGCCTTCGCCGCTTTATTCATTTTTCTGGCTGCATTTACATCGAATTATATTACACGTCCGATCCGCCAAATGGCTCTAGCGATGAAGCATATTCAAAAAGACAATTTCGAAATGACGCAGCTAACCCAATCTTCAGATGAAATGGGCATGCTGCAGGCCGCGTTTCTCAGTATGCGTGGAAGGATAAATGAGCTGATTAAGGAAGTTAGATTGATTTCCAATAAGGAAAAAGAAGCTGAAGTCAGGGCGCTTCAGGCTCAGATTAATCCGCATTTTGTCTACAATTCACTTGATGCGATTAACTGGATGGCGATCGAGAATGACCAAAGCCGAATCAGCCGTATGATTACCTCTCTGAGCGATATTATGAGATATGCGATCAAGCCGGGCGAACAGCTGGTTACGATCGAAGAGGAGCTAAAGTGGGCGCAAAATTATGCTTACTTGCAAGAAATGAGATTTGAAGATAAATTTGAAGTCATTTTTGATGTGAAAATTGACACGTTGGATTTAAAAGTACCGAGATTGCTGTTTCAACCTTACTTAGAAAATTCGATCATCCATGGGATGGAAGATATCGATACAGGCGGCGTCATTCGGATCACGGTTCAGAGTACCGGGAGTGAAGAAGAGATGAAGCTTACGGTCATCGTTGAAGATAACGGCGGCGGTATTTCAGCGGATAAGCTCCAACAAATTAAAGAGCGCCGAAGCCATGGCATCGGCATTTACAATTTGGATGAGCGGTTGAAGATGGAGCATGGGCCGAGTTACGGGACGACGATACATTCGGTCTTTGGAGAAGGTACCATTGTCACCATTGTCCTGCCTTATATTCGTTAAGACACAACGGGGGAGATCAACATGTACAAGGTCTTAGTGGTAGATGACGAGCCGAGAGTTCGCAGAGGACTGACGAGTTTAATTCCGAAGCTTGACAGCGATTGGATCGTGATTGGTGAAGCCAAGAACGGGTATGATGCGCTGGAGGCGGTCAAAAAAGAGATGCCTGATCTGGTCATCACGGATATCCGCATGCCGCATATGAACGGGTTGGATCTTCTCAGTCATTTGAAGGAATATCCGGTACATGTCGTCATCCTATCGGGATATGGATATTTTGAATATGCGCAAACGGCAGTTAAATATGGCGCTTTCGATTACTTGTTAAAGCCTCTAAAGCCTGAGGACATCGAGAGTGTGCTGAAAAGAGTGAAGAAGGAACGACAATTGGTTCCAGCGGTATCTCAGACCAGCTCCAGCCGACCGAATTATTCGAAGCTGTGGAAGGATTGGCTGCTCGGACTCCAAGAGGAGAAAGAGCCTCCGAAGCAGCTCAGCCCTTTAATCCCTAACGATATTTCTACGTTTCGGATCATGGTCATTGAAGTGGATCTCATTGATGAACTGATCAACGAGGATCAATGGGGGGACAGACAGTTGGTTTTGTTTGCCGTCCGTAATATTGTCCAGGATGTTACCGAGATGAAAACAAACTCGGATTCTCACTTTTTATTCGTGAGCGGTGCTCACTTGTTCTTTCTCACGATTAATGAATACGATACGAGACAGTTAGCCAAAACAAGTATTGAGGAAGTCAGCCGCTGGCTCAAAATATCGATTTCCATCGGGATCAGCGACGTCACGGACTCTTACCTCGAGCTGCCGGAAATTCTGCAGCATGCACGCGTTGCCTTACAAAATAAATGGCTTTACGGGTGCGGAACAGTAAGCGATTACGACGATTTGAAAATGGAGGACATCATTGAGGTTGGTTACCCGAACGCGTTGGAAATGGAGCTAGTCAAGTCGATTCGAAGCGGTCAGTCCCATCAATCTTCGCTCGTTCTGACCAAGTTCATAGAAACGGTCAAACAAAGAAATGTTTCGTTCCGGTTGTTTCGGAGGTTTTGCTTACAATTGGTTTCCGCCGTTATTCGATTGACCTATGAACAAAAAATGTACGATCTAGTTCTCGCGAATATGGCTCGTCCTATCGACTTATTTGACAGGAACTTTACACTCGAAGAGTATGTTGAATTTATGTTAAGTCTTACCCAATCATGTATTGTGTCTATGGAATGGAATAGAACGCAGAAGCAGAATCGGACTATCGAGAAGGCGCTCTCCTACATGCAATCGAACTATTCGCAAGACATTTCGTTAGAAGACGCAGCGCGGCATGTGCAAATGAATCCGAGCTATTTGAGCTCTTATTTTAAACTCGAAACCGGCAGTTCGTTTGTTGAATATTTAACTGGGCTTCGTATGGAGAAGGCGAAAACATTGATGATGGATGCCCAATTAAGATTGTATGAAATCGCGCAAATGGTCGGCTATCAGGAAGTAAAATATTTTTCACGGTTATTCAAGAAAAAAATGGGTGTCACCCCCGTGGAATACCGACAGTTTTTCTTCCGGAAGGAGGATTGACATGAAAAAATCAATGGCAATGAGGGTAATGCTTGCCAAAAAGCTGCTGCTTGTAGTGGCTGTGTTCAGCATGCTAATTTCCTGCGAGCAAAGCACGGAATCAGCAAAATCACCGGAACTCGACAAGCTGTTTCGCCCGCAGGGAGGGCAAAGCAAGGATACGAATGCGCCTAAGAAGGTGCTTCGCTTATGGTCGTTCCATACGTCCAAGGAGTTTGAATTTTGGCAGGAGCTGGGCAAGCAGTATCAGCAGCTGCATCCGGATATAGAAATCAAAGTGGAGTACGTGTCCAGCGATGATTATTTTACGGGGGAAAGACTGCTCGCTTCATTTGCATCCGGAACGGGTCCGGATATCTTTTTTGTATCGTCGCCCATGATTAAACGTCTAGCGGATGTCAGCATGTTAATGCCGCTCGACTCGTTTTTTACACCGGCAATGAAAGAGGATTTCTACCCAGCAGCCCTGGATTCCGTTACTTTGTATAATAATATTTATGCGGTTCCGATCGAAACCGAATTAATGGGTTTATTTTACAATAAATCAATGTTTCAAAAGCATGAGATATCGCCGCCCAAAAACTGGAATGAGATGATGGAGGCGGCGCAGAAGCTGAGATCCTCACGTGTAAGCGGTTTAACGATAGAGACGTTCGGCGGTGTGTATCAGAACTTCTCCTGGCTTCCGTTTTTTTGGCAAACCGGTGCAGATTTAATCTCAGATGACGGTAAGAATCTCGGACTGAGCCATACGAAAGGCGAGGAGATGTACAATTTTTTTCGGGGTATGGTGAATCAAGGGTTGATTAATATGCAGCCATCACGGCCGGCAACGGATATTGGCATTTTGACGAATGGTGAAACGGCGATGCAGGTGAGCGGGACGTGGAATATTCGCATGCTGGAAACGCAATACGCCGATCAGCCGATCGGAGTCGTTCCTCTGCCGACGCCGGATGGCGGGAATCGTCTTACGATTGCAGGCGGATGGAAAATTGCGGTGAACTCGCGAAGCGATTATGCAAGCGAAGCCGCGAAGTTTGTGATGTGGGCTTTTTCCGGCGATACGAGCATACCACTCAGATGGTGCAGCGATGTGAAGTTCGCTTATTCCCCGCGCAAGTCCGTCATGGAAGCGGGTTCTGACTATTACCGGCGCGGTCTTCGAGAGGTCTTTACGAATGAAATTTTCGGTACGGAGCGGATGGAACCGCAATATCCCGAAGAAATCAACCGGATATTTACCCAGTCGTTACAGAGCTTACTGTACAGCAGGCTATCCGGTAAAGAAGTGGCACAGAGCATGGAAGAGAAGATCGACCGCTTCCTGTCCAAAATCCAAAAATAGTCCACCTAGCTAAATTATTTCTCGTTATGTACAGTTGTCCCCCCGGATTATACTCAAGGTGTAGTCGAAATGAAAGGGGATACAACAGATGAAACGGAAATGGAAAACGTTAGGGGTTGCGGCGATTAGCTCCGTACTTGTTTTACAGCTAGGCTGTGGTTCATCACCGACAGAAGCTCCAAAAGCCGGCGAAGCAACACCGAAAGGCACAGAAGCCGCCAAGGAAACAAGCTCCGCCAAGAAAGACAAAGTTAAACTGGCTTTCTGGGATATGCACACCGAAGCTGAGAGTAAGTTCTTCAAAGATTTGGTCGATGCGTACAACAAATCGCAAGATCAAGTACAAATTGAGTATTCGACTTATGACCAGGCCTCCTACACGACGACGAAGCTCCCTACGGGTTTTGCAAGCGGTGCAGGACCGGATATTTATATGATCAGCCCGGGCGATTTTATGAAATTCGCCAAATCCGGTTTGATGAAAGATTTGACACCTGATTTCCCTGCAGGGGTGAAAGAGGATTTCCTTCCTGCATCTCTTGAAGCTGTAACTTATAACGGCAAGATTATGGCGCTGCCATTCGAATTGGAAACACTAGGTCTTTACTATAACAAGGAAATGCTGGATAAAGCCGGTGTTCAAGTTCCTAAGACATGGGATGAGCTTCATGCCGCAGCGAAGAAACTGACAACCGATAAGGTAGCGGGTCTGATTATTCCGCCAGACAAAGGACCATACTTCAACTTTATCTGGTATCCATTCCTGTGGCAGCAAGGCGGTAACGTGCTGAGCGCAGACGGAACCAAATCAACATTCAACACGCCTGAGACGGCCAAAGCACTCGATTTCTGGGGAAGCTTCTTCAAAGACGGTCTGTCTCCGAAAAAACTGCAGCTCGGTCCTTGGGAGATCGATAACCTGGGTAACAAAACTGCAGCCATGCAAATTGTCGGAACATGGGCGATCAATCGAATTGAAGAGAAATATAAAGATGTGCCTATTGGTCTAGCACCGCTTCCGATTCCTGCCGGCGGTAAAGCTGCAACGGATGCAGGGGGTTGGAAAATGGCTGTTAACGGTCAAAGCAAGAATGCGGCTGAAGCTGCCAAGTTTGTCATGTGGGCTTTCGGTTCATCGGATCTGAGCCATGCATTGAAATGGGGTACGGAAGTGAAGTTCGCTTACTCCCCGCGTAAATCCGTAGTCGAAAAAGGGAAGGACATTTACAACAAAGGTCTGCGTAAAGTGTTCACTGAAGAAATTTATAACTCCGCGATCCCAGAACCGCGTTATCCATCCGAAGTGGTCGAGGCCGTCGGTGATGCGATGCAGTACGTCATGTACGGTAAAATGTCAGGTGCTGACGCCGCCAAAACCGTCGATGCAAAAATCACGGAAATTCTAAGCAAACAGAAATAACAGGAATCTGGGGAGAGGGGCGTCTTGCTCCGTAAAACTGCAAGACGTTTCCTCCTTTTCAATTCGGGAGGGGTAAAGAGTGACTCCAAGACGCAGCAATGCCCGTATGATTCAAGAATGGGTTACAGCTTACAGTTTCTTGCTTCCCAACATTTTGGGATTAATGATATTTGTTTTTATACCGATTCTCTATGCTTTTTATGTTAGTTTGCATGATTGGAACGCATTATCACCTAAAGTGTATGTTGGATTTCAGAACTATGTCACCTTAATCTCGGATGAGCAGTGGTGGCATTCCGTAACACGAACATTGCTCTTTAGCGTTGTTTATGTGCCATTGTTGTTTTGCCTCGCATTGCTTTCTGCACTGCTTGTAAACGGGCTGCGGGGTAAATCAGTAGGTGTGGTTAGAACGATGTTTTTACTGCCATTTGCGGTCACATCGGTTATTTCAGCTATCATTGTCATGTTCCTGCTTGATCCGAGAAACGGCCTTGCCAATCAACTGCTTTCTCTTGTCGGTATCGGAAAACAACAGTTTCTCGGCTCTCCTACACAGGCCATCTATTGTGTCATTCTGACATTGCTGTGGATCAACATCGGCTATAACATGACGATTTTTTTATCGGCTATTAAGGAAATTCCGATCGATTATTTCGAAGCGGCACATATAGACGGGGCTACCCGCTTTCAAAGCTTTCGCTATATTACTTTCCCTTTACTGAGAGAAACGAATACGTTTATTTTGATCGTCACGACGATCGCTTCTTTTCAAATTTTCGACCATATCATTGTTATGACAAAAGGGGGCC
Organism: Paenibacillus sp. V4I5; assembly: GCF_030817255.1. Lineage (NCBI taxonomy): Bacteria > Bacillati > Bacillota > Bacilli > Caryophanales > Paenibacillaceae > Paenibacillus > Paenibacillus sp. V4I5. Next base: position 7,207,350 of record NZ_JAUSZB010000002.1, read on the forward strand.
CAATGAATTCAACGGAAGTTAGCGTGCTTTATATCTTTAAAGAAGCTTTCCAAATGTTGAATATGGGGTATTCTTCTGCGCTCGCTTTCGTTTTGTTCTTGATCGTATTCGCGTTTTCTATGATCCAACTTAAATTTTTCTCTTCTAAAGATTAGGCGGTGCTACTTTGCGAATAATGAACCGATTCATAATACCGACGGTGTCGATTATTGTCGGGGTCGCCATGATTTTTCCAATTTACATGTTATTCATAGGCTCTCTTCGTTCCGAGACGCATGTTTTTGACATTCAACTTTGGCCTACGGAATTTGAGTTTGCCAATTTTGTTGAGGCTGTTACCTCATCGCATTTGCTCAGATCCATTATGAACTCCCTTATCGTGTCTACGAGCGTAACGGTGATTGCTATGCTGTTCCATGCGATGTCCGGATACGCGCTTGCCCGGTTTCAATTTCCCGGGAAAAATGTGATCTTCGCATGGATGCTCAGCACGCTAATGATTCCCTTTGCTGTCATCATGCTGCCGTTGTATTTGATAACGAAAAACTTAGGCATGACCAACTCATTTGCCGGTTTGATCATTCCTGCCATTTTTAACGCGTATGGAATATTTCTGTTCCGCCAGTTCTATCGGGAATTTCCAAAGGAGTTGGAAGAGGCAGCCTATATAGAGGGGCTTTCTCAGGCAGGGACGTTTTTCCGAATCGCATTGCCGCTGTCGATGCCGATTATCGCGCCATTAACAATCGGCTTTTTCCTGGCTAACTGGAATTCCTATATCTGGCCTCTTATCATTACACAAAAAGAGACGATGTGGGTCATTCAGGTTCAACTGGCTAATTTGGTTGGCGGGGGTTATGTGACTCCATGGAATATCGTGCTTGCAGCGGCGGTAATTGCTGCATTGCCTACTTTCTTATTGTTCTTCTTTATGCAGAGATATTTGGTGGAAGGCATCAAAATGACCGGTATCAAATGATGCCGGTTCCATAACAACTAGGAGCTGATACGATTATGTTAGGATCATCTTTAAGAGATTTATACCGAACTCGCCAAGGAAAGCGCAAAAGAGCTTCAAGTTATGATACAACGGGCGGGAATCGTGACTATAGCAAGCTTTATCCAGGAGAGAAGATCACAATTTTTGATGTAGACGGCTCCGGCTGTATTACCCATATCTGGATGACGATGGCGCCGCTCGACGACGCTGCGATCGAAACGTACCTGCACAGAAAAGTCGTACTCAAGATGTATTGGGATGGCGAAGAAAACCCGAGTGTACAGGCTCCGATCGGTGATTTCTTCGGTATGGGTCATGGCATTACGAAAAACTTCAGCTCAGCGCCGCTTGCGATGAGTCCGGAAGACGGAAGAGCGCTGAATTGCTTCTTCCCGATGCCGTTTGGAAGCAATGCCAGGATTGAAGTTGAATCCGATGCCGATCAACCGATCAAGTTTTACTTCTATGTCGATTACGAACAATATGCGTTCCCGATCGATAGCGAGCTTAGGTTTCATGCCATCTGGCGCCGCGAACTTACGGATGGTATCGAAGATACCATTTCCAATGCGCTTTTTGAATTCGGCGGAAAAAATATAACAGGCGACGGCAATTATGTGATGTTGGATGCAGTTGGAAAGGGCCATTATGTCGGCTGCAACCTGAACATTCATAACTTGCGTATGACGCGGGAATGGAACTGGTACGGAGAAGGGGACGATATGATCTTCATTGATGGGGAACCATGGCCCCCTTCACTCCACGGTACGGGGATGGAGGATTACTTTAATACGGCATGGTGCCCGCAGCAGGAACAATGTACGCCGAATCACGGTCTTATACTCGGTGGAGGCCCGAACTGGTCAGGCAAAATCTCAGCGTACCGGTTCCACATTGAAGATCCTGTGATGTTCGACACGTCCATTAAAGTGACAATTGAACATGGACATAATAACCATCGCAGTGACGATTATTCCAGTACCGCATATTGGTATCAGACAGAGCCTCATAAAGATCATCCCATTATTTTGCCTGTAGCAAAAAGATTGCCGCTTGCTGATATTTTAACCTTCAATCAGAATGACTTGAAACCATGTTTTGATTATTGATTATAATCCAATTGAATAACCGCTGCTCTCATTATTGAAGGCTGCGGTTATTCGCATTTACGGTCGTTGACGAATCAGAGTTCTCCAGATAGTATTAATGTGGTAACGTTAACATGGAGAATCGGCTCGATGACGCTGATGTAAAGGATGGATCCTCTTGGTCAAAATGACAATCAAGGATATAGCTAAAGAAGCAGGGGTGTCCACAGCAACGATTTCGCGTGTTATGAACAATTCCGGTTATGTGAGTGAGGATATCAAGCAGCAGGTGTTGGAAGTCATTCGCAAATTCAACTACCAACCAAATGCGATAGCCAGAAGCTTAAAACAAGAAAAATCACGCAGTGTGGGGATTGTTCTGCCTGATATGGCGAATCCTTATTTTATGAAAATTGCCCGTACGATTCAGCATCGCTGTTTCCAGCAAGGCTATCATCTACTCTTTATCGACACCGAAGAGAATCCTGAGAAAGAAAAGGAAGCTCTCGAATTTCTGATGGAAAAAAGAATTGAAGCTCTTATTCTTGCCGGTACCGGTGAAAACAGAGATCAAATTCAGGCAATCAGTGACTCAGGCATACATGTTATTTTGGCTGACCGCCGTTTTTCCAACCTGAAACTGGATACAGTAACAGAAGACAATATTTACGCCGCTAAGTCTGCCATTGAGCATTTACTGGAGAAAAAACATACGCGAATAGGTATTATTAATGGCCCCAAGACCATCAGCACCGCAAGGGAAAGAAAGCAAGGCGCGATTATCGGGCTGGAGGAAGCGGGGATTACGCCAACGAATGAATACATGTTTGAAGGTGATTACACTAGAGAATCGGGCATTAAAGCTATACGGTACTTCAGCCAATTACCTGATCGACCGACAGCTATTTTTTCAGCAAATAATGAAATGACTTTCGGTGTTTATTTGGGTTTACAAGAATTAGGAATGCCGCTGGATAGCATCGAAGTGGTCTCATTCGGCAATCTTGAATTTTCTTCTTTGTTTCATCATAAACTATCTGTCATTATGCAAAATCCTCAGGAGCTAGGGGAAACGATTGGTGATTTGTTAATTAAACGCTTAAGTGGTGAAACCGATCCTGTACAGAATAAAATCTTAATGCCACACCTTGTTCCGTCGAAGTAATAGTTATGATAATGATCTTATGGATCATTTTTTTGTTTTTTAAAGGAATGTAAACGATAACAAAATAAAGCGAATGAGGGAGCTAGCCACCCGGCAGAGAGAACGTATCCCCTTGTAAAACTTGATGTAATTATGGAAAGAGGGATGAACTCCATCTGAGCGTTATAATAGCGATTGTGATATACTGTATACGAAGTATACAATTTCGGGACTTACGCTGATGATGGAGGATCGAACAACATGGAGACCGGCGATGGGATCGATGAAGAAACATTAAATAGGTTACCGTCAGGGATTACCCTGAGCTGGGGAATCGTCAAGCAGCCTCGGAGGGGGCCCAAAGGCGAGCTTAGCGTCAAGAAAATCGTTGACGCAGCGATTGTCATTGCCGATCGGGATGGTCTTGCGGCTGTTTCGATGAGCAGAGTCGCCCAATCTTTGGGTTTTACCACGATGTCTTTGTATCGCTACATTACGAGTAAAGAAGACCTGTTGGTGCTCATGCAGGACGCGGTCTGCGACATTCCGATTCCACCTGAAGTAGCGGGTAAAACGTGGCGTCAGGAAATGAGGGAATACGTCTGGGCTTGCGTGGATGTCTTCAGGAAACATCCATGGTATGGCGATATCCCGATTACGAGCGTACCGCTCACGCCAGGCAATCTACAAGTGATCGATTGGATGCTTAGAATAATGCGGGATTTCCTGCTTAACGATTTTGAGAAAATGTCATTCCTACTGCTTGTAAGCAGCTATAGCCGGGCATGCGGCCTAATTGCGCGAGACATGGACCGTGCCATCCGTGAAGGCGCAAGTCCGGAAACGTTTAGCGGCGTGGGCTACAGCAGCGCCCTCAAACAGTTGGTCAAGCCAGATCGGTTTCCATATTTACATCCCATCTTGATGTCAGGTGCTTACACGGACGAAGCGGATAATCCCATTGGTGACGATTTCGATTTCGGACTCGAACGGATTTTGGATGGCATCGAGCATTATTTACAGCAAAAAATATCGGGTCAAGGATAAATGGCATCCAGTGCTAACATTTAAATAAAAACAGCGTTTCTGCATCGCAGGAACGCTGTTTTTATTTATTTTATCGCCTTCCGCCAATACGGCGGAAAGCGAGGCTGCACCAGCCGATCGCAATCACCAGGAGCGTTACACACCAACCGATGGCCCACCAGCCGTTATCCATCACCGGTGTGCCGGTTAACAGCCCGCGAATCGTCTCAATGACTGGCGTAATCGGCTGATGGTTAGCGACCCCTTGCAGCCACGCAGGCATCGTGCTAGTTGGAACGAAAGCGCTGGACAAGTAAGGGAGGAATAGCAAAGCGAAACCGTAGCCGCTGGCGGCGGAAGGGCTGCCCGTTACGAGGCCGATCGCGGCGAACAACCAAGTAAAGGTCAGAATGAACAATAAGATGACCCCAAGAGCTCCTAGCCATTCCAACAGGTTGGCGGAAGGGCGGAAACCGACAAGCAACGCCACCCCGATGACCATGCAAGTAGCGAGCGAATTCCGGACGAGACTAGCGGCGACATGCCCCGTAATTACGCTTATGCTGCGGATCGGCATTGTTCTGAACCGGTCGATAATGCCATTCGTCATGTCTGTTGCGACATCGACAGCCGTGCTGGACGAGCCGAAACCAGCGCACAACAGAATAATACCCGGCACGACATAATTCACGTAGTCGCCGCTCGGATCGATTGCACCGCCGAATACGTAGGTAAACAGCAACATTAACATAATGGGCAGCATGATCGCCATAAGGAGCGACTCGATGTTGCGCAAGCTATGAAGGATACTGCGACCGATGAAGACGGTATTGGTTGCTGCAAAAGAAGCGGGCTTTGGAACTGGTTGAAGATCGTTCATGTGAGTGAAGCCTCCTTTTGATCGATGGATGTTAAGGCAAGAAAGACGTCATCCATGCTAGGCTTTCGAATGAAGAGCCGTGTATCCGGTGGGCATAAGTGGGCGATCTCGCTCAACGTGTGGCGAACATCCTGAACACTGCCGCTCGTCGGTATGGATCGAATGACTTCGTCCATGTGATTCCGCAACTCGATGACTTCGCCGCCGACGCGCGCCTTCAAAGCCTCGGCGGAGCCGGTTGCAACGATTCGTCCGCGACCCATCACCGCGATTTCGTCTGCAAGCTGGTCGGCTTCTTCTAAATATTGTGTCGTCAAAAAAATCGTCATTCCTTGCTGCTTAAGTCGCAAGATGATTTCCCAAAGAGAGCGGCGGCTGACGGTGTCAAGTCCCGTCGTTGGTTCGTCCAGAAAGAGCACCGGACGGTTAACGACTAGACTTACGGCAAGATCCAACCTACGGCGCATGCCGCCTGAGAATGTTTTCACACGCTTGCCTGCGGCGTCTTCGAGATCGAAACGTTTCAGCAGCTCTGCTGTCCGTAAGCGGGACTCCCCCCGCGATAAACCAGACAGCCGGCACATCATGATGATATTCTCGTGACCAGTCAATACTTCATCAACTGCCGCGAATTGGCCGGTGAGACTGATCGACCTACGGACCTCGTATCGGTTGGATACGACGTCGTACCCTTCGATTCGTGCGAATCCCTCGTCCGGCTCGGACAGCGTTGACAGGATGTTAATCAGTGTCGTTTTACCAGCGCCGTTCGGCCCGAGCAGCGCGAAAATCGTACCTTTGGCTACCGCCAAATCTATGCCGTCCAGAACGATTTGTTTGCCGAAGCTTTTGCGCAATCCGTTTACTTCAATGGAATTGATATTCATTTTGTATCTCCCTTTTTCAAAATTGCGGATCATGTAAACAGTATATTATATACTCAGTTATTTATGATCGTTCTCTAGACCGATATTGGGGCAGAGTTGTTTCTATCATGCATCAATGTGATCTTAGTTTAGGTTAATAAAGAGTGTGAAAGTGGGGGCGATATGACCATGAGGGGCAAACAAACGTATGCGCGAAGCTGTTAGTGACAAAAATAAAAAGAACAAAGTCGCAGAGAATGCGGCTTTGTTCTTTTTTGTGTAAGAGTATTATGAAGTTGTCTTCTTGCCCATGACCAGACTCAGAGTGATTGTCACATTATTCTCTGTGTCCAGAACAACGGTATGAGGATTCTTCATCCCAAAATCATCAAAAGTCACGGCCGTACTGCCCCCTAGCTTAATAACACCCTGGTTATAAGCAGCATCGGTCTTAAATACTACGTCTTTCGTTGTATTTTTAATTGTGAGGGTTCCTAGCATGTCAAAGGAAACTTTCTCACCTTCTTTCCATTCTTTAGGAAAGTTATCGATTGATTTGAGCGTAAACTTGGCCTCAGGGAACGTTTGTGCATTTAAGTATTGCTGACCTTTAATGTGACCGTCCCTTTGGGAATTTCCAGATTGCAGCGTATCGATACCAACGACGGCTTCAGCTTTCATTTTGGCCAGATCAGTGGTGTTTAATGCCCAGTTCCCTATCACTGTGCTGCCTTCGAAGTTTACTTTTTCCTTGGATGTAGTTACTGAGAAGTAGACTTTAGAATCTGGCTGAATGCTCCAGTCTCCGTTCAATTTACCTGTATCAACAGCAGCAGCTGTACTGACCTGAGTAGAAGCACCATTCACAGGAATAGCTTCTTGAATGGTCACATGATTACCGGCATAGTAATCATAAGCATAATAAGCTCCACCTAATACAACAACAGCTCCAACAGCCAACGCGGTTAGTTTAAGTTTCATCTTTATTCCTCCTTGTAGATGTAATCTAAAAAACTATTTTATAAATGAACTGCCTCTGTAACCTAACCTCCATTTCATGAACACTACATGGCGTAGTTTTCGATTGCAAAAAATCAAATCTATTAACACTACATTGTATAGTGTTGTTAAATTTGATTTTTATACTAACAATAGTATCTGAATATTTACTGAAAACAACCTTAATATAACCTGAAAATTTCAATTTTTCGCAGGATTGAACTCTTGCTGTAACCTCAAAGACATTGACGGACTCATAATACTCTAATCACAGCAATCCAACTACTTATGTAAATTATACCATTAATGTATAATAGGGTTAAACTAAGGGATCGATTTTTTAAATCCCGAGTTGGAAACTGACTTATCTTTATTTTCAAAATGAGAGGATGATTCCATTGTTCAAGAAGTTTGCGGCAGATGCATTAGGTTTAAGTGATATAGGTAAGGTTATTAGTCCGAGTGATTTCGACAAGGTAGATTCAGATGATTATGTCATGCATGAGGATGGCGAGAAGATTTTCTTCATCATCAAGTCGAAGAAGGACGAATACTGCTTTACCAACCTTGCCCTAATCCACCTTGATGGAGATAGTGCTATTAGCAGCAAGCGTATGCTGAAACGTTACAGCTACCATACAAATGCAATTTCCAAGGTGTATTTGGAAACTGCAGGAACTATCGATCTTGACGTCGAGATCAAGTTCATTATCGGTGACGTCAACTTCTCGATTGATGTCGACAAGAAGCAAATCGAGCAGATCAAAGACTTGTATAAAGCCTTAATTAAGATTTCCGAGACGGTAGCACATAACGAGGACTTGTTTAGTTATGCGAAGCAAAGCGTAGTTATTGCTAAGGAAGCGACAGGTCGTATCACAACTCAAACTACTTCCCCGGTAGCCCAATTCGATGCAATCAACGAATCAACCTACAATTGGTTGAAGAATAAGCACTCTGAGTTAAAGATCAAGGATTTCGGTTACATCTTCGAGCGCTATATCAACAACTAAATGTGAGTAAAATTGTTATCCCTCTGCATAAAAAATAACTCTCCAGACGTGGAGAGTTATTTGCATTTTTGTCCGCAAATTTCTATCAATTGAATTTACCCCTTCACCCGTAAGGAAAATCCTTATGAAGCAGCAAAATACTGGATCACAAAATCCCTGAACTTGCGAGCGGCCATGGAGAGGTAACGTTTGTTATGCCATACAATTTGAAAATGACGTTGGCAAACAGGATATTCAATGGACAACAGATGAAGAGGGGAATTCGGCCCTCCGCAATTGCCGACCAACGCAACGCCTAGTCCGGCGCGGACAAGATTGGATATGGCGGCAGGTTCGTCTACCCGACAGACGTAATTTGGCGATATCCCTACTCTACGGAAGAAATCATCATTCATTTTTTGAAAAGGAAAACCTTCTTTGTAACCGATAAACGGTTCATCAGCCACCTCGTTCAAGCGAACGCTGTGAAGGCCCGCTAATCGATGCGACGGAGGAACTGCCAGATATACATCTTCGTTTAATACGGACGACACACTGAAATCCGGCCTTTCCATAGGCAAAGGTGTAAAGCAAATATCCACTTCTCCGACTTCAAGGAGATGAGCCATTTCTTCCAGCGAGGCCTGAGTGATCCGAAAATTAACATTCGGGTGAAGAGTAAGGAAAGAGCTCAAAGGTTCTGACAGACGATCTAGCGTCGATGTCGCCAAATGAATGCTCCCGTACTCCAATCCCGCAAGATCGGATACTTCTTTCTGTCCTTCTTCCAATAGGGTGAGCGCCGCTTCCACTTTATCCAAAAACGCTTTGCCAAACGTATTAAGCCGAATTTGCCTGCCATGACGGTCAAATAGCGGCACGCCTACATCCTTCTCTAGCCGGGCGATCGTCTTGCTGAGAGCGGGCTGCGCGATCCGCAGATCTTGTGCTGCCTTCGTCATATGCTCCATTCTGGCAACCGTACGAAAATACTGCAATTGCAGCAGTTCCATCTATAATCCCTCCTCTTATATACTCAAAGGAATGTATGATATAGAGTAAGATGTATTTTTATTTATCAATTATCCGCTGTAAAATCAAACTATGCAAGCGAAATAAAAAACTTCCCGGGAAGAAGGGCTTGCCATTCGAATTCGGTGTACGGAACTCCACCTTACGGAAAGCAGGATGAAGAAATGGAAACCGGAGTTCAACAGCAAGCAGGAGAAAAATTGATTCGAATTCTCGCATTCACGCTTGTCATCTCTGTGATGAGTGCGTCTATGTTCAATATCGTATTGCCCGAGATCCGCGCGGAATTTCAGCTTTCCTTTGCGCAAGTGAGTTGGGTTACGTCAGCCTTTTTACTAATATATGCCGTCGGAACCGTGATCTATGGGAAGCTGGCCGACATCTATAAGCTCAAAAATCTGTTGACGTTCGGTCTGATATTTTTTGTATTCGGCTCCCTGATCGGCCTCGTTGCCCAAGCTTACTGGATGGTTCTGCTTAGCCGGATTTTGCAGGCGGCAGGGGCTGCGGTAGTTCCAGCAACGGCCAGCATTATTCCGGTTCGTTATTTTCCTCCGGAGAGCCGGGGACGGGCACTGGGGATATCAATGACCGGTTTGGCAATCGGCGGTGCAATCGGCCCGCTCGTGGCCACTTTGGTGGTCAGTATAGTTCATTGGCGTTGGCTGTTCTGCATGCCGCTCTTTACTCTATTCACATTGCCCTACTACCGCAAATATTTGGATAATGAACATGAAGATGCAGGCAACATCGATTGGATAGGCGGCGGACTGCTCGCTGGAACGGCGGCGTTGCTGCTACTTGCGATCACGTACGAGGCGTGGATGCCGGCTGCAGGCTGTCTTATTTTGTTCGTCTTGTTTATAGCAAGAATCCGTTCTGTGGCGAAACCGTTCATCCGGCCAGAACTGTTCCGTAATAAAAGCTATTCCCTTGTGCTGGCGATTGCTTTTCTGACGACAGGGATCGGTTATTCACTAGCGTTTCTGAGCCCCCAGCTATTGTCCCAAGTCAACCATCTGGCACCGGGACTGATCGGCTTCGCGATAGCTCCGGCAGCCGTCACGACTGCAATTCTGGGTCGAAAAGCAGGCAAGCTGGCGGATGCAAAAGGTAATCCATTCCTTTATTACGTGGCATCTTTGCTGTTATTGACCTGTTTTGCTCTATTGTCTTCCTTTGCGGGAATCTCACCTGTTTATATCGCCGTCTTTCTGATCTTCGGCAATGTGGGGCAATCGTTCATGATGATTGCCTTGTCCAATACGATTTCCCGAACACTGCCGAAGGAACAGACGGGGGTCGGCATGGGACTGCTCGCGATGCTGAACTTTGTTGCTGGGGCCGTTTCCGCAAGTATTTACAGCACGACAATTGATCAAGGCGCAAGTTCCGTTTGGAATGCGGCAAATTCGTTTCCGGTCGCGTTCGTTTACAGCAATATTTATTTTGTTCTTGCCTTCTTGCATGCGATGATTTTACTGATCTATTATTTTCAATTCGGCAGAGCCGAACGCAAGAGGAAAGCGACATGACGATGATCTTATTCAAAAGCAAACAATCGTAAAGGATCCGTTCAGCGGGAAATTGTACGTTGCATTTTGACATTCTGATCGAACAAACAAGGAGGAATATCCTATGAGAGCAGCAGCATTTACTTCAATCGGAGGACCGGAAGTCATGAGAGTTATGGAGTTTCCGGATCCGCAGGCAGGTCCGGGTCAAGTTAGGGTCCGCGTGAAAACCGCTGGTGTACAGCATTACGACTGCGCCATACGCAGCGGCTGGACGCCATCATATGGGGTCGCGGTGAATCTTCCGCAAATTCCGGGTAATGAATTCGCAGGAATCGTGGATCAGGTTGGGGACGGTGTAACCGGCTTCTCCGTGGGCAACCCAGTGCTCGGCTTCACAACATTGAATGGCTACGCTGAATATGTTGTTGTCAGCGCCGATCAGATCGTGAGCAAGCCAGATACCATGTCCTGGGAAGAAGCAGGCGGGTTGACTGGCAACGGTCAGGGTGCTTACATCGCCTTGAAGGCGATTGGAGTGAAACCGGGCGATACAATCCTGATCAACGGCGCGGCCGGATCGCTAGGCGCTTTCGCCGTACAGCTGGCTAAGGAGTTGGGAGCCAAGGCCGTTATCGGCACAGCCAGCGAGAGCAACCACGAATTTCTCCGTTCGCTGGGCGCCATACCGGTTACGTATGAGGAAGGTCTGGCCGAGCGGGTACGGGCACTCGCACCGAATGGTGTTGACGCCGTGTTCGATACGGCCGGAGGTGAAGGGATTCGAGCGGCGGTGGAATTGGTGAGGGACAAGAACCGCATCTGTACGTTCTTCGCGTACGACCTCATTGAGGAGCTCGGACTTCGCGTCGTCCGCGGGGAACGTTCGGCAGCCCAGCTTGCAGAACTAGTGGATCTTCATTCAAAGGGCAGGCTTCACATCCAGATCAGGCAGATCTACATGTTGGACCAGGCGGAAGATGCACACCGGGCTATCGAAACCAGGCACGGTCGCGGGAAAATTGTGCTTAGGATTAATTAAGCTTTCAAATATGCGGGAAGAATCTGTCGCTCCCAATTTCCAAAAATGAATGGGATTGAAGTATTGGAAGAAAATGATTGTCATTCCGCTAAGAAAACGAAAATAGGAGCTGCTTTGTAGCAGCTCCTATTTTCGTTTTCTTCAAAGATGTATTCGTATTAAAAACATAAAAAAACGTTTACAAGGGAACGTATGTACTCTATAATTTGCGTATGGATAAAAATTCCATTATTAGAATAAGCAAGTGCGTAACATCCCCACATCCCAAAATAAGGAGAATAACCACTCATGATTATCGAAACTAAAATTATCGAAAAACCAGCCTTCATCGTTGTTGGAATGACCGAAAAGATTCATTTTGATATGTCTGTGCCACCGTCCGAGAACGCCATTGCCAAGCTGTGGGGGGAATTTAATAAGCGCAATCCAGAAGTTTCTAGTCAGCTCGGTTGGCGAAGCTACGGACTTATGCTGCAAAATCCGGACAATCCGCCCGGCGAACCATTCAATTATACGGCCTCTGTACAAATCTCTCAGGATGGTGACATTCCCGAGGGCATGACGCGCATCGAAGTACCAGCTGCGCGCTATATCGTGCTGACGCGTCGGGGTCCTCTTGACGGTATAGGCGATGCCTTTGGGCATTTTTGGGGACATTGGCTGCCGAACAGTCCTTACGAATACGACGGTGGTTCCCGCACGGGTAAATATGAATTCGAGTTTTATGATCAGCGTTATACCCAGCCGGATGATCCCAACTCCGAGATAGACTTGTATTTCCCTATTCGTACGAAATAAACCAAGGAAGCCAAGTGGTAGTCATCTAGGTTCCTATTACGCTAACGAAATTATTAATGGAGGAGTGTGCTTCGCGGCAGCTCCTTTTTGATTATTCAAGTAAGGGCAGGAAAGTTTAGCTATAGTTATCCTTTACTACGTATTGAAAAACCTTACTATGCTATTATGAAATGGAAATTTGCTTCATTCAGAGCAAGAAAGTGGATAAATCAAAATTGCGGAAGGATGTATTCAAATGAGCCAAGCGAATGAGATAGTGATCGACTTAGCTCTCGTGAAGCGGTTGATCGCTGCACAATTTCCGCAATGGGCAGACCATCGCATCCAGCCGGTCGAATCAGCCGGGACGGACAACACGATCTATCGGCTCGGCGAGGATATGACCGTACGATTACCCCGCGTCGAATGGGCAATTGCGCAGGTGGAGAAGGAGCACCGTTGGCTACCGAAACTTGCCCCGCTAACACCGCTTTCGATTCCTACCCCGCTCGCGATGGGGATGCCCGCTGAGGGCTACCCTTGTCGCTGGTCCGTGTATCGGTGGCTCGAAGGAGAGAACGCAACCATCGGGCGAATCGACAATCCGCACCAAGCAGCGACCGCATTGGGTCAATTCGTAGCCGCTTTGCAGCGGATCGATCCCGCTGGGGGGCCAGCCCCAGGACCGCACAACTCTGGCAGAGGCGTGCCATTGGCTATGCGAGATGCATCTGTTCGGAACGCAATCGCAACCTTGAACAACATGCTAGATACGGACGTGGCAACCGCTGCGTGGGAAGCAGCCCTCCAGGCACCAGTGTGGCAGGGTAAGGCAGTCTGGCTCCACGGAGACCTCCAACCGGGAAACCTACTGGTTGAACAGGGCCGGTTAACCGCCGTCATAGACTTCGGTACTCTGGGCGTAGGCGATCCTGCATGCGACTTAATGGTCGCGTGGACTCTCCTCTCCGCCGAAAACCGTGATTTATTCCGCGCAGCGCTAACGGTTGATGACGCGACCTGGGCTCGAGGTCGCGGCTGGGCACTGTCCTTCGGGCTGATCGCCTTCGCATACTACTTAGATACGAACCCCGTACTCGCTGCAATATCCCGACGCGCTATCGATGAAGTCCTTTTCGAACACACGACGGCATATGACGTTAAGGTTTGAACATGCAAACCATAATTTTAATAGTAAGAGGTACTCCTGGTACAGAAATTTTTGTGGCGGAAGAAGAAACGGGGGAGCTGCTCGGTTTTTTGGAAGTAAAGCCACATAAAGATAATTTAAGCGGTATAGAACAAGGTTATATAGTGGCGATTGCAGTTTCTCCACAAGGTGAAGGCAAAGGGGTCGGCAAGGCACTAATGACCAAAGCAGAAGAGTGGTCAAGCCAAAAAGGCTACCGACAGTTAATCCTGAATGTTTTTATCAAGAACGATCGTGCCGTGAATTTCTATAAACATCTAAATTATGAAATTGAAGTTGTGAAAATGGTAAAAGAGCTAAGTCTGAGGTTATTAATTCGGATAAAACTCTTTCAAAAATAGGATAGATTGGTTTATTAAGGCCCTTAATACCTCAACATCGATATCTGCTACTTTATTGATATATACACACGCTTTTCCTGCCGTATGTATGCCAAAGTCCTTTAATAACTCCTCTCGTTTGGTGTCACCCGTCGCAAAATATAAACTTATTTTGGCTTTTCTAGGTGAAAAACCAACTAGCGGTGCATCGCCCTCGTGACCGGATTCATATTTATAATGATAGGAGCCAAATCCAATAATACTAGGTCCCCACATCTTCGCTTCATAACCTGTCGTTTCAGTAAAAATATCTAATAATTTATATGCGTCTTCACGCTTCTTAACGCTTTCGACATTTTCAATAAACTCAAGGACACTGCTGTCCGTTTCTTTTGTTTTTAGTTCGTACATCGTAGAAACCACTCCTCGTCCATTATTATTCCCAAAACTTCAACCCATTTAAAAGTTTATCTATAAATGTTGGTATAAAATAGTTCCTATTAGACCCAGTTAACTTTTCAAAAAACGTTCTTGCTCGTAACGTTCATTTTACCAAACAAATGCCCCTTTATGCTACCGGAGAACAATAGACTATCATACACGCAGCCAAGTCGGATCGGAAAGTTTTAACGTCGCCGCCTATTGTGACTTGTAATGCCAAATCCATTATTTCCCGCATCTTTGCGAAATAGCTTTGCTGTATAATCGTTGTTAGATGAATCAGGGAGGCATACGCGATGAAATATCACGTAATCAGCAAGAGAACGGGCAACGTAACATCGCTGCTCCATTCAGAAGTTAATGATATGGATTACGACAGTGAAGGGCGAGTTATCGTATTCGGAACGGACCAAGAAACCTATTATTTACTTGCTTATTCGGCATTAATCATAGAGGAATAATGACGTAATAAAAATAACGCCAGTGCAGCGGGATATCCGTTACACTGGCGTTATTTTATTAATTTAGATTGTACTAGCAGCAGGAATTTAAAGCAGTCTTAGTTGTAACTGAATTCGAATTACAACCACAACCATCCTGCCCAGCAGCCTTCGCATTCGCATCTTCTGAACAACACGCATTTGTCTCAATCGGTGCAGGTCCCCCACAACAGCTTTCATTTCTTAAATTTCCTTGTTCGTCCTTATTATTTTGTTTGCTCATATTCTTTTCCTCCCTAATGATTAAAGTGTGTGTTACATATCTGTAGACGCACGATAATACGTAAGGACGCAATTCGTTTTTATCTTATTAACAACAATCCGATGCGCTGCATTTAGTTTTGTTATTATTTCGAGAAGTGTAATCAATGATATTACCTAACCGGTCAAATTCAAAATTACAACAATTAAGCAAGAGCTCTTTTAGCTTCTCCCTGCCGCGCTGTACTCTAGATTTTGCTCCAGAAAAAGAAATACCCAGTTGCTCACTTAGTTGTTTTTGAGTGTAGTCCCCTAATTCGGTTAGTTCAAGAGCGTGCTGATAATTATCGGAGAGCTGCCCGATCATGGGTCTGATACAAGAGGCTATTTCCTTAATAGCCTCATTGAGATCCTCAGTTTCCTCTAAAGGTAAATCTGTTGGTAATTCAGCCTTCAGTTGGAATTGTTCTCTTCTGTAATAATCAATAATGCTATTTCGAGTAATTTGATATATCCAAGATTGCAGCTTCTGATCGTCCTTTAGAGTATCTAGACTAGCGTGTATTTTGATAAAAACATTCTGTAGAATGTCATCAGCATCATGCTCACTTTTTACCCGTTTAATAATGAAATTCCGCAAAGGACTATAAAATGATCTCCATACTTCTTCGGTGTTCATACTCTTCCCCCAGCATTGTTTTTATTATAGAGACGTACGAATTTGCAAATGGATGCACTTTTTAGAGAAATTAGAAGGAACTTGTTCTATTGATCGTCTTCATTTGAGATTTTAAACTTGCTGATTTCTTCAGACAGTTGTAAGGCAAGCCCTAAGATATCGTCCGACTGCGTTGCGATATGTTGAATGGCTATATCTTGTTGAGTTGATGAGGAATTGACTTCTTCAACGCCTGCTGCAGTTTCTTGAGCAATGCCAGCTACTTGCTGAATCGATTCAACTAGTGTGGCGTTTTTCTCTTCCGCTTGCTCAATCAATACGTGTGCCTGATCAATTTGATTCGAAAGACCGTCCATGGATTCACGAATTTCATTGAAAGCCCCTAGGCTATCGTTCATCTTTTGGTTTTGCTCACCAAAAGAGAGTTTTGCCGCAGCTAATGACGATTCAAGCCCTGACATTTGCGAAAGCAGCGATTGAACGATTTGATCAATTCCCTTGGAAGAATTATTCGTTTGCACAGATAACACCCGAACTTCCTCAGCAATGACGGAAAAGCCGCGACCATGCTCACCCGCTCTTGCTGCTTCTATCGCAGCATTCAAGGCTAACACGTTAGTTTGGGTGGAAATCTCGGTGATGGTCCCTACAATTTTACGAATTTGCGCAGAGCTATTTGATAGATTTTCCATCGCCATGTAGACCTGGTGAAGGATTTCCTCGGAGTGAACCACCGCAGATTTCAAAGCTTCCAACGACTTCGAGCCGAGATGAGTATTATAAGCAGCTTCCCGACTAGTGTGGAGCATCATGTTTGTAGAATCGGATATTTGACGTATTTCTTTGGACAACTCAGTTAGAATAGCGCTGCTCTTGTCCGAATAGTCTGCCTGCTTCTCCGCTCCAGTAGAAATCTCTTGAATCGATCGAATGATGTCTTGATTGGCTGTAGCTGTCGCTCCTGAAAACTCTCGAAACGTTTGAGAGTGATGAGACATAGAGGAGGCAATCGTTTGTGTATGTTGCAGCATATTGCGTACTCCATCAATCATATGGTCAAAGTTTTGACTAAGAAGACCGAGTTCGTCTTTCGCCTTGCTGTTAATCTTATTGCGCAAATCCCCGCTTGCTATCTGTTTTACTGCGTTTTGCAAACGCTGAATTGGTTTCATGAAGGATCGAATAAGTACAAATGATATGAAAAGGGTAAAGAGTAAAACAAGGAACAAAGTAATAAGTGCCACTTTAACGGTGTTATCTAGAAGCTTGCCTGAGCTAATTACTGC
This sequence comes from Paenibacillus sp. V4I5, assembly GCF_030817255.1. NCBI lineage: Bacteria > Bacillati > Bacillota > Bacilli > Caryophanales > Paenibacillaceae > Paenibacillus > Paenibacillus sp. V4I5. The sequence goes on from NZ_JAUSZB010000002.1 coordinate 7,224,347, forward strand.
ATTTGCCGCATCATCTATATATGCTTGACTAAACTTGTCGACGAGTTCAAATATATATTCCTTATGTACTTGTGAAGAGGTATGTATAGCTTCTAATTGCTTAGCAATATCCTGAGCGGATAGACTTTTATTCTCAACAACGGAAAGCGCGGTATCAAATGTAACTGTATATTCCTTTGAAGTATTCGTTAGACGGGCGCTCCAATTTCGTTCGTCGGAATTGGAGGCGGTAGCTGAAATCTGAGCTACCAATGTATAAAACTCTTCTGATTTTTGTTTGAATGGACTAACCAGTTCCGTATTCTTTGAAATTATCATCGCGGATTTCAAAGCATCCAATTCATTTACCTTTATTTTGAGATTTAAAGAAAGCAATTGTTTATCTGACTGTATATTTTGAAAAGAAAACTGCCGCTTAATCTGATTCATTTGAGTTAAATTAAAAATAGATACAGCTGTGAAAATAATAAATAATAAAGAAAAGCTTACAATTAATTTGGCTTTCATAGTAAATGTTATCCTGTTCTTGAAATGAATTAATCTCTTCATAAGTTTCCTCCTATATATAGGTATGTCTATGTAATAGTTCAATTGTACTAGTAGAGGATTAATTCAATATCGTTAGTATGTTAATTTGATGTAAATTATTGTCGAATAAAGAGCGAATCTCGAACTCTATGAAAATAAACTCGAATTTCAGATATTTTACACTCCGTTTACAAATGTATTAAATAAAGAAAACAATTGCAGGGTATTATGAAGTAGTAGAGTTGAAAAAAGAAAATATTAGGGAGTGGTTGAATTGTTTAAGGTTTTTTCGCGTAAGAGTACAATCGCAATAACGTCCGTTGTTTTAGCTTTATCTTTATCTGCATGCGGTAAAGCAGCACCCGATCAAAATCAAGGTGCAGCACCAACTACAGGCACTACTGCAACAACTGCTCCGGCTCCTGCTGGTTTAAAAGGTGACATAAAGATTGATGGTTCTTCCACGGTATTCCCAATTTCCCAAGCGGTTGCCGAGGAATTTATGAAAAAAAATAAAGATGTTAAAATTACTGTCGCTGAGTCTGGGTCTGGGAACGGCGCGAAGAAATTAATCGCCGGTGAGATTGACATTGCTGACATGTCCCGTAAATTCAAAAAAGAAGAACTTGATGAATTAAAAACAAAGCTAAGTACAGAAGCTATCGAAATGCCAGTAGCTCTTGACGGTATTACTGTCGTTGTTAATAAAAAGAATACTTTTGCTAAAGAATTAACAGTTGATGAACTTAAAAAAATATGGTCCAAAGATAGCACAGTAAAAAAATGGAACCAAATTCGCCCTGAATTCCCAGACAAAGAAATCAAGTTGTATGGTCCAGGAACAGCATCAGGTACTTTCGAATTCTTTACGGAAGCAATTAACGGGAAAGCAAAAGAATCCCGCAGCGACTACACACCATCTGAAGATGATAATGTACTTGTAAAAGGTGTTTCTGGTGATGAATTTGCAATGGGTTACTTCGGTTATTCCTACTACAAAGAAAATGAAGCAAAATTAAATGCAGTTGCCATCAAAAAAGATGCGAATGCTCCTGCTGTCTTGCCTTCACATGAATCAATCGAAAAAATGACTTACGTTCCGCTTGCTCGTTACATTTATATTTATCCGACGAAAAAATCTATGGAACAACCGCATATTAAAGAATTATTGAAGTATTATAACAGCGCTGATGGTGCAAAACTGGTTGAAGCTGTTAAATACATCAAACTTCCACAAGATACCATGAATAAAAACTTGGATCTTCTGAAATAATCTAACCATCCACCCAATACATGTAAGAAAAGCCGTGGCATCCATTAGAGCGCAAGCCCTATGGAATGTCACGGTTTTCATGATATTAAATGCAATAAGTGGGGGAAATGCTAATGGGAATGGAACATGTGATGAAAACTAAAACGAAAACGAATATCAACTCAACATTGGATCATCAAGAACAAAATAAGATAACAAGTTTTAAAAAGAAAAAAAAGATGCTCTCATCTGACGTGCTGATACCGAAAATATTAGCATTTTTCGCAGGGATTTCTGTTTTAACAACGGTTGGCATTGTGTTTGTCTTGGTGTTTGAATCCATTGGATTTTTTAGAGAAATTCCAATATGGGACTTTATAAGTGGAACCAAATGGACCCCTTTGTTTAGTGACCCAGAATTTGGCGTGCTTCCGCTAATCACAGGCACTTTACTTGTAACTGTTATTGCAAGCATTGTAGCTATCCCGATCGGATTAGGAAGCGCTATTTATTTAAGTGAGTATGCTCAACCCAAGGTTAGAAATGTCGTTAAACCTATTCTTGAAATTCTTGCGGGAATTCCGACGATTGTTTATGGATTCTTCGCTTTAACATTTGTTACACCAGTACTTAAATTTATCATTCCGCAAACTGAAATCTTTAACGCATTAAGTGCAGGTATTGTTGTTGGTATTATGATCATACCTATCATATCTTCTATGAGTGAAGACGCTATGGTTGCCGTTCCTGCCTCATTACGCAATGGTGCCTATGCACTTGGTTCGACCAAGCTAGAAGTAGCGATCAAAATTGTTGCCCCAGCTGCATTATCTGGGATTATAGCATCTTTCGTTTTGGGATTGTCACGTGCTATAGGGGAAACTATGATTGTGACCTTGGCAGCTGGTAACTTGGCTCATTTGTCCTTTAATCCACTAGAAAGTATACAAACATTAACTGCATATATTGTGTCCGTAAGTTCGGGAGATACACGTTACGGTTCTATTGAATATCTGACGATATATGCCGTAGGTATAACACTTTTCGTTATGACCCTTGTTATGAATATTCTAGCTGGTTATATCTCTAGAAAGTTCAGGGAGGAATATTGATGGCAACAACGGAAGAACTGCAGCATATCACGAAACGGAAAAGAAAGAATAAAGTCTATCATTCCCTGTTTTACATCTCAACCTGTTTTGGAGTTATAGCTCTAGCTTTATTATTAATACAAGTCGTTGTTCAAGGTGGTAGCTGGCTAAGTTGGGGCTTTCTTACCAATTTCGCTTCTCGCATTCCTGAAAATTCGGGCATAAAAGCAGCCTTAGTAGGAACATTGTGGTTAATGCTCATTACGGCTCCGTTGACGTTTATCATCGGTGTATCCACGGCTATCTATTTGGAAGAATACGCAAAAGACACAAGGTTTAGCCGATTTATTCAAACGAATATTGCTAATCTTGCTGGTGTTCCATCCATTGTTTACGGTTTACTTGGACTAACTGTTTTTGTACGGTTGCTTGCCTTAGAGCGAAGCGTACTATCAGGTGCTCTAACGATGACATTGTTGGTTCTCCCGATTATTATTGTATCTTCCCAAGAAGCGATCAAAACAGTTCCGCAATCGTTAAGAAATGCTTCTTTCGCACTTGGCTCTAACCGGTGGCAAACCATCGTTCGTGTTGTCTTGCCGTCTGCCATTCCAGGTATTATGACCGGATCTATTCTGTCTTTGTCCAGAGCAATCGGTGAAACAGCACCGCTTATTGTTATTGGCGCTGTATCCTACGTGGCATTTTTACCTAAATCTCCTATGGATACCTTTACTGTAATGCCCATTCAAATTTACAACTGGGCAAGTCAACCGCAAGCTGAATTTGCATATCTTGCCGCCGCGGGTATTATTATTTTGCTAATCATGCTGCTAAGCATGAATGCTTTCGCCATTTATTTGCGAAATAAGTATCAACGAAAGTTTTAGAATAGGATCAGGGGGATTACCATATGTCTATTGTTAACATCGATAAACTGAATTTATATTATTCCGAGTTTCATGCTTTAAAAAATGTCGGTATGCAAATTAACAAAAATTCGGTTACAGCTTTTATTGGTCCCTCGGGCTGTGGGAAGTCCACTTTATTGCGTACTTTAAACCGGATGAATGATATGATCAAAGGCATCAGGATTGAAGGCGATGTCCAAATTGCGGGCGAACATATTTACCATCCAGACGTCAATGTAGAGCTTCTTCGCAAAAATATTGGCATGGTATTCCAGCAGCCAAACCCTTTTCCCAAATCCATCTATGATAACATTGCTTATGGCCCGCGTATTCACGGAATAACGGATAAAGCGCAATTAGATCATATTGTGGAAAGCAGCTTAAAAGCCTCTGCCCTTTGGACAGAAGTGAGTGATAACCTGAAAAAATCAGCATATGGCCTGTCGGGAGGCCAACAGCAGCGCCTTTGTATTGCCCGAGCGCTAGCTGTAAATCCACAAATTCTTCTAATGGATGAACCAACCTCAGCTTTGGATCCAATCTCAACGTTAAAGATCGAGGAACTAATTAGAGAACTTAAAGATAAATATACGATTATTATCGTAACTCATAATATGCAGCAAGCTGCACGTATTTCGGACGATACCTCGTTCTTCTTAAATGGTGAGGTCATCGAAACCAATGTAACAGATAAAATTTTCACTACGCCATCCGATCAAAGAACGGAAGATTATATTACAGGTCGTTTCGGATAATTAAGTTAGCGAGAATCAGGAAAAGGGGAGCTTCATTTTGGATAATCGAATTAGTTATCATCAATCGTTAGTATCTTTACAGAAAGACCTGCTTAACATGGGGAGCCAAGTAGAGTATTTAATCCATCAGGCTGTTGAAGCACTCGCAAAGATGGATGACGAACTAGCGAAAAAAACAATTGAGCAGGATGATCTCGTTGACGAGATGTTGATACGTATCGAAGAGAGTTCTCTCCGATTGATTGCCCTTCAACAACCTATGGCAGGTGATCTCAGAATCATTAGCACGGCGCTCAAAATCGCTACGGACCTGGAGCGCATCGCCGATCATGCGGTTGACATCGCCAAGATATGTATCCGCATGAACGGTGAAGAATTATTAAAGCCACTCGTAGATATTCCTAGGATGGCAGAACTTACAAAAATTATGCTCCAAGAAAGCCTTCTATCCTATACAGAACGTAACATCCATCGCGCGGCGGCTTTGGCTGAGAAGGATGATGAAGTAGATAAGCTATATAGTAGTATTGTAGATGAGCTAACCCGGTTATTGGATGGTGATTTCATGAAAAACCGCCAAATAACCCAACTAATGAATGCAGCGCTATTCTTGGAACGCGTCGGCGATCATTGCACGAATATCGGCGAGGGCGTCATTTATATGGTTACAGGGAAACGCAACGATTTGAATGTATAGTTCATGATAGCCGGATAGTGTAACTGTCCTAATAAATTGAAAAGGAAGCACCTGATTCTCAATGACAGACCTGATAAAGGATCTGTTTGAAATCGGCTGCTTCCTTTTTGTTTCTATAAGAAAAGCTCGAAGGTCTAATAGATTATTTACTTGTACCGTAGGGGTTGGCTATGATCGTACCATTTAACCACTCAAATTCATATTCAAATTGTTCCGTTGAACCGTATAGTTCTGGTGAGTAAGGACCAACAACATGACTCTCTGTTGCAGCGACATCAATAGCAGATAGGAATAAAAAACAGACAAATGAAAGCACTACTTTGGATGTCATAGTTCAATGCCTCCGCCACTATAAGATATTTCAATTGTACGGTGCATATGTAATTGGAGTATTATCACTAAGTAAATAATTTGTTTTGAAATCAGTTATATGGGATGACCATGGTACCCGCTGCGGAGTTTGCTTACAAATTGCTGTGCAGTCCATAAAACCAAAGCTCCATCACAAATGTTGGGGTTTTTAATTTGACACATATATTAGAGTGCACTAATATGATAATCATATTAGTGAATATTAATTCGTGCGGAGGTAGTCTCAATGAATCAAATTCCATTAGAGCAATTAGATGTTAAAGCCAAGTTCATTCGCGGCTTTAGCGATAAGACACGTCTTCAAATACTGGCATGTATTAAAGATAAAGAAAAACCTGTATCTCAAATCGTTGATGAAATTCAAGGGAATCAATCGAACATTTCCCAACACCTCGCGTGTTTGAAGGGCTGCGGGATTATTGTTGGAAGGCAAGAAGGGAAATATGTGTATTACAGTTTAAGCAATGAGAAGATTAAGGAAATGTTACATATGTTCGATACGGTACTATCCCTAGTCCATGATGGTGTTACCAAATGTGATACAGACCTTTACTAAAACGGGGGGATTGAGATGTCGGACAAAGAACCGAAATTCAAAAAAAACCTAATCTTGCTGGATGTAAGTGCCAGTTCAAATACAAATGCCGGTTGTGAGGATGATTGTTGTAAAGTATCTGAAACTCCACAAGTACAAAATACTGCAGGCCAATCTGGTCAAAAATCAGATTTTCTGATCGGCGGGATGGATTGCACTTCCTGTGCAGTAACCTTAGAAAATCATATGAAAACCCTTCTCTCGGTCAAGAGGGTAAGTGTCAATTTCTCAACTGGAAAAATGACTGCTGAACACGACAGTTCAGTCGAAGAAATCATCAAAGAAGTATCCAAATCCGGCTATAAAGCTACGCTAGTTTCGAACAAGAGGAAAAGTGCTGAGGTCAAAACAGACAATTCAGGTACAAACCTTATAAGTTTATCAGGAGTTCTACTTATTTTTGGTTTTCTTGGCTCCTACGCGAATGTTTCACCAAGCTTTACTACTCTGCTTTACGCAGTATCGATTATAATAGGTGGCTATAAACCGGCTAGAAGCGCCTATTATGCTGTGAAAAGCCTTTCATTGGATATGAATGTATTAATGACTGCAGCTGTGCTTGGTGCCTCGGCAATTGGTGAGTGGTTAGAAGGCGCTTTGGTAGTTTGGTTGTTTGCACTAGGAAATGTTCTTCAATCGAAGTCCATTGAAAAGACTCGAAATTCGATTCGAAGCTTAATTGACCTAGCACCTCCCGAAGCATTCGTGAAAAATGGTCAGGAACTTGTCAGAAAGTCCGTAGAGGAGATTTCTGTTGGTGATGTCATTGTTGTTAAACCAGGCGATAAAATCCCGTTGGACGGACTAATAATTAGCGGAGAATCGAGTGTAAATCAAGCGCCAATTACAGGAGAATCCATTCCTGTTGATAAGCATGTTGGTGATGGTGTATACGCAGGTACAATTAACGAACACGGATCATTAGAGATTAAAGTAACCAAGTTGGTTGAAGATACGACCATCTCCAAAATCATTCACTTGGTCGAAGAGGCGCAAGAACAAAAGGCTCCTACGGAAGCTTTTGTAGATAAATTTGCTCGTATTTACACGCCAATTGTATTTATTCTTGCACTCGTCGTGATGGTTTTCCCCCCGCTTGTTGGTGTTGGAACATGGGGAGAGTGGTTCTATAAAGGATTAGAATTATTGGTTGTTGCATGTCCTTGTGCATTGGTTATTTCAACGCCAGTGGCAATTGTTTCAGCTATAGGAAATGCAGCCAAGAACGGGGTTCTTATCAAAGGTGGAGCCTTCTTAGAAATAGCAGGAAGGATTTCAGCGATTGCTTTTGATAAAACGGGTACTTTAACGGAGGGAAAACCAAAGGTATCTCAAGTTGTATTAGCTGGATCGAGTGAAATTGAGTTGCTCCGTATTGCCCGAACATTAGAGGAATACTCTACACATCCCATTGCAAAAGCAGTAGCCCAGTACGCCAAAGATAAAGGCGTCTCTACCCTTCTAGGCGATAAGTTCAGAAACATCGTAGGTAAAGGTGTTGGCGCGATTATCGGAGATAAGGAATACTTTGCAGGAAACCTTAAATTGTTCCAGGAACTAAGCGCTTCTCTAGGAGAACTAGAATCACGAATCTTATCCCTTCAACAAGAAGGAAATTCAATCGTTATTATTGGAACAAAAGAGAAGATATTCGGTTTAATTGCCGTTGCAGATGCTATTCGTCCTACTTCCGTAAAAGCTCTTAAAGGACTTCAAGCCGCCCACATCAACCAAGTTGTGATGTTAACAGGCGACAATGAAGGTACCGCTAAAAAAATTGCTTCTGCAACCGGGGTAAACCGATATTTTGCAGAGCTATTACCCGAAGATAAAGTAAAAGCCATTAAACAACTTCAAGAAGAAGGCAACATTGTAGCGATGGTTGGAGATGGCATAAATGATGCTCCTGCGCTTGCAACTGCCAATATAGGTATTGTAATGGGTGGAGCAGGAACTGACACAGCTATGGAAACCGCAGACATCGTGTTGATGGCTGACAATCTAGGAAAACTACCCCATACTGTTAAATTGAGCCGTAAAACAATACGAATAATCAAACAAAATATTGGGTTCTCGCTCATCGTTAAATCTATTGCTTTGATCTTGATTTTCCCTGATTTACTTACCCTATGGATTGCTGTGATTAGTGATACAGGCGCAGCTTTAATTGTAATTATGAATAGTATGCGATTAGTGAAAGTTAAGGGGTGAAACGAATTATGAATGAAGAGGTGATGAATGAAAACTGAGATTGACGTCATAATTATTGGTGTTAGTCAAGCAGGATTAGCCGCGGCGCATTTCCTAAAAGAAAAGAACATATCTTTTCTCATCATCGGTAAAGAACAAAACATTGGCGATGTCTGGAGAAATCGCTATGATTCCTTAGTCTTGTTCACGCCTAGATGTTACAGTTCCTTGCCAGGTCTTCCGCTTGAAGGTGATCCTAACGGATTCGCTACCAAGAACGAGATGTTTATTTATCGATCGGGCATAAACTGAAGTTCTTTCCGCTCGATATTATGGGAAAAAGTATCTTTTGGTGGTTTGATAAGCTGGGTGTATTGAGCGCTAATATTCATAGTAAACTAGGTCAATTAATTAGTAACAGGGTGATCCGATATTTGGTCTTGAACTTAAAACCTTAATCAGAGAAGGAAAAGTAACAATCAAATCCAGAACCAATGGAACTCATCATAAATTAATATCATTTGACGACGGAAGTAAAGTGGAAGTTGAAAATGTGATATGGGCAACGGGTTTCCATTCGGATTATAGTTGGATCCAGATCCCTGGCATTTTAAAACGGAAAAGGGAAGCCGATTCACAGCAGGGGGGTTTCAAAGGTTAAAGGATTATACTTTTTGGGATTACCGTGGCAATACAGAAGAGGATCTGCACTGATCGGTGGCGTTGGAGTTGATGCAAAGCATATAGCCGAGAATTAAGAATCAATTTTTTGATCGCTGGTGAAGGTCTTCAATAAATAAGATAAATCGAGCTTAATGAGCTCGATTTTCTTGTTTGATCACTGATATCATTAATATAATGTTTGATACGCCAACATGGTGCTGCATTGTTCAAATTCCAGTGAAACAAGTTCTTTAGGAGGTTTATGATGTTAAAGATTTTAAGTTTGATTTTGTGTATTTCCAATATCGAGTTTTATGTGTATAATACATTATATGTATTATACACATAAGGAGTTGGTTATTTTGGAAATAAACGATATTTTGGAACTTCGATTGAATGTACAAAAATTTATCAGGCTTTTTGGTTTATTAGAGCAAACCGTAACCCCATGTGGTTTTCAACTTTCAGTATCACAGGTATATGCTTTACAAGAAGTTGAGAACTCCACTCTAATACTTGGTGAATTAGCAGATAGGCTGCATCTAGAACGAAGTTCAGTAAGCCGACTTGTTGATGGGCTAGTAAAAGGAGGCTTCGTACGCCGGGAAATCAACGAACAAAACCGAAGAGAAATGTTAATTTCTCTTACAGAAAAAGGTGAACGGACAATTGAGCAGGTTCGTCAGCAGTCCATTCGATTTTATCAAAATGTTTTGCAACATATGACCAAAGATGATCAGCAACTGTTTCGCGAGGGACTTCATAAATTTACTGCTGCTTTATTAAAAAACAAGGGGAAACAGGATGAAATATAAAAAAAGTCAAACAGCTACAAGTATATTATCGTTTATTTTTTCCTTTCTGGCTTCATCCCATCATTGGCTTCATATGGGGATTTTACTTCTTTTGGGCGGCTCAACGAATATGATGGCGACAATGTCAGCAGCACTTTGGATTAGACGTATCATGATCATTGCAACCATTATAACGATGCTTGTATCGATGTATCGTTTATTTAAACATAAGTCTAAGGTGCCCTGGGTGATTATTATGACTTTTCTCTCTGCCACGATTTCATTAGGTTTTATCATGTATACTCTTGTGAAGTTTGGTTGGTAAACTCTATAAGTGGACCCAGTCAATTTTTATGGAAAAAAATCTTAAAAAGGGCTTGATATAGGGTAAGGGGGTATGGTATATTCTAAATGTGAGGAGGAAATGCTATGGAACAACATGATAAACAAGAATTAAATGAGGACGGTTGTCATTCGGGCAGTGATCGAAAAAGTCATCATTCTGATAAAACAAAAAACAATTTGATCTCTAGGCTCAATCGCATCGAAGGACAAATTCGAGGTGTTAAAGGTCTTATTGAGAAGGATACGTATTGTGATGATGTGTTAAATCAAATCGCCGCGGTTCAATCAGCTTTAAACGGTGTTGGGAAACTGCTTCTCGAGCATCATCTAAACAGCTGTGTGATCGAACGCATTCAAGAAGGCGATAATGAGGTTATTAAAGAGCTAATGGTTACCATGAATAAATTAATGAAATAATAAGGGAGAGATAAGACATGCAAACAGTTACACTTAAAGTTGAAGGTATGTCCTGCGGTCATTGCGTGAATTCCGTTGAAGGCGCAGTTAAGAAACTTGGTGCTTCCGGCAAAGTTGATTTGAATGGTGGATCCGTTACTGTAGATTTCGATGAGTCTAAAGTTACTTTGGACGCTATTAAAGAAGCAATCGAAGATCAAGGCTATGACGTTGCAAAATAAAGGATGATGAGCCGCTGCATGCGGCTCAATAGTAACACCTATTTTTTTTGAAAAAATTATACCCCATGGGGGTATGTGACTACAGGAGGGACTGAAATGGCGAAACCATTAGAGCAGCAACAAGCGAGTTTGCAAATTACGGGCATGACATGTGCGGCCTGCGCGAACCGGATAGAAAAAGGATTGAAGAAATTAGACGGTGTATCAGATGCCAATGTTAATTTTGCCCTCGAGAAGGCATCAGTGACTTATAATCCGAGTCAAATCAGCGTATCTGCCATGGAAGAAAAAATACTGGATCTGGGTTACAGCACCGTAAAGGATGCCGTGGATTTTAATATCGTAGGTATGACATGCGCAGCGTGCGCCACACGTATTGAAAAAGGCTTAAATAAAATGCCAGGAGTTAGCAAAGCTACTGTTAACCTTGCATTAGAAACTGCCCATGTTGAGTATAGTGCTGCGGAAGTTTCGGTAAGCGATATAGTTAACAAGGTCGATCAACTCGGATACAAAGCCGTACGTAAAGAGGAAGTGGCAGCTGAAGGCGATTATAAGCAAAAAGAGATACGCCACAAGAAATTACAGTTAGCGGTATCGGCAATCCTTTCGTTACCACTTCTGTGGGCAATGGTGAGTCACTTTACGTTTACATCGTGGATCTACTTGCCCGAGTTCTTGATGAATCCTTGGGTGCAGCTCGTGCTTGCCACACCTGTACAGTTTCTTATCGGTTGGCAATTTTATGTAGGGGCATACAAAGCCCTTCGTAATAAAAGCGCCAATATGGATGTGCTTGTTTCTCTGGGAACATCAGCCGCGTACTTCTATAGTTTATACCTAACGCTGCAGTGGGTAACTTCAGTTGATGCCCATCGCCATGCGCCTGATATGTATTATGAAACAAGCGCGATACTTATTACTTTGATTATTTTAGGTAAATTATTTGAAGTGTTGGCAAAAGGGAGAACTTCTGAAGCCATCAAGAAATTGATGGGGCTTCAAGCGAAAACAGCGTTAGTCATTCGAAATGGTGAAGAAATGGCTATACCAGTTGAAGAAGTTATCATTGGGGATATTGTTCTTGTAAAACCGGGTGAGAAAATTCCAGTCGATGGTGAAGTTGTAGACGGTTTGTCCGCTGTTGATGAATCCATGCTTACGGGGGAAAGTATCCCTGTTGAGAAAAAAGCCGGTGACGCCGTTATTGGCGCTACAGTTAATAAAAACGGCAGCTTAAGAATAAAAGCAATCCGTGTTGGGAAAGAGACAGCTCTTGCTCAAATTATCAAAGTTGTAGAAGAAGCCCAAGGATCAAAAGCGCCTATTCAGCGTATCGCTGACGTGATCTCGGGTATCTTTGTCCCGATTGTTGTAGGAATTGCTGTTGTAACATTTCTGATTTGGTATATCTGGGTTGCTCCTGGTGAGTTTGCAACTGCGCTGGAAAAGGCGATTGCAGTCCTTGTCATTGCTTGCCCTTGTGCTTTAGGACTTGCAACACCAACCTCTATTATGGCTGGATCCGGTCGCGCGGCGGAATTTGGGATCCTATTTAAGGGCGGGGAACATTTAGAATCGATGCAAAAAGTGCAAACCATTGTGCTTGATAAAACGGGTACGGTAACGAAAGGCAAACCGGAACTTACAGACGTTCAAATTGAAAACATAGATGAAAAAGATACAATTCTTAGACTAATCGGCTCTGCCGAAAAACAATCAGAGCATCCGCTTGCTGAGGCGATTGTTGCTGGGATTGTTGCTAAAGGTATCCTACTTACTGCTACTGAGCAGTTCGAAGCCATTCCCGGCTACGGAATTCGAGCCATCGTGGATGGCAAGGAAGTGCTGGTTGGAACCCGTAAGCTCTTGCAGCGTGAAGCCATCGACTTTGGAAAAGCAGATACGGCTATGGAAAAGCTTGAATCCGAAGGTAAAACCGCTATGCTCGTAGCCGTGGATAACAAGTACGCAGGTATGGTAGCCGTAGCGGATACAATCAAAGACACATCGAAAGAAGCAGTCTCTCGCTTAAAACAAATGGGCATCGAGGTCATCATGATGACAGGTGACAACAAACGGACGGCACTTGCAATAGCACAGCAAGTTGGCATCGATCATGTTCTTGCGGAAGTTCTTCCGGAAGGCAAAGCCGAAGAAGTGAAGAAACTTCAAGAACAAGGAAAGATAGTGGCCATGGTGGGTGATGGCATCAACGATGCTCCTGCTCTTGCGACTGCAGACGTCGGCATAGCTATCGGCACCGGCACTGATATTGCGATGGAAGCAGCGGACGTGACACTGATGCGCGGAGAACTTACAAGCATTACAGACGCCATTTATATGAGTCGTAAAACGATGACGAACATTAAACAGAACCTGTTTTGGGCACTCGGTTACAATACGCTCGGGATTCCGATTGCGGCTCTTGGACTTTTAGCACCATGGGTAGCCGGTGCTGCTATGGCACTAAGCTCGGTATCCGTTGTGCTAAACGCCTTACGCTTGCAACGAGTGAAGTTATAATCGGCATACATGGGAGGGGAAGACATGCAGATGATGAAGTTTGCAGTTACCCCAGGGTTTCATACTGGGGGCACCTTATTTAAGCCAGAACAATTGGCTGTTCTTGGATCTATCGTCGGTGAGGATGCCAAAATAGAATTAACGACATTCAAACAATTGTATGTTGAAATGCAAGAAGAGAGAATGGATGAAGTGAAGGAAAAGTTGTCTGGCATCGGCTTAGAAATATATCCTACTGGCTTCGTGACCAAGAGCCTCATTACGTGTAACTTTTGCCGTGGAGCAGAAGATGCAGGGCTTGAAATGGCTGAATCGTTAAACAAAGCGATCTCTGGGATCGAAACGCCAACACCTATAAGAATCGGATATGCGGGTTGTGCGCTCGGAACGAGCGCACCGCTTTTGAAAGATATCGGTGTGGTCAAAATGAGAGATATGTTTGATATTTATGTCGGTGGCGAGCCCAAATCGTTAAAACCATCTTTTGCGGTCTTGCTAATGTCCGAAGTTCAAGCAGACAGGTTGATTCCGATAGTTCGAAAACTCATCCATCATTATCAGCAACATGGCAAAATGAAGGAAAAGTTTTCGAAATTTATCAATCGGGTAACAATCGAGGCATTGCGCGAGGCAATTGTAGAGTAAGTGTAACGGGGGTCTGTTCGATTTATGAAGACAATTTTAATCGTTGATGATGAAGAAAAGATTCGCGAAGTTGTTGCATCCTATTTGCAAAATGAAGGATATGCTACTATTCAAACCGGTACTGGGAACAAAGCACTTGAACTCGTTCGTGGCGGAAATGTTGATCTTCTTATTTTGGATCTGATGCTTCCGGACATGTCTGGGGAAGATGTATGCAGAGTGATACGGCAGTTTTCTCCTGTTCCTGTCATCATGCTAACAGCGAAAGTTTCTGAAGATGACCGCGTCCAAGGATTAACGCTTGGTGCCGATGATTATGTCGTGAAGCCATTTAGCCCACGTGAATTAACAGCAAGAGTAAAAGCCATTTTGCGTCGCACGCAAGATGATACGCTTCTTGCAGAAGTCATCTCGTTTCATAATGACGACCTTGTCATTCGGCCGATGAAACATGAAGTTTATAAAATTGGGAATCTGATTAGTCTGACACCAAACGAATATAAATTGCTACTGATTTTGGCGCATCATCCAAACCGAACCTTTACACGGGAGGAACTAATTGAAAAGTTGCTCGGGTTTGATTTTGAAGGTGATACTCGCTCGATCGATCAGCATGTCAAAAACCTCCGTCAAAAGATAGAATCAGATCCCAAAAAGCCTAAATACATCGTTACCGTCTTTTCCGTAGGCTACAGGTTTACTGGAGGCGAATCCTCATAAAAGGACTATATGCACGAATTGTCATCGCATTTATTGGGGTAGCCTCCGGTGTTTTGCTCATTTCAACTATAGCGTTTATCTTAGAGACTCACTACCACTTCTCCTTGTATCAACATCAGGCTACGGATATGAACTCTCCAGCATTTGATGCCCATTTTGAGCAGGCATTAGTACAGTCTGTTCTTTGGTCTGCCATCTTGGGTATTTTGCTCTCGGTTCTGTTAAGTCTTTTCGTCGCTAAGAGGATCACAGCCCCGCTGATACACATGAAAAAAGTCGCAGAGCAAATGGCAAATGGAGAGCTTAGAGCAAGAACGACAGTCAAAGGCAATGACGAGATCGCCGATCTTGGGGGCTCCCTTAATCATCTCGCCGAACAGCTCATCCACCAGGAGCAGTTACGCAAAACGATGACTGCTGATGTGGCGCATGAATTAAGAACGCCGCTTGCAACCCTTAAAAGCCACATGGAAGCGATGATTGACGGCGTTTGGATGCCAACTCCAGAGCGCCTGGAGTCTTGTTATGAGGAGATTGAACGTTTGCGGTTCCTTGTTGGTGATTTAGAGCAATTAACGGAAATGGAATCCCCACATTTCAAGCTGAAGCTGCAGGAAGAAAATGTTTCAGCAATTGTTCATCGTAATATCGAAGCAAGCCGGGCTTCTTTTGATCAAAAGGGAGTTAACCTTTTATTTGAAGGTTTAACAAAAGTTGAAGCTACCTTGGATAGGCAGCGTCTGGGTCAAATTGTGGTGAACCTTTTAACGAATGCGCTAAAGTTTACGCCTCAAGGGGGAAAAGTATCTGTTGAAGTGAAGGAAGAAGAACACGCGGTGCTTATTAGTATATCGGATACTGGGATTGGTATGAATGAAGATGATCTACGATTTATATTTGAACGTTTTTACCGTGTAGAAAAATCCCGCGATCGTAAATCAGGAGGGAGTGGGATTGGTTTAACGATTGTGAAAAAATTGGTGGAAGCCCATGGAGGAACCATTCGAATGGAAAGTCAGTTGGGTAAAGGAACATCTGTAGAGATACATTTACCTAAGACTTAGTACCGATCCTCACAAGATCTACACAAGTCCCTTTTATAATAAAGGTGATAGAAAGAGGAGAGACTTTGAGCTACGCTCAAAGATCCCAGAGCAGAGAGACTTTGAGCGTAGCTCAAAGATCCCTATATTAGGAGGAAATCATGAAAAAAGTAGCGATTTCAATTTTACTTACAGCTGCCCTCTTAACGGCATGCGGAGAATCAGGCAGTTCGACGGACCATTCTTCACATAATGAAACTTCAGGATCAACGAATAATGCTGCGCATGGTAATACAGCGGGAATGGATCATAGCGGGAAGGCAAAAGAAACTGACTCGAAGCAAGAAGATGTCCAGGCTCAGTTTAAGCTTTCTACCGATAAACCGCAGCCGAACCAAGAAACGGCGATTACGATTAAGATTCAGGACAAAAACGGCAAACCGATCGATAAGTTGGATACCGTCCATGAAAAACAGATGCACCTTATCATTGTAAGTAAGGATTTGTCATTCTTTAACCACATTCACCCTGAGAATAAAGGAAACGGCGAATTTACAGTTACGACTCAATTTCCAACAGCTGGCGATTACAAGGTGATTGCAGATATAACGCCAACCGGTATGGGGGCAATGAATAAGAGTCAGTGGTTTACAATCCAAGGAAACGTACCGGCACCAAAAGCTATTGATCCAGATGCAACACTAACCAAAGTGGTTGATGGAAAAGAAGTAACCCTTTCGATTGATCATCTAATGGCGAATAAGGAACTGAACTTGAACTTCAACATTAAAGATGCTCAGACGAAGCAGTCCGTAACAGACCTCCAGCCTTACCTAGGAGCTGTAGGACACGTCGTGATCTTAACCCAAGATGCAGAAAACTATCTCCACGTGCATCCGACAGAAGAAAAGGCAAAGGGACCTGATGCCAAATTTATGACAACATTCCCGCAAAGCGGCGTATATAAGATTTGGGGACAATTCCAGCAGAATGGTAAAGTATTTACTGTACCATTTGTTGTAAAAGTACCGTAATGAGTAATGCCCAGTTTTCTCGGAAAACTGGGGTGATGAGGCATCAGAGCGAAATCAATGCGAGGCTGAGGACCGCCCTGCGGAGTTCGCTCGTTTTTTTGCTGGGGAGTATGTGAATTGGAATGCGCCGACTTATTCAGTAATTCAAGAGCTATTAATTTTCCATTAATCGCAATAGCCGGAACAGATTGAATGCCGTAAGCTTTGGCTTTATCCTCGGATTCGGTGGTACCACATTTTTTATTTAAATCATAAACAATAACTTCACATTTGTCGTCGCCTTCATTATTTTTAGTTTTAGGGAGTTACAGTAAGCGTGATCACCATTCCTGATTCCTTATGACCCGGAAGCGTGCAGACAGCTTTATAGATGCCTGGTTTATCAATACGAATGACATCGCTATCTTCTGTTCTCGGCATTGCATGGATATGGATGTTCGCTCCTTCAATTTCAAAATCATGCTCATTTTTCCCGCTATTTACTAAAGTAACTTTTACATATTCATGAGCACTTATCGTTATGTGTTGAGGTGAAAATGCAAAATCAGTAGCTTTGATAACAAGTTCTTTTGTGTAATTGCTATTTGACTTTTCATGATGGTGATTTTCTGGGCTCATATTATCCATATGGGCGGGGAGAGGTTGGGAAAAGAAAAGGGAGATAAACAATAAGATATCAACTGCAAACATCGTTTGTGGTAAGAAGAATAATCGTGATCGCGGTGTTGAACCTAAATCTCTGACTTCTCCAATTAACATGATGAACAGAATGAAAATAATACATGCAGTGAATACCCCCGCAATTTTAAGTGTGGGTGTAATATACGCAGCTGGTAACATTGCAATTAGCATGGCACCCATCATTCCGCCCATCATGCCTGATAACAAGCCATCAAGTACAGCCATGGTGCTGATCGGAATTCCAGCCATAGCGCCAATCATTCCGGCAAGTAACATACTGATCATGCACGCTTGGAAAAAGTGTCCAGGAAATAATGCAGCAATTAGTGTACCTGCTCCAAGACCTATCGTCATTCCAAGACTCATGGCGCTCATCATACCTACCATGCAGGTAATTCTGGATCTAAATCGAATAATGAAAGCTATAATCCAAAAGGAAAGCAAGGAATATTCAATTATAAATATTAAGGAACCGGTCATCGTTTCTCCCCCTTTTATAGGATACATATGTAGGGTATAAGTGCAATATGTACAAGTTTTCATAAAATCAAAAGATCACACGGTGAGTAATATAATTGATTAGAGAAGGAGTTTTACGTGAAAAAGTTGTTACTCGTTTTTATGTATTCCGAAACCGTAAAGTAGAGTTTTTTCACAAAAACATTTGAAGCGAATATTGGGTAAAGATGAAACAAAATAGAAAAGAACAGCCCTGACAAGTGGGTTATCCTTTTCTATTCATAAACATGCTTACTTTTTTGCAACGATTGTATTTCCTTCTACTGCGTCAAAATAAATATTAGATACTACTTCCGCTAATAGGTCGGCAGTTCGGTAAGATTCAGCTAATGTATTTTCCACTCCACCTATTTCAATTAATGTGCTATTCGGGTTCATAGATTGGTTGTACTCACCATTGCCATTAGAGTTTTTCTGATAAATCCCTTTCGAAATCCCTGGGTATTTTGCATTTAACTGATCATGGATCTTCTTCGTAAATTCCAAGTTTTTTTCCCAGTTAGGATTCTTTTCACCAATGACAAAATAAATTTGTGCGTAATCTTTCCCATTAATCCTTTTTGTCGTTTTTGAACGTTTCTGTGAATCTCTATGTATATCGAATAAATAATTGATGTTTGGATGAGAACTAAATGCTTCTTGTACGGTTTTTTTAGAGTATTTATACGAACTCGGGTACTTAAAATCTTTAACTGAAGAAGGATAATCTTTATCAGAGTGTAAAGTTGCTACTCCACGCTTTTCAAGTTTTTGCTTAATTCTTTCCCCCACAAGCGTTATGTTTTTATTCTGATCGAGTGCAAAATCAGGGTTTTTAACCCCTTTTAGTTCAGGTAACCAAGACTCTCGGTTATGGGTGTGGTAAATGAGTACAGCTTTACTTTTTGATGTCATTGCTTCTTTACTAGGTGGCTCAGTTTGTTCTTTTTGTTGATCGTTACTTTTTGTCTCTGGTGGGGATGAGGGTTTCGTTTTAAGTGCATCGGCTGGTACATCGTTAATATCCGACGGGTAATCAATATCAGATGTGTTTTCACCAACTAATAATTTTGAATTGTCATTATGAACATCTTGGGCATTATTTGATTTTTCAGGGGCATCCTGATTACTTTTTGGAGCTCTTTGTATTAAGGAATTGTATATACGTGTGGGAGAAAGAACTTCCTTTTTTTCATCCCTATTTAAGTTAGGAACTTCCATCGAAAATAAATTATATAAGATAGCGGGAGAAGCATTCGAGGTTAGTGAATGCATACTAGCAATTGGTGCTCTAGAAACTTTACTTTGTAGTAGAATAGAAATGCTAAGGAAAATAAAAAGAGTGAATGAAAATACAGATAAAAATAAAAATATTCGGGAATTTATAGCTATGTCACAAAGAAATCGCTTTATTTTATGATACAAGCTATACCAATTCATTGTTTGTTCCTCCGTTAATTTTTGAATCTATTAATTATTCTATGAGGAATAAACGAATGATAGAACTCATAAGAGTTTTGTGAATAGAAAAGGTGCTTCAAAATCATGACATAGAAAGTATCAAACCAAGAAAAGGGGAAAGAAAATGAAATATAAAGTTAATCTCGTTTCTTCAATAGTCGCAGCTTCATTAATGCTATCAGCTTGCTCTGCTTCTAAACTGTCAATGGAGCATATCCACGGATTGGGTTATAGCACAGATGGAAAACAAATTATGATTCCTGCGCATACAGGTTTGGTTGTTTATTCGGGAAGTAAATGGAGTCATGTCGACGCTCCGCAAAACGATTATATGGGCTTTGTCGCTGTTGATAATGGTTTTTATAGCAGTGGTCATCCCGGAGTCGGTTCTAACCTGAAAAACCCCATAGGAATCGTGAAAAGTTCCGATATGGGGAAAACAATAACGAAACTCGATTTGGAGGGCAGTAGCGATTTCCATGGAATGACGGTGGGTTATAAGACTCATACCATTTATGTCTTTAATGCACAACCCAATCCAAAGATGAAATCGGCGGGATTGTATTATACAAAAGATGATGCAAAAACGTGGAGTAAATCAGAAATGAATGGTTTTTCAGGAGAACCTTTAACCTTGGCAACTCATCCATCCGACGATAAGGTGATAGCACTCGGATCCAAGGAAGGATTATATCTTTCCAATGATTCTGGAAATCACTTCGAAAAGTTGTTTCCTGGATTAGTTGTAGCATCTTTAGCATTTAGCAATACCGGTGAATTGTTTATAGCGGCGACCAATTCTCCGACGATGTTTCAATTCAATCTAAGCAGTAAAGAAAAGAAAGAAATCAAACTTCCTACCTTGGATAAAGGGGATGCCATTTCTTATATTGCTCAAAATCCTACTGACTCGAATGAAATCGCGTTGGCAACTTTCAATAAAGATATATTTATAAGCAAAGATGTAGGAGCGAAATGGACCGAAATTGCCGATAAGGGCAAAGGAATTTCGAAATAATAGGAGGCTTTACAGAGTGATGTTGTAGTCAAAAAGAATTCCCCACCCATATCGGTGGGGAATTCTCATAATGAAAGGGTTTCTATTATTATGCTGCCATTGCAAACGAGCGGCATTCTCTTGCACAAACCAAGCACATTTGACCGCACATTTGGGATTCGTGGTCATTATGCCTCAAACATTCGTGGCCACATACATCACAAACATAAGCACAAAAA
Organism: Paenibacillus sp. V4I5; assembly: GCF_030817255.1. Classification (NCBI taxonomy): domain Bacteria; kingdom Bacillati; phylum Bacillota; class Bacilli; order Caryophanales; family Paenibacillaceae; genus Paenibacillus; species Paenibacillus sp. V4I5. Next base: position 7,245,022 of record NZ_JAUSZB010000002.1, read on the forward strand.
TCACACATGGCTTTCATAACTGGGCTATGACTAGATATTGACCTTGCACATAAATGACAGATTGAAGCACATTCAGTTAAAAGTTTGATTTGATGTCTTCGTAAATGTGCATCTGCTCGATGAAGTAATAAATGAACGGTATGTTCACACATAGCAGCACAGTCATGAAGCATCTTTAGCATTTCAGGCGTCATTGTTTGAACTGGCACTTATAGCACTCCTTTAAGGAACTTCTAATTTTCCTTAATAACATATTCAATGTGCTGATGTCCCGATACGCTGGACACATATAAAATTACTTTAATCAGTTAATCAAAAAAAATTGATTATGTTATTGCAATCTGATTTGCGATGGTATATATTGTTATTAAATCAAAAATAATTGATTAATGAATCGGGTGATAATAATGAAAACCATAATCCCAATACACGAGGTAAAGATAAATACGTCACCAAACGACTCCTTTTTTGAAACGTATGAGGCAAAGTTTAAAGCCTTGGCGGATCGCAAGAGATTGCAAATCATGTATGAGTTAACACAGCGGGGAAAAACGTGCGTTTGCGACCTATGCGATATCGTGGAAATGGCTCAATCCAAGTTGTCTTATCACTTGAAGATCCTTTTAGACGCCAATCTAATTACAAAAGAAATCATTGGCACCTGGAGCTATTACGAGATCAATAATTCTGAAGTGAACGGGTTGCTTTCAGAAGAGCTGTGCTGCATTTTTAGACCGAGTCGTTCTTAATTTTTTTTAAACATTATATCAATTTTTTTTGATGTATATATCAATATATTTTGATTAAGGAGTGGTTTACATGTTATTTCACGATATCAATCCACAACTGATGTATGTAGAACAGCAAGATAAACAAGTCATCATAGCGAAAGTGGCTCAAGCTCAGGGACAAAAACAATTTAGCTTTAACCTCAAAGAGTTAGTAAGGTTATTCCGTATTAACAAAAAACAAAATGTTTGCTGTGCATGTGCTTGCTCTTAAGAGGGAATAAGTTTGCGTCTTTCGAAAATAGCGAACGTCTTAAATGATGATAAAGAAAACAAAAATATGGAGGTATCTTTAATGAGTGAAAATACAGTTCTATCTAAAGCAAAATTACCTGTAGCGATCATAGGTGCTGGGCCTGTCGGCCTTGCGGCAGCGGCACATTTAGTTAACCGAGGAGAATCCTTTGTATTGTTTGATGCAGGGAATGAGGTGGGGGCCAGTGTCCTTAAATGGGCTCATGTACGTCTCTTTTCTCAATGGGAATATAATATAGATAAAGCAGCGCGGCAGCTACTTGCTTCACATGGTTGGATAGCTCCGAATCATTCAGAAATCCCTACGGGATTAGAGATGGTTGAGAACTATTTTAAGCCTTTCGCCGAGTTGCCTGAAATCAAACCTTTCATAAACTTGAACGCGAAAGTGATCGCTGTGAGCCGCAAAGGCTTGAACAAGGTAAAAACATATGGCCGCGAAGACCTTCCGTTTGTCTTGCATGTTCAGAAGAATGGAGAGCACCTCATGGTTGAGGCCAAAGCTATCATTGATGCATCGGGTACTTGGACAAATCCGAATCCAGTCATTTCTGAAGGTGTATGGACACCTGAGGAACAGTATTTAAATAAACAAGTATTTTATGGTATTCCCGATGTACTTGGTCAGCATAAAAATCGCTATAGTGGAAAGAAAGTTCTTGTTGTTGGCAGCGGTCATTCCGCGATCAATACACTTTTGGAACTCGGGGAGCTTAAGGGGCAAGTACAGGAGACTGAAATTGTCTGGGTACTAAGAAAATCTAGGCTAGAGGATGTTTACGGGGGGCGGGAGCAAGATCAACTTGCTGCGAGAGGAGAACTCGGAACGCGTATTCAGAAGCTAGTTGAATCAGGAAATGTTAAAGTGATGACGCCATTTCATATTCAAGAATTAAAAAAGGATGGGGAAAAAATTCAGGTAGTTGGTTCTTTGAACAGCGAATTGATCCAAATTGATGCCATTGATGAGATCGTTTCGAATACAGGTTCCCGTCCCGATTTTTCCTTCTTAAGAGAAGTTAGGGTGACTGCAGATCCAGGCTTGGAAAGCGTCTTGGAGTTAGCGCCTTTAATCGATCCGAATGTTCATAGCTGCGGTACGGTTAGACCACATGGAGAGAATGAGCTAAGACAACCAGAGAGGGACTTTTATATTGTTGGGTCGAAGAGCTACGGTAGAGCACCGACTTTCTTGATGGCGACAGGGTATGAACAAGTAAGATCCGTAGTAGCAGCTTTAGTTGGCGATCGTGAAGCAGCTGAGAGGGTTGAACTTGAACTGCCTGAAACGGGAGTATGTAGTACCCAAAGTAACTCATGCTGTGGACCTGAAAAAAGCGAAGTTATGGAAGTGGAATCTGATGAAGTAAGTTCTTGTTGTTCACCAAATGCCAAACCGGTGGCATCGAAATCTTCATGCTGCAGCTAGAAAATGCTAATCTCAAACCTATAATTTTTTTGGCACTTATCACAGCGGTCTCACTATGTGGTGATTCGATGCTATACGTTGTATTACCGATTCATTGGTACGATGTGGGACTTACATCCCTCATTGAAGTTGGCATTTTGCTCTCGGTGAATCGCTTTGTGAGATTACCGCTCGGTCCCTTGATTGGATGGTTGTACAAAAAAAACAGTATCAGAAATGGTGTGTTTTTGGCCGTATTCCTAGCAGGAATGACTACATTACTTTATGGATGGGTAGATGGTTTTTATAGTTGGCTTATTCTGCGGTGTATTTGGGGTGTGGCTTGGTCGTTACTCCGTTTGGGCTCGTACTTCATGATCCTCGAACTATCGGATGATCTTAACCGAGGTTACTTCATGGGGACTTATAACGGGCTTTATTGAATAGGCAGTTTAGTGGGCATGCTTGCTGGTAGTATCTGTGTGGAGTTATTTGGATTACGGGCAGTTGCTATAACTTTTGGTGTTCTGGCATTCCTTGTACTTCCTGCTGTTTACAAGTTTGTTCCCAAGGCGAAAAAACAAATTAAATCGGAAGATGCTCCACTCGAAAAGAGGGTGCTTATAAAACTTCCAGCCTTGCAGGGGACTTTAATTTCTGTGTTTCTAGTTGGGATGTGTCTTGACGGCATGCTCACTGCAACGTTAAGTCACCTGATTGATGTTCATCATAAGACGTCTTTTATGTTCTATGAAATAGTTATTGGAGCCGCTACCCTAGCTGGTGCTCTCCAGGCGGTACGATGGGCGCTCGGCTCATTTATGTCTCCTTGGTTTGGTCGATTATCAGACCGCAAGTGGGGACGCAGACCGCTGCTTACCGGCTCGCTTGCTTTGGCTGCGATATGTATGGCTGCGACAAATTTTGAGATTCCTTTTGGCCTTTGGTTACTTGATCTACTAGCACTGCTCATTGTTAGAACTTTGTTATCCACAATTATGGATGCAATGGTTTCGGATATCGCATTCGGATCTGCTCGAACATTTATAATGACCATGTATGTAGTCGTATCCGATGTGGGGGCGTCCATGGGACCGTTGTTTGGTTATGTATCTGAGCATTTCATTGGTCTAAGCATGACGTATTGGCTTTCTGCATCGCTTCTTTTGCTGCTAAGTATCTTTTGGTTTATGAAAGGTCATGTAGGAATGAGGAGGAATATCGTCGCAAATCAATAGTTGCATTTATCAATTAATATGTGTTATAAAATAGTTAGGTGATCGAATATGAACAATAATCCACAATTCCCAGATGTGAGAGAAGTGCTGCAAATACTTGTTCGGAGATTCGGACTGCTTCAGAAAGATGGCGCACAGTGTTGCGGTTTTTCTGTCATACAAAGTCATATCATTTATGAACTCATGAAGCATCCTAATATTGCTTTAAATGATTTAGCCCAAAACCTTTCCACCGATACAAGCACAATCAGCAGGCAAATTCAGCAATTGGTCGAGTTGGAGATGGTGCGAAGAACTCCTGATCCTAAAGATCGGCGTTATGTGGTTCTCTCCTTAACCTCAAAGGGGGAAGAGCAGCATCAAGCCATATCCAAAACAATGGACAATTATGTTCAAGGGATTTTACAACTCATACCGGAAAATAAGCGGGATCAAGTCATTGAAAGCTTAGGCCTTTTGAGTCAGGTTATGAATCAAAATTGTTGCTCCTCCTCTTAAAAGAGGAGATTATTTTTGGGATATTAGTTGCTATTATCAACTATTACAAAAATCATTTAATCAGGTGTCTTTAAAAAAGAAGAGTAAGGTTGTGAGGGAGTTATGTATCAAACCATTGTCATCGGCGGAGGGCAAGCTGGACTTGCAGCAGGATATTACCTTAGACAATATGGACTGTCATTTCTCATTTTAGAAGCAGGACCTGAACCAGTTGGATCATGGCCACATTATTACGATAGCCTGAAGCTGTTCTCACCCGCTAAGTATTCTTCTTTGCCAGGTTTCCCATTCCCAGGTGGGGGCAATCGTTATCCCTCGCGGGATGAAGTGATTTCATACCTTCGAGAATATGCATCTAAGTATAATATGCCGGTGAAGACAAACACTCGTGTTGAAAGAGTAGAGAAATTTAATGGGAGTTTTCAAGTTACGACAACGAGTGGGGAGATTCTTGAAGCTGAATCCGTTATTTGTGCAACGGGCTCATTTCATAAACCTTATATTCCTGACATCCCTGGATTACCAGAGTTTCGAGGTGAAGTTATTCATTCCTCTGCGTATCAGAATACTACTCCCTATCAAGGTCAACGTGTTATTGTAGTCGGGAGTGGGAACTCAGCGGTTCAGATAGGTGTTGAACTCTCGGAAGTATCCACTACGACCCTAGCGGTTCGGACACCGGTTAAACTTCTACCCCAGGTTAAATTTGGGCGTGATCTGCACTTTTGGTTGATAGCTACCGGTTTAGATAAATTCCCGTTTCCTTTGTTTGGCCGTTCTGTGCCTGAGCCAACTACTGTTATTGATTCAGCAGGGTTTAAACAACGATTAGAGAGCGGAAAGCCAAATCAAAGACCAATGTTTACCTCGTTGTACGAGGATGGTGTTATATGGGAAGATGGGGAGAAAGAGAGCGTTGATGCAATTATTTTTGCAACGGGCTTTCGGCCGAATTTATCTTTTTTGGCGGGATTGAATGCGTTGGATGATCGTGGTTTTCCAAAACATAAGGTTGGAGTGAGTCATGTTACGGATGGGTTATATATTGTTGGACTATCTGGGCAAAGATCAATTGCCTCTGCAACACTGCGTGGAGTTGGGGGCGATGCCCGATATGTTGTTAGAAAGGTGACCAGGAAAAAGCAGTAAAAGTGTTGTGACGTTAGTCGAGATAGAATGAGCGCTGACAATGGAGTCGGCTCTCTTTTGTTTGGAGTTGGAGGAAGAGTTGTCAATCCGAGAAGACTATGGCAGTATATATATGAACTTCGAATATTCTGACCTTTATGCGATAGGATGTGAAGTGAGAAATTGAGCAAGGCGAAAGGTAAAAGTAGAGGGATTATTTTCTGGAAAAATTTAGGCCTGGTTCTACTGATTACCTGCATCCCTATTGCTTTCATAGGCGCCATTCTATATTCCATGGGAACAAGCCGAATCGAAGCGGAAGTGAACAGAGCTCACCAGAATCAGCTCAATCAGTCGATTCAGCAAATGAATGATTACTTGATTAATCTGGAGCATTCTGTCGTGAGGCTTGCCTTCGATCGAAGCTTGGACGAAATGCTAGAGCATATGGATTTAATTCAAGAATTCAGTAAAACAAACGAATTAATGAAAACGTTCTCATTAATAACCGAATCGAATTCTCTTATTAACAGTGTAGGCTTATATCTGCGTGATGCCAATAAACTGATTGGCGATGAGGTCGGATTTCAATCCATAGGAAGCGAAGAGGACCGGAGGGTCCTGAATGCCTTGTTGGATAAAGAGCGAACGATCTATTGGGATTATTCATTAAGAAAGATCAATAGACCGGAATCCCAGAATAAAGCCATCATTATCAAGCTTCCCGGGGGACAAATGTACGGCTCTTACGGCGCATTTATTATTTATTTGGATCAGGATAAATTAAATGCGATGGTACATAAGCTCGTTTCAGGAGAAGGGGTTGCTTTTTTATTTAACGAATATGGTGACTTTTTAACTACACCTCCTGTTCAAGGGGAGAACGTTCATCAGCTGACTCTGGAGGATGCGTTAAAAAAACGAATTATGGAAGAAAATTTTAATGAGCATATGTTCAAATTTGACTGGCAGCATAAAACCTATACAGTTTCGTATGGGAAAATAGCTAAGCTAGGCAGCAAATGGACGGTTGTTTCCGCAACTCCGATGTCACAAATCACAGCTCCCGTGACTTACTTATCCAGTCTCATTTTATGGATCAGTATAGTAGGACTTTCAATTGGGCTACTCCTGTCATGGTTCGCTTCCAATAAAATGTATGCCCCGATCCATCGATTGAAGAGATTGTTCGAGACTTCTAAAAATGGTAGGACAGAAGAAAAGGATGAAATTATTTATATTGAAAATCAATGGAAGCAGCATTTGGAAGAACAGCAAGCGCTAGCTTTAAGAATCAAACAATCCATTCCAGCGCTGCGGGAAAGCTTTATTCTGCAATTTTTGCAGGGTCATCTTTACACCCACACGGAATCAGAGCTTATCGACAAGATGAAGCAGCTGGATTGGGATGTTAAGGATAAAAGGTTTGCTGTTATGGTCGCGCAGCTGCACGGCCTTTCGGAGCTAGGCGGGAAATTTATGGAGCGGGATGCGCAGCTTATTACGTTCGCTGCTTCCAATATCATTTTGGAACTTTGCTCAGAGAAGCTGAAGATGGTCCACGTCATCAACTTTCAGGATTTGTCGGCAGGTGTTTTCTTCGTACTGGACAAAAGCTATTCCAATGAGGAGATTAAGGCCGTACTCAATAAGCTGGCTCATGACTATATCGTTGCGGTGAATAACGTTCTTCGTCTCAAGATTACGATTGTTATGGGAAGAATTTCCGATTCTATCCTGGAGATGCCGAGTGTGCTCGATCAAACACGCAAAGCGCTGCGTTTCCGGGATCTCCATACTTCCAACCAAATGCTGGACATGAATCAATTTATGATGGAGCCAACGAGTCAGAAGCATTTTCCATCGGAACTAGAAAGAGATATCGTGCATGCGGTAAACATGGGTCTTGAAGAGGAAGCAGTACGTCTTATTAAGCAATTTATGCATGAGCTGCAGAGCAACAACAGCACCGAATTAATGGTTCATCAAGGGATGATGAAGCTGTTAGGCACTCTGCACGATACGATCATCAAGCATGATGTGAACCTGTACACGTTATATGAAGGGGTTCATCTCTATGAGCAGCTGATGCAGATATCGGAGCCGGAGCAAATTGTTGACTGGTTTCAAGGGAAGTTGATTCACCCTTTTATCAAAACGCTCAGCATAGCTTATGATAGCAATACGAGAGAAATCATGGATAAGCTGATGAGGCAAATCGAGAATGACATTCTCCTTGATATCTCACTTGACATGTATGCGGAGCAATTGCAGTTGAGCTCATCCAAGCTCAGTAAAGCGTTCAAGCATATCCATGGCACTAATTTTATCGATTTTGTTATTCGTTTAAGAATTGAGAAATGTAAAGAACTGTTGGTCACATCGGACATGAAAATTAATGACATTGCTGAGCTGCTTCACTATCAACCTTCCCATTTAATTCGTATCTTTAAGAAAAGTGAAGGGATTACTCCGAGGCAGTATCGCGAAAAGCACACCCAAGGAAATCAAGCAGATTCGTCTGCGTAATAAGGCGCCCTTCATACGGTATGAAGGGCTTTTTTTGTTCATTTCAAAAAAAGACGATGGCCGGAAATTTTTAAAAGACATAGCGATAATTTATTATTATTGCGGTTTGATTGAAAGCGCTCTAAAGTTTGAGATGTCACCAGATCACACAGCACAGACTGCCAAATGGAAGAGGGGGAATCAATCTATTCACTTCAAATGTTAAAGGAAATGCCTTAGGAAATGAAGACAGCAGCTAATCATTGTATGAACAAGAAAGGGGGAAAAGGGAGATGGCGATTGAAGTAACGAAGTCCATTTCACAGCCACTTGCCAAAAGAAAAAGGAAGACGATGCTCTGGTCAGATCTTAGACGTGATAAGTATTTATATCTGCTGGTGTTACCGGGAATCCTTTATTTTCTTATTTTCAAATATTATCCGATGTGGGGCATCGTCATAGCCTTTCAAGATTACTCCCCATATCTGGGCGTATTGAAAAGCACTTGGGTAGGGGGCGAGAACTTTATCCGATTTTTCACAAATCCAAGCTTCTACATTCTGTTTCGAAATACGATGATGATCAGCTTACTAAGCTTGGTGTTCTTCTTTCCTTTACCTATAGTTCTGTCGCTTTGCATGAATGAGGTGGGAAACAAATATGTTAAGCGAGTTATTCAATCCGTTGTGTATCTACCGCATTTTCTGTCCTGGGTTATTATCGCAGGGATCTCTTTTCTACTGTTTTCCCAGTCCAATGGCATCATCAACCTGATGCTCGAATACATGGGATACAGTAAGGTTCCTTTTCTAACGAGCGAGAGCTTCTTCTGGGGGTTGCTTACAGGACAGAATATATGGAAGGATACCGGCTGGGGAACCATTATTTTTCTGGCTGCCATAACAGGAATCGACTCTCAGCAGTATGAAGCAGCGAAGATGGATGGAGCAAACCGGATAAGGCAAATCTGGCACATAACACTGCCGGGTATTCGCAATGTCATTATTATTTTATTAATTTTGCGGCTCGGTCATATTATGGATGTTGGTTTTGAACAGGTGTTTCTGATGTCTAATGCGGCGGTATCGAATGTCTCTGACGTATTTGAAACCTATGTATACCGAAACGGCATTCAGCAGGGTCAATTCAGCTATACAACAGCCGTCGGTTTATTTAAATCTGTTATTGGATTAGCGCTTGTTGTTGGTGCCAACTGGATGGCGAAGCGTTTTGGAGAAGAAGGTGTGTATTAAGGAGAGGCAGATGGAGTTACGAGTAAGCTTCTAAGAAAACTTTTAGGAGGGAGCCAGAAATGAGAGAAAGCCTAGGGGATCGCCTATTTGGCATAGCTAACATCGTGCTGCTGGTTATGGTTGGAATCGTTACCTTGTTTCCCTTGTACTATGTATTCGTCGTTTCCTTTACGGAGCCTCATGAATACATCGAAAAGTATGGATTTGTACTTTTTCCGAGCAAATGGAGCTTAAGCTCCTATGAGTATTTAATGTCTACTTCGGCTTTTATACGGGCTACCGGAATCAGCACTTTTCTCGCAACGGTTGGGACCGTCTTAAGCCTCATAGTGACATCCGCCTTCTCATTCGGGTTATCCCGGAAAAGACTGCGTGGCAGAAAGCTGATGCTGTTCTTGGTTATGTTCACGATTCTTTTTAATCCTGGGATTATTCCTATCTACCTGTTGGTGCGTGATTTGGGTCTAATCAACAGTGTGTGGTCCTTGATCATTCCTGTTTTGACCAGCGGCTGGTATGTGATCCTAATGAAGAGCTTCTTTGACAGCATCCCTGTTGAGCTGGAGGAAGCGGCTTTGATAGATGGCTGTAATGACTTGAGCATTTTTTTCAGAATTATATTGCCGCTTTCTGCCGCTTCGCTCGCTGCGTTCGGGTTATTTTATGCCGTAGCCTACTGGAATACCTTCTTTAGCGCTGTACTCTATATAAATGATTTTACGAAAGTGCCTTTACAGATCGTTTTACGCAATATGCTCATTGACTCCGATACCGCAATGGGGGGAGCGTCGGCAGTGGAAATGGCTTCGGATAAACAGCTTCCTACTCAAACGATCAAGATGGCCGCTGTTGTTGTATCCACCCTTCCCATATTAATGGTATACCCTTTCTTGCAAAAGCATTTTACCAAAGGAGTTATGTTAGGGTCTGTCAAAGGATAGGCACGCTCTATTATTAAAATGAAAAAAGATACTATACACATAAGAAAAGGAGAATGAAAAAATGAAAAATAACTTGGAAAGCAGCTGGCGAATTGAGAAAATTGAGCGTGTGCTTATGAAGGGGGAACGCCGGAGATTGGCAGGCTGTAATGCTAGACTGGGAGTTCACGGCAAAGAAGTCAGCTTCCCGCTGCTCCGGATTACAATAGGTGGAATTGCAGGTTATGGTTGGTCCAATATTTCGTGTGAAGCCGCAAAAGATTTGATTGGGGCAACTGTTAACGAGATCTTCTCGGAGGAGCATTGGATTCAGGATCGCTTTCAGAAAATTCAGTTCCCGCTATTCGATTGGCTTGGACATGTAAGGGAAGTTCCAGTCTATGAGCTGCTGACGAATAAACAGTGGACAACTCCGCTGAGTGTTCCATGCTATGATACTTCCCTTTATTTTGATGACCTACATCTGAGCTCAGAGACCGATGCGGTACGCTTACTTCAAGAAGAAGCAATGCAGGGCTATAATGAAGGATTCAGGGGCTTCAAAATCAAAGTGGGCCGCGGCGCCATGCATATGGATTTGATGGAGGGTACGAAAAGAGATATCGCCATCGTCAATGGGATCAGAGATGTGGTAGGTCCAGACTGTCATATCTCCATCGATGCAAACAACGGATACAATCTGAACCTGACAAAGCACGTATTGAAAGAGACGGCTCAGTCCAAGCTGCTCTGGATCGAGGAAGCCTTTCATGAGGATGACAGGCTGTACCGTAATCTAAAGGAATGGCTGGCCGAACAGAAGCTAAATGTTCTAATTACGGATGGGGAGGGACTAGCAGCCGGACCTATCGTTGAATGGGCGGAGCAAGGCCTGATCGATGCCATCCAGTATGATTTGAAGGACTATGGCATTGTCAACTGGTTGAAGCTTAGCCAAAGACTTGCCAAAAGCGGTGTTAAAGCGGCTCCGCATAATTACGGCGGCTTCTATGGCAACTTTGCTTCCGCCCAGGTGTATCCTGCTATTGAAGGATTTATGTTTGTAGAATGGGATCAGGCCGAAATTCCAGGAATTGATACGTCCGGCTATTCGATTAAGGATGGCAGAATAGAAGTATCCTCCGCTCCGGGGTTCGGATTGCATATAGACGAAGCTAACTATACTAGTAAGGTCCGTGAAAACGGTTGGATCGTATAGTCATGCGTACCTTGTGAGCGTTTCAACGATGATATGAGGAGGATGAAATAACTATGAAAATGTGTGATACAGGTATTCTGAAGAAGCCGGCAACGACCTTTTTATCCATCCTAGTTATTTGTTCTTCACTTGCTGCAGGATGCTCCAGCCCGACAACTGCACCCACCAACGAGGCGAGCGGGAAAGGGGAGGCCAAAGAACCTGGCAAGCCATCTGAGATCAGAATCATGGCGGACTACACGATAGCTCAGCCTCCATCACCCGATAATCCGGTGCTGAAGGAGTTTGAGAAAAGAACCAATACGAAGCTGACGGTTCAATGGGTGCCAGGGGGCGATTATGCGGATCGTGTTAATGTGGCGCTGGCTGCAGGGGATATTGCTGATTTAATTAAAATCCCAAGCATCACAACTCCTTTATTCCGTCAAATGGTGAAGCAGGGCGCATTCTGGGATCTGACTCCTTTTGTAAAGGACTATCCGAACTTAGTGTCACTAGATCCTAAAGTATGGAACAATACTAAAATCGATGGCAAAAACTATGCAGTTCCAGCCGGACGGCCTCTGAACGGGGGAGGATTCTTCTCTATTCGTAAAGATTGGTTGGATAAGCTCGGCATGAAAATGCCTCAGACGATGGATGAGCTTTATACCGTAATGAAGGCTTTCAAGGATCAGGCACCTGACGGTAAAAAAGATACGGTAGGCTTCACAATGCGAGGCGCAAATGTTATAGAGGAAGTGTTTACAGGGACGGTTGGCAAATGGAAAGAGAAGGATGGCAAGCTCATCAACATGAATCTTGAGCCTGAGGTAAAGGAGTCATTAAATTATCAACGCAAATTGTATCAAGAAGGATTGATTCCGCAAGATTTCCCTGTCCTGAAAGAAACACAATTTTGGGAGCTCGCAACTAGCGGAAGAGCAGGGGTTACAGTAGAAACTCCTGAGGCGTTGTTCCGATATACATTGGACCAATGGAAGAAAGACCCGAATGTAGCATGGACCCCAATGGTGTCCTTAAGTCCTAAAGCCGGAGGAAAGGCATACGTATCTCAGAGCACTGGCATGAATGGCGTTCTGGCTATACCGAAAACAGTGCCTGAGGAAAAGATGAAAGCTATCTTGAAATTCATTAATTACGGCTCAGGTGGTGATGGTCTCGATTTGACACTTTATGGTATTAAAGATGTTCATTACAGTGTTGTGGACGGTCTGAAGGTAGCTAACGACAAGGCCGTAGCAGACAGTGTAGGAACCGCTTCTTGGGGGAAAATGTTCAGCACGCCTGTGGTGGATTTATGGCAATATGCGGCAGGTATGCCTAAAGAGATTTATCAAAGAAACATGAAAATTGCTGAAGAAAGAGGCAAAATTTCTACTGGTGATCCGGCCATTGGTTTGGTTTCTGAGACGGAGCTTAAGATGGGGGCAGACTACACGAAGAAAATTGCGGATATGAAAACGCAGGTCATTATCGGAAAAATTCCTATGGAGGAATGGGATAAATACGTCGAACAGCTTAAAAAGGACGCTAATTATCAAAAAATAATAGAAGAAATGAATGCAGAGTACAAGAAGCGGTCGGCTCAAAAGTAGTTTGAGTATAAAATGTTAGGAATGCCCGGTGAGGTTTGTCTAAAAGACATGCCGACACCGGGCTTAACTGGTGTTAAACTGTATGAAGAACTGGACGACGAATAAGGAGGCGTGGCGAATGTCTTTTATTAAAGGAATAGAATTATGCCGTCGGTTTCATATGGAAATCGTCGAACCTGTAATGACGGATTCCTATTCTTTCTTATCCTATTCATCAGCTCTTATCGGTCCCGGTAGTGAAGTACTCGGATATGATACGGAGATGTCAACGGATCACGATTGGGTGCCTCGAACATATCTTTTTCTTAACCAACAAGATGTTGGATATTCAGAACAAATACGAATATCTCTGCAAGAGAGAGCTCCGGAACAGTTCTATGGCTTCCCGATCGATTTAAGGAAGAGTCTAATTACAACGGTGCCGAGTTTCATCGAAAATTACTTGGCTATTAACATAAATGAACCATTCGAATTAGTGGATTGGCTTACGTTTCCTTCACAATCACTTCTCGAAATAATTAGGGGAGAAGTATATAAGGACGATAACGGTCAACTTTCCGCGTTACGCAATAAATTTGAATATTACCCTCCGGATATTTGGTTGTACCTTATGGCATCCAGTTGGCAGCGAATCGGTCAAGAAGAACATCTGATGCTGCGTTCTGGTTTTATTGGTGACGAGCTTGGCTCAGGAATTATAGCTTCACGCCTTATTCGAGATATTATGAATCTCTGCTTTTTTATGGAGCGTCAATATGCTCCGTATCCAAAATGGTTTGGAACGGCATTTAAGCATCTGAAGTGCAGTGATCAAATGATGCCTTATTTATGGGAGGCTCAAACAGGAACTCATTGGAGAGAACGTGAGCATGCATTGAATAATGCTTACACACATTTATCAAGAATGCATAATGGACTTGGGATAACAGAAAGGATTCCTGAAGAAGTTTCATTCTTTTTTGATCGTCCCTTTAAAGTAATGAATGGTTCAGAAGTTGCTAGCCTCATAGCAAATAAAATCAGTGATTCAGACATTAAAAAGTTATCCCACAAATGTTTGATTGGTAATATAGATCAGATTACAGACAATACAGATTTCAGAAAAATGAATAGTTGGCCCGAGGGAGAAGGGGCAAGAAATGTTTTGAAAAAACTGTATAAGTCAACGGAAAGGGATTAATAGACTAACAAAATCGACAAACTTGATTGAATTCAAAGTATATGGAAGCTTAATCCGCTATCCCAAGGAAGGAGAAAAGTACAAATACGAAAAGAAGCGCCAAAATGTTCACGCATCGGACTGCTTTTTTTCTTTGCATCAGAAAATCTATTTATTTCATCGAATAAATCATGTATGATATACGATATGAGTGAAGTGGAAATTAATAACATAAATCCCATCAAGATATTGAGGCGATTGATATGAAAAAGAGCCTAAGCCGCTATGTATTAACCGATGAAATCTATACATTAATAAAGGAACGAATCCTTAACCATGAAATTACTTCTGGTGGAAAAATCAATATTGATCAACTCGCCCGCGACACACGATATATGATTTGAAAGAATGGAGGCAACGATAATGAACCTACAAGGTAAGGTAGCCATTGTAACGGGAGGCGGTTCGGGTATCGGCGAAGCGATTGTCCGCTTGTTCGCTGAGCGAGGCGCAGCGGTTATCATAGCCGACTGGAATGAGAAGGGGGCATCGCAGCTAGCTGAGGAATTAACATCTTCCGGACATCAAGTCGTGGCGGTAAAAGTCGATGTTTCAAGAGATTCGGATGTCCGGGAGCTTATTCAAGAAACCCTACATAGGTTTGGGCAGCTAGATGTACTAGTCAATAATGCAGCGGTTATTTTACCTAAGTTTCTGGAAGACGTCGAGGAGGAGGAGTGGGATCGACTCTTCCATATCAATTTGAAAAGTGTGTTCCTGATGATCAAGCACGCCATTGCTGAATTAAGAAAAACGCGTGGTGCTATCGTTAACATGGCTTCCCTAAACGGTTTGGTTGGGCAAAAGATGAATCCCGTTTATGCTGCAACGAAAGGCGGTGTCGTCGCCATGACCAAGGCATTAGCACTCGACTATGCGCCAGATGGCGTCAGGGTGAATTGTATTTGCCCGGCCGGTGTCTCTACTCCTCTGCTGCAGAATTGGATTCAAGAGCAGGATGATCCGATTGCGACGATTCAGATTTTGAATGATATGCATCCCATTGGCCGACCGGCAACTTCGGAAGAAATTGCTCAAGCTGCGTTGTTTCTTGCAAGCGCTCAATCCGGTTTCATTACAGGTGTTGCTCTTCCCGTCGATGGTGGAGCTTCACTTGGCTACTAATAGAATGTACTCATAAAAACTAGGGAGATGGATTCAATGAAAATTACAAAAGTAGAAAGCTTTGTTTTGCATGTACCGATTACACCGCCAATTACAGACGCCATCAACGTAGCTACACACTGGGGATTAGCTGGTGTTCGCATCTATACAGACGAAGGCTTTGTTGGATACGGTTACACAGGTACTTGTGCCCATGGTGATGATATGATCGTCGATACGATCGATAAATACTATGCGCCGCTTTTGGTTGGGAAAGATCCATTTATGGTACGAGAACTATGGAATGACATGCGTTTTGGCAAAATGCACTGGATCGGCAGATCCGGCGTAACGCACATGGCGCTTGCAGCTGTGGATATCGCGATATGGGACATTATGGCAAAAGCTTCCAATAAGCCGCTATGGCAGTACCTTGGCGGGGCGAAATCGAAACCGATTAAAGCCTATAATACGAACGGCGGCTGGTTGAACTGGTCGAAAGAGCGTTTGGTTAAAGATTGTGCTGAAATTGTAGAGTCAGGCTTTACGGGTGTTAAAATCAAAGTCGGTAAACCGGATTCGCGTGAGGATTATGATCGTTGTAAGGCAGTACGTAAGGCGATTGGTGACGATGTGATATTCATGATCGACGTCAATCAACAGTGGAACATTAATACCGCAATGACGTGGGGCAAAAAGCTTGAAGAATTCGATTTGTTCTGGTTGGAAGAGCCACTTAATCCTGATGACATTATGGGCCACAAAAAGCTAGCAGACGAGTTAAATGTTCCGATTGCTTTAGGAGAGCATGTCTATAACAAATATGCGTTCAGAGATTATATTCACCAAGGCGCAATTGAATATTGCCAAGTTGACGTAACGCGTGTCGGGGGTATTACAGAATGGCTGCAAGTAGCAGGTTTAGCAGCTTCTTATGATGTGCCGATCTGTCCGCACGTGGGTGATATGGGCCAAATTCACCAACACCTTGTAGCATCTACACAAAATGCAATTATGCTTGAGTACATTCCATGGATTCGTCATATTTTTGAAGAGCCGGCTACGGTGAAGGAAGGGCATTATGTACTGCCTCAAATGCCAGGTGCTTCGACGACAATTATCCCTAAATATTTCCAAGAATATCGGATTAGATAAGGTAACGCTATACACAATCAGGATGGTGGTCGTTTTTGAAGATAGAGTCTATGCCTAATGGGGGGGGGATACAAATATCATTCCAAAATCAATCCAACCAAGGCTTGGTTATCTTCGTCCAAGATCAAGGTAACTGTCAATTCAGAGCAAAATTAATCATGGGACTACTGAGGGAATCGAACTGCTTTTTCAAAAATAAGAACAAGTATTGTGTGTAAATGATAAAAAATTATTGAGATATACAATCGGTGAAAGCTGAGACTGGACCCGCATATTCCTGTTAACCTTGAGTCATCGAAAGTTGAACTTTGCTAGGTTAAAAGAATGCATCAAGCCCTCTCAGTAAGGGCTTTTATATGGCGGACATAACTTGCCGTTACTTATATACGTTTTCGCTTTTCCTGGGCGTTTGCCTCCCAGTGGCAAACGTCCAAGCAAGCAGTATGTACCGTACATATAATTATACCGTAGTGAAAAATCACCGAGGGGAATGAGTACACATGGGAGCAGTAGGTTATGAAGGTTATGGACGTTCAAGCGCATTTATCTTGGTTCTTTTTATTCTTTTGGTCATCATCACATCAGCTTTTGTAATTTAATATTTAATCCAACAAAAAAATATCAAAAAAAATAAAGACGGCCTATCGCGAAATAGATGCGAACATGGGCCGTTTTTTCTCATTTTTCCACGAAAGCAACCGCGTAGTATTTGCATAGGCCGGGGCACATCTTAGCAACTGGTGATCTGATTTATTGCCTATTTTATGCCTACAGTTAACTTAAAGTAACTTAGTTTAAATTTATTCACTTCTTCTCATGACAGAAATCATTATTTATAATTGAAAATGTACGTGATCGGAGGTGAATGACGAATGATTTACGAATTGAGAATTTATACGATTCTTCCCGGAAGAATAGATGCGATTCGAAAGCGCTTTTCCGATCATACGTTTGGTATTTTTGTCAGACTCGGCATGCAGGTGTGTGATTTCTGGGAGGACGATTTGGAGGAACAACCCAAGCTATATTACACGATGAAATACGAAAGCATGGAGGAACGGACAAGACAGTGGGAAACTTTCTCGCAGGACAAGGAATGGAACGAAGTGAAACAACAATCCGAGCAGGACGGGAAAATTGTTGAACGCGTCGAGCAGATTTTTATGAAACGAGCGGAATATTTTAAAAAATAGAGGAGTTATACTCATGAGATATCGTAAACTTGGCAAGAATGGTCCGGAAATTTCAGTTATTGGCTTCGGCTCTTGGGCAATCGGTGGAGGAGGCTGGGCCAGCGCTTGGGGCAACCAGGACGATGATCAGTCAGCCGAAAGCGTGCGCGTTGCTTTGTACAACGGGATCAACTTTTTTGACACTGCGGCTGTCTATGGTCTGGGCCATTCCGAGGAAGTTATCGGGAAAGCGTTAAAGGGCGACCGTGACAAAGTGGTGTTGGCGACCAAATGCGGTCTGGTTTGGGACGAGAACCAAAACATTTCCAAGAACGGAACCTACGATTCCATCCTACGCGAAGCGGAAGCATCGCTGCGTCGTCTCGGTACCGATTATATCGATTTGTACCAAATGCACTGGCCGGATACAGATGCTAATGCTCCGGCGGAAGAGACTATGCGCGCCATGGATAAGCTTGTACAAGATGGAAAAGTACGTTATGTAGGCGTAAGCAATTACAATGTTTCGTTATTGGAAGCATCGCTTTCCGTAAGACATGTTGATTCTCTTCAGCCGCCGTATTCCATCCTGAGGCCTGCCGTTGAGAAGGAAATTCTGCCGTTCTGTCTGGAGAAAGGTATCGGTGTCGTCGCCTACAGTCCGCTAACTTCAGGTCTCCTGTCAGGAAATTATACCTACGACACCAAATTCTCAGATGATGATTGGCGCTCCCGCAACGCTGCACATACCGGGGAAGGTTTGAGGAAAAACGTGGATCGCGTCGAGAAGTTGAAAGTTATCGCGAGCCGGTTCGGCATGACCATGCCTCAGCTTGCCATTGCGTATGATCTCGCTCATCCAGCTTTGACCAGCGCTCTTGTAGGCGTTCGGAAGCCGAGCCACATCTTAAGCGTACTGCCAGCCATTGATGTGACTTTGGATGAAGCTACACTTGCGGAAATTCGTACAATAGCTGTCGAATAAGGCATGACACACTCTGCTATAAACACACGTTCATCCAGATCGGAGGAAGAGTCTTTATGAACATTGATTTGAGAGGTCAAACAGCGCTTATTACCGGGGCTTCAGGACAGCTTGGCCGTGTCATGGCCCGAACATTGGCTCTATGTGGAGCGGATATTGTCATTCACTACAATCAGAATGAGTTGAAGGCGGCAGAGTTACAGGCTGAGATCGAAGGTATCGGGAGCCGGGCTGTTATTGTTCAAGCCGACGTGACCAAAGCGGATGAGGTCACCGCGATGAAGGAGCGCGCGCTCGGACTTACGGGGGCTGTAGATATTGTCGTTGCCAATGCCGTTGTACAGTACAAATGGACATCGGTACTCGATCAGCCAATGGAAGACTACATCAGCCAGTTTGAATCGTGCGTTTTACAAAGTGTACTGCTCGCAAAAGCATTCTTGCCGGACATGGTGAAACGCAAAAAGGGCAGAGTTATCGGTATTAATACGGAATGCTCCATGCAAAACTTCCCTTCCCAATCCGCTTACGTGAGCGGCAAACGAGGGATGGACGGGCTGTACCGAGTACTGGCAAAGGAAGTCGGCGAACATCAGGTGACTGTTAACCAAGTGGCGCCAGGCTGGACGATCAGTGATAAGGATCGGGAAAATCTTACGGAACGCCAAGAGTCGTATGAAAGCAATGTACCGCTGAAACGCCGCGGCACCGATCAGGAAATCGCCAATGTGGTAGCGTTTCTGGCATCAGATTTGGCGAGTTTTATTACGGGAGCATTTATTCCCGTGAATGGCGGCAACGTAATGCCGACGATATGAAACTAGGAGTGCGATATATCGATGAAAAAGCGAATAATCGTGACAGGCGGAAGCGGAAAAGCCGGTAAATGGATTGTGAAAGAGTTGGTTGAGCAGGGGTATGAGGTATTGAATTTGGATTGGAAGCTGCCGGAAGAACCCTTATGCAAGACACAGATTGTAGATCTGAACGATTTGGGTCAGGTTCACAATGCCTTATCACAATACAGTGTCAGGAATAGACAACCCGTGGAAGCGGTGATTCATTTCGCTGCGATACCGGAAGCGTTTATTTATCCGAATGACGTGACATTTCGGAATAATGTTATGAATACGTATAACATCTTGGAGGCTGCAGCGAATCTCGGTATCCGCAAGGTGGTACTCGCATCCAGCGAATCATCCTATGGTATCGTGTTTGCAAATCAATTTTTCGCGCCGAATTTCCTTCCAATTGATGAAAGCCATCCTCAATTATCGGAAGATAGCTATGGATTATCCAAGATGGTTAATGAAATGACTGGGGAAGCTTTCCATCGAAGGACAGGCATGCAGGTCATTTCCTTCCGTCTAGGAAATATTTTGGAACCGAAGGATTATCCGCGAGTAAGGCTAACCTTCGCTAATCCAGAAGAACGAATTCGCATTCTTTGGAGCTATATCGATGTTAGGGATATGGCAGTAGCCTGTAGATTGGCTGTGGAGAAAGATGGGCTTGGCGCACAATCACTCATTTTGGCAGCTGACGATACTTCATCCGATCTGTCTAGTGAAGAGCTAGTTCATAGGTTTATGCCTGAGCTTGCTAAACACGTCCAACATTTGCCTGGACGTGCCAGCTTTCTATCGAATGCTAAGATCAAAGCAGTTCTAGGCTGGAAACAGCAGCATTATTTCATGGAACAATAAACTTCAGCTTTTCGCTTGGAACAAGAGGCTGACTCGAAAGTAACATTATTGATGTGTGGGACAGATCCAATTGTTTAAAAATAATGAATACTTGAATGAAAAAGGAGCTAAGCGGCTTGTATGTGCTTAGCTCCTTTGTTTTTGGCGTCCACTGCCGCTTTCTTCAGTAAGTTGTGGGCAAGCGAAAGTCGGCGACTTTTTGCACAACCACTTTTGTTGCAATGATGTATTTCATTGTTAGATTCAAGTTGAGGTAATTACGATTGCTGCATCGATGTTTTACATCGTTACGAGGGAGATTGGGCGAATAACTGTTCATATAAGGTTGATGGAACGATGGTTTACATTGTTGCAATGGAGCTCAATCATCGTTTTAATGCTGTAACGATACTTTTCATCATTGCGTCACAAGTCGGCAAACTCTGTGTGAACTGCCTATCTCTTAGACATCTTCGACTACTTTTTGGACAGCCACTTTCATCGTATTGTCAGGAAGTAGACGAACGGATAAAATGATAGCGTTACCATAGCTCGGATGGAAAGGGAGATGTAGGACCTAAATGCTCTTTCTTCCATCCAACTCCATGTCTCCATACTTGAAATTGTGCTAAAATATAGTCATGGGAACTAGGAACCAAGTTGTTAAGAGAGGTCCAATGACGATGATAAATAAACCCGGCAAGCATGGGCCCGTATATCACCTGCCTCCGTTAGGAGAGCCTCCTCTGAGCGTCCAGTTCTTAGGGGTTAATTACTGTGATACGGATTACCGCAATATTCGAAAGATTTCAAAAATTACCGTTTTCGGTTTTGTACTATCAGGGCAAGGCAGTGTTCAGGTCGGTCCCCAAGCCTATATGGCTCGTCAGGGAGACATGTTCATCCTACCTGCAGGCTATTACCATGAAGTTGCTTCAGACCTAGACCACAAGGAGCAATGGAGTTATATATGGCTAAACATTAGCGGAAGCTGGATTCTGAAGATGCTTGAAGTCTACCATCTGCTTTTACATGTCGTGACGTCCGATAGTGGATTGGAGCGCTTGTTTAAAGAGGCTATTGAAAGCGCTAAGCAAAAATCAGTAGAAGAAATGCAAAGTGAGCTTCAGATCATCCTTATGCGAATTATCGTCAGCCTCTCCGAAACTTTACGTAAAAAAGGGGAAGCGTTAACATCAACGGTTCAAGCTATAAAGCAATTTTTGGATAACAGCATCCTTCATCCTTTCGATCCTACCCAGCTCTCTTCACAGATGGGCATTTCCAATAAGCAGATAAATCGCTTGTTTAAAAGAGAAATCGGGACTACCATCTATAACTATGTCATCTCCAAAAAGATAGAATCCGCTAAACTGATGCTACTCGACACACATCTGACCATAAGTGATATTGGTTATAAGCTTGGTTATGTCGATCCCCATTATTTTTCGAACCTGTTCCATAGCAAAACCGGAGTGAGACCAAGCGACTTCCGAAAGCAATTTATTAAAATCTAATAAACATGCCGCGAATTGTTCAGGAATTGTGAATGATTCTTCACGGCATGTTTTTGTTTTATGGAACAATAATAGGCGTCCATAATCCTCACCCGACCGACCGTCTCTGGATGATGAAATTTTGATTCTTTACGTTGTTATGTCCATTTTCCTCACCTAACGTACCGTTTTCTCCATTTTAATGTTGTACAAACCACGATATACTTAACCTAAACACAATCACGAAAGGGGTAAACATCCATGCTTACTTCAAGCAATAATCATCAAAGCACATTTCTCATGGGGTATTTTCGCTCTGGTCCCGGGCAGAGTCACAAGGTTGAAGAATTGCATTATGCCTATAGTCGCAATGGCTTGCATTGGTATGAACTTAACGATAATGAACCGGTCTGGGCCTCCAGTTTAGGGGAAGGTATTTTGAGAGATCCGTTTATTAGCAAGGGGCCAGATGGTAAATGGCATCTTGTATTTACGATTCGCCCTCTTGGGCCATCGATCGGATATGCGACCTCGGATGATTTAATCCACTGGAAAGAAGAAAAAGCGCTGCCTGTCATGAAGGATATTCCAGATACCTTCAACAGTTGGGCACCTGAGTTTGCCTATGATCCTGTTCAGGAGGATTTTCTTATTTACTGGGCTTCCAGCGTAGGCAAAGACCTTAGTAACAGCAAGCACTATTGCACGCGAACGAAAGATTGGAAAACATTCTCCAAGACGGAATTGTTCTATGACCCGGGTTTTCAAACGATTGACGCAAGTCTCGCTGAGCATGAAGGGAAATATTACATGGCCATTAAAGATGAAAGTCATGTCTATGAGCCAATAACATATACGCATCCGCCGATGAACTTTTTGACTGTATCTGATCAACTAGAAGGTCCTTATGAAAGGATTGCGGGTGTTCAAACACCGGATTACACAGAGGGGCCGGAGTTTCTTTGGGTGGACAGCGAGAAGAAATGGTTGTTGTACTATGATTATTGGGCTTATGGCAAGTTCGGCGTGATGGAATCTACAGATATGATCCACTGGTCCAATGAATTGGATGAGGAGATGATTCGGTTCCCTTACCGTGCGAGACATGCAACCATGTTTCCTATCAGTGAACAGGAGCTTCAGCTTCTGTTGGATAAGTATGCTTTGCTGGTACAGTACAGGACGCCGACTTTTTCGCCTGTCAGAGTTGCAGCGGAGGGAACGTACGGCTTTTTCCACGATGCCTTTTCCATGCGATCCTTTACGATGGACATTCAGCCGCAGTCTGTTTCCGGCACTCACGTTTTGCTGGATGAAGGTGATTCAACAAACGGTCTATCGCTTCGTATACGGGATGGACGTTTGGAAGCAGCGGTTTGCTCTAACGGTAACCAATTATTCGTTTCCGGTGAGCCAGTGCAGCTGGAACTAGCGCAATGGAGCCATGTTGCGATGACCTATGATGAAGGAAACCTGTGCCTGTATATAAACGGAACCCTTGTCGGTGAAGGCAACGCTTCGTTTGCTTTAGTAAGAACCCATGATAGCGCAGGCGGCTACGGTGGAAGATTTGGAACAGATGCCTTTGGCGACCAAGGAAGCAAAGACGCTTTTGACGGAGGAATGAGGAATGTGCGTATCTACTCTGTTCCACTGCAGAGCGAGGATATTCGTTTAATTACAGGCTCCTAAAAGATTCTCAAAACGATAGGAAGGGAAGAAAACAATGAACAGCGATTTTATCATCCAGCCGCCTCATCCTGAAACGGAATGGTCCGCCTGTACAGGCTATTCTGACTCTGCAGTAATGATAGAACGAATTTTGGATGTGTCATTCAAAGATGCCAGTATTTGCACAGGCCCGGATCAGACGTACTATATGACCGGAACGACAGATGGCACATGCTTGCAGGTATGGATATCTACGGACTTAAAGTCATGGACGGGACCTGCCGTAGTATGGAATTTGGAGCAAGAGGGAACGTGGCAAAAGGAGAGCAAGGACCTCTCTCGTATTTGTGCTCCTGAAATCCACTATGTGAATGGAACGTTCTGGATCACCTATGGATTGAATCAAGGCGGCACCGGCCTGCTCAAAAGCTTGTCTGCCTCCGTCAATGGCCCTTACCAGGATATGGGGAAGATAACTTCTGACGGGAAGGATGCCTCTTTATTTGAGGATGAAGACGGGGTTGTGTATTGGGTTTACAGCAATGGCAGGATTGCCCGAATGAATGAGGACATGACAGGACTTGCGGAAATTCCCCGGATGGTAGAAGTGCAGCCTTGGAAGGTCGCGGGGCGAGAGGATCATCCATCGTACACCCGGAATTTACAGGTAGGAACGTACGGGGCTTTTTTATACAAGCGGGATGGGTACTACTTTATGTTTTGTGCAGATGCGCTTGAGAGGATGGGCAGCGATGCTGTTGATACCTTTGTGGCAGTGAGCCAATCGATCTATGGTCCATACAGCAGGCGGTATCTGGCGCTTCCTCATGGCGGACAAGTCTCCTTATTTATAGGACCGGACAATCAATTATACGCTTCCTTCACGGGCTGCGGCAGCTATTCACCGGTTGAGCATTTTCCTTCCGTTGTACCCATGTCCTTTGTAAGCCCGGAATTCATAAGGCCGATTGAGGAAGCGGTGCTGGAGAAGGGACTTGTGGGAAGTCTTAAACCTGTCGCGGACTTTCTGATTCGGGATCCTCATATTAGCAAAGGACCGGATGGAACATATTATTTGACGGGGACTTCAGACATGCCGCATCGAAATTTCTGGGACCGGAATAACCAGCTTCACTTGTGGAGTTCTAAAGATCTGAAGGAATGGAATCGTGTGGCGAAAGTATGGGATTTAGCCGAAAATGGTACATGGGAGAACAACATCTATGAGAATCCTTGTCTCTGGGCTCCGGAGATGATCTATTTGTACGGAACCTTCTGGATCACTTATTCTCTTCAAGGCGGAGGCACCGGGTTGATTAAAAGTGTATCCGGACATGCAGAGGGACCGTATATCGATATGGGACGAATGACGAATACGGATATCGACTCCAGTCTGTTCCAGGATGATGATGGTCAAGTGTATTTTGTATGGCAGGACGGTAAAATTGCCAGGATGAAGAAGAATATGACGGGCTTTGCAGAAGACCCCCGTAAGCTGTTAAGCTCAGATGGACAGCGCGTTGGATATGAGGGTGCATTTATCGTGAAGTATAAAGGTAAGTATATTCTTGGTGCGGCGGAATGGAATGGCGATAAACGAGTGGACGGCACTTACGATTTGATGTATGCCGTTGCTGATGATTTGTACGGCCCTTATACCCCGAGACAGTTGGCGGTACCTCACGGTGGCCACGGAACGATGTTTATCGATCATGACGGCAGACTCCTGTCTACATTTTTCGGTAATGATCGAACGGCTCCATTTCGGACCCGTGTGGGAATTGTCCTCCTTCAAGCCGAAGAGGATGGACAGGGGTTGTGCATAGAGCCTTGTTGTGAAATTTAGAAATCAGTCGAAGGGCTAGCTCCTTCATGTCCGTAATCCATGAAAGACGCCTCCATTACCACGATCTGAGTGGGGATGGAGGCGTCTTTCGCTGCTAAATCCAAGAATCACAGGGTGTAGTTAGGGAGCGGATGGTACAAGTACCGAATAATTCTGAACTAATTCTTCACTCTCATTCATTCCGCCCTTCACAGCGATGGCTCTCAGCGTTACAGGCTTTGTAATGGATATTGGTCCTTTATATTTCTGACTGCTTGGGCTTGGCGCGCTTCCATCCATAGAATAATAAATACGGGCTCCCTCCGTGTAGGTGGACAAGGTTACGCTCGTACCTGAAACGAGCTCTCCGTTGGCTAGATCCGCTTTGGGGGCGAAGACTTCCAACCG
This sequence comes from Paenibacillus sp. V4I5, assembly GCF_030817255.1. Lineage (NCBI taxonomy): Bacteria > Bacillati > Bacillota > Bacilli > Caryophanales > Paenibacillaceae > Paenibacillus > Paenibacillus sp. V4I5. The sequence goes on from NZ_JAUSZB010000002.1 coordinate 7,270,555, forward strand.
GGGGGGTTCATTTCGAATGTAGTGATAGAATTGAATCTGGCGGCCAAATCGTTCGAATACAACCCTGCCTTTGCCGGTGAGCCGGCAAACGGATCGGCTTGCTTAAAGATGAGTTGATTGTTAACCCATACGTAAAGCTGCCCATCTTTGCGAACCGTGCGGTAAAAGTTTTGGGCGCTTATTTCCTCATGAACGGAGAACGCAAACGGGCGATTGATTTTTGCCGGAACCTTGAGGCGGATTTGATCTGTCGTCAGGTTCGAATTGAATGTGGCGGTCTGGTAGATGCCCTTCTTACCGTTGCCATCGTATGTAAATCCAGCAGGAGACCAGGCCCCGTGTCTTTATTCCATGAATCGAATCCAAAATTAGATGAAGTCACATTCGGCAGTAAGAACGTGGTTTTTAAATATTTGAACTCTCCAGCGGTCCAAAGAATGTTCGCGCGGGACACTTCAGCTGGCGCCCGCAGCTTATACATATATTCCCGCTGCCCAATATCGCATGCCGGCGTAGCGGTTCCACCGCAGTTTAGATTGTAATTAGCCGGATCGTAATTGTTATGTCCATAAATCGTATCGCGAGCGGTTGAAGCGCTTTGAATAAGCTCGCTTTGACCATTCACGACTTTGTATAACTCGAATTGCCGGGTTTCAAAATTAGTGAATGCTGCTACGTAATTATTTTCATCTATATATTCAACGATAATGCCGGCTTTGCCTGTTGCAGGGAGTGTATCCGTGCTAACGTTAGCTGAAAACTCATACTCGCTTAAAGCATCACCTTTTACATTCAGAGACGGACCGGCAGCAGATGAGGTTAGGCCTTGTCCGGTCAAAGTCCATGGGCTGCTCCAATTGTTGATCTGGTTTCCTGACTCGCTCCAGCCGGATGTCAAGGAGACGTTATCTATGCTGCACACGGAGTTTTGGCACACAAGCCCCACCTTGCCGGGTTTGTTCAACAAAGCATTTTCCATGACAGGCAGATCGTTATTCAGTTTATAATGATCCAGTTCCGCGAACAGCTTGGAGCCATTCTTATATACCTTAAGCGTATGAAATTGCTCGCCGAAATCGGCTGCGCGCGGGTCTTCATGAAGGAATTGGTACGTATAAGGGAGTTCCGCTTCCTGAGTCGAGGCTTGACCGTTTAGAATCGTAGTTATTACATATTTTCTTCTCTCACGATCAATTTGCAATTGGATTTGGTTAGCATCGTTCCGGTACCATACCGTTACTCCTGCAAGCCCTTTAGAGTCATCAAATCGAATATTGGATTCCAAATAATAATTGGATAACGCCCCCTCTTTCAGGAGCATTTGCTTCTGACCTTGCCGGCTGTTTATCGATAGAACGCCTTCATGGATGCGAGTATCAGCAGGTACATGCATATAGTTTTTCAAGCTGGATTCATTGTTGAACCGATCTTCAAAGGACGGGGCGGAGGCATCAAAGTGTACGCCTGATGAGGTGGATGATGTCGGCCCGTCAACGACCATTTCGTCACCCCAGAAGTAGACCCGGTCTTTGCCTTGGCCGTTCACACCATCCCAAAATGCTTTGTAAGTGATCCATGTCTCAAAGCCGTTAGGTCCTTCAATGATGTTAGGCTGCGAAGGTCCGACAATATCCGCTTCTACCGGCTCGCCTTTTGTATCATAAAGACCGAAATCGAGGTGATAGTCAGCTAAAACCTGAGGACCGGTTCGGCTCATCGTGGCGGCAATGACATTCGTTCCGGTTTTGAGAATGCCCTTAGGCACTTCGACCATGGCATAACCGGGCTGGATTCCTTGTTGGCTAACCACCTCTTGACCATTAATATACAGCTTGCCATAACCCTCCAATCGATGACGGAGCACCACGGTATCCGGGACAGAGGTTAATGTAAATGTTCTTCGAGTCCACAGATTTTCAGGTGTATCTGAAGAACCCCATGTTGTATAAATACTCGGTACTCTGGCCGGTGCTACTGTATAGATCGGATAACCGAATCCGCCGTTACCGGTTTTCCAGCTTGCAGTATCAAAATCGATGTTTTGCCAGCCGTCACCTGGCTTATCGTAGGTAAAGGTGTACGTCTGACTGCCGAATTCCGCAGTTGGCAAGATCGGAGTATACTTCAGCAGCAGTCTCTCTATATTACGACCTAGAAGCTTATTAGGTAGATTTTTGCTGTTGTTGAAGGTGTTGTAATCATCGGATTGAGCAATGCCTGTATCATACAGTCCCGACCGGGGATCCATTTGGTTGGAAGCATATAACAAGTAATATTGGCCGTTCCGATAGTAAAGCTCAGGCCCTTCAAAGTTAAAATGGTTCAGATTGCTCCAATATCCGGGCGAAGTGAAGAGCAACTCTTTCCCAAGTCCTCGGTCCGGATTACCAAGCTCATTGAAAAATGATTTGACGTTCCACAGCCAAACGCCCGGACGGCCTAAGGCGGCTCCGCCTACATTAGGATCAGACTCCCCTGGATTCAATTTGCGCAAATAAAGCTGATCTCCGTTGGGGGCGATAAAAAATTGGAGATCAATCCCTCGGTCATACTGCTTATCCCAGAAGCTGTGCCTGAAATCAGGATGGTCTGTGGACATCGTCGCAGGGTTTCCATGAATCAGATTAGAGCTGTTGAAACCGTAAAACATAACGCCGTTATGAAAGAGGAAATCCGATGCGCCGTATCTCGGGAATGTGAGATCGTTCGGAGCAAAGGGAGGCAAAGTAGCCGGGTCGGTTGATATAAAGCGAGTGTGGCCTTCCCAATGAACCATATCTTTTGATTTGTACAGGTTGCCGGTTGTTCCCGTTCCCGCCACATAATAGAAACCATTATATTTCTCAATGGTCCCGTCATACAAAGGCATTTTTTTTCCCTGATCGCCTCCCGAATCGACAGTAAAATAATTTTGCAAAGGAACGGTGCCTGAAGCTTGCACCTGTACCCCGCTAGGGACTAATGTGGAAGTCAAAGCGACTCCAATTGACATGAATGCAACCCAAAGTCTTCTCCTACAACTTTTGTTCAAACGGATCACCCTTTCATCATTTGTAAACGCAATCAATCCAGATTGTATCAGGTTCACCATGTGCAAGTGAATGTGGAATAACGATGCCAAGGTGAGTATTAGGGACATGTGAATGAATATTACCCTCATGTCTATGAAGCGGTACCGCAAAAAAAAGCACCGTATCGACTGTTCGGGTCGATACGGTGAAGTTCTTTATTCCTTAACCGCACCTGCGGTCATGCCGGAGACCATATATTTTTGGAAAAATAAGAATAGCAGCATAATGGGAATGGTGGAAGCGACGCAAACCGTCATAATGTTGGCCCAATCGTAGGCGACTTCGCCCATATAGCGAATGGAAATACCAGGATTTAGTGTTCGCAGAGCATCCTTGGTGATGAGCGTGAGAGAATACAGCAAATCGTCCCAAGACATGATGAACGAATAGATGCCCACTGCAAAGATACCGGGTTTGGATAAAGGTATCACGATTCGAAACAAGATCCCCGTACGGCTTACGCCGTCCATTTTAGCAGCTTCCTCCAAAGAGATGGGAATATGATCGAAAAATACTTTCAACATCATGATGGAGAATGGCAGCGCAGACGTCGTTAGGGCAATAACAAGCCCTAAATGGGTGTTAAGGAGCCCATATGATTTGTACATCGCATACAGCGCGATGAGCAAGGAAACGACGGGCAGCATTTGCGTCGACATGATCGTTAGCATGGCGAAGCCTTTGAAAGGAAACCGGAACCGAGAGAAGGCATACCCTGCCATGATGGCAAGAAGCAGCGTTAATAACGTTGTCGACAGGCTGACGATCAGACTATTTTTGTAATAGATGAGAAATGCCGATTCACTTAACAGTTTGACGTAATGTTCAAAGACAGGTTGAATGACGATCCATTTGGGTGGCAGCACGAAAAGCTCGGAATTGCGTTTTATTGACGTGATTGCCATCCAATAAAGGGGGAATAGAAAAAATGCGAGATAAACGGTCAGCAGAGCAGGGGTCGCGACTAAGCGCAGCAATCGTTCTTTCCAGGTGTTATTCATGTTAGTGCCCCCTTGCCTGATTGTCTTCACCAATCGAAAATAGCTTATTATAGCCCCACGATATGAAAAGTAACAATAGAAGCCATAATACGCCAATAGCTGCGCCTTCGCCCAAGTTTAATTTGATAAACGCAGTTTTGTAGCTTAGAATCGCTAACGTTGTGGTTGCGTTCAGCGGTCCTCCGCCAGTCATAATCCAGAATAACGGAAACATTTTGAAATTCTCGATCATGGAGATCAAAGTGACCGTTTTGATCGTATTCTTCAACTGCGGAAGCGTAATGTACCAGAACGTTTGTCGGCTGCCCGCTCCATCAATTTTGGATGCTTCATAAATTTCCGCGGAGATTCCCTGCATACCGGCAAGCAGCATGGTACTCATGAAGGGCAGCTGCCGCCAAAGGGCAGCCACCATAACAGCCGGCAATGCAAGATGGAGACTGCTCAGCCATTCGTAAGGTTTATCGATAATCCCCCAATTTACAAGGATATAGTTCAAAACACCGTATTGAGGCTGAAACAGCCACATCCATAATAATGCGACTACAATTGTCGGAATCGTCCATGGAATCAGGATGGCAGTACGCAGCAATTTACGCATTCGAACCACATGATTGAGCATCGACGCTAGAAGGATACCTAGTACAAATTGAAGAATCACGATACCTACGACATATATCAGAGTTGTTCGCAGTGCTTGAATAAAGTCATTTTCGGTCCACAAATGTAAGTAGTTGGCGAAGTTATTCCACCTGTAGTCATTCATTCGCACCAGTGTGACATCAAAGAAACTCATATAAATCGATTTGACGATGGGAATGCCGAGGGTCAGCAGTAGCAGCACCATAGGTGGCGCTAACAAAAAGAAAAGAAACCATCTGTCTTTGGCGCGACTCGATAACCACGCATTTCTGAAAGGTTTCTCGAGTTTCACACTTGTATCTGCTATGCTTTTCAAAGTTGTTCACTTCTTTCTATAAGGGGTCATTTCAGCGCTTGTTTAAGCTTGGCATCCAAATCAGACGCTATTTTTTCCGGCGATTCTTTAGCAATAGTAACTTTTAGAATGGAATCCGCCATATCCAGATACGATTGCTCTAGGCCCTGATTATTTTTGGGCAATGCGTTAATAGCACCCATTTGTTGGTTTAACGCTTTATCGAAAGGACTACTGTTGAATTCGGGCAGTGAACTTACCGATTTTCTGGCGGAAACGACATCACTCTTTTGATGATAAAGCAGCATCATGTCTTTGTCGGTTAAGAACTTGATGAAATTGGCTGCTTCTTGCTTATTTTTGGAATCTTTGGTGATGACGAGTCCATGGGCTTCGCCTATGGAGACGCTTTTGCCCGATTTGCCAGCAGGCATCAGAGCTGCTTCCCAAGTGCTATCGAACGCTTCTCCTTTACCGCTTAACGAACGGAACACGGCTTTACCGTAATATCCGTCCGCATACATGCCGAGACGTCCGATCGCGAACAGATTGCGCAGGTCTTTCAGTTTCGCCGCTTGTGGCGACAAGTTCTCGCTTATCAATGTCTGATAGTACTTAAAGGCAGAGATTGTTTCCGGTGTATTTACGTTTACCTTACCGTTCGTATCTAAGATAGAGCCGCCAAAGCTGTAAAGCGTCTTTAAGAAGATCATACCGTTGATGGGCAGCTTATCCGTCGGTTCGCCCAGCCCATATATATTTTCTCCGCTGTCGGTTTTTAGCTTGGAAATTTTACGGGCGATATCCAGCATTTCATCCATGGTTTTCGGCGGTTTTTGCTCCAATCCCGCCTTTTTAAACAGTTCCTTATTCCAATACAGAACGTAAGGCGAAGCTGCCCACGGAATCCCCATCAGCTTGCCATTATAAGTATAATCATCTTTATAGGAAGGAAGTAGATCATTTACGTAATCTTTTCCAAGCAAATCGTCAAGCGGTTCCACGATGTCGGAGGCGGCATAGGTTGGGAATGAAGCGGTGAATGTTTGGATGATATCAGGAGCATCGCCGCTTGATGCCATCACAAAGGTTTGATCTTTAATGTTTCCGAACGGAATACCAATAAATTCGATTTTGACATTCTTATGCAAACTCATGTAAGTGTCAGCCATTTGCTGCAGCGCATCCTTGGTTGCTGCTTCATTAATACTCCAGCTTGCGAACTTTAATGTAACGGGTGAACTGGAAGTGCTGGGTGCAGATGCTTGATCATTCCCTTTTGGCAATTCACTCGGTTTATTTCCCTGTGACGAGCAAGCAGCTAATAATGAAACTGTTAAGCAGCCCGTTAATACAATGCTTACATATTTTCTCATTTTCAATCCCCCTGACAAGTAATTGACTTGCACATTTATCATATCGTTCTTGATTCTTAGCTGTATATGGGAAGTATTCGTATGTTCATCTCGAAAAGTCATATCTCAGCATCATACATTACTGACGTGCGTCATGATTTTCTGACACTTTATATCATAAACGGGATGAGTTATGGCATAATTAAGGCATATTGCATAAAAAGAAAGGTAACTATCATGAGAACATTTACTCGGCAATGGACACAATGGAAAAAAACGAATCGGTTGCTGTTGTTATATTTCATCTCCTATATAATTGTTATTCTCATGCCTGTTGTTGGAATCGGTTTCTTTTCATATCGTCTTGCTTTGTACACGGCTGTAGATGAAATCAGCCGTTCTCATACTAATTCATTGCGGCACACGGTGGCAACATTTGACGATACACTAAGAAGAATCAACTCGCTGACAGTGGCTATTGGCTTGGATGGGAGATTGAACAGTTATTCCGCCGATCATGAAAATCGTTACTTGCTTAATGAGTTTCAAGATATGCTCAAGCAAGCCGTCGCACAGGATCAGAAGATTCAATCCATCCAGCTTTTTTTCGAATCCGGTCAGGTAATGATTTCTTCCGATGTGTTCATTCATCCTTACCAAGGCAGCATGGCTGACCGTTGGGTGGAGGCGATTCGGAGAACGGATCATGATCATCTTTGGCTTCCCCCCAGGCTAATAAGCAATAATGACGAACAGGAAAAAAGTATTATCACATTTATTAGCAAGGTACCTATCAGCTACCATGAAAAAATCGGATATCTGGCGATACATCTTTATGAGGATCAACTGCAGGAACTGCTTACGCAAATGCAAAATATTGCGCACATTAACACGTATATCGTCGCATCGGACGGTCAATTTATTACGTCATACAAGCAGGCGAATATAGGCAATGACGTGACTCAAGCAAATATGAAGCAAGTTGCTTCGACTGCAGGTGAGGGCTTTTTTACAGATAAAGCCCATCAGCCGCATTTGCTGGTCGCTTATTCGACCCAACTATGGAATGGATGGAGGCTTGTGTCCCAAACGCCTCTAACCAATATTTACGAAAGACTTTCCTATATTGGGTGGCTCACATTAGGATTCTGCGTGATGTTAAGTATAATTGGCATTGTGATCTCATATTGGCTTTCACGTAAAATGTACGATCCGATCAAACAATTGATGGAGCGAACAAGAACATACATGGAGGAGCTCTCTTTAGAAAATCCGTTACTTCATACAAACGAACTGAGTTTGGTATCCGATGTACTGAAGACAGCCATAGGGGAAAAGAAACTGCTGGACCAGCTTTTTCTCAAGCAGACACCGGCAATGCTCGATCGCTTTGCGATGGCGCTGCTGCATCAACGATTAACAGATCATTCGGACATTCAAGAGCAAATTGAACTTTATCGTTTGGAGCTGTCGATGCGAGGGTATGTCGTTATGCTCATCGAAATGGACTATGCCGCCGAATTAACGCAGCGTTTTTCAAGTAAAGAATTGAATTTGTATCAATATGCGATCTCGAATATCATTTCAGAGTTGATTCAGACGCAAACCCATTATCGATTTGTCATCACGGATGTATCGGAGCACCAGCAGGCCGTTATTATCAATGTTTTCGATATAATGGAGGCGGAAGAGCTTCGGGAGCTCGCCGGGCATGTGCAGTCTGTCATTGGTGAACTATTAAAATTATCGATTTCGATCGGCATAGGCAGTGTCTATCTGGATATCACCCAAACGCATAAATCTTATCAAGAGGCACTCCAGGTACTTAAAAGCAAGCTTCTCCATGGTGCTAAATCTGTACTTTTGTACGAATTAAACGAAATACACATTCAAGAGCAGGATAGAGACTATTATCCATTGTTGCAGACCGAGAAGCAGATCACGAATAACCTAAAGGTGGGAAACACGGAAGAGGTTTTGTCGATTCTAGAAAAGCTGAAAACGGAAATTACACAAAAGCAGCTTCAATCAGAATCGGTTTATATGGCTTATAATCGTGTACTTGAAGCCAGTATTGAAGCGTTACTCGAACATAATGGCCACCCGCGTCAATTATTCGGTCCAGATATCATACTTTACCGGGAGCTGGCCAAACGGGAAACCATTGATCATATCCACCAGTGGATCTCGGGTATTGTTGCCCAAATCACAACATTCATTCAAGAGCAGGACAATAAAAACAATAAAACCGTAGAAAAAGTCGTTGCATACATTCATGCACACTATCAAACAGACTTGTCCATCGAAATGATTGCCATAGGTGTAGGCTTTAACTCTTCTTATTTGAGCCGTATATTCAAGCAGCATAGGGGCCAAACCATCCTTGAGTATCTAACGCTGAAAAGAATGGAAGAAAGCAAAAAGCTGTTAATGGATACAAATATGAACTTGAATGATATCTCCATGGCGGTTGGCTACAACAATGTAAACAGCTATATCCGTTTTTTCAAAAAGATAGAGGGGATTACTCCGGGGGAATACCGGAAAAAGAGAACAAGCAATTCCTTGGCAGAGTGAGGATATTGCTGAAGAGGATGGACAGGGGCTATGCATTGCACCTTGTTATGAGTAATATAAAAACATGAATCAAGCTCCTGTTCGGGCTGGATTCATGTTTTTTCTACTAATTGATCATATGAAAAGGAGGTGCCGGTTAATGAAGTTATTCTCCATAAAAAAGCTGATTTCACCTACTGTAAGCATTCAGGGGAAAATCTTTGTCGCATTCAGTCTGGTTACTCTGTTTGGAATCGTTGCTGTGACGAGTATTGTTTATTTGTATATGAGAGAAACGGTCAAGAATAATGCGATTACTTCCGTCATGGAAAGCATACGACAAGCGGACGAATCATTAAATCTTCGGCTGGAGGAAGTTAGTCGCTTAAATACGGTGGTCGCTACCAATAAAACAGTGCTGGATACGCTGCTTAGCAAGACGGAGGAACCAAGCTACGAGTGGTTCCAGGAGCAAAAGCGTATCGAGGAGTTTTTATCCGCTTTGATTGCCTATAAGCCATATATTTCACGCGTTGCCGTCATCGGGTTGAACGAAAAGGTGTTTTTCGTCGGCTCCCCTTGGCTCGACAAAAACGTTTTATACACACCAATGATGGATTATCTACTTCAAAATGGCTCAGGTCATGCTTATTTTCATCAAACCGGCGTCAGTGACTCCATTGTGACCGGGCGCGAGCTCCGATATAACCGTAATTTAATCGGTATGGTGATGTTCGATCTGAATGACGAGTTCATTAAGAAAATATATGATGTCAAACCTACGTCGGATAGTATGTTGTTTGTGGTTGACAGGAACAACGAATTCATTTATCAACCCCAAACAAGCGCCCTTGACAAGGAAACGATCATGGGGCTAAAACAGGAGCTGGCCGGTACAGACGGTTCGGTTGAAAGGGTCATCGACCAGAAATCTTATCTGGTCGTCACGCGAAAATCGGATTATACAGGATGGTCCACGGTAGCACTCGTTCCGATGAAGTCGCTTTTAACGGAAACAACGCGGATCCGTAATGTATTAGCCACAGTAGCCATTATAGTGTTTATGATTATCGTAATCGCCACTTTACAAGTTTCATCAAGAATTACAAGAAATATTCGAAGGCTGAGATCCATGATGATGCATGTCATGGAAGGCAACATGACGCTCCCGTCCATAGAAATTCATTCTAAGGATGAAATAGGTCAGCTCTATCAGGTATTCAAAAGTATGGTGGAAGAATTAAAGCGTTTACTTGAGGGAATCGTGACCACCGAGAAGGAGAAGCGTGAAGCGGAGTTGGCTGTTTTGCAGGCTCAAATCCGTCCCCATTTTCTTTATAACACGCTGAATACGGTAAAGTATTTGGCTAAGCTTAACGGGGTGCCGAATATTGTTGAGGTATCGGAATCTTTGATTGAACTCATGCGCGGTGTATTGGGGAATACGAATGAATTTCTCTCCCTGCAAGAAGAACTGCAGTATGTCCGCAGCTACGTAAATATTGAAAAATATAAATATGTGGAACCCTTACATGTGAACATAGAAGTCGAAAATGAAGAGCTTTTACAATACAGCGTTTTAAAGTTAATGCTGCAGCCTCTTGTGGAAAACGCCATCATTCATGGCATATCATCTTCGGAGCATGAAGGTCTGGTGTTAATTCGCATTTATGAGGAAAACAAAGAACTGAGAATCGAAGTCAGAGATAATGGAAAAGGAATGTCGAAGGAACAGATCGATGCTCTTTTAGAAGTAAATAAAGACCAGACCAGCACACGCTTCAGCGGCATGGGAGTTCGTAATGTGCACGAACGCATCGTTCGACTGTTCGGGGAGCCTTACGGCGTGTTCCTCTATAGTGAGCCTGATTCGTATACCAACGTGCAGATCAGATTCCCATTGCTGCCGAGTGCGGATCGTATGCAAAAGGGGGAATGATAGATGTTTCAAGTATTATTGGTGGATGACGAGGCCTTGGCACGCAACGATATAAAGAGCATATTGGACTGGGAAAAGCATGGGTTCACCATATGTGGTGAAGCACATAACGGATCTATGGCACTTTCCATGATGGAGCAAAATGCTCCGCATATCGCCATTTTGGACGTAAGTATGCCCTTAATGAATGGGGTGGAATTGAGCCGTATGATCAAAGACAGATTTCCCAAGGTTAAAATGATCATGCTGAGCAGCTTTGACGATTACGATTATGTTCGGACTTGCTTAATGAACGGTGCTATGGATTATTTGCTCAAACATCGCTTGAACCCGGCTGCGCTTTTGTCGCTTCTGAATAAAGCGGTTCAGGAATTGAAGAGTGAAGAACGGGAGCATGAAGCTCGCAGTGCTCAAACCAAAATGATTGAACGTCTAAGTCCGGTTATACTTCGCGAGCACGTAGCTAATTTGGCTAGAGATGTCCAAGAAGCCGGTGAAGAGCTGCAGTCTTATGCACGGGACAATGAGCTCTATACCCATTCCATAAATTATGGAACCGCTGCCGTACAAATCGTTCCTTTTCTGTTGTTGACGGAGTCCTTGACCGATGTACAGAAGAATCGCTTTGTACAGCAGGCTACGGATGTCATGCAGATGGCAATTGGTGACATTCAGAAGCGGACGGTTGGCTATGTGGGGGAGGGACGCTTTATTGTCCTATTTTCTTCTGCGGATCGAAGCGAGCACACGATTACAACCCAAATCAATCAAGCTATGAGCAGCCTTTCCCATTCTCTCGAGAAATTCCTTAACTTAAAATGTGTCTATGCGATAGGGCAGCTATGCGGAAGTTTAAGACAGCTTGGTGTCAGTTATAGCAAAGCTAACCAGGATATGAACGACATGTTCTATCAAACCTCGCATACATCCATCCTGAAGGATTCACTGTTTATTGAAGAGCAGAAGCAATTACTGCTTTTTCTGGAACAGTTGGATGGGGAAAGGATTAACCATATCATTTCAACCATTTTTGCTGGAGTACGGAGTCTGCCTGTCTACGCCATGACGGTGCAAATCATTGTAAGCGAAATGCTGCATATTGTTGAAATATCGTTGAAGCGGCATTTTCCTCATACACCCATAGAAAAAAACGAACTCATCCCTTCACGGAGTGAACTTGGGCGAATAGGAAGCATTGCCGAGCTTGAGCAATGGTTGTTAAATTACTATGCACGTATGGTTGAAGTCATCAAGCAACAGCATGCAGGAGGACCCTATTCGCGTCATATTTCGAAAGCCATACAATTTATTACGGACAACTATGCTTCCAACATTTCTTTGGACATCACGGCGAGTGCCCTTAATTTGAATCCTTCCTACTTAAGCAGATTGTTCAAAGAGGAAACGCATTTGACGTTCACGGAATATTTGAACCGAGTTCGTATTAAAACAAGCTGCATGCTCATGGAATCCGGCTCTTATTCTTTGAAAGAGATTAGCAGTCAAGTCGGTTTTTTGAGTTATACTTACTATTTTAAAGTTTTTAAAATCATAAACAGAATGACACCTCAGGTGTACATGGATAACCTCAAACAGTCAAAAAAGTAGAATGGAAAGTCATATATGTTGAACCATAAAGAGAAAAACATTGACTATAATTAGATCAACCCTAAGAAAACGCTTTCTTTAGGGGGAAGAAAACATCTCGAACGGAGGAACGTAAGCATGAAAAGAAATTGGGGGACTTTACTGCTTTCCACATTAGTAGTTTCAGGTATGACACTTACCGCATGCAGCTCGGATACGACGAGCAAGGAGAATGAGAACAAATCCAATACAGATGCAGAGAAAAGTGTGTCTACAGCCGGATTTCCCATTGTCAATGAACCGCTTAAGCTGAAGATGTTCACAAGAATTGCGCCATCCAACGGACCCTTTAAGGATATGCCGGTGTTCCAGGACTATGAAAAATTGAGCAATATTCAGGTTGAATTTATCGAGGCGCCAACCGATGGTTTTCCTGAGAAAAAGAACCTTTTGTTTGCATCTAATGAGCTCCCTGATGCGATGTACCGCTCAGGCCTTACACCTTTAGAAGCAATCCGCTACGGTTCAGGCGGCCAATTAATTCCGCTCGAGAAGCTGATTGATTCGTACGCTCCAAACCTGAAAAAATTAATGGATACCTATCCTGAGATTCGTTCAGCCATTACAACACCCGAAGGCCATATTTATGCCATCCCGGGTATTGTAAGCGTCAACGCTGCCAGAACTGACAAAAGATGGATGAATCAAGCATGGCTGAAGAAGCTGAACCTGAAGGAACCTGAGACTACGGACGATCTGTACGAGGTGCTAAAAGCTTTCCGGGATAAAGATCCTAATGGCAACGGTAAGCAAGACGAGCTTCCGATGACAGCACGCAACGCCTTAAGTATCGTACCTATCATGGCCGGATCTTTTGGTCTGGATTTTCAGTTAGGTTATAACATTAACTTGGAGAATAACAAGGTTAATATTTGGATGGGCAGTGATCGGAATAAAGAATTATTGATGTATTTAAACAAGCTGTACTCGGAAAAACTGCTGGATCAGGAACTATTTACTGCGAAAGAAGCTCAATATCTGGCCAAGCAAGGGTCAGGAAATACCGGCTTCTTCTTTGATCAGACGAACAATCCCATGCTGGACACGAAAGTTGCAGATCAATATATTGGCATAGCCCCGGTTAAGGGACCGCATGGTGACAGACTGCAGTTAGCCGCTCCGGTACCAAGGGATTTTGGAGCTTTTGCCATCACCTCGGTTAACAAGAATCCGGAAGCAACAATGCGATGGGTAGATTATTTCTACGGCGACGAAGGTTCCACTTTGCTGCGATTCGGTCGTCTGAATGAGAATTATGAAATGCGCAATGGGATTCCCTTTTATACAGATGCCTTTTTGGCGACAGGCAATCAATCCAAAATCACCCCTTACGCTGGAGGCGGGGCACCGCATCTGATCAGCGAGAAGGTTGCTTCTTACATCAATCCGCCACAGGTCCAGGAAGCTCAAAAGAAACTCGATCCTTTCATGCCGAAGATTCGCTATGCAGCGCCTATGTTTGACGAGCAAACAGCCCAACAAATCAATATGCTGCGGAACGATATTGATAAATATTACGATGAGCAGAGCACCAAGTTTATTGCAGGCGCCCTTAGCTTCGATAAGTGGGGAGAGTTCCAGGCCACTTTGAAGAAAATGAAAATAGACGAGCTGCAAAAGCTGTATCAGGCCGCTTACGATAACCTCAAAAAGTAAAAATAAGCGCCTCATAAAGGCTGGAGGACTACAGATGAAGAGTACGGCAAATACTGTGGGCGTTGCGTCTCGATCCAAAACGAGGCGCTCCAGCCTCTTAAAATCGATGGGTAGTCGATACGATCTCTACCTGATGCTGCTGATACCTATCGCCTGGTACCTTGTGTTCCATTATGGACCTTTGTATGGTTTGCAGATTGCATTTAAAAACTTCAGCCCGGCCAAGGGGATCAGTGGCAGTGCATGGGTGGGTTTGGATCATTTCAAACGCTTTGTAGAATCTTATTATTTCTGGAGGCTCCTGTGGAACACCATTTCGATAAACTTGTTCTCCCTATTGTTTGCTTTTCCTATTCCAATACTGCTGGCTTTACTTATTACTGAAATCCGTAACAAAGCATTCAGCAAAATTGTGCAAAACATTACTTACATCCCTCATTTTATATCTGTCGTCGTCATGGTAGGCATGCTGATGGTGTTTTTATCTCCGCAAGGGGGTCCTGTGAATACGATCATTGAAGCATTTGGCGGGGCACCGGTTCGATTTCTGGATTCAGCTGGCTTGTTTAAGTCCATCTTTATTGGATCTAACATATGGCAAAATATGGGGTGGCAATCGATTATTTATATTGCGGCTCTTAGCGGAGTCAACCCGCAGCTGTACGAGGCGGCCAAAATGGATGGTGCAAGTCGATTGCGGCGCATTTGGCATGTCTCCATTCCAGGCATTCTCCCTGTCATCGTCATCCTGCTCATTCTTGATGTTGGACATTTCATGAATGTCGGTTTCGAGAAAATTTTGTTAATGCAAAATAATTTGAACTTGGAATCTAGTGATGTCATATCTACCTTCGTCTATTCAGCAGGTATTCTTAAAGGAGAATACAGCTATACAGCAGCAATTGGCCTGTTTAACTCTATTGTTAACTTAATGCTGCTGATACTCGTAAATCGCTTTGCCCGTAAAAAGGCAGAGACAAGCTTATGGTAAGGAGGGGCTATGTGATGAGGGAACAAACGCCCAAGAAAAGAAATTCGGATGAGAAAATATTCGATGCTGTCGTTAACTCATTGGCTGTCATTATATTGGTAGTGGTGCTCTACCCGTTACTATTTATCGTTAGTGCATCCTTCAGTGACCCAGCTTTGGTGCTGAATGGCGAAGTGCTTTTACTTCCTAAACAGATTACTTTAGAGGCATACAAGAATGTATTTCAAAACGCTCAAATATGGAACGGATATGGAAATACCATTGTGTATACGATTGTTGGTACGGCGATCAATCTAATCATGACAACATTAGCGGCCTATCCGCTTTCAAGACCAGACCTGCCTGGGCGGGGTGTTATCATGTTTTTCGTAACGCTTACGATGTTTTTCAGCGGGGGGCTCATTCCATCTTATCTCCTCGTTAAAAACTTAGGTATGGTGGATACGATGTGGGCGCTAGTGATACCTGGCGCAATTGCCACCTATAATCTGATTGTCATGAGAACTTATTTTCAATCCAATATCCCTTGGGAGATCCAAGAAGCGGCACACATCGACGGATGTTCGAACTGGAAGCTTTTGACACACGTGATATTGCCGCTTTCCAAGCCGATCTTGGCAGTCATGATCCTGTTTTACGCTGTCGGTCACTGGAATTCATTCTTCAATGCCTTGATCTATATTCGGAGCAAAGATATGTACCCGTTACAACTTGTGCTGCGTGAAGTGCTGATGGTCAGTCAGGCGGATGCGGTTGACAGCAATGTGGGACTGGAATCCAAAGTACTGCTGGCTGAGAGTATCAAATATGTGGTTATTATTATTTCTAGCTTACCGGTACTGCTAATGTATCCTTTTGTACAGAAGCATTTTGTGAAGGGCGTTATGATTGGTTCATTAAAAGGATAATGGATGGAAGGAAGCGTTGTGTTTATGCAAGCAAGAGCTAAGATCCAGGTGAAGACGAATCAAGTCCGTAAAGACAGAATTAATCCTTACATATTCGGACATTTTGTGGAAGATATCCGTGATCATATGAATGCGATGTTGGCCTATCCACTTGCGGATATGGATTTTGAAAGTGCAGACGTGACATGTAGGGGGCTCTCCGGACGCTGGCGTCCTTATACGAATGGGAAAAGCACCATGTATGGCCTTGAGTCTGCTGCTGCGCATCATTCCGGACATAGTCAGTTGGTACGTATCTATAGTGACGACGAGGAATACGCAGGTATAAGTCAAGCGATTGCTGTGAAACAAGATCGGGATGGCTATTATTTGGCTCTGTATGCACGAGCTTCTATCGAAATCAAGTATGTTGTAGCAGAGATTGTAGATACGACGAGTGGAGAAGTGCTTGGGCGGACGCGAATAGATCTGGTTAGCCATAACTGGAAGCATTATGAATCGCGACTGACGGTCAGTCGGTCTTGTGAGCAAGCGGAGTTCAGATTATATGTACCTTCGGATCATGAGCGCTGGCTGGATCATGTATCCACGGGGATGCTTTGGCTTGATCATATTTCACTCTTGCCTTCTGACAGCGTAGGCAATGTTCGTAAAGAAGTCATGGATATGACTAGGGACTTAAACGCCGGCATGATGCGGCTTGCAGGGAATTATATTAGTGCCTATCATTGGCAGCAGGCGATTGGCCCTGTATATGAGCGGCCCTGTGTAGTCAATGAAGCATGGGGAGGATGGACCAATAAGTATTTTGGTACGGATGAGTTTATTGGGTTTTGCCGTGAACTGAATGTGGAGCCTCTGATTTGTGTAAACGACGGGTCAGGTACTCCGGAGGAAGCTGCCGAGTGGGTTGAGTATTGCAATGGCGATACGAATTCCCCTATGGGAAAACTGCGGGCTGCTAATGGGCACGCCGAGCCGTATGGTGTGAAGTACTGGGAGATCGGCAACGAAGTTTGGGGAGCATGGCAGGTCGGGCATTGCAGCGCCGAGCAATTCACAGAACGCTACATGCGATTTGCCCAATCTATGAAAGCAATCGATCCAGGGATTAGGCTGCTCGCTTGCGGTAATGAGAAAATGGATTGGAACATAACCTTGCTGGAACGAGCTGCTGAGCAGATCGATTACTTAACCTTGCATTTGTATCACGGATATAACCGTTTTGGGATGAATGCTCATACGCCGAAAGAAGAGCGCTATAAGGCCATCCTCTCTTATCCGGAATGGACGAGGGAGACCGTAAGGCAATTAAGGGAGATGTTCGGAACATCCGCCCGTTATGCTCACCTGAAATTGGCGATCACCGAGTACAATATGATGTATTATCCGAATACCATCCGCAAGGGTCTTCCGAATGAACACACCTTAGAAGCAGCGGCTGCAAATGCAGCGAATTTGAATGAATACATTCGAAATAGCGATTTGATTGAAATAGGCAGCTTCTCCGACCTCGTCAACGGCTGGCTTGGCGGATGTATCCGAGTAGGGGATTTCTATGCGGATCAGTTTCGGGGTAAGTCCGCTGGCAGAAGCGAGAATTCCTTGACCGTGTACGGCACTCCAAGCTATTATGTCATGAAAATGTATGCGAACCGAGACTTGGGCTATGTGGTGGAGAGCCATACCGATTGCGGCAGCTTTCAAGTGGGTAGCCTTGCGCCTGCTGCACCACAGCTTGATAACCTGCCGAATTTGGACGTCGTGGCTTGTACGAATGATCGTGGCGATAAACTGACAATCTTTATGGTGAATCGAAGTCTCGAAGATACGCTAACCGACGTGCAGTTGGACGGATTTGCAGAGTCGGGCACAGCTCGTCTGTTGGAAGTAACAGCGGACGATTATGAATCAATAAATAGTGTGCAAAATCCGGATGCGGTGGTCTGCGAAGCTCATGAATTATCAGTAATGAAATCTCAAGTGACCTGTCAGCTGAAGGCGTCATCCGTCTATGTATTAGAAATCACTCGCTAACGGGAGTAAAGGATAAACGGATGCTACAGATTAAAGATATGAAGGCGATCAAACCGGTACCCGGCGCGATGGAAGCCGTTCATGATGTTCGCGACGGCAATCCGGTCATTCGTTCGGGAATAACGCCTGACGGCAGCGATGCCGTGGTCCTGTCGAACAAGGGCGACGGTCTTTCCAGCGATCCTGGTACTCTCATGAATCCCAATGAATAGGAGCTGATTATAAATGAAAAAATGGTTGATGGGACTGCTTGCTTTTGTCTTACTCTTTTCTTTTCCTGCATCAGGATTCTCTTACAGCAATCCGCAAATCGTTCCGGACTCATGGCGTTGGGAAAATGGGAATTTTTATGGGGAAGGCGATCCGTTCATCCTGAAATTTAACGGAGTCTACTATCTATACACCAGTACGGTAGACGATAAGCCGGGTGTGAAGGTTTGGTCGTCGGAAGACCTGTTGCATTGGGAATATCGCGGACTGTGCGCTGAGGAACCTGTTACTATGGGAGCCTATGCCCCTGAGGTTGTTTACTGGAACGGCGATTTTTACATGTATACGGCTCTGCTTCGGGATGACGGTACCACGCAGCGAGGTCATCGCGTGCTGAAGAGCTCAAGTCCTACAGGTCCCTTTACAGCCCAAACGGGCAACAAGGTAAATGGCATTGACGGGCACGTATTCATTGACGATGACGGACAATGGTACTTCTACAGCACGGGCAATGGCAATATCGACGTTCGTCCGATGTCCGATCCGTATACGTTCGGAGAGAAAGTGAATACGGGAGCCGTGATGAAGGGTTGGACCGAGGGTCCGACGTTAATCAAACGCAATGGAAAATACTATATGACATATACCGGAAACCACATATGGAGCGATGCATATAGGGTGGATTATGCAAGCAGCACGAATCCGGTTACGGGTTTCGTGCCAGCCACATCCCAGAACCCGATTCTTCTCGATACGGAAGGAGACCATGTCGGGCTTGGGCATAACTCCATTGTTCGTGGTCCCGATCTGGACTCCGATTATATGGTATACCACAGTCATGCCAAACCGGGGCGAAATCTGAACCTGGACCGAATCGTATGGAACGGGGATAAGTTGCTCGTGCTGGGTCCCACGACATCCGAACAGCCCGACCCGGCAATGCCTGAGTTCAGTGACCGGTTCCAAAGAAATGGACTGGGTGATGATTGGAGGGTTGTAGGCGGAGGAAATTGGGGAATCCGGGACGGTAGTACATTGTATCAAGATGCAATGGGTGAACCGGAACAATCTCATAAACTTCTATCCCAGAAAGCGACGGATGACAACTTCACGGCGGAGTTCAACCTGAAGCAATCAGATAAGGGGAACAGTGCGAACCCGCTGATGGGTGCAGTATTCTCCTACACGAATGAGAACAATTATGGTATTGCCGTGCTTAACCCCAAACAAAATCGTTTGGAGACCGTGTTCCGCGTGGATGGCAAGGATACAGACCGGGTAACTACTCCTCTTCCAGATGGCTATAATTATACGAAATGGCATCAGATCCGTGTGGAGAAGGAGGGCTCCGACTATCGCATCCATGTAGACGGCATGTTGAAACAAACCCGTCCCGTCGAACGTCTTGGCAAGGGCAAGATCGGTTACACGACAACGGATGCCCATGCGGATTTCGGATATGTCGCGTTTAGCAATAAGGTGGGCGGAAACAGCGCCAACGCCGCTTACAAGCCGATTCCCGGCGAGATCCAGGCCGTTCATTTCAACCCAAATGGAAATGGCAAGTCCGATGGCAATGCCGATCAATCCAAAATCGCCGAAGATCCGGATGGCGGTTACCATGTCGCATTGTTCAATAAGGGGAATTTGTCATATAACGTAAATGTATCCGAAGCGGGTACCTATGATGTCGTAATCAGGTATGCCGCAGCAGCCGATGCGCGAGTGAAGCTTGAACTCGATGAATCAACCGAACTGACGGACATGGTACGGCTTCCTTCGACAGGCGGTGCGGATCAATGGAACAATCTGGTGATAAAGGATGTCAAGCTTCCGCAAGGGCTGCATAAGCTCAAAGTGATAGCCGTCGGGGGGGCGTTTGATGTTGCCTCTCTGAAGTTGGGCCGCTCCGCTGCAGCGATCCCCCTATCCGATGATTTCAATGACGGCAACGATTCTGACTGGATGAAATTCGAACAGGGCTGGCGGGTAGATACCGGGGAAGCAACTCCGTTTGACATTCCCAAGCCGGTCCCGGGTATCATCGAAGCGCCTTTCTACAATACGGGCGGTGAAGGTATAGCCTACCATGATAATACGCCTGAAAACATCGGCGGTGCCTATCGAGGCGATTCCGTCGATATCCGTACGAACAATAATTTCAACAGTCTTAACGTCGGATGGAACCAGGCTGGCGAATGGCTCAAATACAACATCGACGTGAAACGCGCGGGAATGTATAAGATCGAAGTAACGGCAGCAACCACGTTCAACGATAATCAAGCGCGTATATGGCTGGACGATTATACGGATCTGACCGGTGCGATCAATATTCCGAGTACCGGGGGCTGGAACAATTGGCAGACAACCGTAACCGAAGGCGTCTATTTGCCGGAGGGCCGGCATGCGATTACCTTCGAAACGGTTAAAGGCGAGTATGACTTCGCGAGGCTGAAGTTCGTTTCCTTCGACGTACCCAAATCAATTCCGGGCGTTGTCGAAGCCGTTCATTATAACACAGGTGGCGAGGGTGTCGGTTTCCATGACAATACGTCAACGAATATCGGCGGCCAATATCGCAAGGATGCGGTTGACATTCGCGTCAATCCGAAAGGTGGCTGGAACGTCGGTTGGAACCAGACCGGCGAGTGGTTGAAGTATAACGTGAGCGTTGCCAAGCCCGCTGCCTATGACGTCAGTGCCCGGATCGCAACGGGGCTTGACGGCGGGAAAGTCCGGTTATGGCTTGATGATACGATCGATTTAACTGGGGTCGTTGATATTCCCAATACCGGAGGATGGAATAACTGGAGAAACGTCAAGCTTGGAGACTTAACGCTTCCGGAAGGTGACCATACCATTAAGGTTGAAATCGTCCAGGGCGAATATGATTTCGCTAGTCTCTCGTTTAATACTTTAAATGAATCCCAGATGCTTCCCGGGACCGTTCTTGCCGTGGATTACATGAATGGAGGGGAAGGGGTCGCGTACCATGACAACACACCGGACAATATTGGTCGTCTATTCCGTACCGATGCCGTCGATATCCGTATGCTCCCGGAAGGGTTCACGACGGGTTGGAACCAGACCGGTGAATGGATGAAATACAATGTGAATGTCGCCGAAGCAGGTTCATACAAGCTGGATTTGCGAGTAGCTACAGGCATGGCTGGCAGTCAAGTCAGACTTTGGCTTGATGATACAACCGACCTTACAGGTATTATCAATGTTCCAAACACCAGCGGCTTTCATGAATGGATGACGGTAACGAAAGAAGGAGTTACCCTTCCCGCAGGCAATCACACCATCAAGGTGGAAATTGTAACCGGCGAGTTCGACTTTTACAGCTTCCGTTTCCACAATGACCCGATCGTTCCTAAACAAGGCGTATACAAATCGCAGCCGAAAGGGTATCCGAAATCGGTTATCGGTGACAGCAGCTGGTCGGACTATATCGTGGAGACGGATATCAAGTTGGGCGCAAATACGCAAGCGGGAGGTAACGCTGGCATCATTTTTCGTGTAAACAATCCCGCTGACGGAACGTTATTGGGGCAGAACAGAAACGATTTCCTTCAGGGCTACATCGCATACCTGACCACAGATGGCGTGCATCTGGGCAAATTCAATTATAACTTCCAGTACTTGACCGGAACGGCACTAGCAGGCACGGTTGGGAATTGGCAGCATATGAAGGTAGTTACGAGCGGCACTAGGATCAAGGTTTATGTTGGGGACATGGAAAAACCCCTAATTGATTACACGGATCAGAGCGGGACGGTTTTCACGCATGGCAAAATAGGGGTTAGAAGCTTCAACAGTGAAAGCTTAATCGATAACTTCATAGTGACGCCGAATCCGGCGGAATAAACAACATAATCACCCTCTTCTGTGGCCTATCTGCACAGGAGAAGGTGATTATTCTTGTCATTTTACGAGGTTCGCTCCCTAACCACGGAATGTTTTCGGGGATAACCCGTAATATTTCGTAAATGCCCGGCTGAACGAATACAAATCAGGATAACCGAGGGAAAGTGCGATTTCAGTTACCGCAAGACGGCTTTCCTTGAGCAGCTGAGCGCCTCTTTCCATTCGAAGCTGCTGCAGGTACTGCATGGGGGAACAGCCGTATGCTTCCATGAAGGAAGCATACAGATGCGAACGATGAACTCCAGCGTACTTGGCAGCCGTTTCGATCGTTATTTGCTCGGTACTGTGGAGTTCCAAGTAGTCTTTTACTCTTACCAGCCAATGGCGTTTCGGATCTTTTTTTACTGACAGCGACGACTGCTTCTTCAATCTCCAAAAAAGTTCCATTAACAAGCTTTGTTCCTTCAACGGGTCCAAATTCTCTGTTTCATAGCCCTGGAAAATTAGGCGAAGCGTTCCCCACACCCGATGGTCCATCAATTGTCTGCCAAAGAACGATTCCGGCGAAAGCCCTGCTTCAGCAAGCAGCAATGAAGCCTGGGGTCCATCCACTGCCAGCCAAGCCATTTGAAGCGGCGACTTGTCCTCTGATAAGGAGCGGTACGAATAGGAGCGGCCCGGAAAGAGACAGAATACGTCGCCTTTTTCCAGAACGACCTCCACTTTGCCTTCCGACACTTTTAGGGTACCACTCAGCACAAGATGAAATCCGAATTGACGAATGATTTTCGGTCCGACTTCATAATGAGGCTTGGCCCTGTTTCGGCCTGCCCTCACAATCCAGCAGCCTCCTGAGGTCTGCAGCGGGGTAGGAAGGGCATACCAGATATCGGCGTATTCATGAGCGTATTCCTGCATACACATCACCTTTTTTTGAATTTTGAAGACAAAATGACAAGTCAAATCATCTTGTTATTTTCAGATCGTAAAGTTTAGTATACCATTTATACAACGAATTATATGTATATTAAAGGAGCTGAAGATTTTGACCAGACCCAACATTTTGCTTATCACCAGCGACCAGCAGCATTGGAATACAATAGGAGCGTTTAACGAGGAAATCCATACCCCTAATCTGGACCGATTGGTTAGGGAAGGGACGACGTTTACGAGAGCATATTGTCCGAATCCGACCTGTACTCCGACCCGATCGTCGATCATTACCGGCATGTATCCGAGTCAACACGGGGCGTGGACACTCGGCACTAAGCTGCTGGAAGATCGGCATACCGTAGGAGAGGATTTCAACAAGAACGGTTTTCAAACAGCTTTGATCGGTAAGGCTCACTTTCAACCCCTGCGCGGTACAGATGAGTATCCTTCGCTTGAAGCATACCCGCTACTTCAGGATTTGGATATCTGGAGAAAATTTACGGGGCCTTTCTATGGCTTTGACCATGTGGAGTTAGCCCGAAATCATACAAATGAAGCACATGTAGGCCAGCATTATGCCATTTGGATGGAGGAGAAGGGCTGCAAGAATTGGCGTGATTATTTTCTCCCCCCAACCGGCACAATGGATAAAAGCATTATGCACAAATGGCCGATACCGGAAGAGTTTCACTACAATACTTGGATCGCTGAAAGGTCAAATGCTATGCTCGAGCAGTACAAGGAGAATAACGAGCCATTTTTCTTATGGTCGAGCTTCTTCGATCCGCATCCGGATTATCTCGTGCCGGAGCCTTGGGATACGATGTATGATCCGGACCAGCTTACGATACCAGTGGTCACCCCAGGAGAGCATGACCGGAATCCGCCGCACTTCCGGATGACACAGGAGGAGAATCCTGATTTCTCCGCATGGCGCGAAACCGGCCAAGGGATTCATGGCTACCAATCTCATTCTCTGCAATCCCCGGACGAACGTAAAAAACTGGTAGCGACTTATTACGGAATGATCAGCTGTATGGACAAATATATCGGCAAAATTCTCAATAAGCTGGATGAGCTTGGTCTTGCAGACAACACGATTGTCGTGTTTACGACGGACCATGGGCACTTCTTTGGTCAGCATGGGCTGCAGTACAAGGGCGGCTTTCACTATGAAGATTTGATCAAGCTGCCCTTTATTGTCCGTTATCCCGCCCACGTCCCGGAAGGCCGTGTTTCCCCGGCGATTCAATCGCTTGTCGACCTTGCGCCCACCTTCCTGTCGCTTTCCGGTATTCCGATTCCTCCAGTAATGACAGGGGTGGATCAAAGCGGTGTCTGGCTCGGTACACAACCGGAAGCCAGAAATCATACCGTTTGCGAGTTTCGGCACGAGCCAACGACCATTCATCAGAAGACGTATGTCGATGAACGGTATAAAATCACGGTATACTATAATCAAACCTACGGTGAAATCTTCGACCTTCAAGAAGATCCCGGAGAGCTTAATAACCTTTGGGATGAGCCGCAGCACGCTGCACTTAAATCCGAATTGCTTTTGAAATACGCTTGGGCGGAGTTGGGAAAAGAATCGATGCCCATGCCACGCATTTGGCACGCATAAATAGAAAGTGAGGCATAGGGGATGTCAGAACATACTTCTTCCAAACCATCCTGCTGCGGTGCAGGAAGAAACCAGTTAGAAACAGGTTTCGTGAAAGTGGGTAAGCTTGAACGGAAATCCGGCGCGTTGGATATAACTGCTAGAACGTCTAAAGATAACATGATTTATTTGCCGGGCGGCTCTTTTCTGATGGGGACGGATGATGGGGAAGGTTTTCCTGCGGATGGCGAAGGACCTATCCGTACAGTAGAGATCAGCTCCTTCTATATCGATCCGTGTGCCGTTACGAATGCAGAATTTCACACATTCGTCGAAGCTACCGGATATGTTACTGAAGCGGAGAAATTCGGTTGGTCGTTTGTGTTCCATCTGTTTGTTTCTCCGGAAACAGCCGCGAAGGTGAAAATCAAAGTGCAGCATACACCCTGGTGGTTGGTAGTGGAAGGCTCTGATTGGAGGCATCCGGAGGGGCCGGATTCCAGCATTGAAGAGCGTCTGAATCATCCGGTTATCCACGTCTCCTGGAATGACGCGACGGCATACTGCCGGTGGGCGGGAAAGCGGTTGCCAACGGAAGCGGAGTGGGAATATGCCGCTCGCGGCGGGCTGGAACAGAAACGATATCCATGGGGAGACGAATTAAAGCCGGGAGGTGTTCACCGCTGTAACATTTGGCAGGGAAAGTTTCCGGATAAAAACAATCAAAGCGATGGATTTGCAGGAACAGCACCAGTGAATTCGTTTGAGCCGAACGGATACGGGTTGTATAACGTATCTGGCAACGTGTGGGAATGGTGCGCGGATTGGTTCAGCCCGACATATCATCTGAATAGCTCCAAAGTTAACCCGCTCGGTCCGTCATCTGGTGATAACCGAGTGCTTCGCGGGGGATCTTATCTATGTCATAAGTCTTACTGTAATCGCTACCGGGTAGCGGCAAGAAGCAAAAATACGCCGGATAGTTCTACAGGAAACATCGGTTTCCGCTGTGTGAAATAAAAAAAGCCAGTCAACACTTTTTTCAGTGTTCGGACTGGTTTTTTTAATGCTATATATTTCATGAATATGCATCCATGGACGTATACCTCCATTTATTATATGATATATGTATTCATACAAAAATTCGGGAGTGAATTCGATGCTAGAATTAAATATAGAAAATCCAGATGAGCTTGTTCTTGTAGCCCATGCATTATCCACTGATTTAAGGGTCAACATCATCCAACTGTTAAATACAAAGAAGTTGAATATAAATGAAATTGCTGACGCGCTTCAGATCCCTGTATCCACCGCAGCTTCCAATGTGAAGATATTAGAAAAGGCTCGACTCATTGAAACTGAGCTGCTGCCGGCGACACGCGGAGCTATGAAAGTATGTACGCGAACTTACCATGACATCCATATCATATTAAATTCACAGTTCTATCATGTACAGCCGGATAAAAACTGCTATGAGATCGAAATGCCCATCGGATACTTTACGAATTGCCAGGTGTCGCCTACCTGTGGGATGGCCAATACGGAGAAAATGATTATTCAGGAAGATTCGCCTGCCGGCTTCTTTCATCCCGATCGCTTTTCTGCACAAATCATCTGGTTCCGCAAAGGATTCGTTGATTACCGTTTTCCGTTGGAACTTCCGAAAGGTGCTAAAATTCAATCCGTCCAGTTCAGTTTTGAAATCTGCTCAGAAGCTCCAAATTATGATAACAACTGGCCATCTGATATTTCGTTTTGGGTGAACGGGGTCGATGTGGGAACTTGGACCTCGCCGGGCGATTTCGGAGGGCGAAAAGGGAAGTTAAACCCAGGATGGTGGCAAGAAATTTCGACCCAGTTTGGATTGCTAAAAACGTTGAGTGTGGATGGTACCATGACCGCAATTGATAACGTTCAAGTGTCTTCGGTCAATTTGCATCAATTAGTGCTTGGAAATAATAGCTTCATTGATTTAAGATTAGGCGTGAAAGATGATGCGAAACATAAGGGCGGTATGAACTTATTCGGTAACAAATTTGGGGATTATGAACAAGGGATCGTCATGAAAGTGTTCTATACGGTTTAAATGATGGGGAATAAGGTCATACAAACAACAATACTGTGTTGACCTATCTTTTTGTACAAAAAAAGTGTATTAATAAGATGAAAATTGCCATTACGTACAATAATATTAAAATAAACGTTGACATTATGTTATGTAAGCGTTATTATTCTCTAATAAGATACAAAAAAATGGTTGTAATACAAAATTACTGTTTTGTATCTTCCAAATTAAAAAGGGAGCGATTGAATTGAAAACAAAAAAAGGTTTAACGTCAATGCTAGGCGCCACAATGTTAGTATCCCTATTGGTAGGTTGCTCAAGTAACGGTGGTTCAAGCGCAACTCCGATCAGCACTGAAAAGGCAGCAGAGACGACGAAACCGGAAAATACCGGAGGCAAGAAAACAGAGCTTGTATTCTGGACGCTGTTTGGGGGCGGCGATGGCGAGTACATGGATCAGATCATTAGTTCTTTTAATAAATCGCAGGATAATATTTCAATCAAGAACGTCAAATTGGAGTGGGCAGAATATTACACCAAGCTCTTGACTGGTGTGTCTGGTGGAAAAGGTCCGGATATCGGGGTTTCCCATACATCCAAATTACCTGAACTAATTAAAGCGGGAGTAGTAACTGAACTAGATACGACTGGTAAGGCCATTAATCTCAACTGGGATAACTATAACAGCAATATTTTGAGTTCCGCTACAGTGAATGGAAAGCATTATGCGGTACCGATCGATACGCATCCTTTCATCATGTACTACAATAAGAAGCATTTACAAACAGCTGGAGTGCTGGGCACTGATGGCAAACCTACAATTGAATCAGGTGCTGATGGCTTCGTCAAATTCTTAACAACGCTGAAAGATAAGCTTCCTAAAGATGTAACACCATTCGCTTTTTCTAATAATGCGGATGATCCATACCGCTTATGGTGGGCGCTCTATTCCCAACAAGGCGGAAATGATGTTATTTCGGATGACGGCAAAACACCTGCGATTGATACGGATAAGGCAATTAAAGCGGCAAACTATATCAAGGACTTATATTATACAAGTAAAGTAATTAAACCGCAGGATCCTGACTTTTACAAAACGTTCCAAAGCGGCAAGGGTGCCATCATGATGACAGGCGTGTGGGCTACAGGAATTTGGGAAACGACCAAAGATCTTGATTTCGGTGCTATGCCAATTCCTAATATCTTTGGAAATTCGAAAACATGGGGAGATTCCCACACCATCATCTTGCCAGTGACCGCGAAGGAAGATCCTAAGAAGCGCGAAGCTGCATTGACGTTTGCCAACTATGTTGCTGAAAAAGGCGGCCAAGTTTGGGCAAAAGCAGGACACATTCCTGCCAACAAATCTGTTTTCGATACAGCAGAATACAAAGCTCTTAAATACCGCAGTGACTATGCAAGTGTAGCTGGTGATGTGGTATTCCCTAAGGTATCAGATAAAACATGGCCTAAGAATGATGTTTTGAAAAAATATTTGGATGAAATTTGGTTGAATAAAACCCCGACGGATGCTGTGTTTAAGAAGATTGATGGTGAGTTAAAAACATTGCTCTCTAAATAAATGCTATTAAACTAGATAACAAGCTTGGAGTATCCTACTTCAAGCTTGTTACTTTCAAGAAAGAGAGGTGCGATACTACATGAGTACAAATGAAATTGATTTGAATAAAAAATCGGTCACCGTCCGGTCACAAACGAAAACAAAGCAGTGGCGGCTGGACATCCTGGCTTTTCTATTTCTTTTGCCTTTTCTTGCCTTATACTCCGTGTTTACGTTATTCCCGATGATCAAAGGACTGCAGATGAGTCTGTACGACTGGACGCTAATTAAAAAGATGGATTTTGTTGGCCTTAATAATTATATCGCTATGGTACAGGATGCAAATTTTTGGCGTGCGCTCTGGAACTCAACGTACTTTGTTATCTTATCTACGCCTAGCATGCTTATATTTGCTCTACTGCTCGCGGTCATTGCCAATCAAAAAACGAGACTTCAGAAATTTTTCCGCAACGTCTTTTTCTTGCCGAGTGTATTATCTGTATCTGTCGTTTCGTATGTAGGTCTTTTTGTTATACAGCCTTACACAGGCTTTCTGAATAATTTACTTAAATTAGTTGGTATTCTTTCGGTAGATCAAGAGATATTTTGGTTGACTGAATCATCTCTTGCCTGGATTGCCATTACGGCCATTACACTTTGGTGGACTGTTGGGGTTAACATGATTCTGTACTTATCGGCTATGCAGGATATTCCAGATGATATTTATGAAGCCGGGAGACTCGACGGCGCTTCGGAAAGACAAATGTTTTTTCGAATGACGCTTCCACTATTAGGTCCTATTACAAAAACGATATTACTGCTTCAAATTATTGCTTCGTATAAAGTGTTTTTGCAAATTTACATCATTACTCGCGGCGGACCGGGTACAGATACACGGCCAATTATTCAGTATATTTACGAGGAAGGCATCAAAAACAACCATATGGGTTATGCAGCTACCATGTCGTATGCGCTATTTGCCATACTCCTTGTCTTGTCGTTGATCCAATTGAGAATGAGTGCGAAGAAGGAGGCGATCTAAGATGCGGGCTCTTCGCTTATCATTATCGGTGCTTCTTGCCCTGTTTTTTCTTGTTCCCATCTCATGGATGCTAATTGTTTCTATTAAAGATGAAGGTATGAAGATTACAGGTGTACTGGATTGGTATAAACCGCCTTACACCTTTGATGCATACGCGTATATTTTTCAAGAAACGTCACTGGTAAGGTGGATGTTCAACTCTCTTGTGGTTGCTAGTGCCGTTACAATGCTAACGCTGTTGGTTTCTTCTCTGAGTGCATTCGCCTTGTCCAAAATTAAGTTCCGTTATCAAAAGTTCATGTTCGTCTTGATCTTGGCTGGTCTATTGATCCCAGGCGAAGCGATTCTGATTTCGCTTTATCAGGTCGTGAAGGAACTAGGGCTGTTAGATTCTTATCAAGGATTAATTTTACCGGCGGTGGCTTCTCCATTCGCAGTTGTTGTATTGAAAAGCTTTTTTGACGCGGTTCCCAATGAGCTGCTGGAAAGCGCTGAGATGGATGGGGGAAGCAAGTTAAGGATTTACGCCAGCATTGTAATGCCGCTTGCTAAGCCTGCCTTGGCTTCCATTGTAATTCTTACGTTTATTGCTCAGTGGAACAACTTCCTATGGCCTTTCATTGCGATTACTTCAGAAGAATTATTTACACTGCCGATGGGGATTCCCACCCTTATGACACAGTACTCGGAAGATTATGTAAGACCTATGGCCATTAACTCGGTAGCATCTATTCCTGTCATGGTCGCGTTCTTGTTCTTCGAGCGGCAAATTGTAAAAGGTCTGAGCTTCTCGGGTATAAAGGGGTAATCCATGAATAAAGAAAGAGATTACAGCATCGACATCTTTAAAGGGTTATTGGTCATCGGGATGGTGTACTGTCATATCTTGCAATTTTTCAGCAATCCCGTGGTCTTTACGGGAGCACAACGAGTGATCGATGTTGTTAATATTGTCACGTTTACAGGTTTCGTATTTAGTTTCGGTTACGTTGGCCAATTAGCCTATTATAATAAACCGTTCAAAGCAGTATACGGAAGAATGCTGTCAACCGCGTTGAAAACGCTAATTGCTTTTTATATTTCAGGTACTTATTATCGCTTGTTCTTAGATCGAAAGCCCCTAAATTGGAGCACAATCAAGCCTATTCTGATTCTTCAAGATATTCCTGGTTGGTCGGAGTTTCTGATTTCTTTTTCACTTATCATGTTGGTCGGGTTGGTATTATTTAAGCCATTAATTTGGTTGGTTGAGCGAAAGTTCAAATTTTGGGTGGTCGTTTTATTGCTGCTAATTACTACGTATCTCCCTTATGACAAAGTGACTGTGAATCAGTTAGGGCTATTGATTGGCACAAGAAAGTTTGCTTCTTTTCCCGTAGTGCAATATTTTCCCTACTACTTGATTGGGATGTATGCCGCACGCTACAAGCTGGGTTGGAGCTGGAGAATTTTCATAGGTTCCTTAGCTGCTTCTGGCATATTCATCACATACGTACTAGCGAAACAGGGGTTTCCTGAACGATTTCCACCATCCATCTATTGGATTTTAAGCTCCGCTTTCTTAGTGTATGTGTACTACCTAGCTGCGAAAGTGCTGGTTATTAATATGAAATATACGAGCTTTTTACGAGTCTTAGGTCAAAATGTGCTGCTCTATCTGCTTCTGAGCAATATCATGATTTTTACGTTAAAACACAATCAGGAGCAGCTTATGTTAAGCGCGCTGGAGGGTTTTTGGTTTGATATTGGTATTCTACTGCTGATTAGCTTTTTCATTCGAATCACGATAAGGACTAAATTGGGTGCGAAGTTCGCTTTGAAATCGGAAGGTGTAAATCATTGAAGAGATTGGTGAGCGTAATGGTGACGATATGTTTTGGGTTTTTTCTAACCTCATGTCAGGGAGAGGGACCTAAGGGAATGGAACTCGAACGTTGGCGTCAAGTTCCCACTTATAGTAATCCCATGGAGTTAGCTGAAGAGTGGGAGGATTATGGTATTGGCGATCCATTCGTTCTCCGTTACAACGGTATGTACTATTTGTACTGCAGTACCCAGGATGATCAAATTGGAGTAAAAGCGTGGAGTTCTGCGGATTTAGTGAATTGGAAGCCGGAAGGACTCGTTACCGAGGAGCTAATAACAAAAGGGGCGTATGCGCCGGAGGTTGTCTACTGGAACGGTTACTTCTACATGTACACCTCACCGGGAGGCGGCGGTCATTATGTGCTCCGCAGCCAGAGTCCCACAGGCCCTTTTACGGTCCAAACGGATAATCTGGGGATGTCGATCGATGGCTCTGTATTTATTGATGACGATGGGAAATGGTACTTTACACATGCTTCCAATCGAGGCATTATGGCTAACGAAATGTCAGATCCTTATACGTTTGGCCCCGATAAGCTGATCCCGGAAGCCTATTTGCAGCACTGGACAGAAGGCTCATCGATCTGGAAAAGAGAAGGGAAATACCTAATTACCTATACCGGTAATCATGTCTTCAGCACAGGTTATCGAATGCAATATTCGATTTCAGACCAAGGCCCCTTAGGTCCTTATCGGACGCTGGAAAACAATCCATTCGTGATCAGCACGGACGATGAATTTAATGGACTAGGTCACAGTTCTACTGTTCTAGGGCCCGATCTGGATTCCTATTATTTGGTGTATCACAATCTGGAAGGCGCATCGACGTCAGGCCCGCCTGTACGCAAGCTTAATATCGACCGTTTGCAGTTTAATGGGGATCGTATGTCTCTACTCGGTCCTACCTTCGCAATGGCCCGTCCTGTTGCCAAAATGCCTGACTTTTCGGCCAAAGAAGTAGTTCCCGGAAGTACGGCTGGTTGGAAACAAGAGCAATTGCGTGATAAAACGATTGTCGTGAGTGACTCTAAAACGGAACAGGCATTTACAGCTGAGTATAATTTCCACGCATTGTCGACTGACGAAAGCTCTTCCCATATAGGCGTTGTATTTGCATACGAGAATGAGCGAAATTTTATGTTTACGGACGTGGATTCGCAAAGTCATGAGCTCATCGTACAGCGGGTTAATAAGGGTAAGATGGTCCTTGTGGGTAAAGCTCAAATCCCAAAGGAAACGGACCTAACAAAACTGCATACGATTCGGGTAACAAGTGTAAATGGCAAGATTCAGGTTTATTGGGACAATATGCATAAGCTAGAGGTAGATAGGCAGAGTGCCGGAGGTAAAATTGGTTACATCTATGCTTCTGCATCGAAGTCCGCTCCTGCTATGTTGTTTACGGCTTATAGCAATGATGCGGGTGGAAGCAGTGATTATGAAACCTTCAAACCTATCCCAGGGAGTATCGAAGCAGTACATTATTTGAAAGATAAGAACCGTGGCTATTCAGATTCCTTAGCCAATGAGCATCGAGGAATTGCAGCGGATGATGGCAGTATGGCAGCTGTTTTGCCGAAGGCCGGAGATTGGCTGCAGTACCCTATACAGGTGAAGCAGGCAGGAACCTACGGCATAGATTTGGATATGCTGCCATCGGATGCGGAGACAACGATAGAAATAGCTGCTGGAGCAGAAAAGAAGCGGTTTATCGTACCAAAGCGGAACAAAGCGGATCAAACTTGGGAACGAACACGCATCGGGAGTATGGTATTGAAACAAGGCTACGCAAACCTGAAAATCAAAGTTGTCCAAGGTTCGCTTTCGTTCAAGACGATGACGTTCTATCCGGGTGATGAAGCGTTCTCCCCAATAGACAATGTGCCTAAGGGTATGGTGGGCATGTGGATTCCTGTAGATGGCGGTTATGAAACTCGCTCTCATGAATATATAAAAACATTCGCGGGAAGTGAAGACTGGACGGATTACCGGATGGATGCGGAGTTCCATTTCCCCACGATACCGACAAGCGATGCAGGCTTGCTGATCAGATCTGTTCATGAATCTTACTATCCGCATCAAGTGCAAGATGCCTTCACAGGTTATTATGCGTCTGTGAACCAAGACGGACTTTCGTTGAAAAAAGTGAATTACGGAAAACAGGAGATTTTGAAAACCGTGCCTCTAACGATTCAAAAAGATACGAGCTATCGAATGAACGTTCAGGTTACCGGCAATCGAATACGTGTATATTGGAACGGATCAACGGATCCTGTTCTCGATTATCATGATCCGAAAGCTTATACACATGGGAAAATCGGTCTACTTTCCAACCATTCCGATATTATTTTTCATAAAGTTTCTGTTTCGAAATGAAATGCGTAGTTGTAAATACAGAGAAGATAGAGGAGTGTAGTTATGACAACTAAGATGTATATCAAAGATTATCCAAGACCTCAATTCGTTCGTGATTCTTGGCTCAATTTGAACGGGGAATGGGATTTTCGTTTTGACGATGATTATGTAGGGGAAAAAGAAAAATGGTATAAACAGCTTAACGGAGATCACAAA
Source organism: Paenibacillus sp. V4I5 (assembly GCF_030817255.1). Classification (NCBI taxonomy): domain Bacteria; kingdom Bacillati; phylum Bacillota; class Bacilli; order Caryophanales; family Paenibacillaceae; genus Paenibacillus; species Paenibacillus sp. V4I5. The sequence goes on from NZ_JAUSZB010000002.1 coordinate 7,304,374, forward strand.
ATAACAGTTCCATTCACGTACGAAACGAAGGCGAGTGGGATTGGAGAAGAGAAGTTTCATCCGAATGTGTGGTATGAGCGTGCTTTGGATATCCCGAAGGAGCAAGAAGGGAACCGTGTTATCCTTCATTTTCAGGCCGTAGATTATTTAGCCAAGCTATGGGTTAATGGAACTATGGTCGGACAACATCAAGGGGGATACACTGCTTTTTCTTTTGACATTACACCGTATCTTAGATTTGGCGAATCCAATACCCTCGTGTTGAAAGCGGAAGACTCACAAAGCTGCACACAGCCAAGAGGCAAGCAGCGATGGGTTGATGATAATTTTGAGTGCTTTTATGTGCAGACAACAGGGATTTGGCAAAGTGTGTGGGTAGAGTTTGTAGCGGCCTCGTATTTAAAATCTGTTAAGATGACGCCTGATCTCGATAATTATTCAGTTCGCTTTGAATATCAGGCTCACATGGCTGCCAAATCGAAACAACTTCGTCTGGAAACTCGGATTAGCTTGAAGGATAAAGTTCTTAAGCAATCGAGTCTGGTTATCGATCGCCCATGGCTCCAACTGGATATGAATTTATTACATGAGGCGAATGGGCCTTGGAAGAAACTAGCATGGTCACCGCAAAACCCAAACTTATACGATGTGGAATTTATCCTTTATGAAGATGATATCATCATTGATCATGTATACTCTTACTTCGGTATGAGAAAAATTTCGATTGAAAAAGGAAAAGTGCTCCTCAACAATACGCCGATATATCAACGTCTTATTCTCGACCAGGGCTACTGGCCAGACAGTCACTTGACTCCGCCATCGGAGGAGGCGTTGATTGAAGACATTGATGCAATTTTAGCTATGGGTTACAACGGGGTAAGGAAGCATATGAAGATTGAAGATGCCCGATTCCTTTACTGGTGTGATGTGAAAGGTGTGCTGGTCTGGTCCGAAATGGCGGCAACTTTTGAGTTTAACGATGAGGCTATTGATACGTTCACATCGGAATGGGTGGAGATTGTCCGCCAGCAGTACAATCACCCTAGTATTGTGACATGGGTACCTTTTAATGAATCATGGGGGATCGCACAAATTTACACCAACGTGAGACAACAAAAGTTTACGGAAAGCATCTATCACTTGACCAAATCACTAGACCCGCATCGGCCTGTTATCGTAAATGATGGCTGGGAGCACACCGTTTCTGACATCTTGACATTACATGATTATGAGGAGAAAGGCTCTGCATTCTTAAAGCGTTATATAGACAAAGATGGACTCCTGAACAATGAATTCTCATTCAATAACGGGAAATACGCCATGGCCCAAGGATACGCCTATCGTGGCCAACCGATTATGATCACTGAATTCGGAGGTATCGCTTTTAATACAGGGAAAGGGTGGGGCTATGGGAATCAGGTTGAAAATGAGGAAGCCTTTATCGAGCGCTTTAGGAACATTACACAAGCGATTAAAGATACGGATTACATTAGTGGATATTGTTATACGCAAATAACCGATGTTCAACAGGAAGTCAACGGATTGCTTACAGAAGATCGGAAGCCTAAGATACCACTCGAACTGATAAAAGAAATTAATCTTGCTTAAGGCATAGTAAGAAGGACATGGCTTGTTTGTGAAGCCATGTTCTTTTTTGTTAGGACTCTCTTTGGAAGCGCATTCAAAATAACTGTTTTTTAAACAAAAAGAACGTTTTTTTACATGGGAAAGAAGAAACAAACCATCTATGATGTGAAGAGGAAAACATTCCTAATGGAATGGAGGTGTGACGTTACACAACGTGAACAGACATGATAGAAGAAGGAAAAACACATAGAAGGCGAGGACTCAGTATAATGAAGATGAATGCACGTCGAATAGTAACATCCCTATTGTGTGGTCTCATGGTTTCCTACAATATGCTCCCAACTCTGCCATATGGTGAATCTACTGCTCATGCAGCAGAGGCGTTTGTAAAGAAATTTGATTTCGGTTCAGCGAGCAGTCCGGTCATGACAAACTATAATCAAGTTCATGATCAGATGACCTACACGCAGGAACGGGGATATGGGCTTGAAACAGCGCTGCCTGCAGGAGCCTCAAGAAATCGATCAGGCGGCACGGATTTGACGAACGATTTTATTTTGGGAACGCCCTTCACATTCTTAGCTGACGTGCCGAACGGCAATTATAACGTGACGATTTATTCGGGCGATCTGCTTGCAGGTACGTCAACAACGAAAACGACGGTTGCTCTCGAAGGGGCGACGAAAGGAACGATTTCAACGAAGGTAGCTATTGCACAAGCGACCTACAGCACCACGGTAACTGACGGTCAATTAACAGTTGGCATCTCTACAGGCTACAGCGGCACAGGCGCTGGCTATTTGAACGGCCTTGTCATTGAACAGGTGCCAGCGGCGACGGCTCCTTCGGCTCCTCAATCACTCGCTGTTACAAACATTAATTCCACTCCAGGTGCAGCCTCCGTATCACTCGGATGGAGCAGCGTAACGGATTCGGTCTATTACAACGTGTACCGAGCGACGAATAGCGTCACGAATTATGATTTTATCAAACAAGTGATGATAAATTCTTACACCGATACGGCAGTTTCTGTAGGAAATACATATTCCTATCAAGTAACTGCTCTGGGTGCAGGTGGTCTTGAATCTGCAGCAAGCACCCCGGTAACGGCGGAAGTGAAACAGACAGTTGCAATTCCGGCTGCTCCTGCCAACTTAATTGTAAGCGGTGTCACTTCGGACAAAGTGTCCTTGCAATGGTCAGCATCGAATGGAGCAACGGGTTATACGGTATTCCGTTCCAATTCTGCTGCTGGAATTTACACCGAGCTTGGCATGGTAACATCGACAACGTACACAGATTCCACGGCCGACACATCGGCAGTTCACTACTATCAGGTAAAAGCAACGAATGCGGCAGGGGTGTCTGAAGCCTCGGGCGTGGCAGCAAGCACGGTATATGTTGCTCCTAATGAGCTTCCGTCTGGATTGCCGTTGAAATTAGACTTCGGTCCTGGGGCTATAGCTGACGGCTATTTCGGCATAACGACTCCAGTGGCCTACTCAGCCCAGCTGAAATACGGATTCGCCAATCCTTCGCTCGTCAGCTCTGGTAACAGCGGCACATCGGATCCATTAAAATCCGATTACCTAATGCCGGCTGGTACCTCCTTCAACGTGGATCTGCCAAACGGGGATTACGCTGTTACGGTTACGGCAGGTGATGCACACGCGGCAACAGAAGTGGCTGTTTCCGTAGAAGGAATGACGGCGAACAAAATTGCGCTCACACCTAAGGCAGCTGGTGAGTATTTGGAACAGACATTTGAAGTCGCCCTAGTTGATGGTCAGTTGAATATCAGCTTCTCGGGGTCCGCGCCCAAAATTAATGGGCTTGTTATTTCAAAGCAAGTGGATCGGGTGGCTGGAGAAATGCCAACGGTGTATATCGCAGGGGATTCTACGGTACAGACCTACGATTCCTATTGGAAGCCTCAATCCGGTTGGGGGCAGATGATTTCCCGCTACTTTACTTCCAACATAACCTTCAGCAACCAGTCTATCGGGGGCCGCAGCAGCAAAACGTTCCTCACGGAAGGCCGTTTGGATAACATTTTGCGGGCGATCAAGCCGAATGACTACTTCTTGATCCAATTCGGTCATAATGATGCGACAATCTCCGTTCCAGAACGGTATGCATCTCCCGAGGATTATAAAAACTATCTGAAGACGTATATCAATGGCGCTAGGCAGCGTGGCGCTATACCGATTTTGGTAACGCCTGTCGGCCGTAGGGACTTTAACGCAACAACCGGTATATTCAATGTCAGCTTCCCGACATATGTAGCTGCGATGAAGGAACTGGCGCTAGAAATGGATGTAAAGCTCGCGGATCTCAGCGCATTAAGTCGTGCGTACTATGACACCATCGGTCCAATCGGAACGCTTGCTGTTTTCCTCCATGTACCCGTAGGTACCTACACCGCCTTTCCAAGCGGTAATGCGGACGATACGCACTTCCAGGAATATGGCGCAATCCAAATCGCGCGTCTTCTGTCAGGCGGGATTAAAGATCTGAACATTCCACTTTCCGCCTATGTCACGGATGTTGCACCGCCTGCTTCAGTTCCATCGAAGCCAATCGGTGTAGTGGCAAGCAGTGTGAGCAACGCAGGCGCAGTATTGACATGGCACGAAGTAGAAGGTGCGGATATTTATAAGATTTATAGAAAGTTAGCATCAGACACCACTTACGTCTTAGTGGGTACGTCGACAGTTCCGACGACTACGATTCAAGGTATGACGGAAGGGCTAACCTATGATGTAGTTGTTACCGCAGTTAACGGCAAAGGGGAGTCTGAGCAGTCAGATGTCGTCGTCATCAAAACGAAGCACGCGACGATCAAGTTTGACTTCGGCTTGGCTACCTCTCCAGTTCAAGTTGGTTATACTGGCATTAATCTTTCCAGCACATACACAGCAGCAAAAGGCTATGGCATCAAGGACCCAACAGGAATGATTGGCCGTGATCGTGCGACTGGTACGGACCTCCACCGGGATTGGCTCGGCTATTTCAATGTCGGTTGGGAATTCATGGTGGATCTGCCGAATGGTCTTTATTCCGTTAAACTTTACGTTGGCGATTATCTGGGAAGTGCAAGAACGACCGTTGCCATCGAAGGGACGGATTTTGGGACCGTTACAGCGGGCAACAGGTCCGTCGTTGAAAAAATTATTTCACAGACTTCCGTTAGCGATGGACAAATGAACTTCAAGTTCGGCGGTGCGACGGCGATTGTAAACGGTTTGGAAATTACACCGATTTTAATGGCGCCGACAGCTCTGAAAATCGATGCGAAGAACACAGATCCGGAAAGCCCTTCCGTTTCCCTTTCGTGGACCGGGGTAGAGGACGTCGCGAAATATAATGTTTATCGCAAGGTAAGCGGTACGTCAAAATTCCAATTGATTGGAAGCACAACGACGAACGCTTACGTTGATAACACTGTTGATGTGGGGATGGAATACGTATACCAAGTGACGACAGTGGACTTGGCCTCAACGGAAACCGGTCCATCCACATCTCTCACCGTATCCATGATTGATCCAAATGTTCCTATACCTGCTATACCTGTCAATATTCAAGCGGTGAGCGTGAATAAGAATGATCTCACCCTTAGCTGGGATGCAGTTACTGGAGCAAAAACGTATAACATTTACCGTGCTGAGGCAAGTGGTGGTCCCTACGAGTTGATTGGCAAAGCAAGTCAATCCAGCTACACAGATACGACAGTACTTACGACAATTCCTTACTTTTACAAGGTTTCAGCCGTCAGTGCAGGCGGAGTTTCCGGACAGTCCGAAACACTGGCAACTCCAGCTATCACCATACTGAATCGGCAAGCCGAATATCTCGATCGTGCGCTTGTAGCGGTCAAACAAGATAATGGTGTCTATGTAGGCTGGAAAATGCTTGGCACAGACCCATCTAACATCGCATTCAATCTGTACCGCAGCGGTGTCAAAGTAAATGCAGAACCGATCACAGGCGCAACAAATCTGCTGGATGAAGCGGGAACGGATACATCTGTGTATCTACTGAAAATTGTTATCGGCGGCAGTGAGAAGGTGGCTTCGAAAGAAGCATCTGTATGGCAAAACAATTATATGGCCATACCGCTCCAGAAGCCGGATGGCGGCATCACGAAATCCGGAGAAGCCTATACCTACAGTGCGAACGACACTAGTGTCGGCGATGTGGATGGCGACGGCACGTACGAGTTGATCGTAAAGTGGGATCCGTCTAACGCCAAAGATAACTCCCAGGCTGGATATACCGGCAACGTTTATGTCGATGCCTACAAGTTGGACGGTACTCGCCTGTGGCGTATCGACCTTGGACCAAACATTCGCGCTGGAGCGCACTACACGCAGTTCCAGGTTTATGACCTGGATGGCGACGGCAAAGCGGAAGTCACATTCAAAACAGCCAATGGCACGATTGACGGAACAGGTATGGCTATTGGTGACGCAACGGCCGATCACCGGAACAGCAGTGGTTATGTGCTGGAGGGACCTGAATATTTAACTGTCTTTAATGGTTTAACCGGCCAAGCAATCGCAACGACGAATTACGATCCGCCTCGCGGAGTCGTTTCGGATTGGGGCGACGCTTATGGTAATCGGGTGGACCGTTTCCTTGCAGCAGTTGCTTACCTCGACGGTGAGCATCCGAGCTTGATTTTTAGCCGAGGCTATTATACAAGAACGGTGATTGTTGCCTACGATTTCAAAAATGGTGTATTGACGAAAAAATGGCGTTTCGATACGAATGATGAAGGTCTTGGCGCAGCTTATACAGCCCAAGGAGATCATAACTTGTCCATCGGCGACGTAGATGGCGACGGCAAGGATGAGATCACGTTCGGGGCCATGGCCATCGATGACGATGGTACGCCGCTATATAACACAGGACTCGGTCACGGGGATGCACAGCATCTTGGGGACCTAGATCCATCCAGACCGGGGCTAGAGTACTTTAATGTTCATGAGCATCTGGATTCTCCTTATGGTATGGACTTCCGGGATGCGAAAACGGGCGAAATTCTTTGGGGCGTGTGGACAGGGATGGATACCGGACGCGGCATGTCGGCGGACATCGATCCGAACTATTTGGGTGAAGAGGTATGGTCTGCAACAATAACGAATGCGCAGCATATTCCGATCTCCGGTCTTTACAGCGCGAAAGGCGAATTGATCAGCACGACCATTCCAAGTTCAACGAACTTCGGCATCTGGTGGGATGGCGACCTGAACCGTGAGCTTCTAGATTACAACCATGTTGATAAGTGGGACTTTGTGAATCAAACGACCAACCGGTTGTTTACGGCTGATGGGGCGTTGTCCAACAACAGCACAAAAGCAACGCCGAACCTGCAAGCCGACCTGTTTGGAGATTGGCGAGAAGAAATCGTGTGGCGAAATACAGACAGTTCAGAGCTGCGCATTTATACGACGAGTACTATGACCAATACAAAGCTGCGTACGCTAATGCATGATCCGATTTACCGCTTAGGGGTCGCTTGGCAAAATACTGGTTATAACCAACCGCCTCATACAAGCTTCTATCTTGGAGTTGGCATGGTGGAACCGGCTACGCCGCATCTTACGATTGTGAACGAGCCAGCACCTGTGTTACCACCGGTGACTACCGATGATGCGCCTGAGGGCTGGGTGAACAAAGACGTAACGGTAACGCTCACTGTCAGTGACAGCGAATCCGGCGTAGCAGGCACTTACTACACGGTGGATGGCGGTGCAGAGCAGCAAGGCACTTCCGTTATCCTTACAGAAGAGGGCACGCACACTATCTCTTACTGGAGCGTTGACACAAAAGGTAATACTGAAGCTCCACATACAGTTATCGTAAAAATTGACAAAACGGCACCGACCTTACATCTGGTTCTGGATCAATCTGCATTGTTGCCACCAAATCACCAAATGATTCCCGTGAAAGCAACGATTAGTGCAGATGACAGCCACTCTGGAACCTCCTCCATCTTACTTACATCCATTACAAGCAACGAGCCTGATAATGGGTTAGGCGACGGAGACACGTCAGTTGACATTCAAGGAGCGGAAATCGGCACATTGGATACGGAATTTATGCTGCGTGCAGAGAGATCAGGTAAAGGGAATGGGCGAATATACACCATCACCTACACGGCTTTTGACGTAGCAGGAAACACAACGGCCCAAACAGCAACCGTATTAGTTTCTCATTAATCATCCAGCAAATAATGCACTAGGGAAGCAAGCTTAATCCGTGGTTACTCGCGGAATAGGCTTGTTTTTTTCTAATAGACAATACACGAACGTATGTGCTATAATTGGAAGATTCTGAGTGTCAATTTAGATTGGAGATTAGGTATGAATTATTCGTTACTTCGGAATCGAACATTTGTTTTCATGATGATCGGAGAAGCCATTCAAGGTGCAGGTATTTGGACAAGCATCATTGCCAATTTGCAATTTATGCAAAGCCACGTCCCGTCTGATTTAGGTAAAAGCTTGATCTTGATGTGCGGTTTATTTCTCGGTGTTCTCATTTCGCCGCAAGCCGGGGTGTGGGCAGACCGCTATGATAAGAAAAAAATATTGCTTATATCAGGGATTGTCCGCTGTCTGGCTCCGATTGTCATGTTTGCGGCTATACACTACCAATCCGTCGCTATCATGCTGTTGTCCGTCGTTATTATGCAAGTAGCAGCTACTGTTTATATGCCTACCGTACAAGCAGCGCTGCCTTCCGTCGTTCCAGCCTCCGAGCTGCTTAAAGCGAACAGCGTAAATTTTAACGTGATTACTATAGCGAGAATCGGCGGCACTGCAGCAGCAGGCATCTTGGTATCCATGATGAATTTGTACACAGTCTACGCGCTATCGCTTGCTTTTTACGTCATCCTCGTGATGCTCATTACACAGTTGAGGATTCCCAATACCGCGGATTCCGTGACTGCAAGAAAGAAGGAGAAAATCCGCTTTACGGAGTTGTTTCCACTCATTCGAGCAGAACCGTCTATATTCATCGCACTTATCAATAGCGGGGTTATTACTTTGTTTCTAGGCGGTTTTAATTTGCTTGTACTGAAGTTTAGTCAAATCCAGCACAAACCGGAACTGATGGGCTGGATCTATTCTTTAGAAGGCACTAGCATATTAATTGCAGGCCTATTCGCAAAGCGTGTGATCGGCATGCGGAATCTGGTAACCAGCTCTACGCTGTTCATGTTATTATTTGCGCTTTCTTTTGCAGGAATGTCCTTCAGCGAGAGTAGTTTTGCGGTTCTCGGCTCTTTCGTTATGTTCGGTTGTGCAGTCGCTTTTTTCTTTCCGATGGTATCTACACTCTTCCAAATCAAAGTGCCGAAAGAAGCACAAGGCCGCTTTTTCTCATTTCGAGGAATGCTTGACCGCGTCATGTTCCAGATTTCGCTGCTTGCGACCGGCGCTTGTCTCGATTGGTTTGGGATCTCCACATTTTTACTGACGCTCGCCCTCATTACAATATCAAGCGGGATCTTAACGTTGTTCATTGCCAAACGAAAATTAATGGACGTCCGGCAACCGATCACTGTAGACACAGTTGCGGGCGGGAAATAAATGAATCTAGAGAACGAGCAAGCCCCGATCCTTATAGGAATCGGGGCTTGCTTTATTAGTAGTGAAAAGGACTACGGAATTACCACCGAGTTCTTTTCCTGCAGCGTGCGGAGGTCGTTCGCTTTGATTAATCCGTTCGAGACGGTGTACAGCGTATCTCCGATATAAAGAACGCGCTGCACCTGTTTGTCGCCGGCATGAACGTATTGTCCGGCTTTTTGCAGATCTTCCTGAGTAAGATGGGTGATGCCGCCGCGGAACTGGAAGCCTTTATCCAAATCAAGGTTGTAGACGTACGCACCTTGGAAAGCAAACTTCCCGTATGCGCTAGCAGGATCGTTTGTCGTCTGATTCGGATCGATTTTCATCACGTTAACTGGGAAGGAAAGCAGATTTTTTTCCTTGTTAAAGAGCAAGGCACGGTGATTGTGCAGCAGCTCGGAATCCGTACCGCGGTCCCCGATCAGCTCCTTAAATTTCTCCTTCGGATTATTCACATCGGTTACATCGAACAGTGCCACTTTCATGCCTTGGTAATAGGCAATAGACTGCGGTCCATTCAGATTCTTGATGTCGACCTCGATCGTATCTTTCCCGAAGCCAATAATGTGGTTTTCATCATAAGGATGCAGATAATCGCTGTAGCCAGGAATCTTCAACGCACCTAATAATTTCGGCCCCGCGGGATCCTTTAAATCCATGACGAATAGTGGATCAGTGTTTTTAAAAGTAACCATGTAAGCCCGGTCGCCCATGAAGCGGGTGGAATAAATCCGCTCTCCTGGAGCGATGTTTTCGATCTTGCCTTTCTCTTTCAGGTTCGCGTCAAAAATGAAAACATGGTTTTTCGAAATCCCCTCATCCGCCCGACCCATTTCGCCAGTAGTAGTAGCAAGCCGGAAATGGCCGTTATGTTCATCCATGGAAAATTGATTGAGTAAGCGTCCGGGCACCTTGCCTGTATTCTTGTACGCCGCTTTACCTGCGTTCAGCCCGAATTGATAAATAATCGTTTCCTGCTTAGGAAGTTCATAAGGCTGGCTGGATCCGTTCGGCTCACCGATTCGTATGCCTTGAGCGGGAACACCTGCAGGCATTTTCATCGGCTGGATTCGCATCTGTTCATAATTCGTTACGGCCATATACAAGTTCTCTTCGGATGCGTACACGTTCTGGCCTGAGCCGAGGTAAGAAGTGACATTCATCGTCTGCTTCAATTCATTCAGGTTGATGCCTCCGATGAGCACATAGTTGGGATCCAGGGCTTTCGGCAAGTAATAGACCTGATTGAGTGGAATAGAGGTAAAGGAATCGCCTGCCGCCGAATCTCGGTAAGCAGGAGCTAGCCCAGTTTTCGCTTCTTCTTTATCGGCCATTTCCCGGTATTGGTAGTAATTCACGTACTTATTGGAAATAAAATAGAGCGATGATCCGATTTTGCGGGAAGAAACGTAGTTTCCTTCAAGCTCAGCTTCCTTCAGAAGCTTCAGGCTGCTCCGGTCGGTAAGGTCGTAAACGATGACCTTCGCTGTTCCCTGGGATCTCATAGGCATGATCATTTTCTTCTCGGTGACGCCGCTTGCACCATTATAAGGGATCGGTCTATAGTTCTGATAAGAATTACCAAGCACGATCAGATGCTTGTCGTCCACGTAGATTTCACTTGGCTGGAACTGAGTGTCTGGATTTCCCGGGAAATCCAAAATGCTCAGCACTTTCATCTGATCGGCGGGATAAGCCTGAGTGACTACGATACGCTGCTTGTTTACCGTATAGATGTACTTCCCATCTGTCTTGACGACATCGGATTCATCCACGCCTTGCACCTGCACGTTCGTGCCGGAGTAGCCGGGTGCTGCTGTACTGACCGAATCTTGGACAGTAACAGAAACACTGTCACTTGTTGGAACTGAAGCGTTGCCGAAGGATTCAGATTTAGCTTGTTTGGTTATTGTTGTTAAACTAACTCTGGCGGACCCGCTGCTCTCATTCTGCGTCAAAAGTGTGACCAAGTGGTCATAGGTACCAACTACCGGCAGGCTGTCAGTCTGCTTCGTTACGTTCACTGAGCTGGTGGCCGAATCCCATCGAACAACATGATTGGCGCTTTCCATAAAGAAGCGTAGCGGAACGTACATAGAACCATCTACCATTTGCGTGGTGCCGTAAATGGTGTTTGCTTTACCGTTCACGTAAGCATAATCCGAATTCAATGGCAGCTTCAGCTCGTACCCGTTACCAGTAACAACCGCAAGCCGTTCTGCTTCATTCCATGTCACTTCCATGCCTAAAGCCTTTGCTAGGTCCCGAACAGACGCCATCAGAACACCGTCCATTATTTTAGGCTGCAGTGAGAAAGCAAATGGCTGGCCCTCAAACCGGACCACAGGTTCCTGATCGGCGTTAGTGGCAGAGGGAGCGACTGCGGACGTTAAGATCATAGCGGAAAGCAGGAGACCTACGAGCAACCCTTTTTTCATCATCTTCTTCATCCTTTTCTAAGTTATTGAGGATTTCTATTTCCATTATTTTCATCTATATCCTCTTAACGGATGAGCTTTCTAATTTGTTTCAGCGATTCGAAAATATTTTTATTTGTTACCTGTACACATGTAAAAAAAACGAGAATTGTCAATTTCTCGTTTAGATATGTCAACTATTCCATATAAATAATCTTAGCGATGTTATCCGCAGACATCGGAAGGCCCAGAAAATATCCCTGTGCTTCATGACAACCATAGTTTTTTAAAAGATTAAGCTGCTCCTCAGACTCGACGCCTTCAGCGATTACTTTTAGATTTAAATTGATACCTAAGGCGATGATGGTCTTCACGATGTTTTGATCGCTGATATCATTGGATAGGTCTTTAATAAATGTTCGATCTATTTTAATGCGGTCGATGGGGAAGTTCTTTAAATACGCCAATGAACTAAATCCCGTACCGAAATCATCAATGGAAATGCTTACTCCAATGCCTTTCAGTTTGGAGAGCAGCATCGTTGCACGGTCAAGATTCATGGTGATGCTTTCCGTAACTTCAATTTCCAAGTAATGGGGATCCATCCCTGTTTCATTCAAAATCTTGCTCATCAATTCAATTAAGTCCGGTTCATACATCTGCCTTGAGGATAGATTGACGGACATTTTAATTGTACGTCCACAATGGTTATGATCCATCCATAAACGCCATTGTTTGCATGCCTCTTGCAAGACCCATTTTCCGATTGGGACAATGAGTCCGACTTCTTCAGCAAATGGAATAAATTGCAATGGAGAGACGATTCCCTTCTCGGGATGATTCCACCGTATTAATGCTTCTACACCAATGAATTCTTTAGTAGCTATATCATATTGCGGTTGATAAACAAGTACAAATTCATTATTGTCTAGCGCTTTTCTGAGATTTCTGTAGAGCTCTACATGTTCAGAAGCGGGATATTCATTCTCTTTGACATAAAACTGGTGTAAATTTTCCCCTTGCTTCTTCGCTTGATACATCGCGATATCTGCCTGTTTGATCAAAGTTTCAAAAGTGCTCCCGTCAAAAGGAAACATGCTGATTCCGATACTAGTTGAGATATATAAATCTTGATCTTGAATATTGAAGGGGATAGTCAAGGCAACCATAATTGATTTAGCAATAGCTTCCGTTTCCTCTTTTGTTGTGTTGGGCAACATGATCGTAAATTCGTCTCCGCCTTGACGTGAGACAACACCCCTATTCATAATCATGGTCTGCAAACGATCAGAAACATTCTGCAGTAGAACATCTCCCAAGGAGTGCCCCATGGAATCGTTGATCATTTTGAAACGGTCTAAATCCAGATAAAGCACGGAAACGATTTGATCGTTTTGTTTGGCATCAACAATGGCTTTTTCAAGCATATGTTGAAATGATTTTCGATTCGGAAGTTTTGTTAATGAATCATGAAAAGCCATGTGACGAATGGTTGCTTCCGCTTTATCCCGTTCAATCACCAAACTTACAAGATAGGCCGCTCGTTCAATTAATTTAAGCTCATAGGTTTGGGGAGAATGCGGAACTTTGTAATACATGGCAAATGTTCCAAGCACCTGATTTTTTTTATCCGTTATCGGCACGGACCAACAAGCTCTAAGCCCGTGGATTAGTGCAAGCTCGCGATAGTCATTCCATAAAGGATCATTCCCGATATCAGAAACTATGATCTTGGTATTGTAGAAAGCGGCTGTGCCACAAGAACCTACTATTGGTCCTATTTCCACTCCATCTATCGCACGAATATAGGATTCAGGCAGGTTTGGAGCTGCACTATGTATCAACCGATCGTTTTCCAATAAAAGAATCGAACAAATAGCGCCGCTTTGTTGTTCGACTAACTCAATAATTCGATGCAAAATAGCACCCATAGGTTTTCCTTTTGCTATCATTTCCAAAATATCATTTTGGCCTAATAAGTTATCTTGTACTAATTTCCGATCCGTAATGTCGCGGCCAATAACAATGAGCCATTGTCGGCTTCCCTTATGATCATAAACGGGCACTTTTGTATATTCAACCATCATAATTGCCCCATTGGTACGTTTAATTTCTTCCTCGAAAATGATCGGTTTGCGTGCCTCCCAAGCTTCTTGATCCGTTTCTTCACATGTCATGAACATCTCTCTGTGAAATTCATTGGTTTTTTGGAAGTCGCTGTTCGTTTTACCTTTGTATGTATCTTGATCTAACTCAAATAGTCGGAGAACTGCATTGTTTGCTTCGATCCATCTACCTTTACCATCTTTAAAAACAACAATGTCAGGCATCGTATGAATTAAAGTTAGTAAATTTTGCTCGCTTAATTTTAATTTTTTCTCTTCCAACAATCGTATTAGCTCAGCAGATGCCCTGAATGAGAAAATTTTCAGTATAGTTTCTGCAAGAGACCTGTCATGAAGCGGTTGATCATTCATCACAACAAGTATGCCAATTACAGTACCATCGACATGTAACAGAGGAATACCCAGATAGCTTTGAATATCAAGTCTGGTCAAATCCGAGTCCAAAGGAAATAAATTCTGCACATACTCTTGATAACAACACAGACGCTTTTCATTTACAACATTTTCACAAGGTGTATGTTCCAAATTGTATTCAAATTGCTCAATCATTTCTCCTTGCTTATACATGGCAATTGTTTTTACACAGTGATGATCAACTTCAGCAATGAAAGCATAAGAGCATTTTAAAACACGAGCTAAATATTGTACCAAGTGTGTAAAAAAACTTTCTGAGACCTCACTTTCAATACCTTGGGCGATATCGAGAATGGTTTTTTTGAGGTAATCATTTTCATTTTGTAAGGCAATGAAAGCTTCAGTAGTATGACTTGGTTTAAGATCTATATTAGGTCTATTAAATTGCTTTTTCATATGTTCTCCTGAAGTAGTTAATAGTACCTATGAAATTCGACAAAAAATGATAAACTCCTTCCTCTGAGGCGCTTACTCGAACGGTGCGGGCAGCTCCATGGCAGTCTGCTTGGAGCTTCCTTGAGGATGAAGGTTGTTGATGCTAAGCGATATTCACCAATGGACATAAAAAAGACTCCCAATGAATATAGGAGCCATCTTTATAAGATCCTTAATTAATAGAGTGTCTTGGTTGATTCTGGAGTGAAGGGCAGCAACTCATTCGTGCGGCCATCGCGAATCTTGTTGGCCCATTCGGGATCATGCAGCAAAGCGCGGCCGACAGCGACCAAGTCAAATTCGCCTTGTTCCAATCGTTCCAACAGATTCTCAAGATGTACAGCATTCGCGCCGAAACCTTCACGGAATAGCTTCGTAAATTCAACATCCAATCCGACGGAGCCAACGGTGATGGTCGGTTTGCCCGTTAGCTTCTTGGTCCAGCCCGCAAGGTTCAGAGAAGAACCTTCAAATTCAGGTTCCCAGAATCGTCGGGTTTGAGCAGTGGAACACATCGACTCCGGCATTAACCAATGGAGTCAAGAATTGCGCAAGTTCCTCCGGTGTGTTCGCTAACTTGGCTGCATAATCAGAACTCTTCCATTGGGAGAATCTGAACACGATAGGAAATTCGGGGCCGATTGCACGCCGACAAGCTTCGATGACTTCAACTGCGAATCGGGTGCGGGCAACCAAGCTTACACCGTAGTTGTCAGTACGCTGATTCGTTTCCTCCCAGAAGAATTGGTCAATTAAGTAACCGTGTGCGCCATGCAGCTCGATGCCGTCAAATCCGATTCGTTTGGCGTCGGCAGCAGCTTGCGCATAGGCAGCGACAAGCTCGCGAATTTCTTCTATAGTTAGTGGCTCAGACACCTTCTCTCCCGTCAGATCGAGTTCGGACGGGCCAACAGGTAGCACTTCAGGATTCGGTTCGCTTCCAACCTTGCGTGTCGTCCCTACATGCCAAAGCTGCGGAATGATTTTACCTCCAGCCTCGTGTACGCCGGCTGCTACTCTTGCCCAACCTTGCAAGGCAGCTTCGCCGTGAAAATTCGGCCAGTTCGGGCTTGCACCGGCAGCCGGATGGTTGATAAGCGTACCTTCTGTCACAATGAGTCCGATACCGTGCTCAATTCATACTATATTCATTGGAATACAATTTTTTAAAAAAGTAGATAATTAAAAGAATAAGAAGAGTCATCAAACATAATTGATTTATTCATTTTATATATATAAAGATTGGAGGAATTTAGGATAATGAAGAAAGGATGATGTATTCGATGCATGCATACGATGCGATGGCAAGTGAACACATCCGGACAACTTTTATTGCGTTGGTTGAAGCGATTGTCCCGAATACGCCTGAGTTAGCCGCATATGGGGCAGAGCAAGCCGCAGGTGCGGTGGAACTGGGTATTCACGATTATATGATCTGGGAATTGGATCACAATCTTTCGCTTTTTGTGGGTTATTATCTAGCTGATATTCCTATGGCGTCTCCTACTGCAAGGCTTCTCAATGCCGGCGCGGCCCAGTTTATCGCAGCGGGCAAAGCGCAGGACTCTCAATTGCATGCCGTTTGGGGGGGCGGCCCTTTCGCCTGTCTCTCGCCCCGCGACCGTATACGTGTATTGGCGATGCTGGAGCAGCTTGATGTTGATCTCGGGAGCTTGCCGCCCCCCTATAAAGACGATGGCGGACTCATTGTATTTATAGTCGATTATCTGAACCGGGGGACGATGTTTGGTTTTTATTCAGAGTGGTCCGCATACGGGTCAACACGACTGAGAACACCGACGGAACGAAGACTGGAACATTTTCCGATTGGTTGGAAGCAGGTGGGTTATCCGGGTGTTTCCAAGGGTTATCGCGCGCTTCGCGGATTTTTGTTGACGATTGAACGACAAGGAGGTGACTCATCAAATGGTTGATGCCGATGTGATCATAATCGGGTCAGGCGGCGGTGGAGCCGTCGCGGCCAAGGAGCTCGGTGAGCTAGGTCTTAAAGTATTGGTGCTTGAAGCAGGCCCGTGGTATGGGAACAGCAAGTGGCCGAATCCAAATAAAGAACGCGGTGCGGAGTGGAGCTCCGATCATGCTGATCTGGATGTAGGACTATATAAGAAAATTTACAATTCATATGAAAACAATATGAACGATCAGGTGTCAGGTACATTTCGCTTTGGCCCAGCGGATCGCCGGCGCACGCCTTGGCACCGGATTATGCGGCAGAAGGGTGAAGTTTGGCAACTTTCCGGAGTCGGAGGAACGACTCAACATTACTGGTCCCAGTCTCCGCGGGCTTTTCCTGCGGCTGTTGATAATGTTTGGCCGATTAGTTATCGCGAGCTAATTCCTTATTATGAAAAAGCCGAAGCCACATTGCCCGTTCAATTCGCGCCGACGACTCCGAAAGAAGAGCTGTTTTACTACGGGGCCAAAAAGGCCGGATGGACACTGAATCCGACGCTTGATGTCGTAACTCCGGGTTATCGACCGAATCCCAATGCGATCCTTCGTACTAATGAACATCTGATGGATCCTAATTACTCAATGGAGCAATTATCCCATATGGAAGGATGCTCCTTGAGGGGGCATTGTGTTAATGGATGCACGACCGGTCCTTCGGTAGATCGAATTGCTAAACGGAGTACCCTTGTCAGTTATATTCCCCTCGCTCTCAAGACGGGGAACGTTTCTATACGGCCCAATACCTTTGTGATCAAAATTTTGACAGAACTCGATCCGAAAGAAGGACTTCGCGCTACGGGGGTGAAGTTTCGGGATACGTGGACGGGAGAAATAGGTGAGCTTACAGCCAAAACGGTTGTCATGGCAGCGGGCTGCATCGAATCGCCTCGGCTTTGGCTGAATTCCGAACTGCCTCACAATCCTTGGGTAGGGAGAGGACTGACCAATCATTATTTCGATTGGGTTGGAGGCGTATTCGACGAAAAGGATCTGATGAGTATACTGGGAGTGCCGTCCGTTTATCCATACATGGGACCCACATCCGGGGGCAGAGTCGATATTCCGGGACTTGGCGTGTTTCAGGTTTCCTGTTTGAGCCCTGGATTAATGGCCTCCTTGACTTACGGCTTCAGTGAAGCGGGGTATGACGCGCTTAATCCGCCTGAACCGGGAGAGCCTTGGAATATTCGAGGCAGGGTCGTAGGACCGGAGCTAAAAGAATTGATGGCGAACTATAGCCGGACAATGACGATGCTGCTCCTCGCCGACGATGAGACGCTCTATAGCAATAGAGTGGAAGTCGATCCGCTGCTGAAAGACGAACATGGGCCGATCCCAGTTATCTATTATACCCCCAATAAGAAAACCTTACAGCGGCGCGATCAATTAGCCAGATATGCTTGCGAAACCCTGCAGCATGCCGGCGCAAAAAAAATCATCAGAACGGACTCGCCGACCGGCTGGTTGCTTCATCTCGAAAGCACGATGCGTATGGGATACGTTGTGGATACGAATTGCGAGGCCTATCAAGTTAAGCGTTTATATATTGGCGACAACAGCGTGCATTTCAACGGAATTGGAGGACCTAATCCGACGCTTACGACTCAGGCGCTGGCAACACGCATGTCGGAGAAGCTAGCCCAAACCTATTTTAGTTAAAACCAAGCAGGCAGGTCAGGAGGGAATATCCTGCCTGCCTGTTTATTCGTTTCGGGGCCTCTATAAAGCAAATGGAATATACTTGGAAGCTGCACGATATTTTGTGGGGCCATTTTATTAACCCTTTGAAACCGTATAATAAAGCACCAAACCCGATAAAACAACAATACATAAAAAACCGATGGATTTCCCAATTAACCCGTTGCGCATGCTATTGTACGTCCTTCCTCGTTCATAACCATTAAGTTTCCACGGAATAAGGGGAAATATACCAATGATATTTGTTCCATTTTAGGGAGAAACTTTAAGGTGAACTGAGTATAATACTACTCCTCAGTAACCTCTTCTTTCTGAAAAAACTCAAAGGGCGTGAAGACACATATGGCGTATAAAGGAGTGCTGCCTTGGCGAACGAAAGTAAAGAAGGAGAGACTTGAAGTTGAAACTATAGGTGAAATTGAAGAGGAACTATCTGATAAGCTCGATGCTAATGAAGCTTGGTTAAAACAGACGTTTTCAAATTGTTCGGATCTGATAGTCAGAAAGGTAAATCTATACGATTCAATCCCTTGTATGTTGGTATTCTTCAAGGAATTGGTCGATACCAAACAATTGGATGATGAATTATTGAAAACGCTCTTTAATGATATGACGATTGAATTAGATACATCTACCCAGCTCATTGAACAGATGAAAAGTGAACTGCTTCCAATAGCGCAGACCAGAATCGTTAATAATAAGAAAGAAACTGTTAAGCAAATTACAAGGGGACAAGTAGTTCTGTTTGTGGAATCTTCGAACCAGGTTCTGTCCATAACTATGAAGGGGAAATTGCATCGTGATCTGCAAGAACCCAATATGGAGTCGGTGATTCGCGGTCCGAAAATTGGGTTTATTGAGAATATCGACATTAATATGGGATTAATCCGTCAGATCATTCGTACACCTCAATTGAAGATGGAACAATTGCTAGTTGGAGAGGTTTCACAAACGGAGGTCGTTATCGCGTATTTAGAGAACGTGGCTTCACCTGAGGTGATCATGGAAGTAAGAAAACGCATATCGCAACTGGATATGGAAACTGTTTTGGAATCTGGTTACATAGAAGAAATGATCCGTGATGCGCCTTACTCGCCTTTTCCGGTGATCCAAATGACTGAACGGCCTGACGTCGTGTCAGCTTCGCTGATAGAAGGGAAAGTTGCTATTCTGGTGGACGGAACCCCAATGGTGCTTGTTGCTCCCATTACTTTCTGGCACGCCTTTCAAACAGTGGAGGATTATTACACGAACTTTATTATTGCTACATTTTTGCGATGGCTTCGATATTTTTTTACCTTCATATCTTTAATTTTGCCGTCCTTGTTTATTGCTGTGGACACGTTTCATCCGGAAATGATACCCACAAGCTTGATTTTGTCTCTTGCATCGGCACGGGAACCGGTTCCTTTTCCGACGTTGATGGAAATCATGATGATGGAAATTGCTTTTGAAGCGATTCGCGAGGCGGGAATACGCCTTCCCAGACAAGTCGGCCAGACGATCAGCATTGTAGGCGTACTTGTGATCGGACAAGCTGCCGTTCAGGCAGGTATCGTATCTGCGCCGATTGTTATTGTCGTATCTTTGACGGGAATCGCATCCTTTCTCATTCCCAGTAACAATATGAGTCAGGCGATTCGTATTTTACGATTTCCGCTCATGCTATCTGCAGGTATCTTTGGTTTGTATGGTCTTGGCGTTTCAATAATTGCGCTGCTGATTCATCTCGTTAACTTGCGTTCCTTCGGCGTTTATTATATGTCGCCACTCGCTCCGTTTCAATTTTCCGGAATATTGGATGTATTCGTAAGAGCCCCGTGGTGGGTCATACACAAGCGTCAAAATCGCATTCGCTCGAAATAGGAGTTGAAGAAACAAATGAGCCGGATGAAAGGGTCTAAAACGATAGCTCTCATCCTTTGTCTCAGTTTAATGACTGGCTGTTGGGATCGGAACGAGGTTAACGATCTTGCGTTTGTGCTTGCCAGCGGTCTCGATCTTGCTGAGAATGGACAGGTAGAGGTTACGCTGCAAATCGCTCTTCCTACAGAAATGCCCAGTGCCATGCAGGGGGGGAGAGCAGGCGAGAAAAGAACGGTATTGGTCGTCTCGGAAAAAGGAAGAGATGGTACGGATATTTTGCACAAATTGCAGAAGCGATTATCCCGGCGAATCTTTATGGGGCACAGGGGGGTGATCATCATCGGTGAAGAATATGCCAGACATGGTATTGATCAGGTTTTAGATCAATTTCTGCGTGCGCCTGGTAGCCGATATAGCAGTTATTTTCTGACTGCAAATGGAACAACCGCCAAACAAGCGTTACAAACACGGTACTTGCTGGAAGCTATACCGGCCATCGCTCTTAAAAAAATGCAATTAACCGGACTCGGTTTATCCATTAAAATGGATGAATTTTTGGATGCACAATCCTCTCCCGGGAGGTCACCAGTAACTGGAGCCCTAAAGGCATATTACAGCAAGAATGAAGAAGGGGTATTCAATGTTGATGAAGCGGCCGTGTACCAAGAGAATAGGCTGGTTGGATTTCTAACGCCAAATGAAAAGAAGATATTAATCTGGCGGAGAGGGAAACTCAAACTAAGCAAAATAACTGCGCAGGTCGAACCAAAAGTGAAAGGCTATAAGGGAACCGTTGGCATTGATATATTGCAATCGAAAGCGAGCTTGCTCACAAAGATGAATAATGGCATGCCCGAGGTGACAATGGTCTTCAAAGCCAAGGCAAGAGTAATGGAAAACGATACGAAGTTGGATTTAAGCAAAGGTGAAAATTTCAAACTAGTCGAAAGCAAACTAAAGAATGAGATAGAAGCACAAGTGAAAAGTACGCTTAATCACGTACAAAAGCGATTAAAGGCAGACATTTTCGGTTTTGGAGAAGAAATTCATATCAAACACGCCTCTTATTGGAAGCAAAACAAGGATCAATGGAAAGACATCTATCCGGGAGTTCCGGTTACGATTAAGATTGACGTCAAAGTTCAACGTATTGGCCGTACCCAGTCGCCTGCGCACCTGAAAAAGTAGAACTATTCAACCCGAAAAGGATGATAACAATGAAAGTGAGCGGAATTCAAGCGTTCTGGATGATTACCATCATGGATATTGGCATGACCTTGCTGATGACGTTCACTCCCAGTTTGCAGGCTGCTAAGCAGGATGCTTGGGTCTCCGTTCTGATTGCGGGATGCATCGCCTTGCTGATCGCTGTGATAACAACCAAGCTTGTGCTGCTTCATCCGGAGCAGACTTTCATCCAATTCAGTCAAACGATTATGGGGAAATGGCTCGGTAAGATCGTCATCGTTATCTATCTTGTCCAATGGTATACCATCATTCCAATCGTTCTGCGCCAATTCAGTGATTTGCTCCGAGTTCTGCTCCTTAATACAACTCCGGGAATATTTATCATAGTGCCTATGGTTCTGATCGTTATGTATGTGACCTATTCCGGAGGGATCGATGGGATCGGACGTGTCAGCGAAATATTGGGACCGGTTATTTTTTTGATGGTATTGCTGGTGCTGACCACAAGCGTCATCAATATACAATGGAATCGTCTGCTGCCCTTTTATGTTGACAGCGGTATGGGAGCTATTATCAAGGGTGCGCTTCCCCCCGCTTCCTACCTTGGGCATGCGGTTGAATTTTTCATGATTTCACCGTTTCTTTTTACACCACGCAAGGGATCCCCCTACGTGATTTGGGGTGTTGCCATTGCCAGCTTTGGTGTGCTGTTATCGATGATCATGGTCATTTTAACGGTAGGCGTCAATCTCTCCTCCAAAATGTGGTATCCATTTTTTGAAATGACAAAAAAGATTGCTGTTTTTGGGTTTATTGAAAACTTGGACGCTATTGCGGTTGTGATTTGGATTGCCAGTGTATTCGTTAAATTGTCCATTTATATGTTTGTTGCCAGTTACGGAACGGCCCAGTTTATACAAGTGAAAAATTGGAAGAACATGATCTGGTTTATTGCCCCGGTTGTTACGGCATTTGCGTTCATCCCCCAGAATGTCTCCGAGGCGACCGGCAGTTATTTGAATCATTACTGGGTTCCGTTTGTTCTTCCTGTCAACATGATCGGCTTGCCCTTGCTGCTGCTTATCGTAGGGAAAATCCGGCAGAAGAAACAAACAGCAAGTTAGCAAAAATGGACTATAGCGCATGAATGAATGACCGATAGGTAATCCTCATCGGTGTATAACTATACATATTATGGGAGATTATAAACTTAATTTCCGACTAGGCTGCAGAAAGGATGGGGGTCAGAATGAATATAACCAAATTTTTCAAGAAACATCGCATAAAAAGTACATCCTCCCCTAACCTTCTTCAGGATGCAGCTAAGCAGGAACCATTGAAAGTGCATGAAGCGATTTCGTCGAGCCTTTCTGTAAACAGAAAGAGGTTGGAGCAAATATTCGCCAACTGTAAAGATATCACTTTCATTCCGTGGCACTATGGAGCCAATCTCCAGTATGAGGCGATGGCCATTTATTGTATCACATTAGTTAAAGACAAAAAGGTGAATTATTTTAAAACCGTCATGCAGGATTTGGTTTCCCATCAGATAGGACCGGCCACAGATATCAAACCAGGCGATGTGATCAACTTTTTCGAGAGTCATGGGGCTTCCGCTGAAACCGCACATACGATAGGAGATTTGGATAGATCGGTTGAAGATATATTGGAAGGAAAGGTTGTTGTCTTTTTCGATCATTGGGACAAAGCACTGAGCTTCTTGGCGATAACGCTTCAAGAGAGACAAGTGACGGAGAACCTGATTGAGCCAGTGGTGAGAGGTCCGCACGAGAGCACGGTAGAAAATCTGAGTCAGAATATCGGTCTGATACGGGTACGCTTGAGAACCCCTGACTTTAAGTTGGAATTTTTCAAAGGAGGGGGGAAATCGAATTCCGAGGTTGCTTACGCTTATATAGAAGGAGCCGTGAATCCGGAAACGTTGGCGGAGTTTCAGGAGCGGATCACACCGGCCAAAGAAATGGATGTATTGGAAACTTCCTATATTGAAGAACTGCTTGAGGAGTCGGTATACTCGCCATTACCGCAATCCCGGGTAACGGAGCGTCCTGATGTAGCTGCTGCCGCCCTCTTGGACGGTAAGATTATTGTGATGGTTTCTGGAAGTCCGTCGATTCTTATCTGTCCCGGTTTATTCCTCGAGTTTTTGATGTCTCCTGAAGACGATTACCAAAGAACGGTTTTTTCATCCTTTATCAGGTGGTTAAGATTCATCGCTTTTTTCTTGACCGTATTTCTTCCAGCCATTTATATCGCATTGACTACCTTCGATCCCGAGCTAATTCCAACTGTGCTGCTGCTAGCGATTCTCAACACGCGGGAAGGGATTCCATTTCCGGCCTTTATAGAGGCGTTGATCATGGTCTTTTTTTTCGAAATTCTGGTCGAAGCGGGAGTTCGATTGCCGCGCCCTGTAGGCTCTGCCGTCAGTATCGTAGGTGCGTTGGTGATTGGGGAAGCATCCATTAATGCCGGCATAGCTTCCCCAATCATGGTTGTCGTGGTGGCCCTTACCGGGATCGCGAAATTCTCGCTCCCGCAGTATAGTCTACAAACTTGTGTCCGAGTCCTGCGAATACTCTTGATGTGCCTTTCCGCTTTTTTGGGGGGATTTGGGCTGATGATCGGGATCCTGCTGCTGCTGCTGCATATGATGAGTTTACGCTCGCTCGGTCAGCCTTATCTTGCTCCGTTAGGACCCCTTCGTCCACGACAATTGCGCGATGTGTTTATCCGGGCACCGCTGATTTCTCAACTTCGCTCGCCGAGAAACCGACACAAGCATAATCGGCTCGCAGATAACAGGAAAGAAGGATGAACGGTGAGAACGTTTGGAACCGCTGCATTAACTTTTGTGGTCCTTGTCTTCTTAACCGGATGCTGGAATAGAGTCGAGTTGGATACCCTAGCCTTTGTTCAGGGAGTTGCAATCGATCAATCGGAAGACGGGAAAGATATTGAACTGAACATCCAATTCTATAGGCCGATGACGGGAAGTAAACAGCAAGACGGAGGACCATCTAGAGAAAGCTATGTCAATATTACAACAAGAGATAAGTCTTTGTTTGAAGCAATCCGCGATATGACCATTCATATCGGCCGGAAGGCGCAGTGGAGCCATATGCGGGTTCTGATCATCGGAGAAGAAATTGCCAGGAAACGGAATATCGGCGAGATCCTCGATTTTTTCTCACGGGATCACGAACCGCGGGCAACGATAAGCGTTATGATCGGCAAAGATAAGGCGGAGCTTTATTTGAAAAAAGGCAAGCCGTTTGTTGAAACGTCCATGGGTCAGCAATTGCGCGAGTCTGAACACGTGGCCTATAAGAATACAGGGAAATCGTTAAAATCCTCCTTTATCGATCTGATGCTGGAATTGAAAAGTGAAACGGGCGTTGCCGCGGTACCGTATGTTTACTTTGACCCGAAGAATATGCCGATAAGCTCTCCCGTTACCGGACTGGCGCTGATGAAGAAAGGGAAACTGGTTAATGTGCTGCCAGCAAAAAAAATCGAAAGCTTATTGATGCTGATGGACGAATATCAATCAGGCATTATCCAAGTCGAATGCCCGGGTGAGAGCAAAAAGGACATGAAGAAGGTGGAAGCTGTTGAAGTTTCGACCCTAAATACGAAACTCAAAGTGAAAGTCGAAGGGGATTCGGTGTCCGCACATGTTTCGACCAAAATTGATGGGTATTTCGGCGAACTTTCCTGTACGACTCTGAAAACCCCGGAGGACGTAGAGAAGTTTAACGAAAGAGTCCAAAAGGTTATCGAACAGGATATGAAAAGTACCCTGCTTCTTCTCCAGAAGCAAAAAATGGATGTACTTGGAATTGGAAATCGCATATACCGCAAGAATCCGGCTTTATGGTATCGTTTGAAGCCGGATTGGGAAGAACGATTTCAAGGTATGGCATTTACCGTTGAAGTTAAAGCAAATATATTCAATACAGGAGCTAACCTTGGCGAACCGGTTGCCAAATAGTCCCGTCTTTGCAATATGAGCGAACGGGGAGAAAACGATGATCGAGAAAATCTTGGTTGTACTAGTGGTATATACGGCCATTTTTATTCATGATGGACTGAATCTGAAGCATGCAAGCGGTAAGGTGAGGTTCGTTCATGGGATGTTGATGATCGCTGCTCTATATCCAAGTCTTATTTATGTGCTGGAGCTGCGTTGGCCGAATCTGGACGAGTTGGTTCATTTCTTTTTGAAAGATCCGGCGAAGAAAATTGTGGAAACGGTCAAAATTCCATCGTAACGAAGCTTAGGCTTCCGAAGCAAGTTTTTTTCGAAAACGCTAATGAGGAGGCAGGTGATGATGAGGTGATGATGAGAAAGCAGAAAACGGTTAGTTCACGGCAAATGGCGACGCTGTTCCTCTCGTTTCTGACCGGTTCGTCAATCGTAAATATACCGGCGCCTTTGACTGGGGCGGCAAAAAACGCCGCTTGGATGTCTCTGTGGATGGCGAACGGAGTTGGGATGCTGCTGTTGTGTTGTATTCTTTATCTGCACCGGAAATATCCCGAACTGACGCTCATCCAGTACAGTCAGGAGGCTATTGGAAGGATATTGACCGTTATACTCGTCATTCCTTTCTTTCTGATGGCTAACATGATGCTGGCCAACGTCGTGGTAGACATCGGCGGATTTTTCAAGAGTACGATGATGAGGGAAACACCAACCTATGTCTTTCACTTTTTAATACTTTTCACAGCGGCAATGACGGTTCGTTCAGGTATTGAAGTCATGGCCAGGATGTTTACTTTACTGCTCATCACGATATTTATCTTCAGTGCCGCAGTCATACTTATGACGCTTCCTTCCTATCGTGTGGAACTACTAATGCCTTTATTTCCACATGGTTTTAAACCGGTTCTGCATGGCGCATATATTGCTTATGGATTTCCATACGCAGAGCTGATCCTGTTTTCGATGGTTCTTCCGTTTGTAAGAAAGGACCAAGAACCTCTGGGGAAATTTATGTTCGCAGCACTTCTAACCAGCGGGCTGTCGCTTACCTTGGTGATTGTATGCACGATTATGGCGCTGGGGCCGATGTCTGGGAATATCAAGTTTTCTTTGTTTACACTTGCGCGATTGATTGAACTCGCGGAAATTATTGAACGGGTCGAATCAGTAATCGGTATGACCCTGATCGCCGGCTCCTATATGAAAGCATCCATTATACTGTTCGTGATCAATTTGGGGGTATCCCAATTATTCCGACTACCGGATGAAAAGACCCTGATTTTTCCTTTAGCATTTTTTGCATGCATGATCTCGCTTACCTTGTACCGGAACGAATTGGAAGCCATGGAACATGTAGGTACAGTGTGGCCTTTATTTATAACGGTTACAGGCGTTGTTCCTATCCTTTTGCTGACGATTGTAACCGCGTTAAAGAGTCAGCGGAACGAGGTGCCAAGAAATTAGGTGACTGCTCATTCCTAATATTGCGAAATGATATAATCCGCTGTTCGAATCGCCAAAGCAACGGTTGTCAATGTTGGGTTAGCTGCTCCGGTAAGCGGCAATACACTGTTATCAGCCACATAGAGACCGGGTACGCCGTGGATTTGCCCATACTGGTTTGTTGCCGAGGTGGCGGGATCATCGCCCATTCGACACGTTCCCGCCTCATGATTGTCTAGACCGGGTGGTATGAGACTAGGGTTCTCATAAAAATCCAGCCCCATTGCAGCGGCGGCGATTCGAATAGAAGCCGTCAACTCGCGGATAACAGCTTTATCCTGAGAGCTATACGAAAATTGTACCTTTAATAAAGGCACACCGTATGGATCACGTCTGTTCGGGTCGAGGCTAACATGGTTTTCAAATCGCGATTCGAGGGTTGCCAAGCCGAAAAATCCGAGATTTAGTTCGTCAAGTAATTTTCTTTCTTCATAATGGTACCACCAGTACTCTAAAGGATCAGTTCCTAAAGTGAAGAACATATATTTCCGATCTTCCGCACTTGGAACCATGATAGCGGCATTTCCTAACACTTCGGGAAATTGATTGCGCTTTATTTTTGCAGCCGCAACGACTGTCGGTTGGTTCACCAAATATCTGCCAATGGCTGCTCCGGGAATATTAGAGTTTAGTAGAATACGCGGCGTTTCAAAGGTACTGGCGGAAAGGATTACCGTCTTAGCTCTGATCGTACAGGATTTACTGTCGGCAGTAACCACCTTCACACCTGCAGCTCTTCCTCTCTCGGTGAGAACCTGTACAGCCCGCGTATTTACAGCCAGATCAAAGGGTTTCATATTGAGAGCATACGCCATAAATATAATGGAACTAAAAAAGACATTAGAATGGAGTTGACCGTATCGGGTAACATCAAGGTCAACAGCCATAGGAAGGTCAGTGGCATCCGGAAATCCGCCGAAGCGAAGGCGTTGGAGAAGTTTTTCCTGAAGGGCGGATCCCTTTGCGTATGCACCGGTTACATTCATGATCTGTTCAGCGGTAAGGTAATAAGGAACCAGTTCTTGATAGGAAATCGGCCAAGATTTGATTTCTTCGGGCAGCAAGCGGGGACTCATTAAGTACCAGTGAAGGGTTCTGCCGCCTAATGCTCTAAATATTCTTGCCCCCGGATAATCCGGCCATAATTTCCCGACTGGTTCGGCAAAGCGGGGACTTTCAATAAATTGAGTAAACCGCGTTTGATCGAAAGTAGGCAAATTATGAGCATGGGTCGGCAGTGTTAGATCCCCGGCCTCGATCATCCCGATCCGCAAGCCATTATTTTTCGATTGTTCGATTAATCGCCAGAGAGCGGCTCCGCCTCCCGCGCCGCTGCCAACAATAAGCACATCATAATCGGTTTGCGCCATTTTCTCGATCGGAGTCAAGGGAATCCACGGTACCTTCGCAGGCTGTGACGGATAGGTCCGAGCTTCGGTATTTTCGCTCAATTTAATCGCCTTCCCTTCGGACAAAATAAATGATCTATTTCATTTGTTCGACGATATGATCTGCTGTACGAATGGCCAATGCGATAGCGGTTAGCGTTGGATTAGATGGTGAAGTAAGATTTAATACACTCATATCGGCTATGTAAAGACCAGTAATGCCATGCACTTGACCATAGCGGTTAGTGACGGAAGTAGCCGGATTGTCCCCCATTCGGCATGTTCCCGCCTCGTGATTATCTTTTCCTGGCTGACGCAGCTGGAGCGGGCTCTCCAGCGATAATCCAGAAGCGGCGGTGAAGGCGGACAGGGAAGCGTGCATTTCTCGAAGAAGTACCTGATCCTTATCGCTGTAGGAAAACTGTACATTAAGATTAGGTACGCCGTAAGTATCCAGATGAATCGGATCGAGGCTGACGTAATTATCGGCCCGCGGTTCCACGACTCCGTAAGCGTGTACTTCCAAAGGCTCTTTTTTCAGAAGCGGTTTTACTTTATAGTCATAATAATAATCGGAGAAAATCTGGAGTTGATAATTTCGCTCAGCCGAACCTGGAACAAAGACGGTTGCGACGCCAAATACCTCTGGGAATTCATCTCGGTTAACGGTTCCATACCCCTCATACACAGGATGGAACACCAAATATTTCCCGATCGCTTCTCCTGGGATATTGGAATTTAGCAGAAGGCGAGGGGTTTCCCAGGTGCTGGCGGATACGACGATTGTCTTGGCAGTCAATGTATACGTTTTTTTATCCGCGGTCATGACCTTGACGCCTACAGCTCTTCCTTGTTCCGTTAAAATTTGCACGGCGCGTGAATTTACGGCCAGATCGAATTTTCGGATATTTAAGGCGTATGCAAGAAAATCAATGGAACTGAAATAAACATTTGAATGGACCTGCCCGTATTTTGTACCTTGAAGATCGGTGGAGAGCGGAACATCTGTTGCCTCAGGAAAACCGCCGGTAAGAAGGCGTTCGATAAGTATTTCCTGCAGTGCGGATCCTTTGG
Organism: Paenibacillus sp. V4I5; assembly: GCF_030817255.1. Taxonomy (NCBI): domain Bacteria; kingdom Bacillati; phylum Bacillota; class Bacilli; order Caryophanales; family Paenibacillaceae; genus Paenibacillus; species Paenibacillus sp. V4I5. The sequence continues at coordinate 7,333,696 of NZ_JAUSZB010000002.1, forward strand.
TATAGTTGGTGGTCACATTCATTATTTTTTCTGCGATCAGATAATAGGGAGCAAGATCCTTATAAGTGATTGGCCATGTTCTGAACGCAGCAGGGTCAAATCGGGGAGACCAGCCGTACCATATCAGGGTTCTTCCGCCTAAGCCTCTGACGATTTTCGCACTTCGAAAGTCCGGCCATCTATTTCCGACTGGATCCGAAATCCGTTCCCAGTATTCAAGCGCGCGTTGTTCGTCAAATGTGGGTATATGAAACGCATGGGTCGGTAATAACAGATCTCCGGCCTCTATCATCCCAATCCGCTTGCCGTTTTGCCCCCATTGTTCGCATAGTCTCCAAAGAGCAGCCCCGCCCCCCGCACCGCTGCCGATGATAAGCACATCATAATCGGTCTGGGCCATTTGCTCGATTGAAGTTAGGGGAATCCATTGATCCAATGGGGCGTCTGATGGTTCGGGAGGGCGCGATACTGTGTCATCAGGGATCTTCCGCACGTGTAACAGCGGGGTGGGTAGTTTTATTTGAACATCGGAAACCATATTCAAATCGGCGCTGGGAATATGTGGATTGTGAGATAGGAGGGATTCTAATTCACAATAGTATCTATCGGCAATTTTCCTCAGAGTATCCCCATGATCAGTGACATAGATATGCAAATGGCATCCCTTCCTTTATCAGTTGAATTCAATATATGGGTTAACTGACTCCCTAATACATCATCGTACCAAGGGGCTGCTCATTAATGATATTCTGAATCTCATAAACCGAAATAGGGAAATATTGGAACCCATAAACATATGCCGTGATTTCTTCGAGTTGAAAATAAACGACCAGAGCTTTATCGGCGATATAAAAATCTTGATTGGGCCTTATTTTTTTGAATTCGGACTGCAATGGAATACGACGATCTCTGATCTGTTGTCCAATGATTTCGGAAACGCTTTGCACATAGTCCTCGCCGTGAACGAATAAATCTTGCAAGGTGTATAACTTTCCGGTTTGTACATCAAAGGTAAGCGAATTTTGCAGCGTCCATCCGTGATCAACGCTAGCGTTTGACTCATTATATAGAGATAAGCTTAATACACCTCGCTCATTCGTTTTTATTTCATAATAACCGGATAATTCTTTGGGATTTTGCGGGTATCCCTGCTGATGGATCTGCTTTTTAACCTCAGCAACAATGAGTTGATTGATCTGCTGCTGCATGGAACTATCCGATAGTTCCACAATGACCGGGTAAAGTACATTCAACCTGGGTCCGGACATCCGATAAGTTTTGATATGAATAGGGAGATTAAACACTGTCATCCTCCTCTGAGTTTTTCGCCAGTAAAATTCTAAATTTTCCCAAGGATATAATCCGCGGTGCGAATCGCTAAGGCAACGGTTGTAAGTGTTGGGTTGGCAGCCCCGGTAAGAGGTAGAACGCTGTTATCGGCCACATAAAGACCGGGTACGCCGTGGATTTGCCCATACCGATTCGTTGCCGAGGTTGAGGGATCATCACCCATTCGGCACGTTCCCGCTTCATGATTATCCAAACCAGGAGGCAGGAGGCAAGGATTTTCGTAAAATTCCAGTCCCGTGGCTTTGGCAGCAGCATGAATGGTAGTCGTCAATTCACGGATTTTGGCCAGATCCTGGGTACTGTAAGAAAATTGCACCTTCAATAAAGGCATCCCGTAGGAATCCAGTTTGCTCAGGTCAAGACTGACATGATTGTCCATTCGCGGCTCCATGGTTGTCAGGCCGAGCATTCTGAACCTCAATTCATCCAGAAGTTTTCTTTCCTCATAATGGTACCACCAGTAATTCACGGGATCTGTTCCTAAATATAAAAAATGTATGATTCCGATCGACAGCGCTTGGTACCATGATTGCCGCATTTCCCAATACTTCGGGAAATTGGTTGCGGTTTATTTTCGCATACGCTAAAACGGATGGATGATTCACTAAATATTTACCGATGGCTCCACCGGGTATTTGGGAGTTCAATAAAATACGCGGCGTTTCAAAGGTGCTGGCGGAAAGGATGACTGTTTTGGCTTTGATGGTATAGGTTTGGTGTTCCGAAGTGACGACCTTCACACCCGAGGCTCTTCCGCTTTCGGTGAGAACCTGCACGGCACGCGTATTTACAGCCAGATCAAAAGGTCTTGTGTTGAGAGCGTATGCCAAAAATATAATGGAACTAAAAAAGACATTCGAGTGGACTTGCCCATATCGCGTAACATTCAGGTCAACAGCTAAAGGAATACTCGATGCATCTGGAAATCCGCCAAATCGTAGACGTTTAAGAAGCGTTTCCTGGAGAGCAGAACCTTCCGTATATTCCCCGGTTACGTTCATGATTTCTTCAGCAGTAAGATAATAGGGAAGTAGTTCCTGATAGGTAATTGGCCAGTTTATAAATTCTTCAGGCCGGAAACGGGGACTCATTAAATACCAATGCAGGGTTCTACCGCCTAGCGCTCTGAATATTCGCGCACCCGGATAATCCGGCCATAAATTCCCCACAGATTCTACATATGGCGGACTCTCTATATATTGATCAAACCGACTTTGATTGAATGTAGGCAAATTATGTGCATGTGTCGGCAATAATAGATCTCCAGCCTCGATCATGCCGATCCGCAAACCGCTTTTTTTCGATTGCTCGCATAATCTCCAAAGAGCGGCCCCGCCGCCTGCCCCGCTGCCGACGATGAGCACATCATAATCGGTTTGTGCCATTTTCTCGACCGGAGTCAAGGGAATCCATGGCACTTTCTTTGGGAGAGACGCAGAGGGGCGGGCATCACCGCCGCTTTGAATGGGCACTCTGCCTTCCAGTTCCGTCCGATCCAAACTTGGATTTATACCTAACGCCCATTGAATAGCGTTCATCACGAGCTTGCGGAAAGCGGGGACTTGAAAGTCCTCGGGATGGCCCATCGTCGTCATGAAGGTGCGTCCTCCGGCATAATTATTCCAGGTCCATGCAACTGGATTGATCTCGGTGCCTGGCTCCGGTTTTAATTCCGGATCGACGGATTGTCCCCAAAGCAATATGTTTGATCCTTTTGGCGGATACGGCAAAACAACATATAACCATGATCGCACATGGAATTTATCCGGAACCCCGCTTAAAATTGGATCCTGTCTCGCTCCTGGTTCCACGAATACATCCGTACCTGATGTATAGGCGTAATGCTTTATCCATGGAGCTCCCAATACGTCAATGCCAAACTTTTTATTCCATATTTCAAGGGGATGACCTTTCGGATACAGAAATCCATGCGTGCTGGTGCGAAATCCGATGATCGGTTTACCTCGTTCAATATAATCCCGAATATGACGGAATTGCTCTTCAGGCAAAGTTCGATAACGAATAAAGAATACGGCCAGATCCGCATCGGCAAGTACCTCGAGACCGGGAATATTAGCTGGATTTGCAGGAGACGGATAAGCCGTCAACAATGTCGTCCGAGCCCCGAGCCGCTGCGCCTCTCTGGCGATTTCAGACAAGGAATGTTCGGAATCATATTCGACTTCGGCAGCAATAAATACAATATGAAACGATTTTAAAGATCGTTGGTTTTCCGACAATTTGATCGTGCTCCTTTCAGGCAGCATTGACGCTTTTATTTCATTTGCTCGATGATGTAATCGGCTGTACGCATGGCCAAAGCAATCGTCGTTAGCGTTGGATTGGCCGGCGAAGACAGATTCACGACGCTGTTATCTGCTATGTAAAGGCCGGATATGCCATGGACCTGACCGAAGCGATTGGTTACAGAAGTAGCGGGATTATCCCCCATTCGGCACGTGCCGCACTCATGATTGTCATAACCGGTAGGACTCATCAGGGGCGGGCTTTCCAGTGAAAGCTCCATTGTCGTAGAAAAAGCTAATAGGGCAGCGTACATTTCGTGAAGAAGAACCCGATCCTTATCGCTGTGGGAAAACTGAATATTTAGCAGAGGCACGCCATAAGCATCCCGTTTTAATGGGTCGAGGCTAACATGATTTTCAAACCGCGGTTCCACGATGCCGTAAACCTTCACTACAATCCGAGTTGTTTTCAGCAGCGGCCTTTCCATGTAATGATAAAAAAAATCGGAAAAGCCTATGAGTTGATAATTTCGCTCAGCAGAGCCCGGAACGACGATAGTGGCAACGCCAAGAACCTCCGGGAATTGATCCCTGTTTAGGCATCCATTTGCCACATACTCGGGGTGATGCACGAGATATCTCCCAATGGCTTCGTTCGGGATATTGGAATTTAGCAGAAGGCGCGGAGTTTCCCACGTGCTGGCCGAGACGATGATCGTCTTTGCATTCAGGGTATACATTTTCTTATCGGAAGTCATAACCCTGACACCTGCAGCTTTACCCTTTTCGGTTAAAACCTGTATGGCTCGCGTATTTACGGCCAGATCGAACGGCCTGATATTCAAAGCGTAAGCCAGAAATACGAGTGAACTGAAAAAGACATTCGAATGAACCTGCCCATATTTCGTCCCTATAAGATCAGCTGCTATACGTATAGCAGTTGCCTCTGGAAATCCGCCCATTAGAAGACGATCGAGAAGCATTTCCTGCAGTGAGGATCCTTGGGTATAGTTACTAGTTATATTCATTATTCTTTCAGCGATCTGATAATAGGGCATAAGATCCTTATAAGTGATAGGCCAAGAACGGAAAGCCGAAGGGTTGAAGCGAGGAGAAAACAGATACCATAAAAGGGTTCTACCGCCCAAGGCTTTTACCATTTTTGCACCTGGATAATCCAGCCAACGCTGCCCCGGTCTTTCCGCAATACGTTCCCAGTATTCTATAGCGCGCTGTTCATTTAAAGTAGGCAAATTAAACGCATGCGTAGGCAATTGAAGATCTCCGGCCTCAATCATGCCTATCCGCTTACCGTTGTTTCCCCACTGTTCGCATAATCTCCAGAGAGCGGCACCGCCCCCCGCACCACTGCCGACGATAAGCACATCATAATCGGTTTGGGCCATTTGCTCGATTGAAGTTAGGGGAATCCATTGATCCAAAGAGGGGCCTGATGATTCGGGAGGGCATGAAGTAACCGTATCATAGATCTCTCGCACAGGTAGCGGTGGGGCGGGGAGTTTTATTTGAACATCAGCATCCAAATTCAAATCAATATTATAAATATATGGATTAAGTGATAAAATATTTTCTAATTCACAATAATATCTGTCGGCAATCTTCCTCAGAGTATCCCCATGATCAGTGACATGTATATGCAATGGCATCACATCCCTATATCCTTATGATTGCAATATGAGTATATGAGCTAAAACTGTATTATCGAACACATTGTTCGTTCATATTTTTTCTGAGTTTATCTTTAGATCACATTGCCTTTAATCATTGTCCATTGCACCTGGAATTGTTCATTTAATAAGACAAGATCATAGGCTTTGTTTGATTTTTACTGCATGATAAGTAAAATAAAATTTTAATTACATATAGAATAAATTGACGAAATATTTTAATTGAATTTATAATTAAATAGAGGGGCTGTCCCAAAAATCATATTTGGCAAATGCAGCTCCCACTTTGTGAATTTCACAGTCTGACTGCTACTTCCATTGGAAAACCGACCCTCGTTCAACGGGGGTCGGTTGCAGTAAATTTGATGTATTGCAACTTTGGACGAGTGAGGATACAATTTTTAGTAAATAAATTTGAGAAATGGGCGTGACCTGTTTTGAAAATGCCACTGATTTTACGTCTAATCGACAGTAGAAAAAGCGCGTTAATGACGATGATCGCCTCCAATTTGTTTATTCTGCTGATACCGCTTGCAATGGGGCTATTTTTGTATGCCAAAGTGGAGCAAAGTCTGGAAAAAAGCACGACACGATCCAATGCGGCGATGCTTGAGCAGTTGAAGCTGTCACTTGACAACAAATTGTCGGAAGTGGATATTTTAATGCGTCAGGTCGCGTTCGACCCCAAGTTGGATTATATGCTTAAAATTCCGGCTAACGCGAACGATGTTGACAGATATGAGTTTGTTCAATTCATGCGGGACAAGATGAGCAGGTATCGCAGCATGACCAGCAATTTTATTCTCGATTACTACGTTTATTTCGCTATCAGCGATACAATCGTCAAGGCGGATTTGGTAACTGACTCGCGAACGTTTTATTCCACCTACTACGCCATGAAGAACATGTCGTACGATCAATGGCGAATGCTGCTCCAGAACGAGCATAAGATGTCCTACTTGCCGGTCGCTTCACTCTTCAGCAGTACCACCGATTCCTATTCACCCGAAAATATCCCAATTATCTCTAAGGATGTTATTACGTATGTGCAGTCGCTACCCATCCTTTCGCAATCTGACAATCTTGGCAGTTTTATCGTCTTGATTGACGTCGACCAAGTCAAACAATTATTCGCGCAGCTGGAGTCGGCAAGCCATAGCGCCATCTACATCCTTGACGATGCTGGAAGGACGATTATGAGCAACAGTGATAGGCCGTTTCCGTCCGAACTACTGGGGCGCATTAAAGAAATCACCGATCCGTTCGAATACCGGCTGGCGGGTGAGAATCAAATTGTTTCGTTAGCGTCCTCGCAAAAAGCAGGCTTTAAGTATGTATCCATAACGCCAAACGATGTTTTTATGCAGCAAGTCAATCAAATACAGAATTGGTCGCTCGGACTTTTTGCGCTGTGCTTGATCGCCGGGCTGCTGGCTGTCAGCTTTGGGGCCTATCGGAATTACAAGCCTCTCCAAAAAACCGTGAGCGCGATTATGAATGGAAAGGATATGATTGGTCGTCCTGTCTCTAACGAATACGAATTTATCCGGCAAACGATCGAAGGCTCGATCCACGAAGAGAAGAATCTGCGAAGTACCTTGGCGCAGCAAATCCCATTCATCCGGGCTAACTATTTGTCCCGTCTTTTGAACGGATATATGGACGTGGATGCTACAGCCGAAAGCGAAGATACACTTAGTTTTATGGACTTGTCGTTTGTAAGTGACCGTTTTGCCGTTCTGCTTGTTAAGATTGAGGACATTATTGGTTTCACCGAAGAAGAATCCGAACAGCAATGGGCGCATGCAAGGTTTATTGTTTCAAATATCGGCGTAGACCTGATTGGACCCAATCATAAAGGATTCTCAGTCGAGCTCGACCGCGATCGGCTTGCGCTCCTTATTAATCTGACGGAGAGTCGAGAAGAACTCGCCGAATCCGATATTAGGGAAATCACCCAGTCCCTCTATAGCGTCATTTCACAAAGATTCCAAATCGGTATTACCGTGGCTGTCGGAGGGATCAACCAAGGGCCCAAAGCGATTCGCGATTCTTATCCGGAAGCACTGGCAGCTCTTGAATATAGGCTCATTTTGGGCAAAAATGCCATCATCCACTTCCAGGATATTATCGGTGTCAATCAGCACTATTATTATCCGCTTGAAATTGAGATACAGCTTACCAATTTCGTTCGGAGCGGCGATACCGACAATGTTGAAAAGCTGCTCGATAAGATTTATTCGATGAATTTCGATTCCAGCCACATGACACCGGAGCTGGGAAAATGCTTGTTCTTTAACGTAACAAGCACCTTCTTGAAAATCCTTAACTCCACGAATACGAACCAGGAAGAAGTGCTTGGAGCGGACTTCGATCCGATTAAAGCGGTTTTCAGCTATCCGACGGCGCAAGGCATGCAGTGTAAAACGAAGGAGCTGTACGAAACGCTCACCCGCTCGTTCAATGTCGAACGATCCGATCACAACACGCAGCTGCTGCAGGAGATTGTTGGCCTGTTGGATCATAATCTTGGCGATCCGAATCTCGGACTGGCTCTTATCGCTGAGCGTTTCCGGATGACTCCGCAATATATTTCCACCTTCTTCAAAAAAAATCAAGGACAAAATCTATTGGATTATATCACGCACAAAAGGATCCAATTCGCGAAGCGGTCAATGGAAAACAAGGAGCTGACAATCGCGCAAATCGCTCAAAAGGTCGGCTATAATAACGACGTCGTATTCATCCGCGCATTCAAAAAACTGGAGGGCATTACCCCAGGGAAATACCGTGAAACGATGATGCCGGGCAAAACCGGTTCAGATGCATAAAGGGCAGCCTCATAGGGGACTGCCCATATTTATTATGTAAATGTATACTGACGATTTTTAATGTTGGACTGATTTGTTTTCTGCTGCCATGCATTTCTTACGAAAATATAACGGATATGAAAAGTAGAGAGTATTCATTTCCCGCTGGTTGAGGCTACACTTGGAACCAGAAGCCAGGACTGCAATAGCCCGGTTTAACCAGCAACATAGCAGTTAACTATTAAAGGGAGGCAAGAACCATGAAGAAAAAAATGAAACAAGTAGGCTCCATCATACTGGTTTCCGCACTCGCAGTTTCGGTTGCCGCATGCAGTAAACAAAGCGGGGGCGAGACGTCCTCAGCTTCACCGCAGTCAAGCAAAGAATCGCAGCCGCCGAAGCTGACGAATCTTACTTACTGGGTAGCCAACCATTCTGCTGCTTCTTCACAAATGAAAACGTTCGCAGAAATGGGAATGTACAAGGAGCTAGAAAAAATAACTGGAGTAAAGGTCGAATTTCAACATCCCCCGCTAGATGCTCAACAGGCCAAAGAACAGTTTAACCTGATGCTTACCTCCAACCAACTGCCAGATATACTGGAAACGAGCTGGACAACGGGTTATCCGGGCGGTCCCGAAAAAGCGATTAAAGACGCCAAAATTATTAAGCTGAACGATCTGATTGATAAATATGCGCCGAATCTGAAAAAACTGTTGAACGAACACCCAGACTGGAAAAAGCAAATTACGACGGATGAGGGCAGCATATACATGTTTCCGTTTTTGCGTGGTGACGACAAGGTTAGAGTATTCTTTGGACCGACGATCCGCCAGGATTGGTTAGACAAGCTCGGGTTGAAAATGCCGACGACGATCGACGAATGGTACACCGTGCTGAAAACGTTTAAAGAAAAAGATCCGAACGGCAATGGCAAAGCGGACGAAATTCCATTTTACCTGGATAAAAGTCTGATCGCGACAGACGCTCCATTCCTCGGAGCATGGGGAATTAATTACAGCTTTTATCAAGACGGAGGCAAAGTAAAATACGGCCCGATTCAGCCAGAGTTTAAGGAATTCCTGACAACGATGAACAAATGGTATAAGGAAGGCTTGCTGGATAAGGATTTCGCAGCCCCGAACGAAAAATTGTTCGATAACAAAATGACGACGAACCTGTTAGGTGCATCCGTGCAATTCAACGGAGGAGGCGTAGGCAAGTTCGGCACCCTAATGAAGGATAAAGATCCGAAATTCAAACTCGTCGCCGCTCCATATCCGGTATTGAAAGCCGGGGACAAAGCGATTTGGGGACAAAGAGATTTTGCTTCTAACGGCTACGGAGGCGCAATTACGACGAGCAACAAAAATCCGATCGAAACGGTCAAATGGCTCGATTACGCATATGGCGAAAAAGGAGATCTTTTATTCAACTATGGCTTAGAAGGTGTCAGCTACAAGATGGAAAACGGCAAAGCTACATTCTTACCGGAAATCTTAAACCCTCCTGCCGGAGTTAGTGTCCAGCAATCGTTAGCGAAGTATAACCGGGCGACCTGGAGCGCGCCGTTCGTGCTCAGCGACAATTTCCAATTGCAGTATCTCGTGCTTCCAGAGCAGAAAAACGCTTTGGAAATTTGGTCCAAACCGACCGCCGAGCGCAAAATGCCGCTCGTTTCGCCAACACAGGAAGAGAGCAGCAAATTCGCTTCGCTCATGACGGACATTCAGACGTATCAAGACGAAATGCTGCTCAAGTTCATCATGGGCGTGGAGCCTATCGATAATTTCGACAAATACGTGAAGAAGATTCAGAGCATGGGTATCGAAGATGGAATCAAAATTCAGCAAGCGGCACTTGAGCGCTTCAACAAGCGCTAATCATCGAAAGTTTGGACTGGGAGATGAAACGGGCTCATCTCCCAGATTTCGTATTTAAATCAAAAAGAAAGGTAAGGTGAGACGATGACGCAAAGCACCGGAAACGTTCAATCGAGCAGAGCAGCATCCAAAATCTATCGTAATCCGACCGTTCGGCAAACCATTCGTGCCGATTTGAAACGTCATTGGACCATTTATTTGATGGCGCTTCCCGTTATCGCCTACTACCTCATCTTCCATTACGGACCGATGTACGGTTTGCAAATTGCCTTTAAAGAGTTTACGCCGGCGAAAGGAATTTGGGGAAGCCCTTGGAGTGGATTCAAGCATTTTGAAAGCTTTTTTAACGGTATTTATTTCTGGCGATTGATTAAGAACACCGTGTTGATCAATTTATTCGAACTTATGTTTGGTTTTCCGGCAGCGATTGTCCTAGCGCTGCTGCTTAATGAGATCCGTAATAGCATATTCAAACGATTCGTGCAGACGATCTCCTATTTACCTCACTTCATTTCGATCGTTGTTGTGGCCGGAATGATGATCGACTTTTTAAGCCGTACCGGTCTCATTAACCAGATCATCGGTGCCTTCGGCATCGAACCGATCGACTTCCTAAAAGAATCGGGTTGGTTCCGTTTCCTGTTTGTTTCATCCGGTATTTGGCAGGGAGTCGGTTGGGGGTCGATCATTTATCTAGCGGCAATTGCCACCATCGACCCGTCATTGTACGAGGCTGCCCGGATGGACGGTGCAAACCGCTGGAAGCAGACGCTGCACATCACGCTTCCTGGCATCATGCCGACGATCGTCATCTTGTTTATTTTGCAGATGGGCAATATGCTGACGGTCGGCAGCGAAAAGGTGCTGCTTCTGTATAATCCGCTCACGTATGAGACGGCGGACGTCATTTCGACCTACGTATACCGCAAAGGAGTACTCGAGGCGAGCTACAGCTTTACGGCCGCTGTCGGGCTATTCAATTCCATAATTAGCTTTATTCTGATTGTCTCGGCCAACAGCTTCGTCAAGCGGATCAGCGAAAATAAACTGTGGTAGCTGGAGATCATCTTTTAAGGACTTAGAGAGGAGATTAGGACATGAAACCAACTGCTGGGGAACGCACGTTCGGATACATAAATACGCTGTTCATGATTAGCCTTTGCGCGGTCACGCTGTACCCGTTCTTGTATGTGCTGTTCGCCTCATTCAGCGATGCGACATCATTACTGCAGAATCGTGGGCTGATGTTCAGACCGGCAGGCTTTGATCTTGGTGCATACAAAGCTGTATTCGAGAACCCGATGATCATAAAAGGGTACCAGAACACGCTCTTGTACGTGCTGTTCGGTACGACAATCAACCTGTTCATGACGTCGATCGGTGCTTATGTGTTGTCTAGACCGAATTTATATTTCAAAAATATCATCATGTTCTTTATTGTCGTGACGATGGTGTTCCACGGTGGCTTGATCCCGACTTACCTGCTCGTGAACGATCTCGGGATGATGAATACGATGTGGGCGCTCCTCATTCCCGGCGCGATCAATACATTCAACATGATCATCATGCGCACCTCGTTCCAAGGTATCCCGGTCAGTTTGGAGGAATCTGCAAGAATGGATGGCGCAAACGACTGGACGATTTTATTCCGTATCATCATTCCGCTGTCGATGCCGGTGATTGCCGTCATGATTTTGTGGTATGCAGTAGGACATTGGAATTCCTACTTTAGCGCGCTGGTCTATTTACGAGACCGCGAAGCGTATCCGCTACAGCTCGTGCTCCGCGAAATTTTGATATCCAACAACACAGATTCAATGATGACGGGTTCAGCAAGCGACGACAAATATGCAATTGGTGAAACCATTAAATACGCAGCGATTATCGTCTCGACGTTACCGATCATCTGCCTATATCCGTTTTTGCAAAAGTATTTTGTCAAAGGCGTTATGATCGGGGCAATCAAGGAGTAAAGGAAGGAGATCCCATTGTTTAAGGCTAAAGATGAAGGAATTCGAAATTTAAGCAAATACGCAGATGCTCCTGTATTAACCAAATCGGGTTGTGAAGACGCCATTCAATTCATACTTTCGCAGATCGACCGTAATCTGGATACGTTCACGGATAGGTTTCCATCGCCGTCCAGTACAAATAACATCTACGAGCCATGGGGCAATATCGAATGGACCCCAGGCTTCTGGACCGGGATGCTGTGGTTAGCTTATGAAATTACAGGCGAAAGGAAATATCGAAATACGGCTGAAGGTCAATTAGAAAGCTACAAGATGCGGCTAAAAGAAAAAGAACATACGGCCACTCACGATCTGGGATTTCTCTATACACTTTCCAGTGTTTCCGCCTATAAGTTGACGGGTAATGAGGAAGCCAAACAGTTAGCGATCCAAGCCGCCGATTTACTTCTTGAACGGTATTTTGAGAAAGCGGGAATCATTCAAGCTTGGGGCGATCTGAATAACCCGAACCAGCGCGGTCGCATGATTGTCGACTGTTGCATGAATCTGCCTCTTCTGTATTGGGCTAGCGAAATGACCGGTGAGCGGAAATATACTCGAGCTGCTGAAACTCACGTCAAGCAAGCAGCTGCTCATCTGATCAGAGAAGACGCCTCCAGCTATCATACGTTCTACATGGATGTGGATACAGGGGAACCCAAGTATGGCAAGACATCACAAGGGTACTCTGATGATTCGTGTTGGTCGCGCGGGCAGGCTTGGGCTTTGTATGGATTCCCACTTAGTTATACGTACACTGGGGACGCAGCATTACTAGACATCGGACAAAAAGTTACGAACTACTATTTGAATAGGCTTCCAGACGATTATGTATGCTATTGGGATTTAACATTCACAGAGGGTGAAGAAGAAAGAGACAGCTCAGCTGCAGCTATCGCCGTATGCGGCATGTTTGAGCTCATCAAACATTTGCCCTTGTTGGACAATAACAAACGCATATACGAGAATGCCTCTCTTCTTATATTGAAGTCTTTGACAGACCGTTATACAGCTAAGAAGGATCCATGCTCCAATGGCATTTTGCTCCACGCTGTTTATGGAAAGCCGCTCGGAAACGGTATCGACGAATGCTGCATTTGGGGGGATTATTATTACTTTGAAGCGTTGGTAAGGGTTATGAGTGATTGGAAACCATATTGGTAAACGACCAGAGAAGGGAGGGACAATGTGAGAACCGTTACATTCGAAAATGCCCCGAGCAGTTGGAACGAGGCTTTGCCGCTCGGCAACGGACATTTTGGCGGTATGGTGTTTTTCGAGGATAACAGGCTGACGCTGGCGCTCAATCATTACGAGGTCTATTATCAGAAGCTCCATCGGTATAGTAAGAAGTACCGGAATGGTGAAGGGCATGATTTCTCGCTTCAATATGGACGCACTTTCGATGAATTGAGACAAAGGGCAACCGAGCTGTATCGAAATCCCGATCAAGGCCCATTACTTCTATATGGCGATGCATTATCAAACAGCAGCATGTACAGAAAATACGGCAAATCGGCGGGTGGATCCTCCCATTATCCCACCGGAGAAATTCATCTGTTTCCATCTCAGGATCTGGCGGAGCCGGACTACTATTCACTTGAGCTCGATGTTGAGAGGGCAGTCGTCAATTTACGGATCGAGAAGGGTGAAGAAAAGCTTGGCGTCAGAACATTTATCGCCAATGATGGTGATTATGTCATAACGGAAATCAGACAGACCAACGCCTTATTGCTAAAATCCGTGTCCATGTATGTCCCTTCCAGAAGGTACGTGGATATGAATGTGAAGTATCATCAGCTGGATGATACGACGTTTTACTATCTAGGTTCCTTCTATCCGGACGGCGAGGATAAGGAACAATACGATCCGTTTTCATTCATCGTGATGATGAAGTTGATCGGAGTGAAGGGAAGCACAGATGATTCTACCGATTCCGTTCGAATTCTCCTACACGATGCGGAGGAGAACATGACACTGCTGACAACGGTCATAACGGAGGAAGAGACCAAGGATCTGTTTCATACCGCCTTGCAAAGATTGAACACGTCCGTTTCTCGAGTCAAGGACATGGCAACGAGTCATCAAGACCATTGGAGAAGCTTCTGGAGTCGTTCCTCGATCACCGTGCCCGATAAAATGATCGAAGATTTATGGTATATCAATTTATACGCGATCGCCTGCTGCAGCGGAAAAGGAGGCAAAATGCGTGAACAAGCATGCGGACTGAATGGTTTATGGGACATTAAGCAGCCGACCAAGTGGGGCAGCATGTGGTACTGGGACGTTAACATTCAGGCTGCTTTCTGGCCGCTCTACACCGCCAATCACCTTGAAGTGGCGGAAGCGTTCAATGACGGACTGTTGTCATATGTCAGTCTTGCCGAGCAAATGGCGAAGCAGTTTTACGGTCTCGAAGGTGTTGCCGGGGATTACCCGCATGCGTTGTATTTGAGCATCTGGCCTTGGTGTGCGCAATTTGTATGGGACTATTACCGCTATAGTATGGATCTGGACTTTTTGCAAGAGAAGGCCTATCCGTTGTTTAAGCAGATCGCCCGGTTTTTCGAAGGCTATTTGCAGGTTGATGTGGAAAAAGGACGATATCACGTATTCCCTGATATTTCGCCGGAACAGGGTCCTTTGACCCGTAACTCGGTTTGTACGCTTTCATCGGTCAAATATTTGTTGAAGATCGCGAGCGAAGCAAACGAGCTGCTTGGAGAAGCGGAAGCCGACCGAATCAGGTGGAGGGAAATGGTAGATCGTTTGGCCCCTTATCCGAGAGGCCTTTCCAGTCGGTATGGCGATGTATTCCTGGATTCGGAATGGGCGCCCGTAGACTTGCATTTGCGACATCCCTCGCTGCTTATGCCGATTTATCCGATTGGAGAAATCAACAAAGATAGTGAGGAATCGCTGCGGAAAAGGGCAGAGAATACGCTTTGCTTCGCGGAGAACCATACCGAATTTGGAATGTTTCAGTTCGGTTGGCTCTCTTGCGCCGCCTCAAGGCTGGGCAAAGGGAATACGGCGCTGAGGCTGCTATACGAGCAAGGCATTGATTTGTCGCTGCGGAGCAACGGGTTGTTTGCCGAAGAAACGGAACGTTGGATGAACTATTGCAACATTACGAATGAGCCGTTGTATCACCCCAACATGATGGAGGCATCCGGAGAGATCGTTGCTTCGGTTAACGAGATGCTGCTGCAAAGCTATAACGGCGTTATCGACGTGTTCCCGGCGGTACCGTCGGGAGAGTCCGAGCAAGAAATGACGATAGGCTTGTACGAGCATGATGTTGAGAAGAAAGTGCGGTCATATGAGAAATGGAGCGATTGTGCTTTCCAAAGCTTGCTGGCTGTTGGGGCATTCGAGGTTAGCGCCGAGATGAAACAGGGGCGTACGATTTGGGTCAAGATCAGAAGCATGGCAGGAACCAAGGTTGTGATGCGCAACCCGTTTGGTTTGGCTGAGAAGGTATTTGTATTGCACCTAGTTGGAGCTTTATGGCGAGCGCTGGAATATCGACAGGATGATAAACAAATCTCGTTTGAAACGGTTAAGAACGGAGAATATGCGATTTATCCGCAGACCGAATCTTTATTGCCCGAGTTGTTCCTATCCAAGTCTGAAAAAGTAGCCGCAAATAACGGGAGTTATCCGCGTGTTCACGAGGCCCATACGTGTCGGAGAGTGTTTCTTGGCAAAAACAAAGACACGCATCATTTTAAGACTCTCGATCACTTCACATTCGATTATTATGCCGGCAATCATCGGGAATCAAAACTGGCAGCTTACCGGCTCGATTTTGGTGTTGATCCGGACTTGCTGGCCAAGGATTATTACAAAGCGCTGCCCAGACAGGCTCATGTCGAAGGCGTCCTCGGCCAAACGTTCCGCAAAATATCGCCGGAAATCGTATTCACGTCATATTCCGGTATCGGTTGGGAGTGCGCTGAAGATCTCATAGCGACGGATCGTGGGGAGCCTGACGAACTTCGAAGAGATTTTATTGGAGGTACTAGCGACAAGATTTTCATGATCGAGCTGCCTAAAGGCAGGTACGATCTGCTCTTTGTATCCGGAGATCGTGACTCACCCTCTTACACGGAGGTTGAGATCGTAGGGCAATGCTCATGGAAGCCAGAGAAAGCGCTGAAAGCTGGCGAATTTGCGACGGACATTTTGCCGGTCATGCAGCGAAAGGACGGTATCGTGAAAATACGATTTCGGACCGCTGAAGGCCTGCAGTGGAGGATCAACGTATTGATCCTCAATAAAAATTACCCTTATTTATAGAATGAACTACTGAAAGGAGGCGATTCCTGCATTTTGCTTGGTTGAAAGTTTAGCATGTTGATTTCAAAAAAGGAGCTGAACGGTATTGAAAGATAAGCAATCTTTGCGTGTATCCAAATTTGCTGCGTTATTCACGACTCTCCTCATGGCAACACAGACGCTAGGCCTTGGCACTCCAAGTTTGACGGGAAGGTCTACAATTAGCACAGCATATGCAGCCACTACAACAAAGATTCAATCGTCGGTCATTCAGGTTACAATCGACCAGTAGAGCTGCAGCTCAAAACGCCGTCAACGGGCTCTTCGTCGAGAAAGGTATATCTTTCGTATGACTTGATGGGCAACGCTTTGAAATATGTCAAAAAGGCCGATATCCAGCTCTATATATACGAGCTTATGGGAACGGCCCGATCGAGCGAAATCGTAAGTATTTATGAAGTTCCCGATTTCGACGAAACGAAGTTAACCTGGGGGAACGCGCCGGCGAACGGGGAGAAAGTAGGGGATGTCAGCTATTCGCGCGCTACCGCCAATACCTATGCCAGCCTGGATATTACGAGCTATATCAACAAGAAGCTGGCGGAAGGAGAAGCTTCAGGACGACTGAACTTCGTGCTCGCGATCGAGAGAATGGGCATGATCAGAAGGGCGCTCATATCTCGAGCAAAAAGAGGAATCCGGACCAGAAGTCCAAGCTGATTCTCGTGCAGGCCTGCCCGCGCCAACGCTTGAGGTAACCGGCATTGAGGACGGCAGCATCCACACGACGGGCGTCATTCTGGACGTGTCGTATGGGCAAAAACCGCTGCTTTGTCCTACTACGATCTGATATATTTTTAAGGAGGGAATAACTGTGAGCAAAATGAAACGCAGGAGTCTGAGCATAATATTGGTTTTGGTCATGATGCTGTCGGTAATCGGCGACAACCTTGCGCCATTGACAGCATATGCTGCCGACCCAGATGGATCCGAGGCTGAGCTGATCAGCGTGGCGGGGGAGACGCTCGAGCCGGGCGGAGGAGACGGACAACAAAGCAATCCGATCACCGCCAACGTCAGCGTTTTGAAACCCCAGATTACGACGGATGATATCGTTGCTTCTTCCACCGCGGCGGTTGAGCTGTACGATGACTCTAATTTCAGTGCAAACCAGAATACAATTTCTCTCAATGCGGGAGAAAACGATGTGTACATCAAAGTCATCTCGCAGGATGAAACGAATGTCAAGTACTACCGTGTAACCGTGAATTTAACCGTAACACAGCCGCTATCCGTAAGCGCTTACAACGTAATGTTTACCATCAACAAAGACGGCCAGCTGTTTGACGGGCATGGCAAAACGTTCACGCTGCGGCAGAATGGGGAAATAATTGATAACGGTTCCGACATTGGCGGCACGGTTACATTTGACGTTTACGACGGCACATATAATATTTTTGACGGCAGCGACGACACCGGCGAAACGGTTGCCGTCTCTGGAACCACTGCCAAAACGCTCAACTACTACACGGTTAAATTCAGGGCAGAGGATGCTGGTGCGTCTAATGGCTCAGCTATCATCGCTAAATACAACGACAACTTCATTGCCAGCGGCGCTGTGGTTCTCGGCGGCAAAACGCTGGTGATTACCGCTGAAGGAAGGGGGGGCGGGTTATCGCCGTCGGACGTGCTCGAAGCCGGATATTCGTACAAATGGAGCGGTGACGGCGCAAACAATCAAACCACCGACACGCTCACGATTAACAATCTGGACAGAAAGATTGATGTGCTCTGCACCGTGAGGGGAGGTCTGCGGTTGTATGCTGCGGGCAGAAACAGCACAGATGCCCCAAAAGCATACATGAAGTTGCCGGAGGTTTTGACTAGTGGACAAATGACGGTTCAGTTCGACTATGTCACAACGGTGACCAGTCCGAACACAGCTGTCTCCTTAGTTCACGGTAGTGCAGCAGCGAATGCGGATGTCGTCAACATGAACGCCCTTGTGCGGTTCAATACGGGTATTGGCGCATATAACGGCACGGCTTGGGGTGCTGATAAAATCTCCCGTTTAGAGGTAAATAAAATATATCATGTAAAAACTACGATTGATATGACCACGAAAACATACAGCGTCTGGGTAACGCCGGAAGGCGGCACGGAAATCGAGGTTGCCAAAGACTTTGCATTCAGGGCAAAAGACCCTGTAAACATTGCCGAACTCCGGGTGCTTGATACAAGGAACTCAGGCAATAACGGGATTACAAGGCAAATGTGGATTGAGAATATAGCAGTATCCAAGAAGCCGGAGCTGATGGTTCTTCTGGATGGTGAACCGCATCCTGACATCAATGGAATGGAGTTCACATTGGTGCAAGATAGCGACGTAAAGGCTACCGGCGTCAAGAACGGCTACAAGGTTATCTTTAATGAAAAGTTGAATGACGGCATATATGACATATATGTCAATGGCACCAATTCTAACATAAAGCTCACGATCAACAACGGCGGAGGCAGAGCGACGCTCGATCTGGGCACTGATGAGAGCAGGGCGAGGAAAGCGCTTCAAGAGCTGAACACGACCATTGAGGGGCGTGGCCTTAAAGAGGACCGCTACACCCCAGCTACATGGGTGCTGTTTGCCACGGCGCTGGCCGAGGCGAAAGACTTGCTTCTCGACGATACAGCGACGGCGGAAACGCTCAATACCGCATTGAGCAACCTGAGCAACGCGTATGAAGCTCTTGCGCTTATCCCGCGTGCTAACGGCATCTACAAGGCCGCATACGCGGATAAGTTCGGCGGCAACGTAGTTCGCACAAACCTGGGCAACACTACCAACGGCACGACTTACCCGAACGGCAGCTACTCGTCGCCTCCGGCCGGTCAGCCGAACGACAGATCTGTCCTGGGCGGCTTCCACACCGGCAGCGACCCCCAAACCTATAGGGCGAAGCCCGGTGCCGGCGTCACGTTCCCTTTTACTATTCACAAAGACGGTGAATACGGATTCATGCTGAAGTTCTCCCGTGTCAATTACGAAATTGAGGACTATATCAGCGTATATGTAAACTACGACCAGGTCGAAAAAAATGAAAACGGCTCTCCGAAAACGCCTGGCAATTACCGTATTCCCCTCGCTGGCAGGGACAGCGAGCTTGTGTTTGTTGAGTCCGACATTTGGACGATGGATCTGAAAGAGGGCGACACCATTTCTCTGGTGCTCGACACCTCCAGTCTTGACGTAGTGGACTATCCAGACAGAGGCCTTGTAAATATCGACTATATCTCCGTCTGGGAGGTGGATCAGTCCTACACATACGACTCCTTCAACCGCAACTTCTACCTCCTGACGGGCAATGAGATCATTATTCCGGAGCCCGTGACCTTCCCGCTCACCTGGACCAGCAGTAACCCGGAGATTGCGACGGTGGATTCTGTGACTGGAAGGATTCAGACGATCAAGGCTGGGGACGTCGTCATTACGTCCACTGGTACCGGCGGTACGTTTAAGTACAACCTGTACGTAAAGAATAACGAAGACGAGATTAGGCTGAAAACCGCCCAAGTCTCGCTGTGGGATACGGAAAACAATGTGTTTGACCCACCGGCAGCGGTACGGAATAGCAACGCCAATGAAGTCCCGGAGAACATCCCGATCGCGTTATCCGGGCTGAGCGGAGGGATCAGGGTAGGCAACGGGTTTGTGGATACGATGGACTACGTCCCGGTCGGCTCGTCTATTGGAATCGACGTGCCCGATGCCGTCGTGGATAAGCCTGGATTGTATGACATCACCCTGAACTATGCGAAAGGCAGCTCTCAGGCGAGCGGCCAATTGGGGCTGCTTGTGAACGGCCAGCTTGCTGGCACATTATTTACGAGGACAACGTCCAGCCTCGCCAGTACTGAACAGTCGAACATCGTTACGGTGTATCTGGAACCCGGTGATACAATCGGCATCCGGACGATCGTCAATCCGAAGGACGCCGTCGGGCGCTTTAACAGCTTGACGGTCACCGAGAACGTGGTGATTCCGCCGTCATCTGTTACACTGTCCACTCCCGCCAGCGTGAATCATCAGGACCAGACAACGCTGAATTATACAACTGTCCCCGCGAACGCTACGCCGGCCTTTGAGTGGACAGCCGCCAACACCGACATTGTGTCCGTGTACGGTAACCTGGTGGTCGGAGAAAATGTCGGTGAAACAACGGTTACGGCGACTTCCATATACAATTCGGAGGTTAAATCAACCGGGACGGTGACGGTTGCACAAAACAATAGCGTGTTCAGCATCGAGAACAATAAAATGAAGGTCTATCTGGATAGAGACTTCCCCCGCGCCATTCAGTATGAGATGAAGGCCAGCGGCGCGAAGATCGATGGCAACCGCACCAAGCTGGACACCCTCAGACTGACGACCGGCATGACATACAGCTTAAATACGTCCCAGGGGTTGACAGGTTCAACGGTTAAGGACTACAAGCCCGTCGTTACAACCGGTGAGCCAATCCTGAACGCAGACGGTAGCCAGCATGTTATCTATACCTTAAAAGTGACCGAGTTGAACGCGGAAATCAAGATCAAGGTGACGGTGGAGGGTATGGTGCTCAAGTTTGATTTTATCGAGATTAATGAGAATCCGGCCAACCGCATTTTCACAATCGAAATACCTGATCATAATCCGGTAACTGTCAGCAATTTTAGTACCGGCTCCTCATTTGCCGGTTCCAAAATGGAAAGCAACATCGGAAGGAGCGGCGACAGTTTCTTCAATATAGGAGATATGTTGACTGGCTCCGATTATTATAACTACGCCTTTGTGTCCAACGGCAGCGTGGCCGCCGGCATCAAGAGCAACGCCTTCGGGTTGACTGACGGCAGCGTGGCAAGACGCGTATTCGCTGACACCAAGCGAAACGACTCGCTGGTCACCACGAGTCTGCTCAGCGGCTCTTGGG
The DNA here is from genome assembly GCF_030817255.1 of Paenibacillus sp. V4I5. Classification (NCBI taxonomy): domain Bacteria; kingdom Bacillati; phylum Bacillota; class Bacilli; order Caryophanales; family Paenibacillaceae; genus Paenibacillus; species Paenibacillus sp. V4I5. Next base: position 7,354,930 of record NZ_JAUSZB010000002.1, read on the forward strand.
TATGGCGATTCCCTGATGCGACCAAGAAATTTATTGACTATGAGGGTATATACGGAGAAGCGCAAGCCTTAATAACCAGAACGTATACAGATGAACCCTACGAAAGGGATATGCCGCATGTCTGGGTCGTGCTGGCGGAAGAAAACAACGACGACGGCATCGTTAACTGGCAGGATGCGACCAATGAGTTCCGCAGTGTCGCTAAAGTGGCGGTCGGCTCGGACAAAATTGCCGACGCGGTCGTACAACGGCTTATTATGTCACAGGGCAACGAAACCAACTACCCGTATCTGGCATCGGTGGACGAGACCAAGCGGATCTCGCTGCATACGGACGGCTTGGGACAAATCATCCTGCAAAAATACCATAACGCAGGCAACTGGGGCGACTTCAGCGTCTACGATGACCAACTGGGTGGCTTGGACGAGTTCCGGAAATTTGTCGACATTACGACCAAACAGTACAACAGCTTTGTCGGTGTCCACACCAACTTTACGGAGTATTTCGCGAAGGTTGACCAGTTCAGCTATGAAAACGTGGAAATGCAAGCCGACGGAATTACCCCGCGAAGCAAAGGTTATGTAGCGTTTGGTTACTACCTGCACCAAGCCTATGTGATCGACGACCAGATGGATGCGCTGACCCGATATAATGAGAATGAGGCAAGTCAGGAAAAAAGCCGTTTTGAGCGCATGAATCGTTTTAAAACCGATATACCGGATCTGGGCTTCATTTACAGCGATGTGTACTCCCATAACGGCTGGCGCGGAAACGCCTTGGCGCGGGATTACGAGGATAACGGCCTTGCGTACTTCGTGGAGTGGCCGTACGTCGCAGAGGAATCTGCCGCGTGGGCGCACTGGTCCGTGGAGAAGAGCTACAGCCCCGCGTCGCTCAAGGGATACTCCAGCGATATTGCCCGGTTTATCTTCAACGACACCAAAGACCGCTGGGATAACTACACGACCGACAACTGGAAGGCCGACATTGAGGAAACCCGAGTGCCGAACAGCGCCTTCTTGCTGATGGGCGCCGATACGACCTCCTACGAGGGCTGGGTGCACAACGGCATCAACGAATATGACTCGATTGTTGAGAAAATCTATCGCAACAACATCCCCACTAAGTTCATGCAGCACTTCCCCATTACGCGCATGGAAAAGGATAAGGATGGCTGGGCGGACTACATCGAGTTTAATAACGGAGATGTGAAGGTTTATGCAGAGGGTCATGAGAACCCCAATAACGAAACAAGAAACAGCAAACGTATCATCGAAAAAGACGGAAAGAAGATTTACGAGCAGGTCAACACAATAGGCACCGATCAAGGTTCCACCAAGTACCTGATACCGTGGGACGAGGGCGACATGCAAAAGCTTGATGAACAAGAAGAGAAGGAGATCAAACTATACCATTGGAACGATGACGGCGGCAGTACGACCTGGGAGCTGCCCGACAGATGGCTGGACCTCGAGACCGTCTATATGTATAAGTTGTCCGACCTGGGCAAGATTTCTGAACAGGTTCTGACGGTGGAGAATGGAAAAGTTACTTTAAATACGGATGCAAGAACCCCGTACGTGGTGTACAAAGAACAGCAGGATATGGATGTGGACGTCGAATTCGGCGGGGGGCAGTACGTGTATAACCCCGGCTTCAGCACCGGCAGCCTCAAAGGTTGGAATACGATAAATGGCAATCCCGAAGTAGTGCGTAACGACAACACAAATATGCCTCTTTTCACCACGGGCGGAGCCGCAGTGGAGCTTAACTCGAATGCCGACAACCACGGCAGAAGCCGCAACTGGGAGCTTGCGGTCAATGACAGTAACGAAACGGAGGTCAGCCAGACAATCACCGGCCTGACGCCCGGCGACGAGTACGCCGTTTCGGTTATGGTGGAGGTGCAGCGTGGCAAAACGCGTAAGGCGTCCCTCATAGTGGATACAGACGGAGATACGTTCTCCAATTATACAGATTCTTCCATCTTGCTTAACTATGACCGCTATGACTCCAAAGAAAAAACCGGTATGCTCCGTATGCGCGTCGTATTCACCGCGGACGCACCCACGGCGACAATCCGGCTGCACGCCGCAGCGGGCGAGGGCGAGGTGCGATTTGACAACATGCGCGTGTACAAGACTGCCACTCCTACGCCGAAGACTCCGGTGACCGACGGGAAAACGATCCTGTATCAGGATTTCGAATCCTCGCCGGACGGAACGACTGAAGCGGGTACGGCCATCAACAAACCCACCTTTGAGGGCTTCTTCCCCTTTAACCTTGGCAACGGCGGTGGGTTTCGCGAAGCCAGAACGATCATGCAGCGCCGTCATGAACCCTATACGCAAAACAATACTGTACCCGATTGGGGCGATAACGCGCCAGAAAGCGTAAGAAACTTTGTGCAGCCCACGAAAGACCAAGCGGGTAATACCGTTACTGGCCAGTGGTGGGATACCACGACCATCCCGGTTGATCTGGTTGTGGACGGCAATACCTCATTCTCTAATATCACTGGAAGCGCGGGCATCATGTACCAGACCACACCCCAGAGCCTCCGGTTTGAAGAGGGCAAGACATACCGTATCAGCTTTGACTACCAGACCGGCGTAAACGGCATCTTCGCCTTTGTGCTCGGGAGTGGTATGAACGGGACAATGAGTCAGAGAGCTTCTTCGACAACCGTGGAATTTACAGGACTCCAGCACTACGATTATCTGCAAGGCACGATGGGCCCGTACTTCAACAACGTTAAGTCGAACCGGTCGGACGACGGCGTGCCAATAACCGCGATGCCCGAAGGCTGGGCTGCCAACGGCACCTACCGCAACACCGACATTAAGACAGCGGTTCCAAACTGGAGAGGATATTATGAGTACGAGTTCGTGAGCACATCCGACCAGACTTGGTTCGGTATTTTGCGAAACGGCGACACCCCGGCGCCGAGCGATAACCCCAACCCGTTTATCATCGACAATCTGCTGATCGTGGAAGTGCCGGTCGTGCAAATCGATAAGACAGCTCCAACAACTTCGGATAATGCTCCTGCTGGCTGGGTGAACAGCGACGTTACGGTTACTTTCAATGCCAGCGACAGCGGCTCAGGCTTAGCGGGCACCTTCTATGCGGTGGACGGCGGTATCGAGCAACAAGGCACTTCCGTTTCCATCACAGTAGAAGGCAGTCACACCATCTCTTACTGGAGCGTTGACAAGGCAGGTAATGTTGAATCTCCACATACCGCGATTGTGCAAGTGGATAAGACGGTCCCAACGTTTAATGTCGTTTTGGATAAACCTGTTTTGTGGCCGGCAAACCACCAAATGATTACGGTAAGTGCGTCCGTGTATGCCAATGATAGCCATTCAGGAATCGCATCCATCTTGCTTACTTCCATTACAAGCAACGAGTCGGACAATGGATCAGGAGATGGTAATTCGTCGACCGACATTCAAGGTGCAGAAATTGGCAATTTGGATACTGAATTTATGCTCCGTGCTGAAAGATCTGGCAAAGGTAATGGACGCATTTACACCATCACCTATACGGCTTTTGATCAGGCAGGCAATAGGACTTCCGCTTCATCAACCGTTACGGTTCCTCATGACCAAACTGGAAAGTAATTGAATAATTATCAAATTAGTTGGTGGAGGGGAACGTTAATGAACTTTCTATTTAAGAAATTCGTCGTGTATTCGCTGATTACATGTCTTCTGATGTATTCGTTCATGCTTTTGTTGGGGCCGGCACAATCGGCTAGCGCAGCCGATGAGTATGATTTGCTTAGGGATAGATGGAAGACGTATTTGACAGGGGGTTCAGCAATAAACGTATCGGATCCGGAAATTGCGGTGAAAATCGACCAAATCGAAACGAACGCGAACAGCTACTGGTTGTCGATGAACAAAACTGCGGGACGTACGTATTTGTGGAACGACTTGGCGGGCTGGAGCGCATCCAGCACGATTTCCTCCAACTACGTTCGGTTGAAGGAAATGGCGCTGGCGTATGCAACAACTGGTTCGTCGTTATACGGAAATACAAGTTTGGCAGCCGATATCCTTAGCGGCTTGGATTGGATGTACGCGAACAAATATAACGAGACGAAGGGCGAATCAGGCAACTGGTGGGACTGGGAAATCGGCGTTCCGCTGAACTTGACCGACGCGATGGTTTTGATCTACGATCAAATGTCCGCTACGCAAACGACCAACTATACGAAAGCGTTGGATAAATTCGTACCGGATCCGACTTATCGTACGAATTCCCCGTCGCTTAAGGAAACCGGGGCGAACCGTTTAGATAAAGCACTAATCGTCTCTCTGCGTGGCGTCGTCACAAAGTCGAGCACCAAGCTTGCCCAGGGACGGGATGCGATCAGTCAAGTTCTATTATATGTAAAGGACGGAGACGGCTTTTACGAAGACGGCTCGTTCATTCAGCACGATTATGTCGCATATACGGGAAGCTACGGTGCGGTGCTGATTGGTGATATGGCCAAACTGATGTATTTGCTAGGAGGTTCAAGTTGGAATGTCACCGATCCGAATCTTGCCAACGTCATTCGCTGGGTGACAGAAGCGTATCAGCCGTTTCTGTACAAAGGGGCGATGATGGATACGGTACGAGGTCGGGCGATTGCACGGGAAACGCAGCAGGATCATCAAATGGGCCGAGGGATCATTTCCTCGCTTGTGCTGCTGGCGGATGGAATGAACGCACAAGATGCAGCAACGATCCGGCAAATCGCCAAAGGCCAGATTGCTTCGGATACGACATTCGCAAGCTATACAGAAGGTCTTTCGATCTTCAATATTGGTAAAATCAAGGCGTTAATCAACGATTCCTCCGTAGTTCCGGCTGCGGAATTGCTGGAAACACATGTGTTTGCCGGGATGGATCGCGCCTTGCATTTGCGCCCGAATTTCGGGTTGGCGCTAGGGTTGTTCTCGACGCGCATTTCCGCATTTGAATATGGCACACCCGGTGAAAATAAAAAGCCTTGGTGGCAAGGAGCCGGAGCCGCCTATTTATACAATTCGGACCAAACCCAGTTTAACGGTGCCTATTGGCCGACCGTGAACGCGGTTCGTTTGCCGGGCACGACGACGGACGGGTCAACGGGTACGTTAAGCTCCTTCAAGTTCAATACATCGAATTGGGCAGGAGGTTCGTCGGTAGACGGTCTGTACGGGTCAGTCGGCATGCAGTTCTCAATGTCGAGCAATACAGGGACTCCATTATCTGGCAAAAAGTCTTGGTTCTTATTCGGCGATACGTATATTGCTCTGGGCTCCGATATTACGAGCACAGGCGGCCGCACAGTGGAAACAATCGTTGAGAATCGCAAGCTGAACGCAGGCGGCACAAATACGTTAACGGTAGACGGAATAGCGAAGCCCTCTACAATCGGTTGGTCGGAAGCGATGACAGGCGCCCAATGGGCGCATTTGGCGGGAAGCGTACCCGGTTCCGATATCGCTTATGTTTTCCCTGGAGGCGCTACTGTGAACGGACTTCGGGAGACGCGTACTGGTTCTTGGAATGATATTTATACAGGAACAAGCACAAACGTATTGACCGCAGATTATGCGAGTTTGTCGCTGAATCACGGCGTTAATCCGACGCAAGCCTCCTATGCGTATGCCGTGCTTCCGGGTAAAACAGCGGCTGAGGCTGCTGCCTATGCATCGAATCCGGGTTTTAACGTTCTCAAAAACACGGGGACTGTGCAGGCTGTAAAGGATACGGAAGCGAATGCGGTCGGAGCGAACTTTTGGACAGATTCCGCCCAAACGATACAAGTGGACGGTAATGATTACCTGACCAGCAACAAAAAAGCATCCGTGACTGTAGTCGAAAGCGGAAACGAGCTGCAAATCGGCATTTCCGATCCGACGCAATCCAATACAGGAACGATTGAAATCGAGCTTCACCGAGCAACAACCGGTGTCATTGGGCTAGATTCGGGGATAACTGTGAAGCAGTTTGCTCCTACAACTAAGCTGGAAGTGAAGGCAGGGGGTTCAATTGGCAAAACGTTCCTGGCTAAGCTGAACATAGGTCAACCGACTACGTCAGCAGCACCTCAGTTAATAGAAGTAACGAAAGGTGACGGCTCCGCCACGCTGAAATGGAGCGGGTATACGGGAGCTGCCGGCTACCGGGTTTATTACGGAACGACTGCCGGAAGCTATACGAATTCAGTAGATGTGTCTGCTGTAAGCGCAGGCGAAACCAGTTACACGGTAACGGGGTTGACGAACAAGGCTACGTATTATTTCATAGTGAAGGCCGTAAACGGTTCTGGGGAAAGCGCTCCGTCGGGCGAATTGTCGATCACGCTCCCTGATATGGTTTCTTTTGCCCCAACAGCGGATACGTATGTGCGCAACGGTTCATATGCGAATACGAATTATGGTACGGATCCTTCGCTCGTTGTCAAAAATGACGGTACTGGTTTTAACAGACAGTCCTTCTTAAAGTTTGACTTGTCCTCCTTCACCGGCTTGATCAAGTCGGCGAAAATAAGGCTTGTGCCTACTTCTATCGGCAAAAGCGGCATCTCACAGCAGGCGAATATAGCAACGAACGATTCTTGGTCGGAAACAGGTATGACTTGGAATAACCAGCCGGGTGTCGGAACACTACTAGCGAATTGGACGGCGCCGACCGTCGGGACGCCGGTCGAATTCGATGTGACGGGTGCGGTTTACGATGCAATATCGACGGATAAAACGTTCTCGATCCGTATTATGGCGACCACGAATCAGGGTTCCACAGGCGATGTCATTTACGCTTCCAAAGAGAACGCCACGGCGAATTATCGTCCTGTGCTTATTATTGAGAAACCAACGTATATACCAGCAGCAACGATCGATAATGCACCTGCCGGCTGGGTCAATCATGATGTCACGGTAACGCTCACTCCAGGCGACGGCGGCTCAGGTGTAGCTGGAACCTTCTACACGGTGAACGGCGGTATCGAGCAGCAAGGCACTTCCGTTACCATCACAACAGAAGGCAGTCACACCATCTCTTACTGGAGCGTTGACAAGGAAGGTAATGTTGAATCTCCACATACCGCGGTCGTGCAATTGGATAAGATGGCCCCAACGCTTAATGTCATTTTGGATAAAACTGCTTTGTGGCTGGCTAATCATCAAATGAATACGGTAAACGCTTCAGTGTATGCCAATGATAACCTTTCTGGAATCGCATCCGTTTTGCTTGCATCCATTACAAGCAGCGAGTCGGACAATGGACCAGGGGATGGTCATACGTCAACCGACATTCAAGGTGCAGAAATTGGTATGTTGGATACTGAATATATGCTTCGTGCTGAAAGATCCGGCAAAGGTAATGGACGCATATACACTATCACCTATACGGCTTTTGATCAGGCAGGTAACATAACTTCCGCTTCAGCAACTGTTACGGTTCCTCATGACCAATCTGGAAAGTTATAGAAAAGTAAGCAGAGGCCACAACGAATAGGATTCGCGACAAATGGTAAACGTCTACGAATTAGGAAAAGGGGGGCTTTGGCTCCTCTTTTTTTTATTTGCAGGACTTTCGGTTTCTATGATACCTGTGATGATCTTGTATGCTTTTTTCCAAAGGCACATCGTACGTGGTATGATTGAAGGAGCTGTAAAAGGATAATCGGTCAGTACGAAGGGAGTGGAATTCATGGCGGACAATCATCTTGCCCAGTCGCTTTCGGGGGGCTTAATCATGCTGCAGGAAATCGCGGAGCAATTGCCACCGTCTGAGCGAAAGATTGCCTTATATATCATTGAAAATCCCCATGAGGCGATTCGTTGTACGGCCAATGAGTTAGGAGAATTAAGCTCTACAAGCGCTTCTGCGGTTATTCGGCTGTGTAAATCACTTGGACTCAGTGGATTTCAGGAATTGAAACTTAGAGTAGCCGGAGATATGCGGAATTCAAATGAAGTCGGCTTTACTGACTTTGAACCGGACGAACCGCAGCCATCCATTGTTCAGAAAGTTACCGCGAATAGTGTTCGCGCGCTGCAGGAGACTGCAGAAATCATGAATTATGAGGCATTGGGCAAAGCGGTGGAAGCCCTGGAGCGAGCGCAAAGTATTCATTTCTTTGGTGTTGGTGCATCTGCTGTTATTGCTCAGGATGCGCAGCTGAAGTTCGTTCGTGTAAATAGATCGACAACTTCGAATACAGATTTTCATATTTCGGCTATGCTGGTCGCACAGTCAAATAAGAAGGATGTCGTCGTAGGTATTTCATTCTCGGGAGAGACCTATGAAGTTGGTAAACTCCTGGAGCTAGCCAAGGAGAAAGGCGCAACAACGATCAGCTTAACGAGCTATGGATTATCGCCGATCAGCGAAATTGCTGACATTAATTTGTTCGTGTCCGCCAAACAAGAAGAGGTCTTCCGCAGCGCCGCAACTTCTTCCCGGCTCGCTCAGCTTCATTTGATCGATATTTTATTCATGTGCGTGCTAACGAATCAGTATGAGGCATCCATTCAACATCTGGATGAGGTTCGTATGGGTGTCAATTTTATCAAACAAAATACGGCTTTAAAGAAGCAATAAGAAGTTAAATTAACTCCGAAAAGTTGAATTTGGAAGCTGTATGATGAGTTTAATAACGTGAAGCGGTAAAAAGGAGGAGTGAACCTCCTTTTTTGTGCATGAAACTACTCTCCAAGATGGGAGTACCGCTAACAAAGCACAGCGAAATTATCGGAAACGAACACAAACGAAAGAAACATGATATAATACACACAACTAATAATCATTGTACCTTCCTACCTATAAGGGGTTTTTATCATGTTTGCGATTGAACGATTGAATAAAATTAAAGAGCTGCTCCTGGCGGAGAAGCGGGTCGATGTATACGAGCTCAGTGAGAAGTTTTCCGTTACGGAAGTGACGATTCGTAGAGACCTAGATAAGCTAGAACAAAAAGGATTTCTAGTTAAGACATATGGCGGCGCCGTATTGAACGATAAATTGAATTCGCTTCCTTCTGACTCAAGCGGGGATACTGATCAGAAATTCGTGGAAGAGAAACGAATGATCGGTAAAATCGCAGCTCAAATGATTGAGGATGGAGAAGCCATATTCTTAAGCGCTGGCTCGACGTGTCTGGAGATCGCCAGGAATATCAAAGGAAAGAAAATCACTGTTTTAACGAATGACTTGGCCATTGGTCTTGAATTGAAAGATACGCCTGGTGTGAAGACAATTGTCATCGGAGGCGATTTGGTACCATCGTCAACGATGCTTGTTGGCGGGTTTGCTCTGCAAATGCTCAAAGGCATTTATGTGAACAAAGCTTTTCTAGGTGTAAAGGGTGCGCAGTTGGACTCCGGCTATACGGTTAGTCACTACGAGGAAGCGATGATTTTGCAGGAGGTTGCAAAAATTTCCAGCGAAATCATTATTGTTGCGGATTACTCCAAATTTAATGTCAAAGGCTTTGCCAGACTTGGCGATCTGACGATGGCTAAGAAAGTAATTACAAACACACAACTACCGAACGATTATAAGAAATATTACTTTGAGCAAGCCGTCAAACTTTTTACAACCTTTGATTTTCGGTAATCCCTGTTGTCTACACGCTGATTCTATAGAGAAGTAAAGGGGCATATAAGGTGGAAAACTTCTTACAAATGAAGGGCATAACGAAGAGGTTTAATGACAATGTGGTGTTGAACCAAATCGATTTCAGCGCAGATGCGGGTCAGGTTCACGCCTTAATTGGTGAGAATGGAGCCGGTAAATCAACACTAATGAAAGTATTGGCGGGCTTGTTTCAGCCTGACGAAGGAAGCATATACATAGACGGAGAGCTTGTTTCGATCCCCAATCCGAAGGAAGCCCAGGAATTGGGTATCGCGATGATCTACCAGGAGATTCGCTTATTTCAAGATCTCGACATTGCTGAAAACGTATTCATTCGCAGGGAACCGATTAAGAAATGGAATCGTTTAATTGATTGGGATAAGGCATATCGTGAAACACGTAAATACTTAGATGATTTTGGCTTGAACATAAATGCGCGAACACCTGTGAAATCATTAAGCTCGGGTCAACAGAAATTCGTGGAAATCATAAAGGCCTTATCCCATAAAGCCAAAATTATTATCATGGATGAGCCTACGGCTGCGTTAACCGAGCAGGAAATAGAGACATTATTTAAAGTCATTCGCGATCTGAAAAAGCTGGGTGTCGCAATCATTTACATCTCTCACCGTATTGAAGAAATTATTCAAATCGCTGATCAAGTTACGGTCATTCGTGATGGCGAGTCCGTTCAGACGTGCAGTGTCAATGATATGGAGCTTAACGATCTTGTTAAAGTCATGGTCGGTAAAGAGCTAGCAGATCGATTTCCTAAGCTCAAGGTTAAACTAGGTAAAGAAGTACTTCGTTTGGAAAATATGTCTTACTACGGCCGTATTCGCAACATCAATTTGGATGTGAAACGCGGGGAAATTATCGGATTAACGGGGCTAAGCGGCTCCGGTAGAAGGACGCTCGCTAAAGTACTATTCGGCATAAACGGACCTTTCGAAGGCAGCATGGTGCTGCAGGGTAAATCTTACACATCAATGACACCGCACAAAGCAAAGAAGAATGGGCTTTGCTATATGACGGGAATTAATACTGAAGAAGGCTTATTAAATAACGCACCAATTGGCGAAAATATTACCTTAACTAATCTAGAGCGAATTTCTAGTTTTGGTTTCCTGAATACCGAGAAGGAACGCAGGTTTGCGCAAGACATGATCGAACGGCTGGACATTGAAACAGATGAAGAAGAAAACGTCAATAATTTGAGTGGCGGTAAACAAAAGAAAGTGATTTTCGCAAAGTGGTTGTTTGCTAATGCGAAAGTCATGATCATAGAGGAACCTACCGCTGGCATTGATATTGGTTCCAAAATCGATATTTATAACATGATGAATGAGCTTGTGCTTTCAGGTGCCTCCATTATTATGATTTCATCGGATTTATCGGAAATTATGGGGATGTCCGATCGCATTGCCGTGATGTATAACGGTGAAATACGCAACGTGTTCCAGAGAGAAGAGGCTACTCAGGAGAAAATTTTGTATTATGCTTCAGGGGGCAAATAATCTGCGGATAAGCGTGATAGGAAGTGAAGGAGCCGCATAGAATGCGGCTTTTTACATGAAATGATCATAAAAGAACATAAAAATAAATAAAAAAACATAAAAGTATAGCCAATCAATCATTCCTATGGTATATTCTATTCAGAGAAGAGAATATCCAAGCGAGTAGGGGATAACAATGAGTGAATTTGTTCTTGAATTGAGAGCGATTTCAAAAACGTTTCCAGGAGTCAAAGCTCTTGATCTTGTGCATTTTCAACTGCGAGCCGGTGAAATTCATGCACTTATGGGAGAGAATGGCGCAGGGAAGTCAACTTTTATTAAAGTGATTACAGGTGTTCATCAACCGGATCAAGGTGACATTTATGTAAACGGTAACAAAGTGGTGTTTAATAATCCGAATGATGCCAAAAAAGTCGGTATTGCCGCCATTTATCAGCATGTGACCTGCTATCCAGACCTTAGTGTGACGGAAAATATTTTCATGGGTCATGAAAGGATACATAAACGAACAAAAAGAATCTTGTGGAATGAGATGCACATGGAAGCGAAAAAATTGCTCGATACGTTGGGAGCGAATTTCGAACCACGCACACAAATGGGGACTTTAAGTGTGGCGCAGCAGCAAATTGTAGAAATTGCGAAAGCGTTGTCAACGGAAGCTCGCATTATTATTATGGATGAACCGACAGCTGCCCTCACGAAGCGGGAGAGCGAGGAACTCTACCGTATTACCGAGCAGCTAAGAGACAGAGGCGTTGCGATTATTTTCATCTCGCATCGTTTTGAAGACATGTACCGTTTAGCGAGTAAAGTTACGGTTTTCCGAGATGCTAGATACATCGGAACCTGGGGCGTGCATGATATTTCAACTGATAAACTTATAGTCGCTATGGTTGGGCGGGAAATTACACAGCTCTATCCCAAAAAGGAAGCGAAGATCGGTGATGAAGTATTTCGGGTGGAAGGGCTTGGACGAACAGGATATTTCAAAGATATTTCGCTCCAATTGCACAAAGGAGAAATTCTTGGGCTTACTGGATTGGTTGGAGCGGGACGTACAGAAGTGTGCCAAACCCTTTTTGGTATCGAACAGGCCGATCAAGGGAGCATTTATGTGAAAGGAACACAAACGAACATTCGTAATCCACAAGACGCGATTAAGCTGGGCATTGGTTATTTGCCGGAGGATAGGCAGAAACAGGGATTAGTGTTGGATTGGGATATTGGGCGAAACATTACGCTATCTAATATTGATCATTATGCTAATGGCGGTTGGTTGAGCGAAGCCAGAGAAACGGAAGTTTCAAAGTCATTAGCCGAAAAGGTTAGTGTTAAAGCTCAAAGTATTTATGATTTGGTCAGCTCATTATCTGGAGGAAACCAGCAAAAGGTCGTATTTGCCAAGCTTCTGACAGCTGAACTCGACGTTCTCATTCTGGATGAACCGACCAAAGGCGTCGACGTGGGAGCCAAGTTTGCGATCTATGAAATTATGAACGACCTCGCTGCGCAAGGGTACGGTATCATTTTGATTTCGTCGGATATGCCTGAAGTCATTGGGATGAGCGACCGCATCATTGTTATGCGAGAAGGTAGAATAACGGGGCGTTTGGATCGAACACAGGTTACACAGGAAGCAATTCTGGAAGCTTCGATGAGTGATCAATTAGCATAAAAGTCTCGTGTCTGCTTCAGTAAACAAGGGGGAGGGAAATCAGGACATGAGCAACCAAGTGATAGAGAAAAGAACATTCAGTCCAGCCGGTGAAAGAAAAACGTTTGGCGCCAGCATTGCAAAGTTCCGTGAACTCGGCTTGCTGACTTTCATCATCGTTCTTTCGATCATTGTGCAATTAAACAATAACAGCTTTCTAACGCTGGAGAACATCAATGATTTAGTTACGAACACAGCCATTCTAAGTATACTAAGCGTAGGTATGATGCTGGTTATAATTACGAGGGGCATCGACCTTTCGATAGGGGCAACACTCGCTCTATCTGGGATGATCTCATCCATGACGGTTAGCGCCTTTCCGGGCTTACATCCACTCGTCGTTATGCTGTTGGGTACATCAGTTGGTCTGATCAGCGGTGTCATCATTGGTTTTCTTATTTCGAGAACTGGCGTGCTGCCCATCATCGCCACACTGGGGATGATGAACGTAATCCGGGGGCTTACTTTTACCGTTAGTGGCGGGAAATGGGTGAGTGCCCATCAAATGCCTGATAGCTTTAAAGCGATTGCCACAGGTTCTATTTTCGGCATCAACACTCTTATCTTTATTGCTATTATCATTTACATCGTTTTTTACTACTTCATCAATCATACGCGAACAGGCCGTCAAATTTATGCCGTGGGAAGCAATCCGGAATCTGCCAAAATTAGCGGTATCAACAACGATAAAATTTTATGGATGGTTTATGCCATTATGGGAAGCTTAGCAGGACTTGCTGGCGTGTTATGGGTATCCAAGTTTGCATCCGCTCAAGGTGATACGGCTTCGGGTTACGAGTTAAGCGTTATTGCTGCATGTGTACTGGGAGGCGTTAGCATCGCAGGCGGTTCAGGCAAAATTTCGGGTATTATCTTAGGATCAATTTTACTTGGAATATTGAACAACGCGCTTCCCCTTATTAATGTATCTCCTTTCTGGCAGATGGCCATTCAAGGAACGATTATTTTAATAGCTGTGCTTGTGAATGCCTTGGTTAAGAGGGGCGTCGATCGCAACCACCTCATGAGGAGGAAGATTTAAGCCTATGGAACTTAGAACGATTCAAGCGAAAAGAGATTTTAATTACAAAACGTTCTTCCTTCAATGGGAATGGCTGTTAGTCATTATTTTCATAGGGGTCAACATTCTGAATGCCAGCTTGTCCCCTTATTATATGAACGTTGATAGTTTAAGAGATGCAACAATGGGCTTTCTCGATAAAGCATTTATCGTACTTCCGATGGTGCTTGTCATGATTCTTGGTGAGATTGATATTTCAGTCGCCTCCACAGTCGCACTATCATCTGTCATTATGGCGGATCTGTACAGTCAAGGTGTACCAATGGGACTTTCCATGCTCATCTGTTTGGTAGTTGGAACAATATGTGGGCTCGTTAACGGATTTCTTATTGTCAAGTTTAAAGAGCTGTCGTCGGTCATTATTACACTAGCGACCATGATTATTTATCGCGGAATTGCTTATATGCTCTTGGAAGATCAAGCGAAAGGGCAATTCCCCGACTGGTTCAGTTTCTTTGGATGGGAATATGTCATGGGCATTCCTTTTATTTTGATAGTTTTCATTGTCTTCGCCGTCGTCTTCGCCTTACTCTTACATAAGACAACATTCGGTCGAAGAGTATACGCGATGGGTAATAATATGACCGCTTCGCGCTTTTCAGGGATTCAAGTAGATAAAATCAAGGTCATTGTTTTTGCTCTAACAGGACTGATGGCTGCAGTAACCGCGATCTTCTTAACCTCACGGATGGGGAGCACACGGCCCAATGTAGCAACAGGTTACGAGTTGGATGTGATTGCCATGGTTGTCCTTGGTGGTATTTCTACCGCAGGAGGCAAGGGCAGAATGATTGGCGCCATTATCGCAGTTTTCCTAGTTGGTATGCTTAGCTACGGATTAGGTCTCGTCAATGTGCCAGCCCAAGTCTTGCTCATTATTATAGGACTGCTGCTTATTTTCGCGGTTATTATACCGAAATTGAAATGGAACAAGAAGAACCTTCGTAAGGCTTCGTGATGGTTATACACCAGTTGAGGTAGTCGAAGACGGAAGACACACATAAGGTGATGCCGCTATAAGTATTGTAGATATCATAACCTTCGATGCTTGTAGCGGCATCATCTACCCACAACTATAGAATACCCGGGTATAGTATGTTGGGGCGTGCATTTCTATTTGACGCTGATGCTTAAATGTATATGAGAAAAAAGGGAGGATTCAAATCTTATGAAAAAAGTACTTGCAACATGCCTAACCGCGGTGCTCTCGTTAACACTTTTGGCGGCTTGCGCATCGACGACTTCGGATCCTAAACAGACAGATGCTGCCAAACAAGCAGACAGCTCAGCAGGCGGCAAGAAGAAATATGCCATTATTTTCAAAAATACAGGAAATCCGTATGGCGAAAAGCAAATGGAAGGCTTCAAAAATGCGATTACCGAGCTTGGCGGCGAGCCGATTCTGAAAGCGCCTGATCAACCAACGGCTGAAGCGCAAATCAAAATGATTGAAGAACTTATCTCGCAGAAAGTGGCTTCTATTGCCATCGTCGCTAATGATCCGGACGCGCTTCAGCCTGCTTTGAAAAAAGCGATGACCGCTGGGATTAAAGTTCTTTCCCTTGATTCCGCTGTTAACTCGAAAAGCCGATTGGTGCACATCAACCAAGCTGACCCTGAGCGTATTGGCCGCGTAGAAGTGCAAGCCATTTCCGAAATGATTGGCGGTAAAGGTGAGATCGCGATTCTGAGTGCTACTTCCCAAGCTACCAACCAAAATTTATGGATTGAGTGGATGAAGAAGGAACTCGAGGATCCGAAATACAAAGAGATTAAGCTTGTTAAAGTGGCCTATGGTGACGATCTTCGCGATAAAAGCGTATCCGAGACAGAAGCTTTGCTGAAATCATTCCCGAACTTGAAAGGGATTATTTCACCTACAACGGTTGGAATCGCTGCAGCGGGTAAAGTGCTTACAGATAAAGGTCTGAAAGATAAAGTACAGCTGACAGGTCTTGGTCTTCCGAGTGAGATGGCTCAGTACATCGAAGGTGGCGTTAGTAAATGGATGTACCTGTGGAATCCGATTGATGTTGGATATTTGGCCGGTTTTACCGCTGACGCGTTGGTGAAAGGTACGTTAACGGGTAAAGAAGGCGAGAAATTCAAAGCTGGCAGACTCGGCGAGAAACAAATTGTGAAAGATGGCGACGGTACCCAAATCATGCTTGGAGATCCGTTCAAATTCGAAGCTTCCAACATTGCGGAGTGGAAAAAAGTGTACTAAAGATAAAATGGAAAACCCAAAATTCCCTCAAAGGGGATTTTGGGTTTTTTCAAACATAAAAAGTCATTGACAACGCAAATAATTCAACCATATAATAAAAGAAAACGGTTACGTAAACGTTTTCTCGAAGAGAAGAGGGTCGAATGTTATGCGATCGGGTATTAAGCAGGTAGCAGAGCACGCGGGCGTTTCGATAGCATCAGTGTCACATGTTATTAATAACACCCGTTATGTGTCGGATGAAGTTAAGCGCAAAGTTTACGAAGCAATGGAAGAACTTGATTACCGCCCTAATTCGGCAGCAAGGAGCTTGCGCAGTCAGAAGTCTAATACAATTGGCCTCATCGTGCCAGTTCTCCCATCGGATACCTCTAATTTCTTCTTTATGATGGTAGCACAAGGTATTCAGTATACATTGAAGCAACATGGTTATCATTTGCTGCTGAGCAACAATACAACGGAACAAATTGAAGATGAGAAAGAACAGATTAAATTGTTTAATTCCAAGTTAATTGATGGCTTATTTATAGCATCAATTGCTGAAGATGTCAGTTATTTAAATGATATCGTGCGTTCTAATTATCCTGTAGTGTTCATCGATCGCAAACCGACAGGTTATAACGGGGATTGTGTGCTGGCTGACGGCATTGGAGGTGCTTATGAAGCAGTCAAAACGCTCGTCCTGAAAGGTCATCGCCGAATTGGGCTGCTAACCGGGGAACTCGGTATTACGACGAGCAATGAGCGCTATGATGGGTACAAAAAAGCACTAGCAGATCATGATATTCCGTTTGATTCATCCATTGTGAGGATGGCGGAATCTAACTTTGAGAGCGGATACGAAAGCGTTATGGCGCTGCTTGGCGAGCAGAAGATTACTGCTCTGTTTATTGCCAATAACGTATTGACAATGGGCGCTATGAGATACATACAAGAACAACGGATTCAAATTCCAGCGGAGCTGGCCATTATTGGCTTTGACGATTATGATTGGACACAAATTACGTGTCCGCCTTTGTCGGTCATCCGGCAGCCTTCTTACGAGATCGGCGTGAAAGCAGCAGAGATTATGTTAGAACGGATCGAGAAGCCAAGCACTATAAGCGAAGAATACAGACTACCTACCTCGTTAATTCTACGAGATTCATGCTAAAAAGCTGCTCTGGCTTTTTTTTGAACATCAGAAAAACGTTTACGCAAACGATTTCCCGAAAAAGGAAGGGGCTGCATCACAACAAATGAACAAGTTCAAGGAACCACTTAAACAGATCAGAACCAACTATGAATTATACCTTCTCATTCTGCCCACCGTGATCTATTTTATCATTTTTAAATATTGGCCTATGTATGGGGTTCAAATCGCATTTAAGGATTTTATCGCTTCCAAAGGTTTCTGGGGTAGTCCTTGGGTAGGAATGGAGCATTTTCAGCGGTTCTTCGATTCTTTCAACTTTTGGAACGTCATACAGAATACGTTAGGACTTAGTGTTTTCTCTTTAGTGGTTTCATTTCCAGTGCCGATCCTCATCGCGTTGATGCTCAATCAGCTGCTCCATGAAAGGTACAAACGATTTATCCAGACGGTCATTTATGCTCCGTATTTCATCTCAACCGTCGTCCTCGTTGGTATGTTGTATGTGTTCTTATCGCCGGGAAGTGGACTAATCAACCACATCGTTCAACTTTTTGGAGGCGAGCCGATTTACTTTTTATCGAAGGCAGAATGGTTCAAAAGCCTCTATGTGTTCTCCGGTGTATGGCAAGAAACCGGCTTCGCCTCAGTTATCTATTTAGCGGCACTAGCCGGTATCGATCCGCATCTTCACGAGGCGGCGGTTGTGGATGGAGCTACGAAATGGCATCGCATCTGGCATATCGATATTCCTGGCATTCAGCCGACGATTCTCATTTTGTTCATATTGGCGATTGGGAATCTCATGAATGTTGGCTTTGAAAAAGCTTTTCTCATGCAAAATGACCTGAATGCCAGCTCGTCTGAGATTATCGCTACGTACGTGTACAAAATCGGCTTGCAGCGAGCGGAATACAGCTTCTCAGCAGCAGTAGGTTTGTTCAATTCCTTGATCAATTTCGTTCTACTACTATCCGTTAATCGCATCGTCAAAAAAATAAATGGCAGTGGCCTATTTTAAAAGAGAGGAGGCATTCGCCCAATGATTACAGCTAAGAGTACCGCTGATAAATGGTTCGACGCTTTAAACATCCTTGTGTTGAGTGGCTTTGCATTGTTGATTCTGTATCCGCTTTATTTCGTCGTTATTGCTTCTGTCAGCGAGCCAGATCAAATCTATGCCGGAAATGTGTGGCTATGGCCCCAAGGGTTTACACTCGAAGGTTATAGAAGAATTTTATCAGATCCTCAAATCTGGTCTGGTTATGGAAATTCGATCTTGTACGCAGCTGCAAGTGCCCTAATCAGTGTTTTCTTAACGATCGGAGCGGCATATCCGCTCTCCCGTAAGGATTTTTATGGACGCAATACGTTCATGCTGTTCTTTGTATTTACGATGTTTTTCTCCGGCGGCTTAATTCCTACTTACTTATTGGTCAAAAATCTGGGCATGGTGAATACGATTTGGTCGGTTATTCTGCCATCTGCAGTCGATGCTTTTGGAATTATTATTGCCCGGACGTTCTTCCAATCAACCATACCCGATGAACTTAGGGAAGCGGCATTCATGGATGGCTGCAGAAATACGCGCTTTCTATGGAGTGTTGTCATTCCATTATCCAAACCCATTATTGCGGTGCTTGTGCTGTTTGCGGTTGTTCGTCAGTGGAACGGATTTTTCGATGCATTAATTTATTTGGAAAATGAAAAGCTGTATCCGCTGCAGCTGGTTCTCCGTAATATTTTGATCCAGAGCCAGCCTATCGGCGACATGATATCGGATATTGACTCTCTTTTAGCTAAACAAAGGGTCTCTGAGTTGATCAAATATGGGGTCATCCTCATTGCGGCGGCCCCACTTCTCATTTTATATCCATTTTTACAGCGTTATTTCGTTAAAGGTGTTCTGATAGGATCTGTAAAAGGTTAGAAAACGGAAGGTAAATAGGAAAGGTGGTGGTGGTGGTCTTACGGTGATACCAAGATTTGCATCCATGGATCAATCATGAGCGTAATGGGTTACATACAAAGAGGAGGGTATCGACAAATGAAAAAAAGACTAACGACATTAACGATGGTAACGATGAGCTTAAGTTTGGTATTGACAGCATGCAGTGACAAAGCACCGGCAGCGAAAGATGCCGCATCTGCATCCCCGCAAAGCAGTGAGAAAGCAGCCTCCAAAAGCTTCAACGAAAGCGGTTACCCGATTGTAAAGGATAAAGTTACGCTGAAAATGGTATCGCCTAAAGCACCGCTTGCACCTAATTATGGCGAGATGGAAATATTCAAACGTCTAGAAGAACAGACAAACGTACATGTAGATTGGGATAACGTCCCAGAAGCGAACTACAACGATAAGAAGAACATACTGCTAGCTAGCTCCAACTTACCGGATGTCTTCTATGGTGCTCGATTCACGGATAACGATTTGGTGAAATACAGCAAAGACGGTACGATCATCCCTCTGAATGACCTTATCGATAAGTATATGCCTAACGTGAAGAAGCTGTTTGAAAAAAGACCGGAGCTGAAAGCGTTCGTTACCGCGCCTGACGGGAAAATTTATTCACTTCCAGTAGCGGAAGAGCTGGGTAAAGGGCAAGCCGGTATCGGCGCGAATCCGGATTTTCTCTTCTTGAACAAAGCATGGCTGGATAAGCTGAGTTTGAAGATGCCAACGACCATTGAAGAGCTGCATAATGTGCTTACCGCTTTTAAAACGAAAGATCCTAATGGTAACGGCAAGGCCGACGAAGTACCGATGTCCTTCATGAATACCTTCTGGACCGGCGATATCGGTTACTTGTTCGGAGCTTTCGGTGTCCCAGACAAAACCTATCAGCCTGGCGATAACTCGTTTATTGAACACTTGAATGTGAAAGATGGCAAGGTGAATTATGCGGCAATTGATCCGAAATATAAAGATGCAGTCTCCTATTTCCACAAATGGGTCGAAGAGGGCCTCATAGATAAAGATTCATTTACTTTCAATAACAATCCGGCTCCTTACTTTGCTAAAGGAAAAACGAAGGATGTTACACTTGGTTCCTACCTCTGGTGGGAAGAGACAGAAATTGTTGGCATGGATCGCTCCAAGGATTATGCACTTGTACCGCCTTTCAAGGACATGGTCGTGAAATACAACAATGGTTCTCCTTGGAGTCGTGGGGGTCCTGTCATTACGAAAGTGAACAAAAATCCGGAAATCACAGCCAGATGGTTAGATTTGCAATATGAGCCAAAGATGGCCGCTCAGCTGCATTGGGGACCGATTGGCATCGTATTCGATGAAAAAGACGGCAAACTGGTGCAGAAACCGCTCGATGCAGGCGTAGCCGCTGGCGAATTCCGTCAAAAAGTAGCGCCGAACATGACAGGCGTCATCTTGGCGGAAGATTTCCAAAATCTCGTCGCTCCAGAGCCTCGCGCATTGGAAAGAATGAACCGTATTAAGGATACTTTTGTTCCACAAATGGAAAAAGAGAATTACCCGAGTATTTTCTTTACACCGGAAGAGCTGGATAAAATCAGTAAAATCAAACCCGATATTGCCAAGCTGACCAATGAAAAACGCTCCAAATGGTTGATGGAAGGCGGCGTTGAGAAAGAATGGGATTCGTATTTAGCGACACTGAAGAAAATGGGATTAGATGACTTATTGAAAATCTATCAGGATGCATTGGACCGCTACAATAAAGCGGCCAAGTAATGGGAAAGCAGGAGGTATCGAGCATGGAACCTATTGCCTATTGGTCCTTCGATGAGGGGCAGGGGCGCATAGCGCATGATCCGTATTTGGGTAATGGGGATTCAATTCAATATGCCCTTACGAAAGGTCGGTTTCAGCCGCCGCAAGATCCGGTTTGGCGTAAAGGGGTTCGTGGATGTGCGCTGTTGTTTGATGGTTATTCAACGTGGCTGCAGCGCCCAGCAGACCAATGCCCTAGCTTGTCGGGAGCTTTAACGATTACCGCTTGGATAGCTCCCCGCAGCTATGACTTCGGAGATGAGCGGCGACTCGCCGCCATCGTCAATCAACATGACAGAGAACGTTGCGAGGGTTATATATTCGGATTATCTCGCCATGGGTCTTGGTCGCTCCAGCTTGCGCTTGGCGAAGAATGGGTTGATATTTGGTGCCATGATCATCCACTCCCTAAGGGAGTTTGGTCCTTCGTCTGCGCTACTTACGATTCGGTAACTGGACGGCTGAAGTTATATGTAAACGGGTGTGAGGTAGCGGTTAAGCAGCATTCGCAGAAGAATACTTTGATTACTCCCAGTCAAGAAGATTTGATAATCGGGCGCAATAACAAGGGTGTTATTTTAGCAGAAGCCTTTACGATGAATATGTTCGACGGTTTGATGGATGAACTTTGTTTATATGATCTCGCGATGTCTGAGGAGGACATTGCGAGAACTTATCGGGATTATTTAACCGAACACGGCGGAGCTGCACCCGCTATTTCTTACGAAGATCTGTCCATAACTAGAGCTAACTTTGTTCAGGACCGGCATCGTCCCGTGTATCATTTAACTTCGCCGGGGCATTGGATGAACGAGCCGCATGCGCCGATTTATTTCAATGGACAGTATCATTTGTTCTACCAATTCAACCCAAACGGCCCATTCTGGCATTACATCCATTGGGGACATTGGGTGAGTGAAGATTTAGTTCATTGGCGCGATCTTCCTGCGGCTTTGGCGCCGGAACCCGGCCTTGATCCGGATGGAATCTGGTCAGGAAGCGCAGCTTATGATGAACACGGTTATCCGGCATTATTTTATACAGCAGGGAATAACGCATGTTCTCCAAATCAATCGGTGGGGCTGGCTCGAACCACTTTTCTGCGGGATGGAGACTTAGATTTGAAGACTTGGGTGAAGCATCCCGAGCCAATCGTGGTTCAGGAGCCTGGCGTTGGATACTTTGGCGAATTCCGTGATCCCTATGTGTGGAAAGAAAATGAAGAATGGATCATGCTCGTCGGCACGGGGATAGAGGGACAAGGCGGAACCGCGATGGTGTACCGTTCTGCGAACTTGACCGATTGGCAACTAGAAGGTCCTCTTTACGTGAGCAATTACGAGAAGTATCCATACCTTGGCGTTGTATGGGAACTGCCAGTACTCCTGCCGTTAAAACGTAATGGTGAGGAAACGGGCAAACATATTTTGCTGATAAGCCCATGGGGGTCTGAGGCTAAAGTAGAAGTGAATTATTGGATCGGGATATGGGATCGTGCACGTTATCAGTTCATTCCGGATCATGAAGAGCCGGGACTCATCGATGTAGGTGATTTCCATTTCACAGGTCCGAGCGGCATGGTTGATCCCTTAACAGGAAGATCGCTTCTATTTACGATTGCACAGGGGGAGCGTACACCTGAAATTGATTACGATTGCGGGTGGTCGCACGGCGCTGGCATGCCGATAAGTTTGACTTTAAGGGAGGATGGGCTGCTCGGGATCGAACCCATTGAGGAAATGCGTCAACTCCGAGGGATGGAGCTTCTGAACGTACTGGATCTAAGTTTAGAGGAAGCAAATGAGAGCTTGCGGCACATACGGAGTGATACGTTTGAGATAGAACTAATATTTGGTTCAGAGGCAGAGCACCAATATGGAATCTCGTTAAGACGAACACCAGACGGAGAAGAGGAGACCGTTCTCTTCTATGATCAGGAACGTGAGCGGCTTGGCGTGAATCGAAATAAAACAACGCTAGATACGGGTGAACGAACGACTGGCATTCAAGAGGGGCTGCTTGAGCTTCACGGTGAACCGCTGCAATTGCGGGTTTTCGTGGATCGTTCATTGATCGAGGTCTACGCTAACGGGCTAAAAAGCTTAACGACACGCGCCTACCCATCTAGACTGGACGCGCTAGGGTTACTTTTGCACGGGGATCGAGACATTCGAATCACGTCCATGCGAATATGGGAGATAAAACCGGCATTTCAGGTGTCGGTGTAGAGAAAAAGCGGATAAACAATATCGGGAGGTAGAGATAGCGATGTATGATATCGTTGCATTAGGTGAAGTGTTAATCGACTTCACACCAGCTGGAAACTCAGAGTTAGGTTATGCTTTATTTGAACGCAATCCTGGGGGCGCGCCAGCCAATGTGCTGGCTGCCTTAGCCAAGTGGGGCAAGCGGACTGGCTTCATCAGCAAAGTCGGATCGGACATTCACGGACAATACCTAGTGGATACGTTAGGGCTGTGCGGAATTAATACGCAGGGCGTAGTGATGAGCAAAGAAGCAAATACGACACTGGCTTTTGTTCAATTGGATGCAAGTGGAGACCGCTCCTTTAGTTTTTATCGTAAACCTGGAGCCGACACCTTGCTGACGGAAAATGAGGTACTCCTCGATATGATCGCGCAGTCGAAGTTATTTCACTTTGGCTCGTTGTCCATGACGAATGAGCCATCGGCCTCCGCGACAAGGAAAGCACTGCTATTCGCCAAAGAAAATGGCTGCACGATATCGTTTGATCCTAATTTGCGAGTTCCGCTGTGGGACGATTTGGAGCATGCTAAACGTATGATGGAATATGGTTTGGCGCATGCTGACATCGTGAAAATATCCGAAGAAGAACTCATATTCCTAACGGGCGCTGCGGATCTTGAAGCGGGATCACGCATGTTATATGAAGCCTTTGGCCCTTCCGTCATTTTAATTACGCTGGCCGAAAAAGGTGCTTTTTACCGTTTCGGTCAAGTAACGGGGAGCGTTAGCGGTTATGCAGTAGATGCCATAGACGCTACAGGTGCAGGGGATGCGTTCTTCGGAGGTTTCCTTAACAGTTGGATGGATTCTAATCAAGCCATTCACACAATGAGTGAAACTGAAATTCGAAGTATGATCAGCTTCGCCAATGCAGCAGGTGCCTTAGCGACAACCCGAAGAGGAGCCATACCGGCGATGCCGAGCCTAGAAGAGATACGAAAGGTGACGAAGCATCATGATAACAGCTAATAATCAAACAATATTCCGGCCGCAGCTTCATTTCACACCGAAAGATCAGTGGATGAATGATCCGAATGGGATGGTATTTTATGAGGGGGAGTATCATCTTTTCTATCAATACCACCCCGAAAGTACGGTTTGGGGACCTATGCATTGGGGTCACGCTGTCAGTCAGGATCTGGTTCACTGGGAGCATCTTCCCATAGCGCTTGCGCCTGATGAACACGGTGCTATTTTTTCAGGAAGCGTAGTGGTAGATAAACATGATACGAGCGGCTTTTTTGGCGGTAAGTCAGGTCTAGTCGCTATTTTCACACATCATGATACGAAACCGGGGACAGATCTAACTAGGCAAAGACAAAGTCTTGCTTACAGCACGGATCGTGGGCGAACCTGGACAAAATACGCTTACAACCCTGTGCTCATAGAAGAAGCACTGCCTGATTTTCGTGATCCCAAAGTATTTTGGTTCAATCCTCAGCAAAGCTGGGTGATGGTCATTGCTGCAGGCGACGTCATTCGATTTTACAAATCACCGAATTTGAAAGATTGGACCTGTTCTGGTGAATTTGGGGTTGGGCAAGGCTCCCATGACGGCGTTTGGGAATGTCCGGATTTATTCGAACTGCCTGTAGATGGCGATACCATCAACAGGAGATGGGTGCTTATTGTTAGTATTGGGGAAGAAGCCAACTTTCTGGAAGGATCACGCACGCAGTATTTCATTGGTTCTTTCAATGGGAATACTTTTGTTCCAGAGGAATCCCCGGCTCCACTTCTTTGGCTGGATCACGGGAGAGATAATTACGCAGGTGTCACGTGGTCAGACGTGCCTGAACAGCAAGGAAGACGCCTGTTTATTGGGTGGATGAACAATTGGAAATATGCCAATGTGATTCCAACTTCCGATTGGAGAGGAGCGATGACGCTTCCTAGAGAGCTAACACTTACGGCGGAATTGGAGGGAGTCCGGCTCCTTCAGATGCCTATTCGTGAGCTCCAGGCTCAAAGGCGGAGTGAACAGAATTGGGCAGCTTTTGAGCTGAGCCATTCAGAATTAACGGTAACGCATGGCGATTTGCTTGAAATCATCGTTGAATTTGAGTTTGACGATGAGTTAGAATTTGGTTTGAAGCTAAGAGCCTCCGAAACAGAGGAAACAATCGTTGGTTATAGCACTCATGAGCAGCTGCTGTTTATTGATCGCAGTCGTTCTGGAGCTATCGATTTTCATAGTGATTTTGCATGCAAGCACAGCGCTTTATTGAAAGCGGAGACTGGAAACGTTAAGCTGCATATTTTCGTGGACCGATCGTCCATCGAAGCTTTTGTGAATGACGGAAAACTCGTCATGACGGATCAGATTTTCCCATTATCCTCGTCAATAGGCATAAAACTGTATGCGAAAGATGGGAACGTTAAGGTTAAATCCCTAACGATTCATACTCTTCATTCTATATTTGATTGAGGTTTGCTCTAAGATAGAAATGATGCTTGGAAGAACGGCTTTTCCGGTCACGGAGAAGCCTTTTTGTGTTTTTTTGGATTACAATCATGTAATCTCGATGTAAGGTAGATCGACCCCGAAAAATCCCGCGAATGCTCGCCGAACACTAACTTTGTATTTGCGTATGGTGGTATAATAAGACAAGCTGCATACGAAGAAATCAATGATTTGTATATCGAGAATGTTCGCAAGGGTGGGCAGACGCGGCAGGCGGCCTATTCGGTTTGCAAAAAGATAGCTGAAAAAGCAGATGAACGTTTATCTGCTTTTTCAGTGTAATTATTGGTATTCAAATAATTGCAGTCTGCCTGCTACTTCCATTGGATTTATCCAATGGGAGTATGAATTTCGTTCTGAATACCGATTCGAATGTTGTAAACGGCTGACCTTGTATGAATAACAGGGCCAGCCGTTTATTTATTACAATCGTACAGCTATCTTCGATATGCCGGACTCGGGAGTTAGCACGATGCCGATTGCTGATTTTGTCCAAGATGCGCCTTCTACGGATGAGATTTGATTGAAGCCTCTTAGTACGATGGTGTAGGGTTTAGTTCCGCCTTGAACAGAGATGTCGATCAGTTCATTCATTCGGACTGCTTTTACGGATAATTGCAGATTAGCTTGCACGTCATAAATTGACGTTTCCGCTGCTGCTCCATCCTCCAGTTCAAATAAATGAAGAGATACGCCGTTCGCATAATCGTAATCAGGCTTCTGATCGTTTGCTCCTACGGCAAGCAGCGTATTAGGTTTAACTAGCAAAGGCAGCGTCATGTAGCCATGCGTTTCTTCCTGCCATTTACCGCCTTCAACAACTCGTCCAGTGAAGAAATCGGTCCAACGTCCTTCTGGAACATAATACATCACAGTTCCCTGATCGTTAAAGATTGGGGCAACGAGCAGGTTGTCTCCCAACATGTATTGCGTATCCAGGTGATGAGTGGACGGATCTGATGGGAAATCCAGCACCATTGCGCGCATCATCGGAATTCCCATTTCTGTGGATTGGATTGCACTTGCAAATAGATAGGGCATCAACGTGCTTTTTAGCTTTGTGAAGTGTCGGAGTACATCGACCGCTTCTTCGTCAAACAGCCATGGAACACGGTAAGACTCATTGCCATGCAAACGGCTGTGAGAGGACAGCAGGCCAAAAGCTACCCAACGCTTATAAATATCAGGTGGGGCTGTTTTTTCAAAACCGCTGATGTCATGGCTCCAGAAACCGAAACCGGATAAGCCGAGTGAAAGGCCTCCACGAAGCGACTCCGCCATGGAGTCGTAATTGGCAGAACAGTCGCCGCCCCAGTGTACAGGGAATTGCTGTCCTCCAGCCGTTGCGGAGCGGGCAAATAACATGGCCTCGTTCTTGCCGAGTTTTTCTTCCAGCACTTCAAATACGGCCTTATTGTATAGGAATGTATAGTAGTTATGCATTTTGAATGGATCTGAACCGTCGTGGTATTTGACATCGGTCGGGATGCGCTCGCCGAAATCGGTTTTAAAGCAGTCCACGCCCATATCGATCAGCCGTCTTAAATGACCTTTGTACCACTCCGTTGCTTCCGGATTGGTGAAATCGACAAGCCCCATGCCGGCCTGCCAGAGATCCCACTGCCAAACGTGATCATCCAAGGTTTTGACCAAATATCCCTTGTCCATGCCTTCTTGAAAGAGCGGTGATTTCTGGCCAATGTACGAATTGATCCAGACACAGATTTTGAGTCCTTTGTCCTTTAAGCGCCCCAACATACCTACCGGATCAGGGAACATATCGGCATCCCACTCAAAGTTGGTCCATTGATATTCCTTCATCCAGAAACAATCAAAATGGAAAACATGCAGCGGAAGGTCTCGTTCAAACATTCCGTCAATGAAACTGTTCACGGTAGCTTCGTCATAATCCGTTGTGAAGGAGGTTGTTAACCATAGACCGAACGACCAGGCCGGCGGCAGAGCGGGTTTGCCGGTAAGTTTCGTATAATTATTCAGAACATCTTTTAACGTCTTACCGCCAACAATGAAATACTCCACATTTTCGCCAGGTACGCTGAACTGGACTTTCGACACAACCTCAGAGCCGACTTCGAAGGATACGTGCTCGGGATGATTGACGAAAACGCCATATCCTTTACTGGATAAGTAAAAGGGCACATTTTTGTAGGATTGCTCACTGCTCGTGCCGCCATCTTCGTTCCAAATATCCACCGTTTGCCCGTTTTTCACTACATTTGTAAATCTTTCTCCGAGTCCGTAAATATGCTCACCTATGCCAAGGTCAAGCTGCTCGCGAAAGTAAATCTCTTTGTTAGCTGTCGTGATATGTCCCGCACCTTTGCTGTTGGTACCAGTTAGACGACGGCCTTCGAAAGAGAATTCAGCTCCCCACGTACTATGTTTGTTGACTTTGACACTTAATCCGCCGGATTTCATGGCCACATGATCGTTGCTGTCATCGATAGAAACAGGAGTCTGCGGATTATCGAACAATTCAAAAGCGGGTCCTTGCGAACGTTTACCTGCATGATGAGTCCAGCGCACACGGATGATATCCGGAAGAGGCGAGCTCAGTTCACAAGTCAGCATCGCACCATTTAAAGTATCCCCTTTTCGCTGAATCTTCCGAGCGGCAGCATATACTGTCAGACTGTCGTCTTCTTGATGTATATCGCGGACATCGACTGGATTAAGGACGGTGTACCCTTCTTTTACCATCCAATAACCGTTAGAAAATTTCATTGCCATCATCCCTCCAAAGTGTTGTAATATAATTATATTGATTTAAAAGCTCCATTCCTTTCGTTATATTGTGAAAAAATATCAGTATTTTGACATATGATTTGAAATTCTCTAAGGGGGAACTATTGCCATGCAGCAAGCGAATTTAAAAGAGGACCGCATTCACGGCGATCCGCTTTATCCGATCCGAGTTTATGAAATCTGCTGCCAGCCAGGGGAAGAACTGCTTGAACTCCATTGGCATGATGAGTTGGAGTTGCTCATGCTTACAAAGGGAAAGGCGGTATTCCGTGTTTCTATGGATGACTATGAATTGGAAGCCGGGGAAGCGATTTTCGTGAATTCCGGTCAGCTTCATTCTGGGCGTATATCCGCTAACGAAGAATGTACCTTCACTGCCGTGGTGTTTCATTCGGATATATTGGGAGGGGAGCGGTTTGACCTTGTTCGTGAGAAATATATTAACCCGCTAATCCAGCAGAAATTTGTCACTCCTGCCCACATCAGCCATCATACTGCAGAGGAAAGGGAGCTATTAGCGTTATTGCTGCAAGTGTTCGATTTGAATGTAAATGAAAGGCCTTTATATGAGCTTTCTACAAAAGCATTGCTGCAATTGATCATTTCAAAGCTAATTATGCTGGGAGGTCCTGCTTTCCGTGAACTTCCGCTTTCCGTTAACCCGACGCATATAGATCGATTAAAGCTAATTATTGAATACATGCAAGTTAACTATAGCAGTCCGATTCGATTGGAGGACCTTGCGGCGATTGTTTCTTTTAGCGAGTCTTATTTCTGCCGATATTTCAAGGGTTTTACAGGAAAGAGTCCACTGGAATACTTAAACCAGATACGAGCGCAGCGAGCGGCATTGATGCTGAAAGATAGCAACAAGAAGATTACAGAGATTTCGCTTGATGTCGGATTCAACACTTTGAGTTATTTTATCGGTGTGTTTAAAACGCATTTTGGATATACACCTTCCGAATATCGAAAAAGATTAAGGACAAGCAAGGAATTGGGTATGTAGCCTGAACAGAGGGGAGTGATTACTATTGTTTGTTAAGATGCAGGAAAATATGAAATCATTTCTGTATGATTACTTAACTTTGAAAAAGAGGATTTTTATTATTTTCTTATGCAGTACATTGATTCCATTTATTTGTATCGTTCTTATCTCGTATTACACGATTTATTCCATTCTTACAAATAAAATTCAAAGCGGTATTCAAAGTAACTTAAAACAAGTAGGCCTTTCCTTGGAGAGTACGATAAGCAATTTAAATCATGTCTCTCAGCAGCTAGCTTTTGCAGGAAGTGTAGGTAAGAAGTTGGATCAAATGTTATCGCTTCCCGCAAGTCAATCTTACGAACGCTCGCAAATGATAAGAGAATTAAAAGATGAATTAAGCTTAGTCACGTTTACCAACCCTAACATTGGCTTAACCTTATATTATTTTCAAAATGACCATACGTATGATCTCGAAAATTCGGGCGTAAAGGAGAATTTTTCCCCTGAAAAGCTGCCATTACTGGCTGCATACTCGGGAATTTCCTATTATGGTCCTCATCTAAGTAACAATCGTTTTGATAATAATTTTGTTTTATCTGCACTAAGGAAAGTGGATTTACCTCTTCGTGATGATGTCTATGTCTACATTGAAACGGGGTTTCATCTCACGCAGAATATTCTTAATAATGATCAATTTGGCGGTGGGAATTCTCACATTTTCCTAGACAATAATGGTCGAATCGCGTTTTCTGAGCTTCCCGATGCTTTTGCGAAAGATACGATTTTTCCTAATTTCTCCAAAGAAGAAGCATTTGGCACACATAATGAATTTTATTGGTTTAGGCAGGCAAGCAATCAAGGGTGGAGTATCGTGTCGGTCATTCCTAAAGCAGATTACAATAAAGAGATGAATCAATGGTTTGCTCAAATCTTACTGTTTTCGCTCGTTTTTCTAGGGCTGAGTGTATTCATGGCCTGGCTATTATGGAAAATGGTCTATCTCCCTTTGAATGGCTTTAATAGAGAAATCAAGCTGATGGCACAAAACCGAGTCCAGGCTGTTACGGTACGAACCAAAATTCCGGAGTTTGATTTTCTATTGCATCAATTTAGGCAAATGAGAGAACAGATTTGGAATTTGTTCGCCGAAGTCGAGCAAAAAGAGAAGCGAAGAGTGGATCTTGAGGTAGAGAAATTGCTCTATCAAATTAATCCTCATTTTTTAATGAATACATTGGATACGGTGCATTGGTTAGCCCTCATGAACGGACAGGATGAGATCGATCGTCTTGTATCCTCATTAAATAAGCTGCTGCATTATAATTTAGGCAAGCTGGGGCAGGCCTCAACCATTTATGAAGAAATAGAAGCCTTAAAGCAATATTTGATTTTACAGCAGATTCGCTATGATTTTAAATTTGATGTGCAGTTGAATGTCGATGAAGAGGTTTGGAAAATGCCGATTCCTCGCTTCATCCTCCAGCCGCTTGTAGAAAATTCGCTTTATCATGGGTTAAGTGATGACGGATATATCAAGGTAGATGTTAGTTTAACGAATGCCATTCATATCTCGATTCATGATAACGGTTCAGGAATGTCGGAAGAAACGATTCATAACCTATTGCATAATCCGGAAGTTGAAAATAAAAAAGTCGGTATGGGGATTGGCTTAAATTATGTTAAGCGAATGCTCGAATCCCAATATGGCGATCAGGCGGACCTGAGTATTAACAGTGTTATCGGAAAAGGGACAACCATACTTGTTTCCTTACCTATTATGGAGGTGAAACCCCGTCATGATTAAAGTGATGATTGTTGATGATGATAAATTGGTTCGCAAGGGTCTTATATCAGCCATGCCTTGGCATGATTTTGACATGGAAGTTGTCGGGGAAGCCAGTAATGGCGAGAAAGCCTTGGAATTTATTGCAGCGAACCCGATAGATTTATTGCTGACTGACTTAGCGATGCCTGTTATGTCGGGTATAGAATTATTGAAAATAGTGAGAAAGCAATATCCAAGCATTTATACCGTCGTGCTAACCTTCCATCAAGATTTTGAATATATCCAAGAGGCACTGAGACTTGGAGCTATTGATTATATTGCCAAGGTTCAGCTTGAAAAGGAGCGCTTTGAGGAAGTGTTGGAGCGAATCTACAAGCGGATTATGGAGGAGCAGAAGCATACCACCAATCCACATGATATCTTCTATGATAATGAGTCCTCTCATGGCCTAGGTTCTGCAGTTCTTGAAGAGGACAATCATCAACTGGAGGCAGCTCAAAAAGACTTAAACCTAGTGAAGGAGCAATGGTCGGGTCACGAATGGGTCTATCAAGATAACCTCTTTACAGCTCATATCCATGATTTGAAGCAGCTGCGTTTACCTCAAACGAAGCTGATTGGGTTGTTATATGCGTTAATCGACAAGTGGAATCTTTTATTTCATCCTGTTGATTTGGCGAAAATCCAATTGCCTGATTCATTTGAAAGCTGGCTTCAGGTTGAAGAATGGTTGATGGCTACTCGTGAAATGATTCGCAAGGCGATTGATAAACCTTCTTTTTCACAAGAGGTTGTAGACTGTGTGATGAAAGCTGTTTACATTGCAAATGAAGAGATGAAAGAGCAAATTACAGCCTCGAGTATTGCGAAGCGGGTTAATATGAGTAGAAGCTACTTCAGTCAGTGCTTTAAAGAAATTGTAGGCATTAATTTTAGTGAGCATTTACGTCACAAACGCATAGAGAAAGCAAAGGAGTATCTGCTTTATACGAACAAAACGATTCTCTGGATTGCAGAGAACGTTGGATATATGGATGAAAAGTATTTTAGCCGTACCTTTCGGGAGCAAACAGGCCAGTTGCCAAGCGAGTATCGGCTGAAGAGTGTAACGGGTAGAGAAATGTCCGAAAACTAGAGGGTCAAATGCCGCAAATTCATAAGAAAAAGGGGATGATCTGCGAATTCTCGGTCATTTACCCCTCTATATGTGTAACCGTTTTCCATCCTTGTAGCGAGATGTTTCGTGATACTTTTAGGATGTAGATAAATTCTAAAAGCGAAAGAAGGGGCTTTATATGAGAAGATCTAAAAAAAGCATGCTGCTGTTACTTGCTGGGATGCTAGTCGTATTGTCCGCATGCTCAGAGACGGCAAAGCAATCACCTACAGCTTCCACGGAACCTGCGAAGACGGGAGCAACTCAAACAGCAGCTGAGGCGGGTCCATTCACCAAATCGGCCAAACCGATTACGATTAAAATTGGTAAAGATGTAGACGCATCCGATAAGAGCTTACCAGCAGGAGACTCTCCGGAAAGCAACCAATATACCCGTTATATCAAAGAAAACTTGAATATCGATACCAAAATTGTTTGGCAAGCTGCCAGCGGTAAGGATTACGACCAAAAAGTAAATTTATCTATAGCCAGTAACGATTTGCCGGATGCGTTAGTTGTGAAGGATACGCAGTTCAGACAAATGGTTAAAAGCGGTCAACTCGCTGATTTGACTGAAGTTTATAATAAATATGCCTCACCTGCGATCAAACATATCATTGAAACAACGCAAGGGCTTGCGCTTAAGTCGGTTACCGTCGATGGGAAGATGTATGCCCTTCCTAACGTCACGACAGAATCAGATATGGTTCACATGATGTGGATTCGCAAGGATTGGTTGGATAAATTAGGCCTTCAACCACCTAAAACGATCGACGATCTGGAGAAAGTGGCAAAAGCTTTTGTCGAACAAGACCCTGACGGGAATGGAAAAGCCGATACCATTGGGATATCAGGACCGCAATTAGGCGGTTTACTCAATGCAGATTTTATTAATCCCAATAATAATAACTATGGTTTCGACCCTGTCTTTTCTTCTTATCATTCCTACCCAGGATTTTGGTTAAAAGGTGCTGATGGTAAAACAACCTATGGCTCCCTTCAGCCAGAGACGAAGCAAGCTCTTTCGAAGCTGCGTGATCTCTATGCCAAAGGCTTGATTGATAAGGAAATGACCATTCGGAAGGATGCGCAGGAGCTGATCAAGAATGGAACTTCAGGCATTTATTTTGGTCTATGGTGGGCTGGCGGTTATGGTCCATTAGCGGATGCGATCAAGAATAATCCGAAGGCAAACTGGCAAGCTTATACGGCACCTCTGGATGTGAATGGTGAATTTACACCGCATATGGGGAATCCGTCCAATCAATATCTGGTTGTTCGGAAAGGTTACGAACATCCAGAAGCCGCCATTCAAATGGAAAATCTTTTGCTGCGTGATGAATCCAAATTCGATGTCAAAGTGGCAATTGGAAACTATCCGCTACGTGTTGTATTTGCCCCAATGGATGAGATGGATGTCACGTATAAGATGATGAAAGAGGTTCTTGCAGGCACCAAAAAGCCGGAAGATCTAGATATGCCAGGATATAAATTACTAAAAGCCGATGCTGAAAAAGTAAAAAAAGTGAAACTCGAGCCTTATGATAAGTATGATATTCAATACTGGGATCCTAACGCGGATTTAGGGGCATGGAAACGTATGTATTCCACACTTGTAGGGATATCACCGCTGCAGAAGCCGTTTAAGAAAACGTATAGTGTTACCTACTCACAGACTAAAACCATGGAAAGCAGATGGGCTTCACTCGATAAATTAGAAAAGGAAACATTCCTCAAAATTATCATGGGAGCTGCGCCGCTGGATACCTTTGATAAGTTCGTAACAGACTGGAAAAAGCAAGGCGGAGATCAAATTCTGGCTGAAATCGATGAGAGTATCAAATAGTAAGAAAGCATGGAGGCGTCAGAGAACTCTGGCGCCTTTCCCTTACAATAGAGAGAATGGAAGTGATCGGTAGGATGGTTACGAAGGGGTTTGCCAAACATTACTATCTCATGCTTCTTCCAGGATTTATATGGTTGACGCTGTTTAGTATCGTTCCTATGTTCGGGATAGTCATTGCTTTTCAAGATTTCAATCCAGGTCTAGGCATGTTCCGTTCCGAATGGATCGGCTTGGAAAATTTCAAATATATGTTCACGCTTAACGATAGTAAAACGGTATTTTTCAATACGTTATTTATTGCCGTCATGAAGATTATCGCGAATATGATTGTACCTCTTATCTTCGCATTATTGCTGAATGAATTACGCATTGCGTTTTTGAAAAGATGGGTACAGACGATTGTTTATTTACCGCATTTTTTATCATGGGTCATTCTTTCGGGTATCTTGTTGGATGTGTTGTCCTATAAAGGACCTGTTAACGGGATCTTGGGTATATTCGGTATAAGTCCTACTTTGTTCTTTGCCAGGGCGGATTTGTTTCCTTTTATCATTGTAGGTAGTGACGTCTGGAAGGAATTTGGATTTAACACGATTATTTTTTTGGCGGCTTTAACGGGAATCAATCCTGCTTTATACGAAGCGGCTGCGATTGACGGCGCCACTCGCTGGCAGCGATTAATTCATGTCACACTTCCTGGAATTATGACAACGGTTATTTTGCTTTCAGTGCTCAGCCTAGGCAATGTCTTAAATGCTGGATTTGACCAAATTTTCAACCTCTATAATCCACTTGTCTATTCAAGCGGAGATATTATTGACACATGGGTCTATCGGACAGGTTTATTGAATCTCCAGTATGGATTGGCGACGGCAATGGGACTTTTAAAATCGGTCATCAGTTTTCTTCTCATTACAACTTCCTATTTCCTAGCTGCTAAGTTTGCAAATTATCGTATTTTTTAATATAAAGGAGCATGAAAATGGTCAAAGAAACAACAATCGGCTCCAGAGCATTTGATCTTTTCCTAATCGTGCTGCTGGTTGGCATAGCGCTATTATGTGTTCTTCCTTTATGGTATACCCTTGCTGTCTCATTAAGTGATAATGCAGCAGCATCCTCGGGGCAAGTTGGCTTATGGCCGGTGGGGTTTAATTTGAACTCTTATCATGAAATTATGGGTGACAGTAAGTTTTTCAATTCGTTTTGGATTTCGATACAGCGAGTCGTGTTGGGATCGAGTCTTAACTTCGTGATTATTATTCTGATGGGTTACCCCTTATCCAAAAATGCGAAGGACTTACCGTTTAGAAATGTACTGATGTGGATTTTGGTGTTTACGATGTTATTCAACGGAGGATTAATCCCTTGGTATCAAACGGTTAAATCTTTAGGCTTGATCAATAATATTTGGGCGCTTGTCCTAGGGAACAGTGTGCCGATTTTCAGTGTGATTCTGGTCATTAACTATTTCCGTAATTTGCCTAAGGAATTGGAGGAGGCTGCTCTTGTAGATGGGGCGGGGCCTTGGTATATGCTTGTGAAAATTTTCATTCCACTGGCAGTTCCCGTGTTGGCAACCGTAACCTTGTTCAGCATCGTCTATCACTGGAATGAGTTCTTTAACGGTCTCGTGTTGATGTCGAATGCGGATCATTACCCGCTGCAAACCTACATTCAGCAACTGGTCGTTATTGTGGATGCTAATACCATGACCGCGGAACAAATACAGAAGATGAGTGAACTTTCTAATCAAACCTTGAACGCGGCTAAAATCTTTATTGCTATGATTCCTGTTCTCATTATTTATCCGTTTCTGCAGAGATTTTTTATCCATGGGATTACGTTAGGGTCTGTTAAAGAATAAGGGAACGAAACATAGTCCATAAGAATGCACCCGTATACAAAACAACGAGGACAGTTGGGCAGGTATAATCTTGCAGCCCAGCTGTCTTTTAATTTTAGGTGAAAGAAGGCTGTCCTCAAGTAGAATTATCTACACTTGGGACAGCCTTCTTGTTTTCTACCCTCACCGATCAGGATCTGCCTTGGACTGCTTTTGTTTTGGATGGAATTACTTGGCATTAATATCGATAATGTGAGTGTTGCCAAGCTGATTACTGCGCATACGATGGCCATACCGTGCAGCCGATGTGTGGTGATTTCATGGCTAAAGATGGCTCCAAGTAAACTGGAGGAAAGGCTGACTAAAGCCTCATTTACAAAAGGAAAATTATCGGATATATTTAGGTGAATTGATACATATTGTATCGGACGAGATGAGGAGTGATATGCTTGAGAAGGTTAAGAAATTCAATAGTCTTCTTCACCATGTGCTTGTTTGTTCTTGCTTTCGGTGTTGTCCCCGCGGCTGCGGAAAGTAGTGATTTCGATGTTTATCTGAAATTAGACGGAATTTCGGGTGAATCTGTTACGAAAGGATATGAAAAGTGGATCCAGCTTCAATATGTTTCATTGGAATTCGAAAATAGTTCTACATTAAACAGCAGTTCAACTACCGGATCTGGTGCAGGAAAAGCGGTTCGGGAAGCGATTGCTATTAATAAAACTTTTGACCTTTCATCTATTCCGATGTTTATGGATATGGTCATGGGAAAAACCATTGAGAAAGGCCAAATTGTATTCGTTAAGACGGGCGAACAAAGGTTACCGATCGTAACCATCGATTTAGAAAAGATTAGCGTTAGTACATATAACTTAAATCATTTAGATGAATACATTGAGTTGAATTATGGAGCGATTAACTTTAAATACACAGCCGTAGGACCAGATGGGAAGACTACGAATACCAATACGGGCGGCTGGGATTTTATGAAAAATGTGAAAAAATAAGTTGTTCACTTAATTGATTGTCCCTATCCCTTCTGACGGAAGAGGAATACTCTAGCATAGAGGAAGCCTTGTACGGAAGGAGGAATCTCTGATGCGTTTGGTTGCTAATAAATGGTCGAAGTTCTCCGTTTTGTTGGGGCATGCCGGCGTTGCCAAGCATATTCCGAACATGCGCCGCTTCAGCGCTTTGAACCTGCAGGCCATGCTGAGACAATATGTTTTTGTTGTGGCAAAGCCGATCATTGGAACCGGGGGAAGCAGTGTAGTCAAAATAACAAAAACGGGTAAAGGGTATTTGCTGCACCACTGCGGGACGAAAAGAACATTTCGCACTTGGACTGAGTTATTTTCAGCGTTAAACCAAATTCGTAATAACCGCCCGTTCATGCTGCAGCAGGGCATTGACTTAGCTACAATTGATGGAAGGCCTCTAGATTATCGCGTCAAACTGAAAAAAGCAGGTCGGTCTTGGGTCATCCGAGCTGTTGTCGGCCGATTGGCTCGCCCAGGGCTGTTCGTCACAAACATCTGCCGTGGCGGCACTTTACTTAAAGGTGCTCATGCGCTGCGGCGGACTTTCCCTGCTTCGCTAGTCAAATCCAAAATTGACACGATGTGCGGAGTGGCCCGAACATGCACGATGCTGCTTGAATCCCGCTATCCAGGCATTGGTATGCTCGGTTACGATTTTGGCATCGACAAGCATGGAAACGTATGGATTTTAGAAGTGAATACAAAACCTCATTAGAGCTTAAAAACAAAAGGGCTGCCTGATGGCAGTCTTTTGTTTTTCCCTATTTCGTCTATCGTGGGTCCAATAAGAATATATGTAATGATTTTACCCCCTCAGTATCATCAGATTACCTATCACATAAGGAGTTTTGCATCCATTACAATAGACATACTAGTAAGAATAAGGAGGAGAAATTCGATGTTTTGGACCGTGGAGAAATTACAAGCACGTTTAAATGAGTTGGAGTCGTACCGCTATCGTGATGAACGGCGCATAGATAAGTTTCGAATCAAACGGGATGAGGATGGCGCAATTGGAGCGTATCCGTCGGAAGAAGGCGAGTGGACGGATATACGTATAGGTGACCGATGGAATGGCCGCGATGTATACTACTGGCTGGCTGCAGATGTGATGATTCCCGCTGAGTGGGAAGGAAGAAAAGTACTTGGCCGGTTCTGCCTCGGACAAACTGGAGGTGGAACGAACAGCGGATTCGAATCGCTGCTATTTCTGAACGGAGAGCCGTATCAAGGAGTAGACTCGAATCATGAGGAAGTTTTTATGCCTGAAGCTGTGATCGGTCAAACCGCTCAGCTACGCTTCCGCTTGTGGTCAGGGCTAGGGGGATATGAGAGCCACCGCGTGATGGAAAGCAGAATGGAGTTAGCTTCTGTGTGCTGGCTGGATGAAGCATGCGACGATATGTATTATACAGCCAAAGCACTGCTGGAAACGGTCCGTATACTAGACGAAAATCGTCCGGAGCGGCATCAACTGCTTTCTATGCTGGATCAGGCTTTCTTAATACTCGACTGGTCGAGGCCTGGGAGTGAAGGCTTTTACAACTCCGTTGAAAAGGCACGTGAACAACTCCGGCAGACATTGTCGTCGATGTCCAAGCTTCACTCGGTTGTGGTACAGTGTATCGGACATACGCATATAGATGTGGCTTGGTTGTGGCAGCTGAAGCATACGAGGGAAAAGGCAGCGAGATCGTTTTCAACCGTACTGCGTTTGATGGAGCAGTATCCGGAGTATATCTTTTTGCAAACGCAGCCGCAGCTTTATGAATATATCAAGTCTGATTATCCGCAAATTTACGAGCGTATCAAGGAACGCATCAAGGAAGGTCGCTGGGAAGCCGGTGGAGCGATGTGGCTGGAGGCGGATTGCAATTTGGCCTCTGGGGAATCTCTGGTGCGGCAGCTGTTGTATGGAACCCGATTTTTTCGTGAGGAATTCGGTGTGGAATGCAAGTATTTATGGCTGCCTGATGTGTTTGGCTACAGCTGGGCGCTGCCGCAAATTTTACGCAAATCTGGCATCGAATCGTTTATGACAACCAAAATCAGCTGGAACCAATATAACCGGATGCCTCATGACACTTTTAAATGGCGGGGCATTGACGGGACGGAAGTACTGACCCATTTTATTACGACGCCGGATCCCGGATCGAGCGAAGGGGC
This sequence comes from Paenibacillus sp. V4I5, assembly GCF_030817255.1. Classification (NCBI taxonomy): domain Bacteria; kingdom Bacillati; phylum Bacillota; class Bacilli; order Caryophanales; family Paenibacillaceae; genus Paenibacillus; species Paenibacillus sp. V4I5. Next base: position 7,394,305 of record NZ_JAUSZB010000002.1, read on the forward strand.
CTTTTATTATACGTACAACGGGAAAGTGACGCCCTCATCGGTACAGGGGATTTGGGAAAGCTACCGCGATAAGACACTCAATACGAATTTGCTGCTTGCATATGGGTTCGGCGACGGCGGCGGAGGTGTCAATCGTGAAATGCTAGAGATGCGACGCAGGCTGGATGATATTCCAGGCATTCCTCATGTGAAGACGGGGCGTGCTGACGAGTATTTTAACGAATTGCAGATGAGCGTCAGCAACACCAATTCATATGTGCACACGTGGGACGGTGAATTGTATTTGGAGCTTCACCGCGGTACTTATACGAGTCAGGCTTACAACAAGCGGATGAATCGCAAGCTGGAGCTGCTGTATCGAGAAACCGAATGGGTGCAGGCCATGAGTTGTATATTGAATGCTACTGGTCATGCGGCGGTGGCCGAAACTTCCCTAGCCCTGCACGAAGGCTGGAAAATTATTTTGCGCAACCAATTCCACGACATTATCCCTGGATCGTCGATTCGCGAGGTGTATGAGGACAGCAAAGCCGAATACGAAGAGGCGTTAACTATAGGTCAAAAGGTGTGGGATCAGTCAGCTTTGCTTTTGACAGCGGGTAGGGAAAAGGGAAGCGAAGTGATGGTGTTTAACGGTTCTCCGTGGGAGAGAACAGATCTTGTTTGCATGGCCGAAGAACAAACGGAGGAAGCCGGAGTAGGGTGGTTTGATGCTTCGGATCGGCCACTGGAGGCTCAGCTTGTAGGTGGAAACTGGTGGGTAAACGTAGAGAAAATCTCTCCGATGGGATTCGCTGTCATCCATCGTAAGGAGCGGGTCGATCAGCATGTACAGGCTATAGCAGAGAATAAATTCATAAAGTTGGATCATGGATTTATAACGCCTTTTTATGAAATAGAATGGAATGACTTGGGTCAGATTGTCCGTCTTTACGATCGAATTGAGCGCCGGGAAATACTCGCCGCAGGCGAAACAGGGAATCGTTTCGAAGTGTTCGAAGATAAGCCGAAAGGCCGGCACGAAGCGTGGGACATTGACATCTTTTACACGGAGAAAAAGCAGGAAGTTGATATTCTGACCCGGGTCGAAGTGACGGACAGTGGTCCTTTGGCTGTGGTAGTCCGTTTCGAGTGGTCCTATATGGATTCAACCGTGGTGCAGGATATGGTGCTCTATGCGTACAGTCGCAGAATCGATTTCCAGACCCACGTTAATTGGAATGAACAGCGCAAACTGCTGAAAGTAGCCTTTCCGCTGCGAATCCGGGCAACGGAGGCGACTTACGATATTCAATTTGGTAACGTGAAGCGTCCGACCCATTGGAATACAAGCTGGGACTATGCCAGGTTTGAGACGGTTGGCCATCAGTGGGCTGATTTGTCCGAACGCGGATATGGCGTCAGTCTCTTGAACGATTGTAAATACGGTTATGATGTAAAAGACCATGTGATGCGTCTTACCCTGATCAAGTCCGCTATGGTTCCAGACCCGACGGCCGATCAAGGAGAGCATGAATTTACGTATTCGCTCTTCCCGCATGCTAGCGACTGGTATGACGGAGGAACGGTGCAGTCCGCTTGGTCGCTGAACAATCCACTATCATTTGTGCCCGGCAAGCCTGCCGAAGACTCATTCAGCTTGTTCCGTCTATCCAGCAAGCATGTTATGATTGATGCGGTAAAAAAAGCGGAGGATCATGACACGATTATTTTACGCATTCACGAGTTTGCCGGCATTAGCGGCCAAACGCAAATTTCGAGTGATGCGCGGGTCAAGTCCTGGCAGGAATGCGACCTGCTCGAAAGGCCTCTTGGTGATAGGCAGTACGAATCGTTGATTGATGTTCAGCTGAATCCATACGAAATCAGAACGTTTATCATTCAGCTGTTGAAATAGTTTGATATTCTTGGAAACAAGCCGCAGAGATAGCTTTGCGGCTTGTTCCCGTTTGCAGGAGATCATGGATACCCATATTGCATGATTTAAAAACAGTTGATTTGTCCTATGGATACAGTTGAATTGCCGCTCTCGTACCTTAACGAGGTTGTACTATGCTTGGAGTACAATAACCTAAAGGAGCAGATGTATGATGCGAAAAAGGCTTTCTCTTTTCAATTCCTATGTATTCATTTTTCCTAGTCTATTTTTGACTTTGGCGCTAGGGATCTATCCGATTGTATGGGCGCTTCGCTATATGTTTTATGATTATCAGGGGTTCGGCCAAAAAAAATTTATTGGACTCGATAATTTTTCGAGATTACTGCGCGATCAGGAATTTTGGCACTCTGTGTATAACACGTTCATTTATGCGAGCGGAAAAATTATCATTGTCCTGCCGATTTCACTTTTACTTGCCGTCATTTTAAATCGGGGGCTGAAAGGCAAAGTGTTTCTGCGTGCTATCTATTTTATGCCGACCATTATTAGTACATCGGTAATGTCGATCGTGTTTTTCACCATTTTTAATTCGTATAATGGATTGCTCAATCAATTTTTGATCAAGTACGGGGTGATCTCCAAAGCGGTTGATTGGCTGGGACCGAATTACGCTATGCTGACGGTGATTATTACGGCTATCTGGGGTGCGATCGGCAACTATATGCTGCTTTTTATCGCTGGGCTGCAAGGTATTCCCGATGATCTGTATGAGAGCGCATCGATCGATGGAGCGAATGCGGCGCAAAAATTTTGGAGCATTACGATTCCAATGCTGGGTCCTGTTCTGCAAATGATCGTCATGTTGGCCATTATCACTGCGCTGAAAGGTTATGAAAGCATTATGGTCCTGACCGAGGGTGGACCGTTCGGCAAAACAGATGTCATGTACCTTTACGTGTATAAATTGTTTTTCCCGGTATCCGCTTCTACTGCGACTGTCCAACAAATCGGCTACGGCAGCGCAGCGGGGTTTGTAACGGCTTTGATTGTCGGGCTGATTACGATTGTTTATTTCTATATGTCCAAACGGCTTAATCGGGATTAATAAAGGGGGACTGACTACATGATGCATACAAGTACGAAATCAGGCGTTATCCGAAGCGGACATTTCACCGGAAAAACCTTGAAATGGATATTTTTGCTGGCCATAGCCTTCTTTACGCTATTTCCAATCGTTATGGCGATTTTGGGTTCATTTAAAACGAATGCAGAGTTGACAACGGGAGCAACCTTGTTGCCCTCTGTCTGGAAGTTCTCCAATTATGCAACGGCTTGGAAGCAGGCGAATTTTGCCCGGTTTACGTGGAACAGTCTCTTTATCAGCACAATTGTGACGATCGGTACGCTGCTCATCGCCTCTATGTCCGCTTATGCTGTCGATCGGACGAGATTTCCTGGCAAACGATTGTACGTAATCCTGCAAGCCAGTACGATGTTCATTTCTATTGGTGCAGTAGTATTGAGGCCGCAGTTCGATCTCATGGTCAAACTTGGCCTGAATAAATCGCTCTGGGGTGTCATCATCATCTTGATTAGCGCGCATGCCACGGTTTACTTTATGCTGATCGGCTTTTTTAAGGCGATTCCCAAAGATCTGGACGAGGCCGCATACATCGATGGATGCAATTTCTATACGGTTTACTGGCGAATTATTCTTCCGCTGCTGAGTCCCGCTCTTGGTGTTACTGCCTTGTTCACGTTCCGTGGCGCTTGGAACGAATACATCTTGCCCTTGGTGTTCACTATGACGAATCCGAAACTGCAAACGCTGACGGTGGGTCTGGCCAATTTACGTTACGGGATCGGCGCAGCTGCGGAGTCGCACCTTATGATGGCGGGTGCGTGTCTTTCCTTCCTACCGATCCTTGTTGTGTACGTTTTGGCGAATAAGTCATTCATACAGGTGACGGCAGGAAGTGTAAAAGGATAACGGGAAAAAGCGGAAACCAGGAAAGTGTTTTTTTCCCCCATCAAAAGTTGATTTGTCCTTCACGGTTCCAAGTGTTGAGGAATTATGATGAAAGCAGTTACATTTTTGTTATAAAGCAAGTCTTAAGGTAAACTAAATTAGGAGGGTTTTACTACATGAAGAAAAAAATGGTGCTAAGCACACTGATTGGCGTTACGATGGTCGCTTCACTTGCGGCTTGCGGTGGACAAACGGATCAGCCGAAGAGTACAGCTACGGCTACTTCCACTTCCGCTGCAACAGGAGGAGCGAAGACGAAGCTGTCTTACTGGACTGTTGACCGTCATGATGCCGATTACATGAAAGATGTAATCAAAAAATTTAACGAAACGAATAAGGATAACATTGAAGTAGAAATGACGGTACTTGCCGATAATTATAATCAGTCGGTCGATATCGCCTTTGCGAGCAACCAAGCGCCCGATATCTTACGGACAAACGATTTTCTTGGCTTTGTGAAGAAAGGTTATTTGCAACCGATTAACGACATGATGACCGACGAGATGAAGAAGCGGTATGATAAATTGCTAGTGGAAGAACTGAATACGGTGGATGGTAACATTTATTCGCTGCCGCATACAGGGCAATATTGGAGATTGATTTATAACGTCGATCTCTTCCAAAAAGCCGGAATCAAAGAACCTCCAAAAACGGTAAAAGAATTAGTAGAGGATGCCAAGAAAATTACAGAAGCCGGCAAAGATATCGGAGCATTTGGCTTCGCTGAAAACTTTAAAAATCCCGGCTCCGCCTTTGGCAGGATTGCCAATCCGATCGGATCGCTCAGTGGAACTTCCGTGGTGGATGGCTACAATTATAAAACAGGCCAGTTCGATTTCTCGGTGTATAAGCCTATCACCGAGGCGCTTCGCCAGATGAAGCAGGACGGCAGCATGCTGCCGGGCGTTGAATCTCTTGACATCGATCCACTGCGTGCGCAGTTCGCCGCTGGGAAAATCGGCATGTATTTTAACCACTCCGGCGAGCCGGGTGTGTACCAAAATCAATTCCCGACTAAGGTTAACTGGAGCGCGGCATTGCCCCCTACCATTGATGGCAGTCAACAGGGAACTGTATCCGTCATTGCCGGCAACTACATTGGCATCAGCAAAAACACGAAAAATAAAGATAAAGCTTGGAAGTTCTTGGAGTATATCTATAATCTGAATTTCCAGAAGGAATACCATGAGAAAGGGTTTGGAATCTCGATTGTGCCAGATGTTAACGCCGCCGCGAAAAAACCATCCATTCCGGGGATCGAAGGCTTCTTGCCAAGCAAATTCGACGCGCTGTACGCTCCAACTCCTGTTTCCGTAACGGAGGCAAAGGTGGAAGGAAATAAGTTGGGTAACGCTGTCCTCAAATATATGATGGAAGGCGGAGATGTAGACAAAATGCTGAATGACTTGACAGCACGCTACAACTCGGGCCTGGAGAAAGCAAGAGCTGCTGGCGATACGAAGACGAAAGCGAATCCGAACTTCGATCCAAATAAACTGCAAGGCAGTCTTGCAAAGTAAGTTCAAATACGGAAGGCGCGCAGCCAAAGCAGCGCGTCTCTTCTCTTTAGAAAGGGTGGGGGCAGCTTGAAAAAATGGTATTACCGGCTTTCGCTCCGCCGCCGGTTGTGGATTTCGTTTCTGATTCTGACTGTTTTATCCATAGCGCTAACGGGTATGATGTCCTATTGGATTGCCTTTCGATCGACGGAGCAGGAGGCGTTTATTTCCAGTCAGAATACGCTGAACAAATCCGCGCGCGTGCTGGATGAAAAGCTTCGGCACATCATTGTGACAACCTCAACCATGATGCTCAGTGATTCGTTCAAGTTGGCTATGGATGACGTGTACTCGAATCGTTCGGGATCCTATTATACAAGGCTGTCTTCCATGCAAACGCCTCTTGGGCAAATGAAACTGATCGAGCCTTCTATCCAATCCGTCTTGATCTATACACCTGTAGGTGAACTGTATGCTACAACCGATCTTCGTAATAGCCAGACACGATTCAAGGAGACGATTTTTTCGCGATATCTGGATAGCCCCGAGCGTGTTATATGGGTGGAAGATCACGTGGATCAGCTTTTTTCAGGAAATCAGAGAGTCATTTCCTTGATTATGAAGCCGATCACAGAAGTTAATGTGCAAGATGTTTATGTTGTAGTCAATGTTAAGGAAGATGCGATTCACAAAGTCGTCACCGACGACTTATTCGATCGTGCCGATAACTATTTTCTTATATCGAGGAGCGGTGAAGCCGTGCTGCCGCTTAGTATCCAGACATCTTCATTTCAAAGAGACCCAGCTTTCATGAAGCTGCTGCAGGGACAAGACCGAGGATTTTTTAAATACAACATGGGGGGGGACCCTTATTTAGTTAATTATTCAAGGCTAACCATGGTGGACAATTGGACGATGGTCAGCACTCAGACACAGTCGGATTTGCTTCGTCAGGTGAACCGCATCAAAACGACCACATTATGGATCATGTTGTGCTGCGTTATATTGGCGTTCGTCTTGTCCAATGTCATTTCGAGCTTATTACTGAAGCCTTTGCACAAACTGCAGGGGCTGATGAAGAGGGTTGAGCAAAATAACCTTGATGTACGGTTTACCAGCAAATACGAGGATGAGGTTACACAGGTCGGATTAAAGTTTAACCGTATGCTGGAAGAAATCTCTTCGCTCATTGAGGACGTCAAGGAAGCAGAGTATGAGAAACGTAAAATGGAGGTCAAAGCGCTGCAGGCGCAGATCGATCCGCATTTTTTGTATAACACATTAAATACGATCATATGGAAGTCGGAAGCGTCTCAAAACCAAGATGTCACGGAGATGATCACCTCGCTGTCGCTACTGTTCCAGCTAGGTCTTAACGGTGGAAACGAGATGACGACACTGGCCAAGGAAATTGATCATGTTAGGCAGTATTTAAATCTTCAGCAAAAATGCTATGAAGGTCTGTTTGATTACACGATTGAGCTTGAGGATGATTCGCTGCTGGAGAAACCGATATTGAAAATTATCTTGCAGCCCTTGGTGGAAAACTCCATTCTGCACGGCTTTCAAGAAATGGAGGGAATGGGAATAATCCGAATTTCCATTACATGTCTGAACGATAGTCTGCGGTTACGTGTTGAGGATAATGGTGCTGGCATGGACGTTCAAACCGTCAAGGCTGACATGCGGATTGAACAATCCTTCAAAAAAAGCTATGCCCTCCGTAACGTTTATGGACGATTGCGGCTGCATTACGGTAATGAAGCGGATATCGACTTGAACAGCGAACCGAATATATCTACCTCGGTCACACTAACAATACCACTAGCAGGTGAGGGATATAACGATGACGACAGAACTTAGGATGTGCGTAATTGATGATATCAAGACCGTTGTGCAAGGGATCTCGAACCAAATAAATTGGGAGACTCATGGCATTCGCATTGTAGGAACAGCTAGCAACGGTGAGAAAGGGATTGAACTCATCCGCGAAACGGAGCCCCACATCGTACTGACCGATATTCGGATGCCGAAAATAAACGGTTTGGAGATGACCAAGCAGGTATTGGAAATGTTTCCACGTACGAAAATTGTTTTTTTAAGCGGCTATACCGAATTTGAGTATGCGCAGCAGGCTGTTCAGCTTGGTGCATTCGATTATATTGTCAAACCGTATACGCCGCAAAAAATTATAGAAGTAGTCTTAAAAGCAAAAAAGTCGATTGAAGAGGAAATGGGGGAAACGCAGCGCTATCATGAGATGGAAAGAAAGCTGCGGGAAAGCTTGCCGTATTTAAGGCAGGAATATTTTCAACTACTGCTGCAATTCCGAACGACCCCCGAACAAGCGGCCAGACGGTGGGATTTCTTGAACATCGGATTGGAACGGGAGCGCTTTGTTGTAATGCTTACGGAAATCGATCAATTCGCTGAACAAACCGCGACTCTGCCTGTGCAAGAGGTAGAGCTGATACGGTTTACCGTGCAAAACATTTTGGAAGAAAGTTTAAGGCGATTCACCAAAGGATTTGTGTTCCGTGACAACACGAATCGGTTTGTAATCATATTCAATCCGCCGGATACCCTTAGCGTGGAAGCCATTTCGGAGCAGTGCCGTGAAAATGTTGAAAAGTATTCCAGATATACCATATCCCTAGGTCTTGGGGAAGAAGTAAAGGCGATACATCAAATTTCGTACTCTTACTCGCAGGCGCTTGCTGCCCTTTCTTATAGTTTTTATACGGGCGGCAACACGGTGTACAGTTATCGAAATGTGAGTCCGGTCCACCAGACAGCACCGCGCTACTCTCCAGAAAAAGAAAAAGAACTTTTTTATTGCCTGCGGTCTGGAAACTTGCATAAAGCAAATGCCATTGTGGATGAGCTATTCGAGGAAACAATTACTGTATCCGTGCCTCCAGCTCCCGAGGCGGTTAAGGGGTTCTGTGATGAGCTGGCTTTTCTGATCAATCGAGTTTTCTCGGAGAAACTGACTCTTGAAGAAATGAAACAGATCGAACGTCATTTTTTGTACATCAAAAATCTTTCATCCTATAAGTTGAAGGAGCTCCAAGGAAACATCAAGGAACTGTGCAGGTTGGGTTGTGAGTTGATTCAGAAACGTCATGTGGAAGATACGAACCAGGTCGTGGAACAAGTTATTGAGCACATTCGTCAAAATGTAGCCTCTAATATGACGGTTAATGATTATGCCAAGCTGGTTTATTTGAGCGGCAGTTATTTTGCCAATTTGTTCAAGAAGGTAACGGGTATGACCGTTGTACAGTTTGTGACAACAGAGCGGATGGAGCAGGCCAAGATTATGCTGGTTGAAGGAAAACAAGTTCAAGAAATCGCCCAAGCACTCGGATACGAAGACAGGCCGCATTTCAGTGAACTGTTTAAAAAACATACAGGCATGACACCATCTGAATTCAAACAGCTGTACAGCGCTAAAGGAGCGGGATCATAACGATCTGTGAGAATTAGATATGGGAGAATAATTTTAGTGTATGGACAAAAATGAATAACATACGTAGCGGGAGATTCTAAGGCACCTGGGTATATTCACTCGTAAACCTAATTAGTTCAGCAGCGGCTGAAATGATTAGGTTTGTTTGCGTTTAAGAAGCATTCAAGAGTATAACTCTTGAAAGGCAAGGCGAAAATGAAAGTTATTACATGTTAGAACTAGGTGGATGCTATCGATGAACAAATTTCTGCAGCGTTTTGCCCGGAAATATAATGAGGGCGCGCAACAAGACTCTCAAGCAAACATCAAACAAACCGATACACTTTCAAATAGCCTTCAGCAAAATATCAAGAAAATTTCTGAGTTAACTGGTAACAGTTCAGATATTTCCATTCGTACGTTTCAAGGGGCCAATAGTTTACCTATGGCTATTGTTTATATTAATGGTTTAACAGATACCACGATCATTAACGATAACATCATGAATCCGATCATGACCGATGCAGAAGTTAACATAGCTGGGCAAAGGACAGTATCCGATTCTTTGACGGTGATTAAAGATCAGATTCTTACTGTTAGTTCTACAAATACAGTGAGTAACATTGATGACTTCATGTCGGCTTTATACAGTGGAGATACCATTATTCTCGCAGAGGGCTGGAATCAAGGCATTACTGCAAGTTCTGCCAAATGGATGCAAAGAGGCGTAGAGGAGCCCTCGTCTCAATCTGTTATTCGCGGACCCAAAGATGGATTCACCGAGAATATAAGCACGAATATTGCGTTGCTCCGGCGTAGAATCAAAAGTCCGAATCTATGGAAGATCGATCGAAAAATAGGACGGGTGACACAAACGGACGTTAGTGTTATGTATCTTAAAGGGACGGCCAATGATTTAGTTGTGAACGAAGTGCTTCAAAGGCTGGATCGTATTGATATAGACAGCATATTGGAAAGTGGCTATTTGGAAGAATTTATTCAAGACCAAACCTTTACTCCATTTCCCACCCTCATAAACACGGAACGTCCTGACACAGTTGCGGCCTCCATCTTGGAGGGACAGGTTGCCGTTTTGATGGATGGAACACCATTTGCTCTTGTGCTGCCTATTACCTTTCTCAAGTTCTTTATTGCCAGCGAGGACTATTACCAGAGATTCGATATCTCTTCGTTTTTGCGTCTTTTGCGCTTCTTTGCGTTTACCATTTCGATGATTCTGCCTTCCTTATATATTGCAATTACGACTTTTCATCAAGAAATGATACCCACGACCCTTTTGATCAGTCTTGCTGCACAAAGGGAAGGAATTCCTTTTCCAGCATTCTTCGAAGCATTATTGATGGAAATCACATTTGAGGTGTTAAGGGAAGCGGGGGTTCGAATGCCTAGAGCCATCGGTTCCGCAATTTCCATCGTTGGAGCTCTTGTTCTGGGACAGGCCGCAGTTGAAGCAGGTCTTGTATCGGCAGCTATGGTGATCGTGGTAGCCTTTACGGCGATCTCCAGCTTCGTCGTACCGGCGTTTAACATCTCGATTGCTGCTCGATTGATTCGGTTCATATTAATGATTCTTGCCGCGGCACTAGGTTTGTTCGGGATTATGTCGGGGCTCTTTTTTCTCTTGATCCACATGTTGTCTCTACGCTCTTTCGGAGTTCCTTACATGACACCAATAGCACCTTTTGTGCCAAGTAACTTAAAAGATACTGTTGTAAGAGTGCCTTGGTGGATGATGGTCACCAGACCGCGTCTTTTCGCTAAGAATAATTATGTGCGCCAAAACGTAAACGCACATCCTAAACCTTCCGACAAGGAAAAGGAAAAGTAATCGTCTAGCATTCATACAACAGGAAAATGGACATCAAAAGGGGATTAGGACATGAAACGAGGGATAAACCTACTGTTGATCATCAATATGTTATTAGTTAATAGTGGTTGTTCGAACCATATCGAACTAAACAAATTGGGGATCATCAGCGCAATCGCCTTTGATTTAGATGAAAGCAATCAATGGGTATTGACCTTTCAAATCATCATACCGAAGTCAACCCAGAGTAAATCCGGTGGTGGCGGTTCCCAAGCTCCGGTTATCGTCTTTTCATCGAAAGGAAAGACCCTACTGGAGGCGATTCAAAAGAGTGATTTAGAGACACCTCGCCAGCTCTTTTTTTCTCATACTCGTGTTATTATTATTAGTCAACGTGTTGCTAAATATGGAGTCAACCAAATATTGGACGCTTACTTGAGAAGTTACGAATCAAGGGAAACTACGGATGTTCTCATTACAAACGGAGACGCGAAGAAAGTGTTAGAAATCCTTACGCCATTAGAAAACATTCCCGGAAACGCGATTTCCAATTTGATCAGTGGAGAGGGAAACAAACAAACCAACTTAGTTCAGTCCAAGTTAATTAATTTAATTTCCACAATGACCAATCCTTCCGCTAGCGCTACATTACCGGAAATCAAAATCATGGGTGAGCAAGAGGCACAAACCTCTTTAGAAGCACTGAAAGAAACTCGTAAATCCGCCGTATTAAAATTGGATAGAGTCGGGGTATTTAAGCAGGATAAATTAGCAGGCTGGTTAAGTCGGAAAGAAAGTCTCGGCATTCCCTGGATAACGAATCAATTACAAAGAACAACCATCGTATTTTCTTGTGAAGGGGAGAGCCGAAGCGAACAGCTATCCTCCTTTTTAGTAGAAAAATCCCACGCAAAATTAAAACCAAACATTTCGAATGGTAATTTGTTCATGTCTGTAGAAATTGAAGCCAAGGGAAACTTGATTGAAACGGCATGTAATCTGGATCTGAAACAGTCGAAAACCTTGAGAAAACTGGAAAAACATATCCAGGAGCAAATAATAATTGATGCAGAAAATTCCTTTCAAGCTCTGAAAAAAATGAAAACAGACACATTGGGCTTCGGGGACGCATTCCACAAATCTTACCCACAGGACTGGAAAAAGCTAAGCAAGAACTGGGAGAATGAGTTCGCAGAAATCAGAATGGACGTTAAAGTTCATGTAACGATCCGACGAACTGGAATGATTGATGATTCTTTTTCCAAAATATCCGGTAAAAAAGAATGAGAAAAGGGGCTTCGTATGGAGCGGATCAGCAAATATCAATTGGGTGCGATGATTATCCTATTTCAAATAGGAAGTACACCTTTATTTGAATTAGGAATCAAAGCTGGTCAAGACGCCTGGTTGGTGGTCATTACTAGCATGCTGCTAGGATTCATGCTGCTTTTTCTTTTTTTGATAATCCAACGAAGGGAACCTGAAAAAAATTTGAGTCAGCTTTTGATTCAATATTTCGGTTCATTTGTGGGGAAGTTTGTCTTATTACTTTATGTCCTGATGTTTTCTTACGAAGCCATGCGAAATGTGCGAGACTTTGGGGATCTTACCCTCTTGACCATTCTTCCGCGAGGTCCAATTTCCCTTATCATGCTGATTATGATAACTTTGTCGATCTATGCAATATACAAGGGAATAGAGGTCTTCTTTCGGTTGGCTGAATTTATCGTAGTTGGGGTGCTGACTTTTTATTTAATTTTGCTTATCATGCAACTTGTATCGGGTGTTGTTCATTTTGATTATCTTCTTCCGATTTTGGAAAATGGCATTCAACCAGTTTTAAAAGAAAGTATATCTAGCACTGTCTGGTTTCCATTTGGCCAAATGATGATTTTTCTCATGTTCTGGCGTTATTTAAACGAGAAGAAAGAGTTGGCTAAAACGTCGGTTCGATCTTTTTTTGTATCCGGGCTGGTTATCCTTTTCTCGAACATAATGAATCTGATCGTTCTGGGTCCGCAACTACTTAACATTAGTACTGTACCTTTATTACAAGCTGTTCAGTTGATTCAGATCGCCGAAGTATTCGAGCGTTTTGACGCACTTGTTATCTTGCTTTTTTATGCGGGGATATTTATCAAAGCGACATTATGGTTTTTGGCTGCCGTACTTGGGCTATCTCAGCTGTTTCAAACAGACTATCGAAGGTTTGCGCTTCCTGTTGGAGTCATTATTTATATAACTTCCCTTCTCCCGTCAAGCTGGCAGTTGCATCTGGAGATTGGGAAAATCGTCGGGGAGCAGTTTATGTTAAATAAGATATTCATTGGAGTCATACCGGCCATTCTTTTTCTTGTTATGTTGATTAAAGGACAGGGGAAACAAATTAAAGGATAGGATAGAATGGAATATGGCTCAATAATGCAATAAAGAGGTTGTTCCCATTAGTCTTCAGAGACTGAGGGGACAACCTCTTTGTTTTGGGAGATGTATCGTTAAATGTATGTAATTAAATATAACGTGATTATTCGGATGATTACATGAAACGTCCATAAAATTGGAATATAACCCGAACGATCGGACGGAAAAACAAATAAATAGTTCGATTAATATACGTATTCTTGTGTTAAACCTAAGGGGATTACAAATTATTGTTGATAAATACGAAGTCTTGATGTACATTAGTAATTAATATTCGTATGTAAGATAATATGACGTGTATTATTCAGGAAGGCCGAATAATTGATTATTCTAACAATTACATAACATTAAATGTAATGTGAGAGTGAATCACGATGAAGAAAAAATTGTTTTAGTAGGAAATGGAATGGCTGGAGTCAGCTGCATTGGAATAACTTTTGTTATTGAGGTGACAAATAAATGGAAAATAATAAAGGCAAAGTATTTTTTGTTGGAGCTGGGCCGGGAGATCCCGATTTAATTACTGTCAAAGGTTTAAAATGTATTCAATCTTCTGATGTGATCGTGTATGATCGCCTTGCCAATCCGGAACTATTAAATCATGCCCGTAAAGATGCGGAGTTCATTTATTGTGGAAAGCAGCCGAACCATCACCCGATTCAGCAAGAGCAAATCAATGAAATCATTGTCTTAAAAGCTCTTGAAGGAAAGATAGTTACTCGTCTAAAAGGTGGAGATCCTTGTGTTTTCGGACGTGTCGGAGAAGAAGCGGAGAAATTAGTTGAGCACGGAATAGCATTTGAAATCATACCTGGGATTACTGCGGGAATCGCTGCGCCCGCTTATGCAGGCATACCTGTTACACATCGTAAAGTGGCTTCAACGTTTGCCATGGTAACCGGGCATTTGTGTCAAGACGACACCATATCACCTGAAAAGTGGAAGGCGCTTGCTACCGGCATTGATACTATTGCATTTTATATGGGAATGGGAAATATCACTTATTTGTGTAACCAGCTTATTCACTATGGAAGGAACCCTGAGACGCCGGTTGCAGTTGTATCTTGGGGGACAACTGAGGATCAAAGGACAATAATAAGTTCGTTAAATAATTTGGAGAAAACGCTACAGGAACAAGATATGCCCAACCCGGCTATCATACTGGTTGGTGACGTCGTTCATTTAAGAGAAAGGCTGTCTTGGTTCGCCGAAAATAGTAGAGATTGAATAAGCATAAAGGCATGCTAATCGTATTATCCCCTTACAGTATACAGTGAGAAAAGAGTTCATTATTTCATGATTTCATGGACTAAACACTGTTTACCGGAGGGGGTTTTTTATGCTTTTTTGTATAAATATTTTTATGAATAATTATCAAATATCTAATTGGATTTATAGAACATCTAAATACAATAGGGCTTGTAACAAAAACAGCGAAATAACGCATCGTCGTTCCTCTTGATCATGAATTCGGGTGTTTTTCGTCCAAATAACGCATCGACGTTCCCTCGGGCAAATTCTGGTTATTTTCGTGCATTAAAAGGTATTGTGGCTGTCCCCAAAGCCATATTTGGGAAATTCAGCTCCCAATTTGTGAATTTCGCAGTCTGATTGTTAATTTCATTGGAATAATCCAATGGAAATACGAATTTCGTTCTGAATACCGATTTTCGAATGTGCCAGAAGGTCAATAGGCCTTAAGAGGCTGTCCCTAAGTATGACTTTTGGGACAGCCTCGTTTGTTAAATCTAATCTTAACTTAAAAATCAAAATTATCAGGATCTGGACCCACACGGCGATGCTGATCAAGTGCAGAAATAGCGGCCATATCGGTATCATTTAAGGAGAAATCAAAGATTTCTGCATTGGACTGAATGCGTTTAGCTTGAATAGATTTCGGAATCGTTGCCCAGCCGCTTTGCAGCTGCCAACGCAGTACGATTTGGGCAACTGATTTTCCCGCGCGATCTGCGATGGCTTGGATGACGGGTTCATGCAGGATCTCTCCCTGCATCAGAGGTGCCCAAGCGACGGCTTGTATCCCATTTTTATCTAAAAAAGATTTAAGTTCATTCTGAACAAGTCGCGGATGACGCTCTACTTGATTAATAGCCGGTTTCACAGTTGCATCTTTAAGCAGGTTTTCAAGGTGGTGGATGTTAAAGTTGCTTACGCCGATAGCTCCAACACGCCCTTCCTGATACAGAAACTCGAGCGCTCTCCAGCTTTCTAGATATTTATTTTCAACAGGCCAGTGTATCAGGTATAAATCAAGGGATTCTAAACCTAGGTTTTTTAAGCTTTTCTCATAAGCTGCTATAGCGCTATCGTAACCTTGGTCTGCATTCCATAATTTCGAGGTGATAAACAAGTCTTGACGTTGAAGGCCGGTGCGATTCAAGCCACGCCTGATACCTTCTCCAACCCCTTCTTCGTTCTGATAAATAGCTGCCGTATCAATATGACGGTAACCAACGACAATGGCTTCTTCAACCGCTGCAATGACGGTATCGCCATCCTCTACCTGAAAGACGCCTAGACCTAGCCAAGGAAAAGCTTTATCATGGTTTAATTGAATTGTATCTTGTAAGTGTTTCATTTGATTATCCTCCTAATATGGGGTGAAAAACAATGCCCACCCGGTTTCTGTTTATTTGATTAGACTTATGATTTCAAAGACTGTTTGGATGCGGTGGGAAGTGCGAAGCACGTATTCTCCAAGCTCATGTATGACCTCGCCAGCTGGTCGATCGCTGTCAAAGAGAGCGAAGAAGAGATGATTAACACCAATCGTTTTGTAAACTTCAATTAATTCGATTAGTTTATTCCTACCTATTCGAAAACCAAGCCGAATGGGTGTTGCTTCTTCATCTGGATCTTCCGCTAAATCGAGATGCATAGGCATAGAGAATGGACGAAACTCCGTATGGTTTTGGCGAGCAGCAGACTCACGCCACACCGTTATGGCTTCTAGCTGCCGCATAGGCCCTTGTGGATAGTACATCCATCCATCGCCGTTCTGTCCAAGCCAATCGAGCACTTGCTGTGCAAAGCCAGTTATCATGGTGGGAATTCTATTCTTCAGTTTTGGCACGAGTGTCGCTTGCTCAATATGACCATAACTGGAGTCAATTCTAGGATAGTGTTCATAAAGTGCCTTTTCTAGTAGGCTTCACGGAACTGGCTGCCGCGGCTAGCATGATCTACGACAAGCCCTTTGAAATCTGCTCGTCTATCTCCGGATGAAATTCCCATGATGAGCCTTTCGGGAAAGAGGGCTTCGATGGTAGCAACCTCTTTCGCCATCCTGAGTGGATGGCGAAGCGGAAGTACCAGCGCAGATGTTCCGACCGCAATTTGTTTTGTCTGACTAAGCAGGTGTGTACCGAAAATTAGACTATCATAAATTTGACCGACAGCCGGATCCCCAAACTAGGGATCTTCCAAAATAACGTCTCGGAGCCAGAGAGTTGTAAATCCATATCCTTCAGCAGCTTGAGCAAGCTCGACCTAATTAGCCATCGTAGGTGTTTTCGATTGAAAGTTTTCTAATGGAATATGGAGACCAAGCGTTAACCCGCCTTCTTTGTACATCCTTTGATAAGTTCGATGATGCTCAAACATATAAATGCCTCCTATTATGATTTCCGTTCCAGCTTAGCAGAAATACCAGTGAGCAGGATGGCAACGAGAACCATTAAAGCACCAATCCATGGGGTATGAACAAGTCCCATGGAGTCAATAACAACCCCACCGACGATTGAGCCAATAGCAATACCGACGTTGAACGCTGCAATATTGATCGCGGATGCAACATCGACCGCTGATGGCACATACTTTTCAGCCAGCTGGACGACATATAGTTGAAGACCAGGCACATTCATGAAAGCAAGCAAGCCCATTAAGATAACACCAATCACGCCAGCCACTTTAAATGGAGCAAGGAATGTTAAAAGGATTAGAACAGCTGCTTGAATAATAAACATCCAAAATAGTGCGCGTAAAGGATTCTTATTGGCTAATTTGCCACCAGCTGAGTTACCGAATGCAACAGCCACACCATAAATGATCAAGATAATATTAATCATGCCAGGACTTATGCCAGTCACATCGTGTAGGAGTGGAGTTAAATAAGTGAAAGCAACAAACGTCCCGCCATAACCGAATGCCGTGATCAGAAAGCCCAGGACCAAACGGCCATTGGTGAGCAAACGGAACATATCTGAAAATTTAGCTGGTGGAGATTGCTTAAGATTTTTAGGAATGAGTGCGGCACTGGAAATGATCGCAATGACACCCAACAAGGCAACGCCCCAGAAAGTCGCTCTCCAGCCGAAAGCTTGCCCGATAAATGTCCCCAAAGGAACACCGGTAACAATGGCGATGGTAAGACCAGTGAACATGAGTGCAATGGCACTGCCCTTTTTCTCTGGAGATACTAGCTGAACAGCAATGGTCGCTCCAATGGAGAAAAAGACACCATGAGAAAATGCGGTGATGAAACGTGCAATAAGCAATATTTCAAAAGACGGTGAAAGTGCAGCGATAACGTTACCGATGATGAAAACAACCATCAGCGTCATAAGCAAGGACTTCCGGCTCATCCGATTGGTAAGCGCGGTAAGGATCGGGGCTCCGACCGCGACACCAATCGCATAACCAGAAATTAGAAGGCCAGCAAGCGTAATGCCAATGTTTAAGTCATTCGCGATGGACGCGAGCAGGCCTACTGGAACAAACTCGGTTGTTCCGATTCCAAATGCGCTAATGGCAAGGGCAAGAAGCGCCCATGTTCCTGTTTTTTGCCTCACTTTATGTTGTGCTGCAGATTGTGATAATGAGTGGTTCATGTTTTGCCTCCTAATGACATGTATTTTGAACAGCTGTAAGCTTTACTTTCGCTTCACAAGTGCTATTATAAAACCATTAAGTTGTTTTTGGTAAGTACGTACTTTTAAGTACTATAGGGACTATTTAGGTATATAGGTACTAAAAAGTACCCTTAAATAAAAGGAGAGTTAGTAGCACTTATTTTGTCCTTATTCATCTTCTTAAGTAAACAGCCTTATCAATTTAAGTATTTCGTATCTGCGAACTAGACGGATTTTTTGTGTTCAGGAAAACAAATATGATTTTCAAAAAAGCATTTACTGACACAAACAGTATCGTTTTTCTAACAACCATTAAAATGGATTTTACTTAGTAAAAGTGGACATATTAAATTCATTACTGGTGGTAAAGAGTGCAAAGCACAAAAATGCCAACCAGTAATTACTGGCTGACTTCATAATACAAACGGATAGAATTTTAGTTGTTTTATGTTTTCTCCCCCCATCTTGCCGGTACTTCCACTAGAACCTTAACCTCCCAAGATGGCTATTGGAACAAATCGATAACGTGCTGAAATGCATTGAAGAAGGAATAGCCAGGCTTAAATGATAACTTAACAAAGGACTGTCCTTCTGTCATTAATGACCGATGGGACAGCCCTTTTTGTTCTTGTGCTGATTGCTAGAGGCTATCATTTAATTCAATCAAGAGTTCAAGGTCTGACGATCTCTAAAAATTTGACACGTGTAGAATATATGCGAAATTTGTAGTTTTATATTATTAATTCCTTCGTTTATGGTAAAATATTCTTAGGTAATTAGACCTAAATTCATAGGTCAAACCATATTGGAGGGAAATGATATCGTGTTTATTCAGAAAAATAGCGTTAGTCTTGTTATTTTGAGTTTCTTTTTGGTGTTGAGTTTGTTTCCATGGATGCTGCCGCAAATTGCGCATGCTTCAGATGGAACGCCATTTTCTACGATTCAAGTACCTGGAACGTTTGAGGCGGAGGATTTTAACACAGGTACGATGAATGATGTTTATTTCGCGCACCCGTCCTCACAAATGACTCGCGATACCACGTATCGGGATGTGCAAAATATCGATATTTTTAAAGAAGTGATTAATTCGGCAACTTATCGCTACGTGGTAAGTTCCAATGATCAGGTCAGCGGCTCGTCAACAGCGGGATATGTAAGTGAATATCTGAAATATACCGTGAATGTCAGCAGCGCGAATGCTGGCTGGCATGATATCAAATTCCGAGCAAAAATGGGTAGTTCCACAACGAAATCGTCGATAACCACTCTTGTAGACGGCATTCAGCTCGGTGCAACGGCTGCTATAACAGGCACAACTTTCCAGGACTATACGGTGCCAATGCCTGTTCATTTAAGCACAGGGACACATGTGCTGACGATTGAATTTGGCGGTCCGGATCCAGCGGCTTATTTGGACAGCATCACGTTTACAAAGCGAGGGGCTACACCAGCGTATCCTGCTCCAACGATCAAAACCGGCTTACTTACCTCGGAGGAGGTGGTTGTAGCCAATGTAACGGTGAGCGCGGATACAACGGGGACGAATGATGCGACAGCAACCATCCAGGCGGCTCTTGATCAAGCGCGGGAAATGGGCGGCGGTGTCGTATTTCTACCTGCGGGGACTTATCGATTGAACGGAGGCTTGACGATTCCTACCAATGTAACACTGCGCGGGGATTGGAAAAGTCCACTGGACGGCATACCGGCTGCGGGTACGATATTGGCTGCTTACAGTACGACTGCATCAGTGATTTCTTTGAACGCGCCGAATACGACCGTACGCAATCTCAGTATTTGGTATCCGAATCAAGGCAGCTACGCGGGGGGCGTGTTTACGCCTACCACATACCCGTACACGATTGATTCGAATTCTTTTGCGGCGAATGTAGCCAATGTAACGTTCTACAATTCGTTTAAAGGCATCCATTTTTCATCCGCTAGCGGCACCAATATAAGTAATGTTTACGGTACCTTTTTGTTTCAGGGCATTACGATGGATGGCAATTATGAATATTCCTACGTAACGAATGTGTTTATGGATACGGGAATATGGAAAAATGCGCCTTCGGCGATCACCAATAAACCGGACAGCACGCAGGCTGGTTACATTAAAAATTACACAAACTCATTTTTATATGGGATGAAACTATGGAAAAACGACGGGTTAACGATGTACGATATTAGCGTCAACGATGCGAAAATGGGAATTTTGATGGAACAAGGTCCGGCCACCTCTAACGGTTCCTATGGAGCTATGTCGAGAATTAACGCTTCCGTTCAGCAGGATTATTTGCGACCGGAGGTTGGTGAATTTCTCAATCTTGATCAGGTGTGGCAAGCACGCGGACAACATTATACGTTTGCTCCTGCGAAGAAGCCTTCAAGTGATACGAATTTTTATAATGTAAAAAATACGCCATACAATGCGACAGGGAAAGGGATCACTGATGACCGCACCGCGATTCAGACCGCGTTAACGGATGCAGGCAACGCCGGAGGCGGAACTGTTTTTCTGCCTCCAGGCTCATATAAGATTTCTACAACATTGAATGTTCCAAGCGGTGTTGAACTGCGAGGCAGCTACGATTACTTGCATGCGCATGAAAATCTAGATACAACGGTTTTGCTTGCCTATGACGGCAAGGATACTGCTTCACCGGATACGGCGACGGCCTTCATCACGTTGAATGCGAACTCGGGTGTCCGCGGGTTGACCGTCTTTCATCCTGAGCAAGGCTTTGTGAATGGCAGCGACGCTTCTATTCCATCCGATTTAAGAACGCTGTATCCGATTCATACGTATCCGTATGTCGTACGTAGTGCAGGCTCAGGTACCTGGATGAAATACGTCGAGCTTGAAAATAGCTACAATGGCGCTGATTTTGCCACGAATGCATCGAATGATTTTGTCGTTTCTGGCAATTGGATCAATGCGGCCAAAAAGGCAGTTTATGTGGGCGGCGGAACGCAGCGCGGCTGGGTGGAGCAAACGGTCGTCACCTTTGGTACACACTTTCAATCCAAACATAACAATAGTCCTCATACGTATGGCTTTACTCATGCCGTAAACTATACACTGGCTAATACGGATGCCCTGACTGTCGGCAATGGTAATGATCTGAAAACATTCGCTGTTGATTCCTTCGGTGTGAAATCAGGTATTCGTACGATTAAAGAAGGTGCGGGCGCTGGACCGCAAAATGCAACATTTTATTTGCCTTCCGTCGATACCTCTTCCGGTCCAAACGTATCCGTTGAAGGCGGCGGAACGATCCAGATGATTGGACTTCAAGCGGGAAGCAGCACAACGCAAAACTTTGCGCGAACGACTTCATCTTTTAGCGGTACCTTAAACATCTATGATTCTTTACTTTGGGGGAATATTGTCAAAAGCGTCAGTATCGGCGGAGGCAGCGTGAATGTCTACGACAAGGATCTGAGCACTTATTCCCTTCCAATTTCGCAGAATAAAACGGCAACAAGCAACAGCGCTTCGGGTGGGGATACAGCTAATCACGCCGTAGATGGCATGGGCACCTCCAAATGGGTTTCAACTGCGGCAGCACCTAATTGGCTGAAGGTCGATTTGGGGGCTTCTTATGATATTAGCCGCTGGGTTGTCAAACACGCAGGTTATAACGGCGAATCTACCGCTTTTAATACAAAAGACTATAAGTTGCAAATCAGCAGTGACGGCACGAACTTTAACGACGTTGATGCTGTAACGGGGAATACCGCCAATCTCACAGATCGGAATGTATCCGCAAACGGCAGATATGTCCGTCTCTATGTAACGGCAGGTCAGCAGGATGGAGCTAGCACTACTCGAATTGTCGATTTCGAAGTCCATGGTTTGACGAACATTGCCTTGAATCGAACAGCCACAGCAAATGCTAATAATTTGCCGAGTGAAGCGCCGCAGTATGCAGTCGATGGTTCAACAAGTACCAAATGGGTATCCGTCGCGGCATCACCCAACTGGCTGAAAATCGATTTAGGTAAGTCTTATCATTTGAAGCGTTGGGTCGTTAAACACGCGGGAGCGGGCGGAGAATCAGCGATATATAATACACGGGATTTTAAGCTGCAGGTGAGCAACGACGGCATCAATTTCACGGATGTCGACACGGTAACAGGAAATTCGACAAATATGACAGATCGAAACATCAATACCAATGCCAGATATGTTAGACTATATATAACGCAAGGCACACAAATCGGTTATGACGGTTATGCAAGAATTGATGAATTCGAAGTATATGGTACAGCAAGCGGAAATACAGCGTTTAACAAGACAGCGACGGCAAATGCCTATAATTTGCCTAGTGAAGCGCCGCAATATGCTGTTGACGGTTCGACGGGTACGAAATGGGCATCCATCGCGCAATCCCCGAATTGGTTGAAGATAGACCTTGGCTATATGACGAACATTAGCCGTTGGGTCGTGAAGCACGCGGCTGTAAATGGAGAATCTGCCAATTTCAATACCAAGGATTACAAATTGCAAGTGAGTAATGATGGTACTAATTTCACCGATGCCGATACGGTGACGGGAAACACAGCCAATTCTACGGATCGCAATGTGAACGCAACAGGAAGATACGTCAGATTGTACATTACACAAGGGACACAGACGGGATTTGACGGTTACGCCAGAATTTATGAGCTCGAAGTTTATAACTAATCAGGAGGAATGAACGGATGCGCAAATGGATCATTGGTCTGACGGCATTGTCCTTTATAATCACTACGGCAGGGTGCAGCAAAGCGGCAAAGCAACCAGTTCCATCGAATGGAAAAGCTCAGATACAGGAAGAACAAACCGATGAGGCATTTACGCTTCGTGTATCCTATTGGGCTCAAGATAAAAACGGATACTTTGATTCGGTTGAGAAGAAGTTTAAAGCGAAATATCCGAACGCTACGATCCGGTGGGACAAATTGGATGAGAAAAATTTTGCCGAGGTCACGGAAAACCAGTTAAAATCAGGCCAAGCCGCCGATATCCTATTTAATCAGAAGATCAAAGAATACGCCAAAGCGGGTTACTTGTTGGATTTATCGGATCAGTCATGGACCCAGCGAATGATAGATTCCGCGAAGCAAACGGTCGCTTACAAAGGGAAAACCTTTGGAGCGGCTCTTGATGTGAGCACCTTTGGCGTGTACTATAATAAAACTATTTTTGATCGTCTGCAGTTGGAGCCGCCCAAATCGTGGGATGAATTTATGGCTTTAAACGCCAAAATCAAGCAAGCTGGGTTATCGCCGATCATAGGCGGATTTAAAGATGTATGGACGATTCAGGGCGTTTATTTGCCCATAGCCGCAACGTCAGAGTTTCTCCAAAACCCTAATTTTGAGTTGGATTTATATGCGGGCAAAGTGAAAATTGACGGTCCTGAGGTCAACAACGCGATGAAGAAATTTGCCGATCTCGCCCACAAAGGTTTCTTTAATCCGGATGCTTTACAAATAGGCTATGAGGAGTCGACTCAGCAATTTATTGACGGAAAAGGCGCTATGCAGTTGATGGGCAGTTGGACGCCTGGGGTTGTAGATAGTAAGACGGCTGATTTCAAAATGGGTTTTTTCGCCCTGCCGGATCAGAATGGAAAAACAGTTATGGCAGCAGCGCCGGACAAGCAGGTTTCGATTAATGCAAAGACATTACACCCCGTAAAAGCTAAATATTTATTGTCACTTCTGCTCGATAAAGAGATGCTGGCGATTTATAGCAAAAACGTTGCATTATCTGCATTTAAAGATGTGATTGCCGAGTACACCAATCCGGCAATGAAAGATGTTCAGAAAGCACTGCAGCTTCATCCAACATCGATTAACCCGGGGCATTTGTTTACCAATTCAGCGAATGATGCCATAAATGCAGCGTTAAATCATATTTTGTCAGGGAAAGAGCTTCAAAATGAATTGAAAGAAGCCGATGTGAATTATATAAAGGATAAGGCGACCCTTATTCTGGATTGATGGTGAAGAACCAATGAACCTCTTATTGCGATTGCTTCGATTTCAAAGCTTAAAAGCACGATTGCGGTTTTTGGGAATTTCCTTAGTGCTTATGGTTGGACTGCTTACAATTTCATCTTATTCCTTTTTACAGTATCGCCAAACGGAAAACAATCAGATTAATTCGATGCGAAAAGATAGTGCGATTCAGCAAACAGGCATAGATAGTTGGGTAGCTACAAGAGCTTCTGAAATCCGCAATCTAGCTAATTTACAATCGACCATAGAGCTTGATATTGACGATATTCAAAATAACCTTACATTTTTTGCGTCACATCAACAGGAGTTTGAAGCGGTCTCTTTTGCGAATAAAGAAGGCATTGTGGAATTTAGCACCATGAACCAAATTGGCGCTTATTTTACCGAACGAACCTATTTGGAAGAAGCCGCCAAAGGCCGTGAATATATATCTGATGTGCTGCTCGGTAAAGTTACTAATCAACCGATGATTCTATTTTCCGCTCCTGTTATGGATAAAAAGAAGCAATTTGATGGTGTTATCTATGGAACGGTTTCGTTAAAGACAATCGATAAGCTCATGGAGCAATTTCGTTATGGAGACAGCGGTGAATCCTATTTGATTGATCGCAACGGCTATCTAATCACGGAATCGCGATTCGAGGGAAATTGGAAACGGTTGGAGTTTCAATTGAACAGCGATATTCTCGAACGAGCGAAGCAAGGTATACAAGCAACCACGACTTATGAGAGTTACCGAGGCAAGGAAGTTTTCGGGACTTACCAGTTGGTGAATGACGGAAAATGGATAGCTGTTAACGAAATTGAGCGGGACGAAGTGTATCGAACCTTTAACAGACAATTACTTGTTATGATTTTAATCATTTGTATCGTGCTTACATTCGGGTTTATCGTGATGCTGCGAATATCGTATCACATTGAATATCCCGTTCAGCATTTATTGAAAGGGGTTCAGCGACTGAAGCAAGGCGATTATCATTATAAAATCGATTACAGCAGTATGAAATCAGCTCCCGTCGAGCTGCTGCAGCTATGTGAGGCATTTAACCAAATGTCGCATAATATTCAAGACAATGAGCTTGAGCTTAAGCGGCAAAAGGAAGACTTGGCTGGTTCCAATGCGGAATTAGAGCAATTTGCTTATGTAGCCTCGCACGATTTGCAGGAGCCTTTACGAATGGTAGCCAGTTATGTGCAGCTATTAGCGAAGCGATACCAAGGTAAATTAGATCAGGACGCGGATGATTTTATTCATTACGCAGTTGATGGTGCGCAGCGCATGCAGAATTTGATCAACGATTTATTGGCTTTTTCCAGGGTGGGTACGAAGGGGAAGGAGCTAAAGTCTGTTGATTTTGAAGTGGTGCTGCATCATGTATTTACGAATCTAAAGCATGCGATTCAAGAATGTGATGCGTTGGTCACGCATGATCCTTTGCCTACATTGCTGGCTGATCCTACACAAATGGTGCAATTATTGCAAAATTTAATTGGTAATGCCATTAAGTTTCGCGATGCCAACCGCGCACCCATCATTCATGTCGGGATTGAACAGCAGGGAAATGAGTGGTTATTTTCAGTTCGCGATAATGGCATTGGTTTTGATCCGAAGTATCGGGACCGAATTTTCCTCATTTTTCAAAGGCTCCATAATAAAACAAAATACCAGGGTACTGGTATAGGGTTATCTATTTGTAAAAAAATTATAGAACGTCATGGTGGGAAAATATGGGTTGATTCCGAAGCTGGTTATTCGACAACCTTCTACTTCACGCTGCCAGACAGAGGAGAACAGATGATATGATTGATAATAAGCTCAGTCAGAATGTAGAAATTCTATTAGTAGAAGATAATCCCGGAGATATTCGTTTGATTGTCGAAGTGCTGAAGGAAGGGAAAATAAACAATAATTTGAGCGTGGTTGAAGATGGTGAAGAGGCTTTGGCTTATCTCAAACGCGAAGGCAGCTACCAGGAAGCAATTGTGCCGGACATTATATTATTAGATTTAAATCTTCCCAAAATCAATGGCACTGAAGTTCTTGCCGAAATCAAAAAAGATCCGCTGCTGAAGTATATTCCAGTCATTATTTTAACGACTTCTGAAGCAGAGCAAGACATTTTAAGAGCTTATGATCTGCATGCGAATTGTTATATCACCAAACCTGTCAACCTAGAGCAGTTTTTAACAGTCGTAAGATCGATTGAAAATTTTTGGCTTACGCTTGTTAAGCTGCCTAGGAGGTAGAACTTTTGATCAAGGTTTTATTAATTGAAGATAATCCGGGAGATGCTCGATTGATTCGAGAAGTTTTATCGGATACAGATAATCAGAATATTGCATTGAAATGGGTCGATCAGTTGGAAACGGGCATTGAACTGATAACCAAGGATGCATTTGACGTTGTTTTACTTGATCTTTCACTTCCGGACAGTCATGGCATGGAAACAATCATCAGCTTTCGGGAGCAAGCGCCTGCTATCCCAATCGTTGTACTGACCGGGCTTGATGATGAGAAGGTTGCAATAAATGCCGTACAGCATGGAGCTCAGGATTATTTGATTAAAGGACAAGTCAACAGTTCGGTCATTATGCGTTCCATGCGTTATGCAATTGAACGTCATCGACTTCAGGACGAGCTGTATAACTTATCGATTATTGATGAGCTGACGAGTCTCTACAATCGTCGAGGTTTTTTTAACCAGGCGCAGCAGTTTATACATGCGAATGGTCAGGAAGGCAATGGCTTTTATTTGATTGTTGCCGATCTGGACGGCATGAAACAAATTAACGATTCCCATGGTCATCATATGGGGGACTTGGCCTTAATGGATACGGCAAATATATTGAAAGAAGTTTTCTTTGATTCTGATATTATTGCCCGTATGGGTGGAGATGAGTTCACCGTTATTTTACCGGATACGCATGGACTTTCACCCAGCTTAGATACATTTGAACAGGAAATCATCTTGAAAATCCAGCAAAGGTTACATAGCTTTAATTTAGGCGCTGGTCGAATCTATCATCTTTCGATTAGTCTCGGATTATTTCATTACAATCCAGCTATGCCCGTAACCTTAGGCGAATTAATTATCCAAGCGGATCATCGCATGTATACCCATAAAAAAGGAAAAGTCAAAGTCCTATGAAATAAGAAGGATTCATTAGAAAGGCTCTGTGGGCAGGTGAACCCCCAGGGTCTTTTTTGAATTTATATGTTTTGGGTTTGGGTTGCTCCTGAATAAGCGCGTTCGAGCTTATTCAGCACGGACGCGTGGTTACTTGTTTTAGCTTTGGACAGTGGCATTCCTGCTTTGTACTCCCCCTAATTTCTTCCAAAAAAAATGTTGCAATAGACGTAAATCCGATGTACGATATTACAAAATGATAAAGCGCATACACCTATGCTGCCCCTGTATTAAACCGGTTTAATTGAGGGAGTGCTAAGTCCTCTTAACTCGCAAAGTATTAAGCGCTTACAATTATTTTTTTTGTAAATTCAATTAAACCGGTTTAACTCCATATATACTTAACTTGATTTACGACCTACGTACTACTCATCTGTATTAAACCGGTTTAATGCGTGATCAACCTAGGAGGTGAAGGGAAACAATTTTCAGAGCTTGATGAAGAAGATTGAAGTACCAGTATAATCATGGAGGGGATTGGTTTGAACAAGAACAAGTTGTTTTTTGTAGGGATGATGTTGATCTTTGCCGTTGTATTTGCAGCATGTGAGAGTGAAGGTGATCCAAAGCCAAGTTCAGATGTTCAGGCAACGAAAGCGCCTGTTGCCTCTGCACCAGTGAAGGCTGACGGCTACAAAGAGGCCCCGATGTTAACTAAGCTCGTCGGTGCAGGCACGTTGAAACCTGTGATTGAACGTATGCCGATTAAGGAAGATATTATGGTGGAAAAAGTAACCGAAGAGATCGGCAAATATGGCGGCGACTGGAAAATGCCTTGGTCCGGGCCTAATGATCGTTGGGCAGTCGGTCAACCGACAGAGGAGGCGCTTTTCCGTTTTAACAAGGATGGAAGCGCTGTTGAACCTAATGTGGCCAAAGGTTTTGAAGTGAATAAAGATTCAACCGAATTCACCATTTATTTAAGGAAGGGCATGAAGTGGTCAGACGGCATGCCATTCACAGCTGATGATGTCCTGTTCTACTGGGAGCACATGCTGACGAAAGAAACCTTCGGCAAAAAAATATATGACGCTTATTACTCCGTCGATCCTGTGACAGGGGAAAAAGCTTTAGCTAAAGTTACGAAAATTGACGATTATAGCTTTAAGGTTGTACATAAGTATCCAAGTGTGCTGTTCCTGGAGCGTGTTGCCATTGACAACAAATGGTTCTTTGCACCGGCACATTTCCAAAAAACGATACTGCCTGAATTTGTAGGCCAAGAGAAAGCTCTAGAGATCGCAAAAAAATGGGGCTTTGAGGATGTTAAGTCATTCTTGGTAGCAACGGGCTATTATTATTGGGTAAACCCACAAATCCCGACTTTAAGAGCTTGGGTCGCTAAAAATGATCCGAATAGTGATCAATTTATTATGGAACGCAATCCCTACTTTTGGAAAGTGGATAGCGAAGGCAACCAACTCCCCTATATGGACCGCATTGTCGCTACTAAAGTTCAAGACCCCGCTCAAAGAGTTCTTGGTACACTAGCGGGAGATTATAATCTTCTTACCTTTGATTTTAAAGATTTCACCGTATTGAAAGAAAATGAGAAGAAAGCAGGGTTCCGGGTATTGCCGTGGACCACGCCAACTTGGTCAAGTGCGGGCATTCAACTCAATCAGACCACTCCAGACCCTAACCTGCGCAAGCTGTTTCAGGATATTCGATTTAGAGAAGCGCTGTCCGTTGCCGTTGATCGTAAAGAAATTTCCGAGATCGTTACGAATGGTTTAGGTGCTCCTGTGCAAGCATCGGTTCCGGAGGGCTTAGTTGGTTTCCAAAAAGGTTGGTCAGACCAGTGGAGCAAATTCGATGTGAATCGTGCCAATCAATTATTGGATGAGTTAGGTTTGACCAAACGGGATAAAAATAATTTCCGTTTGAATGCAGACGGCTCAGATTTAACGATTACGGTTATTGAAGGAAGTACTAACACGGCAACTTTTCTAGAATTAGTTAAAAAGTATTATCAAGCCGTCGGGATTAAGATGGACGTTAAAGTTGTGGATGCAGGAACTCAGCAGGAACTCAAGTACTCGAATAAGATCCCAGCGACCACTGAAAATATTTCGTTAGTCAATGTAGCTTTCCGGCCTGATACGCTTGTTCCTCTGAGAGTGCTGACCCCATGGTTCGGACATTACGGATTGTTTACATCATCCAATGGCAAAGAAGGGGTCAAACCAGAAGGGGATGTAGCGTTAATTCTGGACTACTGGAACAAAGTGAAATCATCTACAAGTAAAGAGGATATCAATAAATGGGGCAATGAGATCATTAAGCTTCATCAAAAAAATCAATGGATGATTGGTTATGCCGGTCCAACACCAACGTTGGTTGTCGCCTCAAATAAAATGGGTAACGTACCGAAAGATTTGGTTCATGCCGATGAATTCCGCAGTTTAGGGCATGGTCATCCTTCGCAATTTTATATCAAGCCATAAGTTAAACCTGTCAACCAATAAGGGGGAGCTTAACTTCCCCCTTATCTTCAACAGCATCTTCGAATTAAGTGGAGAGGATTGGATAGAGATGCTCCAATATATTTTAAGAAGAATCATTTTGGTAATCCCTGTCGTTATTTTTATTTCAATGATCGTCTTCTATATCATTCAACTGCCGCCAGGTGACTATGTATCGACTTATGCGGCTAAGATGTCTGTGGCAGGCGATGTCATGACGCAACAAGATATGGATGAAATGAGAGCAAGCTTAAGATTGGATCAACCATGGTTTATGCAATACCTAGCGTGGATGAAAAATATTGTTATTAATTTCGATTTCGGGTATTCGTTCAGCTATAACAGGCCTGTTATGGACGTCATATCGCAATACATGGGGTTAACGATCATCGTCTCTTTGGTAACGATGGCCTTTACCTATGCGGTGGCGATCCCAATCGGCATTTACTGTGCGGTAAGACAATATTCAATTGGTGATTATATTTTTTCAGCCATAGGCTTTCTTGGCATGGCTACCCCTCACTTCTTAATGGCTATTATTTTAATGTACCTCTCTTATGTATATTTTGGTGATCCCTTGCTAGGGCTATTTTCAAGTGAATTCGTCAATGCGGGTTGGTCGATGGACAAGGTTCTTGATTTGCTGAAGCATATGATTATCCCAGTTCTTGTAATTGGCTTGGCGAACACAGCAGAGCTGATTCGAGTCATGAGAGGTCAAATGTTGGACGAATTAAATAAGCCGAATGTGGTGACAGCTAGATCAAAGGGCTTATCGGAAACGAAAATATTGCTTAAATATCCGACGCGCGCTGCTATGAATCCGATCGTTAGTACGATTGGATGGTCACTAACCTCGATTTTCACAGGTTCGACGATTACAGCGATTGTTTTGAATTTACCTATTCAAGGCCCCGTTATGTATAACGCATTATTAGCCCAGGATATGTATTTGGCAGGCACTTGGTTATTGTTTATGGCTGTATTAACCGTTATAGGGACATTGATTTCGGATATTTTATTGGCATGGCTCGATCCAAAAATTCGCACAGAGTTCAGAGGTACATAACCTATGAAAACAATTCCGATAACAGGGAAACAGAAATTAAATGTGATCAAGCCTCAAAAAAACAACGATGTCTATTACAGTTCACAATGGCGTCTTATGTATCACAGGTTAAAAAAGCATAAATTAGCCCGTATCAGCTTAGTGATTCTATCCTTGTTCTACATAGCAGCCATCTTTGCTCAGTTTATAGCGCCTTATGGTTTGGAGAGCTACGACAGTAAATATGTGAATGCGCCTCCAGCTAAAGTAAGCTTCATAGATGCCGAGGGCAAGTTTCAATTTAGACCGTTTGTCTATGACCTAAAGTCAGCCAGAGACCCGGTTACACTTCGTAAAGTCTTTGTTCCGGATGAGAAGGTTCGCCATTCGATCCGCTTTTTTGTCAAAGGTGAAAGCTATAAATTTCTTGGCTTGATTCCAACGAATAGACATCTATTTGGCGTCGATGAACCTGGTCGTATATTTATATTCGGTACAGATGGGATGGGCAGAGACTTATTATCGCGTATTGTCATGGGAAGTCAGATTTCATTAAGTATCCCTCTCATTGGCGTAACGATTAGCTTTGTCCTTGGTTTGTTTATCGGGGGTGTATCCGGATATTTCGGAGGATGGCTCGATTCGGTCATTCAGCGCTTCATTGAAATTATTCGTTCATTTCCGACGCTTCCCCTATGGATGGCATTATCGGCTGCAATTCCACCGCGTGTGCCCGTAGTAACGATGTATATCTACATTGTCATTATTTTCGCCTTTATTGGTTGGACGGAGTTGGCTAGGGTAGCAAGAGGAAAGTTTATTTCGTTGAAAAATGAGGAATATGTGCTAGCAGCCAAAATAGCCGGTGTTAGCGATGCTAAAATCATTATTAAACATCTTTTGCCTGGCTTTATCAGCTACTTGGTTGTGGCAACGACTCTTGCCATACCCGGCATGATTCTCGGCGAGACGGCCATGAGCTTTCTTGGACTTGGTATACGCTCTCCTGCTACCAGTTGGGGTGTTCTGCTTCAGGAAGCTCAACAGATCGAGAATGTCGCTTTGTACCCATGGAAGCTAATCCCCTTAGGATTTGTTATCGTTACCGTATTAACCTTTAACTTTCTAGGCGACGGATTGCGCGATGCTGCTGATCCATACAAGAAATAACCCATATTAGAGTAAGGCGAGGAGATATTATGACATCTCAAGCTTCCGTTTCACAATCCGAGCAGCCCCTTCTCTCCGTGCAAGACCTCAAAATTCGCATTCAAATGGATAATGGGGAAATGAAAGCGGTAGATGGCGTTGATTTTGAGATCAAAAAAGGGAAAACATTAGGTCTAGTTGGCGAATCCGGCTGTGGAAAAAGCCTGACCAGTCGAGCTATCATCAGTATTAATCCTAAAGAGTGTGAAACCTCAGGGAAGATTGTTTATCACTCCACCTCTGAGAAGGCGTTAAACCATTTGGATTTGTTATCTTTAGATACACACAGTAAACAAATTCGATCGATTCGCGGTCGCAAAATTGCTATGATATTTCAAGAACCCATGACGGCATTTTCACCAATGTATACGATCGGGAATCAGATCATGGAATCCATTTTGATCCATCGTACCAAAAATAAAAAAGAGGCCAAGAAGATAGCGCTAGAAATGCTCAGTAAAGTTGGGATTTCCGATCAAGAGAAGCGGTTTGACCAATTTCCGCATGAATTTTCCGGCGGCATGCGCCAGCGTGCGATGATCTCAATGGCCTTGTCCTGCAATCCGGAATTGTTAATTGCCGATGAGCCCACAACTGCGCTGGATGTAACCATTCAAGCACAAGTGTTAGAGCTTATGAAGGGACTCCAACAGGAATTTGGCATGGCCATTCTGCTGGTGACGCATGATCTTGGAATCATAGCAGAAATGTGCGACGAAGTGGCTGTCATGTATCTGGGGAAAATTGTTGAGCAATCGACAGTAGAAGAAATTTTCAATAATCCTAAACATCCGTATACGAAGGGTCTGCTCAAATCAATGCCAAGATTAGGCGGAAATAGACATACACGTCTAGAATCGATTGAAGGAACAGTTCCGATGGCATTCAATATGCCTCCAATGTGCGGCTTTTATGATCGTTGTAAGGATAGGGTTGAAGGTGTATGCAATAAACACGCCGTGCCGAAAACGCGAATATCCGATAGCCATATGGTTAGATGTTTTCTTTATAAGGATGAAGGCGAAGGAGAATAAGGATGTCTAAACCTATACTGAAAGTAAATAATCTAAATAAGGATTTTCAAGTAAAATCCAAGAATAAGCTGTTTAGCAAACCTTCATCCATTCGTGTTTTGAACAACGTCTCTTTTGAGCTGTTGGAGGGGGAGACGCTAAGCATTGTCGGCGAATCAGGCTGTGGAAAAACGACATTAGGCCGATGTATTGTCAGAGGGATGGATGCCACATCAGGGCAAGTGATGTATCAACCTGAAGGTGAAGAGCAAGTTGATTTTCTAGGGCTGCGAGGCAAAGAATTCAAGAAATATAGAAAAGACATTCAAATGATTTTTCAGGATCCCTATTCATCACTGAGTCCGAGAATGAGTGTATACGACATTATTGCTGAGCCGCTGCTCGCCAACTTTAAGCTTACGAAATCACAATTGGATGACAAAGTTACCCAAATCGCAGAGAAGACCGGATTAAATGTCAGTTATCTCAAACGGTACCCTCATGCCTTTTCCGGAGGGCAAAGACAGCGGATCGCCATTGCAAGATCACTTATTTCTCAACCGAGATTAATCGTATGTGATGAAGCTGTATCGGCGCTGGACGTGTCAATTAAAGCCCAAATTATTAACCTGCTGAAGGACCTGCAGGAGCAGCTGCAGATCACTTATATTTTTATCTCTCATGATTTATCCATCGTTCAAAACATCTCGGACAGAGTAGCTGTAATGCACTTAGGGAAAATTGTTGAATTGGCGCCGGTCGATTCGCTGTTTGATCATCCCAAGCATCCCTATACGGAGGCGTTATTGTCGGCTGTACCTGAGCCAGACCCTAATTATAAGAAGGATCGCATTATTCTCGAAGGAGAAGTTCCTAATCCAGCTAATCCTCCAAGCGGATGTCACTTTCATCCAAGGTGTACGTATAAGACCGATAAATGTATACAGGAAGAACCAGACCTGCAGGCCGTCGGCGAAAATCATTATGCAGCCTGCCACTATGCGAGTCAATTAAACTTAAGAGGTGTAACACATGAGTGATAC
Organism: Paenibacillus sp. V4I5; assembly: GCF_030817255.1. Lineage (NCBI taxonomy): Bacteria > Bacillati > Bacillota > Bacilli > Caryophanales > Paenibacillaceae > Paenibacillus > Paenibacillus sp. V4I5. The sequence continues at coordinate 7,428,261 of NZ_JAUSZB010000002.1, forward strand.
GACAACGATTGATCCTAATGCAAAGAAGCTTATTGTTTTTCTGGACTGCGGAGATACCATCATTGATGAAGGAACCGAAATTAGAGATGACCATGATATTGTCATTCAAGCTAATGTGATTCCAGGGGCCGATATTATGGTGAAGATGCTTGCCGAACGTGGATATATACTAGCCATCGTAGCCGACGGTAGGGCGCAATCGTTCAAAAATATTTTAACGCAAAATGGATTGTATGATTATTTTACAACGATGGTTTATTCAGAGACGGTTAAAGCTTCTAAGCCAAGTTCTCGTATGTTTAAAGCCGCTATTGGAGCGTTGGATCTCAGCGAGCAGGATTGCTCCCGTATAGTCATGGTCGGGAACAACTTGAGCCGCGATGTTAAAGGAGCCAATGCTATGGGGATTACGAGTGTCTTCTTGAGTTGGACGCCCAGGTACCCGAAATTGCACGCAGACGAAAGTGAAATACCCGACTATACGATCAACCATCCGCTGGAATTAATCGATTTAGTGGAAAAACTCAATGATGAATTAGGATAAATGGATGGTTTTCTGAAGGGATGTTTGATCATATATGGCTAAAATTGATGAAGTAGCAAAATTAGCGAAAGTCTCCAAAGGGACAGTGTCGAATGTTTTTAGCCAAAAAAGACCCACAAGCGACGAAGTCAAAGAGAGAGTAATGCAAGTCTCCAGACAATTAAATTATGTGCCTAATCATATTGCGCGAAGCTTGGCAACGAAGAGAACCATGGCGATCGGGTTGACCATCCCGCATGGCAGCTTCTTTTTTAGCGCATTTCATACGCAGTTCATCAATGGCGTTATTCTGGAAGCTTCCTTTTATGGATACAGGGTTCTGCTTGATATGATTCCTGTGCAAAAGGTGAAAACACCATTCCTGTCGAGTTATCCGATTGATGGTGCTGTTGTGATGAGCCCAACGACCGATGATGATCGTATCAACCTGATGCATGGTGAACAAATCCCTTTTGTTACTGTCGGTAGAGTCATGAATTCCAATATTCATAAATCTTTCAGCGTGGATAACGACAACCACAAGATTATTGACAGCATATGCAAGTATTTGATTGGCAAGGGTCATAAAGACATTATGTTTTTAAATGCAAATGAACTTATGACCGTGTCCATCGATAGAAAAGCAGGCTTTATCAAAGCGATGAAAGATCATCAGCTTGAAGTAGAAGAACACATGATACATCATAAGCCTGCCCTTCATGCAAGTGAATACATGGACTATGGCTTTGCCGAGACGATTAATATCCTTGGTACACTGAAGAAGAATGTAACCGCGATTATTGCAGATGATGACCGCACGGCATTCAGTGTCCTTAATGCACTCAAGGATTTGAATCTCAGGGTACCAGAAGATGTTTCTCTATTTGTCATATGCGGAGATCTCTCTATGATGGTTCAATCGAATCCGTCATTGACGAGCATGGATTTGCAGCCTTCGGAATTAGGGGCTCAATCTGTCCGATTGTTAATGCACCAATTAGGTGTTCTGCAAGGGGATTACTCGGAAAATTTGATTATTGAAAGCAAAATTATAGAAAGAAATTCTTGTCTGACGATTGGATAAGTAATAGAAGAGACAGTATTGGGAGGGCAGCGGGATGAACAAAGGCATATGGAACGTAGGCATCATTGGTCTTGGAGGAATTGGCGATTATCATATGAACCATCTTTCGAGAATTGCGAATACGAGAGTTACAGCCATTTGTGATGTGAATGCGAAGGCCGTTCAAGAGGTCGGTGATCGATTGAACTTATCGGATGAGAAGCGCTATGGCGACTATAAAGCGATCATTGCTGATGCCGATGTTGACTTTATCATATCGGGTGTCTCGAATAAATTCCATTATGACATCTTAAAATATGCGATTGAATGCGGTAAACCGATATTTTCTGAAAAACCATTCACGCGAACGATGGAAGAGGCAGATGAATTATTAAGCCTGTATGAAAATAATCCGATCCCTTGTATGATTGGATTTTCCTACCGCTACAGACCTTGCTTTCAATACGTTAAACAGCTTGTAGAACAAGGAAGTTTAGGCCGAATTCGGCATATTGCCGCTCATTACTTACAAGAGGAAAACGCGCCTATGTTTAACAAGGAGTACACCTGGCGATTTAACAAAGAGATGGCAGGGTCAGGTATATTAGCGGATATAGGCTCTCATATGGTGGATGCGGCACGCTTTTTTGTAGGAGAATTTACGCAAGTGTCCGGTATGATGAGCACGTTTATCGATCACCGAACGGATCCGCGAACACTACAACCCGTTGAAGTTGACGTGGATGACTTTACCGGGTTCCAGTGTGTGCTTGAAGGCGGAGTAATGGGCACGTTTTATACCCATAAAAATGCCATTGGAACGAAAAATCAATTTCATGTTACGTTGTTTGGCGATCTAGGCACCGTCAGGATTTCAGTCGAGCAACCGAATGAAGTTCATTTGACGGTTAGAGAAGGCGAAAAGCTGGAGCTAACAGAAAAAGTCATTCATTTGGACGAGAAGACGATGAAGCCCATGCTGCAGGATTTTGTGGATTATTTGGAGCAGGCTAACTCTCCAATACTCCCTACAATCATAGACGGATACCGTAATCAACAAGTGCTGCAAGCGATCATAGATTCAGCCAAGGACGGAGTAACGAGAACCATATAACTGCATTCATTGTAAAAAAAGGAGCGAGTTGTATGATTAAAGTAACGATATGGAATGAATTTCTCCAAGAGCAAAGAAAAGAAGAGGTAGCCCGGATATATCCCAAAGGGATGCATGTAGCCATTGCTGATGGTATTAGGCAGGATGGATTTGAGATTAGCTTTGCAACCTTTAATGAGCCTGAGCATGGACTGACCCAAGAAAAGCTGGATGCCACCGATGTTCTAATTTACTGGGGTCACGTCGATCACAAGGGCTTTCAGGATGATGTCGTCGATCGTATTTGTGACCGAGTACATGAGGGGATGGGGCTGGTCGTCCTGCATTCAGGCCACCATTCCAAGATGTTCCGCAAGCTGATGGGGACATCATGCGATCTGCTTTGGAGAGAAGCGGATGAGAAGGAGAGGCTTTGGGTTGTTGATCCCTCACATCCAATCGTTGAGGGAATTGGCCCCTATATCGATTTGGCGGAAGAAGAGATGTACGGCGAGCATTTTGATATTCCCGTACCTGATGAATTAATCTTCGTTAGTTGGTTTGAGGGGGGCGAGGTGTTCCGCAGCGGCTGCACGTACCGTCGCGGTCAAGGCCGAATTTTTTATTTCCGTCCAGGGCACGAAACTTATCCTACCTATCACAACAAGGATGTTCAGCGCGTGATCGCCAATGCGGTAAAATGGACAGCCCCGGTTATAAGAGAAAAAACGTTCTACGGACATCATTCTCCACTGGAGGAAATTAAGAAGTGATTGATAACGACACCTTTGAGGTGTCGTTTTTTTGTCGAAAAAGATATGCATCAGGCAAGCACGAATCGACATACGGAATGAAAGATTTGGAATATGATAGATTTGTAGTTATTGGAGTGATTCATTAATCATTGAAGGGGTTGATCGTTTTGGGCAAAAGCAAAATAGAAATATCCTCAAAAGGTATCGAAAAAACTCTTCGTAAGTTTGATTATTTGCAAGCAATCTCTGAATATATTTGGAATGGATTCGATGCACGAGCTTCCGTTGTAGATGTTAAGCTTCATAAGAATGTTCTAGGCGGCATAGATCAAATTGTCATTGCTGATAATGGTTATGGCATAGATAGGAGAGAATTAGATCGGAAGTTTACGCCATTTTTCGAATCAGAGAAACAAGTTGATCCTGAAAAGCGGGCCAGAACGACTTCTGCCATGCATGGTAAGAATGGAATCGGTCGATTAACCTTCCATCACTTTGCTTCAGATGCAACATGGAAAACGACATATGTAGACGGCCTTCTTAAAAATACGTATACCATTCGTATTCATTCGAAAAATTTGGATACCTATGAGGTTACGAAAAACATACTAACAGATGAAGATTCAGGGACGATGGTCACTTTTCATAACATCATGAAAGACTTTGTATATGAGGATTTGTTGGCTTTTTTATGTAAGGAATTTGGGTGGTTCCTGGAACTGCATTCTGAAAAACATTTCGATGTTAGATTGGATGGAATATCCTTAGATTACTCATCTGTTATAGCCGAAAGAGAATGTTTTAAAATCGTTCATGAGCCTACACAAACGGAGTTTGAAGTCAAATATGTTCGTTGGAATGATCGAATCAATCATGAATATTCCAAACTTTACTTTATCGATTCGAATTTAACGGAGAAGCATAAGCAGCCGACAACGTTTAATAATAAAGGTGATTCCTTCTATCATAGTGTTTATATTCAAAGTAAAGGATTTGATCATTTTGATTTTGATAGTGAAGACAATGGTGGTCAATTGGAATTATCTTTTGGAGCAAGCAGAAAAAGTGAGGCATTTCAATTTTTACTTGAAGAAATCAACACGTTTATTAAGCAAAAAAGGAAGCCCTACTTGGGATTATTAGCAGATCATGTTATTGAAGACTTTGCGGAATCCAAGGCATTTCCTACTTTTAAAGACGAACCTGAGGACAATACGAGAAAAGAAGAGCTGGAATCTGTGATCAGGGAAATGTGTCTACTAGAACCAAGAGTGTTTGCACGATTAAATCCAGAACAGAAAAAATTGGTGGCACACCTTATTCATTTAGCGATGGGATCGAATGATCGGCAACGTTTGTTGGATGCTTTATGAGGTACATGTCTTAGTCCCAAAGGTGCAAGGCATGGTTCGGTATTAAAGCTGAAAAAGGTTCTGTCCCTAAAGTAATTAACTTAGGGACTCAGAAAAAACAAAAAAATGAGATGGCAAGATTGTTGCCTTCTCATTTTTTGTTTGCTGTCCAAATAGCTCATTGACGTTCGAGTTGTTCTACCGCCTCAATCACTTTCAGACGAGTATCTATATTCACTGGATGACCATAGGCTAGTTCCAGTGCCCATAGGACTGCGCCAGTTGCAGGTGGGACTTTTAGAAGGATGTAATGGCAGCTGTGATTGGTCAAGTTTGCAATATGATTTTTGAAATTTTGGAGCAGCAGAGGACTTTCAGCTTTGACCCAAACGGAGCCTGCCAGAATGATATCGACTTCATGGTCAAAATCCAGATTGTGCATACAGCCGACCGTGGAGTTGGCCAGTTGTTTGGCCGTATTATCAAGAATATTCATAGCTACGGAATCCCCGTTATCTGCCGCGGAGAACAGGATTTGCACCAGCTTGGTGGTGGGACTTGTTCGCTTCTGAATGCCGTTCAAGGCGTATTCAATGAACAGTTCTTTACCGGGTATTTGCAGCAGCTTTATGACGGGTTCAGTCATCCCGGTTTCCGGCCCCATACGGTAGTAAAAGTCATATACCGCCCGAAGTACTTTTCTGGCTAGAAAGAACCCCCCAGCTTCATCACCAGATAGCTCGCTGCCAACACCGCCTACTTGAAGGCGCTTTCCACTTGGAGAAATACCGCCAGTAGAGGAGCCCGAGCCATTAATGGAGCAAATGCCGAAGCCCTTTTCACTGCCAGCTTTAACACCCAGGAATGAGTCGTTGTCCATGGCATAGTGTGTAAAGCCGATACGCTCAATGACGTGGCATAAATTTTCCTTCTGGGATGGAATGTCCGCACCAGCTAATCCGAAGGCACCGGCTGCAATATGATCCATGGTTAACTGATTGCGCGTCAGCAAATGCTGAATATTTTCATTCATGATTCTGAATGAGCTCAAGTATGCGTCGGGGAACTGCTCGTGACTGCATGTACCTGTGTGAATATGGTCTATAAAGTTCCCTTGGATATCAAATAGAAAGTAGTCCGTTTTACTATTTCCGCCGTCGACACCGATAATGTAGTTTTTATCAATCATGACTACTTCTCTTTAGCGAAAAACTGCGGCAGGTAGTCTCTGTGGGCTTCCTTCAACTCATTGAAGCAGTGATGTGCGGCATCGTAGTCACCGACCAATGGATTCATTAAAAGGGCACGCATGGCGGCATCTTCGCTGCCGTTCACTGCAGCTGCCACGGTTTCACGCTCATAGGCTTTGACCATACGCATATAATCAATGATATGTTGATTATTGAAATCTTTCACTTTGATCGGTGTGGCGCCACTTTTACCAATAACAGCACAAACTTCAACCGCATCGGAGTCTTCCATGAAATCTAATGCTCCGTTGTTAAGAAGGTTGACAACGTGTACCTCTTGTTTGTCGTTATAGATGGCATCGACTAAACTGATGGCCACTTCCGAATAATTGGCACCGCCGCGAGTAGAAAGCAGTTCCGGCTTTGAATGCAGCTCGGAATCCAAGTAGATGTTTAGCAGCTCCTCTTCGATCTGTATACATTTCTCGCCTCGTGTTAATTCGCTTTCTTTCAGCAATTTTAGCTTCTTCTCTTTGAAGTAATAATATTCCAAATAAGAAGAAGGTATGGCTCCCACCATCTGAACGACCTCTTTACTGAATCCGCTTGAAGGAATATTCTTCATCGCTTCACTGTTAAGTCCCATATCAAGTGCCGTTTTCACATAATCCTTACCATCTTGTTCAATAGATGTAATCCAGCTTAAATGGTTAAGTCCAACATAGGTGAAGTTAGCATGGTCTAATTGCAAGGTTTCACGAATGCTCTTGAACATGTTGAAAGGGACATTACACAGACCTAGCATTTTCACCTTGGAATGATTAAGCATAGCTTCTGTAATGATGCCAGCTGGATTGGAGAAATTGATGAGCCAAGCATCCGGACACAGTTCTTGCATACGGTTGGCAATATGAAGCATAACGGGAATGGTGCGCATGGCTTTGAAAAATCCACCGATTCCGCAGGTTTCTTGCCCGATTAAATCGTATTTGAGAGGAATAGTCTCGTCGAGTACGCGGGCAGGCAGCTTACCCACACGAATTTGTGATAACACAAAATCCGCATCCCGCAGCGCTTCATCCAAGTTTTCGGTTAAGATAACTCGACAAGGAATACTCGCTGCCTCTATCATGCGTTCACAGAGTTTGCCTACAATTTCGAGCTTTCTTGCATCAATATCCATGAGTACTAGTTCATCTATTGGTAATACGTCTTTTCGCTTAATCATTCCTTCAATCAATTCTGGGGTGTAGGTGCTTCCTGATCCAATAATCGCTATTTTCAATTTTTTAGTCATCCATGTATTCACCCTTCCTAATTCAGCTCAATCTCGCTGCTATTATAGCATCGCCTTCAGAAACGCTGCAATATAAATTGGAATTTAATTTCACTTTGAGAGATTTATATTGAAAATAAATTTCTTACCTTACTACTCAAAATTGTATATTATTTTAGATATTAATCTTGTTTTTTTGAGCAAATATACGTATGATGAGATTAAAATTTTAGCTCAGAGAAAATAGGGTGAACAGGGAATATATATGTCAATTAATGATAATATTTTAATAAAGATTCGTGATATGAAAGACAGCCTAACTCCTGTTGAGAAGTTGGTAGCCGAGTACATTTTGGAGAACTTAGAGGAAATCCCGCATCTTTCGATTAAGAACCTTGCCGGGCTGACGAAGACCAGTGACGCATCCGTTCTTCGTTTCTGTAAAACGATGGGGTATAAAGGTTACCGGAACTTTATTGTAAGCATCTCAGCTTCAATTGGATCTATGGATGATGATGAGAAGAACCAGTACACCGATATACAACCAGGGGATGATCTATCCGTCATTATCTCTAATATTTCTCGCAATAATAGTAAATCTATTGAGGACACGCTCAGTGTTATTGATAAAAATGAAATAGCCCGTGCTGTAAAAGTCCTGCGTGAAAGCAACCGTATTGCATTTTTCGGAATCGGTGCTTCCGGTCTGGTCGGTATCGATGCGGAGCAGAAATTTTCACGGATTAACAAGATGTGCCATACCTACACGGACGGGCACAGCCAACTTACGGCTGCTACACTGCTGGACAAAAGTGATGTGGCCATCTTTATATCGAATTCCGGCAGTACGACGGAAATTCTCGATTCACTCGAAATAGCCAAAAAGAATGGCGCATGCATTATTGCCATTACCAAATATAATAAAAGCGAGTTAGCAGATAAGGCGAATATCGTCTTGAGCATCTCTACACCAGAGGTAACTATCAGAAGCGGTGCCATGGGATCGCGAATTGCCATGCTGACGGTAATTGATATTCTTTTTGCTGGTGTAGCCAGTGCGGAATACAAGAAAGTGAAGAAATATTTAGCTAAAACGCACGATATTATCGCCAGCAGTAAACATCGTAAATAAAAAGTCAAAGACAACGCCTTAGCCAGATAAAAGGTCGTTGTCTTTTTTTTGTTGTAAAATAAAATAAAAAATCAAAAGTTTATTGTGAAAAGAAATAAAATTTCAAAAACTATTGACCATCATGAAATTTTTCGCTAGTATGAAATTAGAAATTGAAACAAACAGGATAGGAGGATGGCTATGGATGAGTATCTGTCGAGGTTGACTACGGAAGAGATTAACGAGAAAACACTGATTATGGATGAATGTACAACGGAACAAATGCTGCGTTTAATGAATGAGCAGGATGCTGAAGTTCCCGCTGCAGTGGGAGCAGAAATACCGCAAATTATGAAAGCGGTTGATATTTTACATCATGTTCTTAAAAACGGTGGCAGAATGTTCTACGTAGGGGCTGGATCTTCTGGCAGACTCGGTGTGCTCGACGCTTCTGAATGTCCTCCTACTTTTGGTATTGACCCCATGCTGGTGCAAGGTCATATCGCCGGCGGCGATGGGGCGCTAAGAATTGCAGTTGAAGGTTTTGAGGATAACGCGGAGGAGGGGATCGCACTCATAGAACGGTGCGGTGTGACAGACAAGGATGCCGTTATCGGAATTACGGCCAGTGGAAGCGCACAATTCGTCATTGCCAGTTTGAAAAGAGCAAAGGAAATTGGCGCAGCAACGATCGGCGTAGTGAATAACAAAAATTCGAAACTAGAGCCTGTCTGTGATGTATGTATTGCGCCAGTGGTTGGGCCGGAAGCGATAATGGGATCTACCCGATTGAAAGCGGGGACAGCACAGAAGCTGGTTCTTAACATGCTGACGACCTGTACGATGGTGAAGCTTGGAAAGACGTATAACAACCTTATGGTAGACATGAAGGCAAGCAATATCAAATTGTATGATCGTTCTGTTCGTATCATTAGAGCAGCAACAGGGGTAGATGAAAAGAGCGCTATTGCCCATCTGGAAAGCGCTTCCATGAATTGCAAATTAGCGATTATGATGATAAAAACCGGTTTGGATGCAGCGGAGGCAGAACGAGCATTGAATCAATGTGACGGCCGTTTGAAAACAGCCATACGTACTTTTAGCAAAGTTGTTTGAAATACTTAATATAAAAAGGAGAGACTTTGAGCAACGCTCAAAGATCCCTATAATGGAGGTCTATTTTCATGAAAAGAAAAATGCCCGTATTAGCATCTGTTGTAGCTTTAACCATGGCTTTAACAGCTTGTGGTGGTACTTCCGGCACGAAAGCAACAACTACACCAGCAGGCACGCCTGCTCCAGCGGCTACTGCCGGCGCCTCAACAGCTAAAGACACCATTACAGCTTTGCTGCCGCCAGTTTCACCAAACTACCAAAAGACTTTCGAACAAATGTCCAAAGACTTTACGGCATTGTATCCGAATCTGACTTTGAAAATCGAACCGGCAAGCTGGGAAGATATGAAGCAGAAATTGGATACGCAAGTGAATGCGGGCAGCCCGCCAGATATTGCTTTCGGAGGCTCTGATGGCATCCCTAAGTATCTGCAGCAAGGTTTGCTCATGGACATCACGGATTCAGCTACTCCTGAGATGATTAACGATTATGAGAAAGCTCCGCTTGAATACATGAAGAACGGCAAAGGACTTTACGGCTTCCCGGCGTACATGGAAGTTCATGCACTTGGCGGCAACAAAGCGTACCTGGAAAAGGCCGGCATCGATTGGAAGAAAGTACAAACGAGCGGCTGGACATATGATGAATTCCGTCAAGCAATCAAAAAAGGCCTCGTAACTGAAAACGGCAAAACACGCTATGGTTTCGTGTTCGCTGTTAAAGGCGTTGCAGCCGTTGACTACTTGGGTATCATGGCTAAAAATGCGGGCATGCCTCATGCGTTTAATAAAGATTTGAAATATGCGTACACTAGCAAAAATTACCTAGGTCTTCTGAAAGATCTTCGTGCGTTGATCGATGACGGCTCCATGCCGAAAGAGCTTAGCTCTGTAGATGCTGGTAAGCGTTGGAACATGTTCCTGACAGGCCAAACGATGATCACAGGTAAAGGTCTAGCCGTATTTGAGAATTCCGCTAAAACCAATAACGCAAAGCTTAAAGCAGCTGATGCAAGTGCTGTAAAAGATTCCATCCCGGTTGATTATGTGGTATTGCCGGCCCCTACTTTCCAAGGAGCAAAACCATCATTCGCTACTGTCGTTGACGGTTACATGACGTTCCGCGGTAAAAAGGAACCTACGGCTGAGCACAAAGCGAATGTCGTAAAAGCTGCTTACTTCTTAGCTAGCGGTAAAAATGCTGCAGCAACAAACAGTGATCTGTTCTCTGCTCACATTACGCAAAGCGGTAAAAAAGCGGCTGAAAGCATGAAAATTGACAGAAGCCCTGAGAACATCGCTGCTGTTGACTACATGCTGAAAAATGCAACACCGGCTCGTTCGGATATCCCGACAGAACTGGGTGCTAAAGCGATTAAATTGGAAACTGAAGTTATCGTGCCTAAGTTCCAAGGTTTGATCGCAGGTGAAATTACTCCTGAAGCGATGTATGAAGCTGTGAAAACCGCTGCGATTGCCGCATTTGGCGCAGACGGCGTTGTGAAAGATTAATCATAAGTTGTAAACCTCGGATAGTCGTGATGCTTGTTACACGGCTATCCGAACTATTTTAATCCGAGTTTTTTGAAACGGGGTTTGGGGGTTAGACAGTATGGCAACGAATATCGCTAAACCGATAAAAAGAAAAGGAATCAAAGGAGAAGGTGCCCCAGGATATGCATTCATTGCCGTCGCTTTAGTTGTTTTTGCGATGTTCACGGCGTATCCGGTCGTAAGTGCATTTATCATTAGTCTCCAAGAATATAAACCTCTTGGTTCCACGTATGTTGGGTTCGACAATTATGTCTCTACGGTGAAGGATGCTTTATTTTGGCAAGCAATGCGCAATACCGTCGTCTATACGCTTTTGACAGTACCTGTCAACTTGTTATTGTCCATGGTGATTGCGATTATGATTCTGCCGCTTAGGAAAAAAACGCAGGGCTTTTTCAAAGGAGTCTATTACTTACCTGTTGTTGCTTCAGGTGTTGCTTTATCCGTCGTATGGCTTTGGATCTTCGATCCAATGGAAGGCGGAATTTTAAATCAGTTCATTCATTTCTTTGGCATTACCAATCAGAACTGGCTCGGCTCAAGCAAAACGGCGATGTTTTCATTGGTTCTGATGTCCTGGTTGTCCAGTCATGGCACAAGCATTATCATCTACCTGGCCGGTCTACTCGGCATTGATGATACGTATTACGAGGCAGCTGAAATGGACGGAGCGAACTTTTTTCAAAAGCTGTGGCACATCGTTGTTCCTTCTTTGAAACCAGCTACGTTATTTCTTTTGGTGACGGGTGTTATCGGTTCTTTCCAAGTGTTCCAGAACGCTTACTTGATGACTGGCGGCGGTCCGAACAATGCCACTACGATGGTTGGTCTACTGATTTTCAATAATGCATTTACTTATTTTGAATTCGGTAAAGCTGCGGCGCAATCGCTGATTCTAGCTGTTATTATCGCGGGAATTTCGGTTATACAGTTCAAATATGCAGGAAAAGACGTCGAGTATTAAGAGAGGGGTATAAAAAATGGCTTTATACAGCAATCATGCAGGAAAACCTAGAGTAAAAACCATTCGAAATTCAATCATTTTTATATTCCTTCTACTTTTTGCTTTGGCGACGATATTTCCGATTTATTTCATGGTCATTTCATCCTTTGCTGATCCGGTTGAGGCCGGAGCGGTGAGCTATTCCATTTTACCTAGCAAATTTACATTCGCTTCCTTTAAATTTTTCTTTGATTACAGTGAGTATTCGTATCGTTGGATTTTGAACTCACTGATCGTCGCGACCACCGTGATGGTGTCCAATGTTATTTTTGCGAGCATGGCTGGTTATGCATTTTCTAAACTTCGTTTTAAAGGGAGAGGCGTGCTGTTTGCCGTACTGCTTGTCTCCATGATGATTCCTTACCAAGTTACGCAAGTACCTTTGTATATTCTGGTTGTTAACGTGTTCGAGCTGCAAAATACGTACAGCGCGTTAATTATGCCGGGTATTGTTACTGTATATAATATTTTTCTGGCTAAACAGTTTATGAGCAGCATCCCGAATGAGATTATGGAAAGCGCCAAGATCGAAGGGTGCAGTCAGTTCACGATCTATTGGAGAATCATTCTGCCTTTGTCCAAAACCGTGCTTGCCGTCATGGCGATTCTAACGTTTATGGACAGCTGGAACACATTCTTCTGGCCGCTTCTTGTCACCAATACGATGGATATGCAGACGATTCAAGTGGGATTGAAAAACTTCCGCTTCGCCAATACGACGTTTATCGCGCCGATGATGGCGGGTGCTACGATCTCTGCACTGCCGATGTTTATTCTTTTCTTCAGCTTGCAAAAGTACTTCTTAGAAGGTGTAACGGTTGGAGCGGTGAAGGGCTAGTACTAACCGCGCATGGGGGAGGTATTACTTCAGCATGATTGTGTCATGGGATCAACAATATCGTCAGGCGGTTATTGACTTATGGAATGAAGAAGCCGTGAAAGAAGGCTACAAGGAGCTTACCGAACAAACCTTTGAGCGTATCTTCACGGCCAACACTTATTTTGATAGTCAAAATGCTTTTGTGTTACTGGAACAAAATGAAGTCAAAGGCTTTGCCTGCGGCTGCACAGGGGATGATCTGCCGCTTGGGGAAGTGGCGGGATACATCACCTGCATTGTTTTAGCCGATGATTTCCAAACAGATGAGAATTATCAAGGCATGCTAGATGCTTTGGAGCGTCGCTTTCAGCAGTTGGGAAAAAAACAAGGTGATGCCTTATTTTTTAATCCGATGTTATTGCCGTGGTATATACCGGGGACACCGAAGCATGAGCATAACAATGCGCCTGGCGTGCCGATTGAAAGTAAATTGTATACGTTTTTGCTGCAGGCAGGGTATGTGGAACGCGCTAAAGAGTGCGCCATGTATTTGAAGCTGGACAGTTTCACCATACCAGGGGATATCAAAGCCAAGGAAAGCAAGGCGGCAGTCGATGGCTACACGGTGGAATTGTTCGACCCGAAAAAGCATGACGGCGTGGATGAAATGCTGAATGGATTTAATAATCTTTTATGGCAGAGGGAAATCGGGCAAAGCACGGCAGAGGGTGTGCCAGTGGTGATTGCTGCATATAAAGGCAAGGTAATTGGATTTGCAGGTCCGGTCATTCGTCAAGACAACGGCCGGGGCTATTTCGCCGGAATCGGTGTCATTCCCGAGCATGAGGGACACGGTCTGGGCAGCATCCTTTTCTTTAAGCTGTGTGAAGCTTTTCGTTCAATCGGGACCGAATACATGTCGCTTTATACGGGCAGTTCGAATCCGGCTATCCGCATCTATGAGAAGGCAGGCTTTACAACCGTCAAACAATTTTCTGTCATGAGAAGGGAGTTTGTGTGAATGAGCGAGCAAAAGTTAACGATTCTAGCCATCGGTGGCCATGTTGGTGACGCCGAATTAACGGCAGGGGGGGTACTTGCAAGTCACTCTTTGAAGGGGGACCGCATTGCAACCCTAGCGTTGACAGCTGGCGAACGCGGCGTCCCGGCAGGACAAGATATGGCTGAATATCGCGTGCAGAAAGTGAATGAGGCGAAAACCTTTGCCGAGATGCTGGGCGGGGAAGCGTTCATATTCGACGATATTCCTGACGGCGAGCTGCAGGATAATCAAGAAATGCGTTTTCGCGTTTGCGATATCATTCGTCAAGTTCGTCCCAACGTCATTATTACGCATTGGAAGAACAGCATGCACAAGGATCATATGACAACGCACCGTATCGTCAATGATGCCCGCTATTTTGCCGCCTTGCCGACGTTTGAGCGGGAGCTTCCAGCACATTTTGCACAGAGGTTGTATTATGCCGAGAACTGGGAGGACGCCGTCGACTATCGTCCGTATGTGTATGTCGACTACGATCAAGAAGCATTCGATCTATGGGTGAAGGCTGTTTCCACGCATTGGTTCGTAACCGGCAGCAAGTCGTTCAAGTATTTGGAATACTACAAGCATTTGATGAGAGTCCGCGGCCTTGAAGCCAGAAAAGAATATGCACAAACCTTCATGATTCCAGAAGAAAATATGCGTGTTCTCAAAACTGAATTATAAGAATAAAATCAACCTCTATACGCGGCTGCTCATTCATAAATGGCCTCGTTAGAGGTTTTCTCAACTTTGCGTTGGGGTAAACCGAAGATGACCTTCAAATTGATTGAACATATTCGTCCCGGACGTTGCGTACATAGTAACAAACTTAACAAAAACACTCGCCACCGGCGAAATAATGCGTTTTTCTTTATCAAATAAAATTTGGGAGGCAGTTATGATCAGAAACGGTATCGATTGCATTGGGCAGTACACTCATCTATTTAAAGGGAAACGTTTGGGACTCATTACAGCACCTACCGGCTTAAACAATGACTTCGTATCCACGATTCAAATTTTGCATGAGAATTTCAATCTAACAGCTCTGTTTTCACCGGAACACGGTGTGCGTGGAGATCAAGCAGCAGGCGCCTTGATAGAAACGTATCTGGACCCGATCACACAGGTGCCGGTATACAGCTTGTACCGTAAGGATTCCAAGCGCATGAGTCAGGAAATGCTGGATGAGGTAGATATGGTCGTCTATGATATTCAGGACGTGGGCACACGATACTACACGTTTATTTATACGATGCTATATGCGCTGGAAGATTGTGCGAAAGCAGGCAAGCCATTTGTCATTTTGGACCGGATCAACCCGTTGGATGGGGTGACGGTAGAAGGTAACATTTTAAAGCAGGATTATCAATCTTTTGTTGGTAATTATCCACTTTGTGTGCGTTACGGTCTGACTGTCGGTGAGGTGGCCACCATGGCTAACGATCAGATGAACTGGCAATGTGATCTGCATGTGATACGTGCCCAGGGCTGGGAGCGAAAGATGCAGTTCACTGATACCGGTCGACACTGGGTGATGCCCTCTTTGGGGATTCCTCGGTTTGACACCGCATTACTGTATCCCGGCACTTGCATATTTGAAGGCACCAACATGTCTGAAGGAAGAGGAACCACAGTTCCTTTTGAAATTGTAGGAGCTCCGTTCATCGACGCTCAACAACTGGCGGATGAGATGAACAGTAAGAAACTGCCTGGGGTCGTTTTCCGTCCGGTCTATTTTAAACCGACCTTTTCCAAATTTCAGGGAGAGTCATGCAGCGGCGTTCAGCTTCATATACTGGATACCCGATCGATTCGTCCTTTGGAGACAGCTATCACACTGATGTATACCATTAAGCGTAACTATGAGCAATTTTCTTTCCTGCCACCTTTTAAAGAGGGATCCAGGCCTTTTATTGATTTATTGTGCGGGGATAAGGTGTACCGTGAAGATCCATTAGATGTTTCGGTGTTGTTGGAGCAATTTCGGGACGAAAGTCGGGAATTCGCGCAGATGAAACAACAGTATCATCTCTATTAAGGAAATTTGAGAACGCGACAAGCTAGTTATTCGTAATGCCATCACTGCGAACGTTACAGGGGGCGGGAGGCGATCGTGTTGAGCATTTCTAAGGTACATAAGTTCCGATTCGCCCTTTTTTGGCGGCTTTTTACCACCTATTTCATCGTTATTCTCATGCCGGTTATTGTTGCCAGTTTGATGGCACATGTTCTGGTGGTCCGTACGATCGAGAAGGATGCAGAGAAGCTCAACGATGTCATCATAAGCCACTTTTCCAAGCAAACGGACACCGCATTAGATTCGCTCAAGACAAATATGATTAACATGCTCAGCTCTTCCAATTTAACGAGTCTGCTCCGTACTGTGGACGATTCGCGTGAAAACCAACAGCGTGCGGAGCAGCTTTATTCTCTCAGAGAGCAGTTGATGAAGCTTCAATCCGATAAATTGGTTTCAAAGGTATTCTTATATTTTGTGAATCACGATCTGGTTGTCGATGTCGATATTTATACGGACAAAGGGTATTACTTTGATTTCACATATCCGCTTGACGAGAAGCAGAGAAAGGCGTACCTGTCCCATTTTACAGGCAAAAAAATGATGGACTTTACCGATCCGAGTACAATCGGCATGTCCGCCTTAATGAGCTATCCGTTTAACAGCGTTAAGCCCGATGTGTATTTGGTTGTCGATTTCGCTGAGGACAAGGTCAAAGAGCAGATCAGTATTCCGGAAAAATGGGTGACAGGAACGGCAATTGCGAGCAGCCAAGGTCTCATCATGAATCAGGTTGGTTTGACAGAGAAGGAAGCGAAGGCGGTGCTGGAACATACACGCGCAAATTCCAAGGGGTCTCAATTTCTCATTACGAGCGAAGTCGCAATGTCATTTGTGAAATCTAGCTTCGACGATTCGTGGTATTACGTGAGCATCGCGGATCTGCGTACCCTGATGAAGCCAGCGTACATCACACGGGTGATTAGTTGGGCGTTTCTCGTCTTTTTCCTCGTGGTGGGCAGCTTCGTGTCCTACTATTTAAGCCGTCGCGTCTATCGTCCGATAAAGGAAATTACGGAAGAAAATAAAGAGCTGTCCCAAAGGGTGAGTGGGATGTTCCCCGTCCTGCAGGAGCTTTTCGTAACCAAGATTCTGCTGGGCGAATATCGGGACGCACTGTCCATTGAATATTATGCGAAGGAAATCGAGTTTACGTATAACAAGAACGCGATGCGCACGGTTCTCTGCATTGCGTTTCACTACAATTCGCCCGCCTATGAACGGCTGTCTGAGACGTCGAAGTCTTTCTTATTCATGGAACTCAAAGAACGCATAGTCAAATCGTCGCCATCGCTGGTCTGGCTCTGCCAAACGAAGCCGGATGTGATGGCGTGTGTGGTGCTGCATGACCCGTTTCTGCACTTCGGAGCCGAGGAGGCCGCGAACATTGTCGGTCTCTTGCTGGAACCGTACAGCGAATACTTTAAAGCGACGATTGGAATCGGGATTACGGTGAACGCTACCGAGGAGCTGCATGAGTCGTATAAGCTCGCGTTGTCCGTGCTGCAGAATCGCGGACTTGATTCCGATGTGGAGATATGCCGTGGACCGAATGTAGGGGATCGAACGCAGTGGGAAAGCTTCTTATCCGTTCAAGATGTCAACCGTATCTTCAACCAATTCAAGACGCGGGAGTATGATAAGCTGCTGCAATCTGCATTTGATATGCTTGAAGTGGGAATACGCAAGAATGCCACTGCCATCCAGGTTAAATATTTATGTACCGACGTTCTCAACACATGGATCCGCGCAGTAGAAACCGAGCATAACGATTTTAACGTACCGTTCTATTCTGACCTGTTCGAGCGGCTCAATCGTTGTATGACGTGGGATGAACTGAAAGTCTGTTTCCAGGACATTCACAGTGTCTTATTTCGGACTGAGGAGCCTGATCAGCGTGCAAAGCAGTTTTCAGAGATTTTGGACTATATTCATGAGCATTATAATGAGGAGCTTTCGATCGAATATTTCGCTGGGCTCTTGAACATGTCGAACGGCCACTTCAGCCGTACCTTCAAAGAAGAAGTTGGAGAGAAGTATGTGGAGTATATTGCGAAATACCGGCTGATGAAGGCGAAGCAATTTTTGCTGGAAACGGACATGAAAATCGATGACATTGCGGAGAAGGTAGGTTACTGGGGACGCAACTCGTTTATCCGAACGTTTCGTAAATATGAAGGGATTACGCCAGCGAAGTATCGCACGATTAACCATTGAACGAACAGAGACTTCATTTTTTCCGAAGTCTCTTTTTTTTCATCCGATCTCCCGAAATGACCTGGAATCCTAGGAAACCAGCGTCTGCAAAAAAAGAGACTTCCGTAATTATGCAATCTTTACGGGGCAGTCCTAGCTTTGTATAGTTAGGCCATTAACTCAGAGTTATAAGTGTTATGAGTAAATGGGGGTGGGTGATATGGTGCCGCAACGAAATGTTATGTGGTACATGTTGAAGAAACATAGAGCGCTATATCTATTAATGCTGCCGGGAGTTTTGTACTACATCATTTTCAAATATGTGCCTATGTATGGCATCATCATCGCGTTTCAAGACTATTCGATCGGTAAAGGCATTTTAGGCAGTAAATTTGTAGGCTTGAAGCATTTTATCGAATTCTTCTATGTAAATCCCGACTCCTGGAAGCTGATCCGCAATACCGTCATGCTCAACGTGTACGATTTGCTGTTTCATTTTCCAGCACCGATCATTTTGGCCATTCTGTTTCACGAGCTTAAGAACAAAACGTTTAAACGAATTGTACAAAGCATCAGCTACATGCCGCACTTCTTATCAACGGTAGTCATCGCCGGCATTCTCGTCACGTTTCTGTCTCCGCAAACCGGGATCATCAATTTCATTCTTGTCAAAATGTCCGGAATGGAGCCGATTCTATTCCTAGGGCTACCGAATTGGTTTCGGACGATCTACGTCAGCTCCGAAGTTTGGCAAAAAATCGGCTGGGGGACGATTCTGTATCTGGCTGCAATTGCCGGCATCGATCCAACTCTTTATGAGGCCGCTAAAATGGATGGGGCGAACCGCTACCAACAGATGCGACATATTACCTTCGTTGGCATGGTGCCCGTCATGATCATCCTGTTCGTTCTTACGCTTGGCCATTTTATGGAGACCGGATTCCAAAAAATATTGCTGCTTTACAATTCCATGAACTATGAAACATCGGATGTCATCAACACATTCGTGTATAGGCGCGGTATCTTGGATGCGGATTTCAGCTTCGCCACAGCCGTCGGGTTATTTCAGTCGGTGATCGGCCTTATCCTCGTCATCGCCGCTAACAGGATCGCTAGAAAATATTCAGAAACGAGCTTGTGGTAAAGGAGGAACCCTTTTGAAAATCAAACAATCGATGGCTTCAAGGGTATTTGATACCTTCAACTATGTGATCATGATCCTTCTGATGATCGTTATGGTATACCCGCTGGTTTATGTATTCAGCGCTTCGATCAGTGATAACGCTCTCGTATCGAGCGGGGATGTGCTCATCTTTCCTAAGGGGGTAACGCTTATTGCCTATAAGCAGTTGGTGAGCAATCCGGATCTATGGATCAGTTACTGGAATACGATCCGTTATACGATCGTTCATGTGATACTAACCTTGCTCGTAACCTCGGCTATGGCGTATCCGTTGGCGAAGAAATGGCTGCCCGGCCGCAGAATCATTCTGATGATGGCCGCTTTTACGCTGCTGTTTAGCGGCGGTATGATTCCAACGTTTCTCGTTGTGCAAAAGCTAGGGATGTTGAACTCGATTTGGGCAATCGTCCTGCCTTCCTTGATCAGCACGTGGTACTTGTTCATCATGCGTACGTTCTTTGAGGCATTGCCGGAGGAGCTTGAAGATGCAGCAACGATCGACGGCTGCTCCTCGTTACAAGTGCTGCTGCGTATTGTGCTTCCGCTATCCATGCCAGTATTAGCGACAATCGGCTTATTCACAGCTGTGAATCAGTGGAACGCTTTCTTCGATGCACTCATTTACTTGAACGACCGTTCGATGTACCCGCTGCAAATTATGCTCCGGAACATTCTTGTGGCCGGTACTACAATTCAGGCTGAAGGCGATCTGAGCCTGCTCCAAACGATGAAGTACGCCATCATCATGATCGCTACGCTCCCGATCCTATGCGTTTATCCGTTCATCCAGAAATACTTCGTGCAGGGAACTATGATCGGCGGCATCAAAGGATAGTTCTAGATTCCCCCGGAATCTAACGCTATAGAGGGATACTTTTTTACCACGATAGGGAGGTTTTCAGATGAAAAAAAGAACTGTCGCAACAGGATTGACTACGGTTATGCTCATTAGTTTGGTCGCAGCAGCCTGTTCGAGCCAACCGAAGGATACTCCTGCGGCCGGAGAAACGAAGAAACCAGACGAGTCCAAGAAGGCGATCACATTCACGTGGCTGGCTTACGACCGTCCAGAAGGAAAAGTGCGCCAGGACTGGGACATCTTCAAGGAAATCGAAGCAAAGACCGGCGTAAAGGTTGAGTTTCAAGTGGTCAGTCAGGAAGGTTTGAAGGAAAAGAAGCAAATTATGATTGCGACGAACTCAGTCACGGACTTCATCCAGGTAGATACGTTAGAGGGAAGACAGCACGGTCCTGATAAAGTATTTTTGAACTTAAAAGATTACTTGGATAAAGCACCGAACCTAAAGGCGTTCTACGACAAATACCCAGAGGCTAGAGCAGTCGCAACTGGCGTTGACGGCGGTATTTATACCGTTCCTGTCATCGAGGGCGACGCAGAAGGGAAAGGTTTTAACTTCGTCTGGTATACACGCAAGGACGTCATGGATAAGTATGGACTGAAGGCGCCGACTACAGTGGATGAGTTTTATCAGTTCCTCAAAACGCTCAAAGAAAAGCAGCCGGATACTTATCCCCTCATCAATAATGCCATTATTGGCGATACCGGGTTATTTACGACATTCGGCAGAGCGTTCACCGGCATACATGGCTTCTATAACGTCGATCCGGCTACCGACAAATACGCGTTTGCTCCCTATCATAAAGGATATAAGGACTCGCTTGTTTACTTGAATAAATTGTTTAACGAAAAGCTGCTGGATCCTGAATTCTCGATGATTACGCAAGCACAATGGGAAGAGCGGATTCTTAAAGGCAAATCACTCGTGACGTTTTTCTGGAAGGCTGACTTGGAGACGCTTATGGACAAAGGACGTAAAGCGGGTATAGCGGAGTATACACTCGATGCGATTCCACAATTTGCTGCAGACGGTATTAAGAACTACCAATTCTCACGTCCGGTTGTTGGCGCTGCCGGCCGCGCGATCTCGGCTAAGGTGAAAGACAAGGACAGGGCAGTTCAATTTCTTGACTACTTACTGGGAGAAGAAGGATCTAACTACTTATCTCTTGGTATCGAGGGCAAAACGTATACGAAGGAAAACGGCAAATCTGTCTACAACAAGGATTTCGGCGCTTCGCCATTCACGACACTGCGTAAGGATTGGGGCGTTTGGTACGATATGGTTACGCTCGATAATGCCAAATCCCGCGAGGTGTGGGAGCGCGGATTAAGCGACAAGAGCAAGGACATTAACAAGAGATACGAATCGTTCATAATTCCAGCGCCGAAGCAGATCGTCAAGACGAAGGAAGAGCTGGAGCTGGAAAAATCGAAGCTGAACAACCTGAACAAATTCCTCGAGCAGAAGCTGACTGAATTCGTAGCGGGCAAGACGCCGATCAACGATAAGACGTATCAAGAATTTATCGATCAGGCGAAGAAGCTAGGAGCTGACGAACTGTTAGGTATGTACAATGCTGCCTATACCCGCACATACGGCAAGAAGTAATCAATCCGTGCAGCTAGGAGGCAAAGTAACCTATACGCCGGAACGGAGGGGTTCGTATGGCCGAAGACTTCAAGGTCATTGATGTGGATGTCCACAATGAACAGAATGATGTTGACTTGCTGCCTTACCTGGCAGAACCATGGAGGTCACGCGTAGCAGCGACCGGAATCGGGTATGCAGGCTCCGGTTACTATTCGCCAATAGGCGTCATGAAGAAGGACGCTATTCCGGCCAGCGGCGGTAAAGCCGGCTCGGACCCAGACCTCATGATCAAGCAGCTACTTGAGGGCTACAATGTTGAATACTGCGTGTTGACTGGGGTTGTTTACAATATTTCAACGACGCACGACCCTGATTACGCGGCTGTGATTTGCTCTGCCTACAACGATTTTTTGATCGCCGAATGGCTTGGTAAACACAAGGCGTTCAAAGGCGCCATGGCCGTCGCCACACAGGACCCATCTCTTGCCGCGAAAGAGATCGACCGCGTCGGGGGCCATCCCGATATCGTCGAAGTGATGATTTCTAGTGCGGCTCGTGCCCCCCTCGGCCAGCGACAGTATCATCCTATCTATGAGGCTGCGGAGCGGAATGGTCTACCTATTGCGATTCATCCAGGCGCGGAAGGAGGGGGCAGCTCCACGGCACCTACCGCTGCTGGGTATCCGTCCCGTTACATCGAGTGGCACACATGCTTGTCGCAGATGTTCATGGCTCATCTTGTCAGCATGGTATGCGAGGGCGTATTTGAGAAGTTCCCGCGGTTGAAAGTAGTGCTAACCGAGGGAGGTATTGCTTGGCTGCCGCATCTGATGTGGAGGCTGGATAAGAACTATAAAGCGCTCCGCTCTACCGTCCCTTGGCTGAAGAAGCTGCCTAGTCAGTACATTCGAGAGCATTGTTATTTAACTACACAGCCCATTGAGGAACCGGATAATCCGCAGCATTTGATCGATTTGTTCAATATGATTGATGCCGAGAATATGATTCTGTATTCGAGTGATTATCCGCATTGGGATTTCGATTCACCAAGTATGATTCTGCGGAGACTAAAGCCGGAGGCGAAGCGTAAAATCTTTTACGAAAATGCCAAAAGCCTATATAACCTTTAACTCACGGAGGACCTTATGACGGTACATTACGTGCTGGATGCGGACGCTGTCTCCGAAGGCGGTCACGCCGTCGTCACAATCGAGGGGAAGAGCATCGGCATTTACCGGATAAACAATGAATATTACGCTTTAAACAATTATTGCCCCCACCAGGGGGCGCCGATGTGCGCAGGACTCGTATCTGGTACTACGCTCCCTTCGGACGTGTATGAATACGAGTACGGTAAAATGGGCGAAATCATCCGCTGCCCCTGGCATGGCTGGGAATTCGATATTCGAACCGGCAAATCTTTATTCAGCGAAAAGATTTGGGTAAAAACGTATAAGGTGAATGTGCAAGACGGCAAAGTTGGTGTTGATCTGGAAAGAAAGTAGACAACGAGAATAAGCGAAATAGGAGGGATCGAATGGGCTGAAAACTCCTATTCGATCCCCTTTATTCTTTTTGTAACAGGATAGAACTGAATTCATTTAAGTTGCTAATGTTTATTAAAAAATGGCAATTAGAGCAAACTGTTATTTAAATTATCCGAAGGGCCTACTCGACCGGTGGGTTATTTTTATGTCTTCGCATATACTCTTTCACGGCCTCTACCACAACATCAACCATCTTCTTATTCTGTTTCGCGGCGAATATCTTTAACTCAGTATGGAATTGTTCATCGAAATCAAATGTTGCTTTTTTCTTATTTACAGGTTTCTGTATACCTGTATTTACAGTTTCCTGTATTTCTTGACTCCGCCGTTTTCCTAATAACTGTTCAATCGCATCACGCTTGGACACGCTGCTCCAGCTCCTCGACAAAATTTCTATAATTGCTTAATGCCGATGTATCCATATTACTGTATTCCTGTATTCCTGTAATAGAAAACTCCTTGATTCTATTTCTTCGCTTTATTTCCGATCGAAACACAACTCCCTCGTATTCTCTCCTTACCCTATCAATGATTGTTTTATCAATGATTGTTCTAGAATCGATCATTGTTGGCAATATGCCGCATAAAACAAGGTCCAGTTTTTTAACCTCTTTGATGTGAATCATTGTTGCGATGTATCTGTCCAGCGCGTCATAACACATTGGTTCGCATTGTAGCATGACGATTGCATAGTCGGAAGCTACTAAACCATTAATCGTGTGCTCTCCGAGATTTGGAGGTAAATCAATAAGTATGTAGTCGTATCTGGCCTTTACTTTATGTAGTGTATCTCTCAAAATGGTCGAACTCATTGAAGGATTTTGATGGATAAGCATGGGCAGAGTTGCAAGCATTTCATCAGCCGGAATGAAGTGAAGGTTGTAGGTTAACTTGCGGATGTAGGGGGTGGGATTCATGTTTTTACATGCCTCAAAAATAGTCATTTTGGAGTAATCGTGTATATCTCGTTGAGTAAGAAACTGTGTCAAATTGCCTTGGCTATCGAAGTCGACACAGAGAACCTTGTACTTCTTAGAGAGAAGATACCCCGTGATGGCCGTGGTTGTCGTTTTGCCAACGCCGCCTTTTTGATTACCGATTGAAATAATGGCTCCCATAACCCATTCCTCCTTATTTCTGTAAACCTTTATTCCTGTATATAGTTCTACAATAGATCTATTTAAAAGGGGGTCATGCACGGTCAAGTTGAGAGTGTATTCGGCAACCATAGCGCCAGGAATTTCTCTTTCAAATCAATTTTCTGTATATGTATCCATAAGGTCACTTTTCGCCAAAATAATAGGACCTCAACAAAACTACGAATGAACAAAGAATGATTAGAACCACCAGCGGTTTATTCGAAAATCCGATGCCCAAAATATGACAGAAAGTAGATAGAAAGCATATATATCAAACTTTGGAAAAACAGATACATGTAAAACCGTAATCATTAGTAGAGTAAGAATGAATCCGTATCGAAATACATAATCACGGCTAAATAAGTGATGGTCCAAAAAGTTGAATGGCGAGGCATTCAGGTGGAGAGCATTGTGGGCATTCACGAACTCAGTACCTTTTTTACAGCTTCAGCTACCCTGTCTTTATCAAAAGGCTTCACAATAAAATCTCTAGCGCCAAGGGTAATGGCTTCAATAACAAAGGATTGTTGCCCCATTGCGGATACCATAATGATCTTTGAATCGCTCTTGTAACTTTTAATTTCCTTTAATGCCGTAATACCATCCATCTCGGGCATTGTGATATCCAACGTAATCATGTCAGGTGAATGCTGTAAAAAAAGAGAGATGGCCTCAAGTCCATTCGATGCTTCGGCTACAATTTCATGCCCTAATTCTAAGAGGATGTTCTTAATCATCAATCGCATAAAGATAGAATCATCAACAACCATTAGTCTCGCCATATTAATTATCACCTTTCAGAGGGACTTTCTACCTAGCTATTTACTGTTATAGAACATAAGGAAAACTCCCCTTAAAAGAAGAATAAGGGGAGTTGTGGATATATCCCTTCCTTCGGTAACTGGCAAGCATAGCGAAGTATTTCGCCTTAGCTCCTTTAGCTTTGCGTCACTAATTTTCATTAGCTTTGCTCTTATCGTTTAGCAGAAGAATTACTATGTATTCTAAAGTATAGCACTCTTAATACTAGTAATAAAGTACTAGTATTAAAAGTTTCAGCGAGGCAGCCCTTGATTTATGTTAACCAAGATGAGTTATGCTGCCCGAATCCGTCGCGAATATCAAGCAATATTTGTAAGACATTCGGGAAATTGGATCATTTAGATGTGTTATAGGTAAATAATGCCCGATTTCAGTGAGAAAGACGAACGATTCTCTTGATTAATTCTGAAATCCTATGTATTATTAAGATAGATTTTAACGCATAAGGGTTGATAATTGATCTTGAAGGTGATTCCATGCCACAACTAGATTCTAATGAATACAAGAAGAAGCTGTGTCACCTCTATAACGAAATCTCCAAAGAGTTGTTTGGGTTTGGCACAACATTGCTGAAGGTTTCAATTGATCAGAATATTATTACTTTTCATGCCAAGCACCGCCGCTCACCGCGTTCAACTGCATTGGAAGGCGAGGCGCCAACGCTCAAACACGAAGTCGATTTTTATATGTCCTCTATATACAAGAAGAGAATCCGGGACAGGCTGGAGCAAGAACTGGGCTTATCCATGGATGCGGTATTAAGGGATTATGATCCGCCGACGCAATGGGCAATAACGAACATTATTCTTAAACAAACCGAATAGTTTAGTCGAAGGTGTTCTCTTTTGATTTATCTTAAGAGGAAACCACATGTATACCAATAGATGTCACTTTGCATTGTTTACAATGAAGAGTGCTCTTGATTAGAAGCTTCTTTCTATCAAGGGTACTTTTCTTTTTTTTTTGTATAGCTGGATTTAAGGCGAAACGCGCATATTTCTGGGGTCATGAAGAATACTAGTAAAAATTTAACAGGGGATTCACGCATTAAAATTATACATGATAAAACTTGGGAGGACGATGAATGATGAGACAAAAAATGGTTCGTGGTTTAATTTCTTTATCTGTAGTAGGACTAGCCTTAACAGGTTGCGGCACGAAGGACCAGGGTAATACAAGTGGAGCTACGACAGCACCCACAGCAGCTGCCACAGCGGCATCCAAAGGGGAACCTACAACTTTAATCATTTCCACCTGGGGTTTTGCGGATGATTTCTTTAAGAAAGAAGTGTACGCGCCGTTTGAGAAGGAGCATAATGCCAAGATTGTTCTGGAGATAGGAAATAACGCAGAACGTATGAACAAAGTGAAGCAGGGCAGCTCGAGTGTGGATCTCATTTATTTATCTGACTATTACGCACAACAAGGAATTGAAGCGGGACTGTTCGATAAGATCGACCGCAGTAGGATTCCGAATTTGAAAGACATTTATGATCTGGCCAAGGCGCCGCTGGGTGAAGATTATGGTCCAGCCTACACGGTAGGTCGACTAGGCATTGCTTACAATCCGAAAGCAACAACCAAAGAAATCAAGTCATGGAGCGACCTATGGAGTCCAGAACTCTCCAAAAAGCTGACACTTCCTAACATCACGGGGACAACTGGCCCAATGGTCTTGGATGCAGCATCTGTCGTTGCTGGAAATGCTACGTTTAATGAGGATCAAGCTTTTGCAAAAATTAAGGAGTTGAACAAAGGAGTCGTTAAATACTACGGCCAAACCTCCGAATTCGTAAACATGTTCGCACAAGGGGAAATTGCTGCTGGTCCTATCATGGAAATGTACGTGAAGGATTTGAAAGCAGCTGTGCCAGAAACGAAGTTCGTCTCCCCGCAAGAAGGAGCTTACGCCGTAATGAACACGGTCAACGTGATTAAAGGAAGTAAAAACAAGCAGCTGGCTGAGGATTTCATCAACTGGCATTTGAGCAAGGAAGTACAGGAGAAATCAGCGAAAGCGAAAGTAGATTCACCTGTAAACACAACACTTCAGCTTTCGCCTGAAGAAGCTACAGGGATTACCTATGGCGCAGACGTGGTGAATAAACTTCGCAAATTGGATATGAAATTCGTCAATCAGAATCTCAAAGCATGGATTGCCCGCTTCAACAAGGAAGTTGCTCAATAAATAAAATCAATCAAGGGTATATGCTTATATACCCTTGATTTCTTCAATAGGACTTAAAGGGGGCTTAGTCATGAAAAAGAAGGTCATCCTAGATGTAGACACGGGTGTGGATGATGCGCTAGGTATTCTTTTGGCCATTCGCAGCGGAGACATGGATGTTCTCGGAATTACAACCGTGAATGGCAACGTTTCTCTGGATCAAGCGACCAAGAATACATGTAAGATCCTCCAACTGCTTGGGATGGAAGAGAAGATTCCGGTCGTTAAAGGGGCAGACAAGCCTTTGATGCGAGCTTCTCACTTTGAGCATCATGTCCATGGCAATGACGGGCTTGGCGGCGCTTTAAGCGATATGCCGGTTCATATGCAGACGACCGCTGGACATGCCTCCGATTTTATCGTGGAACAAGTACGGAAGCACGCCGGAGAAGTCACGTTGGTTATGACCGCGCCGTTAACGAATCTGGCATTGGCGGTTATGAAGCATCCTGATCTGATTCATCAGGTCAAGGAAGTCATTGTGATGGGGGGCGTCGTTCAAGGCTTCGGCAATGTAACGCCCACGGCGGAATACAATATGTTTGTCGATCCGGAAGCCGCGAAGATCGTTTTCCAGGCAGGTTTTCCATCCTTAACCCTTGTAGGATTGGATGTGACGCGTAAAGCGCTGCTGACCGATGAACATATCCGTGAGCTCGGAGATTCTCCCATAGCCCGCTATGTTCAGGAAAGCACCGCGAATTATATGAAGCGTTACTATGAACGTAACGGAGTTCGGGCCTGTGCGCTTCATGATCCACTTGCAGTCGGAGTGGCTCTGAATAAACAGTTGGTCACGACACGCCATTATTACGTTGATGTCGAAACCCGAAGCGAGCTGTGCGACGGACAGACCGTATGCGATTTCCAGAACCGCTTGTCCAAAGAGGCTAATGTTCATGTGTGTACGGATGTATCGGCTGACGAATTCCTCCAGCTTTTTATACACGCCTTGCGTGCCTAGCGAACCCAGGAACAGGAGTAAAGCTACATGAAAAAAACGTACTTATTTTTATTATTGCTACCGGGACTACTGTTCCTGACGATTTTCATGGTGATACCGATCTTTCTCACGATAGGTTCAACCTTTTTCGATAAAGGGACGTTTACGCTGGGAGGGTACTTAAGTTTCTTTAAAGACCCTTATTTTCTCAAGATCGTGTGGACGACGCTGCGTGTCAGCTTGGTAACCACCCTATTTTGCATATTGCTTGGATTTCCTGTGGCTTACTTCATCTCCAAACAGAGTCCGAGACAAAAGGCGATCTTACTTGCATTAGCTATTTTCCCGCTGCTTACGAGCTCGGTTGTCAGGTCGTTCAGCTGGATGATTATTTTAGGTAAAAAAGGGCTGCTTAATAATGCCTTGATGGCCATTGGTATCATCCAAGAGCCACTCAATATTTTGTATACACCAGCTGCGATGATGATTGGTCTTCTCCATTTGTTTCTTCCGCTCATCATTATTACGTTGGTCGGTGTTCTTGAGAATATAGATCCGGATCTGATCAAAGCGGCGGAGAGCTTGGGAGCTAACCGATTTACGGCTTTCGTCAAGGTCATCGTTCCGCTTAGTGTACCGGGATTAATTATAGGCAGTATCCTTGTATTTG
The DNA here is from genome assembly GCF_030817255.1 of Paenibacillus sp. V4I5. Classification (NCBI taxonomy): domain Bacteria; kingdom Bacillati; phylum Bacillota; class Bacilli; order Caryophanales; family Paenibacillaceae; genus Paenibacillus; species Paenibacillus sp. V4I5. The sequence continues at coordinate 7,457,418 of NZ_JAUSZB010000002.1, forward strand.
TCGGAAGTTTAACAGCTTATACGACACCGGCTTTGCTCGGAGGCAAGCAGCGGGTCATTTCAACATTCCTCTATCAGAATGCGATTACTCTGAACGATTGGTATCTCGCCTCCGTCATTGCCGTGATTATGATCGTGATCACCTTCGTGGTTATTGCGCTTATGAACAAACTGGCTACTAAATTAAATCCGAAGGGGTAGAAGTATGCGGGAGAAGAATCGAGGACTGGCCTTATTTACGCTTCTTGTCTACATGTTCTTGCTCGGGCCGCTCGTCATTATTGCATTTGCTTCATTTGAGCCAGGGAGTGTATTGAAATTCCCACCGACAGGATTCTCATTGAAATGGTATCGCAACATTTTGGAAGTCAAGATGTTCATGACGACCGCGGGTACCTCGGTTATTGTATCGATGATCGGTAATTTGTTTGCACTGCTGCTTGGTATCCCAGCGGCTTATGCGTTAAGCCGGTTTGAGTTTAAGGGGAAAGGGGCGCTTAATGCGATTTTTATTTCCCCTGTGCTTATTCCAGGTATCGTGCTTGGGTTTACGATGCTCAAGTACCTTATCGTCACCTATCACCTGCCGATCTATGCAGCTTTGCTGATTGGGCATACCGTGATTATGCTTCCTTTTATTATCCGCGTCATTGCATCAAGCTTATCGAATTTTGATTTTGCAATTGAGGAAGCTGCGTTAAGTCTTGGTGCCGGTCAGCTTAAAACCTTTTTCAAAGTGGTCCTACCGAACATCAAATCCGGTATTATCGCAGCCATTCTTATTGCATTTTTAGAATCATTTAATAATGTCGACATCTCGGTCTTTATGACGGGTCCCGGAGTCAGTACGCTGCCCATACAGATGCTGACATATGTGGAGAATCATTTTGACCCTACAATTGCCGCTATTTCTGTCTTACTAATGCTCTTCACTGCCGTACTTATGTTCATCATTGAACGGTTGATGGGTTTATCCTACTTCACCAAACGATAACGGAGGCTTTCATCCATGGCATTGCTATCACTGGAAAATATTTCGGTTGCCTATGACCAGCAATATATTCTGCAGGACTTCAACCTAAGTGTTGAAAAAGGAAGTCTGATCTCGCTGCTCGGTCCAAGTGGATGCGGGAAAACGACGACTCTACGGCTAATCGCGGGATTTATAGAGGCGAGGGCAGGTAAATTTTCACTAAACGGAAAAGATTATACGCACGTTCCCGTCAACAAACGGAACTTTGGATTCGTGTTTCAGAGCTATGCTTTGTTTCCGCACTTATCCATTTATGACAATGTAGCTTTCGGTCTGCGTCTTCGGAAAGTGAGTGGGGCAGAGATCGATCGGCGAGTCAGAAACATCCTCGATATCGTAAGTCTGTCCGGCTTCGAAAAGCGGTTTCCGAAGGAACTCTCAGGCGGCCAAAGACAGCGGGTCGCAATTGCCAGGGCACTTGTGATCGAGCCGGAATTGCTGCTCTTCGACGAACCGCTAAGCAATTTGGACGCTAATCTGCGCATTAATATGCGGGTGGAGATCCGACGCATTCAGCAGGAGCTCGGTATTACTACTGTCTATGTATCGCATGATCAGGAAGAGTGCTTCTCCATCTCCGATCAAGTTGCCATTATGAATAAAGGCATCATTGAACAGCTTGGCGCTCCAGCGGCGATATTTAAATATCCAAAAACGGAGTTTGTGGCTCGGTTTATTGGCTTTACGAATTTTATTACCTTCGATTCCAGGTTCGATGGAAATGAAGAGATTGCGTTGAAGGTGAAAGACTATATGTTCGCCGTTACGAAGCATCCAAGCAAAGGAGAACAGCTTGGCAAGCAAGGGGCTATTCGTCCGGATGATGTTGTGATTGGAATGCCTGATGAAATCGCGGTAGGAGCGAATCGATTGACAGGTCAAGTCAAAGTCAGCACCTTCCTTGGAAGAAGCTATCAATACGTTGTTGAGACGGAGCTGGGGAATTTCACAGTGAATAAAGAAATGGAACTTCCTTACCTGAATGGTCAAGAGGTCCGGCTTCTTTTTCCTAGCGAGAAATTAGTTCTAGTTGAGTAATGTACTTGGAGGCGAAGGCAGATGCATGTAGATTTACTGATTGAAAATGTACGAATTTATAATAGTTATTTTAAAACATTCATCCAAGGTAATGCAGCGATCTTGGATGGAAGGTTTCTATATATCGGGGAACGGGCTGCCGATAGCTTCGAAGCGGCCGAGCACTTGGACGGACAAGGACGTTATATGATTCCCGGCCTCATTGATATTCATCTGCATATCGAAAGCACGATGGTCACGCCGGAGACATTCTCCTACGGACTCATTCGCAACGGCGTTACAACCATCGTTCCAGAGCCTCATGAGATTGCCAATGTCTTCGGACTTGACGGGGTGAAGGAATTCATTAAAGCTAGCCAGCATTGTGTGGCGGACATGTTCTACGCCATCCCGAGTTCGGTTCCTGCTACTTCGATGGAAACGACCGGAGGAGCGATTGAAATCGAAGATTTGGACGAACTGCTTCGTACGGAACGAATCATTTGTTTAGGCGAAATCATGAACTACGTAGACGTCATAACGGATCCCGATTGCAAGACGAATCACATTTTAAATCATATCCGCAGTCATTATCCTCATCTTATTATTGAAGGGCATGTTCCCAAACTGCTGGATTTGGATTTGCACCGAATGATCTATAGCGGGGTAGATTCCGATCATACACATCAATCGATCGAAGGCATGGAAGCACGAATCGCTGCGGGTATGTTTATTGAAATTCAAGAAAAATCGATGACGCCTGAAGTGATAGCGTATTTGATGGAGCATGAGGTATCTGAGCATTTTTGTTTTGTAACTGATGATGTGATGGCAGATTCCTTCGAAGGTCGGGGACACTTGAATCACCTTGTGCGTAAAGCGATTGGGATGGGCATGAAACCTGAGCAGGCGATTTATGCCAGTACGCTTTCTCCAGCCAAAAGAATGCGAATGTATGATCGCGGCGTTATTGCGCCAGGTAAAATTGGCGATTTTCAACTGATATCCAATTTGGAGCAGCTGACAATCGATCAAGTGTACAAGCATGGCCGCAAGGTCTACGATGTGCGTGAACCGTATGAGCCGACCGTCCATTCACCCGCCTTTCCAGCGCACTATTATCAAAGTGTTCATATGGCGCCGTTAACAGAATCGGATTTCTATATGGAAACAGAAGTCGCTGATGGTCGGTATGCCTGCCGAACGATGATGGTGAAGGATGGCTCCACGTTTACAGAGGAGCATCACGCCCAGGTGGAAGCTCGTCAAGGGATGCTTAACTGGCAGGAAAGCGGCTATGGACTGATTGCTACGTTTGAACGCTACGGGAAAAACGGGAATCGCGCTTATGGTTTAATCGGCGGAGATACGATCAAGCGAGGAGCCATAGCAACGACTTATTCGCACGATAACCATAACATGCTTGTTATCGGGCACAATCCCGTCGATATGATGATTGCGGCGAATGAGGTCATCAAGAATCAAGGGGGCTTTAGCGTTGTTGATAACGGCAAAGTGATCGCTAATCTTGAGCTGCCTGTTGGCGGTATTTTAACCGAAGTCCCTTTGGAGCAAGTCGCGAAGGAAGTTGAGCAGCTGCGCAAGGCTATGGAATCGTTAGGCTACTGCCATTATAATCCGATCATGTCCATCAGTACTCATTCTTTACCTGTTAGTCCTGCACTGAAAATAACGGATTTTGGTTTAATTGATGTGAATGAAGGGAAAGTTGTGCCTCTAATCATACACAGTTAATTGGAAAAGCTAAGTCATGGATGGTTATCACCATTGTGGCTTGGCTTTTTTTTCGTTAATGGATAACCATCGATCCCATAGGAGCGGAGGCCCAGCCTTCAAGTTTATCTAGGCGTTTAGTATGTCGAACCATGACAAAAATGATGTGAATATAGTAGATTTAAATGATCTAAATGACATGTAGAATATGTTAATGATATATTGTATAATTCAAATGTGAATTATTCCCGTCATACATTCGAATCATGAGGAGGTTTATAATGAGAAAAACCAGTTTATTCGTCTTGTTTGTATGCTTTTCTATTGTCATGTCACTCTTAGGGACATCTGTGTCTCCAGCCGCTGCAGCTAATGAAACAGAGTCAGATGATGCAACAACTCTTTCTCAAAGCGGATCACCGCAATTGGACGCTAACTACGTAAAGGCTGCTGTTAAAGCCAAAAAGCTTTTTGTGATCCGTTTGAGCGATATGTCGGAAACGGAAAGTGCCATGATCGCTTCGCTGCAAGGGCTGCTCGCTAATAAGTCATCTAATCAAATTTACATACTGCCCGATTCCGGGAATTACAAGATATGGCTGGACGATTTGGTCCAAAAATACGGGGTGAAAACGGAATTTATCCATGATCCTTGGAAGCTCGTAAAGGAATTCAAGAAGCAGTTTGATGGCTATTTACTATGGGAAAAGGGGAACAGCTCCATCAATGCAGCTACTTCATTAGCCCATTTGAAGCAAGCCATTTTAATTGAAAAAGGTGATGTCAATCAAGCCAAAAGCTACAAGCAATTAATGGATCTCTCGACAAAGGATGAAGCTTGGGTCAAGCAAAACTACTGGAATAAGCTCAACCATCGCACCTTGATTGAGCAAAAAGGGGAGACGAGCGAAGAATTGGCGTCCGGTATGGGCGGCAAATTACGAGATTACGCTGTAATGGCTAACGCTTTCACCTTTTATGATGGGAACAGCGCGTTCCGACAATCCGTCGTTGCAGACGCGGAGCCCGATGCTGTCATCTTAGGATGGGGAGATGCGTCAAAAGGCGAAGACGCTTTCATACGTCCGAGTTCGACAGCGGGTGTATATACACTGCCGGCTGATCATGCCTATAATTTGTCCGTATTAAGCAGCTTTAACATCAAAGAATTCAAACAGAAGGATCAGACGCAGCCTCCGGTTCAGGATAATGTGCATTATGTGTCATTCGTCATGTCGGACGGCGATAATATCCAATGGATGCTGAACGATTTGGCCGAGAAGGGCAAGCCTTGGTTCGGTAACCCAAACCGTGGGAATTTCGATATGGGGTGGGCTGTTTCTCCCAGCATGATGGATTTGGCGCCGACTGTGCTGGAACGATTTTATCAGGATGGTACAAAGGAAGATAATTTTGTCGTTGGTCCTTCAGGCGGCGGTTATATGTATCCATCTATGTATCCGGAGCAGGAGCTGGATGCGCATCTCAAACAGTTAAACGCTGATATGGGCAGAGCTGATTTATCGCTCGTTGAAGTGATAGATTTTAATGCTTTCAACAAAAAAGCGATGTGGGATAAGTATACGGCTCAGCCGAATGTGGATGGCGTTATTTATTTGGAATACAGCAATCATAAAGCGTTAAACGGGGCCTTAAAGTGGTCTAACAATAAGCCCATCGTCACTCCGCGGGAAATGCTGTGGCATGGTATCGCTGGAAGCGATGTTACGTCAGTTGTCCAGCATATCAATGCAGCGCCAAGAAATCCGAAGAGTGCCGCAGGCTATTCGCTTGTTCTCGTTCATGCCTGGTCATCCTCCATGGATGAAGTAAAGGCTGTTATCGATCAACTGCAAGGCGATGTTCAAGTCGTAACGCCCGATAAAATGGTGAAACTGATTCAAAATAACGTACCTAAAGAGGATACGGAAGTTGCCAATAAGGTGTATGAAGCGGAAACCGATTTTGGCCATAACACAGGGAAGTTGGACGGTGATGGCTGGTCGGCTAATCCACAGGAGCATGCAGCTGGACATATGCTCTTCGGACCAGGTGCCTCAGACATTCCTGCAGGCCGCAACCAAGTCAAATTCAAAGCTATGATTGACCAGGTGAGTGGAGATAATGATCGTGTACTGAATCTGGATATCTATGACGATACAGCTGGAGTGGTGGTGGCAGAGAAAGCCGTACATCGATCCGAGTTCCAGAGTGCTGACACGTATCATAATTCAACACTCGAGGCCGACTTTGTTGCGGGTCATTCTTATCAGTTCAGAGCTTGGTATGATGGCAACGCCAAGGTTAAAATCGATCGAGTCACCGTCGTGATGAACCGTAATTTGGCTCAGCGACTCTATGAAGCCGAGAACGATTTCGGACATAACACAGGGGCGATTGATGGAGATGGCTGGTTGGCAAATATTGAGCAGCACGGACCCGGTCATATGTTATATGGACCTTATGTGGCCGATTTACCATCAGGCGTGCATGACGTCACTTTCCGTATGAAGGCTTCGGGCGCGACCTTACCTGATGATACTATTGCTATCATTGATATTAATAATGCGAGTGCTGATCAAATTATTGCTTCAAAAGAGCTGAAGTTACGGGATTTTGCCGTACAAGACCAGTACATGGATATAAGCTTGGAGGACGTAGACTATTCACTCGGGAGTACCTATGAATTCCGTGTGCACTTCGAAGATAAGGCGAACGTTAAAGTCGACCACGTGCGGCTGGATATGCCAGAAATAACGCTGCCGAATACACAATCGCTTTATTTTAAATTCGGAGGATCGAATGTAACCTCGTTGGTGTTCGGAACAGATGCAGGGCAGAAGCAGCTTCAATTATGGGGAAAAGCGAGCGAGCAAGGCAAGCCGGACGTTAATTTGACGGTGGATGGGACTTGGACTGTCACGCAAGGTGAAACTACGGTCACAATCGGTGACGGTGGCGCTCTGCAGGTGCTTCAAAGCGGAGATGCCATCGTGAAGGCGTCGTACAATGGCCTTGAAGCGCAGATTCCGATTCATGTATCGGCGAACTATACGAGCCGTATTTTCGAAGCGGAGCGTGACTTCGGCCATAATACGGGAGCTGCAGCCTCCGATGGTTGGTATGCGAATCCGCAGGACCATGCGGCAGGTCATATGCTGCATGGTCCTGGGGTAGCGGATCTCCCTTCCGGAAGCCTTAAGGTCGACTTCCGCATAAAGATCGACAATCCGGCAGGCGGTTCCGAACGGGTGCTGAATCTCGACATCTATGACGGAACAGGCAACAAAGTAACTGGCGAAAAACCCGTGCTGCGCAGTGATTTCAATGCCGCCGATACGTATCAGTCCATTACTATGGAGGCTGATTTCGTACTGGGGCATGCCTATCAGTTCCGTGTGTGGTATGACGATAATACGACTGTACAGATCGATAATGTGTCAGTGCATATCCCACAATGAACCATTTGTTAATTTTACTATAAAGGAAATGTCTGTCCCCTTAGGGAAATGAAGAGATTATGCTTGCTTAAACGAAGGGGGACAGACATGCATGAAGTTACACAAAAAATTAATGATCGTATATTTGCTGACCATTCTACTTCCGATTGTAGGGTTAACGAATTACTTCCTTAATCAAATGTCAGACCTCATTATCCGGTACGTATCTGATTCTTATCAAAAGATATTAGTCCAATCCAACAACGGTATTTACTACAATATCCGATTCTATGAAAGCATTCTTGACAATTTAACGGTGTCGGAGTCCGTTCAAAACGTACTTTCGGAACCTGAAGTGTACAGGGAAAAAGGCGTTATTATCATGAACCGGGAAATCTCTCGTGCGGTCCGGTTTATCCAAGCCTATCAGGCGACCGATGTCGAGAGCATCGAATTTTTCTCCACATCACCGGATGTCATGTCCGATGGTGTATATCTTTTTCCAGAGGATAGGCTTCGAAGGGTTCTCGGCTTGAAGGAGATACCGGACTCGAAGTTTTGGATACTTGAACATTATGACGGTAAATATTATTACGCGTTGGTGCGGCCGATTTACAGCATCGGGGAGTTCAAGAAAATTGGTTATATAAAGCTAACGATCCAGATCCCATCCGTGACGTATGTGCAGGAAACGTTGGGCAACAAAGCTGACGCAAGTGGAAGCTTAATCATTGCAGACAGTAAGGGAACCATCATGTTTAACCCTGACACCGATCAACTTGGCAAACCGCTTCCACAGGAAATTGTCGAACGGACCAGTGAGGATCGAAGCTCCGAATCCGAGCTGAACCTACATATTCAGGGAACCGACTATGTCATGTGGTACCGCAAGCTCCAGAATGTTGACTGGACGATGTACCTTCTTGTGCCCAAAGCGTCCATTCAATCCAAAGTGAATGAAATTCGGCAAACCATATTGACAGTTAGTATCATTTGTATGATTATTTTCTCTTTTCTGACCTTGCTTATAACTCGTCAACTGACCCGCGGGATCCGACGTCTCCACGCCAAAGTATCCCGGGTAGGCAGGGGGGTGCTCTCTACGAGCCGCAGAGTCCGTGTTAAAGGCGATGAGATCGATGAATTAGATCGTAATTTTGATAACATGCTCGATAATTTACGAGATCTCATTCACCAAAACTATGTGGAAAAACTGGAAAGAAGGGAAATGGAGCTCAATTTTTTACAAGCACAGATTAATCCTCATTTCCTGTACAATACATTGGATGCAATCAAGAACGAGATTGACATGGACGAGAAGCAGACCGCCATTGGCATGGTCGTCGCACTAGCGGACCTTTTTCGAATATCGGTATCCAAGGGAAGTAACACCATCCGTTTCGAACAAGAAATTGATCACGCCAAATGTTATTTGAAGATTCTAGAAATCCGTTTCGGTGCTCGGCATACGATTGAATGGCAAATAGATCCGCAGATACCAAGTCTCTATACCTTGAAAATTATTCTTCAGCCTCTCCTAGAAAATGCGATCCAGCATGGGCTGAAGGGAATGGCGGGAGGCTCTGTAACCGTAATAGGTGAGCTCTCAGAACAGGCTGTTGTCGTGACCGTTCGTGATAATGGCGTGGGGATGTCGAAGTCTCAAGTAGAGACTTTGCTAAGTGATCATTCGCCCAGCAAGGGCATCGGGTTATACAACGTGAACAGTCGAATTCGGATGTATTTCGGCAGTGAGTATGGCATGTCAATGAAGTCCGAACCCGGGAAAGGAACGGAAGTTGTATTAACGCTGCCAGTGCTTGAGGGGGTTGAACATGTATAAGCTGCTTATTGTGGAAGACGAATTATCAACTCGCAAGTGGTTCACTAAGGTTATTAATTGGGAGCAAAATGGTTTTGAAGTCATTGCGATTGTGGAGGATGGGCAGCAAGCATGGGAAATCCTGAAGGAACGTCCTGAAGTGGACGTGGTGATGACCGATATCCGGATGCCCTACATGGATGGTTTGGAACTAACGGAGCGTATCCGATCACTGCCGGGTGAACCTGTGGAAATTGTCATTCTTAGCGGTTTCGGGGAATTCGATTATGCACAGCAGGCCATTAAGCTTGGCGTGCGCGATTACTTGCTGAAGCCTGTGACCAAAGAGCAATTAACAGAAGTATTCGAAACAATCGCGCGTAGACTGGATGAGCGTCATTTGCAGTTGACGAAAATCCTATATGCCAATCAAATGCAGAAGGAGAAGGCATTGCTTGAAAAAGCGCAAATCTATGAACGCTGGCTGACGCGTAAAGACATCCTGATCTCTCCAGAGCGGTGGTTCAATCAATTTGATGCTCAATTAGACATACTGAATGGCTCATTTCTTATGCTTGTCGCGGAATTCGATGATTACGCCAAGTTCACCGATAATTACAACGATGAAGATCAGAAACTATGCCGCTTTATCGTTCATAATATTTTGGAGGAAATCTCTCACAGTTACGGAGCGGTTGATTCTGTGTTGATGCCGCCGAACCGTTACGTGTTCCTCCTTGAAGCCGGCTTAGAAAGAGCGGTCGATAACAAAGGACTTCTAGTGGGCCATGCTTTCCAAGAGAGCTTAAACAAATATTTGCGGTTATTTAATGTTCAACTTTCAGTAGGATGCAGTCAACGGTTCGAGGGTATTTCCAATGTTCCCGAGGCCTATGATCAAGCTTTCAAGGCACTTAGGCATAAATTTTTCACGGGTAAAGGGTCTGTCAATCCATTTCATCCTTCATCGCAAGGACAAAACGAGGGCTTCTATCCGACTGAGCTTGAAAAGAGGCTCATCATTGCCTTTAAACAAGGCGACGAACAAGGGGGTTATGGACTCTTTAACGAATTTCTGCGGAATTTGTGCAGCAGCGGGGAATCGGAGGATTCCATACGTTTCATTGTGGGTGAGATGCTCGTTAATCTGTTTCGTCAGCTCAGGGAAGTTAAATCTCTTCCTGTGACGAGCGAAGTTATGGAAATGTTTATAGAGGAGATCCGTTGTCAGGAAACGTACGTTGAGCTTACCGAGAAGGCAAAAGAGTTGATTCAGTTTATGCTGCAATCGATCGCCATCGAAGCTCTATACCTGTCACCAGTCTCCAAAGGCATTGAGTACATGAAGATCAAGCTGTCTAGGGATATTTCTCTTCAGGAGGTTGCTGAATATGTGGGCATCAGCGCTTCTTATTTCAGCACCATATTTAAGCAAGAGAAGGGTTATAACTTCGTAGATTTTCTCGTTCGCCTTCGTATGGAGAAGAGCTTGGAACTGCTTGAACGAACGGCCTTAACCGTAGCTCAAGTTGGGGATGAGGTCGGGTATCAGAGTTACCGTTATTTTACAAAGGTATTCAAAGATTACTACGCGATGACGCCAACCCAATTCAGGGAAAGACTCAAGATGACTTGACAATAAAAAAAGTGATAATTCCAAAGAAAGTGATACCTGATCATAAATATTTGGACTTACGAGTAGGTATACATGGATGATATGATAAATATATCAAATGAAACCTATGAATAAGTCCTATAAGGAGGTAAAACGCTTACAATGGAATCACTGACAAATTCTATGACTCAAATTCAGCCCCGAAAACCGATGTCATTCAAGCGTTTGCTATGGAAACGCATCTGGCAGCATAAAGTATTTTACTTATTCATGCTGCCAGGCATCATTTGGTTCTTCATTTTTTCTTACGTTCCCCTATACGGAATTCAAGTGGCGTTTCGTAATTTTACATTCACCGGCGGCTTCTCAGGAAGTCCTTGGGCCGGCTTGAAATACTTTCGCCAATTCTTCGATTATTATCAATCAACAGAGCTCATACGTAACACCATTGTGATCAGTTTGTCAAAGCTTCTCATTGGTTTCCCTATGCCGATTATTCTCGCGATTCTTTTGAATGAAGTTCGCAGAGTGAAATTCAAGAAAGTTGTTCAAACCCTTTCCTACTTACCTTACTTCGTATCTTGGGTCGTAGTCGTGACGCTGATGCAGCGCCTCCTAACTCCATATGGAGGACCTATGAATGACCTGATTGCCTTACTTGGCATGGAGCGCATTCAATTCCTTTACAACACCACATGGTTTTATCCCATGATATTGGGGTCTGATGTTTGGAAAAATATTGGCTGGAACTCCATCATCTACATGGCGGCAATAGCCGGGATTGATCAGCAATTGTACGAAGCGGCGAAGATTGACGGCGCGAATCGGTTTCGGCAAATGTGGCATGTCACGCTCCCCGGCATTCGCAACATTGCTGTGATCCTCTTTATTCTCTCCGTCGGCGGCTTGATGAGCGCCGGGTACGAACAGCTGCTTCTTTTGAATGGGCCTGCAACAGCTCGAATAGGGAGTGTCCTCGACGTGCATGTCATCACTTCCGGTATTAGTGGAGGCCGACTAAGCTATGCGGCTGCTGTTGGTTTGTTCCAAAGCATTATAGGCCTGGTGATGATTCTAGTTGTCAACCGAATCGCCAAGAAATACAGCGATGTGTCCCTTTTTTAAAGCAAACGCTTACGAAGAAAGTTTACTCACGAAGACGCTAAGGAAGTGATGAGATGAAGCGCAATTTTTCCTTGTTCAGCACACTAAATTATATCATCTTGGCGCTGATCGGTTTCTCGATGATCTACCCGTTCATTTACATTCTCGTATACTCACTTAACGATGGAAAGGACTCCATGCAGGGTGCGCTATATTTCTGGCCTCGGCAGTTTACATTAGATAACTACGTGCAGGTGTTCGACAATCCTCGTATCTGGCAAGCTTACAAAATTACACTGCTTCGCACGATTCTCGGCACATTTCTACACGTGCTTTTGTGTACCCTTATGGCTTACGCATTGGCAAAGAAAACATTGCCGGGAAGAACATTTTTCACATTCTATATCTTTTTGCCTACGATTTTCAGCGCGGGTTTCATTCCTTACTTCATCACACTGCAAAAGCTTCATTTGATCAACTCTTTCTGGGTGTTTATCATTCCGATGCTATTCAACTTCATGCATATCGTCATCATCCGGACGTTCCTGCAGGGAATACCGGAAGAGCTGGACGAATCGGCACGGATTGACGGCTATGGCGATTTCACGATTTTCTTGAAAATAATCCTGCCCTTATCAGGTCCAGTGTTAGCGACGATTAGTTTGTTCATCGGTGTCTCGCATTGGAACGATTGGTTCTCTGGGGCTTACTACGTATCCAACAAAAATCTTGTGCCTGTTCAAACACTGCTGCAGCAAATGCTGACAGAAGCGGAAGCGCTCTCGAATTCGATGCAGCGGGCAGCTCAGCAAGGAGGCCAAACGATTAGCGTGAATCCAGCCGGTTCAACGCCCGAATCGTTACGGATGGCGCTCCTGGTTATCACCGTCTTCCCGATTTTGTGTATCTACCCATTCCTGCAGAAGTATTTTGTCAAGGGTGTCTTGCTAGGATCCGTTAAGGGTTAGCTGTCCTCGATTTTGGGGGGCTTATCATATAAAAATGAAGGAGGGTTCTTATGAAAAAGAAATGGTCTAGAAGTACTTCCGTCGTATTAGCATTAACGCTTGCAGGTGGTTTAATTGGTTGTACCCAGAAGGAAGAAACGTCTGCAAGCCCAAGTGGAAATTCAAGCACAAGTCCAAGTGCAACCGCGAAAACGGACACTAAAAAAGAAGTCACACTTAAAATTTTGAACAACTGGAATGGTTCTAACGGTTCTGAAAGCGACATGAACGCCGTTGCCAAAGTGATCAAGGAGAAAACCGGGGTAACGGTTCAAATGGAATATACCAAAGGAAGCGAAGTGGAGAAAGTCAACACGATCTTCGCAACGCAAGACCTGCCAGATATATATACGGGACCGGCGTGGGGCGGTGAGTTGGATGGCATCGTCAAGGCTGCAAAAGAGGGCCAACTGGTTGATCTCTCAGGCAAGCTGGCCAATTATCCTAACTTAGCCAAAGAAATTGCCAAGGAAAATGTACCGCCTGCTCTCTATGAAAAAGCTATTGATGCCTACGGAGGCAAAAAATATTTGCTATATCAAAATCACCCCGCAACGGATAAGGATGCCATGGACTGGTTGTACAGCTTCTATGTACGCAAGGACATTGCTGAGAAAATAGGTGTCGATCCGCAGTCCGTCAAAACAAAGGATGATTTGTACAATTTCTTGAAGAAGATCAAAGATGCAGGGCTCAAAGAAAGCGGTCAACCTGTCATTCCGCTCGGCGGCTTTCATAACGGTTGGGCTGTTAATATCGGAGATAAGATGTTCATGGGGTCTGGCTTCCTGGATAAAGGGGACGGCGCTCTAGAGAATAATTTCTTTACGAAAGAATATGAAGACTACACGTTATATTATCGAAAGCTGATTTCCCAAGGGCTGCTCGATTCCGAAGCGTTTACGCAGACGGATCCTATCGCTAATGAGAAAGTGAAGCAAGGCCGCGTAGCCGTCCTCGCAGCTCACTATCCTGCTATTCTTGATGCCTCTAAGGACTACGTCCAGTCGCACCCGGGCAGCGATTATGTACCTGTAGGTCCACTTGAAAGAGCTGGCGCCGAGGCCAATCGTCCGGCCGATCTTGGCGTCCAAGGCAACAATGTGACCGTCATTACCAAGCAAGCAAAGGATGTGGATGCGGCACTGCGCTTGTTGGATTTCTTAGCTTCTGATGAAGGTTTCATGCTTACTCGTTACGGCGTTCAAGGTGTTCATTGGGATATGCAGAACGGTAAACCGACAGCGAAAAAGGAATGGTTTGATAAGTTTGTGAATGACAAAACCGGGAAGTTGAAAAAGAACGAAGGGATCGGCGTCGGCTATGAAAATATGACGGGTCTGGACCGTACGAATTCCAAAGGTAATGGGGACATCTGGGCCGATCAGAATCGCATGGCAGCTCTTGAGAAAGCACGTAAAATTTTACGTCCGAACGGCATTAAAGTCATCACCGCCTATAATCCTTGGGACGTCATTGCGAAGGCCCCTCAATGGGAATCGCTTAAGCCATCCATGGATAAAACCGGTGACGTTTGGAAGGAAGCGATATTTGCCAAATCCGATGAGGCGGCACTCAAAATCATCAATGATTTACGTGGGCAGCTGGTAAAAACAGGCTATCGCGAAGCGATGAAATTCACGAATGATAATCTAAAAGGCAAAGAAGTAGTAAAACTTCAAATGCCAAACTAAAACTTAACAAGAGGCCGCTCTGGTGGCGAACGACGGGAGAGGTAATATGACTCTCCCGTTCTTGTTCGGCCGAGTGGAAACTCCTAGAGGAGGGATTACCTTTGTCGAGACCGGTATCGGATAGGAAGGAATGGACTGGTTTTCAAGAATCGCGTCCGTATGGGGCTAAATACGATTTGCGCAGCGATTTTGTCATGGTGTATGGCATCTCGGACGACTTGGAGGAACGAATCGCTGGGTGGAAAGAAAGGGGCTATATCATCCACCTGATGACAGGAGTTTCATGGGGAGAATACCAAGACTATTTGTACGGAGAGTATGATGGCCGTGATCATTGGGACGAAGCTCAGACCAATCGCGCTGGAGACCACCTGCTGCACGGCAAAGACGTGCCTTACATGGTCCCGACGATTTCCTTTAGCGAGTACCTGGCTGCCGGCATTAAGCGAGCGATCGACAGTGGGGCCGTAGCCATTCATCTGGAGGAGCCGGAGTTTTGGGTAGCCGGCGGGTATTCCGAAGCTTTCAAACGGGAGTGGCGCATATTTTATCAGGAGCCGTGGATACCGCCTCATGAGTCGCCAGATGCTCAGTACCGGGCGTCCAAGTTGAAAGCGTATCTGTACTATCGTACGCTAGATCGCTTATGTGCGCAGATGAAGGAATATGCGGAAGTCCATTATGGGCGTGCGATCCGTTTTTATGTGCCGACACATAGTCTGATCAATTACACACAGTGGCGGATTGTGAGTCCGGAAGCGCTGCTCGTCAACATGCCAACCTGCGACGGGTTTATTGCCCAAGTATGGACGGGGACATCGCGTACCCGTAATGTATACAAAGGCATTCGCGAGGAACGAACGTTCGAAACGGCATTCCTTGAGTACGGTGTCATGCAAGAGCTTGTTCGCGGCACAGGGCGTGATATGTGGTTTCTACATGATCCAATTGAGGACAATCCGAATTATACGTGGTCGGACTACAAGGTCAATTATGAAGATACAGTTGTGGCTTCTCTGCTTCATCCTTACGTAAACAATTACGAGATATGCCCATGGCCGCGAAGAGTGTTCGAGGTTGCCTATCCGAAGGAAGACGGCAAGGGGAAAGAAATGATCCCCCCCGATTACGCGACCGAGCTGTTGACTGTTATGCACGTACTTCGTGATATGCACCGCCATGAGGAGATCACGTCCGATGAACAAACGGATGGAATCGGTCTCCTCCTTGCCAACTCAGCGATGTTCCAACGGGGTGACATTGAGCTGCAGGCAGATGAGGGTGACTTTCGTTACGATGGCACCATCCGTTCATTAATTCTTCCTTCCGAGCATCACGAAGAGATGCTGAATTGGTCGGCATTCTATGGGCTGGCGCTGCCGCTTGTTAAGCATGGCATACCGCTTCGCCCGGTTCAGCTGGACAATTTGCTTCATTTCCCAGGGTATTTGGACGATTACCGAGTGCTGCTGCTCAGTTATGAATTTATGAAACCGGAGCACGCCGGTCTTCATCAAGTACTGTCGCAGTGGATACGAGAAGGAGGCTGCTTGATCTATGTTGGAGACGGCAGTGACCCGTACCACAGTGTCAAGGAATGGTGGAACCAAGGCGCTAAAGCATACGAACGACCAGATGATCACTTATTCGAAGCCATTGGGATGGGGCGCCGTCCTGAGGATGGGGAGTACCGGGTAGGTCAAGGCGGTGTTATCGTCCACCGCGTTCATCCAGCTCGACTGGCTGAAACCGAAGACGGCGCGAATTGGGTACGCGAAAGTGTAAAGCGTGCACTAGTCATGCGCGGAGATGAGGAGCCTTTGCACGAAAAACATTACCTTCAAATCCGTCGAGGTCCCTATGTCGCAACACGTGTCATGACAGAGTCACTTACGGATGAGGTGGTCACCGTTCATGGCAGCTACATCGACCTTTTCGATGCCAGACTTGCTATTGTGAGCAATCCGGTTGTCGAACCAGGCAAGGGCAGTCTACTCTATGACCTTGAGGCAGCTCCTGATCTGACTTCAGCCGTCATCATCAGTTCATCTCGAATCCGTGACGAGGAACCCGCCATCAATAGGAAGTTTCAATTCGTCTCCGAGGCGCCTGAAGGAGTCACCGTTAGTACAAGACTCCGACTGACAGAGGAACCTCGTCTTGTTACAGCGGATGGTCTTGAAGTTGTAGATCGAAGCTGGGAACATGGATCTCAAACGCTTCTAATCCGCTATCCTGGCGTGCCGGAGGGGACACTCGTTACAGTCATTTTCCAAATGGGATAAATTGGTTGAGGATGGAAAAGCTACTCTCAGGAAGGAGAGAGCAGGATGGACAACGAGAACAAGAATCATTTGAATACGCAGCATCTAGATGAAGCCAACATGCAGGAGGATATCTGCAATCCGGATTTTGATTTGATGCGCGATTATGCCAATCAGCTTAACGGAGAGATGGAAGTTGAAAAGCAAGACAATTGATACCTAACAGCTAGGTATTTCGGCAGCTTTTTATGTAAGAGAAGGCATTTCGCTCTAATAGCTAATAGCGAGGTGCCTTTTTTGCTTAGAAGAAAAGAGATATTGTTCAAAGCACAGCGCATGACATCCTCTAATATTTATTCTTTTGAAAACATAACTATGGACATGGCTCCTTGAAGAAACCGATCTTATGTTGAAGTTATGAACACGATAACAAATGACGGAGGTTTCTACATGAGTGTCCGAATTCTGAATAAACAAGATTACTATCGAATGGTGTATGGGGATGGCTTGGGAAAAATTTTAGAGAAACACCTTTTATCAATTATTGCAGGCTTGGTCAAATAGAGCTCTTGTGGTCGTTTAATGACCGCAAGGGTTCTTTGCTTTTGTCGAATTTGCAAGGCAACAAAGCCTTGCAAGCATGACTTACGAGGCTCTCTGTACATCCTTAATATCTTCTGAAATCCAATAAATAACTCCCATGGCTATTCGCATTTCAGCTAATTTTTTCTTGACACTTTTTTTAGAATGAGGATATAATAAAAACAAAAACATGTAACCGGTTACACATTTCTTGTTATAGCAACAGTTCCGGTACGAATTTTTCCGTAATGATTGATAATAATAGAGATATAGAAAATATCGGATATGTGTAACCGTTTACCTACATGCCATAAATTGGTTTGTGAATTCGGTTGCTCGCATCATTAGGAGTGGGTAGTAACAAGTGGCAACGATTAGAGATGTCGCGAAATTGGCTGGGGTTTCGGTGGCGACGATTTCCCGTTATATCAACAAAAACGGATATGTTAACGAAGATACCAAGCTAAGAGTGGAGCAAGCGATTAAGACGCTGCAGTATGAGCCTAACGCGATAGCGAGAGGGCTAGCGGGAAGGAAAACAGGGACGATCGCTCTTATCTTTCCCGATATTACGAATCCATTCTTTGCTGAACTGGCCAGAGCTGTTGAAGATGAAGCAAGGATGTACGGGTACACGGTTATCTTGTGTAACTCGGACAATAAGGCAGAAAAGGAGCAAACGTACATTAAGGTGCTGAAGCAGCGTTATGTAGATGGCATTTTGTTCGCCTCTTACAACCTTCGCTCCGATGATGTCGAAGCGCTAAAAAGTGAAAAGATTCCGCTTGTCATGCTTGACAGAGCGCCGCGAGATGCTTCTTGCTCACTCGTGAGCTCGAAGCATTTTGAGGGAGCCCAGATGGCTGTGCAGCATCTGATGGATGTGGGGTGCAAGAAGATCGCCCACATATATGGCCCGCAAGAGACGGTGACGGGAAGAGAGCGTTTCATGGGATACGAACAATCCGTGAAGCATCTTCCTTGGTACTCACCAAGTCTAGTAGAGCCCGGCTACTTCCGTGTTGATGGCGGGATGGCTGCTGTAGAGAATTTGATGCAGCGTCATCCGGATATCGACGGTATTTTCGCCGGCAACGACACGATGGCTGTCGGAGCGCTAAAAAAGCTTCAGCGTACGGGGCTGCGCGTGCCGGATCAAGTAGCGTTGGTCGGATTTGACGGCATCGATTTAACACTCATCGTCGAACCGGAAATTACAACGATTGCCCAACCTATTTACGATATAGGCATGCTATCAACGAGATTACTGATCAAAAAGATTGAAGGCGATATCCAAGATGAGCAGACACATCTATTCGATGTGACTCTCATACCAAGAGGTTCGACAGAAAGGAAAAGAAATGATGAATAAACCCCGTATTGTGGTCATCGGGAGCTTGAATATGGACATTGTAGTGGAAACGTCTCGATTTCCGCGTGTTGGGGAAACACTGACAGGCGAGCATGTCCACTTTATACCAGGCGGTAAAGGCGCGAATCAGGCCGTAGCTGCTGCGAGGTTAGGCGGTCAGACGACGATGATCGGCTCCGTAGGAGACGATATGTTCGGACAATCGCTCATTAAATCGCTTCAGCAGGATGCGATTTCCACAGATCACGTGATTCGGATCGCGGGAACCCCGACAGGTATCGCCTCCATCATGCTGGCCGAATCAGACAACCAGATTGTAGTCGTTCCGGGGGCAAATGCAAGTTGTTTGCCAGAACATATTCAAGCAGTGGAGCAAGTCATCGCGGAGCATGATATCGTGCTCGTGCAATTGGAAATTCCGCTTGAAACGGCTTCAGCCGTTTGCCAGTTAGCGAAGAAGTTAGGCAAGACAGTTATTCTGAATCCAGCACCTGCACGCAAGCTGCCGGAGGATATGCTGAACTGCGTGGACTATATAACGCCGAACCGCATAGAACTGTCGACGATTACGGGTATCGATGCTTCTGGCGATCAACTTCAGACAGCTATGGAAGCGCTGCTTGAAATGGGACCGAGCTGTGTCATAACAACGCTCGGCGAGGAAGGCTCTGCCTTTCTTCGTAAAGGAGAAACACTTGTGAAAGTTCCAGCTTACCGTGTTCCTGTTGTTGATACGACTGGAGCTGGTGACGCCTATAACGGAGGACTAGCTTATGCGCTGGCCGCGGGCAATGCGTTGAAAGAGGCTGTAGCTTTCGCCAGTAAGGTGTCTGCGATGTCTGTAACAAAGCTCGGCGCACAAGCTGGCATGCCCACCCAAGAAGATTTAAAAACACTTAACTAATCAATAAGATAATTAGGTTGTACAATAGGTGATCTGCGAAGCAAGCCTGCACACGAGCCTAACATGGATGTTTGTTTGGAAGTAGACGCTGAGCGCTTCTTGGAACACTTTCTCAGTATAGTAGTTTAAATGGAAGTGACTCGATTTCGTCATAAGATTTATATATAATGGCATAATAACGAAACGTGGCGGACTGGGCACACAGTCCGCTTTTTTCTTTTCACAGGGGAGGCATCATGAAATACATTTTATTTGTTTTAGCTGGGGCATGCAGCTTCGGTTTATTATCTACTTTTGTTAAGAAAGCTTATGAGTCTGGCTTCAATGTCGGCGATGTCGTCGGCAGCCAAAACCTATTCGGTGTGATTATGCTATGGAGCTTGGTATTCGTGACCGCGAAGTCCGATAAACAGCCCAAAGCCTCGAGTGCATTTAAAGTAACAAGGCGTCAAGCACTCTCGCTTATGGCCGTAGGAACGACGACCGGCTTAACGGGAATGCTCTATTATGCGGCTCTGCAGTATATTTTCGGCTTCGTTCGCGATTATCTTGTTGTTTCAATTTACGTGGATGGGCATCTTGCTGGAGGCAATCGTTGAACGCAAACGTCCTGGTAAAGATAAGATTTTATCGCTTGTTGTCTTGTTTGTTGGGATCATTATGGCAAGCGGCTATTTGGGCGGGGGTCAGGAAGCTGTTTCCTGGATTGGTGTTACACTTGGCTTGTTGGCTGCTGTTACTTATGCGCTCTTCATCTGGTTTAGCGGTAAAACAGCCAAACAAGTCGCTCCGATCACACGAAGCGCGATTATGCTGTCAGGTTCATTTATTCTCGTCATGTTGGTGTTTCCACCGCATTTTCTTATCAATGGATCTTTGCACGAGGCGCTGTTGCCTTGGGCGCTGCTGTTAGCTCTCTTCGGTGTCGTTATTCCACCGTTGTTCTATGCCATTGGC
Organism: Paenibacillus sp. V4I5; assembly: GCF_030817255.1. Classification (NCBI taxonomy): domain Bacteria; kingdom Bacillati; phylum Bacillota; class Bacilli; order Caryophanales; family Paenibacillaceae; genus Paenibacillus; species Paenibacillus sp. V4I5. The sequence goes on from NZ_JAUSZB010000002.1 coordinate 7,477,962, forward strand.
GTACCGCATATTGGAGGCGGACTAGCGACAATCTTGAGCGCAGCTGAACTGCCGACTGCCGTCGTAATGTCATACGTCGTGCTGAATGAGTCCGTTAACTGGCTGCAGTGGCTTGGCGTGGGAATCACGATGTTCGGCATAGCCCTTCCTGAGCTCATGAAGCGTAAGAAGAGTCCAGCCGTTATTGTCGGCGCGAATGTAAGTGCGTAATCACATCGGTCTTTTCTCAAAAGGTGAACATGAAATCGTAAAGATTTCGTGTTCGCCTTTTTTCACGCAAGATCGAAGAGGTAGGTGTTTACTTCCCATCAAAATAGGCTTTTCCGGTTGATTTTATTCCAGCAACCGATTACAATGCTCATGAATCTGTTGATGAGGTGTTCGCTATGCGTAGATGGTTTAAGGATAGTTGGAAGCACTTATTTCAGCGTAAAACGATTTTTCGCAATATGGTTACCTTGTCTTTATTCGCAGCTGTCATTCCGGTAGTAGCCGTTGGATTCGGAAGCTATTTGTTTTCTGCTTCGATCGTGCAAAGAGAAGTTAACCAATCGAATGTCCGTATCTTGAATAACGTGTCCTCCAGTATCGATTCGACTTTGGATCGTATACAAAACAATGCCATTCAAATGCTGCTGGGCAGTTTTTTTAGCTCGAATTTGACCGAGCTGAAAAGCACAAACTACACCGGCTTTTATTCCGGCATTGCTCGAGAGTTATCTGCGCTGCAAAATGGCAATAAAGAAGTAAGCGATGTTGCGATTTACGTACCGGACGAAGGTTATTTAATTTCGCCTATCTACGGTGGCCGCAGAATCACTGAAGACAAAGAACGCGAGGCGCTGCTGAAGGAACTTGCCTCCGAAGACCATATCAAATGGGTCACCGGACCCTACCCGTATTTGCCCGGCTATCATCTAAACGGCGTAACACTGATATCTAAGGTGCCGCTTTTAGCCAAAAATCCGACTGGACTTTTGTTTATTCGCATCGATGAGGCACTCTTTCAAAACATTATGAACCGATTCATCAGTTATAGCGGCGAGCTCATGTTCATCTTGAACGCAACGGGTAACCTCGTGACTTCAAGCAGCGGAAATAGCGTTCCAGAAGGCTTATTCGATCTTATTGCTCAAAAGCAATCTGAGCAGCGGTTTACTTTCACTTTTCAAGGTACGGATTACATGGTGACGCCAATTACTTCCTCTTATAACAAATGGCAGTATATTAACATGGTGCCGGTCAATGAATTGAACGCCAAATCGAAAGGCATTGCCATGATTACGCTGACGATCATCGCAGTTTGTCTTGTATTGGGCATCTTAATCACATTATGGGGCACACGGCGTGTCTATCGGCCGATCGAGAACCTCGTGGCTCATTTGAAAGGCGGACAAGCACTCGACTCGGAAACGGATGAAGTTGGCTTCGTACGCAAACGATGGGGGGAGCTGAGCAGCACGGCCAATCAACTGCAGCAGCAGTTGAGCGATCAATTACCCTTAGTTCGTGAAATTTTTGCGCTGCAGCTTTTGCAGGGACGGTTTCTCCACTATTCTGGGGATCAGTTAGAGGGCATGTTACGCAGATACGACGTACCTGCCGGTCGGGAAAACAGCATCTTCGTCATCTCTTGCGACCTGCCGCAGGATAGTGGCTCGCGCTTCCAGGAAAATGACCGTGATTTGATCGTCTTTGCCTTGAAAAACATTGTCGGTGAACTGCTGCAATCAGAGGACATAGAGGGAATAGCCATTAACCTTCTGAATGACCAGGTTGCTGTATGGCTGTTCCGCGATCCTGAGCAGACAGATGAGGGGCAGACAGAGGTTAAATTGTTTGCGGAACGCCTGCGAATGCAGGTGTCCGATTATCTGCGTCTTCCAGTGACAATCGGTTTGAGTGGACAGAGCGAAAGTATCACGGATCTGCCCGAACTTTATGAAGAGGCGGTTCTGTCCGTCCGCTCTCGCATCATCGTTGGCGGTAATCAGGTGATTACGCATTCGGGCGGTGGCGGCGCATCCGAACTTCATTACCGCTATCCGCTCGAAATCGAAACCCATTTCGAACATTCCCTGCAGCTAGGCGATCAGGAAGAAGCGGAGCGGATGCTGGCCGAATTCGCCAAGTCGATGAGTGATAACGTCCAAAAGCCTGAACTGATACAAATGTCGTATTATCGGCTGTTAACGGCTGCTATTCGTACTGCGTACTTGCTGGGTATCGATTCGGCGCAGTTGTCCGGAGAAGCGGAAGCCGATCCTTACGGACAAATCCGCAAGATCAGTACGATTCGTGAATTGAACGAATGGTTCAAGCTGCAAATGGTCGATCCGATTGTTGCTTATGTGCATGGCAAACAGCACCAGGAGCACGAACAATTAATCCAAAAGGTCGTCCGCTATATCGAGGATAATTACCACTTTGATTTATCGCTTGATCAATGTGCGCAAATTTGCGGTTTGAGTTCCCATTATTTAAGCAAGCTGTTTAAAAAGACGATGGATGTTTCCTTTATCGAATATTTGACGAAGATCAGGATCGAGCAATCCATTGAGCTGCTGCGAACGACAGATTTGTCGGTTTCGGATATTGCCGAAAGAGTTGGCTACTAGACGAAAAACTTTATTCGCGTATTCAAAAAGCACATCGGCGTAACGCCGGGTCAGTACCGGGGAGCCGACAACGATAATTAGCATGCACATATTTTGTTCCGCAGGCTTGTTCTTAAGCAAGAAAAGCGTATAAATCTTCGGAGGAACCCCTTTGCTGCGGGGTTTCTCTTTTTTTGCCTCAGACGTTATAGACTACAAGAATTGGTCATTGTCCGGACAGCTGTGATCAGTGTACGATCTGTTCATGCAAAGCAACGAGATGCTAATGACATGAACGAGAGGTGAGGAAGTTGTCACAAAGTCGATTGGAACCGCTCCAGGCAGCGGCACCAGCTGGAGTGGAAAAGGCAATTCGAGTAAAAGGCTCATGGGTACAAGATTGGACCGTCGCGATAAAACGTGACAAATATCTATATGCCATGGCAGCGCCTGGATTATTATTTTTCCTGCTATTTAAATATTTCCCATTGTGGGGACTTCTGCTAGCCTTTCAAAACTATTCCCCTTATTTAGGCTTTTGGGACAGTGAGTGGGTGGGACTGAAATACTTCAACGAGTTTTTCAACAACCCCGATTTTATGAAATTGTTCCGAAATACGATGGCGATCAGCCTGTTGAACATCTTTTTCTTCTTCCCGATTCCGATCGTAGTGGCGCTGCTGCTGAATGAGGTGCGTAAGCTCGCTTTCAAAAAAATCGTACAAACGGTCATTTACTTGCCGCACTTTCTTTCCTGGGTCATCATTGTTGGGATTTGCTTTCTGATCTTCGGTCAAGGCAGCGGTGTCATCAACCAACTGATCGTAGAGTTCGGTGGACAAAAGATCGAGTTCATGACGGAACCGAACTTATTCTGGGGTATGCTGACAGCACAAAGCATCTGGAAAGAAGCCGGTTGGGGGACCATCATTTTCCTTGCTGCACTTGCTGGCATTAACTCAGAGCTATATGAAGCTGCGCAAATCGACGGTGCAAGTCGTTGGCAGCAAGCGATGAATGTGACGCTTCCCGGTATTAAAAGCACGATCATCGTCCTGCTCATCCTGCGCTTGGGACAAGTGATGGACGTAGGCTTTGAACAAATTTACTTGATGATGAGTGGACCAGTCGCGCATCTGGCCGATGTTTTCGATACCTATGCGTATCGTGTCGGTATCCAGCAAGGTAGGTTCGGTTATGCGACGGTTGCCGGACTTTTCAAATCGGTGGTAGGACTAATCCTTGTTGTGATGTCCAACCGTTTGGCCAAAAAATTCGGAGAGGAGGGACTCTACTGACATGAATAGCAGTTTCGGTGTGAAATTCTTTACGGCGATCAACTACACAGTGTTAACCATTTTTGCGCTTGTGACCTTGCTGCCATTTCTGTATGTCATACTTGTATCCTTTACCGATCCGACAGAGTACATGAGCAAGTCCATCGTATTAATTCCACAAACATGGAGTCTCTCAGCTTACGAGTTTATTTTTTCAACCAATTCGTTCGTGAAAGCGATGGGAGTCAGCGGATTTTTAGCGATCTTCGGTACTCTTTTGAGCCTAATCGTTACGAGTGCACTCGCTTATGTCCTATCGCGTAAAAGGCTGAAGGGAAAGAAATTTTTCTTGGTTGCGATTTTGCTGACCATGCTTTTTAACCCAGGTATGATTCCAAACTATTTACTTGTGGACAGTCTTGGCTTGATGGATACGGTATGGGCGCTCATATTGCCCGCATTGACTAGCGCTTGGTATGTCTTTTTAATGAAAAACTTTTATCAGGAAATTCCGGATGAATTGGAGGAAGCGGCCAAAATCGACGGATGCTCCGATTTCGGCGTCTTTATTCGTATTATGCTGCCTGTGTCCGTTTCAGCGCTTGCGGCATTCGGTTTGTTTTATGCTGTAGCCTACTGGAATACGTACTTCAGTGGAGTTCTCTACATTAATACTGACACGCTAAGACCGCTGCAGGTTCTGCTGCAAATGATGCTGGTTTCTGCTTCGCAAATGGCGGACCCGTCTATTGCCGCAATGCTGGAGAGTGAGCAGACGGTGCCTCCGCAGGTGATCAAAATGGCCGCAGTCGTTATTTCATCACTTCCGATCGTCATCGTGTATCCGTTTCTGCAAAAATATTTTGTCAAAGGCATGATGGTTGGCTCTGTGAAAGGATAAAGGTTAGCTCTGAAAGGGGTGATGCTGGCTTAAACGCACAGCAGAAGAGGTAAATATAAAGATATTATTCCTGGGAGGTCCTCACATGAAACCAATGGTAAAAAAAATGGCTGTTGTTATGACAGCGGCTGCACTTACTGCATCCTTGGCGGCTTGCGGCAACGCATCAAATGAAGGTCAAAAGGCAGGCAGCACAGCAAGCAGCAAGCCTGCGAAACCGACAGATATTTCGATTACGACGCTGGCCTTCGCCGCAGCTCCAACGGGCGAACTGGAAGCGGTTAAAAAGCTGAATGAGAAATTAAATGTCAACCTGAAGCTGAGTTGGATTCCATCCGCTCAAATATCGGAAAAATTAAATGCACTGCTCGCGTCCAGAGATTTGCCGGATGTGCTATTCATCGAGGACTTCAATTCAACGCCTGCCTTCTTGAATGCGATCGATCAAGGCGCTTTCTGGGAATTAACAGACTATGTTAAAAATTACCCGAACTTGGCCAAATATCCGGAGAATGTGTACAAGAACGCATCGCTCAAAGGAAAGCTCTACTCGCTGCCTCGCGTCAGACCGTTGGACGGTCATGAATCGCTGCTAATCCGCAAAGATTGGCTAGATAAGCTCGGCTTGCAGCCGCCGAAAACAATGGATGAGCTTTACAACGTGCTTGAAGCATTTGCGAAGAAAGATCCAGATGGCAATGGCACTGCGGACACGTACGGCGCTGTATTTCCTGGATCTCCTGGACCATCTAGTTATTTATTGTCGCTTTTCGGAACAGGAACAAAGTGGAAGGAAGAGAATGGAGGCTTGACTCCATATTGGTGGACGCCGCAAGCGAAAGAAGCGCTAATCAATTGGAACAAAGTTTACAAAACAGGCGGTATCTTGCCTGACTTCCCTGTACTCAAAACAGCACAAATCAAAGACATGCTCGTGCAAGGGAAGGCAGGGCTTGCCATCGCTAACGTTGTTGATGCCTACAAATACAATGTTGAGCTGCAAAAAACGAATCCTAAGGCAAATCTGGTTGCTTTTGAGCTTCCAAAAGCAGCGGACGGCAAAGCCTATTACGAGCAAGCGAGCGGTTTTTACGGTCAATTCCTGATCAATAAGAAATCTGTAGACGAGGATAAGCTGAAGAAAATTCTTGAAGTTTACGATTACACAGCTTCTTTAGAAGGTTATAACCTGGCTGTGTACGGTATTCAGGATGTTGATTACAAATTAAAGCCTGACGGCTTTGTCGAACAAACGGAAGAAGGCAAGAAAAAAGGATATTCGGGCGATACGACCGGCCAATGGGTGACGGGTACTTTTGATAAATACCTTAGAGCGAAAGTATCGGGTATCCCGAACGATGTATTTGAGGCAAATAAAAAATTGGTTGACTCGATCAGCTCCATCCCGGATCCGACTTATGGCTTGATGAATTCGACCCCATTTAAAGAAAAGGGCGCGGACTGGAACAAGAAGCTTAACGATATGCTGGTTAACGTAATTATCGGCAAGAATTCCATAGAAGATTGGGATAAATTTGTGAAAACGTACAAAGACGACCCAAGCTTCCAGCAGCACGTAAAAGAAACGAGTGACTTCTTTAAAGAAAAGAACAAGAAATAATTGCAGCATCTCAGACCCGACTATGACCTTTTATTGGCTTCGTCGGGTTTTGTTCTCTACTTTTCATAAAAAAACGATATGGTTCAAATATCGTCGATATACAAATCCCGTTATATGTCTTACATTTTAATTGCTTTTATATTAATTTCTAGCGAGGTGAAGTTAATGAGGAAAGTAAGTATGCTGTTAGCTGTCAGTTTAATTTTTAGCATGGTTGGATCGTACATTCCCTTTTATGAAAACGCTATCCTTAAGGTAGAAGCTGCTGCGGTGAACCTGATGACGAATGGAAGCTTCGAGCAGACAACCACAACAACGGATGCCGCCTGGAGCGGTGTCACAAGTCCTGTCCCTGTTGGCTGGGGGCTATGGATTCCAACCGGGAGCGGAAAAGCTCCGAATAAAACGGTGAACGTCATGCTGGATTCAACCACGTATCATGAAGGGAGCAAGTCGATTTTGTTTGATGCCTTCGCAACAAGCCGAGTATCTGTGAATCAAAGTGTCACGACAGTAACTGCCGGCAAATCTTACAGACTTAAAGTGTGGGTAAAAACCGACAACGTAACGGGCGCAGGGGCTTACTTCAGAACGCAATACTATAACACGAGTAAAGTTGGAGACGGTCCTGCTTCTGCCAAGTTGTTAGGTACGAAGGATTGGACTTTACAGCAAGTATTTATGACCATACCAGCGGGTGTCACGAGGTTGGTCATTGAACCTTTCCTTGAAACGGGCAAAGGAAAAGTATGGTTTGACGATATTAGTTTGGAGGAATATAACGGGATTACGGGAATTGCTTTAGATCAAACCGCCTTTTCCATGGCCAAAGATGCAACAGTAACGATTACACCGACGCTCACACCAGCGAACACAGCGGACAAAACAGTTGTCTGGAGTTCCAGCAATCCGAATGTAGCAACAGTGGACAGTAATGGAAAAGTAACCGGAGAAGGGTTAGGCTCGGCTACAATTATGGTCTCGACACCAGATGGAACGATAAAAGCTCAATGTCTTGTTAACGTAGAATCTGCTGAAACGATTCAATCTTACAGCGAGCTGCGTCTGAAATGGTATGGCAAATTAACGGGTGGCACTTCGTACAATACGGCTGATCCGGATATTGCCGCTAACCTTACTAAGTTAGCCGGTAGCGTATCGAATGAAAACTCAACCGGGCATTGGGATACGCTGAATAAAGTTGTGGGTCGTTCTTATTTGTGGAACGATCTGTCCAGCGCGACGGATTCGGCTCAAATATCTAATGCTTATGGCAGGCTGAAGGCCATGGCGCTCGCTTATTCTGTTCAAGGTTCAAGCCTGTATCAGAATACGGCGCTGCGAGATGACATCATCAGTGCGTTGGACTGGATGTATGCTAATCGATACAACGAAAACAAAAGTGAGTACGGCAACTGGTGGGATTGGGAAATCGGAACGCCGCAAATTCTGAACGATACGATTGTGTTGATGTTCGCTCATTTGACACCGGCGCAAATAAGCAAGTATATCAAAGCCGTCGATCGTTTCGTTCCAGATCCGAAGAAGAGAACACTCAACAATGTAACGGAAACCGGAGCTAACCTGCTCGACAAAGCATTGGTCGTTACGATGCGTGGTTTGATCGGAAGCAACAGTGCGAAGATCACACAAGGACTTGATTCCATCGGTCCGGAATTTGTTTACACAGATCATGGAGACGGTGTTTATGAGGATGGTTCACTTGTTCAACACACCAACATCGCGTACACAGCGGGGTACGGTGCAGTATGGCTCAATCGTGCGGCCGATATGACGTTTTTGTTGAATGGTTCACCATGGCCGGTAGCGGATCCTAACGTGAATCATGTTTACGATTGGGTATCGGATACGTTTGAACCCGTTATTTATAAAGGACTCTTTATGGATATGGTGAACGGCAGAGGGATCTCTAGACAAAGCTCAGGAAGCGCTAGAGGCACGATTGTTACCTTACTTCGTTTAGCCGAGGGGGCACCTGCGGACGTAGCATTATCGATTAAGCGAATGGCCAAAGAATGGATTCAGTCGGATACGACATATGCCAATTATTACGAGGGATTGCCGATTTACGAGCTGTCTCTAGTCAAAAAATTGATGAACGATGCTTCGATCCAGCCTCGCGGAGAATTGCTGAAAAACCAAGTGTTTGCTGGTATGGACAGAGTTGTCCATTTACGTGAAGAATATGGTTTCGGGCTCAGTCTGTTCTCAAACCGCATCTCTGCCTTTGAAAAGGGCAATAACGAGAATTTGAAGGGCTGGTACACGGGCATCGGGATGACTTTTTTATATGATCACGATCTTACCCAGTACCGCAATGATTTTTGGCCCACTGTGGATTCCTTCCGGCTGCCTGGCACGACAACGGATGGATCTGGGAAAGGTACGACGCCCGTCGAATGGAAAAGTTATATGAATCCGAAAACATGGGTCGGCGGCTCGTCCATTGATAACCTTTATGGTGCAGCTGGTATGGATTTCTCACTTGCTCAATCGACTGGAAGCAATCTACAGGGCAAAAAGTCTTGGTTTATGTTCGATGATGAAATCGTCGCATTAGGTGCCGGTATTTCGAGCACGACAGCCGGACCGCAAGCGGTGGAGACCATTATCGATAACCGCAAGTTAAACGATGCGGGAGATAATGCGCTCACGATTAACGAAATCGTGAAGTCGAGCCAGCTCGGTTGGTCGGAAACGATGGGGGACGTGAAGTGGGCTCACTTGGCCGGAAATGCGCCGGGTTCCGACATCGGCTATTATTTTCCTGAGGGTTCTAATGTGTTTGGTTTACGCGAAGCGAGAACCGGCGCCTGGAAAGATATTAATAGCGGACAATCGGCTGCTCCGATCACGCGAAATTATTTAAGTTTAGCCTTTGAACACGGGGCAACGCCATCGAATGCATCTTATTCCTATGTCATGCTGCCTCATAAAAATACAGCGGATATAGCGCTTTATAGCAGCGCTCCTAATGTTGAGGTGCTGAGCAATACAACGGACGTACATGCGGTCAGAGAGAAAAAGCTAGGTATTACGGCGTTGAATTTCTGGAATCCGGCATCGGTTGATTTCATTTCCGCGCAAAATCCGGCATCCGTGATGGTGAAGGAAACGGACAGCGAATTGACCGTAGCCGTCTCCGATCCGACGCAGCAACAAAGCACCATTTCGCTTGAACTGAACAAGGCAGGCTTATCATTGGTTCGTTCGGATGACACGGTTACGGTTGTGAAGACGATGCCTTCCTTAAAACTGAATATTGCTGTCACAGGATCTTTCGGCAAAACGCATGTCGTCACATTTAAAAAGGACACAGCAGCGCCGGTTACGGCAACTAACGCCAAGTCTGATTGGCAGCGTACTGCGCAGTTGGTGACATTAACAGCGAGTGATGATGACAGCGGTGTGCAGAAGACGTTTTACAGTTTGGATGGAGGCGCCTTTGTGGAAGGGAACAACATCGTTGTTGCTGAAGAAGGCATACATCAAATCCAGTTCTACAGTATCGATCATGCTGGAAATCAAGAAGCAATCCAAACGGCAGCAATCATGATCGATTCAGCAGCTCCCGTCATCGTTCCTACCGTTACGATGGATGTCTATTGGACCGATGACGGCAGCCTGCAATTCGATATCTCCGATCCGGTGAGCGGCGTGGCAAGCGAGTCTCTTGAGTTGGACGGTGTTCCAATAAACCACCCTTATTCGTTTAGACCGTTATCACTTGCAATTGGCGAACATGCGGTGAAGGTAGAAACGGTTGATAAGGCAGGGAACGAAACTGTCGCAGCATACTTGCTAAAAGTACGGATGGATATCCATCATTTGGACGAAGCTGTTCACTACGCTTACCAACAAGGCTGGATCACCAATCAGGGCATATTGAACAGCTTGCTATCGATGATAGATAAGATTCAACGGGAAGATGATGAGAATCAGAAGAAAAACGAATGGAATGAATTGGAGAATCACATTCGTGCACAATCTGGCAAAAAGATTGACGCCGTGTTTGCGGAACTATTATTACAAGCCATCGCACAGTGTAAATCCTAACATGTGTTGAGACACGGAACCCGACTTTGTCCGATTGGACGAAGTCGGGTTTTTCTTGAAAACTGGCGATTAAGCGCTTGAAATGACTGGAGATTGCAAGAAAATAATCGGAGGAGATGGGAATTTAGATAGGCAAGTGACGAAAGTCGTTCTTTTTTTGTAAATATGGCTAATGTTTTTAGAAATACTCTATTGCTTTGGCGAAATAATCAGTTTTCTGAATGAAAATCAACATGCCATTCCTCATTTTACTCATATTTATGCCAGAGGCGTTCCATTAATCTAAGGGAAGAGATGCATCTCACCATAAAATTACTGGAGGGTCAATGAATGAAGAAAATGTTAGCTTCAACTATGACTGTCTTGATGATGGGCACTATGATTGCTTGCTCCTCTCAGACGGGATCTACACCTAATACTACGAAAGAAACGCAATCTCCATCCGCGAACAACGCTGTTACGACATACCCAATCAAAACCGATAAGACACTGACCTATTGGGGCGAGCTAACCGGCAATTTAACCGGTGTTAAAACAACCCACGCTGAAGTTCCTTTCTTTCAAGATTGGCAGAAAAAAACGGGCGTGCAGCTCAAGTTCTCCGCACCGCCGACGGGTCAGGCCAAAGAGGCTCTTAATGTCATGTTGGCATCCGGGGATTTGCCCGATATCATCGAATATAATTTCCTTACTTTCCCTGGTGGACCTGAGAAGGCGATTAAGGATGGATACATCCTTAAATTGAATGATTTGATCGACAAGCATGCGCCTAACCTTAAGAAATTTCTGAAAGACAATCCCGCAATTGACAAAATGGTAAAAACCGATAGCGGCAGCTACTATGCGTTTCCTTTCATTCGGGGAGATGAGTATCTGCAAGTATTCCAAGGTCCAATTATTCGCAAAGATTGGCTGGACGAGGTAGGTCTTCCTGTACCAGAAACGATTGATGAATGGACAACGGCCCTTAAAGCGTTTAAAGAAAAGAAAGGAGCAGCTGCACCTCTTTCTTTCATCAGTAAACCGAACTTTTTCAATGAATCTTATAATGGCGCGTTTCTAGGGGCTTTTGGGGTTAACCGCCATTTCTATTTGGAAAATGGAGAAATCAAATTCGGTCCTGCGGAGAGCGGATACAAAGATTATATGGCATTATTCAGCAAATGGTATAAAGAGGGCTTGCTGGACAAAAATATTGCCACTGTCGATTCGAAAGCGTTGGATGGAAACTTCTCCACAGCTAGCACGGGAGCAAGTATTGGGAATGCTGGAGGCGGTATTGGGAAATGGCAGCCGATTGTCCAAGCGAAAGATCCGAAAGCACAATTGGTCGCAGCTCCTTACCCAGTGTTGAAAAAAGGAGATATCCCTAAATTTGGTCAAAAGGATAAACCGTATTCCTCTGGAGGGATTGTGGCTATTACGACGAAGGCGAAAGATGCGGAACTCGCGACGAAGCTGCTGGATTATGGTTATAGTGAAGCTGGACGCATGTTTTTCAACTTCGGTACAGAAGGCGTTAGCTACAATTTAGAGAACGGTTATCCGAAATATACAGATTTATTGATGAAAAACCCAGATAAATTAGCTCCGGCGCAAGCAATGTCCATGTACGTTCGCGGCAGCTATAACGGTCCGTTTATCCAAGATAAACGATATGCCGAGCAATTCTTTACATTGCCAACCCAGCGTGAGGCGATCAATGTTTGGAAGAAAACGGATACAGATAAGTATAGTCTGCCTCCGCTTACGCCAACGCCGGAAGAGAGTTCGGAATATGCAAAAATCATGAGTGACATTAATACGCTGGTAGATGAAATGACCTTAAAAATCGTTCTTGGAACTGAATCCGTCGATCAATATCCGAAATACTTAGATAAAATGAAATCTTTGAAGTTGGATCGTGCGATTGAAATTCAAAAGGCAGCTTTGGATCGTTATAACAAAAGATAATGCGGAACAAAGTGGAGAGAGCTTTGCTCTCTCCATCCATTCAGAATGAGGTGAGGGAAAAGATGGAGACTACGCAACCGCACAAAAGTATGGTACTAGCAAAGAAAAAACCGGGCATAAATCGATATGTTCGTGATTTTATAATGAATAAATACTTGTATCTGATGATGGTTCCTGTGCTTGTTTATTATATTATCTTTCATTATGCCCCTATGTATGGAGCACTGATTGCATTCAAAGAATATTCGCCCATGAAAGGTATTCTAGGCAGCGAGTGGGTAGGATTTAAGCATTTTCAAGATTTTTTCAGCAGTTTTTACTTTTGGCGCATTTTAAAAAATACGCTTGTTATCAGTTTGTACTCCTTGGTATTTGAATTCCCAGCGCCGATTATTCTGGCCTTGCTAATCAATGAAGTGCGCAGCAAGATGTTCAAGCGTGTGGCTCAGACCATTACGTATATGCCTTATTTTATTTCACTTGTTGTCATTTGTGGGATTATAACTGATTTTACGAATGCAGATGGTGTGATCAACAAGATCTTTATGACGTTTGGATATGATGGCCAGACGATGCTTCAGAAGCCTGATTTATTCCGTCCTATTTATATTCTCTCGGAGATTTGGCAGCGAATTGGTTGGGAGTCCATCATTTATATTGCGGCATTAATGGGTATTGATACCGAGCAGTATGAAGCTGCGCGTATGGACGGAGCAACCAGGTGGAAGCAAATCATTCATATCACCTTACCAGGCATCATGCCAACGATTGCTATCATGTTCATATTGCGAATGGGGAATTTATTAAATGTAGGATTCGAGAAAATTATTCTCCTTTACAATCCGGTCACTTATGAAACCGCGGATGTCATTTCTTCCTTTGTCTATCGTAAGGGGTTACTTGAATTCGGTTGGAGTTACAGCTCAGCAGTCGGCTTATTTAACTCTGTAATCAATCTTATTTTATTGGTTACAGCCAATTATATCAGCCGCAAAGTAAATGAAAGCAGCTTATGGTGAGGTGAAGCAAATGAATAAGGGACCTAGTATAGTTGAAAGATTGTTCGATATTGGTATTCATCTCATTTTAATAGTGCTAGTGATTGCTACTTTATATCCATTGTTATATGTCGTCTTCGCATCCTTTAGTGAAGCAGGTCAGCTCGTGGCTCACAAGGGAATTCTGTATAAATCCTTAGGTTTCAGTCTGGAAGCGTACAAAGGTGTCATGAAAAACCCAGGCATTCTGATCGGATACCGCAATACGCTATTTATCGTTGTGTTCGGTATTTTAGTGAATATTTTGATGACAGCTTTAGGGGCTTACGTGCTTTCACGGAAAAATGTCATTTGGAATAAAGCATTTATGCTGATCATCGTTTTCACCATGTTTTTTCACGGGGGCTTAATTCCTTTATATCTGGTTGTGAAGAATGTTGGCCTACTGGACTCGTTGTGGGCTACGATTATTCCATTTGCGATCGGTACCTTCAATCTCATCATCATGCGTACGGCGTTCATGTCTGTACCCGATAGTTTAGAGGAGTCGGCCAAGATTGATGGAGCAAATCATTTCACCATTTTGTTCAAAATCATTATTCCGCTTTCCATGCCGGTCATTGCGGTTATGATTCTCTATTATGCGGTTGATAAATGGAATGCTTGGTTCTATGCTTCTGTATTTATTAAAAGCAGAGATCTGTTCCCCTTACAACTTGTACTCCGTGAGATATTAATCTCGAATTCTACAGACGGAATGTCAGTAGGGGCAGATGCGGGAGATCGACATCAAATAGGTGAAACGATTAAATATGCGACGATTATCGTAGCTACCGTACCTGTGCTTTGTATCTATCCTTTTGTTCAACGTTACTTTGTAAAAGGGGTTATGGTAGGTTCTTTGAAAGGTTAAAACCGAATAAAATCGGGTTAAATAGAGCTTTTGTCAATCGGTTTTGTCATTTTGGACATTCCTCCCTTTGCAATCAGAGGTATAATAGAGGTAAGTGGAGACAATCCCTTCAGACATTCATCTACCATTCAATGGGAGGAGATCCATGTGAAGATCCGATTTCTTTGGCAGAAACGAAAAAGCATTATTTTTACTTGGTTAATTTCATATAGCGCGGTGTTGTTCGTACCTATGATGATGAGCTGGATTATTTATATGCAATCAAGTGAAGCACTAAAGAGCGAGATTCATCGTGCGAATGATTCTTTATTGAAACAAGTCCGATATACGATTGATAATCAAATCGATTTAATGAAACGATTGAATATGGAGGTCACTTGGAATGCTAAGCTTCAAAGCTTAATGTACTCCAATCTACGGTCAAACGACGATCAGTTCCTCGCTTTTCAATTGGTGAAGGAATTTAGGATGTACCAAACGTCATATGCAACGATCGATGAATTTTATGTCACTTGGGATCAGGAATCATCGATCCTCCGTCCGGGAAATGTTAGGGACCTAAAGACTGCTTTTGATACGATTCACAACACAGGAACGCTTCGCTACGAGCAATGGCTCGATACGATACATAATTCGGCTAATAACCAATTTCTCTTATTGCCTCGCGCGGATGCGGCGAATTCTCAAAACTCAATCGCTTATATCGCACACCTGCCTAAGGATTTGAACGGTAAACAAACGGGTACCGTCGTCGTCATGGCAGATATAGAAAAATTTCAGAAGTCGATGGAAACAATCTCAGGATTTAGTGGCGGACAGATTTTAATTCTTAATCATGATAATCAAGTTCTTCTTTCCAATTTACCTGTGTCGGTCAATAAGAACCTTATTTTGGAGCAATTGTTGGATAGGGATGATGTGATGTACAAGCCGGCGCAGAATGGGGATTCAGAGCTATTTTATATGCAATCTGCCGTGTCTGATTTGAAATATGTTTTGGTTATTCCTAGTCGTATTTATTGGGAGAAAGCAGAATATGTCCGTAAATTCACCTATATTAGCATTTTAATAAGTTTAATGGGAGCAGGCGTATTGACATGGTTTTTTATGCGCCGCAATTATTCGCCTATTCAGCGGCTGGTTCAGTCGCTTTCTGATAAGAATTCCACCCAGGAACGGCCAGATGGCAATGAACTTAACTTCATCCAAAGAGCAATTTCACAAACAAGAAATGAAAAAGATAAAATAGCTTTACAATTACAATCCCATCACCATGTGCTGCGATCCAATATGCTCAATCGGCTTCTGAAAGGGAAGATGGATACACTGATTCCATATGAGGAAGCTTTCAAATCGTTCCATATTGATTTAATCTCTACTGATTTTGCTGTCATTTTATTTGCTGTTGAGAATCAGGACAGCCTTTCCACCAATTTGCCGGGAATGGATATGAATGAAAGAAGGAAACTCATACAGTTCATTATAACCAATGTCGTGGAAGAACTTGTTGGGCAGCGTGGGCATGCGGGTTATGTGGCTGAAGTAGATGATATGATGGTCTGTCTTGTGAACTTTGCAGATATCGAAGCTGTTGAAATGAAGCAGGACCTTCATTGGATTGCCACAGAAGCACAGCGGTTTTTAATTCGATTCCGCATGGATCTTACGTTATCCATCGGCGGCATCCATGGCTCCTTGTTTGGAGTCGCCGAAGCGTATAGTGAGGCGTTGGATGCCATGGAATATAAGATGGTTCGAGGGAAAAGAGAGATCATCACCTATGATGAGATTCGAATCGATTCCACGGATCAGCAACAGCTGGGCTATTATTATCCGCTTCAGGTCGAGCAGCAGATTATAAATCTGATAAAAGTTGGCGATTTTGAACAGGCTAGTGCTAGTATGAACGAAATTATGGAGCGGAATTTCAATAAGCCCCTCGTGTCACTAACCTTGGCTAGATGTCTCATTTTCAATCTTGTCGGTACGATGGTGAAGGCGATCAATGAACTAGGAGACGGTGATAGCCGTATTTTAGAAGACAATCCATTGTGGATGGATAAGATCATCGCCTGTGATACGATACTGGAAATGCAGCATGAACTCCAAACCTTGCTCAAAGAAGTTTGTGCGTTTGCAGCTGTGAAAATGGAGACGAACTTGTCCAAAGAGCGCGCAGAGACGCTGCGTGAGCTTATCTCCAAGGTGACTCATTACATCGACGAGCATTATCAGGATTCTAATTTAAATGTGAATACTATCGGTGAACGCTTTGAGTTAAAAGGTAGTTATCTCTCTAGATTGTTTAAGGATCAAACGGGTGAGGGACTGCTCGATTACATTACAAAGGTTCGCATTCAGCAAGCCAAACGCATGATCAGCTATAAGCAAGACTCCATATCCGATATTGCCAATTATGTGGGTTACAATGAGGTTGCGACGTTCATTCGCGTGTTCAAAAAGTACGAGGGGATTACTCCCGGGAAATTCAAGGAAATGAACTGATTCACGCTAGGTATTAAGGCAATGGAGGGTAACCAGATGAGTAAAAGACGTATAAGTACCTCAATCCTATTGTTCATGTGGGTAATTACCCTGTTGTTATCGGCTTGTACTTCTGGAAATAACTCCGCAAAGTCTGCAGAGGAGCCGAATAAAGCTACTACCAAGGTAGGACAACCTGACCAAGGCAAGAAGGCACTATCCTATTGGTCTGAACTTAACGGCAACGCTGCGAGTGTAAAGCCGAACATTCAGGACATACCGTTCTTCCAAGAATGGCAGAAGCGGACAGGGGTACGGCTGACTTTCATTCAACCGCCATCGAATCAAGCGAAAGAAGCGATGAATGTCTTATTAGCGTCAGGCGATTTGCCCGATATGATGGAATATGAATGGGATAACCATCCTGGAGGACCGGAGAAGGCGATCAATGACGGTTATATTTTGAAATTGAATGATCTCATAGACAAACATGCGCCGAATCTAAAAAAATACTTAAGTGAGCACCCGGAAATAGACAAACAGGTCAAAACGGACAACGGTAGTTATTATGTGTTTCCATTCATTCGGGGCGATGAATTGCTTCGAACCTATCAGGGGCCTATCATCCGTCAGGATTGGCTTCAAGAGCTTGGTCTCCAGACGCCGACTACAATTGATGAGTGGTATACCGTTTTAAAAGCGTTTAAAGAGAAGAAGGGAGTCGCTGCTCCCTTGACCTTCTTAGGTGTTCCCAATCCGTTATTCGGCATTGAAGGCGGTGCTTTCGTGGGTGCCTATGGGATCAAGAAAGGGTTCTACTTGGAAAACGGCCAAGTGAAGTATGGGCCGATGGAAGAGGGCTATAAACAGTTTCTCGCTACTTTTCGCAAATGGTATGCAGAAGGGTTGATTGACAAAAATATCGCTACAGTGGATACCAAAACGTTGGATGCCAATATGATTTCAGGAAGAAGCGGGGCAACGATATGGAATGCTGGCGCAGGTATTGGCAAATGGCAGCCCATCGTTCAGGACAAAGAAAAGGCTGCATTGTTAGGGCATGCACCTTATCCGGTGTTGATAAAAGGCGATAAGCCTAAGTTCGGGCAGCGGAGCTATGCGTATGTGGGGACAGGCGGGGTTGCCATTTCAAGCAAAAGTAAGAATGCTGAAGCAGCTGCGAAGCTGCTGGATTACGGATATAGCGATGAAGGGCATATGCTTTTCAATTTCGGGATTGAGGGAATTAGTTATAACCTGGAAGGCGGATATCCGAGATATACGGATTTAATTTTGAAAAATCCTTATAAACTCGCGCCATCTCAAGCCCTTTCGATGTATAACCGGGCTAGTTACTTCGGTCCTTTCGTCCAGGACGTTCGTTATATGGAGCAATATTACACATTGCCTCAGCAAAGGGAGGCCATTCAAGTTTGGGCAAATACCGATGTTGACAGTCATATACTCCCGCAAATGCCGAAGACAGAGCTAGAAAGCGCAGAGCTCTCCTCCATCATGATCGATGTTATGACGCTTGTCGACGAGATGTCGTTAAAAATCATACTTGGCGTGGAGCCTTTGGACACCTTTGACACCTATGTGAGTAAAATTAAAGCATCCAAAATTGATCGTGCCATTCAGATCCAGAAGTCAGCTTTAGATAGATACTATAAGCGTTAAGACCAATTATAAGTCCCCGTAAGAGAGAGGGGACTCTTTCTTATGACCGTCAGTAAACGCTTACATTATATTGATTGATTTATTAAGGGGGTGATCAAACCGTTCGGACAGCCAGAAATGGACATAAGAGCTTGAAAAAATCGAAAAATGGAGGCTCATTTGATGAAAAAGAAGCTCGCTTGGAAGTTGTTAGCAGTAGTATGGATGTTTATGTTAGTTCTGTCTTTTGTTGTGCCTATTGAATCGGCAAATGCAGGGACACCTTGGAGAAGCTCGTTATATCCATCTGAATGGAACCCTGGGTTTAAAGATGTGCAAGGCCGATTTCTTCATGACTTTTCGTATGCGGGCTATTGGAGAGGTGAGAAAAGCATCCCGTCCACTCCGCCAGGCGCCACCTATAACGTTGTAACTCAATATGGGGCAGATTCAAGCGGAACCAACGATTCTACCAATGCCATTCAGAATGCGATTAATGCGGCAGGTGCTGCTGGAGGCGGTATCGTTTATTTACCTGCGGGAACTTATCGTGTTAAGCCGCAAGGAACAGCCGCAAGTGCCCTCTGGATTAATAAAGACAATGTCGTGCTCCGGGGCTCAGGTAAAACATCAACGTTCATTTACAATGATTCTACGAGTATGCGGAATAAAGCAGTCATTCGTATCTCGCCTGTAACGTCGGCGGATTGGTTTACGCCAACGAATACCCCTACTTCCATCCGAAGTGATGTGCAGCCGCAGGCGATGACAATTCCCGTTAATAGTGTCAGCGGGTATAGCATCAACGAATTTATCATCGTGCACTCCGATGCTACGGATGCTTTCATTGCGGATCACGGTATGACCGGCAAATGGGATGCATCTTTGAAGGGGCCGACGTTCTACAGGAAGATTACAGGTATTGATGCTTCTGCCAATAGGCTTACTCTCGATATTCCTATTCGATATACGTTGAAAACAAGGGATAATGCACGCGTATATAAGGTAGGCGAAGCCGTTGCAGAGGCAGGAATCGAAGATTTGTCCATCGGCATGAAGCAGCATACGGGAACAGGCTGGGGAGATTTGGACTTTAATGTAACAGGCACAGGTGCTTACGATGTGCATGCTTCTAAGGCGATTACGTTCGCAAATGCCAAAAATAGTTGGGTAGATAACGTAAATAGCTACAAGCCTAGTTCGAATAGCGGGGATTATCATTTGTTATCCCATGGTATTTCACTCTTTCAATCCAGAACGGTCACCGTCCAAAATACACATTTGCAGAAGCCGCAGTATAAAGGCGAAGGCGGAAATGGGTATATGTACATCATGCAGGGATCGGATAACCTGGTGCAACATGCTACAGCGACGAACGGAAGGCATAACTTCACTTTCCAATACTTGTGGACGAGCGGAAACGTCATCCACAACAGCACATCGAACTTTCCCCGTCTCGCCTCGGATTTTCACATGCATTTAAGTATGGCGAACTTATTTGATAACATGACAATGAACGGAGACTTTATCGAAGCTGTGTATAGACCGTATGGAACGATAGAGCATGGATGGACAACAACCCAATCGGTAATCTGGAATACGAACGGTATTGCCTATGCCGCTGGTCAATCGTCCATTGTGAAATCAAAGCAATTTGGTCAGGGCTATGTCATAGGAACCAGGGGAGCAGCGAACGGTGTGACATATACAGTACCAGCCTCGGATGGCTCCGCGCCACAGGATCTGGTAGAGGGTATCGGTACAGGATTGGATTTGGTGCCGCAATCCTTGTATTTGGACCAAAAGGCGAAAAGAAGCTTCGGACAGCCTGCAAATCTCTTAACAAACCCCGGGTTTGAAACAGGAGATTTGACAGGATGGACGGAATGGCACAATGGAGCGCTTGCGCAGAAAGTGGACACGGATTTACCACGGAGTGGAAGCTATAAACTGACCCATTGGGCGTCGACTAATTACCAACAAATAACGGCCCAACTGAAGACAGTGCCAAACGGACTCTATTCGGCTAGCGTATGGGTACGCTCCAGCGGAGGACAAAATGCGTTACAGCTATACGCTAAAAACTACGGTGCCGCTGAAATTGATGCCGTTATTGGAACGAGTCCAATACCGAATTATACGAAATGTACGATAGACAACATCCCGGTGACAAACGGCCAAGTTGAGATTGGCATATGGCATGACGCCAACGGCAATAACTGGGCAGCATTCGATGATTTTGAGTTAGTGAGAAAGTAACATAACAATCGTTCTATTGGGATCAAAAGGCGAGGAGAGGCTATTAAGCCAAAGGGCCTCTCTCGCCACAGTAAAGTCGAAAAGAAGACGGAGACATGCCGGTAATTGATTTGAAGTGCCGACTGAAGTAATGGACGGAAGCGTAGCCAAGTTTGCTGGCAACAACCTCTACTTTTTCTTCCTCTAGCAGAAGCTTCTTCGCTAATTGGATCCGTTTACGAATCATGTAGGGTTTCGGCGAGACGCCCATCACTTCCTTAAATAATTGGGCAAAATAGGTATGGTGATAACCGCACTGCTGGGCTAGCTCTGATAAGCTCCACGGATGTTCTGGATGCTCACTGATCATCTGCAGCGCCGGTCCAATCATGCTTCGCTTCGAGCTATCAAGCGCTGAAATTTCTAATTCTTGGCGAACAATTTCAGCTAATACTTGCATCAGAAGACTTCTTAAAACGAGCGAATAGCCGGGCTCCTGTTCTTTGTATTCCTGAACAATCTGATACAGCAACCGTTCTCCCGTGACTAGCCTGAAATGCTCAGGAATGCTGACGCTGCCATAACCCTCAACTTCAACCGTGAACGGCAGAGGCGAGTCAAATGGCGGTCCGCCTGCAAAGCGTTCCAACTTAGCGCCAGGGTGAACAGGCTCTGGAGACACTCGTTGCCAATCGAAGTGCAGGCTGATGAACGTTGCTGCTCTGCTCGGATGCACGGATAACATATGCGGCGTTCCCGATCCATAATAAGCACATTCGCCGGGAAGCAGCGAGTACATATTGGTGCCTATCCACAAATCCATTCGACCAGATACAACGTAAACAAGCTGGCAATCAGGGATCGTACGGGGGCCAAAAACGAAGCCTGCCGAAACTTCTCTCTCCACATTTGCATAGTTCACTGTAGGGAGTAATAAGGCTATCGGCCCGAGCGGGTGTGTAGGTTCCATCTGGCTTGCTCCTTCGTCGATTTGTTATTCTAAGCTACTTCGCTGCTCATGGCCAAAAACCTTTGAAAAGTGCAACTAGTTCTAATCTTTACGGCAACGACTAGTGAACCGTATGCTGATACACTTGATCTTGTAAGCCGAAACATCGGCTACGACAATGAGCGGACGGGGGATTAGGCATGCTGACAGCGGAGCAGGTACAGTTGTTTGAACGTGACGGTTTTGTTAAGGGCGATGTTGTGCTGAATGACGAGGAAGTTGAGATTCTGCGTCGTGAGCTGGATCTTGTATTGGAAGGGAAGACCGTTAAGAAACCGGTACTGAATCGCAACTTGGCTTCAGAGAGCAGTGAATATGGCATGAGCATGGAAGCCAGTGAAACAATTGTTCAGGTTGTTAACATCTGGATGGCCAGCGATGTCTACTTGCAGCATGCAGCTAACCTCGCGTTATGCGAGGATGTTGCACGGCTCGCCGGTACGGACACACTGCGCATATGGCACGATCAAATTCAATACAAGCCGCCAGTCACAGGCGGACCTACGAAGTGGCATCAGGACCATCCGCTGTGGCCGATCATCAAGCCTGCAGAGCTAATAAGCGCATGGGTGGCGCTGGACGATGCTGTTGTTGAGAACGGCTGCATGTGGATGGTACCCGGCAGTCATCAATGGGGAGATCACCAGCGGCATTTGCTTCACGGGGCTGACCATATGCCGAAGCATAAGCGTCCTGAACTGCTGCCTGAAGGTGTGGAGATTAAGCCGGTTCCGTTCGAGATCAAGAAGGGTCAGGTTGGCTATCATCACTGCATGACATGGCACGGCTCACTGCCGAATCAATCGCAGATGAAAAGGCGTGCCATTGCAGTCCATTATATGCCGGGACATATTCGTTATGAGCCTGTAGGCAATCATCCCATGAATAAGCATGTTCATGTTCAACCAGGCGAACTTTTGACCGGAGACGATTTTCCGATTGTTTATAAGAAGTAACAAAGAATGATGGGGCAAGTTCTATGAATTGTGACCCTATTCTTGGACACTTAAAAGAATGACTCTAAATTAAGCGGTTAAAAGATGGCTCCTCGGGGTCATCTTTTTTTAATGTCCATTGATACCGATAGCATATAATGAGTTATTGTCGTTCAGCAACTTCGTTGGGCTACCGTGATTACCAATGTTGTAGTTTAATTCACACGTGTAATCCTCCACCTTTCTTATTCATGATAATAAACGTTAAAAGTCCCCAAAAAGGTCACTTTTTCAGAGTGTCCATCTTTCGGGTCACACAGCACTAATCTTGCCACATCATTTATTATGTTTAACTTTAATTGCTGTTTTTGAGTGTGTCACAAATAATGTTATATAACAATTAAAATATTTTAAAGTTGTTATTGCATAATTGTTTTGTTTAGTTATACAATATAACTTATAAACACAATCTGTATTGGTACAATGGTTCATATGTTGAAGGGAGAGATGGTTATGAGTAGTTTAGCATCGTCGATGGAGTTTGAAAGAAGGAAATTCACAAACCTTCGCGCCTATGATTTTCAGCGGTCTGTTGCAAAACAAGAAGTTCATAAGGAACACGATGAATGTGGTGAAACTGCTCTGTATCCATTGTCTCCATTGTCTTTAACACTGTACTATGCCTTTGATAATGATGTGGAAGTGGGATAATTGGCTGACTGCGCAACTTATAAAATGAAAGTAAAGCCTACCGAGTTTTCGGTAGGTTTTTTATTGTTATAGTATATTAAAAAAAGTAATTAATTTTATAAAACAGTATTGAACATTATATAGTTATGTGTTATATATTATATAACAAAAACAAAACTGTATTAATACATTAGAGGAGGAAACAACAATGGATTGTCCAACATGCCAAGGTAATGGAGATTTAGAGGAAATGAGAAGTACAGATGAGCATTTTCACAAAGAGGGGTCGCCAATCCATTTTGGTCAGGATCGTGTACTCTGGCCCAACACTTGTCCGATTTGCGGCGGCAGCGGATTTCTAGACGTATCCTTTTAACAAACAAAACCCAATAAAGGAGTGCAAAGGATCATGAGCAAACAAAGTCAAAGTGAACAACTGCAAGCAAGCTGGAATTCCAAGCGATTCGAAGGGGTGTCTCGACCTTATTCGGTAGAGGATGTGCTTCGCCTTCGTGGCTCCGTAATCATTGAACAGACACTAGCTGAGCAGGGAGCTCGCAAATTCTGGGAGCGGGTTAACGATGAGGACTTTGTACCTGCACTTGGCGCTCTAACGGGAAATCAAGCTGTGCAGCAAGCAAAAGCAGGACTTAAAGCCATTTATTTAAGCGGTTGGCAAGTTGCCGCCGATGCGAACTTATCCGGTCATATGTATCCCGATCAAAGTCTTTACCCAGCTAACAGCGTGCCTAGCGTTGTGAAAAGAATTAACCAAGCGCTGCAGCGCGCCGATCAGATCCAGCATGCGGAAGGCAAGGGAAGCATTGACTTCTATCTCCCCATTGTGGCAGACGCGGAAGCTGGCTTCGGAGGACCACTTAATGTGTTCGAGCTGATGAAGGGCATGATTGAAGCGGGTGCCGCTGCTGTCCATTTCGAGGATCAGCTCTCCTCCGAAAAGAAATGCGGTCATTTAGGCGGCAAAGTGCTGCTGCCAACGCAGCAAGCCGTAAAAAATCTTATCGCAGCAAGGCTGGCAGCCGATGTGATGGGCGTGGAGACGGTGCTAATCGCTCGAACAGATGCGAATGCAGCAAGTCTCCTGACGAGCGACATTGACGAAAATGATCGACCGTTTCTAACTGGCGAACGATCACCCGAAGGATTCTTTTATGT
This sequence comes from Paenibacillus sp. V4I5, assembly GCF_030817255.1. Lineage (NCBI taxonomy): Bacteria > Bacillati > Bacillota > Bacilli > Caryophanales > Paenibacillaceae > Paenibacillus > Paenibacillus sp. V4I5. Next base: position 7,502,490 of record NZ_JAUSZB010000002.1, read on the forward strand.
CCATGCAGGCTTGGATCAAGCGATCTCACGCGGTCTTGCATATGCACCATATGCGGATATGGTCTGGTGTGAAACCTCGGAGCCAAACCTGGAGGAAGCAAGACGCTTTGCGGAAGCGATTCATGAGCAATTTCCAGGCAAATTGCTCGCCTATAACTGCTCTCCTTCATTTAACTGGAAGAAAAAATTAGATGAACCTACGATTGCGAAATTTCAACAAGAGCTTGGCAAGCTGGGTTATAAGTTCCAGTTCGTGACATTGGCAGGCTTCCATGCTTTGAATCACAGCATGTTTGAACTCGCTCACGATTATAGAGATCGTGGTATGGCGGCTTACTCTCAGTTCCAACAAACGGAATTCGCTAGTGAATCTCGCGGTTATGAAGCGACGCGCCATCAGCGCGAAGTAGGTACGGGCTATTTCGATGAGGTTTCCCAAGTTATTACGAGCGGAACTTCTTCCACTACTGCGCTTGCCGGCTCCACAGAAGAGGAGCAATTTGCTCATTAATAGCCATGCCAGAAGGTTTAAGGAGATGAGGTTATTGATCGATCAAACCATGCTAAGGGGAATTGAAATCGAACCGACTTCTACGGAGGGGCAGAAGATTCTCACGTCGGAAGCATTAGCATTTGTAGCACATCTTGAGCGTACATTTGGAGCAAAACGCCTAGCGCTGTTGCAGGAGCGCAACCTGAGGCAGAGTCGTATTGATGCGGGTGAGCTGCCGGGTTTTTTACCAGTAACTGCACGGATACGCAGCAGTGATTGGACGATAGCACCGATCCCTGCGGATTTGCAGGACAGACGCGTCGAGATAACAGGTCCAGCTGGCGACCGTAAGATGGTCATTAACGCGTTTAATTCTGGTGCTTACGTCTACATGGCAGACTTCGAAGACGCCAACTCACCAACGTGGAACAATACGATTGATGGTCAAGTGAATTTGTATGATGCTGTTCGTCGAACGATCGCTTTCACCAGTCCGGAAGGGAAAAGCTACAAGCTACAAGCTCAGACGGCAGTGCTCAAAGTTCGCCCTCGCGGTTGGCACTTGGAGGAGAAGCATATGCAGGTTGATGGGCATCCTGTATCAGGTTCGTTATTTGATTTTGGTCTATTCTTTTTCCATAATGCAAAGACACAGATTCAGCAAGGAAGCGGACCTTATTTTTACTTGCCTAAGCTTGAGAGCCATATGGAGGCACGTCTTTGGAATGAGGTGTTTCTATTTGCTCAAAAGGAGCTTGGTATTCTGCAAGGTACGATTAAAGCTACGGTGCTCATTGAGACGATCGTCGCTGCCTTTGAAATGGATGAAATTTTGTATGAACTTCGTGAGCACAGCGCTGGCCTGAACTGCGGACGATGGGATTATATCTTCAGTTATATTAAAAAGCTGCAGAAGCAGCCGCACGTCATCGTTCCAGACCGTGCTCTCGTAACAATGGAATCTCCGTTCATGAATGCTTATTCGCTGCTCGCCATCCAGACTTGTCATAAGCGGAATGCGCCTTGCATTGGAGGCATGGCTGCACAAATTCCGGTGAGGAATAATCCGGAGGCAAATGAAGCGGCGATGACGAAAGTAAGAGCAGATAAGCTGCGCGAGGTGAGAAATGGTCACGATGGCACATGGGTGGCTCATCCCGGATTAGTCCCTGTGGCAAAAGCGATATTCGATAAGTATATGCCGACGGCCAATCAAATTGACAAGCACCTTTCTGATACCCAAATTACCGCTGAACAATTGCTAGAGGTGCCGCTGGGGCCGATAACAGAGAATGGGATTCGGACAAACGTCAGCGTCGGCATTCAGTATTTGGAAGCTTGGCTGCGTGGTTTTGGGGCTGTACCCATCAACAACTTGATGGAAGACGTGGCCACAGCGGAAATATCACGTGCACAGCTTTGGCAGTGGATCCACCATCCACTAGGAATTTTGGATGACGGGCGTAAAGTAACGGCAGAGCTATTCCAACAGATTCAAGTTGAAGAGATAGCAAAGATCAAAGAAAAGCTTGGAGAAGAGGCATTCCACCAAATGAAGTTTGACCTTGCGAATGTTCTATTTACCCAGATGACGGTTTCACCTGAATTTGAAGCCTTTTTAACCGACCAAGGGTATCGATATTTGCAGTAAAAATGATGTTGTTCAACGTAAAGGCGTGCCGTCCCAACCGGTACGCTTTTTATTATTTCCTCATGGAATTGCCTTCTGTACATATGATAGTATCGATCAATCTTTGGAGGAGGCAATCTATGCATCCCTATCCTGTATATCCATTTATCGATTACCAAACAGAGACGGTTTACAAGCCTGTAGAATTCCCCCCGCAGCACCAAGATCAAGTCCCGGGACTAGAGTACCTTATGACGCCGAGACCGATATTCGATTACCCTGGTTATGTCGGCAGCGGAAAGCTAAGAGGTAAAGTTGCCATTATTACCGGGGGTGACAGCGGATTCGGTCGTGCAATTGCGGCAGTTTATGCCAAAGAAGGCGCCGATCTGGCGATCGTTTATTTAAATGAGCATCAGGATGCCGAGGAAACCAAGCTCTACGTTGAGCAATTCGGCATCACATGTATTCTCCTGCCCAGAGATCTTCGTAATCCTGCGAATGCGGCTGACATTATTGGTGAAACGCTGCGTCATTTCCAAAGGTTGGACATTTTGATTAACAACGCTGCCGTACAACCATTCACAGCCAGCATCATGGACGTTTCCGACGAACAGCTCGAAAACACGTTTCGAACCAATGTGTTTCCCATGTTTTATTTGACGAAGGCAGCATTGCCATATTTGAATCAGGGGAGTTCGATTATTAATACGGCTTCACGAGTCGCTTATGAAGGGGATAAGAACGTTATCGATTACGCAGCATCCAAAGGAGCTATTGTAAGCTTTACGCGCACGATGGCATTGTCTCTCGCCGATCGAGGGATCAGGGTCAATGCAGTTGCTCCCGGACCGGCATGGACTCCTCTCACTGTCAGCACGTACTCCGAGGAACATGTGGCCACCCTAGGCACAGGCATCCCGTTTGGGCGCGCCGCTCAGCCTTTCGAGGTAGCACCCGCCTATGTCTATCTTGCCGCCAACGACTCAATGTTTATCACAGGCCAGGTGATACACGTTAACGGAGGAATGATTCGATATTCGTGAAACCGTTTTTATCGCGAAGGGGACTTCATACAACAGCGTAGGTTAGGTCAGGTGACATGAGCCACGCTTTTTTATGTTCCTTTTGAAACATTTTTGGAGGTTTGATGTACAGAAGTTTAAAGGAGTGTTAATCCTTGTTAATGAGGATCGCATCATTAAGGGCTTCTGTCTTTTTTTATTTGGATATACTATAATTATTTCAATGTTATAGAACAGTTCAGCGAGGTGTGAACCATGAGCACGGGCCATTCGGAGCTTCATACGAAGCATGAACAAATTACGAAATATATTGAATCCTTGGCTGTAGGCACCAAGCTGTCCGTTCGGCAAATCGCTCAAGATCTGGATGTGAGTGAGGGAACGGCTTATCGTGCCATCAAGGAAGCGGAAAATATCGGTCTAGTGAGCACCAAACGGCGGATCGGCACGATTCGCATGGAGAAGAAAGAAGAACCCGTCATTGATAAATTAACGTTCGCGGAGATCGTGAATGTGGTGGAAGGCGTTGTGCTAGGTGGTTCTTCGGGTATACATAAGTCCCTGAACAAATTCGTGATTGGCGCGATGCAGCTGGAGGCCATGCTGAAGTATATTGAAGCAGGCAATTTGCTTATTGTCGGCAATCGTGTACAAGCACACATGTGTGCACTAAGTCAGGGCGCTGGCGTATTGATTACCGGTGGATTTGATACCACGCCTGAAGTAAAGGAGCTTGCAGATGAGCTGCAGCTGCCTATTATCGGCAGTTCATTCGATACATTCACGGTTGCCACGATGATTAATCGAGCCATGGAAGATCGCCTCATTAAGAAAAAGATTATGATCGTCGATGACATCGTGCGCAAAGACAGCCCTATTTATTCGCTGATGACTGCTAACACGGTCAAAGACATGCAAAAGCTGGTTGAGGAAACGACGCATACCCGTTATCCTGTCATCGATGACCATCAGGTGCCGATTGGCATGATCACGACCAAGGACATCATGGGCGCGAAACCGAATCAGCTCATTGGCACCTTGATGACACCTAATCCGTTGATGATTAACTTGAAAACGTCGGTAGCATCAGCTGGACATACCATGGTGTGGGAGGGTATTGAGCTGCTGCCCGTCATCGATACCGATCGCAAGATGATCGGTGTCATTAGCCGTAAGGATGTTATGAAAGCGATGCAGCATATGCAAAGGCAGCCTCAGAACGCAGAAACGTTTGAGGTACAGATTTATTCGGGGATCGACGAACTTCGAGATGAGGAAGGCAAGCTGTATTTCCAAGGAACGGTTACACCGCAAATGACGAATTTTGAAGGTTTGGTCTCCGAAGGTGTACTGACAACGATTATGATTCGTGCAGCTTATCGCACGGTTCAGGAGCACAAGAAAGGCGATCTCATTCTGGATAGTTCTTCCAGCTATTTTTTAATCCCGCTGCAAATCGATGACGTCATCGAAATCATACCCTCAATCGTGGAGATGAGCCGTAGATTTTGCAAGATTGATATGGAAATCAGGACGAACGGTACTAGAGTAGCTAGATCCATGTTTACGGCACGTATCTTATAATCGTTAGACGATGATGCCTCTCTACCCTTTACCGTAATTTGCTAGGATAACCAGAATTTTTGCACAGAATTCCTTATATAACGAATCGACGTTCCGCTAACTAGAGGAAAAGCAGTAATAGACAAAAAAACGATCCGAATTAAAGAGAGCTGTCCCGCAAGTAGACATAATAACTACTTGAGAGACAGCCCTTTTTTTCATATAAAAATGAAGATGAGGATACTTCTTATTTACGTGAGGCTATCTTCATCAGCACTACCAGATCGTTCTGTCCGTGCTTCTGCTAATTGGGCATGTGCTTGGTCGAGTTGTTCGTGCGCTTGCTGAACAGCCCTTCTTCGATGGTTACTAATCGATTGTGCTTGATTCAGTTCGCTTAGTGCATCAGCTACCGCATTATGGGCTTCCATTTCTGCACTTTGTTGTTCGGATTGTTGGTCAGACATGGCATACATCTCCGATCTATTGTTTTTTTAGGCAAAGTTAATATTCCCACAATTTGACTAAATCATTCGTTATCCGTATCGTAGAAATAAATAATGAAAAGGTGGTAGTAGCACGGTAGAAAATCGGTTGTAGTCAAACTGCTTTTTCACGAGGAGCTAACTTGTCTTTACACGATTATTTGCAAATGTTAAAGTTTAAATCATACACGATATATAGTATATGACGAAACTGAGGGGGCTAATTCTACATGAATGATTTGAAGCTATGGTATACCAGCGCTGCGCTGAACTGGTCGCAAGGGCTGCCAATAGGAAACGGGAGACTTGGTTCCATCATATATGGTGGAATCGAGAAGGAAACCTGGAGTATGACGGAAGTCACGTATTGGTCTGGAAAAACGGAGAGGATCGAAAGCCATTCAAAGGGCAAAGCTGATCTTGATCAGATGAGGCAGCATTTCTTCGCAGGGGATTACAAGCGCGGAGAAGAGCTAGCTCAGCAGGCACTGCAGCCTAAGAAGCAAAATTTCGGTACGAATTTGCAGATGTGTCATCTAATTCTCACTGTTGAGCATCAAGGTGAAGACCTCCAGCGTGTACTAAATCTTGAAAACGCTATCTTTCATACTTCTTACACCGTAAATGGGAATAACTTTACCCGGGAAATATTTGCTTCGCACGCAGACGAAATTGTGGCTTCGCGCTATTGGAGTGAACACAAAGGGGGCATTTCATTCGCGTTAGGAATGGAAGGTCAGACTGAGAATTTTACGCAACGGTTTGCCGAGGACGCTACGATTACCTTTGAAGGGCAAGCGATTGAGACCATGCATAGTGATGGTAAGTGCGGAGTTTTCTGTCAAGGCATGGTCAAAGTAGTGGTACAGGGCGGAACCATTGTTGTAGAGGGAGATCAAATCGTCGTAAGAAACGCAGATGAAGCATGCATCTACTTTGCCTCTAATACCGATTATGGAAAAAAGGATGAAGGCTGGCTGCAGGAATCAGGCCGACAATTGGAACATGCTTTAGCTATTGGTTATGCAAAGCTTAAAGAAAATCACATATTCGATTATCATCGGTTGTATGGCCGAGTGAATCTTGATTTAGGTCATTCAGACGCGTCCCGCTTACCAACGGACGAAAGAATTCGTCTTCTTCAGAACGGACAAGATAATGATCCGCAATTATTCGCCTTATTTTATCAATATGGCCGCTATTTGATGATTTCCGGTTCACGTGCGGATTCTCCTTTGCCTCTAAATTTACAGGGCATTTGGAATGATGGCGAAGCCAATCGTATGCAATGGAGCTGCGATTACCATCTGGACATCAACACACAAATGAATTACTTTCCAACGGAAGCCAGCAATTTGGCAGAATGTCATATCCCTTTAATGAATTATTTGGAGATGTTATCGCAAGCTGGCCGAACGACAGCTTAAGATTTCTATGGATGCGAAGGTTGGGTTGCTCACGTATTCTCAAATGCATGGGGGTTTACGGCTCCAGGCTGGGAAACTTCGTGGGGGCTGAATGTGACAGGCGGCTTATGGATTGCAAGCCAACTGCGAGAACACTATGAATTTAACTTAGATCGTGAGTTCTTAGCGCAGCGAGCTTATCCTGTGATGAAAGAAGCCGCCGCCTTTTTCCTCGATTACATGACGCTGCATCCACAATATGGGTGGCTTGTAACAGGCCCTTCTAACTCTCCGGAAAATAGCTTCTATATCGAAGACGACGTGTATCAATTGTCGATGGGATCAACACTCGATCAGGTGTTGGTTCGTGACTTATTCGTCTTTTGCTTGGAGGCTGCTGATACGCTGCAGGTTGATTTCGATATGCAATCCAAGCTGAAGCAAGCCATCGCTAAGCTGCCTCCCCTTCGTATTGGCAAAAGGGGACAATTACAGGAATGGCTGGAAGATTATAAAGAAGCACAGCCGGATCATCGACACCTATCTCATCTAATCAGCTTACATCCAGGTAACCAAATCACTCTAAGAGGAACAACGGAACTGAGCGCAGCTGCGAGAATCACATTAGAAAATCGCATGTCTCGCGAGGCGTTAGAAGATGTGGAGTTCACGGTTGCCTCTTTTGCAGCGAGCTTTGCCAGATTAGAGGACGGCGAACATGCCTATAAGCATTTAACCCATTTAATCGGTCAATTGAGCTTCGATAACTTATTAACGTATTCCAAACCGGGGATTGCCGGAGCGGAGAAACACATATTTGTTGTAGACGGAAATTTTGGAGGGACAGCGGCGATAGCGGAAATGCTGCTGCAAAGTCATGCCGGAGAAATCAATTTGCTTCCCGCCCTGCCAAAGAAATGGCATACAGGTAAGGTTTCAGGACTTCGGGCCAAAGGAAATATAGAAGTTGATATCGTCTGGGAGAACGGTGAGTTGATGGAAGCCACTATTCAAGCATTCTCAGCGGGTCAAACCTTTCTGCGCTACCGTGAACTAAGCGTTCCGCTCGTTCTAACACCAGATTATGTTTATAGAATCGACAAGCAGTTGAACGTGACTCATAAGGAATAAGGAAATCTGTATGGTCAACGACCCAATTGTACCTATGCGATAATGCCCTGTATCTATATAATCAGTCGTGTAGTAAGCGCTATCATATAGATAAGGTACAGTTTACATGGGCTGCAATTCGGAGGTTGAAGTTTTGAATTCTAAAAAACAAGCACGCAAACACGCCATTTACGGTCGTCCTACGAAAATCAGAAAAGACCCGACTAGGGGTTTTTTTTGTTGAAGAATCGTGCTAACTTGTTAAAGAACGTATTCCGAAACCTCCAAAATGGAAGGGAGAACTGCCAGTGCCCAAGTATTCCAGATTATTTCGAAGGTTTCTGATCTCTTATATCGTTATTTTGATCATCCCCAGCATAGCGGGCTATATGTCATACCGTACTTCGATCACTGTCACGCAATCGATTTCCATTGAGAATAATGTGACGCAGCTTCAAAAGAGCCAACAGATTCTGGAACGCAGAATGGCCGAAGTTGAAAGTTTTACGAGACAATTGGCTTTAAACCAAGACCTTAGTGTCCTTTTGAACGAAAAATTGGTAGATGATAAAGCAAATGTGTATGGGATCTGGAAAATAACGAGAGATATTAAGGCCTACAGCCAAACGAATGATTTTTTGAAGCATTTCTATATTTATTTGACTAATTTTAACGTCGTTGTGACGCCAGGCAATGCTTATTTTCGCCCTGAGCATTATTATCAGACTTCGCATTACAGCAATCTTTCCTTGGACGAATGGAAAAAAACGGTATTAGAAAAAATGCATAGAAGCGAAATCATGCCGCTGAGACCGTTTGTGAATAACGGAACACAAACCTCAGTCATCACTTTTATGCAATCGCTCCCATTAGACAGCTTTAGTGATTCTTCTCCGGCTACAGTTGTCACCATAATTGATGAACAAACGATCAACAGTGTTTTGTCTGGTTCAAGAGATCCGAACGGCGGCTGGACGCATATTAGCGATACGCAAGGACATACCATTAGTTTGCAGGGGATCAGTCAACAGGAAATGGATCAATTATCCGCGGATAACCGCTTCGATAAAGGGAAAGTCAGTCAATTCTATGATGACGATCTCGTGATAAGGATTCAATCCAAATCAACGGGGTGGGTATACAGCACAGGCATTCCAAAGCACGTTTTAATGGAGAATGCGAATAAAATCAAATACATCACTTGGTCGGTGACCGGCGTTGCTATACTGATCGGGCTTTTTGTTGGTTTTATGCTGTCTTATCGAAATACGGCCCCGATCAATAGGCTGCTTAGTGTAATGAAAGAGCAGTTTGGCAAGGATGCTACAACAGAGCGCAATGAATATGATTTCTTGCAGGGCAATATATCCAATATCATTACCAACAACAAGCGCCTGGAGTCTGAGCTTAATCGGCAGCTGCCATTAATTCGCGATGCCTTTTATAAAAGGTTAATTGCGGGAGAGTTTCAATCCAAGGATGAATTGATTTCTGCTGCCGCGCAGGCGGATACTGGACTAAATATGAATGCCGGATATACGGGTATTCTGCAAATCAATGGATACTCAGGCATGGAAAGCGTTGAAATTCTCAACGAACTGAATGCGGCCAGACTCATCCTGAAACAGATTTTACTTGATTCAGGCAGCCGCCTGCATGTTCATATGACGGATTTGGGTTCAGATCGCATCGTAACCCTTTTTACGGTAGCAGAAAAGGATGAAGGTGAAGAGGTTGGCAAGGAAGATATCGAGCAGCTCGTGGCTAATCTCGCTAATCTGGCCTTTACCGATTATCGAATTACCATTACAGCAGCACTAAGTGATCCCTTTTCCTCTGTCATGGAGATCAGCCGTTCCTATGAGCAAGCCAGACAGGCATTAGAATACGCTGTATATATGAATAGAAAAGGAATCGTTTGGTACAGGGATACCCGAATAGAGAGTAACACTTATTATTATCCAATTGACGTTGAGCTGCGATTAATTAGTACGATTAGGGCTGGCGATGTGGATGAAGCCGAGCGGATCGTCAAGTCGATGATCGAGCAAAATACGGAAAATCGAGAGCTTTCTGTGGAGATGAAGCATCAGTTCATCGGAGAAGTGAAGGGAACGCTGCTTAAATTACTCGACCAGAAGGCTCTCATGGAATCCCCTATGTTTGAGAAAATCAAAAATCGGATCATTAGCATCCAGGCCACGGAAGCCATAGATCTGATTTCGCGTGAAATCAATGAGATTATCTCAGCCATGTGCGGTCTCATCACGAGTAAAAAGAACGATGCACACATTAAAACAGTGAAGCAAATTAATGAATATATCGCTGAAAAGTATTCAGATCCTGATCTAAACCTATACCGGATAGCTGAGATCGTTGAGCGTCCAGAAAAATACATCTCCCAATTATTTAAAGAGGTAACGGGGACGAATTTATCCGATCATTTGGAAAAAGTTAGAATGGACCACGCAGCGAACCTTTTAAAAAGAAACCAGCATAATGTGGATGAAATCGCTTCGCATGTTGGCTATAACAGTTCACATTCCTTCCGAAGGGCATTCAAGCGAGTTATGGGCGTATCGCCAAGCTCGTTCAGACAGTCTCTAGAAGAATGAAAATCCTAATCGCTTAAGCGGTTAGGATTTTTTCTGTCATAAATGGCTGTAGCGGGAAAAATGGCCGTTCGAATAGGAAAAATGTCCGCTGAATTCGGGTTATTTGTTCGCAAAACGACGCAATTGTACCTATACGAGGGCCGCAATAGACCCCTATAATCAGCCATATAGAAAGCGCTATCATGACTTCGTGAGAATTTAGGGGGGAGCATTTTGGAAAAAGGAATTGAAATCGAACGCAGCCGAGTGGCACCAAGAGAGCATGGACGCCTCCTCTTAGCAGCGACAAAAAGTTTTAGAAAACACTGGCAATTGTATCTTATCGTGATTCCGCCTGCCTTGTTTTTCCTTATTTTTAAATACTATCCGATGTTGAATGCCATCCTTGCTTTTAAGGATTACAACGTTACGAAAGGGATATGGGGAAGTCCTTGGGTGGGATTCAAACATTTTCAATTGTTCTTTGATAATCCGATTTTCTGGACGTTAATTAAAAATACACTCCTCATTAGCGGATACTTGTTAATTGTCGGGTTTCCAATTCCAATTTTGTTAGCCTTAGCTCTTAATGAAATACGCAACGGAAAATTTAAGCGGTTTGTTCAATTGGTTTCGTTTGCTCCTTATTTTATATCCACCGTCGTTATGGTATCGATTATCATGCTTTTTCTAGCGCCGCGCCTAGGCTTTGTTAATGTTGCGATGAATTATTTCGGACTGGGATCTATCAATTTTCTCGGTGAACCCGGCATGTTCCGTTCGATCTATGTGTGGTCGGATATTTGGCAGACGGCAGGCTATTCGGCTGTTATCTTTTTGGCTGCGTTAGCTGGAGTCGATCCTTCGCTTTATGAGGCAGCCAAGGTAGATGGCGCTTCACGGTTTCAGAAAATCCGTCATATCGACTTGCCTGGCATCATGCCAACCATCACGATCGTTTTCATTTTGAATGTAGGGAGTGTTATGTCGCTTGGCTTCGAAAAGATCTATCTGCTGCAAAATCCGCTGAACAAGATAAATTCCGAAGTGATTGCCACTTACGTGTATCAAATAGGTTTATTGAACGCGAACTATAGTTTTGCTACTGCGGTTGGATTGTTTAATTCCGTAATCAATTTAATTCTGCTCGTTGGTGTCAATATGGTAGCAAAGCGATTATCGAATACGAGTATCTGGTAAACAATGGAGGAACCAAACGATGAATACGATGAAAACGACGATCAGAGAATCGGTTGGCGATAAACTATTTTTGATTAGCATCTACGTGATACTGAGCCTCCTTTTAGTTATCGTCTTATATCCGCTTATTTATATTTTTAGCAGCTCGTTCAGCAGTCCGTCGGCGGTAACTTCAGGCCGTGTGTGGCTCTGGCCGGTAGAATTTTCCATCAAGGGATATGCAACTCTCATCGAAAATCCGAAAATTGTGACAGGCTACGCCAATTCTCTTTTTTATACGGCTGCCGGAACGATCATCAGTGTAATGCTTACGATCATGATTGCTTATCCATTATCACGCAAAACTTTGTTCGGAAGAAATTTGCTTATGATGCTAATTACATTCACGTTGTTATTTAGCGGTGGATTGATTCCTACTTACTTAGTAGTGAAGCAGATGGGGCTAATCGATACCAGATGGGCCTTATTAATTCCTAACGCGATATGGGTATGGCAAGTGATCATTGCGAGAACATTCTTCCAATCCTCGATTCCGGATGAATTAATTGATTCGAGTGAAATAGATGGATGCAGCGATCTCAGGTTCATGTGGAGTGTTGTGGTTCCGTTATCGAAACCAATCATAGCTGTTCTGTTCTTAATGTACGCTGTGGGTCAATGGAATTCTTACTTCGATGCCCTTATTTATCTCAAAACCGCCAATCTGTTTCCGCTGCAGCTCATTTTGCGCAGCATTATCATCCTTAACAACAGCTCAAATGCCACAGATGCTTTGAAACAGGTAGAAAGACAGCAGTTGGCTGAGCTTTTGAAATATTCACTGATCGTCGTGGCAACGCTTCCTGTACTGGTCATCTACCCGTTTGTGCAGCGCTACTTTGTTCAGGGGATGCTGGTAGGTTCCGTAAAAGGGTAAGTGAAAGAGGGATAACCAGATCTACTGAAGAATTGAAAGGGGTGATTGACTACAAACATAGCGTCTACGGATTAAAGATAAGCAAGCTAGTTAATTCAAAAAAGGGAGCGGATTCATTTGAAAAGAAGATCGGTTAGTAGCTTGGTTTTCATCTTGATGTTCAGTATGGTTCTAGCCGCATGTTCGAGTAAAGAGGAGACTCCGGTATCGTCGAATCCGTCAACAGGGACAGCATCGCCAAGTGCTGCACAAGTGGCTAAACCCGTAGAAATAAGCGTCTTTGCTCAACAGGCTAACGACATGGATTTGAAGACGAACCTGTTCACGAAGCATTTGGAAACCAAATTTAACGCGAAGTTTAAGTTCGAAATCATCCCTTATGATGGGGCCAAGGAAAAGCGGCAAATCTCATTAGCGAGCGGCGATTATCCAGAGGCGTATATGTTAACGGCCTATATCGACCAATTCTCTCAAGCCGATCTTCTCAAGTTCGGTAAGCAGGGCGTTCTGCTTCCATTGAATGATTTGATCGACCAGTATGCACCCAATATTAAAAAGGCGATGGAGAAGGATCCGACACTCAAAAGCTTCATCACGGCTCCAGATGGAAAAATATACGGACTTGGCTCCTATACGCAATGCTTCCATTGTTCCTACCCGAATAAAATGTGGATCAACACAAGCTGGTTGAAGAAATTAAACCTTGAAATGCCGAAAACGACCGAAGATTTCAAGAAGGTGCTTCAAGCTTTCAAGAAGAATGATCCGAACGGCAACGGTAAAGCAGATGAAGTTCCGCTTAGCGGATCGATCGAGGATTTCGGTGTGCGTGTCATACCGTTCCTGATGAACGGCTTCATCTATAATGACGACCGTAATTACCTGAACTTAGTTAACGGTAAAGTGGATACTGCGGCCAATAAGCCGGAATGGAAAGAAGGACTTTCCTATATTAAATCCTTGTACGACGAGGGCTTGATCGATCCAGGTGCTTTTACACAAAATGCCGAAGCATTTAAGAAAATTGGCGAGAATGCTGGAGGACAGATCCTAGGTGCAGGCGCGGGCATGCATCCAGCCATCTTCGTTAACATTGATAAAGGAAACAAAAATTCAGCCGATTATAATCCCGTAACTCCGCTCAATGGACCGCATGGTTCATACGCTACTCATGATGGAGGCGGCTTAATACCGGGTGCGAAATTCGTTCTTACGAATAAGGCCAGCAAAGAATCACAAATCGCGTTGATCAAAATGGTTGATTATATGTATACGACAGAAGGACAAACGAATGCTGCTTCGGGTATGGAAGGTATCGATTGGAGAAAACCGAAAGAGGGCGAAGTGGCTCTTGGCAAGGGAGTTACCCCTCAAATTGCAACGATTCCAGCTATAGACGGGCAGCCTCCTCGTAATGCCGGATGGAGCGGTATGGGACACTTCTACCAACCGCAGGAGTACAGAGATAGCTTCGTACAAGGAACGGATGTCTACGACTCAGCAAACTATGAGCGCAGATTGTATAATGCGACACTCTTGTATCAAGGCCATGAACCGAAGGAACTATTCCCGATGTGGGCAATTTGGATTGATCCGGCACTCACAGACGAAGCGAGCATTCTACAAACCAACATTAAGAACTATGTTGACCAAAGTGCGCTTCAATTTATTACAGGGAATAAAGACTTGACCAAAGATTGGGATGCCTATGTAAAAGGATTGGAAAATTTGAAAGTAAACAGGTACCTTGAAATTTTGCAAAAGGCATATGATGCTGCAGGTTTTAAGAAATAACGATCGATGAGGAAGAGGCCAGGTGTTTGTTTTGAAAAAAAGCACCTGGCTTTTTTTAAGTGAATTTAATATCAAAGGGGATGTATGATGTGGGATATATGAGTAAGAAAACTAGGTTGTGGCTTCTGGTTTTTATTTTCTTTATCACTTTGTTTGCTGTCTTTATTCCGAAAGGGCAACTCGCACAAGCAGCCGATAATGGGTTAGCGCAAAAACCATACATGGGCTGGAGCAGCTACAGCATGCAAGTGTATCACAGCGGAAATTGGATTACAGCCGCACAGATTATGGCTCAATCTGACGCAATGCATGAGATTCTGCAGCCCCATGGCTACAATTATATTAACGTAGATGCAGCCTGGAATGGGAGCATGGATGAATATGGACGCCCACAACCAAGCACCACTTTGTATCCGAATGGTCTTAGTGAGGTCATCAATCATGTACATAACAATGGGCAAAAGTTTGGTCTCTATTTCATACCAGGGATGTCTCCGCAAGCGTATGATGCCAACTTGCCGATTTATGGTTCTTCCTGCCATGCACAAGACATCGTGGTACTTCCATTAACTACGTCGGATTATTGGAATATAGGCTATAAAATTGACTTCTCTAAGCCATGTGCTCAGAGCTACATAAACTCCATTGCCGATCAGATTGCATCCTGGGGTGTAGATTTCGTGAAATTTGATAGCGTTACGCCGGGCTCCGGACATAATGATACGTCGATTGATGCCCGTGATGATGTTAAAGCTTGGTCTCAAGCACTAGCCCCGCACGGTATTTGGTTCGAGCTATCATGGGCGCTGGATATTAATTATGTGGATACCTGGAAGAAGTATGCGAACGGATGGCGTATTGACTGGGATATTGAATGTTATTGTGGAACAGCGGGATTAACCAATTGGGCCAATATCGCAAGGCTATTTCCGCGAGCTGGAGAGTGGTGGCGCCACGCAGGTCCAGGCGGATGGAATGATTTCGATTCCTTGAATATCGGTAACGGCGCTATGGATGGCATCACAAAGGATGAGCGGCAGACAGCGATGACTTTCTGGGCCATTTCGTCGGCCCAATTATATACAGGCAATGACTTAACCAACCTGGATGAGTTCGGTATTCAGCTGTTGACGAACGATGAGGCAATCGCCGTCAATCAGGCCGGTAAGCCGGCACATCCCGTATCCCTCGCATCCGAGCAGCAGGTCTGGTATGCGAACAACGGTGATGGAACCTATACTGTTGGATTGTTTAACCTGGGAAGCTCGAACGCGACGGTCAACGTCAATTGGAGCGATATCGGTTTAAGCGGTGCAGCCTCTGTGCGGGATCTATGGAGTCATAGCGAACTAGGCGTGTTTAACTCCAGCTTCAGCTCGGTTGATTTAGCTCCTCATGCTTCTCGTTTGTTGAAGGTTACTTCGCAAGGAGGCGTTTCCTCGATCAATGATGATGATACGGGAATATCCTACACGGGCGATTGGCAGCGAAATAGCAACAGGGGATTGGGTGCTACTCAGAATCTTGCAATCACCGTGATCGACTCATTGGCACAAAACAGCACGATCAGCCCTTCTACCGGGAGCTTTGATAAAAATTTAACCGCTCAGGCGGATGTAACGACGATGATGACGTTGAATGGAAATACACTAAGCAGCATAACGAATGACGAGGCAACCTTGGTGCCGGGCACTGACTATACGGTATCGGGCAACGCGGTAACGGTCAAGAAAGAATATCTTGCCACTCAACCGGTCGGAACTACGCAGCTAACTTTTACTTTCAGCGCCGGAGCTAGGCCGATTCTGGCCATTGCAGTGAGTGACACCTCTCCTAAGAACAGTACGATCCTTCCATCGACTAGAAATTTTGATAAGAAGGTATCGCTGCAGGCGGATGTTACAACTACGATGCTACTAGACGATAATCAGTTTAGTGCTATAACAAGTGGTGGAACACCGCTTGTATTAGGCACTGATTATACGGTATCTGGCAATACGGTAACGATCAAGAAGGAGTACCTAGCCACACAACCGCTCGGGACAACGAACCTGCTTATTTCCTTCAGCGCCGGAAATCCGCAGACGCTTGCCATTGTTGTAAGCAACACCTCTCAAGGCGGTTCAATTGCAATCAATAACGACGACTCAGGGATTACATATTCGGCCGCTTGGCAGCGTAGTACGAATCGCGGGCTTGGCGATTATTTGAACGATGTACATTTCACCGAGAGGAATAACGAATACTTTGAATATGCTTTTACCGGATCGGGCATTGAAGTGATTACAGAAATGGATTCATCTCAAGGCGATATGGATGTATACGTGGATGGTGTATTTAAACAAACGATTAGCACGTATCATTCGAGCCGATTAGCCCAACAACCGGTCTATGGAATATCAGGACTACCCAGCGGTCCTCATACGATCAAGGTTGTGAAAAAATCAGGTTCTTATATGCTCATTGATAAATTGCGCGTTCTCATCGCTGAACTGATTAATCCTGTTACGGGGAGCTTTGATAAAAAGCTAACGGCACAGACCGATGTAACGATTACTCTGACGCCAGGCAGCTATACCTTCAGCGGCATGGCTAACGGAGGTACCACATTGGTTGCAGGT
This sequence comes from Paenibacillus sp. V4I5, assembly GCF_030817255.1. Classification (NCBI taxonomy): domain Bacteria; kingdom Bacillati; phylum Bacillota; class Bacilli; order Caryophanales; family Paenibacillaceae; genus Paenibacillus; species Paenibacillus sp. V4I5. The sequence goes on from NZ_JAUSZB010000002.1 coordinate 7,519,327, forward strand.
ACCGACTACACATTATCGGGTAACGTCGTAACGATCAAGAAGGAATACCTTGCGGCTCAACCCATTGGTTGGACAGATCTGACCTTCTCCTTCAGTGGGGGAGCTACCCAGAACCTTCCAATTCAAGTAAGCGACAGCTCGATGACGATTACGCCGGTTTCTGTTAACGATAACGATCCGGGCATTGTTTACAGCGGCTCTTGGGGGTATAGCAACAATCGGGGACTCGGAGATTATAACGATGATGTTCATTACTCCGAGGCTAACAATGATTACTTTGAATATGCCTTCACGGGAACGGGTATTGAATTGATTACGGAGAAGGATGTTTCGCAGGGCGATATCGATATTTATGTAGATAACATATTCCAGCAAACGGTGGGTACATTTAATGATAGTCGGTTAGTCCAACAAAGCGTATACAGTATTGCGGGACTGCCGGGCGGTCCTCATACCATCAAGGCAGTGAAGAAATCAGGGACTTTCATGCTGTTGGATAAATTGATCGTGACTCCATCAGCTGCGGGAAGTACGGTTACGGGAAGTGTGTATAGACAGGTGTCAGCACAATCGGTTCAAGTAGAACTACCTATTCAGTCGATCCAGTTGACTCCGTCGACTGCTTCGGAAATGACAGAACAGACGGTTCCCACATCCCACGGCGCCACGGCTAGCATCAATGATGATAATGCTGCCATTCATTATTCTGGATCATGGGGATATAGCAATAATCGAGTATTCGGGGATTATCAGAACGACGTTCATTACACCGAGACGAACAATGACTATTTTGAATATGTCTTCAAGGGAACGGGCATTGCGTTGATCACCGAGAAGGATACTTCGCAGGGCGATATCGATATTTATGTTGATGATGTATTCAAGGAAACCGTGAGTACTTATCATACCAGTCGATTAGCACAGCAAACGGTGTACAGCATTGCAGGATTGCCAAGTGGTTCTCATACGCTTAAAGTTGTGAAGAAATCGGGAACCTATATGCTGCTGGATAAATTAACGATACTTGTAGGCGATCTGATGAGTCCGGATACAGGCAGTTTTGACAAAAAGGTAACTGCACAGGCGGATGTGAGTACAACGTTGTCACTTGGCGAGTATGTACTTGATCGAATCAACAATGGCCGAACTACCCTAGTGCCAGGCACCGATTATACATTAGTAGGCAATACGTTAACGATCAAGAAGGCATACCTTGCAGCGCAGCCGGTGGGAACTACGAATCTGACGTTCGTCTTCAGTGGGGACTATCAGAATGACGTGCATTTTACAGAAACGAACAACGATTATTTCGAATATACCTTTAAAGGAACCGGAATTGCAGTTATAACGGAAAAAGATGCTTCACAGGGTGAAATCGACGTTTACGTGGATGATGTTTTCAAACAAACGGTGAACACGTATAATGCGACGCGGTTAGTCCAACAAACGGTGTACAGTATTTCCGGTCTTTCAAATAGCGTGCACACAATCAAAGTCGTGAAAAAATCAGGCAGTTATATGCTGCTGGATAAATTAAGCTTTACGGTTGCACAGGTACCTTCAACAGCTGCCGTAATGACGACTGGGGTTTCAAAGGTCAAGAATACAAGTGCAACCATTGCCGGAATAGTAACGGCTGATGGGGGTACTGCTGTCACAGCGCGAGGAATTGTGTACTCATTAGCACCTTCTCCTACACTAACCGGTGATGGATCAACCAAAGTATCCTTAGGCTCTGGATTAGGCCAGTTTAGTGAGAAGATAAAGAATCTGAAACCAAATACGACGTATTACGCCAGAGCTTACGCGACCAACGCAGCGGGAACGAGTTATGGGGCTGAAATTACCTTTATAACAAGTAAGAAATTAGAGAATCAGGATGGAAATGGAGATGATGATCAGGATGATCAAGAGGATGGTGAGTAGGACAATCATCCGAATGAGCATGAGAACCAACATCACTAAGTCCAATTAAATATCCAACCCTTTGTGGCAAACAAATTTTTTCTAAGAGTTACGCTATAGGTATCCGAGATATCGAGCCCTTCTTGTAGTCAAGGGAGGGCTCGATATTTATTATTTGATAACCCTCGATCATACATGATATGTTAAGTGTAAAAAAGGTGAGGGTATCCTATGGGCAGTAAAATTAATCGTGTTAATTTAACCGAAGAAATTTATCGGATTGTCAAAGAAGATATTTTATCTCATAAATTGAAGTCCGGTGAAAAAATAAACATAGATCAATTAGCGCGCGCTTTAGAAGTAAGCAACATTCCGATTCGTGAGGCCCTATCCAGATTGCAATCGGAAGGGTATCTGAATGTCATTCCTTTTAAAGGAATGTTTGTTAATATGATGAGTGTCAAAGAGTTGGACGAATTATTTGAAATTAGACTGCAGCTTGAACCACTTGCCGTTGAAAAGGCTGCGCTTCTTATACCAGATGATATACTGGAACGGCTGCAAGAAACCATGAATTCCCTTCAAACTCAGCAATCATCGGAAGCTACTAATGGTCTGGGGACAATTAAGGAAATGAACATGTCTTTACATGGTACTATTCTTGCCTATTGCGAGAATACCAATTTGCAGAATTTAGTTAAAGGGTATATTGAACAGATTCAAAGATATTTAACATACATCCAATTGCATTTAGATATCAATACCACGAATGAGGAATGGTCGGAACATAATGCGATCTTACAGAAATTAAAGCAGCGAGATCCCAAAGGCGCATCCGATGCCATGTCCAAGCATATTAGTAATTCCCGCAAAAGAACGAATGCTCACTTTATGAAAGCTGGTAGTAACTAGTCGAATTTTAGAGGTATTATAGCAATCCTCTACGTTAAATATCATACATGATATACGATAAAAAGGAGAGTTGATATGACTCAAATCGAAGGAGAGGAATCACGGTTGACTGGTGGTAAAAGAATCGTTTTTCTTGGGGACAGTATTACAGATGAAGGGACGTTTATTGCTTATTTGGATGCTTATTTTGGGCAGCAAACGCCCGACATACCTCTTACATTCATAAATCTTGGCGTAAGCAGTGAGACAGCCTCTGGATTAACCGAGGCCGATCATCCATTTCCACGTCCTTGTATCCATGATCGATTAGCAAGAGCGCTACAAGAAAGCAAACCGGATTGGGTTGTTGTGGGATATGGAATGAATGATGGCATCTATTCTCCATTCGCTATAGAACGGTTTCAAGCTTATCAAAATGGCATACTTACCGCCATTCGGATGATCCATCAAAGCGGGGCAAAAGCCATCGTCATGACGCCTCCGCCTTTTGATCCCGAATCTATGAACGCGAATGTTCTTTTGCCCGATGGTCAGAAAGACTACAGCTACAAGGAGCCATATGCAGGCTACAATGATGTCGTTAAATACTATGCGAATTGGCTGCTAACGCTAGATTCAACAGCGGATGAAGTCGTGAATATCTACGACCCACTTCTTCAGCATAGAGAACAAGAACGCGAAATGAACCCCGGCTATCGTTCCGTTGACGGTATTCATCCCAACTCAGATGGTCATTGGGTGATGGCTAAAACGCTTTTAAGTCGTTTATTTCATATTACGTTGGAACAGAAGCCGGATTTCGTAGAACTACCCGATAAATCGCAATTATTTCAATTGATCCTGCAGCGTCAACAACTATTAGGCTCGGCATGGAAAGAACATGTAGGTCATACCAATCCTAGCAAAAAGGATGCTTTGCCACTGGAATTAGCATTGAAAAGAGGCGAAGAGATCACCAAGCAAATTCGGATGATCGCCGCGAAGTCCCAATTTAATCAAACTTGACCAATTTGAAGATCAAGTGATATGATCACCATATATCCAAGTAATTCGACTGAATTACATAAAAGGTTCAAGTCAACCAGACAACAGGAGACTTCCAGCTCATTCAATTGAAACGAGTAGGGAGTCTTTTTTGTCTTTATAATCGATCCAGGATAAAGGAGATGTTGATATGAGTATTGGACAAAGAAGGTTAGGAAGGACGGGTTTGAAGGTATCGGAAGTGAGTCTGGGCACGATGGCTTTCGGTCGATGGATCGATCAGAAAGCGTCTGCGGACGTGCTGGATACAGCGCTAGAATCAGGTATTACGCTGATTGATACAGCTGATGTTTACGGCTCGGGCATGGATAAAGGCAATCCGCTTGAAACCGGTGAATCAGAGACGATTCTTGGCAATTTGCTTGGCGCCCGCAGGCACCAGATCGTGCTCGCAACCAAAGTACATGGACGAGTCGGACTTGGACCTAATGATGCGGGTCAAAGCAGATATCACATTCAGCGCGCGGTGGAAAACAGTCTGAAGAGGTTGCAAACAGACTATATTGATTTGTATCAAGTACATAGATTCGATGAAGAGACTCCGCTTGAAGAAACGCTCCGCACGTTAGACGATCTCGTTCGGCAGGGGAAAGTGCGATACATCGGAGCATCGAATTACGCTGCTTGGCAAATTGCCAAGGCTCATGGCATCTCTGCACAGCTTCGGCTTGAACGCTTCGAGAGCGTACAGCCTGAATACAGCATTATCGCTCGTGGTATCGAACAGGAGTTAGTGCCGTTTGCAGTATCTGAAGGGGTAGGTGTTATTGTATACAGCCCACTCGGACGCGGGCTGCTGACAGGAAAGTATAATTACGGCGGGCAGCCGCCAGCTGGAACACGCGGCGCAGCAGGTGAGCAGCGGCTCAAGACGCTGTTAGAACAGGAACGTAATTTCCACATCGTGGAGCAGTTAAAGCCAGTCGCGGAACGCAGAGGCTGGACACTCGCTCAGCTTGCGCTGAATTGGGTTCTGAGTAAACAAGGAATCACATCAGCGATTTTGGGGGTTTCCAAGCCGCAGCATATTACGGAGGCTCTGCCTGTCATCGGTGAAAAGCTTAGCTTGGAAGAGTTGAAAGAAATTGATACGATAACGAGCGGCGTTCAATTCGAGCTAGTTGGAAGATAAGATCCGATAACTATCCCAGTAAGACGTGTTTCTCAATTGAGCACGTCTTTTTTCTTGTATGACGACGGTATCCGGAAAGTGATTTGGAAATAATTTAGTCCAGCACCCTTTGTACTCGTTGGACACCCATGTGTTTTTCCTGAAATTCACCGGGCGGCATGTTATAGTGCTGTTTAAATACGTGGGAGAAATGCTTGACGCTGACGTAGCCGACTTTATCAGAAACATCATATACTTTTACCGGAGGAACGGCTTTCAGCAGCTTGGCGGCTTGCTCCATTCGGACGCGTGTCAGAAATTTGATGTAGGATTCCTGCACGGTTTTATGGAAGATTTGGCTTAAATATCCGGAGGAAATACCTAGTTTCTCAGCTAATAGAGCTAAGCTCAACGGCTCGGTGTAATTGGCGTAGATATAAGCTTTGACGCGGCTGACAATGTCTTGTTCATTGACTGGGTTCGTTTCCTCAGTTCTTCCTGAGGCAAAAAAAACTAGTGTTTCGCGGAATAAGATAAGGGTGGATTCGACAGTCCATTCCACACTCATTGGTTGACAACTCTTCTGGAGATGCCGGAATGCTCTCTCCAAGACTTCTCCTCGATGTTCTTTCGTTCCTTTGGCAAGTTTTCGTATTAAATAAATGCCAAATTTAAGTATGCTGGATACGTTGCAGGCTTCCATTTTGTCGACATACTGGTTAATCGCCATAGAGTAAACGATTTCGTTATGATCAAGTAAAGCGAATTGGATGGAGGACAGCGTATGGTCAAGCAGGGTAAGGCGCTGCAGCTCGCCATTTAGAGCAAGCTCATCAAATAGTGTTGGCTCCTCAACAAAAAGGCGATAGTGAAGAGTCTTGCTGGCGATTTGGTAAGAGGTTTGCAGATGAAATAACTCGGACTCAAAGGAACCTAGTGCGCCAGATACCGTGACTCCTGTATTCGTCAGCATCACGTTGGATACTCTCTCATACAGATATTGACATTTACTCTTGATGTGATTTTTGTCTTCACCGGTCATTAGGACGCAAGTGTTCTGCTCTTCATCCAAGAATACAAATCCCATTCCGCCGTCTTCCTCGGATAATTCGCTCACGATTTGATTCAAAATAAATCGGAAAATCGATATATCGCTGAAGGGAATGCCCTTCTGTGCAAGTTGATCCTCGTCCAAATCAAGCACCATAATCATACCTTCGGTTTCAATCAATTGCACCTTCATGCGAAATACAAGCGGATATAACGCTTTAATCTCCACGCTGCTATCGCTTACCAAGGCTCTCAAAAATTGCTTCACCACTTGGTTTTGACTATCTTTGCTGACGTTCTTCATAGCCCGAAAGGCAAGCTCCTCACGGGATATCCGCTCCAATTGATCGGTAATCTGCTTGATCACCTCGATCAGCTCATCTTTGACCACCGGCTTCAGCAAGTAACTGTGAACACCATACCGGATCGCCCCCTGTGCCATAGAGAATTCATCAAAACCGGAGAGAATCAAAATGATCGGTGGATTCTCCGATTGGGATAATCTGCGGCACAGCTCTATCCCGTCAACCACAGGCATTTTGATATCGGTAATAACGAGATCCACCCGCTGTTGCTGCAGCTTTTCCCAAGCTTCTTGACCGTCCATGGCCTCGTCGGCAACTTCCCAATCGAGATGATGTTGGCTAACATGCAGCTTCAAATATTCACGTACCAACGGTTCATCGTCAACGATCATGAGTTTATACATCGCAGCTGCTCCTCTCTGGCCCATAAAGGGGCAAATTGATCCGTACAGTTGTTCCTTCATTTAGCACGCTGTCCACGGTTATCCCGTAATCGGGACCATATTTTAGCTTAATTCGCTTATTCACATTGATAAGACCAATACCCAGACCATTACGAACTGGTTTTTCGGGTAAAAGCTCTTCCATCTCTAACCGCTTCAGTTTAAGGCGGAGCTGAGCCAATGTCTCGGGACTCATACCTTTCCCTGTATCTTGAATGGTGAAAAGTAACTCTTCTTCCTTCGTTTCACTGAACACCCTTAGGGTTGTTTTCTCGCGCTGCGCTTCACATCCGTGGATGACTGCATTCTCTACAACCGGTTGAAAGAGCAGGGCAGGGATGAGCAGATCATAGAGCGCAGGGTCAATCTGGATCGAATAGTCGAGTCTTCCCTCATAACGGCTGCTTTGGATGCTCAGATAAGCTTGAAGAATTTCAATCTCACGCTGAAGGGGGATTTCTTTGTCCCACATGGTAATGCTGCGCATCAAATCGCTTAATTTGTGGATATGATCAACGGCTTTTTCATGCTTGCCTGTCTGCATCAGCATCGATATCATGTTCAACGTGTTGAAAATAAAATGAGGCCTGATCTGGTTATATAAAGCTTGAACCTGCGCTTCTTTTTGCAACAGTTCCGTTTCGTACACTTTTTTGACGAGCTGCGTATTCTCTTCCAACATCTCGCTTACTCTGGCGACAAGTCGATTAAATGAGGTGCCTAAGTATCCGATTTCATCTCTTCTAAGGTCGGGAAAACGAACAGATAAATTGCTTTGCTCTACTTCTTTCATCAAATGTACAATAGTTAATAGCGGCGCCAGAAGCTTGCGTATAAACCAATAAAGCAAGATAAAAGCTAGGGCTGAACAAACCAGCGCCATCCAAAAGCCGAAATTTCTTGTTTCCTTGGCCTTATGATTTAACTCTGTCAACGAGCTTACGGCAAGAATGGTCCAATTTGATCTAGGTAAAAGAGTTGCATTCAGCAAATAAGGGGTGTTGTTATCTTGAATGGATAGCATGTTCTTACCGCTTTTTTGTATAGCTTCATAAAATTTCTGGGCATTCAAATTCTTCGTATTGCCGTAAATCACATTGTGTTTCTCATCGATAATAAACAAGCCTCCATCAATACCCAAGTTGACCTTATCGCAGATGACTTCAATGCCTTTGTAGTTCGCATCGACTTTAATAACGCCAAGTATTTTCTCCGTATTACGTGTACTTCTAAGCTGTTTGACGATGGAGAATACTTTGGGGCCTTGGTTTTTCACCATCTGCTGGGTATGTGTCGGCACGAAAATGGAATCTTGCGTTGTCATGGCTTGCTTATACCAGTCGAATTCTTGAAAGCGGCTTTTTGTGTCAACGCTGATAGGAATTCTTCCACTGGTATACACATCATCCGTTAATATAAACACACGATTAATATCTTTGCGGGGATAAATCATCATTTCTTCCAAATACCCCTCGATCGTGCGGCGTTTCTGCAGAAGTTCATATTCGGAGTTCTTCGGATTATCTTCTATGGCTTTCATGACGCTATCATTCATATAAGGCGACAAGGAAAGCCGAAACAGATCGTCAAGGTACGTATCGATATTGTAGGAGACCTGCTCAATAATTTGCCCAACTCTATCGGAGGACTGCGCTTCAAAATCCTTCGTATACTTGGAATAGGAAAGGATCGATTCTAAGTAAACGGATCCAAGAATGAAAAGTGCGGAGAAGACAAGCAATTTTCTCTTGATGCTCCACTCACGGTAATTTTTCCATCGATACATATAATCTCCCCCTGAATTTAGTGTAAACGCTGCCATATCAGAGGGCAATTTGTTTTTTCACGATCTGTAAAAATCGTACCTTGATTTAAAAATGCGGTGTATCACGTCGATTCAATCCACCTTATGATAAACATGTAACCAAGAATAAAGTGGGATACGATAAAGGGAGGATATCCATGAACTCAAAGAAAATGAGTGTGCTGCTTAGTTCCATCATGCTGTGCGGGATTGTTGCCGGATGCAGCCAAAAAACGACCGAAGCGCCTAAAGATGCGCCAGCTACAGCCGCAACAGCTCAAACAACGAGCAAACCTAAAGAAACTGTAAAGCTGAAATTTTTCACTGGAAAAGTGGAAACGGTTGATTTAATCAACACGATGATCGAGAAATTCAATTCGGAAAATCCCGGTATTGTTGTTGAACAAGAATATCAAAAAGATGCAAGTAATGTGATTAAAGTGAAATTCGCTTCTGGTGATATTCCAGATATCACAACGGTCGTTGAGCAGGATTATATAGACCAAGGAAAATATCTGGATCTTTCCACTGAAGCTTTCTGGTCCCGCGTTCTCCCTGCAATCAAGGAATTATCCACAGACGTGAAAACGGGCAAGCAGTTCCGAATCGCAACGAACGTCACGACGGCTGGTATCTTCTACAACAAAAAAATATTCAGTGAGCTTGGACTAAATGAAGCTTTAACCTGGAACGATTTCAAAACAAACTTACAGACGATCAAAGATAAAAAGCCGGATGTGGCTCCTATCTTCATCGCAGGTAGAGAGTCATGGACATTAGGTCATTTCATAGAGTTCTTGCCTCACGGTATCATCAAACAAACCCAAGGTGTGAACGGTTCCCGTAAAGCATTCATCAATAATGAATCCGATAAATTGGCATTCGACGCAGAGAATGGTTCCATTGATACATTTGCTAAAAGACTGCTGGAGCTAAAAAGCGCGGGACTTATGAACGGTGACGCTTTGACAGCTACTTATGATAACCAAAAAGAGGCATTTGCTACGGGGAAAGCAGCGATGATCAGTCAAGGTATGTGGGTGCTGGGCGATCTGCTTAAAATTAATCCGAATATGCAAAATGATATCGGGTTTAGTCCATATCCTTCCATCCAAGATGGCACTAAACCGGTCGTGCTTTCCGCAGACGACTCTAGATACGCAATTACATCCCAATCCAAACACCCGGCAGAAGCGAAGAAGTTTCTTGAATTCCTAATCAAACCTGAGAATTTGAAAACATACAGCGAATTCTTGAAATCGCCTCCAGCGTTCACAGATGTATCTGCAGATTGGGGTCCATTGAAAGAACAAGTTTCGCAAGCTTTGAAAACAGGCGTTAACATTCCGTTCACAGATACACCTTCGGGCTTCTCTGGCGATGATGCAGGAAGAATGGTTCAAGATTTACTGGCAGGCAAATATGCCAAAACGGTTGACTTTGCAAAAGCATACCAAACGGCTTGGGATAAAGCCTGGAAAGCAACACACAAGTAAGGTCAACTAAGTTGAGTTCTTACAGAATAGATAGACTTAAATGCTATAGACTCGGCTTAATCCGGGTCTATAACCATGATTGGAGAGAGAGATGGATGAAAATACTGCATAAGCTATGGAACAACCTGCACAAGTTTATGGCGCTGCCTGCCATCATCTTATTTGGACTATTTTTCATATATCCATTGACCCAGGGGATCGGAATCAGCCTGACCGACTCTAATGGGATATCTCAACCTCAATTTATTGGGTTTCAGAACTTTGTTGAATTTTTTAAAGACGAGCGAGCCAAAAAAGACGTTGCTACTACCGTGCTCTTTGCCTTGGGAAGCGCTCCGCTGCTTAACTTATTCGGCTTTGTGTATGCGTTGGTGCTGGATCGTTCCTTCAAAGGTAAAAGTGTGGTCCGAGCTATCATTTATTTGCCGGCCGTTATCAGCCCGCTCATTATGGGGTATGTGTGGTACTTTATCCTTCAACCGGACCGCGGGTTCTTGCATCACGTGCTGCAAAATTTGAACTTAGGCGTGCTTAGCGGCAATTGGCTTGGCAATCCTAAATCTGCTCTCATCGTTCTAATACTGATTAACGTATGGCAGTTTGTGGGCATGACCATGATTATTTATTTGGCAGGGCTCCAATCGATTCCCAAAGAGATGTATGAGGCGTGTGAAATCGATGGGGCCGGTTATGCCAAATCGTTATGGTACATCACCATCCCGATGCTTGTGCAATCTATCAAAATTAATGTTGTGACGAATATTATCGGCTCGTTGTCTGTATTCGAAGTTATCATTGCTCTAACTGATGGAGGACCAGGTTACAGCACTGAATCGCTTAGTATATATATATTGAGAATGCTGTATGGTAGCTTCACCGGGTATTCAACCGCAGTAGCCATGATCTTATTCGCTATCATCATTATTCCTGTGTTTATTTTTATGAAATTTATTAAAACAAGAGAGTTTGAAATGTAAGGGGGCTTCGTTATGAACTTAACTCGAGTGTTTAGCAAATATGCTTTAGTGACAGTTATGGCCTTGCTGTCCTTAATTCCGTTCTATATCTTGCTTTATTTGGCACTAAATACGCCTTCCCGGACGCTATTTAACGGGTTTGTGTTGTTTCCTGATTTCCATTTTGCTAACTTTTCACAAGCCTGGAAAGTATCTAAGATGGGGGCAGCAATTGGGAATTCACTGATTATCGCAATTGGCGGCGCGCTCTTGATTATCCTAGTATCCAGCTGTGCGGGATATGCGATTGCCAGGCATCAAAACAAATTCCATGCGATCGTGTTTAATATTTTGCTAATTTGTATGATGATTCCGGCGATTATCATCACGGTGCCTTTATATACGCTCATGAAGTCGATTGGCGGTATTAATACCCATTGGGCCATGATTTTACTAATGGCTTCCAACGGCATCCCTTTTTCCGTGTTCCTGTACGCCAGCTTCATTAAAGTATTGCCTCGCGAAATTGAAGAATCCGCCATTATTGACGGTTGTACACCGTTCACTGCGTTTTGGCGAGTCACGTTCCACTTTCTTCGTCCTGTCACCGCTGCGGTAGTCATTTTGCAGGGCTTAGCGATCTGGAATAATTACGGGCAAGCGGTATTTTTCCTGACAAGCCAATTGATGAGAACGATTCCGCTAGCCGTGTCCATTTTTTTTCAACAGTACGGGGCCCAATGGAACCTCATGGCTGCTGCCGCTGTAATTGGACTTGCGCCTGCTGTCATCGCATTTTTGATTTTCCAAAAATACTTTGTTAAAGGGATAACTGCAGGGGCAGTGAAAGGGTGAGAAAGCATGTTTCCACAAATGAAAGATGTCTTCGCAAGCAAAGCTCAATTTGTTACAAATGAGCCTGTTTCGATTGAAATTGAACTGGATAATCCGGCACAACATGAAGCCCATATTCATCTGGAAGTCAAAATTCTCGATTCCAACCGAATCATAAAGACATGTTCACTCGATCTTATTTTGCAGCCGAATTCAAGCTCAACCCACGTGGTTGAACTAGCGTCTTTTGATTCGGATTTTCAAGGTTACGGTATTGATGTTGATCTTATTCAAGACGGAGCAGAGCCTCAGCATTTTTCCAGTGCCTTTGATGTGGTCTCCAACTGGAGGAAATCACCTCGTTATGGTTTCCTAAGCGATTTTCATTCACGTGAAGAGGGTGATACGACTGATGTTACCAGCCTTAATAAGCTGCACATTAATTTAGTTCAATTTTATGATTGGATGTACCGCCATAATGATCTCGTGCCGCCACAAGATGTATTCACCGATTTAATGGGAAGGGAACTGAGTCTGAAGGTCGTGAAGGAGAAAATCGCGCTATGCCATTCTTACGGGATGAAGGCGATTGCCTACGGAGCTATCTATGCGGCAAGTAAAGCTTTCTTCGAAGAACATCCGGATTGGGCGCTTTATTATAGTAATGGCCATGTTGTTGATTTCATCAACATCTTTTCCATCATGAATATCAACGAAGAATCGCCTTGGCACAACCATATTATTAATGAATACAAAAAAACGATCGAAAACGTCCATTTCGACGGTATCCATATGGATACCTATGGATATCCCAAAACGGGTATTTCCATGCTCGGCGGGAAACAAAAGGTCGAACGGCTCGATGAGCAGTTCCCGATTCTAATTCGTAATACCCGTCAAGCCTTAGACCAGATTAATGACGATGTTTGTCTCATTTTCAACAATGTCGGGAATTGGCCGGTTGATACCGTCGCTTTGGCTGAACAGGATGTCATTTATATCGAAGTATGGAATCCATATGAGAAATATCATCATATCCAGCAGGTGATTGCCTGGGCTAAGCACTTAGGTAGAGGAAAGCCAGTTATACTGGCTGCTTATTTGAAGCCTTTCCGTTTGGAGCCAGCGGAAACGATTGAGAAAGCTCACATGTCTGCATTGTTGCTTTCCGCAATTATTTTCTCCCAAGGCGCTTATCATTTGCTGTTAGGTGAGAGCAATGGTGTTTTGACACAGGGATATTATGCCGACTATTCGATTGTAAGCGATGAGTTTATGAGAAATATTAGAAATTATTACGATTTTCTTGTTCGTTATGTACATCTACTGCAGGATTCAACGCTGCGCGACGTATCGATGACGCATGTGCAGGGCGATAATTTGGAGTATATGTTTGAGAATGCATCTTTCTCCACCTATGGAGAACCGAATAAAGTTTGGACGGTTGTCAGGGAGAATGAGTCACATAAGCTCATCAGCTTTATTAATCTCACGAATAATTTAGAGGATTACTGGAATGAAGGTAAATTACAGCCGACGACCGTAGAGGGTATCATGGTGAGGATTCAAATCGATGGCCCGGTTAAGCATGTATTCACAGCTAGCCCGGATATCGAGATGGGCAGACCGCATGATTTAATGTATACAATTGAGGATACCGAGCGTGGTTTAACACTTCTTGTTAACTTACCTAAGCTTTATGTGTGGAGTCTGTTAGTTATAGAAGTATAGTGTGGAACAAAAAAAGTACCGTCAGGGTTGGAAACTTCCCTGACGGTACTCTTTGGTGCTCACCTAATAATAAGCCTAGATCAGATGTGTTATTACTTATTTAACCGCAGCGACAACGAATTTGTCGTTCACTTTTTTCGTCGTGTAAGTTACACCGTCTTTGGTAGTGAATTTAACTTGATCCTTCGTATTCGAAGCGTCAAACGTAATATCTTCTTTTTTCGTGGCAAGAAGGTTTGAAGTGAAGAACGATTGTTTATTTGTAACGATAGCATTATCTGCTTTTTTATCAGTTAGGTAATGCCCAGCTAGTTGTTCTGCCATAGCTGTATCGAAGTAGCTGGTAAGAAATTTCACGGCTTTTTCTTTGCCGTCTGCAGCTTTAGGGTTGAGGATAAACGCGCCATCACTGGATTTGGCTTCCGCAAAGAGGAAGTCCACTTTCTCCTGAGCGATTCTAGCAGCTATATAGCCTTTCATATTAACGGCATCTTGGCTTTCGGCAGTTGCTTGCGGAGCAGCCGTTGTGTTCCTTGTAGCTGCGGGGCTTGGCGAAGATTTCGGTTGATCGGAAGAGCAGGCTGCTCCTGTCAACATAACGGATAGTAAAATGAGTCCTGCTGCAGTTTTTTTTAATGTCATTGTCGTGCACCTCTTCATTTCAATATTCAGATCATACTAATTTTGTAAAATTATCCGAAATATATAATATTTTTTTAATCAGCAATATAGAAATATATAGGAAATTGTGAGTAATTGCAAATTTTTGCGACTGAAGTAGCGCCTGTTCTGCGCCGAGAGCTTCCCAGTTCGGTTTGGAGCAGCGAGCCTTCGCCGCAAATCCCTGCGCGATCACGGTATCGGCAGGTTAGACCAATGAGGTCCGAAAGAGGTTAATATTTTACGCGGAAAAGTAAATACATGAACTAGACGATAAACGCCTTATTCATTATAGTAGGTTTAAAGATAACTAACCCAAAAGAGGTGTTCACTTGAATAGTCGACTATTATTGGAAGCGCTGCAAGCTGCGGAGACGGACCATGCTTCCCTTTTTGAAGAAGTCAGAACGCGATCCGTGGATATACGCTCAGGTTTGGACAATCCGCTGCTAGCCGTCCACCGAATAGAAGTCCGGCAGTTGGCTGACCAATTCCTCACGCAGCCCATCGAGGCGCTGCCCTTCAGCGCATTTCGATTATTTCAAGTAAATGGTTCGAGAAAAGAGTTCGAGAAGCACTACTTCGATCGTCGACGTCGGCTTGCGGCTTTTGCAATCGCTGCTTTAACAGAAGATGATGCAGTATTCATTCCTGCACTCGAGGACACCATCTGGGCCATATGCGATGAATACACATGGTGCTTGCCTGCACACCTGAACGTCCAAGATCCCGAAGCAGAAGATGAGGCGCCAAGGCATGTAGATTTGTTCGTATCAGAGACGGCCCATGCATTGAGTGAGATTTGTCAACTGTTCAAGGATCGACTCGATCCACTTATTGTTAAACGCGCACGTCACGAGGTTATGCAAAGAGTGCTGAATCCGTATATGCAGCTCAAGAGAATGTTTGGGTGGGAGACAGCAACGCACAACTGGTCGGCAGTATGCGCAGGAAGCATCGGAATGGCTGCTATTTATATGATCCAGGATTCGAGAATCCTGATGCCTGTCTTAAATCGCGTTTTTGAAGCGATGGAGTGCTTCCTTGAAGGGTTCACCGAAGAGGGGGCGTGTTTGGAAGGTCTCGGTTATTGGTACTACGGTTTCGGTTATTACGTTTATTTTGCAGAGCTGCTTAAGCAGCGTACTGGTGGTCAGGTCGATCTGCTTCTGGATGAAAAGAAAGCCAGGCACATTGCGGAGTTCCCGCAATTCTGTTTTCTACAGGAGAATCATGTGGCGAATTTCTCCGATTGCGGGCGTACGAGCGGTATACAGACTGGCTTATTTAGCCTTCTATGCCAGAGGATAGTGGAAGTGGGTATTCAGGATGGAAGAGATCGATTCCTGTTGGATCTGCGGCAAGCTTATGACGTACCGCATCTGCACAAATTGGAGCGTTTGTTCGATTTGGACAAGCAGCAGGGCAAATTAATGATAACTGACAGTTATGAATTTACGGAATCTCCTACATCGATTACAGAGCGTTTCATTACCCTTTATCCGCCAAAAGTTGGCAAGGAGGGGGAAATCATTTTAAGCGCGAGTGAAGGTCAGAAGCTTCGTCTAGTGTATGAAGCCCGCCAGTTGGATGCAGCGATTCAGACTTCTGAACACTTGGATCATTCAGGGAATGCCGAGACGGTGTATCTGATTGACCTGAAGAGTGTGGATACAGCCAGACAGCAGGTTATATCTGTGACGTTAGAGCCTGTCTATTAATACGGTATTCAAGTGTATGTAATGGTTATGTTATATATATTGACATAAAACTACATTTTTTATATAATCGAACCATCACAAAGACGTGATTACGTAGAAAATCTAACATTGTTTTTTCTATTCTAGTTGGCAACGAAGCCTATCCGTTACAGTTTCTGTAATGGGATAGGCTTTTTTATGTGTAAAAGGAGGAGTCACTTTGTTCAAACTAGTTCATTCATCATCGTATGAAAAGGTTCATGGGGATTTATTAAAAATGGCTACGGGTGATTTCAGTATGAGCTGTGCCCCTGTTGTTGGTGAGAAATCATTAATCAGTACGTTGAAAAAAACAATTCGCAGTTTGAAATCTCTCATCCGAATCGTCGATAAATCATCAAATGAGCTTTATCATAAGATGGAGGATACGAGCGTGAGGTCAACTCTGATTACTGTGCAGGTAGAAGAAATAACGGCTACAATGCGAGAAATGGCTGAAGGTATGCAGGATGCCTCTGAACATGCCCAGCTCATATCAGACCAAATCCATCCTATTCATACCTTTCTTGAGGGAGTTAGAGATAGCAACAGTGCCATCGTCCAATCATCGACTCAGTTTTTGGGAGAAGTGAGCTCTGGCAGAGTGGAAATGAGTGTAGCGATGGAACAAATGCAGTTAATCTCCAAGGATAGTACGCAAATCTATGTAAAAATGGATGAATTGAATAAAGCACTTGAGAAAATAGCAGACATGACCATTCTAATCGAACATATCTCTAAACAAACCCAATTGTTAGCGCTAAATGCGAATATCGAAGCAGCGCGTGCAGGAGAACAGGGAAAAGGATTTGCGGTCGTCGCTCAAGAGATTTCGAAGATGGCCATTCAGACGAAGCAGGAAACAGTTAACATACAGGAACTTATCCAAACGGTTACATCTAGTGCAGATGGATTGCGAGGTTCGATACACCAGATGCAGGACACGGTTGGTACAGGAGCGCATACCTTGCAAGGAGCGGTTAGTAAGTATGAAATGATGGAGACGTTCCTTGGTCAACTTTTAGGTGACATGCAGGAAGTAGATGGTCGCTTAGAAGGAGTTACCAGCAATACAATGTCTATTGCAAATTCGATTAATCAAACGTCAGCAATGATTCAACAAGTAACGGCTGGGAGCGAAGAAGTTTTGGCTGCTGCTGATGTTCAGCTTCAGAATATTGTGGGGATGAATGAAAGTATTCAAGAAGCAACACGGAGCAGCCTTTCTTTACGCTCGGTAGTTTCGCAATTTAAATTGCCTTCACTCCAGCAATCTCATGCCTTTCAGAAAGATTTGGACGTGTGGATGGAATGTGCGACCGGCATGCGAGCGATCATGGTTTCGTTGATTGAGGCCAGGGATCCAGAAAAAATAAACGATTGGTACCAGAAAAAAGTGGCACAAGAGGTAATTTTACAAACATGTATGAAAGGGCTAGAAAGTAAGTTAAAAGAGGTGAGTGATCGAAAATACTTCTCCTCGTTGCGCTCTGCCTGGGATGCTTTTGGCGTGATCAAGGATCAAAATGCAGCATGGATGCTGGAAGGAGAATATGATAAAGCGAAACAAGCGCTGATTAGCCACGGGCGAGAGTGTTTTAAACAAGCGGTTGATGTAGCTGCGGAATGGATGGAGCAGGTCGGGGTATAGGATGATAAAATAGGAGAGAAAGTTGTACGATGTACAACAATTTCGATGATTTCTTCTCTCCAAGTTATTGATGTTGTATGTTGTACAACAATTTAGCCTCATTTCACTATTTGGAGCTACTTTTGAGTGAAAATGTTGTATTTACTGCAACAATCGCAGGGAAATTGCAAATTAGTTGCCTTATTGTTACACAGAATACATCATTGATTGTCTTGAGCCAACAAGAGACACATCCACTGGTGGATTGTGCCTCTGTTTCTTCGTATTAACCCTGCTTGCACCGCAGGCAACTGTTAGGATTCTCGCAGCCAAGCTTTGGCAAGCATCATGGCACCGCGCGCGGCTTCCGTGTCAGCCAAGGCATTCAGCATCACGAAGTCGTGGATGATGCTTTGGAAGCGCACGGACGTGACGGGCACGCCGGCTTCGCGAAGCTTGTTCGCGTAGGCTTCTCCTTCATCGCGCAGCACGTCGGCCTCGCCTGTGATGATCAGCGCGGGTGGGAGGCAGCTGAGCTGCTCGAGTGTAGCTCGCAGCGGAGATGCCGTCACCTCCGCTCGTTCACGGGGATCAGATGTGTATTGATCCCAGAACCACTGCATCGCATCACGACGTAGGAAGTATCCCGTTGCGAACTGCTCATAGGAATCCGTGTCGAAGGATGCATCGGTTACAGGGTAGAACAGCAGCTGCTTATGGAAGGTCGGGCCCTTGCGTTCCTTGGCGACCAACGTAATGGCTGCGGCCATGTTGCCGCCAACGCTATCGCCTGCAATTGTGAGACGCTCAGCATCGAAGCCGTACTCTTTTGCATGGTCGGCTATCCATTGGAGGACAGCGTAGATCTCCTCGAGTGCTGTTGGATACTTGGCCTCAGGCGAAAGGCTATAGTTGGGGAATACGACGGCTGCCTGAGCACCAACGGCAAGCTCGCGGACCAAGCGATCATGCGTATGTGCATTTCCGAAAACCCACCCAGCACCGTGGATATACAGGATAACAGGGAGAGTCGGGGGTGAATTCTTTGGTCGCAGAATTCTCACGGATACTTCACCGCTCGGACCACCTGCGATTGTAAGATCTTGCATGTCGACAGCTTCTTTATGGACGGGCTCGGATTGCACCTTGTCAACAGTCTCGCGCCCTTTTACCGGACCTAGATCGAAGAGAAAGGGCGGTTTTGCGGTATCTTCTGCGAATTTCTGCGCTGCGGCTTCAAGATGAATTTTATTTGGCATGTGTAATTCCTCCTTTGACGTGTTCATCTATGGATTAACACCATCGATTGTTGTTTTAGTGCCTACCACTATGTAAACGTTGATCCTAAGTTTGAATCTCTCCTTTGTCGAAAAGGCACTCAATAGGTTACCCAGATTGACATGGTTGTATCAACTCCTGAAGGTAACTGGCTTTCAACATTTGAACTAGTATACAGTAATAATTAAGTGGTATTATTAAAAGGAAATAAGTAGAAAAGGATGTGGATAAATTGGAAGCGCTATCTCTGAGTGCCCTTCAAGCAGGTAATACGTCACATAACTATGAAGTTATTCCCAACTGGGCAAAAGTGCCCGAAAATGTGACATTAGGTTACACACACGGAATTGAAGTTGATGAAGCGGGTCGCTTTTATTTGTTCCATACCGGAAAGCCTTCCGTTGTGGTATTTGACCGTAATGGGCAATATTTGAATGCCTGGGGCGAAGAATTCGAAGGAGGCGCGCACGGCTTTTATCTGCACAAAGAAGCAGGTGGCGAATTCCTTTATGTGACCGACACGGCCAAAGGGATTATGGTTAAAACAACATTAACCGGCGAACATCTGTTAACGATCGGCACGCCAGATCTGCCTGAGATTTATGATGATGAACGCAAATTTGTGCCTACGGATGTGGCTGT
This sequence comes from Paenibacillus sp. V4I5, assembly GCF_030817255.1. NCBI lineage: Bacteria > Bacillati > Bacillota > Bacilli > Caryophanales > Paenibacillaceae > Paenibacillus > Paenibacillus sp. V4I5. Next base: position 7,538,867 of record NZ_JAUSZB010000002.1, read on the forward strand.
GGCGCCAAATGGCGATATTTATATTTCAGATGGGTATGGTCAAAGCTGGGTACATCAATATAATGCACTTGGTGACTATATTCGTTCATGGGGAGGGAAGGGCTCAGAAACGGGGCAATTCGCTTGTCCACATGGTATATCCGTTGACTTGAGACGCGGAGAACCAGAACTTTATGTTGCGGATCGAGGCAATCATAGGATCCAAGTGTTTACGCTCGATGGGCAATTCAAACGCACCTTTGACCATGATATGGATATGCCCTGCAGCTTCTATTTCTACAAAGATGAAATGTATTTTCCGGACTTATACAGCCGTGTAACGGTATTCGATAAACATGATAGATTAGTTGCTCATTTGGGTGAGGATCGTCAAGCTAAATCTCAAGCGGGATGGCCTAATCTAGATAAGGCTTATTATCGCGCTAACAAATTCAGTTCTCCGCATGGTATCTGTGTCGATTCGCGTGGAGATGTCTATGTGGCCGAGTGGATTTCGGATGGACGATTGACCAAGTTAGCTCGCAGGTAATTGATTGTTATCATCATCTTGTTACTTATCATTCAGTATACAAAGTCACTCTTCCAAGAGTGGCTTTTTTTCTTATGATCAACTAGTAACGCCGTTTTTTCTTGCTTTACCTTAAGATACGCTAACTTTTTCTGAGTAAACGATAAGCCTGTCATCCAACATGTGCGTTATAGTTAATTTGTCGATAAGAACATACATCTTGGAGGGATTACATTGAGTAAATTAACCAATGAGGAAGTCGAATTTTATAAGAAGAATGGGTACTTACTTTATGAAAAACAGCTGTATTCTGCAGAGAAGTTAGCTGAGTTGACGGATATATTTGAAGATCAACTAAAGCAAAAAGGAAGTAAACTGTCTGACGAGCTGGACACACCTCATTTCCGTGAAGAACGGCTGCTCAAATTCCTCCTGTCAGATGAAGTTCTGGATCTCGTGGAGCCTATTATCGGACCGAACATTGGTCTATGGTCCAGCCATTTTATTTGCAAAGACCCCTTTATTGGCAGGGCAACGCCATGGCATGAGGATTCGGCTTATTGGAATGGTCGGGTTAGTTCATTTGATAAAATCATTACGGTTTGGCTCGCCATTGACCATAGTTCGAAGGAAAATGGCTGTATGCAAGTTATTCCAGGCACACATACCAACGGTTTCTCTGAGTATGAAAGTGTAGATGGGTCCCAGAACCTGTTTAATACGCAAATTAAAAACATGGATACATCAACAGCTGTTCACTTCGAATTGCAGAGAGGTCAATGCTCGCTGCATGACTCGCGCATCATTCACGGTGCAGATCCAAACAAAAGTGAAAACCGTCGTTGTGGATATACCATGCGTTATTTCTCAACCGAAACGCAAGTGTATCCAGAGAAAAATCCAAACTTTAAAGTTTGGTTGGCACGCGGTCAAGATCTAGCAGGGAATACGTATGCTAACGTATAAAAGACAGCTGTAATAGCCGATTTAAGGTGCATCTCGATATGCTATAATAATGGCACAATGGAGGCGGAGGGCAGATATGAAAAAACAACCGATTAGGTTAACGAATGACCAATTTATTGATCCCTCCTCCTCTTTTCAAATTTACTTTCAGCACATCAATAACGAGCACCACTCCTTGCACTGGCATGAATTTTATGAGCTTTGCTTTGTTCTCCGTGGACGAGGAGTGAACATCGTTAATGGAACTGAGCATCGACTTATAAGGGGAAGTCTCTTTCTACTCACACCAGCAGATTTTCATGAAATCTATTCATTTCCCGATGAGCCCATGGATATTTACAACCTTGTTTTCTCCGGAGATTTTCTTGGGGAAGAGATAAGAGAGCTGATGTTTCAACACTTCGCCGAATATATGGTTGATATCGATGTTAACTTTGACATGATAGAGTCCGAATTTCGCCTGATTAGCAGTGAGGCCTATAATTGGATGCCAGGTCAGCAAATGATGGTGAAAGGTGCGTTAGAGCGGATCCTTCTTAACCTTTTTCGAGCCTATAGTCAGCAACACCCACGTATCAATGAAAAGGATTTAGAAGCTCAGCATCGTTCGATTCAGAGAGCTCTTGTCTATATTCACCACCATTTTCGAGATCCACTACGATTAGAGGAAGCAGCCAAACAAGCGGCATTAGCACCTAATTATTTCAGTCATGCATTTCGTAAAATGACAGGAATCCCATTCCAGATTTATTTACAGGGACTGCGTTTGAACTTTGCTAAATCGTTGTTAATGGCATCGGATATACCTGTCACAGAAATTTGCTATGCATCCGGATTTAATACGTTAACTCACTTCGAACGAGCCTTCAAACTAAAGTTCGGGAGCTCGCCGAGAACCTTTCAGAAGTAAGTTTGTGGGTAAAGTCCCTGTTTTGTAACCATACAAAACAGGGACTTTTTATGCGCTCAAGCCTTCTTTTGGATGGATAGCAATGGCGGTATTTTTCTTTGGAAAAAATAGGTTTACAAACTATGTATATGGGCTTATAGTGAAGTCAAGGTTTTTCCCTTGGTAAACTCTTTGTCCCATTATAAACAAAATTTTTTTTAACTAAAAAGTTTCCCTAATACAAAAGTATTGTAAAAAAGCAATATAAAATAGGAGGGCATGACGATGTTCCGTAAACCGATTGATAAGGTATCAAGACGTAATCTTTTGAAAATGGGAACTGCAGGGGCTTTTGCTGTCATTGGCAGTGCTTTACTGAATCCATCATCCTTATTTGGTAAATCATCATTAGCTGCGGATAAGCATGACATTCATAATGCTATGAAAAATCAATTGCATGAAGGAATGAAACATGGATATGTTCCAAGTACGGAAGTGACAGAAGGCCTTAAAGCAGCTCAGAAAGCACTCACAGCTTTTGATTATGGAAAGGTAAGTAAGCTTCCTGATGGAAGAACGTTACGGGAATACGAAATTTCATCCTATGAAACGAATGTTGAGATCGCGAAAGGGATCAAGTTTCCCGGTTGGACATTCAATGGCACGATACCAGGACCCACTATTCGTTGTACAGAAGGAGATGTCCTCCGAGTTCATTTTACGAATGCCTCGAGCCATCCTCATTCTATCCATTTTCATGGTATGCATCCTACCAACATGGACGGACTGGAAGCAATTAATGCAGGTGATACCTTTACTTATGAATTTGAAGCAAAGCCAGCCGGTATGCATGTCTACCATTGTCATGTTGCTCCTCTCGCCAGACATATTCATAAAGGACTCTACGGTAACTTCATTATTGATCCGAAGAAGCCAAGAGCTGCTGCCAAAGAATTCAATATGCTTATGAACGGCTATGATCTTGATTTGGATGGGGAAAATGAAGTCTATACGGTGAATGGATATGCATTCGCCTATCAACAAGAACCAATTAAGGTTAAGGTTGGGGAACTAGTACGAATTTATTTAAGCAATCTTACTGAATTTGATTTCATTAATTCTTTTCACCTTCATGCGAACTTTTTTAACTATTATGCAACCGGCGCGGATCCTGAAGCGCGTCCCCAATTTACAGATACCATTATGCAATGTCAGGGAGAACGAGGCATTCTAGAAATTGTATTCCCATCTCCTGGACGATACATGTTTCATGCCCATCAAAGTGAATTTGCTGAGCTCGGATGGATGGGCTTCTTCATAGCGGAATAAGAAAGGAGGAGAGCGTACGATGAATATCAATGTTCAAACCGAAAATAAGGTTCCAACAAACAAATTTAAAGCTATCTTGTGGGGAATTCTCCCCCTAATTTTACTTATTGCGATTATCACTACCATTGCAAAAGTGGGAACAGGAATAGAAAATGAGCCGGCTGCTCCTATTGAAGTTCTTAATGTCGAGAAAATAACGCTAAATGATGAAGGAATCCAGCTTAAGGTGCTTAATTCAGGACCGGAGGAAATAACGATAGCACAAGTCGTTGTGGATGGAGCCTTTTGGAATGCGGATTTCTCTCCAAGTGATACCTTACAAAGATTTGAACAGGGAACTGTAAAAATCCCTTACCCATGGGTCCAAGGAGATCCACATGAAGTTAAACTAATCACCTCAAATGGATTGATTTTCACTGGCGAAGTTGCGGCCGCAGCTTCGACACCTGAACCAAATGGTAAACTATTTTGGCAATATGCATTAATAGGTTTCTACGTAGGGGTTATTCCTGTTGGGTTAGGACTCTTATGGTATCCATTTTTACGTAGATTTTCAGTTAAAGGCATGCATGCTATTCTTGCATTGACGGTAGGGCTTTTGTTTTTCTTAGTTATCGATACCTTTGAAGAAGGGTTTGAAATGGCTTCTGAAGCACCAGGTGTATTTCAAGGTACAGGCTTGGTTTGGTTTGGCGCACTGCTCAGTTGTCTCTTCTTAATAGCGGTGGATCAGTCGAATGATCGCAAGCTAAGCAGCAGTTCTTTGGAGGGAAGAAGGGTATCGGGCAAAATCGCTACAGGTATTGGACTTCATAATTTTGGCGAAGGGCTTGCCATTGGATCCGCTTTTGCTGTCGGAGAAGCAGCCTTGGGAACTTTCTTGATTATCGGTTTTACCCTGCACAATATCACAGAGGGCGTTGGGATCGCAGCACCATTACTCAAAGATCGTCCCAACTGGAAGACCTTTGTCTCGTTAGCGTTAATCGCCGGTGGACCTGCCATTATTGGGACTTGGGTAGGCGGATTTATTTTTAATGATACATTAGCCGCGTTATTCTTCGGTATAGGTGCAGGCGCTATACTGCAAGTCATCTATGTCATTTCCAAAATGATTCTTAAAGAGTCCGAGAAAAGAAATCTTTCTCCTGTTTCTTGGCTGAATTTTGGAGGGCTAACCGCAGGAATTCTTATTATGTATGTGACAGCTCTCATGGTAAAATTTTAATTCAGAAACCATATATGGGGTAGGTGAACAGCATGCTATCAGGCATTGGCGTATCAGGGATTGTCATCATCTTTGCAGTTGCGTTACTTTTATTCGGTCCTTCGAAGCTTCCGCAGTTAGGCCGCGCATTCGGCACAACGATTAAGGAGTTTAGACAAGGAACGAAAGGATTGTTAGAAGAAGATACCAAAGAGAAGCGGAAAGTAGAATGAATAGAAGACCAATCCATAATTTTGCGGATTGGTCTTTTTCATCTTATTTATCCTTCTGAATGAAAACTTGCACAATATATGCTGTCGAGTCTGCATAACTGTTTAATGATTTACAAATAATACCTTTGTTTACCTGATAATCTGATAGCATGACCTATGCAATGGAAGTGAAATTCTGTAAATACCCCTAGAGTAAGTATTCTATTGGATTTTCTCCAATGAAATTGAAGGTACCTTGGCGTATATCGAATTTATTTCAGAGAAAGTGCATAACACATGCTGATAAGGAGGGCATTATAGCAATGAAAATACGAGTTCGAAGCAAACAGGGGATCACTCTGTTGGTCGTACTATTGGAACTACTTGCTTCCACAGGATGCGCGAAGAATGAATCGATCAAAGTCGGCATCGAGAAAAACTCGCGGCCCTTCTCGTATACAGAAGGAGAAGAGAAGAAAGGCTTCGAAGTGGAATTATGGCAGGCCATTGCTAAGAAGGCGAAAATAGAATATGAATGGGTAGCCATGGAATACGGTGAATTGAACAAAAGTGTAAAATCTGGCGATGTGGATCTGGCAATCGCCGGAATGACCATCAAGAATGCCCGCAAGAACAATTTAGACTATTCAAGTCCTTATTTTCAATCGGGAGAAGCGATACTCACCGCATCAGATAATGAGGTGATTAAAGGCAAAGATGACTTGGCCCAGAAAGTAGTGGCAACAAGGAACGGATCGACTGCTTATCATTTTGCGAGTGAAATTAAAGGGATCAAAATAAGGAGCTATGCGAATATCTCGGATGCTTACGATGATTTGAAAAATAAAACGGTTGATGCCGTTGTTTTTGAAGAGCACAGTATTCAAGATTATTTGCAAAACTCAACAGAAGGAAAAGCTAAAAAGGTAGGAGAAGCTTTCAACAAAGATAGCTACGCTATCGTTGCTAAAAAGCGGAACATGTACATGGGAAGGATCAATAAGGCTATTGAAGCAGTCTCCAAAGATGGGACTTATGAAGCTCTCTACACGAAGTATTTCGGAAGTAAACCAGAGAAACTGCTGAAAAATCTCAAAGACGAGATGGAAAATGATATCGAACATGAATCATAAGTAAAAAAGTCGACTAGCTTATAGTCGACTTCTTTGCCTTACTAATCATTCAGTCACTTCGGCTGCTCTTGGTACCCACAGAATCATAAAAACAAGTGAAAATAGAACAAATATCGGTGGAGCATATTGGATTAATAAGTTTTCCATAGGTTTAATCACCCTTCTTTTTAAATTTACCTTGTACATAATCAGCATCAAAAAGAAATAGACGCATAAGCAGAAACAGAGATGGGATTAGAATAACAAGCCCTGCAATAAAGGCGATGACTAGCGCAGTTCCCATTGCTTGATTCGTAAAATTTTCGTGAATGGAGATGTATGGAAATAAAATATACGGTAAATGGGCTTTACCATAACCAAAGAAAGCAAAAGCAAATTGCAAAAGCACCAATATGAACGCTAGACCTAGCTTGATTTGTTTCCATAGGAAGTAGACGGCAACTAAAAAGCAGAGAAATGATGCTCCGAACATCCATCCAAGGTTAAGCATGTTGCGGAAATGTTCTGGGTTTTGCTGGTTTATGGCGAAAAAGACAAGCAGACTTGCAAGAATAGTGGGTCCGCTCCAGAAAAGAGCATAGCCTCGTAAAATTCTAAAAGCGGGAAAGTCTTTTGCTCTATAGGCATAGTAGGAAAGGAACATGGACGAGATATAAAGGACGCTCACTAGCGACAGCAAGATGACCGACCACGTATAAGGACTCCTAAGTAACTTACTCCAATCTAGCAAAATCATGCCGTTCTGTTCAACGATGATTCCCCCTTCAGAAATGGTAAGCACCGTAGAAAGGGTTGCAGGGATGAGCAAGCCAGTTGCTCCATAGAGCAGCATGTACCATTTGTTATCCTTGGAACCATAGTTGCTGAAAGCGTAGTAGGCTCCTCTTATGGCTAGCAATATGATCGCCACACTGCCTGGTACAAGTAACGCGGTCCCATAATAACGTGCTGTTTCTGGGAAGAATCCAATCATACCGATGTAGAAGAAAACTAAGAATACATTGGTAACTTCCCAGACAGGAGATAAATATCTTTCAATGATCTTATGAATGATATGCTGTTTCATCGTAATAACTGAATAATAACTGAAGAAACCCGCACCAAAGTCTATGGACGCTACAATTAAATATCCGTATAAAAAGATCCACAAAACAGTTATGCCAACAAGTTCTAGACTCATTCTTTGGTCCTCCCCCCGAAAATACCAAGTGCAATCAGTTCATCTGCAACATCGTTTTTTCTGAAAAGTTTGGATAATACTTTTACTGCGGTCATTGCTAAAACGATATAAAGTAAACAGAACAGCAGTAACATCGTATCCACGTCTTGTGAAGTTGTAGCGGCGTCTGCTACCTTCATATATCCGCGTAGAATCCATGGTTGGCGGCCAACCTCCGCGTAAAACCATCCACATTGGATGCCTAGCATGGAAAGAGGACCACACCCAACAATAATCGCTAGAAGCCATCTCGGATAAGGTTTACGGGATTTTTTGCGTGCGTACCACATATGACAAATGCCAACGACAATCACAAACATCCCTATAGCAACCATGGCGTCAAAGAAATAATGCACGTACAATGGAGGACGGAGATCTTTCGGAATATCATTCAGTCCTTTTACTTCGGTTTCGGGAGTTCCGCCTGCCAAAATACTTAATGCATACGGAATTTTCAACGCATATTTAACCTCATTATTTTCAGTCAAAATACCACCAAGAACGAGCGGGGCATTCGTTGATGTTTCGAAATGCCACTCGGCTGCGGCAAGTTTTTCGGGCTGAGTATGAGCTAGGAATTTTGCTGATAGATCACCGATCATTGCCGTGGTTATGGCGAAAACGAGCCCAGCAGTAACAGTCAGCTTTAAAGCTTTCTTGGCATATAAAGTGTCCCCTTTTTTCCTTAGAAGGGAGTAGGCCGCTATAGCAGCCAAGATGAATGCGCTGGTCATATAGGCTGAGGAAAGTACATGTGCCACTTTAGTTGGCATTGATGGATTAAACATAGCTAGAATCGGCTGGACATTTGTAATCAAGCCATCTTTTAGAGTAAAGCCTTGCGGCGTATTCATGAATGCATTTACAGTCGTAATAAAAAATGCTGAAGCAGAGGACCCGATGACAACAGGCACGAGTAGTAACAGATGATGTTTAGGTTTTAATCGTTCCCATGTATATAAATAAATGCCTAAGAAGATAGCCTCGATGAAAAAGGCAAAAGTTTCTAGAAATAACGGAAGCGCAATAGCTTGCCCAGCAATCTCCATGAATTTTGGCCACAACAAGCTGAGTTGAAGCCCGATAGCAGTACCAGTAACCACCCCAATAGCAACGGTGATAATGAATCCCCGAGCCCATCTTCGTGCCAGCAATGCATAATAGGGATCTTTACGTTTAATGCTGGCTAACTCAGCCAACATGATCATGACCGGAACGCCAACACCGATGGTAGCGAAAATGATATGAAATGCCAGTGTGGTCTCAGTGAGTAGGCGGCTATAAAATACAGAATCGTAGGTAGGCATAGGGACACATCTCCTTTGTAGCTTTCATAGGTTCAAAAAAACTTGCGGATAAAAGAGAGTAACATGACAAAAGCAACAATGAACATCAGGTACATCAATCGTTTTTCATGTTTTCGAGATTGGTTCAAGTGGTATCACCTTCTGTTTTCCATTTGATTTGCTATATATTTCTATCTTACTCCAATGTATGTGATTTTTTTCACATAATATGTGAATACGGTTTGAACAAAGTATTACAACTTTATTAACGTTATGAATAAATGATTGTAATCTGTTACCCACATCAGTAAAGAATACAATATTTGTACGATTATACATGCCTAAAATGCGATCATCCATGGCTCAACGAATTGATTTCACCTACACTTAAGTCATAAGTCATTACGCAGAGGAGTGTATGTGAATTGTTGGTGAAGGTAGGAAGTCGCGAGTTGGAGCTGGGTGGTCCTTATTTGACGGAGCTGAGGAGCTCAAACGAGATTGTTCATGATGTGGTGTCGCTGCGCGAGCGGATGGAGGAAGACGGATATCTACTCATCCGCGGATTCCATGACCGAACGAAGGTTCTTCATGCACGCACGAGTATTTTAGAAAAAATGGAAAAGATGGGGAAGCTTGATCGCGATACCCTGTTGGAAGAAGGCAGAATGGCCGATGGCAGCAAGAGCATCTTCATGGGGGGGGCGAATGAGGACCTGCCGGCTTTGCTTAATGTTTTAAACGGGGATCATATCATGCACTTTTTTGATGAACTCCTTGGGGAACCCTCGCTTACGTATCATTACAAATGGCTCCGGGCGGTAGGCAAGGGTGATTTTACTGGAGCCCATTATGATATTGTTTATATGGGAAGAGGTACAGAGAAAGTCTATACGGTTTGGTCGCCACTAGGGGATGTATCTTATGAAATGGGCGGACTTGCAATTTGCCTTGGATCTCATCGTTTCGAAGACTTGAAACAGTCTTACGGGACGAAGGATTCAGATCGTGACGGTATTGGACATTATACCGATGATCCGCTGGTTATTACGGAAAAATTCAGCGGGAAATGGGCTACAACAACGTTTGAAGCAGGAGATGTTCTCATCTTCGGCATGTATTTGCTTCATTGTTCGCTAGAAAACACAACGAACCAATATCGGATCAGCGTAGATGCGAGATATCAATCGGTCAATGAGAAGGTTGATGAGAGATGGAGCGGTAAAAAGCCGCGAGGTCACGATCAATGAAGTGATCATAATGCTTATTGTCGGCGAAAAACGCTAGGCGGCATGCCATAGTGCTTCTTAAAGAGCTTTGAGAAGTGAAACTCATCATAGAAATGCAGAGCTGCTGCTATTTCCTTGACTGGTAAGTTAGTCGTTTCAAGCGAAACTTTGGCCGACTCTAACTTTAGTTTAAGCATATAGCTGGTTGGAGAATGTCCGGTCATGGAACGAAAACGAGCGAAGAAGTAGGTGCGTGACAAACCGCTCTTTTGCACAAGCTCATCAATTTGCATAGGTTTGTTTAAGTTTTTGTGCATATAGTAGAGGATTCTGTCCATCTCGGTATGGTTAGGCGCAGCAAAAAACGACTGTTCCCTTGCGAAAAGGAGCAGCACTTCCTGCAGCAGGATGTTGGCTGAATAAGCGTAACCAGTGGGTTGTGCGATCAGGGTTTCAATGATTTTTTCGCTTAATTGAAGGGCTTCGGCCAACTTCGCCGTAGATAAGATTTCTCCAACAGGAAGATGGAGGAAGTGCATCATGTCCAAGCTGCTGAAGTCAATAAAGTAAAATTTCCAATTGTTATTCTGGCAGTTGTATGTACAAGGAATGGCATCTTGTACGAGGAAAAAGGAGCCGGGGTACAAGTCAAATCGGTCATCGGCTAGGGAGATGACACCATTTCCTTCATAAGTAATAAAAAGCCCGGGTGTAACAAATCCCGCACTTTTAGTTACTTGATAGGTGTCGTTGGCTTGAACTTTCCAAATGGAAATAAACTTGCAAAGGGGAACGGCTGACTTTTCTCCTAAGCTATAGGGAATATCCATGTAGGACACTACAATTCACCTGCCTGAAGTTTACATTTTGTATGGATATACATCTATGATAAATGAATTCATTTTAAACCTGTGGTGTTCATTTTGGGTAGTTAAATAGGTGGCTTTTTGATGTATATGTGTATAATGGAGGTATGATAATTACAAAGGTGGACGACATAGATGATTAAATGCACAAATTGTTCGAAAGTAACAGATATTCAAATGCATCGCTGCGTCCATTGTGGAAAGATCCTGACGTACACCGTTGCAGAGAAATTCGATATCCTTGCAGAATCTGTTGAATATGCCTTGAAGATGGAGCTAGAAGCAAGAAGAAAGATGAAGCATTAGATCATAGGCAAATAAATTGAAAACTCTGTTCCTACGTCTTTCTCACTGTTGATTCGTACTTTCCTTTGAAGATTGCGAATGATCTGAAAGCTCACCATCATACCTAATCCAGTTCCACTTTCTTTAAGTGAATAGAATGGTGATCCCAGTTTATCAATCTGCTCCTTTGTCATACCGATTCCTTGATCCTTCACGCTAATCTTAATAAAACCGTCGTTGTTTGGGGAGCGGGTCAACCCAATAGTGCCGTCAGCCGTTCCGCTTCTGATTGCAGCTGCTGATTCTTTCTGATCATTTCCGTTATCTCTAATGAAGAACTTTTGGAAAAATACGATAACCGGCATGCTGAATAAAAGGGTCAGAATTGTATGATAAAATCCTAAATCTAACCATTCTAAGTAATTCGATCATTTCTTTTTAGTTCCTTTTATTTATGTTCAAATCCGTGAGCTGTTGATCCAATCATCAGCGGGCATTTTTGGTCTTGAAAATTGAATAACAAAAAGGGGATTATTGTTCTTTGGAGAACTACTTTGGGTAGATATTAACGAAGCATTAGAGTTACCAATGCAACCATGGTTTAAACGTAGGTTCCCCTTATTTTTTGAGCAAGGAACTTTTGAAAGAAAATTTAATTAAACAATGGTAGGATTGCTAATCATCTATGGAATGATATACTTAGTATATTAACAATACAGCGGTAGGGTGATTCAGATGGAAGAACATTTATATGAACAGCTTTATAGGCATATTATTCATGAGATTAAAGAGGGAAGATTGAAGGCAGGAGATCGCGTATCTTCCGAGAAAGAACTGGCCGAACAGTTTGGTGTCAGCCGTATCACTTCCAAAAAAGCGCTGGAGAAGTTGGCCGAAGCAGGGGTCATCAAACGGATTCAGGGAAAAGGTTCGTTTGTAGCGAGTGGTGTTACTGGTGGATTAGAACAAAAGCGTCATTCGGAGGAAAGAACGGGTATGGTACCCGCTGAAAAAGAAAGACCTTTGATCGGGTTCATTATTCCGAATTTTTCCGACGAATACGGCCTGCAACTGCTTCGATCGATAGAAAAACAGAGTGCTGAGCACAAGTATGATCTGATCATCAAGCGAACTTGGGGGAGCAAGGAAGAAGAAGAACGCGCTATCCAATTGCTTGTCAGTCTAGGCATCAAGGGCTTAATCGTGACTCCCATTCATGGCGAACATTATAATGCTGAGCTGCTTCGTCTCGTATTGGACAAGTTTCCCATTGTATTAGTCGACAGATACTTGAAAGGAATTCCGGTTTGCTCGGTTTACACGGACAACAAGAAAGCCGCCCAGGATCTTACGCTTCATCTGATCGGGAGAGGCCACGATAAAATCGCCTATTTGTCTCCCCCGGAGGAAAACACATCAACTTTGGAGGAAAGGATATTGGGGTATACCTTGGCCTTTACACAAGAGGGATTGAAGCTAAATCAGGACTATTGTTTGACGAATTTAAAGGGTACCCTCCCTATGAACCTTAACGGAACCGCAATCGATAGTGACAAAAAGACGATTAAGAGCTTTTTGGAACAATATCCTGAAGTCAAGGCATTTGTCGCCTCGGAATTTCTGGTCGCAACCATGCTGGCTCAGGTTATCGATTCGTTGGGCAAATCGTTGGATGAATATGACATCGTTTGTTTTGACTCACTCAACGATTATCTTGGGAAGCCGATATTTACTCACATTCAACAAGACGAGAAACGGATGGGCGAAGGAGCGGTGGACTTGCTCGTCTCGCAGTTAATCGGAGAAGCCGTCCCCGAACAGAGAATTATCGAACATCGAATGGTCGTGAAAAAATAGCCGGTAACGGTGACTGAACAGCGATTGAAAAACATGGGTTACACCATGTTTTTTTTGTTTTGTTTTGTTTGGGTACGCCAGCCTAGTAAGGACAGTATCTTAGCGGTGAAAGTCTGATATATGGAAATTTGTTACACTCATGTCGTGAAATTGAAGTTGACATGGTATGTTTTTTGATATTAATATACTTAGTATATAGAAGCATACTATTCTATTGAAATGAGGTGGATTTGCTCGATGCATACATAAGATCGAATCAAGGAGCATCACCTGCGTCTTTCCCACAATATGATTCACACTATGTCATAGTCAACAAGAATGTAAACGCATACATTAATGGGAGTCAAGTTGAAATAAAAAAATCTATCTTAAGGGGGATTTACGCATGAGAAAATCCACAAAACTCGCATTTCCAACACTGGTATCTTTTCTCACTATTTCAGTACTTGCAACTGCGTGTTCATCGACTACTCCAACTACGGGAGGCACTAATTCAACAACTCCATCAAGCACCGCAGCCTCGAACGAGAAAGGCGGACAAGGTAATGTAACTGTCACTATGTGGCACGGTCTTACCTCGATCGATTTGGAAAATATGAATAAAGTCGTGAAAGCATTTGAAGCGAAAAATCCCACGGTCAAAATCAAATTGGTGTATACAGAATCCAATGAGGGCGCCGATCAGAAGCTGCTTACTGCGGTCGCAGGTGGCAACCCTCCAGATATTGCCTATTTCGACCGATTTAAGGTCGGCTCTTGGGCAGCGCAAGGTTCATTGACTGACCTATCTACGATGGCTGCTGGAGCTGGAATAAATAAGAACTCGTATTATCCATTTGCATGGGATGAGTCCAATTATAAAGGCAAGTTATATGCCATTCCGTTAGGTACGGACTCACGTTTGCTGTTTTACAATAAGGATCATTTCAAAGAAGTTGGGCTCGACCCCAATAATCCTCCCAAATCGCTTGCCGAACTCGAAGCGGCTTCTGAAAAGTTGACCATCAAGGATGGCAAACGTTTCAAACGAATCGGTTTTATTCCATGGTATTCACAAGGCTGGCTATACAGCTGGGGATGGTCATTTGGGGGAGACTTCCAAGATAAATCAACTGGCAAAATCACTGCGAATGATCCTAAAGTCGTAGATGCGCTTCAGTGGATGACCGATTTTGGTAAAAAATACAATGTCGAGGACATTGCAGGATTCACAAGCGCAGCCGGTACGGATGAAATGGATCCATTCATTTCCGGTCAAATCAGTATGAAGATAAGTGGAAACTGGACGGTAGCTGGTATCAAAAAATTTAAGCCGAACCTGAATTACGGTGTTACACCGATACCGACACCTACTGGATCAAACTTTACGACGTGGTCGGGCGGCATGTCCCTTATTATCCCTAAAGGTTCCAAGAACATTGAACCCGCTTGGAAGTTCCTTGAATTCTTGGGTAAAGAAGAGGGGCAATATTTGCTGAATGCCCAGTCTGGCATGTCGGTTATTGATTCGGTTAACGCCAAGTTCGGGTACAAGGACGATCCAATTATGAAAGAATTCGTCAATATTCTTCCTAAATCACACAACCGTCCGGTCATTCCTGAAGGACAGCTGTTATGGAATGAATTAGCTTCTGCAACGGAAAAGGCCACTCGTAGTAATGGCACTCCGAAAGAAAATCTGGATAAAGTAACAGAAACCGTAAACAAAGCGCTGGAAAAATATAATAAATAAGATGCTAAGTAGGCAGGGAGAGCTCTCGCTCCTTGCCTATTGGCCTATAATATTCGGAAGGAGAATGTACATGGCGAAACTAGCCGAATCGGTTCATTTAAAAGCTTCTCCAGTAGCAAGAAAACAAAGATCATTTCGCCGAACTAACGTGATTGGGTGGCTCTTTGCTTCACCTTGGGCTTTAGGGCTCATTTGCTTTTATGCAATTCCAATGTTCGCATCAATTTACTTTAGCTTCACCACTTACAGCATCCTGCAGCCTGGAGAATTTGTCGGTCTGAATAATTATAAGGATCTTTTTAATGATCCTTTGTTTTGGAAATCCATATACAACACAATCTATTTTGCTGTATTTTTTGTTCCTATAAGTATATTTTTCGGTGTGGCACTCGCCATGATGTTAAATTTGAAGGTCAAAGGTATGGCTATATACAGAACGATCTTCTTCTTACCGACTCTTGTGCCACAGGTGGCTTTGGCTGTTCTGTGGATGTGGTTGTTACATCCAAACTTCGGTTTGGTGAATGGGATGTTAGCAAGCATCGGTATCGATGGCCCCCCTTGGCTGGGTGGTGAAGCTTGGTCCAAGCCCTCGCTCATCCTTATGTCGCTTTGGGGTATTGGTCATGCTGTCGTCATCTATCTTGCTGGATTAGGAGACATCCCCGATGAATACTACGAAGCAGCGGAAATCGATGGGGCCAATTGGTTTCAGAAAACGAAAACAGTAACGCTGCCTTTGCTAACTCCTGTTATTTTCTATAATCTGGTTATGGGAACGATCGGTGCGTTCCAACAGTTCACGCTTCCTTACACAATGACCAAAGGACAAGGTACCCCTGCAAATTCCATGACATTTTACGTCATGTATTTATACGAGAACGGATTCAGATATTTCAAAATGGGCTATGCTTCCGCCATGGCATGGATTTTGTTTGTTATCGTTATGGCATTAACTGCATTGATTTTCATTTCGTCTAAACGATGGGTTCATTATCAAGGGAAATAAAGGAGGCCATATAGGAATGAATCCTCTAGCTGTAAAAAAAATTAACCGAGCTTTAGCTCATTTATGCCTAATTATTGCTTCATTCTTTTTCATTATTCCGTTTATTTGGCTGGTCTCAACTTCTCTAAAACCGCTCACACAAATCTTTACATTTCCCCCTGAGTGGATCCCACATCCTTTTCAGTGGAGTAACTATTCCCGTGCGGTAGAGTATATCCCTTTCTGGACATATTTGAAAAATACGGCGATGATTACAATCATTAGTACGATCGGTGTGATCATATCCTGTCCCTTGGTTGCATACAGTTTTGCCAAGTTGGAATGGCGCGGTCGCGGTGTGTTGTTCTTCGTCACCCTCGCAGTTATGATGATTCCCGGACAAGTGACTATGATCCCCCTCTTCCTTTTGTTTTCTAAATTGGGTTGGGTGGGAACATCTCTCCCGCTCATTATTCCCCAATTTTTTGGAGTACCGTTTTACATTTTCTTATTAAGGCAGTTTTTTCTTGGACTGCCGGATACCCTTCGCGAAGCGGCCCGCATAGACGGCGCAAGTGAGTTTCGTATTTATCTACAGATCATGTTTCCGTTAGCCAAGTCCGCCGTTTTAGCTGTGGCACTGTTTCAATTTATGGGAAGCTGGACCGATTTCATTGGTCCTCTGCTTTATTTAACTAATGAGCCTTCCTATACGGTCTCACTCGGATTGCAGCAATTCCAAAGTCAAAAAGGTTCCGAGTGGGGCCTGTTAATGGCCGTATCCACCTTGATGACATTACCAGTTATTGTATTGTTCTTTTTTCTCCAGAAAACGTTTATTAACGGAATTACCTTTAGTGGTATAAAAGGATAAAGATACCTTATAACATGTATTAGTGAATCCTGCTGAGATTTTTTTCAATTACAGTCTGCCGAGAGTGGAGGAGCATGCTTTGATGCTGCTCCTCTTTTTCATATTTTAAAGTAACATGCAGTAATCTTTATGAAAAGATCTTAAAATCTTTAATGAATTCGGTATAATTCTCTTAAATGTATCCTAACTGCAGCATTTATTCAGGCACATACAGCTTAATCACATCGGCTTTAACTTTAACGAAAGGAGCCGTTAAAATACCATCAACGACATTAGTGCTCAATAGGCATAGTAAATCGACATGTTCCCAAAGGCAAAAAGTAAAAATGACTGCCAGGAGACAGCCAAAAGGAGAGTATGTAATGACATACTCTCCTTGGAGGCGCTAACGGTAAATGTTGTACAGCGAGCAACAATTTCTCGGATTTCTGCTCGCCATGCTGGAGATGTTGTATTTCTTACAACAAAGTAGCCTTTTTTCATTCGAAATGGCCAATTTTGGTTGGAACTATTGTATTAAATACAACATTGGCGAGGATAACGCTACATAGACTCAATAAAGTTGTACAAAGTACAACTTTACAAGTTTTCAAGATATCAGGTTAGGATGTTACCTTTTGTAATTTAGCAGGATTATTAATTTTGTAAGGTACTGGATGTTTCGAGAGCTTCTTCGCTACAATTTTGCATTCGAACGAGAGCTTGTCCCCGATTTCTAGCTCCAATTTCTTAAGCGTGGCACTGTGGCTGGACCAGGCTTCACCGATCTCCATTTCGGGTTCTATCATGGAAACAGCTTCGTAGATAATGACTTCATCTTCAGTATCAGAGAAGTTGTTCGGTACAGTTGTAAATTCCTTTACTGTAGCGATCATTTTCACCTTTTCTTCGGGAAGTTGAAGCTTAGGAGCTTTTTCCTTTTTGGCCTTCTCTTTTTTTGGCTCTTTAGGGACCTTTTTAACTTCAAGCTCTTCAGTACTAGCGTCTACGTTAGCTTCCACATTAGCTTCTACGTTAGCTGGAGCATCTACTTGCAAAGTCTCAAGCTCCAGGGCTTCCGCCTCAGTGGAGTCAGCGGTTCCTGCACCTCTCTGGCTGTAATTGGCAGCTTGCATTTCCTTCAGGTAGGAGGGGTGAATGCAGTGCAGCTGCTTGTTGTCGAATTCAATGACAGCCGTCATTTTATCCACAAAACCAACAATGCCGCAGGGCAGATTCATACCATTCCCCTTGTAGAAGAATGCCTTTGTTTTCGCTGCTTTCTCTGAAAGCAAGCCCCATTCTTTACACTGTTCGAGCTGCTCGGTCTCGTCTTCGAAAGTATTATACGAAGTGGGCTGGATGGTAAACGCATGGACCATGTTATATCCGCCTTTCTATTATTTCGTTTTGGAAGTATGTATCACTAGTTATTCTAAGCGGTAATCATCGGTTTTCTCGCCGTCTTCCCAAATCTCTACGAAAAGGGCCTCGCAGTTTTCAAAGTCAGTCGGCTTCAGAGAAAGTGCTTTCTCCTCATCTGCGCCTACATAAACATTTTCCATTCCTTCACCATCGAAGGAGAGGATAACATATATTTTCATATGCCATTGTGCCTCCAGTAATTTGATATTGAACATTATAACACAATTGCGGAAATGTTCGCTTGTTGAGCAGCAGTAGATGGCTTAAAATCACCCCAAAGTTCATATATATCACTACAACCTGTTCTCCATATTGTAAGGGCAGCACTTTCATCCATCCGTTATGAGGGAATTGAAGGAGGGGGTTCGAGGGTGGCGATATATGTATTAGTTGTCATCGGATGTCTATGTGGTTTCTTGTTATTTAGAAAAAATGTGATTACTGTCAGTCAGGAAAAAGGTCCGGAAAATGTGAAGCTGTCTATCATAATCCCTGCCAGGAATGAAGCATGCAATTTGCCTCATCTTCTTCATGCACTCAAGGTACAAACCCTGGAACCCTTTGAAATTATCGTTGTTGATGATTTTTCGGAGGACGATACGAAGGAAATAGCTGAAAGTTACGGGGTTACTGTGATTAGCAGCACGAGCCTTCCACAGGGTTGGACGGGTAAAAACTGGGCCGTATGGAACGGATATTTACAAGCTTCGGGTGATTTAATTGCCTTTCTTGATGCGGATCTTCGCTTAGCTCCGCGTGCGCTGGAGGCATTAGTTAAGGCGAGAAATAAAGCGGGAGGCGTCGTTTCTATCGTTCCCTTCCATTATACGCAGAAGTTTGTTGAAAGACTGGCGCTGATCTTTAATGTGCTTGGTGTATTCGCTTTTACATCTCCTTTTGAAAAGAAAAATCCGAAAAAAGGTCTGTATGGCTCCTGCATCTTAACGACTAGGGAAGATTATGAGAAAATCAAGGGACATGAAAGCATCAAGTCGGAGATGTTGGATGATTTGAACCTTGGGGCCACCTATAGGAATGCCGGGATTCAAGTGACGAATTTTATCGGGCAAGGCCTGGTTTCTTTTCGTATGTATCCACAAGGGATCCAAAGCGAGGTTCAAGGGTTCGGTAAAGGAGCAGTCCTAAGCACGTCTAAGTTAAGTCCGGGCACGATCCTCCTTGTTGCCATTTGGGTTGTCGGGCTGATTGCTTCAGAAACTTTCTTCCTATTTATCAACACTTCATGGGCGCTACCCCTTTTCATTGGGTATCTCTTATACATGATTCAATTGTTTTATTTGATTAAACATGTTGGTAGGTTTGGAATCATTATGCCTGTTTTGCATGTTCTCTCAACATTATTTTTCATCTTCGTCATGCTGTATTCCGTCTATCAGGTCGTATTCCTTGGGCATGTGTCATGGAAAGGACGGCACGTCAAGGTAGGAAGCAGGAGGGGGCAATGACCATTGTTTGGACGGTTTGTGCCTTTCTATCTGGATCCTTCATGTATTCATACTGGCTTGGCCTTATCGCCCAAAAAAACTTGAAGACGGTTGGTGACGGGAATCCGGGGGCTCTAAATCTGTGGAAGGCAGCTGGTTATAAGCTTGGTGTTGTTGGTATTATTCTCGACTTTTTAAAAGGATACCTTATCCTTCTTTTTGTATTGGGGAATGAAAAGATTCAAGGGTACTCCATGATTTCTATCGCACTGGCTCCGATTATCGGGCATGCCTTTTCTCCATTCCTTAAGGGGAAAGGAGGCAAAGCAATTGCTGTGACCTTCGGCGTATGGAGTGCATTATCAAGCTTTGAAGTTTCTCTTGCTTTTGCCGTGTTATTGGCCATTTTACTGTGTGCAATCAAAGTGATAAACAGAGGAAAGTCTACATCGACAGAGGCAGACGGCTTACAGGTTGTTATCGGATTTCTGCTGGTAGGGATCTATTTGTATATGAGGGATTATTCGAGTGCGATCCTTTGGGTTTGGTTAGGGAATTTTCTACTGCTTGCCTATACCCATAGATATGAGCTTGCTGTCTATTTAAAGGGGCGATGAAGAAATAAATAAAATGGATCTCGGCCATGATGCCGGGATCCATTTTTTTATTCTTACAATCAGGACTGAGGTGATTACATACTAGGCTTCAGGTTAGGAAAAACTAGGGGCTAAGTAGAAAGGAGTGAGCCTGCGTAATGGAAGATAGATTGGCTCTGAGGGAAGAACGGTTAAATGCATTAAGCCACGGCATGGGCGCGGCGCTAAGTGCCTTCGGTCTTTTTTTACTTTTACAACGTTCCGTTCTGTTCGAAGATCTTGCCTATATCATTAGCAATGCGATTTATGGTGTATCCTTTTGCTTGCTATATCTGTCCTCGACCCTGCTGCATTGCTCTCGCTCGAAGAAGTGGGGCGAACGCTTTGAAGTCATGGACCATTCGGCTATCTTTATTGCCATTGCAGGCTCGTATACGCCATTCCTACTGATTACCTTGCAAGGAACTCTTGGTTACACTTTGCTGCTGTTGATATGGGGATTAGCTTTCGGAGGCGTGCGCTATGTTCATTTGATCATTAGGCGGTTTATGCCTTGGGGCCTGCTGATGTATTTATTGATGGGTGCTTTCATGGTTTCATTAGTCGGTCCACTAGGTGAACTTCTTCCCTCAATGGCTCTAGCTTGGTTAATGTTCGGAGTCGCTTTTTACTGCATGGGCGTGCCATTCTTTCTTTGGCGAAGGTTAAAATATCACCATGTCATTTGGCATTTGTTTGTGCTTGCAGGAAGCAGCTGTCACTTTATTGCTGTGTATGCTTATGTGATGCCTGCCGTTTTGTAGGGATGAATATGTGCCTAGTGTCCGGCAGGCTGACATCTGCATAATACTTGGATCTATAAGCTAGGACCGATACGGTTAATGCTGAATTCCTGATGGCCCAGTATCTCTGCCTTAGTCAGTTTGCCTTCAGCCACTTCACAAATTTCCTGCCAGATTTGTTCGCCTGCTTGCTCCAAATTTAAGGTACCAGCGAGCATGCTGCTCACATCCACATCCATATTGTCTTCCATGTTTGAATAGGTGAATTTGTTTGCCGTAATTTTGATTACGGGGACAACAGCTGAACCCGTTGGCGTTCCGCGACCCGTCGTGAAACAGACGATGTGCACGCCGCCTGCAGCCATACCGGACACACATTCGATGTCATTTCCCGGTGAATCCATAAAGTATAATCCATGTTCTGGAACATGTTCAGCGTAACCAATTACATCTTGAATGGGGTGCGTGCCGCATTTGCTGATACAGCCGAGTGATTTCTCTTCAATCGTAGAAAGTCCACCCGCAATGTTGCCGGGACTTGGATTACCGCCGCGCATATCGGCGCCCATACGCTCGATTTCTGTTTCAAATCGCCCGATAGCTTCGTAAAGCTTGTCGCTTGTTTCAGTCGTATTGCAGCGGCTGGCCAGAATGTGCTCAGCGCCAATGATTTCCGTCGTCTCACCGATGACGATGCTGCCTCCAGCATACATTAATTTATCAGCGGCTACACCTAAAGCAGGATTGGAAGCTAATCCGGATGTAGCATCCGAGCCACCGCATTTCACCGCTACTTTCAGCTTATTCAACGGGATTGGAACCTTCGGTTGCTGGGCCAGATCGGTCAGCAATCTTTTGGCAATTTCAGTCCCATGCGAAATGGCTTTAACCGAACCACCGATGGATTGAATATCAAAAACCTCCACGGGTTTGCCAGTCGCTTTAATCGCATCGGCTAGTGCAATGGGATCGATGACCTCGCAGCCCAAACTAATAATGATAGCAGCACCAACATTCGGATTTTGCCCCGTACCTGCCAAAACATCGAAGGTTCTATTCTTGTCATCCCCAATTTGACTGCAGCCATGCTGATGAGGAATCACGACCGCTCCGGGTATCATTTGTGCAATTCGATTGCAAACATGGTTGGCACAGATAACGGTCGGAATGATGATTAAATGATTTCGAATACCGATGTCCCCATTCTCTCTCTGATAACCCATAATAGTAGTCATATCGCAGCCCCCTTGGCATAGTTAGGATTCATGTGTTTTCGGTATATCTCCGCGACCGCGAATACCTTCAATATTGTGGACATGAACATGCTCGCCAGCTCGAATATCTTGGGTTGCTTTACCAATGACATCCCCATATTTAACGACCTCGGCACCTTGTT
Source organism: Paenibacillus sp. V4I5 (assembly GCF_030817255.1). Classification (NCBI taxonomy): domain Bacteria; kingdom Bacillati; phylum Bacillota; class Bacilli; order Caryophanales; family Paenibacillaceae; genus Paenibacillus; species Paenibacillus sp. V4I5. The sequence continues at coordinate 7,561,070 of NZ_JAUSZB010000002.1, forward strand.
GGATGAATGCAATGGCTACCTTGTGTCCGAATGGGATAGAGTCATGCAATGTTAGCGTTTGCATACTTGCACCCTTATAGAAATGAATAGATTCACCGCTCGGAATATCACGCAGCACGGTCGCAACATCGTCTTTTTCGTTCATGACAAGACTATCTGTCCCGTGAATGAAGTCATGTGACATTAGATCCCTCCTCAGAGTAAGCTTGCACTTAGCGTATTTATAAGCATCAAGTTTCAATTCTAGTTTAAGGAAGTTGGATGGAATTGAATAGAGACTTTTCTCACGCATGTTAGCACAAGACTAAGATAATGGGGGGACTGACTTCATAGCGGACTCCCGTTTTCGCCGAATGTCAGAAGGCGGGAAACTCTTATATTTCTTGTATAGCTTTGTAAAATAGTTAGCGTTTCCGCAGCCAATCCGCTCAGCGATTTCGGTTACTGTCCATTCGGTTTCACGAAGTAAACGATCAGCTTCGTTGATTCGCAGCCAGTTCACGTAATCTACGAAGGTACGTCCGGTTAGCTTCTTGAACGTTTTGCAAAAATGATACGGGTTCAGATTCACCATCCGTGCAGCCTGCTCAACCGATAATGGCTCAGCTATATGGGATTCTATATGCTGGATCAACGGTTTGAAAGATTCCGAATGACGGGCAGGAGCAGGTTTATCTATGAACTTCTCCGGTAAAAACTGCCGAGATAGCAGAGCGAAAAGCAGCTGAAAGTTATGTTTGATGACGAGCTCGTACGCGGCATTTTTATGCTCAAACTCGGCTGTAGATTCACGAATGAGTCTACGGTAAGGAGCAGCAAGTTCATCCTCGGCCAATAATTTGACAGGCAGTGGAACTCGCCCGTCCAGAAACGGGAGGATATACCGTTCGTGCACGGGGTCTGGGTGCAACACTCTCAGCAAGGAAGCATTAAAAACGACAGCGACATACTCCATTTCTTCATTTGCTGCGTTGTAGCCTACATGCAAAGCTCCCGCGGGCACAAAAAGCAGGTCACCAGCGTTGGCCTCATAAGGACGGCTATCTATATGAAATATCGCTTTACCAACCTGCATATCAATGATCTCGAAATGTTCATGCCAGTGAAGATACAGAATGTTATCGTCTTTAGCGGCTGAATGCGGTCGGTTTCGGTAGAAACGGATTGGATAGCTGCTATCCCAGAGTGGTGTTTTCTCCATTAAATCTTGAGGGTACGTCATGAGCTGCCTCACTTTCCTAAGTATCAAGATAAGACCTATTTGGAGCAAGATAGGATAGTGAATTTGCCGATATTCCTAGTTATAATGATCATATTCATTTATCTTATACCAATATAGGAGTGATATACAATCATGAATAAGAAGCTTAGAGTGGGTACTTTAGTTGGTGGTGGAGATGCCGTTCGCATCATCCCCCAAATTGCCAAGCACGGATTTGAATCCTACAGCTTATCCTTTTGGCAAACAACGGGGAATATCGATCTCAAAGAAACGGCAAAGCGGGTAGCCGACATTGTGGCAGAGCACGACGCTGTCATATCTACGATAGGTGTATTCGGAAATCCACTCACGGGAACAGGAGATAATAAGGATACACTCGCGAGCTGGGAGCGGCTTATTGATCATGCACATCTCTTTGGTACCGATATCGTAAACGGTTTTACCGGCCGTATTCCGGATCGTCCAATTGATGAGTCCATACCGAAGTTCAAGGAAGTGTTTGGTGAGCTTTCTCGGAGAGCCGCTGATCACGGTGTGCGACTTGCTTTTGAGAATTGTGATATGGGCGGAACGTGGAAGACAGGGGATTGGAACATTGCCCATAACCCAACTGCCTGGAATCTAATGTTTAATGCCGTACCGGCGGATAACATTGGTCTGGAATGGGAGCCGTGCCATCAGATGGTTAGTTTAATCGATCCGATTCCGCAGTTACGTAAATGGGTCGATAAAGTGTTCCACGTCCACGGCAAAGATGCGACAATTGCGTGGGATATTGTTCGGGAATATGGGGTCCATGGGAGCCAAGAGTTCGTTTGGCACCGTACACCTGGCTTTGGGGACACGAATTGGTCCGATATTATTACGATTCTGCGTCAGGCAGGCTACCAAGGTACAATCGACATTGAAGGCTGGCATGATCCTGTCTACCGTGATGAGCTCGAGATGACGGGTCAGGTGCATGCTTTGAACTATTTAAAACGCTGCCGTGGCGGAGATTACATTCCAAACCCTGTTTAATGAGTCGTTTCTTGTTCCATCTTAGTTTTGTGCTAGCTCTGATTAAGATCGTCTATTTTTAGTCAGAGCCATCTTTCTTATAATAAGGTCATTGTTACCGCATTCATTCAAAGCCAAGGAGGCTAACAGCTATGCAGGAAAACACACCTTTATTATTGACAGACGAGCAAATGAGAGAATTTATTACAAACGGGTGTTTGATTCTCAAAACTGATTTTTCGAGCGATTTTCACAGTAATCTTGTAGCACAATTAAACACGGTTTATGCGGAAGAGGGCAACCCCGGCAATAATTTACTACCCCGCATTCGTGAGCTGCAAAAAGTATTCGATCACCCTGTCGTGACAGGTGCTTTAACAAGCGTATTAGGGCCGAACTATATGATGCACGCACATAGACATGGGCATTTCAATGCTTCAGCTACGGCTGGAGGCTGGCATAAGGACAGCTATTGGGGTTATAACAGAATGCGCAATCACCACCCCAATTGGGCAATGATTATGTATTTCCCACAGGATACACCAGTGGAATTAGGACCAACAGGAGTAATGCCAGGCACACAAAATTACCAGAGTCGGACTTTTGAATCCAATGAACAAGAAGGGGAAGTCTTAGCAAGCGGCGAGGCGGGTACTTTTGCACTGATCCATTATGATATTTGGCATCGTTCCACGCCGAATGTGTTAGGACAGCCGCGCTACATGCTGAAATTTGAATTCATGCGCACAGAACTGCCGCAAGCACCTAGTTGGAATAATCAAGAGGCAGCATGGAGAAAGCCAGCTAACTTGCATTTGCCAATAGCCGAGCATGATTTGATGTGGGAAGAAACTTGGAACTGGCTGTCTGGAAAAATTGCCAGTCTGGCAGGAACAGCTGCATCTGATCCGGATCAAATTAAGGAGTTATCCGCTAAGTTAGCTGGTTTTGAGCCGCTAGCAATCAATGCGGCCTATGATCTGGCAAGAAGAGGGCAGCAGGGAGTAGACGCTTTACTCGAAGGATTAAATAGCGAGAATAGCCAAGTATCACGAGTTTCGGCTTATGGGTTATCCGTTTCAGGAAGCGAGGCCGTTAACGGGCTAATTGCAGCTTTACATCATGAAAATACTGAAATCGCTACCCATGCGATATTTGCTCTTGGTGAATTAAGAGGGGTAGCGGCAGTAGCCGTTCCTACACTCATAAAGCTGCTCGAACATCCAGCTGATTCTGTTCGCTGCGCCGTAGTGGATGCACTTGGATTGATGGACACACCTTTGGATGACATTGTGTCAAGCTTAGGTAGATGTTTACAAGATGAGAACGCACAAGTTCGCTTCATGGCAAGTTTATCCTTGTCACGATTAGGCTCTCAAGCGGAAGCAGCTGTGCCGCAGTTGGAAATCGCGTTGGATGATGAGAACAGATATGTTCGTGCTCATGCTGCGGAATCTCTGCATTATATCGGTACGGAGCGGGCTAAGAATACGCTCATTAAGTTTCTGCTTAATTCTCGCTGGTGCCCGACAACGACAAAGACAAATGCTTTCTATCCGTAAAAGCGCAAAATTGGTAAAGAAAGAGGGCAAATTAACTTTTGCCCTTTTTGCGTTGTTTCCTTGATTCAATTAATCACAGTTCGTTATAAATCGATCATTTTCGGTTTCAAATCACGGAAAGAAGTAGGTGTAAAACCCGTTTGTTCTCGGAACATGCGGGAAAAATACGATAATTCCATTCCCAGCGAATCGGCGATTTGTGAGACATTTAATTCTGTCATCATGAGTAAATCCTTGGCCTTTTCCGAGCGCAAATGGTTCATATATTGAATCGGTGAATAACCCGTAAATTGTTTAAAGGCATTAATAAAGTAGTTAGGGTGATAGTGCGCAATTTGGGATAATGTATCGACGGATACATTGTCAGCAATATGCTGTTCCATATAGTGCAGGACACTATTCATTTTCTCGAAAGTAGGGGTAGAAGCTAGATTCAGCTTGACGGTTTCACTTTGTTCAATGAATTCGGCAATGAATTCACTTAAAATTGCATTGACTCTAAAAGCAGAGGTTAACTCTTCACCTTTATTATATGCTATCAGTTGTTCGAATTTTCTCCGTAAAGCCTCTGTATCTTTAATCGTAATGAATGCGGATGTTTGCAAAATCTGAAACAGATCCAAATCCCCGATTTTGGCCGTGAAATGACACCAGTATTTTCCGAAAGTGTGATCGCTTATGGTTCCATAGGCTTGATTACTCCCCGCTGGAAGCAGATAAAGTTCACCTGGCTTCGGATAATAGGTCTGTTTCCCAATTTTTACAAAGCCTTCTCCCTCGATAATAAAATACAAGCGATTAAACGGACAGGAAGCATTCTCATCGTTCCAGGATTTCAGCACCTTGGTGTAAGCCGCAATCGATAAATCAAGCTTCGCTTTAGCGATATATTTCTTCCAGAAGATGAGCTGGCTAGGATTCATATCTATTCTCATGGGCTTATATTCCTTTCACGAAGAGTCGGCAAATGCCCTCAACAAATTGCTCCTTGTTATAGCCGAGAATTTCTCTATGATATAAGTACTGTTCTGGCGTTAGGGAGGCAAGTATAGTGTTAACAGTCAAATTGACATCGATCTGTTGAATCTCTCCTTGTTGAACAGCACGAGTGATCAAAGGAGCAACAATGCTGTGAAGTCGGATATAAATGGGCTTTTTGTGTAAATAGAAGCTTCGTTTTTCGGTATACATGGTGTTGATGACGGAAAGTAAAGAGGCTTTATCGTCCACAAAATCAATAATTCGAGCGATCGTGTCCGCCAATTGGTTCATAGCTGTAACCTCGGGACCGGGATTAGCAAGACCCTCTTCAAGAGAAGCAAGAAACTGGGCTGTTGTTGAACGAAGCAGATCGCTGCAAACCTCGCCAATATGGGCGTAACGGCGATAAAGAGTGCCTTGTCCCACACCCGACTCTTTGGCAATCTGGTGCATGGTAACGGATTCAATTTGATTGGTTTCGAACAGGCTTCTGGCAGACGTAAGAATACGCCGGCGATACTCTGAATCACGTTCCTCACGTCGACCGCAGGGTGGAATTGCTTTCATATCTTGGCTATATAATGAATTTTCATTGGTATCTGGATGTTTCATACGTGCTCCTCCTATAAGAACAAACCTTAATAAAAGAAATAATTGACATGGCGGACAATTGTCCGTATTATGATGTTGCGGACAATTGTCCGTTACTATTGTAGCACGATGGCATACATATTGTGAAGGAGGTACACAACATGAGTCAACCCACAACATCTGGCCAAGCGGAGCCAGAGTTTAAGATTACGAGCATTCTGGTACCGCTCATTGCTATCATATCGGGTATATTTATGGTTATCCTCGATACGACTGCGATGAATGTGGCCTTGTCAAAGCTGGTCGTCGATTTTAAAACGGATTTACCGACCATTCAGTGGACCGTAACGGGCTATATGCTGGCGACAGCGGCAGTCATTCCTCTAGCGGGATGGTTATCTGACCGATTTGGGGCGAAGAATGTATTCCTCACTTCCGTTGTCCTTTTCACCATAGCATCGGTCTTATGCGCTACACCGAACAGCGCGGAGTGGTTAATTGTTTTCCGTATCCTTCAAGGTTTAGGCGGCGGATTCGTTATGCCTGTTGCTATGGCATACGTATTTCGGCTAAGTCCACCGAACAAAATTGGTCAGGTGATGGGAATGCTGGGGGTGCCCATTTTGCTGGCGCCTGCGATTGGGCCTATCTTATCCGGATGGCTCGTTGAGTACCATTCCTGGCATTGGATTTTCTTAATTAATCTTCCCGTTGGTATTTTCAGCTTTATCTTTGGACTATGGAAGCTGCCAGCTGTCGCACGTAAGAAGGTAGCTGGTTTTGATTTACCGGGCATGATTCTAGGGCCCATTGCCTTCGCATCCTTATCGTATGGGATTACACAAGGTGCTGAAGCTGGACTTCCGGTAAAACGCTGTGGGGCATCATCATTGGAGCTGTCGCTTTGATCGCTTTTATCATTGTTGAACTTAAATCCAAACTCCCATTGCTTGAGCTTAGAGTGTTCCGATCTGTCGATTTTTCCTTCAGTATTTTCGTACAGTGGGTACTGCAATTCTGCTTGTTCGGGGCCATTTTCCTGCTTCCGCAATTTCTACAGCAAGCCCGCGGGTACGGTGCGTTCGATACGGGGATGACGTTATTCCCGCAAGCGTTAGCTTCGGCCATCATGATGCCGATTGGCGGTTACTTGTTTGATAAAATCGGTGTTCGCTGGTTGGTTGTTGTTGGGCTCAGTCTTGTTTCCGGAGCGATCTTTCAATATTCGCATGTTGATTTAACGACAGAAGGTCATGACTTAATTTTACCGCTTATTATGGCTGGTTCGGGTATGGGTCTTATGATGATGCCGCTTAATTCGCATCTCATCAAGAAAGCTCCGCATGATTTGGTGAGTCGAGTTACTTCTTTAACGAGTGCCATGCAGCAAGTTATCAATTCTTTCGCAGTGGCAACCTTGGTGACAATTCTCTCCTCGCGTGTGAATTCATCCATAGCTGCAAAAAACATTCCAATAAACAGTCCTGCTGATATGCAAAAGGCTATGCTTGCTGTAGCGCCCGAAGCGTTCGGCCAGACATTCCACGTGATGCTAATCGTTGCGATCTGTGGGATATTCTTAGGCTTGTTCCTTCGCCGTGATAAGAAAAAGCCTAGTGAGGCTGTGAAACAAGAAGTCGTGTTAGAAGGACTACACTAAAGGGAATAATTGTACAAGAAGCTTACCGATGAATCGGTAGGCTTTTTTTTTGTACATAGAAGTTGGTATTTATGGAATTCTAACTAATAGCGCAAAACAAAATAGTAGGGGGGGGCATACAATGAGTCAAGATGAATCGAAACTGGCAAAGAATCCGCATCATATTCGACTAACTTCTGGTGATATCGCGCCTCTATGGGGAGGTTATTTAAGTGACAGTATGGTCAATTGCGTGCTTAAACATTTCTTGCATACTGTTGAGGATAGTGAAGTAAAACCAATCATTGAATTTGCTATTGGATTGACAACGGAACATATGGAATTTAAAAACAAGTTATTTAAAGACGAAGAGTTCCCTATCCCTCTTGCCTTTACAGACAAGGATGTCAACCTAAATGCACCAAGACTATTTTCAGATGGTTTTATGCTACTTTATCTCAGACATATGGGCATTGCTGGCACAGTTACTTATGGAATGGCATTAGCAAGCAGTTCAAGACAGGATATTCGTGCATTCTTTCAACATAATCTGAAGACTGCGGCTGAGCTGCTGGAGAAATCTACGGCTATTCTGCAATCTAAAGGACTTCTCCCTAGGAGTCCTTACATACCGTATCCCAATTCAGTTGAATACGTGCACAAAGAAAGTTGGTTAAATGGACTGCTGGGCGATCGTAGACCCTTAAATGCCGTAGAAATCACAAACCTTTATTTGAATGTTATGAAGAACAGCATAGGTCAGGCATTGATGTTAGGTTTTTCTCAAGTCGCTAAAAACAAAGAAGTCATAGAATATATCGTGCGCGGCAGAGATATCTCCTCGAAGCATGTCGAAGTATTCAGCGCGTTATTACGCGATGACCAGCTGCCGGCTCCCATGACTTGGGAAACAGAAATTTCGAATTCTAAGGAGTCCCCATTTTCCGATAAGCTAATGCTCTACCATACAGTCTTTCTTTCAGCGGTAGGAATGGGGAACTATGGAGCTTCCCTTGCAGCAAGCATGAGGAGGGATCTGACAACTGTTTATCTTCGGCTTACAGGTGAAATCGGAACTTATGCAGACGATGGTGCAGAACTCCTGATAAACAATGATTGGATGGAAAAAATGCCTGGTGCGATTGAGCGTAACGCTCTATTATCCTTATAAGCTGTGATTTAAATGGTCTTAGGACATAAACGTGTAATCCCATTTAAATCAAATAAAAAAACCATCCAATGATTCGTAATGGATGGTCTTTGGTATGTCAGGAGAGCATTGCTATTCGCCTTTACTCTTCTTCGTGCTCGTTTTTTTCTTCGCAGGAATTTTCTCTGGCATCGCTGCGACCCATTGTAAGGATTGCTCGATCCACGTCGTAATTGTATCAGGCGTTTCCCGCCATTGCTCCGGTAAGGTGACATACTCCTTCATCGGCTTTCCTGGCATGGGGGAAAATAAACATGCTCCTTCTTGTTCGATAAGACGAGTACGCTCGTCTTCCGGCAGGCGGATAAAGATTTGCTGTCCGTAAAGTCCAACGAACATGTTGCCATTAATAAAGCCGGCCAAATTACCGAACATGGGACGAATATGAATATGAGGATCACTGGGCATAACGGCAGCGAAAAATTGTTTCATCTCCTCATCAGGACGAGGCATGGACATAAAGGAAACACCCTTTCGATTTGATATTTTTATTTTTCCATTATAGCTTTAAGCCGCTTCAAGTCTCCTTGAATGCTCCTTCTTACTTGGGGGGACATGAAGATATCCGTAAGCTTATAGAAGCCTTCAGAGGTACCTTCAACACGTATTTGTGCTAGTGTGCCTTCATTTTCATCATCAAATTGATACGTGACTTTCATCGGAAAAGGACCTTTGATCGATTGCATCACCATCAACTGCTCGGGTTCATACTCAACAACTTTAAGCACATAATGAATTTCCTTACCTAGAAATTTTGCAATTCGTCTTACCTGAGTTCCCAAGCCAATGGGGCGTTCGGTAAGGAGTTCAGCCTCCGTAATCCCTTTGGTCCATTTGGGATCATTGGTTGGCTCCATCGCATATCGAGCAACCTCTTTACGGCTTTGAGCAATCACTAGCTTGGCCGAAACATCAATTCCCATATCTATAATCTCCCTACTTTGTATCGTAATTTATAAAATCAGTCATTGTTGACACTCGTATTTTAGCAATCACTTACGTAAGTGTCAACTTAAATAGTTTCATTAGTTAAGTTGACACTTAATTAAGTATATGCTAAATTAACGTCATGATCGAAAAAGTGATCCAAGCCATCGTAGAGCCAAGACGCAGAGATATCTTATATCTCGTACGTGACGGAGAGCTTACATCAAGCTCCATCGCGTCCCATTTTGACATTTCGGCACCAGCAGTATCTCAACATCTTAAGGTTCTTGAGGAATCCGGATTACTTGTGGTTCGGAGAGAGGGAACCAAGCGGTATTATCGTATGAGGAGGGAAGGTTTTGCTGATCTGAAAGCGTACATTGACCGTTTCTGGGATGATAGTCTACTGCTGTTGAAGGAAGCCGCAGAAGAAGAAGAGAGGAGACAGCGTAACCGTGAATCAAATGAATCAAACAAGTGACACGATTAAGAAAGAGATGTTCATCGATTGCCGTCCGGAGATCTTATTCTCCTTTTTTACGGACCCAGAGAAGATGGTTCGTTGGATGGGCCGACATATTTTGTTGGAGCCAAGCATCGGAGGGAAATATCGGATCGATGTTAATGGATCGGATATTGCGATGGGGGAATATAAAGAAATTATTCCAAACGAGAAAATCGTTATGACGTGGGGCTGGGAGAAGTCCAAGGTGGTTCCACCTGGTTCAAGCACGCTCGAATTTAAATTCACTGCTAAAGACAAAGGTACTGTCCTGCTATTAACTCACTACGATTTGCCGGTCGAAGAAGTCGCCGCTCACACAGAGGGTTGGATGCACTATACATCTAGACTCCAAACGTTGGCTGAGGGTGGAGATCCTGGCGTAGATCCTTGGTCAGTTAAGGCCATGCATTAAATTACGTTTCATAAATAAGCTTATGGGGAGATAGAAGGCAATGACAACATTATCTTGCGATTGCGGGTTCAAAGTAGAAGAGGAAAACCGGTACGAAGTAGAAGCGAAGATGTGGCATCATGCGATTCACGATCATGCTGATATGTTAAAAAGCATGACAGTGGAGCAGCTTACACAATGGTTAATGGGAAAAGACAAGCAAATCGGCGATTCTTCAGCTATTCATCAGGAGGTTGTGTTCGCTGCAAGCCCGAACCGCATCTATGAAGCGCTGACTGATGCTGCTCAGTTTAGCAAAGTCTCAGGTGGAGCACCTACAGAAATAACGCCAGATGCTGGTGGCTCTTTCTCCTGCTTTGGTGGGATGATTGTGGGGAAAAATATTGAGCTGGAGCCAAACAAACGAATTGTTCAAGCGTGGCGTGTCGCGAATTGGGAAGAAGGCGTATATTCCCTGGTTAAGTTCGAATTGGGAGGGCAAGGCGCGGAAACCCGCCTCATCTTTAGCCATACAGGCTTTCCTGAAGGTCAAGAAGCTCACCTGGCTCCCGGTTGGCATACAAACTACTGGGAACCGCTTAAGAAGTACCTAGCCTAACATAAAAAACGGTATTCGTTCTCTTGGAACGAATACCGTTTCTATTTGTTATGATTACTTCCAAAGAGCATGAGTATTAACAAGAATTACATGTTAGATGCAGTCGCCCTCTTCCTAGTGAAGAACCACACACAAAACATTCGGCTTAATAAGAATGTAATCATTAGAGAGAGCACTGTACAGAACCAGCTCCAGTGAACATAACGGACGAGATTCGTATAATGTTCAAGGATAACTTCCGTAATCGTGAGTGGAATGCAGAAAATTATGTAATAACTAAACTGTACCCAGCGGCTCCGGCAGCTTGGATAATAGCAGTTAAACACCATGCAGATGATCGGATAAGCAAGGTACTCGTAAGTCATGCTGGTTCGGCTTACATCAGGCAGCTCTACCACAGGATAAGCCACTAAATTGTACTCTACAACTATCAGGCCAAGCGGACAAGCAAGTATCTGCTTGAATAGGAAGGACACAACCGCAAGCCGGATTTTGCGACGGGGGATGGTGAAGATGAGCCCAAATGATAGTAGCCACACGGCAGTTAACACCCATCTATCCATGCTCATGATTTACCCTGTAATTCAGCTTCAAATGTTTCTGTTTCTCCATTTCGATAAAACCAGCGAACGATCACTTTCGTTAATACCAGTAAGAAAATAAAGAACATGCTGCCCATGAACCAGTCGAGGAACTTGTAATCTAACAATTGTGTGTACTGAGTTAACATATAATTTAACCAGGCAAGAGCAGTGCACCATAGCAGCAGATAGAGGGTTCTAATCGTCCGCGAGCGCCGCGGCTCAAGGAGAATGTAGATACTACTTAATATTGGATACAGTAAATACGTCATCGTAAATCCGATATCTGTCGCTCTCGGGAACTCACGAACTGGGAAAGAAATGATCCTCAGCTTGACTTGCAGGATTACTGAAAACCAAACGATAGTCTGGGAAGTAAAATGAGCGAGAATAAATCGACGAACATTCGATCGTCGAACGAATATAACGACCATTGCAAGCCCCAAGATCCATACAAGGATAATAATTTTTCTTTCTAGAATCATAATGACAAATCCACCCTCATCTTCATACCGTTTACCAAACAAAGTTAGTATGCCTTCCGTCAGAACCGACAATACTACCTCCCAATTGGCGTATTATTTGCCAGATATCATGTAATTGAATGTCTATTATCTCCAGTGGGGTACACGATATGAGTGACTAAATAATATAAATGACCTCCTCATGCTTGAGGAGGTCATTGTTCTTCCATCACCACTCCTTACGAAGTGCAAACAAATCTCTCAATTCTTCGTTTGAGAGTTCCGTAATCCAGCCTTCGGAGGTGGAGATCACGTTCTCGCTTAGACTCATCTTGCTCTCGAGCATCTCATCGATTCGTTCCTCTAATGTGCCGAGGGAAATGAACTTATGTACTTGTACATTGCGCGTCTGTCCCATCCGATAGGCGCGATCCGTGGCCTGGTTCTCTACGGCAGGGTTCCACCAACGGTCGAAGTGGAACACATGGTTCGCTGCGGTTAAGTTGAGTCCGACTCCGCCAGCTTTCAGCGACAGAACGAAGATACCCGGCCCCGTTTCTTCAGCGGCTTGGAACGTATCAATCATCTTATCGCGCTCCAACTTGGGCGTGCTTCCGTTCAGATACAATACCGGTTCATTCCTTTGTGCCCGCAGTACGTCTGCCAATATTCGCCCCATGCCTACATACTGGGTGAAAATCAGGCAGGAGTCGCCTTCGTCCCGAAGTTCTCCGACCATGGCAACCAGCCGCTCAAGCTTCGCGGATCGCATGACGAAGGCTTCGCGGCTCTCCTCGGCAAGCAGAGCTTCCTCCGGCAGACTAGCTTCCTTCGTTAGCAGCATGGGGTGGTCGCACAGCTGCTTTAGCTGTGTTAAGGCCGCTAGGATCGCTCCTTTGCGCTCCATGCCTTCCAGCTTTTGCATACGTTCCATGAGATCCTTGACGGATCGTTCATAGAGTGCTCCTTGCTCGGCTGTTAAATTGATATAGACTTTGGTTTCAAGCTTATCGGGCAAATCGAGTTGGATCGCAGGATCCTTCTTTTTACGGCGCAGCATGAAAGGTTTGACGAGTTTCTGCAGCTGTGCCGTTCGTTCCTCATCGTGGTGCTTCTCTATCGGATTCGCGAAACGGTGCTGAAACCCGCGTTGGTTCCCGAGGTAACCCGGATTAAGAAAGTCGTAAATCGACCACAGCTCGGACAATCGATTCTCAATAGGTGTTCCTGTTAGCGCAATGCGGTGCCTAGCTTTGAGTGTACGGATCGCTGCGGATTGTTTATTGTGGGCATTCTTGATATTCTGGGCTTCATCCAAGCAAAGGGAACTCCACATGGTTTCCTGTAGAGTCTCTTGATCCATCAGCGCCGTCGTATAGGAGGTAAGCACAATATCTGTGTCTTTCAAAACCGTAGAAAGTGCCTCGCCGCTTAATCGTCCCTTTCCGTAATGAAGAAAAACCTTTAAATCCGGAGCAAAGCGGACTAGCTCCTTCTGCCAGTTGCCAAGCACGGACGTGGGACAGATGAGCAGGGCAGGGTGCTCTGACTCTGCTCTATGATGCAGTAAATACGTGATGAATTGAACCGTTTTGCCGAGCCCCATATCATCGGCCAAGCAGGCACCCAGCCCGAACTTCCTAAGGAAGCTCAGCCACGTGAAGCCCTCGTGTTGATACCCGCGAAGCTCAGCGCGCAACCCCTCAGGCACAGCAATTTCCTTTAATTCCGAAGGCTGCCCAAGCTGGCGAAGCAGCGCCAAGAGGTGGGCATTCAGCTCGACTTCCAGTTTCAGCCGTTCTTCATTATCTGCTTCTTCCTCCGCTGTAAGACTTTCCTTTTGGGTTCTTTCCTTTTCGGATTCACTTAACAGGTGAAGCTGAAAGATATCCTGCAGGGACAGACCTTCTTCCGGATTCACGCTTTCCATGAGCCTCCGGATTTGCTCCAATAAAGCAGGGTCCAAATACACCCATTGTCCACGGAAGCGGATAAGCCGTTCATTGCGGCTAAGCAGACCAGCGAAATCTTCTTCGCTCAGGTCGGTATCGCCAATGGCAATCCGCCAGTCGAAGTTTACCAGCGAGTTCAGCCCGAACAGCGACTCGCCTCTGCCGCCCGCTTCTGAGGAAACACGTGCGCGCAGCCGAGGCTTGCGTTTCGAGGCGGCTTCCCACCAACCGGGGAGCATGACATTCCAGCCATCTTCCAATAAAAGGCGGCTGTCCGTTGTCAAAAACAACCAAGCGGCTTCGTCGCTTAGAGGCTCTGCAAATAGCTCGCCGCCGCTACTGCGCCCAGGCAATGCTTCTGTTAGTCTTGTAGCCCAGCCAAGAGAACGCTCCAGGATATATGGGGTCCAATCACTGGCCCACGTGCCTGAAGCACGTCCGTCTGCATAAAGGCGAATTGGCGTCAAAACAGATCCTTCGCTTTTATCTTGCAGAACCAAGCGGAGACGCCAAGTGTCATCGTTCTCGTCCGGTTCCAGCAGCTGCAGAGCAGGGCGGAAGGGAGCGGTGTCCGGTCTCCAGCCCAGAGAGGCAAGCCATTCTTCGTTCGTGAACGCATCAGCCGAAGTAGGCGCAGTTGTCTGTGCACGGAACAGAGCTGGATAATCCCGCCGAAGATCGGATAGTGCAGCTTCATTGGGATAGTGCTCAGCCGAAACTACGGCGGAGAAGGCTGCACGCAGGCCAGACATTCCGTCACCTAAGCCATCTAAACTTTTTAGTGCATGCCAATCAAGTTGTTTCAATGACTCCGTCTCGGCATCCCAAGTCCAAGCCAGATTCCCATTTCGGAATGCGCTATAACTGGGTATATAGTGACCTGCTTTAGCTTCTCGGTATAGAACCGGCGCCACTTCTAACAGTCCCTTTGTGGTTTCGTTTCCCCCTTCCCATCGAAGGACATCCATGAAATAGGGTTCTGCGAAGAAGGGGAGCACCATCTCCACGGGCAGGACCGTTAGTGTTAACTCTCCCGCTAGCTGTTGGTCCAGAATGGTCCCGTAGTAAGAGGACTCGTGCCACGCGAACAGCAGCTTTCGAAATTTATCTCCGGGCACATCGCGTCCGTCCTGCAGCCCCCAGAGTAAGGCATCGCCACTGTCCGTTAAGGTCACGTTCAATGTCATATCATGCAATTTTGTGCTCATCCGAGTAGCTTTCCTTTCCTAAGTTCCTCTTGCAGCGCCCTTAGCCTGCTGTGTCGTTCCACGAAACCAGAAAAGAAATGTTCCCATCGCTCGGTTTGTTTCATTTTCTTGTACACTTTATCTAGTCTCTTGAGGAGCCTTACCGCTAATTTATAATCATGCCGATTTTTCAAACTCACATAGTGATCTACCGCTTGATGGTAATAGGGTAGAAGTAGCTTAGGGGTATCCTTCTCAATCGGCTGCAGAACATTGACGCGATGGTAAAGAGGGTCATGCCCCTGTAGGATCTGCATTTCTAACCAAGGCTTCCATTTCCTTTGATCGTACAGCATTTCCTCAATAATTCGGAAAGAATAAGGCAATAGTTCTTCTAGAACGCTCCACATGTGTTCTTCCGCTTGAGGGAGATGCACAATGGCTTTTGTCCAAAAATCGGCATAAAGTTCAAGTTCTTTGGTCCGTTTCCGATTGAAAAAAGATACGGATCTTCTCAACCAATTCACTAACTCTTCCCAGTTCTGGGTGTCATATAGATAGTCAAGGAAAGGGATAAACAGTTTGGCAGGGGCCTCTTTGAAAATATCATTCGCTTCTAAAGCCTCCCAGGCTTCTTTACTCCTAGATTGCTGCAAGTATAAGAAGGCCTTTGCGGCTGAGAGAGAAGGGGAGGGGCTGTCCATTGTCATCGTCTCAAGAGCTTCTATTTCCTTAGTTACATATGGACTTGCCTCGGGATCTGGGGTAACCCAATATTTCCAAAGCACGGTATAGACGCCATAATCATGATAATTATGACCCGATTCGTCAGCCATCTGCTGTCTGGTATAACTAAACGTCTGTTCAAGACGCTCTCCAGAGATCGAGAAGTTGAGAAGGGGCGATTGTTGCTTAAGCCAAGTATGGATTTCATCGTAAACCCGATAAAGGGTGGAAGACGTGTAGTAACTTACGCCACCTTGTGCATTCTGCTCTTTTATTTTTCTAAGGATAAATAATTCCTGATGCATGTCAAAAAAAATCCGATCGATATCAGAAAAAGGAATAGTGACCTTCTTGATGTTCTGCAATTGCTGCCTTAACATGTCAACATAATTTCCCAAATCATAAGTCGCCTTAATGGGGGACGTATAATGATTCAGAAACTTCTGCCAGCCGGATACATCCATTTTGGGCAATTGTGTGAGTGTAGACTCCAAGGAAGTAACTGAAGTAACCCGCTTGAGATGCAGTTTGGCATTCATAATTTGGGAAGCGGGGTAACCCAGACGATCTCCAAGCTCCATCCAAACGGCTGCCATATGCTTGCAAGAGGCTGGTACTGGACAACTACATTGACTGGAACGGGGCTTGTCTAAATTCAGAGTAACTCGGTAATCTCCTGTTTCTTCCTCGACCACCCTTGCCTGAACGACACGAGTCTCAGAAATGTTCAGGGAAGCTACTCGCTGTTGTTTAAAGAAAGTAAACCCTCGACTAAGGGTAACATCATTATAAGTTTCGGCTACGTACTCCAGCAGCATCAACCATTGGTCGTCGTTTAAAACGGGAGAACTCATAGAATAGCTCCTTTTTTTCTACTTTCAATAATCAAAATCATCTTTTAGTATAAATAGTGAAGCTGATAATGTAAATTTGATCTACCTTCATTTTTAGCTAACCCTCAAGCCCATGAATGAAGGAATCCACACTAACTCGAGAAATATGTTCAAATCATATAACAAATGAGAATGATACACCAGTTAGTGAGTCTATTAAAAGGAAGGAGGTTACTATTTGAACACTCGGATAACGTATTTTGCAGCCATCATAACTACCGTCGTTTTAGGCTTAAGCTCAAGAACGTTCTCCGGCGTAATTCCATTATTTATGGCTAAACATGCTGGGGACGTGCTTTGGGCAAGTATGGTCTATTTTGGTTTTCGATTTTTATTTATACAGAGAAGTTTAAAATGGGCAGTAGTGATCAGTGTTTTATTTAGCTTTGCTATTGAATGTAGTCAGTTATATAAAGCAGAATGGATAATCGAAATAAGAAATACGATTATTGGATCCCTCATACTTGGAAGAGGATATTTAACGATTGATTTGTTTAGATATGTCATAGGGATTATGATTGCTTTTTGGATAGACAAGCTATGGCTGCAGCGCAATAACTAAGATGAGTATAAGCATCATTATCCCACTTGTGATTACGCTGATGAGCTTCCCCAACCACTTGCAGCTTTGCCTAACCATTTCCCTAAAATAATTTCATTCATATCGAATAACGTATAATCGGAATACATCTTCGCTAACTTCACATACATCCATAAGAAAAGCAATGCCTACGCCCATTACACCAGAGATCCAGGCATCCTGCTTAGTTTCTGCGGCCGACATCGATGGGACTACAAGAATGGTCGTTCCCACCGAAAATAAAATAATCAAGATCATGAGTTGACGAGCCGTTAGTATGTTCTCGTTATTCATGACATGCCTCTAGGTTGCCATTCAGTTGTAAGAATACAAATAATGCCCTTAACACTTCTTCAGGAAGTGCAAAGGGCAGAAAGGTGAATTCAACGCTATTCAGCTATTGTCATGGAGTCAAAAGTTTGGCTTCAGTCGAATGATCTTATCATCGCCTTTATTTGGCTTGCCGCGACCGTCACGGTTGTTCGTCATGAGATATAGAGATCCGTCGGGTCCTTCATAGACATTGCGAAGCCTGCCGAACTTCCCTTGAAACAAATGCTCCACGTTGCTGATTGTATCGTACTTTGGACCTTTTAGATTTATTTTTAAAAGCCGTTCTCCCCGTAATCCTGCCACTAGGAGGCTGCCTTTCCAAGGCCCCTTGCTAACGAATGCTGTGCCTGATGGTGCCCACGTTTCTTTCCCGCTCTGGAGGATTGGCGTTTTAAGATTAGCTTTCACTGGACTCGATGCTGTGTCACCTTCGATTAATGGCCAGCCATAATTGCCCCCAGGTTCAATAAGATTAATCTCATCATGTGCGGATTGTCCATGTTCGGAGCTGTACAATTGCCCTGTTTCTGGATGCCAAGCGAGCCCTTGAGGGTTACGGTGCCCCATGCTGTAGATAGGCGAATTCTTAATAGGATTTGAGGCAGGAATAGATCCATCTAGGGCAATTCGTAATATTTTGCCTCCCGTGCTAGTTGGATCTTGTGCTAAAGGAGGATCATACCGATCACCAGAGGTAATATAAAGCAGCTTATCGGTACCAATTTTAATCCTTCCGCCGTTATGGTTTTGTGCTCCTGGTAATCCGGAAATTAACACTTTATCCAGCTGCGCTTTGTTATTTTTTTCGATAAGCCTCAACACACGATTGTTACTTTGATCATTTAGTCGATAGGTGTGATAGACATAGATATAATGGTTTTCCATAAAAGAGGGATCAAGCGCAAGCCCTAACAATCCTCCCTCACCTTCGCTAATGAAGGGGGCCTCGAAAGAGATAACTGGCTCAGGGTTCAGAAGACCCTTCTCAATCACACGCAGAGTACCAGGTCTTTCCGTGAAAAAAAACCGGCCATCCTTCGCAATATCCATCTCCCAAGGGACGTTAAGTCCTTCGGCGACGGTTTCCATTTTATAGGGAATATCCAATTGTGTCGTTGAAGTCTGATCTGGAGATGGTTCACTAACTTCTTTATTCGACGTACAGCCAGAGGTTATCCCAAGCGATAAAGCTATTAGAATAACTAGGATCGTTCTCATAAATCTTCCCCCTCAATGATTAGGATGAACATGCTTCTTAGCCTGTGGTATGTAACAATTATTATACCATTATGTGGAAGGAAACGAGAAACTGCATGGATTATCAAATTCTGAATATGAAGGAAAATACGCAGAAAAGGTCAGTGCCTTCAATAGAAGGAACTGACCTTTTCAAATTTATCTTAGTTGGTTAGCCTTTACCACTTGTCCACCATTCACGTGGAGCACTTGCCCTGACATGTAGGAAGAATCGTCTGAGGCAAGGAATATGTAGGACGGTCCAAGTTCCTCTGGTTGTCCGGGTCGCTTCATCGGACTGTTGGATCCGAATTTGGATACCTTCACCTCATCGAAAGTTGAAGGAATGAGCGGCGTCCAGATTGGACCGGGTGCAACTGCGTTGCTCAGCCGTATAGTAAACTGCTACCGCTCTACCAATTCCGCTATCACCGCCTGTAATAATGGCTGTTCGGCCAAGCAGCTTTTCGCTACCCTTATACTTGCGGTCAACAGAGATTGGACGGGGTATCATATCGCTTTCCAGACCGGGCCTACGATTCTGATGCTGTAGGGGTAATGTTTGAATGTGTTCGGTTTGCGAACTCATCATGAATCACTCCTTTGTTTGGGTTCCTAATGTATTAACCTGATTTCTATGCGTTGAACCATAATTCTCGTTACCTCGCAATGTGAATGGGAAAAATACCGTAACTCAAATACACGTGGTAGTATAAGAAACAAGAATAGTTTTATATAAGGAGCTAAATTCTCATGATTACATATCAAAATGAACATACAACCGTTTTTCAAAGCGCATTATATCAAACGACATCAACCGTTGTGCTGACGAAGGAAATGGTATTCATTGTTGATCCGAACTGGCTTCCAAATGAAGTTGATGAAATACGGAACTATGTTGATTCGGTCAAAGGTGATCGGGACCTATACCTGTTATTTACGCATGGCGATTTTGATCACATTATTGGTTATAAAGCGTTTCCCGGTGCTAAAACCATTGGGAGTTATGCACTAAGCTGTCATCCGAAGAAAGACTTTAAGATTGCATTGATTCAAGAATTCGATAGGAAACATTATATTAATCGAAATTATCCCGTCGAATTTCCAGTCCTTGATATTATCATCTCGGAAGATGCCGAGGAACTAAGGATAGGGGATACGTTATTGACCTTCTATAAATCCCCGGGACACACGCCGGATGGATTGTTTACTGTCATTGAGCCGTTGGGTATATGGATTACGGGCGATTATTTATCCGATTTCGAATTACCGTTTATTTATCATAGTGCCCAAGCCTATAAGGAAACGTTGAATAAGGCCAGTCAGATTTTAGATCAACACAGCATCGAGCTGTTAGTTCCGGGGCATGGACAAGTTACTATCAATCTGGCGGAGATGAAAAGGCGTTTGGACATGTCTTCGGATCATTTGGAACGGCTTATTAAGGCGGTCATAGCAAAAGATGAGCATGCTATCGCCGCGCTTGGTGATGAACATGCTTATAAGTCCTCTTTTACGGAAGAATGTCACGCAGAAAATATTAGAATCATTGCGCAGGAATATTCTAGTTAAGTCATTCATCTTCTCAGGAGGTGTGCGTCATGCAGGGACGATTACCTAGAAAGATTACTAGAAGAAAATTCTTGAACACGGCGAGTAAATGGGTTATAGGGACGACAGGGATTCTGGCAGGGAACACCGCTTTATTTTATTACGGAGCTGTTCAGCAGGATAAAGAAAGTAAGCAGTCTGCTACCGAGATACCTGGCTATATCGTGAAGCTCGGTGAGTTCGACCGGTTAAACGCGATTACTAGCGTTGAAAAGGTGGACTATGAGGCAACGATCAAGGACGGATGGGTAGAGAAATCCATCAAAGGGTTTGTCTATATCACAAAGGGGCCGGAGGGGAATCTGCTCATTATTTCGTCTGTTTGTACGCATTTGGGTTGCGATGTGCTGCCGGCAACGATAGAACAACGAATTACGAAAAAGGATCTTTTCTTCTTATGTCCATGCCATGGCGCCGAATTCGATAAACAGGGAAACGCGGTCAGGGTGGTGTTAAAAGGGTTGGATACCTATCAACCTATTATCGCCAGCGGCAGTATCTATATTGATATAATGTCGCCTATAAAAGGAATATAAATGTGCGAGCATAAAAGGAGGAAAATGGAATGAAAAGGAACCGGGCGCCAAGCCGCGGTTCCTTTTTAGCAGTTAGAGCGCTAATCAAGGGACAATTATTTTGCGAGACAAACAAGCTGCTATAACAGCTAGCAGGGCCGTCTAAAATCCTTAACTATACTTTATTTTTGAAGCAAGGCAGCACCCCCTAAAAATTGTAAATTTCACGAAAGTATATGAGGGAAAGAAAGAATGTGAGGAGGAGCAACTGAATGAAGTCAAAAGTCTTATTTTTCACAGCGATCCTAAGCCTGATGGTAACAGGAGCCGCATTCGCTAAAGATGAGAACCCGAACAAACATGCGGAGAAGAAAACTGGCTTAGAAAATGCACTTGAACGAGGGAAAAAGAATGAAACAGCCCGTGAAGCTATACGTAGAGCAATGGAGCGGAAGCAAGAAAAGCACGATCAGAATAAATGGACGATAGAGCAGCGAGTTGCCGCGGACTTAAAAGAATTGGAGATTACATTCGGTGGTACTGACTCGAAAAGTCAAGTCACTCAGGCAATGGCTCTTCCGCTTGCAGGAACTCATGGTTCCACGATCACTTGGGAATCGAGTACACCTTCGGTTATTTCCAACGACGGACAAACCGTAGTTCGGCCTTCCGCAGGGCAAGGAGATGTTGTGGTAACTCTTACAGCCACTGTCAATTACGGTGACGTATCAAAAACCAAAACGTTTACCCTAACAGTTAAGCAGCTGAACTCAGAAGCCCAAAGAGTTGCCGCAGATAAAGCAGCATTGGCAATTACTTTCGGTGGGACGGATACGGCTAGCGCTGTTACTCAACCGTTAGCCTTGCCGCTTAGCGGAACTCATGGTTCCACGATTACTTGGGTATCCAGCAATGCTGCGATTATTTCGAATGACGGTAAAACGGTGAACCGTCCAACAGCAGCGCAAGGCGATGCTGTAGTGACTTTCACAGCTACCATAACCTATGGCAGTGTTTCGGAAACCAAATCATTCTCATTAACAGTTAAGTCGGTGTTGACCGATGCTCAGAAAGTAGCTGCTGATAAAGCGCTGCTAACTATCACATTCAGTGGAACAGATACAACAAGCAGTGTAACACAACCGTTGACATTGCCGCTTAGCGGGACAAACGGTTCCGCGATCACTTGGGTATCTAGCAATGCATCCGTCATTTCGAATGACGGTAAAACTGTGCAGCGACCTTCCGCTGGCAGTGGCGACGTATCGGTGGTACTAACGGCGATCTTAACGAAGGGCAGCTCATCGGATGTCAAAACCTTTACTTTGACGGTAAAACAACAATTGACGGACGTGCAGCGAGTTGCTGCCGATAAAGCGGCCTTGGCCATCGTTTATGGAGGGACAGATACGTTATCCAGTGTCACTCATGCATTAACACTGCCGGCTGTGGGCGTTAACGGATCATCCGTCATCTGGTATTCGGGCAATCCATCCGTTATTTCGAACGACGGCAAAACGGTAAATCGTCCAGCTGCCGGACAAGGGGATATAACGGTAGTTCTTAGTGCAATCATCTCAGCCGGGGGCTATTCCGACACTAAGGTCTTTACAGTGACGGTAAAGCAGCAATTGACGGACGCGCAGCGCGTAGCTGCAGATAAGGCGGCGCTGGCCATCACTTTCGGAACTTCCGATTCTGCATCCAGTGTTAAGAACAATATTGGCCTGCCTATAAGTGGGCCGAATGGTTCCAATGTCATTTGGGTTTCGAGCAATACGGCAGTTATCACGAATAGCGGTGTCGTCACTCGACCGACAGCTGCCAGCGGAGAAACCGCGGTTATCATGACGGCTGTTATTACGAGCGGCGGTTATGCCGAAACAAAAGCATTTGTTTTGACGGTGAAGCAGCTTCCGTAACATTACTTTTAAATCTCAAAAAAAAAAATACAGTGAGTCCCCATCTTTCCAAGGTGGGGACTCTTTTACATGAGCGACTTTTTATTGACTTGAGACAAGAATGTTGTAATAGTATGATTGCTAGATATACTAAAAATATCAGAGAGCATGTTTGAGATAAGCTAGCGTTCCATGAAAGATGATTGGGTAGGACATTGTTCAGCAGGAACGAGGGAGTGGTTGGTACATGAAAAAAATAATTGTCAGACTTGCGCTATTACTTGCTGTTATTATCATTATTGTAGGTTATCAATATGCTAGACCTATCCTTACATCGGACGAAGCAATTTCGATAGCAAAAAAACATATGGTTACAGTAAATACTAAAATGAATCTATCTTATAAAACAAATAACATTGAGAGCAGTTGGGTCAATAAGGATACTTTTTGGAATATTGCCACTGGAAATAGAAAATGGTCCGTGTCAATTGATGGCGTTGGGATTAGTATAAATGCATATACAGGGGAGTTTATCGACATGATATTTCCATTGGATGGGGTGATAGCGAAGGATGACTATCCTGACTGGTTTGTAAAGTGAAATTGAAACATTAAAAGTAAAAACTACTAATGGCAGAGTGCACTATTAATTTTAAATTGTACATATTTCGGGTTAGGGGATAAGCGAAGCTTACCCCTTATTTAGCATGGTTAGCTATGTATTTTTGCAAATTGAGATTGTGGATTAGTGTATTAACCGGCTATTTCTTCTCACGAAGCTGAAGATGTCGTACGTTGTACAACAATTCTACCCTTATTTCATACTTTTGAGCTATTCATGGGAGAAATAGTTGTATGTTTCACAACAATTGCTGAAATATCGCTGATAAGCTTTCCAATTGTTGTACGAAGGCAGCATTACTTTTAAGTCTCCTTAAAGGCGCGGACATTTTCATACTAGCTAGAGTTTATTCAAATGGGTAAAGGTGCATTTCAGATTTATAGTTCAACTAATCACATATTTTTCACTCCTATTGGGCAAACCAAACAAGGATTCTTTTTCAATCCACTAATTATTTGGGTTAGGGGTGATAGCTCATTAGCGTGCAAACGATACAAAAACCGCGCATGGGACTGCCGGATTTGAAGGATAAGGTCGCATTGATCACGGGAGCGGGATCAGGAATTGGTCAGGCTGCCGCTGAGATGCTTGCACAGCAAGGGATGAAAGTATGTCTTGTGGATATGAAGGACGACAGGCTAGAGCAGACGAAACAGGATATTGTGGCAGCAGGCGGTCAGGCGATTACAGTGGATGTCGACGTCTCTGATCCGGACCGTGTTGCTCAGGCTTTCGAGCAGACCATAAAAACTTGGGGACGACTAGATGTCGTCTTTGCTAATGCAGGGATTAACGGGGTTTTGGCGCCGATCGAAGATATGAAGCCTGAGGA
Organism: Paenibacillus sp. V4I5; assembly: GCF_030817255.1. Classification (NCBI taxonomy): domain Bacteria; kingdom Bacillati; phylum Bacillota; class Bacilli; order Caryophanales; family Paenibacillaceae; genus Paenibacillus; species Paenibacillus sp. V4I5. The sequence goes on from NZ_JAUSZB010000002.1 coordinate 7,585,149, forward strand.
TTGGGATCGTACGCTGTCCGTCAATCTTAAGGGGACTTTCCTGTGCGTCAAACAAGCGATTCCTCATATGAAAGAGAACGGCGGCAGCATAGTCATCACAAGCTCCATTAACGGCAGCCGCGTCTTCTCTGGATTTGGGATGACAGCCTATAGCACTTCTAAGGCAGGACAAGTGGCATTCGCCAAGATGGCAGCATTGGAGCTTGCCCGTTACAAAATACGCGTCAATGCCATTTGTCCAGGGTCAATCAAGACCAACATTGGAGAAAATACACAGCCGACGCCGGAGCTCGAAAAAATCAAAATTCCAGTCAAATATCCGCAAGGCAGCCAGCCGTTGGAACACGCACCAGGTCAGCCGGAGCAGGTTGCTAATCTGGTAGCTTTCCTTGCCTCGGAAGCCTCGAGCCATATTACCGGCACGGAGTTGTTCATTGACGGTGCTGAATCGCTACTTTAAAGATAGCCTGCAAACCTACTTGTTGGTGTGTGAGGGATACGGATGAATATCCAAGGAAATGAGCAGTCTATATTCGGAGGTGAAAGAAAATCATGGATGAGCAAAAAGAAACTGTCACTTCATACGATCCGAAAAGCGGACAATCCAAGGAGGTCAATGTCGTCTTGGATCATGCTCGTAGTGGAGGCATGAAATATACAATTGAAGATGTAGAGAAAGATAACAAGAAAAATGATGAATAGTCACTTATAAAAAAGTGAAAAGCGTATGTTGACTCACGGGACTCTCCCGAAACCAACATGCGCTTATTTATTTTCTCTAACGATTAATCGTCAAAACCTGCTCGACATGTTTCAGGACTAGTGTGCTCGGAGCTTCTGATAACCGTATCATCTGGCCCGTCTTCATTGGTATCATCCGATTTACCTTCAGCATTAACCGTAGATTCAATATTTGTGTCTTTGTTATTTGTTAAGTTATCTATGCTTCTCACCCTTTCAATAGTATAGGCTAATATGCTTCGTTTATAAGAGATTTATGCGTTGGTATCTATAATTTGCGGGTTTATGTTCGCTTTAGTCATCACTGCCATTGGCCATTAAAAGAGGAATTTGTAGGTCTTGACAAACCATACTGTAATATTTATAATTACAGTATAAAGTCCTTACAAAAAATAAGCTAATGGCGGTGATGATCATGAACTTTGTAATCAGTGATTGGGTTGTAGCAACTACAAATGAAGATGAATTGCTGCATGGTTATATTGAGTCTATTGATGTGCTGTTAGGCATTGCTCGGGTGCATGTTATTGCATCTGATCGTGAAACTGCCATCGGAAAAATAATGGAAGTAAGCAGTCAAGACGTAAAGAAATTACCGGTAAGCGAGTTTGATATAGAAGATCAAGTAAAGAGCTTGATTGATGTGGCGCTAACAACCAGAGACGAGCAATGGTTCAATGAATTGTCAGCGAAATTATTCGCTATTCAACAAAATGGCACGAAACGCGGCGAGCGTGATGTATTTCCATCCTACTATCATAACCGTTTAGGTGTTGATCAGTTTTAATGGGTAGAATCAAAGAAAAAGCCAATCCAAGAGACATGTTCTGCATGTTGTCTAATGGATTGGCTTTTTAGTTATATTTTACCGCTTACTGAATAGGTGCCTTGTTTGAGACTAGTTTTTCTTTCGTGACTTCCGCGGCAAAAAGAGTCTGTAGTTCTGTGACTTTTCTGGGATCGGTAAGTGTCACTTTGTCAGCGAAATAATGTTCAACGAGCAGTTCCCATGTAGGGGTTACCTTTTGAGCCGTCATGGCTCGAATAGCGGTCTTAACCAGCCTTCGTTCCTTGGCATTAGCGTACACGTCGATGTACTGCTGTTTGCGTTCGAAATCTAACTCTGTAAAAATAGCTCGAAATACCTCAGCTGTCATACGCGCGTCGTCCAATGCTCTGTGAGCGGAGCCTTCAGCAGCTATGTTAAGATCGAGCAAAGCAGCCTCGACACTGACATCATTCGTTACATTTTTATAGCGGATAAACCCTTTCAATAGATCAAAATAGCTTGCTGCCATCCAATAAGCATCATCCAACTTATGCATCCGCGTATCATACACGATGCGTTTCAAATCCTCGCCACCCCAGGTGACTAGCAGGAAAGCTTCGCTTCTATTTAGCCAATTCACGAAATCCGTAATAACTTTGCGAAAGCCGTCGGCTTGATCGATATCTTCTTGGGGAATGCCCGTCTTTTTCTTGATAAATCCATTTAATTTAGAGAAATAAACAGGTTTGACCAAAGATGAAAACTCATCAATAGCCTGAAGGGAGGAATCTAAACGAACTGCTCCAATTTCAATAACTTCCATAGGTAAATCGCTCGCAAACTTGCGACCGTTAAATTCAATGTCCAAAATAATGTAATCCATGATGTTGCCCCCGTTCTGTCTCTGTGTTTCCATTCTATCAGAAAATGCCTAGGATACCAGCTTCTGTTTTCCATAGATCACATTCAGAACGAAACTAAACAGTAGGCCTGCAAAGGACATTCCTGAAATCCATAGATATAATTGTTTCCCGCCAAAGCTTTCGTAGAACCAACCACCCAAATAAGAAGCGACGATACCCGATACGCCAAAGAAAAGGATTGCAAGCACAGTCTGTCCCGTTGCACGCCATTCTTCAGGAACAATACGGTATAAATATTGGATAGCAGCTGAATAAAATATCGGGAATGTGAAGGTTTGCAGCAGTTGAAGATACACGAGAATGTGAGGATCAGTCACCCACGCGGATAGAAAAAAGCGAATGAAGTAAAACACAGCAGCGAAAGAAATGATAGCCAATTCTTTTCCTTTGCGAAGCCACCAAAAGCTTAGAGCGAATACGAGAATTTCACTCCCTGCTGCTAGAAACCAGGCTAAGCCGACCATGTCGGGTGTGCCGCCTAATTTTCGAATATAGACGCCAAGAAAAGTATCGTTGATCCGTTGAGGCACGGCAACAATAAAAATAAGTAACATAAACCAAATGGTTTCTTTATTGCTTAAGAAATTGCGTAGACTTTTTAGAGAGATCGGTTTCCCAGTTACAGGCACATCAGGCAATGGCAAGCAGATTAGAATGCTTATGATGCCTATTCCAGCAAACAAGAACGCTAAACTATTGATTCCGAAATATTGTGTGGTATAACCAACGGCCAAGGACATGACCGCATAACCGACAGCTCCGAAGGTTCGTATGGAACCGTAGCTTACCCCGTTAGCCTCCGCTGTTTGGAAATTTAGACTTTCTGTCAGGGGATCGAGAGGCATTAAGAAAAAATACATAAGCATCGTAAAAAGAAGAAGCACAATAAAGCTGGATGAGGCGTATAACAAGTACCCCACAATGGTTGAACATCCTAAGAGGAGTAACATAACCTTCTTAATTGTCTTACCTCGATCACTGATCATGCCCCATAAAGGCTGCGAGAAGATTGCAATGAAGCCTCCCGTTCCTATAATGAGACCAATCTTCGTTGCTGGAAGTCCCTGCGCATCTAAATAGACGGGAAGAAATGAAACAAACATAGCCAGAAGTGCAAAATACAAAAAGTTAAACGAACGCAATAAATTTGAAGAATTCATGATGACCTTAACCTTCCCAGATAAATTAGCACAATGCTGTTGTAAAACTACATTCTATCATGTCACCTTCAAGAATCCAAAGTAAATGAAGGCGATTCTTTCAGAGACGTACCTCTGAGGGATTCGTACCCGTTACTTTTTTGAACTGTCGACTAAAGAAATGCAGAACTTAGTAGCAACCTTCCTGCATCTTCCAATCTCTGTGAGGACGGTTTACAATTAGAGAGAGGAGTTGATGCATAATGGGATCACCGATCGTGCGACTGGTACTTGATGCCAAAGCCACATTGGCTGAAGGTCCGTGCTGGAATGCAGAACAGCGTTTGCTGTATTGGGTTGATATTATAGGTAAGAAATTTGGAAGGTTCGATCCTGAAACAGGGCTTAACGAAGATTTTCCCATTGGGGAATATGTCGGTGCAGTTGTCTGTGCCGGCGAAAATGAGGTTATGTTAGCGACACAGTCTGGATTCCAAACGTACCAGATGCAGCAGAGAAAGCTTACGCCTCTTGTTGATCCAGAATCTCATTTACCGGGAAATCGGTTTAACGACGGGAAATGTGATCCTAACGGACGATTCTGGGCGGGCACCATGGAAATTATTGAAAAAGAGGCAACAGGCGCACTCTATGTGTTAGAAACGGATCATAGTTATCGCAAGGTTTACGAGGGAGTGGGCGTTTCCAACGGGATCAGTTGGAGCCTAGATGAGAAAGAGATGTACTATATCGATTCTATGAAAAAGCTAGTACTCGCTTTTGAGTATGAGGCGGATAAAGGAGAAATTAGCAACCCGAGAACACTGATCGATTTTAAGAATGAAAAAGGGTTCCCGGATGGTATGACAATTGATGAAGAAGGGATGCTGTGGATCGCCCATTGGGATGGTTGGCAGGTTTCTCGTTGGAATTCCAAAACAGGTCAAAAGATTGACAGCATTGCCATTCCTGCAGCTAAAGTGACCTCCTGTGTTTTCGGTGGAGACGAACTGGACACCTTGTACGTTACTACCGCCCGCAAGGGTCTTCAGGAGGATCAAGCGGGTGATCAACCTCACGCTGGAGGGATTTTTGCGGTAAAGCCAGGTGTAAAAGGCACGAAGACGCATTCATTCGGAGTACAGCATGAGGAACGGAAAGGGTAGGTTCTATGTCAAATAAGAATAAACAATTAATGATTCAGTATATCGGTCAGGTTGGCGTTATTCTACGTAAAAACGATATCGCTATCGCGATAGACCCTTATTTAACGGATTCTGTTGATCAGCTTCCTGGGTTTCCGGAGGCCTTTTGGCAGCGGAGGTATACGCCTCCTGTGAAGCCGGAGACACTAACGGATTTGGATCTCGTGCTTTGTACGCATGAGCATATGGACCACATGGATCCAAACACGCTGCGGGCTATCGCCTTGGCATCTCCCAAATGCCAGTTTGGTGCTCCTAAGCCGTGTTTGTCTTTGTTGGAGGCTATCGGCATTTCAGCAGAGCGGCTGCATGCGCTTGGGACCCAGGAGGCATTTCAATACGGCGCGGATTTGATCATCCACCCCATTCCGGCTTGGCACGAGGAACGAGTGCGAGATCGTGAAGGCTGGGATCACTATTTAGGCTACATCTTAAAGTGGGATGGATTGTGTATTTACCATGCAGGGGATACGCTTTTGACGGAGGAGTTAGTCGAGGCGCTGTCCGGCTTCACCATCGATGTAGGTTTTCTACCGATTAACGGAAGGGACATTTTCCGCAATCGCCTCGGTGTCGTAGGAAACATGAACGCTCTGGAAGCAGCGGATTTGGCGGCTCATTTGAAATTCGACATGGTGGTGCCTGTTCATTTCGATATGTATCCAAACAATAGTGAAGGGATCGCTCCCTTCGTTGAGCATTTGTATCAGAAGCATCCAGGACAGAAATTTCATATTTTTCAACCAGGTGAGACTCTGCACTATGTGAAGACTTGATTTTCGACAGTTTCTGTATAGAGAAATAGGTACCTAGGTCAATGTAATTAAGCCCATCTTCATCTAACGATTTAACATACTTTGTGATATTGTTTGTTCAAGCCAATCACAAACATTACCATTATGAAATGGAGTGTTGTTCAGATGAAGATGTACCAATCCGTTGATTTTATCCAACAAGATGAGAAAATAGCGCTTTACAAGCTCCACCAGCATTCCAATGAACCCGAGCATACGCACAATTTCGTCGAGTTGGTTTATATCTGGCAGGGTGCTGGTTATCATGAAGTGAACGGAAAGGCTTATGAAGTGCAGCGCGGGGATTTTTTGTTCATGAATATTGGGGACCGACATTCGTTTGCAGTACAGAAAGATATGCAGTATATGAATATTTTGTTTGATCCTAAATTTCTAAGTGATCAGTTAAGTTCAACAGATGCCACATCACACTTTTTGCCGCTGAAATTGTTCCAAGAATTCAAGGATTCGTTAGAGAGCCCGGCACCGCACGTAACCTTTAAGGGAAAATGCATGATTGAGTTAGAACAGCTGTTGGAAACGATGTACTCGGAATACTGTGCTAAAAAGAGCGGCTACTTAGCTATGCTGCATGGGTATGCGACGCTCCTATTAACACGGATGTTCCGAATGATGCAGGAAAATCTGCAAAACTCGGATCTACGAACGGCCTATCACATGCTGCCGCAATTGCTGTCGTATATTGAGCAGCATTATGCCGGCCACATTACGCTGAATGATCTTGCAAAAGAGAGCTTTTATTCCCCGTACTATTTGAGCAAAATGTTCAAAGAATGCCTGGGATTCACATTCACGGAATATATACATGATGTTAGGCTGCGAGAAGCAAAGCGTATGCTGCTGGAGACGGAGGATTCTGTCGAATCTATCGGGCGCAGTGTCGGATATGAGGATAAAACGCAGTTTTTCCGCTTATTTAAGCAAACGTTAGGAATGACGCCTCAACAGCTAAGAAAGCAAATTTAGGGCGTTAAATTGTAAACGATTACTTTTTATTAGAATTAAAGACTTGGCTGAGGAGCCAGGTCTTTTTTGCGTATATGATAAGATCCAAAAAGGCTATGAAAGAACAGCTGAAACCGCAGAAACGGTGGGAATGAAGTCTGAGAGGTTGGATTCGGCGCTTAATGTGGGAGGAAGTGAAGCAGCATGACCAAATTAGAGTCTGAGTGGTTAACCACCACGCTGATGAGAATCTTCAGTGAATAAGCTTTTGACTTTATTGGACTTTCTTTATGTTTATTTGGTTTCACCCAATAAGTCTATTAAGTCGGACAAAATCATGAAAGGCCGTTCAAGTTTTGCTGTAGAGAGAAGAAGATTACTATCTTTTTTCACTATTCCTCCCCGAATGATAACGGTCTAATTGGACTAAACATGCGATAAATCGGTCTAATCTTGTCGGATCTTCACGACGAGTAGTGTGTTTAGTGAACATGCAGAATTTTCAGAAAATTGTAGTGCTTATTTTGCTATTTCGTTATAAAAATGGGAAGGAGTCCACAAACTCAAAAACCATTAAAGGGAATCGGAGGGTTGCATATGAAGTCATGGAGGAAGTCGGTTATTGTACTCCTGGTTTCTGCACTGATGTTGGCTCTGGTACTTTCGGGGTGTACAGACAGTCCAGCATCCACGTCACCAACTCCAGCACAAACGACAGAAGCATCGAAATCACCGGAAGCATCGAAGGCACCTGCCGGCGGCGGCGGGCAGCCAGCACAGTTGACGGATTTTAAAGATTCACCGTTCCTAGCGGGGAAAGGTCTTCCGGCTGTGAAAGATCGCTTGCCTAGCGATTATAAGTTCACGAATGAAATTCCGGAAAGCCAGATGAAGTACGAAATCGGTTCATACGGAGGTGTTTTGAGAACGGTTACATCTGCTCCTAACTGGGATGCTGATGTTTTCGTCATGAACAATGAGCCGCTGCTGAACACCCCGGGTATTCTCGGTGACACGATTACAGGCAATGTGCTCAAGGATTATACAGTCAGTGATGATCAAAAAACGTTTAGTTTCACCATGCGCAAAGGGCTGAAATGGTCCGATGGGAAGCCTGTCACGACAGACGACGTGAAGTTCACGGTCGAGGACATCTTGAACAATCCTGAACTGACCCCGATCTTCCCGGTATGGCTTCGTGGCGGCGGTGAAGCAGATGCGGCCCCGATGAAGCTTGAGGTCATCGATGATATGAACTTCAAGTTGGTCTTTGATCGTCCATATGGTGGAATCTTGATCCGATTAGCGATTCAAGGCTGGCGTGGATATACGGAGCTCATCCGTCCGGCACACTATCTCAAACAGTTCCACAAGAAATACACGACGATGGATAAACTCGAGCCATTGATCAAAGAAGCCGGCTTCCAGCCTGGCGAATGGTTTAATCTTTTCAACGATAAAGACATCACAAACTGGGAACTCGCGAACAAGAAAGCGGTCGGATTCCCTGTGCTGTACCCTTGGATTATGGCCAAAACGACAGAAAGCGTAACGACTTTTGAACGCAACCCATACTACTTCAAAGTTGACGCTGCTGGCAATCAACTGCCGTATATTGACCGCATCCAAAGTACACTCGTACAGGATATCGAGATCGTTGGTTTGAAAACGATTTCCGGTGAGGTCGATTTCTCAAGGGAGTCGGCAGCGCTAATCAAAATGCCTCTATACAGGGAAAATGAAAAGAATGGCTATAAAGCATTGCTTGCGAATATGCACGTGACACCTACCGATATATTCCTGAATCAATCATTCGATGATGCAAACTGGCAAAAAGTCGTTCAGGACGTTCGTTTCCGAAAAGCGTTAAGTCTGGCTTTGAACCGCAAAGAGATTATCGATACGGTTTACTATGGTTTTGCGAAGCCGGGTAGTATTGAAGATGCGACATTTGATCTGGCTGGGGCGAATAAACTTCTCGATGATATGGGTCTTAAGAAAGGTGCGGACGGCAAACGATTAGGCCCGGATGGTAAAGTGTTTACAATCCCGTTCGAAGTTGGCGCTCAAGCGCCGGATATCGTACCGCTCACGCAATTGATTGTGGAAATGTGGAAGCAGCTCGGTCTGAATGTGACGATGAAGACAATTGATCAGACACTTTGGACGACTCGCGGTACGAATAATGAACTTCAGGCTACAATGATTTGGACGCATACACCGCTCTGGTATATGGGAGATTGGGGTACGCAGAGATGGGGAACCCAGTGGGATCTTTGGCGTACTACAGGCGGTAAGCAAGGGAAGGAACCGCCAGCAGACGTGAAAAATCTGTACAAAATGATCAATGACGCAGCAGCTGCTAAACCAGAGGATGCGAAGAAGAAAGTGGCAGAAATTAAGCAAATTATGAAAGACAATGTTTACTACTTCATTCCGATTTCGGAAGTGAAGCAGCCGTTGATCGTCAATGCGAAGCTGCACAACATTCCGAATGACACCAGCTTTGCCATCGGCGCGAACTTCAGTGGCGAGCAGTTCTTCTTCGGTAAATAAATAGGAAAGAACCGATGTGAGCCCGGACGGCGGCAGGGTGTTCGATCCGGGCTTCAAGGTTCGTTTCACAGGGTACATTTTTGGAAGGAGGATCCACATGCTGAATTATATCTCCTACCGTGTGCTGCAGCTCATCCCGCTGCTTATCGCTATCAGCATTATTGTTTTTGTGATTATTCAGCTTCCCCCCGGGGATTTCCTAACGCAATATATTGCTCAAATGAAGTTAGCGGGTACGGAGGTTTCAGAGAGTACAGTGATTACCCTTCAACAGGAATATGGCTTAGATAAATCATTAATTTTTCAGTACATCATCTGGATGAAAAATATTTTGATTCACGGTGATTTAGGTCGATCCTTCCAATGGAATCAGCCAGTTGCTGATGTCATTGGCCCAAGACTGGCGTTGACAGTCATCATATCGCTCATTTGCCTTGTATTCGTGTGGGTTATAGCTATTCCGATCGGTATTTATTCGGCCACACACCAATATTCGGTACTTGACTATGTGTTTACCTTTATAGGTTTTATCGGCCTTGCAATGCCTGGCTTCCTAATTGCATTGATCATCGTGTATTTCATCTTCGCTCAGACAGGTGTTTCCATCACAGGGCTATTCTCTCCTGAGTTTGTTGATGCACCGTGGAATATGGCTAAAGTCATGAATATGCTGCCCAGACTCATTATCCCGGTTGTTGTTATTGGGATGTCGGGAACAGCCTCACTGATCCGGGTCACACGTGGAATGCTGCTGGATGAGTTATCGAAGCAGTATGTGATTACGGCTAGAGCCAAAGGCGTACCTGAGGGGAAGCTGTTGTTCAAATACCCCGTTCGCTTAGCCATAAATCCACTGATCTCTACCATTGGTTGGACATTACCGGCACTTATTTCCGGTGAAGCAATTGTATCCATTGTACTTAATCTACAAACAACAGGACCGATGCTCCTCAAAGCCTTAATGTTCCAAGACATTTATTTAACGGGAAGCTTCCTGTTAATTCTTAGTGTCATGACGGTCATTGGGACACTGCTATCGGATATTTTGCTTGCTTTCGTCGACCCTAGAATACGCTTCGGGGGTGTTGGAGAATGAGTGGCAAGACTACGCTTGCGAACCGGTTGTTCCGCAGGACCAAAATCAATAGACAAAACAGGATGGGTGCTGATAATCAATATGAAGTAGCTTCACAATGGCAATTAATGTGGTGGAAATTTATTAAGCATAAAATGGCGGTATTCTCGGCCATCATACTTTCGATTTTTTATCTAGTAGCGATTTTCTGTGAGTTTTTGGCGCCCACGCTGCAAGAAGCTAGGTACACCGAATATAAGAATGCGGCCCCGCAAAGTATTCATTTTGTAGATCCGAACAAGGGCTTTCAGCTAAGGCCTTTCGTGTACGGGATGACAGAGAAGGTCGATCCCAAAACCTTTAAGCGTACCTTTTCCGAAGATCAGCAGAAGAAATACGAGATTTATTTCTTTACGAAAGGTGAAGCGTATAAGCTGTGGGGACTCATTCCCATGGATCGACACTTGTTTGGACTGAAGAATCCGAACGATGCGCTTATTCTGATGGGTACGGATAAGCTGGGGCATGACCTATTATCACGGATCATATACGGAGCACGTATATCCTTGTCGTTCGGTTTGTTAGGTATTGTGGTGACGCTCTTCCTAGGTTTATTGCTAGGGGGAATATCCGGTTACTTGGGAGGCGTTACAGATACAATTATTCAGCGAACGATAGATTTACTGATATGTATCCCCACGATACCGCTTTGGATGGCGCTGACAGCTGCCTTACCGAGAGATTGGTCAGCGCTGCAAACTTATTTTGGCTTGATTATCATCTTCTCCATCATTGGCTGGACAGGACTTGCCCGTGTAGTTCGGGGAAAAATATTGTCCCTCCGCGAGGAAGACTTCACGATGGCTGCCAGACTGGCAGGAGCAGGTGATTTCCGCATCATTCGCAAGCATTTACTGCCCTCATTCGCCAGTTACATCATTGTGAACGTCACGCTTTCCATTCCCGGCACTATTTTAGGAGAAACGGCGCTAAGCTTCCTCGGTATTGGTCTTCAAGCTCCCGTTGTAAGCTGGGGTGTGCTGCTGCAGGATGCGCAAAACTTACAAACACTAGCCCATCATCCATGGCTGCTATGGCCTGCTGCTTTCATTATCATGACGGTTTTAATGTTTAATTTCCTTGGAGACGGACTGCGGGATGCTGCGGACCCTTACAAATAGGAGGTGGCGTGAATGTCAGAACGAGATACCGTCATCATGGAATTGAAGGATGTGAAAGTTCACTTCCATTTGGATGAAGGAGTACTGAAAGCCGTGGACGGAATCGATTTGCAAATTAAGCGTGGCAAAACGCTCGGCATCGTTGGGGAAAGCGGTTGCGGCAAAAGCGTGACCTCACAGGCGATGCTTCGCATAGTGCCGAAGCCGGGTGAAGTGAAAGGTGAGATCAAGCTGTTCCGAGGCAGAACCGCCGATTTAAAGGATGAAGCCATAGATTTGGCGATGCTTGATCCGCGTGGTAAGGAAATTCGGACTATTCGGGGCGACGAGATCGCTATGATCTTTCAAGAACCGATGAAGGCTTTCTCCCCCATCCATACGATTGGTAATCAAATCATGGAAGCGATTCTGCTTCATGTGACGGAGGATAAACAGGAAGCATACCGTCTGGCGGTGGACATCTTGAAGAAGGTCGGGATGTCGAATCCCGAGCAGCGGCTCAGCGAGTATCCTCATCAGCTATCAGGCGGGATGCGGCAGCGGGCTATGATTGCTATGGCCTTGTCCTGCAATCCATCGATTCTCATTGCAGATGAACCGACAACCGCCTTGGATGTCACGGTCCAAGCGCAGGTTCTGCAGCTCATTAACGATCTGAAGGCCAATCACGACACCTCCATTATTTTCATCACACATGATCTTGGGGTGATTGCCGAAATGTCGGATGAAGTCGCGGTTATGTACTTAGGCAAAATCGTAGAGTATACCGATGTGGACTCCTTATTTCATAATCCGCAGCATCCGTATACCAAAGCACTGCTGAACTCCATCCCTGCGATTGGCAGGACGAATAAAAGGCTGGAGTCCATTGAGGGAACTGTTCCATTTCCGATGAATTTGCCTAAGGGATGCGGCTTCTATTCCCGCTGTAAGCAGGCTGTTGACGGTGTTTGTAACGTCGCTGACATCCCTCTTGTGCAGGTTAAGAAGAATCATGCAGTTCGCTGCTTAATGGTTGAAGCGGAGACTAAAGAAGCCGAGGTGGTCTCATGAGCGTTCAAACCGATGAACTCATCCTGGATGTCCGTTATATGCGGAAATATTTTCCGATTAAAAAGGGATTTCTGCAAAAAAACGTTGGCTACGTCAAAGCTGTCGATGATGTTCAGTTCCATATTCGACCTGGAGAAACGTTCGGCCTGGTTGGCGAATCAGGCTGTGGGAAGACGACGCTTGGACGCTGTATTCTCAGGGCCATTGAACCGACAGCGGGCTCCGTCTTATTCCGAAATCGTCAGGGAAGCATGCAGGATGTCTTGCAGCTGGATGCTAAGGAGTTACGTGCGATAAGGCGGGATATGCAGTTGATCTTTCAAGATCCCTACTCCTCACTGAATCCTCGGATGACGGTGCTCAACATCATTGCTGAACCTCTAATCTGCAATGGCATGGCTCATGGTGCCCAACTGAAAGAGCGCGTTGCTGATCTTATGGAAATGGTTGGCTTAAATAGTCGGCATCTTGAACGGTATCCACATGCTTTCAGTGGAGGACAAAGGCAGCGTATCGGCATTGCGAGAGCCTTGGCAACGGAGCCCAAGTTCATTGTTTGCGATGAGGCCGTATCCGCTCTGGATGTATCTGTGCAGGCGCAAATTATTAATTTGCTGCAGGATTTGCAGGAAAAGCTGCATTTAGCTTATCTGTTTATCTCTCATGACCTAGGCGTTATTCAACATATTTCAAACCGAGTCGGGGTCATGTATGTGGGGAAAATGGTGGAGACCGCAGCGACGGTGGACTTGTTCGCAACACCGAAGCATCCGTATACAGAAGCACTGCTTTCTGCCAAGCCGGTACCGGATCCGCGTAAGAAGTCCAATCGCATTATCCTCTCCGGAGAGGTTGCAAATCCGGCAAACCCACCATCGGGGTGCTATTTCCATCCAAGATGCTCCTATGCGAAGGACATATGCAAGATGCAGTCCCCGGAGCTGAAACAGGTAGGTGAAGGACACTTCGCCGCATGTCATTTTGCAGGGGAGCTTGAGCTTAGGGGGGCAGCCACAATATGACGTATATTGCCTTTCTGCTGCTGGTCTTCTTTGTATGCCTATGTCTCATCATGCTGGCATCTCTTTGGTATATGCGAGTTCTGCTCGAGAAGATGATTGGCAGCAAGCTGCGAGACTTGGAGACACTGACGGCTACAGGCGCTATTCCCGAGACATGGTCGGCGAAATATGATCGGCAAATTATTCGATACCAATCGCTTGGAAATACCAAGCAAGTGAAACGAATTGAGCAAACAGCGAGAAAGCTTTATTTGAGCAAAATCAGTAAACTATTGGCTTATGTAAGAAGAACGGCGCTGGTTGAAAGTGAAGAAGCACGCAGCCAATCCTTGCGCATGTTGCAAAGAGTGGAGAGGGAATGGAGGGACAGGACGACGCATGGATCCTTTTCATGAGATGAAACAACGGGATACAGCAGCTGGGTTTATTTCTGTGGGGTTAACCTTATTCACCGCTGTGCTGGGTATTGTGAATTGGTTCGAGTTACGAAGTTTGCTGCTTGCTTGCTTGGCTTTTTTTAACGTCAAATCATCTTCGTGGCAGGGCATCGATAATTTCACATTTTTAATGCTTGGTGTTGCTTGGCTCGCTTATGTGTTTTATTGCCAATATTTTTTGAAAAAGAAAGCGATAAGCAAACAGGTTATGCAAGCGACTGCTAAGCTTCTAGCCATTCAATTGGGTCTCTTATTTGTGTGCAACTTGCTCTCACACTTTCTGCTTCATGTTCCATTTGAGTCCTACATGATGTTGTTTTTGGTCATAGAAGGCACTGCGGCTCTCTGTCTCAGTCTATTTGCAGCCAAAGCGGCTCGCCGCCAAAAATTCCTCCAATAAATCCCCAGTGAAGGTGGTTCCATACGAATGGATATAGGTGTCGTTTCACGCAGCTTTCCGCAATTAACGAACGAAGAAGTGGCGGCTTTACTTGCAGGTAGCGGATTCAAATGGACGGAGCTTTGCTTCTCGCAGACGGATTCCAACTATTGGCGATACAATGGGCGGAGTGATCTGAGCGACCTAACGGATGAGCGAAGCCGTGAAATTATAGAAACGTACCGGAAGTATGGTGTTGAAGTTGCATCTATCGGTGTTTTTACGAATTTGCTGGAAACGGATGACGCTGAGTTGGAAGAGAATTTGACATATTTTGAACGACATATGCAAATTGCTGCTTTAAACAGTGTGCCGGTTGTTGCTACGGAGTGTGGTTTTATTCCGGGTAAACGCGGTATACAAGCGGAGTCCTATGAAAAGGATTTCGAGCGACTACTGCTTCAAGTGAGGTGGCTTGGGGAACGGGCTGGACATTATGGTATCAAGCTTGCGCTTGAGCCATGTGTCTTGGACGTGGTTCCGAGTGCGAAACGAACGGCTGATTTTCTGGCGCAGGTAGAATCCCCGCATGTTCAAGTGCTGCTGGATCCGGCTAATTTAATTGCCAATAACTCCGAAGAGGAAATGTTCCGTTACTTGGCGCCGCATCTTGCCTATTTCCATGGGAAAGACCGAAAAGTCAATGATACCTATGGTCGTTGTGTCGGAGACGGCGATATTGATTGGGCTAAGCTGCTGAATTTGTATCATGAACATACCGAAGGCGTTCCGTTCATTTTGGAGTATGTAAACATCCAGAATTTCTGCGATATTCGTGATCGGGTGCTTGCTTTTGATCAATCCCGCTAATTTTTCACCATTCGGAAATCGGAAATTCGAGGCTCAGGGAGGTGTTTGATGATGCTAGTCGCGGAAAGGGTTCAGCACATTCTACGGCTGGTTAACGAGCGGGGAAGTATGCGCGTCACTGAACTCAGCCAATTGTGCCGGGTAACCGAAGAAACGATCCGACGTGATCTGGATCGCTTGGAGAGCGAAGGGCGCCTGCTGCGCAGCTATGGCGGAGCGATCCGCCTTCAGCAGCAAACATCGGAGACGTCGTACCAGCTGCGAGAAACGATTCATGTGAAAGAAAAGCAGCGTATTTCCGTAGAAGCCGTCAAATATGTGGAACCGAATGATCGCATCGTGCTTGATGCAAGTTCTACGACATGGCATATGGCGGCCCAGCTTCCCGATATTCCGCTCACCGTTATTACCAACTCTTTGAAAGTAGCCCTGGTCCTTAGTGAGAAGAAAAATGTGAGCGTCATCAGCACAGGAGGCATCCTTGTGCCTAATTCACTTTCCTTCGTAGGACCGCTTACGGAGCAAGCTTTGGATGAATACCACGTTAACAAAGCGTTTGTTTCCTGTAAAGGTGTTCATATGGAGCGGGGTGTTAGTGAATCCAATGAAATGCAAGCTCGGGTTAAAAGAAAAATGGTCGGCATGGCTGAGCAAGTATTCGTCCTCGCCGATTACAGTAAATTCGATATGCAGGCTTTTACAATGATAGGCTCTTGGAATCAAATCCATCATCTCATCACCGACGAGCAAACATCTTCTGATCACGTGCAGCTGCTGCAGCGTAAATTCATAAATGTCATTCAATTGCAGAAGGAGTAATCTCATTGAGAAAATGGCGCAATCCCCATGCAAGATGGCTGAAACCGCAATGAAAGCACGAGCAGGAAGCCTTAAGATGAGGATAGAGGGAGAAAGGAACCGAACCTATGGTCAATCAATTGCGGCA
Source organism: Paenibacillus sp. V4I5 (assembly GCF_030817255.1). Lineage (NCBI taxonomy): Bacteria > Bacillati > Bacillota > Bacilli > Caryophanales > Paenibacillaceae > Paenibacillus > Paenibacillus sp. V4I5. Next base: position 7,601,205 of record NZ_JAUSZB010000002.1, read on the forward strand.
GAGTCAATTTATGAATGATAAGCGAATCCCGTTCACCATCGGTCGCTGTTTTCATGATCAAGACAATACCCCGTCGAGCCATTCACACGACTTTATTGAACTTGTTTATCTTGTCAGCGGCCAAGCAGAGCATTTGTTTGAAGGCGAATCGTACCTCATTCAAGGGGGAGATGTGTTTATTATTAATCCCGGAGAAGTTCATACTTACCGAACGAAACCGGATGAGCACATCGAGATTATAAATTGTTTATTCACCCCTGAGCTCATTCATGAGTCACTGCTAAAGGAGTTAGGTGTGTCACAGTCCATGGACTACTACTATGTACACCCTTTTTTGAATCCGCGAGAACGCTTTCATCATCGTTTGAATTTGAGTGGTTTGGCATCCATTCCTGTACTTTCCCTGCTTGAGATGATGATTACCGAGTGGGAGCAGCACCGTCCGGGATACTTAACGATCGTTAAGCTGCAAATGCTGGAGCTGCTCATTTTGTTGTCGCGCTGCTACGCAGATGTGAAGAACAAGGAAAAAAAGGGTTCGCAACGATCAGGTAATCATACGATTCTTGTCCGTCGGATGACCGGATTTTTGGAGCGCCATTTTGATAAAAAAATGACCATTCCAGCTCTGTCTGAGCTGTTTAACATCAGCAGCCGTCAGTTAAATCGGGTATTCAAACAGGAAACTAACCAGACGGTGATGGAGCGTATTCACGAAATTCGCATCGAACGTGCCAAACAGTATTTGGCAGAAGGTGATGAGAAGGTGATTTATATTGCTCACCGTGTAGGCTATGAGGACCCCGCCTTTTTCACCCATTTATTTCGGCGGAAGGTTGGTTGTTCGCCTGGTCAGTTTCGAGAGTTACATAAGTAAAAGGAATGAGATTATTAGCTAGACACTGGAGGGATGAGCTATGACGTTAAAAGTCGGAGTAGTCGGAATCGGTAATATCGGGACGATCCACGCTAAAGTGTATAAAGAACATGCCAAGACAGAGCTTGTAGCGGTTTGTGACATTATCAAAGAGAAAGCTGATGCGGCAGCGGTCAAATACGGCTGCCGAGCATTTTACAGTGTGCAGGATATGCTGAGCAGCGGCATCCATTTGGATGCTTGCTCCATGGCTACCAAAGGGGAGGAGAATGGCGGCGAGCACTACCAGCCAACGATGGAGCTGTTAGCGGCGAACATTCCTGTTCTGGGTGAGAAGCCTATTTCCAATCGGATCGACGAAGGGGAGCGGATGGTGGCGCTTGCCAAGGAGAGACAGCTGCCTTTTGCAGTGAATCTGAATCATCGTTTTACACCGGCAGCCCTTCGCGCCAAAGAATGGGTGGAGGAAGGCCGTCTTGGTCAATTGCATATGATCAATATGAAAATGTGGATTAATAACCCGGTAGAAACGTCCCCATGGTTTCATCTGCGTGCGCTTCATCCGCACTCATTTGACGTGATTCGATATTTCTGTGGGGACGTGAAGCGGGTAGCCGCCTTCATGATGAAGGGCGAAGGCAGGAAAATCTGGTCCAATGCGCAGGTTATGCTGGAGTTTGAAAATGGTGCAATTGGCAACCTAGTCGGCAGCTACGATGCTGGGGCAAGCTACGGTTTGGAGCGATGCGAAGTTGTTGGATCCAAGGGGCGGTTTGTGCTCGATGATGCTTGCGAGCTGTTGACGTTCTATCCCCGCCACAGTATTGCAACGGAAAGCTACACTTACCTGGGAGGTATGCGTAATTTCAATGAAACGTTCAAAAGCCGCATCAGCGATTGGATTGAGCAGCTTGATGCGAAGGTGCCTTATGATCAAATCAATGGTTCGGGTGAAGAAGCGCTGAAGGCGCAAACGATTATCGAGGCAGCCATACGTTCATTCGAAACATCCAGCATTGTTGAACTTTAGGATTATGCTTACGATGTCAGTTTTCTTCGAAAACTTTTAGGAGGTTGAGCACATGATCCAGATAGGTATTAATTCCGTGTTATTTAAGGATTTTGATTTCGCGACAGCTGCGCAGCATATCAAGCTTTGCGGGTTTGACGGTGTTGAAATATCGGCGATCAAAGGCATGTGCGAGCATCTTGAGTTGGATCGGTGGCGTGAACAAGCAGCAGAGATCAAGCAGATTGCCGCGGATCATAGGCTCAAGCTGCTTTCGATGGAAGTCGCCGAGCTTAGTGAAACACGACTTCCTCTCGCGTTCGAAGCGGCTGCTGAATTAGGTATTCCGGTTGTTAATGTGGGTCCTGGCGGCAAATCGGATGTCGAAGAGGATCTATTATTCACGATTGAAAAGCTGGGCCGGATGTCAAAGCTGGCGGGGGAATATGGCGTTACATTGTGTGTTAAAGCTCACGTGGGCGGCTCAATTTATAACACCCCAACCTCGTTAATAGCGATAGAAGCGATTGCTGCACCATCTTTCGGCATCGATATGGACCCCAGTCATATTTATCGTGCCGGTGAGAATCCTGAAGCCGCACTGCCAGCCGTGATATCACGCGTTCGGCATATTCATATCCGGGATTGCAGCGGTAGGCAAGCGGGTCCGGGAACCATCGACAAGCAGGCCTGTGGGCGCGGTGACATTGATCTTATTGGCTATTGCAAAGTACTCACGGATAACGGCTATGAGGGGCCGGTTTGTTTGGAAGTCATCGGAGCGAATGGTCATTCGCTCGCGCAAGTATCGATTGTCGCAGCTGAAAGTTACGGCTACTTGAATGCGGTTCTACGTTCTTTTGGGGCGCGATAAAGCAGAATGAAGGAAGAAGGAGTTGATTAAATGACAACAAAATTGCCGAATTTATTGTTGTTAGGTATAGATAGCTTACGCAGGGATCATATGAGCGGCTATGGCTATCATAGGCTGACAACTCCGCATATTGATCGATATAGTCAGGGCGGTGTGTTGTTTGAACAGCACTTCTCCCCAAGCATCCCAACAACGCCGGGGTATGCCTCTATGCTCACGGGAATGGATTGTTTCGGGACCGATGTTGTTGCTCTGCGGCATGGTGGTGCCGTTGGCGATCATGTGAAAATGCTCTCCGAGCTGCTGGAAGAGGAGGGCTACAATACAACTTGCATTGGATTCACGGGGAATCCTTCCGCGCGGGGATTTCAGACCTATTTGGATTTCGAAGGCTGGGGCGCTGATGAAACGGGCCGAAGTCCCAAGGCCGATAATTTGAACCGTGTCGCCATCCCGGAAATGAAGCGTCTTAAGGAAGAGGGGAAGCCATTTTTCCTTTTTCTACGTCATATGGATCCGCATTCCCCCTATTTGCCGCCAAAGCCGTTTGAACGGATGTTTTATGACGGCAATGAGTGTGATCCCGATAATCATTCTTTGGATGAGCTGTATGCCTTTAAGCCATTTGCTGATTATTTCAGTTCTTGGTTTCCTGAAGGCTGCACGGACAGCACTTATATCGATGCACAATATGATGGCGCTGTAGCTTATATGGATGCGGGCATTCAGTCGATTTTTACGGCGCTTAACACGCTGGGGATTGAAGACGAAACGCTTGTTGTCATCACGTCGGACCATGGTGAAACGCTCAATGAACATGATTGCTACTATGATCATCATGGCTTATATGAAACCAATTTACGTATCCCGTTGATTCTGAGATTTCCAGGCAAGCTCCCGGCAGGAAAGCGTGTGTCCAGTTCCACGCAAATCAAAGATGTGATGCCGACCATTGTTGAACTCCTGGGACTAGATTGTGACATTTCTTTTGATGGCCGCAGCTTATTGCCATTAGTTCGGGATGAGGAGCGGGATCGCGTACCCGAAAGTGAAATGTATATCACCGAGTGCACGTGGATGCGTAAGCATGGCTGGCGGACACCGGAATGGAAGCTGATCGTGGCACTGGAGCCGGATCTTCATTTCAAGCCGCCGGTTGAGCTGTATAATCTGATTCGTGATCCTGATGAGCTGCACAATGTGGTCGATGAAGAGCCAGACATAGCTGCCTTGCTGATGCAGCGCTTGGAGGCTCATATCGCGAAGCGGGAGAAAGAGACGGGCCGAGAGAATCCGATCTACACAAATGTGAACTGGCATGGACTCGGTTGCGGTCCGTTTCAATCGTCGCAGCAAGCCTTCGATTCCATGCATATTGGTTCTCCGAAGTCGGCGAAATCACTGCAAATGAAGGATGAAGACGCAGTTGACGAAGCCGAATATGAAGCGGAAGCAGAAACAGAAGTAGGCACTGAAGAAGTAGAAGCGGATTCAACATGCTGAAGGTAGCTGTTATCGGCGTCAATCACATCGGCCGTATTCATTGCCGCTGCTATAAGGAACACCCAGAGGTTGAACTGACCGCGATTTGTGATCTGAACCGGGAACTTGCGGATTCGGTTGCCGCGCAGTTTGGAGCGAAGGCTTATTATGATGTTGATACGATGCTGGAAGTCGAACAGATTGATATCGTTAGCGTCGCTACCGGCGGGATAGAAAATGGCTCTCACCATAGAGAGCCTGTTATGAAGGCAATTGCTGCCGGAAAAGACGTCCTGGTCGAGAAGCCGATTTCGAACAGCTTGGAAGAAGCGAGAGAAATGGTTCAATTTGCAAAGGAAAAGGGAGTTCGTTTTGGTTGTAATCTCAACCATCGGTTCACTCCAGCGGCAAGGAAAGCGAAGGAATGGATCGCTGCAGGCGACATTGGCCACCAGCTCTTTGTGAACATGAAGCTCACCATCGGCAATCCGAATGAATCCAGTCCTTGGATACATTTGCGGGCACTGCATCCTCATTCGTTGGATGTCATGCGATATTTTGCCGGAAATGTTCGGCGAGTTCAAGCATTTCTGACTAAGGGGCCTAGCCGCTCGGTTTGGTCAACGGCTTCCATTAACTTAGAGTTTGCCTCTGGTGCAGTAGGCCATTTGATGGGCAGCTATGACATGTTTGGTGTTCATCCTATTGAGGCTTGTGAAGTGGCAGGCGACCAAGGGAGGTTCGTTCTTGATAATGTCTATGAATCGCTCACTTATTATCCTCATAGGCAGGAAGAGCTGCGGGTATATCGCAATTCCATCATGACAGGAATGCGAGGCTTCGAGGATACGTTTCGGCTCCGACTGGGTGCTTTTATTCTAGAAGTGAAGGAGGGTATTTCCCCTGATCAAGTCGCCGCTTCTGGTGAGGATGCCCTTGCCGTCCAAGAAATAATAGAAGCGGCTATTCGTTCTCATCTTGCGAATGGTACAGTTATTGAAGTTTCCTGATGTGCATCCATGTCGGATGGACCGATCCGAAGGAGGAAGGTTATGAGTGAACAAGGGGAGGTACTATGGTTTACAGGTCTTTCAGGTTCAGGAAAATCAACGACGGCTTGTGCCTTGGTTGAACCACTACGCGCTTACGGCCGTAAGGTTGAGCTGTTGGATGGAGACGAACTTCGTAAGACGATATCCCAAGGTCTCGGCTTTAGTCGTGAGGATCGTAACACAAATATCAGAAGAATTGTATATATGTGCAAGTTGTTATCACGCAACGGGGTTATCGTTATTGTATCGGCGATTACCCCCTATGAGGAAATGAGAGAATATGCCCGCGCCGAGCTGCCCGGATATGTCGAAATATTCGTTGATTGCCCACTAGAAGAATGTGAACGACGTGATGTGAAAGGATTATATGCCAAAGCTAGAAAAGCGGAAATTCCACAATTTACGGGCATTGGAGATCCTTATGAGTTGCCGGAGCAGCCTGACATCGTGATCCGTACGCATGTTGACGAGCTCGAGAGCAACGTAGCCTTAATCATGGACTTCATGGCCACGAAAATAGGTCGGGGTGAGTCTGTATGAATATCGTCTTCATCTCTTTGGACACCCTTCGCGCTACTCGGTTGGGCTGCTACGGTTATGCGAAGCCTACGTCACCGTACATGGATCAAATAGCCGCCCAAGGAGCGTTATTTGAAAGAGCCTATGCGGCTGATATTCCGACTGAAGTGGCCCACACCGGCATTTTCACGGGAAAAGTTGGCTTACGAACGGGGGTTGTCGCTCACGGTTCGCCGCTAACTCACCTGCCTAAGAAGGAAGCGTGGCTCCCGTCTCTTATGCAAAACAATGGGTTCACGACAGCAGCAGTCGATAATTTATATCAACTGAAGGAATGGTTCGCAAGAGGATATCGGTATTACATTAATTCGGTAGGCAAGAAGCGCAGCATTGACGGAAAAACCATAAATCAATTGGCATTTCAATGGATTCGTGAGCATAAGCAGGAAGATTTCTTTCTATTTCTTCATTATTGGGATCCACATACGCCTTATCAGCCACCGGAAAACTATATTTCACCGTTCTATGAGCAGGGCCGCGATCCGTATGATCCTGCGAATCGCAGTATGCAAGCCGCATATAATCATGCGGCTTACCCTTTTTTCAAGCACCATCATTATGATTTATTAGGTCCTGTGACGGACGCTACCTATGTAAATGCATTGTATGATGCGGAAGTTCGTTATCTCGATGATCGTCTGCGCGAGCTTGATGAACGACTTATTGCAGAGGGGTTATATGAGGACACCCTGTTGATTTTATTCGGAGATCATGGTGAAAGCTTGACGGAGCATGATATTTATTGGGATCATTGCGGTCTCTATGAGACGACGGTTCAAGTCCCGATGATCATGAGATACCCGAGACGAATTCCAGCCGGACGCAGAGTCAAAGGGTTAGTCCAGCAGGTGGACATGATGCCTACGATATTAGAAGCCGCCGGGATTAAGGCGCCTCCTTCGTTGGATGGCCGCAGCTTGTGGCCTAGCTTAAGGGGAGAAGCTGATGGGACGCATGACTTCGTTTACTTGAGTGAATGTGCTTGGCAGGCCAGCAGAGGCGTGGTTACGAAGGATTATAAATTTATCCGCACGTTAGACTCTGGGCCTTTTGTGCGTCCACATAGAGAGCTATATGATCTGCGCTCCGATCCAGAGGAAGTGAGGAATGTAGCCGAAAGCTCCGCTCCTATTGCGAATGATCTTGCTTATCGCTTGGATGAGTGGGTTGCGCAAATGCTAAATGGACGTATAGATCCTATGCTGACACAGATGGAAGCAGGACTCCCGTTCCGGAATAGAATCCATGAGATACTACAGCAGTATGGCCTGACTTGGTCGGAATGGATACAAGATCCAAGGCGTGAGCGATTCGATGAAGCGTCCGCAGCCGCCCGACATGAGGGGAGGCATTCGATTTGACTAAGCTGGCGCAACGGCCCAATATTCTGATCATTATGGTCGATCAGCTAAGGTATGATTGTCTTGGTTATAGTGGGTTAGCCCCTGTCTTAACGCCACATATAGACCGGCTTGCTGCCGGGGGCATGTGGTTCAACCGTGCCTACACCCCAATTCCTGTATGCGGCCCAGCAAGACAATCGTTCGTATGCGGCAGGCGAGCTGAAGCCTTCGGCGGACTTTGGAATTTCAAACTTGGCTTGAAGGTAAGTGCACTCGAGCCCACTGCCTATTCGTGGGCTCGCTCCTTACAGGAGGCGGGTTATCGCAATGGTTATATCGGAAAGTGGGATGTTCATCCAACTAATGACCCTACCTGTTATGGGTATGACGAGTTTGTTCCTAGTGATGAAAGATACCGCACATGGCTGCAGGAGGCTTATCCGGGGCTGGCTTACACTAGTGGTTACTTCGGAGAAACGGATCCTCTACCACTAGCGGATACTCGAACACACCGAACAGGAGAAATGGCAGCAGTGTTAATGAGGCAGTTGTCCAAGGGAGGCTCCCCTTGGCATCTTCGAGTGAATTTCCAAGAGCCCCATCTGCCGTGCCATCCGACAGCAGTATTTGCTGAAAAGTATGCCATAGAGAGCATTCCGATGTGGGGCAGCTTCAGCGAAACGTTCGCTGATAAGCCTTATATTCAAGAGCAGCAGCTTCGGAATTGGCAGATCGAGAACTTAGACTGGGAGGACTGGGCACCTATCGTCGCCCGTTATTACGCTATCATTAGTCAATTGGATGATGCCATAGGCAGACTTTTAGAGGAGCTAGATTTGTTGGGGGAAAGCCAGGATACGGTCGTGATTTTCACATCCGATCACGGGGACATGTGCGGTGGACATCGGATGTTGGATAAACACTATGTGATGTATGAGGATGTCGTGAAAGTTCCCCTCATTATACGTTGGCCAAGTGTCATCCCCTCTGGCAGACGCTGTGATGAATTCGTACAATCCTTGTTGGATCTGCCGCCGACACTGTTAGAGATCGGTTGTTCAACTTCGCCACCTGATCATCGGTTTCACGGAGAATCCTTATTGCCATTGCTTCGCGGCACCCAACCTGCCGATTGGAGGAATGAAGTCGTCACGACTTACAATGGTGGGCAATTTGGGCTCTACACACAGCGAATGATTCGCAGCAAAGAATGGAAATACGTTTGGAATTCTACGGATGTCGATGAACTCTACGATATGATCGACGACCCGTACGAACTTCGAAACGTCATTCAGCATCCTGCAAACAAAAGTATTGTTCTGGAGCTTCGCAAGCGGTTGTATGATATTCTGCATCGAGATGACGACGGCTTAGTACATAATCCATGGATGCGTGATCAATTGATCAAAGGACGAAAAAAGTGATGAAAGTACACGGTTAGAGGAGAAATCAACTATGCTAACACAGGAGCAAATCAAGCAATTCGATGAAATAGGGTTTCTGAAAGGCGATGTCGTTTTATCCCGATGAAGAGGTAGAAACATTACGTGTGCTAATCCAGCGAGCTTTGACATGGCGCGAGGGTATAGAACTGGATGCGTTAGATGAGACCCTTGATTTGGTTAGATATACGATTGAAAGCGGACAAAAATAAAATTCGTCCTATTTCCACATTACTGTGGGAAAAGGACGATTTCTTTTTTATAAATAATACAAAGCTTCACCCGCAGCAGCCCCTAAAAGGACGATGCACCAAGGCGGTAATTTCCAGAACACCAGCAGGCCAAATAACACGATAACCAATGCAAAATCATAAGGACGAATAATAGCAGTTGTCCAAAGCGGGTTATAAAGTGCTGCGAGCAGGATACCGACAACGGCCGCATTAATGCCTACAAAAGCACTTTGGATTTTGACATTTGTTCGTAATGAATTCCAAAAAGGCAAGGCCCCTATAATCAGAAGATAAGCTGGCAGGAAAATGGCCAAGGTTCCCACGAGAGCCCCTCTGAATCCGTCAAACATAGCACCCAAATATGTGCCGAATGTAAAAAGCGGGCCCGGAACTGCCTGCGTTGCCCCATAGCCAGCCAGGAAGACTTCTTTACTAACCCAACCTTGCGGGACAACTTCGCGTTCCAAAAGGGGGAGAATGACATGGCCGCCGCCGAAGACAAAGGAACCCACCCGATAAAACGAATCGAAAAGGGATAAGAGCTGTGAGTGCCATAAACCGTTGATAATTGGAAGAAGCAGGAGCAGCAGTATGTACAGCATCAAGCAAAAGATCGCTACTGAGCGATGAACGCGCACTTGAATGGTGCTGATATCTTGGTTCGAAACGGTTTTGAAGGCAAATAGTCCGATAAGTCCGGCGAGTACAATAATAACAACTTGGCTATAAACCGTTTGCCATAGCAAGGTTACCGAAGCTGCTGCAATAGCTATGGAGGCCGTGCTTTTATCTGACGCTAGCTTTTTTCCCATGCTGAGAACAGCCTGTGCGACGATGGCAACGGCGACGATTTTGAGACCGTGGATCCAACCGCTGCTGCTCACATCCATAGCTTTCATCAGTAGGGAAAAGAGTAGTAAAAGGATAATAGAAGGTAGCGTAAATCCTAGCCAAGCAGCTGCGCCTCCCAACAATCCGGCCCGAATGGTACCGATACCAACACCAACCTGACTGCTGGCTGGACCTGGGAGAAACTGGCATAGAGCAACGAGATCGGCGTAGCTTTTCTCATCCATCCATTTACGTTTCTGAATATATTCGTTGTGAAAATAGCCCAGATGGGCAATAGGTCCACCGAAGGACGTCAACCCTAATTTTGTTGATACGAGAAATACTTCAAGCAATGCTTTTCGTTTACTTTGCTGTGGTTTTGCAGCGGTGTCCAACCTATTTCCTCCTCAATGACGTTTGATGAATAGCTAAGTAAGTTAAGTGTATCGGAAATTGCATCGCGATTCTACCGTTTAACACAAATAATACAACAGTGAAGACCATCCGATTACTCCCTACACAGAAAAATGATCATGAAATCTACTATGTAGAAATCATGATCATTTTTCTGTGTCTTCGAAATACTCGGACGTTCTTCCTATCATGTCACTCCAGTTGATATTCCTTCATCTTGTTGTAAAGGGTACCGCGGGAGATGCCGAGCAGTTTGGCAGCTGCGCTTTTATTGCCTGCCGTTTTGGTCAGAGCTTCTTCAATCAGGTGTATTTCTTCCACATCAGATACCTTTGCTTTTAATGAATTCGCCGCAGTATCTGTCTCTGAAGAAGTAAGACTTGGCTGCTGCTCCTGTAAAGTGACTGGTAAATGTTCCAAGGTGATCAAGTCTTCATCATTAAGAATGATGCATCGTTCGATGACATTTTTCAATTCTTGGATGTTTCCTGGCCATGAATAGTTGGTCAAAGCCAAGATGACCTCTGGCGAAAGTGTGGGAACAGGCTTCTGGTATTGCAGTGAAAACTGTTTGAGATACATTTGGACCATCGCAGGAATGTCTTCGGTTCTATCCCGTAAAGGCGGAATCCGAATGGAAATCACGTTGAGCGCATAATACAGATCCGAGCGGAATTCTTGATTGACTAGCTTACTTGCTAAATCTTGTGTAGTCGCAATTATGATTCGGGTACGCACGCTGATAGGTTGACTTCCTCCGGAGCGAACGATCGTTTGCTGAGTAATGTAATGGTAAAGCTTAGCTTGAAGCTCTAATGGAAGCTTTTCGATTTCATTAATAAACAAGGTGCCGTCTTTGGCTAGCTCCAACTTACCAGCTTGTCCACTATCACTGCCCGTGAAGGCGCCCCCTTGATAGCCAAATAATTCGGCTTCCAATAAACCTGTGGGAACGATGCCGCAATTGATTGTCAAGAAAGGCTGCTCGGATCTTGAACTTGACTGATGGATAATATGAGCGAGCTGCTCTTTGCCAACACCCGATTCTCCAATCAGGAGGACGGGTGTTTCTGTTGCTGCTACCTTCTTGGCCCATTGGATGACTTTGCCGATAGCAGGTCCTTTTCCTTTGATTAAGGTAAAGAGATCTTCAGCCTGATCTTTTTGCGGTAGTCCGAAAGAATCGACTGTTGTTAATTGTTCGTTTAATCGTACCAATTGTGTGATATCCTGCTCGGTCGCAATGCCCCCAATGATATGCCCTTGAGCATCTCTGATCGGTGACGCATTAATAAGGACGTGGGTATCCGGCCGAGGACGGTGGTAGGTATTACGAATCATTCGGCCTTCGTCCAAAATTTTCAGTACCATCAGTGTTTCGATATCAAAGTGTTCGCCAATGCGTTTCCCCAAAATATCTACTGCCGGAAGATGATATAGATCCTCGGCGACGGAATTCCAGCAGATCACAGCGCCAGCTCGATCAACGACCGTGACAGCATCGGTGACGGTATCCGCGAGTGCATTGAAATAGGCAGACCACTTTTGCAGCTCGGAAAGGGCGAAATTGAGATACGTGGATAAAACGGAGTATCCCCTGATGGATCCATCCTTATTTTTGAAAAGTACCGGTCGATTTGTTCGTTGAGGCACAAGCGGCAAAGGGGTGTTTTCGTCCATAGTAATAATCGCGGGTACAAAGTATTTGCTGCTTGCTACCAATTCTTGGATGTTTCTAGCGGAAAAGGCCGTCATAAGGCCTGCATCTTCCGGTGTAAATAAACATATCTCATCGTGCCAATGGGTGATAACAGCCGTTCCATTGTTTAAATAGGAAGAAAGCTCTTCAAGCGTTGTTTCAACAGGGAGAGTGAGAATAGGGTTGTTCAACGGAATGTGTTCATTAATGAACATAATTGACCTCATTTGTACCATTTATTTGGTTTAAATTTACCATGAAAGCAAGGGAGATTCAACACAGGAAGCCGAGATGGTGAGTATGATAAAGGTAAAGAAATAATAACTGTTCAATATTAAGAAAAATATGCACATAAACAAATAGTGTTCAAATTTTAAGTTAAAGTGTATAATAAAATCATTGATTCAACACTATTGTATAATTCCTTTTGGGGGAATAGCAGATGGAACTTCTGATGAAAAGTATGTTTCAATCTTTAGGCAAAAGCCGCACTGCTAATCGATTAGCCAAAAAGTATGGTTTACGCTTTGGTGCAGCGCGTTTTGTAGCGGGAGAGACCATCCAGCAATCCATCGAAGCTGTGCGCGCGCTTAATCAAGATGGCCGTGTAGCGACCCTGGACCATTTGGGTGAGTTCGTCTTTAGTGAAGAAGAAGCGTTGGAATCAGCTGCCATGTGTATTCAAACGCTAGATGCGATTGCTAGTTCAGGCGTCCAATCCAATCTTTCGCTTAAAATGACTTCACTTGGGCTAGATATCAGCAAAGAGCTTTGTGTAAACAACATGAAACGTATTCTTGATTGTGCTCGTCAGCATGGAAATTTCGTGCGAATTGATATGGAGGATTATGCGCATTGTCAAATCTCCCTTGATATCTACCGAGAGCTTCGACAAGAATATGACAACGTAGGCATTGTCATTCAAGCTTATTTGTTCCGCACCATGCAGGATATCGATGATTTACATGCACTCGGAGCCAATTTGCGCCTTGTGAAAGGTGCTTATAAGGAATCTCCGCAAGTTGCTTTTCCAGAAAAAAGTGACGTTGATGAAAATTATAAAAAAATCATTCAAAAACATCTTCTGAACGGTCACTATACAGCTATTGCTAGTCATGATGAGGCAATCATTCATTTTACCAAAGAATTTGTAAGTTCAAATCGTATCTCCATCGAACAGTTTGAATTCCAGATGCTTTATGGGATTTGTGAAGATTTGCAAAAGCAATTAGTGAAAGAAGGATATCGGGTTCGTGTCTATGTCCCTTACGGTGTAGATTGGTTCGGATATTTCATGAGAAGGTTAGCAGAGCGTCCAGCGAATGTCTGGTTTGTTCTGAAAAATATGTTTAAATAACAACCAGGTTTCCCATTCGGAGAGGAGAAAAAAAGATGAATACATTTACGAAGGTTAGTACGTATGCAAATGAGCCATTTACTGATTTTGGTCTAGAGGAAAATGTGAAGGCGATGCAAGCTGCCATTGCCAATGTGAAAAGTGAGCTGGGGCGCGAATACCCGCTATATATCGGTACTGAGAAAATTGTAACTGATGCTAAGATCACTTCGATTAACCCGGGGAATGTAGACGAAATCATTGGATACGTTAGCAAAGCGGATCAGAAACTTGCTGAAAAAGCGATGAACGTTGCCCTCGAAACATTCGAAACTTGGAAAAAGGTTCCCGCTAGAGAGCGTGCGGAATATTTATTTAAAGCTGCTGCGCTAATGCGTGATCGTAAGCATGAATTCTCAGCTTTGATGATTCTGGAATCAGGCAAAAACTACGTTGAAGCGGATGTAGATACTGCTGAAGCGATTGATTTCATCGAGTTCTACGCGCGCGAAATGATTCGTTTGAGCCAAATCAACGAGACGCAGCCGTTAGCCAAAATTCCCGGTGAAAACAACCAAATTAGTTATATCCCATTAGGCGTCGGCGTTATTATCCCGCCATGGAATTTTCCACTAGCGATTTGTGTAGGAATGACCATTGCGGCGGTTGTTTCTGGTAACACTGTTTTGCTGAAGCCAGCTTCAACAACGCCTGTTATTGCTCACAAATTCGTGGCTCTTATGGAGGAAGTTGGACTTCCTGCTGGCGTAATTAATTTCATTCCAGGAAGCGGTGCGGAAGTAGGAGACTATTTAACGACACATCCGAAGACTCGTTTCATTAGCTTTACGGGTTCCAAAGAGATTGGTTTGCGCATCAACAAGTTGGCCGCGGACGTGGCGCCAGGTCAAATTTGGATTAAGCGTGTGATTGCGGAAATGGGCGGCAAAGACGGTATTGTCGTGGACGAAACAGCGGATCTCGACGCGGCTGCCGCTGCGATTGTGGCTTCAGCCTTCGGCTTCCAAGGGCAGAAATGCTCAGCTGGTTCACGTGCTATCATTGTTGAATCTGTTTACGACATAGTGGTAGACAAAGTAGTTGCTCTGACGAACCAGCTGCAAAGCGGCCTGCCTGAGCACAATTTCGCAGCAGGTCCGGTCATTGATAAAGGTTCCTATGATAAAATTTTAGATTACATTGAAATTGGGAAAACCGAAGGAACACTGCTTGCAGGTGGTAATAAGGCCGAAGGAAACGGCTATTACATTCAGCCAACTGTGTTCGGCGATGTAAGCGGCAAAGCGCGTGTTATGCAGGAAGAGATCTTCGGACCAGTCTTGGCTATCGCTAAAGCGAAGGATTGGAAAGAAGCCATCGCGATGTACAATGATACGGAATTTGGTTTGACGGGCTCTTACTTCTCCACGAATGAGGAGCGGATTTCTGAGGCATTAGACACTGTTCACTGCGGCAACTTGTACATTAATCGCAAATGCACAGGCGCATTGGTGGGTGTACATCCATTCGGCGGCTTCAATATGTCGGGAACAGATTCCAAAGCAGGCGGTTACGATTACCTCATGCTTCTCACACAAGCGAAACTGACTTCACGCAAAATATAAGGATTGGCAGAGGAGGGCGGACGATGAGTCTTGCCTTCTTTTTTTGTTAGGAACGGCAGCCCAGCTGCGCAAACGCCAGAGGATTAGGTTCGCTGAAAGGATTGGATGCGAGTAGCTATTGGGAACAATAATACGCCTCAAGGATCGGTCTCCGAGCAGCGAAAAGGAACTACGATACGCTATTTATCAATATTGCTGCCTTTTTGGTCAGTAGAGGAACGTCGATGCGCTATATGGCCATTTTGGCTGAAATACTGTCCTAAAAGTGGAAATAAGAGATTGTAGTTCCGTCTAAGTAATTAAACAGGCCAATTTAGCATAAATAGCGTACCGACGTTCCCTTTCAGTAGTATCGATGACGTACTCGTCCCGACATGCGAGGTGAATCCGGCCTTCCGGTCCAATTGGAAAACCATGCTGAAGAGGATTTCCTCAGAAACCATCCAAGTGATCCAGTCTTCGTAATTCCTTATAAATTAAGCTGGTACATCCGAGCCCGCTCTTGTCCGCGCGATATAATTAATAGCTGCTTTTCGCATAAAAGGTGTAAGACAGTTCTGGCGTGTCTTGTGCTTACTTGGAGATGAGCGGAAAGGTCTGAAGGGGAGAATGGGCGCAATAGTCTCCGCGCGAATCGGACTGTTTCGCTTTCAATCCAAGAGAGTGACTCTGGTACATTGGATGAGATGAATTTACCTACGAACGAAAGAATAAGCTGCTGACACTGCTTCGGAGTCTCAACAATGGATGGGTAGGCGATTGGCATCACCAGCCAGCCATCCAAAGCAAGATGGCAATGCCGGAGACAGAGGTCTTTGAATCTCCATAGCTCAAGATCGCGTGCGTGGGAGCTGTAGCCTTGGATCTCAATCACACCCTTAGCATCCCCTGGCCTATAAGCAAAGTCCAAATAGCGGTAGCCGTTCGCGAAGTCGCGCACCTCCCATTCAGGGTAAAGATGGTCGAAATGTCCTACTGCCGGATACCAGACGGAGCGCAGAAATTCCATTTCTCCATATCCGAGCCCCCGCTCTAATCGTTCTCGTCTGCGTCCGTACTTCTCTAATGCAATCTGTGAAGTCATGAAAGCTTCGAATGCATGCTCAAATTTCATCGTTATTCCTACTTTCTAAGCGATTGTCGGCTAAAACAAAACGCCGCTCTCATCTTTTCGCTAGGAGCTGACTCCTTACGAACATAGATGAAAGCGGCGTGTGCTTCACGACCAGCTTGATTGAATAACTCTAGTATAGCGGAAAATGATAATGTTGTGCCACCTCATTATTGGAGAACGCCGACGAACCAGGCAGACACCATGCAGGAGTATTCCGGAATACATGGGGATATAGACACATTGATCGAGGAAATGGTGCATTTGTTTTTCTATGGGATCAGCAGCACTCCTCAGCCGACCGATCATTCATAATGTTTGCTCCTTAGAGGAGGATTTGAGATAATGCTTCTATCGATAATAGAAGAATGGGAGTGGCATTTTTGGAAAAGAAGAAAAAAACGTTAGCATTTATAGGTTCATATGCAGATTCGAATAATCCTGGGGTATACACCTGCCAATACGATGAAGAGAATGGAAGCTTGGAAGTCACCCATCAAGTAAATGGTTTGCAAAACCCGACGTTCTTGACTGTAGATGCGAGAAATTGGAAACTATATGCTTTATCAGAGGGTGTTGACGAGAATCAGCAGCGCTGCGGGGCGGCATCTTCTTATAATATTGATTCAGCTACAGGTGAATTAACGTTTCTGAACAACGAGATCACGCTGCCTGCGACGACGTGCCACATTACATTAGACCATACGAACCAAGTGGTGATGGTATCCAGTTATCACGGGGGTATGGTAGGTTTGTCTCCTGTATTAGCGGATGGTCGTTTAGGTACAACGGCTGATATCCAGCAGCACAAGGGCGCAAGCATCTTATCGGTGCAGGATAGACCTCGTGCACACTCCGTTTTCTTGGATCGAGCAAACCGTTATGCGGGAGTCTGTGATCTAGGTTTGGATCGAATTATGATGTACAAGCTCGATATCCCTGCCAAACGGCTTATTCCTCATCATGAAGTGCAAGTAGCCCCTGGCTCAGGTCCACGGCATTTTGCTTTCCACCCGTCCTATGCCTTTGGCTATGTCATTAATGAACTTGGCTCCACAGTCACAGCATTCAGTTATGAGGAAGAACGAGGAGAGCTGACCGAAATCCAAACGATTTCCACACTCCCCGAGTCTTATGATGGGGAAAATGCCTGTGCGGATATTCATGTTTCACCAGATGGAAAGTTCCTATATGGATCTAACCGTGGGCACGATAGTCTTGTCGTGTATGCAATCGATCCAGTTACGGGTAAGTTAACAGTGGTGGAGTACGCACCTACGTTAGGGAAGCATCCACGCAATTTTGCGATATCGCCGGATGGACAATTTCTGCTGGTAGCTAACAAAGATTCGGATCATATTGTTTCGTTCTCACGTGACTCGCAATCGGGGAAGCTCGTTCCAACCGGAAGTGTGCTACATGTGTCTAAGCCGGTATGCATCAAGTTTGCTAGTGTAGAATGACACCTTTCACGGAGCGGGTTATTCACATCATTCGAAGTATCCCCGAGGGCAAAGTCATGACCTATGGTCAGATTGCCAGGCTTGCCGGAAGCCCAAGGGCGGCTCGGCAAGTTGTACGAATTTTGCATGCAATGAGCAAGAAGCATCGTCTTCCGTGGCACAGAGTCATTAATGCAAAGGGAGAGATAGCAATCAGTGATGATGAGGGATCTCATATGCAAAGTTTTTTACTACAAGCAGAAGGTATCATCATTACGGATCAGCGGTATATTTCCCTTGCGCATTACCAGTATCAAATGCAAGAAGATGCATGAATGTACATAGGAAGCCTCACTTCTGCAACTGGAAGAAGTGAGGCTTTTTTACAAGAAGGAAGTGAGTTAAGCTTTGTCGAATCTTGTGAAAAGGAAGATCAATTCGCGGAGGTTTTATGAATCAGGATCAAGCTTCACCGGCAATGATATATAATTTAATAACGATGAAGTCAAATCCATCACAGCGGCGGTTTGCTTTTATGATTGGGGCTATTGTGGCTTTGATTTCACTATTTTCCGTGCCGTTTGTAAGGATACAGTTAGTCGAGCTGCAGGCCTATCAGCCGGCTATTTTCTCTACCGTTATTTGTTTTGAATTAATTACAGCCTACGTGATTTATAGTCAGTTCAAAATCAATCGATCACCGTCGGTACTCGTCCTGTTTGCCTTGTATCTGTTCTCTGGTGGTATGAGTTTGGTCTATATCCTCACGTTCCCTCGTGTTTTCGCTGAAAATGGCTTGTTCCATGCAGGAACGCAAACTTCGGCTTGGCTATACGTATTCTTGCACGCAGGTTTTCCTTTAGCGATTGCTCTCCATATGAGGATTGAATCCAAATATGCGCATGTTAATTATAGTGCTAGTAAGGCTAAGAGATTAGGTCTTTACACCTTGATAGGTGTCGTTTTACTAATCACAGGATTGACTTACATCACTACGCATTTCAAAAATCAAATGCCGGCCGTGTTGTCACAAGGTAAGCTAACGCCTTTGTTTATATATGGTCTTGGGCTGCCTATTGTCTTCATTACTTTGATAACATTAATTGTCTACTATAAAAGAACCAAAGCGAGTACGGTTACTTCGACCTGGCTATGTGTAGCCATACTAGCTTCAATGCTTGATGTGGCGATTATTCTTTGTGGCGGCGGTCGCTTCAGTGTGGGATGGTATGTGGCTAGGTGGAACACCTTTGTATTTGCAAATATTGTGCTTGCAGGAATGATATATGAGTTTACCAAAATGTATCTGAGTATGACAGAGCTCTTCCAGCAGGTGAAGGATAGTAAAAATAAATATAAGGTGCTGCTTGGTGAAAGCCAGCTGGCTGAGAGAAAGATTTCAGAACAAAGCGATATAATTGAGCGGATGCTTGAGTCCAGCCATGAAGCCATTATCATGTGTGATACAGAAGGACGGGTCAACTTTACAAATCGCCGCGTGGAACATTTCTTTGAACGTCCACTCGAAAGCGGAGAAAGGATGTCTAGCTATTGTCTAGGAATGAAAACCGCAGACGCTGCTTTTGATGAGGTCATTGACGCTTATTTCGAACAAACCATCCCGCCTTTTCGTAAACGAATATCTAGATTAACGTTGAAAGGTGAAACAAGGCACTATGAGTGCTATGTCAATCCAATTTCAGGTGAAATGGAAGGGACGCTAAGGGGACATCTAATCGGATTTAGAGATCGTACCGAAGAAGAGCGAGTTGATGAGTTAAAAAATGAGTTCGTTAGCATTATTTCTCATGAAATTCGGACACCACTATCCTCGATTGTGGGTTTTATTGAAATCCTGGCAACACGTGCAGTGACGGAAGAGAAGCGCGCCAAGTATATCGAGACGATTCATAAAGAATCCTTACGCCTATCGAATTTGATTAACGATTTTCTTGATTTGCAGCGCATGGATTCGGGCCGGCAAGAGTTTCATTTCCAATCTTTGGATGCTGTTTTGTTACTCCGCGAAATCGTTGAGCAGTGGCAGGGGAAAGACAATCACGAAGCTGAGCTGCATGCAGCAGCCGAGCCAATATTTGTCCAAGGAGATGAAGACCGTTTAAAGCAAGTGTTCCATAATTTGATCTCCAATGCGATTAAGTATTCGCCGGGTGCGACGAAAATTGATATTTATGTTGAAACCGATAACGGTAAAGTGTTAATTAAGATACAAGATTATGGTCTTGGGATTCCAGCCGAGGCTTTGGACAAACTGTTTACGAGGTTTTACCGTGTCGATAATTCGGATCGCAGGAAAATCGGAGGAACGGGTCTAGGGTTATCTATTGTCAAGGAAATCATTGAAGCACATCATGGGAAAGTGGTTGTTGATACGGAGTTGGGCAAAGGCTCGATCTTTATTGTGCAGTTAGTTGAAATAGATGCCGAATAGTCGGGTGAAAAAGAACATGTTCAAACCGTGAAAAACATCGCGGATTGGCGTGTTTTTTTTTATTCTAATAATTACTGAATGCTGCCTCTACTTAATGTCGAAATATAGAGGAATTTGACGAAATATATCGAATTCACAGGAAAGATTAATGATCAAATGGAGGAGTCATAAGGAATGAAGCCACAGAAAACACTAAATGTAAAAGGTTTGGCAAGAAATCTATCATTTAAGTCTTTTAAAACAAGAATGACGGCCATGTTTCTTATTATTGCGCTAGTACCGATGTTGTTTAGTATTATTTTTTCTTCTTACTATTTGAAGAATGTCGTGACAAGTGAAGTTCACTCCAAGGAAGAGAGTGTCGTTAAAGCCAATGCAACAGCAATTGACTATTCCATCCAGCGGCATATAGCGATTTTGAAAGAAATGCTCAAGTTTGACGAGATCAAGAGTGGTAATGAACAGGAAATTATGAAAACGCTTAAGAAATTTGAACAAGCGAACAAAGAAGTTGAACAGTATGTTTATGCAAATAAAGATGATATTGCCCTTACTTCGGCTGGTCAAAAGATTCCCATTGCTGAACGCGATTATGTTAAGCAAGCCAAGCAGACGAAGCTTCCAGTGAGTAGTGATTTGCTAGTCAGTAAAGCTTCGGGTAAAAATGTCATCATTGTATTTGTCCCGCTGCTTGATGATAAGCAAAACTATATCGGTGGATTATTCTGTCCATTAACAACGGATAATCTTACCGTCTACACCAAGACGATACAAATAGGGGAGACAGGCTACGGTTACTTAATGTCTCCATCCGGAATGCTTTTAACCCATCCTGACGCAGGTAAAGTGGGCAAAAAAATGGAGGATGTATTTACGCCGTCGGAAGCAGCTAAGTTTAAAGAGACTGTTTTGAAAGATGACAAAGGAACGTTTCAATTTACTCGCGAGGATGGGGTCGCTGCAGAAATTAGCTTTGATACAATCCCGTCAACAGGCTGGCGCTTGGTTACGAATATAGTGAATGAGGAAGTATATACCTCAGTAAAGACATCAAATCAAGTATCGATATGGCTGACAGTGATTACGACTATCGTAGTAGCGGCTTTCGCACTGATTGTCTCGACGAAAACAACGAGCCCAATTATTGCTATTACGGAAGCAGTGAAGAAGATGGCTGAGGGCGATTTAACGCATCGTCTTGCTATCAAGCGAAGTGACGAGCTCGGACAGCTTGCCGATAACATGAATCTTATGCTCGATTCTTTCTCAGACATTGTCGGAAAGGCTAGATACACCGCGGAACTGTTAGGCGCTTCGTCGGAGGAGCTTACGGCTTGCGCTGCGGAATCGGTCGACATTTCCACTGCGATCGCCCAATCGATTCAAGAAGTGTTCAATGCGAGTAAAGGTCAACTGCAGGGAGCGGAGCAGACATCGACCGCGATGGGGGAAATGGCTATTGGGGTACAACGGATTGCAGAATCTTCGTCGGTCGTGACAGAAGCATCGCATGCATCACTGCAGGAAGTTCAGCAAGGACGCGTTGCGATCAATCAGGCTGTCGAACAGATGAAGTTCATTAATGAATCCGTCGGGAAATCTGCGGATGATATGAGAGCACTTGAATCATACTCACAAAAAATCGGTGAAATTGTGTCGGTTATTACCGAAATTACAAGCCAAACCCAGCTGCTATCACTCAATGCTTCTATTGAGGCAGCGCGCGCTGGCGAACAAGGACGCGGGTTTGCGGTAGTGGCGAACGAAGTCAAGAAGCTGGCGGAACAGTCGTCATCCTCTGCAGCTGATATTTCGAGTTTGATTCGGGAAGTGCAGTCTTCGACATCAAGAGCCGTACAAGCAATGAATAAAGGTGTGCTGGACGTAGAGAAAGGTTCCGAGCTTATTGATGCGGCAGGGCAAGTCTTTAACCGTGTTACCTCGACATTCCAAGAAATTTCGGACCAAATCCAGGAAGTATCGGCTGCATCTCAGGAAATGTCGGCTGGCACGGAGGAAGTAACGGCGTCCATGAGCGAAATTGTTCACATGACCAAAGCCTCGTATGACCATGGACAAGGCATTTCTGAAGGGTCCAAGAAGCAGCACGCAACCATGGAGGAAATATCCGCCTCAGCAGAGGATTTAAGCAATATGGCGCAAGAACTGCAAGAATCGCTTTCTAGATTCAAAACTCATTAATATTCCTAACGGTTTAAACAAGCTTGTCAAAAGGGTATTGAGAGGTCAACCAACGGGTTGGCCTTTTTATTTTGCCCAAAATCCAGAAAAGAAAGGGAAAAGAGTTACAAAGTCTATAAAACGAGAATAGACTAACGTATCAGTAGGCCATATGGACAGGAGGCATGCTATGAATGACAGGACCCTATATCTATTCGATGGCATTAATAAAAGCTCTGTGAAAACCATTGTCGAGCAAATCATGAAAATTAATCAATTTGATGATGACAAAGATAAGAAAGAAAAAGACTTCAAACGTCTGCCCATCGACTTAATTATTAATAGTAATGGGGGGAGTGTCTATGATGGTCTAGGATTGATCAATGTGATTGATAACAGTAAGACGCCGGTGCATACATACGTGTATGGACTTGCTGCTAGCATGAGTTTACTAATTGCTGTTAGTGGTCATAAGAGGTACGCTGGCCGACTTAGTACATTCATGTATCATTCTGTATCTACACATATCGACGGTCATTTGGAACACTTGAAGAATCGTGTGGATGAAACACAAAGGCTGCAAAACATTTATGATGACTATATCTTATCGAAAACGAAACTGCATACAGACGAGCTGCATCGTGTACAGGAGCATCAACGCAATTGGTATATGAGTCCTGAAGAGGCCTTATCTTTTGGGATTATTGATGAAATTGTTTAGGCATGGCGGAGAGAAGCCTGAGGGATTCTCTTTTTCTTTGTTTTTTCTCTGCTTTTGGTGTTTAATTGAGAGATAGAGAGAAGAGGAGCAGCCGTGGCTGTCCCCTAATGAAAAGGAGATCCATACCGTGTATAAAATTGTATTTTTTGATATTGACGGCACATTAGTTAACGAAGAAAAAGAAGTTCCTGCCAGTACGATCGTAGCTATTCAACAATTAAAGCAGCAGGGGATTGAACCGGTTATTGCAACAGGACGAGCTCCCTACTTCATCAAGCCTTTGGCTGAGCAGCTTGGGATCGATTCCTATGTATGCTTGAACGGCGGCTATGCCGTTTATCGTGGTGAACCGCTCTACAGACGGATTATTGCCAAGAACAGCATAGAAGCACTGGTGAAATTGGCGGCTAAGCATAAGCATTCCCTCGTATTCGAAGGGGAGCATAACTACTTCACGGATACGGATGACGACCATCCTTTTGTTGTAGGATCTATTTCCTCCTTGAAGGTAGATTTGCCGGGGTATGACCCGGATTTCTGGAAAACAAACGATATTTATCAAATCTTCTTGCATATTGAAGACACGGATGATCATTTGTACGAGGAACTGCAATCGGAATTTAAGCTGATACGCTGGCACCAGCATGCGATTGACGTATTACCAGCAGGTGGTTCGAAAGCCCAAGGGATTGCCGCGCTTTTGGAGCTTGTTGGATTGAAGCCGGAAGATGCCGTAGCTTTCGGGGACGGTTTAAATGATGTGGAGATGCTTTCGTATGTCGGATTCGGTATCGCGATGGGGAACTCCCACAAAGACTTACTACCTTATGCCGATCATGTTACGACACATGTGGATGAAGATGGTATTCGAAATGGACTTATTACGGCAGGATTGCTATAGAAAAGAAACAATACATACAGGGTGAAGATAATGAGAATAGCTTTTTTTGATTCAGGGATAGGCGGTATTACTGTCTTACACGAAGCCATGAAGCAACTGCCTCATGAAGATTTTCTATATTTTGCGGATACCCTTCATGTTCCATACGGGACGAAGTCGAAGGACGAGGTTCTTGCTTTTGTCAAAAAATCCGTAGACATGATTATCAAAGAAGAGGTCAAAGCCCTCGTCATTGCTTGCAATACAGCAACTAGTATAGCCATTGCAGAATTAAGAAAAACCTATGAGATGCCGATTATCGGCATGGAACCCGCGGTAAAGCCAGCTCTCGAAATGAATCGTTCATCTGGTAAAAGAGTGCTCGTATTCGCTACGCCTTTAACGCTCAAGCAATCGAAATATAGAGAGCTAGTTTCTCGTATGGATGATATGGGTATGGTGGATTCGGTGCCGCTGCCGGAATTGGTTGAATTCTGTGAACAGTTAAATGTGGAGAGTCAACAAATCATTGATTATTTTCTAGCTAAGCTTGAGCCCTTCGACCTGAGAAGGTATGGGACTGTTGTTCTAGGATGCACACATTACCCCTTTTATAGGGGAGTTCTAAGAAAGATCCTGCCAAGTCACATTCAAATTGTTGATGGAAGCTCGGGTACTGTTAACCGGTTGATACAGCTGCTCAATGACCGGAACCAATTACTTGGCGAGGGGCAGTCCAACATCAAATTCATGTGTTCCAGCAATGTGACAGCTTATATTCAGAAAATGGAAAAGGCCTTGGAAATCATTCAAGCTATTGGTGAGTAAGGTTTGGGAACAAGTCAAAAAGGCATTGCTGTGCAGCCGCCGCTGCATGACAATGCCTTTATTATGTTTAGTAGAAGGATTGCGTTAGATTACGCTCTGATTTCAAGCAGCTCATAGCTAATGACACCCATGGGTGCATTCACACTAATCACATCGCCAACAGATTTGCCCATGAGGGAAACGCCAAGTGGACTTTCGTAGGAAATTTTATTTTCATTCACATCGGCTTCCTGAGAACCGACGATTTTATACTCAATTTTCTCAGCAAATTCCACATCATTGAGAATAACGGTAGAGCCAACTTGAACTTTGGATGTGCCGATATTCTTAACAACCTTAGCCTTCTTCAACATTCTTTCAATCGTCAATATTCTGGTTTCCATAAAAGATTGATCATTTTTGGCGGAATGGTACTCGCTGTTTTCCTTGAGATCGCCATAGCTAATCGCTGTTTTAATACGGCTGGCTAGTTCTTTACGTTTGACGGTTTTGAGATCTTCAAGCTCTAATTCTAAACTACGTAATCCTTCTGGAGTTAGAATAATTTCATCATTGGACATATGTTTTGCAGCTCCTCATTCATTCGATACTAGATATACTACTAAAGTAACTGAGGCAAGTAAAGTAAGTAAGACAAGGAGAACGGTCTAACTGGTGCTTTTTTTCATAAGCTGGGCTGGGTGTAAGCAACTTTAGACGATGACTGGCGTCAAATTAATGGTAAGTTTTCCCTAATTTATTCAAGTCAGGATGTGATTGTTCCAGATGATTAAAAGGAAGATCTTAGCTATCACAATCCTAGCTGCTGGTCTAGGATTGGGCAGTTTGGCACATCAGACGAAAGCTGAAAACATCTTTGGCGGCTCGTACGCGCCAGAAGGAATTAGGTTCCCTGCCACGATTGAGCTTTTGGCGGAGACACCCTATTATGCAGATCCTAATCAGCCCGATGATGAGCCGGAAGGTACTTTTGCACCTCAGGAGGTAAATGTCCTCACGGTAGATAGCTCATGGTCGATAGGTGCAGCCACCTGGAAGATTGAGACGATGTTCGGACCGCGGTGGATCAGGCCAAATCCATGGGAAATTGACATGGAACCACCTAAGCGAATTACACTTTTAGAAGAAACTCCGCTATATCGCAGTCAAAGCACCAAAGGCGGACCTGCAGCCTCATTATCCGCACAAGAGGTTGAAGTAGTTGCGGCCGAAAAACAGTGGTTCTATACGAACGACCCCACCAGTAAAGCATGGATTAAGGTACATACCACTTGGATAGGTGATCTCTGGGCGCATATACCCGTCAATCAAATAGGTACTGTACATAAGGTGCAGCGAAAAGCGCATTATTATGGGCTACCGTCCAATAGTGATCTTGGAACGGCTATGGGGATTGGCGAGCAGAAGCAAGATTGGTCAAACTCCAAGGCAGGCGATTACACGATCGCAAGGGAGTTCACAACCATCTATGATCGTGCATTCGAAGTTCAAACGGATCAAGGGACCACGTGGACGCGTGAAAAGGGAGTCCCAATCCTGAGTACGAATGAAACCATGGATATCGTGCGTGAAAAGCCGCTTATTCATGATGTATGGGATGGACTGAAGAAGGAAGATGCCGTTATAGCAGGTGAAACGGTAACCGTTTTTGAGAAAATAGAAGAGCGACTATATACGGGGAGAGGCCCTTATCCGATCTGGTACAACAGTACTTGGTACCATGTACGTTCTTCTAAAGGGACAGGATGGATAAACAAACATGTTGGCGAGCCTGAAGCTGCAATACCTGTTCATTGGAAAGTCTTAGTTAAAGATCCAAGGGAACTACAGCGCTACCCGGAAACTCCGTTCAGCTCATCAACATTACTGCTTCGCGATCAGACGGTGGAGGTTACAGAGGTTTGGAATTCACCCAACAGCGGGCCCGTGTGGCTGAAAGCTCATGTTGATGGGCGATCCGGATGGATTCCATACTGGGGGCAAGATACAATATGGGATGAAGATACACAAACGGTATCTCATATTTCAAAAATAAACACGAATAGCTTAGGAATTGCCCCTGCCGCGAATAATGGGTTGCAGCTTTACAATGGTCAGCGGATTGGGTATACGGATAATAGTCAAACTTATTTGGATGTCATCCAGCTTGCCGAACATTTTCAATTCAAAGTTGAAAAGGTACAGAGCACCGCCGCTGTCACTTTGAGTAAGGATGACTACTCTTTTGAGCTGAAAGCTGGAGCTAAGAATGCGATGATTTATTGGCACGGTACTAAGGATAAAAGTGTTCAATTGGCAGAGATGCCGCGTCATTCCCGCGATAGCTGGTATCTTCATTTGAAAGACGCTCAAGCGCTTTTTGGATTAATGCAGGTATTTGCTGGGAAAGAATACAGCTTGTTTGAGAAGAATTATAATGTGACGTTAGGAGAACTCCCGACCCAGGCGGAGAAGGGGCATCTAGAATTACAAGCCTTTGCTTATGATTGGACCAGTCGGGAAGATTATAAGTCTGGACAGATGCCGCTTCAGATGTTCATAGAGAACGGAGACCAAGGTGGAGACGCACATGTTTCCAAAACGGAAGGGATCGTTAGCAAGCCAGATGCTAGTGATTCGTCAGTTGCTTTGTTTAGCTTGAAAGCATCTCGACCGCTGGCAGCCGGAACTCACCAATTGAATGTTGTTATACGTATAGGTGAAAGGATCATTTGGAAGCAGAGCGTTGAAATAGCAGCTAAGTAACCCATCACACTAATAATAGACGAAAGATGGGCATCCTCCATCATCTTACAATGACCTTGGGATTGCCCTTCTTTTTGCCATGTAATCATCCTATCATCAAAATCTCCCGAATTTCTTGCTCCGTCAAGGCGGATAATGCTTCCTGACCCGGCTGAATCACTTCATCAATCATGTTCTTCTTTTTCTGTTGGAGCTCATACATTTTATCCTCTACGGTGCCTTGCGCAACAAGGCGAATCACCTGCACGACCTTCTTCTGCCCGATACGATGTGCACGGTCGGCTGCTTGCTGTTCCACAGCAGGGTTCCACCATAGGTCGTAAAGGATAACGGTGTCGGCACCAGTAAGGTTTAGTCCAGTACCGCCAGCTTTTAATGAGATGAGGAACAGGTCTCGCTCGCCTTCATTAAATTTGTTGCACAACTCTACACGTTCGGCAGTTGGGGTTTTACCGTCTAAGTAGAAATACGGCACCCCTTGATAGCCTAGGTCTCGCCCGATCATTCCCAGCATTGCTGTAAATTGCGAGAATATCAGCACCCGCTTGCCGGCACTTCTGCATTCTTCGATAATCTGCATGAGCTGCTCGAATTTGGCCGAGCTTCCGGCATAATCTTCGACAAACAGAGACGGGTGGCAGCATAGCTGGCGAAGTCGCGTCAAGCCGGCCAGAATTTTTATTCGATGTTTATTAAAGCTGTCTTTGTTCAGATGCTTCAGTGTTTCCTGTTGTAGTTCGGCCAAATAGGCGACATACAGCTTCTTCTGCTCCGGCAGCAGCTCGGAAGCTTGCAGCGACTCGATCTTCTCCGGTAGTTCCTTCAGCACGTCGGACTTCAACCTGCGCAGCAGAAACGGCCGGACCCGCTTGGCTACACTTTCACGGGATAAGTCATTGAATGCCTTTCTCCCGGGGAACAATTGAGGGAACACCGCGTCAAAGATGGACCAAAGTTCTTCAAGCCTGTTCTCCACTGGAGTTCCAGTAAGGGCAAAACGGTATTGGGCCTGAATCTCCTTCACCGCCTGGGCCGTCTGTGTGGTGTGGTTCTTGAACACCTGCGCCTCATCCAAAATAAGCGTATGGAACGATTGCTCCGTATACAGGTCGATATCCCTACGCAAAAGCGGGTATGAGGTTATGAGGACATCCACTTGTGACGCATGTTTCAGAATCTTGCTGCGCTCTTCTCTGCTCCCATCGGCAATGGAGGCCCGAATCTCTGGCGCGAATTTCTTCAACTCATTGAGCCAATTGTATACGAGAGAAGCAGGAGCAACAATAATCGCCGGCAGCGCCTGCTTTCTGATCTCGGGCAGCACAGAGACAATAAAAGCGATGCTTTGTATGGTTTTACCTAGGCCCATATCGTCTGCCAAGATGCCGCCGAAACTGTACTGGGCCAGCGTCTTCAGCCATTGGAAGCCATACTTCTGGTAATCCCGAAGAACAGCTTCCAGACTGGCCGGCACCGTGAAATCCAGATTATCCGGATTCCGCATGTTTTCTAGTAACTGGCGGAATGTTCTGCCCAGCTTAACCGTATTTCCTTGCCTCTCAGAGTCCATCAAATAGAGCCCGCGGACTAATGGGAGGCGAATTTCTGCTGCTTTCACGTCCTCCTTGGTAATGCCCATTTCGTTCATGACGCGGACAATTTCCTGAAACTCCACGCTTTCGAGCGGCAGTAACGCTCCATCCGGCAGCCGGTGGTATTTGCGTTTCTCCCCAAGGGATTTCAACAGATTGCGGACTTCCGATTCAGGAATACCTTCCATATCGAACTTGAATTCCAGCCAATCCGTTCGTTCATCCACATCAACCTTAACTCGCGGCGGGACATGTCCAGTTAGAAGTCTTGTTTTCACGGCAGATGTGGCATAAACAGTCACCAGCTTCTCCAACTGCGGAACGATGTGGTACAGAAATTCGTATTCCTCGTCTTCGCTATCCATGAAATATCCCCCCTCCGTCTTCGCGAAGGGACTTTGCTCCATAAGCTCCAGAATTCGTCGCTCCTGATCTCCGTCTCGCATTAGAATGCGGTCGGTTCCGCGTCTCTGTTCATTGCCTTCTAGCGGGTTAATGACAATATCGCCGTATTGAAACTCCAGACCGGCAAGCAGTCGATCTTTCACTCGATCCAAATACAACTTAGCCTTTAACGGCGTTCGCATAATGCGGTCGGAAATGGCCCCAGCGATATGGACACTGCCTAGCTTCATCAGGCCAGGAATCACTTTTTCCATAAAAGGTTCCATTTGCGCGGGCGGAATCTGAATTTGGTGCTTGCTGGAGTTTTCGAGCATTTGCTTTAGCTCCGAAAGACGCTTGCACGGTTCGGCTTGCATGTGCATCAGCTTTCCTTCGGAAAGGACAATCCCATACGATTCCATAACCGTAATCTTTTCAAGACCTTGGACATCCAATTGGAAGTCTTCGGCCTCTGTTTGGTCGAACTCAAAGTGGAGCGGGATGGGTTCATCGGATACACGGATTCCATCGAATGTGCGGTCATGCTGCTCAAGTTTTACAGACTTAGCCTCGGTAAGCGCAGGAAGAAAGGTTGTCCATGAGAACGGAGGAACCAGAAGCATCCGATCGCCACTCAAATAATTCGCACGAACGGAGTACGTAGTTGAAGTCTCAAGGTACATCTGCTCATTGCGATAAATTTCGATGAGCTGCCGAATGACCGCATCATCTTCTTTTTGAAAACTATGGAGCTTAGGGTCGTAGGTGAAATGCTTTGAAAATACATAGGCTTCTCTCCGCTCAATATGATCAAGAAATTCTCTTAACCTTTGGACGATATACAGTCGTTTAGGACCGACCTTCATCTCAATCCCGAACATGAACTTCCGATAGCCGTATTGGAATGGTTTGCAGGTTATCTCCAGTTCTAGTACTGCTCTTGTATCGAAAAAAGGTTGTGAACGGCTAGGACGCTGCGGTATGTTCCCGAACAAATCCAGTATATGGCTCGTCAATCTACGATCTCCCTCTGGATTTCCAAAAGGTCGGGCTGCTGTACCGACAACACGAGGTACTTGCTGAATAGCATGAATGTTCAGCAGCACGGCAGCAATATGTTCGCAATATTTATCGTCCGGATCATACGCAGGACAGGTGCAATGGGCAATAACCTCCCCGTTTGTATCTTCTTCAACGGTCACTAGGAAGGTGCCGTTATATCCTTCGACCGTGGCTTCATAGAGCGGTGTTTCAGGATCTTCAATTAGGAAAGACACTTGTCTTTCATGGTAGTAGGCTTCTCCTTTTTCATAAGAAAACCGGCCGCACAACAACCTAATGACCCCATCTGTCAGCTGAAAGCTCATGACCTAGATCCTTCCTTTTGCAAAATAGTTAAGTTCCGGAATTGTTATTGGTTGAATTCATTATAGCAAACATTCGTTCTCGTGAAAATCAAGCTCTAATCAAGAAAAAATGCAGCCCAATTCCAAATGGAGAATGGACTGCATGTATTACTTGGCTGTCATCGATTTTCGGATGGCAGATCCGAACAATTTGACAATGGTCTTCCTGGGGAGGACGCGTCCCAGAAAAGCATTGAACTTATTTACGCTGCCGTCAATGACGTAGGTTTTATTACGTCCCAGAGCCTTCATAGCCGTAGCTACGACCTGTTCCGGTGTCCGTTTATTGTTGGTTTCAACATCTTTGGCTGTATCGAAAAATTTGGTATCCGTCGGTCCAGGGCACAGAGCCAACAATTTAATTCCTTTATGGCGATATTCTTCCCATAGTGACTCAGTGAAAGATAGAACGAAAGCTTTCGTCGCACTATAAACAGAACAATAAGGAAAAGGGAAGAAGGATAACAAGGATGCCAGATTAATGATGGTCCCATCGCCTTTTGCAACCATTTTCGGTAAATAATAATGAGTCATTTCCACGACCGAAGTTATATTCAGCATTATCTGCTGCCGGTAGTTGTCGGGGGAGTGATTTAAAAACTCGCCGCTCAAGCCAAATCCGGCATTGTTGACCAAAATATCGACGTGCTTTCCTAGCTGTTCCGTTTGCTTAAAGACCTCGGATGCTGCATTCTCTACGCTCAAATCGATAACAATAACATGGACTTTAATAGCATAAGTAGTGGAAAGCTCTAAAGCTAGTTGATCCAATTTGTTTTTGGAGCGTGCGACTAGAATGAGATGGTTCCCTTTCTCGGCAAATTGTCTAGCGAAAACCTCGCCAATTCCAGAAGAAGCTCCAGTAATTAATGCTGTTTTTGTCATATATTGCGACCCCCACGATCTTAAATCTATTGATTTCTTCCCTATATTACCAAACGGTTTGATGCATGTATATTAATAGATAGACAATGCATTCGTATCCAACTATACTACTGAAAGAGGGGTATTTCCTCGGTTTGTGTCGAAAAATAACGAACCTTATTTTACGTCTATGTTGTAATATTGAGTTTACATTAAAAATGAAAGTGTGAAACTTCATGAGAATCAACACCAAAGTCATTTATGTCACTTTTGCTATTGTTATTTTATTGCTTGTAACGAATAACACCTCTTATTATTGGTTCACGAAATCTCTCTTAACGCAAGCGTTATCTGAACGTATGGAATCGACTGCGAGTCAAATTCGCACATCCATTGAGCAATCAGAGGAAGGTTCATTCTTTGTAGAAGATTTGATTGGTGAGAATCTTCATTCCGTCGCGCTTTTCGCCAAGAGTCAGCTAAATCCGGATATTGATAAAGTTACGAATGAACAATTAATTGAGCTTGCCAGGCAAGCAGGTGTCGATGGTTTCTCGCTGATGAAGCGAAATGGTGATGATATTATGGTAGGTAAATCATCCGAGCCCAAGGAGCTTCAGATTACAAGTACAAAAGCATTCGGGTATTGGTTTACGGCTTTTAGCCAGCTTCTGGATAACCATCAAGTTACGATTGCTGAAGGGCAAAAGCTGCCTAATTTCTGGTCGGGTATTTATGAAGTTCCGGCTTCAGGTTCAAGCGATGTTAGTAAGTTTGGGTACTATTATGATGGAAGCACGAATTATTTAATATGTGTATTTGTCAATGCAGATAAAATTCAGAAATTCAAGCAAATCGTAGGCGCGGATACGATCGTGAAGAAAACGCTCGCTTCGAATCCAGATATTATGGAAATATCGGGACTGAACGGAGTAACTTTTGGTACAAAGCCGATTGAGTATAAAGACAGTAGTGGGGTGCCATTCATATCGGTCTATGACCGCCCGGTTTTATTTGGTACATATAACATAACGAGTACGAAAGATTTGGATAACTACAAGACGTCCATACTGGAAAATAAACCAGTTAGCGTTGTGGAGAATTGGAATGGGAAGCCTATTCTGAAAACCTTCATGTATGTTCCTGTTAAGAAAAAATTGACTGAAGTTCAAAGGGAAGTTCCTTATGTCATCACCATCGTCTCGGATTATCAAACGATTCAAAGCACTTTAAACAAGCAGCTCGTTCAGCTTACGCTTCTCATTGTTTTATTTACGATTTTTAGCTGTGTACTTATATATTTGGTTTTCCGATTTATTACGAAAAGCCGAGAAACAGCAGTCCAGTCTACACAAGAAATGTACATTCAAAACGTGGATCTCATGTTTGCTACGATACGCAGTCAACGGCATGACTTTCTAAACCATGTACAAACCATGTATGCTCTCCTGTCTAAAGGAAAAAAAGAAGATCAAATGAAATACATGAAGGAATTAATTGAAGAAATTAACGAAGTGAACGATATCATTCGAATTGGGCATCCGGCTATTGCAGCGCTTATCCAAGCAAAGATTGCGCTTGCCATGAGAACCAAAATCGATTTCAATTACCATTTTACCGGCCTAGAAGGCTTGTCATTAGGAGTGAAATCCGTTGATATCGTGAAAATTATTGGGAACTTGATTGATAATGCGTTTGATGAGGTCAATAAATTCCCACCAGACGAACGTGAAGTTATGGTGAACGGATGGTCGGAGTCTAACCATTTAACCATTTCCGTAACCAACCCGGTTGATCCCGAATTCCAACTTGATGATTACAACAAAATGTTCACGATTGGCTACAGCACCAAAGGTGGCGGTGATCACCAGGGGCTTGGTCTATCGGTTGTGAAGGAACGAATCGAGCATTACAAAGGGACCATTGAAGTGTCTGTTGCAGACGGCTGCATCTGTTTCCAAATATCGGTTCCGATGCAATAATCATCGTATCCAAGCTTCTTTTGATTCGACCAAAGCCCAAGTAAATCTTGGGCTTTTTGTTATTGGGTATTAGCTCTGCCTGTTATGAGCTGTATACACGATTTGTGATCACCATTCAAGGGAAGGAAATGGGGGATCTGGTATGAATGGGCAGTCCGAAAAGTAAATAGGGGCACAGAAAAACAAAAAAATGAGGTGGCAAAGTTACTTGCCTTCTCATTTTTTTGTTTTTCTGCCGAAGGCAAGGGAAAAGTCAACGGACTTCTAGTTAGCGGAACGTCCATGCGTTATTTTGGGAAACCGGCGCTTGAAGTCGAATGTGAGGAACGTAGGTGCGCTATTTGATCAAAGGAACGATTCGGAGGCAAAAATCGTGAAATAGCGCATCGTCGTTCCGCTTCCTGATGATTTCGGGTATTTTTCGTCCAAATAGCGAATCGACGTCCCCAGCAAATGCGGGGTACCGACTTTTGGGCCAGTCTACTTTCTTTTTTCATAAAATCGTTTCATTTAGTTTTCAAACGCTTAAGTATGGGGTAAGGATAACTAACGAATGAAAAGACTCGTGATATGTAAATGAATCGAGAAGGGGGAGCATAGAATGAATAGGCCAAAGTACCGTTACAAGGAAGAGTTCAAGAAAAGTCTCATACATTTATTTCCTTTGTTTCTGCTGTTTGCATTCATTTCTCCGGAGAAAAGTATGATGTCGATGGAAGAAATTCAACCGGCTCCAGCCTATGTGGCTGGAAGGGTCATGCAAGTAAAAACGAATGATACGGAAACAGTTTTATTGGTCTCAGTTCCAGACAATCTGGAAATTCCGAGCCATCTGCTGCACCACTCTGAATTATTGGATGAGAACAATCCGACTCATTTGAGACATCCTGTTATTATTCCAGGAAATAGGGGGAAAGAAGTCGAGATCCTTGTCCAATCAACGATGAAGAAGGAATTGAACGACTTCTTAGGTGTTCCTGCCGTTGGCGAGATCGTGCAGAGCTTAGCTGAGCCCGACGCTCAAGGAGCTTATCATGCACAATTTCTTCTCAATGCCAATGGGGACTACATTGTTGCAACGCATTAAAACAAAGCGCTATGAAGCAAGATTTGAGGAAGTAAATAAGTCCAAAAAGGGATGATTAAACTCAAAGCCAGAAGTAACCAGCGGAATACGGTTTCACTCACTGACCCCGTGTCAATAGCTATCCATTTTGGGAGTAGACGAATCTTGAAGGGAATAGGCCAGAAGAGCTGAACCCCTCTATCATTGAATAAATCGATAAACGAGTGAGACGCGTAAGAGAGGATGAATACCCAGAAATATAAAGGAGATAAGGGCATTGCAATGACAACTAAGAGTAGTAGAAATAGCAAAGAATGGGTGACAGTTCTATGCTTTACCTTCAGCAGCCGCAGCAGAGCAGATAAAGGGAAAAGAACCTTCGCCATGGTAGAACCTGGCTTATCGACATCCGCTAACGTGCCTGCCAAACAACCAAGTAGAAGAGCCCCAGCGGCATCCCATGAGAAGAAACTAATATCTTGATACGTGAGAACGATTTCCGCGGAAATGAATCCGGCAATACTGTGTGTTTTTTGTAACATCTTAAACTCCTACCCATACGTGATTTATCGATAACTGTATATTATTCGTATGCGATTTCTAAATTGAGGGGAAGCCGAAAAAAATAAATATTCCGTGTCGTATTCTACCTATAAGATTGTCTGAATCCACCTTCATATTATGTCATATGATGCACTACAATAGGACATATTGATGCTTGCTTTATAAAAAGGGTACATGACATTTTGATGAAAGTAGGAGGTTTTTTTGAATGACGACATTCCATATTTCTAACTTAACATGCGAATACCGCGTCAACCCGATTGGGTTGGATACGACCCAGCCTCGCTTTACTTGGCAACTAGAATCGGACATCAAACATACCATCCAATCAGCTTATCACATCCAGGTTAGTAGGATTGAAAATTCTTTCGAACCGAGTCGTTTGGTTTGGGATTCCGGTCACATACAATCGGAACAATCTGTGCTTGTTGTTTATGAGGGTCAAGAGCTTCTGGCGCGAAATCGTTACTTTTATCGTGTCAAAGTATGGGATCAGTCTGGTTTGCAATCGCCTTGGAGTGAAATCGCTTTCTGGGAAATGGGACAGCTAAG
Organism: Paenibacillus sp. V4I5; assembly: GCF_030817255.1. NCBI lineage: Bacteria > Bacillati > Bacillota > Bacilli > Caryophanales > Paenibacillaceae > Paenibacillus > Paenibacillus sp. V4I5. Next base: position 7,636,771 of record NZ_JAUSZB010000002.1, read on the forward strand.
TCCCAATGACTGGTCAGCAAAGTGGATTACACCTGATGCAGCTTCTATTGATCCTGACGCAGAAGAAGCTTTCTATTTGAGGAAGACATTCACAGCACGTAAGGGAATTCGTAAAGCGACAATTTACGCGACGAGTCTAGGCATTTATGAGCTTGAACTCAACGGATCTCGTGTCGGGGATTGGGAGTTCACACCCGGCTGGACCAGCTACCGACACCGGCTGCAGGTTCAGACGTATGAGGTAACGAGCCTGCTGCAGCAAGGTGAAAAACATACCCTTGGCGCCGTGCTGGCAAACGGTTGGTATAAAGGTAATTTGGCTTGGAAGAATCAACGAAATATTTTTGGGGACGTTAGAGCTCTTTTCCTCCAATTACATATCGAATACATAGACGGAACTTCGGAAATAACCGTTAGTGATGATTCCTGGCGCGCTTCATTAGGACCGGTTCGGATGTCTGAGCTGTACCATGGAGAAACCTACGATGCTAACTTGGAGCTCAGCGGGTGGAGCATGTCGACGTATCAGGATGATAAGTGGTGCCCGGTAACGGTTCTTGATCACTCCAAAGACATCCTAGTCATGCAAGAGAATGAGCCATCCCGCATTACCCAGCATTTGAAGCCAATAACTGTTATTGAAACACCTTCTGGTGAAACCGTTCTTGATTTTGGGCAAAATATGGTTGGAAAAGTGCACATGCGATTGGAGCTGCCGGTTGGAACTCGACTTCAGCTGCTGCACGCAGAGGTGCTGGATCAAGAAGGGAACTTCTATATTGGGAATTTGCGTCATGCGAAGCAGACGGTTACTTATGTATGCAAAGGTGGCGGGGAAGAACAATATGAACCCCATTTCTCGTTCCAAGGCTTTCGATATGTCAAAGTGGTAGGCTGGCCCAAGGAAGTAGCATTCGATGCAGAGCGCTTCACGGGACATGTTATTCACACGGACATGGCAGCTAGCGGCACTTTTGAATGTTCCCATCTCTTGCTGAATAAACTTCAGCAAAATATTGTGTGGGGACAAAGAGGCAATTTCCTGGATGTACCGACCGATTGCCCGCAGCGGGATGAACGATTGGGTTGGACAGGGGATGCACAGGTATTTATCCGCACAGCAGCATTTAATTATGAGGTGGCTCTATTTTTCACAAAATGGCTGCGCGACTTAAAAGCGGATCAGCATGAGCATGGCGGCGTTCCATTCGTAATCCCGGACGTACTTGGTCCGACTGACCACTCTTCCTCTGCATGGGGGGATGCAGCAGTCATATGCCCATGGACAATATACCAAGTATATGGCGATAAGCGTGTTCTGGAGGAGCAGTATGACAGCATGAAAGCGTGGATTACGTACATGCGAGACCAAGGAGAGAATGAGTATCTGTGGAATACAGGCTTTCATTTTGGTGATTGGCTTGGGCTTGATGCCAAAGAAGGCAGCTATATAGGTGCGACCCCTAGGGATTTAATCGCGACATGCTTCTATGCCTATTCGACTTCGCTTTTCGTGAAAGCTGCGGAAGTGCTGGGACGCCGCGAGGATGTGGCTAAGTATAGTGAGCTTTATGAGCGCATTGTTGAAGCTTTCACACAAGAATTCCTAACACCAAGCGGGCGTCTGGCCGCGCATACACAGACAGCACATGTGCTCCCGCTGATGTTTGGACTCGTGAAAGGAAGTACGCGTGATCGATTAGCAAAGACGTTAGCCGAATATGTCGTGGAGCAGAAGAATCACCTGACGACCGGTTTCGTAGGTACGCCGTATCTGTGCCATGTATTATCCGAGAATGGCTACCATGATCTGGCTGTTCGTTTAGTTCAACAAGAAGATTATCCTTCATGGCTGTACCCGATTCACAAGGGAGCAACGACGATCTGGGAGCACTGGGATGGCATCAAGCCCGATGGATCGTTTTGGAGCGATGATATGAACTCCTACAACCATTATGCGTATGGATCCATTGGGGATTGGCTGTACCGTGTAGTGGCGGGTCTCGACTCTGATGATCAGCAGCCTGGATACAAACGGATTCATTTCCGCCCGCGACCAGATTCCGGCCTTGAATACGCCAAAGCATCGCTCCATTCTAGCTACGGTAAGATACGAAGTGAATGGAAGAAAGAGGTCGATGGCAGAGTAGTCTACGAGTTCCAACTACCTCCAAATACGACAGGCCTTGCAACCTTGAGAGGGGCGACATTCGCAATGGCATCCGTTAATGGTCAAGCAGCTCAGACAGCACCAGGAGTCCTATCAGCAGAGGAAAGTAATGGGGAGCTGCGGTTAGAACTTGGATCGGGGATATACGCCATTATTTGTTGAGAAATGAGGATATAAGAGGGCTGCACGCATTCGTGTGGCCTCTTCTTTTTGATTAGGAGGATATGAGTTATAATAGAGATATAGTTGAATCAAGAAGGGGTACCCACAATGGCAGTCTTCAATGCAATGGAAACGATAGTGATGAATTTGTTTGATGAGTTTCAAAAAAACTATGAAATGAAATGTGATTGCACTACTTGCAAAGAAGACGTGCTTGCTTTGGTATTAAATAAAATTCCTCCGCGATATACCTCTAGTGAAAAGGGACAGTTATTTGTAAAAGGTCTATATATCAATCCACAGCTGCAGTCCGATGTCATGCGAGAATTAATAGAAGCGGCGAATATTGTGGAACATCATCAGCATCACCGAGAAGAATCCCAACCATAAGAGAATGGCAATTAAAAAAGACTGGTCTCTTCATCACGAGAGGCCAGTCTTTTTAATCACTAATCGCTTCTTCAACCATCTATAGCCGCCGGTTAACTTCATAAATATGCTTGAATTGATTAAATTTATCTACTGCTTGCGCCCTTGATTTGACGCCTAATTTCTCATAAATTTTGCGTATGTAATTATCTACGGTTCGCTTACTCATATGCACTTCCTCGGCCATTTGCTCATTGGTTAGGCCTTGAACAATCATGGTCATCATATGTACTTCATCGTCGTCCAAGGAATCAGTCTGATGCAAATTACCACTGTCCACCCTCATTTTGTGAAAAACAGGAACGGGTATTACCGTGAAGTTCTCCAACAAAAGGGTAACTAAGCTTTTAATAAGCGTACCGCTAGATTCCTTAGATATAACAGCACTAACCTCAAGTCCGATCAAATAATTGTATAGATGGGATAATTCTATGCCAGAAAAAATGACAAGGTGGATGGCGGGATATTTCCCTTTGATGATTTTGGCAATCTCATCGCCGTATTGATCCGGAAGATTATAATCCAAAAAAACAATATGCGGTTGATGCAAATCCACGAGTTCCAAGCATCGTTTGCCAGTACCAGCTATCCCTATAATCTGTATGCCTTCGATTTGCTGCAGTGTATTCGATGTTGCTTCCGCCATTAAGGGATGATCATCTGCGATCAGAATCTTCGATTTCTTAATCATATGATACTTCCTTCCTGATTTGGTAGGGATCCGAATGGTGAATTCAACGTCGCTGTTTATCTCTCTCCTTAATTTTACCAAATTTCACAAAAAGATTGCAAATTAGATTTTATTTATCTGATTTTGCGTCTTTTTTCGTTATACGCAAATAAAATTTGCGCATTTATGGAAAAAAATGTGGATTTGCGAAAGAAAATATTGCGCTGTTATCGATGGCGTTTCTATATATGATTAAGTATAGGTAATCTTCCAAAATTAAGTAAATAAGGAGGGAATTCATATTGAAAAACGAGCAATTTGATTGCATGTTTGATTCTGTGTTAACGGATGTTGTGAAGCAAACGTACTGCAACTTAACCTTGCCCTCCGCTGAACAAATTCAGCTTTCGATGAAGAAAATGATGGATATCATCGAAGCCAATGATGGTTGGAAATCAACGAATGAAAGATAGGAATAACTAGAATTCGATTAGCGATGATTCGCTTGTATATACAACAATCAACAGTCTATTTTCTCTGAAGAGGAAATAGGCTGTTTTTTTAATTGGCCAATACCGTTATACTATTTGTAAACGCTATCATGGAATGAGGGGGATGGATGAAGACTCGTTTGTTAGCTCTAGGCATGACTGTATCTCTGATGCTTACCGCTTGTCAAACCCAGACAGTTACGGTCGTTCCTAAACAGCAGCTCCAGGAGCAGACGCTTTCGTGGATTCATCACTTTGATGAGGAGGGGGCGCGGAAATGGCTGGAGGCGGGGACACAGCTATTTACTAAACAACATCCTTCTTATACGTTTACGCTGACGGGCGTGGATGGCGGCAATTATATGAGCTTGCTTCGCACGCGTGTGATTTCGAATAACATGCCTGATATCTATATGCTGGATAATATGGAATCCGCTCAGGATCTCATTCATAAAGGATATGCGATGGACTTAACGGGTCAACCCTTTTTGTCACAAATCGACGAGAGGTTCCTGAATGGTGTGAAGACAGCCGATGGGAAAATATGGGCGCTTCCGATAGACGTGAATGGAGCGGGTGTCATTTATAATAAGGAAGCTTTCGCCCAAGCAGGCATTCAAAGTCCTCCAACAACATGGCCGCAATTCTTAGCTGCATGTGAGGCGCTGCAGAAGGCAGGAATTATTCCTATTGCAGCAGGCTACAAGGATAGTTGGACCCTGATTTGGGATATTGCAGCGGATCTTCTGGCTAATCAGAATGCCGCTGGCCGCAATTGGATGGCTGATATAGAAGCAGGTCGAACTACGTTCGCTGAGGATCAAATTCACTTCAAAGATATCTTGAAACGATATGGAGAACGCTTGCGTTATGTGAATATCAAGCCGTTCGAAACCGATTGGAACCAAGCCCAAGGGCTCCTTGCTGAAGGGAAAGCCGGTATGATTATTAACGGCACGTGGACGGTAGACGGTGTTAAATCCAAGAATCCTGCGAGTATTCTAGGACTGTTCGCTTTCCCTTATTCGAATAATCCCCAAGATGCCAAGTTTGGACTAAAATCAACAGGAGGGATTGTGATCAATCCCCAATCACCTCATAAGGAGGCGGCGCTTCAAATGCTAGAACTGTTTGCCTCGAAGGAAATGGGGACCATTTTTCAGACGAAAAAGAAGGCCTTGTCTGTGATTAAAGGCTTGCCGAATGACTTTGATCCCACTTATGTGGAGTTGGATGAAACTTATATCCAAACAGGCCAAATGTATGACTGGTCAAGTTTGCCAACAGATTTTGTGAATCAGGATTTGCAAAAAGTGTTTGTAAATGCACTTACAAAATTCGTTATTGATCGCAGCCACAATGTGGATAGCTGTATTCTAGAGTTGGATCAAGCATTCGATCGGATTCGCAAACCATCCAAATGACAGCAAGGAGATCTGCGTATGACAGCCACCCCGTGGAACTTAAATCGGGTCAAGGACTTTCGCATCCGAACGAAAATATTTCTATCTAATATGATTCTTATTTTGTTCATTTCATCGGCGATTGGTGGAGTTGCCATCTATGCCTCTACGAAATTCATTGAATCGAATACAAGAGACCTCTCGATGCAGGTCATTCATCAAGTTTCCGACAATATTGAAATTAGAGCGAAGGAAGCATTCACTTCCTCCGTTTACGTCCTAAGTGACAGTAATATTCGGCAAATTGCTGCTGAACAAGGTGAACAAGTGACAGGTGACAACTATCCGGCTTTTCGCAGCCGAATGGAGTTCTTGCTGGCTCAGTACGGAAATGGGAATCCCTATATGAATGCCATTATGATTCAAACTCATAAGGGGCAGGTGTACTGGTGGGAAAATAAAAAAGGCTTGGATCGTACACTAAATCATGATGATGTAACCGTGATGACAAGCCATGCCTCTGATTATTTGAAAAATCATGAACGAAGTACAAGCTGGTCGCCTTCTCTGAGAATGCAAAAAGAAGTGTTCCTTATCAGGGATTTCACTGATCTGAGTCAAATAGATCGTAGTCTTGGCACGATTGTCATCAGTATCGATTCGGATTATTTCTTGTCCCTGGGAAGCAATAGCTCCATCATTAAGCAAAATAACGTTGCGATTCTCAATCCTTTTAACGAACTGCTAGCTGGTGGCGGAACCCCTCGCATGGACAATCTCATCTCAAGGAGCTTAAGTTATACGCTTAAGGAGAATGATGACTCTATGGCAATTGTCGACCATGCTGCGGGAGGGAGTCATTTATTCGTCCAAGAACGAACATCTACGCTGGGCTGGCGGGTGCTTTGTTTTATTCCGATGTCTGAGCTTCTGTCCAATACACGCGTGTTAGTTTTTGTGATCGCTCTCGTTTCACTGCTTGCCGTTCTGATATCTACCGGAATTGCCGTATTACTTTCAAATTCTACGACGCGAAATATCAAGATCTTGGAGCAAACGATGCGCCGAGTCGAAGATGGCAATTTCGATGTTCGAATTATTCCGCTGGGGCGGGATGAGATTGGTAGTTTGTCTATACGGTTCAATTTTATGCTGTCTCGGATTAACGATTTAATAAACACGGTGTATAAAGAGCAAATTGCCAAACAACAGGCTGAATTTACTGTCCTCATGAGTCAGATTAATCCTCATTTCCTTTATAACACGTTAGGTACTGTGAAATGGTATGCTCGCATGAACCGTCAACCCGAGATAGAGCGAATGGTCACTTCCGTTATTGAATTATTGAAATCCTCGGTACGACGTGTTGGCGAATTCCACAGCTTGGAGCAAGAGATTAACCAATTAAAAAACTATATTTATATTCAAAAAATTGGTTATGGCGATGCCTTTCACATGGACTATGAAGTCGATGAATGGTTGATGGAAAGCGAGGTGCCTTACTTCATTCTTCAGCCGCTTGTCGAAAATGCGATTCTTCACGGCATCGAAATGTCCAAGGGGAATGGACGAATTGTCCTTTATGCACGCATAGAAGAGAAGCAGTTCCTGCTCATTGTCGAAGATAACGGAAGAGGGATGGAAGCTGAACAAGCGCATAATCTATTGAACGCAGCAACACGTAAAGAATCGGTTCCAGGAGTGACGAGTATAGGCATTCACAATGTGAATGAACGCATTCAGCTGTATTATGGGGAGAAATATGGCCTTAGTTACGAAAGTGCACCGGGATTAGGTACGAAAGCTATTGTGCGAATTCCGCATAGAACGCATCGGCAAAGGAGGAATGAGCATGTTGAACGCCATGATCGTTGAAGATAATGCGATATATCGGTATGCGATTAAAACGATCATTCGTTGGGAAGATTATGGCTTCCAAATTGTATGTGAAGCACTCAATGGCGTGCATGCGCTCGATCTTCTGCAGCATCAGCAGGTTGATCTTATTGTCACGGATATTTCGATGCCCGAGATGAACGGTATAGATCTTATCCAGCAGGTTAAGCAAAAGGATGCTTCCATCAAAATTGTGGCACTCAGCTCTTTTGATGATTTCCGATTCGTGAAGGAAGCCCTCAAGCTCGGGGCAGAGGATTATTTGTTAAAACATGACCTTGAACCTGATGCGTTACAACAGCTATTAGAACAAATGAATAGCAAGATTATGGAAGATCATAGGCGGAGAAAACAAGCTAGTATTCGTGATGCCAGCTTTCAAGAGGTGCGCTGCCTGTTGGGGCGTAAGCTTCTCCTAGGCGAGTTAAAGCGAGCGGAGGATATCGAGGATCAAGCGAGCGCCGTTCATTTCCCAATTCATGGAGGTCCTACGGCAGTCGTTGTGATCGATGCTAGTTTTAAAGTCTTGGCGGATGGTTCTAAGGAAGAACAGACTGCCTACTCGAACATGGTTATACCAATTTCAGAGCGGAGAACCGCGGTCATTATCTATTTTTCGCAGGAGAAGAGTGAACACAAATGTATGGAGGAGATACTCCGGCAAGCGTCGCAGCTATACACCCGGATGAAGAAGCTCGGCTCTGCAACAATGGGAATTAGCTCGATCGGGTACGGATTGAAGGATTGGGCTGTGCTATATAAGCAAGCTGAAACAGCCTTAGATCAATATGTTTATGAAGGAACGGACCAACTCTATGCTTACACGTCTCTTCAAAGTAATAACAAGGTTGAAACGCTGGCAGGAATCACGATTCAGCCTCTTGTTGCTGCTATGAAAAGTGGCCTATTCACTGATGTTGAAACGCAAACTGAGCTTTGGTTTCAAAGCCTCATCCAAAAGAAGCCGCCTATATCCGAGCTGCGCAGCGTGCTGGCAGCGTTAATGATGCAGCTGAAAACATTGGCTATAGAGAGGAACAAGTTCTCAGATCAGTTTGAACATGAGTATAAACAGGTTAGCCAGGTGATAGAAGCCCATCAGCCTCTGCAGCAAGTGAAGCCGCTATTTCTAAATTTGAATAAGCAAATCGTTGGGAATAAAGCTGAGCACACGATGATGCGGAAGGAAATCCAAGGAGCAATCGCCTATATGGAAGAGCACTATGCCGAAGACATCACGGTGGCAAGGCTGGCAGATGTTCTCCATTTGAGCGCGAATTACCTATCCAATCTATTTAAAAGCGAGACGGGGATGCGGATCGTCGAATATCTGAATCGATGCCGGATACAGAAGGCGAAACAGCTGCTTCAAGAGCCTGCATGGAAAGTATATGAAGTCGCTGAGAAAACAGGATTTCAGGAAACTTCCTACTTTTGCAAAGTATTTAAAGAGCTGGAAGGGAAAACGGTTAAGGAGTTTAGGCGCAATGAGTAATTATTAAAGAAAAATTATCGTAAATTCTGTGAATAATATAAGAAATCAGTGTTATATAGAATGCAAAGGGCTGCGAATTTGGATAAAATTCGGAGCTTTTTTTGTTTTGCGTGAGGCTGTTTCATTGTAGTTTTGTTATATATCTTGATGTTTCTTTCAATGTAAGCGCTTTTAAAACAGCTTATACTAACTTCATATAGAACAGCAGCAAACATCCCTACCGGATGAAACGGGTTTCATAAATGAATGAGGGTAGATCAAGGAGGTAAGCCATTGTATTTATCAAAAAGTGAAGAAGCAGTGATTCACTTATCGTCAGAAGCACTGCGGATAGATGGAAAATCAGAAATTATACTTTGTGCCTCCTTATTTTATTTTCGATTACCACGCGGTTTATGGAAAGAGAGACTAACTAAAGTTAAAGCCTTTGGATATAACGCGATTGATGTGTACTTTCCTTGGAATCATCATGAGACCGTGGAGGGAACTTGGGATTTTACTGGAGAGAAGGATGCGGCTCAGTTTCTACAGGATGCTTCCGATGCAGGACTGTGGGTGATTGCGCGACCAGGGCCGTATATTTGCTCGGAATGGGATGGGGGAGCACTCCCTGCTTATCTATTCGCGAAAGAAAATCTTCGCTTGAGGGATAACGATCCTACCTTCTTGCGGCACGTAGCCAGGTGGTATGAACAGATTCTTCCCATCCTGAAGAAATATGAAACGGGTCAGGGTGGCACCATCATTGCTGTCCAATTAGACAACGAGCTTGATTTCTATCCTTGCTCTGATCCCAAAGGGTATATCTCGGCCCTAAGAGATTTAGCTCTGCAGCATGGGATAACCGTGCCGCTCATTGCTTGTGCCGGACAAGGCGGCTTGTATGAGGCTTCTGGTTTTGCTGAAGGTGTTGTGCCCACATGTAACTTCTATCCAAATGACCAAGACCCTGCTTTCGAAGAAAAGGTGCTCTTCTACAGAGAGGAGTTGGCTCGTCGCGGGCTGCCCTTACTCGTCACGGAGACGAATCGCTCGCACTTCCTGCTTCGCAGATTATTATCAGCAGGAGTAAAGCTGCTCGGTCCTTACTTGCAGGCTTCAGGGACGAATTTTGGCTTTACCAATGCGGCTAACAATTGGGGGAATCCACTTTCGTTTCTCACCTCGGACTATGATTTCCATGGCATGATAACACCGGAAGGACACATTCGAGAGGAAGCTTATGAAGGAAGAATGCTGCATCGTGTGATTCAAACGTATGGCGCTTCCTTCGCGGAAGCGAAGCCTGAGCCAATGAGTAGTGTCTCCCCTTATCGGTTAGCGCTAAAGCAAGGCGGCGAGCTGCTCTTCCTATGCCAAGTAAACGAGCAAGATGAAGACGCTTACTTTCACGTGGCAGAAGAAGTCATACCCCGTTATACCACACTTGTCGCCAAAGCAAGCCGCTGCCCAATTCTTCCCGTGCAAGTGCCCTTGCAGACCTGGGGGATCGCTGAAGGGACACTGGCCTACGCAACTGCAGAACTGCTGCTGGTGAAGCAGCTTGAGCAGCGCACGCTATTCGTGTTTCACACGGAGTGCGAAGGCGAAATTCGTCTCTGCTTTAACACGGAGGTGCAGACGGAGGCTGGCACGATGACGGTACACGAAACCGAAGACCAGGTGACGGTATCCTTTCAATCGGGCGAGCAAGAGAGATCAGCTCGGATTCGCTTACTAAGCGGTCATGTTATCGAATTGATCGGGATGAGTCGTTCACGTGCTTTGCTGCTAGAAAATATGGATGATGAAGGCGAGCTGCATGTTGGCGATTGGGTAGAACGAGTCTCGGAAAGCTGCGAAGTTGAACTTAGCTGGTCACAAAGCTTAGTGAATCCTTTGGATACACTTGCGGATGAAAGCTTATTGATCGGTGATACCGCCGATTATCTGGAGAAGCATGGTGTTTACCGAGGTTTTGCCTGGTATACCTCGCAATTATCACTACCGCTGGAGAACAGCTGTCTTGGCATTATCGTTCAGCAGGCAAGTGATGTCGTTTCCGTTTATACTGGTGAAACGTATTTAGGTACAGCAACTCCTGGAGGAGGAAGTCACTACCTTCCGATTCCTTCCGGCTCGCGCGTAGAGCCAAATCTGGTTACTCGCGTCGAGATCTGGGGACATACCAATTTCCATGATACGAATTTGCCGGGTTTGCACTTAAATGCTCTGAAAGGGCTAACGGGCATTGTTGGGGTAACGTCGGTTGGGGAAATAAACCAAAACTGGCGATTCAAGGTTATGCAATCCGGAGAAGAGAAGGACGATTACATAGCATCAGACTATGACGATCGACAATGGCCGATTGTGAGTGCTGGAGGGTGGCTCTCCACAGAACAGCCCGCCCATCAATGCTACCGCAAACAAGTAAAGCTGAGGAAAGAAGCGGATACGTGGATTCTTCACACACCTGGTAATTTCTCGCACACCTATGCTTATGTGAACGGGCACGCACTCGGACAATTGAATCCGCTCAATCCGTATCTTGATCTTACGCCTTATGTAACTGCGGGAGATATGGCTACGTTAACGGTATTTCTGGATAAAACGTATGGTTCACTCAGCGGAAATATATGTCTCTACGAAGGAACTGCCGCTAAACAGTGGACATTATCCTCTTGTCAGGAGAATGGCTTACTGCAGCATGCCAAATCGTCAAACGTTGGTGCTCTCCCCGTAGAAGGAGCTATCTCCTTGAAACCGGGTACACTGTCTTGGCTGTACGGTGACTTCCATGATGATAACCAAGGATTAGGCTGGAGGGTTTATGTCAAAGGCAGCCATATGAAGCTGACCGTATTCTTCAACGGACGCTTAGTTGGCCGCTTGTGGACACAAGGCGGTGCCAATAGACCTATATTCCGTGGCGGAAGCGATGAATCCTTTTATTTACCGGGACCGTGGTTTCAGGGTGGCGAATCGGGCAATGAAATAGCCATCCTATTGGAGGCTGTAGCGACCTCTGAAGATGCATTGCTGGAGCCTCTGCGCTTTGTACCTGTAGCCGAAAATTAATTTGGAAGGAGCGCGCGCATGAAAACTGCTATCTCATCAAGCACAGTGGACGGGGCCGCTACTCACGTCAAAAGGCGAGTGACCCCGCTGCGTAGGTTTTGGTCGTATCGAACGTTAATTCTCATGTGTGTTCCTGCGATTTTATTTTTCGCAGTCATGTCATATCTCCCAATGCCAGGGCTTTACCTTGCTTTCATTAATTATAACTACTCAGCGGGGATCTTCGGCAGTGAGTTCGTTGGGTTTGACAACTTCAAATTTCTAGTGACCTCTGGGGCACTTTGGAAATTAACGTTTAATACGATTGCTTACAATTTAGCTTTTATTATATTTGGAAACATCTTGCAGATTGGTATTGCCATTTTGCTGAACGAGCTTCGTAAAAAGTGGTTTAAGAAGATTTCACAATCACTGATGTTCCTGCCATTTTTCATCTCCTTTGTACTTGTTGGTCTGATTGCCTATAACATTCTCAGTTATGACTTTGGACTGCTCAATGGGATTCTCAAATCGATCGGTTGGGAGCCGCTTAAGACGTACTCAAATCCAACGATCTGGCCTTTTATCATCGTCATTACGTTTCTTTGGCAGTCGACAGGGTACGGTTCCATCGTCTATTTCGCGGCTATTATGGGGCTGGACTCGGAGATTGTTGAAGCGTCAGAAATTGACGGTGCGAATGCGCTGCAGCGAATTCGATATATTGTACTTCCTTGGCTGAAGCCGACTTTCATTATCCTGCTTTTATTCTCACTTGGCGGCATTCTCCGAGGGAACTTTGGATTATTCTACAACTTAGTTGGAGCCAATAATACAGCTCTTTTTGATGCAACAGATATTATTGAAACCTTTGTGTTCCGTTCCTTAATGAACAACTTTAACTTTTCGCTAGGAAGCGCTGTCAGTCTTTATCAGTCCGTGTTTGGTTTCTTTATTGTCATCACAGCCAACTGGCTGGTTAAGAAAGTTTCGCCTGAAAACACGCTTTTCTAAATTAAACAAGCACGATTCATCAATATCGGTAGATAGGAGGGACAACCAGTGGAGCAAGTCATCGCACGTCAAAGGGGAACTGATTTCTCCTCGGTGGCCATTCGGCTATTCGGCTACTTCTTTATTGGTCTATTCGCTCTGTTCTGTTTGCTGCCTTTTCTTCTCGTCCTTGGGACGTCGTTCACAGCAGAGAAATCGATCACATTACACGGCTACAATTTATGGCCCAAGGAGTTCAGTACGTTTGCTTATAAAATTGTGTTCGAGAACCCAGGACTCATTATCGGCTCCTATGGGGTTACACTGGGCATTACGATGATTGGAACAACCATTGGGCTATTTATTGTAGCTATGACGGGTTATTCCTTACAGCGTCCTGATTTTCCGTATCGGAATCGGATCTCCTTCTTCATTTACTTTACAACATTGTTTCAGGGGGGGGTTGTCCCCTTTTACTTAATCATGACGCAGTGGCTGCACCTGAAGGATAACTATTTGGCTGTCCTGCTTCCCGGACTGATGAGCCCTTTTCTCATTATTATGATGAAAAGCTTCGTTACGTCTATCCCGCATGCGATTACGGAATCAGCCAAAATGGATGGGGCGGGTGATTTCAAAATTTTCACTAAGCTCATCCTGCCTATGACGACGCCGGCTTTGGCCACCATTGGATTGTTTATTGCTTTGGGGTATTGGAACGAATGGTACAATGCGATGCTGTTCCTATCACCCGATTTAAAGTATAGGCCGCTTCAATTGTTCCTGTATAACGTTGTAACAAGTGCCGATTTTATCAAAAACTCATCGGTCTCCTCCAATGTACAACCTAGAGATATGCCGCTGGAGTCCATGAAAATGGCTACGGCCGTAGTCGCAACGGGACCGGTCATTCTCTTTTATCCGATGGTGCAGAAATATTTCATCAAAGGTATTACCGTTGGTGCTGTAAAAGGCTGACGCAAAGCATATACCAAAATGATTATGGGGAGGCAAATCCGTATGTTCAAGAGAAAAAAGAAAGCGCTTAGTGTAGCTCTGGCAGCAACGCTTGCTGTAAGCTTGACGGCGTGCACCACACCTAGCAGTACAGGAACTAGCTCCACGGATAAAGCGACAGCGACTGCTGCGGCAACGGGGACAGCAGCACCATCCGGCAAAATTGACACCTCCGAGTTCCAAACGATTTCGTACGTGATGTTGGGGGATAAACCGAAGAATGGTCAATTTGAAAAGGTGATGGAGAAGCTCAACGCCATTTTGAAACAAAAAGCAAATGCAAAACTGGAAATTAAATGGGTTGAATGGGCCGACTGGCAAACCAAATATAATCTATTGCTAGCTTCAGGAGAACCTGTTGACTTGATCACGGTTGCAACAGATTGGTTGGATACTTGGCAGAATGCACAAAAAGGTGCTTTCATGCCGCTGGATAAGCTGCTTCCTGTGTACGCGCCGTTAACTTGGAAGGAAGTACCGCCAGAGAACTGGGCTGAGACGAAGTACAAGAATCAGATCATGCTCATTCCTGAAGATCATTACACGCAGTGGGTTAATCACGGTTTCTTGTATCGTGGCGATTGGGCGAAGGAGTTTGGTATCACGGCACCAATTACCGATTTTAAGATGATGGAGACCTATTTCCAAGGGGTCAAGGATAAGAAGCCAGGCGTTGTTCCTTGGGATGCGAATGGTACCGCTGCAGGTAATATTGGTGGCTACATCAATTCCTACACAGATGCGATTGAACTTCCGGTCAGTACAGGTTTATTCGGTCTGATCTACGGTAAATCCTATGATGAGAGGTATAAAGCCTACAGCCCTATTCTCGATGATACCTTCGTGGATTTTGCTAAACTCATGAAGTCTTGGGGTGACAAAGGCTTCTGGCGTGAGGATGTGCTGAACTATAAGGGCGACAACCGGTCCGAGCTTGAGGCTGGTAAGTCAAGCGTTGATCAGCATCACACGCAAACCTTCCTGGGTGAACGTATCAAAATGGATAAGCTGCAGCCGGGCTCAGATCTCCAATTCTTCCCATTCTCAGCCACGCGCAACAATCTCGTGTCTATGTCGATCACGCATGGCGGTACTTCCATTGGCGCGAAAAGCAAGCATCCGGAGCGCGCTCTGATGGTCTACGAGCTGATTCGTCAAGACCCGGAAGTGTACCGTTTGATGAATTACGGTTTGGAAGGCGTACAGTACGTCATCAAAGATGGCAAACGTTTCCGTCCAGATGGCTATGATGTGCAAAGAGATGATTTCTACTCCAATTTCTGGGGTGGACGGATTGATAAGAATGAAATTCCTGATGGCAATGATTGGTCTGGTAAAGGGGCGCTTTATGCTTCCTATGACAAAATTAAAAAGCCATACCCATATGGTCGGTTTGTTTTCGATAAGGGACCTGTGACGAACGAGTTGACTGCGGTTACGCAAGTTGTTGGACAAATGGGACCTGCGATTCTTTATGGCAAAGCGGGTGACCCTGTCAAAGCGGTGGATGAATTCCGCGCGAAGCTGAAAACAGCAGGTTTTGATAAACTGATGGCCGAAGTACAAAAACAATTGGATGCCTTCAAAGTCACTGTAGAAAGCACTAAATAAGGATGAAGATATCGAAGGCCTGTTTCTGAACAGGTCTTCGATCTTTACATTTTGACGTAACGGAGAGTGTATGCTTGGAAGCTATAACCGTCTATGATATTGCCCGAGAAGCGAACGTCTCCGTCGCGACAGTTTCCCGAGTTCTCAATGATACCGCACCCGTTCGAACATCGACTAGGCAGAAGATTATGGCGATTATTGAAAAGCATAAGTTTCAGCCCAATGCGTTGGCACGCAGTCTGGTGAATAAGAAAACGGGCATGATTGGCGTGTTATTCCCAGATAGCAGTAACATGTTTTTTCCTGAGGTGTTTGGAGGGGCAGAGAGAGCTGCGATGAAGCTGGGATTCACACTCTTTCTATGTAACACATTCAGCAACTTCAGCAGAGAATCTGAATATTTAAATCTGCTTTGCGAAAGGCAGGTGGAAGGACTCATTTTCATGGGTGGACGCATCAATTCGCGTCATTGCCCCGAGCTGCTCGTCCAGGAAGTCGTGGATATCCAGAAGAGAATTCCAATTGTTTTGATTAATGGCAGTCTTCCAGGTCATCCCTGTCATCGGGTGAAAACGGACGAATATGTGGGTACCCAGCTCATTATGCAGCACCTTATTGACCGAGGTCATCGAAGCATTGGCTTCTTGGGGGGAGGCCCTGACACGACAACAACGATGGAAAAGCTGCAAGCCTACAAAAGTACACTAGGAGCGAATGATCTCCCTTTTCGCAAACAAATCGTACGCTTGGGAGACTTCACTATGGAATGTGGCCGCAAGTTGATGGATCAGTTCCTTACCATGCCAAATTGTCCAACGGCCTTTCTTTGTATTAACGATTACGTGGCCATTGGTGCTATGAAAGCGGCTATTTCTCATGGGCTGCGTATTCCGGAGGATATCGCCATTGCAGGGTTTGACGACACCCAATTAGCTTCTGCAATGAACCCCGAACTGACAACCGTTTCGCAGCATAGTGAAGAGCTAGGGAATCAAGCGATGGCATTATTATCGAGATTGATTCAGAAGGAAAAGGTGAAGAAGCTGACGGTTCTGGAGCCTAAGCTCATTGTTAGGCAGAGTACATAATGAGAAAGTTGGTATACATCGTGCTTGCGAATCCTATACAATATAACCGACAGGTATTGCCTGAAGGTAGATTGTATGGGATTTTTTCAGTTTTTGATAAGTAGGGGGCAAATCATGCAGTTTCTACAAAAATATATCACCATGCCTTGGTTTCGTAATCAACGCATCCGCTATAAAATCATCATGATTTATTTTCCACTTATCTTCGTGCCTTTATTTGTACTAGGTTTTGTCTCGAATCAGGTGTACACGAATGCGATTGTCAAAAAGACGATTAAAAATGTTTCGGATAACTCGTCCCTCATTATTACGCGCATCACGGGTATGTTAACGAATGTAGAAAGCTGTGCCAATATGCTGACGATCAATCTAAACAAATTGATCGTGGAAGACCCGCAGTCCCAGGGGGCAGCGGAGACGAGCTTACAGATGTACACGCAGATTACGAATCAGTTGAGCTTTGCCATGCTTGTATTTCCCGATGTCCAATCCGCTGCGTTTATAGATGCAAATGGTCGGGTTTTTGGATCTAATCTCCTAATGGAACGGAATCGCGAGTTGATTGCGAGCAGCGATATGCTTAAACAGGTTGACACCTCCAGTGGTAATAATATTTGGTTTCCCATGCAGCAGCGTAGTTATTTGACCCCTGACTCACAAGAAATTGTCATGACGCTAGGTAAGCGGATTGTAAATATTTATACAGGGCAAAAGCTCGGTATGCTTGTACTGAATATCAAAGAAAGCTCCTTATCCGCGATTTATCAGAAAATCGGCTCGATCCAGGATAGCAGCTATTTTATCGTGAATGAGCGAGGCGTCGTTATTTCATCGCAGCATCCGAAGGATTTACTTCAAGAAGTTGCCGATCCAACGATGAAAAACTGGATTATTACTTCCAGTGAGGATACGTCGGATGTTACCTCTTTTCAACATGAGAAAACGCTTGTAGTAAGCTCCGATGTACCTAGCTTTGGGTGGAAGCTTATCTCGATGGCTCCGCTTGAATCCTTAACCGCGGATACGCGTAAAATCACTGTCCTTATTGTGCTTATTGGGTTGATTTGTTTATTTTTTGCTTTGCTTGGAGCGGGTATGCTTTCGCAATTCATTGCCAAACCGATTATGGGGTTAACCAAACATATGAAGAAGGTCAAAGAAGGCAATCTGGACATTGAATTCCAGGTGAATTCAGAGGATGAGATAGGTTTATTGGCCTCAGGCTTCAATGCCATGATAAGGCGAGTTCAAGAGCTGCTGACGAACATTAATTTTGAGCAAAAGAAGAAGCGTGAATACGAGCTAGCGCTTATTCAGGCGCAAATTAAACCGCATTTTCTGTATAATACGTTAGATGTTATTTACACCTTGTCAGAAATGGGACGAGCACGGGATGTACAGCGAACAACCAAAGCGTTGGCTGATTTCTATCGCGCAGCTTTGAGTAAAGGAAGAGAGACGATAACGATCGAGGAAGAAGTCCGTAATGTGAAGGATTATTTATCCATTCAGCGTATCCGTTATTCCGATGTGTTTACCTTTGAATTTGATATCCGGGGTGAGGTGTTCGGCGGTCTTATACCGAAATTAACCATTCAACCACTTGTTGAAAATGCGATCTACCATGGTCTCAAAACGAAGGGCAGCCTGGGTCTTTTGAAAGTAACAGGTGAAATTGTGGAGGGTAAAATCAAGATTATCGTCAGTGATGACGGGGTTGGCATGCTGCCGGAACGGCTTGAGGTTCTTTTGAAGAAGTCGGAATCTCCGGAGCAAGCTGTCGGCTATGGGTTAAGGAACGTGAATGACCGTATACAGCTTTATTTTGGCGATGATTATGGCCTGCAAATTGAAAGTCAACTGGGGCAGGGCACAGAAGTAACACTATGGCTCCCTTTTCAAAGTGAGGAAGGTTAAGATATGCAGAAAATATTAATTGTTGATGATGAACCCATTTTCCGAGAATACTTGCGCACGGCATTAGATTGGGAAGCTTATGGATTTGAAATATGCGCTGAAGCCAAAAATGGGGTCGAGGCGTTGGAACAAGTCGATGTCCATCGTCCCGATATAGCCCTTGTGGATATTACCATGCCATTTATGGATGGACTCACGCTGACGGAGCATTTGAAGCAGCGATATCCAGCTACAAGTGTGGTGCTGATTACGGGCCATAACGAATTTGATTATGCTCGAAAGGCGCTTAAGCTTGGTGTTGAAGATTACATTCTGAAGCCGTTTTCGAAGGATGAATTGGTACTGACGCTGCTTAAGCTTCAGAAGGAACATCAGCGGGCGCAGGAAGAGAAGTCCACATTGAAGGAAAATCAGTTGTTGATGAAGGAGAGCTTTCTTAATCATTTGCTTAGCGGTGATTACAACCTTTCCAATGAGGAGACCAGTTCAAGACTCAAGCAGTATGGAGAATCCTTCGACTCACTATGCTTTGTGGTGGCGTGTATTGAGATTGATAACATGGATCTCAAATGGAATAAAGTGAGTGAACGCTTACTCTGGAAATATGCGGTGACGAACATTCTGAATGAGGCGCTGGAGGAAACGGAGAATCACTTGATTTTCAATGGGCCTGAGGGGCGTATTATTTGCTTGGTGGAGCACCAAGGGAATGGTGAGATGGAAACTCCTGCGTTAGGCGGTTATGAGAAATTATGTTTCCTGATCAAAAAGTATTTGAAATTTACGATCACGGTCGGTGTTGGTCGTAGTCAATCCGGTTATCAGGGGATCCGTACTTCCTATTTGGAGGCGCTTGAAGCCTTGCAAAATAAGTTTGTATTGGGGAATGATCGTGTTATCGCTTACGGATCAGGGGCTTTGGAGTCAGGTACTCAAGCATTCTACCCCACAGAAGTGAATGAAGAGCTGCTCGTTCAATTACGCATGCAAAATGGGGAAAAGGTAGATGCTAAGTTGGAAGAAATTTTCCAAACGATTCGTGATCAGCGGCTATCGTTAGATTACACCTATGTCATAAGTATGGGACTTATTTCTGTTTGTCTCTCTTATGTAACGGAAACGGGGCATCCGATTGAAGACTGCTTCGGAGAAGCCTTTTTTCCCTATAGCGAAATCAAACGGTTGGAATCCATTGACGCCACATCCGTATGGATCAAGGAATTGTTCAATCAAGCGATCCTGTATACGGGTAAGCACCGAAAGACCCGATCGTCGAAAATTGCCCAATCCGCCAAAGAATATATCGAGCTTCATTACAGAGATCCCGAGCTGCAATTGGATCAAATTGCCCAGCAGGTGTTCATCAATCCCAGCTATCTCCGGGCTGTTTTTAAGAAAGAAATCGGCATGACGGTGACCGATTATGTCACGCATGTTCGTATGCATAAAGCGAAGGATTTACTTGGTAAAGGGAACATACGCCTTGCGGATATTGCGGAACAAATCGGCTTTAACGATCCTAGTTATTTCAGTAAAAGCTTTAAGAAATTTTTTGGTTATTCCCCTAGTGAGTACGAGAATAACCGCTTATAATGAAATTTTCTAAATGTGCGGATTTTACAAGAACCCCTCGATTATTCCATTATCATAAGGGGTTTTTCCTTTTATACTCAGGTTGTAAAGAAGTGAAAGCACATGATGCCTGGGAGGTCCAACAAATGAAAAAAATGGGAGTCACTCTCGTAAGCTTGCTCGCGGCTACTAGCCTTGCAGCTTGCGGAACCGCAAACACAACAAAAGATGCTGGTGCAACTAGCGCGCCAACGGCTGCAGCAACTGCAGCACCCGTAAAGACGGATGCAAAGCCGGTCAAGCTTAGAATTTATGCCCAGTACGCAGATGAAGATACGAAAACACCTTATGACTACGCGGTTGCGGAATTGAAAAAGGAAATGCCGAATGTAGAGCTAGAGCTCGATATTCAAGCGCAAGATGATGGCCAGAAGCTGAAGACTTATGCAGCTACAGGCAATCTGCCAGACATTTTCGGAGCAGGATTAGACATTATCGATACGTTTAAGAAATCCAATAATATTCTCGTTCTGGATGAGTACGTAACTAAATTTGGCTTCAAAGACAAAATGCAACCAAGCTCATTGAATACACTAGTAACCGATGACGGCCACACTTACGCATTCCCTTATGCGGGTAATGAAGTGGCACTGCTTTACTACAACAAAGATTTGTTCCAACAAAATGGTGTGAAAGTGCCGACTACCTATGATGAAATGATGACGGCTGTTAAAACGTTCAATGCGAAAGGCATTACGCCACTATCCATTTTTGCGAAAGAAAAATGGCCCTGCGTAGCCCTTTATGACATGTTCGTTTCACGCGCTGAACCAGCTGGTGTGACGAAGCTTGATAAAGGTCTTGCCAAAGCAGATGATGCTGCTTATAAAACAGCTGCTGAGAAACTCATCGAGCTGGTTAAAGCAGGCATGCTGCCAAAAGGCGCTACGAACTTGAACTACGATCAAGCAGCAGCGCTCTATCATGAAGGTAAAGCAGCTATGTTCATTAACGGTCAGTGGGAAATCGAAGCGGCTACGAAAGCGCTCGGTGATAAAGCTGGCTACATGTACCTTCCAGCTGCTGATGCAGCAGCTTATGAAAAAGGTAAAACAGCATTCAGCGGCAGCGGCGGTCCTGGTGGGTATGCCGTATCTTCAAACACCAAGGATAAAGAACTTGCAGCAAAAGTGGCATCCTTCATGTCCTTGAAATATGCGGAATACAAGTTCACAAACCGCAGCAATCCAATCGTAGCTACCAAAGTGGATAAGCCGATTGTGAAACAGTTCCCTCCGATGATGGAACAGCTTTCCAAAGATATTCCGAAAATGACAAGCACAACAGCTTTCTCATGGGGGTTGTCCAATCCTAAGTTCAAAGCAGCGCTTGAAGATGCCACGCAAAACCTGATGACAGGGAATTATACAGCGGATCAATTCGTGAAAGATTTGAATAAAGCGGCAGTAACAGCGAAATAACCGAAGTTTCTATGGAAAAGGAGACTCACACTGGATCCTCTGCGCCGGTGTGAGTTTTCTACTAAATAAGGGAAGTGATGACATGCGCAAATTCATGGGAAATAAGGCAGCCATTATGCTTTTCACACTGCCGGCACTCCTTTTGTATACAGTTATTGTGTTTTATCCGATTTTGCAAACTTTCTATCGCAGTACATTCGAATGGGATGGATTAAGCGAAGGCACTTTTATTTTTCTGGATAACTACATTCGATTGTTTCAAGATAGTATTTTCTACACATCGTTATACAACGGTTTCGTTTTTGCAAGTATTTTGGCTTTCGTGCAAATCGGGATTGGCACTGTGCTAGCTTTTGCCGTCGCAGAAGGGTTCAGAGGAAGCAAGTTTCTAAGAATTAGCTACTTCATTCCTGTGGTTCTTTCCATTACGGTGGTATGTCAGCTGTGGCTGGCGATGTATAACAGTGAGTATGGCTTGATTAATAAAATATTTGAAGCGCTCGGCATCTCGTATCGTCAGGATTGGTTGACGAACAACAAAACAGCGATTTTCGCCATTGCGTTCGTGAATGCTTGGCAGTACATGGGTTACCAGTTCGCATTGCTGCTGGCGGCTGTAAAGTCCGTTCCAGAGCAGTACCTAGAGGCTGCACGTATTGATGGAGCATCCAAATTCAAAGCGCACATGGCGATCACAATCCCTATGCTGGCTGAGACGTATAAGTTTTGCCTCGTACTGGCGATTACAGGTGGTTTGAATGCTTTCGCCAACATGTTTATCATGACCGGCGGGGGCCCAGGGAATTCCACATACACATTGACCTATCTGATGTACCGCTCTGCGTTCCGCGTTGGTGAATTCGGTTATGGAAGCGCCGCGGCTGCTTTCCTGGTCATCGAGTGCTTGATTGTAACTTTGGCTATTAACCGACTGATCGCAAGAGAACGGATTACATTTTAAGGGGGATGACAGATGAACGGAATACTCAAATTGCGTAAAAAGAATCCGCTCCTTGGCATCTTCTTATGGGGATATGCGGGGTTGTCGGTGTATCCACTGCTGTGGATGGTCTTTTATTCGCTTAAAAATAACAATGAAATCTTCGTAACGAATCCATTCGGTTTTCCGACTCATCTACGATTCGAGAACTATGTGGATGCTTGGTCAAGGTTCAATGTTCCCGTCTACTTCAGCAACAGCTTGTTAGTGGCAGCGGCGACCGTTGTGGGTACGATTGCACTTTCGGTTACGTTCTCCTATGCCGTTGCCAGAATGCAATGGCGGTGGAAGGAAGCCGCTCGTATTTATGTCGTGATTGGGATGTTCATTCCCGTGCAAGTCATCATGATTCCACTGGCGATTCTCGTACGTGAGTTCCATTTGGCGAACACGTATTGGGCGCTTATCGTGCCTTATATTGCTTTCAATATTTCATTCTCCAGCATGGTTTTCTACGGTTTTTTCCGCAGTATTCCGGTTGAGCTGGAAGAATCAGCTTGTATGGATGGGGCTAGCATTTATCGGACCTTTTATACGATCATATTGCCGATTATTAAACCAGCAATTGCAACAATGGTAATCTTCGTCTTCTTGTCGGCATGGAATGAATTTACGATGGCGTTAATCTTGATTACCAAGGAATCCTTGAAAACATTGCCGCTCGGACTGCTCTTCTTCCAAGGTCAATTCACCACCAATTGGGGGGCGATGGGCGCGGCGATGACGATCGCGAGCTTGCCGACCGTGCTTGTGTATGTACTCTTTAGTGAGCAAGTGGAGAAAGCGTTGACCGTAGGGTCTGCTGTGAAAGGATAAGACTGCTGAGTTTGGCAGAGCTTTTGGATATTAATGTAAAAGTTTAAAGCGATAGCGGCTGTCCCGAAAGCCGTATTTGGAAAATTTTAAGATGCCACTTTGTGAATTTCGCAGTCTGCCTGCTACTTCCATGGATTATTCTAATAGAAGCACAAATATCGAGACCTAAGAGTAGATTTCATTGGAAAAATCCAATAGAAGTGTGAATTTTGTTCTGAATCCAGATTCGAATGTCTCAGAGGGTCAATAGGCACTAAGGGGCTGTCCTCAAGTATTTACTTGAGGACAGCCCCTTTTACATTTAGAAACGGTTCAATCACGAGCTTTCCGGGTCCTTCGGCCTAAGGTCAGTTATCTTCACATAATTATCGAAGTGGTAGTTGATTGAATCTTGATTTGGCGATTAGTCGGATTCCCAACTTTGGAAACTAAGTATTTTGCTGACCTGAACAAGTGGTGGATTGACCACCGACATGCGGTGGCGCTATGACGAGCGCCCAAGATTCGTGCGCGTTGGGGAAATTTCGTTTTGCGTGTTGTACTTCGTACAACAATTTCCTTGATTTTTATCATAAAAGTGGAAAATGTTGCATTTTGTACAATAATTCAGCCGTTTTTTACTCGAAATGGACACTTTCAAGCGAATTTGTTGTATTTTTTGCAACATTCGATGGGAAAAGGTTGGTTAGCTCTACAAAAGTTGTACATAGTACAACTTTGCCGAGTGGCGTCACTACTGTAAGGCATCACTGCTTTTAAGTATCACCGCTTTAGGTGTCACAGTTTTTAGCCTTCAACTCAATTAGCTATCACTGACTCCCCTTGCTAACCCAAAACGTAACATTGTCGCCCTGCAAACCTTTTGTACCTGACTTTGGGTCTTGTTTAATGACGGTTCCTTTAGGCTGATTATTCGCTTCAATAAAAAAATTGTAATGCAGACCGGCAGCTAAAGCTTGCGCCTCTGCATCAGCTTGGGATAGACCTACCAGGTTCGGTATTGCCACTTCCTCGTTTTTTTTGTTCGAATCACCGAGAGACTTCGTTGTAGATGGGACAGGCGTATTTGTCGGCGCAAGAGTTGTGGCGGTGGGGATAGGTACCATAACAACCGGCTCCACTTTCGGAGATGGCCAAAGCGCCCAAACCGTGACCAAGACGACGACCAAAATAGCAATTGCTCCTATCCCTGCCTTACTTAAAGCGCTCAGAGATTGAGATCGCTTTTCAGCAGCGGGTGCAACCTCATCCACCTCATCCTCGTTTTCATTCACATCCACCACGTGGTTTTGAGGTTTACTAGGATTCTGATAATGAATTTGTTTGTGAATAGGCCCCACGTCCTGCTTTTGACCGGAAGATGGTAAACTCCGCAATCCAAAAATCAACGAAGAAAGAGATGCTTGGCCTTGACAAACGAGCTTAATCAGCTTAATTAAAGCCAATTTCTGCTCATATGTCGCAGATGGAATAGGCGTGCGCTCCAGATGTGTATGCATCACTTCAAAAGCACTGGTAATCGTCTCCGCGCCGGTAAAGAGCTGAATCATCAACCGACAAAGCCCGATTGCTCCTTGTGCCTGAGGATCGCCTTTGTCCCAATAATTAATGACAGAAAGTTTGCCATGATCATCTAACCATAAGTTTTCAGCGCCTACTGTAAATCCTGTAATACGTTCTTCCATCGCGTCTAGCAAGGAAACTCCTAGATCAGCAATCATGGCGATGATGGTATGGAAGGACATTTCTTTCTTGTTAACATGGTTGGAGAATAGTGAGCCTGGCTTTGCTTGCAGAATGATCGTAACCGAGTCTTCCTCTACAGATGTATCCAGGATATGTTGAAAACCGTCATGTATGAAAGCTGCTTTATGATGAAGGGTTCGAATGTAATCTTCGCCGATTTGTCCAGGGTTAAGCTCTATTTGATAAAGGAGAACCTTTCGAGTAAGAAATAAATCATCACCATAGTACAGAGTGCCATGAGGTAAAGCGACGATCTGTGTATCTGGCACATAGCGTGTACCGATCTTTTTATGCATGGAATATCCATCCTCTCTCTTGATGGCATCATTAGGAGTTGCCTTTATTATATATGATTCGGTGGGATATAGGAATTTAGGTATTTTGTTATGAAAAATAACATAAATAGTCGATTTTTTTTGTTGAATTTTATCTAAATAGGTTTAAGCAAGAGTCTGAAGGTGGAATTCATAGTAAAGTTATTAAATAAACGCTTTATGGTGTTAGATAAACTAACGCCAAACAAGGGGGGGATAATGATGAAGTCTATAGGGTTGTTCAAACTAAAATGGTCGAACATGTTCAAGCCTGCTATTGTCCTTATGAATAAACTGCGCTATCCGCAGAAGTTTTTATTAATCGGCATCGTATTCGTCATTCCTATTATTTTATTAACGGGTCAGTTGCTGACCAGTATTAGGAAAGATTCACAGGCTGTAAAGATTGAGTTGAAAGGAATGACTTTTCAACAACATCTAGGTGAATGGATGGTTTCCTTGGATGAATATGGTCGGAGTCTACATTCTTTGGAAGGCGTTCAGGCCCCTCAAGGAGCGGACATCAAGCAAATTCAAGATCAGATAGATCGGATTTTAGCGTCTATAATGGATGAGAGTGCTCGCTCAACGCCGAAATTAATGGATGATCAAGTTTTTACAGAACTCCAGGAACAGTGGAAATCAATTTCATAGAGTGGAAAAGATTTGAGTCAAGCGTATTATGAGCTTCAACATGAGCAGTTGGAACAGCTTGTTGTAAAGCTTATCGAAAAAGTCGAGGAAATCTCAAAGTTGAGTTTGGATCCTGAGGCAGATAGCAGTTATTTCATTAATTTTACTGTACACCTTTTTCCTCAGTTTTGGAACAAGCTTGAGAAAATTGAGTTGAAAGGTATTCCGGCTCAATTAAATATAAAGGAACCGAATTTTCTATGCATATCTAGCTGACAAGATTCAGCTGATCTAGGCTTTTTTTTCTATCTTCGCAGAACTAAAAGTCTATGATTCAAATGACCTAGATGATATGATAGTTTTACAGAATTTTTTACAATTTGATCCAATATGAGGGGGAACTGTGTTGAAAAAAGTCGTTATTTTGGGCGGCGGTGTTGCCGGGATGAGTGCCGCGCATGAATTGATTGTAAGAGGCTACGAGGTGTCAGTCTACGAATTTAAAAGTATTCCAGGCGGGAAAGCGAGAAGTATGCCTTTCGTAGGCAGCGGAACTGATGGGAGGAAGGACCTTCCAGGTGAGCATGGTTTCCGGTTATTCCCTCGCTTTTACAGACATGTCATAGATACTTTGAAGCGAATTCCCTATGAGAATGGAACCGTATATGATAACTTAACAGAAGTGACACGGTTAGATATTGCCACCTATACAGCACCGCTATTGCCGCTGCTGGCCAAAATTGAATTTAGTTTAGACAATTTTATGGTTGTCATCAGAGATTTATTCGATAATGGCTTAGGTCTGAGTATGGATGATCTGGAGCAATACGGACGTAAGCTATGGCAAATCATGACGAGCTGTGATGAACGTATTCGCGAGGAATATAACCTCATCGATTGGTGGAATTTCATTGAGGCGGATCAACAATCCCCTGCCTTTCAAAAAATATTCGCTGGATTCACCAAAACCCTCGTTGCCTGTCAATCCAAAATTGCAAACACACAAACTGTCGGTCCTGTAGCTGTTCAAATGACACTAGATATCACAACACCAGGCACCAGCTTTGTTCGTCTCTTGAATGGTCCTACGAACGACAAATGGGTGAACCCTTGGCTAAACTTTTTACGAGACCAGGGAGTTGATTACCATTTAGAGGCGAAAGTTGAAAGCATCGACTGCGTGGATGGCGTTATTCGCGGTGCAAAGGTGACAGAGAACGGTAAAACCTTCAATGTAGAAGCTGATTATTACATAGCTGCATTCCCAGTTGAAGTGATGGGTAAATTCATTACCGACGCTATGGTGCAAGCCGACCCTACACTTGTAGGTGTGCAGAAGCTTGTTGATTCCGTCGCATGGATGAATGGTATTCAGTATTATTTGAAGGAAGAACTGCCTATCACACATGGACATGTTATATACTTAGATGCACCTTGGTCGCTGACTTCGGTATCCCAGAAGCAATTTTGGCCGGATATTGACCTTAGCCAGTATGGTGATGGGACAGTGAAGGGTGTTTTATCCGTTGATATTTCGGATTGGGACACACCCGGGGTACTATTCGGTAAATCGGCTACACTTTGCACGGCTGAAGAGATTAAAGCCGAAGTATGGGCACAGATGAAATTAAGCTTGAACGTGGATGGCGCCGTTATCCTAGAAGACGATGTTCTGCATTCTTGGTTTTTGGATACGGATATTCAATTCGTGAATCCTGATCAGGCGTGTACGAACATGGAGCCACTGCTCATTAATCGCGTGGGTACTTGGGATGACCGTCCAGAAGCGTATACCGCAATTCCGAATCTGTTCCTTGCTGCTGATTACGTTCGTACGAATACGAACCTTGCGACGATGGAAGGCGCTAATGAAGCAGCGCGGCGTGCAGTTAATGCCATATTGAAACAAGATGGTTCGACGGAAGAGCCTTGTGAAATATGGGAAATGTACACGTTTGAGCTTTGGCATATCGATTTGTTGAAACCTTATCATCATCATGACAAGCGACGGTTTGAGAAGGGGCTTCCTTGGGATGGAAAGCTTTTTTAGGAATACCTAGCAGCTAGTTTTACTAGGAGGATTTTATGCTTATTTTGCCGGAATACGAGTTGATCAGACAAATCTATCAAGGCGAACGGACTGTACTCTATCGTGCTGTTCATAAGCCGTCTATGGAAAAAGTAATTATCAAAACCCTACGTTCTGACTTTCCAATTTCAGCAGATATCGCTAGATTGAAACGTGAGTATGAGATAGGCAAAATGCTGGACTTTCCCGGCATAGTTAAGCCATTGGCGCTGCCCAAGCATCAAAACAGCTTAGCTCTCATTATGGAGGACTTTGACGGTGAGACCTTGTCGGCTTATTTCCCTATGTTTCGTCAGTCTATACAAGCCTTTCTCATAGCAGCTATTCAATTGGTCAAAATTGTTGGGGATATTCATCAGCGGTATGTCATACATAAGGATATTAAGCCTAGTAACATTATTATTAATCCCGAAAAGCAGATCATGAAGCTGGCAGATTTCAGCATTTCCTCTTTTACGAGAGAACGTCAAGAAATGCTAGACCCGATGATGCTCGAAGGAACGCTAAGCTATATGTCGCCTGAGCAGACAGGTCGTATGAATCGTATTATCGATTACCGAACGGACTACTATTCCTTAGGGGTCACGTTCTATGAAATGCTCACCGGACGTCTTCCGTTTCAAACGGAAGATCCGGTGGAGCTGATTCATTGCCATTTTGCCGTGACGCCGATTCCTCCTGAAAGCTTACGGATGGGCATACCGAAGCCGCTATCGGATATTGTTATGAAGCTTCTTTCTAAAAATGCGGAAGATCGATATCAGAGCGCCTACGGCATTATTCAGGATCTCGAGCACTGCTTGATGCTTAGCAATTCCGGGGAAGAAATGACGGAATTTACGGTTGGGTTCTATGACATGACGGACATGTTCCAGATACCTCAAGGGTTGTACGGACGTACTCAGGAAATCGAAAATCTGCTTCATGTATATGGACGTGCGGTTCATGGATCGTTGGAGGCCGTTTGGGTAACCGGGGAATCTGGTTATGGCAAAACGTTTCTCATCGCCGAGACGATGAAGACGATCATGAAGGACAATGGCTGGTTCTTATCCGGCAGATTCGAGCCAAACAAACAGCATGTCTCGTATCATGCGTTGTCTAGAGCACTGCGACAGTTAGTCCGTCAGCTTCTGACGGAGAAAGATCATCAAATCGAACAGTATCGCGGACGTTTGCAGAAAATACTGGGAACGAGCGGGAAAGTGTTGACGGATCTCGTTCCGGACCTTGTGCTCCTAATCGGTGAGCAGCCCATTGCGAAACAGCTTCCCCCGCAAGAAACACAGAATCGATTACACTTCTTGCTGCAGCAATTTCTATTAATCTTCTGTGCGAAAGACCGGCCCATCGTGTTGTTTCTGGATGATTTGCAGTGGGCAGATGCAGCCTCCTTGCAGTTTCTTGATCTGCTTTTGAACGATTCCCAAATGAAGTATTTCCTATTCATAGGCTCCTATCGAAGCGAGTATGATACCAATTGGTTATCATCTACTCGTGTTCAATTGCTGGACAAGCTTCCAGAGCGCCTCGTTACGGAACGGATTATTTTGCAGCCATTAGAAATTGCGGACGTCCAGCAGTTGATTGCGGAGTCGTTGAAAACCGAGCAGCAGAAGGTAGTTGAGCTGGCTCAGCTCGTTTTGCAAAAAACCGGAGGAAATCCTTTTTTTGTCAAACAATTTTTAACTGCCTTACACGAGCAAAATTTACTCACTTTTAATTATGAAGTTAATCGTTGGATATGGGATATTGGTGAAATTCAGAAGCTTAGAATTACCGATAATCTGATGTTCCTTCTAGCTGAGAAGCTGCAGCGTATGCCACCAAGAACGCAATACTTAATGCGGCTAGCTGCCTGTTTGGGTGCCTCCTTTGACCTGGAAGCGCTTGGTATTATTTCCAAGATGTCTTTTACTGATGTTCTGCATGAGTTGGAAATTGCTATCCAAAACGGGTTGATGATTCCTGTTGGCACAGATTATAAATTTTTTATCGAGATGCAAGGGAATTCAACTGCACGAGACATACGTTTTATGTTTGTGCATGATTCGATTCAAGAAGCCGTTTATGGATCCATTGAAGAATCAGAACTGCCAGAAATGCATTTGAACATCGCGCATCAGCTGCTGGAGCAATTACCTGAAGATCAAGCCCAGCCACGGTTGTTCGATATCGTTAACCATATGAATATGGGCTCTAACTTGTTAACGGAGCGCCAGGAGCTTATTCAGCTTCTAGAATTTAATTTAGGTGCAGGCCGCAAGGCTAAATCCTCAAATGCCTATCGTTCAGCGCTTCAGTATTACAATAAAGCATTAGCTTTGTTGAAGTTGGTAGAGGGTGTGGAGTTAAATGACTTAAGCTTTTCCATTCGACTGGAGAAGTCAGAAGTGCTCTATCTGAATGGTCAGGCGGATGAAGCCGAAATATCGTATGAGGAACTGCTGGTAGATGCCCGTACGAACGAACTTAAGCTCGAAGTATACAACTTACAAGTGATTCTGTACACGAACGTTGGAAAACAGCATAAAAGTGTGGAAGTCGGATTGAAAGCCCTAGCTGAGCAAGGCATCCGTGTTTCCAAAGAACCGACGGGCGTGAACATCTTTTTCGAATATATGAAATTGAAAGCAATGATTGGACGCAAGAATACGCTTCAGCTGTACGATTTACCGATTATGGAAGATGAGTACAGAACCAAGTTAATGAATTTAATGATGAGTATTGCCATCTCTGCTTATTTCGTGAATACGAATTTGTTCGTTTTGTTCATGTTCATCATGACGAAGCATGCCTTGAAGTATGGCAATACCCCCATGATGGCCTATGTATATGGATGCTATGGCTTGATTCTGGGCTCGGGCTTCGGGGATTATCAGCTAGGATACCAATATGGGCAACTTGGCGATCGCATGAATGCCAGATTTCAATCCCATCAATTCCGCAGCAAAAGCCATTTTTCATTTGGTATATTCGTTACTCCTTGGGTTAAGCCTTTGCAGGTGTGTTTGGATCATTTGAAGGAGTCATTCAGGAGTGGGATCGAAGATGGTGATTTGGTTTTCGCAGGTTATGCCCTGACTTATCAGATTTTGGTGAAAGATTTTCAAGGTGTTGTACTTTCGGAAGTGCAGGAAGACCTAGCTAAAAACTATCGGATATTGGAACAGACCAATCATCATGACACCCTACTCATGTTAGAAATGCTGCGTATGGTCATTGATAATTTGGAAGGAAAGTCTGAGAATCCCCTGATTCTCGGCAGGGATGAGGAAGAGGAGGATCAATTTGTCCGTAAGCTGGAGATCCACCCCAACCAAGTCATTTTTCATGAGTATACGGTAAAAAAAATGATGCTGAATTATTTGTTTGGTCAATATGAGGAAGCTTTAAAGTTTGGTAGAGAGGCAGAACCTATGCAGTCTGTTTCATTCGGGTTGTTTCATATTCCTGAAAACTATTTCTACTATGCTTTATCTATTGCTGCTAAGTATAAAGAGGCTGCGATTCTAGAACAAAAGATGTTGGCCAAACAAATGAGAAAGATGCTTCGCAAGATGGATAAATGGGCTGCCCATTGTCCGGAAAACTTTTTGCATCTTAGCTTATTCATGCATGCAGAGTGGAACCGTGTAACAGGTCATTTCCAGAAAGCGGAGCAAGAATACGAAACATCTATCCGGCAAGCAAGGGAGCAGGGCTTTATCCAGCATGAAGCGATGGCCTGCGAGCAAGCAGGGAAGATGTATAAGGAAGCTGGACGTGAAAAGATTGCCAAAACCTATTTCGTCGATGCGTATTACGGTTATCTAAGCTGGGGTGCGAAGGCTAAGGCCGAAGAATTAATGCTGCGTTATCCGAACTATTTAACTTCACTTAAGGAATCGAAGGATTGGAGCACGACCAAAATAAGTGACTATTCCCTGCAGGCGCTTGATTTTATGACGATTATGAACACGTCTAGGTCGTTGTCGAGTGAAGTTAACTTGGATCAATTGATCAAACGATTAATGGAAATTGTAACTTATTCATCTGGCGCGGAGAGAAGCATCCTTGTTTTGAAGGAGCGTGACAGCTTATTCGTGGAGGCTGAGATGCTTGCCATCGACGGCAAGGATTCCTGCACCGTAAGCTCTGTTCTACTAGAGACAAGAGAAGATCTCCCGACGGCTGTGATTCAATTCGTGGCACGAACCAAGGAAGGCGTTGTTCTCGATGATGCCGAGAAAAAGGGATTCTTCACACATGATCCGTATATTCGGGCAACGGAGAGTAAATCGATATTCTGTGAGCCGATCCTGCATCAGGGTAATCTAGTCGGCGTCTTTTACCTTGAAAATAATTTGATTCGCAATGCCTTTACATCAGACCGTCTTGATATTATCAAGCTGTTGTCTGCCCAGGCGGCAATTTCGATCGAGAATGCAAGACTCTATAATGATTTGGAGTCCAAAGTCAAAGAACGGACGAACGAATTGATCTTGATGGAGACGTCGCGTCGAGATCTGCTGTCTAATATTTCCCATGATTTGGGCACGCCACTCACGTCCATTCAGGGTTATGTAGAGGCTATTCTGGATGGGGTTATTCAAGAGCCTGAGGAACAGAGAAAGTACCTTACGGTCGTTCACATGCGGATTGTCGGTATTCAACGGCTCATTACGGATCTTTACCAATTAAGTCGACTGGAGACTAAGCAGTTCCATTTTCAGCTAGCTCCAACCTCATGCGGAACGATGGTTCGCCAGCTTTTTGCGAAGTATGAACTGGATGCAGCGAATGCTGGAATTACCTATACGCTAAACATGGCACATTCGGAAGGCGAAGAACTGCTTTTAACGGTAGATACAGATCGTATTGAACAGGTGTATGCGAATATTCTGTACAATGCAATTAAATTTTCTACGAGAGGCGGATTCATTGATGTTCACGTGGCAATCAAGGATGAGCCGAGCGAGTTAGTGATTCGGGTTACCGATACCGGCGTGGGGATTAGCGAAGAGGATCTTCCGCATATTTTTGAACGCTTCTACAAAGTGTCCAAATCACGCAGCACGTCTGGCGGCAGTGGCTTGGGACTCGCAATTGCTAAAGAGATCGTGCAGTATCACGGTGGCCAGATTTGGGCGGAAAGCCGCCTTGGCAAAGGCTGCAGCATCTCGTTCTCGTTACCTGTGCATAGGATTTAGGCCGCAAGAACCGTATACCTCACATGATTTTATGTGCGGTGTACGGTTTTTTGGGCTATGGTCGAATGGAAACTCTGGTGTGAATGGGTACAAGTGCGGCTAACTCAAGCACATCTTCATTGTACATGCGGATACATCCGAGGGATGTTCTTTTGCCTATAGAAGAGGGGGCATTCGTACCATGGATGCCATAATGAGGCTTACTTAGACCCATCCAGAAGGCACCGTAAGGGCCGCCGGGACGCGCTTGCTTATTGATAATGGTAAACTCTCCCGTAGGTGTTTGGGTAACCATTTTACCAATACCAACAGGGAATCCGCGTACAACACGATTTACATCCAAAAGATATAATTGAAAGTCGGAAAGATCAACAATAATTCGGTATTTGGGCATGGAATCGTCACCTCGTTCTATCCTATGTAAGTAGGTGCGTTTTCGATATTGAATCTTACTTGTGGTATACTCCTGTAGATATTAGTCATCGAAGGAGATACAGACATGCAATCATTTCTACAGTTTAATCCAACAAGATTATGGTTTGGCCAAGGTCAAATCGAGCAGCTGCAGCAGGAGCTTGGTACTACTGGCAAGCGAGTATTGCTCGTGTATGGCGGCGGAAGCATTAAGAAAAATGGCGTATACGATGCTGTTATTGAACAGCTTACACATATGCAAGCAGAAGTGTTTGAAATGTCCGGTGTGGAGCCTAATCCACGGCTCAACACCGTACGGAAGGGCATAGATATTTGCCGTGATAAGCAAATCGAGCTCATTCTGGCCGTTGGCGGGGGCAGTGTGATTGATTGTGTCAAAGCGATTTCCGTTGGCGTTTATTATGACGGGGATGTTTGGGATATCGTGACTCGGAAAGCTGTGCCTCACAAAGCGCTTCCTTTCGGAACGGTTTTAACACTTGCGGCTACAGGTTCTGAAATGAATCCTATTTCCGTCATCACACATTGGGAGAAAAATGAAAAGCGAGGCTGGAGCAGCCCTTTCGCTTATCCGGCTTTCTCTATTTTAGATCCGACGTATACCTATTCTGTACCTATGGATCAGACCGTTTATGGGATCGTGGATATGATGTCGCATGTGCTGGAGCAGTACTTCCATCGGACGGAAAACACACCTATGATTGATCGTTTCATGGAGTCTGTCCTTTTGACAGTCATAGAAGCTGCACCGAAGCTGCTTGAAGATCTAAACAGTTATGAGCATAGAGCAACGGTCATGTATGCGGGGACGACTGCCTTTAACGGGCTGCTGTCCTGCGGCACAGATGGTGGAGATTGGGCATCGCATCAAATCGAGCATGGTCTATCCGCAGTCTATGATATTCCGCATGGCGGAGGGCTTGGGATTGTATTCCCGAACTGGATGAAGCATTGTGCTGAGGAAGATCCTTCGCGGATGAAGAAACTGGCGATTGCTGTTTTTGGTATTGATCCATCGCACAAAACGGATCATGAAATTGCACTCGAAGGGATTGACGCACTGCGAAGTTTCTGGAATTCCCTTGGTGCGCCGAATCGGTTAGGGGATTATGGGATCGATGATTCTAGGATAGAGGAATTAGTCCATAAATCATTCATGAAGGACAAAGTGGGGCAATACAAAATGATGACGCGGGAGACAGTCAGAGATATTTTAATTCGATCTTTAGCTTAAGAATTGTATTCATAAGGTGAATTCCTAATCGTGAGATTAGGGGTTCGCCTTATTTTTATGGAAAGTTCACTTGAAATAGTTGGAAAAGTTCATAGTTATTCTAGTTTATTCAGTAGAAGAACAAGCCCCTTATCTTATATTGTAAAAGCATAGGAGGTGATCATCATACGTTTGAAAGCGCTTAATTTTTAGCGAGGCTAACTTTGAAGCGGCTGGTAAATGGCCTAACCACAAAAATAATAATGGAGAGGAAGGATTCATTTGATGAGAAAATCTTTATCACGTTTGTTATTCTTCATGCTTGTGACTGTGTTAGGACTTCAGGTACTGAGTGTATTCTTATTTGCAAAAGAAACAGAGGCAGCAGCCGTTAGTGTTCAAAATGGCATTCAGTTCAAGGATACCGGTGGTAATGTGATTCATGCGCATGGTGGCGGTGTTATTAAGGTAGGCAGCTACTACTACTGGTTCGGCGAGAATCGCAACACAGACGGAACATTTAATGCGGTTTCTTGTTATCGCTCTAGTGATCTCAAAACATGGGAATTCCGAAGCAATGTCCTGACGAAAAATTCTGCCGCTGAGCTGAATGTTTCCAATATCGAAAGGCCCAAAGTGATTTATAACAGTTCTACCGGCATGTTCGTGCTATGGATGCATTGGGAAAATGGCGTCGACTACGGGCAAGCTCGTACTGCTGTAGCTTCCTCGAGCACAGTTGACGGTATGTTTACGTACCAGGGCAGCTTCCGCCCGCTTGGTTATGATTCCCGTGATATGACGGTGTACAACGATAACGGAACGGCTTATTTAATCTCCGCAACGAGGGTTAACGCAGATTTAAATATTTACAAGCTGACCCCAGACTTCCTCGGTGTTGAGTCCTTGGTTCAAACGCTTTGGGTAGGGCAATACCGCGAAGCGCCAGCCATGTTCAAACGAGGCAGTGTCTATTTCCTTGTGACCTCTGGGGCGACAGGCTGGGATCCTAATCAAGGTAAATATGCTACCGCCAGCAGTATTACGGGGACATGGAGCGGACTCAGCAATTTCGGTGACGGAACGACATACGACTCACAAAGCGCTTATGTACTCCCTGTTGAAGGCTCTAGCACAACGACATATCTGTATATGGGAGATCGATGGGCTGGAGCATGGAGTGGTAAAGTGATGGAATCCCGCTATGTCTGGCTGCCACTTCAGTTCCCAACCAGTACATCGCTTACGATGAGCTGGGGCAGTAATGTCAGTATAGATACGAGTACAGGTATCGTAACAGCATCCTCACCAGCAATCGATACGAATGCGTATTACTTACTCGAGAATCGTAACGGTGGTAAAGCTCTTAATGTCCTGAATCAAGGAACGGCGAACGGTGATAATTTGGAGCAGTATATCGATAGCGGCTGGTTCAGCCAACAATGGAAATTCGTTAGTGCAGGAAGCGGCTATTACAAAATACAGAACCGTGCCAGCGGTAAATTGATTGGAGTTGAGAACGGGTCAACGGCGGATGGAGCCATTATCGAGCAATGGTCTGATGGCGGTTGGACTAGTCAGCACTGGCAAGTCATTGACAACGGAGCGGGTAGTTTTAAGTTGAAAAATAGAGCCACCAGTAAGATCATCGATATTTCCGGCGGTTCCAAAGCCAATGGCGGCGCGGCCATCCAATGGACTGACAACGGCGGCAAAAACCAGCAATGGCGTTTACTGAAAGTTGAGTAGCTAAGAGAAAAGCTATCCCGTAGAAGGATCTACGCGGGGTAGCTTTTGTATTTGTGCAAACATTAAAATTGCACAAATTCGTAGAGATGTGGTCAATTATCGTGTAAAGTTGGAGGGTAACAACTCATAATATGTAAAGTCTCAAGGGAGTGGATCTAATCAAAATTCGAATCATACAGCTTTGTTTCTGGGATAGCCCTATCGGGGATGTCCAAGCATGAAAAAACCTCTAGTAATAGGCATTTCTGGTGGGACCGGAAGTGGAAAGACGACTTGGAGTCATTACTTGTTAGAACATTTTAGTCATTACAAAATCCGAATTATACCTAGCGATAGATATTTTAAGAAATTCAGGCCTGTTACCAAAGCACCTTTCTCAAATAAAGAATACGATGATTTTAATCAACCGGAGTCTGTTGATGTTGAAAGATTAATAAGTGATATAGATACTACTATCTGTATGGATGAGTTAGATCTTTTAATTGTTGAGGGATTTCTGATATTTCACTTTGAAGTTTTAAGAGAGCGTCTAGCATACAAGTTTTATATTGATTGTGAATCTGATGAGAGATTAGTTAGAAGGATAGCGCGAGATTCGAAGGATGGAAATAACATTACTGAAATCGTTGCTGAATACCTAGACCTTGTTAGACACAGTCATGATAAGTACGTGGAGCCAACAAAATGGTATGCCGATCTTATTATTAATGGTACTAGTAGTGAGAATAAGGGGAGACAAATCATTGTTGATTGGATTCACAAGGAATTAGCATTCCGAGAATCTCGGTTCTGAGAAATGCTGCTGCTCATTCTCCGATATTGATGGCGTACCCAAACGCGCAAAACTGCAATTTTCTGAAACGGCGGTCGGACCTATCGCTTATGAAGTGCAATTGGAGGAAAAGAAATGGCGTTTTTCAAGAAAATGTTAGCACGAGTAGGGATTGGGAACGTCGATATCGACACACAGTTTCATACGGAGGATTTTATTCCGGGAGAGCTGGTTGAGGGCGTCGTTATTGCCAAAGGCGGAAAAGTGGAGCAGAAAGTGGATAAAATCTACTTTCAAATCATGACGGAATATAAGAAGCCTGTGGAGATAGATGCTGATCGCGATGGGCGAACTGAAACTCGTATGCAGAAGGAAACCATCGTTGTTGCCAATCTGTTGCTTGGTGAAAATCTCGAGATTGCACCGGGTGAAACGATTGAAATTCCTTTTCAATTCGTTCTGCCACATGAAACGCCAATCTCAATTGGTGTCAGCCCGATCTGGGTGCGCACAGGCTTAGACATTGATAATGCGGTTAATCCCTCAGATCGTGATGATATTAAAGTTCAGGCACACCCGCATACTGCGGTTGTTTTTGAAGCTTTGGAAGAACTTGGTTTTCATTTGCATCAAGCGGAGAATGAGTACTATCTACAACGCGATTATCATTTGCCGTTTGTTCAGCAGTTTGAATTTGTTCCCTATCAAAATGGCGAGTACCGCAGCTCGGTGGA
Source organism: Paenibacillus sp. V4I5 (assembly GCF_030817255.1). Lineage (NCBI taxonomy): Bacteria > Bacillati > Bacillota > Bacilli > Caryophanales > Paenibacillaceae > Paenibacillus > Paenibacillus sp. V4I5. The sequence continues at coordinate 7,674,895 of NZ_JAUSZB010000002.1, forward strand.
TGTACTCGAGCTCATCTTCTACCCGAATGAACACGGCGTAGAGATCATTCTAGAGTTTGATCGAAAAACGCGTGGTTTCAGCGGATTTCTATCGGATATGTTGGATGCGGATGAGTCCCATCATCGCTACTTTTTCAACAGGGAAGAGCTGGAGGAAGGTTCTTCCTCTGTAGCGGATCAGTTCAGGGAGATCTTTGACGAATTGCTGGGGTAAAAAATAGATAGAGGCTGACACCAATGGTAGGATTACCGGAGGGACAGCCTCTTTTCAATTCAACTTTAGTTTCCGTAAATGTCGACTTCTGTTATGCTGTTCCAACCGTTGCCAGAGGAGTTGCCATGACCTACGATTCGGACATAACGCCCACTAGTATCCGTAAAGTCATAGGTTACTTGCGAAAGTGTTGTGGTACTGACCTTATTCGCTAGCAGCGTTGTCCAGTTCGTATTGTCGGAGGATATTTGAACATCAAATGTTGTTGTACGGACATCACCTTGGTGAAAAGCGATGGATGCATACTTGACTGTTTTGCTGGAACCGAGATCGAAGTTGATCCATTGTCCGTTTCCTTGAGAGGACCAGCGGGTGCTTAGGTTATTGTCCAATGTATTGGAGGCCACATTTCCATCGTTGCCGCTATCGCTAACGGAAGAAACGGACAAAAGGGAGGGGGAAGGTGCTCCCCCTGTACAAGTCGTGTACACCGTTACCCCGGCTGTATACATATTGCCAGCAGGCGTACGTGTGTTGTTGCAAGCTTTTGCTGAACCACCATTGACGAGCACAACATTGGGGGTGCCATTATCCATATTTGCAGTGTTGTTATAGAAGTCGTTGTTAAAGCCCCAACCCGGTGAACGTTCATGCACCTGGAAGGCATCAACAATAATCGAATTGCCGTTGCGATTCACTGTATTATTGCGAATGATCGAGTTGTTTCCTTTGACATCCATGAAGCTATCTGCTGCATTGGCTCCGCTGATGCCTGTGCCGTTGAACGTACTATTCTCGACGATGGTTCCTGTCGTGCCTTCTTTGATATCAATGGATTCTGCTGTTACATTGGGCCCGATCGTTACGTTCGTAATTCTGTTGTTATCAGTTTCTTTGATATAGGTGCCCCATTTGCCGACATCAGAACCCACGTAGACGCCTTCGCCGTAATCGGCAGTTACCTGTCCTGTGTCGTGAACACTGGAGTTTTGGATGATGTTGTTGGAGCTGCCGTCCCGATAATGAACGCCTTCTTCTCCGATATTGTACACTTCGACCCCGTCGATTAAACCGTTGTTGGCATTATCGATCATGATGCCCTTCTTGGCATTGGTGATCTTTAGGTTTTTAACTTGGGTATAATTCCCGGTTAGATGAAGCGTGTAGCCACTTGATGTTCCACCGCCATTTAAAATTGCTTTATTGGTGGAACTGGCACTTTCGATGATAATCGGGTTCGAAGAGGTGCCATTTACGCCAGACACAAAATTACCCGTATAGGTTCCGGCTGCAAGAATAATGCGGTCTCCAGCTACTGCATTGGCTAATGCTGTTGTTAAACAGGAGGCCGTACTGCAGTTAACCGTTGCTGCGCCAGCTTGCGTAGGCAAAGCAATGGTTACCACTACCATAGACATAAGAAGTAAACTTGAAAATTTCCTCCTAAAAGCAGCATGTAAGTTGTTACTACTAGCTGAAAAATAAGTCATTATAAAACCACCTCTCATTTTTGTAATCGCTTACAAATGAAAGATAACACAAAAACGGAAGTGAATCAAACATTTTCGTACAATAAAGATATAAATGAAACCAGGGGAATAAAAAGAGGCCCTAAAGGCCTCCACATCCATCCATTATGCATGTGCTAATTGTTTAAGTTCAAGTTTTCCTGTCGTTAAATACGTGAGTTCCGGTGTTGAGAAAAAGTCAGCTAATCGCCGAAGTCTCATATATATCGTTCGCAAAATAACGGAATCCATCTCCGTGATCATACTGCGATTTGCAATAAAATCTCGCATGCTCACCTTGATGAGATACTCGCTATCTCGAAGATCGGTTATCAGTTGTTTATTTGGAAGGTCTCCGTAGTTGACTATGTATTTCGTTTGTCCCAGAGCACTTTGATACAGTTCAGCACATGTTCGCGTAATTTGTACTTGCCTCTTAGTACCCATAGAATCAGTGACTGTAAGCAATTGATTTTTAGCATCTAATGAGTTCTTTTTCAAATAAACAATTTCGTGAGAGGCAATACCTTCTGTGAGTAAACGAACAATAATGGCATCTTGCGGATTGATACAGCGAGCTTCGATAAAATGAATTTGTTCTAATGTAATAATACGAAATCAGCATCCCTTCAAGTGTGAAAATTGGATTTCAGTAAACTTTCATACGGCTTTCAGTAATAAGCAACTATATACTCTATGCGGGATAAAGTTCGATAATGACTGTTTTATTAAATAATAATTAGCTCAATTTTCATTAAGAAGAAGGGAATACTTGGTTTATGCAGAAAATGATTGTATACATTTATGGGTGGAGTTGTGAGGGAGAGCTGCTGAATATGGTGAATGAAGAAGGAAAATTGAAGAAGGTGTTAGGCTTACGAGATTCAATTGGTATTGCTCTCGGACAAATTATTGGAGCGGGTATCATGTCAATTACTGGCATCGCCATAGCTTTAACGGGGACTGGTGTACCGCTTGCTTTCGTGCTTTCCTCTGTTTTTATGCTTATCATCACGATTCCTCTTGCTGTATTAGGCTCAGTTCTGCCTACGACTGGAGGCATGTATACCTACACGAGTCGTTTACTCTCTCCGAATGCAGGGTTTGTCTATTTAATCCTGTTTACATTCGGTCATTTGACCATCGCTGTATACGCCATTTCATTCGCTCATTATTTACAGGGAATCATGCCTTATACGCCGATCATGCTTGTTTCCTTCACTGTGCTGACTTTCTTCTATCTCATTAATCTGTTTGGCATCAAGTTCATGTCATCCTTAGGAAAGGCGCTCGTAGCGATTAAGCTGTTGTCACTTCTTGTTTTCATTGTGTGGGGAATTTCGAAGGTCGACTATTCGGTGTTTCATCCCGCAGAGATTTTTCCTCAGGGAATGGGGAGCTTTCTTACAGCGGTTGGAATCACATCCTTTGCATCTGGAGGCGCTTATGCCGTAGTTGAGCTCGGAGGTGAAATGAAGCGGCCACAAAGGGATATTCCGCTTACAATTTTCATCAGTAGTGGCATAGTTGCCTTGCTTTACATAGGCATTGGCATCGTGGCAACCGGAGTTCTGCCGATTTCCCATGTTGCAGGAGAGTCGCTTTCAGATGTGGCGAGGACGATATTGCCCAATCCATTGTTCCTATTTTTTATCATAGGCGGGGCTATGTTTGCTCTGGCTTCTACACTCAATGTAACGTTTTCCTGGGTGACGAGGGGGATGCTGGTGGCAAGTCGCGATGGCTGGCTCCCAGCATCGTTCGGCGCCATTAATCGAAGGTATGGTACACCACATTGGCTGCTCACGTTTTACTATCTGCTTGGGGTCATACCCATTGTGACTGGAGTCTCGTTGACTACGGTTTCCCAGCTAGGCGTTGGTATCTTACTTATTTCGAGCATTTTCCCCGTACTTTCTGCCGTACAGCTTCCTCGCAAATACCCAGAGCTTTATCGCAAAGCACCATTCACTATGAAGCCAGGCCTACTTTACACCATTGTCATCATAGCCGTTGGTTTACTGGCCTTTCAAGGCTATTTACTCCTCAGCCGATTGTCGGCTCCATTAATTGTAGGCAACATCGTGCTTGTCGCAGGAGCCATCGTTTATGTGAGGATTGTCGGCAAACGCCGAGTAAATAAATATGCTTCTTACGCAGCATCAAGCGAGAGTCAAGATATCAAATTGTTGCAATAATCGTTTTCAGTTCTTTCGTAAACTCTTTGCAGGGCAGGGACTGATAGCGATTCTTTAGACGTAAGGAGCAGAAGGAAATATCCATATCCTCTCCGGTGATTTCTAATGCAATAATGCTGCCTGTTTGGACATAAGGGTCGTATTTTAAGCCGATTTCCGTATAAAATCCAATAGCAATACCTTCAGCAATCACTCGTTTTGCAGCCTCTGAATTCCCTAGCTTAAATAAAATATTCGGCTCTCCATATTTTTTTAATTTATTAATAAGGTACTCCGAATTCAGGAGGATCGGTTGATGTACAAGTTCTTCTAAGGAGATGCTTTTTCGATGAGAAAGTGGGGAGTTTATCCCCACACATGCCATCACTCTGCTGTCCATTAACGTCTCTGTGATCAATTGTTTATTCGGTTCTTCATAATTCCGGGATACAGCTATTAGACCGATATCTACATTACCGCTTTGGACTTCTTGTTTAATTTGCGGATAATCAAGTTCCAACATTTCAAGCTCTACGCCAGTATGTTTCGCTTTGAAAATCGCCAAGGTTGAGGGTAATACACTCAAGCACAGGCTAGGCACGGAAGCGATGGAAAGGAACCCTGAGAGCTGATTGGACTGAAAAATTGCCGTCTCTCGGAGTTCCTCAACTTTGTTAATAATCTCTTCCGCTTTACTTATTATTAATTTCCCATCTTCCGTAGGAACGGCTCCAAAGCGCGAACGCTTAAATAGTTTAACTCCAAGCTCTTCTTCCAGACTCACAATGGCCTGACTGATATTCGGTTGGGAGACGTGAAGCTTTTCGGCAGCTAGGGAAATCGAACCGGTTTGATTGATTTCAATGATATAGAGAAGTTGTTCAATCCGCATAGTTCTCCTTTTTTTGGGAAGTGATTTATGTCGTAAATATATCCCAAAAGCGGACCATAGGCAATGATAGGGAAGCCCTATTTTAAGAGGCTCCGTACTCAACACTTAGTTTGCTTAGCTCTTTCATTTGTTCGTTATAGACGAAACGAGATAGCACGACGCTGATTTCATATAAAGCGAATAAAGGAATGGCCACTATGAGATGTGAGATGAGATCTGGCGGTGAAATAAGGCTGGCTACGATGACTAGGACAAGGTAGGCATATCTGCGAATTTTGTTCAAGAGCTTTGGATTCAGCAGCTTTAGTCTAGTTAGAAACATGACGACGATGGGAAGTTCGAAGGCAATCGACAAAGGCAGCACAATGTTCAGCATGAAGCTAAAATATTGCGCGACGCCGTACGTCGGGGTTAATCCGAGGTTATCGGAAATTTGGGTAGTGAATGCCATACACATGGGGAAAACAACGAAGTAGGCAAAGGTTAAACCGATGATGAAGCACAGGACCGTATAAGGGATATAACGAAGTGAGGCTGACTGCTCCTCCTTCGTTAGACCTTGTTTAACGAATCCCCAGATCTGATATAGGATAAAAGGCAAAGAAACCGTAAGTGATATGACGAACGCAATCATCATATAGAGGCGAATACTATCCATGGGGGAAAATACATGCCATGTCATGTCGGATGCCGGGGGTGTTTGCTTCAAGTAGAGGAGGAGCTTCTGGGCAGCAAGAAAACCGGCAATCATCGTAAGGACAATTACGATGAGAACTCGAATAATGCGTGTTCGCAGTTCGGATAGATGTTCAACGAGAGACATCATTTCTTTTATTGGCATGAAAGGCACCTCCAAAGCTATGTATGGTTGTCATTGTCTTAAGAACCCGCTAGCATACGCTTAAGTTCAACGGTGTGGAAGCCGTCCATCAGCTTTGTGTGAATCTCCATGATGGTCTGAATATCCTCAAATGAATATTTACGAACGCCTCCTTTACTTCTTTCTGGGAAAATAAGCTTGCGATCTTCGTAATAACGAATCTGCCTCTCCGATAACCCGGTTAATTCGCTTACCACACCAATTTGAATCACTTTCTTCTTCGTCATCGACATCATCCAACCTCCTAGAAATGTTAGATAAATTAACGTTTACATGACATTGTTTACAAGTTAACTCTATCACCATGCCCATATCTGATCAAATAACCTATTTTTATCCCGGTATAAGTAATATTTATGTAATGTAATCTTACACATAATAGTGACGAATACATGTCCTACTGGTACGTTTAAGGTGCGGTTTATCCAAACTTGAACGAGGAGATGGGAGCATGGAGAAGACACCAATCAAAGAAGATCAAATTACACGTAGACAATTTTTGACTACTGTCGGCAAAATTGGAGGGTCAGCCGCACTCTTTAGTGTTATGGGGACTCTGGGGCTCTTATCCCCAGAAACGATGAAAGCGGCAGATTACACGCCACCTTCAGGTAGGGATCTCACTTCAACAAACCGCAATGGGAAAAAAGTGATTATTTTAGGTGCTGGGGTAGCCGGTATGACGGCTGCCTATGAGCTAGGAATGGCTGGTTATCAATGTACAATTTTAGAAGCGAGAGCTCGTTCTGGCGGCAGAGTTTGGACAGCCCGCAGAGGAACGACCGTTACGGAAGTCGGAGGCAGCAAGCAGGTTGCGCGCTTTGATAATGGGATGCATTTTAACACGGGACCGATGCGGATTCCCCAGTTTCATGTAACCTTGGAATATGCACGCAAATTCGGTGTCGCCATTGAGCCTTTCAACAATGTGAACGAGAGCGGCTATTATTATAACGAAAATGTCGGAGAATTGTCGGGAAAGAAAATTCCGAAGCGCCAAGCAAAAGCTGATGTGAGGGGCTATGTCGCCGAGATGCTGGCCAAAGCAGTAAATCAGAAGGCGCTGGATCTCCCGCTAACAACAGAAGAAAAAGATAAGCTTGTTGCTTATTTGAAGACCGAAGGAGATTTGAATGCCGATCTGTTCTACAAAGGCTCTAGCAGAGCTGGCTATGTCGAAGAACCAGGTGGTAAGTTTGACTCAGGGGTTCGTAGAGATCCTTTTAGTTTAAAAGCGATCATTAATTCCGGTTTTGGGCAATTTTTTAGCAGTGAATACAGCTACGATCAACAAATGATGATGTTTCATCCGGTAGGCGGGATGGACCAAATTGCTAAAGCGTTTGAGAAGCGTGTTGGGGACCGTATCGAGTTCCATGCAGAGGTACAGGAAATTAAACAATCGTCAGAAGGTGTTCGCGTCCTGTATAAGGATTTGAACAGCGGCGCCAGCAAGGAAGCTGCCGGAGACTTTTGCATATGTACGATTCCATTACCTGTCCTTAAGGATATCAAGGCTGATTTCTCTGCCGAAATGTCTACCGCAATTTCTAAGATTAGCTACGCATCTGCCGGTAAAATTGGCCTCCAATTCAAACGGCGGTTCTGGGAGGAAGATGAGCATATATTTGGCGGAAGCTCACTAACGAATATGGACATATCCAGTATTTATTACCCGCCAAACGACTATTTTTCCAAAAAAGGCATCCTTTTAGGCTATTATGCTTTCGGGGCTAACTCTGACAAAATTGGCAAAATGACGCCTGTCCAAAGGGAGGACTACGCTTTAAGCCAAGGGGCGAAAATTCATCCCCAGTACCTTAAGGAGTTTGAGGCCTCGTTCTCCATCGATTGGAAGAAGATTAAATATAATCTTGGCGGATGGGCGTCCTATACGGCGGACGACCGCAAAACGTATTACCCTACCCTGTGTAAGCCGGATGGTCGCATTTATTTGGCTGGGGAGCATATCAGCTATATTACCGCTTGGCAGGCAGGGGCGATTGAGTCAGCGAGAAAAGTGGTAACTGAAATTCATGAGCGAGTAATGAAAGAGTAGACTTTTGAGGAGCGATGAACGATGATGATAACGAATAAAGTGAAAACTATTGCAGCCGTCACATTAGGTTCATGTCTCATATGTGTCAGCGCCTATGCGGCCGGAACGGAAAAATCTAGTAAATACCCATCAGAGCCAATTCATGAAGTGGAATTCTATGGCAACCCAGCGTCCTCGATATCTGCCGGAGTGTCCGTACCTGCAGGCTCTTCTTACTTATTCACAAGCGGAACAGTACCTCCTGTTCTGAATAAAGAGGGGAAGACGGTATATGAACGCTATGGTGATACCAAAACGCAAGGTATCGGTATTATAAAGGAAATTGAAAAGCAATTGAAGGATAAGGGATTAACTCTAGCTGACGTCGCTTATCTTCGCGTTTATATTACGGCTGACGCGGCCAAAGAGGGGAAATTCGACTATCAAGGCTGGTTTGACGCTTACGCGCAATTCTTTGGTAATGAAACGAATCCAGTTAAGCCGGCTCGCTCCACGGTTGGTGTGGCAGGACTCGTTAATTCCGATTGGCTTATTGAGATCGAAGCTGTAGCGGTATATCCGAAGCATCATAATCAAAACTAATGAAACGGAGTCGATGATCCTATGCTGCAAAATATTGGCTTTCCTGGTCTCATGTTAATCTTAGTTGTTGTCTTAGTCTTGTTTGGTCCATCCAAGCTGCCAGAGCTTGGCCGTGCGGTGGGACGCACCCTGCACGAGTTTAAGAATTCTGCGCGGGAACTCGTTTCCGAGGGCAAAGAAGTGCCCGAACATGTAGAACCATCTGATAAACTGCTCGAGAAGGCAAAAGTATAAACAAAGCTCAGACAGCCTGTATCTGTGATTGTTCTCTTTGGAGGAGAGCATCGGGATACAGGCTTTTTTGTGCTTTGGGTTGGGGTTAAATCGAGCCGAAAGCAGATTTGGGAAATCTATCATGCGCATCCATGTATGGAGTTCCTATTTGTGTATGAAGGATAGCATATCGACGTTCCTCTTCACTAACAAAATAGCAGCATTGAAGCAAAAGTATCACGCCGATGTTCCGGAAGGAAACCAACGATTCATTCCTCCTCCGTGCATAAAGACGAATATAAAAGATCAACCTGAGGTGTGAAGCCTCGGGTTTTTTTACATGTGATTGGATAAAAGCAGCCATAAATGGGAAATCACTAGGAGGTTAGCATCTGCTCAGACCAAATTATCCTCTTTTACATATCGACATTATGTCTTTTGTATGGGATTATGAAGGAATGTGAGTTGGATAATAGGGGGCAGCCTGGATGAGTTTCACAAAGCCGACAGCATTAGTGACAGGCGCATCTAGCGGATTTGGCTTATTAACGTCAATAGCTCTGGCTCAAAAGGGGTATCACGTTATCGCAACTATGCGCGACCTAGGTAGAGGTGAAGCCTTGCTCGCGCATGTCGAACAAGCTGGCGTAACAAATGCCATCGAAACCATGGCTCTGGACGTAACGATTCATGACTCGATTGAACAAGTTGTTTCTGATATTATGGACAAGTATGGCAGAATCGATGTTCTTATTAACAATGCCGGCTTTGCTGTCGGAGGGTATGTGGAAGATGTACCGATGGAAGCGTGGAGATCACAGCTGGAAACGAATGTATTCGGTGTCATTGCGGCAACGAGGGCTGTCCTGCCGCACATGCGCGCACAGCAATCTGGTTGTATTGTTAATGTAAGCAGTGTGAGCGGGTTATCCGCATTTCCTGGCTATGCCCCATATAGCACTTCGAAGTTTGCCATTGAGGGCTTCAGTGAATCGCTTCGTTTGGAGATGATGCCCCTAGGTGTGCGCGTCGTGCTTGTAGAGCCAGGTGCCTATAAGACGGAGATTTGGCGTAAAGGCTTCGAGGCGATTCATACCGCGGAATCGTCTCCTAATTGGAAAAGGCTTAGCAAAATGCTTGACTACTCAAGGAAAGCCTCAGCGACAGCACCTGAACCGCAAGAAGTAGCAGACCAAATTGTACGAATTGTAGACAACCCGCGGCCAAAGCTTCGTTATCCAATGGGACGCGGTGTGAAGGCGGGGCTGTGGGCGAGAAGTCTTTTGCCATGGAGATGGTATGAAGGCATTTTGAATCGATTATTGAAATGAAGAGGGATGTACCTGAGTAAGTACGAATAATCCAAGGAGTGAATGGAATGTCACGTAAGTGGGAAAGAATGGTAAGCAAAAATACGAAAACAGTAAATAAGAATCGCTCCAAACAGGGGATTGCTCCGATTTCTTCGGATACGGATCGATCTGAAGTGTTCAAGGGTAGAAGCATTATGTTATCTTTATTTTTTGTTCTAATTTCCATCTTATTATTGGTTACTTTGACCAAAACAGACGGGGACAAGATGTACTGGTATACGACACTTAGCTACATGGCGGTTGGACTGTTCGTTTATTTTATTCGCCGTCCGTATTTAAAGGTTAGCAAGACGAGCATCTCGAAGAGAGGTTTTGCCAGAGAGCTCATACTTAATGCCGATAAAATTAAAGAAATCGTATACTCCCCCGGTCAGGTGGTCATTGACCTGAATGGGAAGTCACCACGTTGGGTGTACAACAAATCTCTGAATCGATTCGACATAGCTGCCATGGCTGCTAGATTGAAAAAATTTGCTGAGCAGAACCAGATTCCGTTTGTGGATAAAACGGTTTAAGTGCGGTTAGCAAGATACGAAGCTAATAAATGAAGAAAAAGCCCAATTCGATATTGGGCTTTTTTTGCTGCTTGGGCGCGATGAGCCAAGTTGTTGATGTTAGAGCAGCGACGATTCGCAATTAACTTTTAATCGTATTTATCATCGTCGATTCTAACCACATTATCCATGATAAGCTCAACTTCCGTCTCGAAGTTCAAATGAAGCGGTGCTGGAAGTACATCGAGAATTTCCTGCATCATATCCATATCTAATAACTCATCAATGGTTCGAGGTCGCGGTTCTAACTCATGGACCCATTCACGGACCGTATCAATAAATAAATAAAAAGATGATTGGAACTGATCAGCGACAGCTTCCTGCTCATCACCATGTGATGCCGACATGGCATTCCAGTTTTTTAGCGTGGTTTGTAAGGCTTGCTTTACGTTTGGGTTCATTATAATCTCCTAAAGGTTCATAGGGTGCAACATAATCCCTTCATTTTAGCTCAAAAGCTACTGTATGTTGTGCGACGTACAACAAAGTCGAGGCCTGATCATCCATAGGCTCCCCTTTTAACCGCAATGTCAACCATCACTTCAACGCTTGCGTTGAAGCACGGATAATCATCTCCGAAGGCAGAATGATCTTCCGATTCTCATGAACGGCTTCACCTTCAATGCGTTCGATCAATAACTGCATACCTAATAAGCCGAATTGATAGGCGGGCTGTGAAGCCAGGGTTAGAAACGGGTTAATCGCACCTGCTGGGCCGAAATCGTCAAAACAGACGACTGATAGATCATCTGGCACCTGCAAGCCGCGCTGTCTCAATGATTGAATGACGCCGACGGCGAGCATGTTGTTAGCAGCGAAGATGGCTGTAGGCGGATCTGCAAGATTGAGTAGCGCGTCTAACGCGGATTCATCATGGAAATCACGATAGTTTAGATGTGCGACGAGCGAGTCATTTATAGATAATCCGCGAAGCAAATGTGCCTCGCAATACCCCGTATAACGCAAGCGGGCTGTAGAGACATCCTGTGAACCGTTAATCAAAGCGATTCGGCGATGCCCCAGACCAATTAAATGATCAACAAGTTTCCTCGCGCCTTCCTTGCTGTCCCCGAGTACCACATCCGCCTCAATTCCGGGAATTTCACGGTCTAAAACAACGAAGGGGATATTATGCTTTTGGAGCCGACCTAGATTCTCGACAGAATGATCGCCCGTCGGGGCGAATAGGACGCCATCCACACGGGTTGATAAAATCATATCAACGTAGTCTTTCTCTTTCGCATAATCCTCGTCACTATTTGCAAAAAGCAGCCGATACCCAGCCCGTTTAGCTGCATCCTCTGCACCGCGTGCAAGCGTAGTATAGAACGGATTCGTAATATCCGTAATGAGCAGGGAAAGAATTTTCGTCTTCTGAAGTACCAGACTGCGTGCCATCGAGTTCGGAATATAGTGGAGATCCTCCATTACTTTCCTAACCCGTTTGCGCGTTGCTTCGCTGATACGACCTGTATTATTGATAACCCGTGAAACGGTCATTGCCGAAACACCGGCTTTTTCAGCGATATCATATATTGTAATCACGTCGAGTCACCTTTTCATCTCATCCTATTCGTCTATTGTATAGAAATTAAGGATTGACAGCAAGGCTTAAAATTGATAATTTTGAGTTATCGATAACACTCATTCTTTGAGGAGGTCTTGAATATGCTTAAAGGTATTCCTTCCATCCTGTCGCCTGAGCTTTTGAAGGTGCTGATGGAAATGGGGCATGGGGATGAAATTATTCTAGCAGATGGCAATTTCCCTGCTGCGAGTCATACGAATCGTTTGCTGCGCAGCGATGGCCATGGTGTACCGGAATTGTTGGAAGCGGTTTTATCGTTATTCCCACTGGATTCTTACAGTGAAAAACCGGTAGCGCTAATGGCCATAGTACCAGGAGATAAGGTGGAAACACCAATTTGGGCAGCATATGAAGAAATCATTCATAATTATACAACGCCACAAATTGAGTATGTGGAACGATTCGCTTTTTATGAGCGAGCGAAGAAAGCCTATGCGATCGTGGCCACGAGTGAGAAAGCTTTATACGCCAATATTATTTTGAAAAAAGGTGTCATTAGCGAGTAGTTTGGATTATCGATAACTCTATAGTCGTACCCGTTTAAAGGCGCAATTTATATCAATCCCATACACAACGAGGAGGATGAAGTGAAAATGGCAAACAGTGATTACAGATGGAACCAGGATTTCCCGAAGATTGGGATACGACCAACGATTGACGGCAGAAGAAAAGGGGTTCGTGAATCACTTGAAGATCAAACGATGAATATGGCCAAAGCTGTCGCTGCCTTACTAAGTGAAACTCTGAAATATCCAAACGGTGAACCTGTAGAGTGCGTTATCGCTGACACCTGTATCGGAGGCGTAGCCGAGGCTGCTGCAGCAGCAGATAAATTCACGAAATCCGGTGTAGGCGTATCCATCACCGTTACTCCTTGTTGGTGTTATGGAACGGAAACGATGGATATGGACCCATCCACACCGAAAGCCATTTGGGGCTTTAACGGTACGGAGCGTCCGGGTGCGGTATACTTGGCCGCCGTTTTATCGGGTCATGCACAGAAAGGCATTCCGGCCTTCGGTATTTACGGCAAAGATGTACAAGATGCTGGTACAACAGACATTCCGCAAGACGTTCATGAGAAGCTGATTCGTTTTGCTAAGGCCGGACTTGCTGCCGCTTACATGAAAGGGAAATCATACCTCTCAATCGGCTCTGTATCCATGGGGATTGCTGGATCAATCGTCAATGAGGAGCTGTTCCAGAATTACCTGGGCATGCGCAATGAATATGTCGATATGTCCGAATTAGTGCGCCGTATTGATGAAGAGATTTTCGATCCTGAAGAGTACCAATTGGCGCTGAACTGGGTAAAAGAGAACTGTACAGAAGGACCAGATAAGAATCCTCCTGAGATTCAAACGAGCCGTGCAAAGAAAGACCAAGATTGGGAAACCGTTGTGAAAATGTCCTTGATTGTCAGGGACTTAATGGTCGGTAACCCGCGTTTGGCTGACATCGAGTTCGGGGAAGAAGCGCTTGGCCACAATGCGATTCTCTCTGGTTTCCAAGGACAGCGTCATTGGACGGATCACTTCCCGAACGGAGATTTCATGGAAGCTATTCTGAATACTTCCTTTGACTGGAATGGCAAACGCGCCCCTTATCTGGTTGCAACAGAGAACGATAGTCTGAATGGTGTTGCCATGTTATTCGGTAATCTGTTGACGAATACAGCGCAAATTTTCGCCGATGTAAGAACGTACTGGAGCCCAGATGCTGTGAAACGCGTAACAGGCCACACGCTTAGCGGTGCTGCCAAAGACGGAATTCTTCACTTGATTAACTCCGGACCAGCAGCGCTGGATGGTACAGGCGAACAGAGCCGCAACGGCAAACCTGTTATGAAGCCTTACTGGGAAATCACGGACGAAGAAGTAACTAAGTGTCTGGAGGCAACTTCTTGGCGTCCAGCATCTGTTGAATATTTCCGCGGAGGCGGCTATTCCACGGATTTCCTTACGAAAGGCGGTATGCCGGTCACGATGTCTCGCATCAACCTAGTAAGGGGCTTAGGTCCCGTGCTTCAGTTAGCAGAAGGCTACTCTGTTGATCTGCCTGAGAATGTGCATCAACAGCTGGATGATCGCACAGATTCAACGTGGCCGACGACTTGGTTTGCTCCTATTTTGACAGGTGAAGGCTCATTTACAGATGTTTATTCGGTTATGGATAACTGGGGCTCCAATCATGGATCGATCAGCTATGGTCATATCGGTGCTGACTTGATCACACTTGCTGCTATTCTAAGAATTCCTGTATCTATGCACAACGTAGCGAAGGATCACATTTTCCGTCCGCGCGTTTGGAGTAATTTCGGAACATCGGATCCAGAAGGCGCTGATTTCAGGGCTTGCAGCAGCTTCGGACCCTTATATAAATAGTAATTGCACGAATTGAGGTGACTCTGTTGGGGACTAACCATTTGAATATGTTAGCCGTAGATTTCGGAGCTAGCAGCGGCAGAACCATTTTGGGGCGTTGGAGTGGTTCTACACTTTCCGTAGAAGATATTCATCGCTTCTCGAATGATCCTGTTGAGCTTGGCGGCAGTTTGTACTGGGACTTTTTGCGACTTTTTCATGAGTTGAAAGCAGGAATTCATGCCTACAAGCAGCATGCCTCGGGGAGTCCAGCTTCCATTGCGGTTGATACGTGGGGAGTGGACTACGGCTTTGTTGACGGAAAAGGCAAGCTGCTCGGCAATCCGTATCATTATAGGGAAGCGCGGAATGCTGAGGCGATGAGCAAATTGCTGCAGCAAACGACGGAGCGTGAATTATACAGCCACTCAGGTATTCAGCCGCTCTCGTTTAATACGATTTTTCAGCTCTATGCTGAGAGCAGAGAACAAGGTTTATCCCTTCCTGATGATGTTCGTCTCTTGCTCATGCCAGACTTATTCCGTTTCTATTTGTCTGGTATTCGTTCCACGGAGTACACGATTGCCAGTACAACAGGGCTTCTGGATCCAGTGGCGAGAGACTGGGACCGTTTACTTTTGCAGAAGGTTGGAATCCCGTCCGATCTCTTTACAGACATCGTGATGCCCGGAACGAAAGAAGGAACTCTGCGCAAAGAAATTGCCGAGGAACTGCAGGTTGGCGCGATGCCAATTGTGGCTGCGGCTTCACATGATACTGCTTCTGCGGTCGTTTCGATTCCTTCGCTCGAAGGTGACTATGCGTTCATCTCCTGCGGAACCTGGTCCTTAATGGGCGTAGAAATCGATCAACCCATCATGACGGAAGACAGTCTTCGTTGGGGATTCACAAACGAGGGCGGCGCTGAAAATAAGATTCGCATGCTGAAGAATATCATGGGACTATGGCTACTTCAAGACTGCAAAAGACAATGGGAGCTCGAAGGGGATTCCATAAGCTTTGCTCATATGCAAGAGATGGCGAAGCAGGAAACAGGGCTGCAAAGCTACGTGGATCCGCAGGATCCTGTGTTTCTTGCTCCAGGAAATATGCCGGAACGAATTCGTCTTTATTGTGCGGAAACAGGCCAAACCGTACCACAAACCAAAGCTGAGCTTATCCGCTGCGTAGTGGATAGTCTGGCTATGAAGTTCAAGCAAACGTTAGATGAGATTGAACAGCTTCTTGCCAGAAAGCTTTCAACCATTCATATGGTAGGCGGAGGAATTCAAAATCGGCTGCTCTGCCAGTTGACGGCGAACGCCACAGGGAAACCGGTCATTGCCGGTCCTGTGGAAGCGACGGCGATCGGCAATATTATGATGCAAGTCAAAGCGCACGGCGAGGTCCAATCGTTGGATCAGATACGCCAAGTCGTTATGGACTCCTTCCCGCCTGATCGTTATGAAGCTCAGGATGAAGCTCAGTGGCAGGAGGCTTACCAAACCTATTTGCAGGTGATTGCTAAGAAATCAGTAAGGAGTTGAAGGGTAGATGTCCGAGCAGCAAACAAGAGAAGAACTGACGAAGTATGCCCGTAAAAGTGTAGCCAAAGGACTTGTCGTAGGTCCTGGCGGGAATATAAGCGCAAGATTTGAAGATACGATGTACCTTTCTCCCAGCGGTTTCGCACTAGAAGATATTGAGCCTGAGCAATGGGTGCCGGTCGATATCCCAAAGGGGAACATTCTGGATTCGACCTACCGACCTTCTTCCGAGGTGCTCATGCATTTATTTTGCTATCGCGTGAATCCCATCATGAAGGCGATTGTGCATACGCACCCGGCTTACTGTATCGCATTAACACTCGTCGATGACGAGCTTCCAATGCTGTTTCCGGACCAAGCGGCGCTTGTCGGTGACGTAGTCTTCGTTCCCTATGTCGTTCCGACAACGGATAAACTAGCCAACCTAGTGGCGGAGAAGGCTGACCGTTATAGCTCGATTTTGCTAAACAATCATGGACTCGTCACAACAGGTAAAAATTTACGTGAAGCCTACTACCGTACCGAAGTTATGGAAGAGAGCGCGAAGATTTACCTCATCGCCAAGTCCGTTGGTCAACCGAGAAGGCTGACTGAGGAAGAGTACAAAGAAATTCAAGGCTTAGAAAGTGAAGCTTACCGCGTGAATTTATTGCAGCAAATGAAATAATTGACTTGTCAGGTAGGACCGCTCTCATCGCAATCGATGGGGGCGGTTTTTTTGTTGTGTCGGGGATGACTCAAGGTGCTCGAGCTTGGGCCGATCTCCTGACAGTACTTGATGAGAACGAATTGAAATAGCCCCATCATCTGGGGCGCTGCCATTTCTTCCTATAAGCTAAAGGGGTATCTCCAGCGCGGTCTTTGAACAAATTGATGAAATGACTGACATTGTCAATACCGACACTGGCGGCTATTTCGGATACGGGCATATCAGAGTATTTCAAACGTTCCTTGGCGTGTGTCATACGGATTGATATGAGAAATTCATGAGGCGAATAGCCTGTATAACGTTTGAACTGCTTGGCCAAATGGTACTTGCTAACGGCATGATCATGGGCAAGCTGATCCAACGAAATCGACTCATTGAATCTACGATCCAGTGTTTGACAAATGTCTTCGATATAGCTGGGTTTATCTGTTTCGGACAAAACCAGATTTTGTGATGACAACAGGAGCTCGGTCAGGAGTTCTACGAGAAGCTTGGACGAAATGAGTTCCGTACGAGCTGTTCTTTGCTGCTGGATATGTAAGATTTGACGCAGTAGAGCGGGGATGAAGGATTCAGGGTTCAGTTGAAGGACAGGCTCATTATTGGCAGCAAACTGCTCATAGTAACCAGATGTTGAGCTGCCATTGAGATGCACCCATAGAATCTCCCAAGGCTCGAGTGGATCTGTTTCATAGTAATGATAATCTTCACAACGAATGAAGAATACCTGCTGAGGCTGAAGGATATAGCTCTTTCCTTGATATTTCAAGCGGCCTTTGCCTTTGATCGTATAGACGATAAGGTAGGAGTCCAGCTGTTCGCGTTCTGTAAAATAACCAGGTAACGTACGGAAATGGCCAATTTCTTGCACATGATAGAGGGTGGATTTGGCGAATACGGAGGGGCTGGATATGAATCGTATCGAGTCTTCAGACCAAGCAGTAGTAAAATTTTCTTTAGGGGTTGTCATGGTGAATCACCTGCACAAGATTCTATTATTTTTAAACAAGATTATTGGATGTTATCTGTATTGTAAGCCATTACAATAAGTTTATAAAGGTATTATTTTTATCTTATAAACGAATGGAGTGGTAGGGATGTCTGTATACCCAGTTATTAAAGATAGCCAAAAACCGCGAATCGGACTTTACTCGGTGGGGCTCCGTGCCTATTGGGAACAGTTCCCTGGCCTAAAAGAACGACTTGAGTCATACGGTCGATTTATTGAGGAGCGAATCTCGGAATGGGCAGACGTCTATTATTATGGGTTGGTAGATACGGAAAATGAAGGGCGGAAGGCAGGAGAATGGCTGAATGAACGCCATGTCGATCTTGTATTCTGTCACGCAGCGACATATTCGACTAGCTCGACAGTGCTTCCCGTTCACCAAATTTGCAAAGCGCCGGCCGTGTTTCTGAACTTGCAGCCGACCTTACGGCTTAATTATGAGCAATCCACGACAGGGGAGTGGTTGGCGCATTGCGGGGCTTGTCCTGTGCCTGAGTTCGCCAATGTGTTTAACAGAGCGGGTATCCCGTTCCGTGTCGTAAATGGGGTACTAGGACTCGATTATACACCGGCGATTTCGTTAACGAATGAAGTGACACATAAGCGCCCAGAAGCTGTTCGAGCATGGAGGGAGATCGAGGAATGGGTGAAGGCAGCCGGCGTGCCTCGGACGCTTCAGCATAGCCGGTTCGGCTTTCTTGGTAATACGTACAGCGGCATGCTGGATATGTACAGCGATTTTACGATGATTTCGGCGCAGACAGGGCTGCACGTGGAAGTGCTTGAAATGTGTGATTTGGATCGCATGCTGCGGGAAGTGACACCGCAGGAGGTGAAAGCGAAGCTGGCTGAGGTTCACGAGATGTTCCAGATCAGCGGCGACTCGCCATCTGATCCGATCGCGAAGAGGCCTACGGATGAGCAGCTGGAGTGGTCTTGCAAAGTAGCGGCAGCACAGGAGAAACTCGTCAGAGCTTACGATCTGGACGCCTTGTCCTACTACTACCACGGCGCGCCGGGAGGCGACTACGAGAAGCTGCAAGGCGGCTTCATCGTCGGCCACTCGCTGCTTACCGCACGCGGTATTCCCTGCTCCGGCGAAGGGGACCTCAAGACGGCCGTCGCGATGAAAATCAGCGACATCCTCGGCGTCGGCGGCAGCTTCTCGGAGATCGTCGTCGTGGACTATATCGACGAGACGATCTTGCTGGGCCATGACGGGCCGTTCCATATCGCGATTTCCGAAGGAAAGCCGATTCTGCGCGGCATGGGGCTTTATCACGGGAAGCAAGGCACGGGCGTATCCGTCGAGGCGAAGGTGAAGACGGGGGCGATCACGACGCTGAACGTGACGCAGACCGGCGATGGACGGCTGAAGCTGATCTCCAGCGAAGGCGAGTCCACGAACGGGCCGATCATGAAGATCGGCAACACGCAGACGCCGGTGAAGTTCCGCGATCATCCAGACGCGTACATGACGCGCTGGTTCGCCGAAGCGCCGACGCACCACTGCGCGATGTCCATTGGTTATAATGCTTCCATGTTCCAGAAAGTCGCAGAGCTGATGAAGATGAAGCATGTGATTTTATAATTCTGTTATAGTTTGTTAGAGCTGCTGAAACTGTTAAAACTGTAAAACTGTAAAACTGTAGAACTGTAGAACTGTAAAACTGTTAAAGCTAATAAACTGTTATAAATGTTAAAGCTTGTATAGCCCTCTATTGGCGGGTTTTTAAGTTAAGACTTAGGTTTTTTATACATGCCCTTCGTCTCTTCATTCATGATAAAAACGTATTGTTGTAAAACGTACAACAATTTCGTTTCTTCTCAATAAGCTTCAAAGTTGTATGTAGTACTATGTAGTACAACAATTTTGACTGATTTTATACTCTAAAGCTGCTTTGGAGAGGAAATGTTGTATTTTCTACAACAATGGCGGGGAAAACGCGAATTCGTCAGTGAAATGTTGTACAAATTACAACAACTAGGTCCATAGATGAAGAAAGCAGTGCCCTTATCCTACGTCGGGGGGAACGACAATCCGCGATTGTAGAGAATTGGCTCGTAATCTGAATGAATGGAACGACAATCCGTGTAGAGAAATGGCCAGTTATTTGATGAACGGAACGACAATCCGCGATTATAGAGAATTTGCCCGTAATCTGAATGAACGGAACGTCATTCCGCTATTTGTGGGAAAAGTACCCAATAAATTGAATGAACGGAACGTGAGTGCTCTATTGGGTGAAATCTATGCTCTCTTGGGGTGAAAATGACGGAATAAGGGATCGTCGTTCCTCCTGCTTGTGAAATCAAGCGGTTTTTCATTAAATAACGCATCTACGTTCCTCTATGGGTCCACTCCATGCTAAATCGGAGAGATTTGGTTAATGAACATTTCGTTAATTCAACATGTATATGATTAGTTTTGCGGCATACCGGATTCCGCATCCTCGCTCGAATTGTTATCCGTGAATTCCACATAATAATCGACCGTATCTAGCACTTGGCTTAGCTGCCAACGGCTAAAAATAATATGATCTGATGAAATCGCATTATAGATGCTTTCTTGTTTGCTAATTTTAAAACCTCGGTAATTCTCATAAATGGTTCTCATTCTGATCTCTCCCTCACTTGGATGTATATCTTAAACTATCATCAAACGAGCAATTTTGGTAGAGGTGTAAATTGATAGAAATTGTCTATTCCTGACTAGCATGTAAATATGGTTAATTGCTTCTTTTCTGTTGTCTATACGGTGTGAATTGTTCTCTACGCGGGTGTTCGTTTAGCCGGAAATACCATTTGCATGTATGTGAGTTATTTCAATTTTAAACGTTGACAGAATCTGGATTAATTCACTATAATCTAAATACGATTAATTTTATCGGAATAATATGAATCAACCAGACAGCTGGAGATGCTTCATCCTAAAGGGATGAATGCGTCTCCTTTTTTCATTCATAAGCCCAAATGCTAATTAATGCTTACGATGAAACTATATCTTATAATACTATCTAGGAGGAATAAGAATGAAAATTGAATGGACTTTTGCGAGGAATAAACCTTGGACGATTGATCTTGTGTTGGATTTTGTGACCATAGCTAATCGGTATTCGTGCAATATTTATGTGGGCGTAAGTGGAAAAATGCTGAATGCAAAGGGTTTACTGGGCATTGTTTCCCTTAGCCTATCACTCGGTAATCAGTCAGTTATTGTCTTGCAATTAGATGG
Source organism: Paenibacillus sp. V4I5 (assembly GCF_030817255.1). Classification (NCBI taxonomy): domain Bacteria; kingdom Bacillati; phylum Bacillota; class Bacilli; order Caryophanales; family Paenibacillaceae; genus Paenibacillus; species Paenibacillus sp. V4I5. The sequence continues at coordinate 7,695,798 of NZ_JAUSZB010000002.1, forward strand.
CGTTGATGCTCAAGAAGCATTTGAAAATGTGTCTGTGTACTTACAAAGTACGGATCACAGTATACAAAAGGCCTATTCACATAGTTCGTAGTCGCTTGCAAGCTAGAGCGGGAGTTTATTGTCATGAATATTGAAAATATTGAATCATTCGTCTAAAGATGCCCAATAAGTAGATGCGTAAAGACAGTCGGGAGCCATTCTGGCTGTTTTTTGCTATTCTGTGCTTAAATATGTTACAGTTAAAAGGAGGTGATCGAGCATGTTAAAATTGGGGATTTTGGACCAATCACAAATAGGAGAAGGTCGTAATGCCGCCCAAACGCTGGTTGAAACGACCGTGCTGGCGCAAGAGGCAGATAAACTTGGATATACGCGCTACTGGGTGTCGGAGCATCATGCTTCCGAGGCGCTTGCTCACTCAAGCCCAGAAGTACTTATTGCTCATTTAGCTGCAAAAACGAATCGGATCCGCTTAGGGTCAGGCGGTATTATGATGCCGCATTACAGTGCATACAAAGTTGCAGAAAATTTCCGGTTATTGGAGGCGCTGCATCCGGGAAGGATTGACGTTGGTCTTGGACGTGCGCCTGGCGGCATGCCAATCTCGACGCGAGCGCTGCAAGAGGGGAAATACACGAGCGTAGATCAATACCCGCAGCAAGTTGCTGACTTGACTGGGTATTTATATGATTCGCTGCCTGCAAACCATCGTTTTGCTGCGCTGCACGCGTCTCCAATTATTCCGACAGCCCCGGAAATTTGGCTGCTTGGTTCTTCCTATGACAGTGCCAGCATTGCTGCTGAAAAAGGGGCCGCTTTTGGTTTTGCGCAATTTTTTGGCAATGCGGATTGTGAGCAAGCGCTGCAGATTTATCGCGAGCAGTTCAAACCATCTATTTTGAATGATAAGCCGCATTCACTTGCAGCAGTTCTAGTCGTTTGTGCCGATACGGAAGAAGAGGCGAACGTACTTGCGACGAGTACGGATTTGTTCTTCCTGTCCCTTGGCCGCGGCGCGCTGCTGCCCTCATTCCCTTCCGTTGAAACGGCAATGAATTATCCATACACGGAAGCTGATTTGGCACTTATTCGGGGGCGCCAACACAAACGTATTGTCGGCACACCTCAACAAGTAAAAGCGGAAATTCTCAAGCTGAACGAGGCGTATAAAGCTGACGAGTTTATGGTCGTTTCTCCGATTCATGATGTGGATGCGCGTATTCATTCTTATCGTTTATTAGCCAAGGCGTTTGAGCTGCAAGGGTAAATGTTAGCGTAAAGTGTGGCCGTATGTAAATAGGCTCAATCTTATAAATCAGAAGCAGCACACCGATTAACGGTGGCTGCTTTTTTCTATTGCTAGTGTATCTTTAAGCCGTATTCATTGGCGTACAGCCTTTGTCATGAATACATAATTTTGGATATTTAAAGAAAGAATAGAGGTGAGGGTGGTGAAGTTCGTTGCTATTTTCAAACTGGTTCGGAAGGAAGAAGTATCGTTCGGTTCCAGAGCAAATTAATCAGCCGCCTAGCGACACGATAAGTGCGTCGTTGGCGCAAAATATAACCTATTTACATAGTCAGTTCTGTCAAACTCCCGATCTGGTTGTGCGGCATTTTATGATCAAACAGTCAGGGGATCAAGCGGCGCTAGTCTACTTGAGTGGACTCATAGATAAAAACGCAATCAATAATAACGTGCTTCGGCCTCTGCAATTTGAAACGGGAAGCGGCAATTCGGAATATGGCTTTACGATAAATGTAGGTCAAATCAATCCGTTGTTGTCTTGGCCTCAAATTGAGTCTGCCATTTTGCATGGCAGCAGTATTCTCTTTGTTGGCGGACGAACAGAAGTCTACGCCTTAGGAACGCAAGGGTGGCCGCAGCGGGCAATTGAAGATCCACAGATTGAGGCTTCTTTGAAAGGAGCACATCAAGGCTTTGTTGAAACAGGAAGCCAAAATATTGCTTTAATCCGTCGCTATATTCAAAACCGTGAATTGAAAATAATAGAGCTGACGGTTGGACGGAGAGGGAACAGTTTAGTTTCTATCCTATATTTGGCTGATGTCGCGCATCCTGAGGTACTGAAAGAATTGCAAGACCGGATTCAGCAGCTAGATGTTGATGTCATCATCAACACAGGTGAGTTGGCAGAGTTGATAGAGGACAATCCGTTTTCCCCATTCCCGCAATTTATTACGACGGAAAGACCGGATGCTGCGGCATCACAAATATTACAAGGAAGATTCGCTGTAGTCGTAGATCGTTCACCGAGCGTATTGATCGCTCCGGTGGCATTTATGTCATTTTTTCAGAATATCGACGACTATAGCACACGATGGTCGATTGCTACTTTTATACGGCTGCTGAGGATTTTGGCATTTTTTGTTGCCGTATTTTTGCCGGCATTCTATATTGCTGTCATCTCCTTTAATTTCGAGATCATCCCAGTTAAATTACTTCTGACGATTGGTGAGTTCAGAGGAAGAGTACCATTTCCGCCATTTGTAGAAGCGATCCTCATGGAGGTCACATTAGAAATGATGCGGGAAGCAGGTGTGCGCCTGCCTGCTCCAGTTGGGCAAACCGTTGGTATTGTTGGGGGGATTGTCATCGGGCAGGCGATCGTACAGGCAGGACTCATCAGTAATATCATGGTGATTGTCGTTGCTTTTACGGCCATTGCATCGTTCATCCTGCCCAACTATGATATGGTCGCAGCCGTCCGGCTTATCCGCTTCGGCATGATGATTGCTGCCTCCATGTTTGGCATTGTTGGCATCATTATTGGTTTGATGACGATGATCGGACACCTGATTGCGCTCGAATCGCTTGGAACACCGTACAGTACTCCTTTCGCGCCAGTTCGGTTTGCCGATTGGAAAGATACGTTCGTCCGTTTACCGCTGTGGAAAATGGGCAAGCGTCCTCTAGGCACAAGAGCGACCCAATCGCAGAGGCAAGGATCAAATCGTCCAAAAGGTGATGGGAAATGAAGAAATATGCTTACAATGAGATCACCTCTATGCAATACATTTTTCTGAATAGCGGCATTCAAGTGAGTGTGTTCTTTTTGGCAATGCCGGGAAAATTAGCCGAGAAGGCAGGCACGGATGGCTGGATCGCACTTATCATCGGCTGGGCTATTACGGTTGCAGCAAGCTTGATTGTTATTCAGGTGATGAAAAAGCACCCCGAAGGAACATTGTTTGATCTAATAGCACGATATTTGGGCAAATGGGCAGGCAGGGTGGCTGCTATCTTTTTTGCCCTTTATCTCTTTTACTACGCTTATACTGGGCTCGTTGAGGCGGTTTTGCTCACGAAGGCATGGCTTTTGCCGCAAACTTCGGCATCTACCGTCATGCTATTATTGCTCATTCCCACTTATGTGATTGCACGTAATGGACTTCGCGTCTTGGGCAGATATGCGGAACTTGTTTATATGATCTCTTTGTGGATACCATTTGTATATTTATTTCCGCTCAAGGACGCCCATTGGCTCAATATGGTTCCCTTATTAAAGGAAGGATGGAAGCCTGTATTCTCAGCGGTACCTACTACGTTCTTTTCTTATATCGGATTTGCTACCACGTTTATTTTGTATCCGTTTTTGAAGAACAAACAAAAAGCTTCTAGCGCTATCTTGATCTCCGATACACTGACGATGCTTGGATATTTGTTCATTACTGTTATCTGTTTTGTCTATTACAGCCCAGACGAAATTCAGAAGTACAACGAACCTGTGGTTAATATCTTAGAAGCCATCGAATTTAATTTTGTAGAACGGATGGAAGTGCTGTTTATCGCGTTTTTCTTGCTTATTTTTTCATTAGCGTGGATACCTACTATATACATGGGTGTTTTTTGTACAAGCTGGCTGCTCGGAAAGCAGGATCACCGCAATCATTTGCGGATACTGTGGTTGATCACTGCTCTGAGCACGTTTTTCTTCATACCAACTTTTAATCAGAACGATCGCATGAATGATTTTCTTATTCAGATTGGTATTGGAATCGAATATGTTTTTCCCGGTTGCTTACTCGTATATTTATGGGTGCAAGATCGCTTTCAGTGGGGGAAGCGTTTATGAACAAGCGGCTCCTTCATGCTATACTCATCGCCACGGTTATCGTCATCATTGCGAGCTGCAGTGACAGGTTAGATATGGAAGATGCTACACATGCCTTATTAGTAGGTTTTGATCTCGATAAAGAAAACGAGCTCATTCTATACAGCACATCTCCAGTTTTCAGCAAAAATGTCGAGAAAAAAACGCGTGAACTTAGAGTGAAACCACAGACGAATCGTCAATCAAGAGGAAAACAAGACAGTTATACAGAAGGCGTTTTCCAAGGGAGAAGTATTCAAGTCCTACTACTATCTAAGCGAATATTGCAGCAAGAAAATTGGTTCCAATTAACGGATGTTTGGTTTCGCGATCCGAAAAATCCGCTAACTCCAAGGATCATTGCTTTCGATGGACCTCTCTCTGAAATCATATACCTGAACCCGAAAGATCAGCCGATGCTGCCCATATTGCTGCGGGAAATGGTAGAAACGAAGAACGCCCGATCGGAAACGGTTAAGACGACTTTACAGGGGCTGCACCAACAAATACGTGAAAAGGGTGTCACTCCTATCATCTCTGAAGTTCGATTGAAAGATAAGCAGATTGCGATAACAGGGACGACACTGTTGGATCATAAAGGGAAATATGCTGATTCTCTGAACATGCAGGAAACTATTCTACTGCGCATATTGCAAAAAAATACAAAAAAGAGCGTCAACTTAACAATTCCCATTCCCGGCGAAATGAAGATTGGACCGTTCCATACAGATAAAGTAAGTTTAAACGCGGATGAAATAAAGGTGAAAATCAAGACCTCCTTCCTCAAGGACAAATTTCAGTTCCATATGCACATTACCATGCGCGTTGGACTATCGGAGCTTTTGTTCCCTTTCGACGTACGTAGTCAAGGAAAAGAGTTAGAGAATAAGATTACCGAACAAGTGCAAATGAATTTTGAAAACCTCATAAAGAAAATACAAACGGATAAAATTGATCCGATAGGGCTCGGGCTCTATGCGCAAGCGCATGAATATAGCCATTTCAAGAAAGTGGAAGATCATTGGGGTGAAACGCTGGCCAATGCGGACATTCATGTTTCCGTTAAAACAATCATAGGAGCTATGGGAACATTGAAGTAACAGCCTTGTATGCATACGATGCGCTTCTTAATAGAAAGCTCTAGGGGGACAACAAGTGAAAAAATATACCTTGAATGAAATCACCTTCATGCAGTATATCCTTCTCAACTTCGGAATGGTTGTGAGTATCGGATTTTTGTCGCTGCCGCGAGTATTAGCCGAACAGGCAGGCACGGCAGGCTGGATTGCGCTCATCATCGTTTGGGTCATCTCCATAGTGGCGAGTCTGATCGTCATACAAGTGATGAAGAGGTACCCAGATGGTACCTTGTTAGATCTATTGTCGATGTACTTGGGCAAATGGGCAGGCAAAGCGGGAGCCGTCCTATTTGCCCTCTATCTCTTTTACTACGGATACACAGGTCTCGTATATACCATATTGATTTCAAAGCAATACCTTTTGCAGCAAACCCCTGATTATATCATTATGCTTCTGCTGCTCATTCCCACTTATGTTATTGTGCGGAACGGACCACGCATATTGGGCAGATATGTGGAAGTGATAATACTCCTATCTCTATGGATCCCCTTCGTTTATTTGATTCCGCTTAAGGATGCTCATTGGCTCCGTCTGCTTCCTGTTCTTAAAGAAGGATGGAAGCCTGTTTTCGCAGCGTTACCATACACTTTATATTATCATATAGGTTTTTCAACCACGTTTATTTTGTATCCGTTTCTCAAAAACAAGCGGAAGGCCGCAGCAGGAATCGTTATCTCGTATACATTGACGATGCTCATGTATTTGTTCATTACCGTTATCTGTTTCGTCTATTTCAGTCCAGATGAAATTCTGGAGTACAACGAACCGACGATCAATGTATTGAAAGCTATCGAGTTTAAGTTTATATCACGGATCGAAGTGCTATTTATCGCGTTTTATTTACTTATCTTTTCATTGTCATGGATACCCACGATGTACATGAGCGTTTTTTGTACAACTTGGCTAATTGGAAAGCAGGACCACCGCAATCATTTGCGGCTGCTTTGGCTTTTCATCGCTGTGGGCACGTATTTCTTCATGCCTACTTTTTTTCAAAGTGAACGGATGAATACTTTGCTTGGTCAGATCGGTTTTGTTGTTGAGTACTTAGTGCCTGGTTGTTTACTCCTGTATGTATGGATACATGATCGTTTGGGGTGGAGGAAGCACTTATGAACAAGCAGCCGCTGTACGTTTTGTTCATTATCATGATGATTGCAATTGTTCCGGGGTGCAGTGACCGGTTGGATCTGGAAGATACCACAAACAACCTAGCTCTCGGTTTGGATCTTGATAATGAAAACAACATGCTTGTATATATGAATAGCCCTGCATATGGCAGAGATATAAAGAAGAAAACACTAGAAGTCCAAGTGAAATCGCAAACAATTCGTCAATCGAGAGAGAAACAAGATGAATTTGCGCCAGGAGTTATTACAGGCAGAAAAGTTCAGGTCATACTTATTGGGAAACGCATCTTGGAACATGAAGACTGGTTTCGGATACTTGACGTCTTCTTTCGTGATATGAAAAATCCATTAACACCCAGAATTATCGCTGTCGATGGATATATCTCCGACATAATATTCCTACATCCGAAAGATCAGCCGATGTTACCTTTAATGTTGCGGGGGATGATCGATACGAAGAGCGCTAGATCGGAAACGGCAAAAACAACACTGCAGCAGCTGCATTGGCAAATGTATGAGAAGGGGGTTACGCCCTATATTTCCGAAATTCAGTTGGACAAGGCCAAACAGATCAGGCTGGTTGGCGTAACGCTTCTGGATCATAAAGGGAAGTATAAAACCTCTCTGAACATAGAGGAAACCAGTTTACTTCAAATATTGAATAAAAACGCCAAGAAGCCTGTTAGCTTTACACTTCCGATTCCTGGTGAAAAGAAGAGCGGTCCATTCCATACAGACCATTTAAGTATATCGGTTCAAGGAATGAAAACGAAAATAAAAACCTCGTTTAAGCAGAACAAGTTTCGGTTCGATATCAACATTAAAATGCCAGCCGGTCTTACTGAACGTTTATTCCCCTTTGATGTACGAAAGAATGGAAAAGAGTTAGAGAAAATGATTTCTGAACATATGCAAAAGCAATTCGATAGCCTCATCAAAAACATACAGAAGCATCAAATCGATCCGATCGGGCTTGGTCTCTATGCGCGGGCCCACGAATATAGTCAATACAAGAAAGTGGAGGATCATTGGGGAGAAGCGCTGTCAAAGGCAGACATTCATGTTTCCGTTAAGGTGATCTTAGGAAGTATGGGGCCCGTGAAGTGACTGATTTTGGAGCGTGTAACCACCTTTTTGACATAAAGTTGATCATGATTGGCAGCAAAAATTTGCGTTTTTCTACTTATGCCTTTACACTTAAAACAAAAATGGAGTGGTGAAATGAGTAAAGGCAGAGTTTGGAACAAGGGTAAACGCAACGGAGGTGGCGGACCAGCGGCTGGAACGGGTTATAAGGAAAAGCTAGCGGCCACCATGCAAGCGGAGGGTAAAACCGTCGAGATTATCGATCTTAAGAATCCGATAAATCAGGTTCAACGTATGAATCGTGAGAATTGGGTCGAGAGGCCCGTTCGTGTTAACCGTGAACAACCTAAAAAATAATACAGATAAGCCTATCCAGACACTTTATGAGTGTTGGGTGGGCTTATTTTATTTTGAAAGTTCCCCCCTGTTGTACAAAGTGCAACAACATGAAAGGGATGAGCGAGTAATTAAACACTTTTCTTTCACACTCTCGTCCAAGGCAAAGTGTAAGCCGTATATTCTCGAGTAGCTTATTACTCCAAATTTACATTTGATAACTGTCCCGCTTGATAGTAAGGGTAATCCATCTTTTGTTGAACTTGCTGTACGAAATGTGAATCAGTAAGCGATTCAATGACGAATAATCCTAAATCAATGGATGCCGAAACTCCGCCGCCGGTAAAAAGATTCCCGTCTCTGACGATTCGTTTTTTAACGACTTCGGAACAGTAAGGCGTCAATAAGTCATAAGCGGAAGGATTGGTGGTTGCCTTTTTTTCATGTAAGAATCCGGCTGCACCTAGTAACAACGCACCTGTACACACAGAAGCTTTGTAAGTCACTTTAGCTGAGGTTTGGAGCCAAGTGATGAAGGCAGAGTCGAATCTAAGGCTTCTCGTTGAAAATCCGCCAGGTACAAACAGGAGATCATATCCTGATAGGTCGGGATAGACATGTCTTGCCTTTACAGTTAAGCCTCGGTCGTCCGTAATTTCCTCCTTATTGGAGCAAAAATCCCAAGTGACGTTCTCATTGGCTCCCAAAATGCCCATCCATGTGATAGCTTCAAAGAAGCCAGCGAAGTCTAACGTGGTCATTCCATCGAATAGTACGAATGCCATTTTCATACACAGCCACCTGACCTTTCAATTGTCATAAAAGCACAAAAAAGCATTTGATTAAGGATCAAATACTTTGCCCAGGCGTACGGCTGTTAGCAATGTGCTCCCTCATGGTTATCCATGTTTACGCCAGTCACACATCGGGTTGATTTCTATAATCTTACAATTACTCGCACCGAAATTCAATATCTTTTTTCAAGTGACGACCATGACATAAACCTTTCACGTCCCCATATGAATGGAAGAGGCGTTTGTTGCGTACGTCATAATGGCCGACAAGCTGGGAGGGAATGACTTATGAAATCGGTGTATAAGCTTGAAGTAGAGGAAGCGAGAGTCATGATCGCAGCAGGCATACAAGCGGCAATAGAAGCGAATACAGCCGAAACGATATGTATCGTAGACGATGGTGGGTATCTAATTGCGTTAGAAAGAATGAATGGCGCTCGCAATACGAGCCCGGAAATCGCCATAGCTAAGGCTTTTACAGCTAGCGGTCACAGGCGTTCTACGCATTTGTTTAATCAGCCAGGTGGCCCAGCAACCATCCATGGTGAGGCATTTGGTATTCATGCAATGATGCCAGGTAAATTTGCCATTTTCGTCGGTGGGCTTCCGATTGTGGTGAACGGGAGTGTCATTGGAGGAGTCGGTGTAAGTGGAGGAAATGGAGAGGATGATATTGCGGTGGGGGTTGCGGCGTTAAAGGCGCTGCAGTCTTATTTGGGTAACGCGTATGAAGTCATGACAGAGCCTGATATAAAGAAATAGACATCATTTCAAATAGGAAAGCCCCAGTCCCTCAGATGATAGAGAGAACGGGGCCAATTTCCTTAACTCAAAAGGCTTCTTACGTATTGAATGGTTTCGTCAATCGTATCATCCGCAAGTTGTTCTAAAGAGATGTCGATCCCCGGTTTTACCCGGTGCAGCTTCTCTAAGAACGTTTTTGTTTGGAAAATACCCTTACCAGATCGTACCTCTTGCCGTTTGTTGTTCTGAATGACAACATCCTTAAGATGGGCAAGGACGATACGATCACCGAAAGCAGCAAAGGCTTGATCCAGGAAAACTTCTTGTGCCTCAACAGCAGTAGGTGGCATTAGATTCACTGGATCAAACACAACCCCCAGATTACTGGAAGGAATCTCATCCAAAATTCGAACCATTTTCTCAGTACTAGATAACGTGTGAGTGAATACGGGTTCGAGTCCGATGAAGACACCCCAACGCTCAGCTTCCTCTGCCAATTCTTCAACTGTTTGCTTGAGGATTGCCCAACCCATGGCTTCATAACGTTCGGAATCCTGCGAAAGGTAAGTCGTTAGGTCAGCTGTTTCCGTCGCAACGATAGAGGTACCAAAGTCTCTGGCGAAACGCAGATGCTCTTTGAACCGGTTGATTTCATGACGCCGCTGCAGTGGATCTGGATGAATCGGATTGATATAACAGCCAAGCACGCCAATCCGAATACCAGCACGATGGAATTGCTCGCCAATGTGGTTGGCCAGAGCAGGGCTGAGCCTACCGAGGCTGGTGTCAATATCACTAATCGCTTTGCTGAGTGCCAGTTGAACGAAGTCAATGCCTCGTCCGCTTAGCTTCTCTGTTAATTGCTTCAATGGAAGATGGCCGGCAGCATGGGCTAACGTTCCGATTCCCATCTATCTAGCCATCCATCCGCCGTCCACGCATAGTACGTGTCCGTTCATATAATCCGACGCATTCGATGATAAGAAAACAACAGGACCTTTCAAATCCTCTGGTGAGCCCCAACGGCCTGCCGGAATTCGATCTGTAATGGATTGTGTGCGTTTCTCATCTTTGAGGATAGGAGCTGTATTATTGGTCGTCATGTAACCAGGAGCAATGGCATTGATCTGGATACCTTTCCCGGCCCACTCGTTCGCTAATGCTTTAGTAACACCAGCGATAGCATGTTTACTCGCAGTGTAGCCAGGAACATTAATGCCTCCTTGGTAGGTCAGCATAGAAGCGATGTTCACGATTTTGCCGCTGCCGCGCTCAATCATGTGACGGCCAATCAGCTGGCATAAGAAAAAGGCTGAGTTCAAGTTCAGATCAATGACATCATGCCAATCTTGACGTCCATGGTCAACTGCCGGCGTACGTCGGATGATTCCGGCATTATTGACGAGAATATCGACGCCGCCGTAGATGCCGATGGCTTTGTTTACCACATCCTCAAGGATGTCTTCGTTGCTAAGATCAGCTGCGATCAGCTCGGCTTTGCCGCCTAATGCTCGGATGGCTTCTACCGTTTGTACGCTTTCGGAAGAGGATACGGCAATGACTTTTGCGCCTGCTTCAGCAAGGCCAATGGCCATCGCTTGACCAAGACCGCTGGAAGCGCCGGTTACGAAGGCTGTTTTGCCTGTTAAATTAAAAAGTGTCATGAAGGATACTCCTTTTCACTATTGAGTTACGATCTGGATGCCAGCATCACGGTACTGCTTGGCAATATCAGCGGGTAGGGCACTGTCTGTTAGGATCATAGCCACTTCGGACAAGGCAGCGAACGTTCGTAAGGCACACTGTCCGAATTTGTAATGATCGGCAACGCCATACACCGTTGCACTGTTTCTAATCAATGCACGTTTATAATCGGCATGATCACTCGTGTAGATGGTAAAGCCGTGCTGTAAATGAACACCAGTGGCAGAAATGAACGATTTCTGAATGTTGAGCTTATTCACATATTCCACGGCTTCAGGACCTGCGAGCATGTTGCGCAGACGGTAGCCGCCTGGAACAACCAGCCGAATTTCTTCCTTATGCAAGAGCTCGGAGATAATAAATAAATCGTTCGTTACAACAGTAAGCGGCTGATTTTCCAGCCGCCTAGCAATTTCAAGGGTTGTGCTGCCGCCATCGAGGGCAATAATATCTCTTGGTTGAATGTATCGCAGAGCAATCGTCGCGATTTCGGATTTCTGATCGGCATGCTTAATGATCGGCTCTTTCGTTGAAAGTATGCCGAGCTGATCACTTTGAGCGAGCACCGCTCCGCCATGAATGCGGACAAGCAGCCCTTTTTCTTCGAGTTTGGCCAAATCTTCGCGAATCGTTTTACCTGTAACGTCCAGCCGTTCGCTAAGCTCGTTAACGGTTACTTCTTTCTGTGCCAGAAGTATTTCCATAATGGTTTCATATCTGCGTAGAGGGTTCATCGGTTGTCATCCGTTTCTAAATTGAGGTTACCGACTATTTTAAATCTTTCATGGCCACGGCGTCCATATCATCAAAAATTTGATTTTCGCCAGCCATGCCCCAAATGAAGGTGTAATTGTTCGTGCCAACACCGCTATGAATGGACCAGCTTGGGGAAATGACAGCTTGCTCATTGCGCATAACTACGTGACGTGTTTGCTGCGGCTCACCCATCATGTGGAACACAACCGCATCTTCCGGCATGTCAAAGTAGAAATAAACTTCGGAACGACGATTGTGTGTATGAGAAGGCATTGTGTTCCACATATTGCCTGGCTTCAGAAGCGTCATACCCATAACGAGTTGACAGCTTTTTACGCCGCCTGTGTGGATATATTTGTAAATCGTACGCTCGTTAGAAGTATTGATGCTACCTAAGTGAGTAGGAGTAGCTTCGCTGATGGCGACTTTTACCGTTGGATATGTTTGGTGAGCAGGTGTTGAATTAAAGTAGAATTTCGCTGGATCTGCAGCGTTATCACTAGCAAACGTAATATCCTTCGCGCCAAGACCAATATAGATGCAATCTTTGGAATCCATGTTATACACCGTTCCGTCAACTGTGATCGTACCTCTGCCACCAACATTAATGATTCCGATCTCGCGGCGCTCTAAGAAATAATCAGCAGCCATTTCTTTCTTGTCAGCTTGCAGTTGAAGTGAGCCAGTAACAGGAAGCACGCCACCAATGATGAAACGGTCAACGTGGGAGTAAACCAATTTAATTTCATTAGGTGAGAACAAAGCGTTAATTTGAAACTCAGCTTGCAGGCGTTCAGTGTCAAATTGCTTTACTTCATTCGGGTGTGATGCGTAGCGGATATCCATCGGTTAATCTCTCCTCAAATTTGGTTTATTTATGTTGATATGTGTTCATATAGGTTTAATTTACTCCAATAAGGGGGTTTAGGCAAGAGTTTTTGGACCTATGTTTTAAAAGTTTCTATTTGGGTGAATAAAGTATGCGGAATAAGTAAACAACTATCCATCAGTTAGGTTAATACCTAGGAGGTTAAGTACATGGACAAGAGTCACAATTACGATCGTATAAGTAATGATGCGAATCCCACCAAACCTGGTGAAGAAGCTATATCATCGACAGACATGGTCAGTGAGGCCGTAGAGGAAATCATGGATAATATTAAAAAGGCGTTTTCGACCAGCGATCCCGATGATCGCGATTAGGACGTGGAAGAGCTTCTCCGGAGGAGGGGAGAGCGCTGAAAAGGACCTTGTTGTCTACGTGTGTTTGTGTAGATGACAAAGGTCCTTTTTCATTTAGGGTTAAGGTAAGGCGACGAAGTTTAGGCTAAAGTATTGTATTTTTTGCAACATTCGGTTGGAAAACGCTTGATTAGCTTGCCTAAAGTTGTAAAAAGTAAACTTTACACGGATAAGTATGCGAATGGTTCAGTATTACATCACTTAGGCGGAAATTACTTTGCATCAACCTTATAAACACTCTCAACCAAGGGCGGCGTAAGCCGTTTATTTTCATTGCACTCAATTAAATGGAGATTCTCCCTACGCTCTGTTGAAGCATTCGGACTACTCGCTAGCGTGCATCATTTCGGACAGTTTGATTCATTCTCCATTGGATCGGGGTCATGCCTGTGATGCGTTTAAACACGGTGGCAAAATGTTGACTGGACGCGTAACCCAACTCATTGGCAATCTTTGTTACTGTATCCGTGCCTTCAGTCAACAGTCCGCAAGCATTTTTAATTCGTGCACGTTCAATAAATACCATTGGCGGGAGCCCTGTGTATTCCTGGAAGGTGCGGAAGAAGTGGGAGGGACTGATTCGGACAAAATCAGCCATTTCTTCGATGGCGGGGCGCCATTGCGGATCTTCCGCGATCCGCCCAACCAGGGCATCCAATTGACGTAATAGATCGTCAGCGAGTGAAACCATTTGTTGACTAGGCTGAAGAATTCGAAGCAGCATCCCAAGCAGTGCTTGACGGGTAGCGGAGGTTCGTAATGGATTGTTGGAATTAATCGCATTTCGCAGCTGTCTAATGTCGTCAACGGATTGCAGTCCAGTGTGGGTAACTCTGGGCAGCGCCTCGAGTGCCTGTCTGAAGCATTCACTCTCGTCTTGCGGCAAGCGCAACCAGTTTTCTGAATGCGGTGGTGTGATGATGAACCACCAGAATCGGCTGGGCTCAATCACGTTGAAGCGCCCGCGATGAACCTCGCCAGGACTTGTGTGAAACACGTCACCTGCTTTTGTCTCATAGACGTGCCCATCCAGCTCCCAGCTGGCTTTACCGCGTTCAACCAAAACGAATTCATATCCGTCATGCTGATGATAGGAAAGGGGCAATGCCGACCTAATCTCATCGAAGCCGAAAAGGAGAAGCTCCGGAACTCCTGGTATGCGATTTTCCGTATTGATGTCATAAGTCCAGCGTGGACTTAGTTTCGTAGGCAAGGGGGAGGTCCTCCTCTACGTTCGGATGTTCTTATTTGTCTTATATGTTTCTTATACTACTTTGTAGCTATATGAACGTCAATCAACCAGGAATTAAGTATGATGAAAGTAAGACGTAAAAGGAGGAATTTACGATGACTTTGCAAGCAGATAGAACATACAAAATTACGGCTCAGGATAAGGATACATTCAATCGCGACGGTTACTGGATATCTCCGAAGTTGCTGGATGATGATCAAATCGAACGGTTGCGACTTGCGCATGAGCGGGTTTGGACTGGCGATTACGATGGTGATGGGCTACCGATGAACCATTATCGTCCAAACTCGAACCCTGATGCATTACGCAAGCTAGATAATGGATGGTGGATCAATGACGAGATCCGAAGAACCGTCACGGATCCGTTTATAGGTGAACTTACAGCCGATTTGCTGGAGACCGATGAAATTCGGCTATGGCACGATCAAGTTATTTATAAGCCAGGTGTCGGCGATAAAGAGACGAAGTCTGGCAACGTTGGTTGGCATCAGGACTATGGCTACTGGCAATGCTCCAGCCATCCGAATATGGTAACCGTATGGATCGCGCTGCAGGACACGGATCTAACCAACGGCGGAATGATGACCATTCTCGGCTCTCACAAGTGGGGACTAATACCTGATAGCAATTCGTTCTTCGATCCGAACATGGAGGAGCTTAGGAACAAATATGCGGCAGGTCGCGAATGGGTCGAGGAGCCCTGTATTCTGAAGGCAGGTCAGGCAAGCTTTCATCACGCTCTTACGTTCCACGGGTCCGGCGCGAACAAAACAAATGAGCCTCGTATGTCTGTTGTTGCGCATCTGATGCCGGGCGGTACAAGCTACCGCGCGGGCGTGCAGCGTCATGACAATTCCCGTCTGTTGGGACCGCGCCCTTATCACGGTCAAGCTTTTGCAAATGAGTATTTTCCAGTTTTGTTTAAACGATAATGAAGGCGCAAAATCCCTTCCATACGAGGGGATTTTCTTTTTACCTACAGGCGGTTACAATTGCCTTAATGACGACACAGCTATTCTGGAGATGAAGTACATGGCGAATCCATTAGAACATCTTAGTTTTAATCATATCGGTTCCGCTACGGTCGGTACGATTGTATATCCACCTGGTGGCAGATATGGTCCTCGCATCCAACCAGATATTCAACTCGTTTTTTTACATACTGGTTCTATGGAAGTGGCCATTGATGGCGTACACTTCCGACTGGAGCCCGGCAATGTGGCACTTCTAAAGCCTGGGCACATCGAGTATTTTACATTTGCGGATGAACAAGACAGCTGGCATCGTTGGGTGGCCAGTTACCACTTCGCGCGATTGGTGAAGCAGCAAACAGGTAATACCCCTTCAGAAATAAGGATCTTGGGGGAAAGGAGATTCCCATGCAGAATAGCGATAGTCTTTTCCCCGCCTTTTTGACCGAGCATCACTGCCATCCTCAGGTGATGGCGTATTATTTTAAACAATGGCAAGGCTTCTATATGCCCTTTCATCGCCATGATGCGGTAGAAATCATGTATACCATTCAAGGTTCCTGCGACGTTGAAATCCAAACTCTGCCTACACAGATCGAAAGTGTTAGTCTCAAAAAGGGAGAGTTCATTATTATGGACGCAAATGTCTCCCATCGATTGATCGTTGACGAGGCTGCCCCCTGTAGAATGCTAAATGTAGAGTTCCGCTTTATCCAGCAAAAGGGTGTGTTTCCATCGATTCTTCAGCTGGCCGCAGAAGACAAGCTATTGGCTTCTCTACTGGGGGTAAAATCTCCATATTTGGTATTGCGCGACCCCGATGAGGTTTACCACATTATGAAAAGCTTGGTGCTTGAACTGGATAAAGCTGCTGCCAAAAGTGAAACAATGGTTCAATTGCTCATCGCTCAACTGCTCATTCGTATTGCGCGTCTTAGGCGAGAAGCAGCAAGCAGCGGCATGGCGCAAAGTGAGTGGTATGTGAAACAGAGCATGGATTATTTGCATCAGAACTATGACCGCGACATTCAAGTGAAGGATATTGCCGGAGCTGTAAATTTACATCCCGGGTATTTACAGCGGATTTTCAAATCGTTAACGGGGCAAACTCTTATGGCTTATTTAACTGTGATTCGAATGGAAAAAGCCAAAATGCTGCTGCTTGAAACCGATGTGCCGATTTCTGAAATATGCGATTATATCGGGGTAGGGAGCCGGCAGTATTTTCATATGCTTTTCAAAGACTATACAGAGTTAACCCCTACAGAATATCGTAAATCAATGGATACTCATAAGTCGGATTATCCAGAAAAAAGTTAGGATTTTTGACAAATCACCTCCGATGAAGTTAGGAATTTGATAACGTTTTCTCTTTCGCGCTTGATACAATGTGAATTGTAGACTAAACGATAGAGAGGGCGATAGATATGTCATTTAAGGTAGCTTTTATTGGAGCAGGGAGTATTGGATTTACACGCGGATTACTTCGAGACTTGTTAGCAGTATCTGAATTTCACGATATTCAAGTCGCTTTTACTGACATCAATCAACATAATTTAGATATGGTTACCGAACTGTGCCAAAGGGATATACGAGAAAATGGATTGAACATAGAGATTCAAGCAACTACAGATCGTAGAGAAGCTTTGAAAGATGCGAAGTATGTCTTATGTACGATTCGTGTGGGAGGTCTGGAGGCTTTTGCCACCGATGTGGATATTCCGCTGAAATACGGCGTTGACCAATGTGTGGGCGACACGCTGTGTGCAGGCGGCATTATGTATGGTCAGCGGGGCATTTCAGAAATGCTTCGCATTTGTCAGGATATTCGAGAAGTGGCGGCGCCTGATGTGCTGTTGTTAAATTACGCGAATCCGATGGCCATGCTGACTTGGGCTTGCAACAAGTACGGTGGTGTGAGGACGATTGGTCTGTGTCACGGTGTTCAGCATGGACATCAACAAATTGCGGAAGTATACGGTTTGGAGAAAAAGGAAGTAGACATTATTTGCGCAGGTATCAATCACCAAACTTGGTATGTACAGATCCGTCACAACGGTCAGGATTTGACGGGCGGTCTGCTTGAAGCTTTCGAGAACCATCCGGAGTTCACGCGTACGGAGAAAGTGCGTATCGACATGCTGCGCCGCTTTGGCTACTATAGTACAGAATCAAACGGACATCTGAGCGAGTATGTGCCTTGGTACCGAAAGCGTGCTAGTGAAATCCAAGATTGGATCGACATGGGCAGCTGGATCAATGGAGAAACAGGCGGTTATCTGCGTGTTTGTACGGAGGGGCGCAACTGGTTCGAAACGGAGTTTCCGAACTGGATGAAGGAAAAGCCATTTGTTTATGCAGCTGAGAAGCGCAGTGAAGAGCATGGCTCCTATATTATTGAGGGTCTTGAGACAGGACGCGTGTATCGCGGACATTTCAACTTAGTCAATAACGGTGTCATCTCGAATCTGCCTGATGATGCGATTATCGAAGCGCCAGGCTATGTAGATCTCAACGGCATCTCGATGCCGCATGTTGGGGACCTGCCGCTTGGACCAGCAGCGGTTTGCAATGTAAGTATTTCCGTGCAGCGGCTTGCAGTGGAAGCTGCTGTGCATGGAGATGATAAGCTGCTTCGTCAAGCGTTTATGATGGATCCGCTCGTAGGAGCCGTTTGTAATCCCAAAGAAATATGGCAGATGGTCGATGAAATGTTGGTCGCACAAGAGTCATGGCTGCCGCAATATGGCACGGCTATTGCCGAAGCGAAACAACGTCTCGCAGCTGGGAACCTCGTTCCAACGCGCAGCTATGAAGGTGCAGCACGCTTGAAGGTGAAAACAGTGGAAGAAATGCAGCAGGATCGTGAAGCTGCGAATAAAAATGCAGGTGAAGCGGACAAAGGGAAGGATCGCGCAGCTGTTAACTCTTAATGTTCGTTTAGATTCAAGTATGTTCATTTAGGTGCTTTTCATATATAATTAAAAAGTAAGTGAAGGACCGCTTGCGGTCCTTTTATTTTTCGTTGGTCGTTTAATTATGAAAGGGGAAAGTCAGATGTCTAATATTGGCGTATGGGAAGCAGCCGAGCCAGGCGTTCAGCGCTGCATTCTGAAAGCTGAGGTTGGTTTGATGATGATGGAGGTTCATTTCGAGCCAGGAGCCATTGGTTACCAACACAGTCATGTGCATGAACAAATGTCCTATTGCTTAAAAGGGAAAATTGAGTTTACCATAGATGGTGTGGTGACCGTTATCGAGAAAGGCCAGACGGTATACATACCAAGTAACGCCAAGCATGGTGTTACAGCATTAGAAGAATCAGCCTTATTAGATGTCTTCACACCGATTCGCGAAGATCTTGTAAAACGGTAACCAGTTGCTTTATGCAGCTGGTTTTTCTTTCCTACGCATTGAATGCGTTTACAAATTCGGCGGAATGGAGGCTAAACATGAGTAGAAGAGGCCGTAGAGCTTGGATCTGGTTCTATAGAAGCTTGTTTTTGCGTGATCGTCCACTGACAGTGAAACTGCTCGTCTATTCGGCTATGCTGGTTGTCATTCCGCTGCTTGTGGTTGGACTGATTTCTTACCAGAAATCATCCGAAGTGCTGCGTGAGGAAGCCAATTTGAGTAACAAGCAAATCATTGAGCAAGTCAAGCTGCATATTGAATATTATATTCGAGATTTCGAGATCGACTCGATTCGCATGCAGAATCATCCTTCGATGCAGCAGTTTCTTAGGATGACAAGCGAACAGGAGGTGAAGAATTCAGGCATCCGCGAGCCGATGATGCAGCTTTTGAACGATACTGCTTACTCTCGATCCGACATCTCTCGGATCATGCTGGTTATGGAAAACCAGACGGTCTTAGATACAAGCATGAACAAAAATGTGACCCCGGCGCTGCAATTAATCCAGGAGCCATGGTTTGCCAGTGTACCCTCCAACAGTGATATTATGTTGATCATCAGACCGCCTTCTCAACGCTACGAGCTGGAATATGTGCCTGTTCTCTCCATCGTGAAGCGCTTAGTAAGTCCACTTACCTTAGAACCCGTTGCAACGTTAATTATGGAGGTCAACTTCAAACGGATTCAAGAGATTGCTGAACGAGTTACAATTGGCCGAACAGGGTATTTATCTATTCTCGACTCCTACGGGCGCTATATTTATTCACCTGAGTACACGGATATTGGTCGTTTGTCGGCTTGGGATCAGCTAGAATGGATTTTACAGCAGGAAAGCGGTTCTTACCAAGCGCAAACAGGAGATAAGCCTTTCTACACCTTCAGCCTGTCATCCTATTTAAATTGGCGGTTGGTGACGACGATCCCTGAAGAAGAATTGACACATGGAACCGAGTATATTCGACGAACGATTTGGTGGACGGTCCTTGCCACATTATTGATTGCCTATTTGATTGGGATTGGTTTTGCTACGAGTATCGTTCGACCTGTAAGGGCGCTGCAATTTTTCATGAAAAGAGTGAAAGAGGGCGACTTCCTGGCTCGTGTGGATATCGAATCCAAGGATGAGATTGGGCAGCTTACGAACGATTTTAATAAAATGGTCGAAAAGCTCCAGGTACTTCTCGATGAAATTTACTACTCTCAGCTCCGCGAGAAGGATCTTCAGCTGCGCCAAAAAGAGACAGAACTGAAAGTACTGCAATCGCAGGTTAATCCGCACTTTCTCATGAACGCTTTAGAAACAGTGCGTGGGATGGCACTGGAAAAGGATATGACCGACATCTCTGTGCTCGTTGCTTCCCTTGCTCGTCTGCTGCGTTACAATTTGAATCATGCTGGGGCAACGATCTCGTTGCAGCAGGAAATTCAGATATGCGACATGTATTTGCGGATTCAGAAATATCGATTTGACGATAAACTCACCTATGAATTCCAGATCCCTGAATGGGCAGAAGGACAAATCATCGCTAAGTTCGCTTTACAGCCCTTGGTTGAAAATTGTGTCATTCATGGATTTGAAACAAGCGCACAACCTGTTCATATTGTCATTTCAGCTGCTCAATTAAATGATCATCAATTTGTTGTTGAGATTCAGGATAGCGGTATTGGCATTCCGGCTGCCAAACTCCGTGTCTTACAGCTCGATTTACTGCAGAAGGACATGATTACAGCGGTATCACAGATCGGCATCGTCAATGTACATCGGCGTATCTCTTATCTGTTTGGTGAGGCCTATGGTCTAGAGCTAGAAAGTGGCGCAGATGCAGGAACTCTGGTGAGAATTAAGCTGCCGCTGAAGCCTCACGGAGAGGAAGGGAGGTAGGAGATCATGTACAAAGTCATTCTCGTGGACGATGAAAGATGGGTTCGTGTCGTGCTTCGGAAAGCCGTGGAACAAACAAAGCTTCCATTCGAAATCGTGCAGGAATGCGCGAACGGATTGGAGGCGATAGATGCACTGCAGAAGCATAAAGCTGATTTGGTTATCTCGGATGTAAAGATGCCGATCATGGATGGCATTGCTTTGGCGGAGCAGATGACGCAGATGTTAGCCAATTTAATCCTAGTGAGCGGGTATGACGATTTTCAGCTAGCTCAGAAAGCGATACGCTTTGGGGTGAAGGACTATCTGCTGAAGCCTGTTGAAATGGAGGCAATGGCAGATTGTTTGGGACGATGGATGCAAGACCGGGTAACGAAGACCGCGAGGAGGTTCGTGGATTCCCCGCTAATCGGAACGGACGAAATGTCAGCCATTGAACAAGTGCAGCAGTTTATCGGCTCGAACTTATCCAGAGATATCAGCTTAACGGATGCCGCAGCTCTGGTCCACTTGAACCCCAGCTACTTAAGCCAGCTCTTTAAGCAGCAAACGGGAGGCAAGTTCGTCGATTATGTCATTGAAATGCGCATGGAAGAAGCGAAGAAGCTGCTTATAATAACGTCTTTACGTGTTTCTGAGATCGCGGAACGGCTTGGTTATGGGGATATTTCTTACTTCAGCAGTACGTTCAAAAAGCTGATCGGCTGCTCCCCGTTGGAATATAGGAAATCTGGCGGTAGGCTCGATGAAGCGAAATGAAGTCAAATGAAAAAGGACACCTGAGGGGGAGATTGTACCCCTTAGAATGTCCTTTTTTTACTTTGTTTTGAATGGCTATTTTCTAGCTTTCTCGATAGCTTCTAACGTTTCTTTGTAGTCGTTGCGGTACTTCTCGATAACAGGCTTTACAGCATTTTGCCATGGCCCCAGGTCAGATACGTCTGTAATCGTAACTCCCGCCGCTTTCACTTTGGCTTCGGAATCCTTCTCGAATTTATCCCATTCTGCTTTTTGCGTTTTGACGGATTCAATAGCAGCTTTTTTAATAAGTGCTTTATCATCAGCTGACAGCTTATCCCAAGCTACTTTAGAAATCAAAAGGACTTCAGGCACTCGTTGGTGCTGGTCAAGAATGAGATTTTTGGCTTGTTGAAAATGATTGGATGAGAAGTAGCTTGGATAGTTATTCTCAGCGGCATCGATGACACCTGTTTGCAGAGCATTGAAGACGTCTCCATAAGGCATAGGAGTTGCATTCGCACCAAGTGCATTCATGAGATCAATGTTGACCTTGTTTTGAATAACGCGTATTTTGAGTCCTTTCAGATCGGCGATGCTTTTAATCGGCTTCTTGGAATAGAAATGACGAGCCCCTGAGCTGTAATACGCCAGTCCTTTCATTCGTGAAGACTCTAAGCTATCGAGCAGCTTCGTTCCTTGCTCACTTTCTAGAAATTTCCATTGATGATTATCATTATCGAAAATGTAGGGCAAGCTGAACACTTCATACTGCTTGTTGAACCCGCCAAGTGCTCCCGTACTGACTCGTGTGAATTCAATTGCACCAAGTTGAACTTGCTCGATCACAGCCTTCTCCTCACCGAGCTGGGAGGCAGGGAATACATCGATTTTGATGCGGCCATCCGATGCTTGATTGACAAGTTCGGCGAATTTCTTATCGCCTAGCGTCGTTGGGTAGTCTGCGGGGTGTGTCTCAGCTAGACGGAAATTTAATTTAGGACCATCAGCTTTCTTCGTCGCTGCTGCAGGGCTCGCGGCTCCAGGAGTCGTTGTTGAACCGCTATTCGTCGGTGTGCTGCCGCCACCGCAAGCTGCAAGCAAGAGACTAGTACCAATCACAGTACTTAGAGCCGTGATGTATTTTCTTTTCATTTTCATATCGAATATTCACCCTTTTTATCGTATTAGTTGCGTTGTTTCCTTATTTCATTAAGTTAGGAAGCCACATGACAAGCCCCGGTATATAGGTAAGTATCATGAGCACGACACACATGACATAGAAGAACGGCATCATGGCTTTGGTGCCTTCAGAAATCGAAATATTTCCAATCGCAGAGCCTACAAAGAGAACGGTTCCGACAGGCGGTGTCAGCAGTCCAATGCCTAAGTTTAACATCATAATGATGCCGAAGTGAACAGGATCCATGCCTAGGGTCGTCACGACAGGAAGTAAAATAGGCGTCATGATTAAGATGAGTGGAGCCATATCCATCGGTGCCCCCAGTAAGAGCAGCAAGACATTGATGATCAGCAAAATGACAATAGGGCTGTCTGTGATGCCCAGCATCCAATCCGTTAACATGCCGGGAACTTTGAGAAAGGCAAGTACCCAGCTGAAGGTAGCGGAGGCAGCTATCAGGAAGAGCACCATCGCTACGGTCCGGAATGTACGTTGGAGAATGATCCACATCCGGCTTATGGGAATATCTCGGTACACTAGAAAGGTAAGAATAAAAGCGTATAGACAAGCTAATGCGCCGCTTTCTGTAGCCGTAAACCATCCCGTGAATATACCGCCTAAAATGATAACGGCTGTCAGAAGGGAAAGCAGACCATCGCGTACAATCTTCGGAATTTCTCGCACGGGAACAGCTTCACTCTTCGTATAACCGCGCTTGATGGCGATAATATAACTCGTGATCATAAGGGAGACACATAGGATCAATCCCGGAACTATGCCCGCTAGGAAAAGGGAAGCGATGGAGATTCCACCACCAGCCGCTAGGGAATAGAGCACGAGGTTGTGGCTTGGCGGCACAACGACGCCTTGAATGGCGGCAGAGACTGTAACGCCAACTGCGTAATCGGTGTCATAGCCCTTTTTCTTCATCATCGGAATCATGACAGAGCCGATGGAGGAGACGTCAGCAATGGCTGATCCGGAGATGTTCCCGAAGAACATACAGGCGACACAGTTGACCATGGCCAAGCCTCCGCGTATGCCTCCAACGAGAACTTGAGCGAGATTGATGAGCCGCAGTGCCATCTGGCCTTCACTCATAATTTGCCCGGCAAGAATAAAAAACGGAATGGTCAGGAGGGAGTAAGAGTTCATTCCCTGAATCATCGTTTGTCCCACGGTTGCCAGCGGAACTTTCAAGTAAAGTAGGGTGAGCAATGAAGACCCTGCTAAAGCCAATGAGATCGGAAAGCGGAGGACGATCAGACCAACAAAGGTGATAGTAAGGATGAGAATAGCGATGGTCGGATCCATTATTCGGGACCTCCTTCTTTTATATGTTTATGCCGCTTCGTCTCGATACCAAACAACTGCAAGAGCGCGTAGGCACAGGTCATGACGCCGGTTATCGGCATGATGACATACAGCGTGCTGTTAGGCAGGCCCGTCGCTGGTAATTCTGATTCATTCATCATGACGGTGAAGTCCCATCCAAAATAGACAAGATAGGCACCAAAGGCGAGAATAACAACCTCGATGACTTTATCAAGAACTTTATTGATGGAGGCTGGAAGCTTGTGAGTGAAGGAATCGATGCCCAAATGCAGCTTCTCACGAAAGCCTATCGCAATGCCCATGAAGGAAAACCAGACAAGAAGCAGCATCGTCACTTCCTCCGACCAGAAGAAAACGAAGTCAAACAGCTTGCGGGTCATGACCTGTACGGTGACGATGATGATCATACTAAGCAAGCCGATGAGGGCGGCAGACTCGATAAATGAATCGATACCGAGAGCAATTTTTCGAAGTATTCTCATTGTAATGCGGACCTCCTCTCTCTTTTTGTAAGTGCTTTCATTTGTGTGACTTAAGTATATCGCTCCTTTCGACCCACAGGTATGCCATTGTTTTTAGTTTTTTTTGTAGTTTTTTTAGATATTTGGTTGGAATGAAACAAATAATGAGCAGGTGTCGGGGGACAGCCTGCTCATTATTTGAACGAAAGTATTTTAATGAGTACGAAAAATTTGCTCCAGGTGATGCTCTAAGTAAGGGTGATTTTATTGTTATTCCTCCATACCTTTTAAATGAATTGCATACCCATATATACAGCAACAGCCCATATCATACAAGCAGAAACCTTGTTTAATTTGGTAATGAATAGACCTTGAGGATCCCGCTTACCCACTAGGCGTCCTGCGAACGCTAAACCGAAGAACCAGAGCCAGGAGACTAGAATAACGCAGACAGTGAACGCCAATTTTTCTCCGGCAACATAATGTAAGGAATTTGTACCGATAACTCCAATCGTATCCAGTATAGCGTGGGGATTCATTAACGATACGGAGGCTGCAAACAGGATTTGTTTTTTTGGTTCGTTTTCCCGTTGTGAGGTCATCGAACCAGGTTTACTTTTCCAGAGTACCCATCCCATATAAAACAAGAAAAAGAATCCAAATCCATAGAGCGCTGCTTGAAGCCAAGCGAAGGTTAATACGACGAAAGAGACCCCTAAAACAGCTAATAAAATTAGGATCGTGTCACAAATCGACGCCGTGAGGATGACAGGCAGTGCTCTAAGGTAAGATGGCCCACGGGCACCTTGGTTGAATACGAAAACATTTTGTACCCCTACAGGCAGGATGAGCCCACAACCCAAAATAAGCCCATGTAAAACAGTTTCCAGCAAAACGATCTCCCCCATCTATAAGACTATTCTTCACTAGTATAGAGCAAATCAATCGAATGTCTCCCTCCAAATGGATGGCGTATCACCCAACCAAATGTTATAGTAGAACTCGTTAGGAGAGGATCATTGCATGGACTGGAAACCGGACTTAGCGTCGGAAACCCCTTTATATAGTCAGATTAAAGATTTTATTAAAAACAAAATATCGCTAGGCGAATGGGCGGTTGGGACCAAAATTCCCTCGCAGCGTGCATTGGCTGAACGCTTTAACGTCAATCGAAGTACGGTTGTGACCGCGCTGAGCGATTTGATAGCTGAGGGGTTATTGGAGGGCAACACCAAAGGGGGGACTAGAGTTATCAATAACTCTTGGAACCTTTTAGCGGCTTCGCCTCCCCCAGACTGGAGCTCTTATGTGCAAGCTGGTACTTATTATCCAAACCAGCCTGCCATACAGCACATTAATCGTGCGGAATTTCAAGATGGCATTATCCGTTTGGGAACTGGAGAGCTTTCCCCTGAGCTGCTTCCTTCTGAACAAATGAAAAAGATTTTTGAAAATAGTTCATTGAATCTTTTCTCATTGGGCTATGAAGAACCTAAAGGAAATCAGTATTTGAGGGAACAGATAGCTGCTTACTTGCAAGGAATTGGCGTTCAAACGTCGCCCTCCAACATCCTTATCGTATCGGGCTCGCTCCAAGCGTTACAGCTCATATCTATCGGACTACTGCAGCGAGGTTCCTCCATCCTTCTGGAAAAGCCATCCTATCTGTATTCGGTCCATGTGTTTCAATCTAGTGCAATTAAGCTAGTTGGTCTACCTATGGATGAAGAGGGCATTCAGACGAATCAGATTAGCCGTTACAAAGAAGGCTATAACGCATCGCTGCTCTATACCATTCCTACTTTTCATAATCCTACCAGTACGTTGATGTCAGAGCCGAGACGTCAAGCGCTGATGAGAATCTGCGCGGATGAGGGACTCCCAATCATTGAAGACGATGCGTACAGGGAGCTTTGGTTTGAAACCCCGCCACCTCCGCCATTGAAGGCTAGGGATCCCAATGCGCTGGTCCTTTATTTGGGGAGTTTGTCGAAGACTTTAAGTCCTGGACTACGAATTGGTTGGGTGGTTGCCCCAGAGCCTGTTATTGAACGATTGGCTGATATCAAAATGCAGAACGATTACGGCTCGAGCTCGGTATCCCAATGGGCAGCAGCCGAATGGCTTGGTAGAGGTTTATATCAAGAGCATCTTGTCTATGTTAGAGAGCAGCTTAAAATAAGACGGGATCTAACTGTTCAGTTGTTGAAGACCAATTTTACGGAGATTGCATCATGGTCAGTGCCGGCAGGTGGTTTCTACATTTGGGTTCACCTCAACGTGGATGTCCCCATGCAGATGCTGTTTGAGCGTGCTTTGAAAGCAGGGATTTTGCTGAATCCGGGTTCAATTTATGATAGAAATGCAGGAAGTTACTTGCGTATTTCCTATGCCTATGCCAAGCATCATGAGCTTGAATGGGGTATTATGCATTTGGCGGAGATGATTAAAGAGTTAGCTGGGGTCATAAAAAATAAATAAACTCCGAGGTGATCATGTGTCTATTAAAGGTCTGAATCATTTATTATTTTCTGTTTCTAATTTAGAGAATTCGATTTCGTTTTATCAACAAGTTTTTGATGCTAAGCTGTTAGTTAAAGGAAGAAGTACGGCCTATTTTGATCTGAATGGCATGTGGCTTGCCCTGAATGTAGAATCAGATATTCCACGTAATGAAATAAACCATTCCTACACACACATTGCTTTTTCAATTGAGGAAGCCGACTTTGATGATCTGTATGAGAAGCTAAAGAAATTGCATGTTAACATCCTTCCTGGGCGTCCAAGAGACGAGAAAGATAAGAGGTCTATTTACTTCACAGACCCAGATGGTCATAAGTTCGAATTTCATACGGGTACTTTACAGGACAGATTAGATTATTATAAACAGGAAAAAACACATATGGAGTTTAACGATGAATAAATATTTCTAATTTAGAATGCAAAAAGCAAAGACCAGAAGGACTCGATCATTTTTAACAATAATCGGCTTCACGAGATGTTCGGCGGCTACGAAATAGATTGGAGCTATCCATGCAATCTGATTATTTGGAAAGCATAGGTCGGGAGGGACGTTAAATCCTATCTGTACGCATAGTATCATTTAGAACAATAGAGAATTTTAGCGGAATTCTGGAACATGAAGTGGCTGTGCAAAAAGTCGCCGAAGATGTGAGATAGGTCCTTTACGACAAAACAAGGGGCTGTCCCAAGTCATAAATGACTGCGGAGCAGCCTATCTGCAGGAGCTTCACCGCTATTCACGTTCGAACCTACCCGACGGATCATGGGGTATCTGAGGACAATCAACGGGATATGATCCATTGGTTGAGTTCTAATAAGCTATTACTTCATAATTATAATCTACTCTTGAAGATAATTTTTTTGTTGACTTAGGCCGTTGGTAGATGTGCTAAATAGAGAAAAGGCACGCTAAGCGTGCCTTTTCTTTCTTTTTTCACGCCATATCGTCATGTTATTAAGAAAGGTTCTGAATGATTGGTGATTAAAGGTTGTCCTTCTTTATAGTACAAATGAGGGGATAGCAGGATAAAAAAGATATGAACATCGCGAAAGCCGTGCTCACATAAAATCGTATAGAGTTCTTTAACAATGTTATCATGCAATTCCTGATCTCTAGGGAACATATATATTTCTAAGGATAGGGGAGAATTATTTAATTGTTCCACAAGAAGAAGTTCGATTTTTATTTTTTCTTGCACAACGCCCGTTAACTTCGAAAATTGTTGGATGATGGTGCTTGAAATCGAGGAAATGAAATCCTTTTGAAAACCTTTAAATCTGAGAAAAGGCATATGGGTTCCTTCTTTGCAAAATGGTTAGCGAATTTAATTATTTTAATAAAAAATAAGCGTAAAAACAAATCCTATATTAGATGAAACCATTCTCATATATAGATAAGTACCTAATCTGAACGATATATCTTATAATGAGATCGATCGTACTGTCATATTGTGGGGGTAAAGATAATGAGTAGCTTACCAGAACAATTCGTTCAAACATTAAGAGATGTTCATAAGGGTAAAGCTGAAATATGGTTGAGAGATTTTGATAGGCTTATTTATGATTGCGAGAAGCGTTGGCAAATGAAAATATTGCCCCCGTTTGATTTATCTTTTAATTTTGTGGCTCCTGCCATACGGAAAGATGGAACTGAAGTTGTGATAAAACTCGTCATCCCAGGCGATGAATTTGTATCTGAAGTTGATGCCCTTACACTTTTTAATGGGAATGGCATTGTTAAAATCATTGATGTTGATATCGCAAAAGGGATTCTTATTCTTGAACGATTAATTCCTGGGAAAACATTAGCCTCAATAGAAAATGAGGAGGAAGCTGCACAAATAGCCTCGCAAGTAATGAAGAAACTATGGATTCCTGTACCATCTAATTCATCTAGTATTCCTACAACTATGCATATGGAAGAGAAATTAATTCATATTTTCAAGAAAAATAGAGAAGGTCTTGGTCCTATAACAAAGGAAATACTGCAAGAAGCAGTGGACACTTATAGATCAATGAACGCTATGCCGGATACACCATTTTTACTTCATGGCGATTTGCATCATTACAATATTCTGACGGCTGCAAGGGAACCTTGGTTAGCGATTGATCCTAAAGGGTTGATTGGCGACAGAGAATACGATGTCATTCAATATTTATTAAATAAATTGCCTAATGGAGATTCAACTCATGTTATTGAGAAGCGTATTGATAAATTTGTAAAAGAGTTGAATTTAGACAAAAAAAGAATGTTATCGTGGGGGTTTGCACATTCTGTTCTTGCAACCTGTTGGACAGTTCAGGAGGATGGTCGTTATAACGAGCCTTTTTTTGATGCCATCCATATTTTTAAGCGGTTGAAGCAGATATAGCGAAGACAGGACAGCGTTTAATTTATTATCATATTTAAAAAATGGCTATCCCCGGGTCTGTTAAGACTTAGGGGATAGCCATTCTTTATACGATTTGATCATTTGTCGTTAGATAGCTTGAAAACCTCTAACAGCTTGAAGAACATGCTAAGCAAAATGGCAACTATGGTGGCCAGTGCCATACCCTTAAGTTCAAAATGCCCTAATCTCAGCGTTGCTCCGCTAAGGCCAATGACAAGTACAACGGTAGTTAGAATCAGATTGACCGGTTTGGAATAATCGACTTTGGTTTCCACCAGCATACGGACCCCCGAAGCAGCGATGATACCGAACAGCAGCAAGGAAACGCCTCCCATGACAGGTGTTGGTATGGTTTGAATCAATGCTGAGATTTTCCCGACAAAGGAGAGCACAATCGCTAGGATCGCTGCTCCTCCGATAACCCACACAGAATATACGCGGCTAATTGCCATGACACCAATGTTTTCACCATAAGTTGTATTTGGCGTTGAGCCTACTAAAGAGGACAGTATGGTAGAGATGCCATTTCCAAGTAAGGATCTACTAAGTCCAGGGTCTTTTGATAAATCTTTTCCTACCATATTCCCGGTAACAATCAAGTGGCCAATATGCTCAGCAATGACAACTAAAGCAGCAGGAGCGATGAT
Source organism: Paenibacillus sp. V4I5 (assembly GCF_030817255.1). NCBI lineage: Bacteria > Bacillati > Bacillota > Bacilli > Caryophanales > Paenibacillaceae > Paenibacillus > Paenibacillus sp. V4I5. The sequence goes on from NZ_JAUSZB010000002.1 coordinate 7,725,645, forward strand.
TAAAATACTCGCCAGATCGAATGTTGGGCTGTAGAAAGTAGGGAGTCTGAACCACTGGGCACCTCCAAATGTTTCGCTTACATGCACCAAACCAAGCAATGCTGCAAGTAGGTAACCGGCAACGATAGCTGCCAAAATCGGAATGACCTTCAAAAGTCCACGGAAGACAACGGAACCTATTACTCCTACCATCAATGTAAAAATAGAAACCGATATAACGATAGGATTGGGAACCCAGGCTTCTTTTAAATTAGCTGGCGGAATAATGCCTGCCATAGTGGCGGCTGTAGGTACTAACTCTAGACCAATAACGGCAACGATCGCTCCCATCGCAGCAGGTGGAAATACGACGTCAATCCAGCGTGTCCCCACGACACGAATTAACAACGCTATGATCGTAAAAATCAATCCGACGACCAGAAATCCGCCTAACGCTGAACTATATCCTTTGGAAGCGATGACGACGAAAACGGGGGAGAGGAAGGCGAAGCTTGACCCCAAAAATGCGGGGATCTTTCCTTTTGTGATGAAAATATAAAGCAAAGTGCCTAACCCATTCATCAACAGAATCGTAGCTGGATCGACATTAAACAAAATAGGGACCAGCACGGTGGAGCCAAACATTGCAAATAAATGCTGTAAACTAAGGGGAATACTTTCACCTATGGAGGGGCGTTCATCTACTTGAATAATACGAGACACGGTTGGAACTCCCTTCTTAAACTTATCGTACGATATCTTATCATAATTCGGATGAAAAAAAGAAATAAATGATCAAAAATTCGATAAGGCCATGCCATCTTGTTAATGCTGCCTTTACTTTGTTTCTGTCAGATTATACAATAATCGGACAATCCTATGCTTATGGAGCCTTCATATGTTAAATTATTCAAAGAAAAAATTCCGCTGGGGTCCACCTCAAGTAATGGCGATCGGATTCGTAATAATGATCCTCATAGGTGCCGTCCTACTTTGGCTGCCTATCTCCTATGTTGGCGAAGCCAGATTAACATTTATTGACGCCGTATTTATGTCGACTTCCGCTACTTGTGTTACCGGGCTGTCTGTGATCAATACAGGAGCGCATTTATCGGCCTTTGGGGAGATTGTTATTATTGTGCTAGTCCAAATTGGCGGTCTCGGCTTCATGACGATGTCTACACTAATTGCACTCGTACTACGCCGCCGTATTTCTTTTCAGGAACGTCTCATCTTACAGGAAGCGATGAACCATGATTCAACGGAAGGTATAGTCCGTCTTATTCGCAAGGTGTTGATCTATGCGCTATATATTGAGCTGGCAGGCGCGCTGTTATTCGCACTTCGATGGTCATTTGAAATGCCGATCGGCCAAGCATTGTACTTCGGTGTTTTTCATAGCATCTCGATATTCAACAACGCGGGATTCGATCTGTTTGGCGGTTTACCTAATAGAATGGGAAGTCTCATGCATTATGTAGAAGACCCGTACATCAATATCGTCTCGATGTTGCTTATCATTTTAGGCGGAATCGGATTTATCGTTATCTCTGACTTGCTTACGTACCCTAAGAATAAAAAACTAACGCTGCACAGCAAGGTTGTCCTTAGCGCCTCTGCGGTTCTGATATTGGTAGGCACACTGGTCATCTTTGTGTTTGAGTACTCGAATTCCCTTACACTTCAGCCATTGTCCACCTTAGGTAAAACGCTCAGCGCGATGCTGCAATCCGTGTCATCACGTTCAGCGGGCGTGAATTCGGTCGATATCGCTTCGATGCGGCAGGCTACGCAATTTTTTATCATTATCATGATGTTTATCGGTGCCGCGCCTGGTTCCTCTGGTGGGGGGATTAAGGTGACAACCTTCGTAATCCTTGTCGGAGCGGTTTACGCAATGGTTCGAGGCAGGGAAGAAATTGTACTATTCCATCGAAGAATTTCGAAGGATCGGATTTATAAAGCTATTACATTTACTTTGCTCTCCTTTATCTTAATTGTACTTTCGACAATGATCCTCTCGATCACCGAGAACTTCCCATTCTTGGGCATTTTGTTCGAGGTAACTTCGGCGTATGCTACCGCGGGAATGTCGGTTGGATTAACGTCGCAGCTCTCGGGATTCGGTAAGGTGTTTATCATCATGTTAATGTTTGTCGGACGTCTTGGTCCCGTCACATTGGCCTATACCTTGTCGCCGTTGCCGAAAAAAGAGACGTATCGTTACCCCGAGGGGAAGATCACGATCGGCTAATAGTAAAGGTGTTCATCTTCACTCGTTGGGCAACCTGCTTATACCTTTGAACCTGGAAGCCACGATATTACGGTGTCGGCCACAGACTTGGCAGGGAACACCAGTAACGTCACATTTACGTTCCAAGTTTCCGTGACTTATGACGGGGTGAGCGAACTCATTCGTCAATTCATGGCGGACGATCAGGGGATTGCAAGTGGGCTATGCAGTAAGTTTCTGAATGCGCAGGAAGCGGAGAAGCGAGGTAATCAAAAGGCAAAGGAAGGTATGCTCCATGCTTTCCTTAACGAAGTGGACGCCCTAAATGGCAAAAAAATGACGACAGAACAAGCACAAATTCTTAAGAAGTTGGCAGGTTATTGTAACCCTATTGGAGGATAACCATGGATATAACCGTGATGACGTTTAACCTGCGGGTTAATGTCAAACAGGATGGCGACAATGCATGGCCGAATCGTATCAATGAAGCGGCTGAGGCCATAAAAAAAGCAGAAGCAGCGATTGTTTGCACGCAGGAGGGAACGCATGCTATGCTGCAGGATCTGCAGGAGCTGCTATCGGATTATGCTTGGCTTGGTGATGGCCGTCAGGGAGGGAACGAAGACGAGCATTGTGCTATCTTCTATCATCGCGGCTTGCTGAAGCCAGTCGAGAGCGGGAACTTCGGTCTATCCGAATATCCTGAAAGGCTCGGTTACTTGAGCTGGAACACTGGTTGTCCGCGTATATGCACATGGGTACGGCTTAGGCAGCAAGACGGACAGGAGTGGTTCGTGTTCAATACTCACTTGGATCATAAAAGTGAGGAAGCCAGAACGAACGGCATCCAGCTTATTGTAGAACGAATCCGCTCCATGAGCGGCCGAGACGGAATTCCGGCAGTGTTGACTGGTGATTTTAACTGTAGCCCAAGCAGCAAAGTGATCGAAATTCTGACCCAAGCGGGGCTTTGTGACGCTTACGACGCGAACGATAAAGTAGGCAGCACCTGGCATGACTTTAACGGCGGCGACACGGGAGAGCCGATAGATTACATTTTCGTGACGCCCGAAATTCAAGTGACTTCAATCAACGTCGACCGAAGTATGTACAACGGTCGTTATCCGTCAGACCATTATCCTGTCGTGGCGAGTGTACGATTGTAGCATGGAACAGCTATAGCAGCTATACTTGCCAATAAAACTTAACCCGCAGCCTGTTGCTGTGGGTTTTTTTTGTGCCATTCAGAAGGGCAGTATAACGAAACTATGATTAGCTTTAACGCGTCTAATAGTTACAAAATCATGAAAGGATACCTGTCAAATAGTAACTATCCTACTCTTGAATAAGGAGGCGTGTCGTGCGGAAAGAGATGAGGTTGTTCGGTGTAGTTGTTTGTATAATAGTTGTAGCGATGTTATTTTCAAGTTGTGGGAAATCGAATCTCCTGAACAGAGGTGAGGGAGCTGAGCCATCCAAGACTCCTGGAAAGGTGGCATCTATATCTAAACAGGAGTTGGAAAAGTATGTGAATCAGCTCCCCTCATTGAAAAACGTATTTGAAAGCCACCATGTGAAGTTCCAGTCATCATACAGCAACGAAAACGAAGGTTTCCTAGAAATCCGTCGAATTGGCGATCATTCTAAGTTGATGTCTGAGGATGAGGAAGCCGGGCTCAGACAATCGATCTATAAGGCGGTCGGTGGCGAGTTTCCACTGAACATTTCGGTATACACAATTGGAGATCAACCAGGATTGACTGGCAAAATCACTGCAATCGATGAAAAGGGTCGGTTTCTGGTTGTGTCATCCAATAAATTCTTAGACAAAGAAAAGAAAATGCCTGACGCTGCGTGGTACACGATGTCGGACGATGCGAACATGGAGTTTGAAGGGAAGCTAATCCATGCGAGGGACGTAAGAATCGGCTCTATAGTCAAGGTTTGGAGCGAAGGCTTGATGTTGACGAGTTACCCAGGGCAAACAACGGGACTACGCCTTGAAATAATGACAAGAGACAATGGAATAGGCGATGCAAGAGGTAATGTCACGGGATTAGAGAAAACGGGTGAAGGCGTTAACACAGAACGAACAATCGAAGTTGATGGTGTAAAGCATCGACTGCTCCCAATTACACAAGTGTGGATGAATGATAAAAATGCGGACATTTCCGACATCAAAATGGGAGAAAGCGTAAAGATTTGGTTTGCAGGATACGAAATTGGGCCGGAGAAAATCGTGACACAGGTTGTCATTGAACGTTAATGGGAGAAAATAAGGAGGACTTAAGATGCCTAAACACAAAAGCATTGAACCTAATCATGTGGAAATTGCCGACGAGCAGAAGTCTGACCTTCCGAAGTTAAGCAATCCAGGTCGTCGAGCACTCGCAAGTGCTGGATACTTGCGGCTAGAGCAGTTCACCAAGCTCACCGAGTCCGAGATATTGAAGCTTCATGGAATGGGACCAAAGGCTCTGGAGCAGATCCGTCAAGCTCTTGCCACCAAAGGCCAATCGTTCGCCGATGGCTCTTAAAGCTATTCAGGTTGACCACTCATGTTGCGCTGAAAAAGACAGAGACTTATAAATCTCTGTCCAGCGTGACGGATTCTCCCTGAAGGACATGATGAGTGATAAGTGTCTCGGCAGGAACCTCGTCATTGTTAATTTGGCTAATTAAGATGTCGGCGAGTTTCGTGCCGATTTCATTCACATTATAGTCCACTGTTGTTAGTGCGGGATTAATGTATTTTAATACATGAATGTTATCGAAACCCATGAGGCCAATTTGTTCGGGTACTCGGATTTTGCGGGATTTCAACCATTTCAGAACCTCAAGTGCGTACACGTCACTAGAGCATAAGATCGCACTCTTGCTGTCCGTTTTCTCTATCAATTGCTCCAACTCAGCCAAATAATTTTTCTGTGCGATGACGTTATGCCGCATATCTGAGATCTCATCACATGCCTCGATAAAACCAAGGTATCGTTGTTCGGGCACATAAATATTCTCTTTCCCCTTTCGCATTAGAGGCGGGCTTAAGTAGATCAAGTACCGATAGCCTTGACTGGAGAGAAAGGCGACAGAGTCTCTGATCGCTTGCTTGTCGTCGATCCAAACATAAGGAAAAGGGCCTGAAAGGCGATTGCCGAATGTTACGATAGGTGTCCGCGAACGTGTCAAAAGAGATTCAAATTTTTTGTTGAAATTGGTCGGCAGCAATGCGATTCCGTCGACTCTACGATCTAACAAGTTGTTGATATACTCTAGTTCTAGGTCCTTGTCACGATTAGAAAGGACAAGATAGACGATATAACCCCGTTTCCTAGCTTCGGCTTCGAATGCGTGGAATAGCTGGGAGAAAATCTGATTATGAATGTCAAACAGCACGATACCTAACGTTTTTGTATGCCCTTTGACAAGGCTTTGTGCTAGAAAATGGGGGCGGTAGCCGAGCTCCTCTGCGACCCGCAGTATTTTCACACGAGTTTCCGGATTAATACCGGGACGGTTGTTTAACGCCCGATCCACCGTTCCCCGTGTAACTCCGCACAGCTCGGCGATTTGTTTACTTGTAATGTTCATGCGGCCTCCGTGAGAATGGGATCTAGTGGTCTAATCGTAGCTTAACAGAGCGGGTTGGTCAATACCCGTGCTCGTGAACGATGCAGGGAAGAGTAGGTATAGGAAAGATGAACTAATTTGTAATAAAAGCGTTTACAAACTTGGGGGCATTTGATAAGATAAGGTCGTTCACGTGCACGATTTACGTAATTGAAGCTCATATTGTTAATTTGCCACTCATATGCAGGAACGGTGGCGAGGGGGACGCCCCTATCGGTAATTGTATCTTCGTAACAAATTTTTTTAGCTTTTTCCGTTCACGTGCACGGAGTGTTCATCTCAAGCATGGCGGCTTTTGCCTTCTCTCGTATTGCTTTTCCGGGACGCAACGTCCTATTTCTCGTCTTTCTTTCCGGACTTATGATCCCAGGACAGGTAACGATCATTCCTCAGTTCATTCTGATGTCGAAGTTAGGTTTGGTCGATACGCACTTGGCGCTCATTTTGCCGGGCCTTATCAACCCGTTCGGAATATTCATGATTCGGCAAACTATGATGACCATATCCTATTCCTATGACGAAGCCGCTTATATGGACGGTGCTAGCCGATTATGGGTTTTCCTTAAAGTCATCCTTCCCATGTCGTTTCCGGCGGTTGCCGTTACCTCGGTCATAAGTTTCATCGCGCATTGGAACGATTTTTTCCGCCCATTAATTTTTCTGAATTCCTTTGAAAAAATGACGCTGCCGATCGGTATGACGGCATTAACCGGAGCGTTCGGGACGGGGAATTTGTCTGCTATTCTGGCAGGGGTGACATTGTCGCTTATCGTTCCGCTGCTCTTTTACATTTTCGGACAAAAATACTTGCTAGATGGCATTACGGCGGGTGGTCTTAAACTATGAGGCCTGCCAGGATTCATGAAATCAGTTAGGAACTTGAGGAGGCTAAGATATGAGCAACAATATACTAAACCAACAGTTTCGTATGGACAAAGATTTTATGTATACAGGAACCAAAACGAGCCAAATCTCTTTTCCGCTTGGCGGGATTGGAACGGGTAGTATCGGTCTCGCCGGCAACGGACGTCTGATAGATTGGGAAATTTTCAACCGGCCCAACAAGCTGAGCTTTAACGGATTCTCATTCTTTGCCGTAAAGGCGGAATGCAAGGGTGAGGTCAAACTAACCAAAGTGCTCAATGGGGATTTACAAACACCGTACACAGGAGAAGGGAAAGGGAAATTCGAGGGTTATGGGTACGGACCTAGACGGGAAAACATGGCCGGCTTTCCTCACTTTACAAACACATCGTTCCAAGGACAATTCCCATTCGCAGAAATGACGTTCGACGATGCGGATGACCCGATCACGGTCAAACTGACAGCCTTCAATCCGTTTATTCCTCTGAATGATCGGGATTCCTCTATACCTTGTGCCATTTTCGAGTATGAGGTGACGAATCGGTCAACGGATGAGTTGGAGATCAGTGTGGTCGGCAATGTGTCAAATCCGTTTCGTCAAGGGGCTGTCAATGAAGCAGTGGAATTCGGCGGAAGACGAGCCATCCGTATGTCATCCACACAGTATGAAGTGGACGAAGCGGAATTCGGCGATCTGACGTTGATGACTGACAATGATGACGTCAGCTATCAATCATATTGGTATCGTGGTGGATGGTTCGATAACTTGACCGTATTCTGGAAGGATTTCCGTCAGCCAGGCCGCTTTCAGGAACGAAGTTACGAAGGACCGCGTGAACTGGATGCGAAGAGGCTGCATGAAAAGCATCAGGATGTTGGCCTGCTGAGCGGGCATCGCACGGTAGCAGCTGGTGGGAAGGCAAGATTCCGTTTCGTGCTTGCCTGGAACTTTCCGAATTGCGTAAACTTCTGGAATCCAGGCAGTGGGGATGATAGCGGGCGGCAACCTTCTTGGAAAAACTACTACTCGACGCTGTTCCGTGACTCCACAGATTCGGCAAATTACATCATGGAACACTATGATCGATTGAACAAGGAGACGCGGTTGTTCCAAGAAACGCTGTTCCATTCTACACTTCCCGACACTGTGATTGACGCTATTAGCAGCAACATTTCGATCCTGAAATCGCCTACAGTGCTGCGTTTGACTGACGGGACACTTTACGGTTTCGAGGGCGTTCATACGAACGAAGGCTCGTGTGAAGGTTCCTGCACACATGTATGGAATTACGAGCAGGCGACAGCCTTCTTGTTCCCGGCACTTGCCCGTTCGATGCGAAACATCGAGTACAAACATGCCCAGTTTGAGAATGGAAAAATGGCGTTCCGCCTCATGCTGCCCGCCGAGCGAACGACTCGTGATAACACGTTCAGGGCGGCTGCTGACGGTCAGATGGGAGGCGTGATTAAGTCCTATAGGGAATGGAAAATTTCAGGCGATACGGAATGGCTGCGCTCGATATGGCCGAATATTCGTAAAGCTCTCGAATATGCCTGGGATCCTACAAACGAAGACCAATGGGATGCCGACAAGGACGGTGTCATGGAAGGTCGCCAGCATCATACGCTGGACATGGAATTGTTCGGCCCCAATTCATGGCTGACGAGCATGTACTTGACTGCGTTGAAGGCGGCAGCAGAGATGGCGGGAACTCTTGGTGAACAGGAGAAAGCGGCAGAGTATGAAGGGCTTTACGCAAAAGGGTACGCTTGGACGAACGAGCATTTGTTCAATGGTCGGTACTTCCATCAATTAGTCGATCTCAAAGACCGATCTGTCCTCGAAAAATATGAAGCGGAAGAAGTGTACTGGAATGATGAGGCAGGAGAGCATAAGTATCAGATTGGTGAAGGCTGCGGCATAGATCAAGTACTCGGGCAATGGTTTGCCCATCTTGTAGGCCTCGGCTATGTCCTTGATCCTGTGAAAGTGAAACGAGCGGTCCAATCGATTTATGACAATAATTACATCGAGAATTTAGGCGATTATCCAAACGCCTGCCGTATCTATGGATTAAATGACGAGTCCGGACTCATGATCTGTACTTGGCCCGACGATAACTGCCCGACCGTGCCGGTTCCTTATGCAGATGAATGTATGAATGGGTTCGAATATCAGGCTGCTTGCCATATGATCTATGAAGGGCTCGTGACAGAAGGGCTAAGCGCCGTTAAGTCTGTTCGAGACAGATATGATGGAGAGCGTCGCAATCCATGGAACGAGTTCGAATGCGGCAGCAATTATGCCCGTTCCATGGCGTCGTATGGGCTGCTTCTTGCTCTTAGCGGTTTCGAATATGATATGGTAAGTGGACATATCGGCTTTAGCCCGAAATGGCAGGCTCAAGATTTCCGTTGTTTCTGGAGCTTGAACGACGGTTGGGGCGAGTTCCGCTGCAGTGATGAACAGATGGAGTTAGAGGTATTGATGGGGGAACTAAGTCTATCCAGCTTTGGAAGTGGACTGTTAGTTGGGCGAGTCGTGAAGAGTGTCATGATTGGCGGTAAAAGCGTCTCTTTCGAACAGTCAGAGGGAAATCTGATATGGAAAGAAAAAATAGTTATTGAACCTCAAATCATACTTGTCCTACACTTTTAATAATATGTGTCGGAGCTGGCCATTCATCTTGTTGTTGGGCTGGCTTTCATATGGAATGGAGGCTATGGAACATGGATGCAAACGATGTAATTGAATCCGTTGTTGGGCAATTACGCAATGTCCCGGGAATTGGGGCAGTTGTGTTGGGCGGATCTCGGGCCTGTGGGACAGAAACACCGGAATCCGACATTGACATTGGACTCTACTACCGATCTGGATACCCGATCAATACGGATGTTCTTGATAGATTAGCATCGACGCTAGACGACGAACGACGTATTGGTCTAATTACGCCGCTAGGCGGATGGGGACCCTGGATTAACGGCGGCGGCTGGTTAAAGGTGGGAGGTTATTCATTAGATCTCCTCTACCGCGATACGGAGATTGTAACTGGCGCGATCAACGATTGCCGCCAAGGTCGAATCGACATCCATTATCAGCCAGGGCACCCTCATGGATTTTGCACATCCATTTACATGGGAGAAGCGGCGTATTGCCGACCTCTCTGGGATCCGGATGGCATAGTCGCTGAGATGAAGACGTTGACAGAGCAGTATCCGGATCCCCTTCGGCAAGCGACAGTCTCGAAGTTTATGTGGGAAGCTGAATTTTCCGTATCGAATGCCAAAAAAGCATTGAGCCGTAAGGATGTATCTTATGCGGCAGGTCATCTTTTTCGGACCGTAAGTTGTTTGACTCAAGTGTTGTTTGCATGCAATGGGGTTTATCTTCTGAACGAAAAAGGGGCAGTAGCTCAGTGCAGTCGTTTTCAATTGGCTCCAATTGCTTTCGAGTCACGCGTTCAGGAAGGCTTCGCCTGTTTGACAGCTGAGCGTTCTGATTTGTCCAAGGCAATTGGCCTATTTGACGCGCTAGTTCGTGAAACGACAGAGATTGCTTCATAAACGAGGTGTTTTTTCAAGAAGGAAGGGGCTTAAAGTGGACTGTCCTTTGCAATCGATAAAAACAAAAAATGAGAAGGCAAGAATGACCTTGCCACCTCATTTTTTTTTGATTTCTGTGCCTCTGAGTGATCTTATTTATTTTGGGACCGCCCTATCAATTCATTGATTTCATTTTTTCTACAGCCTCATTTGTTGGCCACGAAGCACTAGCAATCATACGAAAATTTATTTTTGCAGCCTTATCCCCATCCAAGTCGTTCATTTTCCCGGATGCTGTAGCATCGTGAACCACTGCCACTTCAAAGCCTTGTTCAATTAGTTCGCGCATATGAGATTCAACGCACAAGTTCCCAGACATACCTGCAAGAATGATGCGGGTAATTCCCTGTTTTCGCAGTTGCAAAACCAAGTCATTGGCTTCGGGGCCGTAAATTTTATGTGGGCTTGTGATAACGGTTTGACCATCTTCAATAAAGGGTTTATATCTGTCCAAAAAGTCGGCACCAGAACCTTTAAAGCCATCGAGCGTTAATGGACCTTTTCGTTGATACATGTTGAGAGCGTGCATCGAATGTTCCATAGCGCCTCCAAACATCCATTTTTGGTCATAGGGATAATAGTAATGAGGAGAAACAAACACTTTAAACTGATTCGCTTTTGCTGTTTTTAATAATGATTCAATGTTCTCGATCGTATGATTTTCAGCAACACTGTCTTTAACTAAATGCCATGCTGCACCTTTTGGACTTAAAAAGTCATTTTGTGGATCAGTGATCACCAAAGCGGTATTGTTTCGATCCACCTTCATTCCCGGCGAGGGAAGTGATGAGGTTTGTGCAGTTACAACATTTTGATGAAAAGCATAAAAATTAACATGGACAAGGAACGAAAACACAAAGAAACAAAGTAGAATTTTTCTCATTAGAATCTCCTTTTATTGGGGTCTGCCTATATTGTGTGCCTAGTGACATTCCTTTAGTAATTGTTTAAAGAATTTATTGCCCAAGTATAGAATCGGCATATTTATCCAAACTATGGTTGATGGAGGTGATCAATTTGAAAGACAAGTCCCAATCCAACCATAACGAGCCGACAATTGCACCCGGTATGAACACGCATGATCCTCTTGAAAAAAAAGCAACCGAAGAAGATATTGAAAAGGGCGATGTTACTTCAGTGACTCGTTTATACTTGGATCGTACACCAGAAGACTAAAGTCATTTTATAAATTTCCCATTGGCCGAAATGGCTAACGGGATTTTGTTATATTTAATCCAGAAATAAAACAAACAAGGCGGAAGAAAGGTGGGCTTCTACATGATTAGCAGCCTAGGTAAAAGGAACGGACGAACATGCTGACGAACCCGGACATACCGTTATCCCGCAATTGGCTTTTGCACTTGATGATCTTTGTGTTTGTTGTGTATTGGGGATTCACGGCCTTTTCACCCACTGACAGGATACAATGGCTTATGGAGAGCATACTTCCCGTTATCGTGGTGCTTGTTCTCACTTTCACTTATAAAGTTTTCCGGTTCTCCAATGCTTCTTATTTACTCATGTTTATTTTTCTGTGCTTACATACCTATGGGGCCCATTATACCTACCAGAGAACACCGTTTGACATGTGGCTGAAGGCCTCGTTTCATATCCAGAGAAGCTACTATGATCGGGTCGTTCATTTCGCATTCGGTTTGTTCTGGGCATATCCATTCCGCGAATTGTTAACCCGGGCAGCTGCACAGCGTGGTTTTTGGTCTTATGTCATTCCCACGACAGTCGTTTTCAGTTGCAGCGCCTGCTTCGAAATCATAGAGATGGTAGCTGCTTTTGTAGCTGGGCAACATGGGGAGGAATATGTTGGTCTACAAGGTGATGTTTTTGATACTCAAAAAGACATGGGACTTGGATTAGCCGGAGCGGTTATTTCAATGGGCATACTTGCATGGTATCTACACAGAAAGCAGCTCAAATAAACACATTGACGCGCCCTGCTTCTCAACTTATGATGGGGATAACTACGATCTGAAAGAAAGGAGAGACCCCACTATGATAGCTTTCGCACGACCTCCCTGCTAAGACGTAACCGCTAGTCCACCGCGAGCGCCTCCTGATTTGATTGAGCCAAATTAGCCAATCAGATATAGGAGAGGAGCTCCTTCATGGACCACACAGCCAATCTTCCCAAACTATATGCGCTCCGCTTCTTTTCCAGCCTTATCCCAGCCTACGTCATCGAGAGGCTATTCTGGGAGGAACGGGGCATGACCATTCAGATGGTCGTGTATACGGAAATTATTTACGCCCTGACAATCGTCCTTCTGGAGGTTCCGACCGGCATTATGGCCGACAAGTGTGGCCGAAAAAAAATGCTTGTGCTCAGTAGCCTGCTCGGGTGCAGCGAGTTTCTGATTTTACTGTATGCAACCGAATTCTGGCACTTTGCTTTGGTTGTTTTCCTGGCGGGCGTGAGTAGATCGGCAAGCAGCGGCTCAGAAAATGCCTTGCTTTACGATTCCTTAAAGCTGCAAGGGAAGACCAATTTGTTCGAAAAGCAGCTTGGCAGATTGAACGCCTGCGACTTCGTATCCGCCATACTCGCCGCCTTGTGTGGAAGCTTGCTCGCAAGTAAATACGGCTACGAGCTGAACTATTGGATATCACTCGGAAGCGCACTGATCGCTCTGGTCCTTTCATTGCTATTGATCGAGCCTGCTGCTGAAGACAGCACTTCTCTTGAGGAAGTTATTCCTTTTAAGACATATGTCGCTGTGTCACTGCGCTTTTTCCGAACGAATCCAAGTGTCACCCTTGTGATGCTTTCAGCGATGGTAACAGGTGCTGCCATGGGCTACATCGAAGAATTCTGGCAGTTGTACGTGAGCAGATTGGGTATGCCGGTTGTCTATTTCGGCGTGTTATCCGCCGCGATCATGCTGCTGCAGCTCCCTGGCAATCTGATGGCGCACGTGCTGTTACGTTGGATTAGTTATAGAGCGCTGATTTTCATGGTTATGGGTGTATTCGCCGTTGGCTTCACTTATGTTGCCTTTAGTATGGATTTCATCGGCCTAACAGCGATGCTTATCATCTGTTTGTTCTCTGGCGTGATGGAGCCTATCGCTACTGGCTACTTGCATCACCGGATCAATTCCTCCATGCGGGCCACGATCGATTCGTTCCAGTCGTTAGGGGAGAATCTAGTGCATACTTTCGCAGGTCTTGGCTTCGGCTACTTCGCTTCAAAGTATGACGTGTTCGGCGGCTATGGCTTTATTGCAATGCTGTGCTGCGCTTTTCTCGTTTGGTTCATTGGAGCATCCCGTAAAATTGAACAATAAACACCCTACAACACGAGACGACGGCCTTAGTTGGCTGTCGTCTTTTTCTGTATAAAAGCTTGGACAATGATGTTTATTGACGGGACGAAGTTGTCGCGGTAAAGTACAATTGATTACATGTTAATGGGAAAGGGTGACCGTATGACAAGTAGTGGGAAATTCGCATGGACATGGACGATACGTGAAGAAGTTTTAGAGGAATACGTAAGTATGCATCTGGCTCCATGGCCGGAAATTATGGAAGAGCATACGAAGGCAGGGATCAGGGATTACTCGATCTTTCAAAATGGTGCACAATTTTTTTATTGCTTCTTGTGCGATGATTTAGAAGCTGCTTTCGCTTATTTAGCAGAAAGCGAGGCTTGTAATCGATGGAATGCGATTACTTCGAAGATGGTCGTCGGTTCCTTCGACTTCCGCGAAGCGGTGCCAATCCAACCGATGCGTGAAGTGTTTTATTTGGAATAGATAGAAGAAGAGCCTTGGGAAGCAGCTGCTTCCCAAGGCTCTTTCTATCTATCAAAGTATCTCCGATCCCGGTGTTACGGGAATCGTAATCTCCACTTCCGTACCCTCGCCAGGTACGCTCCGATATGTCAAATTCGCGGGTTCACCGAAATAATGGCGAATGCGCTCGATGACGTTTTTGACGCCGTATCCGCTGCCGCTGATTTTGCTGCGGCTCGTGCCCGTCATGATGTCTTCGACCTGATTCGCGCGCATGCCGACGCCGTCGTCCTTGATGATCAGGTGAATGTTGTCATTCACCCTTGTGCCACTAATCATAATCGTACCTTCTCGGTGGGTACGGCCAAGAATACCGTGCAGGATCGCATTTTCTACAATTGGCTGCAGAGTAATTTTCGGAATCGCGTTATCTAATAGCTCCTCGGGAACATGGATCTGAAAATCAATCTTATTTTCAAATCGGATATTCTGAATCTGCACGTAAAAAGAAACATGCTTTAATTCCTCGCGAAGCGAAATAATATCTTTCCCGCTGCTTAAGCTGACTTTATAGAAACGAGCTAGCGCCGTGACGACCTTTTTGATGTCCGTGTTAAGACCGCTGTCAGCCATCCAGTTAATGAGATCGAGCGTATTATATAGGAAGTGAGGATTGATTTGCGACTGGAGTGCTTTCAGCTCCGCGTTTTTTACTTCTTGTCCTAATCGGTAATGCTCCTTATTCATTGAGCTAATTTGTTCAATCATGTAGTTGTAGGTCTGAATCAGCTCCCCAATTTCATCTTTTCCTTGCGTTTGAGCCAGTGCGATGAGATTGCCTTTCTGTACATCACGCAAACGGCTCGTCAATTGTGAAATACGCCGAGTGACAGAAAAGGAAAATAAATAGGCTAGCAGGTAGGCAAGTACACTTACAATAAGCAGAATAATTAGTAAGTCATTGCGCAGTTCATTGCTTTGTTGAACGACTTCATCTAGCGGAATGACTGTCACCATGCCCCAATTCGATGGAAGCTGCCGGTATAAATAGTAGTTATTGTTGCTTTGCCAATTCATCGTGACCGTGTCGCTGAAGACATCCGGCAGGGTAAAGTCGGTAAGAGTTAGAGGTTCAGATGCAAGAACGATCTGCTGGTTCTGGTCGACTAGGAAGGTGGCGCTGTTCTTCACGACGTTGGCTTTTTTAAGCATGGATCGCAGTGTCTCTGCTTGTACATCCACACGCAGCTGGCCGATGGGCACCGAATAATTATTTGGATCCAGAATGCTCCTAACCACATAGAGGGAGGAGTTATCATGGGTAGCATGAGAACCTAATTCCGATGGCGAGCACCATAAATACTTGGCATTCAGTTCGTTTAAACGAGTAAAGCAAGGGCTGTCAACAGTCTGCTCTAGGGGCAGGAAATTCTCCGATTCGTTGGAGAAAATAAACGCCTTCGGCACATAGAGGATGACCCGTGAAATATCAAGACTGTCCTGCATAGATCGGAGGAGCTGCTTGAGATTGCTGTAATCCTGCAGCTCACGATTAATATTTTGGGTGATACTCGTGTCCATTAAAATGCCAGAAATGGTTGTATTCGAAACCAGAATATTCGTTGTTTCCGCTATTCGCTGTACGCGGTAGCTGAGGAACGAATAAGTTTGGTCGAAGCCTTGCTTTGCCGAATACGTCACATGATTAATGATGATGGCTGACATTTTATCCGAAGCAATGAATTGATAGAAGCCAAGTGGAATCATGATCAGCAGTAAATAGGTAACCATGATTTTATGCCGTAATTTCGCGTTGTACAGCCATTTTCGTATCGTTTGAATAAAAGTGAATATCATAGTTGACATCGCTCCCGATACTCGGAAGGTGTCATCCCTGTGGATTTCCGAAATATTTTCGCGAAATGCTCTCCATCTTTAAACCCCACCTGTGAAGCGACGTCAAGCACTTTCAATCGATTATTTCGGAGCAAATCCTTCGCCTTTTCCATTCGGTATTCTGTGACGTACTGCTTAATGGTTTTGCCAGTCGTTTCTTTGAAAATCGAGATGAGATGTGAGGCGGTCATTTGCATATGATCACTTACATCTTGAACAGACAAGTTATCCTCAGCAAAATGCAGATGAATGTAACGAATGATCCGCGAACTGGCAGATGACATGGTTCCGTTCCGACGTTCCCTGAAGGATTGCTTTAGCTCGTCCAGCTTCTGAGTGATTACCCGATGAATATCATCTAGGAAGTGACATTCCAAAATAAGCTTCCACGGCACATTATTTTCTTCCGAGACATTGAACAGGATGACATTTCGGCTGCGAGCAAATTTGTCCATTTCTAAAGCTAAACGATAATAGAGCTCTTTGACGCTGACAATTAGCGTTCCAGGATGCCGATGAATATCCGCGGTAACCGTGTTCAACAAACGGGAGATTTCCTCAAAGTTTTCCTCGACAAGTGATTCTTGGAACCTGTTGAATAACTCAGCCGGCACTTGATAATGCTCAGAATGCACTTCGCTGCCATAACTGTCATGAAGAATGACGGAGCATGGTTTATGAAAAAAAGACTCCTGAAGACGCAGGACAGCACTTGTGTACGACTCCTGCAGCCGTTTAACCGCAGGAACTATTTTCCCCGCGGCAATGGAGAAGGAATGGAATTCCTTTTTTAAAGCAGAAGAGAGTTCGTAACAAACATGATGCAATCCACTGCTTTCTAAAGGCTCTATGCCGCTCGAAAATAAATGCAGGATGACATGATTGTCATCTTTCAGTGCATATAAGTAGGGGCTCTCGCAATCCGTCAGCGCAGACTCAATAATGGAACTGATAATTTCTTTGGCTGGTTGTGGCGTGATTAGCTTGGCCATGATCGTAACTGCCGGGGCGTGAAGCGATGCCTCGAAACCAACGGCTAACAGTCGCTTAACTAGCAATTCCTCGACAAATCCCCCGCGTATGAGCTGGAGTGCTGCTTCTTGCTTGATATAGCTCTTATTATCTCTGGCTACCGCGTCGTTCGCCAAATGCCGCTGTTCTTCCAAGCAAATGGCTATTGCGATTCGCAACGCTTCTTCTAGCTCCTCGATATCAATCGGTTTCTCTACATAGCTAACCGCTTTCAACGATATCGCTGCTTTCAAATAGTCTTTATCTGCGTATCCACTCATAAAAACAATTTTGCACAGTGGATACTTCCGCCGAAGATGTGTGGCGAGCTCAATGCCGTCCATGCGCGGCATGCGAATATCTGTCAGCACAATATCGGGCTGGAATTGCTCAGCGATAGCAACCGCTTCTAGACCATCGACTGCCTCGACAAGCTCGGTAATCCCGAGTTCTCCCCATGCTATCGATTTACGAATACCTTCTCTCGTGAATTTTTCATCCTCTGCGAAAAGAAGTTTCATAGTTAAAATCGCCCCCAAGAATTTTCAAAGAAACTTATGATGTAGGAGTAAGCTTCTCTAAAGTTGATAAGAAAGTATAAGTTTTATACTTTGGCTTTGCATCAACCTGGATAAACGCACTCGTCCTGGAGGACGGCGGAATCGTTTATCCTAGTGTAGCTTAAGATTAGCGCATATTAGATAGCAAAGCCACTAACTTAGGTGCTATCCGCAAAAGTTACAGGGAATCGATATTTTGTCGGGTTACTAGGTGGAATGGAACCTGTTAATTTAGTAACAGGAGAGAACAACTAGAACCGGATGGGGGAACGAATAAAGATGAGAACAGGACTCCTGTATCGACTCAAGTCAAAGAAAACACTGCTGTTCATGATTGCGCCGGCAGTTCTTTACTTCTTACTTTTCAGCTATGTGCCCATGGCCGGTATCGTGCTTGCGTTCAAGCAGTACCGCTATGACTTGGGCATTATGGGCTCACCTTGGGTAGGATTTGATAACTTCAAATTCTTTTTTATGACGGGTGATGCGTTTAGAGTCACTCGGAACACGATGCTTTACAATGCGGCTTTTATCATTATTAACAATGTGCTGCAGATTGTGGTGGCGATTCTGATGGCCGAAATTGGCTCGAAACTGTTTCGCAAAACAGCGCAAACAATTATGTTTCTACCGTATTTTTTATCCTGGGTCGTTGTAGGTGCTGTAGCTTACAATCTTTTTAATTATGAGCATGGAACCGTGAATACACTGCTTCGATCCCTACATATTCCTGAGTTAGATATTTATACCACTCCGGAGTATTGGAAGTATATTCTGATCTTTTTCTCAGCGTGGAAAGCGGTTGGTTACGGCGCTGTATTTTACATGGCATCAATCCTTAGCATTGATCGAGAAACGTATGAAGCAGCTGAAATTGACGGCGCCAATGTCTTTCAAAGGATTCGATATATTACGCTTCCTTCCTTGCGTCCGACGATAACCATTCTTGTTCTACTGGCGATTGGCGGTATTTTCCGCGGGGATTTCGGACTATTCTACCAACTCGTGGGCAACAATGGTCTGCTATATCAAACGACGGATGTCATTGACACGTATGTGTATCGTTCCCTATTAGTTAACAATGAAATCGGGATGTCGTCTGCGATAGGATTCTATCAATCCATCCTCTGTTTTGCGACCATTATGGTAACGAATTTCCTTGTGCGTAAATCGGATAAAGAGAATGCCTTATTTTAATCAGAATGTAATTTGCGGGGTGAACCTATGAGTACGACGAGTGTTAAAAAGATTCACATCGATCAGCGGATGCTGGATGTTATTGGCTATGTGTTTATCAGTTTGATCAGCTTGGCTTGTTTAATCCCTTTTATTCTTATTATTAGCGGCTCGTTAACGAGCGAATCCTCGATTACGAGTGATGGCTTTCGAATATGGCCCAAGGAATTTTCTTGGGATGCCTATGCCTTTGCGCTCAAACATCCGCAGCAATTTATTAGCTCTTATCTGTTAACGATTGCTTTAACCGTAACGGGGACGATTGTGGGACTATTCATATCAGCGATGGCCGCGTATGTCCTTCAACGTCAGGATTTTGAGTGGCGTGGCGGATTTTCCTTCTTTTTCTACTTCACAACCCTTTTTAATGGCGGCCTTGTACCTTGGTACATCTTAATGGTTAACTATTTACACATGAAGAATACCTTCTGGTCGCTGCTTTTACCGCCCCTCTTGAACGTTTTCTATATCATCATTTTACGAACGTTTTTGCGGAGCATACCAGACGCCATTACGGAATCTGCGAAGATTGATGGAGCAGGGGATTTCACGATTTTTATCCGTTTAATTCTACCGCTAGCCAAACCTGGATTGGCCACGATTGGACTCTTCACCGCACTAAATTATTGGAACGATTGGTTTAACTCTTTGCTGTTTGTACAGAATGAGAAACTGTATACCCTGCAATATTTACTTTATAAAATGCTGGGCAATCTCGAAGGCATTCGTAAGGTTATGGCTATTACAGGTATGCAGGTTACGGAATTGCCTGGTGAAAGTTTGAAAATGGCGCTCGCCATTCTTGTCACAGGACCGATCATCTTCTTATATCCGTTCGTTCAGCGTTATTTCGTGCAAGGCTTGACCGTTGGAGCTGTAAAAGGATAACCCCGGGAATTCAAATTCCCGGTTATCATAAATTATCTATCTTTTATAAGGGGAGAAAAAAATGGCATACACCAAGAAATTAGCGACACTCAGTCTAGCATCACTTTTCGTGATGGGTACTGTTCTTACTGCTTGTGGCACGAAGGATGCATCACCGATACCAGGTGCTTCTACGGCACCTCAAGCAAGCGCTTCCGCAACTTCAAGTAATGGGATTGATACAAGTAAAGAAGTAAAGCTGAAAATGGTTTTGCTTGGTTCCAAGCCAAAAGCTTTTGATGAGGTTTATGGTGAAGTCAATAAATTGATGAAGCAAAAGATTAACGCAACGCTGGATGTTAGCTTCCTCGATTGGGGCGAGTATCAACAGAAATATCCGCTTATGTTTGCAGCTAACGAGGATTTCGATCTTGTGTTCTCGGCCACTTGGTCCTACTACGCTCAGCAAGCTACGAAAAACGGCTTCATGGAATTGACAGAGGACATGATTAAAAAGTTTGCCCCGAAAACATGGGCAGAACAGCCAAAAGTAGCTTGGGAGCAAGCGAAGATCAACGGTAAAATTTATATGGTTCCACAAAATAATTTTGAGTATAGCTACCATATGGTCGGTATCCGTGGAGACTTGCGTCAAAAGCACAATTTGCCGGAGCTGAAGACGTACGCTGACTATGTGACTTATTTGAAAACGGTTGCTGAGAAAGAGAAGGATTTCAAACCGAGTATCGGTGTTAGTGAATTTAATGCTGTTGAATTGGTTCAACCGAATGAGTGGAACTTCGTAGTCCCTCAGATGCCTGTCGTTTATAAAGTAACGGATGGTTCTGGCAAATTATTCAACTTTGTCGATACGCCGGAGTTTGCAACTTTCTCTAAGAAAATGTATGACACCCAAAAAACAGGTGCTTGGTCCAGAGATGCGATTGCCAACAAAGTTGACAAAACACAAGCGTTCAAAGACGGCAAGCTAGCTTCCGTAGAGTGGAACTTAGGTACTTTACTGCGTGCAAAATCCGAGATGCAAACTACGCATCCAGATTGGAAAGTAGAACTTTATGATTTGAGCGCAGATAAAAAACGTCTATCCAATCCATTTATCAACAATGGGATGTCCATTCATGCAGGGTCGAAAAACTACGAACGTGGTTTGATGGCGATTGACTTACTTCGTTATGATCCGGAAATTCATGACCTGACGAACTATGGGATTAAAGGCAAGCACTACGAGGCTGTAGGAAACGATCAGTTCAAACCGCTTCCTGCTTCTGCTGATTTCCCTCCGGGCGGTACGTGTCCATGGGGTTGGAACTCCATGCATGAGCGTTTGGATTCCACGGTTGCTGCTGAAACGCAAAAGTTTACAGAAAATTGGAAGAAAACTGTAACGGTCAACCATCCATTAGAAACGTATACATTTGATGATTCCAAAGTGAAAAATGAAGTTGCCGCGGTAAGCAACGTGATGGATACTTACGGTAAGCCGCTCTTCTACGGTTTGGTTGATCCTAACGATGAAAAGCATGGTCTGAAAGTGTTCAATGATAAGTTGAAGCAAGCCGGCATCGATAAAGTCGTTGCTGAAATGCAGAATCAAGCAAATCCGTTGATTGCGAAAAAATAAGTTGAAGAAAGGTCCGCTTCCTGATTTCAGGAGGCGGACTTTTTTAACTCTTTTTAATGGACCCCTCCAAAAACAGGAAA
The DNA here is from genome assembly GCF_030817255.1 of Paenibacillus sp. V4I5. Taxonomy (NCBI): domain Bacteria; kingdom Bacillati; phylum Bacillota; class Bacilli; order Caryophanales; family Paenibacillaceae; genus Paenibacillus; species Paenibacillus sp. V4I5. The sequence goes on from NZ_JAUSZB010000002.1 coordinate 7,746,992, forward strand.
TATGTCGAATATGTTAGGGAGTTAATAAATCACAACAGAGGAGTCGTTATTATGAAAATGAACAAGACTTGGATGATCACAGCAACATGCGTTGTTGTAACTAGCCTTATGACAGGATCTGCCTTTGCAAAATCCGAGAATGGCAACAATGCGGATAAAGTGGATTCGTCCAAACCAGCAGTAGAACTGAATGTGAAGGTTAATGGAGGTACTGATGCAACTGTAACTTCTGATACCTATGGCAATGAAGGCAAAAACGGGTATAAAGGTCTTCTTAAAGCGATCGAAAATGTAAAAGATAAGCCAGCCGGAGCTGTTATTGCCGATATTCTTTTAACTAACTACGGTACTCACATTAGCGCTGAATTAAAGGCTGAACTTGATGCAATTGTAGATCGTGATGCTGCACTTACTGCTGTTGCCGATGTTTTGGACGAGCAGGGTAGTGTAACCGATGCGGTTTATGTTCAAAAGGAAGCCGTAAAAGCAAACATAAAGAACTTGCAATCCTACAAGAAATTGGGCAAACTTTTTGAAAAGCTAGGGAAAAAAGGCGTGTTTTTGTATGTGAATGGTGAAGAGCCTACATTGGAAGTTAATCCTTTCATTAAAGATGGCAGCACATTGGTACCATTCCGTGCGATTTCGGAGTCATTAAAAGCTGAAGTAACATGGAACGCGGAAGAACGTTCAGTAACGGTTACTCGTGACGGCATTACAGTGAAGCTCTTTATCGATAGCACGAAAGCTACTGTAGACGGTAAAGAAGTAACATTGGAAGTTCCTGCGGCTATCGTTGAAGGTAACACGGTTGTACCGGTTCGTTTCATTAGCGAAGCTCTAAAAGCGACTGTTAAATGGGAAGCAGAAACAAAGTCCGTCGTGATTTATGAGTAATAATTAGTTTTTTCCATGTGGAGCTTACCTTCGGGTAGGCTCTTTTTTGTTTATTGGTTACTGGTTTGAGCGAGCAGAGGGGAGTCCAGTCTGACTGTCTTTTCATTGGTTTATAAGATCGATTGTTGTTCGGAGTACAACAATTTCGTTGGTTTCTTCTCATCAAGCTGTCAATGTTGTACGTTGTACAACAATTCTGCCTTATTTCCTTCTATGGAGCTATTTTAGGGAGAAATGTTGTATTTACTGCAACAATCGAGAGATTATCGCGGCTTAACTAGCTTTTTGTTGTACGAAATACAACATTGCTAGGATCAAATATTGGGGGCATCCATAGCTAAGGCCGATATAAACAACGATGGTCTCGTTGATATAGCTGATTTCCAGCGTTGGTCGAACAAATGGTTCGCAAGTAAAATCGAAAGAAATGACGGGTAATCGATATTTTGTCGGGTATTATTGTAGTGGTGAACCTGTTACACTTGGATGCAATGAACCCAATATGAGTCCATACATTTATCCTAGAGGTGATCATCTTGTCACAGAAGTATCCGCCAATAAGCCCGAAATTACCCGTCTTCATGCACGGGGCCGATTATAATCCTGATCAGTGGCAGCACGATCCACATGTGTTGGAAGAAGATATCCGTATGATGAAGCTGGCCAAATGTAACGTGATGGCTGTCGGCATTTTTGCTTGGTCAGCGCTTGAGCCGGAGGAAGGTGTGTTCACCTTCGATTGGCTTGACCGTGTATTGGACAAATTCGCGGCCAATGGCATTTATGCGTGGTTGGCTACCCCGAGTGGCGCCAGACCGGCATGGATGGCGGAGCAATACCCGGAAGTGCTGCGGGTAGGTCCTAACCGGGTGCGCAATTTATTCGGTGCGCGTCATAATCATTGCTATACATCCCCAGTCTATCGGGAGAAAGTCACGATCATGAACAAGCAGTTGGCAGAGCGCTATGCGCAGCATCCTGCCGTAGTGGGCTGGCATATCTCCAATGAATATGGTGGGGAATGCCACTGTAACTATTGTCAGGAAGCTTTCCGCGGTTGGCTGAAGCGCAAATACGTAACGCTGGATGCTCTGAACATGGCGTGGTGGACTTCATTTTGGAGCCATACGTATACGAATTGGTCGCAGATTGAATCTCCTGCACCGCATGGCGAGAATCTTGTCCATGCGATGAATTTAGATTGGAAACGGTTCGTGACAGATCAAACGGTTGATTTCTGCCGTCATGAAATCGCTCCGCTGAAGGCGGAAAATACCGAGCTGCCCGTAACGACAAATCTCATGGACGCTTACGAAGGTCTTAATTACTGGAAGTTCGCCGCTGTACTGGATGTCATCTCATGGGATGCTTATCCAACTTGGCACAATGTGGCGGATCAAAGCAATCTAGCCGCATGGTTCTCGCTCAACCATGATATGTTTCGCTCGCTTGGTGGCGGTAAGCCTTTCCTGCTAATGGAGAGTACACCTAGCTTAACGAATTGGCAGCCCATTTCAAAACTGAAGAAGCCGGGCATGCATCTCCTTTCTTCCTTGCAAGCTGTCGCACATGGATCTGACTCCGTTCAGTATTTCCAGTGGCGCAAAAGCCGCGGAGCCAGCGAGAAGCTGCATGGAGCGGTGATAGATCACGTTGGTCATGAGCATACGCGTGTATTTCAAGATGTAGCTGAGCTTGGCGGCGCTTTGGAGAAGCTGTCTGATCTCATCGGGACACGAGTGCCCGCACAAACGGCATTAATTTTCGACTGGGAAAATCGCTGGGCCGTTAAGGATTCGCAAGGGCCTCGTAATATGGGAATCAAATATGAACAAACGGTTTTAAGTCACTATCGCGCATTTTGGGAACAAGGTGTTCCTGTCGATGTTATTGATATGGACTGTGATTTCAGCAAATATAAGCTGGTTCTTGCGCCAATGTTATATTTGGTACGCCCGGGAGTCGGAGAGCGAATCGAGCAGTTTGTCGCGAATGGGGGAACCTTCGTCACTACGTATTGGTCTGGCATCGTGGATGAGAATGACCTTTGCTTCCAAGGCGGCTTTCCAGGACCGCTTCGCAAAACGCTTGGCATCTGGTCTGAGGAAATCGACGGACTGCATGATCATGAGGTGAATCGTGTCCTCTTCACGGAGGGCAACGCTCTTCAAATCACAGGTGAATATGAGATTCGCGAGCTGTGCGAGCTGATTCATACAGAAGGTGCCGAGACTCTTGCCATCTATGGTGATGACTTCTATGCAGGCCGACCTGCGTTGACAGTCAATGCAGTTGGTAAAGGCAAAGCCTACTATATCGCAGCTCGTACAGATCAATCTTTCCAGAGCAGCTTCTATAAGCAGATTCTTAAAGAAGCTGGGATCGATGGTGCTCTACAAACAGAGCTGCCTGCAGAGGTTACAGCTCAAATTCGTACGGACGGTGTGAATGAGTTCATCTTCCTCATGAATTTTAGCGGTAAAACCCACACCATTACATTGGATGAACAAGCTTATACGGACATGCTAGCCTCGGATCCAGCGTCGTCTGTGAAGATCAGTTCAAGCCTGCTGCTCCAGCCTTACGGAGTTCGGGTACTGAAGAGAAGTAAACGCTAGAATTCGTTGGAGAATGCCTAATTTCTTAAACCGAAGAGGATGTCTGGTTACTATTTCCAGCATCCTTTTTTGTTATCCTTAAAGGGAATTGGAACATCCATCACGAAGACTCTCTCCAACATGAACCTTATTCAGCGAAGAAAAGTGGTGACGTTGCATGAAATCAGGCATAAGCAAGTGGTTTAATGAAATACGCAATCTGCGTATTAAAGCGAAGTTGTTTCTGCTCATTACAATATCTATGGCTGTCAGTTCTTGCATCTCATTGGTGGGGCTCCAGATTGCCTATTCCATTTATGATCAGCAAATTTATGAGAAATCATCTCAAGTTCTGAATCTATCATCCACCTTGATAGAGAACGAGTTAAATAAAGTGGAACGATTGACCTTTAGTATCATGTCGGATGAACAAATCCAGCAAAATTTGATCGTGATGAACGCGGATGAATCCGATTACAATCGTATCCAATCACGTGCCAAGCTTGTGGATCGGCTTGTGCAATACATTAATTCTGAGACGTATATCATTGCAGCAGATATAACCGATGTGAAGGGAAGCAGCTATTCCAGCGGAAATTTGACGACGCTCTCATCAGAGCGGAGAGACCTTATCCAAACGACGGCTGACCAAGGCAATGGCACTCTGGGGTGGGTGAACCCGGATGCGCAGGATTATAGTTTAATTGCTGCCAGACAAATTCGTTCCTTCGAAAAATTGGAGCTTAACAAGCTGGGCACCCTGGTGCTGCATGTGAATTTAGACAAAATTGTTAACCAATACGCAAGAGAAGCCGTAACAAGGGACGGCGAACTCGTCATTGTATCAGACAGGAATTTAGTATACCCGCGAGCAGCTAGTATGAAATCCTTGCTTAGTGAGGGCAATCCAGCGGAGTCGGCATCCAAGGGTTTTCGCATTATGGAACAGGACGGAGAGAAATATTTCGTTTCCCATATTCACTCTGATTATTTGGGCTGGACGTATTACAACACGCTGCCCTTCCAAACCATCTTTTATCATATAATTTTGATGAAAAACTGGATGATTGCCGCATTCCTGCTTAGCTTTTTCCTCCTTGTCGGATTTGGGATGACAGTGGCAAGAAGCGTAACACGGCCGATAGAAGGCTTAATTACCAACATGCGCGGCCTGCAAATTAGTGATCTAGAGAGGTCCGAACTGCCAACGCTCGCACCATTATCACAGCAGATGGATGAGGTAGGCTTGCTGCAGCGTACGTATCGCATGATGCTAGTGCGTATTCAAGAGCTGATCAAAGAGAACTACACGAAACAGTTGATCATCAAAGAAACTGAATTTCGTTCCCTGCAGGCGCAGATTAATCCGCATTTTCTGTACAATACGCTTGAATCAATCAACTGGATCTCCAAGATGAATGGACAGAAGCAAGTGTCCCAAATGGTTGAATCCCTCGGTTATTTGCTCCGTTCGTCGATTAGCCTAAAGCAGGATATCATCTCTGTGGAAGATGAACTTCGGCTTGTGCAGCATTATATTACGATTCAAAGGGTCAGATTTGAGGAACGGCTTGATTTTAGACTCGATGTTCCGGAACTAATAAGAAGCAATAGTATACCGAAACTGACGCTGCAGCCGCTTTTGGAAAATGCGATTAAATATGCGGTAGAAGTCATGCTAGAACCATGTGTCATCCAAATTATCGGTCGAGAAGAAGGCGAATACATTTTGCTCATCGTGGAAGATAATGGACCCGGTATTGATGAAACCTATTTAGAGCAGATCCTGACAGGAGAACGTAAATCCAGAGGGACAGGTATCGGTCTGAAAAATATTGATGAACGGATCAAGCTGTCCTTTGGCGATGTGTTCGGCATCCAAGTTGATAATCGCGTGGACGGCGGTGCTCGCATTACAGTCCGTATTCCTAATACGAAAAGAGGGTAATTGTTTATGTATAAAGTGCTGTTAGTTGATGATGAACGGATGATTCTGGAGGGTATTTCTTCCATTGTGGACTGGCATTCGGTGGATACACAGTTAGTTGGAACAGCGCGAAATGGTGTTGAAGCCTACGCCTTCGTGTGTGAACATGCACCCGACATCATTATTAGTGATATTCGTATGCCTGGTATGGATGGACTCCAGCTTGTGGCCCGAGTAAAAGAAACCCATCCGCACATCCGGTTCATTATGCTTTCAGGATTCGATGAATTCGAATATGCCCAAATCGCCATGCAGTATGGGGTGAAGCATTATTTATTAAAGCCATGCAACGAGAACAGCATTCTGAAGGCTTTAAGCGAAATTGCTGCAGAATATAAGCAGGAAGAGAGCAAGGAAAGCTTTATTCAGTCGATGAAGGCGAATTTGCGGAAGGTACTGCCCCATGTGAAGGAACAGTTTCTGAAGGAGTTCGTGACGAACAAGTCGTATGGAAGCCGGGATTGGGATTATTATCAGGATTTATTTGGGCTGCAGGTCAGCGGGAAGAAAGTGCGCTTATTGCTTTTCCGTCTGGAAGACAAGTTCGAATATGAGCATCTTTTTGCCGTGAAAAATATTGCTGAGGATATTCTCGATGAAACTCTGCTAAGCTCAACCATTGCGGAACAAATTCTGATTATGATTGAGGATCAGGAAGATATGGAGCGATTACAGGAGCAAATCAAAGAGATAAGGCGCATTTTTATGCTATATTACAAAATTGATACGACTGTCGCCTTAAGTGAATCAGGAGACATCGTAGAGGCGAGACGCCTTTATTTGCAAGCGCTTGATTGTTTGGGCCATCGCTTTTATCTCGGTGAAGGCGGGCTGATTACGATGCGAGATATTTTGGATTCCACCCTTCTGAGCAAAGCTGATTTCGTCTATGACGAAGACCGGATTCTGTTCCCGATACGGGCGGGCAATTGGGAGGAAGCAGAAGTGAGCATTGATGCGTTTCACGATCAACTAGCAAATTCCCGACTCGATATTCAGACGACCAAGTCGTATGTCATTCAAATATTTATTTCCATGACGCGACTATGTGCGGAAGAGCAAATGAATCATTACATGGGGCTGATCAGTCAAATATCTCAACTGGAAACCCTGCAAGCGAGCATCCATTTGCTGAAGCAAATCGCATCCGAAATCACGCTTATTAACTTTGAACAAAATAAAAATAAACATTCGCAAGTCGTTCAAAAGGTTATTGATATTGTTAATTCGGAGCTAGCCAACGCTGAACTTTCTCTCAATTGGGTAGCTCACCAGATGCTGTATATGAACCCGGATTACCTGGGGAAATTGTTCAAGAAAGAAACGGGTGAACGTTTCTCTAACTATGTGGTTACTGTAAGGATTAAGAAAGCAATGGAGATTATTAGACATCATGATGATGTTAAAATGTTCGAACTAGCGGAACAGCTTGGTTTTGGCGACAATCCGCAATACTTCTCTCAAGTGTTTAAAAAGATCGCAGGCTGCGCTCCTTCCGAGTATAAGAAGTTGACGCTATAATCTTGTTTTCACTGTTTTTTGAACATTTATCGCGGTAAATTAGATTCAACTTTCGCTCTTCCAAGCTGATAATAAGAAGTGTGGAGCGCAGGTGACTCATAGGGGGAAGCTAACTATGAAACGCATACCAATACCAGTCCTGCTCCTAGTCATGTTGCTGTTTACCATAATCGGATGCAGCTCGAGTCAGCAATCAGCGAATGGGGGAACTGGGTCATCAAGAACGATAGAAACGGCGAAAAGTGAAAGCAAGCATGACGTTAAGCTTCGAATCGCGTGGTGGGGCGGTCAAGCCAGACATGACTACACCTTGAAGCTGATAGAGATGTACCAACAGCAGAATCCTGGCGTGAAGATCGATACGGAATATGCCGGCTTCGATGATTATTGGAAAAAGCTGGCACCGCAAGCCGCGGCCAACCAACTACCGGATATTATCCAGATGGATATTTCGTACTTAAATCAATACAGTTCGAAGAATCAGCTGGAAGATTTAGATGAGCTTACGAGTAACGGAACGCTAGATGTTCGTTCAGCCTCACCGGAAACGATAGACGCTGGACGAATTGGCGGCAAGCTTTACGGCATTACTCTTGGGGTGAATGCGATGGGAGCGACCTTCGATGCAGCGCTGCTGAAGCAGGCCGGTATTGCTTCGATTCCTGTGAACTGGACTTGGTCTGATCTGGAGCAAATCGCCAAGCGAATGAAAGGACAAGGCAAAGTGCTTGATCATATGCGATTCGATCAGTTCTTTCCTTACTACTTGCGTACGCATAATCAGCACTATTTTAGCTCGGATGGTACGAGTCTTGGTTATAGCGATCCCCAATATTTTATAGATTACTTCACGATGTATCTCAAATGGTACGATGCCGGCTACATGCGGAACTGGGATAAAGAGTCTTTAACCAAATTGACACCGGAGGAGAATCCGGTTGCCCTCGGCGATGGGTTCATGACGATGGCGTGGTCGAATCAATTCATAACTCTGCAGGAGGCCTCTAACAAGTCATTGAACATGATAGGGATGCCAGGTCCAAATGGGAAGCAAGGACTTTATTTGAAGCCGACGATGCTGTTCTCAATTTCGAAAAGCTCAAAGCAGAAAACGGAAGCAGCTAAATTTATTTCTTGGTTTATTAATGATTTGGAAGCAAATAAACTCATACATGGAGACCGCGGGATTCCGATTTCGGCTGCCGTTAAGGAAGGTTTGAAACCCCTACTAACAGAGGCAGATCAGAAAGTCTATGACTACGTCGCTTGGGCGCAGTTGAACAGCAGTGCCATGGATCCGCCAGATCCGCCAGGGGCTGCAGAAGTAAGCAAGCTGCTTCGGGATATGCAAGAACAAATCTTGTATAGGAAGCTCTCAGTGGAGGAAGCCGCAGCCAAATTCATGAACGATGCCAACGCGGTTCTCGCCAAAAATAAGAAGTAAGAATTTTTTGAAAAGCTTTACAAAGGGGTTAAAGGGTAGCTTCATGCAAGCTGCCCTCCCAAATAAATAGAAATTGACGAATGTAAGGGAGTGGAACTATGAAACTACGTGAAAATGATCACATAGTCGGTTATGTGTTTATATCACCATTCATCTTGGGTTTTCTGATCTTCACGCTGTTTCCGATGTTTTCATCGCTGTACTTTTCATTTACCGAGTACGATTTGCTATCGGCTCCAAGATGGGTGGGACTTTCCAATTACGAGAAAATGTTCACGGATGACGACAAAATCATGGATTCCATCCGAGTGACACTAACTTATGTGCTTACGTCTGTCCCATCCAGACTCATTATCGCTCTGCTCGTTGCCATGCTGTTGAATCGCGCGGTTAAAGGGATTGGGTTATACCGAGCCACGTATTACTTACCATCCTTGATTGGCGGCAGCGTCGCAGTCTCCATCATGTGGCGTCAGATTTTCGGAGATAAAGGACTAATCAATGCTTTCCTAGATACAATTGGCATCCATACCACTATATCCTGGATTGGCTACCCAGCTACAGCACTTGGTACTTTAGTTCTGTTATCGGTTTGGCAATTCGGTTCCTCCATGTTGATATTCCTTGCCGGACTAAAGAATATTCCTGGTACCTATTATGAGGCAGCCAGTGTAGATGGCGCAGGACCCATTCGCAAGTTTTTTCATATTACCTTGCCTTTGTTAAGTCCGATCATTCTCTTTAATTTAATCCTGCAAACGATATCAGGCTTCTTAACCTTTACTCCGGCCTACATCATTTCCAATGGGGAGGGCGGGCCGCTGAACAATACCTTGCTGTATTCACTTTACTTATTCCATCGAGCATTCGTCTTCTTCGAAATGGGTTACGCTTCGGCCATGGCTTGGTTCATGCTGATCCTGATCGGACTCATCACCTTAGTGATTTTTAAAACATCGAAATATTGGGTTCATTACGAAAGCTAGGAGGGGTAAACAATGGTTTTACGAGCGAAAAATGTCAAGACAGTGCTATATCATCTCATCGTATGTATCATCGCAGTAACTGCGATTTATCCGATCCTATGGCTGGTCGCGAGCTCACTGAAGCCGAATGATGAAATTTACACAACGGCTACCAGTCTGATCCCAAGTCGGCTCGAGTGGAACAATTATGTGTCGGGCTGGAAAGGGTTTGCAGGCAATACGTTTGCTACATTCATGAAAAATTCGTTCATTATTGTTATTCTTTCGACGATAGGTGCGGTGGTTTCCTCCGCTTTGGTAGGTTATGGATTTGCCCGGATTCGTTTTGCTGGAAGCAAATTCTGGTTTTCGGCTGTTATGCTTACTTTGCTGCTTCCTCATGACGTAACGATTATTTCTCAATATGTTTTATTTGCCAAAATAGGCTGGTTATCCAGTTTTAAACCGATTATCGTCCCGCAGTTTTTTGGGATTCCATTCTTTATCTTCTTGATCATGCAGTTTATTCGTACGATTCCGCCAGAATTGGATGAAGCCGCGAAAATGGACGGCTGCAGCAAGTACAGCATCTTTTACAAAATTATTGTACCTTTAATTGTTCCGGCACTCGTGACGTCGGCGATCTTCTCCTTCTATTGGAGATGGGATGATTTCTATACACCACTGCTTTATTTGAACAATCCGAGTCAATATCCGGTTTCCTTAGCATTGAAGCTTTTCTTGGATAGCGAGTCGTTGAATAACTGGGGTGGCATGTTTGCCATGTCGACGTTATCACTTGTCCCGATTTTCGTTGTTTTCATCATATTCCAGAAGTACATTGTTGACGGAATTTCGACGAGCGGTTTGAAAGGATAAGAAGAGATGATTACGAACACAGAAAATAGCCAACTACAGGGAGGAAATGAAGAGATGCCAGCCTTACAATTTGATCCAGATGAAATTCGCAAAGTGATTGACCGTGTTGTCCATAGAACGTTCCGAATGGACTTTAATTGGGATTGGCCGGGCGGCGTAGCCTTCTATGGCGTAACCGAAGCCTATGAAGCGACGGGCAAGGAGGAATATCTGCAACTGCTGAAAGATTGGATCGATGAGAAGCTGGAGGATGGCTTGCCTAAGCTGTCCGTTAACGGGATCTCAATTGGACACTCCTTGCTGACACTGTACAAAGAAACCGGTGAAGATCGGTATATCGAAATTGCTTCACAAATGGCTGAATTCCTTCAGCATGAGGCGGAGCGTTTCGGAGAAGGCATATTCCAGCATACGGTGAACTCGGAAACCTATAACTTTCCGCAGCAGGCATGGGTGGACACCATGTTCATGGCAGGCTACTTCCTCTTGCGGATCGGTTCTGTGCTAAAGCGTGACGATTATTTTGAAGATGGGTTGAAGCAATATCACGGTCACGAGAATTATTTGCAAGATATGACAACTAATCTGTACTATCACGGCTGGGATCATCTAGCACAAAATCATATGTCCGGTATATTCTGGGCACGTGGCAATGCATGGGCAGCAATTACGATGGCTCGTGCGCTGAGACTGGTGCATGTGACGCATCCTTCTTTTATGATTCTCGAGGGCTCGCTGCGTGATCAATTGAGCGCACTTGTCCGCTTGCAAGATGAGAGTGGACTGTGGCATACCGTATTGACAGACAAAGCTGCTTATTTGGAAACAAGCGGTTCTGCTGGTATCGCGGCGGCGCTTATCAGTTCAGGTCCTCTCTACAACAAATATACGAACAAATCCATTCAAGGTATACTTTCACGCATCACGGAAGATGGGACAGTCACTCATGTTTCAGCTGGAACAGCGGTAATGAGAGATATTGACGGTTACAAAGGGGTTCCCTACAAACGGATTCAAGGCTGGGGACAGGGGTTAGGGCTTACTTTCTTAGCATCCTTGCTTAATCGCAAAGACTGGTAGGAGGTAACGTTGATGAGCGTACACTTCAGGTTCGATTTCGGTCCAGAAGAGAGTTCAAGCTGTACAAAAGAAGGGTACACGAGAATTAGCGGTCAAACGTATTACAATGAGAAAATGGGCTATGGCTTTCTGGATGGTTCAACGGTGTTTGAGCGAGATCGAGGGCGTCCCGCGGCGCTCCGTCAAGATTTTTGCATTCCGGTTGGTGCTGTCTTTATTGTGGACGTGCCGAATGGCAGCTATACGGTTCAGACACTCATGGGGGACCTTATAACGTCAACTTGTACGGGATTGAAGGCGGGGCCAGGAAGACTTGTATTGACCGATGTTCTGACAGCATCAGGAGAGTTTGTTACTAGCAGCTTTACCGTTCATGTGGCAGACGGACAGTTGAGACTTACTTTCTCTGGTGTGGCCCCGAGAATTAATGCATTAGAAATTACCTCGGCACCGCAAGCGGCAAACTTGTATATCGTCGGTGATTCCACCGTTACCGATCAACCGCAGGATGGTTATCCGTACACGGGTTGGGGACAAATGCTGCCGCTTTTCATTAAAGCGGACGCCGCTGTAGCCAACTATGCGGTATCAGGCCGCAGCTCCAAAAGCTTTTTGGAGGAAGGACGCCTGGCACCCATCCTTGACCAGATGAATGCGAATGACTGCCTGTTCATTCAGTTTGGACATAACGATCAGAAGCTGGATGCAGAGCGGGCTACATCCCCTTTTACAACGTATAAAGAGCATTTGAACATCTACATACAAGAGGCAAGATTGCGGGGAGCGGCCCCGATTCTAGTAACGCCAGTTCAGCGAAGATTTTTTGACAGTGCCGGTAAAATCATAGATACGCATGGTGACTATATTACCGCGATGAAGCAGCTTGCAGAGGAAGAAAACGTTCCCTTGATAGATTTGGCAGAAGAGAGCAGGCAATTGTTTGAAGCACTAGGTCCGGAAGAAACGAAAGCAATATTCATGTGGGCGTGGCCGGGTGAGTTCCCTAACTTCCCCAAAGGCGCAGAGGATAATACACATTTTCAGGAAAGAGGCGGTATTGCCATCGCCAAGCTGGTCGTAGATAGCATAAAGAAGCAAAATATCCAGCCGCTTATGCGTTATCTTCGTTAGTAATTGGCTGTCTATAGAAACCCAAACCCCAGCCATGCGATAAATATCACAATAGGCTGGGGATTTGTTTTGGGGCAAATAGGGGAGGATTGACCATCCTAATCCTATATATGGCCTGAGACGATGTTTTTCTACTCAGGCTACAATACAAGCCACTCCACAGTTTTGGCTTACGTTAGGCTCGGCATCCGAGCTTAACGCAGAACAAACGAAGACCTGGCTAAACAGCCAGGTCCATTTTGAATCAATCAGTCCATCTTCTCAATCGAAACTTGATCGATTTGCAAAGAAGTTAACCCCGGTGAATCCACATAGAAGCCGATATCCAAGCTGCCATTCGTTACGTTAACAGTGGCTTGAACGCGTTGATACCCTTTGGTCGGACTAATGTTCTTGTATATGGTCTTTGCACCATGCTCACTAAGCTCCATCCGGACTGTCGTCGGTTTGTTTCCATATAACGTCTCTTTAACCCATGCGCTAACGGTATAGGATCCATTCGGAAGTCCAGTTAATTTCTGATGAATGCTTTGCTTATAGGCTTTGGTGTCCCAGAAATAGAGCTTGTATTTACCTTTATACGCATCGTGAGGATCAACACCATACTTTGCGGTCTGACCTGCTGGATGCCATTCCGACCATCCTCGAATGTCACCGCTTTCAAAATCCCCATTTTGCACGAGCGAAGAGTCAATGTTGGCTAACCGATTCTTGTCGAGCACAAGACCATCCAAATGAATCTCACCCGTATCTGAGGCTGTACGCTCTAAGGTGATCAGGTTCACACCCTTTTTCAAATGAATGCGATCATTCTGATTCATCCATGTATTCCAAGCTGAAGTCGAACCGAACGTGACTGCCCGCGATGGTTGAACCACAACTCCCTTCTCATCGGTTGTGCTTACATGAAGAGTGCTGTTCATCCCTGAAGCATTTGCATAACGATAGGAGAGCGCATAGACACCTTCTTCAGCTGCTTGGACTGCATAGACAATTTTAGCCCCCGTCAATCCCAACCCATCGACAAAACCAAATCCTTGATAACCCGCATAGTTATTATTAAAATGCGTACCGCCCATCCAAGTAGCAACCTCAGCAGCATAACTCGCTTTCGTGCCTTCCGGTTCGATTTTCACAACTTTTGATGCATGTTTCACAAGGGTCGGGCTGTAGGCAGTAAGTTTGCCAAGGCTAGTTCCTGTCCAGAGCTCGGTTGTATTCGCTGATTGAGTCAGTCCCAAATCTTTCAAATAATTGACCGAACGAGTGGCTGTCCCATCTGATCGATTAAATAACCCGACAACCCAGCTGCCATCTGGTAATTGTCCAAGCCATTTTTCTGAGTTCCTTGCCCCTGGATCGCTGCTAAATGAATGCCCATTATTATAGTAAGGTTTGCCTACGAACCCTTGATTATGGAGCGCAAGCATGTTCTTGTTTTTGTAAAAGCTTCCGAAATTGCCAATCGTGGAATGCTGATCCGTGATCGCTATGGGTGAACCCGCCATGGTGAATAATTGAATGATGCTTTTGCGTTCTTCATCTGTTTTAAAGGTATTCATGCGGATGAAATCCCCATCCAGAATCATATTGGAACCGCGGCCAGCGATGTCGGAAAATCCAGTAAATCCTTGGAACGGATTGGCCCACTGCGACCAGCTGTTCACCCAATTTTGACGTTGACCGCTTAAGTTTTCCCAACCGCCATGGGCGAGATCCTCATTGATTCGGACCATATCACCATACGGCAGTTCGCCAGCAGCATGATTGTTCAAATGAGGCATTACGAGACTTAGTTCCATATCATCGCCGGCTGCTTCCTGCATCCACTTTAAAGCCGTCTGATAGTTCTCTGAGCCATGATTAACCCCAATCGTCTTGCCTTTATCTGTTCCGGTTTCATACCAAGACAAAAAATCAATTCGCAGGTAGGGAACACCTAGCTGTTTGAAGTAATTCACGTACCCTTGAATATACGCCTTGGCGCCGGGTTTCGTAACATCTACCCAATACAAATCATCATTAAATTTATCTGCGGAACTGGCAATCTCACTAATTTTGTAGTTCGTTCCGACGATTGTTTTCGTTGGATCTGCCGCGGCACTCCGCGTTACCCACAACGGGTTATAGTAAACACCGAGCTTCATGCCTTTATTTTGAATGTAGGTTGACCAATAAGCCCAGTCATGCTGCCAGTTATCATTGTGAGACAAAATGTAACCGTTCTCATTTGTGCGTTGAGCACCTTCAATCCAGCCATCGGAGGCTATCATGTCATAGCCCGATGCTTTGTAATCGCTTGCAATCCAATCAATGTTTTTCTTCCATTCTGCCTCGTTCATAGGTGCATTATTTGTGTATTGATATTCATAAGTGCTCCAATAGAGGGGCCCTGTTCCATCTCTAGTAAATTGACTTTCCCTGGCTTCCGTCGTCTGAGTCCCTAAGTTCAGCAAGAATAAGAGACTGGCGCAACCAAGCAGCGCTTTCGTGAATGATGTCATTGTCATGGTGGTTGCTCCATTCTGTTAGTTGATCATGTTCACACCCTCATCATAACTGAAAGTTTGCCGAGTGCCTATGACCTGTTTTAACCAGTACATTTTGAGTGAAAAAGATACATGTCCGTGGCATTCCAAAGTGGTTTGCATACTTTGAACATAAAGCTTATTAATTACTACTTGAGAGATGGTGATATGTTTGAAGATTCGAAAAGCGGTCATACCTGCAGCAGGTTTGGGTACGCGATTCCTACCGGCGACCAAAGCTCTCCCAAAGGAAATGCTGCCTATCATAGATAAACCAACCATTCAATTTATCGTAGAAGAAGCGGTAGCTTCAGGCATTGAAGACATCATCATCGTGACAGGGAAAGGGAAGAAAGCGATCGAAGATCATTTCGATACTGCCTTTGAATTGGAGAGCTATCTTAGAGAGCGTGAAAAGTTTGATCTTCTTGGGGTTGTGCAGGAGGCAACCCAGCTAGCTAACCTTCATTATATTCGCCAAACCGAGCCGTTCGGACTAGGACATGCTATTTGGTGCGCCCGCGCTTTTGTTCAAAATGAACCCTTTGCCGTGTTATTGGGTGATACGTTTTTTGATGCCGAAACGCCTGCACTGGCGCAATTAATCCATTACTATAATCGATATCATAGGTCCATTATTGGTGTTCAGGAAGTAGAGGATCAACTCGTTTCGGATTACGGAATTGTAGATGCAAAAGTCCTGCACGAAGGTATTCATAGTGTCATAGACCTTATTGAGAAACCAGTTCTTCCAATGTCGCCGTCAAATTTGGCCATGCTGGGTCGTTACATTTTGACACCTCAGATTTTCGAAGTATTGGCCACTCAAAAGGCCGGCGTAGGTAAAGAAATTCAATTGACGGACGCATTGATTACGCTAAACAAAATCGAAGCCATGTATGCCTGTGAGATAAAGGGGCAATGGCATGACATTGGAAATCATAGAGGATTTATTACATCGATTCTTTCTGAAGCGAACAAGAGAGCCAATCTGAGGCCATGGCTTCGCGAGCACATAGAGAATATGTTAAGAGAAACGGAGTGATAGGGGATGAAACGTCTTCACATTGTGCAGGTGATTTCTAACTTTCCAGATGCACAGAAACTGCCACCAACGAACCAGGGAGGAACGGAGAAAGTTGTGCATGAATTGACAGAAAACCTTGTGCAAAGAGGACATCAAGTGACCGTATTTGCAACACAAGGAAGTCGAACTAGTGCTAACCTTATTCCATTTCCAAAGGGTCTTCGTGACCAAGGAATAGCAAGGTATGTTTTGAGTAAAATGCCGCGGGATGTTGACGTTATTCATGATCATACGTTCAGTTCTGCACTTGGGCGGAGCAAGCATACTTTTCCTACGGTGTGTACCTTGCATCTCCCTGTAAAACAACATGTGAAACATCCTGTATATGTTTCCAAACGTGCTAGGCAGGTGATGGGCAAAAATCGTGGGTATTATGTTTATAATGGACTTAACCCAAGCGAATATGAGTTCAGTGACAAAAAGCGTAGTTTTATGGTATTTATGGGACGAATTCTGAGAGAGAAGGGTGTCCTACTCGCCATTGAGATTGCTGAGAAAACGAATAAAAAACTAATCATTGCTGGGCCAATAAAAGATAAAGCATTGTTTCGTAATGAAATTGCTCCCCGTATCCGAAGGAATCCCAATATCCATTATGTAGGACCCGTTGGAGGCAAAAAGAAACAGAAGCTACTTAAATATGCAAGCTGTTTGCTGTTTCCAACCCTGTGGGAAGAGCCCTTCGGACTTGTCATGATTGAGGCCATGGCCTGCGGTACACCCGTAATCGCCTTGAAACATGGTGCGGTACCTGAGGTTATGGCGGGATTTCCTCAATTAATCTGCCGTTCCGTTTCTGAGATGGTTGCAAAGGTAAAAGAAGGGAATTATCCGCATCCAGCTGAGCTTCGCCGCTATGTTATTCGTAGATTTACAACGTCCCAAATGACAACAAAGTACTTGGAAATATATCAAAAAGCAATGAAAAAGTAATCTGCAACAAACTGCGCGCATTCCATAGGGATGCGTGCTTTTTGCACGCTGCAGCCTATGGGTGAATATACTGGAATACAATTCTGCTAACACACCGTTGGAGGCTATGGGATGCGTAAATACACGGTTAAACGGGACCAGAGAGATTTTCGGGATTATTTTTACCGAAGCGTCAATTACATCCGGGAATCACAATTGCCCCGCAAAGTAGATTTGCGCAAGGAGCTGTCTCCTATCGTGAATCAGGGGAATCTAGGCTCTTGCACATCAAATGCCATTGTAAGCGGGCTGCGTGAGTATTGGCTTCGTCAAGAACGCGATTCAACGTTAAGGCTATCTCGTCTTTTTCATTATTGGCATGAGCGTAAATTAGAGGGTACGATCAATTGGGACTCGGGAGCTACAGTTCGCGATGGCATGAAGGTTCTGCATAAAATAGGGGTATGCCCGGAAGCCGATTGGCCTTATCGCATAGCCAAATTTAAAGAAAAACCTGATTCTGAGGCCGAAGCTGCAGCAGGAGCCTACCGTATAGAGGGGTATTATCGGATTCATGATTTGGCAGGGATCAAAGCTGCGTTAGCTGATGGGAAGCCTGTCGTCTTCGGAATCTGGCTGTATCAATCTTTCGTAAGTCCAATGGCGGCAAAAACAGGGAGGATCCCTTACCCGAATCGAAAAAAAGAGCAGATGTTAGGCGGGCATGCCTTATTGGCCGTCGGATACAAGGATGGTAAGCAGAAGGGACAGGGAATAGTCATCGTGCGGAATTCATGGGGGAAAGGATGGGGAGACCAAGGCTATTGTTACTTGCCCTATTCCTTTTTCAAAAACAACGTGATGACATTCGATTATTGGACCGGTAAATAAACCGACTTCAGGGAGGTACTGAATCTATGTTAAGTGTGGAAGATGCCAATAAAATCATTGCGTTCTTGTCTGCGGCTTATATGGCAACCGAGGATGCTGACGCTAGAGAAGAATTTCATCGATTGGCCAATGAGCTAAGGAAATCATCTGGGCAACCATTGGAATAAATAGGAATCTCATCCGAAACGAGGGGCGGCTTGAATGCCAAAAGATAAGCTGATACTGCTTATATTAATTCTATTCGTTTTACTTACTCTGATACTCGTCAGTATGTTCTAATGCAAAACCAGCCGTTCGCGAGTGTTCGCAGCCGGCTGGTTTTGGCTTGTTAACTAGAAGCCTTTGTACTGAGGTTCTTCATTTTCTAATTGCTGCACACGGGAGGCAACTTGATTTACGATGTCTTGTGTAGATAAGGCGGCCGCTTCATACAACTGTTTGGCTTCTTGATTTTGCGTGCCAAGAGCAAATGTTTCTAAGCTCGCTTGCGCACTTTTAAGTGAAGCCAGTGTTGTTTTTACTTGAGAAGCTACTGTCATGTTGTGCACCTCTTCTTTAAGATTTTTATAGGATAGCAAGCAAATTGATCGTATTTCAATTGATTGCGATCTTTAATATGCCCTAACTTTTTACCCAGATATACAACAATTAAATCCAATACAGAATTGCTCATAACGGCTATCTGAATCGTACATCTTAATTGCTATATGATGTGGCATTCAAGGAGTTCTCTACGGTTGAAGCTCTGACTGAAAGCTTGCCTTCCAGTTGTGGTGTCTTCTTATTCTCTCCGTTAATGAGTGATAGCAGAAGTTCTGTCGCCGCTAAACCAACCTCCATCCGAGGATAACAAATAGCTGTCAAAGCTGGCGAGACTTGCGAAGACATTAGAATATCTTCGCACCCGGCCACTGCCAATTGTTGTGGGACAAGAATGCCGGATTCGCGGCAAGCTGCGAGGCAACCAGCCGCCATCAAATCATTTGCTGCTACGATAGCAGTAAAATCAAAACCTTGCGTAAGTGTTGTGGTTAACACTTCGAAAGCTCTCTCAAAGCGGCCGGCGCCTTCGAGAATATATGGCTCCGGCAGTTTCAATCCTTCGTGATGCATAGCTTCGCGGAAAGCCAAGAGCCGATGAGCAATCGGATCCTGCGGATCGCCAGCGGTCATAAATGCAATCTGCTCATGTCCCTGTTCACGAAGATGAACAATTAACCGCCGCATTTCAGCTATCCAATCCACATCAACGACAGGGATGCTCGGCATGGCAACACCTGGATGCATCAGAGACACGATGGGTAGCTCCATCAAGCTGTAAAATGCCTGACTTTCCTCACTGAGCGTTTGGCCGAGCAGAAGAATGCCGTCCACACGCCCCATCAGTGTATTTTTTAATTCTTCTTCACGAGCAGGTTCAAAGGAATGAAAAAACACCGAATAATTGCTGAGTTTAGCTTTTTTCTCAATATATAATAGCAATCCACCCTCGAATGGATTTCCCACGAAATGAACGAGGACAGCAATTTGCCCTGTTTTCCTGGTTTTGAGGCTGCGTGCTGTCTGATTGGGACGATAACCTAGCTCATTGATTACAGCAAGCACTTTTTGTCTGGTTTCTTCTTTGACGATGCTTCGATTATTAAGCACATATGAAACGACAGCTACCGAAACACCAGCCCGGTCTGCGACTTCTTTCCTGGTAATCATAAGGAACTCCCTTTTCTTGTTTCCTCAAGGGTATCATAAATTTGGACAAATCTAAATGTACTCACTTTTGGTTGCAGCACCGCCTAACCATAGCTCTTTAAGCGGGACCATTGACTCCTCCGGTACGTAGAATTTGAAATAGTTTTCACTAATTGCACCAAGCAGTTGACGACGTATTGGATCTGCCGCTTCGAGTAGAGCTGGCGAAGCAGCATGGTAATCGATAGGCCTCATCCAAATCGGGCTATAACCGATAAATAATTGGCGACGTGTGAAATCAGAGCGATTCGGGGAACCGGCATGCCAAAGATTTTGTGCAAATAGGAATACGTCCCCAGGCTTACCGCAAATTTGCATTTCTCCTGGTAAAGGCACATTCACGTCGGTTTGAACGGGGTGGTAATCCGGCCACTTATGACTGCCCGGAATGATTTTCGTATTCCCGCGGTCTATCTCAGACATATCACTCAAAATGTAACAAACTTTAATGTAGTAGGTGGATGTTAATCCGTTAATACTTGGGAATTTGGGAGCTGGTCCATCCTGATGCCAGTTAATGAAGCTGTTGGTCTCCGTCTTGAGATCATCGGGATTTGGTTTGCGCACGGTCAGATGTGAGATATGAAGTTGAATGTTATAACCCATCAAATTAACGATAAGTGGAAGAAGAGTCCGATTGTCCATTAAGGACAAAATAGAGGAGTCTCTTTCTATGCTATTGTAAATGTTGTAGGATAACGACTCTTGCTCATCAGAAAGGATGCCGTCAACGGCTCTATTCAATTCTGCTATCCTTTCTTCCGATAGTACATTGCGAAGCAGTAGGTAACCATCATTTTCAAATTGTCGTGAGAGCTCAGGGATATCCAGGGTCACTGTCGTCATTCTCATCGTCCTCCTTGTATTTTACTCGTGTAAAATAAATTGAAGATAAAATGGAATAAAGAGCATTTTACTCTTTATTCATTTGTTATAAAATGTATTTTACTCGTGTAAATTTAAACTTGCAAGCATATTTTTTCACTTGCTACGTTAACATTTAAATCCAACTCAAATTGATCATACTTGCTGCCTAAATAGCGCATAATGATGTTGTTTCGAGCTTTAGGAGAAGGAGGGAAAGCTTGTGGCGGATTGGATGAATATCGTTGTCAGATCGTTTTTTGCCTTATTCTTTTTGTTTGTACTAACTCGAATTCTTGGCAAAAAACAAATTTCCCAACTTACTTTTTTTGAATATGTTCTTGGAATTACGATTGGTGACTTGGCTGGGACAATTTCCACTGATGTGGATTACAATTTCTGGCACGGGGTCATCGCTATACTCGTTTGGGTTCTCATTCCGTTGACATTGGAGATTCTGACGCTCAAAAGCAAGACGTTACGGCTTTGGTTTGAGGGTAGAGGAACTGTTGTTGTTCAAGATGGCAAAATTCTTGAGAACAATTTAAAAAAAGAACGTTACACTGGCGATGAGCTGCTGGAGCAGCTGCGCACCAAAAGTGTTTTTCGCGTGGCAGATGTTGAGTTTGCTATGCTTGAGGCTAATGGTGATTTAAGTGTTCTGCTCAAAAGTGAACTCCAACCTCTGACACCAAAGCATTTGGGCATAAAACTGAACATTGAGAAACCGACTCAATCCGTTATCATGGATGGTGTCATTCAAGATGAACCTTTGGCAGTAACGGGTAGAGGAAGAGGATGGCTACATACGGAACTGGATAAGCTAGGAGTAACGAAGGAGAATGTGTTCCTCGCACAAGTAGACACGCATGGCGAATTAACGGTTGATCTTTATGATGATAAATTAAAAGTGCCTCAACCAGTTGAAAGGCCTGTATTATTAGCCAATTTGAAGAAATGTGAGGCAGACCTTGAACTTTTTTCATTGACGACTAGCCATCCGCAAGCGAAGAAGATGTACGAGGCATGTTCGGTACAGTTAACGAAGGTCATTCAAGATCTGTATACGATTCTAAGAGCCTAGGGCGTTTGAGGAAGCAGGAGGGAAAACATGGCCAACAACAAGAAGAAAAACTTAACAATGACACAGCAGGAGTATCAGAAACTAGCCAAGAAACAAGAGCCCAAAAGACCCGTTCTAATAAATTGCATGCGAGCCTTTCTCGTTGGAGGGGCAATCTGTTTAATTGGTGAATGCTTCATGCAAATGTTCATCAATTGGTTTGGTTTTACCGAAAAAACGGCTGGGAATCCAACGGTTGCGGTGTTAATTATCATATCCGTCATACTGACGAGCTTCGGTGTGTACGATAAAATGGCCCAATGGGCTGGGGCGGGAAGCTCCGTTCCTGTAACAGGTTTTGCAAATTCATTATGCTCAGCTGCTATTGAGCACCGAGCGGAAGGACTAGTGCTTGGGGTAGGCGGTAATATGTTCAAGTTAGCTGGCTCGGTTATTGTATTCGGAACCGTCGCTGCCTTTTTTGTAGGTATTGTACATCTTATCATTACGGGTGGAGGTTGACCTTATGCTAAAGGGACATCAGAGCTGGGTCTTTGAGAATCGACCCGTGATACTATCTACGGGGACGGTTGTAGGACCTGATGAAGGTCAAGGGCCAATTAGTGGAGATTTTGATATCGTTCACGGAGATTTGACTGTTGGTCAGAAAACGTGGGAAAAAGCCGAAAAGGCGCTGCTAGAGGAAGCGGCGCAGCGAGCACTTGCAAAGGCCGGGCTTACGGACGGCCAGATACAGTTCTATGTTGGAGGGGATCTGATGAATCAGATCATCTCTAATACCTTTGCTGTGCGCACGCTAAATATACCGTATCTCGGCATATTCGGCGCTTGCTCCACATCGATGGAAGGGCTCGCGCTAGCCGCCCAGCTGGTGGACTCGGGGGCCGCCAACTACGTGATGGCTGGCACCTGCAGCCATAACTGCACAGCGGAGAAGCAGTTCCGCTATCCGACGGAATACGGATCGCAGAAGCCGCCGACAGCTCAATACACAGTCACCGGCGCAGGGGTCGCCGTGCTTGGTAAGACCGGTGACGGCCCCGTCGTCACCTCGGCCACAATCGGACGAATCGTTGATATGGGCATCACGGATCCGTTTAATATGGGCGCTGCGATGGCGCCGGCAGCGGTAGATACCATTCAAACTCACTTCCGAGAATTGAATATTGAGCCTAGTTATTACGATCTAATCGTCACCGGTGATTTGGCAACAGTGGGTGTGAACATTGCGCGCGAACTATTCGATAAGCACAAGTTTCCAATTGATCAAACGACTTATGACGACTGCGGGTTGATCATTTATGATCGCGAGAAGCAGACCGTCCAAGCGGGAGGGAGCGGTTGTGGCTGCTCGGCAACCGTTACTTATGGTCATCTCCTAAAGCGCATTAAGAGTGGCGAATTGAAGCGAATCCTAGTCGTAGCGACCGGAGCTCTACTCTCGCCGCTTTCTTTCCAACAAGGGGAAAGCATCCCTTGCATTGCACATGCTGTTTCAATTGAGTCTGGAGGGTTGTACGCATGAACTTTTTTTGGGCTTTTCTGATTGGTGGAGCCATCTGTGTATTTGGCCAACTTTTGATGGATGTAGGTAAGTTGACGCCCGCTCATACCATGAGTACGCTTGTCGTGCTGGGTGCTATAGCAGACGGCTGTAATTTGTATGATCCGTTCATTGAATTTGCTGGTGCGGGTGCAACTGTCCCGATTACCAGCTTCGGCAACGCACTTGTGCATGGTGCGTTAGAGGAGCTCCATAAGAATGGCTATATAGGGATCATAACCGGTATATTTAAAGTGACCAGCGCTGGGATATCCGCGGCGATCATCTTCTCCTTCATAGCTGCTGTATTTGTCAGACCCAAAGGATAAGATGATTGCTTGAACATGGGCTGTCCCAGGACGGGTGACTTTTCCAGTCACGTTGTCAAACTTCAATAAAAGAGGGCTGCCCTTAAGTAGACTTTTTTTCTACTTTTGGGACAGCCCCTTTTTCGTTAAATCACGCTAACATCATTCAAAAAACAGTGATCATTGATCCTAATCTCAAAACAGGCCTTTACTATCTGATATTTGTCCATACATTTCAAATGCCATTGAAATACAATAGACCATCTGATAACAGAAAGGAGCGAGATAGAATGGGTTATGCTGCAGGAGGTTGTTATAGCGGTGGTGTGGGTACAAGTACGGCTGTAGTCTTGGTTCTCTTTATTCTTTTGGTTATTATTACTATGGCTTTTGCAATCTGATTCGCCGCAATAGGTAATATATTAAATTTGGATCCACAGCACGATGCTGTGGATCTCTTTTTTTTGCTTATCCTCGTTTACCGCTGTGGATGGTTAAATTTAACAAATAAATTTAGAGGATTTACAAGTATACGGACGAAAAACTTTACTGTAAACTAGATTTACGCTCATTTTCCTATCATTTTTGAGGAATATGGACTTATGGAAGTATTTTCACCCTAAATGGCAGCATAAACGCAATATGCCAAGAAAAATGCAGCTAATGCTTACGTCGTAAATTTTCTGAAACTCGAATGCTTACGACGTAAGTTTTCTTACGAAAACTCAGTAACGCTATCGAAGCAAGTTTTGCTGAGCAAAACTCTAAGGAGGATCACACATGGAAACTGCCACCCATCATCATGTAGAAGCTCTAGCTAGGTTGAAAACGAATTTGGAATCATGCATTCTTGGCAAGAGCTCTGAGATTGAATTGTTGCTAACTGCGATGCTGGCCGGTGGGCATGTTTTGCTTGAAGATGTGCCGGGTACTGGCAAGACAGTGCTGATTAAAGCACTTGCTCGATCCATAGATGGTCAATTTCGCCGTATTCAATGTAATCCGGATTTATTACCTTCCGATATAACAGGTGTTTCTATATATCATCCCAAAGAAGAGAAATTCCTGTTCCGTTCAGGACCGATTATGGCGAATATTTTACTAGTCGATGAGATTAACCGGGCAACAACCAAAACACAGTCTGCTTTGTTGGAAGCAATGGAAGAACAACACATCACCGTCGATGGTGATATACATGAGCTTCCTTCACCATTTATGATGCTGGCGACCCAGAACCCGATTGACTTCGAAGGCACATATATTTTGCCTGAAGCGCAGCTTGACCGATTCATGATGAAGCTTAGCCTAGGTTATCCGAGTGAAGCCGCCGAGAAGCAAATGATTACATCCCAGAGCAAAGTGCATCCGATGGAGGCACTGCAGGCGATCATGAATACGTCTCAAGTACTAGCCATCCAGGAACAGGTCCGTCATGTCCACTTGGATGAAGCAGTAGCTGATTATTTAGTGACCATTACTAGAAAAACGCGGGAACATCAGGCTGTATTCCTCGGAGCCAGTCCAAGAGCAACGCTTTCATTAGTTTTGGCTTCCAAATCTTTTGCATTCCTCCATGGAAGAGACTATGTGATTCCTGATGATATTAAATACCTTGCTCCTTATGTTCTTGGTCATCGAATGATTCTTCATTCCGAAGCCCGTATGGACGGAGCGACGGTTTCCTCAGTTCTCGGCGCGATTTTCGAGCAAGTACGCGTGCCGGTTCGATTGGAGAAGTGAGCCTATGAATCGACCGGTATTCAAACGATTCGGGGAATTTCCCCGGTTTCCGGCAGCTCTATGGCTTCTTATTTCTTGTTTCACAGCTAGTTTATTGTTCCTGTTGTTTCAAGGTGGGAAGCTGGCCTCTATGCTTTTTATTATTATCACGTTATTGTCTGCTTATTTACTCTCTGGCAACTGGAGTGGAATTAAACGTGCGCAAGGTACCCGCAAGCTTACGAATGTAGGTCAAGAAACTCAAATAGAAGCTGGGCAATCATTGCAGATTGGTATTGGCGTGCAGATTCCGGGGTACTGGCCTATTCCTTATATGATGATTAAAGATCAGCTTATTCGACAGAATGGGGAAGAGACCATTTTCGAAGGCTCCATTGTTCCGGATTGGAAACGTAGAGGCGAATTACTTTACAGTACCCCACCATTAAGAAGAGGGTATTATCGATTTGGTGATACGGAGTGCTTAACCGAAGATATTTTTGGCTTCTTTCAGCATAAGGGACGATTAGAGCTTCAGCAGCCGATTACTGTGTATCCACAAACGGTTGCTATTCGGGAATGGGCGCAATTTCACCAAATGCTTAAGGGCATGCAGCATCACTCCACAACGACACGAGCACATCGTGAAACGACGCAAATTAATGGTGTCCGTGAATATATTTATGGAGACCGCTTATCACGTATACATTGGAATGCCACTGCGAAGACAGGTACATGGAAATCCAAAGAATTCGAGCGAGAATCCCTTCCCAAGACGATTATTCTATTGGATCGGAATGCCAGGGCCTACCGGGACGCTGCCGAATTTGAACTGGCGGTATCTGTAGCAGCGTCCTTATTTCGATATGGAGCGAGTCGTGATTTAGCACTGGGATTACTTTCGATTGGGAAGGAATCCACGTATTTTGAACCGAAGCAAAGTCAGAAACATCACAAGCAAATCATCCAGCATTTGGTCGGGGTAGAAGCAGATGGTTATCACTCACTTCACCAAATCATCAAAGAACGCTCGCGGGAATGGCCAGCAGGCTGCTTCTTTGTACTTATTTCACCGCAAAAGGGCTCAGCGATGATACAAGTGATTCATCACCTGGAACATCTTCAGATGAATCCATGCCATATCTGGGTTCATGCGAAGTCCAACCATGTATTCAAACCGCAAGGGACGGACATTGAAGGTCATCAGGAGGATTGGATTAAGGCGATTCGCTCACAAGGTTATATGGGTTATGAGGTTAGTCAGTTGACGGACTTGCCTAACCTGTTGGGAGGGGCGAAACGTTATGCCTAACGTACTTTGGAAAAGGATTTTGCTGACGGATTGGTCAAAGCGAGTTACAGCAATTCTTACGGGGATTTTCCTTTATCAATTTGTTATTTGGATCATGAAAGAAGATGGACTTTGGCTGCCTGAAACAGTCGCCTTTGTGACGGGAACCCTCTTAATTGTAGCGGTTACTTACCTCATACCGCACTTACATCGCGGCTGGCGTTCCTTGATTCAATTTGGTTTGATTATATGGCTGCACGGAATTGGTATGAGCTATCATTTTGTTGCGGTTAATGTGACGGCATGGAAGGATGCAGTGAAGTGGATTGCTCTGAATGCGGGGCAGTTGGAGCCGTACATTTGGTTTAGTTTAACTGCATGGATTACTTATTTGTTTGCGATGTGGTCAGTCCAATCAAGACTGCGTGTATTTGTCCTTATTTTTGTCAGTATCTTATTTTTTGCTATTCGAGATTCCTTCAGTATAATCTTTTTGTGGCCGCAAGTAGCTATGGTCATATTTTGCGGATTCTCACTGTTGATGGTTCAGCATTTTAGTCAACTGAAGAGGCGGGCTCCGGTCATTTGGGAAACGATTACGGATTACCCGTCAACCCTCATTGTTCCCGTTCTATTGATTGTCGGTGTCACTTTTCTAGTTGGTCTACTAGCACCAACTGTGAATCCGATATTAACGGATCCTTATACAGCCTGGAAAGTAAGCCGTGGTGAAGCTGTCCCTCTACTTGGAAAAGGAGTCAGCATCACGTCATCTACGAACGCCGATGCTTCTTCCGGTTATAGTCGGGATGACAGCCGGCTTGGCGGTGGTTTTCGTTATGATTACACGCCGGTTATGACCGTTGAAACGAGCAAGAGAACTTACTTCCGAGGCGAAACGAGATCGTTATATAATGGAAAAGGCTGGGAGTTTAGCCCCGTGGAGCGGAAATTGCCAGTCAATCGTGTGAATGGTAATCCGCTGCCGCTAGATCCGCGTTTTGACCTGTCACTTTTGAAAACCAAAGAAGTGACTCAAACGGTTGTTATGGATAGAGAGGAAGTATTTCCCGTTTTGTTCGGGGGATTCGCTATCCAGAAGATTGTGGAAGTGAATAAAGGTGAGAACCCGTTTCAACGCCTGATTTGGTCTCCGCGTCAGTCTGAACTGCGCTACGCAGGAAGAAATAATTATCCTAAAGATTATACAATCGTTACCCAGGAACCTATTCTGGAAGAAGCGTTATTGCGAGAAGTCAAATCAGACTATGCCAATCAACTGGAATGGGCGGAGTATCTACAAGTGCCTGCCGACCTTCCTGGACGTGTGAAGCAGCTGGCTGTTGAAATTACCAAGGCAGCGACGAATCCTTATGACAAAGCAAAGTCAATAGAGAAGTATTTATCGGATAATTATCCGTATACAAATACCCCAGATGAAAGCAAAGGCAAGAGCAAGGATTTCGTAGACCGCTTCTTATTTGAAGTGAAGCAAGGGTATTGTGATTATTACTCAACGTCTATGGCTGTATTAACCCGTTCTATTGGGCTTCCAACTCGTTGGGTGAAAGGCTATTCATCGGGCACCTCACCGATCCCTGAGGAATTTAGGGATTTAGGTATTTTGAGTCAACTGGGTACTGAAATCGATGTGGATGGAGCAGGTACCTATACAGTTAGAAATTCAGACGCCCATTCGTGGGTTGAAGTGTACTTTGAAGGCTTTGGCTGGATACCCTTTGAACCGACCTCAGGCTTCAGTCTACCGAATGTGTTCCCAGAGCAAACACCGCCACCCGTTGATCTATCAACGGAAAGTGACCCTGTTACTTTGCCAGAAGAAACTAAAGAGGCTCCGAGCCTTACATGGTTGTGGTTGACATTAAGCGGTGTAGCTGCTATCGCAGTTGTTGCAGTTGGTTTATTCTTTATCTCGAAAAGCGACTACTGGAGAGTATGGCTAACACGCAGGAAGAAAAGGCAAGCCGTTAATTTTAATCAGAAAATTATCGTTGAATTCGAAAAACTGCTGCGGCTAAGCCGTCGTAAGGGTTACACGAGACATGAGTACGAAACCATGCGAGAAGCGACGACAAGGTGGTCGAACCAAAGTAAGTGGATGAAAAAAGAGTTAGAAACGGTGCTCGAATTGTTTGAGCGCGCGAAGTACAGTCAGGAGAATTCCACTGAAGTCGACTACCAAACCGTTAGTCAATCTATTATTCGATTAAAAGAACAAATGAAATAGGGCAATGAAGCCACTCACCTTTCGAGGGGGTGGTTTTCCTATGAGAGGAGATTATGATATATGGCTTTTATCGACTGTCATTTTTATTCGGATTCCCTTGGTGTTTCAGCTTCAATGCACGTCATTTTGCCGCAAGCTGCTCAAAATCAAATCGGGTTGGCATCTGCGGTTTATGGGATAAAGCATCCTACGCTATATCTGCTGCATGGCTTATCCGATGATCATACGATTTGGATGCGAAGAACCTCGATAGAACGGTATGCTTCGAAGTTGGGGATAGCGGTAGTCATGCCTGCCGTCAATCGCAGCTTTTACACCGATATGGCGTCGGGGCCGAAATACTGGACGTTTATTAGTGAAGAATTGCCTGCTATAGCACGATCATTTTTCCCGCTAGCTGAGGAAAGAGAATTGAATTATGTGGCAGGCCTGTCCATGGGTGGCTATGGCGCGATGAAACTCGCACTTTCACATCCAGATCGGTTTGCAGCAGCGGCAAGCTTATCTGGGGCATTAGATGTATCACAAAGAGCATTGAATTTTCCTGACGACTTCCAACTTATTTATGGAGATGTGAACAAGATTAAAGGCAGCGGGAATGATTTGTTTTATTTGGCAGAGCAGCTCTCAGGATCGACTAAACAATCCCCTATGTTCTATCAATGCTGCGGTACGGAAGACTTCCTTTATGAAGATAATATTCGATTCCGAGATTATTGCCGCGAATTGGGGTTGGATCTGACCTATGAAGAAGAGCCAGGCGAACATGAGTGGAGCTATTGGGATCGTAAAATTCAAAACGTATTGAACTGGTTGCCGCTTCCGACCCGTTCCTAGTGGGAAAATATGTTCTTTTCTTTTTGCAACAAGTGGATCACTATGGTATAGTTTCACGTATATAATATAGGGATCTTTGAATGTAATTCAAAGTCTCTCTGCTTAGGGATCTTTGAACGAATTCAAAGTCCCTCCGCTTAGGGATCTTTGAACATAGTTCAAAGTCTCCCCGCCTGCGAGGAAGCAGTTGGAGGTAATTTGTTTGCTGAAAAAGCTAGTGCCCAGACAATCTGTACATACGATCTATGATATTGATGCCAATCACCTATGGGGATTTGGTGTTCGCGGTATCATAACAGATCTCGATAATACACTCGTAGGCGCACGAGATCCGCTTGCGACTCCGGAGTTAATTGAGTGGTTGAATCGTTTGCAAAAAATGGGCTTCAAGGTCGTCATCGTGTCCAATAATAATCATGGACGGGTTTCAGCCTTTGCGGAGCCGCTAGGTATTCCATTCATTCACCGGGCTAAGAAACCAACGAACGTTTCATTCCACAGAGCCATGAAGCTGCTTGGTACGAATGCGAGACAAACAGCTGTCATTGGTGATCAAATGTTAACAGACGTTCTTGGAGGCAATCGGATGGGGCTATACACGATCCTTGTTCAACCCATTTCAATTAAGGATGAGGGTTTTTTTACGAAAATCAATCGTCGTATTGAGAAATGGGCTTTAGCAAGGATGAAGAAATAGGAGGATTCATGAGTACAGAAACGATTAATCATTGCGCGGGGTGCGGCGTATTGCTGCAAACGGAAGAAAAAGGTAAGCTGGGCTTTATCCCGGCTGAAGCGATGCAGAAGGAACCGATTATTTGTCAACGCTGCTATCGCATTAAGCATTATAATGAATCTTCGAGCATCACACTGCAGCAGGACGACTTCCTTAAATTACTAGGACATGTCGGCCAAACGAAAGCTCTGGTTGTGAAAATCGTAGATATTTTTGACTTTGAAGGCAGTATGATTAGCGGACTTGCACGCTTTGTGGGTACGAATCCTGTTCTGTTAGTTGTGAACAAGATTGATTTGCTGCCAAAAGTGACGAACGCAAACAAGATCATTAACTGGGTACAGCGCAGAGCCAAAGAGGAGAACCTCAAGGTTGTTGATATTATCCTTTGCAGCGCGAAGAAAAACATTGGTTTCGATCGTGTTATTACAGCTGTGCAGGAATATCGCGGCAACATGGATGTTTATGTGGTCGGTGCAACGAATGTCGGTAAATCGACGCTCATTAACCGCTTAATCAGTGATTATAGTGATCTGGAGTCGGAGCTTACGACGTCACAGTACCCGGGTACGACGCTGGATTTGGTCAAAATCCCACTGGATGATGGTCGGTTTATCGTTGATACACCAGGTATCGTGCACACTCATCGTTTAACTGAAGTTGTGAAAAAGCGTGATTTAACTAGAATCATGCCTGACAAACCGCTTAAGCCGATGGTGTTTCAATTAAATGAAGCGCAAACGTTATTTTTTGGCGCCTTAGCTCGATTTGATTTTATTAGCGGTGAACATCAATCGTTCACTTGCTACACGTCAAATGCCATTCAAATTCATCGAACAAAGCTAGAAAAAGCCGATGATTTGTATGAAGAACATAAAGGTGTCATGCTTGCGCCACCTAACCTAGCGGACTTGGACGAGCTGCCTAAGCTTGTGAAGCATCCGCTGCACATTCCGAAGGGGAAACAGATGGATGTGTTGATCTCTGGTTTAGGCTGGATTAAAGTGAACAGCTTAGCTGGAGCACAGCTTGCCGTTCATGCGCCGAAGGGGATTAAGGTTATCACGCGTGAGTCGTTGATTTAGGGGGGACAAGAGGAGAACATGGAGAAGAACCGGACGATTGACAGTCATACCATTCTATATGGGGTTTTCGGAGATCCGATACGGCATTCCCGTTCCCCGATAATGCTGAATCGGGCTTTTCAGGAAGCGGGTATTAATGCCGTTTACGCTGCTTTCCATGTTCGGCCGGATGAACTTGGCGATGCTGTTCGCGGGATACGGGCATTAGGATACAGAGGTATCAATGTAACGATTCCGCATAAAGTGGAAGTTATGCAGTATTTGGATGAAATCGATGAAGGGGCTAGGATCGTTGGGGCGGTGAATACCATCGTTAATGAATCTGGCAAGCTCATCGGTTACAATACGGACGGTATCGGCTATGTGCGATCGCTTAAGGAAGAGACGGGTATTGAACTGAGAGGGAAAAGTGTACTTCTCCTTGGGGCTGGTGGAGCGGCGAGAGGCGTTGCCTATGCGCTTGCCAAAGAAGGAGCAGGCCGTATCTATATCGCGAATCGTACCAAAGAACGGGCCTTGGAGCTTGCCGACACGATTAGTAGCTACACCGAAGCGATTGGACTTGGTATGGACGAGCTAGGATATGTTGTAAATGAGGTCGAATTCGTTTTAAATACAACTTCGGCCGGCATGCATCCTCATGTTGATGAACTTCCGCTACCGCTTGAACTCCTGCGTTCGCACCATCTGGTCAGCGATCTCATTTATAATCCGCGAATTACAAGATTTCTTCGTGAAGCGGAAGCAAGAGGAGCCCGCATACATGGCGGACTCGGTATGTTTATTTATCAAGGTGCTTTTGCCTTTGAATATTGGACTTGTACCCCTGCGCCCGTTGCGGCGATGAGACAGGTGGTAGAACAGTCGTTAGCTGAATAAGAATGAATAGAGGGACATCCATGTTAACAGGCAAACAGAAACGTTATTTGCGCTCAATGGCGCACCACTTAGATCCAATCTTCCAAGTAGGTAAAGGCGGCGTGAACGATCATTTAATCCGTCACATTCAAGAAGCTTTGGAAGTTCGTGAATTGATTAAAATCACTGTACTTAACAACAGTGGAGAAGACCGCGACGAGGTCGGTACTGAATTATCCGAAAAGTCTGGCGCAGAGCTCGTGCAGGTTATCGGTAAAATCGTCGTGCTTTACAAAGAATCGCGTGACAAGAAGAAGATTGAACTGCCGCGCTAAAGAGGTGGAAGTATGCTTGTCGGAATAATGGGTGGCACCTTCGATCCTATCCACACCGGTCATCTGATCGCGGCGGAGAGAGCGAGGGTGGAAGCAGATCTCGCCGAAGTGTGGTTGATGCCGGCAAATGTGCCGCCGCATAAGCCAAATGCGCCAAAAGCGACGACAAAGCAGCGCTGGGAGATGGTTTGCCTTGCTGCGGAAGGCAATCCTTTTTTTCGTCCAATGGATATCGAAATCAGCAAAGGCGGCGTATCTTATAGTATCGATACGATTGAGCTGCTCAGCAAGGAATACCCAGGTACGGAATTTGCTTATATTATAGGTGCCGATATGGTTCAATATTTGCCGCAGTGGCATCGCATTGATGACATCGTGCGGCATATTCGCTTTATTGGATTAGCTAGACCTGGCTATGATCTTGACATGTCGCATATGCCTATGAACATTCGTAATCGAGTTACGATTGTACCCACGCCGCTTATTGAAATTTCGTCAACAGCTATTCGTAAGGAAAGGCAAAGGAACGGTTCAGTCCGTTACCTTGTCCCAGACTCGGTGAATAGTTACATGGAGGTGAACCGATTGTATGAATCGTAAGGAACTGATAGCCGCGGTAAAGGAACAAATGCCTGAGCGACGCTGGCTGCATACACTCGGTGTCATGGAAACTAGCGTTATATTAGCGAAACGCTTTGGTGGAGATCCGGTCAAAGCGGACCTTGCGGCCATTTTGCACGATTATTGCAAGTATTGGCCCGTTCAGGAGCAAGCTAAGATTATCCGCGAGAACGGATTGCCCCAAGACTTGCTGGACTATGATAAGGAGCTGTGGCACTCCCATGCTGGAGCTTTTATCGCTAAGGAGCAATTTGGCATCCATGATGAGGAGATACTAGATGCAATTCGGTATCACACCTCCGGACGTGTTCAGATGACACTAATGGACAAAATCGTATGCTTAGCAGATTATATGGAGCCTGGACGTGACTTTCCGGGTGTGGATATCATCCGCGAAATCGCTGAGCGAAGCTTAGAGAAGGCGCTGGTAGCCGGTTTTGATTCCACGATTAGCTTTTTAATTGCCAAAGGCAAACGGATTTATCCGCTTACTATTTTGACACGGAACGATTTGATTACACAAATAAACACATAACCCTGGAGGTTGATTGAATGAGTAAAAACCCAGAAGAAGTTTTGGCTTTTGTTGTTGAGGCTGCTGAAGATAAAAAAGCGGCAGATGTTGTAACACTAAACTTGAAAGGCGTATCCTTAATTGCCGACTATTTCGTTATTTGTCACGGGAATTCAGAAACGCAAGTGCAAGCGATTGCCGGCGAAGCTAGAAAGAAAGCACATGAGCATGGCGTTAATATCAGAGGCTATGAAGGTATTGATACAGCAAGATGGGTTCTGCTTGATCTAGGGGATGTTGTTCTTCATGTCTTCCACCGCGATGATCGTGAATATTATAATATCGAAAGACTTTGGTCTGATGCCAAAGTTGTGGAGCGCGTATGAGAATGGAAGCAGGATCCCTTGTTACCCTAGAGGTAGCGAGGGAGGTTCCTCCTAACGGTTATTTCCTTACTGACGGCCAGCAGGATGTTCTTCTGCCTTATGCAGAAATCGTAGGTAAAATACAACCCGGAGAGCATGTTGAAGCCTTCATGTTCCACGATACGCAGGATCGATTGATGGCTACAATGAAGCGTCCGCTTCTTCTCATGGGCGAAGTAGGGCTTCTGGAAGTTGTAGATATTCACCCTAGATTTGGATATTTTCTGGAAATGGGACTGGGTCGCCACTTATTACTTCCTTACCGACATGTACCGGAGCTCGAGGAGCTGCGTCCACAAGTAGGAGATAAGGTATTTGCCACTTTAGCTCACGATCGGCAAGGACGTTTAATCGCTAAGCTGGCTCTGGAAGAGGACCTGGCTCCTCTTTGCGTCCGTGCACCTTCTAGCTGGAATAATCAGTGGGTTAAAGCTCGTGTCTATAGACCGCTACAAATTGGCACCTTTGTCATTTGCGAAGCCGGCGTCCTCGGCTATGGTGTTATTGGACTTATTGCTGCTCCAGAACGGACACGCTTGCTGCGTGTAGGTGAGTTAGTTGAAGTACGGGTCGCATTCGTTCGTGAAGAGGATGGTCGGGTCAATCTATCGATGCGACTCCGTAAAGAAAAAGGGATGGATGAAGATTCGGAGCGCATTTTGAGTGTCCTTCAAGAACGACCTGGAAATGCGATGCCATTTTCGGATAAAACGACTGCAGAGATCATTAAGGATCGGTTTGGCCTTAGTAAAGCGGCATTCAAACGCGCATTAGGCAAGCTTATGAAGGACGGGCTCATCTATCAGGAAGATGATTGGACCTATCTGAAGCAAGAGGAGACGCAAGGTTAACATGAGTTACGAAAAATTCGCGTATACCTATGATCGCTTGATGAATAGCATGCCATATGAAGATTGGCTTCGTTTCGTGAAAGAAAGCTTCGAACGATTTGGTATGAAACCATCTACGATTGTTGATCTGGGCTGTGGTACTGGGAATTTGACGATTCCTTTAGCTTTGGAAGGGTACGAGTTGACGGGTATTGATTTATCTGAAGACATGCTGGCAGTCGCTGAGCAAAAAACAGGGGAGCACATTCAACTGCGCGGTGGCGCCATTCATTGGGTACAACAGGATCTGCGTGAATGGGACCTCGGTGAACAAGTGGATGTGGCGCTTTCGATCTGTGATAGTCTCAACTATTTGTTAGAGGACGAAGATATCGTTGATGCTTTTCGCCAAACCTTTAAGGGGCTCAAGCCTGGCGGTCTTTTCCTTTTTGATGTGCATACTCCTGAGCAATTGTTCGCTTATGCGGAATCTCAGCCCTTTTTCCTGAATGAAGAAGATGTTGCTTACATTTGGACAAGTGAGTTAGATGAAGAAAAAGTGCAAATTGAACACGAGTTGACCATATTTGTCAAAAATAGCGATGGCACGAATTCATTTCGACGCATCGATGAAACTCATCAACAGCGAGCTTATTCTTTGCAATGGCTAAAGCAAACGCTGCTTGCTGTCGGTTTCACAGAGGTACATATGGCCGCCGATTTTACTTGGGAGCAACCTACCTCTATGACGGAACGTGCTTTCTTTATTGCAAAGAAATAACGGGAATGAAGTCCATCACAGCTTGACAGTGCGGTATTATTTTACATATAATCAAAGCTAATTAGATTATTAAAGCTTAGAAGAGGAATAGTAGCTTGTACAGCATCTTTCAGAGAGCCGGATGTAGGGTGGAAGCCGGTAGATGTCAGTCTTGTGAACTCGCCTTGGAGCTAGAAGGTGAATCACCATGTTAAGCGGAGAGACTTTGAGCTACGCTCAAAGATCCCTATAGCGGAGAACTTTGAGCTACACTCAAAGATCCCTATAAATGGTGCTAGCTGGATCGTCTCACCCGCGTTAAGGGGCAGAGTGAACACAGGCAAAGAATGTCTTGTGTTAACTAGGGTGGTACCACGGGAATCTAACCTCTCGTCCCTAGCGATATCCGCTAGCGATGAGGGGTTTTTTGGCGCTTACAGCGCTTTTGAACCATGAAGAGGATGGCTGTACACAGGGAGGATTTTACACATGACACAAGAAATTAAAGAAACCAAAGAAACAAAAGAGCAGCAAGGCTATAATCCACAGGCAATTGAGCCGAAATGGCAGGCTTATTGGGATGCGAAGAAAACGTTTAAGGTGCTTGAGAATTCGGATAAGCCGAAGTTTTATGCGCTGGATATGTTCCCTTACCCATCCGGAGCTGGTCTGCATGTAGGACATCCGGAAGGCTACACAGCAACTGATATCGTTTCACGTTTCAAACGGATGAGAGGCTTTAACGTACTTCATCCAATGGGATGGGATGCTTTCGGACTTCCTGCTGAACAGTACGCACTGGATACGGGAAATGATCCGCGAGAATTCACCAAGAAGAACATTGATACATTCCGTCGTCAAATTAAATCACTAGGCTTCTCGTACGATTGGGATCGTGAAATTAGTACAACAGATCCTGAGTATTACAAATGGACACAATGGATTTTCATCCAGTTGTACAATAAAGGACTCGCTTATGTGGATGAAGTGCCCGTAAACTGGTGTCCAGCGCTGGGAACTGTTCTTGCTAATGAAGAAGTGATTGACGGCCTGAGCGAGCGCGGTAACCATCCCGTTATTCGTAAGCCGATGCGTCAATGGATTCTGAAAATTACCGAGTACGCAGAACGTTTACTTGAAGATCTTGAGGAGCTGGATTGGTCCGAAAGTATCAAAGATATGCAGCGCAACTGGATTGGTAAATCCACAGGCGCAGAAGTCCAATTTGCGATTGATGGATACAATGAGAAGAGTTTGACGGTTTTTACGACACGTCCAGATACATTGTTTGGCGCTACGTACTGTGTTCTTGCACCTGAGCATGAGCTTGTTACGCAAATTACAACGGGAGATCAAGCAGCTGCCATTAAGGAATACCAAGAAAAAGCTTCGCGCAAAAGTGATCTCGAGCGTACGGATTTGGCAAAAGACAAAACAGGTGTTTTCACAGGGGCGTATGCTGTCAATCCGGTTAATGGCGTGAAAGTGCCAATTTGGATTGCTGACTACGTGCTTGGCGGTTACGGTACGGGAGCAATCATGGCTGTTCCAGGACACGATCAACGTGACTGGGAGTTTGCTAAACAGTTTGATTTGCCGATTATCGAAGTCGTGCAAGGTGGAGATGTTGAGAAGGAAGCTTATACTGGTGACGGGGCGATTGTCAATTCCGGCCCGATTAATGGCTTGAACATCGAACAGGGGATCAGCCATATGATCGCTTGGTTAGAGCAAAACGGCAAAGGCCGCGGTAAAGTAACCTACCGTTTGAGAGATTGGCTATTCAGCCGTCAAAGATATTGGGGAGAGCCGATTCCAATTCTTCATCTTGAAGATGGCACAATGAAGCCTGTTCCCGTGGATCAACTGCCACTCTTGCTTCCACAAGTCGATGAAATTAAACCATCAGGTACAGGAGAATCACCACTTGCGAACGTATCGGAATGGGTAAATACGATTGATCCGGAAACCGGTATGAAAGCTCGCCGTGAAACGAATACCATGCCGCAATGGGCTGGCAGCTGCTGGTACTATCTACGTTTTATCGATCCGCGTAATGATAAAGAGTTTTGTTCGCAAGAGCTTCAGCAGCAATGGCTGCCAGTAGATCTTTATATCGGCGGAGCAGAACATGCAGTTCTTCATTTGCTGTATGCGCGTTTCTGGCATAAGGTACTTTATGATCTTGGTTTTGTTCATACCAAAGAGCCTTTCCATAAGCTTGTAAACCAAGGGATGATTCTTGGTGAGAACATGGAGAAAATGAGTAAATCTCGCGGTAACGTTGTAAATCCAGATGATATTGTCAGCGATCAAGGGGCCGACACACTGCGTATTTACGAAATGTTCATGGGACCACTTGAAGCGACCAAACCTTGGAACACAACGGGTGTGGATGGTATCTATCGTTATTTGAATCGTGTATGGAGACTGTTTGTTGACGAGAATGGTCAAATAAATGCTAAAATCAGCGCCGACGAAACATTGGGCAGCGATGCGTTCAAACGTACTTGGCACCGGACGATCAAAAAAATAACCGAGGATTTCGAAGCCCTTAGGTTTAATACAGCGATCAGTCAAATGATGATTTTCGTTAACGAAGCCTATAAAACAGAGCGTTTACCGCTTGAAGCGATGAAAAATTTCATTCAGATGTTATCCCCAATTGCACCGCATTTGGCCGAGGAACTTTGGGAGAAGCTTGGCGGCACAGAGTCAATTACCTATCTGCCATGGCCAACCTACGATGAAGCGTGGACAGTCGACAATGAAATTGAGATTGTTGTACAGGTCAATGGTAAAATTGTTGATCGTGTGCTGATTTCCAAGGATACAGATGAAGCAGCGATGGAGAAAATCGCATTTGACCTCGATAAAGTCAAAGAAGCGACCGCCGGAAAGGCCGTTCGCAAATTGATTGTTGTAAAAGGCAAATTAGTAAATATTGTTGTAGGATAGCAAGGGAAGTTGGCAATTTGGGAAGGTTACTGCTTCAGAGTAAACAGCAGCTCAGCCTTCTCAATGTCTTCTTCATATTTGGCATGTGTAGCACAAATGACTCGTGAGAATATCCCCGCAAGCTCGTTGTCCAAAATACGTAAGCCTTCCGCTGTTATTCCACCGGGAACAGATACACGTTTTTGCAGACTAGCAGGGTTGAATCCTCCGGTCGTAAGCAGCTTTCCTGTGCCTAGCGTCATTTCACTAGCAAGTAAGGTCGCTTCCTCAATAGAAATACCAGTTGCCTCAACAGCCGCATCAATAAAAGATTGCAGGAATTTGGCTAAAAAAGCGGGACCGCAGCTGGATATGTCGGAAGAGATCCGCGTATAATTTTCGGAAACACGAATAGGTGAGGAAATATGCGCAAATAGGTTCTCAAGCCATTCTTTATCCTCAGGCTGCATTCGATTCCCATGAATACATAGTGTAGCACCACTTAACACGTAGTTGGTGATACTTGGGATAATTTTACTGATTTTCGCCGACAGAAGACCTTCCAAATGTTTGAGCAGGACAGGGCTTGTAATGGACACGATGAGTTGAGAGGGAAGCACGTCCTCTTTAATTTCATCAATAACTTTCTTGAATTCAGACGGCTTCACACAGAGAAAGATGAGATCGCTCCCCAGTACGACTTCTCTATTCGACCCGGCAACATGAAGTCCAGGATATGTCTCCGCTAGAAGCTCAACTTTACGAATTGTTCGATTTCCCGCTATAATTTGCTCCGGATTGAAAGCTCCAGAATGAATGAATGCTTCAATCAGAATACTTCCCATACTCCCAGTACCGATGAATCCTGCTTTCATCCAGTAATCCCTCCCGAAAAAATCAGTCACTTTCTTTCATAGTTTATTGAACGGGGTCAGTTTTAATTGCCATTCGGATGCTTTTTCATGTATATGTTCATATGCCAGCAATTATGTTCGGAAAGACTTAAGATGCAAGTTTTGCTAAATCAAAAATCTAAAGTTTATGGTTACGAAGTTAGTTTTGCTAAAGCAAAACTCTTAGGAGGGAATTCGTGGATTTTTTTGGTTACAAAAAAGGAAGGATACTAATCATGATGGCAGCGATCTGTTTA
The DNA here is from genome assembly GCF_030817255.1 of Paenibacillus sp. V4I5. Lineage (NCBI taxonomy): Bacteria > Bacillati > Bacillota > Bacilli > Caryophanales > Paenibacillaceae > Paenibacillus > Paenibacillus sp. V4I5. The sequence continues at coordinate 7,786,805 of NZ_JAUSZB010000002.1, forward strand.
TTTGCTTTCGTCGTTTTGCCTTTCCTTCGTGGAGGCAGATCTATGATACAAACAGATTTTATACCTTTGAACACTCAAATGCAGGCTATGATTTCACAAACTGAAGAGGACCAGGTACCTAAATCGAATCTTACAAGCAAATTAGATTCGAAATCGACCTTAGGAATAGAACCGAAAGCAACGATAGACACGGAACAGAAGGCAACGATAGAAACAGAACCGAAAGGAGCGTTAGAAGCAGAACCAAAGGCATCAATAAACACAGAAACTAAAGCAACGATACCTGCACTTACAGCAATACCTACGCCTTCTGTTGTATCTAATGAAAAGCCGGAAGCTAGTTTGCCAGCAGCAGGGTCTACCGGGCGATTGGATCTTAACACCGCTACGTTTGAACAGTTAGATGAGATACCGGGTATTGGAGCGAGCAAGGCAAAGGCTATATTGGACTATCGGTTGAAAAAGGGGCGATTTAACCGGATTGAAGAGCTGATAGAAGTGAAGGGCATCGGGGAGAAAATGCTCGAGAAATTGAAAGCATTTCTTTATGTAACTTCAACATAGTCCTTTCCTTCCTTTTATTTTGCAAGGAAATATGAGAGAATACTAGAAATGAAAAAAAGGATCCAATGACTACACATGGGTCTTCGGAAGGAGGAGTCAGCAATCCGTTATGAGCATCCGTAAAGATTGGGATACTTATTTCCTCGATATAGCTTACATGGCATCAACTCGATCAAGATGCAACCGTCGGCATGTGGGGGCAGTGTTGGTTCAGGGCAAGAAGCTGCTTGGAACAGCTTACAATGGTGCACCTATGGGTGTTCCCGATTGTACAGAGGCAGGCTGCATGCTTGTAGAAGAAATTGAGCTTAAAGTGGTGGATGGTACCGAGGAAGTTATTCGTAAACAGCGATGTATTAGAACGATTCATGCAGAGCAAAATTTGCTGCTATTTACGGATCGGGAAGATCGCGAAGGATCGACTGTCTATGTTACAGATCAGCCTTGCTGGACATGTGCGAATATGCTGGCCAATAGCGGTGTAATGGAAATCGTTTTCCATCGCGGGTATCCCAAGGATCATGAAAAAGTAAGCCATTTGATGGAAGACAGAGGCATCGTTTTCCGTAGATTGGAAGGATATGAACCTCCACCTGGCACTGTATCTGAAGTTGTGAATTAAATGGTCTACTGAAACAAGGGGAAGAACCTCTTTCTAGAAGCAGCCGTTAGGGCTGCTCTGGGGAGAGGTTTTTTTGTTTGTTCATTCAGCTGGGAAAAGTGTGGATATCAAGGCACTGTAACTATGCGGTACCTACATTTTCATTGGAGTAAATACAGAGAAAGCGCTGTAAAAAATCCAATGATGTTGATATTGATGAAGGTGAAAGTGAAAGGTGAAAGTTGAAAGATGAATGATGAAGTTGAAAGGTGAAAGGTGAAAGGTGAAAGACGAATACTGAAGTTGAAGATTAATGATTAATGATGAAGTTCAAAGTATAGGTTTCTTCAATTACGTAACTTATGTAAATGAATACAATTCGATTTTATAACATTCAAGAGGAGGGGGAAGCAAATGTATATGCAAATGCTAGTGAAACGACCAGTTGTTATAGGGTGTTGTCTGTGGATAACTGGCTACGTGCTCGCGCTCTATACCGAGCTGCAGTGGTTATCTTTGATGACGAGTACGCTGCTGTTAGCCGCGCTTATCGTCATCTATGCGCTGCGGCTGCCTGGCAGACAGCCGCTGTGCGCCTTGCTGCTGGTCGGAGTAGCCTATGGCTACTTCCAATGGACCGACCAGCGCAACGTCTCTGCGCTGCTGCCGCTGGCGCAGCAGCAGCAGACCCTGGACGGCAGCGAGGTCACGCTGCTCGGCCGATTCTCCAGCCCTGTCACCGTCGACGGCGACAGGGCCAGCTTCACGATGGAAGCGGAATCCATCCGCTTCCCAAGCACGGAAGCTTTCCCCCTCGGCGGGGAAAGTGTGCAGGTCTCGCTGCGCCTGCTCCAGCAGGAGCAGCAGGCGGTGGCGTCGGGCTGGCGCCGAGGCGACGCCTTGACGCTGCACGGGACGCTGCGCAGCCCGTCCCCCGCCCGCAACTTCGGCGGCTTCGACTACCGCCGATACCTGCGCCTTCACCACACCCATTGGCTGCTCGCTGCCAAAGGGGTGGATCAGGCGCAGGTCGAGCCTGCGGAAGCGCGTATAAGCGTCGTCCAGCTGCTGCGCTGGAACGACGAGCTGCGCGGCGCCCTCAGCAGGCGCATGGATCTTATCTTCCCCGCGCCGCAGGCAGGGTTCATGAAGAGCATGCTGATCGGTCAGACGGACGATCTCGATCCAGAGCGCTTCCAGCAATTTTCGGAGCTGGGATTGACCCATATTTTAGCCATATCCGGCTTAAATATTGCTGTTTTTCTCGGTGTATGTATTTGGATCATGCGCCGATTAAAGCTGGCGAAGGAGACCTATTTGCTAATCTGTATATGGTTATTGCCATTTTATATCCTATTGACAGGTGCTTCCCCTTCGATTGTTCGGGCCGGACTCATGTCTATAATTGCCCTCTATGCAGCTCGGAAAGGGCTCTTTAAGGATGTTTTACATGTTATGGCGATTGTCGCATGGATCATGCTTTTGTGGGATCCATTCTTTTTGCTGGATGTCAGCTTTCAGCTTTCATTTCTGGTTACACTTGGTCTCATTGTTGGGGTACAAAGAGTCAATGATTTAATCGTTCCGTGGATTTCTTCCCCAATTATAAGAAATACGGCCTCCATCACGCTTGTTTCCCAAATGGTATCCTTTCCGGTATCTATTTATTATTTTAATCAGTTTTCTTTATTGTCTTGGCTAGCTAACGCCATCTTGGTTCCTGTTATTAGCATGATTGTATTCCCCGCTGGCCTGCTAGCTCTAGTTCTGGGAATTGTTTATGCCCCTGCTGGAAGAAGCATCGGTATGCTTATTTCTTGGTTAAACGAAGTAATTTTCTGGATGACAGACAAGCTTCAACATTTGCACCAATTTAAGATGCTATGGCCGTCGCCAAGCCTACCCTGGATAACTTTTTATTATGGTTTTCTCATTTTGATTTATGGATTATGTCATCGCATGTCGCAAGAAGCTAGGGGAGAGCCCCCAGTTATTTTGGTAAGTGTTAAAGGCAAAAAGAAGGTGAACTTATCGAAATGGCTCGTATGTGCGACTGGAGGTTTCCTGCTATTGCTTTGGATGGGGTATTCGCCTGAACGCTTCAACCGATCCGGTCTTGTTCAATTTATCGACGTTGGTCAAGGTGATGCTATACTGATTCGGACACCTCATGGTCGACATATTCTGGTTGATGGTGGAGGGACTCTTACATTTAGGAAGCCTGGCGAAGCTTGGAAAATTCGTAAGGATCCTTATGAAGTTGGCCAGAAGCTGCTCGTTCCGCTGCTCAAGAAACGTGGTGTTCATCAGATTGATCTCGTTGTTCTCACACATGAAGATGCGGACCATAGTGGGGGTCTGCAGGCTGTTATTGCGCAAATGCCCGTCAAGCAGTTTCTCTTTAATGGAACGCTCAAGCCAGGGGCAAGCATAGAGAAATTATTTGACACCCTGCTAACGCGAAAAGTGCCGCTTTTGCCTGCGAATGTAAGCAATTGGATTCAGATTGATCCGCTTACCAGATTGCAGGTTCTGTATCCTTTGGAAAGAGACAATCAGCTCATTGAAATTGTCAAAGAACAGAATGCGCAGTCCGTTGTTTTCTTGCTCGAGATGCAGGGGACGCGTTGGTTATTTACAGGGGATATGGAGAAAGAGTCTGAAGCTGTTGTGGTCGATTATTTAAAAGAACATCCTTCGTTAATAGATCAAGAACAACATATAAATCACAGGGTCGATGTACTAAAAATTGCTCATCATGGCAGCAAAACATCCACGACACCAGGGTGGCTCGATTTTTGGAAGCCTTCATGGGCGGTCATATCTGTAGGAGGTATGAATAGCTATGGTCACCCAGCACCTGATGTGTTAAGGCGTTTGAAAGAAAATGAGGTGCAGGTGTTACGTACAGATCAAATGGGGGAGGTGCAACTAGAGGTCCGCAAAGAGGGCATTTACTCGCGTGTAAAAATAATGGATGAACTGACCTCTAAATGATCTCTATCAAGAGTTGTTCGATTGTGGATCTTTTCGTTCTTCTTCTACAGGTTCCTGTTTCCAAGGTGGATCACCATTCGTGTGAAGCTCCTTGTATATCCAATGAATACTATAGGGAATCACGAATGAAAGAATGGTACAGATAAGTACCATCCCTGAAGGCATTCTTCCAATGAAAGAAAACCACATACTTGCATTACTCCTTTGTCGTTTGGATGATATTACCGATCCGCCGAATAATTACCTCTGTACGCACGTTAATCTCAGATTGAGTGAATAAATGTAACCCTTCTTCCCAATCTTCGGCTATCGGTTTCCAGATTTTATAATGATTTTGAAATAGATAGGCACCCAGTCCCAATGCATCCTTTTTATAAGTCTGTTGTAGTTTTTTAATTGTTTTGTGGGTATTGGATTGGATACTATCCTCTATACTTTTCTCCAATGTTTGAATTGCCTCTGAATCGGTAGGATCATAACCAGCAATAGATTTATCAAGAGTGCCCTCTGTTACGAGGTTTATGTTGAACTGGAACTTTGTCGGACTTAGCTGATGCATCGAAATTTTACTTTTCGCTCGTTCCACTTGAAAGCCAATGCTGTGACCCTTAACCTTAGCATCGATGGTACCACCTTTTACTTTTTCAGTAATGAAGTTCAACCCTTGCGTTTCTTCGCCTGTCAAGAATCCGATCATTTTTTTGGATCGTCCATCGAATATGGCACTTCCGGTCAATGTGATCCCTTCATCTTCCATGTGGATGGTTTGAATAGCAAAACTTTCATGCTTGACCAAATATTCATGGACATCACCGATTCGTGATTGGGGCAACATGTAATTAGTTTTTCGATCGTTTTTGGCAATGGAGGTAATATAATCTATGGGTGTTGTTTCATTATTTGCTTGTATATCCAAAATATCCGCAGCTTTTCCTTCAGTGATTAATATTTGTACGCCTCGTCTCATTTCACTATTTCGCAGAAAAAAATCTAACACATTGGCAAACCTAGTATCGTCTTTAGCCACCTCGCTGGAAATGACAATGATTTTAAGATGTTCGAAATAAGGTGAACGACTCGTCCTGGTCGCCATTTTTGCGCTAATGGCAGGCATGGAATTTTCAGATGTTGATAAATTAAAATAAGCTTTACCGGGACTGCCAGTTCCACTTTGTCCCTGACTGCTCTTTTTCAAGCCACTAGGTACGACAATCTGATAAGTACCCTTGTATCTGTGTTTCGAGCTATTTTCGTTATAATCGATGGCAACGCCTACTACAAACCCACGTTGATCAATTTCTATACGATCCCAGCAGCCTGTTAAGAGAAAGATGATGCAGCCAAGACTTAACCAACAGGTCCAACATTTAAAAAGCATCACTTTTTACTCCTCGAACCTTAGCAGCGAGATGTATGAGGATGGGAAACAAAAGACCCACAACTAGTCCAACATAACTAATGAGACTGCTCAAAATACCGAAATCAGTCAAGTTTCTTGGGAACATGCACAGTAAATAAATGAGAGGACTTAAAATGAATACCCATGTTTTTTTCTTCGTTTTGGTAAATATGGACATAAGCAGATAGATGGCACAGTCATAGGCCATGAAAGTCGTGGTGAAGACAGCCATCGTCCAGATTGTAAAAAAGATAGATTCAAACCGTTCAAAGAATGCGCCTGGAATTTGCATTTCTTTGGCAAGCTCAACGACGGGATAAGTAATTTGTTCAAGCGCGAATTGTGAAAACACACCAATACATGCAAGGTAGAATGCTGTATAAAGTACAATAGGAATAGCTACCCCGATGACAACCGCTTTTGGGGCATCCTTGGGGCGATTCATTAGGGTAATGTAAATTAAGATGACTTCGAAACCAAGGAGTGAGAAAGCGCTGGTTTGTATTCCTTTCGCCATGCTTTTCCAATCCGAGATCAGAAACGGTTTTAGTTCGTCTACGTTAAACATGCCCATGCTAAAAGTAAGTACGACTAATGAGATGAAGATAACAATGGGCAGAAATAAAATATTAAGTCGAATAAGACCGACACGGCTGCCAGAAACGGCATATACGACAACCAGTAAGAACGATAGGGAGATAGCTTCAACAGGAGTACGCTGAAAAAGATATTGTTTGGAAATATTAGCAATAGCCCTAACTTCATAAGCGCTATAGCAGATAAAGTAAAGGGTGAGAGAAATGATTGCAATGATGGCAATAGGCTTCGTGACGGCTGCTGAGGCATAAGCAAAATAACCTTGTTTGCTAAAATGAATCGCAATTTTGGCTAGAATCCAGGCTGAGCCGATCGCGAGAAGACCAGCCAAAAGCATGGATACCCACCCGTCAGAAGATTTTATTGTTTTGGCTAGTTCCCTCGGTAGAAAGAGTATACCAACGCCAATAATCATGGATGTAATCGTGATGACTATATCCATGAAACCGATCTCGCTATCTCCATATTCAAAAGATTTCATCTTCTGTTTCTCCTTCCTTTCATTCTCTGATCATTTTTAGTTTGCATTATGTTTGGCCGCTTTGTCACGAATAGCAGGGGGGATCTTAAAATGAGATCTTTCCAGTCCCGTATTAAAAGTGGTGCAAAAGGGGTGGAGTATGGAATGCCAAAGCTCTTTAGGTTCACTAGGTGGATATTGATCATGATGTAGCCTAAGATGATGCCATATAAGCCTAGAAAAGCAGCGGCCAACATTATGCTGAATCGCATGACGCGCAGTGAGATAGCAAACGAATAAGAAGGCAATGAGAAGGAAGAGATGGCTGTGACGGCTACAACGATGACCATAACGGGATTTACTATACCGGCAGCAACAGCAGATTCTCCAATAACCAAACCACCGACGATTCCAATGGTTTGGCCGATTGGTTTGGGTAATCGGAGTCCTGCTTCCCTGAGAAGCTCAAGCGTAAATTCCATGGCGAAGGCTTCGACGACCGCGGGGAAAGGCACGCCTTCCCGAGCTCCAGCGATGGAGAAAGCCAACTTAGAAGGAATCATCCCATGATGGAATTCGAGCAAAGCAATATAAATAGCTGGCAAAAAGGTAGCAATGAAAGCTGATATTAATCGGAGTACCCGAGTCAACGTCGAGATGAGCCAATGCTGATAGTAATCTTCGGGTGATTGCAAGCTCGAAGCGAATGTAATTGGCAATATGAGGACGAAGGGGTCTCCATCTACCAGAATGGCAACTCGACCTTGGAGAAGTGCTCCAGATACGCGATCAGGTCGTTCTGTATTCATAATGAGTGGAAATGGACTAAGGAAGCTATCTGTTATCCATTGCTCCAAGTAACCGGACCCTTCGATATCATCTATGTCTATGCTCTTGATTCTGCGAGTAACTTCTTTAACAAGATCCGGATGCACAATGTCAGCGATATAAGTGACGACCACTTCACGTCTACTTCTTTGCCCGATTTGATAGGTGTCAAAAACTAGGTTGGTTTCTTTAATTCTTCTTCTAAGCAAAGCGGTGTTCGTACGTATGTCTTCTGTAAAACCTGCTCTTGGTCCCCGAATGATCGATTCTGTTTGTGGTTCTTCAATCGAACGGGTTTTCCAACCGCAGCTGGAAATGATGATACATTGTGCGAGATTGTTTATTAGAAGGAGCGTATCGCCTGATAGAATGGCCATTAAAGCGTCATCCAAAAGTTCGACCGTATTCAATTCATAAGCCGTTAGAATTTGCTGCTTCAAAATGTTTAATAAATCCGAAGATGAGGAAACAGGACGATCGAAGGAATGGAGCATCGGGCTTAGTAATTGCTCGTTAATCATAGCTATGTCGACCAAACCATCAATGCTGACTAAAGCACACGGATATTGCTCTTTACTGATTGTAAACTGTCTAATGAGTAGATCGCTTGGATGGTGTAGGATCGTCTGAATGGTAGCCAAATTTTCTTGCAATGACGATGATAACGGTTTACTGGAATCTGAAGTTGAAGTTGAAGTGTTTGTCTGGTTGTGAACCTGAGGGGTTAGGTTCCTTCTGCCAAATAATTGTTTGAACATGATGCATTCCTCCACTTTCGAATAGCTCATCTGTAATATTTACCACTTCGGTTAGAATTAATCGGTTATGGTAATTTCTTAGGCGGTACTATCCAAACATAGTACTATCCCTTCTTATAAAAAAGCTTACAATGGAGAGTAATTTGAATGATGAGAGAGAGGGGAGAGCGGTTTGTGAGGCGGAGTTGAAACTAATCGGTCTGGTATACGTCAAATAACAAGTATATTTATTTCAGGAAGTTTGATATTCTGGTAGTTGCAAGACTGCCTTCATTTTTTTATTCTAAAAGAGGTGCAACCTTATGAGACGCTGCTGCGTCTGTAAGATTGCAAGAGGGAGGGATCCCAGTGGTAGCACCCGAACTGGTAAGATCTGCACAAGCCGGTGATCGTGATGCTCTCATTACCCTATTGCGAGAAATTGAGTCTCACGTTTATCGAACCGCTTATTATATTTTGAATAATGAACAGGATGCCCTCGATGCTTCACAGGAGGCACTCCTTCGGATTTATACAAAAATTAATTCCTATGAAGAAAAAGCGCTCTTCAAGACGTGGGTACAGCGGATTGTAACGAACATCTGCATCGATAAATTTCGCAAAGCGAAACCAACGGTTTCGATTGATGAGCACGATATGACCTTTACAGCAGAGCATAATGTTGAACAGGAAATGTTAATTGGCTATTTAGCCAAAGATATTAGAGAAGCAATCGAAAAGCTTCCCGAACACCATCGATCTGTTGTTGTTCTCCGTTATTTGCAGGACTTTTCGTATCATGAAATTGCAGAATCTCTCAACCTACCGTTAAACACGGTAAAGTCTTACTTATTTCGAGCTAGACAGCAATTACAGTCGCTGCTCCAAGAATATCAGAAAGGAGGTGTTCGGGGATGAATTGTCAAGAGGTGATGGAATTTATGCAAAGACAGCTGGATGGGGATTTAGATGCAAAAGAGGAAGATGAGCTTCATGCTCACCTGATGCATTGTTTGGACTGTGCACAGATGTTTGAACGTTTACAAAGATTGTCCGATGAACTGACCCAGTTACCAAAGGTCATTCCTCCATACAGTTTAGTCGATGCTATCATGCCGCAGCTAGCTGATATAGATAGACATGCCGCGGCGTCCATTACCGACAAGGTGGCTGCTTTCGGCACCAATGCTAGCCAGACAGCTTCTGTGCAGCCTCCCAAACTCCCTTGGACACGCCGTTTAGGATCACAGTTCTCCTGGAAATTCGCAGGTGGTGTCGTTGCCGCAGGTCTCATCCTTGGTTTCTTCGCATTCAACTTGAAGTATCCAATACTGGATCAAGCAGATGGTTTGCTGCAGCCAAAGGCTGTATCTGAGAAGCGGAGTGCCGGACAAATGCAAAGCACAGCCGCCTCCGATTCAACCGCCGCACAAGATGCTGTCAAGAAGAAAGCTGCAGACGGTGCAGACGCGAAGCAGGTGGCACCTAATGCTCCGGCCGCTGAGTCATTCGGGCAAGAGAAAGTAGTGCCGGAATCAACAACGGGAAATGGGCTATTGGGGCCGCAAGCTACAACAGATGCGAAGCTGGAGAAGCCACAAACACTGAGTTCATCTGGGACCACGAAAGGTACGGATGGTTTGCGCCAGGCACCTTCTACTTCAGAGCCTGAACGTCTGAAAGTCCAAGGTTCCGCTGGGACGAATGAGAAGAAGGAATCGGACCCTGAATCGACGAATCCGCCAGCAGGCAGTGAAACTTCAAATAAGCTGCCTGAAGATCAGAAGGTATTGAAAACTACGGAACCAACACCTACGCCAGCTGCTAAGCAGGGTGGAGAAACGAGTGATGTCGGAGGCATATATTCTTTGACAGCACCTAGTACGAATCCGTTGAAATCAACAACGGGCGTTCTTGAAGCTGTAGTTGAAGAGCAGCATGTCGTGATCCGAAACAGCTCTACCAAAGAAGTTGTTTTTGCGTCCAAGCAAGTTTGGAAGTCTGGTGATCTTATCACGCTAGTAGAATGGTCTAAGGACGACAAATTATTTTATCAAGTTCAAAGCGAAGGCTCGCTTCACACGTTTCTCATTGATTTAAATGAGAAAGAGGAAGTAGCTAAGTAAATTTGTGATACGAATGCACCAATGTGACGGTTCTGGCGTATGCTGTAGGATAAGGAAGCGGCAATGCTTTGGTGGTTTGTCCACACGGTATAAGGTTTCTAGAGCCTTGAACCGGTGTTTAAATAGACAAACAAAGGGATTACTTCAAGGTCTTCGGGCTTTGACGTAATCCCTTTGTTGTTGGTAAAATGTAAGCAAGGAGTGAACATTAGCTATGGACGCAAAGAGAGCATTGAAAGATATACAAGCAGGGCGCCCTGCACCGGTTTATTTGTGCTACGGTCCTGAGAAATATAAGATGAGGGAGTTTATTCAGGTATTAACGGATTTACTCATTGAGCCCGAGCACAAAGAGTTTGCAGTCAGTAAATTTGATTTAAGTGAGATTAGTCTCTCGGCGGTGCTGGAGGATGCGGAGACCCTTCCCTTTATGGTTCCGAAGAAGCTGGTCATCGCGAAGAATGCGCTATTTTTCACTGGGGCGAAGGAAAGTTCAAAGATTGAACATCACTTGGATCGTTTGACGGATTATTTGAAATCTCCAGCGGAACATACGGTCGTGGTGTTTACGGTAGATGCAGATAAATTGGACGAGCGTAAGAAGATTGTGAAAGCCCTCAAGGACCTTGAAGCGGCAGTTCCCTTCCTATCCCTGAGTCCAGATGAATTGCAGCAATGGGTGGCCAAACAAGCCCAGCAGCTGGGTTTTACGTTCACGGGGGAAGCTGCCGACCAACTGATCTTATACACCGGCGGGAATTTGCAATCCTTATCCGCAGAAATTGAGAAGATTTCTTTATATGTTGGAGTCGGTGCGGAAGCATCGGTTGATGTTATCGATCAATTGGTGGCCCGCAGTACAGAACAGAACGTCTTCATTCTTATAGAGGACATTGTAAATGTAAGGCTGGAACGCGCCTTCGTTATTCTCGAGGAGCTGCTGAAGCAGCGTGAGGAGCCGATCAAAATCGCGGCGCTCATTGCAAGACAGTTCCGTATCATGCTGCAGGTGAAAGAGCTAAGTAAACAGGGCTATTCCCAACAGCAAATGGCTTCACAGATCGGTTTGCATCCTTTCGCCGTGAAGGTGGCTGAAGGACAAGCGCGCAAATACGATATTGAGAAGCTAAGCAGGATCATGTCGCAGCTTGCGGATCTCGATTTCCAAATGAAAACAGGGAAAATCGATAAAGTATTGGGTTTGGAGTTGTTTCTTCTTAGGCTTGCTGCCTAGGAGGACGGCCTTTCGAATAGTAAAAAGTCCAGCTCTCTGTGAAGAGAACTGGACTTTTGCTTTATGTCTGTTTTATTACGCTTGGGCCGTAAGAGCGTTCAGCCTTTTAGCCAGACGGGACTTCTTGCGGTTAGCGGCATTTTTATGGATTAAACCTTTAGAAGCTGCTTTGTCTAATTTCTTAGAAGCGATAATAAGAGCTTCTGGGCTTACAGCTGTTTCGAAAGCTTTCACAGCAGTACGCAGAGCGGACTTTTGGGAAGCGTTACGAAGACGGCGCTTTTCGCTAACTTTTACTCGTTTAATAGCGGATTTAATGTTTGGCATGAAATTCACCTCCTACTTACAAAACACGTTCAACGTTACATTTGTATGTTTGCTGACAACTTTAAGTATTCTACCATGCACTAATTGAAAATGCAAGAGCTGTCAATAGGTTTTCAGTGGTCTCCTTTTTTGCATAAGCGGTTGTAAATCGTAGCACAATAAGGGATGCAATGCACCTGAGAAAGGGGAACTTCAATGGACTTAGGCTCTTTTACAACACATACGGATCTTGCGCTAGATGCAAGGGATATGGCTCATGCAGCCAATCAGGGGCAACCGATACCTGGCATTGAACAGGAGTCGACACGTGAAAACGGGATACGGGTTACCAAGATCAATGTTCTGAACGAAGAAGGCTCCAAAGCGCTTGGTAAGCTTCTCGGTCATTATATAACGATAGAAGTGCCAGCTCTTCGGGAGAAAGACAGCCAATTACAGGACCGCGTCGCCACGAAATTAGCTCAAGAGTTTGAACAGTTTTTGCGAGAAATCGGCATCCCCAAGAACGCAAAAGCGCTGATTATCGGTCTAGGCAACTCTAATGTGACACCCGATGCTCTCGGCCCTCTAGTTGTGAATAACGTGATGGTCACACGTCATTACTTTGAACTAGTTCCAGAGGACGTTAGTCCAGGGTATCGGGCGGTTAGCGCGGTAGCGCCAGGGGTGCTCGGGACAACGGGGATTGAGAGCAGTGACATCGTTCAGGGGATTGTCGATATGTCCAAACCTGATTTCATTATTGCTATTGATGCGCTAGCTTCCAGGTCCCTAGACCGGGTCAATACGACCATTCAAATCGCGGATACAGGCATTCATCCCGGTTCAGGCATCGGAAATAAACGCAAAGGGTTGACCAAAGAAAACCTTGGCATTCCCGTGGTTGCGATTGGAGTCCCGACTGTTGTCTATGCCTCAACGATAGTCAATAACGCTTTCGACCTGATGCAAAGGCACTTTAGCGAGCAGACGCGCAATACAGGACAGATTCTAGGACTTCTGGACGGGATGCAGGAGGAAGAGCGCCTAATGCTTGTCAAAGAGGTCCTGAACCCCGTAGGACACGATTTGCTTGTTACACCGAAGGAGATCGACCAGTTTATTGAAGACATCGCCAATATTATTGCTAGCGGCTTAAATGCTGCCTTACACGATGCCGTGAGTGTTGATAATGTAGCGGCCTATACACACTAAATATTTTAAGAACTGGGTCCCCTAGATGGAGGGATACAGTTCTTTCTTTTTGTCCATTTTCACGTAATTTGGAAGGAATAAGGAGGGGAGCGTCGAATAAGGGACGATCAACCTAAATGAGGACGTGGTTCTGTTGAGCAGCGCACATAAAGCGAAGCTATTCATAGGGTCATCTGCTGAAAGTGTTGAAGTCGCAGAGGCTTTGCAGTCTAATCTCCATTTTTCATTTGATGTAACGGTTTGGAGTCAATTGCTATTCCCTCCTTCACATACAACCTTGGCTCCACTTATTAAGCAGGCGAAGTCTAGTGATTTTGCTATCTTTGTCTTCCAACCTAACGATTTAACACTTTTGAGAGATTCATTGGTTAGCACAGTACGTGACAATGTTATTTTGGAACTGGGTTTATTTATTGGACAAATAGGTCTAGAGCGAACCTACTTTCTTATTCCGGAAAAAGAAAAATTACATATAGCCTCCGATTTAATCGGCCTAACACCACTTACCTATGATGCGAATCATTCCTCTGGGCTAATGGCCGGCCTAGGACCGGCAACTTTCGTTGTGAAGCAAATGCTCAAAGAGTTAGGGCTGAGAGAGAAATGAAACCAAAGATATTTATAGGCTGCTCCCCCGCAAGTTCGCTGTGGGCTGAATTTTTTCAAGCGCAGTTGTCATCTTCATCCGAGGTTACGGTGATTAATCAGGGTGTGCTTACGGCGTCCAATCATAAATTGAAAATGCTAAAAAAGCATATCGAAGAGACGGACTTTGCCCTTCTGATTATCACGCATGCGGATTGTCATGATCCCTTGGTTTACGGGAATATACTCGTATTGATAGGACTTTGTATCGGAGAATTAGGCCACAGCCGCACGTTCATTGTGATGTCTAAGAACTGTGAACTGCCTGAGTATCTGGAGGGTTACAACCCACTGCGAATCGATGATCAGCAGGCCATTTCGGGAATCGCGGAGCTAGCAGGTCCTCACCTCTACCCGATTAAACATAGTATCGGTGTTCATAAGAATCGGTTTAAGCTATCCGATATGAAGAAGAACGATGCTATACGCAGTTTTTTGTTCGACGCTTTGGATTCGCTGAGTGTGTCCAGTGTAGATTATGACCGCGTATTGGATAAATTCCATAAGACATTTGATACCAATTGTGGTATAATTGAGCTTCAAGAAGTGACAGCGGCAACGCTCTTTGAGCTTCTCGAAGATGGTGTCACCTTGCAGCAATTTGGCCGTGCCGGTCAGGTTAGCAACAACCACAGCTTCAACGTGAACGACCCTACTAGCTATCTAGCTGAATGCTACCGGGGCAAGGATACGAACATCTACCTGGGGCAAGCCAAGGATAAAGAAGATGGCGAGTTTGAATACATTTACTGCATTAAGCTGCATCCGACCATTGTTTCATCCATACATTTCAAGACAAGGACGGATATTCCCGCGCGCAATCATCATCAAGTCATGATGGAGTTATCGGAAAGAAATGCGAAGCTCGTGTCTTCACTCAAATCCATTGTGAAAGGAAGGATTATTTATGCTGAAGCACATGAAGAAAGTTCGTAACCGACCAACCACAGACAATAAACATAAACCGAGTGACAAGACGCTGCTCAAATTATATAACGGACCTACTGTTCTGAATAAAACAAGTGGGGTAACGATTGTGGCCAAAGGGTCATTTGATTTCGAATCCCTCGCTTAGTAGTAATAAGATAAACCAAAGAACCCCGTAAGGGGTTCTTTTTTGCGTACTCATGAGGCTGCAGGTGATTTTGAAGAAAACAAGCCTTAACTGCAGTTCCCATGTTTGAATCGACAGAAGAACCTGAGCTGTGTCTCAGGTTTATTTGCGCTTCTGTTTCTCTCTATCAGAAAAATTCTAGTGTTTCAGGTTCTATCGAAGGAGCTCGTTTCATAGATTGAAGTAAGATAGATTAGGAGGAATCAAACTATGAAATGGACATCAGCTACATTGAATCTCAGCCATGTTCGGAAAACGTTTCAGAGCGCAAGTTCCGTCGGAAAAACATTTTTTATACTCAGCTTCGGCACCTTAGCTTTATTTGTTCTTATTGGCGTAGGAGGCTTCTTGCAGAATAGAGTCATGACTACTTCGCCTGTATCATCTATGAAGAGCTTAGCTGCTTCCGTCACAAATCAATTTTTTATCGATATGCTGGGCATGGAAGTGCCTCATCTACATAAAGATCAGAAGAAATTTACATTTTCTCAGCATAATGTGTTTCAATTTGCCTTCCAGTTCTTGACGGATATCAATCCGAACGACCCTAAAAGTCTTGTCGCCAGTGAAGTGCCAGGGATGGATGCCAATAAGACGACGGTATTGGTAAGAGGGAGTGCATCAAATCCCAGTGATCCTATTGATTACGGCCCCCCAAGCTCCCTTGATTTGGAGGCAGAGGCGAAGAATCCTCAGCCATCTCCATCACCAGAACCCTCGCCTGTGGGTGGTGCCGCCCCGATTACAAACGCAACGGGGCAACCGCCAAGAACTGCGGGGGATAATATAGCTTTCATTTATCAAACGCATAGTAATGAGTCTTTTTTGCCGGAGTTAAAAGGTGTTACGGATCCTGACAAGGCTTATAGCGATAAGGTGAATATCATTTCCGTAGGTCAAAGATTAGCTCAAAATTTGGAGAAGGACGGCATTGGTGCCGTACATTCCAAGACGGTCTACCCGAGTACTGTCAAAAATTTCGAATATCCATATTCCTACAAATATTCCTTGAAAACTTTGCAGGAAGCAGCTGTTGCACATCCGGATTTGCAATATTATTTCGATATTCATCGGGATTCCGCTGCACGCAATAAAACGACCGCAACCTTTGATGGGAAAGATTATGCTCAGGTATACTTCATCATCGGCGGTAAAAATCCGAATTGGAAAAAGAATGAGGAATTCGCCAACAAGATTCATCAAGTGTTAGAGGCCAAGCATCCCGGCATATCCAAAGGAATTCACGCGAAAGAAGCCAGTGAAGGCAACGGTTTATATAATCAGAGCTTTTCGCCTAATAATATATTGATTGAAGTCGGCGGTCCGTACAATTCCCTCGAAGAGTGCTATCGAACAACAGATTGGTTGGCAGAGGCTATTTCAGAGGTGATTTTGAACGCGAAGAAGGTTGATGCACCGGCTGTTACCCCTAAGCAATCGTAGAAGCTAATTTTCAAACGAAAACACTAAGCATATGCTTTCGAAGCCAGTTTTGCTAAAGCAAAACTCTAAGGATACGCTTTCGAAGCTAGTTTTGCTAAAGCAAAACTCTAAGGAGGATTCAAAATGAGGCTGAGGCACTTTTATATCAAAGTAGGCATGTTTGGACTCTTGCTGTTGTTCTGTATTTTATTCGGAGTCAGCTTGGCGTCGAGCGGGATGGAACGCATACAGGGGCCTCAGCCTTCCTCTAAAGCCGCACAGGAGGCTGCTGTCAAAACGCCACCTGGGAAAGTGACCACGGTTAAAGCGTCACCAACTGGGGCGGCCAAAGGAGATGCAGCAGCGAAAGCTAAGACTGCGGCGAAACCAGAGGCTGAAAAGAAGTCGGAACCGATTGCTGATCACGACAATTCGTTGAATCATGTCGGCAATAAATTAGGGGACTTTTTACAGATTGCTTCGCATCACGGCATTAAGTTATTCGTGTCCTTATTTGATGCCGTCTTAGGGAAAGGTTAAGGGGTACATTGCTGCAACTTCCCACAACTGCTATAATGAAAATTATTTGCATGTAGTGGGGGTTAGTCTTTAGCATGACGGACATTCGAGAAAGACAACAAAGAATTCGCAACTTTTCAATTATCGCTCATATCGATCATGGCAAGTCAACGCTTGCAGACCGCATTCTGGAATATACGGGCGCGTTATCGTCGCGTGAGATGCAGGAGCAAGTGCTGGACCAGATGGATTTGGAGCGGGAACGTGGAATTACGATTAAACTTCAGGCGGTTAGATTGGCTTATCGTGCTGACAATGGCGTCGATTATATTCTAAATTTAATTGATACACCGGGACATGTAGACTTTACATACGAGGTTTCCCGAAGCCTTGCTGCTTGTGAAGGCGCTCTGCTGGTTGTAGACGCTGCACAAGGTATCGAAGCGCAAACACTTGCCAACGTGTACCTGGCATTAGAAAATAATTTAGAAATTTTACCTGTCATCAATAAAATCGATCTACCTAGTGCTGATCCTGATAAAGTGAAACAGGAAATCGAGGACGTTATCGGACTAGATGCCAGCGAGGCTGTTCATGCTTCCGCAAAAGCCGGTATTGGGATTAAAGAGATTATCGAACAAATTTGTGAGAAAGTCCCGGCTCCGCAAGGAAATCCGGACAATCCGCTGAAAGCATTGATCTTCGATTCCCATTACGATAGCTACAAAGGTGTTATTGTTTATGTGCGCGTTGTCGATGGTTCTATCAAAGCGGGCTCCAAAATCAAAATGATGGCGACGAACAAGGTGTTTGAAGTCATTGAAGTCGGGGCTTTCAAACCGAGAATGGCATCCGTTCCTTCTCTTGAGGTTGGAGATGTAGGATTCGTTGTAGCCGGTATCAAAAATGTAGGGGATACACGAGTCGGGGACACGGTTACAGAAGCGGATCGCCCGGCGCCAGAAGCGCTGCCAGGCTATCGCCGAATCAACCCGATGGTGTTCTGCGGACTGTATCCGATCGAAACAACGGATTATAACGATCTGCGTGAAGCTTTGCAGAAGCTGGAGCTGAATGATGCTTCTCTACGTTTTGAACCAGAAACATCTACAGCTTTAGGTTTTGGCTTCCGCTGCGGTTTCTTGGGTCTGCTGCACATGGAAATTATTCAGGAGCGGATTGAACGCGAGTTTAATATTCCGCTGATAACGACGGCGCCAAGCGTTATATACCGCATTACATTAACGAATGGCGATGTGATGGAAATCGATAATCCATCGAACTATCCAGATCCACAGCGAATTGACTTCGTTGAAGAGCCTTATGTCAAAGCATCGGTTATTGTTCCGAATGATTACGTAGGAACAATTATGGAGCTGTGCCAAGGCAAACGCGGTGAATATATGAACATGGAATACCTGGATACCAATCGTGTGACATTAACGTACGAAATTCCGTTATCCGAGATCGTATATGATTTCTTCGATATGTTGAAGTCAAGAACAAAGGGCTATGCTTCATTTGACTATGAAGTGTCTGGCTACAAGAAATCGAATCTCGTGAAAATGGACATTCTTTTGAATGCCGAGCAAGTGGATGCGCTATCCTTCATCGTTCACCGTGATACCGCGTATCATCGTGGCAAAATCATTTGTGATAAGCTGAAGGAACTGATTCCGCGGCAAATGTTTGAAGTGCCGATTCAAGCGGCGATTGGACAGAAGATCGTAGCACGTGAGACGGTTAAAGCGATGCGTAAAAACGTACTCGCCAAATGTTACGGCGGTGACATCTCAAGGAAACGTAAGCTCCTTGATAAGCAAAAAGAAGGTAAGAAACGCATGAAGCAAGTCGGCAGCGTAGAAGTGCCGCAAGAAGCGTTCATGGCTGTTCTTAAAATCGACGAATAGTTTGAAATGAATGAGAAGCTGGGGTGGCAGAGTAACTCTGCCCCTTGGCTTTTTCTCAATAGAAAGGAAATACCCCTATGTTAGTAACCTATACGGCCCCAACCGCTGTGTATATTCATATCCCGTTTTGCACAAACAAATGCCATTATTGCGACTTCAACTCTTATGTCCTCAAAGGTCAGCCCGTTATGGAATATCTGGACGCGCTTGAGCGCGAGATGGAACTTACGGTTAGGAATAATCCGCCGATCAAGGTTGAAACGATTTTCGTAGGCGGAGGAACGCCAACGGTACTTCTTCCTGATCAGATGGAACGGTTTCTGGGCATGGTTCGTACGTATTTCCCGGCAGAAAGTAGGGAAGTCGAGTTTTCCATGGAAGCAAACCCAGGAACGACGGACGAAGATAAGCTGGCCGTGATGAAAGAAGGCGGCGTCAATCGGATTAGTTTCGGTGTGCAATCTTTCAATAATGATTTGCTTGCCGCGATTGGGCGCATTCATAATACAGATGATGTGCATAGAAGCATCGCGAATGCCAAAAAGCTAGGTTTCGATAACCTCTCCATTGACTTGATGTTCGGTCTTCCCAAACAAACTGTAGATATCATGCAGGCTACCTTAGATGAGGCTTTATCTCTGGATTTGCAGCATTACTCCATCTATAGCCTAAAAGTAGAAGAGAATACGTTGTTTCACACATTGTTCAACAAGAATCAACTGCCTCTTCCAAGTGAAGATGAAGAAGTCGATATGTACGAACTCATCATGAAGAGGTTAGAGACAGCGGGTTATAAGCAATATGAAATCAGCAACTTCGCTAAACCTGGTCGAGAGAGCAGACACAACTCAATGTACTGGCGTAATCGTTCCTACTATGGACTTGGCGCAGGGGCTCATGGGTATATGAATGGCCAGCGTCATGTGAACGTGAAGGGAATTCAACCTTATATCGATGCTGCCAAGGTAGGCCTGCCGATCATGGAACAATTTGAGGTAACGCGTCAGGAAGCTATGGAAGACTTCATGATGGTTGGATTGCGATTGCTGGAAGGTGTACGCAATGCGGATTTTATCGAACAATTCGGAACCACCATCGAATCCCAATTCGGGGAAACCTTGAATGGCTGGCTGCGAAAACAGCTGCTTGAACAAACGCCGGATGGGTATCGATTGTCCAAACATGGCATCCTGCTTGGCAACGAAGTCTTTGCTTCATTCCTTGCCTAGGCGAGTAACAGCGAGAGACCTGTTTTGATGCAAAAAACTCTTGTGCAAATATACGGTTTAATGTATATTTATACATGAATCCACAAGCGAATCAGCGGCAAAGCCGTAGTGGCGCTAGCGTGGGTTTTATGCATTTTGTTGCGATTGGTGGGATGACAGTGAATCTATCAACTACAGTGTCCGTTAGAAAAGCTTCGATAAGTGATATTGAGAAGCTGCATGATATTATACAAGGCTATGCCAAGCAGGGAATTATGCTGCCGCGGAGCAAAGAGATGCTGGAGGAACAGATCGACACTTTCGTTGTCGCTGAATCGGATGGCTTGCTGATAGGCTGCGGATCCCTCACACGGCTTGGGCCTGATCTTGTTGAGATTCGCTCACTCGGGATGACCCAAGGCTACAAGGGGCAAGGAATTGGCGGGAAACTTGTGAACTTCTTAGTTGAAGAGGCAAGGAGCCAAGGCATAATTAAAGTGATGGCGCTCACGTATGAAGTAGCTTTTTTTCAAAAAAACGGCTTTACCCTCGTGCCAAAAGAGATTTTCCCGGAGAAGGTTTGGAAAGATTGTATGCATTGCAAAAAACAGTATTGCTGCGACGAAATCGCCGTACTTAAACGTTTGGATTGACTTGACAACAGACCTTAGGGTCTGTTATTTTTGTATTAGGATTTAGCACTCACTAAATACGAGTGCTAACGAAAGTGGCAAATAGTGATTTGTGAAGAGGAGGGGTACCTTATGTTGACGGAGCGTCAGCGCATGATTTTAAGTGCAATCATTGATGATTATGTTCGTTCAGCAGAGCCAATTGGTTCGCGAAGTATTTCGAAGCGGGGCAATGTCGGATTCAGTCCGGCGACGATCCGTAACGAGATGTCTGATCTCGAAGAAATGGGTTATTTGGAGCAGCCCCATACGTCCGCAGGTCGTATACCCTCGCACAAAGGTTATCGCTATTATGTCGATCATTTGCTTGGGCATGGTACCTTGCATAATAACGATTTGAACTCCATGAAGGGTGCTTTTGCCGAACGTATTCAAGAGATGGAAGGTGTGATCCAGCATGTTGCGGGGATGCTCTCCAGTCTTACGAATTATACATCGATCGTGCTTGGCCCTGAGGTATTCAGTACAACGCTGAAACACTTACAGATTATCCCGCTTTCAGAAACGACAGCCGTTGCCATTATTGTTATGAATACGGGGCATGTGGAGAATAAAACAGTTTCCATTCCTGAAGGCATACGGATGTCTGATATTGAGAAGGTTGTTAATATTCTGAATGCAAAGCTTAAAAACGTACCGTTGATCGAATTTAAATCCAGGCTTTATAATGAAATTTCGAGCGAGTTAAGCAAGTATGTGAACGGGTATCAAGAGCTTCTTGCGGTTGTGGAAAGCGTGCTTCAAAGCAATGAGAAGGATCGCGTCTTCCTAAGCGGTATGACGAATATGTTGACCCAACCCGAGTTCAAGGATGTTGACAAGGTTAAGAGCATTTTTGATCTATTAGAAGAAGCACCTACCCTCATCAAACTGTTTACATCGTCAAATGAAGGCATTGAGATTAAAATTGGTGCTGAAAATAGTATTGAAGCTATCAATAATTGCAGCTTAATAACGGCTTCCTATTCGATTGGCGATAAGCCTCTTGGAACGATAGGAATTCTAGGTCCTACCCGTATGGAATATGGCAGGGTCATTAGCTTAATGGAGCATTTGTCGAAACATCTTGAAGTCGTTCTCGGGCGTTGGTATGGCAAATGAGCGGAATGAAAACAGTTCATAGCGAGGGAGAGGAACGTTACTCTACGCTGGTCAACAATGCTGCAGCCGTAAGAGCGATTTGTTCTGCGGTCGAGGGGACACTCGGACCCAAAGGTCTCGATACCATGTTAGTTGGTGGGCAGGGTGAAGTCATCATTACCAATGATGGTGTAACTATTTTGGAAAAAATGGACGTCACTCATCCTGCGGCTAGGTTGATGATTCAGGTCGCACGCAGCCAGCAGCGACAAATCGGCGACGGTACAACGACGGCAACGGTTCTTGCCGGAGCTTTGGTGCAAGAAGGTGTCGCTCAGGTGACGCGCGGCGTACCGGTCGCTAAGGTCGTTAGCGGCATGCTGCAAGGCATCGAGCTGGCGGTAAAAAGCTTACAAAGCCGAAGCCGCGCGATTGCCGGCTTAGGTGATAGCGCGCTGAAACGCATTGCTATCACGGCCGGTAGGGAGCAGGCGGACATCGCAAAGCTCATCGTTCAAGCCGCCGAAGCGGTCGGTGAGGCGAAGCTTCGCGAAGACGGCTACCGCTTCGCAGACAGCGTGCTCGCCCATGAAGAGGCGAGCAGTGAGGTATGGACCGGCATTTTGCTGAACCAGAAGCCGATGAACCTGCATCTGGAGCATGAGCTGCGCGATGCTCGAATTCTCGTGCTGCATGATGCTCTGGAGCCTGAGGCGGTCAGCGAAGAAGCGCTGGTCACCGAGGCAGGCTTCCAGCGCTACATGCAGCTGCGGGAGCAGTTCCGCAGCAGCCTAGGCTCGCTGCTGGAGCTTGGCGTCGGTCTGATCGCATCAGACCGCGGGGTCGACCCCGAGGCGGAGCAGTTCTGCTCCGACCATGGCATTATCGTGCTGCAGCGGCTGTCCCGCAGGGACATGCAGCTGCTGAGCGAGCACACCGGCGCTAGGCCGGTGCGGCGCACAGCGCTGCGCAAGAGCGCGCCGGAGCTTGGTGCCGCCCTCGGGCACGCGGGTTATGCCGCGTACGATGAGCGGCTAGAGCGCGTGCGCGTAGCGCGCGGTCACGGCGAGCAGCACGTGACCGTGATCGTCGGCGCCGCGACACGCGAAGCGGCGCACGAGCGCTCGCGCATCGCGAAGGACGCTGCCTCAGCCGTTCAAGCCGCCGTACGCGGCGGGTACTTGCCCGGAGGCGGCGCCGCGGAGATGGCGGTCGCCCATGATCTCGAGCGCGTCCGCGAGACGATGAAGGGCATGGAAGGCTTCGGTGTTGCCGCTGTCGCAGGGGCACTTCGCAAGCCGGTGGCCCAGATTGTCGTCAATGCGGGCTACAATCCGCTCGAGAAGGTTGAAGAGCTGAAAGCCGCGCAGATTGCGCTGGAAACCGACAGTCTCGGTATCGATTGCGATACGGGACAAGTAACTGACTTCTTAAAAGCAGGCATTGTGGATCCAGCTGATGTGAAAATTCACGCTCTGCAAGCGGCTGGAGAAGTTGCTGCCGCTGTGCTGCGTATTCATACGGTTATTAAGATGAAGCAGCCTTTTGAAGAGGCTTAAAGATGGGCAAACTGACGTCAGAGAGATTATGATGTATTATGTTTAGGAGGTGAAGGACAATTGAGTACTGGAGATAACAAAACAGCCGAGCAAGACGTGAACACTACATACGCAGCCGAAGGCGAGCAAGCCGCTGAACAACAAGAAGCGGTAGGCCAAGATTCGCAAGCGGAGGTTTCTGAGGAAACCAAAGAAGTTAGCGAGTTGGAAACGGCGCGTGTGCAAGCAGAAGAAAACTATCAGCGTTTATTACGCGTTCAAGCGGACTTCGACAACTTCCGCCGCCGCGCTAGAGCGGAGAAGGAAGATTTCGCGAAATACGCTTCGCTAAAATTGATTGAACAGCTTTTACCGATTGTAGATAACTTTGATCGCGCGCTGTCTTCAAGCAAGGAGACGAAGGATTTCGACGCATTGGTGAAAGGCTTGGATATGACGTACCGCGGCATCGATCAACTGCTAACCGCAGAAGGGCTTAAACCGATCGATTCCGTAGGTCAACCGTTCAATCCGGAATTCCACCAAGCGGTTATGCAGGTTGAATCCGAAGAACACGAAGAAGGTATCGTGGTAGAAGAACTGCAAAAAGGCTATATCCTCAAAGATAAAGTCATCCGACCTGCCATGGTCAAAGTTAGCGTGTAAGAGATCTTATTTTTCTCAACATTCAAATAAACGAAATGTTCCATAGGAGCAAAAGGAGGCAGCTTTACATGAGTAAAGTAATTGGTATTGACTTAGGTACAACAAATTCTTGCGTTGCCGTAATGGAAGGCGGCGAAGCCGTCGTAATTCCTAACCCGGAGGGTAACCGTACAACCCCTTCCGTTGTTGGTTTCAAGAAAGATGGCGAGCGTGTAGTTGGTGAAACAGCAAAGCGTCAAGCAATCACAAACCCAGACAAAACAATTAGCTCCATCAAGCGTCACATCGGTACTAACCACAAAGAAAACATCGATGGCAAAGATTACACACCACAAGAAATCTCAGCTATTATTCTGCAAAAGCTGAAAGCTGATGCTGAAGCTTACCTTGGTCAAACCGTAACGCAAGCTGTTATTACGGTTCCTGCTTATTTCAATGACAGCCAACGTCAAGCAACAAAAGATGCTGGTAAAATTGCTGGTCTTGAAGTTCTTCGTATCGTAAATGAACCAACTGCAGCAGCACTAGCTTACGGTTTGGAAAAAACAGAAGATCAAACGATTCTCGTTTATGACCTTGGTGGTGGTACATTTGACGTATCCATCCTTGAATTAGGCGATGGTTTCTTTGAAGTTAAAGCAACAAGTGGAGACAACAAGCTTGGCGGCGACGACTTCGACCAAGTCATCATCGATTATCTCGTAGCTGAATTCAAAAAAGAGCAAGGCATAGATCTTTCCAAAGATAAAGCAGCGGTACAACGTTTGAAAGATGCAGCTGAAAAAGCGAAAAAAGAGCTTTCCGGCGTACTGACAACAACCGTTTCCTTGCCGTTCATTACAGTAGCTGACGGGGTTCCTCAGCATTTGGAGTTGAACCTAACTCGTGCGAAGTTCGAAGAGCTTTCCGCTAGTCTTGTTGAAAGAACACTTGGACCAACTCGTCAAGCACTGCAGGATTCCGGTTTGTCCACAAGCCAAATCGATAAAGTTGTTCTTGTTGGTGGATCCACACGTATCCCAGCGGTTGTTGAAGCGATCAAGAAATTAACTGGTAAAGAGCCTCACAAAGGCGTTAACCCAGATGAAGTTGTTGCCCTTGGTGCAGCTGTTCAAGCTGGTGTATTGACAGGTGAAGTGAAAGACGTCGTTCTTCTTGACGTAACACCACTTTCCCTTGGTATCGAAACAGCTGGCGGTGTGTTCACGAAAATGATCGACCGCAACACAACAATCCCTACAACGAAATCACAAGTGTACTCCACTTATGCAGATAACCAAACTAGCGTTGAGATTCACGTGCTTCAAGGTGAGCGTTCGATGGCTAGCGGGAACAAAACACTAGGCCGTTTCATGCTTGGTGATATTCCTCCAGCTCCACGTGGCGTTCCGCAAATCGAAGTTAGCTTCGATATCGATGCGAACGGTATCGTTAACGTGTCTGCACTTGACAAAGGAACTGGCAAAAGCCAAAAAATCACGATCACTTCTTCCAGCGGCTTAAGCGATGCAGAAGTTGAACAAATGGTGAAAGATGCGGAAGCTCATGCTGAGGAAGACCGTATCCGTAAAGAGCTTGTAGAAGCTCGTAACGAAGCGGATCAACTCGTATATTCCGTTGACAAAACGATCAAAGATCTTGGAGATAAAGTAGACCAAGGCGAGATCGACAAAGCGAACGCTGCAAAAGAGAAAGTGACAGCTGCTCTAGCTGGTAACGAACTCGAAGCGATCAAAAAAGCAACAGAAGAGTTGACAGAAGTCATTCAACAACTTTCCGTGAAGCTGTATGAGCAAGCTGCTCAGTCACAAGGTGCTGAAGGCGAAGCTGGTGCTGGCGAAGCCCCTAAAGGCAGAGAGAATGTTGTCGACGCAGATTACGAAGTTGTTGACGAACCCAAAAAATAATCATATCCTAACTAAAGATGAAGTTTAAAAAGTTGACTTTGAAAGCCATTTTTTAAACACTTATTTGAATGAAAACGTATGAGTCAAAGCCAACAGGAGTCTCTCCGTGGCTTTGACTTTCCGTTTGTAGTCTTGAACATGGGAGTGGAACAATGAGTAAACGTGATTATTATGAGGTGCTTGGGCTAGGCAAAGATGCATCGCAAGATGATATCAAGAAGGCTTACCGTAAAATGGCTCGTCAGTATCACCCTGACGTGAACAAAGCCGCAGATGCGGAAGATAAATTCAAAGAAGCGAAAGACGCTTATGATGTTTTGAGCGATGATCAGAAAAAAGCCCAATATGATCGCTTTGGTCATGTAGATCCTAACCAAGGTATGGGCGGCCAAGACTTCAGTGGCGGCTTCGGGGATATTTTTGATATGTTCTTCGGTGGTGGCGGCGGTGGAAACCGTCGTAACCCCAATGCTCCACAACGCGGGAATGATTTGCAATACACGATGACGATTGAGTTCAAAGAAGCGATTTTCGGGAAAGAAACCGATATCCATATTCCTCGAACTGAAAATTGTGATACGTGTAACGGATCCGGTGCTAAGCCAGGTACGAAGCCGGAAACTTGCGGCGGTTGTCATGGCAGCGGGCAGCAGGAAGTCGTACAGAATACAGCTTTTGGACGTATTGTTAACCGTCGTGTATGTACGGTTTGTAATGGCCAAGGGAAGATCATCAAAGATAAATGCGGAACGTGTCATGGCGCTGGTAAGGTAAAAAAACAGCGTACCATCCACATCAAGATTCCTGCTGGTGTTGATGATGGCGCGCAGCTTCGTGTATCCGGCGAAGGTGAAGGCGGAACTCGCGGGGGCCCTGCAGGCGACCTTTACGTCGTTATTCGTGTGAAAACACATGAATTCTTCGAACGTGAAGGCAATGATGTCTATTGTGAAGTTCCATTAACCTTCATGCAGGCAGCGTTAGGTGATGAGATCGAGATTCCAACACTCACTGAGAAAGTTAAGCTCAAAATTCCTGCTGGTACGCAAACCGATACGTATTTCCGCTTAAAAGGTAAAGGGGTTCCTCACCTTCGCGGCTTCGGTCAAGGTGATCAACATGTGAAAGTGATTGTGATGACGCCAACGAATTTGAGTGAAGAACAAAAGGATTTGCTCCGTCAATTTGGTAAACAAAGCGGCGAAAATACTTCCGAGCAAAATCAATCGATATTTGAACGTATGAAGAGAGCCTTCTTAGGCGATTAATACCCTTCGAGAAGAATGAAACATCCCACGGAGCTTTCACAGAGATTAATCTGTTGAAGGTTTCATATGGGGTGTTTTTTTATTTATTCTTTCATTTACAAAACATTTAAATGAGCAAAACACTGTGTTGATGTTCACAAGTTAAGCTTGTCTTAGAAGTCTAATAACTTTCTAAGGGAGTTGTACATATCAATGGAAAAAAATATTGACCGCCGTACGTTCTTATCTTACATAGGTACCGGAGCTGCCGCATTAGCCGCAGCATCCGCAGGACTAGGCACACTCGAAGGCAAAGCATCCGCTATGTCGCCAACTGCAGACCACTTGTTCGGTTTCGGGACCAACAAAGTAAGCGGTTATTTTGAACCGATCGAGGCTTCCAAAGAAGATGAACTTATTTTACCTAGAGGTTTCAAATACGACGTTGTTGCAGCTTTTGATGATGTGATTAACAGCGCAGGTGAAAAATTTGGCCAAGCAGCTGATTATAATGCCTTTTTCCCAATCAATGGATCCAACACACGCGGATTGTTGGCTACAAATCATGAATACTCATTAATTTTCTCCATAGGACCAGTGAAAGACGGCAAATTAACGAAAGAACAAATTGAAAAAGATCTTTATTATCAAGGGATGTCTGTCATTGAAGTGTTCTTAGATGAAACAGGAACTTGGAAGATGGATACGACATCAAAATATGCTCGTCGAATCAACGGTTTTACAAAATTTGAGCTTACAGGCCCTGCTAAAGGGATTACCGCATTAAATGGCGCGACGACAGTTCAAGGGACATTTGCTAACTGTTCCGGTGGAGTGACTTTGTGGAATACGGTTTTATCTTGTGAAGAAAACTTCTCTGAAACTGCTGAATCCGCTGGTTTGCCGCAAACTCACTATGGTTGGGTTATCGAAGTGGATCCTTTCGACGGTACGTTCTTGAAGAAACATACAGCGTTAGGTAGATTCAACCATGAAAACACCGCTATGGGAATAGCCAAAGACGGACGTGTGGTTGTGTACATGGGAGATGACAAGAAAGACGCTTGTGTGTACAAGTTCGTTTCTAAACATAAGTATGAGCCATCATTGGGTCGCGGTAACTCCGCTTTGTTATCCGAAGGTACCTTATATGTGGCTAACCTGAAATCAGGTAAATGGGTTCCAGTGACGATCGAGGCTGTTACGAAAGCATTAGACAATGAAAAGTTCAAAAATCCAGCTGGTGTGAGCGGCAAAAGAGAAGAGCTGCAAAAGAAATTCCAAACGCAAGGTGATATTGTTACTTACTGTCATGAGGCTGCTCTTATTCTTGGAGGTACACCAACAGACCGTCCGGAAGATATCGAGATCTCACCTTTCGATAACACGGTATTTATCTGCCATACAAACAATGATACCCACGGTAATATCCATGGTCATATCACTCGCATTTTCGAATTGGATAATGACCTTGGCGCAACTGAGTTTGATTTCGAAATCTTCGCTGCTGGAGGTCGTCAATCCGGATTCAGTTCCCCTGACAATCTAGCATTTGATTCAAACGGGAATTTATGGGTTGTGACAGACATTTCCACTAGCAGCCATAACAAAGGTGTTTACAAATCATTTATGAATAATGGATTATTCGTAATTCCAACCATAGGTCAAGGCAAAGGTGTTGCCATGCAGTTTGCCTCAGCGCCTAAGGAAAGTGAATTAACAGGCCCATTCTTTACGCCGAATGAACAAACGCTGTTCCTTTCCATTCAGCATCCAGGTGAATTGACTACTGATTTGGCAAAGCCTACAGGCATGTGGCCGCACCGTAAAGGTGACACGATTCCTCGTTGCGGCGTAGTTGCAATCAGCGGATTCAAGCTAGGCTAATACCTGCTTCGGTAAGCAGTCCATTAACGAAATTGTAAATTCCCCACTGCATAGTGGGGATCTTCATCTAATCAGAACTTATTTCATTCAAAGGGGATACTTCAAATGCCATTCGGAAATATCGGTGTAGGCGGACTAATTATTATTCTGGTTATTGCTCTTATTGTTTTTGGACCTTCCAAATTACCTGAACTAGGACGTGCTTTCGGTCGTACACTAAGTGAATTTAAGAACGGTACTCGCGAGCTGTTAAACGGGGATAAGGATGAAAATGAAGAACCGAAGAAAGTAGAAGATTTGAAGCCGCATGTAGCTGCTGACAAAAATTAAACAATGTCAATCGCGGTGACCACTTCCAAAAAGCAAGAATCCGTTGTCCTACATTTAGAGGAAATGCGCAAAAGAATTATTATTACACTTATCGCCTTTTTTATTTCGTTTTGCGTCGCTTTTGTTTTTGTTCAAGACGTATATCGTTGGCTAGTACGTGATGTGGAAGGTAAGCTTACGATACTCGCTCCGTCTGATGTCATCTGGGTATATTTCATGCTTAGCGGTGTTTTGGCTATAGCTGTTACGATGCCAATTTTGGCTTGGCAAGCTTGGCTCTTTGTAAAGCCTGCACTTCGAGCTCACGAATATAAGGCGACTCTAGCTTTTATACCAGCTTTGGCTTTGCTATTTATAATCGGGGTTAGTTTCGGTTATTTTATCATCTATCCGATGGTTTATTCCTTTTTGGAAGGGATGGCAGGAAACTTCGATACGATGTATACGGCGGAGAAATATTTTACATTCATGGTGAATATGACAGTACCTTTTGGTGTTTTATTTGAAATGCCGGTAGTTGTCATGTTCCTAACACAAATAGGTGTGCTTTCTCCGAAAAGAATGGCTAAAATGCGCAAACTTGCTTATTTTCTGCTGGCGGTAACCGCTGTAACCATAACGCCACCTGATATCATCTCGGACATCCTAGTCATCATTCCCTTATTCTTGTTGTATGAAATCAGCGTGACTCTCTCCAAACTGATTTATAAAAGGCAACAAAATTAAATGAGATGTCCGTTTGTGTAAAGAAGATGACCGTCTGCGAGAGAGACGGTCATCTTCTTTTTGTGGCATAAAAAAACCATCCTTTGGCACAATAAAAAATGGATGTTAATTTAACGGTTTCTAGGAGGTTCAAAGATGAGTCAGAAACATAATCAGGAAGAGCAGAATAAATTACCTGTAACCAAAAATGAGGATGTCGAATTCGCCGCTGAGGTTGCTGATGCCGATGATTTCGAGGCGGCTGAGAGAGCGCAAGCAGCTGATTACAGACAGGAAGAACAGTAATGGCAGAGAAAAGTATTCTCGCCTATTTTCATTCGCCGGAGCAAGCAGAGGGAGCAGCTTCTAAGCTGAAAGCACTGCGTGCTATTGACGTTCAGGTAGATCGATTTGGCAGATATGCAGGCAGTGGTTTGCAATCCGCGATGAATCCCTATGCGGGGGACTTCGGAAGCTTGGGTACGTTAACTCAGGCTGCAGATGTTTCTACACCTGATGAAGGGATCCTGATTGCGGCAGACCCAGCAGCAAGCGGTTTAAGCGACGGAGGGGGTGGCGGTGTAACGGGAATTGACATTATACTGGCTGCCGTCATCGACGATGCCGTGTATGATCAGGCAGTACGTGTTATTGAAAGCGCAGGCGGAACTATGTAATCTCAAAAAAGCATCTGATCAAAAGGCAAAAGCCTGATTGATCAGATGCTTTTATTATATAAGAAAGTGCTTACTGCCCACTCATGACTTGAACAAGTTGGTCTGGATGGTCCGTAATAATACTGGATACACCGAGTGCAAGCATTTGCTTCATGATTGTCGGTTGATTGACCGTCCATACATAGACTTCCTTCTGATGTGCCTCGGCAAGCTTCATGAATGATTCAGTTACGAGGGGATAGGCTGCAGAAATAACATCGAAATCAGAACTCTGCATGATGGCGACAATGTTTTCCGTTTTTTGCCCCACAATAAGGCCGGTCTTGATCTGGGGATTAAGCTTTTTCACAGTATAAAGCAACTTGGCATCAAATGATGTCACCGTGCATTCCTTCTCAAAGCTGTGTGCTTGGATAAGGTCTACTGTTTTTTCAGCGAGCAGCATACCGTGCCCGTTATTTTTCATTTCTATATTCAGCTTTATATGACCTTTGGCTAATCCTATGACTTCATCCAGCGTGGGCACAAGCTCATTTTGAAATTTCGGGCTAAACCAGCTGCCTGCGCTTGCCTCTTTTAGCTCCGAGGAGGTGATTTCCCACATGTTTTTATTAATTCCTGTTGTGCGGATGGCCTTATTATCGTGCATAACCATGACGACTCCGTCGGCTGTCTCTTGGACATCCAGCTCAGCAATGCCTGCTCGATCGATGATGGCTTGACGAAAGGAAGAGAGCGTATTCTCGGGTGTGACAGCGGAACTGCCGCGATGAGCCGTAACTTGGCTATAGTTATCCGCAAGCATGGTTGGTGTCGTGAAAGGTGCTGACATCGCTACACCAACGAAAACAAGTGAGATGAATAGTGTTTTGTACATGTGATGACTCCATTCTAATGATGAATAATAGCAAGAGAGACGATTAAGCATTGCTCACTTTTTCAATGTAACATGAAGGTATTAGGAAGTTGTTAGGATGCAAAATATTTTTAAAGCGCTTACAAATTATGCGCCATTTTACCCAAGAAGCGAAGTGTAGTACAATAATCAGTGTGAAAATAGCCCAAATAACCGTTTTAGGGCTTGGTTTATTTGTAAGTGATAACCGACAGGAGGAGCAATACCGATGCTTTGGCAGGAATTAACTGTACATACGACAGAAGAAGCAATAGAAATGATTACGAACTTTGTTCATGAACTGGGCGCCGGTGGCGTTTCCATTGAAGAATCAGGAACCTTAAACAAAGAGAGAGACACCTCGTTTGGTCAATTGTACGAAACACCTTTTAACGATATCCCAGAGGGAAGAGCCGTCATTAAAGGCTACTTCTACCATGGCACAGATATGGAGCCCATCATGGCTAACCTGAAAGAATCTGTTGAGCAGCTTAAAGAGTTCGATATCGATACTGGAAATCCTACATTTGAATTAATAGAAGTAGACGATGAGGATTGGGCGCATGCCTGGAAGCAGTATTTTAAACCTATTCGTGTGTCTGACCGTTTGACGATTAAACCAACATGGGAAGAGTATACAGCTTCGCCTGATGAATTAATCTTGGAGCTTGACCCTGGGATGGCTTTCGGAACAGGTACGCATGCGACAACGTCTCTTTGTTTGAAAACATTGGAGAAGGTACTCCAGCCAGGTGACGACGTCATTGATGTGGGAACTGGATCTGGTATTCTTTCGATTGCAGCTGCGAAGCTAGGCGCGAAGCATGTGCTCGCTGTTGACTTGGATCCAGTAGCTGTAACGAGTGCGCTTGATAATACAAAACAAAATCAGCTCGAAGATAAGATTACTGTCAAACTTAGTGATTTACTCGGAGTACTGAAAGAAAGCGAGACCGAAGACGCTGCGCAGCTGGGTGTTTCGATTCCTGTACAGCTAGTTGTCGCGAATATTTTGGCAGAAGTCATTGTTCTCTTCGTTGATGAAGTGTATGAAGTCTTGCAGCAAGGTGGTTACTATATCACCTCGGGGATTATTACAAACAAAGAAGCAGATGTAGAAAAAGCACTAATTGCAGCCAAATTTACGATCGTAGAGAAAAACTATGATTCGAATTGGGTCGTGATTGTAGCTAGAAAGCTGTAGGTGTCCATACATGGGAGGATTACTGTTTTATGACTGGAGTACATTGCCGTTTGTTATTCTAGTCCTCGTTCTTTCTTTTACCATTCATGAATTTGCTCATGCGTATAGCGCCTATAAATTGGGAGATTCTACGGCTTATCAGTTCGGCAGAGTTTCCTTAAACCCGATGGTCCATCTGGACTTGTTCGGTACAATTATGCTCTTGATTGCTGGTTTTGGTTGGGCGAAGCCTGTACCTGTGAATCGTGGCAATTTCAAAAGACCACGCTTGATGGGGATTATTGTGACCGCAGCGGGGCCGCTGAGTAACTTGATTCTGGCCATTATCACGATATTTGTTGCTCTTTTATTCCAGAAATATGGTTGGTTGGAAGGAGTTTCCAAAGGTAGTAAAGACGCAATTGTTCTTTTTTTACAATTGATGTTGAGCATTAATATAACCTTGTTCCTGTTCAATTTAATTCCGATTCCGCCATTAGATGGTTATCGAATTATTCAAGATCTAGTGGATCTGAGATACACGGAATCGCTGCAAAAGTTTGAACAATGGGCATCCGTTATTTTCCTGCTTGTTGTATTCGTAAGGCCATTACGTCAAGTAACGCTGGATCCTTACTTAAGCTTGGGGTCTGACATCATTAGCTTTTTCTCGAAACCCATTGCTTGGATCTTGGGGATGTAACGATTCCAAATTCAACCCATTGTAGATTTCCATGATCAAAAAAGGTATGATGGTGAGTGGAAGTTTCATATCAATATCGAAATGAACGAAGATAGAGAGGCTTTGACTATGCAGCGTTATTTTCTCCCGCTTGAGCAGTTTCACGAGGCTACACAGACAGTCACCATAGAGGGAGACGACGCACATCATCTGATTCGAGTCATGCGAGCAGATATTGGAGACAAAATTATTTGCAGTAATGGCGTAGACCGTGAAGTGCTCGCTCGTATTTCGGAACTGGATAAAGGACGTGTGACCGCGGAAATCGTGGAAGAGCTGCCTATGGATGCTGAAGCGGCTGTTCGGGTGTGGATTGCACAGAGCTTGCCCAAAGGCGATAAGATGGAACTCATTATTCAAAAAGGGACCGAGATCGGGGCGGCCCGGTTTCTTCCTTTTTTATCAGAACGTACGATTGTGCAGTACGATACAAAGAAAGAAGCAAAACGCACCGAACGTTGGCAGAAGATTGCCAAGGAAGCGGCGGAGCAAGCACACCGAAATCGTGTGCCGCAAGTAGATTCTGTTTATTCTTGGAAGCAGCTGCTGCAGCGTGCGAAGGAAGCGGATGTCGCTTGGATTTGTTATGAGAAGGAAGATGGTCAGCAATTAAAGCCTGCTATTCAGGAAGCGCAAGCTGAAGGTAAATTGGGACCAGGGAAACAAGTACTGATTGCGGTTGGCCCTGAAGGTGGTTTTACGGAACAGGAAATTAAGCAGGCTGAAGAGGCTGGCTTCGCTTCCGTGTCGCTGGGTGCACGCATTTTACGCACGGAGACTGCCGCAATGGTAGGTCTTACATGTCTTTTCTATGAAACCGGAGAGATGGGAGGATAAGCGTTATGGCAACGGTAGCGTTTCATACATTAGGTTGTAAAGTAAATTTCTATGATACAGAGGCCATTTGGCAGCTATTCAAAAATGAGGGTTATGAGCAGGTTGATTTCGAGCATACGGCAGATGTGTATGTCATTAATACATGTACCGTTACGAATACAGGGGATAAGAAGAGCCGCCAAATGATTCGTCGTGCGATTCGTCGTAATCCTGAAGCGATTGTTGCCGTAACTGGTTGTTACGCGCAGACGTCGCCAGCAG
The DNA here is from genome assembly GCF_030817255.1 of Paenibacillus sp. V4I5. Taxonomy (NCBI): domain Bacteria; kingdom Bacillati; phylum Bacillota; class Bacilli; order Caryophanales; family Paenibacillaceae; genus Paenibacillus; species Paenibacillus sp. V4I5. The sequence continues at coordinate 7,821,334 of NZ_JAUSZB010000002.1, forward strand.
AAATTATGGCAATTCCAGGCGTGGATATGGTGATCGGGACACAGGATCGGGAGAAAATTATCCCGCTTGTGAAACAATTTGAGCAGGATCGTCAGCCGATCAATGCCGTGCGCAACATCATGAAAACACGTCAGTTCGAGGAATTGGACGTGCCTGATTTTGCTGATCGCACAAGAGCTTTTCTTAAAATTCAAGAAGGCTGCAATAACTTCTGCACCTTCTGCATTATTCCATGGTCACGCGGTCTGATGCGCAGTCGTGATCCGCAAAGCGTTATTGCGCAAGCAGAGCAGCTGGTGGCTGCCGGATATCAAGAAATCGTACTGACGGGTATTCACACGGGCGGTTATGGCGAAGATATTGAAGATTACAGCTTGGCCAAGCTTCTTTGGGATCTGGACAAAGTCGAAGGCTTGAAACGGATTCGTATCTCCTCGATCGAAGCTAGTCAAATTACAGATGAAGTCATTGAAGTTCTGAAGTCCTCGGACAAAATGTGCCGTCATCTGCATATCCCGCTGCAAGCTGGCGATGACCAAGTTCTTGCACGGATGCGCAGAAAATATACAACAGCGGAATTCGCTCGCAAGATCGAACGTCTTCATGAAATCATGCCGGATGTCGCGATTACGACGGATGTCATTGTTGGTTTCCCAGGTGAAACCGAGGAAATGTTCCGGGACGGTTACAAGTTTATGGAGCAAATGAAATTCTCCGAAATGCACGTATTCCCTTACTCCAAACGGACAGGTACTCCTGCTGCGCGGATGGAAGATCAAGTGGATGAGGAAATCAAAAATGCCCGCGTACACGAACTCATCGATCTTTCCGAGAAAATGCAGCTTGCTTATGCACAAAAATTTGTAGGTGAAGTCCTAGAAGTCATTCCGGAACGTACTTATAAAGGTGCTCCTGACAGCGGACTGTACATGGGTTACTCCGATAATTATGTGCAGCTTGTATTCCAAGGCTCCGAAGACATGATCGGCCAAGTTTGCCGCGTTAAGGTAACGGAAGCCGGTGTTAATGAAAGCAAGGGACAGCTGGTTCGTGTTTTGGAAGCGGCTAGTGTCGTGAATTTGTAATGCGTTTCTTTTAAGGCTATAAAACATACCTCTAAACGTAGTCGCTCATCTTGAATGGCTACGCTAGAGGTTTTCTCATTAAAGGGTTTAAATAGGGAATGGTTTCAATAATAAAAAGATGAGGTGCATCAAATGAGTACTTTGAGCGCGAAGGAAATTGCTAAATACATTGACCATACGTTATTAAAACAAGATGCGAGCACAGCCGCGATCCACAAACTGTGTGAGGAAGCTGCACAGCACCAGTTTTTTAGTGTGTGTGTAAATTCTCAGTTTGTTGGAACGGCAAGTAAAGCATTAGAAGGAACGGGTGTCAAGGTTGCTGCTGTTGTTGGCTTCCCGCTTGGCGCAAGCTTGAGCGAAGTGAAAGCATTTGAAGCAGCTAAGGCTGTAGAGAATGGGGCTGCTGAAATTGACACTGTCCTGCCGATTGGCTTATTGCTTGAAGGGCAGTATGACGCTGTTCGTTCTGACATTAAACAAGTTGTGGACGCTGTAAAAGGCAAAGCGATTGTTAAAGTCATTATGGAAACGGGTTTCCTAAATGATGAGCAAAAAGCAGCAGCTTGCCGACTTTCCGAAGAAGCAGGCGCTCATTTCGTTAAAACATCTACTGGCTTTGGTCCTGGCGGGGCTACTGTGGAAGACGTTCGTTTAATGCGCCAAAACGTATCCGATACGATTGGTGTGAAAGCATCGGGTGGTGTTAGAGACTTGCAAACTGCGATTGCTATGATTGAAGCAGGGGCAACAAGATTAGGGACAAGCTCTGGTGTTGCTATTGTGAGCGGAACTCAAGACGCTTCCACATACTAAGATAACATAACGGTAAGGCGAGCAAGGAACATACGATATTGAATATCGTTTGGGAACGGGCGATTTGCTCGGATGCATCATTAGCAAGTAGAGCTGAAAGGCTCACGAGCTGATCGATGAAGGGGTAGAATAGGACCGCGCCTCCGACATTAAGGAGGATATGTGACCAGGCGACGTATCGCCCGGCGCGGGAACTGCTCATCCCGGCGATTAGTGCGGTCACACAGGTGCCGACATTGGCACCGATCGTTATCGCTACGCCAAGCTCGACGGGAATGCCTTGAACGGCTGCGAGGCCCATCGCCATCGCAATGACGGCTGCGCTGCTGTGTACAAGCGCGGTGACCGCGGCGCCGGCGATGACGCCCCACAGCAGGCTGTGCTGCGCCTGGAGCACGAACCAGGCGAACAGACCTCGGGATTGCAAGGCAGGCCCGATGGTTTGCATAATCTCGATGCCGAGCAGCACGAGAGCGAAGCCGCTGACCGCAAGCGACCCGTAGCGGACGCTGCGCAGCCAGCTGCGCCCGCCGATGGTGGCGGGCGAGCCGGTTGTGACCGCGAGTGGCTTCGCGGTGGAAGCAGCAGGGGCCCTGCCCTGCGGCAGCGGCCCGGCAAACCAGCTCGCGAGCCAGATGCCGGCGCTCGCGAGCAGCATCGGCACGCCGATGCCACCGAGGCTGAGCCCGATCAGCTCGGTGGTGAGACACGTGCCGATGTTCGTCCCGAGAATGACGCCGAGCGTTCTCGGGAAGGTTAGTACGCCAGCGCCGACGAGTCCGATGGCGATAACGGTAATGGCGGTGCTGCTTTGGAGCGCCGCCGTGAGTACAGTGCCGGTGGCGAGGCCGCGTACCGGCGTGCGGGTAAACCGCTCCAGCCACAACTGGAGGCGGGGGCCTGCCCACTGCTGAAGTGCGGTTTCCATCAGCTTCATACCGAACAGAAATAGAGCTAATCCTGTTAATACAGGGAGTACGATGGCAGTTATCATTGCAGCAGATCTCCTTCGCGAGCTTGCTAATCATTTTTCAACCAATATATGTGACCGTACAGACAAGCATGACAAGCAAGCTGATGAGAGTGAACGGTATCACACAAAAGGACGGCTAAAAGCATAATGGCAGCAGTATTTTTACATAAGAAACGCAAAGCTCGTTTGGAGCAAGGACACCCATGGGTGTACAGAAGTGAAATCGAGCGTGTAGATGGTGAGATCGAACCAGGACAACTAGTGCCTGTTCAAACACATCTTGGTCAATACCTAGCAACGGGTTATTATAACGAGGCTTCCCAAATTACAGTCCGAATCGTATCCTTTAAACCGCTTGAAGCGATGACAACGGAATTTTTTGTTGAGCGGTTTACGCGCTGTTTTCAGCATCGCAAGCGCTTTGTAAAAGATGCACAATCTTATCGCTTGGTTTATGGTGAAGCCGACTTTTTGCCGGGACTCATTGTGGATAAATTTGAGGATACGCTGGTTGTTCAGCTTCTTACCATGGGAATGGATCGCTGTAGAGAGCAAATCGTAGCGGCTTTGGTTCAAGTCATGAAGCCGACTGGTATATTTGAACGCAGTGATGTTTCGATTCGTGAGTTGGAAGGCTTGAAACAGACGAAGGGCTTGCTGTACGGCGAGTGTCCCAAGCATGTTGACATTTTGGAAAATGGTCTACGCATTCGCGTTGACATTGAAGAAGGTCAGAAAACTGGCTACTTCTTTGACCAAAGAGAGAATCGTGCAGCCATCGCTCCCCTAATGACAGGATGGGGCCATCGCAGCGGAATTGAACTGAAAGAGGTTGAGGAGGATGGCGTGAGCCAGACACTCCCTGTAAATGCGAATGGCAAAGTGGTTTCCTTTCCATATTGGGACGGCGCGTCGGTGCTGGAATGTTTCTCCCATACAGGCAGCTTTACGCTAAATGCCTGTAAATTCGGTGCGAAAAAAGTAACCTGCCTCGATATTTCGGAGCATGCGATTGAAAGTGCGCGTACGAACGTTGCGCTAAACGGTTTTGAAGAACGCGTAGAGTTTGTTGTCGCAGATGCTTTTGAATACTTGCGTACACAAGTCAGAGGCTTGGATGAGCGTAAGGTTCGTGCCCATGCTGGCAGCGGTAAAGCTAAAGTGGATACGTCGAAGCCGGTTGCAGAAGGTGGACGGACTTGGGATGTGGTCATTCTGGATCCTCCCGCTTTCGCAAAAACGAAGAGCGCCGTTGAAGGTGCCTGCCGCGGCTACAAGGATATTAATTTGCACGGCATGAAGCTTGTGAACGAAGGTGGCTACTTGGTAACAGCGAGTTGTTCCTATCACATGCACCCTGAGTTGTTCCTAGAAACCATTCACGCGGCGGCGACGGATGCAGGTAAAATTCTGCGTTTAATAGAGTTCCGTGAAGCAGGTATGGATCATCCTCGCATCCTCGGTGTAGATGAGGGACATTACTTGAAGTTTGCTATCTTTGAGGTACGGAGTAAGTAGAAAAAAAGGACAGCCCCTTTATTAAGTGGTGGCTGTCCAAAAAGTAGTCGAGGATATCTGAGAGATAGGCCGTACACGCAGAGTTTGCCGACCTGTGACGCAATGATGAAAAGTATCGTTACAGCATTAAAACGATGGTTGAGCTCCCTTGCAACAATGTAAAACATCGTTCCATCAATCTTTTATGAACAGGTATTCGCCCAATCTCCTCCTAACGATGTAAAACATCGATGCAGGAATCGCAATACTACCTCAACTTGAATCTAACGATGAAATACATCATTGCAGCAAAAGTGCCTAACCCTTTCAGGTTAAGGCCTTTTTGTCTATAACCAAGGATGGAAAGAAGGTAAAACAAACGAAACACTTGAATACATACATACCCAATGTAATTTTTGATCTCCTTAGAGTGCGATCCCACTTCAAACAAAGATATGGAAATGGAGAAAACTGCAAATGAATACGTTAAAGCAACCTAATAAAATCTTAGGTCGAAATGTGATTAGTACCCTTGAAACCGTGGATATTCAGACTGGAGAACGAAAGGCATTGGCCCAATTCGACGAGCTTATTGAAGCGCCAAATTGGACCATTGATGGTAAACGGCTCATTTATAACAGCTTAGGTCGCCTCTATTCCTTCGACATTAGCATACTAGAAAGTACGATTATCGATACGAGATATGCCACGCAATGTAACAATGACCATGTACTCTCACCTGACAATACTCAAATCGCGGTAAGTCATCATACACAGGAGGATGGTCATTCGCGCATTTATGTATTGCCCTTAAAGGGCGGCAATCCAGTTCTCATCACACCAATGGCACCCAGCTATCTGCATGGCTGGTCACCAGATGGCAGCACATTAGCATACTGTGCCGAGAGGAACGGCCAGTATGATATCTACACCATTCCTGTAACCGGCGGTGTTGAAACGCAGCTGACTGATTCTCCTAGTCTTGACGACGGTCCCGAATACTCGCCGGATGGAAAGCACATTTGGTTCAACTCAGTCCGTACTGGCCTTATGCAGGTATGGCGAATGAATGCCGACGGCAGTGAACAGACGCAAATGACATTTGATGAAAGCAACAGCTGGTTCCCGCATGTCTCTCCCAATGGAGAATCCGTAGCCTTTATTTCTTACTACAAGGATGATGTCGCCCCTGGAGACCATCCTGCGAATAAGCATGTAGAACTTCGACTGATGTCTAGTGCTGGAGGAGAATTTCGCACACTAGTTAAGCTGTTTGGAGGCCAGGGTACAATCAACGTCAATTCTTGGTCGCCCGATAGCAAGCAGCTGGCATTTGTCAGCTATCAGCTAAAGAATATAGATTAGATAAGCCGAATTATCATCACACAATTGTGAATTAACACGAAGGAGGAGAGGCGTATGAGATATCGTCAATTAGGAAACACAGAGCTTCAAGTTAGTGAAGTTAGCTTCGGTACATGGGCAATTGGTGGCGGATGGGGGCACGCAAATGATGATGAAGCGCTGAAAGGTTTACATCAGGCTATGGATGCGGGAGTAAACTTTTTTGATACGGCTGATGTTTATGGCTCGGGCCATGCGGAAGAGCTTTTAGCTAAGGCCACCAAAGGAAAAGAAGATGACATTTATGTTGCAACAAAGTTTTGCCGCGCCGGCGATATTCACGATCTTAGTACGTATTCTGAGGAGTCAGTGCGTCAATTTTGTGAGAGCAGCTTGAAAAGATTGAATCGGGAAAGAATCGATCTGTATCAGATTCACTGTCCGCCGCTTTCCATCTTGAAGGATGGTCATGTGTTCGAGGTACTTGAGAAGCTAAAGACAGAAGGCAAAATCCGCCATTATGGGGTGAGCGTAGAGACGGTTGAGGAAGGTTTGTTCTCTATGGGTATTCCTGGTGTTAAGGCGCTTCAAGTCATTTACAACCTGTTCCGCCAAAAACCTGCCGAAGCATTATTTCCGCAGGCGAAAGCTGCGGGCGTAGGGATCCTCGTAAGATTACCGTTAGCAAGCGGATTACTGACCGGAAAATTCACAGAAACCAGCACATTTGCTGCGGATGACCATCGGAGCTTCAATGCAGACGGTGCACAGTTCAACGTAGGTGAAACGTTTGCGGGACTGCCATTCAATAAGGGAGTTGAGCTGGCGAGAGAACTGGCTTGGATTGCGGAAGGCCGTGGAAATATGGCCCGAGCTTCCATGCGCTGGATTCTGGACAATCCGAACATTACTTGTGTAATTCCAGGGTTTAAAAACGAACGTCAGGTAGAGGACAACCTCGGTACGGTTCATGTTCCATCGTTCACGACAGAGGAGCTAGAACGTACCCAAAGCTTTTATCAAGATAAAGTGAAAGATCATATTCGGGGGCCTTATTAAGATGCATTATAATGTCTTAGTCCTCAAAAAGATGGCTGGGTAATAATGCATCCGATTTAGGCGGACTTGATGTGCTAGTTAATAATGCAGGAATTATGCATAATGCTGATGTATTAGAGCTTACGATAGAGCAGTTTCAACGAGTGATTTCCGTTAATCTAGGAGGGGCATTTCTCTGTTCGCAAATCGCAGCCCGAATCATGAAACAGAACGGTAAGGGGGGGGCTATCATTAACATGGCATCTACGAGGGCGTTCATGTCAGAACCGAATACGGAGGCATATTCCGCTTCCAAAGGTGGAATTGCTCATTAACGCACGCGATGGCCGTCAGCTTAGGAGGCTATGGTATACGTGTAAATTCGATATCTCCAGGCTGGATTGAGGTAAGAGAATCGCAGCTCTCTTCTCGGAAGGAAATCGTTGTTCATTCGGAAACAGATCGAAAGCAGCACCCAGCAGGCAGGGTCGGGAAACCGGAGGATATCGCGGCTGCTTGTCTGTACTTATCCAGTGAAAAGGCTGGATTCATCACCGGTCAGAATCTAACGATTGATGGCGGGATGAGCGTTAAAATGATTTACGAAGAAGAATAGTACGATTTATAAATGATGTCATATCGATAAATTTATATGATTGATACATATAATTTATTGAATTTTATTTATCGATTTGAAAGAAAACTCCAATTGGATGAAACTGTCATTACCGACTAAGATAAGGGGAGAACGATTTGACTTCTTATTGAAAGGAAGATGACAGTATGGCATCCGTAACTGGTTTAGAAGGCATTATTGCGGCAGAAACCGAATTGTCTTTGGTGGATGGGGAGAAAGGATATCTCGTATATCGCGGGCACGAGGCTAAGAAGTTAGCTATGGATAAGAGTTTCGAGGAAGTGGCTTATTTACTCTGGCATGGTGAGCTGCCTACAGAGGAGATACTTGTCAATTTCAGAGCCCAATGGTCGGCGCAACGGCGTTTGCCTGAAACTTTGAAATCGGCCTTAAATTTGCTGCCATTGGAATGCGATATGATGAGTGTGTTGCGTACCGCGATCTCGTTTCTAGGAACAGAGTCCGTGAAGGAAGCTGCTTGGCCTCCCCGATATGAATCCATCTTGGCATATACAGCTTTGCTGCCAACCATTATTGCTTATAAATATCGGCAGTCATTGGGACTTCAGCCCATAGAACCTAATCTGGAGCTCGATCATGTCGCCAATTATTTGTACATGCTGACTGGAACAGTACCACAGCCTGTACATGTGAAGGTGTTAAAAGCTTATTTCATATTAGCAATGGAACATGGGATGAATGCTTCTACGTTTGCAGGACGTGTAGTGCTGTCTACACAATCTGATATTGCTTCAGCTCTCTGCGCATCGATTGGCGCGATGAAAGGGCCTCTTCATGGCGGAGCACCATCTGAAGTCCTTCATATGCTGGATGAAATAAGAACCAAAGATCGTGCGGAAGCTTGGTTGATTGAACAGCTGAAATCGGGCAATCGGCTGATGGGTTTTGGGCATCGAATTTATAAAACGAGCGATCCTCGAGCGGAAGCACTAAGGCACATCATGACAGAATTAGCCTCAGAGGATCCATGGTTCGAACTTGCTATTCACGTTGAAAAGCTGGCCGTCGATTTGTTGGCTGTCTATAAACCTGGACGGAAATTGTATGTGAATGTGGAGTTTTATGCAGCAGCTGTTATGCGGGCTATCGCCTTACCGAAATCTTTATTTACACCTAGCTTTACAGCATGCCGTATGGTCGGATGGACGGCTCATCTACTAGAACAAGCAAGCTGTAATCGTATTTTTCGGCCGCAATCGGTCTATATCGGTGAGATGCCAACTACCCTCCAACAGACATAAAAACAGTTTTAGATGAGGAGGAATAAAGAATATGTTAGCTTCCATACAAAAAGTTGAGGGTGGCTATATCGCTCGCTTCGATCGTCCATTGAATCATTCCATTGAGAAAGTCTGGGCTGCTTTAACGGAGAATGATAAGCTTGTCAGATGGATGTCTAATCTCCAAGTTGAGGATCTTCGCATCGGGGGAAATATCAAATTCGATATGAAGGACGAATCAGGGACATTTATCGATATGAAAATTGCAGATTTCCAGCCATACTCCGTCCTCGAATTCGAGTGGGGTGATGATCGTGTTCGCTTCGAATTATATCCAAAGCCGGAAGGCTGTTTACTCGTATTAAAAGAGTTTATTAGCGCATTAACCGATCATACACCCAAAGATTTATCTGGATGGCACATTTGCCTCGATATGATGTACGCTTTATTGGATGGACACTTCATGGACTTTCCAAAAGGCGAATGGGAAAAGTGGTATGAAAAATACAAAATAGCAGTCAGCAGGATAGATTAGAAAAAAATCATATGAGACATGTAAGCTGATCTCTCGGTCCTAATGACGAGGGAACAGCTTATTTGTTCTAGCGAAAGCCCATCATCTCCCACACCTCTTTTCTACCAAAAGTATGATAGAATAGGAGAGATATGAGAACAAAGTATATGCTTACGAAGCAAGCTTTCTAAGGAAAACTTTAAGGAGGCCCTGTATATGTCCATTCGATTCGTAATCGGCAGAGCCGGAAGTGGCAAAAGCGAACGCTGCCTCACAGAGATGAAGCAGCATTTGGCGGCAGAGCCGGAAGGTCATCCGCTTATTTTACTCGTTCCTGAGCAAGCAACGTTCCAGGCGGAGCATGCGCTTGTCTCTGATCCTAGTATTCGTGGTATGATCCGCGCTCAGGTGTTAAGTTTTCACCGTTTGGCGTGGCGTGTCATGCAAGAAGAAGGCGGCACAGCGAGGCTGCCCATTGATGATACAGGCAAGAAATTGCTGTTAACCAGCATTTTACATAAATATAAAGACGAGCTTCACCTATTCGGTCATTCGGCGGAGCAAATGGGGTTTGTCGATCGGCTGAATCAGCTTTTCACAGAAATGAAACGGTATTGTGTAACCGCTAAGCAGCTGGAAGAACACGAGAATAGACGTGTCATTACGCTCGGAGAGAGCGGCTTGCTGCGTGATAAAATGCATGACATTCAGCTGGTTTATCGGCAATTTGAATCTGAGCTTTCCCGTCAGTATTTGGACGGAGAGGATTATTTAACGCTTTTGGCGGAGCAAATACCGAATTCCGCTTATTTGCGGTCGGCATCGGTATGGATTGATGGTTTTCACGGCTTCACGCCGCAAGAGTTTGCGGTGCTTGGCGCGCTTTTTGCTGCGTGCAAACAGGTGACGGTGACACTTTGTCTTGATCGTGAGCTGCAGGCTGGGGATACGCCCGATGAGCTGGATTTGTTTCACCCTACAGCGACGACGATGGTGCGCATGCAAGAACTCATATGGAAGCTTGGTTTACCTGCAGCTGAAGTTCATCTCATGGCTCCTGAAACTTCGCCGCGCTATGAAGATAGTCCGGCTTTAGGCTATTTAGAGCGGAAGTTTGATCGACGTATTGGTGGCGGTGCTGGGCTATATAAGCCTGCGCCAAACGAGAAATTAAGCGACCAGCTTGTTATTAGGGAGGCTGTTCATCGCCGTGCTGAGGTTGAGGGTGCTGTGCGGGATATGCTGATGCTGGTTCGTGAACAAGGAGTTCGATGGCGGGAAATTGCTGTCATGGTACGGAACATGGATGGCTATCAGGATTTGTTAAAAGCGGTTTTGACCGATTATGACATTCCTCACTTTTTTGACCAAAAGCGGTCAGTCCTCCATCATCCACTCGTTGAATTCATTCGCTCGGCCTTGGAAGTTGTGCAGCATAATTGGCATTACGATGCCGTATTTCGGTGTGTCAAAACGGATCTGCTGCTGCCAATGGAAGCAGCTTCCCAGCGGACGGAGCTGGATAAATTAGAGAATTATGTACTTGCGTTCGGCATTCAAGGGTACAGATGGACGGATGGCAAGCCATGGACCTTTAAATTTCGAGCTAATCTGGAGCAAGCGGACGATGGTGTACAGGAGCAAACGGCAGAGCTGCAATCCTTAAACACGAGCAAAGCGTGGGTTGTAAGACCGCTCCTTGCCTTTTCGAAACGTTTACAGCAAGCAAGCTCCGTTAAAGAGCAGGTTGAAGCGCTATATGAGCTCCTGGTCACTGTACAGGCTCCTGAGAAATTAGAGTCTTGGAGTGGGCAAGCGATCCAAGATGGGAAGCCAGAAAAAGCGCGAGAGCATGGTCAAATGTGGGATAGTATCATGGATATGCTGGATCAATTGGTAGAGACGATGGGGGAAGACGACCTGAGTCTGGAGCTTTTTAACGGACTTATTGAGACCGGTATGGAGAGTATGAAGCTAGGCTTAGTGCCGCCTTCGATGGATCAGCTATTGATCGGAAGCATGGACCGTACACGTTCCAGCGGGATTCGATATGCTTACATTTTAGGCGTCAACGATGGGGTGATCCCTGCTCAAATGGATGAAAAAGGCGTCCTTACGGAAGCGGAAAGAAGTGTACTGACAGAGTCAGGCTTGCCAATGGCAGATGGCAGTCGCCGCAAGCTGCTGGACGAGCAGTTTATTGTGTATACATCGCTAACCGTACCAGGCAAAAGGCTTTGGATGAGCTACCCGCTTGCCGATGAAGAAGGGAAATCACTTCTGCCATCAGAGCTAATCAAGCAGATGCGTCAGCTTTTTCCGGGGACAGAAGCCCCGCTTTTACTTGCTGAACCAGCAGCTGAATCGCCTGAAGGCGAGCAGGCGGCATATATTTCGCATCCCATTCAAGCTATCTCCTATTTGGCTGTCCGCATGAAGCATTGGATGTTAGGTGGACGAATGGCTGACCTTTGGTGGGAAACGTACAATTGGTATGCCGAGCAGCCGGTGTGGCAGATGAAGCTGCAATCGTTAGTTCAGGCGCTGCAATATACGAATAAAGAGAATGGCCTCAGTTTGAAGACAAGCAAGCTTCTATATGGGCAAAATTTACGTGCGAGTGTATCGAGAATGGAGAAGTATGTGGCTTGTCCTTTCTCGCATTTTGTGTCCCATGGCTTAAGACTGCAGGAAAGACGGGTTTATCGATTAGATGCTCCGGACATTGGACAATTGTTCCACGCAGCGCTAAATCAGTTTGTCCAAAAGCTCCAGCAGGATCAACTTGACTGGGGTTCGCTCACAGCTGAGCAATGCATGGAGCGTTCCGCACAGGTCGTGGACGAGCTCGCGCCAAGGCTACAAGGAGAAATTCTGTTAAGTTCAAGCCGTTATGCTTACATAGCAAGAAAACTAAAGCAGGTTGTAGGCAGAGCAGCAGTTGTGCTCGGTGAGCATGCCAAGCATGGGCAGTTCCAGCCACTGGGGCTGGAGATTGATTTTGGACCTGGCAAAGAATTGCCGTCACTGACCTTCGAGTTAGATAATGGCTGCACCATGGAAATTATCGGTCGGATTGACCGAGTGGATCGAGCGGATGGCGAGCAAGGCGTTCTTTTGCGCGTTATTGACTATAAATCAAGTCAAACCTCCTTGCAGTTATCTGAGGTGTATTACGGTCTTTCCCTTCAAATGCTGACGTATTTGGACGTCATTATTACTCATGCGGAGCAGTGGCTGGGCATTGCAGCGAAGCCGGCAGGCGTGCTTTATTTCCATGTGCACAATCCGATGCTCCAGCAAAAAAATGCGCTCGATCCCGCAGAAGTGGAGAAGGAGCTTCGCAAACGTTATAAAATGAAAGGCTTAATCACCGCTGATGCGGAAGTAGCCGTTATGATGGACGATGAGCTGGTGAAGAGTGCCGGTCACTCCCAGCTTATCCCAGTTGCCTTGAAGAAGGACGGAAGCTTCTACTCAACCTCTTCGGTAGCAACGGATGAACAGTGGGATACACTTCGTAAATATGTGCGGAAACAGGTTAAACAGATCGGAACGAGTATCACAGATGGAACTGTGGATATTGCTCCGTACCGTTTGGGTAAAAAAACAGCCTGTCTGCATTGCTCGTATAAATCGATTTGTCAATTTGATCCATTATTTGAAGGCAATGAGGTTCACCAGCTCAAACAACGGGGCAAAGATCAGCTTTGGTCCGATCTAGAGCAAAACGTGAACCAATCCTAAAGGCAGAAAGGAGCGTACATACGTGAATAAACAACAACAGCCTAAGCCTCCTGGCAGTACATGGACGGATGATCAATGGGATGCAATTACACTCAAGGGTCAAAATATGCTGGTTGCCGCTGCTGCTGGTTCAGGCAAAACCGCCGTACTCGTCGAGCGGATTATACGCCGGATATCCAATGAGTGGGAGCCGATTGATGTTGACCGCTTGCTGGTTGCGACGTTTACCAAGGCAGCGGCATCCGAGATGAAGCATCGCATACGTGAAGCACTGGAAAAAGAGCTGATGAAGCAGCCGCATTCGCAGCATTTGCGCAAGCAGCTCGCACTGATGGGACGCGCATCGATTACTACGCTGCATTCCTTCTGTCTGGAAGTCGTTCAACGTTACTTCAGCCTTATTCGGTTAGACCCGGGCTTCCGAATCGCCAACGAGACGGAGGCTGACCTGCTTCGCCAAGACCTGTTAGGCGAAATGCTTGAGCAGTACTACGCCGTAAGCGGAGAGAACAGCGCCTTCTGGCGGCTGGTCGATTCGTTCAGCGGCGAGCGCAACGACGACGCGATCATGCAGCTTATTCAGAAGCTGTATGATGTGTCGCGCAGTCATCCATGGCCGGAGTACTGGCTCAGGGCGACGGCTTCGATGTTTGGACCACCGGCGCCACAGATACCGCAAGACGTGCCGGATGAGGCAGCCTCCGTTATGCAGGAGGCGCTGCCTTACGTTGCCGCTGCGACTGCGCCAGCGGACTATTCGATCTGGGAGCAGAGTCTCATTCGCGACCTGTCTATAGAGCTCGAAGGAGCCGCTGATCTACTGCGGCAAGCGCAGCAAATCGCTGAATCGCCTGGCGGTCCGGCCCCTTATTTGGATAATCTGCGAGAAGATTTGCTGCTCGTAGACAATTTGCGTGAAACGACCACCTATCCGTGGTCCGTCTTGTATCTTGGTTTCCAGACGGTCGAGTTCGGGAAGCTCAAATCATGCAAGGGCGATGACTATGACAAAGAGCTGCAGGAAGAAGTTAAAGAGCTGCGAAATAAAGCCAAAGAGCAAATTAACAAAATGAAAGAAGAACTGTTCGGACGTACACCTGAACAATTTCATCAGGAAATTGCCGATATGGCTCCTCTGCTTCATACGCTTGTGGATCTGGTTGTTGATTTCGGACAGCGGTATCAAGAGGCCAAGCAAGCCAAGGGCTTGATCGATTTTGCCGATTTGGAGCACTATTGTTTACAAATTCTTAGCGCAGAGGGCTCTATCCCCGGGGAACTGATTCCATCCGAGGCTGCCCAAGCTTATCGCAGACAATTCGTGGAAGTGCTTCTGGATGAATATCAGGATACGAACCGCGTACAGGAAGCTATTGTTGAACTAATCTCGCATACGAAGCCTGGCAATCGGTTTATGGTAGGCGACGTGAAACAGAGTATATATCGGTTCCGTCTTGCTGAGCCAGGTCTCTTCCTGGAGAAGTATAAGGCGTATCGTTCCAATAAGGATGAATCGCCAGAAACGTCTTCCGAAGGTGGAAGAATCGATTTGGCGCGTAATTTCCGCAGTCGCATTCAGGTTGTCGATGCGGTCAATTTTCTTTTTAAACAAATGATGAATGAAACCGTTGGTGAAATTGCCTATGATGAGCGCGCTGAGCTTGTTTACGGAGCGGGTTATCCGCCATCTGCTTCAGATTGTTCAGTAGAAATGCTGATTGTCGATCGTGGGACGGAAGTGCCAGACAAAAGTGAATCGTTCACTGATGATGCCGATGATCAAGACTCAGAAGCTTTTGGAGAGGGGGCTGAGGGGGCCTCTGATCCTGTAATAGAAGCGCAAGAACTGGAAACAGCGCAGTTGGAAGCGCGCACGATTGCTCGCCAAATTCGAGGATTGCTAGGTGCAGGGGGACAGGAAGCTTTTCAGGTTTTTGATAAAAGAACAGGCGGGGATCGTCCTGCGACTTATCGTGATATCGTGATTTTGCTGCGGGCGACGCAGGCGTGGTCTCCTGTCATCATTGAAGAACTCAAAAAACAGGGCATACCTGCCTATGCGGAACTGAGCACCGGATATTTTTCTGCAACGGAAGTAGAAGTGATGCTTGCCTTGCTGAAAGTCATCGACAATCCGTATCAGGATGTACCATTGGCGGCCGTACTGCGTTCTCCGGTTGTGCAGCTTACCGCTGAGGATTTAGCACAAATCAGGGTCGCGGACAAATCAGTGCCTTTTTACGAGTCTGTCTTACAGGTAGTTAAAAGTGCAGAGTCAGATGATAACGAAGCTCTTTTACAAAAGCTGAACCATTTTCTAGGGCTTCTGGAAAAGTGGCGAAATGACGCCAGACAAGGCTCTCTTGCTGATTTAATTTGGAGCATCTATAGACAAACGGGCTATTACGATTTCGCCGGCGGATTGCCGGGTGGCTTGCAACGACAAGCTAATTTAAGAGCATTATACGATCGTGCAAGACAATACGAAAGCACATCCCTACGTGGATTATTCCGCTTTCTGCGTTTTATCGAAGGAATGAAAGAGAGTGGCGGAGATTTAGGCACAGCGCGTGCGCTCGGTGAACAAGAAGATGTGGTTCGCATTATGTCCATTCATAAAAGTAAAGGGCTTGAGTTCCCAGTTGTATTCGTGGCAGGTATGGCCAAAATGTTCAATCAACGGGATTTGAATGATGCTTTTTTACTGCATAAAGAGCTCGGCTTTGGACCTCGTTTTGTGGATACGGCTTTGCGCGTAAGCTATCCAACACTGCCTTCCTTAGCCATCAAAAGAAGAATGAAGCTAGAACTGCTTGCAGAGGAAATGCGCGTCTTGTATGTTGCTCTCACAAGGGCAAGAGAAAAGCTGTATTTACTTGGTACAGTGAAATCACTCGATAAGCTGCTGCGCGGTTGGGGGCGTCATCTGTCTAGGACGGAATGGTATTTGCCGGACTTTGAACTGGCGAAAGCGAGGAGCTATCTTGATTGGGTCGGACCTGCCCTGCTTCGTCATCCAGATGCGGCTCTCTGGAGAGAGCGCCTCGGCATTAGTGAGTCATCCTCTGGCGTGCGTCTTCTTCAAGATCCTTCACAGTGGAAGTTGACGGTTATCCAGCCTGAGAGCTTACATATGGAAGAAACATTGGAAGCCGAGAGTGTGTTACCCGACGCTGACCGAATGTCAGCCGTTCATCATAGTCATTCTGTCCCTACAGTGGGAAGATGGAAGGATTGGTTGGAGGATCGGCTTTCTTGGACATACGAATACCCGGATGCGCCTAAGCATTTTGCTAAGACTACTGTGTCGGAAATGAAGCGTTTGTCTGAACTCAATCGCCTAGCGGGAGAAATGGAATTTCCATCTGGAACAGAGACTGCTGTTTGGGATGAGTCTCAGGTGAAGCCAAAGATTGCGGTATGGCGCAGACCTAGATTCATGGAAGAGAAAAAGCTGACTGCAGCTGAAAAGGGGACCGTTGTCCATGCTGTCATGCAAAATCTTTCTTTGCAGGAATCGCCGACGGAATCAAGCATACAGGCAACTCTTGAGGAGATGCTTAACAAACAAACGCTTACGCAGGAGCAGTGTGATGTTGTAGATATTCCGGTTGTTTTGAAGTTTTTCGAAACAGAAGTTGGCAAACGGATGGTACAAGCTGCGAACGTGCAGCGTGAGGTACCATTTAGCTACGGACTGCCTGCGGATGAGGTCTACATGGGAACAGACCGCTCCACGATAGGGGAGACTGTGTTAATTCAAGGGGTTATCGATTGTTTATTCGAAGATGAACTAGGACTCGTGTTGGTCGATTATAAAACGGATGCGGTAAAGGGAAGCAGTGATGCGGAACTGAAGGTGCGTTATGAGAAGCAAATATCACTGTATACCCGGGCCGTGGAACATATTTGGAAGCGTCCTGTAAATGGGAAGTTCTTGTATTTCTTTGAAGGGCCGAAATTGTTGGAGATGTAAAAGGGGATAGAGAGTAACGAATGCTTAGGAAGGAGATGAGCTATGCGAATTTTACACACAGCTGATTGGCACTTCGGTCGAACACTCGAAGGTCGCAGCCGATTAGAAGAACAGACGGCTTTCATGGATGAGCTTGTGCAGATTGTACAAGATCAAGCCATCGATTTAGTTTTGATCGCAGGGGATATCTATGATAGTGTAAATCCTCCCGCTGCTGCTGAACAGCTTTTCTATGAAGGCATTGCCAGGTTGGCTGACGGCGGTAAGCGCCAAGTGGCTATTATCTCCGGCAACCATGATCATCCGGATCGGCTCGCAGCATCAGGTCCGCTTGCGGCTAAACAAGGGATCACGATTATTGGCTTACCGGTCCCTGACATTCAGTCGATTGGTATTGCTAGAACAGGTGAGTTAACACGTCTGATTACGCTGCCGTACCCGTCGGAATCGCGACTCAAGGAGCTGCTATCGGATGTAGCCGAAGAGGAAGTACTGCGCAGCA
Source organism: Paenibacillus sp. V4I5 (assembly GCF_030817255.1). Taxonomy (NCBI): domain Bacteria; kingdom Bacillati; phylum Bacillota; class Bacilli; order Caryophanales; family Paenibacillaceae; genus Paenibacillus; species Paenibacillus sp. V4I5. Next base: position 7,838,704 of record NZ_JAUSZB010000002.1, read on the forward strand.
AATATTCCGAACGTGTGGGTGCACTTATTCATAAACAAGCGGCTTCTTTTGAAGCCGGTACGGTGAATCTAATCATGAGCCATTTGTACGTACTTGGCGGTCATGAAACGGAATCGGAACGCCCTATTCAAGTAGGGGGCGCCTATACGGTAGATACAAATGCTCTAACGGCAGGAGCGCAGTATGTTGCGCTTGGCCATTTGCATAGACCGCAAAATGTCAAAGCAGCGTCTCCCATCCGTTATTGTGGTTCTCCTATCGCCTACAGCTTCTCGGAAGCCGGCCAAGCAAAATCGGTCACAGTGCTCGAATTAGCTCCGGGACAAGCAGCCGAGCCTAAGGAGATATTTCTGACTTCGGGCCGCCCTCTTGTTAGTTGGAAAGCCAAAGAAGGAATTGGACAGGTGCACCAATGGCTGGATGAGCAACGCGATGCTTCGGCTTGGATCGATTTGGAAGTCACAATGACAGAAGCCATGTCTATCGAACAGATTCAATCGCTGCGCAAAGCATACGAAGGCTTCATACATATTAGGCCAATTTATCCGGAGATGGAGGCTGTCCGAGCCACTGTATCGAGAGCAGATTTGTCGATGGAAGAGCACTTCACGCGGTTCTACTCTCGTCAAACAGGCGGCGCGCTGCCTGAACCTGAATTGGTTCGGTTGTTTTTGGAGCTGCTGCAGGAGAAGGATTTGGCGGATGCTTCTGGGGAGTAGGTTTGGGTGGCAAACTCTGCCCAATAAGTGCTTGTGGATAACTAAACAAAACCTAAGTTGATTTTTAGGTTAACGAAGAAATAACAGATGGAACATATAAGAAGTGATTCTAGCGTTTTATGAAAGGAGGACAAGGTATGCGTCCAATTCAGTTGCAAATGTCCGGACTTCAGAGTTATCGGGAATTGCAGACGATCGATTTTAGCCAATTAGTGGATGCGGGCGTGTTTGGCATATTTGGGCCAACGGGCAGTGGGAAATCATCCATTCTAGATGCGATCACGCTATCGTTATATGGCAAGGTTGAAAGAGCTAGCGGAGGCACACAAGCGATTATGAATCATGCGGAGCAGACGCTGTTCGTTTCTTTTACGTTTGAGCTGACGAATGGGGCTGGCACTGAGCGTTATCGTGTCGAGCGGCAATTCAAGCGCGGAGCGGAGATGTCCATAAACGGGACAATTACTCGGCTTTTACATATCAAAGGGACCGAGACCATCGTACTTGCGGATAAAGCGGGTGAGGTGAATCAGCAGGTACAGCATATTCTGGGTCTGTCTATGCAGGACTTTACGAGAGCTGTCGTGCTCCCGCAAGGGAAATTTGCAGAATTTCTGACGTTGACTGGCAAAGATCGTAGGCAAATGTTGCAGAGGCTATTTCACCTAGAACAGTATGGCGACCATTTGAGCGCGAAGGTTAGTTCCAAAGTGAAAGAAACGGACAGCACAGTCAAGCAGCTCGCTGCAGAGCAGCAGGGGCTTGGTGATGCTTCAGAGAGAGCATTAGAAGAGGCCAATGCCAGACTTCTGGAAGCTGAACAAGAAGCGGTTCGGAGCCGTCTTCATTTGGAACAGCAGGAGAAGTCCTATGACGACCATAAACAGGTGTTTCAGTGGCAGAATGAGAAAGAAGCGTTGGAACAAGAAACGCAAAAGCAGCAGGAACAAGAGGCGTTAATCCTCGAGAAGGAGCTGCTTCTTCAAAAAGCAGAGCAGGCCGAAAAGGTGAGACCCTATCTGGAGCAGCATGCTTTGGCAGCCAAAGATGTGCTGACAGGGGAAACGCAGCTTAAGATTGCAGCTGCTTCCCAACTAACAGCGGAAACAACCTATCACCAGGCTGTTCACCAATTTGAGCATGCGCAGCAAGAGTTGGCTTTACAGGAAGGACCGCTTTTATTACGGTTGGACCAGCTGCAGCAAGCTCTTGTCATTCAGCAGGAGCTTGAACAAGTTCAAAGTCAAATCGAAACTGCTCAGCTTCAAGAAGCAGAAGTCAAGGCGACTTTTACGCATTTGCAGGCTGAAGTGAGCAAAAACATCGAAACAAAACAAAAAGCAATCCTTAAACAAACCGAGCTTAAAGATCAGTTGAAGTTGGTGGAATCGACAGCTGTATCCAGACAGCTATTACAATCTGCGTCTCAAGAAAAGAAGGCAATTGAACAACTCCAAGCCCAAGAGCTTGAAGCTAAGAAGGCCAGAGAAGAAAAAGCTGGCGCTTACTCGGCAGTGGAACAAAGTCAATTGCAATTAGCTGCCAAGCAGCAAGCCTTTCAGGTTACATTGTCAGAATGGCTGAAGGAGTTGCAGGAAACTGGTAAAGAGGTTAACTTGCAACTTGCAGCGTTCACCAAGTTCGTTCCTGCTTTACAAGCTTACAAAGAGAGACAAAAGCAGAGCTGGAAAAGGCAAGAACGTCATGCTTTGGCGGCGATTCTTGCCAATGAACTAATGGATGGGGATCACTGTCCTGTATGTGGTGCGACAGAGCATCCGTCAAAGCAGCATAGCGAAGTCTCAGCTGAAACTGCAAATGATCTAGAGGCAAATGAAGAACTGCTTGGACAGGTAGAAGAGCTGCTTCAGCTTGCAAAAGAGCGTCAATTCACGGGGCAGCAGTTGCTGCGTAGATTGGGAATCGTCTATCAGCAAGCGGTTGATTTCGCTATTCCGACTTCAACCGGACTGGGACAAAGTGAAGTAAGCAGTGAACAGTCCCTAATGTTATGGGGTGAGGCTGCTGCCGGGAAAGAAGTAGGGGCTTATGCCATTTTGGGGGCACTACAGGAAGATAGTAGTTTTGAGGCTTTCCGTGAGGAATGGAAAGTTATGGAAGCAAGCCTATCTACCTGTATTTCCCAGTCTGAAGAACTTGAACATTCTTTCCAAAGTCTGCAGAAAGAGCATGCACTTCTTGCACAACAATTCGTGCAAGCAGGTGCTCAGATGCAAGCGGCTGCGAGCTTGTTATCGGAAACGGATAGCAGGTTAACTTCAATTACTACAACACTAGGTGCGCAGTTAAAAGGTTGGCAAGAGCGTTATGCGGAGCTTTCTTGGGTAGATGTGGACCAGCAGCTTGAACAGCTACTTGCCAATGAGCGATTAGCTGAGGAGCTCCGCGGCCGAATTGAGAAGAGCATCCCGTTTCTTGACGAGCTAAACGGGAAGATCGACGAGCTCCAGCGCGCCGCACTGGAGCAGGATCGTACTGCCCTGCAGCTGCATGAACGGCTGCAGGGCTTGGCGCTGCTCGCCGCCGATAAATCGCGGCAGCTCGCTTTGCGCGCGCCCGGCGCGGCTGTGCCGCAGCTCATCGCGGAGGCGACCTCCGCGCTAGAGCAGCTGCGGCAGCTCGCGCAGCAGACCAAGCTCGCGCACGCTGCTGCGCAGCGCGAGCAGCTCTTGGCGGCGCAGCGTTACAGCGCCGCCGCCGAAGCCGCTGCCGCCGCCGCGCGGCAGCTGGCGCAGACCGAGCGCGCGCTGCACGGCGCGCTCACGGATAACGGCTTCGCGTCGCGCGAAGCCGCAGAAGCCGCGGCGCTGGCGCCCGAGCAGCGCCGCCAATGGGCGCAGCTCGCGGCTGAGCACCGCGAGCGCGAACAGGCGCTGCGCGCCCAGCTTGCGCAGCTGGCAGCGAAGCTGCAGGGCCGCGGTCTGAGCGCGGACGAGTGGGCGCAGTCGCAGGCGCAGCTGAGCGCCGCGAAAGCGGCCGCCGAGGCCGCGCTCGAGACGCGGGCCAAGGCGACGCAGGGCGCGAGCGAGCTCGCTACTCGGCATGCGCGGTGGTGCGAGCTTGAGGCGCGTCGTGCCGAACAGGCGACGCAGCTGGAACGGCTTGGCAAGCTGCAAGCCGTGCTTAAGGCCAATGCCTTCGTCGAATATCTCGCCGAAGAACAGCTCATGCAAGTTAGCCGCGCAGCTTCGGAGCGGCTAAGTGAATTAACGCGTCGACGCTATGCGATTGAGGTCGACTCTGGAGGAGGCTTCGTCATTCGTGATGATGCCAACGGCGGAGTAAAGCGCCCCGTAAGTACGCTGTCGGGCGGTGAAACGTTCCTTACCTCGCTGGCGTTAGCGCTCGCGCTTTCGGCACAGATTCAGCTGAAGGGGGAATATCCGCTAGAATTCTTCTTCCTCGATGAGGGCTTCGGTACGCTCGACCAAGAGCTGCTGGACATGGTCATCGGTGCGCTTGAGAAGCTTCATATGGACAGTCTAGCCGTGGGCGTCATTTCCCACGTTCCAGAGCTCCGTGCTCGTTTAGCTCGTAAATTAATCGTTCTCCCAGCAGAGCCGTCTGGGCGCGGGAGCCGCATTGTAGTTGAGGAACTATAGCTTCTTCTTGTATACTGCTCAGAATTTACTTGCGGAAGATTGATTTTTAGGTGGTTCTCATTTGATGAATTAAATCAAATTGAGGTGTACCCCGAATTTATCAAAAGAGATATTCATGTCCTATTGACTTCTGAGATGATAAAGCATGAAGTGACAAATGAATCATAAGCCACAGAGATACTAGCCATTTATTCACAAATTAATACCCCTATCCAAGGCTAATGACGGTCCAACCGTTGTTAGCCTTTTTTTACATCCTCCAAATTAACTTTAGGTGAAGTCATTAAGCCGAATCGTACAAGTTGGCATACACTGCTACATCTTTAAGGAAGAGGAGAATGTGAATGGCTACATTTAATGAGGCACTTAAACATAAGAATAGAATTTCCCCCGTTTTACTAAAAAGAGCGGAGGTCATGGCTGTTGGTGTTGGCTATTTGGATCCGAGTAAACCGGCACTCGGCGCAGGCGTTATTGTTTACACGCATCAAAAAACCGTACCCTCCAGTCTGAACAGCCTCAAAGGAGTGGTTTCCAAAGCAGGCACAGCTGTTCCCGTTCGTTTTGTGCCTACTGGGATGTTTAAAACGAGTGGCTCATCTTCTAAACCAAAAGCCATCCGGCCAACATTGTTTCGCAATAGAATTCATCCCGTTCCCGGGGGAGTAAGTATTGGTAAACCGGATCCATTCTCCACGGGAACGGCAGGCGTCATAGTGATTAGAAACAACCAGCTTTATATTCTGAGCAACAACCATGTTCTCATTAAAAACAACTCCTCAGCCTTCTCAGCAACCGTGCAACCAGGACCAGCAGATGCAGCACTAGCCGGTAATACCATAGGGAGAGCCTTTCAATTCGTCAGATTGCGCCCGGGTGAAGTCAATTTCCAAGATTCTGCGATTGCACTGCCGTTTTCAAATAGCTTATTAAATCCAAGATACTTATGTGCATCGGGGCAGCTGGTAACAGTTCCTGGTCACTTGTTAAGCTACCCTGTCGGTCTTCAAGTGTTTAAATCGGGTCGTACAACCGGGTTTGTCAGAGGAACTGTAGAAGCAAATAATGTGGATGTACGTGTTTCTTATGGAGGAACTTTAGGGACATTATTGTTCCGAAATCAATCGGTAATTCGTGGGAATACAGGTGCAGTTTCTCTCCCTGGTGATTCCGGTTCCGTATGGCTTCGCACATCAGATCGCTTTGCAACGGCTCTCAATTTCGCAGGTACAGCGGATGGCCGTCGTTCGATTAGTAATCCAATTGGTACAGTTATGTCCACGTACGGGTTACGCATTGCCATTCCGGCCGCAGGTGGAACTTTCAAAGCCGGCGCGATTAAAGGGATTGCTCCACGAGGCAACTATGCCTATGTTCAGCAATTAACAAAAGAACAACGTAAACGCACTCGCGCTGTGCTAGTTAAGTCCTCGAAGTAAATACTGTCATTACATCCAAAACCAATGAGTTTACTCACATTGGTTTTTTTGCTTTTTAATTATTTTGCGACAAAATGCTACTTTATTCCATCCAAAACGTATTAGTTATGGACATAAAAACTTACAACAGGGTTGAAGGGAGTCATTTTAACTTGAAAATCACTAAAAAGAGAATTGGAATTATGACGTTGGCTGTAGGAATTATCGCTGCTAGCCTTGCAAGTGCTCCAGCGCCGGCTCGAGCAGACATCGTTTGGGATCACTGGCAGAAAGCAGAGTCACTTCGTGCAAGTGGGAATAAAGATGAGGCTGCGCCGCATTGGAAATTCCTGGCTAATCACTATGCGAGCATTGGAGAATGGGAAAATGCAGCTTTATTTTATGGAAACTTGGCCGCCTATTACGATACAATCGGTGATTACGATCAAGCAATTAGCTATTACGAGTCTGAAAACGAATATTGGGTGAAAGCAGGGAAGGATTGGGGGGCTGTTAAGCTGCAGCGTGCCGATCAAATTCGGACAACGGTTGAGTTGTATAGACTGGAACGTAATGAGACAGCGGTTCAACAATTAGCTTTGCCTAAGAACAGTCAATTGGCCAAGTTTGAACCTACATATGGTACTTATCTTGGGATGTACTCTGAACAGGACCCAAAGGTAGGTAATATTTTTACGAAGATGGAAGCTGTTTACGGTAAAAAACACGCGATTTATTTGGCTTATGCCCACTGGGGACAAGGATTTCCTGCTACGTATGCGAAGAGAGCTAAAGATGCAGGTGGCGCTTTACAAATTGCGTGGGAACCTGACGATGGCTTAGATCCGGTTACAGATGGCACCTATTTGCGCAAATGGGCACAAGATGCCAAGGCGGCAGGAATCCCGATCTTCTTGCGTTTTGCGGGGGAGATGAATGGCGCTTGGGTCAAATGGCATGGCAACCCTGCCCAATATATTGCGAAATTCCGTATGCTTCATGATGTATTCGCAGCAGAGGCTCCGAATGTCGCGATGGTTTGGAGTCCTGGTGATGTACCAGCGAATGATATTGACCCTTATTATCCGGGAGATGCTTATGTAGACTGGGTTGGGGTTAGCTTATATATTGAGCCTTATGAAAACGGGGATCCGTCTCTACCTTCCATGATTTCTACGAGTAATGTTGAGAGGTTAACGAGGCTTTACAACACCTATTCGGACCGCAAACCGTTAATGTTAAGTGAAACGGGAGTCCCGCATTACGCGCATTCGGCAGGTGAAGATTTCACAGAGTGGTCTAAGCTTAATTTGCAGCGTTTATATGAAGTAATGCCTTATAAGTATCCAAGATTGAAGGCTATCACTTATTTTAATGTCGATCAAAAGATGGACAACGCGAAAAATGACTATTCACTTTTCACTTCGTCTGAGATCCAAAATTACTACAGCAAGTTAATTGCTAATCCTTATTTGCTATCCAAGGTAACAGACGCAGCTAAACCTATTGATCGTATGGGTTATGTACCAGTAGATGCGAATCATCAGGCTTTTACGAAACAAACCAAGTTAATTCCTTTTGTTAAAATTCCTGACGTTTACATTGGCAAAGTAGAGTACATCTTAAACGGACGAGTGATTGCGTCTCAAACAGATCTGCCTTATGGTCTGGAGCTGCGAGCAGGGGATGTTCCGGAGGGTTCCGTCGTTCAGATCAAGGTTTATAATAAATCCGGTAAACAAATAGCTTTACGTACCTTCGGTTTATCTTCACAAGTATCTGTTGAAATTGATGGGAAAGAACAGAAATTTGAGCAAGCACCTGTCATTGTAAAAGGATCCACATTAACGCCGCTGCGTGCGATTTTCGAAGCGATGGGTGCAACGGTGGATTATGAGGCAGCAACTAGAACAGTTACAGCCAAAAAAGGAAGTACAACGTTACGCCTAACTCTTGATCAGAAAACAGTGTATGTGAACGGCCAAGCTGTACAGTTAGATGAGCCAGCTCAGCTGGTGAACGGTTACACACTTGCGCCTGCTCGATTTGTTGGTGAAACATTTGGCGGCAAAGTTGCTTGGGATGGCACTAGCAGAACAGTTACAATTACAACCAAATAGAATTTAACCTACGAAAAAGCTGCTCCAACATCTGATCTATTGTCAGAGCTGGAGCAGCTTTTTGTCTTATTTAGCTCCTTCCAACTTGATGTTCATTCACTATTGATTATCCAACCAGCGCTGTATGAAGTTGCAACGAATTCGCCCATTTCAAATAGACATTAAAAATAATTTAGTTAAACGCGTAACTGATAAATCAATTTAATGGTAAAAAGATAGCGCTATCATATTGTATTATCAACAACTGTGTCTTATAATCTAGTTAAACGTGTAACTAAAGAGGGTTGAGAAATGAAAAAACCAACAATTAAAGATGTGGCAAAAGTCGCAGGTGTTTCAGCAGCCGCAGTGTCCTATGCATTAAATGGCAGAACGGATAAAGTCTCCAATGAGACGATTGAACGCATTAAGAAGATTATTGAAACCTTAAACTACATACCTGATTTCTCAGCGAGAAGTTTAGTCAAAAATCAATCCAAGTTGATTGGCATCGTGATTCCACAGACAGAATCCCACAAGCAGCTTATACTTGAAAACCCTTTCTACAGTGAAATGATAAGTGGAATAGAAGGCAAGCTTCGCGAGTATGGGTACCACCTCTTGTTATCTGGCGTTAACCAAGGGGAAAGTTATCTGGATTTATCCATTCAGCGTAATCTGGATGGTGCCATCATGATGGGGATTTATCCGGAACAGTTTTATGACGGCTTTAAGAAGATCAATATTCCGATTGTTCTGATTGACAGTTACATTAACGACAGTTATTTCAAACGAATCGGCATTGATGATGAATACGGCGGATATTTGGCGACGAAGTATCTGATCGATAAGGGTCACTCCAACATTGGACTCGTGACCGGAGCGATTCGTAAAGACGGTGTTGTCGAGAAGCGTTTCCTTGGCTACAAACGTGCGATTCGTGAAGCGAATTTCTTTTATAATCCGGACTATGTGTTTGAAGAATCCATGAGTTATGAGCATGGTGTTGCTGCAGGACAGTTCATCGCAAACAAGTTTCCCGAGATCACCGCTGTATTTGCTACGGGGGACATGGTTGCATTCGGAGCGATTCGGAGCTTGATGGACATGGGTAAAAAAGTCCCGGAAGACATCTCAGTCATTGGCTTTGATGATATCACGATGTCGAAGATGTTTATCCCGCCACTCACAACAATCCGGCAAAATATAACTGAAAAAGGCGCTATTGCGGCCGAACATCTCATCAACATGATTCAAGGTGGCGTGGAGCAAGAGGCGAATGAAATTATGCTGCCGCTAACGATTGTGGAGAGAGCAACGGTTAGAGCCAAGGAATAAATTAGTATCTGGAACCGGAAAAGGAGAACGTCATGGTCGGACAAAAGAGATTTTCCAAAGCAGTTGTCATTATCGGATTTTTATTGCCAAGTTTAGCGGGTTTGTTTCTGTTTCAACTCATCCCGATGCTTTCATCTGCTATCATCTCCTTTACGAATTGGGACTTGTTAACCCCGGCGAAGTTCGTTGGGGTGGATAATTACACCGAAGCTTTGCAGGATGAGAAAACGCTTACATCACTGATGAACATTCTTCAGTACATACTTGGTTACTTGCCATCTGTTCTTGCTTTTGGTTTATTGTTCGCCGTTTTACTGAATAGGAAGCTAGTAGGAATTAAGCTTTATCGCATTTTCATCTTTGTACCCGTCATCACCTCGTGGGTAGCTGTTTCCATCGTATGGCGTTGGCTGCTGAATGGACAGAGCGGACTTGTTAACTACCTGCTGTCGCTAATTGGAATTCAAGGACCTGTATGGCTGCAGGACTTTGTATGGGCAATGCCCTCCATAATCGCAGTAAGTGTATGGAAGGATATCGGCTATGTGACCGTCATACTTCTTGCGGGGCTGCAGGATATTTCGGAGGATTATTACGAAGCAGCGAAGATTGATGGCGCAGGTGGGTTTGGGCAGTTTTTCCGTGTAACGCTACCGCTTCTCACGCCTAGTATTTTTTTCGTACTTGTCATATCCCTCATCAATGGCTTTCAACTCTTTGATCAGGTGCTAGTGATGACAGGTGGCGGTCCGGCTGGACAAACGAGCACGCTAGTGCAGCAAATTTATGGGAATGCTTTTCAAAGCTATAAAATGGGCTTTGCCTCTGCGCAGTCTTGGATCTTATTCGTTATTATTTTCGCCGTCACCATCGTTCAGCAGCAGCTTCAGAAAAGGTGGGTTACCTATGACAGATAAATATATGCCGTATCGGAACCTGCTTTCACATCTCATTTTGATTGTGGCGGCTGTCGTTCTCATGTTTCCTTTCGTCTGGATGCTGTCGGGTTCCTTTAAGGATAACTTAGAAGTAGTCAGAATGCCGCCGAATTTAATACCCGATACATTTAAATTCAGCAACTACGTCGAGATTACGAAATACTTTCCGATCTATCGCTTTTTGGGCAACAGTGTAGGTGTGTCTATAGTGACGACGGCAGCACAGATTGTCGTGTGTGCGATGGCTGCATTTGTTTTTGCTAAAATACCGTTCCGAGGCAGGGAAACTTTATTCGTTCTCTATTTGATCACGATGATGATTCCCATGCAGGTGACGATGACTCCACTCTTTATCGTATTTCAAAAACTGCACCTGACGAATACATATCTCGGTCTCATTTTGCCAGGAATCTTCAGTGCTTACGGGACTTTTCTTCTTCGACAACACATCATGACAATTCCTGATCCGTTGATTGAGGCGGCGAGAATGGACGGAGCTTCTTATTTGAGGGTGTTTGTGAGTATCATTCTTCCGCTTAGCAAACCTGCTCTTGCAACGCTAGCCATTTTTGCTTTTATGGCTTCGTGGAACAATTTTTTATGGCCGCTTATTATTACGAGCGATAAGGAGTTGATGACACTTCCTATTGGATTAAGCAAGCTGCAAGGCAGATGGGCGACGGAGTGGAACATTTTGATGGCAGGGAATGTGATCAGCTTTATCCCGATTTTCATTGTGTTTTTATTCGCATCGAAATACTTTATTAAGGGAATGACCATGAGTGGCGTTAAAGGATAATGAGAGGGGTGATGGAAGTCGTTTGAGACGTAAGTGAGGAATATGAACATGACAATGGTGAGTTAACTGAAGAAAATCCATAAGAAGAGAGGGTTTAAAGATGGTTACTAAAAAAACAGGTTGGGTCGTAGCGTTAGGTGTGGTTGTTTCTCTTGCAGCTACGGGGTGTGGAGCAGATACGAAAAAAGAAACTGCGTCAACGCCAAAACAAGAGCCGACGGCAGCTGCAACAGCAGCGGCAACACCGGAGACAAAGAAAGAACCGGTTACACTCAAGTTCATGCAGTATACCGCTAGTGGTTCTCAAGAGCAAACACTCAGCGATATGGTGAAAGCGTTCGAGTCGGCCAATCCTGACGTGAAGGTCAAAGTGGATATCGTCGATTACAACAACTACTACACGAAGCTCAATACACAGCTCGCATCGGGGGATGCGCCTGACGTATTTGAGGTCGGTTACGAAAACTTCGTCTCTTATGCAGCCAAAAATACTCTAAAAGACTTGACGCCGATCATTGCGAAGGACACGACGTTCAAGCCGGAAATCTACAAAGGTCTTGCCTATGACTCTTTCAAGTATAACGGTAAGCAATACGGAGTCGTAGAGTCGTTTTCAGACGTAGTTCTTTTCTATAATAAGGACTTGTTTGACAAAAAGCAAGTTGAGTATCCGAAGGCGGATTGGACGTGGAAGCAAGAGCTGGAAGCGGCTCAAAAGCTAACCGACGCCAAAAGCGGCGTATGGGGAACCTACTCGCCAATTCAATTCTATGAGTTTTACAAAACCATTGCTCAGAACGGCGGAGGTATCTGGAGTGCAGATGGCAAACCTACTGTAAACAGTAAAGAAAATATTGAAGCATTGAACTGGATGCTGGATAAAGCGAAAAAGTATAAAGTTTCTCCAGCGCTCAATGACGATACCTTTAACCAGCCAGATGCTGACTTAAACGCATTTAAAGCAGGTAAGCTTGCTATGCTGCGTGGCGGGATTTGGAACTTTGGCCGCTTTGCGGATGCTCCGTTCAAATGGGACATTGCACTGGAGCCTGGTAATACGAAGAAAGCACATCATTTCTTTGCGGATGGCCTTGTTGTTTCTGAAAAAACGAAAAATGCTGAAGCGTCCTGGAAGTTTATCAAATTCATGTCCTCCGATCCTTCTGTTGTCAGCAAACGGATTGAGAAGGGCTGGAGTGTGCCAGCTGTTTCTGATGAAAAAGTCATGGAAGCTTATTTCAAACAAACGCCACCAGCTTCGAAGAAAATCGTACTTGAAGCGTTGAATTCCCTCGTACTGACGCCAGTAGGTCCAATTCCTGACAAATGGAACGACTTGACTAAAGCGATCGGCGACGAGCTTGATAAAGCGAAATTGAAATCCGATTATACAGCGGAAAAAGCACTAAATGAAGCACAAGCTAAGATTGAAAAGCTAGTAACTAAATAGCGTAGTGCGGACATAGAGTCGGCAGGGAAGGGGCATTGTTGCGGCAACGGCCCCTTTCTCATTCATACACATGGGATGGAGTAGGAGGATTATGGTGCAAACACTAGATTCAAATCAGAATGTTAATTACTTATTAGATGAACACACAGGTCAGATTACGATCTCAGGGCAGCTTGCCACTTTTAGAGATGTTGCTTTTTTGAGCTATGCGCTTATCCAGCGAGGTGAAGCGGAGCGTGCATTGCCAGTGCTGCGTTTAATGAGCAGCGATCAATTTAAGGGACAGTTGGCGCTGACAGATGTGGCGCTTCGGATATGGGCTTTCGGCGAATATCTGAAGGTAACGGAAGATCAGGATTTTAGGTTGGATATAGAAGGGATAATTGAGGAAAGCACTTTGCTTCTAGATGCCCATTGGCAGAAGCCGCAGCCTCACTGGCTGCAGCGCGGAAACGAAGGGATTTATTTGAGTCATTTGGCCATGTACTTCGCTGCCATACAAGCCAATATTCAGAACGGAGCTGGCGAGCGGGGTGTACGTTTACAGAAGGCGATCCGAGAACTTGTCTTTGCCAGCTTCATTAAAGAGGGCCGAGTTGTTAGCGAATTGGGCGATACAGCTATTCATGGGGATTTCATCACAGCGGCAATTCCTTTTGGTATGCTGGGTATTGAAGACCGTATTCTGATCGAAGCGCTGTATAAACTGGAAGAAACACTTGTTAGTAAAGGTGTAAGATTTAAAACTGGCGACACCTTCTATGGAGGTTGTGAGCGATCTGATCTTACCTGCCTGTTGGCGTGGTACTACGCTAAAAAAGGGGACGCGGTTCGGGCGAAAGAACTGCTCGCTCATGTGGAGTCGCTTCAGAAGGAAGGTGCGAAGCTGTATGAGGTAGACACTTCTACAGCCAAGGAGCCTTTATTGCTTACGTATTGGCGTGAACATGCAGGGGAACCACCCGTCAGTACATGGGGGGGCGTACTATTGGAGCTTGCACAGGCAGCGGTTGTTTCAGGCGAAGTCCGTAGTGACAGCTTAGAGAGCGTTGCTTTGTTACATCAACCGACGGGTTACGATGACCCTTACGTCATCCTGCCTTACGAGCGGTTTCCCCGTTATCCTGAAGCGGGGGATTCGGTGCTTGTACGCCTCTTGACTCAGCCTTTTCAGGCGAGTCAGGTAGTAACAGTGCGGGCTGTCGTCAATGGCATTCCGGAGGCCGAAGCCGTGACCGCCGTTATGAAAGTGACGGACGGCGGGGAAAAGGTCTGGGAAGCGCAGCTTGGCCCTTACCTCGCAGGTGACGAGGTCAGCTATGCTTTTGCGCTTCAGAGCGGAAGTAAGTCACCGAGTTCAGCGACTTACAGCTTTAAAGTGCGGGCATGGACGGCGCTGGAGCGCGTCCATGCGCTGTATGAGACGACGGGTGGCTTCGTCGTCGAATTGGCTTACGGTGCGGAGGGCATCCGCACCGCACAGCTGTCTTTCCGCGCCGACGAGAGCGGCGCGATCAAGCTGACGTTCGCCGCAGAGGGCGAACGCTTGCAGGGCGCGCCGGCGCAGCAGGCGGCGTTGGCCGTTGGACGCGCACGGCTGGAGGCCGAGGTACGCGGGGGCAAGCTTGCGCTCGCGCTGCGCAGCACGGAGGGCGTGCTGATGGAGGGCTTCGCCGCCGAAGGGAAGCCGCTTATCGAGGCTTTAACCGATGGCTCGGGATGCCTGCATAAGCTTCGCTTGAACTTGAAAACGAGGCCGGAGCATCGCTGGTTCGGCATGGGGGAACGCTTTTCCCATTATGAATATTCGGGTCATGAAGTCGATCAATACGTGTACAATCAGTACCGGGATCAAGGCCTGAAGACTTACATGCCGGTTCCCTTCGCCATATCCTCCGGCGGGTATGCGATCTTCGTGGATACGGCGCTTTATTCGACTTTCCGCTTTCATACGCGCTTATCTGATCTTGTTGAAGTGGAAGCGGACGTATCTCCGTCAAGTCAACAGCTGGTTGCCTATTTATTTGCAGAGGAGCCGCTCACGATGGTCGGACAGTTCACCCATCTGTCGGGCAAACCTGTATTGCCCCCGAAATGGTCGTTTGGACCATGGATGTCCAGCAATAACTGGGATTCTCAGGCAGAAGTTTTGAAACAGGCCGAGCTAACGGCGAAGTATCAGATCCCGTCCACCGTGCTAGTTATTGAGCAATGGAGTGACGAGGCGACGTTCTATATTTTTAATGATGCGCAGTACAATGTCAAAGAGGGTAATCAATCGTTTCGCTATGATGAGTTTCAGTTCCCGGAATGGGGCCGTTGGCCGAATCCGAAGGGGATGGTCGAAGAGCTGCATGAGCAGGGCTTGAAGGTGCTGTTATGGCAAATTCCCATTCATAAACATATGTATGGCGTTACTCACGGTCAGCGTGATCAGGATGAAATTACACTGCTAGAGCAAGGTTACTGTGTGAAAACAGCGGGTGGGGAGCCGTACACATTGCCTTATAACTGGTTTAAGGATTGTCATATTATTGACTTTACGAACCCAGAAGCGGTGAAGTGGTGGTTTAACAAGCGCCAATACCTCGCAGATGAAATCGGCGTAGATGGCTTTAAAACAGATGGCGGCGAATTCGTCTTCGGTCACGATCTGCAGTTCTATGATGGCTCTACAGGCCGCGAAATGCGCAATTTGTATCCGAATTTATATGTGGGCAGCTATTACGATTTCATCCAGCAGTTTGCCAAATCTGGAGGCATTACCTTTAGTCGTGCGGGCTACACGGGAGCTCAGCGGTACCCGATGCATTGGGCGGGCGACGAGCGTTCGACCTTCCAGGCCTTCCGCTCTTCGATGATTGCCGGGTTATCCAGCAGTATGTCGGGCATCCCTTTCTGGGGTTGGGATCTGGGCGGCTTTCATGGTGACATTCCGACGGCGGAGCTGTTTATAAGATCCACCCAAATGGCCGCTTTTTGCCCGGTGATGCAGTATCATGCCGAAACGAAAGGCGAGTTCAATCAAGACCGCACGCCGTGGAACATTGCTGAACGAACAAATCAACCGCTTGTTATCGATTTATACAAAAGGTACTCGGATATCCGGATGAACTTATTGCCTTACATTTATGATCAAGCGATTCGTACCAGCCGAACGGGGCTGCCTATGATGCGTGCAATGTCCCTTCAATTCCCTACTGATCCTCATTGCACAGAAATGATTAGTGAGTACATGTTCGGAGAAAGCTTGCTTGTCGCTCCCGTTACGGAGGAGGGGCAGGGTGCTAAGGAAATTTATTTTCCGGAAGGGTCATGGTTATCATTGTTCGATCAGGAAGAGATCCAAGGTCCGTGCCTTTTGAAAGTTGCTGCACCTTTAGAAGCTATCCCTGTTTATCAGAAACAGGATAGTGTCATTGCGCTCAATCTGGCTGAGAATTATTCACTTGGCGATCATGTGGGCAATCGAGTAAACGGCTATGAGCATTTGTGTTTCCGAGTTTATGTTGTAAACGAGCTGAAGGCAGAGTTTGAGGATGACCTAGGCAATCGTGTGACCATTTCAGCAAAAAGAGTCAGTGGTCAGATCCATCTAGACTGGTCAGGTAGTCTTAGCGTTAATCAACCAATAACCTTCGTTTTACATCAACCAAGTGGAGTATCCAACGTTTGGTCTTCAGAAACGGAACTGTCACCAGTCGATCATGTGGAACAACTGCTCCCGGGTCATTATTTGATTAGCCAAAAGAATCTGCTCATTACTGTCCCGGAATCGGCAGGAAGTCTGGTGATAGCGCAGTGATTTTGTTCGGGTTCCCTCACTGTGGAGATCACTCAAAGTCGTACCTTACTTGGAGCAGAGGATTACCCGCTCGTGTTAGGTTCCAACGTGTTGAACTGAGTCAAGCCCGATTATCCATGCGCGAGGTTGCCTCTGATCTGTGGGAGCAAGCTCTGCACGAGTCCTGCCAATACGTCAAGCAGCAGGTGATGCCTGGTGAAGAATACGTGTTTATTGGTCACTGCTGGGGCAGCTTGCTTGCCTTTGAAGCCAGTCATCGCTTGAAAGCGGAAGGCATTGCTGAGCCACGGCACCTATTTCTTTCTGGCTGCAGTGCCCCGCATCTTCTTCGACCTCGCGGTGTAACGACTGGCATGCAGGGGGATGCATTCGAGATGGGCTGCCAGCCAGTGGAGGAATATCGTGCTCAGGTGAATCGTGAGCCACTTCGTGCAAGGTTCAGTGTGTTTACAGGTAAGAAGGATGAACATGCGCTTGTTGATCATTTGTCGGAGTGGAGCCGTTATACGGCGAAAATATGCGATGTGCACGTTTGTGAAGGCGATCATCACTACTGGCAATCGGATTCAAACAAATGGCTGCAGCTTGCACAGACGATTGTAGAAAGGGAATATCTGTTGTAATCAAACGGCGGTCGCGATTGGTTAGGATTTCGCGATCGCCTAACAAATGAAAGGGGGGATGCTTGGAGAAGCACATACATGGCGAGGAATAACGTTTCTTGGAGCCTCTTAGTCATTCGTGTTTAGAAAACAAATTTCGGTACGGAAGGGGAAATGTTTATGCACGTAAAGCAATTACCAGCACCATTCCGATTTACTTTCTCTTTTTTACTCTGTTTTTTTCTCTCCGTCCCCCCTATTTATGCCATTGATGGTGTGCACCATGGTCCATATGGAATCGATGATCTATACGAGATTCAGGCAACTGAACGGAGCCCAAGGGATCCCGTTGCTGGTGACACTGTTTATATCAAAATAACAACATGGCCCATTGAATCTGGACAAACGGCTTGGGTGACCTGGACGAAAAATGGTGTTAATCAAGCTGCTGTCGGAGCAGCGTACAAATACAACAGCGGCAACAACACTTACTGGGAAGCGAACCTTGGCACTTTTGCTAAAGGGGATGTGATCAGTTATACCGTTCGTGGCAATAAAGATGGTGCGAATGAGAAGACTAGCGGACCTTTTACTTTTACAGTAACTGGATGGGAATCCGTTAGCAGTGTCAGCTCCATCACGAATAATACGAACCGTGTTGTGCTGAATGCAGTGCCGAATACAGGCACTTTGACACCGAAGATCAACCTTTCCTTTGCGGCGGATGATGTACTCCGTGTACAGGTTTCTCCAACGGGAACAGGAACGTTAAGCAGTGGACTTAGTAATTACACGGTATCCGATACCGCATCAACCACTTGGCTTACAACCTCCAAGCTGAAGGTGAAGGTGGATAAGAATCCTTTTAAACTTAGTGTGTATAAGCCTGATGGAACGACGTTGATTGCCCGTCAATATGACAGCACTACGAATCGTAACTTAGCCTGGTTAACCAATGGAAGTACCATCATCAACAAGGTAGAGGATCATTTTTATTCGCCGGCTTCAGAGGAGTTTTTTGGCTTTGGCGAGCGTTACAACAACTTCCGTAAACGCGGAAATGATGTGGACACCTACGTGTTTAATCAGTATAAGAATCAAAATGACCGCACCTACATGGCAATTCCTTTTATGCTTAACAGCAGCGGATATGGCATCTTCGTAAATTCAACGTATTATTCTAAATTCCGATTGGCAACCGAACGCACCGATATGTTCAGCTTTACGGCTGATACGGGGGGTAGTGCTGCCTCGACACTGGATTATTATTTCATTTACGGAAATGATTTGAAGAATGTTGTGAGTAACTACACGAACATCACCGGTAAGCCAACAGCTCTGCCGAAGTGGGCTTTCGGGTTATGGATGTCAGCTAACGAGTGGGATCGTCAATCCAAGGTGTCTACAGCCATTAATAACGCGAATACCAACAATATTCCGGCAACGGCAGTTGTACTTGAACAGTGGAGTGATGAGAATACGTTTTACATTTTCAATGATGCCACCTATACCCCTAAAACGGGCAGCGCTGCGCATGCCTATACCGATTTTACTTTCCCGACTACAGGGAAATGGACGAATCCAAAAGCTATGGCAGACAATGTACATAGCAATGGGATGAAGCTGGTGCTCTGGCAGGTCCCTATTCAGAAATGGACTTCGACGCCTTATACCCAGAAAGATAATGACGAAGCCTATATGACGGCTCAGAATTATGCCGTGGGCAACGGCAGTGGAGGCCAGTACCGGATACCAACAGGACAATGGTTCGAGAACAGTTTGCTGCTTGATTTTACAAATACCACGGCGAAAAACTGGTGGATGTCTAAACGCGCTTATCTGTTTGATGGTGTAGGTATTGACGGCTTCAAAACAGATGGCGGTGAAATGGTATGGGGTCGCTCGAATACCTTCTCGAACGGTAAGAAGGGCGATGAAATGCGCAATCAATACCCAAATGAATACGTGAAGGCGTATAACGAGTACGCACGCTCCAAGAAAGCCGATGCGGTCTCCTTCAGTCGTTCTGGCACACAAGGTGCACAGGCGAATCAGATTTTCTGGTCCGGTGACCAAGAGTCGACGTTTGGTGCCTTCCAGCAGGCTGTGCATGCAGGGCTCACGGCTAGTATGTCTGGCGTTCCTTATTGGAGCTGGGATCTGGCAGGCTTCACAGGCGCTTATCCGACGGCTGAGTTGTACAAACGTGCTACCGAAATGGCCGCATTTGCACCGGTTATGCAGTTTCATTCCGAGTCTAACGGCAGCTCCGGTGTTAATGAGGAACGTTCGCCATGGAACGCACAAGCGCGTACGGGCGATAATACGATCATTAGTCATTTTGCCAAATATACGAATACACGCATGAATTTACTTCCTTATATTTATAGCGAGGCAAAGAAAGCAAGTGATACCGGTGTTCCGATGATGCGAGCCATGGCGCTTGAATATGGGGCGGACACGAACACGTACGGTTTGACGCAGCAGTATATGTTCGGGGGTAATTTACTCGTTGCTCCTGTCATGAATCAGGGAGAAACAAACAAAAGTATTTATCTTCCGCAGGGGGATTGGATCGATTTCTGGTTCGGTGCTCAGCGTCCTGGCGGTCGAACAATCAGCTACAATGCCGGCATAGATGATCTACCGGTTTTTGTGAAGTCCGGCAGTATTCTTCCGTTGAATTTGAATGCGCAATATCAGGTGGGTGGGACCATTGGCAACAGCTTGACGAGCTACACCAATCTCACATTCCGCATTTATCCACTTGGGACAACAACGTATGACTGGAATGATGATATTGGCGGTTCGGTGAAAACCATTACATCTACAGAGCAATATGGGTTGAATAAAGAAACCGTCACTGTTCCAGCGATTAATTCTACGAAGACATTGCAAGTGTATACGACTAAGCCTTCCTCTGTAACGGTGGGTGGTTCTGCGATGACAGAGTACAGTACATTAACCGCTCTAACCGGAGCATCCACAGGCTGGTTCTACGACACGGTACAGAAATTCACTTACGTCAAGCTTGGCTCAAGTGCATCTGCTCAATCTGTAGTGCTAAATGGCGTCAACAAGGTGGAATATGAAGCTGAATTCGGCACGCAAAGCAGCGTAACTACGAACACGAACCATACGGGTTATACAGGTACAGGGTTTGTAGACGGCTTTGAGACTCTGGGAGACAATGTCACCTTCCACGTTTCTGTCAAAGCCGCAGGTACCTATACGATGAAGGTTCGGTATTCATCCGGTGCAGGCAATGGCTCAAGAGCCATTTATGTGAATAACACCAAAGTGACGGACCTTGCCTTACCGCAAACAACGAACTGGGATACGTGGGGCACGGCTGCGGTCAACGTCTCCCTCGGTGCAGGACTCAACACGGTGAAAGTCAGCTATGATGGTACCAGTTCACTCGGTATTAATCTTGATAACATCGCGGTGGTAGAGCAATAAAAGCAGGGAGGGCATGTCCCTCCCTTATTTTCTAATCGAAAGGGAGTATCTATGATGAGTCTACCAAACAAAGAAGTTCCACGTATCCTTGCTTTATTTACAGCATTTACGTTGTTTGGTTCAACCCTGACCTGGCTTCCTGCTTCTCCTGCTCATGCCTATGCCAGCAGCCTAGGCAATCTCATCACTTCGAGTGTAACCGGAGATACCTTGACGCTTACTGTTGATAATGGTGCGGAGCCGAGTGATGACCTCTTGGTTGTACAAGCGGTGCAAAACGGTATCTTGAAGGTGGATTATCGTCCGAATAGCATAGCGCCAAGCGCGAAGACGCCGATGCTGGATCCAAACAAAACTTGGTCAGCTGTAGGAGCTACGATTAACACGGCCGCCAATCCAATGACCATCACGACCTCCACTATGAAGATTGAGATTACCAAGAACCCAGTTCGAATGACGGTCAAAAAGGCTGACGGCACTACGCTATTCTGGGAACCCTCCGGCGGAGGGGTATTCTCAGATGGTGTGCGCTTCGTTCATGCCACCGGAGACAATATGTATGGCATCCGGAGTTTCAATGCCTTTGATAGTGGGGGTGATTTGCTGCGGAATACATCAAGTGAAACTGCTCATGCAGGTGAACAGGGAGACTCCGGAGGTCCGCTTATTTGGAGTACAGCTGGCTACGGGGTGTTAGTTGACAGTGATGGTGGCTACCCCTATACGGATGGCGCAACGAGCAAGATGGAGTTTTATTATGGCGGTACCCCTCCTGAGGGACGTCGTTATGCGAAACAAAACGTGGAGTATTATATTATGCTCGGAACCCCGAAGGAAATCATGACCAGTGTAGGGGAAATCACGGGGAAACCACCAATGCTTCCTAAGTGGTCGCTTGGATTCATGAACTTTGAGTGGGATACGAATCAAACGGAATTTACGAATAATGTGGATACGTATCGTGCCAAAAATATCCCAATAGATGCCTACGCCTTTGATTATGACTGGAAAAAGTATGGGGAAACCAACTATGGTGAATTCGCGTGGAATACGACTAATTTCCCTTCTGCTTCCTCAACTTCTCTAAAGACAACAATGGATGCTAAAGGCATCAAAATGATCGGAATTACGAAACCCCGAATCGTTACGAAGGATGCTTCTGCTAATGTAACGACTCAGGGAACGGATGCGACAAACGGTGGTTATTATTATCCGGGTCATAACGAGTATCAGGATTATTTTATACCCGTAACTGTACGCAGTATCGACCCTTATAATGCTAGTGAACGTTCCTGGTTCTGGAATCATTCCATAGATGCTCTTAATAAAGGGATCGTTGGTTGGTGGAATGACGAGACGGATAAAGTATCTTCGGGCGGAGCATCGTATTGGTTTGGCAATTTTACAACAGGCCACATGTCTCAGACCATGTACGAAGGTCAACGGGCTTACACAGGTGGAGCCCAGCGTGTATGGCAAACGGCGAGAACTTTCTACCCAGGTGCCCAGCGGTATGCGACTACGCTTTGGTCTGGTGATATTGGCATTCAATACAATAAAGGTGAACGGATCAACTGGGCTGCTGGGATGCAGGAGCAAAGAGCAGTTATGCTTTCCTCAGTGAACAATGGTCAGGTGAAATGGGGCATGGATACCGGTGGATTCAATCAGCAGGATGGCACGACGAACAATCCGAATCCCGATTTATATGCACGATGGATGCAGTTCAGCGCTTTAACACCTGTTTTCCGTGTACATGGGAACAACCATCAGCAGCGCCAGCCATGGTACTTCGGATCGACGGCGGAAGAGGCTTCCAAAGAGGCTATTCACCTGCGTTACTCCTTGATCCCTTATATGTATGCCTATGAGAGAAGTGCTTACGAGAATGGGAATGGGCTCGTTCGACCCTTGATGCAGGTATATCCGACGGATGCTGCTGTTAAAAATTACACGGATGCGTGGATGTTCGGTGACTGGCTGCTAGCTGCGCCTGTGGTAAATAAACAGCAGACTAGTAAAGATATCTATTTGCCGTCTGGCTCATGGATTGACTATGCGCGAGGTAATGTGATAACTGGCGGTCAAACCATCCAATATTCGGTTAATCCGGACACGTTGACAGACATTCCACTCTTTATTAAAAAAGGTGCCATTATTCCAACACAGAAAGTGCAGGATTACGTTGGGCAGGCTTCCGTCACTTCCGTTGATGTGGATGTGTTTCCGGATACAACACAGTCGAGTTTCACGTACTACGATGATGATGGCTCGAGTTATAACTACGAAGGCGGTACTTATTTTAAACAAAGTATGACTGCTCAGGATAATGGTGCGGGCTCGCTAAGTTTTACATTAGGGGCAAAGAGTGGCAGTTATACGCCAGCGCTCCAATCCTATATCGTTAAGCTGCACGGTTCAGCGGGGACTTCCGTAACGAATAACAGCGCGGCTATGACTTCCTATGCAAGTTTGCAAGCATTAAAAGCTGCCGCTGGGGAAGGCTGGGCAACTGGGAAGGACATCTATGGGGATGTGACTTATGTGAAAGTAACGGCAGGTACAGCTTCTTCTAAAGCTATTGCTGTTACAGGTGTTACTGCAGTGAGCGCAACTTCGGTGCAATTCGAAGCTGAGGATGCATCGCTTTCTGGCAATACGGTTGCTACAAAGGCTTCCATTAACACCAATCACACAGGATTTACCGGAACTGGATTTGTTGATGGATTGGGCCATGCAGGCGCGGGTGTCACTTTCTATCCGAAGGTGAAAACAGGAGGCGACTATAATGTCTCTCTCCGTTATGCGAACGCATCAGGCGCAGCGAAGTCAGTCAGTATTTTTGTTAATGGAAAAAGAGTGAAGTCCACCTCACTCGCTAATCTCGCGAATTGGGATACTTGGGCTACGCAAGCCGAGACACTGCCGCTGACGGCCGGTGTGAATGTTGTGACCTATAAGTACTACAATGAAGCGGGCGATACGGGCAATGCCAACATCGACAACATCACGGTACCCTTTGCGCCAATCGTCGGCAAATATGAAGCAGAGAGCGCTGAGCTTTCTGGTGGCAGTGCATGCAACACGAACCATTGGTACTATAGTGGTACAGCTTTTGTTGACGGATTGAACGCAGCAGGCGCGCAGGTGAAATACAACGTGAATGTCCCTAGCGCTGGGAGCTATCAGGTAGCGCTGCGATATGCTAATGGCAGTGCAGCAACGAAAACGTTGAGTACTTACATCAATGGATCCAAGCTAGGACAAACCGGTTTCACAAGTCCTGGAACCAATTGGAATGTCTGGCAGGATCATGCGCAAACGGTGACTTTGAACGCAGGGGCAAATACGATTGCGTTTAAATACGACGCCGCTGACAGTGGGAATATCAACTTAGATCGCCTGCTTATTTCAACTTCGGCAGCAGGAACGCCTGTCTCTGAGCAGAATCTGCTAGACAATCCTGGTTTCGAGCGTGATACGAGTCAAAGTCATAATTGGGCCCAGTGGCATCCAAGCACGCAAGCTGTAGCTTACGGCGTTGATAGCGGCTCAACAACCAATCCGCCGGAATCCCCATGGACGGGTGATAAGCGGGCATACTTCTTTGCAGCAGGTGCTTATCAACAAAGCATTCATCAAACAGTCAGTGTTCCTGTTAATAATGTGAAGTACAAATTCGAAGCCTGGGTTCGCATGAAAAACACGACGCCGACGACGGCCAGAGCCGAAATTCAAAACTATGGCGGATCTGCCATTTATGCGAACATCACTAACGATGGTGGTTGGAAATACATCAGTGTAAGTGATATTCTGGTGACCAATGGTCAGATCGATGTTGGATTTTACGTGGATTCACCTGGCGGAACTACGCTTCACTTTGATGATGTGCGCGTGACCCGACAATAAACAAAACAACCAGCTCTCCCGTGAATGGGGGACTGTTTGTTTGTTCGTTAGGATAGGCAATTCGTGTAAAGATAATTAAGCATTTTGAAGTGCTTGCTGAACTTCTTGCACAATGGATAACGCCGCGGTGCGGGCACTAGAGAATGCGCGTTCTGCAAGCTCGCCCTTACCTATACAGCCGTCTCCGCAGAAGTAGAATGGCACGTTTTCCACGCGTATCGGCAATAGATTATTGGAAGCAATGTTTTTCACGCTGGATACCATCGCTTTCTTCGAAACCCGTTTCACGGCTGTAACATCGCGCCAGCCTGGATAATGTTTATCGAATAGAGCTTCCATTTGGAGGTTCTTTTCTTCTAGATACGCTTTGCGCTGCTCCTCCTTCTCAAAGCGGTCGCTTAAGTATGCAATACCCTGCAGCAGCTGTCCGCCTTCTGGTACCAGTGTGTGATCAGTCGCGGAAACATCGCTGATGAAAAGCTTGTTATCCATGTCGCTGATGTAGCTGAAAGGTCTGGCGACAACACGGCTTAACCCAACGTCATACACCATAACTTCGGTTGCGGTATTGGATTCATAAGGAGCTAGGAACGGCTCCCATGCTGTGCCCTTCAGAAGCTTGACGACTTGCTGAACGGGCATAGCGAAAATCACTTTATCAAAGGCGACTTCTCGGTTTTTGGTTTGCAGTACAAATTTACGATCTGCGTAACGAAGGCTCTCCACGCCTTCTTGAAGGGCAATTTCCCATTTGCCGGACGTTGTCAGCTTCTGCTTAAGCTGATTCGTAATAACGGCCCAGCTTCCCAAAACATAATTGACAGGCTTCGAGGAAAGGAACAAGTTGTGATAGTACTCACTGATTACCGCTCCGGATACGTTGCGTGCATCCTCAGGTGTAATGAAGAAGTTGGAGCAAACCAGATGCTCCCATAACTCTTTAACATCTTCGTCCGCATTGGACTCTGCCAAATAATCGGCAAGAGTTGCGTAGTTTTTTAAGTTGTGAATATTCGCGATAATGGCTGTAATTTCACCGACGAATCTTACTTTTTGCATCGTGCTGAGCAAATCAGTTTTTAAGAGGTTTATCGCGTCGAGGGGTGCTGGGGTAAGCTGATTATGTTTCGCATAAAAAACTTTGCGTTTATCTACTTGCTTAGAAGAAAAAGATAGTCCCAGTTCACGTTCCATGTTTGTTAACGTATGTCGATCAATCCCATAGATGGCATGTGCGCCATAGTTGAGTGTAAATCCTGCTTTTTCGTAAGTAAAAGCCCGTCCTCCAAGCTGTGGGCTGCGCTCGAAAAGGATGCCTTCAACATGCGGATTCTCCGATAAATAAGCGGCCGCTGTTAATCCTGCCAAGCCTCCGCCAATAATAGCTACTTTCATTTTGTTTTCCTCCTTGGGGACTGGTTCTACCTGTAGGGATGCGTAGGGCTCCTCGGAGCGTATGCCTACCCAAAGCCAGGCTAAGTTGTTTTTCATCATGGAAAGTAAATCGGCTTCATCTTGATTGCACCATGTACGGATCGTTCCCGCATACATGCAAACGAGCAGTTCAATTTTTCTAGGTTCAGGAAGCCAATGTAATAAACTTTCAGATAGTACGTTTAATTGCTGTTGTTCTTCCGTTTTTATTGCTTCATTCTGCAAGGATAAAGCCTGTAAACTTCGGACTAATCGGGGTGAAGATTGAATGTTGGACGATAAGTCTAAGAATAAGCGATTAATGTGTCCTTCAAGGGATTGGACCTTGGAAGGAGGCTGCTTCACCCATTCTTGAATCAAATGAATTTGTTTCGTGTAAAGCGCTGAAATAATGGCATCTTTGCTTTTAAAATAATGATAAAACGTTCCCTTTGATGATCCCGTCGCTGCGATGATATCGTCTACGGATACATTCTCATACCCTTTTTCCATAAACATGGTTAAGGCGACTTCCATCATCACATCACGCTTTTTGCGGGTAGAGGCTCTCATGAATTGGCTCATTCGCTCACTCCATTCCAACCTTCGATTTACTCCTATTATATGCAAAAATAGACTTTCAGTCTACATTTTAATTGACCTGTGTCTAAAGTTTGAAGCGGGAAAAAACAATCTAAACAATTGTTTCCCGTGTGATGTGGTTAACAGCGGTCTATACTTCAGAATAGAACCACATGAGAGGATGAAATATACACTTGAAAAATGAAGATTTAGGATGGAATTCCTTTTTTGAAAAAGCATTCGAACCTTACCTAAATGAGGGATACCAAGTTGGACGGGTGTCCTTGGAACATAAACATATGTATCGCGTTCAGACAGAAGTTGGAGAGGCACTAGCCGAGGTGTCGGGAAAAATGCGGCATATTGCTTTACGTCGCGAAGACTACCCCGCTGTAGGTGATTGGGTCGTACTTTCCATAAGGGAAGAAGAACAGCGAGCAACGATCCATGCTGTACTGCCACGTAAAAGTAAGTTTTCCCGTAAAGTAGCGGGTCAAGTCACGGAAGAACAAATTGTTGCTACGAATGTAGATACCGTGTTTCTGTTCACAGCGCTTAATCTGGATTTTAATGTACGCCGTATTGAGCGCTATTTGGTGTTAGCTTGGGAGAGCGGGGCAAATCCGGTTATTGTTCTAAGTAAAGCGGATTTATGTGAGGACCCGGAAGCGCTGGCTGCAGAGGTCGCGGCTGTTGCGGTTGGCGTTCCCATTCATATCATTAGCTCAGCAGAAAATCGCGGACTAGATGAGCTTGCTGCTTATATTTCTCCAGGCCAAACAGTCGCGCTCCTTGGATCGTCAGGTGTGGGCAAATCAACCTTGGTGAACCGCATCTATGGGAAGGATATTCTGGAAACAGGGGATATCCGTTCGGGGGATGATAAAGGTAAGCATACGACGACTCACCGCGAGCTCATCACACTGCCTGGAGGAGGCATATTGATTGATACGCCAGGTATGCGTGAGCTTCAGTTATGGGATGCCTCGGAGGGATTAAGCACGTCATTTCAAGATATCGAAGAGCTTGCGGAGAGGTGCTTCTTTCAGGATTGTAAGCATGAGAATGAGCCCAAATGCGCGGTAAAAGAGGCTCTTGATGAGGGGACCTTGCCAGTTGAACGATTTCAAAGCTATGTGAAATTGCAAAAGGAACTTGCTTATTTAGCGCGAAAAGAAGATAAAGGTCTTCAAGCGGCCGAGAAAGCGAAGTGGAAAAAAATTCATCAGTCTCTGAAATCCCAACATAACCGATAGATTAATTTTCACATGTTCAACTATTGTTTTTGAGTAGCCTTTTGCCTAGAGCTGAATATGCTGTTGGTAAAAAGGAGCGTGAGCTTATGAAACATCAGGAAGCACATGAGATTTGTAAAAGGCATATGTATCGTTATGTGAGTGTCACGATGAATACTGGTGCGGTTTATGACGGAATTGTGGAAAATGTGGATGATGATCATCTGTACCTAGCCGTTCCGATTGGTGGAATGGATCAGGAACAAATGAGAGCTTTCTTACCTTATTCCTATCCGGGTTATGGTTATGGCTACCCCTACGGATTTCCAGGTTATGGATTTCCGGGCTACGGTTTTCCAAGGCGCCGCTTTGCCAGACAAATACTTCCGTTAGCTAGTTTATTAGCGTTATCGCTTCTACCTTATTATTAATAATATAAGTTCATTTAATCTAGAAACATCTTACAGTAAGTGGGATGTTTCTTTTTTTTTGCAGTTATTCCATCATTAATGGTGGATTGGATTGGATTTTTTTGCTCATTTCCGATAAAATTAAAAGTAGGAGTTTCACGAAAGAGGGGGACAAGCCGAAGAATGAGCGATTGTATTTTCTGTAAAATTATTACGGGGGAACTTCCCTCTAAGAAAGTGTATGAGGACAAGCAGATTGTTGCTTTCCATGATATTCAGCCAGCTTCTCCCATTCATGTCCTTATCATTCCTAAGAAACATATTGCTTCACTAGCCGATGCGGGAGAAAAGGATTGGAACTTGATTGGGCAAATTCAGCGTGCGGCTGCGCAAATTGCTAGAGAACTAGAAGTAGAAGAATCAGGTTATCGGGTTATCACGAATATTGGAGCTAACGCGGGGCAAATTGTTCACCATCTTCATTATCATCTGATGGCTGGGGCACGTTTATCGCCTTTAGGCGTGCACAATTAAGCTTCCTTTCACGAAACGAAAGGTTTGCGATTGACACCCTAATTACTATGACCTATAATGAGATTTGATGAACCGTTTTGTCTTAGATGGTCTGTTCGGAGGGAGGGAAAACTGTTGTCAGAAACTCGAGTTCGTAAGAACGAAACTATAGATGCTGCACTTCGTCGCTTTAAGCGTTCCATCGCTAAGGATGGCATTCTTGCAGAAGTTAAAAAACGTAAACATTATGACAAGCCTAGCGTTAAGCGTAAGCTTAAATCTGAGGCTGCTCGGAAGAGAAAGTTCTAGGAGGCAACATGAGCTTAAGCGATCGATTGAACGAAGATATGAAGCAAGCGATGAAGAGTCAGGACAAGTTCAAACTCTCTGTAATTCGAATGGTACGATCTACGATTAAGAATTCTGAGATTGATCTGAAAAGATCCTTAGATGACAATGAAGTGCTTGACGTACTAACTCGTGAAATCAAACAGCGTAAGGATTCCCTCCAAGAATTTGAAAAGGCGGGCAGAAATGACCTTGCCGAAGGCCTGAAGGCAGAACTTGTTATTTTAGCTGAGTACATGCCGCAACAGCTTTCTGAGGAAGAAGTGAAAGCCATTGTACAGCAGACCATCCAGCAAATTGGTGCTTCTTCCAAAGCGGATATGGGCAAAGTGATGACGGCATTGATGCCTCAGGTTAAAGGACGCGCTGATGGTAAACTTATCAATCAGTTAGTTCAACAATTATTAGGTTAATACTAAATATGTTAGACAAGACCGAGTGGACCCAAGTCCTCTCGGTTTTTTGTTACCACCTAATAAGAAAGTATAAGTTTTCGGATCCCGAAAACCGCTTTCTTATTGGCGATAAAACTTAATATAGGGATCTTTGGTCGTAGACCAAAGTCTCTCCTCGTTAAACGCGGTCGCGCATCCCTGAATCGCCTCGATAGAGGTTTTCTCATTCTCTTCACCAAAAACGAAACAGTTTGTGTGTTGTAACGTACATAGTAGTGATAAGGAAGATTCAAGGAAAGGAGTGAAAGATGATGTTTGTAGAAAACTTATCTGCCTTTCTGACTCATCCCGTTACAGCGACGGTACTATTAGTGGTTGGGATCATTGGAATTGCATTGGAGCTGCTTTTTTTCAGCAGTGGATTGCTCGCTTTAGCGGGGGTAGCTGGTTTTGCACTCTATTTTCTCGGGTTTTATTTAGCTGGTTTTGCTGGTTTCGGTGATTTGGCTATCTTCGGAATCGGGTTACTTCTTCTTATCCTGGAATTAGTCGTTCCAAGTTTTGGGATTCTAGGTGTATTAGGCGCAATATGCCTCTTTGGCGGGGTTCTGATGGCATCTTCAGATCCCACACAAGCAGCGATAATGTTAGGTATCGCCTTGTTGTTGGCAATCGTTGCGATCTCTTTCGCGATCAAAACCTTTAAGCACCGCGGGATTTGGAACCGTTTTATTCTTAAGGAGCAGCTAACGACGAACAAAGGATTTACATCCAGCCCAGATCGATCCTATTTGATTGGAATGACGGGAGAGGCGATTACTCCTCTGCGTCCGGCCGGGACTGCAATCATTCATGGTGAGCGCGTTGATGTGGTGACGAATGGCAGCTTTATTCCCACGGGAAGGAATGTAGTCGTAGTGGAAGTAGAAGGAGTTCGCGTTGTAGTACGAGAGAATGATACCAATAACGCATAAAGACTTTGAGCTACGCTCAAAGATCCCAAAGCGGAGAGACTTTGAGATGTACTCAAAGATCCCAAAGCGGAGAGACTTTGAGCTACGCTCAAAGATCCCAAAGCGGAGAGACTTTGAGCTGTACTCAAAGATCCCAAAGCGGAGAGACTTTGAGATGTACTCAAAGATCCCAAAGCGGAGAGACTTTGAGATGTACTCAAAGATCCCAAAGCGGAGAGACTTTGAGCTACGCTCAAAGATCCCTATATTAGGAGGAACATAAATGAATATAGAATCTGGTTTATATTTGCTGATTGTTGCGGCCATCATTATTATTGCGCTTTCGGTATTGCTGAGCGTTGTGCCTGTCATGCTTTGGATTTCAGCACTTGCTTCCGGTGTAAGAATTAGCATTATTACTTTAATTGCTATGAGGCTTCGCCGCGTGACCCCAAGTAGGATCGTCAATCCGATGATTAAGGCTACGAAAGCGGGTATTGATTTAAGTGTCAATCAGCTAGAAAGCCACTTTCTTGCAGGCGGTAATGTTGATCGGGTTGTCAATGCTTTAATTGCCGCTCACCGCGCGAAGATTCACTTGGAGTTTGAACGTGCAGCAGCTATCGATCTCGCAGGGCGGGATGTCTTGTTAGCCGTTCAAATGAGTGTAAATCCACGTGTCATTGAAACACCTAATGTATCAGCAGTGGCGAAGAACGGCATTGAAGTAAAGGTTATTGCCAGGGTTACGGTTCGAGCCAACATTGACCGGCTTGTAGGGGGTGCGGGCGAGGAAACGATTATCGCTCGTGTAGGTGAGGGGATTGTAACTACAGTTGGTTCCAGTGACTCTCACAAAGATGTCTTAGAGAATCCGGATTTGATTTCTCGAACGGTTCTGGGTAAAGGGTTAGATGCCGGAACAGCTTTTGAAATATTATCGATTGATATCGCTGATGTGGATGTAGGTAAAAATATTGGTGCTCATTTACAAACGGAACAGGCAGAAGCTGATAAGCGAATCGCTCAGGCTAAAGCTGAGGAAAGACGTGCGATGGCTGTTGCTGCCGAACAAGAAATGAAAGCCAGAGTTGTAGAGATGCGTGCGAAGGTTGTCGAATCGGAGTCGCAGGTGCCGCTTGCGATGGCTGAAGCACTTCGAAATGGCAAACTAGGTGTTATGGACTATATGAATCTTAAAAATATTGATGCAGATACACAAATGCGTTCTTCGCTTGGCAAAATAAATGATGGTAAGAGTGAGAAAGAATAGTAGTCTTGAAGAGGTGATCAGGTGGAACAGCTCATTGAAATTTTATTGAAGAACTGGTATCTGGTTATAATTGCATTCGCCTTTTTTTATCAAATTCGAAGTAAGGGCCGGCGAGCGAATCAGGAAACGAAGGGGAGACCGGGAATGCCACCCTTTGGTGATGCTCCCAATGGCGCTACGCGACCAGTAGAAGCGAAGAAATCAAGCCAGAAGGGATTTGGATCGACCCTGCAATCCGGACGCGTGCAAGACGAGTATGGTCGTTCTAACGCAGCTAAGGTGGTTTCGACTATATCCAATCAAAAGGCTTCTCCATTCGGCTCATCTACACAGATTATAAATGAAAGCTCACCTGTTTACGCAGATGCGTTCTCTACGCCGAGTCCTTTTCCTGAACAACCGAGCCAAGAACAGCTCTTGCAAGGTATCATGTGGGCAGAAATTCTCGGCCCGCCTAGGTCGAAGAAGCCTTATCGCAAATAAAAGTATGTAAGAACGCCCTCTCGATGGATCGAGAGGGCGTTCTTTGCTTTACAGGTTTTTCACATAAAACTGGCTCTCTCCGCATAATTTGGTAGAAAGTCTCTGCGCTTTTTCTGTATACATGATCATCTAGTTAGAGGGGGTACTCCCAGCTATGCGTCGCTTGACCCGCAAATGGAACCAGTTCACGGCCAAAATCCTTGATCTTCCTCAGGATGTGGTACAGGACTTGCCGCGAATTACGATGATCGGCAACGTACAGCTTTATGTAGAGAATCATCGGGGTGTACTTCATTTTTCAAGTGAAAACTTGAAGCTCGAATTAACGAAGGGGACGCTAGAGGTGTTCGGGAAGCAATTAGTCATTCGAGCTATTCTTTCAGAAGAAGTGTTTATTGAAGGCTTGATCGATAATGTGAAATATGAACCATAGATGAGAGTATGGACTGAGAACAGGAGGCTGAGTCATGAAACAATCCCTTTTCATTGCTCGATTGCGAGGGTATGTGCGCATTCAAATACGAGGTGAAGGCTGTGAAAGATTAATTAATCCCATGTTGGAGAAGGGTTTTTCCATATGGGATATTCAAGCTGGAGATGCGGGGAAGCTTGAACTTTATATCCTGATCAAAGACTTTTTCAGACTTAGACCGCTGTTGAAACGGACAGGCTGCAGGGTGCATGTTACGGAAAGGCACGGGCTGCCTTTTTTTATGGGCAGACTGGGCCGTAGAAAAGTTTTTTTTACAGGAATGGCTTCTTTCATCATAGGTCTTTATTTATTGACTTCGCTCGTATGGCAAGTTAGTGTGGAAGGGAATGATCGTATCTCTGAGTCGGAAATTTTGCAAGCTGCTTCCAAACAGGGCATACATACGTTTCAATGGAAGTTTAAGTTGAAGAAAACAGAGGATTTATCGCGCGAAATTCAAGGAATGCTGCCCCATGCGGCTTGGGTTGGTGTCGAAATTCGCGGTACCCATATCACGATCAAGGTTGTCGAAGCAACCATTCCAGACAAGGGACCGCCTTTGAATCCTCGTAATTTGATTGCTGCCAAAAACGCGCTTGTTACTGAGATTTTATCAGATAAAGGCAAACCCATGGTGAAGCCGAATACATATGTGCGAAAAGGGGACGTGCTGATCTCGGGAACCATCGGCGATGAACAAAATAGCCAAGTGGTGGTTGCAAGTGGTAAAGTAAAGGGCATCGTTTGGTATACCTCCCGAATCGAAACTCCCCTTACAAAAACATATAGGGTATATTCAGGTGAAGTTATGACTCGCAACTACCTTGTTTTTGGGACAAGAGCAGTGCAAGTAAGTGGTTATGGTAAGCAGAAATTCGAACATTTCGAAACGATTCCAGAGCGTAAAACGCTGGTTTGGCGGTCTTATTCACTTCCCCTCGGTTGGCTTCATGAAAAGGTGATGGAGGTTCAGATTGTTGAGGAACCTATTGATCCGGCGAATGCTAAAAAGGCTGGTTTAGAGCAGGCTAAAGCTAAATTACTTGGAGCCGAAGGAGCAGATGCTAGAATTGTCGGCGAAAAAATTTTGCATGAAAAAACAGAGAATGGTAAAATTTATATAGACGTGCATTTTGAAGTCGAAGAAAATATCGCCGAAGAACAACCAATTGTGATACGAGGAGAATGAGGCCTGTTGGTAGAATACGCGCAATCTGTGAAAATAACATTGAAAAATCCGGTTGAAGGACTAGCCTTGTTCGGACCGCAGGATAAATTTCTGCATGTCATCGAACGGGAGATTCCCGCACAAATCTATACGCGTGAAGCCGAAATAACGATACAAGGGGCTGCTGCGGAAGTGAACTCACTTCAGCAGCTTTTTGAGGTTCTTTTACAGCTCATCCGTAATAATTATACGTTGACAGAACGGGATGTTTTGTATGCGGTTGAACTTGCGAAGCAGATGAAAACGGAACAATTGCTTGATTTGTTCAAAGGTGAAATTACTACAACACATCGGGGTAAACCTATTCGGGTCAAAACGATCGGACAACGGAAGTATGTCGAGACGATCAAGAAAAAAGATATCGTCTTCGGAATTGGACCCGCAGGTACAGGTAAAACCTATTTGGCTGTTGTACTTGCCGTGACGAGACTTAAAGAAGGGGCTGTCAAAAGGATTGTATTAACACGCCCTGCTGTTGAGGCTGGGGAAAGTCTGGGCTTTCTGCCGGGGGACTTGCAGGAAAAAGTTGACCCCTATTTACGCCCATTGTATGATGCTCTTAATGATGTCCTTGGACCTGATCAGGTAGCCAAGTCATTAGAACGAGGACTTATCGAGATTGCGCCACTGGCTTATATGCGCGGTAGAACGTTAGATGATTCTTTCATCATTCTGGATGAGGCGCAAAATACAACGCCTGAACAAATGAAAATGTTTCTGACAAGACTTGGTTTCGGTTCCAAAATGGTGATTACCGGGGACGTTACTCAAATTGATTTACCGCGTGGTAAATCGTCCGGTCTCGTAGAAGCTAACCGTATTCTCAGTGATATCGAGGAACTTGGCTTTATTTATTTTGATGAGCAGGATGTGGTTCGACATTCACTTGTTCAGAAAATCATTGTTGCGTACAATGCTGAAAATGATAAGTAACTGAGCAGGGTTGTTAGGTAGAGAGGAATGACCTTCCGTGAAGAAAAATGAAGTGCAAATGAAAGGCAAATTTCATTACCAGCTGAACGGATGGAAATACAGTACAGGTATACGGGTACTGTTGTTTCTCTTGCTGGCTTTAATTTTTTATATGTCCCTTTATGCCAAGCTTGTGCCGCAAGTCTATGACATAGTGTTAGGAACGACCAGTGAAAAAACGATTTATGCACCTAGACAGATTGAAAACGCAATTGCTACTGAACAAGCGAAAGAAGACGCTGCCAAGCGCGTCCAACCCGTTTATCGAATTGTGAATCTCAAAAATGATACGCTGATTGATGTTATTTATGATAAATTGTTGCAAATCAATGCGGATGAAGAAGTGAAATTCGATGACAAAGTCAGCATTTATCGTCGGGCTATTCCACAGCTAATCAGCGATATGCAAAATCAATCTATTAAGTCACTTCGTATCAGCGGTCAATATAACGATTTGCTGCTTGAACAGATCCAGCAGGGGCTTGCCGAACAGCACTACCCGCTGCCGGAGGAAACTTTTTTTAAGCTTCCGAGGTTGACCAAAGATGATTTAGCGGCTATGCGTCCTGTGACGAAAGACATCATTAGCAAATTGATGAATGATCAAATCTTGGATGCGCAGACGGCCCGAGCTAAAGTTGCTGAGCTTGTAAATACATCGAATCTGACGAAGAACACGTCCCGTGAAATGGTTACCGAAATCGCCAGAGCGCTAATAACGCCAAATAAATTTTTTGATCAAAAGGGCACCGATGATGCTAAAGGACAAGCCAGAGAGAGCGTGAAACCAGTTTATATCAATAAGAATGATGTTCTCGTTAAAGTCGGGGATGTCATAACGGAAGAGATATACGCTAGGCTGGATAAACTAGAGCTTTTGAAGGATAAAGCGAACTATTTGCCGCAATTAGGGCTCAGTATTCTTTCGGCTCTTTTGTCATTCGCCATTTATATGTTTGTCCGACAAAGCACGTTGCCGATCAAGTACAATAATTCTCAGCTCGTGATGCTCATTCTTATATTTCTTATCAATGTCATGGGAATGAAAATGATCTCTCTTGTGCAAAATCTAGATTATCCTTATATTGGTTATCTGGCTCCGACCGCGTTAGGAAGCATCCTGATTGCCATTTTACTGGATGCTCCGCTCGCGTTTATTGCATCGGTCTTATTCTCCTTAATGGCAAGTATTATCTTTAATACGGAGCATGTGTTGCTTTTTGACTACCGGTACGGCTTAGTTAGCTTGGCTATTTGTTTTAGTGCAGTGTTTACGATTCAAAGGGCAAGCCAACGGGCTACCATTCTAAAAGCTGGTCTCATGATTGCCTTCTTCTCCATGCTAACGATTACTTCGATGTTGTTGATGGAAGATCATTTTCAGCAGAGAGAAGCCCTTCTGTCGCTTTCTTTCGCGGCTGCAGGCGGATTATTAACGGTTGTGTTCGTAATTGGGCTGCTGCCCTTTTTCGAGGTCGCATTCGGGATTCTATCTCCGCTCAAATTGGTGGAGCTCTCTAATCCGAATCATCCTTTACTGCGCAAGCTGCTTACGGAGACACCGGGGACTTATCATCACAGTGTCATGGTGGGTAATTTGTCGGAGGCTGCAGCTGAATCCATCGGAGCTGACGGGCTGCTGTGCCGAGTTGGTTCTTATTATCATGATATTGGCAAGACAAAGCGTCCAAGCTACTTTATAGAAAATCAAACGAACATTGAGAATCCGCATGATCGAATTGATCCCAATCTAAGTAAGTCCATCATCATAGCACACCCTCGTGATGGCGTTGAAATGCTTAAGGATTTCAAAATGCCTAAGCCGATACGAGACATTGCTGAACAACATCATGGGACGACACTGCTGCACTTTTTCTATCATAAAGCGGTGAAACAAGCTGAAGAAGAAGGCAGTGAGAAAGAAATCCGCGAAGAGGATTTTCGTTACCCAGGGCCCAAAGCGCAATCCAAAGAAGCAGCCATTGTGGGGATAGCGGATAGCGTGGAGGCAGCTGTTCGATCACTGCGTAATCCGACGCTTGAACAAATCGATTCAATGGTGCACAAAATTATTAAGTCTCGTTTGGACGACGGCCAATTTAATGAGTGTGATCTCACGCTCAAAGAGCTCGATAAGATTGCCAAAACATTAAACGAAACCTTGCTAGGAATCTTTCACGCAAGGATCGAATATCCAAGTGAGCTAGCTCCAAAGAAATCAGGGGCTTGATGATATCAACGACGAATTAAAGGAGGGCACATAATGGCAAGTATGGATTTAACGCTAGAGTGGAGCAGTGAGCAAGAAGTGAAAGAAATCACGCCTGCTTTTATTGAAAAGCTTGAAGATCTGCTGCGCTTAGCAGGCGAGCTTGAAGGCGTTACGGAGGGGGAAGTTGCCCTTACCTTCGTAGACGATGAAGCGATTCAAGAGCTTAATAAACAGTACCGTGATTTAGATAAACCGACCGATGTGCTCTCTTTTGCGATGAGCGAGTTCGGAGAGGATGAAATTCGGATCAACTACGAGGATGAGGGTGAAGGCGACCCAGATGATCTTCAAGACGGTGAGACGGTTTCTGAAGGGTTCATTGAGCCTTTAGGGGATATTATCATTTCGGTTCCCCGTGCCATCGCTCAGGCCGAGGATTATGGGCATTCCGTTGAGCGTGAGCTCGGATTTCTATTCGTTCATGGGTTCCTACACTTGATCGGCTATGATCACCAAAGTGAAGAGGAAGAGAAGATTATGTTCGCTAAGCAGGAGGACATTTTGCAGAAGGCAGGTTTGACCCGCTAATGTCGGACGGCTTCCGTAAATGGCGCAGGAGCTTCCGGTATGCCTATGAAGGAATCAAATATGCTTTAGATACGCAGCGCAATATGAAATTCCATTTTTGCGTTGCTTTTCTTGTTTTGTTGGCAGCGCTTTTAATCCATCTGCCCAAAACGGACATTCTGTTTATTCTGCTGGCGGTAACGCTAATGATTGTAACTGAGCTCATCAATACGGCTGTGGAGAAAACCGTGGATCTGGCTATGCCTGATCGCCATCCGTTAGCCAAAATTGCGAAGGACGTCGCCGCGGCGTCCGTATTGGTGTCCGCAGGTTTTGCAGTGATTGTTGGCATGATTGTATTCTATGAGCCTATCGATCTCTTGCTGCGAAATTCAAGAATGCAGGATACTCCGGTATCCGCGGGAACGATATGGGTCCTTATTGCCCTTGTTGTATTAACGGTCATCGTAATTGAGACACGTTTCTCAGATAAAGGAAAATTGGTGCGACCTAGCTTGTTGACGGCTATTGCCTTTGCAATTGCTACTGTCATTACGATTTTCGTCTCGCAAACGATAGTTGCACTGCTTGCATACACGCTATCTGTACTTATTTTTATTATGCTGTATGACAAAAGGAAGAGACCATTTCCAGCACTAATTCTAGGAGCACTCATTGGCATCATGGTCACAATCCTCGCTTTATCCTGCCTTAACATGCTATAACGGTAATATAAAATGAAAGTAGGTTGATGGTTATGAATCAACAAGAACTCATTCAACACGCGAAAGAAGCCATGAAAAGAGCCTATGTGCCTTATTCGAATTTTCAAGTTGGTGCGGCGCTTCTGGATGCAAACGGTGATATACACTATGGCTGCAACGTAGAAAATGCCGCATACGGACCGACCAACTGCGCTGAACGAACCGCGTTATTCCGTGCCATCGCGGATGGTCATAAGGCAGGTTCCTTTCAAGCTATTGCGGTTATGGGGGACACAGAAGGTCCTATTTCTCCATGTGGTGTGTGCCGTCAGGTATTAGTGGAACTGTGTGAACCGGATATGCCAGTTTACCTAGGCAATCTGAAAGGTGATGTTGCAGAAACGACCGTGTCTGCCTTATTACCGGGTGCTTTCACAACGAAAGATTTGCATATAAATGGAGGATAACTAGAAGTGGCTAAAAAAGAATTTAAATCAGGCTTTGTCGCTATCATCGGACGTCCGAACGTTGGGAAATCAACGCTGATGAACCAAATCATCGGGCAAAAAATTGCTATCATGTCAGATAAGCCTCAGACAACAAGAAACAAAATCCATGGGGTTTATACATCCAATAACGGCCAAATTGTTTTCCTGGATACGCCAGGTATTCATAAACCGACTTCCAAATTAGGCGATTACATGAGTAAAGTGGCGCATGGAACGCTTGGGGAAGTGGATGCGGTGCTGTTTTTGGTGGATGTTGCCGAAGGGATTGGCGGCGGTGACCGTTATATTATTGAGCAGCTGAAGCATGTTGAAACGCCTGTTATTCTGGTTTTAAACAAAATTGACCTTGTTCAGCCTGAAGCGCTGCTGGCGATTATTACAAACTACAAAGATTTGTATGACTTTGCTGAAATCGTGCCTGTTTCTGCTCTCAAGGGTAACAATGTAACAACACTGTTGGAACAAATTGTTCGTTATTTGCCGGAAGGTCCACAATATTATCCAGCCGACCAAATTACGGATCACCCCGAACAATTCGTATGTGCTGAACTCGTACGTGAGAAAATCTTGCATTTGACGCGGGAAGAAATTCCGCATTCCATTGCCGTCCAGATTGAAGACATGCGTGTCGAGCCCAATGGTGTAGTCCATATTTCAGCTGTCATATTTGTTGAACGAGATTCGCAAAAAGGTATCGTCATTGGCAAACAAGGAAGTTTACTCAAAGAAATTGGACGGCAGGCTCGTCGTGATATCGAGACGCTGCTTGGTTCCAAAACTTTCTTGGAGCTGTGGGTTAAAGTGAAAAAAGACTGGAGAAATCAAGACAGAGTTCTGCGTGATCTTGGCTTCCGCCACGACTAACAGGTTTTTTCCTAACAGTTCCAGTTTTTATCTCGTATAGAGAAGCTTCCTCTGCGCATCCTAATAAACATCACGTTCAATGGGGAGGATGCTGAACATGAAAGATTTTTCGTGGACGTATTTTTCAAAGACCGGTGATGTAGATGCCTATCTGCTGTATAAACAAGTTTCCGGAGAACCGGGTATGGACACTGATGTACAGGAAGAGGATCAAAGTAACGAAGAGCCGCTCGAAGGGCTGAATATGTAAAGTCATATTCATTGGCTCGTAAGTTTCAGAGCGGCATTCATGGGGGAAGTCATTTGCTGCGCAGCGTACAGGGGATTGTACTCCGTAGTATGGACTATGGAGAGGGAAACAAGATTATTAGTTTATTCACCCCCGAGCTAGGTAAAGTTGGTGTCATGGCTCGGGGTGCTAAAAAAGTGAAAAGTCGACATGCCGCCGTTACGCAGCTTTTTACGTACGGCGATTTTGTTTTTTTCAAACAAAAGGGTCAGATGGGGTCTCTGAATAGTGCGGAGATTATCGAAGCCCATCATGCTTTGCGAGAAGATTTACATATGTCTGCGCATGCTTCCTATTTGGTGGAGATGACAGACCGAATGCTTGGCGATGAAGAGGGCAGCACTTATATATTTGAGCAGCTGAAAGCTGGACTAATGGCTATTGAAGAGGGCAAGGACATGCAGATCGTCGTTCACCTCTACGAAATGAAGATGTTTGATCTAGCCGGTTATCTTCCTGTGACAAATGCTTGTGTTTCCTGTGGAGAAACTTCGGGGATTACGACCCTTAGCCCTGCAATGGGGGGGGCTTTATGTGCTCGCTGTCGATACAAAGATGCTGCGGCTATTCCAATCGGTGAAGGAGCGCTTAAGCTTCTGAAAATATTTCCTCGCATGGATATGCGCAGACTTGGTGCCGTTCAGGTAAAGGATGAAACGAAAGCGCAGTTGAAGACCTGTATGCGAGCTTATATGGATATTCACATTGGTATTCAGTGGAAATCCAGAGGCTTTATTGAACAAATGGAAAAATACAATATATAGTGATGATGACTAATTTGACATGTGATTTCGGCTTTGATATGATGTGGTGGAAAACACCTCGCCTTTGTGCTGTCCGCATATCGGTGAGGTTTTTCTCATGCTTTCGTTCTGTTTGCGTCTACTTTACATACAAATGACTAATGTAGGGCCTCGTCCCTGCTGAAAGGGGCTTAGGGAATGGACCACCCACTACCTACTCGCGTATACGTTGTTTCGGATTCAGTTGGGGAAACGGGGGAATCAGTCGTACGTGCAGCTGCGATGCAGTTTCATCCTGTACCCGTTGAAATTATGAGAGCTCCATTTATCCATGATTTTGAAGGAATAGATAAAGTCATTAATGCCATTAGAATACATGGCGGAATTGTCGTGTTTACTCTAGTTATACCGGAACTGCGAGATGATCTGATTGCCAAGGCGAAGGAGTACGATATCCCGCATATTGACTTG
Source organism: Paenibacillus sp. V4I5 (assembly GCF_030817255.1). NCBI lineage: Bacteria > Bacillati > Bacillota > Bacilli > Caryophanales > Paenibacillaceae > Paenibacillus > Paenibacillus sp. V4I5. Next base: position 7,879,502 of record NZ_JAUSZB010000002.1, read on the forward strand.
CTTGGGCCGGTTGTTGCTACCTTAGGGCAAGCATTACGGCAAGAGCCTCGCCGACAACCGGGAATGATTCATCCGCTCGATGAGGATTATTTCAAAAAAGTTGAAGCAGTTGAATTCGCGGTCAAATATGACGACGGTCGGGATTTTAGCGGCATACAAAAAGCAGACATCATCTTATTGGGCGTTTCTCGTACGTCCAAAACACCCTTATCTATGTACTTAGCGCACAAAAGATTTAAGGTCGCTAATGTTCCATTGGTACCTGAAATGCAGCCGCCTGCTGCCATTTATACCGTTCCAAAGGATAAGATCATTGGACTAAGGATCGACCCGGATAAATTGAACGTTATTCGCCAAGAACGGCTGCGTACACTTGGGCTTGCAGAAAATGCAACCTACGCAAATGTAGAACGTATTAAAATAGAACTGGCTTTTGCTGACAATATTATGAGCAAAATAGGTTGCGTCATCTTTGATGTTTCCAACCGTGCCGTTGAAGAGACTGCAAGTTTAATCATGGACCATATCGAAAGAGTCCAGTAAGGTTTTATGTTTACCCTTGCAGGATTTTTTGTAAGTCCATCGTATATAATAGTACGGTGAGATTTCGTCTAGAGAGCAGGGGCTGAACTGTATGCGAGCAAGAAGTATTATCGTTGATGCCGATGCTTGTCCAGTAAAATCCGAAATTGAGCAAGCAGGTAGGCAGTTTGGTGTACAAGTTGTACTAGTTGCTTCTTTCGATCATCGGATGAAGGAGAACCCTGGCGTGAAGGTCGTTCAAGTGGACCGTTCCGATCAATCTGTCGATTTATATATTGCCAATCAGATTCAGCAAGGTGATATTTTGGTGACACAAGATTTTGGACTCGCCGCCTTAGGATTGGCTAAGGGATCTATTTGCTTAACGAATCGAGGGCAGGAATATACCGATAGTTCGATTGATTTCCTGTTGGATCGTCGCCACGCATCGGCAAAAATGCGCAGAAGCGGAAAGCATTCGAAGGGGCCAAAACCATTTACGGAGGCAGATCGGCAAAATTTTCTACATGGTTTGACAAAACTTTTAAAATATTTGCAGGAAATCGAAAACAAGTAGCGAATAGTAATTAGTCGGAAAAGCGACCTGAATTGTAGGTGGAACAAAAATGAGGTACGGACGCATACCTGAAGAGGTCATTGAGGCTGTACTAAAGCGCCATGACATTGTTGATGTCATTGGTAGGCACGTACATTTGAGCAAGCAAGGGCATTATATGAAGGGGCTATGCCCATTCCACTCTGAGAAAAGTCCTTCATTCACTGTCACACCAGAAAAACAAATTTATCGTTGTTTTGGTTGTAATGTGGGTGGGAATTTGATTCGATTCGTAATGGAAATCGAAGGACTTAGCTTCTCTGAGGCCATTAGCAAGCTGGCTGAAGAAGCGGATATCCCAATCACTTGGGAAGAAGCGACAGAAGAGCAAAATGAGCAGCAGCAAGAGAAAGCAACTTTGTTAAAAGCTTATGATTTTACCGCGAAATTGTATCATTATATACTTGGCAACACGGAACAAGGCAAAGTGGCTAAAGGCTATTTGGCCTCAAGAGGAATATCGGATAAGCTGATCGATACCTTCCAAATTGGTTATGCACCGGCCATGTGGGACACACTCGTTCAACAGCTAGATAAACGAGAGTTCGACTTAGCCCAGATGGAGAAGGGCGGTTTAATCTCTGCCAAACATGAAGGTAACGGCTATGTGGATAAATTCCGGGAACGCATCATGTTCCCTATTTGCGACTCTACTGGCAAAGTTATCGCGTTCGGAGGCAGATCGATGGGCGATGCGCAGCCCAAATATTTAAATAGTCCGGAATCCATTCTTTTTAATAAAAGTCGGACGATGTACAACTTACATTTGGCTAGACCTAATATGCGTAAACTTCAACAAGCAGTTCTCTTTGAAGGCTATGTGGATGTTATTAAAGCATGGGAAGCGGGGATTAGTAATGGTGTCGCCACGATGGGGACAGCATTAACGAAGGAACATGCCGCTCTGCTGAACCGAAACGCCGACCAAATCGTCGTTTGTTACGACGGAGATAACGCGGGACAATCAGCGGCTTTCAAAAGCATCCCTATTCTAGAAGAGACAGGCAGTCGAGTCACGGTAGCTATGCTGCCAGACGGCAAGGATCCAGATGATTATGTAAGAAATTATGGTTTTGACCGATTCGTACGGGAAATTATTGAGCCAGCCGTGCCATCGATGAAATATAAGCTATTGTACATCCGTAAAAATTTTAAGTTGCATGAGGACGGTGACAGACTTCGTTATCTGCAATCCGCTGTCAAATTAATTAGTCATCTTCAATCTCCGATGGAACGTGAACATTATTTGAAACAGTTGGCTTCTGAATTCCCTGAATCTTCATATGAGGCGATGAAGTTAGACCTTCACGAAATCTTGCTGCAATCGGAAAAAAACCGACCAGAGGGGGATAATAAACCAATTCTGTGGAATAATGTTATGAATAATGGGAGAACAGTGGAACGAACACTCAAAAAATCACCTTCACTTTTACCCGCTTATCATAATGCAGAACGGTTAATATTGGCGGTAATGATGCATGACCGTGAGGTCTGCTCACTAGTGGAAGCACAATTAGGTGATCAATTCAATGTTGAAGCTCACGCAGTCTTAGCTGCTTATTTATATGCTTACTACGCTCAGAATGCTGAGCCGGATGCAAGCCGATACATTGCCATGCTGCAAGACGAACAGCTGGAGAGCTTGGCTAGTTCCATTGTAATGATGGGTGCTGGTCATGGAATTAACGAACAAGTGATTGACGACTATATTCGCCAAATTCGCAAAGTTCCAATGCAAGAAGAAGTTGAACGTAAGAAAGAAGAACGAGTTCGTGCTGAACGCGCGGGCGACCATCTTAGAGCTGCACAAATTGCTATTGAAATTATTGCCCTAGAAAAACGATTGAAGTCAACTTAGAATTACTGCAACGACTAGGGAGGAGGGAGTCCGTACCATGGCGAATGATCAGCGTACAGAACTAGAGACAGAATTGACCCTGGACCAGGTGAAGGACCAGCTTATTGAGCAGGGGAAAAAGCGGTCCTCACTAACTTACAAGGATATTATGGAGAAATTAGCTCCCTTTGATCAGGATCCTGAACAAATCGATGAGTTTTTCGAACAGCTTTCGGAGCAAGGGATCGACGTAGGGAACGAATCCGATGAGGATTCCATGAATCCAGAAGAAAATGAGCGCGATGAATTTAACTTCGATGATGATCTGGCCTTACCGCCAGGGATTAAGATTAATGATCCAGTTCGGATGTATTTGAAGGAAATTGGTCGAGTACCGCTTCTTTCCGCGGAAGATGAAGTAGGGTTAGCCAAACGGATTGAAAATGGGGACGAAGAAGCGAAGAGACGTTTAGCAGAAGCTAACCTAAGACTCGTTGTCAGTATCGCCAAAAGATATGTAGGTCGAGGCATGCTATTCCTAGATTTGATTCAAGAAGGTAATATGGGGCTTATTAAAGCTGTAGAAAAGTTTGACCATACCAAAGGATATAAGTTTAGTACGTATGCAACATGGTGGATTCGCCAGGCGATTACCCGTGCCATAGCTGACCAAGCGAGAACGATACGTATTCCGGTACATATGGTCGAAACGATTAATAAACTTATCCGTGTTTCCCGTCAATTGCTGCAAGAATTGGGGCGCGAACCTACGCCGGAAGAGATTGCCAAAGAGATGGATTTGAGCACAGATAAAGTACGCGAAATCATGAAGATTGCACAAGAGCCTGTGTCGTTAGAAACACCGATTGGTGAGGAAGACGATTCCCACTTGGGAGATTTCATTGAGGATCAAGAAGCGTTGGCTCCAGCTGATGCTGCCGCGTATGAGCTTCTGAAGGAACAACTTGAGGACGTTCTAGATACGTTGACGGAAAGAGAAGAGAATGTACTTCGCTTACGTTTTGGTTTAGATGATGGACGTACACGTACGCTTGAAGAAGTAGGTAAAGTATTCGGTGTTACACGGGAACGAATTCGTCAGATTGAAGCTAAAGCTTTGCGGAAATTGAGACACCCTAGCCGTAGCAAACGATTAAAGGATTTCTTGGAATAAAGACGCTGTGAGAGGGCCCTGCCAAATTCGGCGGGGTCTTTTTTCATTTTAAAACTACTACTAAAGCGAGAGGACGAATTCACCGATAAAGTAGCTAGGAAGGTGAGCGAATAAATGGATGCAGAGAAACGAAAAGTGATTGTAAGGGAAATCCATCATTGGCGCAGAAGCAAATTGCTTCCTGAGCATTATTGCGATTTCCTAATGAATTTGTATGTGGATGAATCAACGCCTAAACCTGCTTCATTAATGGGGGTATCCGCATCCTCGGTAGCAAACAGTAATTGGAAAATATGGTTGGCCATCATGGCGGTGATTGCCGCTTTGGCCTTATCTGCTCTTAATTTTAACTCTTTTGGATTGCCAATGCAAATTGGAATTTCCACGCTTTTTGTCATCATTTGTTATGCATTTGCATATCGGCAGTATCAGAAAGCACCTGTTATTTCTTATTTGCTTTGTGGTGTTTCTTCGATTGCTTTGCTTTTTGTCGGTTTGTATTTATTAGATTTATACACTGTGAGTTCTTCTAATGCATATGTTGGTTATTTAGCCTTTTGTAGTAGTGTCTGGCTGTTTAATGGGTTAGTTGGCCGTATGGCTATTTTTCAAATATGTGGATGGCTGGGGCTAGTCGGTACATACGGGTGGCTATTGCTGCACAAGCTGGACAGCCCCGGATGGTTCTCACTTGAAATTAGTTGGATTCCGGTTAGTATTGTACTTATATGGATGGCTTGGCTTGCGCATCATACGAATAAGCAAGCAGCTAGTGTCCTTTTATTAGTTGGAAGCATCGTTTGGTTTGCTCCTGAAGCAATGACGTTTCTGACAGATGTAGATATGAGTTCTCGCGTCATTCAATTATCGTTTACAGGCAAGTTAGTTTCTGCAGGCGTGGCATTATTTTTGCTGCGTAAAAAATGGGTAGAGTGGGTAATGTAGCATATGGTGAAATTATCGAAAAGACTTCAAATGATTGCAGATCGAGTTCCTTTAGGATCAAAGGTAGCGGACATTGGTTCGGATCATGCCCTATTGCCAACATATTTGGCACAACAGGGTATTATTTTGTTTGCTGTGGCTGGCGAAGTGAATCCAGGGCCTTTTGAAGCAGCAACACGGCAGATTCTTGAAAGCGGATTGTCCAAAAAAATCAGTGTAAGATCCGGTGATGGACTCGCTGTTATTGAGGCTGGAGAAGTGAATGTCATTACGATCGCCGGAATGGGCGGAAGTTTGATGGCGAGTATTTTGGAAGCTGGAAAGCATAAGCTGCAAGGCGTCACTCATCTCATTCTGCAGCCAAATGTCGGCGAAGATCATGTGCGGCGCTGGTTACTGCAGCAGAGCTGGAAGCTGGAATCCGAAACGATTCTAGAGGAAGACGGCAAGATTTATGAGATATTGACAGCCATAGCCGTGCCGGATGAGGAAAAACATACATTGGAGGTTCTTTACGCTGAACGTCAACTGCCAGGCGGTGTTAGGGTTTCGAAGGAACGCTTGCTTCAAATGGGGCCCTACTTCATCAGCGAGGCTCCAGAAGTATGGTTTGCCAAATGGGAGAGCGAACTGAAGAAGCTGGCCATGATTGAAGGGCAGCTCCAGTTGTCTTCAGCAGAAGCGTCTGCAGCGAAGGCGGAGCAGGTCGGTCAAGAAATGAAGGAAATAAAGGAGGTACTCGCTTGTTTGCAAAAGGTCAAACCGTAATCCAGCTGTTCGAACAGTTGGCGCCGAAGCATTATGCGATGCCTGATGATAAAATAGGTTTACAGCTAGGGTCTTTGCAGAAGGAAATCCAGAAGGTCCTTGTTGCCTTGGATGTCACAGATGAAGTGGTTGAAGAAGCGATTCAGCAAGGTGCTAATCTCATTATTGCTCATCATGCGATTATTTTCAGACCGCTCGCTCATCTGCAAACGGATACGCCTGCTGGTCGTTTATATGAAAAATTAATTAAGCACGATATCGCTGTCTATATTGCTCATACGAATTTGGATGTGGCTGAGGGCGGCGTGAACGATATGATGGCGGATAAGCTCGGTTTGACGGAGCTTACTCATCTAGAGGATATGCACACGGAGAAGCTACAAAAGCTGGTTGTTTTCGTCCCTGAGACGCATCACCAGGCTGTACTGGATGCCCTTTTCACCGCAGGAGCGGGTGGAATCGGGCAGTACAGCCACTGCAGCTTCAACATCCCCGGCACGGGGACGTTCCTGCCGCAGGAAGGGACGCACCCGTTTATCGGGGAAGTAGGCAAGTTTGAACGCGTACAGGAAGTACGCGTAGAGACCATCGTAACCGCCAGCGTCCAGCGCAAGGCGGTTCAGGCTCTATTGAAGGCCCACCCCTACGAAGAGGTGGCCTATGACCTCTACCCGATGGACCTCAAGGGTAGAGTGTTCGGTCTGGGCCGCGTCGGCAAGCTGCCCGCGGCTACGACACTTCGCGAGCTGACGGAGCTCGCGAAACAGGTGTTCGACGTGCCGGCAGTGCGCGTCGTTGGCGATTTGGAACGGCCCATCCGTAAGGTGGCCGTTCTGGGGGGCTCTGGCGGCCGCTACATGCGGCACGCCTTGTTCGCAGGCGCCGATGTGCTGGTCACCGGCGACATCGACTATCACACCGCGCATGATGCGCTTGCGGCGGGTTTAACTTTGATCGATGTTGGTCATAACGTCGAGAAGATCATGAAGCGCGGCGTGGCGGATTATCTCGCCGCGCAGTTGGTTAAGACGGAAACGCAGGTGCTTGCATCCGAAGTAGATACAGAACCATTCCAGTTCCTGTAGGGATGAGGGTTAGTTTGCTCGCGAAGGTGTTGCTTTTTAAGCCTTATTAACTTGCTGAGTTGCAAATGGTAATTAAGGAAACGAACAGCAGTTGTATTCCGAAGGCATTCCTAGTATACTAGCAAATGCATCGGAAAGTTTGACAGACAATCGCTGGCTGTGGGTAAGCCACAGCGAGAGGAAAGTCCGGGCTCCATAAGGCAGGGTGCTGGATAACGTCCAGTCAACGCGAGTTGAAGGATAGGGCCACAGAAATGGACCGCCGATGGTTTCCCGCAAGGGATTCACAGGCAAGGGTGGAACCGTGGTGTAAGAGACCACGAGGTTCTATGGTGACATAGATCCTGGTAAACCCCACTTGGAGCAAGACCTAGAGGAACGCAAGCCGCTTTCGAGGTGGCAGTCTTAGCCTGAGACGCGTTCGGGTTGGTCGCTTGAGCTGTACAGCAATGTATGGCCTAGATAGATGATTGTCACTTCAATGGTGGCAGGGGACAGACGCCCGCTATGACCACTGGAAGTACAGAACCCGGCTTACGGCAAACTTTCCATACTGTCGGTTACCCGCAAGGCTTAGGCCTTGCGGGTATTTAATTTTTCTAGAAGAAAATTTAAGAGCCTCCAGAAGCTTCTATTTCCACAAAAAAGTGGGTATAGAGGTGAAATAAGAGTCCTTAGAGACTCTTTTTTCATACTGAGATCAGCTTTTTAGATAATTTCATACGAGATAAGAGCCTTTAGAAGCTTCTATTTCCACAAAAGGTGGGTATTGAGTTGGAATAAGAGTCCCTAGAGACTCTTATTTAACTTTAGAAAAGAGTTCAAGCTTTACGAAGCGGCAAAGATATAGGTGATCTTTGAAACCATGCATACATGTACATCACTTATCGACTTGTACTTGCTTCAGAAAGTCCGATTTTTAGGTTTACTGGGATTAAATTTAAAGACCTTAGTTAAGTAGCTATAAATGTTTACCTAGTAAACATTTATTTGATAAACATTACTTAGTAAAATACTAATTTAACTTGAGGAGGTATCCACTCATGTCCGATTCCCCACAAAATTCTATATTTATCGTACAAGAATTAGCACGCACATTTGGTCAATTAGCAAGATCAAGCAGTAAAAGTAAATCGTTCAAAGGACTGCGTCAAAGTGAATTCACCTTGCTTACTACCGTCTCCTACTATACGAGTACTGATTCCTCTGGCATTAAGATTTCAGAGCTCAGCCGTGCCCTCGAAATGACACCAGCCGGAGCGACACATCTCGTGGATGCCCTTGAACAAGCTGGATACCTGGAGAGGCTCTCTGACCCCTCAGATCGTAGAATAGTCCTTGTACGTTCCACGCCAAAAGGTGAGGAGCAAATCAAGGAGACGGAGGCTCATTTCTTCGATGTATTCAAAGGGCTTGCGGAACATTTAGGTGATCAGGACACGAAGGAATTGATTCGACTTCTCAGAACGAGTCTTACTTTTCTAAAAGAAGAGAAATAATAGAACTTTCGTTTGTATCATTTTAGAGGATATTCACCAAAAAAAGGTTGATCAGCACAACAGGCTGATCAACCTTTAAACTCTAATAGGCATACTTTTTCGTAATGAGATGCATTTGACGAGATAGGCTTTGTGGGAAGTAAGAAACCTGATTTGAGTTCTCTTCGGCCATTTTTACAGCTTTCACGACATCAATTAATCCGAAACCGAAATATTTATCTCTACCTTTTGTACCAAGGTCTTGTGCGGTTTTTCTAATGATTTCGTAAACATCCGTGTTTTTCAAACTAGGATTCGCAGAACGAATTAAGGCTGCCAATGCGGTGACATGAGGGCTAGCCATCGATGTACCTGATAGCGCGGCATATTGATTGTTAGGATACGTACTTGCGATACTAACACCAGGAGCCGTTACGTCAATATAGTCGCCATAATTCGAAAAGGGTGCCTTGTTATTCTGGGAATCACTCGCGGCGACAGCGAACACTTCCGGATAAGCAGCTGGAAAGCCAGGTCTTTCTGTATTGTCGTTGCCGCTCGCCGCGATGAGTGCCACATCTTTATCATAGGCATATCGGACGGCGTCGTGTAGAAAGCTTGAATCCGCGTAATTGCCAAGGCTGAGATTCATAACTTTAGCGCCATGGTCCGCAGCCCAAATGATACCTTGTGCGACAGAATAGGTACTGCCTGCGCCAGTTTGGTCCAGAACTTTGACGGGTATTACTTTGTTATACCATGTCATACCAGCTACTCCCAGATTGTTGTTAACTAATGCAGAAATAACACCAGTGACATGAGTACCATGTCCAACATCATCCTGCGGGTTGTCATTATCACTAATGACATTATAGCCAGGCAAAAGTTGATTGCGCAAATCAGGGTGCTTCAAGTCAACACCTGTGTCGACAACGGCTACAATCACATCTTTTGTACCACGTGTTAATTGCCAGCCCTGAACAGTCTCGATAAGGGGCAGGTTCCATTGATATTTACTGAATAAATTATCATTAGGCATAAAATTAGCTGATATATCTGTCGGGGCCGTGGTGTCCGTATCGGTTTGACTGGAATCTTCTGCATCTTCTTTTTCTTGATCGTCATAATAATCATTGGTTAAGTAGAGGAAATGAGGCTCCACATAGGCTACATCCCATTTCTGGAAATAAGCCATTAATGCTTTGGCTTCCATGCCCTGCGTGCGGAATACATACGTATATCCAAGCTTTTGGGCCGAAATAGCTTTTATTTCGTTTTTGATTTGTGCAAGCTGAGCCTCCGTGGGATCCTGCTTGAAGCGAACCACAACTTCATTTTGCTGATAGTGGCTTGTCCCTTGATTATCCTCAGGATGGTCGACAACTTTATCTTGTAAAGTGTCCGTATCCACAGACTCGACTTTCCAACGATTTTCGTTTGGATAAGGTTCAAGACGCAAGTTTTTCAACTGGTGATCTGTTACTTGATAAAGAACATCCTGGTGAATAACACCTACCACAGAGCTGTCTCTATTGGTTGAAGGAGTGCCTTGAACAAAATAAGTTTGCTGCGCGGCGCCGAATTTAGGTGATTGATAATGTTTTCCTTCATCGACGGCTGTTTTAGCTTCCTTTAAATAGGTGGTGGCTTGTTCTTTATAAGAACTTGGGACTTCACCTACTGTAATTCCTTTTTCCAACGGTTGACTTTGCTTTGACCAAATAAGCACATCCATTTTTTCATGCTCAGTTTTCATTTCGCCAAGCACTTTTAACACAGGCTCTCCGCTTTCAATCTTGCTAATCATTTGTGAATAATCAATGGAACATTGGCTTCTACATAAATCATCTGTCAATTTCACGTCCTGCTCTAAGAGCGCGAGCTTGGATGTTGTTTCATACTTTGTACTGTACACTTCCGGTCCTGGTTTCGTCTGGGGGTTCTGTTGATCAGGAAATAGGATGACACCTAAACCAAGAATGAGAGAGATAGAAGTTAGATAACGCCACATGCTCAGGCCCTCCTTTTTTACTAACTTGTTTTCAAATGACGAAATGATTTACCTTTGACTAGGGTGAGGCGCGGAGGATTGTTTTATACATGGAAACTGGAGTTTTGCATATACCACTTCGGGTTAATTTATGGTAGGATAGGAATAGCGCAATTATAGGAGGTCTTCATAAATGGCTGTTTTTAATGTGAAAAATATTTGTGATTCAACGCGTACGAAGTTAAAAGAAACAACTGCTAAAATGGAGCTGTTTCTGAATCAAAATTCGCTCGCACAGTTAAATGTGGAGAATGATCCTGCTATGGATGAGTTTTACCGCGGTTATTTGCAGGATACTCGCCATCTATTAGTATTTTGTGAAGTGGCTTATGAGAAATTAGGCGTTAGCTTGAGACGTCCTACTTTTAATGTGGATTTTTCGGAAAAAGTACTGTATGAGGTTTATCATACATGCGTCAATACATTTTTCTACCCTAAAAATGAATGCTATTCCGAAGATGGTCGCTACGCTTATACTGGACAAGATGCTATTCGTTTCCGCAAAAAGCCATCGCGCGAAGTGCGTGATTTGACGATTGAGCTGTCCAAAGTATTCGAAGAACTTCGTGAAGATCTGGCTTACTATGAAACAGACTACATCACTCAACGTCGTATGCAAGGCGAAAAAGTATAATTTTAATCGATTTTGCAAAATACAAAAGGGATGCGACTAAAAGCGCATCCTTTTTCTTTTAAAAGGAGACTTGGTGCATGGAGCGTGAACAATTAATCAAAAGCAGTATCTCGATAATTAAGCTGAATCAGCATCCAAGCGGGGGTTATGTAGCTTCACCGTTATTCCCACCTTACTCTTACAGTTGGCTCAGAGATGGGACTTTTATCGCGAATGCGATGGATCGCTCGATGGAAACCGAAAGTGCTGAGCTTTTTTATCGCTGGGTGCATCTTGTTTTGAAGGACAAGCGTCCGCGTGTGGATGCATTAATTCGTAAACAGGAAGCCAAAGAATGGATAGACCGCTCCGAATTTTTTGGGACACGTTATCATTTGGATGGCCGTGATGATTTATCAGAGTGGGGACATTTTCAACTGGATGGTTATGGAGCGTGGCTGTGGGGTCTTACGGAACATATTCGTATAACAGGTCATTCCGCACTATTGTATGAATTGCGTGAGAGTATTGAGATTACCGTTGATTATTTGATGACGTTCTGGCATTTTCCGAATTTCGATTGTTGGGAAGAGTTTCCAGATTATGTTCACCCGGCAACATTAGCTTGTGTATATGGCGGTTTAAAGGCACTTGGTGAGCTGGAGAATCGTGCTCCATTACTTGAGAAAGCGGCGTTGATTAAAAAGTTTATCATGGATCACGCAGTCTATGAGGGGCGTTTCGTTAAATCCATTCATTGCTTGGGAGAAGTATGGCAGCCGGCTTTAAATGGTGTAGATGCAAGTCTGTTGTGGCTTGCTGTTCCTTTCGGAGTCTGTGAGGTTAATGATCCTGTTATGTTGAAGACGGTACAAGCAATTGAAGCTGACCTAAAGCATGAAGGCATCCAAAGATATGTCGATGACCGTTACTATGGGGGCGGAGAATGGCTGCTGCTAACGGCATGGTATGGATGGTACCAGGCAGAGCTTGGTAATCGTGAAGAGGCTCAGCGATGCTTAGATTGGGTCATGAGTAAAGCAGATAAGCTGGGTCGATTACCGGAACAAGTGGCTGAAAGTCTTAGAGATCCCTCATCGCACCCGGAATGGATTGCCAAATGGGGAGAGCCAGCGCTGCCATTGCTTTGGTCTCAAGCGATGTTCTTGGTGCTATCTGACAGCTTAAAATAAGCATAGATCACCCTGACAGCGGGCAAATTGTTAAAGGGGTGATGATTATGCCGGATGTAAAATGTGCAGTTGCCAATTGCGAATACTGGGCGCAAGGCAACAACTGTAGTGCAGGAACGATTATGATTGAAGTCGATCAGCATGCTGCCGCCAATTATAATGAAGAGTTTGCAGGGGAATCATTTGATACGGATCATCAAGATGCAGCAAACAAAGTCGCTAATACTTGCTGCCACACTTTCAAAGCTAAGAAAAAACATTAAGGTGCGTAACATGGAGGCAGCATGAATAAAGACGATGTCCCTCTGGATCATGCCACCAAGGAGCGGTACCAAAAGGATCAGCTCCGTATTGAGAGCGGATTGAACCATAAGGAAGAATACGCAGCCGAGATTGTCGTACCTACACGAAGAATCAACTATGCCGAGCCGTATAAGGCTAAACCAGAGACTCACTCTGATGTGTCAGATGAAGAGATAGGGGAATTGGTTGAGGCAGTTACGCGTAACAAAGCTGTAGGTTATGTTGCACTATTCGTTGCATTGGCTTCTCTTTTTGTATGGCCAGTGCTATTGGGTGTTTCGGGTATTGTGCTTGGCGTTATTGCGTTTCTTATGGGGAATAAAAGACTAGGGTCTTGGTCAGTCGCGCTTGGTTTTATTGCCGTCGCCGCCTATTTTTTGTTAGTACCCTATTTTGCTTGACTGATTAAAAGCAAGCCGAGAGATCGGCTTGTTTTTATTTTTTTTATGAAAAAAACGCGTAAATTCGCGTTTCAGAGGGATAAATAGCAGGTAGAGACTCATTAAGCCACCGTTTTAATGTGTATACTCCCGTTTGCTCGTACTATTTGGCTTCAGGAGTCATATTCGCACCTTTGAATGATTACAGTATTATTATATAATGAAAAGTGATATTTAAATTAAATCGAAATAAAGGGAGGTGTACCTATTCTCCTTGGTGCAGTAATCGCGCTTGATAGGGGATAGGTAAGGTATTGGAAGATCCTTTGCCCGGAACGTTAATCAGTTTTCTGTTAATGTTTGGACTGGTGTTATTAAATGGTTTTTTTGTCGCAGCTGAATTCGCGATGGTCAAGGTAAGAGGTAGTCGCATTGATTCTCTTGTTGGTGAAGGCCGACGCAATGCAAAATTTGCACAAGGAATTATGAATAATCTCGACGCCTACTTAGGAGCTTGTCAGCTCGGGATTACACTTACTTCGTTGGGACTTGGTTATGTCGGGGAGCCGACGTTCGCCAGAATTCTGGAGCCATTATTTGCTCCGCTGAATTTGCCAGATACGGTGTTCCACACGATTACCTTCATTATTGCTTTCTCCTTAATGACCACATTGCATATTACATTAGGCGAACAGTTCCCTAAGACGTATGCGATTCGTAAAGCTGAACAAATAACTCTGCTATCTGCAGGGCCCATGGTATTTTTCTACAAAGTGATGTATCCGTTTATTTGGTTATTGAATGGTATATCGAACTGGATGTTACGACGTGCAGGAATCGAGCCTGCAACTGAACATGAATCGGCGCATACGGAGGACGAGATTCGTGTCCTTATGAAAGAAAGTCACAAAAACGGACTTATAGATAATACAGAGCTTACGCTTGTTGATAATATATTTGGATTTGCAGAGACGACTGCCAGGGAAATTATGATCCCAAGAACAGAAATGGAATGTTTGTATGCCGGACTTACCTATTCTGAGAATCTTGCGATTGCCATTAAAGAAATGCGTACGCGCTACCCGGTATGTGATCCGGACAAAGACAATATTATTGGCTTCGTCCACATCAAGGATTTACTCAAGCCGGATGCGAACCTGAAAGGGATCAAGAAGATTATCCGACCGATAACGACAGTTCCAGATTCGATTCTTATCAGTGATTTGTTAAAAATGATGCAGAAAAGGAAAAGCCAGATGGCATTGCTCATTGATGAGTACGGTGGAACATCAGGTCTTGTGACACTGGAAGACATTATGGAAGAAATTGTTGGAGAAATTCAAGATGAGTTCGATGAAGAGCGTCCTACAATTGAAATCAAGGATGAAAACACCTATTCCATTGATGGATTGCTGCTAATTGATGAAGTGAATGAATATTTCGGACTTGAAATTGAGTCGGATGATTATGATACAATCGGCGGATGGATTTACTCGAAAACGGAGATACCGCCAAGCAAGAACCAGCAGGTCAGTTACAACGATGAGTTCATATTTATTGTTGAAGAGACAGATCATCTACGGATTTCTCGTGTCATGGTAAGAAAATTGTCGGATGAGAATGAGTTACTGCAGCAAAACATTTCTTGAGATGGAAGAGAGACTGTCAAATGACGGTCTCTTTTTTAATGATTCCTTATAAATTGGGGATGGTCGTCAGGGCACAAAACGTGTACAATGAAGACAACGATGAATGGATAGAAACGAGGTCTGACGGATGAACAGCACGAACAGCATTGATCCTAGAGTAATGAAAGAATTGCTCCAGCTTCAGTTGATGGGTAAAATGAGTTTGCTATCCGGTGAAACCGCGACATCAAGTACGGATGATTCAGGCGATTTTAGTGCGCTGCTCGACACGATTATGGGACAATCTGGTGGAACTAGCGTTACAAACCAAGACACTTTATCTTCCATGCTAGGTAACTCGACTAACAGTATGCCAAGTTCTTTGGGGGCTTTGAATAGGGCTTATACACCCATACAAACCGTGAGTAAAGCATCCTCGGTCTCGCAGTATGACGGTCTTATCCAAGAGGCAAGTCATAAATACGGTGTGGATACCTCGCTAGTCAAGGCGGTCATTCAGCAAGAATCAGAATTCAATCACCAGGCCGTATCGCCGGCAGGTGCCAAAGGTTTGATGCAGCTGATGGATGGGACAGGCAGAGGCTTCGGTGTAACGAACCCATTTGATCCTAAGCAAAATGTCGATGCAGGTACTCATTTCCTTAGCAACTTAATTAAGAAGTACAACGGAAATGAAGGGGTTGCTCTTGCAGCTTACAATGCCGGGCCTGGACGTGTTGACCGATTAGGCATCAAGACCGATCAGGATCTGGCTAACAAGCTCCATTTACTGCCAAGGGAAACGCAAGGCTACATCTCTAAAGTGATGGGTCACAGGCAGAATTTTTCATTATAATCATTAGCTAACAAGCTGATTTCCGAATGTTTAAGCGGAGGTCGGCTTTTTGTGTTACCCGAGGATGCTTGAGTTATGCCCTGTTTTAAGCTTTAATGATGAAAGGAATTTAATTTGATTGTGCGCGGCAGCAAGAGCGTGATAAAGGGGAATCAGCAAAAAATGCTATATTTGGACTACGCGGCGACAACGCCACTTTATAAAGAAGTCATTGATACGATAGCCGAAGTGATGAAGGAACATTATGGAAATCCATCATCGATTCATCGATTAGGGATACAAGCGGAGAAGCTCCTAAACAGCTCCAAAGAGGTGATTGCCGGAGCATTAGGTGTGCTGCCTGCTGAAATTATATGTACGTCCGGCGGGACGGAAAGTAATAATTTGGCGATTAAAGGTGCCGTTTACAGCTATCAAAACCGCGGCAAGCATCTCATTACAACGCAAATCGAACACGCTTCGGTGAAGGAAGTTTTTCTTGAACTGGAGCGTGAGGGTTTTCGAGTTACTTATTTACCTGTGAATAGTAAGGGGTGTGTTGAGCTAGAGACCCTTCAAGAAGCAATAACAGAGGATACCATTCTTGTTAGTGTGATGTATGTCAATAATGAAGTAGGTACGATTCAGCCTATCCAAGAAATTGGCCAATGGTTAGCTCAATATCCAAAGGTGCTATTTCATGTTGATGCCGTTCAAGGCATTGCAAAGCTTCCTTTTCACCCTAAAGAGTGGGGCGTAGACTTATGCAGTGCATCTGCTCATAAATTCAGAGGTCCTAAGGGAGTTGGGTTTCTATACCGCAGAGAGGGTGTGCAGCTCAAGCCTTTGCTTGTAGGGGGCGGTCAAGAATATGGCATTCGCTCCGGTACGGAAAATGTTCCACTTATTGTAGGAATGGCCAAAGCGCTCCGACTTTCCGTAGAGAACCTTACAGCGAAAACAGAGCATATGTATCGGTTAAGACGTATGATTGTGGATGGTATCTCATCAATCCCTGAGCTCACCCTTACAGGATCCGAGCAGCAAGAGGAGATGGCTCCCCATATTGTTCACTTTGCCTTCGCGGGTATGAAGGCTGAGGTTGTTGTTCATGCTCTCGAACAGAGGCAAATATACATTTCTACGAAATCAGCCTGTGCTTCAGAGGAATCAGATCCAAGCACGGTGATGCTAGCTTTAGGCTGTAGTCGAGAAAGAGCTGTCAGTGGACTTAGAGTTAGCTTCTCTGACGAACAGCAAGAAAAAGAGATAGAGTTATTGGTTTTCGCATTGCGGGAGGTCGTGAAGGAACTCGCTCCCATGCTCGGCAAATCATCAGTCAGAAGGGGGAACCGTAGATGAAACCGGATTGTTTAATTTTGCGTTTTGGCGAGATGATGCTCAAAGGAAAAAATCGTAAGCGTTTTGAACGAAGCGTCATGACTCAAATTCGTAAAGTTTTAGGCCCATTTCCTGATTTAAGGTATATTCCCGAGTTTGGACGCGTATATGTGGAGCTAGGGGGAGCAGCTCATGAACAAGCTTCAGCAGCTTTGCAGCGCGTTTTTGGACTTGCGTCGTTCAGTCCTGCCTATCATGCTCCTATGGAGGTCGAAGCCATTCAAGAGATGGCGCTGCGCATGATGCAGGCATTGCCGAAACAACCAGCAACCTTTAAAGTGACCGTTCGCAGAGTGAACAAATCATTTCCATTTGATTCACAGCGAATGAATTATTTGGTTGGAGGCTATGTACTCCAAGCATCACCGGGTCTTCAAGTGGATGTTCATAATCCTGAGGTTGAGCTGCGGGTGGAGATTCGCGAAGAACAAGTACTCATGTATGTAGAGGTTATTGAGGGGGCAGGAGGATTCCCGTCTGGAACGAGTGGAAAAGCGCTGCTGATGCTATCTGGGGGTATTGATAGTCCGGTTGCCGGCTGGTTAGCGATGCGTAAGGGACTTTCCATCGAAGCCATTCACTTTCATAGTTATCCGTACACCAGCGAGCGTGCAAAGGATAAAGTGATTGAACTGGCACACCAGTTGTCTGCTTATACAGATTCCTTGAAGCTTCATTTAGTTCCATTTACGGAAGTACAGACATCTATCCACCGTGAGTATCAAGATAATTTATTAGTAACGCTTATACGGAGAGCGATGTATCGCATTGCCGAACAGATTGCAGACCGAGAAGGTCTAAGTGCGTTAGTGACTGGTGAAAGCTTAGGACAGGTGGCTAGTCAAACGTTGCCGAGCCTAAACGTCATAGGGCGCGTTGTAACGCTGCCGCTTTTACAGCCGCTCATGATGATGGACAAGCAAGAGATTATTCGAATAGCTGAATCGATCAGCACTTTCCCGATCTCGATTTTGCCTTATGAGGATTGCTGTTCCTTATTTCTTCCTCCATCTCCAAGTACCAATCCTAACCTGCGTATGGTTGAGAAAATCGAGAACAGCATGGACTTCTTACCTGAATTAATTGAGAAAGCTGTTTTACAAACAGAAACGATTGAAATTGTTCATGGACAAATGAAGAAGGTGTCGGACTTAATATAGGGATCTTTGAGTGTAGCTCAAAGTCTCTCCGCTTCTAACTTATTCGCCGCTATGATCGCAGATATCGTCACCTGCTTGCCATGCATCTTGGGAGGTTGTAAAGCATGATTGATGCGCTCATTTTGTTTTTACAAATTATGTTGATCAATATTGTGCTTAGCGGTGATAATGCCGTTGTCATTGCATTGGCGAGCAAAAATTTGCCGCTTGCCCAGCGTAAGCTTGCAATATGGTGGGGAGCTTTCGGGGCAATTGCCTTGCGGTTGATCTTGACTTTAGTTGCTGTAAGTCTGCTCGATATCCCATATATTCAAGCCGTGGGGTCCCTTCTGCTGTTCTGGATTGCAATAAAACTTCTTACGGATGATGACAGTCATTCAAATGTGAAAGAAGCCTCGACGCTTGGTAAAGCGATATGGACGATTGTTGTAGCGGATTTCGTTATGAGTTTGGATAATGTTCTTGCGATTGCAGCTAAAGGGAATGGGAACAATACAGTCATCATTCTCGGTATAGGGCTCAGTATCCCCATCATTATATGGGGAAGTACGCTAGTGATGGAACTGCTGCAGAAATTTCCGATTCTCGTATTTATGGGTGCAGGCATTCTCGGATATACAGCGGGAGAAATGTTTGTTAAAGATGAGAAAATGATTGATTGGCTGCTGCATGATTATGAAATGCTGCATGTATGGATCCCTATTGTAGCGGCTTCGCTTGTTATTACGATTGGCTTAACCTTCAAATGGGTACGATTGCTGCAATTCAAGGCAAGAAATGAATAGACGATATGGAAAACCGCCAAGCTGAAGTAATCAGCGAAGCGGTTTGTTTTTTTATGTTAGAATTTGAAACTTTCTTCCAATTCTGTCGTCTAGTTATGAAGTAGGTTATGAATAGAAGGGAGTTCACAGCGTGAAATTGAGTTCGTTTAAGACACGTACATTTCGTCTCACTTGTTTTCTAGTGTGTTCGATCCTTGCTTTATGTTTCCAAGCTTTTGTTCCATTTTCCGGCGTAGTTCGTGCAGATGAAGCGATGATTGAGATTCAATCGGAAGTTGGATTCGGAGCTTCAAATGTCAAACAGGGGCGTTGGACGCCTGTTACAATGACACTGCATAATCAAGGAGAAGATTTATCCGGCGATCTCGTGATACAGGTAGCCAATCCGAATCGGAGTAAGGATTTTAGCTATGTACAGCATATCGAGCTTCCAAAAGGCAGCACGAAAATGGTAACCATGCTCATACCTGGTTACGCGTATACAAAAAGCAATAATACAATTGCCTTTTATGAAAAATCACTAAAAAACGGAAAGAAAAAAACGTTAGATGGCAAAACCTATCTGGAAGCCTTCCATTTACCTAAAGAGACTTTGCAGGTTGGCGTTCTAGCCAGAGATATAGATACACTGAACTTCCTTTCGCTGCTCGGCCAGTCGGGCAAGAAGCTCAATCTTCTTCATCTCAAACAAGCAGATATTCCGCGTGAAGCTTTGGGTTTAGATGGATTAGATGTTCTTGCCTTGAACGATTTTGCCTCGGATACACTGACTGGGGAGCAAGTACAAGCCATCCTGCAATGGACAAAAAGGGGTGGTACCCTTCTGTTAGCTGGCGGTGCTGGCTATCCGAAGACTGCTGCACCTTTCGTAGAAGCTTCTCCTGTGACATATCAAGGTACAACGACAGTGAAAGAGCTTACTGAGCTCGCGAAGTTGGGGGAGAAGGAGCTGATCCTCACACAGCCGTTTACGCTTTCACAAGCAAATCTTGTTAAAGGAGCAGAATCGGTTGTTACTGAAGGAGCGTTTCCTATATATGCGAGAGGTGCGTATGGGAGCGGGTTCGTGACCTACGTGGCGTATGATTTATCTCTAAATCCACTTGCCTCATGGAACGGGAATGCTAGATTATGGGAGCAAATGCTGTCTGGACCATTAGAAACTGCGAATGCCTCTAATATAAATCAAAAGTACGGCAATGATCCCTACTATGAGTTGGACCGGGCATTAGAATACTTCCCATCCTTGCAGCCGCCTAAATTGGCTATTCTGGCATTGGTTTTACTGCTTTATGCGATTGTTGTTGGACCTTTACTCTATATGATTTTACGTCGGCTAGATCGAAGGGAATGGGCTTGGTTCGTCATTCCAATTGCTGCTATCGTGACAAGTATCGGAATCTTTCAATTTGGGGCGTCCAATCGTGGGAGTACAATGGCTCAAACGTTTAATACGATTACATTAAATGGCTCTGGCACAGGGATAAAGCAGTCCACGTTGTCTGTATTTTTACCTAAGGGGGGCAGCATGGAGTTTAAATTCCCTGGAAAAGCAGCCGTATCTCCTTATATGCAAGGAGAAGTGTATCCTAGCTTACAGCTTCATGATCGAAGTGAACTCATTATTAGACAAGAGCAGGAAGCATCAATCGTAGAATTACAGGATATTCCTTACTCTTCGATCAGCAAATTGGCAATGGACGATGAGCAGCAAGTTCAGTTAGGGATGCTTGACTACAATATTTCGGAGTTATCTGCCAAAGGAGCAAAAGGGCAAATAACGAACAATACGAAAAAGGATTTGACAGATGTAGCCGTGCTGGTGAATCAATCGTTTATCAAAATCGGTTCCGTAAAGGCCGGAGCTTCAGCCAGCTTTGATACGGCGAATGGTTTGGCAATCTCCAACGGTCCCGATGTTGCGCAGCTTGCTTATCCACATCCTAGTACGAATAACGGGTATGATACGGGCTTGCATCAGCGTTCCATGTTAAGTGCGTATTTACATCGCAAGTCCACGTTTTCGGGAGGGTTTGATCCGATGATTATCGGGTGGTTAATGGAACAGACTTCCTTAAACCTACCTTCAAACGGCAGTATACCTGCTGAGCAGTTAACGCTTATAGCCCAGGACATGAAGATTGATTATGTGACACCTGACGGTAAAATAATAATTCCAAGCACGACGATGGTACCTGAATTGATCGATAATCATTTGAAAATGAGCGCCATTCAAATCCAAAATGGTCCTTTCATGGAAATGGGCAGCGGAGATGTTACGCTCAATTATCAATTGCCTTTCATTGCGGGTGCCAGTTATCAAACGATGGAAATGACGGGCGATCCCAATCCCGATGTAACCTTGGATTTATGGAATTCACAGTCCAAGGCCTGGGAGCCATTCACCTTAAAATCATTCCAATCCTGGGAGGGAGACAAACTGCAGCCATACTTGCTAGAGGGGAAATCGATTCGCATGAAAGTAACCACGGTACAAAATCATACCATGTTCCGAATTCCTGCAGTTTCTCTGGAAGGATCGGTGAAACGATGATTACGACTACGGAACTAACGAAGAAATACGGTAACTTCACGGCTCTTGATTCTTTGACCATGCAAATCGATAAAGGAACCGTATTTGGTTTTGTAGGCCCTAATGGGGCGGGTAAGTCGACAACGATGTCCATTCTTGCGACTCTTTTAAACCCGACATCGGGTACAGCCAAGGTTGGTGGATATGATGTTACGGAGAAGCCGAAAGAGGTTCGAAAGCTGATTGGGTATATGCCGGATTTTTTTGGCGTGTATGACAATTTCAAAGCTACAGAGTATTTGGATTTCTATGGCGCAAGTTATGGTATTCCTAGATCCGAACGATTGAAGCTGATTCCGCAGCTCCTTGACCTTGTCAATTTATCGGAAAAAGCAGACTTCTATGTGGATTCATTGTCTAGAGGTATGAAACAGCGTCTATGCTTAGCTAGATGCTTGGTGCATGAGCCGGAGGTGCTGATTCTCGATGAACCGGCCTCAGGACTTGATCCTAGAGCTCGAATCGAAATGAGAGAAATACTTAAAGAGCTCAAAGCGATGGGTAAAACCATCATTATATCATCACATATTTTGCCGGAGTTGGCTGAAATGGTTGATGAAATCGGTGTTATCGAATATGGGAAGCTTATCGCAAAAGGGAAAGTATCAGAGATTCAAAGCAGGATGAAAGCCAATCGTGTACTTCAAGTACGTATGGTGAATAGGACGGAAGAAGCATTGGCCTACCTTGAACAACAGCCTCATGTCACTATGGTGTTTAACGACGAGAAAGGTTTGCACGTTCACTTTGGCGGGACGGACGAGGACCAGTCTCTGTTACTTGTACGATTGGTTGAAAAAGGCTTTCCTCTGCTTTCGTTTAGTGAAGCTTTGACGAATTTGGAAGATGTCTTCCTGGAAATAACGAAAGGAGGCGGAGCGCACGATGAACAGCAAGTTAATTTGGATTAATCCTGTCATGGAAAAAGAATTTCGCTTGCGCATGCGGACGATTCGATCTCCGATCTCAATTCTGGTTTATCTGATAGCCATTGGCCTGTTTGCCCTTGGATTTGCTTATATAAACATGAGTAACCAGCAGGCAGGGGTGCTTAATGCAGCGAGAAGCAGTGAACTATTTTACTTTCTAAGCGGAGCGCAGCTTGTCTTGATCGCTTTTATGACGCCTGGTTTAACAGCTGGGGTTGTAAGCGGAGAACGTGAAAAACAGACATTAAACATGCTGCTTACGACACAGCAGAGTTCGGGGACGATTATTCTCAGTAAGCTGTTTGCTTCCCTTAGTTTCATGTTGCTGACGGTAGTGGCTACGATGCCATTGTACAGTATTGTTTTCTTATATGGGGGCGTCTCTCCAAAACAAGTTCTCTCTGTATTTGTTTTTTATGTATTTGTTATGCTTCTCTTTGGTGCTGTTGGGATTTTCTTCTCTACAATTCTAAAGAAGACGGTTATCTCTGTGATAGCGACCTATGGTTTTGTACTTTTTGTTTTTGGGTTTACAGCTCTTGCTGGCCTTTTCTTCGGTAATCTAGGAAGGCAAGGGATGAATGAGGAAATACTTGGTTATTTCCTGAGTTTTAACCCGATGGCTGTCCTGGCAAGTTTGATGGTTCCTGATTTTGCCAAGGAATTGTTTAAAGGGCATAAGCTGCTGCAAATGTGGCATATTTTCGTTGGCAGCTACACGGTTCTCCTGATTTTCCTAATCTGGCTTAGTGTGAGGTATTTAAGGCCGATTATGAAACGGAAGAAATAGGATTTGATAAGAATGAAATGATGAAGAAATGCATTGAAAATGATCTGATCTGATCAGAGAGGAGCTGTCAGCACTTGAAATTTGCAACATTAGATATGCTGCTAAAGCCTGTACGAATGCGGTTGTTAAAAGCAAAGGGACTGGACTATTTCATTCGTAGTTTGACAATGGGTATAGAGCTTGCTTGCATGTGGATGGTGTGTGGACGCCTCTTCCTGATTAGTGGGTATCGTTATGGCGCATTGCTCAGCTTGGTAGCAATCATTGGGATTGGGATCATTTGGTTGTTGTTTCGTCGACCTACTGATGTAGATGCGGCAAGACTGCTTGATCAGCATGGGTTGGAAGATCGGATATTAACAGCTCTCATTCATCAGGATCAAACTTCATTGGTAGCTTCTCTTCAAAGGCAGGATGCCCTTGAGAAAGGGAATCTTTTTGTAGAGGAAAAGTTAAGTAAGGTTGTTTCCATGAGGGTTCCGAGAAATAGATGGTTGCCCGGAGCCTGCGCGTTGTTTGTACTGGTTTTGCTGTTCCTTCTGACTAATCCTAAAGATGCGATTCTACGTGATGCGGTAAAAGATAAAGCCTGGGTAGAAGCGCAGAAAAAACAGGTGAATGAACTTGTTAAGCAATTGGCAGCGAAGCCGTCTCCACTCCCAGTCATAAAGCAGATGACAGAGGATCTAAAAGAGCTGGAGCGTAGATTAAGTCAAACGCCAACTTCAGCCAAGGCTTTGGATGAACTGGAAAAATCATTGAAGAAGATGGAAACGAGTATTGGGCATATGGAGAAACAAAAACAACGCTCGGAGCAATGGGCGGAGTCGATGCAGCGAACGGAAGCGCTTCGTGAATTAGGCAAAGCGCTCCAACAGCAGAGCGCGGAGAGTATTCAGCGCGAGGCAGCGAAGCTTGGCGAGCAGGTGCAGAAGATGACACCGCAGCAGAAACAGCAGCTCGCAAGTGATCTGGAGCGCCTCGCGGCCTCCGCTGCGGCCGCGTCGCCAGAAGACGAGCAGCAGCTTCGCGAGCAGCTCCAACAGGCCGCCAGCGCGTTGCGAAGCGGCGAAGACGCTGGTGCTGCGCTGGCCAAGCTGCAAGCCGGGCTAGCTGCCGCGAGCAACGCGCAGCAAGCTTTAGCGCAGCAGCAGGCGCAGGCTGCTGAGGCCGCGGCTAGCCTCGCCGCGGGTGCGCTGCCGCATGCGCGCGAGCTTGCTGCGAGCGGCGCGCAGCCCGGGCAAGCTTGGGCGCCCGGCGGCCGAGCGGAGCAGCTTGCCGCGGCTGGCGCTGCTGCGCCGAGCACGTCGCCAGCTGCGGGCAGTGCGGGCAGTGCAGGAACTGGAGGCGCAGGCGCGGGTGCGGGTAGCGGAGGTACAGGGAGTGCAGGAGCAGGCGGCGCGGGCGCTGGTGCAAGTGGTAATGGCAACGGCAACGGCAACGGCAGCCCCGGTGGTGGTGCGGGCGGTGGCAGTGGAACAGGCGGCACGCAGGGCGGCACCGGAGCGGGCTCGCGAGGGCTCGTGGCGACACCGCGCGAGCGCTCAGGCACCGGCGGCACGTACGTCGACGGCGGGCCAACGCGTGGCAGTGGCGGAGAAGTGAGCCAAGGCGGCTCAGCACCGGCGTTGGATGGAGCGTCTCGGCCGTATGAAGATGTTTATGCTGATTACGCGGCAGAGGCTTCCAGTGCATTGAATCGTTCCGAACTTCCACAGCATATGCAAAATTTAGTAAGAGACTATTTCCTTGAAATTCAACCACAGCGTTAAGAGGAATGAACGATGAAGGGGGAGCAGTAATAGATGGTCGATTCGAAAGAAAAATTAGATGCGTGGGGATCAGCAGTCACCCAGATGAAGGAACAGATCGGTCGTGTCATCGTTGGCCAGCAAGAGGTTGTGGAACAGTTGCTATGGTGCATAATGGCAGGAGGACATGCTCTCATTGAAGGAATTCCCGGTCTCGGCAAAACGATGCTCATAAAAACGATCGCAGATACCGTAGACCTTAGCTTTACACGTATTCAATTTACGCCTGATTTGATGCCGGCCGATATTACGGGGACGAATGTCATTCAGTTTGGTACGAAAGGCGAGACGTCCTATAAATTTCAAAAAGGTCCTCTATTCGGCCATGTTGTGCTCGCTGATGAGATTAATCGCGCAACACCGAAGACTCAGAGTGCCCTCCTTGAAGCAATGCAGGAGAAAACAGTTACCGTTGGTTCAGAAACCTACCAGCTGCCTTCTCCTTTTTTCGTCTTAGCTACGCAAAATCCGCTAGAGCAGGAAGGTACTTATCCGCTGCCGGAAGCACAGCTTGATCGGTTTCTTCTAAAAATTAACGTAACCTATCCAACTAAAAGCGAGTTGAAAGAAATTGTCCTGCGCACAACATCAGCGAAGCAGCAGCAAGCGGAGAAAGTGGCGGATGGCGCTCTTTTACGAGATATTCAACTGGGGTTGAAAGAAATTCTTGTCGCTGAAGACATACTTGATTATGCGGTTCAACTGCTGATGAATACGCATCCTGAAGAAGCGACGGCGCCCGAAGAGGTCAAACAATATATTCGTTTTGGCTCAGGTCCCAGAGGCGTTCAGTCTATGATTGCGGTAGCGAAAGTGAGAGCTTTTCTAGCGGGTCGTTTTCATGTTTCCAAAAATGATTTGAATGTGGTAGCTGTTCCTGCCTTGCGTCATCGTCTTTTTCTGAACTTTGAAGGTCAAGCTATGGGGATTTCACCAGATAAGATCATTCAAGCAATTATCAGTTCGATGGAGAATAGACCATGAGCAGTGGAGCGAATTTACTTGACCCTACGCTTATGCGTCGGCTGGATCAAATGAGTATAGCTGCAAAAAACCGAATACGTGGGACGATGCAGGGGAAAAGGCGATCAAGGGATATGGGTACTTCCATGGAGTTTGCGGATTATCGTTTATATACGCCTGGTGATGATACACGGCAGCTAGATTGGCATGCTTTTGGTAGAACGGGTAAGCCGTTTATCAAGCTTTTTATGGATGAACAGGAGCTGCAGGTCAATTTGTGGTTAGATGCATCCAAATCGATGGATTTTGGCAGAGGAGAGGGGGAAGCCAGCCTTCGGCTCTCCAAATGGGAGTATGCAAGACAATTGGCAGCAGGAGTTGGTTATATGTCATTGAACCGTTTTGACCGTGTAAGCGCGGCTGCTTTTACAACACAGATGACCAAGCAACAGAAACGACTTCGTGGAAAAGGCAGCTCTTTAAGGCTTTTTGAATTCTTGGCTAGTTGTCAAACGGAGGGAACCGGAGATATTGGGGCTGTATTTCGAAATCCATCCATTTTACCGCGGCAAGCGGGGATGACTTGGTTATTTTCAGATTTTTTGTATGAGCAGGGCATTGAAGAATCGTTAAAATACTTGCTTGCTGCGAAGCAAGAAGTGGTTGCCGTCCAAGTCCTTGCCCCCGAGGAACTTAACCCAAACCTTACAGGGGAGTTGCGCTTAATTGACAGTGAGTCTGGAGCAGCCAGGGAAGTAGCGATGAGCAGTAAAGTGCTGCAAGCCTACAGAGAAGCTGCTTTGCAATATACGCAAACGCTAAGGGCATTTTGTTATGAACGCGGCATCACTTATCTGCTAGCCGTTACCAATGTTCCTCCAGGTGATTTTCTACTTGGTGAGCTTCGTCGCAGCGGATTGATTCGTTGACGTAATATGTTTACTCCCGTTTCAGAACTATCTTAGTCAACGTCAGATGACGATAATCATGTTAGTGCTGTGCCACCTGAACGCCTCGTCGAGCTTGCCAAAAGCACCATCCATAAATAAGGATGAAAACAAGAATAAGTACAGTCGAGTAACGGTACATCAACGCATAACTCCCGCTTAGGTTAGCGAGAGCTCCCAAAACCATCGCTCCTAACCCAATGCCGAGGTCATTGGCCGAGAAGAAGGTACCGTTGGCTGCACCGCGGCGATTCGGAGCAGCACGTGCAATGGTCCAAGCCTGCAGCGCCGGCTGCAAGGATCCGAAGCCTATGCCATAGCATATCGCTGCTGCGGCCAAACTGGCCTCTGAGTGAGCATAAGAAAGAAGCAGGAGACCAGCAAGGGTAAAGAGAGCGCCGGGCAGGAGCACCCATTCGGGTCCTTTTCGATCAAACAGCATACCGGTTATAGGTCTAACAATAAGCACCATGGAGGCATTGCATAGGAAAAACCAACCGACATTTGAAATGCCGGCTTCGTGGCCGAACAGCGTAATAAAGGTCACAATTCCTCCATAGCAAATTGCTGTACATAGCAATAAAACGGAGGGAAGCATCGCGGTTCGTTCCCATAAACGATCCATAAGCTTCGGCCTTTGAGCCGACTTTTCGTCCACATAAGATATAAGTTTTCGGTTCCCGAAAACCGCTTTCTTATTGGCGATAAAATCTACCTCTAAACGCGGTCGCTCATCTTTGGATGGCCTCGATAGAGGTTTTCTCACAGGCATCGGCTTGGTATAGGTAATAAAAAGAGAACTAAACAAAGAAAGTAGTGCTAATAGGGTCGAGATTAAAAGTACGCGGGGGAAACCATAGGTTTGCATCAACCATAGGCCTGTAAGCGGTGCGAGTGCCATGGCGAACGTGTTGGACAACCCGTAATAACCCATACCTTCTCCACGGCGCTCAGCCGGGATGATGTCGGCTATAACAGTGCCTAAGGAGGTTGTGGACATACCCCAACCGATACCATGAACAAAGCGTGCAGCAAGAATAAGCGTAACAACAGCCATATAAGAGTACCCGGCAATGGTTAGCGCACAGATCGCGAGTCCAACCAGAAGCACATGTTTTCTTCCAAACAAATCTAGTGCTCGACCAGCAAAAGGGCGGGTAAGCAGTGAAGAAATCGTGAAAATGCCAATGACGAGACCGACATGAATATCATTTCCGCCTAATTGCGACACATGTGTAGGTATTGTTGGTATGAGCATTTGAAAACTAAAGAAAAGCAGTAAGTTGGATAGAGATGTAATTAGAAAAGCTTTGGTCCAAAGCGGTTTTCTTTTCTTTTCATCGACGAATAACGATTCCATGTTACCTCCCAAGTTATCCATAAGCAAACCTGTTTGACAGGGGGAATACGGGTTGCACGCGTAGTAGTATGCCCATGCTAAGGAATTTGAACGCAAGATAAAGCGATGTCCTTCGCTCTTGGAAAGGTGAGTGCTTATGCAATTCGCATCGTTAAGCGGGTTATGGTTCTCGCTTTCAATCCCCTTTATCCTGGTGCTTTATTTGTTAAAATGCCGTTATATCGATACAGAAGTATCCAGCCATATGCTTTGGCGGCGTGTTCTTCGTGAGCAGGAGGCCAATCGGCCATGGCAGCGTCTAAGCCGACAATTATTACTCCTGCTTCAGCTGCTTGCAGCGTCATTACTGGTACTTGCCTTGATGCAGCCGATTATCCGTGGCCAGCAAACTGCGAAATCACATATTTTTTTCGTATTAGATGCTTCAGCGAGTATGCAAACATCAACGGAACGAGGAACAAGGTTAGAAGAAGCGAAGCAAAGTATCTTAACTTACGCACGCGAGGAAGCCCAGAATCGTAGCTACTCGCTTTTAGTCATGAAAGATCAACCAGAATTGCTTCTACAACGTGAATCAAATCTGTCCTCACTACAAGCCGCTTTGAATAAAGTTGCTCCCTTTTACGGCAAAACGAATGTACAGGAAGCCTTGTCTCTAGCCTCTGCTCTAACGAGGGAAGAATTCGATGGGGAAGTACGTATTTATACGGATAACCAATGGGTCGATAATGCCGAAGGGATTATCTTTTCAATCCCAGTCAGCATTCAGGAACCTGAGATTCAGAGACGAGCAGATGACGATGTCACCAATCAACCTGTGAATGTGGCGATTACTCAATTCGGTGTTAAAGAAGTTCAGGATGCAGCGGAATTTAAGGCTGTTGCCGTATTGCAAAATTGGGGGGCTACGAATGTTTCTGTCAAAGCAACGCTTTACGCGGATTCGCAAGCAGTTCGAACGGATTCCCTAAACCTTAAGGGAGGCGAGCAAAAGTCAATCTACGCAGATAAGCTGACTCGGGCTGATGTGTACAAGTTGCAGCTTGAAGGAAAAGATGTATTGGAAGCTGATAATACAGCTTACGCCTTTCCTGAAGGGACTGGTCGCGTCCAAGCAGCTTATGTAGGCGAAGGCAACCTTTTCTTAGAAAAAGCACTTACTTTGGCAAAGACGGATATTCTTCGTATACAAAAAAGCAATGACGGAACCTATCCACCGCCCTTGGGGCTAACTCCTGACCTAATTATTGTAGATGGTGTGACCGAATCAGCTTTACAATCAGATGACTGGCAGCGACTACTTACATCAAAACCAGTTTGGCGGTTTGCTTCTTCTGCAAAAACTGACTTAGAGCCTCAACAAACCATTTCAGCATCACCTTTTTCGATAATGGATCACCCCATCACGCGTTACATTCATCTGTCGGACGTGAACGTTGTTATGGCTCAGACTAGAGCGCTAAAGCCATGGGAGAAGGCCATCATTTCGTCAGCGTCCGTACCACTTCTTCTAGCAGGTACAGAAGAAGGCATACCAAATCTGGCATTTACGTTCTCGCTTGAGCAATCGGATCTTGCACTGCGTTCGGAGTTCCCCATTCTCGTTCAAAATGCTGTTGCTTGGCTGACCCAGCACCATGGTGGCAATCTAGGTCGTATTACAGCAGGGGATCGAAAAGAAATTGTTCTTCATCCGGAAGCGACGAAAGCGATCTGGAAAACAACCATGGAAGTTGGTAAAGAGGAAGAGGCAGAACGGAATGGAGACGCGCTATCCAGTATGCAGACTGCGCCTAAATTTCCGGGTCTATATGAATTTGTTGAATACAATACAGGTGGACATATCGTACAAACTCGTCTACTTGAAGTTGTAATGGATGCCAGGGAATCCAATGTGAATAGGAAAGTGGAAAACAAGCTGGTCTTCAAACCAGGTAGTGAAGTCGATGTCGGTGTAGATCGCAGTAAAGATATCTTACTAGGGAATACGATGTTAATTCCTTGGCTTATCGTGATCTTGCTTGTGCTGCTAGTACTGGAATGGGAGGTGTATCGCCGTGGGTATTCAGTTTGAATTTTTGCCCGCCTTGCTGCTGATTCTACTTCTTCCTTTTTATGTGGTCTGGCTATGGAAAAGCTTACACCGTCTACAAGGCGGGCGAAAGAAGCTTGTTGTTTCTCTGCGAACCTCTGTCTTCTTTCTTCTAATCCTCGCGCTTGCGGAAACCCAACTGTATACAAGGGTAAATCATAAAAGCATCGTATTCACGATCGATCGATCTGATAGTGTGAAAGAAGAAATGAAGGAAGCTGAGTGGATTCGCGAAGCTGTCAAAGCACGTTCTTCCGAGAAGGACGAGGCGGGAGTCGTTTCGATGGCCCTTAAAGCTTCCGTAGAGAAGTCGCTGGATGCCAGAGAGATGAACGGATTTCAGTTTACAGCCCAAACGAACACCCAATTTTCAGATATAGCCTCGGGCTTACAGCTTGCTTCTGGATTGCTTACGAACGGAAAATCCGGCCGTATTATTTTAATGTCGGATGGTGAAGAAAATGTGGGTGACGTATTGCGACAAGGTAAACTGCTGCGTGACCGCGGTATCCAAGTAGATGTGGTCCCTCTCGCTGCCAAAGAGCGAAAAGACGCCTCCATTGAAGCGGTTCGTGTTCCAGATAAATTGTATCAAGCAGAAGCATATACGTTGGAGGTAGTCATCCGGTCTACAAGCACTGGGGTGGCTCAATTACGTGTTTTTGAGGACAATCGAGAAATGACAGCTGGGTCGGTTCAACTGAATAAAGGGGAGAACAGATTCGCCTTTCAATCGCTTGCAAAGGAACCAGGTTTTCATCGGTATCGAGCGGAAGTATATTTGGAAGGGGACGAGCAGTCGGCCAATAATGCACATTATGCATTCAGTCAAGTAGAAGGTCCTCCGAAAGTACTGATTGTAGAAGGGAAAGCAGGTATCTCCAAAAATGTGGAGGGAGCACTGCAGTCCGCACTTATCCCGTTTGAAACGATAGAACCTGAGCTGCTTTCCAATGATTTTGTAACGTATACCCGTTATGAAAGTATCATTTTAAACAATGTTGCCGCCACTCAAATTCCACAATTGAAAATGGAAATGATGGAGCAGGCTGTCCGAGATTACAGCGTAGGGTTGGTTATGCTTGGGGGAGATAACAGCTATGGATTGGGAGGTTATTTCAAAACGCCGATCGAGCGTGCTCTTCCTGTTTATATGGACCTACGCGGGAAGCGGGAGATACCTTCACTCGGGATTGTTCTTGTTATGGATAAATCGGGCAGTATGTCAGGTGAAAAAATGAAGCTGGCTCAGGAAGCCGCTTCGCGGACAGTCGACTTACTGAGGGAAAAAGATACGCTTGGGGTACTTGGATTCGATTCTTCCCCACATTGGTATGTAGAACCGCAGAAGCTAAGTGATAAATCAGGCGTCATCCAGAAGATTAATGCGATACCCGCTGATGGCGGAACGGAGATTTATACAGCCGTAGCGGAAGCATTCGCCAAGCTTTCCAAAGTGGAAGCTCAGCGTAAACATATTATTTTGTTGACTGACGGACAATCCTCCACGACTCAGAGCTATGAAGCGTTGACCGCCGATATGCAAAAAGAGAATATCACGATGTCCACTGTTGCCATCGGAACAGATGCGGATCAATCGCTGCTGAAGCAGCTAGCTGATTTGGCGAAGGGGAGGTATTACGCGGCTGTGGATCAGACCACAATCCCGGCGATTTTTAGCCGAGAAGCGGTTCTGATATCACGTACGTATGTGGTTAACCAGCCTTTCGTTCCAGCTTTAGCAGGAGGGACAGACTGGCATAGCTTTTTGGGGCAAGGACTGCCTTCGCTAAACGGATATATTGCCACAACCCCTAAAGAGGCTGCTGAAGTGGTACTCACAAGCCCGGAACCTGATCCTATTCTAGCGAGATGGCAGTATGGTTCTGGGCGCTCTGTCGCATGGAAAGGTGATGTGACAGGAGCGTGGTCGGCGAACTGGGTAACATGGCCAGCCTTTTCACAAGTGCTTACTGGCATGATAAAGTGGACGTTTCCGCAATTTGAATCGTCTCCGCTGGAGCTCAACGGGCATTTGGCAGGTCGTGAGATGACCTTAGAAGCCAAAAGTGGACATATCACACTTGATGGTTCTCTTGGTGAACAAGGGGAACTTCGAGCTATCGTTACGGATGAATCTCTCGGCTCGCAAGAGATCCATTTTACGTCCACAGCACCTGGTGAATATTCAGCACAGCTATCTGTGGATAAGTCAGGCGTTTATATCGCCAAGACAGAACTGCTCGCAGCCGGCAGCGAAGAGGGGGCCGAGAAGCGGGTCATCGGCAGCTCGACTTCCGGCTTCGTGATTCCTTATTCTATGGAATATCGGATCACGGACGGACAGGGCCTCAGTAAGCTCCAACAGCTTGCTGAGCTTACAGGCGGCCGGATGCTCTCGTTAGAGCATCCGGAGGAAGCTTTCGCCTTCGCTTCTGCCGCGCAGAAGCGATTGACCCCCATCAGCGAGTACCTGCTGATGGCGGCGCTCGCGCTGCTGCTGATGGACATCGCAGCGCGGCGCGTGGCGCTGCCGCCCGGCCTGTGGGCCCGGGCGTTCGCGTGGAGGCGGGCCGCTTCTGCGGGCCCGCCAGAACAGGCGGAGACACCGCTGGCGCGTCTCCGCGAGCGCAAGCAGCTTGCGGAGCACAAGCTGCAGCGCAAGTCCGAGCGCTTTGCCGTAGGCAGCGCTCCATCACCAGCCGTGGCTGCACCGCCGCGGCCTACCTTGGAGCAGCGCGAAGCTGCTCCAGAGCCCGTACCCCCGGCGCCGAGTAGTGCGCCGCCGGACAGCATGAGCCGTTTGCTCGAAGCCAAACGGCGAGGCCGCAAATAGCGCCAAGCACCTAGCAATTTCTCGCCAGGTACGATAAACTATTTGTTGAAGGGTGTCGAAGTTGATCCCTTAGTGACAAGTGAATTAGGAGGGGATTTGAATGGCTAGAAATAGCTACTCCATTGGTATCCTGTTAATTGGCCTGGCCGCCCTATTGCTTCTAGGTAAATTAGGTTTTTTCCATGTTCTTCTTTCGTTCTTCTGGCCGCTAGTTTTACTCATTCCTGGGCTGCTGTTCCACGTATTCTTCTTTAATCGATCACTGCCCGCAGGCGTTCTTGTACCTGGAGGTATATTAACGACTTACGCAATCATGTTCTTTTACTGCAATATATTTGGTTGGGGTTCAATGAGCTATTTGTGGCCGGGATTCATTCTTGGTGTAGCCATCGGATTGTATGAGATGCACTTGTTCGATCGTGGAAGTGATCGCGGTGTTTTGATAGGCGCTATGGTGCTGGGAATCATTTCTGCTGTATGTTTCGGGTTAACTCTACTAATCCATTTAGGGATCTATGTAATCGCTTTGATTCTTGTAGTAGCTGGACTTGTCATGATTTTCCGCAAGCGAAATGCGTGGTAATTTCAGGCATTTATTTGTAAAAGTTTTATGTAGATCGGCATTTACCTTGCATAATGTCGAGAAACTGCGTATAATAAGTGTAAATGTCAAGCGTCGGCGCTTTCGTCCGACGCTTGTTTTATGAACAGAGACGAAAATTATAGGGTAGAGAGGGTTTGACATTCATGCACGCAAGAGACAAGATTCGCAATATTGCAATTATCGCACACGTTGACCACGGTAAAACGACACTCGTAGATAAATTACTTCAACAATCCGGAACATTCCGCGAGAACGAGGCTATTCAAGAGAGAGCGATGGACTCCAACGATCTCGAGAGAGAACGCGGTATTACCATTCTTGCAAAAAATACAGCAATTAATTATAAAGATTACTTGATTAACATCGTGGATACACCTGGACATGCCGATTTCGGTGGTGAAGTAGAGCGTATCATGAAAATGGTAGACGGCGTTTTGCTGGTTGTTGATGCTTTCGAAGGCACCATGCCGCAAACGAAGTTCGTTCTACGTAAAGCATTAGAAAGCAACCTTTCTCCAGTTGTTGTTGTTAACAAAATTGACCGCCCGAACGCGCGTCCGCAAGAAGTTGTAGACGAAGTTCTTGACCTTTTCATTGAACTAGGCGCTACGGATGAGCAGCTTGATTTCCACGTTGTATATGCTTCCGCACTACAAGGTACATCAAGTCTTGATGCTGAGAAACAAGATGACAACATGGAAGCTATTTATGAGACGATTGTTAGTCACATTCCAGCTCCAACGGAAGATGTGGATCAACCGCTTCAGTTCCTTGTTACATTGATGGATTACAATGAGTATTTGGGTCGTATCGGCGTAGGCCGTGTGAACCGTGGTAAAATTCGTCAAGGTCAAACTGTTGCTGTTATGACGCGCGAAGGCGGTCAGAAGCAAGCTAGAATCGAGAAACTTTTCGGTTTCACAGGCTTGAAACGTATCGAGATCGAAGAAGCAGCTGCAGGGGACATTATTGCCATTGCAGGGATCAAAGATATCAATATTGGTGAAACGGTAGCAGATCCTGCGAATCCGGAAGCATTGCCAGTCTTGAAAATTGATGAGCCAACGCTGCAAATGACATTTATCGTAAATAACTCACCATTCGCAGGGCGCGAAGGGAAATGGGTAACTTCCCGTAAAATTCGCGAGCGTCTTTACAAAGAGCTTGAAACAGACGTAAGTTTGCGCGTTGAAGATACAGATAGCCCGGATGCTTTCGTCGTATCTGGCCGCGGTGAGCTTCACTTAGGTATTTTGATTGAAAACATGCGCCGTGAAGGTTTTGAATTGCAAGTTTCCAAACCAGAAGTTATCATTCGTCAAATCGACGGTCAAAAAATGGAGCCGATCGAGCGTCTAATCATCGACGTTCCAGAAGACAGCATGGGTTCCGTTATGGAGAGCTTGGGTTCCCGTAAAGCGGAGATGGTCAACATGATCAACAACGGCAGCGGTAACGTTCGTCTTGAGTTCTTAATCCCTGCACGTGGTTTGATCGGTTACAGAACAAACTTCTTAACGTTAACTCGCGGTTACGGTATTATGAACCATGCTTTTGACAGCTATGGTCCATACCAAGGAGCTGGTGTTGGCGGACGTCATGAAGGCGTACTTGTTTCCAGCGAATCTGGTGTATCTACATTATACGGAATCCTTTCCGTAGAAGATCGCGGTATCTTGTTCGTTCATCCACAAACGGAAGTTTACGAAGGCATGGTCGTTGGTGAGCATACGCGCGACAATGATATCATCGTTAACATCTGTAAGGAAAAAGCGGTAAACAACATCCGTTCCGCGAACAAAGAAGAAACTGTAAAAATGAAAACTCCTCGTATGTACTCTTTGGAGCAAGCGCTTGAGTATTTGAACGATGATGAATATTGTGAAATTACACCGAAATCCGTTCGTATTCGCAAAAAGATTTTGAACAAAAGCGAGCGCGAGCGTGCTGAGAAACACCGCAAAACGGCTGAAGCTAACGTGTAATTCACAAAGTGTTCGAAATATGGGAAATGTGGGCAACAATGCCGCATTTCCCTTTATTTATTTGTAATTTTGAGGGATAATGGTAGTTGAATTTACTTTTTGAATGAAATGGAGTGTATGTGTTGACTGCCTTGAACGAGTGGTTTGGAAATCACCTGTACATCACTTACTTGTTAATCTTTATATTCATGTCTTATGTGTATAACAAAGTTTTCCGGACACGTAAATTGCCGGTTCTTAAGACAGCTGTCATTTATGTGCTTCTGGCCATTGGATCGGTTATGCTGCTTGTTTTTCAAATTGTAGGACTACCTATTGTGCTCTGTCTGGCTGTTGCCATATCGTTAATGTTTCTTGTTCGTATTCGGTATTTCATCGAGAAAAGAAGCGGCAATAGACCAACTTAATGCTTTTCAATTGATCTTTTTGCTAAAACTCAGAATATGCTTACGATGATAGTTTTGATAAAGTATAACTCTTAGGAGGGGCGAATGACTCGATACTGGTTAACTCCGATTACAGGCTACTCTCCTCTGGTGTTGGGGGCTGATCGCTTGGACTGCTCTCCACTCACGAAGCTGGAAGCTTTCCGTGAAATGGCGAATGGGAGACACCCCAGGTTGCTATCTATGTTTAAAGCTAGTCTGCTGTTAAGCGACGATGAAGAGATATGTGGTTCAGAGCTCGTAGAACTTGATTTAACGCATTCTGATGACGTTGTATTTGATGGTGATCCTTTTCATTTATCCCATTGTGCAGAAGCCTTTCTAGATCGTCTCCTGAAGCGAGAGGAAGCTTTGGATTTGGTGTCATCGTTGGATGATAGCACTTTAGATGCACAACAAATCATTTGGAAAAATCAATGGCTTCGTTGGCTGGAATTAGGCTGCGATGTTATTTTACTTAGAGAGGACGGGCGTTAAAATGAAACTGCAAGACGCCTTTTTTAATTGGCTGCAAATGTATATTGTAAGTCAAGCAAGACCGGATGACGAAGCGGCCAAAGAGACGCTTGATTTTTTTGCGCTTATATTGCATGAAGATCATGGAGTCAGTCATGTGGAAATTGTGGACGAATCAGATCGGATGAAAATTCACATCGCCTATGAACAAGAAAATGTCAAGAGCAGACAAAGCTTTGATCGTGAATCGGCGGAAAAGCTGCTTAATGATATTAATTCGAATCCGATTTACAATAATCAATAGACGTTCATGTTTGACGACATAACTTTTTTAAACCGACGTACACTAAGGTATATCTGGTTGAAAAAGGAGTGTTCGCATGAATCGAAAATAGATACATAAGGGTGGAACGCTTGCCACCGGCTATGATATACTGTAAGTGTAAGGAGCGTTTTCAACCACCTAGTAGGAGGCGCAAGCGATATGGCTGAACACAACACAGCTTTACCGAAGCAATGGATGGATCGCGCCCAAATGATGACCGAGCCTGAATATGAGAAAACTTGTGCAAGCCGAGTCACTGTAAATCCAGTCGGCCGAGTTTTTGATGCGATAAAAAAAGCCTAGATCTGCGTATGCAGTCAGGCTTTTTGTTATCTTCAGTGGATTACGGGTTTGGATTTCCCGCCTGATTCGCGTCCTTAGGTCCTGCATTATCTGGCATATTGCGAATATCACGCGGCAGCTGAGGCATTACACGGCCCATGATATCTGCCATTTGCTCAGCGAATCCGGTAATCGGTCTTCCTGCTTGGATGTTATCCCGAATGTTGCGCAAGCGTTGATCTAAGTCCAAATCTGCTGTAACAATGGCGTTAACTCCGTATGGATCTTTCTTGAGCGCTTCAGCTACCGAATACTTAACGGTGCCGACTTTTGCGCGATCCAAATCCTTCTTAATGTTGATACCGACAACGGCGGTATCACCGAAGACGACGCAGTGCGCGCTTTCAACCTGAGGGATACTGGTGGCTAAGTTTTCCAAACGTTCTGCAACAGCCTTTGAATCTTTTATCTCGAGCTTTTGTGGGGCGATTTGTTGAACTTTTACTTGATTTTGATTCGGATCTTGAGAGGGGGCACCACTTTTCGGCGCTTGACTACAGCCAACCGCGAGGGTCAGAAATACTATAACTACGCACAATAGTCTCACTTGAATCGTTCCTTTCTTTCCTAAATCTCGCGTTTAGTTTGTCCGGCACAGCTAGGTTGTATGTATTTAATATAACCAATGATCTAACGCCAAATCTGGGAGGGGACACACCAATGAAAAAAATTTACGTGTTGGATACCAATGTTCTGCTTCAGGACCCTAATGCTTTATTCGCGTTCGAAGATAATGAAGTAGTCATACCCGCCGTGGTGTTGGAGGAAATCGATTCTAAGAAACGAAATGCGGACGAAATAGGCCGTAATGCGAGACATGTTTCGAGATTGCTGGATGGACTAAGAACCAAAGGCAATTTGTCCGATGGCATCACGCTCGATCGTGGCGGCAGCATTAAAGTGGAACTCAATCATCGCAGCTTCGCGAAGCTGCAGGATACATTTGCAGAATTAACGAATGATAACCGAATTCTCGCGGTCGCGCTCAACTATCATCTAGAAGAGCAGGCTAATGAATATCCGAGACCTGTCGTAATCGTGAGTAAAGATACATTAGTTCGTATTAAAGCAGATGTCCTCGGTATACCTGCACAGGATTATTTAACTGATCGCATTGTTGCACAAACGGATATGTACACAGGATATATAACGTTATACGTACATCCTTCTATCATCGATGAGTTTTATTCTTACCGTTTCTTGACTGTGACATCGCTTAATTTGGGCTATATGCTGCATCCTCACGAATTTGTTATTTTACGGGATGAGTTAGGTTCTTCCAAATCAGCTTTATTGAAAGTGACGCCCGATGCCAAAAAGCTGGAGCCGCTCTACATGAGTAACGATCCCATCTGGGGGATTGCCGCGCGTAACGCGCAGCAACGAATGGCTCTTGAGCTCCTGCTCAATGACGACATCCCGCTCGTCACCCTTACTGGGAAAGCGGGTACAGGTAAGACGCTGCTGACGTTAGCTGCGGGCCTTATGAAGATTGAGGATGATCGTAAATATAAAAAATTGCTAATTGCTCGACCTGTTGTTCCAATGGGCAAGGATATTGGTTATCTGCCTGGTGAAAAAGATGAAAAGCTGCGTCCCTGGATGCAGCCGATCTATGATAATTTGGAATATCTGTTTGATACCAAAAAACCAGGGGACATTGAAAAAATACTAGCAGGTCTCGGTAGTATTCAAGTGGAAGCTCTGACGTACATTCGAGGACGCTCGATTCCCGGCCAATTCATTATTATTGATGAAGCGCAGAACTTATCCAAGCATGAGGTGAAAACGATCGTTTCCCGCGTAGGAGAGGGCAGTAAAATAGTTCTTCTTGGCGATCCAGATCAAATTGATCATCCTTATCTCGATGCATCGAGTAATGGATTAACTTATGTGGTTGAACGCTTCAAGCAGGAAGGTATTAGTGGACATATCACTCTTGAGCGTGGTGAACGCTCGCATCTAGCGCAATTAGCAGCCGATCTGCTCTGAATAATGCAAGAAGCCCACACCACCGATAAGGGGTTGTGGGCTTCTTTGCGTGTTTTAAGGCAGCATCTCGATGCGGCATCGATAAGCTTTGGCAATTCCCTGCATGAGCTCTTCGAGCTGTCGATCCACGACGTACACAGTGTGATCCTGAGCCTGGTACTGTGCGAGGAGGTGCTCTTCGATCTGAAGGGCTGCTTGGTCGATTTCAGCTTGAGGACTATCTGCCGTAAATCGGAATTGTACGACAAGCTTATTGTATAAATAATTGTGTTCTGCGCGGCTTGTAAAGCCATAATCGCTGAATAGATCAGTCAATTCAGCGTCATCCGGCAGCAGCCGAAGCTCCATGAGGTTCGTCTCGATATTGAAATGAGCCATAACATCGAGTGCAGCAAGCTGTTGTTCTTTATTGCTGACAATAAGCATTTCTTTGTCGCGATCAAATAATTCAACTTTACCTGCTAGAGCTTTAACGATTTGCGCATAAAATCCAGGTATTTTTCCTTCGGGCAGATCCATCATCAGACCGATTTTTGGTTCCATTCGTAGTCCTCACTTTACTTCGTTATCCTCTGCTACTTTACAGGGATAATTTGAGTTTTACAACTGCGATGCCATTCTTCGTCTCTACACTAACGACATCGAGATAATTGACAATTTTTTTCGGGATGAAACCAAGCTGGAATTCTTTCATAAAGTCTTCAATTGTGGTATCAGGCAGTTGGAAGCCATTGAATTCAAGTTTATCCACAACAAAGCGGACTTCATTCATGTCGGGATGTTCCTTCAACAAAAACATTCCTTTCAACGTGATTTGTACATGATCTTTTTTACCTTTTGCAATGATCGACCCATCGGCAAATTCAAAATTCAAATTCTGTAAGAGTTCATTTTTTGAATGAAGGTAAGCATTGAAATCCGTATCACTAATCGTTATGACTGGATTTTTGATAGAAGATAAGTCCATGAATTTATTTTCTTTCGTTACATACTGTGGCAGCTCTCGGAAGGCTGATGATAAACTATTCAAGTACTCGCGGAATAAAGGGATGCCTTCTTGCTTCCATTGGTCATTTAAGCTTTTTATTTGGGCTTCTATGACTTGTGCTTGTGCACTGACGGCTAGTTGTTTGTCCAGCTCTTCTTGAAGCTTTACGAGTCTCTCACGCTGTGTGAGGAATTTCTCTTTCGTTTTCTGGAGCTCGACGCGAGAAGAATCAAGTACGGTTCGCAGGCTTTTCAATTTTTTAAACGATTCGGTGAAAGCGGATAAGGCGCGATGATCATTATTAATAATCATTTGCAGATACTCGAACATTCGCAATGCATCCGTAAAGGAACTAACGGTAAACAGCAGCATCCAGATCGAATCTCGATCCCCTGTATAATAAGCTCTCAGCACTTTACCGGCATGTTTTCGGGTGTTTTCAACATTGCTGTTCTGCTTGATGATATCTTGTTCATTTTGTTTGATTTGAGCAACGATGCTTGCATCTTGTTCATTTAATCGGCCAACTTCTTTGTCAATTTCGAAAATGGTAAGCCCTTTTTGGACGAGATCCTTCGCCTCGTCTTGTGTAGGGGGCTTTTCTTCAGCTGAAATTGTTTGAAGTGGTAGTGTTATTTGAGTAAGTAATAGAATGGACAATATCATAGCTACGAATTTATATGTCATTGAACGAATTCTCCCCCTAAGAACAGATTATCATATTTCTATTAAATGAAGCACAAAAAAATACTTACCTCTGGGGAAGAGATAAGTATTTTGCCTTACATCTATTTTTTTGCCGGTGTAATTAATTTAAGGATTTCATCGAAGCTTTTAACGTTTTTCGGCAATTCTTTCGTTAATGGAGAAGCTTGATTGATAGCGTCATACGTTTGATGAAACTGGATATGGTTATCCTGCGCTTTGCCGTCAACGGTTATGGTGAAGCCAACATCAATCGTTTGGTCGCGAATAAAGCCAGTGTCATCTATGGCCACAACCATTTTACCCGGAGCTTTGAGCTGCAAGAGATTTGCTTGATTTTTTTTGAATTGTTCGGCTTTATCGGCTGTAAGGAATCCATTGTTTTGTAAGTACCCAATAAACTCTGGAAGCTTTGTTTGCAGCAGCGTATTCAATTCTTTTTCATTTTTACTGGTAAGTTCAACGCTAATGGATTTGGCAGAAGATCCGTCTTTTAGCTTAACTGGTTCCTTGGCTTCTTTATACCATTTTGGATCAATCCCGCTAAATATAAGATTACCAAGTGTCGTTGACAATTGAGAAGTATTTTTCAAGGTGTCTACGGTTAATGGACTAGTACTGTTCTGACTTAATTTTTGTAAATCGATTGCATAATACTCGTCAGCTGTTTTATTTAATGCTGGCATATTAAAATACAATTTGCTATCTTTAATGAGAATTGGAATCTCAAAAGGGGATGTAGAGCCCTTAGGCGTTATTTTCAAGTCCGTCTGGAACTGGAGCGGCTCCACATTGCTAATGCCCTTCCAATCGATTGTGCTTTCTCTGACCAAAGATAACAACCCGTTAGTTAAAGGGTTGGACGATTTCATCAATCCATCGCTTATGGCTAATGTTGTGCTCCCATCGAAGGTGTAAGATTTCATTTCTTTTTGTTTGTTTAGTGATTGTTCAAGTGCTTCTTTGACCTTCGTGTTGTCTGTACAAGCTGTCAACGATATTAGGCTGATCGCCGTTACCGCTGTTAAGGTAATCCACTTCTTTGACATGCTTTTCTATCTCTCCTTCCATAAATCCTTCTTCATTATAATGGTTTCCTTATGTTTTGTCTTTAAGTAAAGAATTGGAGGGTTCT
Organism: Paenibacillus sp. V4I5; assembly: GCF_030817255.1. Taxonomy (NCBI): domain Bacteria; kingdom Bacillati; phylum Bacillota; class Bacilli; order Caryophanales; family Paenibacillaceae; genus Paenibacillus; species Paenibacillus sp. V4I5. The sequence continues at coordinate 7,921,574 of NZ_JAUSZB010000002.1, forward strand.
TCATTGAATCATCAGCTCGGACACCCAAGTGTTGTGACAGCCTTAAAAGAGTCCATTCAGTCAGCAGAATTTCAAGCGATCACATTCAGAGATTATATGGAAATTTGTCTATACAGCGAACCGTATGGCTACTATCGAAATGAGAGGCCAAAAATCGGTAAGCAAGGAGATTTCTATACAAGTTCCTCTATTGGTTCGGTGATGGGGGAAATGGTGGCATCATTTATTTGTAAGCAGCTGAATAATGAAAGTCCTCCTACTAAACCCGTTCATATCGTTGAATGGGGAGGGGGCAACGGGCGTATGGCCCTTCACATCATGGGCGAAATAATGCGAGTTGAACCCGCCGTATATGCTCGTTTAACCTATACAATCATTGAATCTAGTGCTTATCATCGTCAGAAACAGCGATCATTGCTTGAAGAGCATGCCCAAGTTATTCACTTTACAAGTGAAACAGAATGGTTGGGTCAGTCGCCGCAAGATCAAGTTTATGTTCTTGCGAATGAACTGCTGGATGCTTTCCCAGTACACCGAATTCGCTATAAAGACTTGCTTTTCCAAGAGTCCTATGTGGAATGGCAAGAGGAGGAACAGACTTTTCGGGAAATTTGGCTTCCTATCAGCTCCCAACATATATTAGACTTCCTAGAACGTTCCGAAGTTCAATGGTTGGATGGTCAAATAGGGGAGATAAACCTTGAAGCTGAGAGTTGGGTCTCACGTGTAGCTGAACGGATCCGTAGCGGGAGCTGCATAATCATTGATTATGGCGATACAGCAGAAGAACTATTTGCTTCTCACCGGTATAATGGAACATTAATGTGCTATCGCAAGCATCAAGCTCAGGATGACCCATTCATCCACCAGGGTGAGCAGGATGTGACATCTCATGTTAACTTTAGTTCTTGTCAAATAGCTGCAAGGCAGGGTGGCTTTACTCACTGCAAACTTCAGACGCAAAGGGAGTTTCTGGTGGAGCAAGGGATATTGCAAAGGCTTCAAGACCACTTTGATCCGAATCCTTTCAGTGAAGTGTCTAAGCGAAATCGCTCAATCAGGCAGTTGCTTCTAAGTGATCAAATGAGTGAGCTATTCAAAGTGTTCATCGCAAGCAAACAATCTCTTCCCAATGAAAAAAAGGTGAGCCGCTGAGTAACAGGCGGTTCACCTTTTTGCTTGTTGTTATTGTTGTAGGTATTAGACAGACATTTTGAAAAATGACCAATACGTAAATCCGCTGAAGGAAATAATCATATATCCCCAGAACAACAATATGTAAGTTCGTTCTGACAAGCGCATATAGCCTAGAATGACGAATACGGCAGTTTGAAAAAAGAAAATCAGAGACATAGGTATCATATCGCCAGCTAAGCTCATTAGTGCGATAACAAGTGTCCAAAAACCTAGAACCCGAAACATGCGATCCATTCTCGTAACATCCCCCTCTCATACCACGTTGCACTTTAACTACAACACATTATACCGTTTGAAATGAGCGGTGTAAACCGTCAAACGGTGACGAAATTGAAAACATTTCATCAGATAGTAGTAGTATGTCTTTTTATCGGGATCCCATGTATGAGTGACAAAAAATTTGGCAATACCATTTAGTATCAAATAGATTCTATGAACTCTAGTACGGGCATAGAAATAATAATAATGGCACGAATCAATTTATCCCTGCTCTCTACGAATTGATTCTTTATTATGATGCATCCCAATAGGTGAGTCTTGAGCAAGAACCAAAGATCCCACAAAGGAGAGACTTTGTCTACGGGCCAAAGATCCCACAAAGGAGAGACTTTGTCTACGCCAAAGATCCCTATATTATGTTAGGAGGTTCGACCATATGTCAGCAATTAGACAAGATGCTTGGAGCGATGAAGACGACTTAATCTTAGCGGAAGTGACACTGCGTCACATACGAGAGGGAAGTACACAATTATCAGCATTCGAAGAAGTTGGAGAGCGCATCGGGCGTACAGCGGCAGCATGTGGATTCCGATGGAACAGTTTTGTAAGGAAAAAATATGAAGCGGCTATTCAGATTGCCAAAGCGCAGCGCCAGAAAAGAACGCAGCTCAAAAAGCATGCAGCCGTCTCGATTTCCGGTTCTTCTTCCATTGGACTGCTGGATGGACCTGAGTTGTCTACGGGCAAAGTAGAGACATTCACTGAAGAAACATTATCGATTGATGCTGTTATCCGGTTTCTAAGACAATGGAGAAACACGTATCAAGATATGAATCGTCATATTAAAAACTTGGAAAAAGAACTGCAAGACAAAGAGGACGAACTAGATAGACTTGGCAGAGAAAACAACAAGCTGAATAAACAAGTGAATGAAGTTGAGACGGATTATCGTGTTGTGAATGATGATTATAAAGCATTGATCCAAATTATGGATCGTGCTCGGAAAATGGCCTTCCTTGTTGAAGAAGAGGAAGAAGAGAAGCCGCGGTTCAAGATGGATGCGAATGGTAACCTAGAAAGAGTAGAATGAGTTCCCGTCGGTCCTTACATATAGAAGCTTCAGAACAAGGAGAGCCCTTGGACTGGGGCTTTTTTGTTGTATAATGGGAATTGTATGTAAAGGGGGATATGAGATGCGCATTATGATTATTGGTGCAGGCTCCTTAGGATTGCTATTCGCTGCCAAGTTGTCTGCTTTTTGTGAACATATGACTGTCATTGCAAGAACGATAGAACAAGCAGATAAGCTAGATCAGAAGGGGATCGAATTGGTTGGAACTGCAGAAGCAATTAGGACTACTCGTAGTGGGGTCATAGATTTTCGCTATTATATAGAAGAGGCAAAAACGGCTAAATCGTCTTTACATCATTTTGATTACCTATTTCTCATGGTCAAGCAGCCTGCAATTACCCAAGAACTAATAAACAATTTGAAGTCTCAAATGTCCAAAGACACCTACCTAATAAGTTTTCAGAACGGAATAGGGCACGAAGAGAGGTTGGGCGAAGAACTTGGGCGGGATCGCTTGCTGCTCGCTGTGACGACGGAAGGGGCTAGACGAGAGGGCTTAACGGCGGTTACTCACACTGGACATGGTATCAGTTATATAGGAACATCGGAAGATTCAGATCATATAGTAAATTCAACACATATTTTGTTAGTTGAGATGCTTGAGAAGGCAGGATTTCAAACAATGATGTCGAAGAACATGGATGTGAGGATTTGGAGCAAGCTGACGATAAATGCAGTAATTAATCCGCTTACGGCGATTTTACGTGTAAAGAACGGAGATCTGCTGCTTTCAACCTGGACGCGCTCTCTCATGAATGACCTTTATCAAGAAACTCGTATGGTGGCGGCTGCCAAGGGGATTTTACTACCTGATGAGCTATGGGACACGCTGCTTAGTGTCTGTGAAGCCACTAGCTTAAACCATTCATCTATGCTCCAGGATATTGAACAGTCCCGACTTACCGAGATCGACTATATTAACGGAAGCCTAGTAAAAATGGCAAAAGAATTAAAACTTGAGATTCCGACTCACCAAACCGTGTACCAATTAGTGAAAGCACTAGAATAAGTAGGTGATCCTTAATGATGAATGTGCTAGCCAGTTGGATATCTACGATATATGCGGTCTTAGCAGTGGCACCGTTTATTACGTTTATCCTGATGTGGTTTCTAGTCTTTCTTTTTCTTAGAGATAAGAAGATGACAACAAGACTTACCATGGACGTGACGACGTTATTTCTGCTAGGCTCTGTTTCTTTAATGTGGAATCAATTATTTCATACGAATTTTGGTTTCTGGCTAATTGCGCTCGTGCTGCTCATCGCCTTTGGGATCATTGGTGGCTATCAGACGCATTTGAAGGGGAAAACCGAACTATTAAAGGTAAGCAGGGTCGTATGGAGGCTTAGTTTTCTGGGTCTATCAGCACTTTACATCCTGCTATTTTTCCTGCACATCGGGAAAAATTATATATTTTCAACCTAGGCAAGACAATTTTGTGGAAATAATGTGAATAAATCAATTTTTAGCGTATGTTTGTAATATTTATTTAAGAATTGTAGAAAATAACAATGAAATCCGTCTAGATTTTATTGACCGATGGTTGTATAATTAGAAACCGTAAAGGACCTTTTTCTTCATTTTATTTTAACATAGGTGAATAAAAGAAAATTAGTTCTGGACAAAGCATAGTAATATGTTATAATTCCTTGCGTAGAGTCTAGTAAATTTTTTTACCAGAGGTTCGTGTTAGATATACTAACATGAATGAAGCGGTTTCATTTATTTTTGGGTTTAAGGTGTAAGGTTTGTGTTAGCGAGACTATCAAAACACCTAACCATAGATGTTTAGATACATATTTTAAAGGAGGAGTTTTATGAAAGCGACGAAATGGGTTTCTACAGCAGTAGCATTAACGCTTATGGGTAGTGTGGCAATTGGTTGTGCCAAAAGTGGGGAAACACCTGCAACATCACCAACAGGGGATACTAAAGGTACAGCTGCTCCGGCTGCTAACAAACCGCAAGAAATTAAAATCAACTTTACTGCAGAGCCGCCTGTTATGGATAGCTCCAAAACAACAGCTAATGCTGCTTTTACATTCCTTAACGCATTTAACGAAGGACTTTATCGTGCGGATAAAGACGGCAAAGCAGCTCCAGCACTTGCAAAAGATTTTCCTAAAATTTCTGCTGATGGTCTAACTTATACGATAGACATTCGCGATAATGCGAACTGGGCTGACGGTCAACCAGTAAAAGCACAAGATTTCGTTTATTCCTTTAAACGTACATTAGACCCAGCTACAAAAGCACAGTATAGCTTTCTCGTTGCTTGGATAAAAGGTGGAGAAGCTGTAACGAAAGCTAAAACCCCTGAAGATGTGAAAAAGGCACAAGAGGCTCTTGGTGTTAAAGCAATTAACGACAAGCAGCTTGAAATTAAACTTGAAAAACCGGTTGCCTTCTTTACAGGTTTACTTGCTTTTGCAACATTCTTCCCGCAAAGAGAAGATTTCATTACAAAAGCCGGTGACAAATATGGCGCTGAAGTTGACAAGGTTATCGGTGCTGGTCCGTTCACTTTAAGTAAATGGGATCACGGTCAAACACTTGAGCTTGTTAAAAATGAAAAGTACTGGGATGCTGCCAACGTTAAACTTACGAAAGCAACAATCAATATCGTTAAAGATACAAATACAGGACTTAACCTATACGAAACTGACGCGGCTGATTTAGCTGAAATCAACCGTGATCAACTGAAACTATATGCTGGTAAACCAGATAACGTACCTAAGCCTGAGTTGACTAACTCTTACCTGATGTACCAAACGAAAAAAGTTCCTGCTTTGGCTAACAAAAAAATTCGTCAAGCTCTAGGTATGGCTATTGATCGTCAAGCTTATGTTGATACAGTTCTTGCAAATGGATCTGTAGCTTCCACAGGTTTAGTACCTGGCGGTACTTCTGATGGAGCAGGCGGTGATTTCCGTAAATCTGCTGGTGAAACACAACCTAAATTCGATGCAGCTAAAGCAAAGCAATTGCTTGCTGAAGGTTTGAAAGAAGCTGGCTTAGCAGCCCTTCCTCCAATGAAAGTGAATGCGGATGATACTGAAACTGCGAAAAAATCACTTGAGTTCATCCTTGCACAATGGAAACAAAACCTTGGATACGAAGCTATTGCGAACCCAGTTCCACACGCATTGCGTATCGAGTTGTCCTCTAAAAAAGATTTCGAAATCGCTCTTTCCCTATGGGGCGCGGATTACAACGATCCAATGACGTTCTTGGATATGTGGGTAACTGGCGGAGAGTTTGATGAAGGCGACTACAGCAACCCGCAGTATGATGCTTTAATTAAGCAAGCTCAAACAGAAGTAGATGCTTCGAAACGTGCGAAAGCATTGGTTGAAGCTGAAAAAATCCTTATGGATGATCAAGGTGTATCGCCACTTTACTTCCGTACTCGCGCTTACTTGAAAAAACCAAACGTTGAAGGCTTAGTTCTTCCATCATTTGGTAAAGAGTGGGATCTGAAATGGGTTACAATTAAGTAATCTAATGTTTTAATAAAGATTTGTTACAAGAAGGGGCCGTTCGCACCTCGTGGGAGCGGCCTCTTCTAAATTTCTAAGCAGTTTATTTTAATAAAGGAGGAGCAATATGGTTAAGTTCATTCTTCGCCGTTTCTTATATGCGCTTATTACGTTATGGCTAATTGCATCATTTACATTCGTATTGATGAAAAACTTACCTGGTAATCCACTTGGAGAAGGCTCTGAACGGATTCCTAAAGCTACGAAAGAAATGTTGATGAAGCAATACGGTTTGGATAAGCCATTGTGGGAACAGTACTTGACTTTCATGAACAACATCATCCATGGCGATCTAGGAGCTTCCTTTCAATTCCCGGCACACAAAGTTACAGATATTATCAAACAAGCATTTCCTTCTTCACTAGAACTTGGGTTGATCTCAATCGTTATTGCAATCATTTCAGGTCTTACGTTAGGTATTATTGCAGCTTTAAAGCATAATAAAGCTGGTGATTATACAGCAATGTTCATTGCGATTTTAGGTGTATCCATCCCGTCATTTGTCCTTGGTCCACTTTTGTCTTATTATGTCGGTGTAAAATGGGGCATACTTCCAGCGGGTCTATGGAAAGGTCCAAGCTATCGTGTTTTACCAGCGATTGCTCTTTCATTTGGTACGATTGCGATTTTGGCACGTTTAATGCGTACATCCATGCTAGACGTTCTTAATCAAGATTACATTAAAACAGCTAAATCAAAAGGTTTGTCTAGTGTTACAGTCGTAGTGAAGCACACAATACGAAATGCCATCTTGCCGGTTATCACGGTTATCGGTCCAATATTTGTAAACGTCATCACAGGTACACTAGTTGTTGAACAAATTTTCTCTGTGCCTGGCTTAGGTAAACACTTTGTATCTTCCGTTGTATCCAATGACTATACAATGATCTCTGGTTTAACTATTTTTTACTCGAGCATTCTTATCTTAGTAATATTTCTGACAGACGTAGTTTATGGCTTAGTAGACCCTAGAATTCGTCTTGGGAAAGGCGGGAAATAATTGATGCAAACTCCAAATCATACAACAGAGAACAACTATAAGTTTGCTCCCGTTTCAGATAAATCTTTAACTGGCGAAAGAATTGTTAGACCTTCGCTCAATTATTGGCAGGACGCATGGAGACGACTTAAGAAAAATAGACTGGCTATGGCTGGCTTAATTATATTGGCTACATTGATAGTGCTTGCGATTATAGCGCCTATGCTATCAAATTTCGATTATCAGACACAAGATTTGAAACTAAGAAATGCTAAACCTAGCGGAGATCATTGGTTTGGGACTGATGACTTTGGCCGTGATTTATGGACGAGGGTATGGGTTGGCACACGTATATCTTTATTTATAGGAATTACAGCAGCTCTCATTGATTTAGTGGTTGGTGTAATTTATGGCGGTATATCGGCTTATTATGGTGGTAAAGTAGACGAAGTGATGCAGCGTGTGATTGAAATTGTCTATGCAATTCCTTTCTTGCTAATCGCTATCCTGCTTATTATGGTTATCGGATCAGGTATTTCGTCGATAATTATCGCTTATAGTATAACGGGTTGGGTACCGATGGCACGTTTGGTGCGTGGTCAAATGCTCACGCTTAAAGAACAGGAATTTGTTCTTGCTTCCCGTACACTGGGAGCTTCACCATGGAGAATTATTATGCGCAGTTTGATACCAAATGCATTAGGTATCATTATTGTTCAAATTACTTTTGTTGTTCCATCAGCCATTTTTACAGAGGCATTTTTGAGTTTCATTGGTCTCGGTGTAAGGCCGCCTCTTGCATCATTAGGTAACCTTTTATCTGATGGGGCTAACTCTATGAGGTTATATGCATATCGCCTTATCACTCCAACAATTGTTTTCAGCTTAATTCTAATCAGTTTCAATGTGCTCGGCGATGGGCTTCGTGACGCGCTTGATCCAAAAATGCGCAAGTAAGAAGGGGTGAATAATGATGAGCACCAAAGACAATTTGCTTGAAGTTAAAGATTTGAGAGTTTCTTTCCGCACATATGCGGGGGAGGTTCAAGCTGTTCGCGGCGTATCTTTTTCTTTGAAAAAAGGTGAAGTGTTGGCGATTGTAGGTGAATCCGGCTGCGGTAAGTCCGTTACGGCACAAACGCTCATGCGTTTAATTCCTACTCCGCCTAGCTATATAAAAAGCGGTTCAATCATGTTTGATGGGAAGACGGATATTACCAAGCTTTCCAACAGACAAATGGAGAAAATTCGCGGATCGGAAATGGGTATGATCTTCCAGGATCCAATGACTTCTTTGAATCCGACGATGAAGGTCGGCGATCAAATTACAGAGGGTTTAATCAAGCACGAAGGTTTGAACAAAAAGGCTGCAACTGAGAGAGCCATTGAAATTCTCAAGCTTGTAGGTATTAACTCCCCAGAGGGCCGTATTCATCAATATCCACATGAGCTCTCAGGTGGTATGCGTCAACGTGTTATGATTGCTATCGCACTTGCTTGCTCACCTAAACTGCTTATCGCTGATGAGCCAACCACGGCTCTTGACGTAACGATTCAAGCTCAAATTATTGACTTGATGAAGACGATCTCGGAAAAAACGGACTCATCTATTATCTTAATTACGCATGACCTTGGTGTCGTAGCAGATATGGCACAACGTGTTGTCGTTATGTACGCTGGAAAAATTATTGAGCAAGGAACAGTAGATGAAATTTTCTACGAGCCACAGCATCCATATACATGGGGCTTGCTTCGTTCGGTGCCTCGTCTGGATACGAATAGCAATGAAGAGCTTGTACCGATTCCGGGTACGCCTCCAGATCTATTTGCACCTCCAAAAGGATGTGCTTTTGCAGCCAGATGTCCATATGCCATGAATCATTGTTTGGAAGAAGATCCAGAGCATACAACTCTTTCTGAGACACACAGTGCCGCTTGCTGGCTGCTGCACCCAGATGCACCGAAAGTTGAGCGTCCTGTAGGAGTGGGAGGTCATCAACATGTCTAATCAACCAATTTTACAAATTCGTAATATGAAGAAGCATTTTCATCTTGGCGGCGGTAAAGTATTGAAGGCCGTTGACAATTTCTCCATAGAAATTAACCGCGGTGAAACATTCGGCCTCGTAGGAGAATCCGGATGTGGAAAGTCCACTGCAGGTAGAACGATCATCAAGCTCTATGATGCAACAGAAGGCGAAGTCATTTTCGATGGTGAGGATGTTCATAAGCTGAAAGGCAAGAAGCTGAAAGAATTTAATCGGAATATGCAAATGGTATTCCAGGATCCGTACGCTTCATTAAACCCTCGTATGACGGTTGGTAACATCATAGCTGAAGGTATTGATATTCATGGTTTGTACAAAGGTGCTAAACGCAAAGAACGCGTAATGGAATTGCTTCGTGCTGTTGGTTTGAACGATGAACATGCGAACCGTTTCCCGCATGAGTTCTCCGGTGGTCAGCGTCAACGTATCGGGATTGCCCGTGCGCTTGCGATTGAGCCGAAATTTATTATTGCGGATGAGCCGATTTCTGCATTGGACGTTTCCGTACAGGCTCAGGTCGTTAACCTGTTCAAGAGATTACAGAAGGAAATGGGCTTGACCTACTTGTTTATCGCGCATGATTTGGCGATGGTTAAGCATATTTCCGACCGTATCGGTGTTATGTACCTTGGTAACCTCGTAGAGGTGACAACGTCTGACAGCCTTTATGCGAAACCACTGCATCCTTACACACAGTCGCTGCTTTCTGCGATTCCGATTCCGGATCCGGAAATAGAGCGTACTCGTGAGCGTATCATTCTTCAAGGCGATGTACCGAGCCCACTGAATCCGCCTAGCGGATGTCCGTTCCGAACACGCTGTCCGCAAGCCATGCCGCAGTGTGCAGATTCGATGCCACCGACAAAAGAAGTGGAACCAAATCACTTCGTAGCTTGTCATTTGTATTAAGGTTATCCAGCCGTCCCCGTAGGGGGCGGCTTTTTAATGTTCAATTGTAATTATTAATAATACAGTTTTGACGATTGCTGACCTTACGTGTACAATCAAAGAATAGTCGTTTTATTTGGTATGAAGAGGAGACACTAGTCGCATGCAAATGGAAACTTTTCATTGGAAAAAAAATCAGAAGTTAGCGGAAGATTACATAGCTCAAACAGATAAAGCTAAGGCTTTATTTCCTTACCACTTCGGAAACTTGGAAGACTGGCAGACCCGCGTAAAATGGTTAGACGAAGTAAAGACTTCACCTCAAGTTGATCGAAGCCGCTTGGTCCAAGTCTTGGAGAAATATAATGAGAGAATAGGAAATACACAGGCAGCAATTGATCATATCTCGTCATTGGCTGATAACAATACACTTGCCGTTGTGGGGGGCCAGCAAGCTGGCTTGTTCGGCGGTTCGCTGCTTGTTATGTACAAAGCCATAAGCATTGTTCAGCTGGCTCGTGAATGGAGTGGGAAATTGCAACGCCCGGTTGTGCCGATCTTTTGGATCGCTGGTGAGGATCATGATTTCGATGAAGTTAACCATACGTATACGTTATCGAATGCTCAGCAAATTGAGAAAATCAAGGTTGATCATCCGACAGGGCGACGCACATCCGTCAGTAGGCTGCCTATTGAACCTGATGCATGGAAAGAGGCCTTAAAGGCGTTAGATCAATCCTTGATGGATACAGAGTTTAAAGCTTCGCTAATCGCTAAGCTAGAGGGAACAACAGAGGATGGGGCGACATTATCCGATGCTTTTGCTCGCTGGATGGCTATCCTCTTTGGGGAATACGGGCTTGTTCTCATAGACTCCGATGAACCTTCCTTACGAGCTTTGGAAGCGACCATGTTTGAGCAGCTAATCCTTCAGAATGAAGCATTCTCGGAATCGTTACAGAAGAGTCAGGAAGCCGTTGAACAAGCAGGATATGAGAGTCAAGCGGAAATAAACAAAGACGGAGCTAATTTGTTTGTATTTGCAGATGGACAGCGGCTGCTCTTGCATCGTGAAGGTGAACGATTTACAGATAAGAAGAAGGACTATAGTTATACTAAGGAGCAGCTTCAAGATTTAGCATTAACAACACCTGAGAATTTGAGCAACAACGTGATGTCACGGCCTCTAATGCAAGAATTTTTATTCCCGGTTCTGGCTACGGTGTTAGGACCAGGTGAGATTGCTTACTGGTCGCTGACGAAGCATGCTTTTGAACAGTTTGGCATGAAAATGCCGATCATAGCACCGCGCATGGAGTTAACTTTGATCGAGGGTACGGTTCAGAAGCAAATGAACAAATATGGTTTTACATTTGAGGACGTGCTTGAGCGCTTTGAGCAGAAGAAGCAAGAATGGCTGGATGGGCAAGATACCTTGCATTTAAATGAGCGCTTCGATGACGTGAAATCGAATTTCACTGTGAACTACACGCCTCTTGTGGAATCTCTTGCCGCGATCAACCCCGGGGTTAAAAAGCTGGGAGAAACGAATCTGGCGAAAATCCTCGAGCAAATCGAATTCTTGCGTAATAAAGCAGGAGAAGCACATAAGACGCAATTCGATGCGGCGTTAAGACAATTAGAACGTATAAGACTAACGATATTACCGTTCGCCAAGCCACAAGAAAGAGTGTATAATGGGTGTGCTTATATGAATCGGTATGGGAATGAATGGCTCCGTGATTTACTTGAGACGCCGATTCCTGTTGATGGTTTGCATCGTATTTATTATTTATAGGAGGAAACGAACATGACAAGTGTAGAAAAGAGTATTGTTACTGATATAACACTGGCACCTGAAGGTCATTTGAAAATTGATTGGGTCCAAGCGCATATGCCTGTTTTGAATCGTATTCGCGAGCAATTTGAGAAGGAACAGCCTTTTAAAGGATTGAAAGTGGCTATTTCCTTGCATTTAGAAGCGAAGACAGCTTATTTAGCCAAAGTAGTAAAAGCCGGTGGAGCTGAAGTAACGATTACGGGCAGCAATCCGCTATCTACACAAGATGACGTTTGTGCAGCGCTTGTTGAGGATGGTATTACCGTTTTTGCGAAATACAATCCGAGTTCGGAAGAATACAAAGAGCTGCTGATTAAAGCGCTCGAAACGAAGCCAGACCTGATCATTGATGATGGCGGCGATTTGGTTTCTATTCTTCATTCCGAACGTAAAGATTTGGCAGTACAAGTTCGCGGCGGAGCTGAAGAAACAACAACAGGTATTCTTCGTCTGAAAGCGATGGAGAAAGAAGGCAAGCTTGAATTCCCAATGGTCGCAGTTAACGATGCCTTCTGTAAATATTTGTTCGATAATCGTTATGGAACAGGTCAATCCGTTTGGGATGGCATTAACCGTACAACTAACTTGGTTGTAGCTGGTAAAACTGTTGTTGTTGTCGGTTATGGCTGGTGTGGTAAAGGTGTGGCCATGCGTGCTAAAGGTTTGGGCGCGAATGTCATTGTGACAGAAATTGATGCAATTAAAGGTGTCGAGGCCTATATGGATGGCTTTGCTGTTATGCCAATGCTGGAAGCAGCGAAATTAGGCGATTTCTTCGTAACAGTTACGGGTAATCGTGATGTGATTCGTGGAGAGCACTACAAAGTAATGAAAGATGGCGCGATTCTATCGAATGCAGGCCACTTTGACGTAGAAGTAAACAAACCGGAACTTGAAGCAATGTCTTCTTCCAAGCGTACAGTAAGACGCAATATTGAAGAATACCGACTGACGGACGGTCGTAAAGTATATATACTTGCTGAAGGACGTCTGGTTAACCTAGCTGCAGGCGATGGTCATCCAGCTGAAATTATGGATATGACGTTTGCGCTGCAAGCTATGTCACTTAAATATGTAAATGATGAGTACAAGAAATTAGGCAAAACCGTTGTCAATGTACCTTATCTACTGGATGAGCAAGTTGCACGATTTAAATTGGAATCTCTTGGTACCAGCATTGACTCGTTGACAGAAGAGCAGAAGATGTACCTGGACAGCTGGGCGGAGCATTAAGATTTAAGGATCTTTTGGGGACTTTCAAGGCTTTGTAAGAGCCTTGGGGAGCTTTAGAGAGCCTTTCGGAGTGTCGAAGAGGTTTCAAGAGAGTTCGAGTGCCTTCAAGAGCATTAGAGTGCCTTCAAAAGCTAGGATAGCCTTTCAGACCACTTTTAGAGTGGACTGGAAGGCTTTTTCTTTTTTTTGCAACGATTGTAGGATAAGGGATTTGCTATTGGCTGCGCAATGGCCGACGGAAAGGTAGAATAAGCTCGGAAACGGAGCCTAAATGTGTGAGAAGCGATGTTAGGTAAGACTTTTATTAGTTGAGAAGTCGATTTCGGAGATTACAATTGAGATTTATCAGCAATTATTTGTTGAAGTGGCTCGGCGACAGCAACCTTTCCAACTTATCCCCCGTTTATAGGGTGTATAACCTATATATGGTAGCGAGGGGATGGCAAGATGGGGGTCTTTAAAAGCAAAGAGAACGGTAGGTTCATGCCCAGCAGTATTGCGGCTAACAAAACAAAGAGGAATAAGTTTGTTCGGAACATTTCTTTCCTGCTTGCCACGTGCATGCTAGTACTTGGTCTGTTATCAGGCTGTAGTGCTTCAAAGAATGATTCGTCAGCGACTTCATCAAAAGAATTGAACATGGTTGCGACTAGCGAAGCTTTAAAGGGAGAATCTACACAGTTAGCTGACGCTAAGTCCGCGGCTCCTGCTGCAGCAGCTGGAGGGAAAGCAAGCAGCGCAGATACCTCATTCAAAGGAAAAGAGGGAGCGGCAGAAATAGCGCCTACTGAAGTAAAAAATGCACCGATCACGGTCATGCCGGCAACGGGAAGCGATGAAGCAGCGGGATTTAATCGTAAGTTAATCTACCGAGCTAACTTGGTTATGCCTGTAGAGGAATACAGCAAAGCTCAGACAGCCCTCCGTGACCTGGTAACGCTTAGTGGGGCTTACATTCTACAATTCTCGGAAAATGCGAATACGGGAGAAAGGGGCGGGACATATACAATCAAAGTCGCAGCAAATGGGTTTGTCTCCTTGCTAGATGGCTTAGAGAAGATAAGTCCATCGCTCCAAAGGAACGTACAGGGACAAGACGTGACGGAGGAGTATGTGGATCTTAATTCACGCCTCAAGGCAAAACAAATGGTTGAAACGAGATTATTGGGCTTTATGGAGAAGGCTTCAAAAACGGATGAGCTGCTTTCTTTCTCAAACGAGCTATCCAAGGTACAGGAAGCGATTGAACAAATAAAGGGTCGGATAAGGTATTTGGATCAAAATGTCTCATTCTCGACGATTGAGCTTCGTATGTACCAGCAAACGGGTAATAAGCCATTGCTATCTGATCCTCATAAGTTAACACTAGAGGAACGCATACAAGAAGCATGGAATTCTAGCCTAAATGTACTAGTTGCTGTTATGCAAGGTATTCTCGTTTTCCTTGCTGCTGCATTTCCGATTCTTGTCATTGGCCTATTGATTGGCGTCCCGATCTGGGTATTCAGACGCAAAAGAAATAAACAACTGCAAGAGATGCGATTACAGCTCAAAGATCAAAATGCTTCTTTAAACGCACTTGAAGATCAGAAACAAGGAACAAAAGACGCAGAATAGACCTAAATATGAAAATAATTTTGAAAATCCTGCTCTCGTAGCAGGATTTCTTTTATTTTTAGCGAATATTGATTCAAATGTGGTGGAAAGTGGTACAAAGTGGAGGAAAGGGGGGCGACATGCTATGTTCATGGGTGAATATCAACATAGCATCGACGAGAAAGGCCGAATGATCATCCCGGCCAAGTTTCGCGAAGCCCTCGGCGACTCATTTGTCATCACCCGCGGTCTAGATCAGTGCTTATTCGTTTATCCGCAATCGGAATGGGCGATACTCGAGCAGAAGCTCAAAGCACTGCCGCTAATGAAATCAGATGCGCGTGCCTTCACCCGGTTCTTCTTCTCCGGTGCAACGGAGTGTGACCTCGATAAACAAGGGAGAGCGAACATTCCAGGCAACCTCGTGGAACATGCCAAACTTGAGAAGGATTGTGTGGTTATCGGTGTTTCCAACCGAGTTGAGATTTGGAGCAAGCAAATTTGGGAAAGCTATGCCAATGAATCGGAACAGTCATTCAATGAAATAGCGGAGAAACTCGTCGATTTTAATTTTGATTTATAGAGGCTTACGTAGAAAGCTTTGCTAAAGCAAAGCTCAGATTATGCTTACGATGCAAGCTTTGCTAAAGCAAAGCTCAGATTATGCTTACGATGCAAGCTTTGCTAAAGCAAAGCTCTTAGGAGGACACCAAGTGTTTCATCATGTGACGGTACTTAAGGAAGAATCTGTTGAAGGTTTACATATAAAGCCGGATGGCGTTTACGTGGATTGTACGATGGGAGGAGCAGGGCATAGTTCCCTGATTGCCTCTAAATTAGGTCCAAATGGCTTACTGATTGCACTAGACCAGGATGATGTCGCTTTAGCTAATGCTCAAACCGTGCTAGCGCCCTACCTGGATCGCGTGAAAATCGTAAAAAGCAATTTCAGAGAGCTGGAGCAGGTGCTCCAAAATGAGCCTAGAGCACTTCGTGATGGCAAGCCGCAGGTGGATGGGATTCTTTTCGATCTTGGCGTATCATCTCCACAACTTGATGATGCGGATCGTGGTTTCAGCTACAACCATGATGCAGAGCTTGACATGAGGATGGATCGTTCGACGGAATTAACTGCCAAAACGATCGTAAATGAGTGGCCTGCAGACCAAATTGCGCGAATATTGTTTGAGTACGGAGAAGAAAAGTTTTCCAGGCGGATCGCAGGCGTCATTGTGGAAGCTCGGACCAAACAACCCATTGAAACCACAGGTGAGCTGGTGGAATTAATCAAGGAAGGGATTCCCGCTGCAGCGAGAAGGACCGGCGGTCACCCAGCGAAGCGAAGTTTCCAAGCGCTGCGTATCGCGGTGAACGATGAGTTAGGAGCTTTTGAAGAAGCACTGGAGCAATCACTCCGTTGCCTGGCCCCACAAGGCAGAGTTGCTGTCATTACCTTCCATTCACTGGAAGATCGCATATGTAAACAATTTTTTGTGAAAAACGTTGAAAAATGTACCTGTCCTTCGGATCTTCCATATTGCGTTTGCAAGAAGACCGGAGTTGTAAAATTAATCACACGAAAACCAATTTCACCAAGCGAACATGAGCTTGAAGTCAATCAAAGGGCAAGATCCGCGAAGCTGCGAATCGCTGAAAAACTTTGACACAAGGGAGGAAATAAAATATGCCATCATACATCCAAGGCAATTTGGCTCTCGATCCAAAACGTTCGGCCCCAGCACCAAAAGTGAAGATAAAAGAAACAACAAAGGTTGTTTATCGTAATAAAACGTTACCGACACAAGAGAAAATGCTTTATTTATTCACTGTCATCCTTTGTGTCATTGTGGCAGGAGTTATTATCTGGCGTTACGCAGCTATTTATCAGATGAATGCCAATATTTTGAAAATGCAAAGTGAAATTCGTGAGATGCAAGCTCAGAACAGTGCTTTGAAGCAAGAAGTAGAGAAACTGCAAAGTCCTGAACGTATGAAGGGTGAGGCGGTACGGCTTGGGTTTAACATAGGAGATGAAAAGAAAGTAAGTTTAGTCACTTCAGAGAAATCAAAATCAAATACAGGCAGTAGCAAAAATAATAAAGTAGCTTCTAAACCGTAATGGGCAGGTATTCGATATGACAAAAAAAATTAAGTTGCGATCGTTGCTAATTGGAGGGTTCTTTACCCTTCTTTTTGTTGTCCTTATTTCTAAAGTCTATTGGATTCAAGTGGTAGAAGCTTCATGGTTACTAGAGAAAGCCGAGAAGAAATGGGAGACAGATAGGGTGATAAATCCGGTAAGGGGTTCGATCCTGGATCGAAACAATAAAGTGCTTGCCGTGGAAGCAACGTCGTATACCATTGCTCTTAATCCTAAAATGATTGATGGCTATCATATCGCTGAGGATGTTACGCAAGGATTAGCGGAAATTTTGAAAGAATCGGATGAAACGAAGCCTACACTTGTCAATAAAATCCGTGAGCGCGCAACGAAAATGAAGCCGGATGGTACGGATTTTGCAGTCTATACGGAGATTAGAAATGAAGGTTGGAAGATTGAGAAAGAGAAAGCTGATCAAGTTCGTACGTTAATTTCAGAGCTTCAAACAAAACTCAAGTTAAGCGCAAAAGCTAACGTAGGAATTAATATTTTAGAAGACAAGAAACGCTATTACCCAGGTGAAACGCTAGCCGCCCACATTCTAGGGTATACGAATAAAGAAGGCGAAGCTGCCCTAGGATTAGAACTTAAACTAGATCAAACCCTGAAGGGTGTTCCTGGGATGTTAAGCTATGAGAAGGACGGGAAGGGTGTTGAACTTCCTGATTCCAAAATCAATTTCAAGCCAGCGCAAGACGGGAACAATGTGCGACTCACAATTGATAAAAATATACAGTTTTATTTGGAGAGCGCGCTGGCTAAAGTAAATGACAAGTGGCACCCGAAGAGCCTGACGGCGATTGCTGTTGATCCACAGACGATGGAAATTCTGGGAATGGCCAATACGCCTACCTTTAACCCCAATGTCTATTGGACGATTAAAGATCAAAGTGATTTCAAAAATAATGCGTTAGCCTCTCGCTACGAGCCTGGCTCTACGTTTAAGTTAGTGACGTTAGCTGCTACAGTAGAAGAGGGTCTATTCAATCCCAATGAAATGTTCCAATCAGGTATGATTCGGGTACAGGATAGAGAACTCCATGACCATAATCGGGTTGGTTGGGGAAAAATCTCTTTTTTGGATGGCCTAAAGCGTTCTAGTAACGTTGCTTTCGTCAAATTGGGTGTGGAAAAATTAACTCCCCCTAAGCTGAAGGATTACATTTCGAAATTTGGGTTTGATCAAAAAACGAATATTGATATGCCGAATGAAGTTTCCGGTTTAATTGATATGAAATATCCATCTGAGTTTGCAACAGCTACTTATGGGCAAGGCAAGGTCGTTGTTACAGCCATTCAACAAACAGCCGCTTATGCTGCGATGGCCAACGGTGGTAAATTGATGTGGCCACACATTGTTAAGGATATTGTCGATCCGAAAACTGGGAAAAGCATTCAGTCTTTTGCGCCACAAGTCGTTAGGCAAGTCGTGAGTGAAAAGACAGCTAGTATGGTGAGCGGATATTTAGAACAAGTTGTATCTGACCAAGATATTGGTACAGGTAAGCTTGCATTTATGGAGGACTACCGTATCGCAGGAAAGACAGGAACAGCTAACTTAGTCCTTCCGGGTGAAAAGACTTACTCCACGGATTCGTGGGTTATTTCCTTTATTGGATACGCTCCTGCTGAAAATCCTCGTATCTTAGTAACATTGATCGCCGATCAACCTGATCTAGGCGGCAATTATCACTTAGGAGGGCAGGTATTAGCTCCTGCTTTTAAAGAAATTGTTGGTGAATCCTTGCAGTATATGGGTGTTGCATCAAATAAACAAACGAAAATGGTAGCGAAGGAAGCGAATAAGCTAAAGGTGCCTAATTTTGCAGATGTGACAGCAGAAAGCGCCAAGGCTACGGCAAAGGAAATCGGTTTGTCACTTGAGGTTTTCGGTAAGGGAGCCAAGGTTGTGGATCAATTTCCGAAAGCAGGTACAGAAATCTTATCTACACAACGAATATATGTTGCGATGCAAACTGTTGACGAAATGCCGCTGCCTAACTTGGTCGGTAGATCACTTCGAGATGCTGTTGAAACCTGTTCCTTCTTTAAAGTAGACTGTCAAACCTCCGGTGAAGGTTATGTCTCGGATCAGGCCACAACGGGAGAAGGCGAGGGGAGAAGTGTGACGTTGCAGCTCAAACCATTAAGCGATAAATCATCAACTGCAAATTCATCAACACCTACACCATCGACAACTCCGGTGTCGAATACGAAAACAGAAGCGCAGCGATCTACGGCTAAAAAGACACCTTAACGGAGAGCTTGTTCTAACCCCTGTTTGTCCCGAATAGTCATGTTAGGAATGATCTTGACTTATTGGGAAGGGAGACTGAACGTTCATGCGTGTTTCTAACGTTACCGTTCGTCGCAGATTGTTTACTGCGCTCATTATTGGCACTGTCATCTTTACAGCACTTATTCTCCGTCTAGCTTATGTCCAGCTATGGATTGGACAAGACTTGGCGAATAAAGCAGAGGAGAGTTGGCGGAGGGAAGTTCCGTTTGCACCCAAGAGAGGCGAGATTCAGGATCGCAATGGGATTTCTTTAACTTACAGCATGAGTACACCTACTATTTTAGCCATACCCATACAGCTTCAAGATGCCCGCAGCGTAGCAGCCAAGCTTGCCGAGGTGCTGCAGGGCAACGAAGAGGAAATTTATCAACAAATTACGAAGAAAGCCTCGAAAAATTATATAAAACCATCCGGCCGCAAAATAACAGTTGAGAAAGCACAAGAAGTTCGTAATCTTCATCTACCAGGTATCGTTGTAGCAGAAGACAACAAAAGGTATTATCCTTTTGGAACATTAGCTGCTCATATTCTCGGTTTTGCTGGGATTGATAAAGGGTTGACAGGAATTGAAGCGAAGTATGACAGTCAGCTAACCGGGATTCCGGGAAGTATTTCCTATATGGCTGATGCGGCTGGTAGGCAGCTTAAGGGCACGACAGACACCTATGAGAAACCAAAAGACGGCCTCAATATGAAGTTGACGATTGACAGTCATTTGCAGTCTGTGATGGAGCGAGAATTAGATCAGGCTATGGTACAGTATCAGGCGCAAAATGTCATTGCCATCATGATGGATCCCAATAATGGAGAAATCCTTGCCATGGGCAGCAGGCCTACGTATGAGCCAGGCAATTATAAGGATTATCCGACGGAAACCTATAACCGAAACTTACCGATTTGGAAAACATATGAGCCGGGTTCAACCTTCAAAATTATTACGCTAGCTGCAGCGCTAGAGGAAAAAAAGGTTGATTTAAAAAATGAACAATTTTTCGATCCCGGATTTATTGAGGTCGGAGGGGCTAGACTCCGCTGTTGGAAACGCGGCGGTCATGGTAGTGAAACGATGCTGCAAGTCGTACAAAATTCCTGTAACCCCGGATTCGTCGTTATGGGACAGCGTCTAGGCAAGGAAAAGCTGTTTGATTACATTTCAAAGTTTGGCTTTGGGAAGAAGACGGGGATTGACCTCGGCGGCGAAGAAAACGGCATTATGTTCAAGCCGTCTCAGGTGGGTCCAGTCGAACTTGCGACGACGGCATTTGGTCAAGGGGTATCGGTCACTCCGATTCAGCAAATTACGGCTGTTTCTGCGGCTATTAACGGAGGAAAACTTTTTAAACCTTATGTAGCAAAGTCATTTACGAATCCGGATACGGGTGAGATCGTTGATGTTGTAGAGCCTGAGCTTGTACGCAATGTCATCTCGGAGGAAACATCGAAACAAGTACGCGAGGCGCTTGAAAGCGTTGTTGCTAAAGGCACAGGACGCAATGCGTTTATCGACGGCTATCGCGTAGGCGGGAAGACGGGAACAGCGCAGAAGGTCATTAACGGACGTTATTCGCCGGATGAGCATATTGTCTCCTTTATTGGCTTCGCGCCGGCCGATAATCCGAAAATTGTCATTTATGCTGCTGTGGATGATCCTAAAGGGATTCAATTTGGAGGTCTGATTGCAGCTCCGCTTGTGAAGAATATGATGGCTGATGCTTTGCGATATATGAAAGTCGAACCGGATAAAAACCAGCTTGATAAAGAGTATCGCTATGGTGAAATTCCGGTTGTTGAGGTGCCGGACTTGGTTGGAGCCTCAGTTGATGATATATTAGAAGATCTGAACATGAATTTTAGGCTGGCTAAGTCTGGCAGTGGCAAATATGTGATTAGTCAAGCGCCGAAGCCGGGCTCCCGAGTAGATCAAGGCTCTACAATACGCATTTTTCTCTCGAATAATGCACCGCCGCAGTAATGTGGTTTAGTTGGCTGGAAAAAAGATTTGCGAGTAAGACATGTTTAGCTTTTCCATAGGCATAAAATTGTCAATAATAGGTAGCAATAACGTTAAGGAGAGGGTTGCTCATGAAACTTCAGGAGCTTGCTTCCGCACTGCTCATTACCCACATACATGGAGATGCTGAAACAGAGATTACTGGGATTGAAGCAGACTCTCGTAAAATTAAAACAGGGGATTTGTTTTTATGTATCCCTGGACTGACAGCAGATGGTCACGATTATGCCCCAAAAGCGATTGCACTTGGGGCTTCTGCGCTTGTAACGGAAAGAGTGCTTGACTTGCCAATTCCTCAGCTTGTTGTGAAAGATGCGAGATATGCAATGGCGGCTTTATCAGCCCATTTCTATGGCTATCCCAGCAAAGAACTGAAGTTAATTGGTATTACAGGTACGAATGGCAAAACGACATCGACTTATTTAATTGAGAAAATATTGCGGGATCAAGGCTTTACGACGGGACTTATGGGAACGATTCAAATGAAAATTGGAGATACGTATACGGAAATGGAGCGCACAACGCTAGAAGCCGTCGATCTACAGCGCAGCTTTCGGCAGATGCGTGAACAGAAGACGGATTACTGCATTATGGAAGTGTCCAGCCATGCCTTGGAATTAGGTCGAGTAAAGGGCATTCATTTCCGTTCAGGTATTTTTACGAATTTAACGCAAGATCATTTAGATTATCACAAAACAATGGATGCTTACGCAGCGGCAAAAGGCCTGCTCTTCTCTAGATTGGGGAATGGTTTTTCTGCCGATCTCAAGGAGCGTCAGTATGCTATTCTAAATGCGGATGACGCTGCTTCCCATACGTTCAGTAAGCTGACAGCCGCGCAAATTATTACATATGGGATAGAGAGCGAGTGTGATGTAAAGGCGGCAAATATTCGAATTACAGCCCAAGGCACGGAGTTTAAGCTTATTTCCTTCGCGGGAGAGGCTTTTTTCAGAATGAAGTTGGTTGGTAAATTCAACGTTTACAATGCGCTCGGGTCCATTGCTGCGACACTTGCTGAAGGGATTCCCCTTGAAGCGATCCGGAATAGTTTAGAAGATATTACGGTAGTAGATGGACGCATGGAGGTTGTGAATGAGGGACAGGATTACTTAGTCTTGGTTGATTATGCGCATACCCCAGATGGACTAGAGAATGCCCTGTCTACTGTACGTGACTTTGCTGAAGGTAAAGTAATCACGGTGTTTGGCTGCGGTGGTAACCGCGACCGCACGAAACGTCCACTAATGGGTAAGGTTACCGCTAAGTATAGTGATTATTTATATGTGACTTCAGATAATCCGCGAACGGAAAATCCAGATGCCATTCTAGCTGATATCGTTCCTGGTTTAAAAGAGGTAAATTACCCAAAGGAACAGTACGAATTAATCGCGGATCGCAAAAAAGCGATACAAAAGGCTATTGAAGGGGCAGGCCCTAAGGATGTAATATTGATAGCGGGAAAAGGCCACGAAACGTATCAGGATGTCATGGGGGTCAAGCATGATTTCGATGATCGATTGGTGGCTAAGGCTGCGATAAGGGGGAGAGAACGATGATAGAGCGCACGCTGGAACAAATGACAGACATGCTAGGCGATGAGAGAGTGCAGGTGTCCTGGGCGTCAACACCAAGGGACATTCCAATAATAGGCATATCTACCGACACACGAACAATACGACCAGGAAGTCTGTTTGTACCGCTGATCGGTGATCATTATGATGGTCACGCTTATGCCGCAGAGGCTTACAGCAAGGGCGCTGCGGCTGCCTTATGGCAAGATGACCATCCTCACCCCCCAGAAGGCATGCCCATCATTCGCGTCAAGGATACGCTAACAGCCCTGCAGCAGTTGGCTAAGTCTTATCGCAAGCAGCTGCCGGTTCGCATTATTGGCATTACGGGGAGTAACGGCAAAACGACAACCAAAGACTTAGTTGCGGCCGTTTTGGGTAGTACGTTTCAAGTGCATAAGACGAAGGGAAACCTGAATAATCATATTGGTTTACCCCTCACGCTGCTCGAGCTTGAGGAAACTACGCAATTTGCTGTGGTCGAGATGGGGATGAGTGGACGTGGCGAGATCGATCTGCTATCCCATCTGGCCGAGCCGGAAGCGTCGATCATTACGATGATCGGCGAATCGCACATGCTTCAGCTTGGCTCGCGGGAAGAAATCGCTCGGGCTAAGGCCGAAATCGTTAGTGGAATGCCCAGCGGTGGGCTGTTCGTCTACAACGGCGACGAACCACTTATTGAACAGGCCCTCGCGGAGCGAAGCCTCGACGGGCAGGCAGCGGAGTCACCAACTAGCCTGCCAGAGGGGCTGCGCCGTATCCGCTTTGGCAGCGGCGCGGACAATGATCTGTTCCCGACCGACATCCGGATGGATGCGGACGGGGCGTACTTCCAGATCAATTCAACGGGTTACCCAGAATTGTTCATTCCCTTGCTTGGTACGCATAATGTAATTAATGCGTTAGCAGCCATTGCCATCGGCGAAGCCTTCGGCGTCTCGCCTGAGGGAATTACAGCGGGGCTTCGCTCGCTGCAGATGACAAGCATGCGCATCGAGAAGCTGACAGCAGCCTCGGGGCTGACTGTGCTTAACGATGCGTATAACGCCAGCCCGGCATCCATGCGGGCTGCGATTGACTTGACCGAGCAGCTGCGCGGCTTCGGTCGCAAGTTCCTCGTGCTCGGCGACATGCTGGAGCTTGGCGAGCACGAAGAGCAGTTTCATCGCGGCATTGGCCGGGTGTTGTCTCCGGAACGTGTAGACTACGTCTTCACGTTCGGCCGTCTTGGCCGCTTCATCGCGGATGAAGCGGCTCAGCAATTCCCGAAGGCTTGCGTGCGTGCCTTCGATGATAAAGAGCAGCTCGCGGCAGAGCTCGCCGCAATCGCACAAGCTGAGGATCTTGTGCTCGTAAAAGGCTCGCGAGGCATGCGTCTCGAGCAAGTGGTTAATGCCTTACTCGCCTAGATGGTGCTTGTAATTAATTATAGGATGAAACAGTAGATCGTTTTCGAAAGACGAAAACGAGCAGGGGGAACCAACGTGGAAAACGCAATTTTATTAACGATGGGCGTAGCTTTTGTGCTTGCGCTTATTATGGGACCGCTTTTTATACCCATTTTGCGGCGTATGAAATTCGGACAACAAATTCGTGAGGATGGCCCGCAAGGACATCTAAAGAAACAAGGGACACCGACGATGGGCGGGGTCATTATTTTACTCGCGCTGGCGCTTGCTACGCTTCGTTTTGCTGATAAAAATACGGATCTTCTAATCCTGTTAATAGCCTCATTAGGCTATGGATTAGTAGGCTTTCTCGACGATTATATCAAAATTATTTTCAAGCGCTCACTTGGTCTTACAGCGAAACAAAAGCTGTTCGGTCAGCTCTTGATCTCCGCTATCGTCTGTTACCTGCTTGTCATGCAAGGACAAAGCACGGACTTATATATTCCATTTGTGGCGTTCCACTTCAACCCGGGCTGGTTGTACTTTCCGTTAATGGCTATTCTTATGTTGGGTGCATCGAATGCGGTGAATTTTACAGATGGTCTTGATGGACTGCTTGCAGGGACAAGTGCCATTGCTTTTGGTGCTTATACGGTTATTGCTATGAATAATACGCAGCCAGAAGCGGCTATATTTTCGGCAGCCATGGTAGGGGCCGTACTGGGTTTTCTTGTTTTTAATGCCCATCCAGCCAAAGTATTTATGGGTGACACAGGCTCGCTCGGGATTGGTGGCGGCCTTGTGGCTGTTGCCATTTTGACCAAAGCTGAGCTGTTGCTTGCTATTGTTGGCGGTGTGTTCTTGGTTGAAATCCTTTCTGTTGTGATCCAAGTTGTTTCTTTCAAGACGAGAGGCAAGCGTGTTTTCAAAATGAGTCCGATCCATCACCACTTCGAATTGGTGGGTTGGTCGGAATGGCGTGTTGTTATCACATTCTGGGTCGTAGGTCTCGTGCTTGCTGTACTCGGATTATATATGAATGAGGTGTTGTAGAGCATGAAACATCCGCGGGATTATCGTGGACTTGAAGTCATTATTTTGGGCTTGGCTCGCAGCGGTGTCGCTGCAGCTAAGCTTTTTCATCAAAAAGGAGCCTTGGTCACGGTCAACGATAAAAAAGAGCGAAGCGCATGCCCTGAAGCCGACGAATTAGAGGCTCTGGGTATTTCTGTTGTATGCGGCTTTCATCCGGAGTCCTTGGTGCATGCGGGTATTTCTCTCGTTGTGAAGAACCCAGGAATTCCATATACGGTTGAGCCGATTCGCAAGGCAGAAGAGCTAGGAATCGAAGTCGTGACTGAGGTTGAGGTTGCTTATCAATTCTGTGAAGCTCCAATTATTGGTATTACGGGTTCGAATGGTAAGACCACAACGACAACATTGATTGGTTTAATGCTGGACGCAGCTGGTTTATCTCCCGTTGTAGCGGGTAATATTGGGCGTGCATTAACAGAGGCTGCGCCTGAAGTTACAGCTGATAACTGGATGGTTGTTGAGCTCAGCAGCTTTCAACTGAAAGGAACGACTTCTTTCCGTCCTACGATTGCACTTTTGTTAAATGTGTACGAAACTCATTTGGATTATCATGGTTCGATGGATGACTATATCGCTTCGAAAGCTAGATTATTTGCAAATCAAACCGAAGAAGATACGGCGATTCTGAATTGGGATGATGAGGTGTGTCAGTCTTTAATTCCTAATCTGAAGGCTAAGCTATTCCCTTTTTCTATGAAAGAGAAGCTCTCTTTTGGTGTCTACTTCGATGTAGAGACAGAGGTCATTGTTTACGCAAATGGACTAGGCCAAGTGCAGCCGATTATGCCGGCAAGTGAAATGGGGATCCCAGGCAGCTTTAACGTCGAGAACGCGTTAGCAGCGGCGGCAGCAGCCATTACGGCGGGTGTTCAGCTGGATGCCATAGCAGATGTGCTTAGAAGCTTCCAAGGCGTAGAACACCGTCTGGAGCTCGTTAGAGAGCTGAATGATGTGACCTTCTATAACAATTCCAAAGCCACGAATGCAGCGGCTTCGATAAAGTCAATCGAGGCGTTTAACCAGCGTGTTGTCTTAATAGCAGGAGGATTGGATCGTGGGTCGGATTATATGGAACTTCTGCCTACTTTCCGTGAGCGAATTAAAGGTATCGTTACTTTAGGTCAAACGAAAGAGAAAATTACGCATATTGCCAAGCTGGCAGGGATTAGCCGCATTCAAACCGTCGATACTGCTAAGGATGCAGCGGACGCGGTGTCGCAAGCCGTTCAGCTAGCCTGGCAAATGAGTGAACCCGGAGATATTGTTCTACTTTCACCTGCTTGTGCAAGCTGGGATATGTTCCCCTCCTATGAGGACAGGGGACGCATGTTTAAGGAGTCCGTGCATAACCTTTAAATAGGGCTTATCCACATATGCTGTCTGGCTGGCGATACTATCGCTGCTTGCTGATAGGTATCATGGATGACGCCCACAACACACGAAGAGGTGTCTGTTATGGGTAAAGCACGGTCCGCTCCTGACATTTGGATTATTATTCCAACCTTGTTGCTTTTGACAATTGGCGTTATTATGGTTTACAGCGCTAGCAGTGTTCTTGCGTTTCGCGAATTTGGCGACTCCCTGTATTACTTGAAACGTCAATTTATCTTTGCTGTTTTAGGTGTTATCGCCATGTTTTTTACGATGAATGTTGATTATTTAGTTTGGAAAAGGTTTGCCAGATTAGCGCTTTTTATTTGCTTTGCCATGCTGATTATCGTTCTAATTCCCGGCATCGGGGTTGTTCGAGGTGGAGCTAGAAGCTGGTTAGGTATTGGTGCCTTCGGCATTCAGCCGTCCGAATTTATGAAAATTGGGATGATACTCTATCTATCCAACATGTTATCTGAGCATCAAGCGAAAATAACATTATTCAAAAAAGGCTTATTGCCACCGCTTGGCATCATGGGCTTAGCGTTCGGTCTCATTATGCTTCAGCCAGACCTTGGAACAGGTGCCGTTCTCGTCGGAGCATCGCTGCTCATCATTTACACTTCGGGGGCGAGATTGCTTCATCTCTCGTATCTAGGTATGATAGGGGTTGCGGGTTTTATCGGGCTCGTCATTGCTGCCCCATACCGTTTGAAGCGAATTACAGCATTCTTGGATCCGTGGCAGGATCCCTTAGGTGCAGGTTATCAGTCGATTCAATCGCTCTATGCTATTGGACCGGGAGGTCTTGTAGGGCTTGGTCTAGGTATGAGCCGTCAGAAGTACAGCTATTTGCCAGAGCCGCAAACTGATTTCATTTTCTCCATTATTGCTGAGGAACTTGGATTTATCGGCGGTACGCTTGTGCTGCTGCTCTTTACGATTCTTGTATGGCGCGGAATGCGGGCAGCTATTACTGCTCCGGATACGTTTGCCAGTTTGATCGCTGTAGGCATTATCGGTATGATTGCCGTTCAAGTCATTATTAATATTGGTGTTGTTATTGGGATGTTCCCGGTAACCGGCATTACTTTACCATTCATAAGTGCAGGAGGGTCTTCATTGACGCTTATGCTGACATCGGTCGGCATCCTGCTCAATATATCCCGCTATTCGAGGTGACAGGGGAATGAAAACGATTGTCTTTACCGGAGGAGGCTCCGCAGGGCATGTTACACCTAACATAGCGCTGATGCATAAGCTTGCTCAGTTAGGTTGGGAAATTAAATACATAGGTTCAGCTACGGGCATCGAGAAAGACATCATTGAACGCGAAGGGGTACCTTTTTACTCGATTTCGTCTGGGAAATTACGTCGATATTTTGATCTGAAAAATTTCAAAGACCCTTTCAGAGTGATGAAAGGCGTCTATGAGTCTTATAGATTGCTCCGTCGTTTGAAGCCCGCCATTGTCTTTTCGAAAGGCGGGTTCGTTTCCGTCCCGGTTGTTCTTGGCAGTCGGATGAACAAGATTCCGGTGATTATTCATGAGTCCGATATAACGCCAGGGCTTGCGAACAAAATTTCAATTCCTTTTGCAACCAAGGTTTGCGTTACCTTTCCGGAGTCTTTACAGCATGTTCAAAGAGACAAGGCGGAGCTAACAGGTTTACCCATTCGTGAACACATTCTAAGTGGTAAAGCGTCTCGCGCTTACCAACTTTGTGATTTTCATACACAGAAACCGGTTATTTTGGTGATGGGTGGCAGCCTAGGCTCGCAAGTGATTAACCAAGCTGTCAGAGGCAGCCTAGAGCGATTACTACCTCAGTTTCAGATTGTACATCTATGCGGGAAAGGCAATATTGCGTCAGAGCTCGCCAATACTCGGGGGTATAAACAATTTGAGTATTTGAATGAGGAGCTCCCAGATATTTTAGCAATGACAGAGCTTGTTATTTCCCGGGCTGGTGCCACATCTATTTATGAATTTTTAGTCATGGAAAAGCCGATGCTGCTTATTCCTTTATCGCTGCAGGCAAGTCGAGGAGACCAGATTCTAAATGCAGAATCATTTCAGAAAGCTGGCTACGCCGACGTTCTACAAGAAGAGGCTTTAACAGCCGATACGCTTGCTGAGCGTGTGGAAGCTCTCCATGCGAATCGAGAGACCCACAAGGCAGCCATGCAATCGCGCAAAGAAAGCGATGCGGTTGCATCGATCGTAAAACTGATTGAAACCTATAGCTTATCAACTTGATTTTGCTAAACCGAATAGGCGATTGTCACACTCTATCCGATTTTACATAAACTACACTATAACCGTGACAGACACCTAAGGCTTAATATGGCGCCAAACAACGAAGACCGGCCATCTTCGACTCGGTCCGTATTATGAAATTATGAAGCTTGAAGCTGCTTTTCAAGATAATTTCGCCCTACGTTCTGTGAAGGAGGTTTTCCCATGCAACAGTTAATATCCGACTTACAGGCAGCAAATATTGGCGAGATTCGAACGAATGAACGACTAGCCCCTTATACGACATGGAAAATCGGCGGTCCGGCTGATTGCCTCGTTATCCCCCAAACGAAAGAGCAGGTAGCTGCTGTCATCCGATTTCTATATGAACGCGGTGTTCCATGGACGGTCATTGGTAGAGGATCTAACCTGCTTGTAAGTGATAAAGGCATTAGAGGGGTCGTTATTAAACTTGGCAATGCGTTAGAAACGCTTCGCTTTGATGATGCGATGGTCTACGCAGGTGGTTCCTATTCGTTCATTAAATTGTCCGTACTAGCGGCCAAAGAAGGTTTAACCGGACTGGAGTTTGCTTCTGGCATTCCCGGTTCTGTGGGAGGCGCCGTCTACATGAATGCAGGGGCTCATGGGTCCGATGTGTCACGCATACTCAAGCAGGCTGAAGTCATCCTGGACACAGGGGAATTGGTCACATTGAAGGCGGAGGATTTGCAGTATGCCTATCGACATTCCATTCTACAAACAATGCCCGGCATTGTAACGGAAGCTGTCTTTGAATTACAGGTTGGAGAGCGCAAAGAAATTGCGGGAGCCATGGCGGCTTACCGGGATCGACGCCTCCG
Organism: Paenibacillus sp. V4I5; assembly: GCF_030817255.1. Lineage (NCBI taxonomy): Bacteria > Bacillati > Bacillota > Bacilli > Caryophanales > Paenibacillaceae > Paenibacillus > Paenibacillus sp. V4I5. Next base: position 7,951,252 of record NZ_JAUSZB010000002.1, read on the forward strand.
CACGCAACCGCTTCAATTAGCTTGCGCTGGGAGTGTATTTCGCAACCCCGAAGGGGGATTCGCAGCCAAGCTCATCGAAGAAGCTGGCCTGAAAGGCAAACGTGTCGGTGGAGCTGAAATTTCTAAGCTTCACGCCAATTTCATTGTTAATACCGGAGATGCTACAGCCGAGGACGTTCTCACTCTCATAGGCGAGGTACAGCTAATCGTACAGAATCAGTACGGCATATCGCTAGTACCGGAAGTTCTGGTGATGGGTGAGAGGTAAATCGGAGGTGGAACTTTGGAGAAGCTCGTTATCGAAGGTGGAAGACCTCTTACGGGAGCCATCCAGATACACGGCGCGAAAAACGCCGCATTACCAATTTTAGCAGCCTGCATCCTGGCTAGCGGCACTCATACTCTGCATAATGTTCCTAATTTGCTCGATATCGACACCATGCTGCGCATTCTTCGCGCGCTAGGCTGTCGTGCTGAGCAGCAAGGGGATATGGTATCTATCACAACATCCACAGCTAATTCCTCTCATATCCCAGAAGAATTGATGGGGCAGATGCGTTCCTCCATCTTTCTAATGGGTCCGCTACTCGCTAGATTCGGCAGTGTTACGGTATATCAACCAGGTGGCTGCGCGATCGGTGAACGTAAAATCGATTTGCACCTTAAAGGTTTGCAGGCTCTCGGAGCCAACATTGAAGAATTTGCCAACAAAATTGTTTGCACCGCAGATTCATTGCAAGGCAGCGAGATTGTTCTAGACTTCCCAAGCGTTGGTGCTACAGAAAATATTATGATGGCTGCTGTTAAGGCAGAGGGCATCACAACGATTTACAATGCTGCCCGTGAACCAGAGATTCAGGATTTGCAAAACTTCCTGAACACAATGGGCGCCGATATCATTGGCGCAGGAACGGACACCATAACGATTCGCGGAGTGGAGTCATTGTCTCCTTGTTCATATCGCATCATACCCGACCGCATTGTAGCAGGAACATTCCTTGTTGCGGCAGCTGCGACCAAAGGAAACATTACACTCGAAAGGGTGAACCCTGCTCATTTAACTTCGGTTATTCATGTCCTCAAGCGCGCAGGTGTTCAAATCATCACGGACGGTGATATAATACATGTAAGCTGTCCGACAAGACCGAAGGCGGTCGAGCGAATTGTTACTTCACCGCATCCGTCCTTTCCTACGGATCTTCAATCGCAAGTCATGGTGCTGTTATCTCTAGCAGATGGACTAAGCGTAATGAAAGAAACGATATTTGAAGGTAGATTTAAACACGTTGATGAACTTTCCCGTATGGGAGCGGACATCCGTGTCGATATGAGCTCAGCCTTTATACGTGGGGTTCCGAGGTTATATGGAGCTACAGTTGAAGCGACTGATTTGCGAGCCGGTGCAGCACTTGTCATTGCCGGTCTGGCTGCGCATGGCACAACGATCGTTGAGCAAATTCATCATATTGATAGAGGCTATGATAGAATTGAACATATGCTTTCCATGCTGGGAGCCTCCGTGCATCGCCAATCACCCGTCCCAAGCGAGTAGAATGTTTGAATGACTTCCGCGGATCCCTTCCTGCTTGCAGGTGGGGATACACGGTTTTCATTTGTTTGTCATACGAAAATAATAGGTGGTGCCCATCTTGTCTGAAGACCGCAAAGTACCCACTCTGCCTGTCCCTAAGCCGCGTGCGCGTACGAATCGGAAGCTGCTCATTTTCTTGTTCGTTTTTTTCATCACAGTTCTTATCATTTTATTTTTTCAATCCTCCCTGAGCCGAATTAGTGCCATTGAAGTTCAAGGGAATGAGCTTATGGCATCAGAAGCAATCGGACAAGCTAGTCAAATTGCCGTAGGTGATCGTTTCTTTGCCGTTAGCTCACAGGCTATCCAGCAGCGCATTGCCAAGATGCCCATGATAAAAACGGCACTCGTGAAGAAGCAATTTCCAGGCATTATCCGTATTACTGTAGAAGAATTTCCTAAAGTGGCGTTTCAAATTGGAGCAGATGGTAAGAAGCAGGCTGTGCTCGCTGATGGCGCTGTCGTAGAGCTTTCTTCAGGAAGCATTCCTTTGGACATGCCTATTTTAACAGGGTGGACAGACGGCGATCCGAATAAGGCTGCACTTTGCAAAGTGCTTGGTGAAATCCCGGAGAGCGCGCTTTCTGACATTTCCGAAATTAAACCGGACCCGTCGGAACCATACCCTGACAAGATCAAACTGTATACAAGATCCCAATTCGAAGTGTATACAACCATTGCCTATTTACCCGAGAAAATTGACAATTTGCCTGCCTATATAGCAAGCTTACAAGAAGATCATATTACGAGTGGTGTTATCAAAATGCTAGAAGTAGAGTATCACGCTCCATTCGAACCGAATGAAGAGTCCCAGAATGAATCGAACAATGAAACCGGTCAGAAGGCTGGGAGTAATTCCCCAAGTCCTACACCTGATTTGAACAAAGATGGGGGTAAGACAAGCCCAAAGGCGACTCCAAAAGCAACGCCCAAATCGCCACCAAAGGAAACAGTGCGTCCTTCCTGACAAAAAAACGTTTAATGGGCTACTCAATCACTTAAAATAATGTTAAAATTAGATTTATGGTTAAATAGGTTTCTATCAGTTCCTTAGATTGTTTTAAGTAGTTACTAGACAGGATCTATATCATTTTTTCTTCAATAAGATTAGATATGCAAATGACTTTTTTTACTAGCAAAAAAAATGTAGAAAAAAGAGGGAATATGGCGGTTGTGTGGAATACGTATAGAAGTATTTGTGAGGAATTCACTTTATTACCCAAGTTACAGGAGGTGCCAGGGGCTTGAGCAACAATGACATCATTGTTAGTTTAGACATCGGTACATCCAAGGTTCGAGCTATTATTGGGGAAGTCGTAAACGGAACCATTAATATAATAGGAGTGGGATCTGCCGAGTCAGAGGGTATTCGTAAAGGCGCAATCGTTGATATTGATCAAACTGTGAATTCAATTCGCAGCGCCGTTGATCATGCTGAACGAATGGTCGGCGTACAAATTTCCGAGGTTTACGTAGGAATTTCAGGTAATCATATTGCTCTTCAATCTAGTCATGGTGTTGTCGCTGTTTCTAATGAAGACCGAGAAATCGGAGAAGAGGATATCGATCGTGTTATTCAGGCGGCCAGAGTCATCGCATTACCTCCCGAACGTGAAATTATTGGAGTTGTACCTAAGCAATATTTAGTAGATGGACAAGAAGGCATTAATGATCCTCGTGGCATGATTGGTGTTCGCTTAGAAGTGGAAGCGACAATTATCACTGGAGCGAAGACAGGGATACATAATTTAATCCGTGTTGTGGAAAAATCCGAACTGAAGGTTGCAGGCCTCATCTTGATGTCGCTAGCATCTGGACAATTAGCCTTATCTAAGGATGAGAAAGCTGTTGGAACGGTTCTGGTTGATGTAGGAGCAGGGGCAGCAACGATTGCAGTATTTGAACAAGGTAATCTTGTGGCTACGTCGACGATTCAAATCGGTGGCGAGTACATCAGTAATGATATCGCAATTGGACTCCGGACTCAGCTCGAAATCGCAGAGAAAATAAAGCTGAAATACGGTTGTGCTTCTGTAGATGATTCAGCGCCCGATCAAGTATTTAAGGTAACGAGAATGGGAAGCAATGTGGAAAAAGAGTTTTCGCAAGTAGACCTCGCGAATATCATTGAACCCCGCGTTGAAGAAATTTTCCAAATGATTCGTGCGGAAGTTCATCGTTTGGGATATGGTGATTTAGCTGGTGGTTATGTGCTTACAGGCGGAACCGTTTGTATGCCAGGCATACTTGCGGTCGCACAAGATGAACTTGCAACATCTGTACGCATCGCTGTTCCGGATTTCATTGGAGTGCGTGATCCTTCCTACACTAGTGGCGTTGGTATCATTCAATTCGTATCCAAGTACATGAAAAATCGGAATTCGGGGCTCTCGAAGAAAGTAGTAACGAAGTCAACAGCAAAAAAATCCTCCGATAGTAATAAACCAGGTTTTCTTGAACGGGTAAAAAATTTTTTCAGTGAATTTATATAGTGAACGCAAAGTTAGGGGGATATGACTCACATGTTTGAATTTGATATGGATTTAGACCAATTGGCTCAAATAAAAGTCATCGGTGTTGGTGGCGGCGGAAGTAATGCAGTAAACCGAATGATCGAGAATGGTGTTAAAGGCGTTGAGTTTATCACCGTTAATACAGATGCTCAAGCTTTACACTTAGCTAAGTCTGTACATAAGTTGCAAATCGGGGATAAACTGACACGCGGTCTTGGTGCAGGTGCAAACCCTGAAGTAGGTAAGAAAGCGGCAGAAGAGTCAAGGGAGACAATTCTGAATACGCTTCGCGGCGCAGACATGGTATTCGTTACAGCAGGCATGGGTGGCGGTACGGGTACTGGTGCTGCACCGGTTATTGCTGAGATCGCCAAAGAAGTAGGCGCTTTAACGGTAGGTGTAGTTACTCGTCCGTTCACGTTCGAAGGACGCAAACGCTCTTTGCAAGCTGAGCAAGGTATTGCAGCATTGAAAGAGAAGGTAGATACGCTTATTATTATCCCGAATGATCGTCTTTTAGAGATTGTAGATAAGAAGACTCCTATGCTTGAAGCCTTCCGCGAAGCAGATAACGTACTTCGTCAAGGTGTACAAGGGATTTCAGACTTAATCGCAGTACCTGGACTAATCAATCTAGATTTTGCGGATGTCAAAACGATTATGACAGAACGCGGCTCGGCCCTCATGGGTATCGGTGTGGCAACGGGTGAGAATCGTGCAGCTGAAGCAGCTAAAAAAGCGATCTCCAGCCCTTTGTTGGAAACTTCCATTGAAGGAGCTCGCGGGGTTCTGATGAACATTACGGGTGGCGTGAATCTTAGCTTGTACGAAGTCAATGAAGCAGCTGATATCGTTGCATCTGCATCTGATATCGAAGTGAACATGATTTTCGGAGCTGTTATTGATGATAAACTCAAGGATGAAATTCTCGTTACTGTTATTGCAACTGGTTTCGAGCATAAGGCAGCACCTGTTCATCAACCCATCAAACGTCCTGGCACAGGTCAACCAGAAACTCCTGCTCCAGACAATCGGTTGAACAATTTGAAACCCTTTGGTTCACAACCTTCAAACGATCAATTAGATATTCCGACGTTTCTGCGTAATCGCGGACGGAATACCGACAAATAATTACACAATAATTGTAAAGAGACCGAAGCCCTACATGATGTAGAGGCTTCGGTTTTTTCTTGTTCCTAGGGCTTTTCTAGCTCAGGATAGGCCGCGCCAACTGACAAAAAAAGTATCATCCTACTAGCAAGTTTAGACAGACTTTGAATTTAGATTCCCATATACTGATTTAGAACCTTAAAGTTTCGTCAGAAAAATTACTATAATAGCATCCGTCTTGGAGGTGAGGAAATTGTGGTCGTCTATGCGGATCTCATTTTCCTGCTGAACTTTCTGATAGATGCGGCCATGCTTCTCGTAACGGCTAAAACGCGGAAAATATCGTTCAAGTGGTGGAGAATCGTAGGTTCGTCGGTTTTGGGAGCTTCCTATGTGGTCATTATGTTCTTGCCAGTGCCGTTGTTTCTTTTTACATTTTCTGTGAAATGTATGTTCTGTATCGGTATGATTATGACTGCTTTTGGGTTTGGCTCCTTACAAAATTTATTAAGAAACATCGGAACGTTCCTTTTAGTGAATTTTGCTGTAGCCGGTGGTATGTTCGGCATTCATTATGTACTGGCATCCTCATCCGATGTGATGAAGGGGATTGTGTTTACGCAAACCGGTGTGGCCATGTTTCAGCTGCAGGTTGGAGGTATTCTGTTTGTGCTTGTGTTGCTGCTACCTTTATTGTGGTGGTTCAGAACCGTATTTCAGAGCTCGAAACAGCGTGAGGTGTTGACATCTTATTTGGCGGAAGTAACGATTCACGTGGGTGATTATACAGCCTCTTGCAAAGGTTTAATTGATACGGGAAATCAATTGTATGACCCGTTAACACGAACCCCTGTAATGGTCATGGAAGTGTCTGAGTGGGGGGATGTATTACCTGTAGAATGGCTCCAAAGGATTCGATCGGCAGATGTTGATCAGATCATAAGTGGTTTGGGTGTGGAGGAATTTGTTTGGCAGGACCGCTTACGTCTCGTGCCATACCGTGGCGTTAATCGGAATACCCAATTCATGCTGGCCATTAAACCGGATAAGGTGGTGATCACCCATAATCATTTGCATATTGAAGCGTCTAAGGTGCTTATCGGACTCGACGGAGGAAAGCTTTGCAGTGACGGCACTTATCAAGCGATTATCCATCCAGCTTTAATTTCAGCAGGATAGCGCTTTCAAAATGGAGGGTGAGTAATAAATAACGTAAACCACTTCTTCGGTTTAGGAAATTTGTTTTGCTAGCAGCAAAACTCTACATATGCTTACGATGAAAGTTTTGCTAACGCAAAACTCAGCGATTGCTTACGAAGTCAGTTTTGCATACGCAAAACTCTTAGGAGGAAACTAACATGTTCTTGAAGTGGAAAATGCTTTTTCAACTAGCGTATTTTCGTATTTTAATGCTATTAGGTCTCAAAGGCGAAGAAATCTATTACATTGGTGGCAGTGAAGCGTTGCCGCCTCCACTGACGAGAGAAGAAGAAGAGTACTTATTGGAAAAGTTACCGTCCGGGGATGCCGCAGTGCGAGCTATGCTGATTGAGCGCAACCTGAGATTGGTTGTTTATATAGCTAGAAAGTTCGAAAATACTGGCATCAATATCGAGGATTTGGTTTCTATCGGTGCCATCGGCCTAATTAAAGCGGTGAACACATTTGACCCGGAGAAAAAGATCAAGCTAGCTACTTATGCTTCACGCTGTATTGAAAATGAAATTCTCATGTACTTAAGACGAAACAGTAAAATACGTACGGAAGTTTCATTTGATGAACCGCTTAACATTGATTGGGACGGAAATGAACTTCTGCTATCTGATGTTTTAGGGACCGAAAATGATACCATTTACAGAAATATTGAAGAACAGGTAGATCGAAAGCTGCTGCATAAAGCACTTGATAAGTTAACAGAACGGGAACGCATCATCATGGAGCTTCGTTTTGGCCTACAAGACGGGGAGGAAAAAACGCAAAAGGACGTCGCTGATTTACTGGGCATTTCACAATCGTATATCTCCAGATTAGAAAAGCGCATTATTAAAAGGCTTCGTAAGGAATTTAATAAGATGGTCTGAAAAATATTTTTTGACAGGTCATGTCGAAATTGTTCAGCAGTCACGGGAGGGAGCGAGTCGAAACCCTTTTGTCAAGTAGCTCCATAGGGGATAGGACAGGAATAAATCAACCGCTCACGGGGATAATTAACAGTAATGTTTCTCCTTGGGAGGTAATCACGGTGACCCGAAATAAAGTTGAGATATGTGGTGTTGATACCGCCAAACTGCCTGTTCTAACCAATGCTGAAATGCGTGAACTGTTCTCTGATTTGCAGACGAAACAAGAACGATCTGCAAGAGAGAAATTGGTCAATGGGAACCTAAGGTTGGTTCTAAGTGTGATCCAGCGGTTCAACAATCGCGGAGAGTATGTGGACGATCTCTTCCAAGTTGGCTGTATTGGTTTGATGAAAGCCATTGATAACTTTGATTTAAGTCAAAACGTCAAGTTCTCAACCTATGCTGTACCGATGATTATAGGTGAGATTCGCCGCTACTTACGAGATAATAACCCGATTCGCGTTTCTCGTTCCTTAAGAGATATTGCTTACAAAGCTTTGCAAGTCAGAGACAGCTTGACGAATCAGAATTCACGCGAGCCTACGATCTACGAAATCTCCGAGGCCCTTAATGTGCCTAAGGAGGATGTCGTATTCGCGCTTGATGCCATTCAAGACCCGGTATCGTTATTCGAACCGATTTATCATGATGGCGGAGATCCCATCTATGTCATGGACCAGATCAGTGATGAGCGCAATAAGGACATGTCTTGGATTGAAGGAATTGCTCTTCGCGAAGCTATGCGTAAACTAAATGCTAGGGAGAAGATGATTCTCTCCATGCGCTTTTTTGAAGGGAAAACGCAGATGGAGGTTGCCGATGAGATTGGCATTTCCCAAGCGCAGGTTTCTAGGCTTGAGAAATCGGCCATCTGTCAGATGCAGAAACATGTGAAATCGTAATTAACATAAAGACTGGATCGGCTGAGACAAGCCGTGAAGGTCTTTTTTTGGTTTTCAGGACATTTTGCCCACACCGCACATATACTAGTACAAAATCAGTTAAAAATCCTAATGAGATTCGTGGTGAATAGCCTCATGAAAATATCTGATTTCCAGACGAAAGATGTAATCAATATTGTCGATGGTAAAAAGCTCGGGCAAATCAGTGATTTGGAGCTTGATCTGCGTCAGGGCCGTATCGAATCGATTGTTGTACCTAATCAAAGCCGATTTTTCGGGTTGTTCGGTACAGGGACAGATGTCATTATACCTTGGAAGCATATTGTGAAAATTGGTGCCGATGTCGTTCTTGTGAAATTAGAAGATGTCCGGCCTTATCGTCAAGCGGATGATAACGAAGGTGTTTATGAGTTCAATCAGCAATTCCGTAATTGACGGAAGGCACACGAGCCAAGGCTGCTGCTTCATGGGCAGGCGAAGCAAACATCGTGTGTCTTTTTATTTTGTGCTAAAGTAAAAGGAGTAAAGATCCAAGTGTGGGGAGAGAGACAACCGTGGAACCATTTGTGAAACAAGGGAAAGAAGATGGGCCAGTCCTATTTACGATAGCAAACTGGATGGAGCAATATAGTGAATTGACTGTTGGTTTTACGTCCCGCCATGGAGGAGTGAGTCAGGGATCCTATTCAACGCTTAATTGCGGACTGCATGTGAATGATGTACCAGAGCATGTGGTGAGGAATCGTGAGTTGATCGCTGAGGCCGTAGGACAGCCGTTTGAAGCATTCACATATGCAGAACAGGTACATAGTAACGAAGTCACTGTAGTAAGTCTACAGGAAAAGGGAATGGGCAGAGCATCAAGGGAAACGGCTATTCAAGCGAAAGACGGATTCATTACTAATGAGAAAGGGATCGTTCTATGTGCGCAATTTGCAGATTGTGTACCGTTATTTTTCTACGATCCTGTTAAGCGTGTTGCCGGGCTTGCTCATGCAGGTTGGAAAGGCACAGTGTTAAACATTTCCATGGCTACTATATCCTTAATGACACATACTTTTGGTAGTCAGGCCACAGACATTCGCGCGGCAATAGGTCCATCCATAAGAGCCTGCTGCTATGAGGTTGATGAGACTGTAGCTAATCGTGTGAACCATGTACTTACCGATATCGAAGCATCATCAGAAGAGCATCAAGCTGTTATGGTCGACAAAGGAAATGGCAAGTATATGCTGAATTTGCAAGAATTGAACCGAAAATTGTTACTTCAAGCAGGAATTTTGTCGTCCCATATCGAAGTATCACAGTTATGTACGAGTTGTAGCACTGATCTCTTTTTTTCACATCGAAAAGAAGGCGGTTCTACAGGTAGAATGATTGCTTGGATGGGTCTTCTTTGAGGAGATTGGTGCAAGCGAAGTGTTGAATTGAGGTGTCTGCAAAAGTGAGTTTACTGGCCCGTAAAGATGAGGTTGAAGCCCGTGTCGACGCAGCATGTAAGCGGTCTGGACGGAAAGAGAACGATGTTAAGATTATTGCTGTAACGAAATATGTTTCCTTAGAGACGACCAAAAGCGTATTGGATGCAGGACTTCTGCATATTGGTGAGAATCGATGGCAGGATGTAAAGCCGAAGTGGGAAGCGCTCCACGAACGGGGAACATGGCATTTCATTGGACATTTGCAAACGAATAAAGTAAAAGATGTCATTGGCAAATTCGCCTACATTCACTCGTTGGATCGGATATCTCTGGCCAAAGAACTGGACAAGCAGGCTGCAGCTTTGGGAATTGAAGTAAATTGTTTATTGCAAGTGAACGTTTCCGGGGAAGAGTCAAAGTATGGCATTGCACCTGAGCATTTCTTCGATTTTGCTACAGAAGTTAGTAGGCTAAAACATATACATATCACAGGTTTGATGACCATGGCTCCTTACGAGATGGAGGCCAATGCAACAAGACCTGTCTTCCGTGGATTGAGAGAATTGCGAGACCGTCTGAATGAACGGAAAATTTTCCCGTACGAGATTACGGAGTTATCCATGGGTATGTCTGGAGACTTTGAAGTAGCGATTGAAGAAGGTGCAACTTGGGTTCGTTTGGGTACTGTTTTGGTAGGGAAAGAACTTTAGTTAACCTGATTTAAGAACATGATAAGGAGGGAACTATAGTGGGTGTTTATAACCGATTTATGAATTTTCTTGGGCTGCAAGAAGAGGAAGAGGTTGTTGAGCGGGAGCGTATTGTGGAAGCAACAGAAGAACCTGAAACCAATCCTTATGAATTACGTAATAAAAATAAGGCTAATGTCGTCAGCATTCATTCACAGAAAAATGCACGTGTCGTGCTAAGTGAACCTCGAACCTATGAAGAAACACAAGACATCGCAGATCATCTTCGTTCCCGAAGAGCCGTGATCGTCAACTTACAGCGAGTTCGTGGCGATCAAGCCATACGTATCGTAGATTTCTTAAGCGGGACGGTATATGCTTTGAATGGGTCTATTTCCAAACTGGGACCGAATATCTTTCTGTGTACACCAGATTCAGTTGATATTCATGGTCACATCTCCGAAATGATGGGTGAGGAATAGGTTCATATCCTAACACAGAGGTGGATGCTTACGTGAATTACGTTCACTATTATCTTAGTATTTTGATGGAAATTTATTATTTCATGATTATTGGCTATTTAATTCTTTCTTGGTTTCCTAGCGCACGTGAGAGCTTCGTCGGAGGACTTCTTGGGAAATTGGTTGAACCGTATTTAAGCCCTTTCCGGAAAATTATTCCTAGCATAGGGTTTATTGATCTTTCGCCAATTGTGGCCTTAATCGCACTGCGATTTGTGGTTATGGGGATTATGGCTGTGCTCGATTTCATTGTGGGGTTGTTCTAACATTGCCAAAAGAACTCTATGGTCATTTTCATTCGGATGAACATCATTTTGTTGACAAAGCCTGGGATTGGGTGGAGCGGGCTGCTGAGCAGCATGCTGTGAAGCTAACAGATTTTCTGGACCCCAGACAAGCTTTTATACTGACATCACTCGTTAACCGTCACCCTGATGTCCATTGTCGGTTAGATGGTGGCTACTCGGCAGCCGAACGAAGAAGGGCTCTGATTGCCCCTGATTACCGATCTTTGGATGGGGAAGATATGGCGATGGCGGTCTTGTCGGTTTCTTCCGGAGACGGCAAATTTTTAACATTAGAACATGGAGATTACATGGGCGCCATTCTTGGACTCGGCATGAAGCGAGACAAGGTTGGCGATATTCATGTTATAGAGGGCGGCTGCCATTGTCTGGTTACCCAGGATGCTGCAGATTACCTGCATTTGAATTTGTCCCAGGTACATAGGGTTCATGTACAAACAGAACTGCTGTCGTTAGATAAGCTGGAACTCGCTCAAGTACAATTGGACGAGCTGAACCTGTCTGTTGCATCTATGCGTATGGACGGGATTGTGAGCGATGTATTCAGGCTTAGCCGAGCTAAAATATTGGTTCCCATTCAAGCTGGCCGCTGCCGCGTCAATTGGAAGCTGGAGGAAGATCCTAGTAAGCCTCTTAAAGAAGGGGATATGGTGTCTTTGCAAGGATTTGGTAGATTCAAGGTGCTTGAAGTGGAAGGCGTAACGAAAAAAGGGCGAATTCGTGTGAAGATCGGCAAATTTGCATGAACGTGGATAATTTATCCACGAACTTTGCAGGAATTGCTTATTTTCTGTCGAACTGATCAGTATAGATGTGGGTTCAAACTAGCTTTCTTGGAAGAAAGCTCAGCTTATGCTTACGAAGTCAGTTTTGCTGCGCAAAACGCTAAGGAGGGGCACTAATGCCATTAACACCGCTAGACATACATAATAAGGAGTTTTCTCGCTCGTTCCGCGGTTATGATGAAGATCAAGTGAATGAATTCCTGGATCAAGTTATTAAGGATTACGAGGCATTGATTCGTGAGAATAAAGACTTGCACAATCAAACGGTGACACTGCAGGAACGTTTGGACCATTTCACGAATATTGAGGAATCACTTAGTAAAACAATTATTGTTGCTCAAGAAGCTGCGGATGAAGTGAGAAGCAACGCCAAGAAAGAAGCACAGCTGATCTTGAAGGAAGCTGAGAAGAATGCAGATCGAATTATTAATGAATCCTTGACACGTTCACGCAAGGTTGCTTTGGAGATTGAAGAGTTGAAAAAACAAGCCTCCATTTATCGCACACGCTTCCGGACGCTGCTTGAAGCACAATTAGAGCTGCTCAACACGGAAGGCTGGCAAAGTATGCAGTTTGAAAATAAAGAAGAGTAGGAATCAATGATTAGGTGGCTGTCATATTGACTATGCCTAACGAATTGGTTATACTCCTGTTATATGTATCTCAGTAAAGCTATGACTGGAACGAGTAGGTCGAATGAGCAGTGTCAGCGAATTAGGGTATTGGTGTGAGCCTAATCTCTGCAGCGTACCGAATATCCCCCAGGAGCGTCTCTTGAAGCGAGTAGAGAGAAACGGGTCATGCCGTTACACATGATCGAGTGATTAAGCTTGTGTTCGATACGCCGGAAGGTGTATGTTCATTTTGCTTGTTAACGAGGGTGGTACCGCGAGCTAAAGTTTCTCGTCCCTTTTGGGGATGAGAGGCTTTTTTTGTTTTTTTTGACAACATAAAGTTTGAGGCAGGAATGGAGAGGTTAGCATGGATTATGGCAAAACATTAAATTTACTACAAACGGAATTTCCGATGAGAGGCAATTTGCCGCAAGCGGAACCGAAAATGCAAGAGCATTGGGAAGCTGAGGACATCTATGCCAAAGTGCAGGAGAGTCGTAGTGGCAGAACCAAATTTATTCTTCATGACGGGCCTCCGTACGCGAACGGAGATATTCATATCGGGCATGCGCTCAACAAGGTATTAAAAGATATCATCGTACGATTCAAAACGCTGCAAGGCTTCGATGCACCTTATGTTCCAGGTTGGGATACACATGGCTTGCCGATTGAGCAAGTCATTACGAATAGCGGTAAAGTTGATCGTAAAAAAATGACCGTCCCTGAGTTCCGTGAATATTGCAAAGAGTACGCTCTTCAGTCTGTTGAGAAACAGAAGAGCCAATTCCAGCGTCTGGGTATCCGCGGTGACTGGAAGAATCCGTATATCACACTGCAGCCGAATTATGAAGCTCAGCAAATTCGAGTATTCGGTAAAATGGTGCAAAAAGGCTTTGTCTACAAAGGTTTGAAGCCTGTCTATTGGTCCCCATCTTCCGAAAGTGCACTTGCAGAAGCTGAGATTGAGTACAAAGAAAAAACGTCCACTTCCATTTATGTGGCGTTCCCTGTTAAAGACGGCAAAGGCAAGCTGCCAGAGGATGCCGCTATTGTGATCTGGACGACAACGGCATGGACACTGCCTGCCAATCTGGGCATTTCACTTCACCCTGAGTTTGACTATGCTGTTGTTCAAGCCAATGGGAAAAAATATGTACTTGCACAGGGCTTGCTTGCAGCAGCAGCTAAGGAAATTGGCTGGGCCGATTACGAAGTATTGTCGACAGTAAAAGGCAGCGAGCTCGAGTTCGTTACGTGTCAGCATCCTTTCTATGACCGTGAATCGCTTGTTATGGTTGGGGAACATGTGACACTAGAAGCAGGTACTGGATGTGTACACACAGCTCCTGGACACGGGGAAGACGATTTCGCGATTGGACAACGTTATAACATCGGAGTGCTATGTCCTGTGGATGATCAAGGGCATTTCACCGCTGAAGCACCGGGCTTCGAAGGCATGTTCTACGAAAAAGGCGGCAAGTTGATTATCGAAAAGCTGCAGGAATCAGGTCTATTGCTTAAAGCTGGAGAAATTCAGCATCAATATGCCCATGATTGGCGCACGAAGAAGCCTGTTATTTATCGAGCAACAGAGCAGTGGTTCGCGTCTATCGATAAATTCAGACAAGAGATGCTGGATGAAATTAAGCAAGTGAAGTGGACACCGGAGTGGGGCGAAATCCGCCTGCATAACATGATTGCAGATCGTGGAGACTGGTGTATCTCGAGGCAGCGTGCATGGGGTGTGCCTATTCCGATCTTCTACTGCCGGAGCTGTAACGAACCGCTTGTTAATGAGCAAACCATTGAACATGTGGCTCAGTTATTTGAGCAAGAAGGCTCAAATGCTTGGTTTATCAAGGATGAGAAGGATCTCCTTCCTCAGGGAACTAGCTGCTCCAAATGTGGTCATGGTGAGTTCCGTAAGGAAACGGATATCATGGACGTATGGTTTGATTCTGGTTCTAGTCATGTGGCTGTTTTAGAATCCCGTCCTGAGCTGCAGTGGCCTGCGGATCTGTACTTGGAAGGTTCTGACCAGTACCGTGGTTGGTTTAACTCCTCCCTCATTACAGGTGTTGCCACAAGAGAGAAATCGCCTTATAAAGGCGTACTCAGCCATGGCTTTACGTTGGATGGAGAAGGACGGAAAATGTCCAAGTCGATCGGAAACACGATTGATCCGAATGTTGTATGTGGTAAGCTAGGTGCTGATATCCTGCGTCTGTGGGTATCTTCAGTCGATTATCAATCGGATCACCGGATCTCGGATAATATCTTGAACCAAACGACGGAAGTATACCGTAAAATTCGCAACACGATGCGGTTCTTGCTGGGTAACATGAGTCATTTCAATCCAGAAACAGATCGTGTAGCGACGGAGAGTTTGTCGGAACTCGATCGTTATGCGTTGATCCGTTTGAATCGTATGATTGAGAAAGTAGTGAAGGCTTATGAAGCGTATGAATTCCATGTCGTTTACCAAACAATTCATCATTTCTGCGCGGTTGAAATGAGCTCTTTCTACTTAGATATTATCAAGGATCGTTTGTATGCAAACGCGCCTCATGATCCTGCTCGGAAAGCTTCGCAGACCGTATTATATGCTTCCTTAACTGCGATTACGAAGCTGATCTCACCTATTCTTCCACATACAGCGGATGAAGTATGGAAGTACATTCCTGGTGTTGAACTCAGCAGTGTGCAGTTAGCAGAACTGCCGGAAGTCGATTCAAGTTTATACAAGGAAGAATTGGAAAATAAATGGAATAGCTTCTTGGATGTTAGAGATGAAGTTCTGAAAGCTCTCGAAGAGGCACGTAAAGAGAAGGTCATCGGTAACTCATTAGGAGCTGCTGTTCATCTATATCCGAATGAAGCTGCTTACGATTTACTTATGCAATTGGAGCAGTTGGATCAGTTGTTCATCGTGTCTGCTGTGAGCGTGCATAAACCTGGAACGGAGACTCCTGCTGGGGTATATCAATCGAAGGATGCGGCCATTGCTATCACGGTAGCTGAAGGCGAGAAGTGCGAGCGCTGCTGGATAGTGACTCCTGAGGTGGGGCAAAGTAAAGAACATCCGACACTATGTGCGAGATGTAATGACGTTGTTTCGGCTCATTACCACGAGTAAAGGAAGCAAACGAGCTTTCGCTTCATGCGAAGCTCGTTTGTCCTGTTTTTTCTAGAGCTGCTCATCCTCCGAATTGGAAAGGTTTTCTGGTTCGAGTAGAGGATCGCCCTCGCCGTTATGCATGTAATCACGGTAGGCCTTACCTCGAACAATGGTGACATGTTCACCATACAGGTCTGTCGCAACAAAGCTCTCGAAAGACTCAACATAACCTTCGTGTTCATCAGCTTCAATATACATTTCGTTGTAGCTTCCCACGTTCGGGTCTTCGGCAAAAGCTGGCGAATTGGAGGTGCCCCAACTTTCAACGATTTGCCAGGCATCTTCACCATCAAATTCGGTCTCATCGTCACGTTCGTCAAAGCTGGTTCGGCCAAAAGGTGGGTAGAGCAGTTGTTCTTCAACAGGTCTTCTGAATGATTGCTCAGGATCAGGAACGTGTTCTAAGCTGTAAATGGTAGTAGGGATAGCTTGAAGACGCTCAAAGGGAATCGGTTGTTTGCTGAACGCACATATACCATATTCTCCACTCTCCATGCGAGCTAAGGCTTCATTGACTTGATTTAAATGAAATTCAGCATGTTCGTTGAGTGAAATATCTTTTTCCCGTTCGTAAATTTCTGTGGCAATGTCTCCTGGATGATTATCATACATGGAGAGCTCTCCAGTACTATCTTTGAAAGAATTGGACAGGCCATAATTATCATTCGTGGCAAAATGTTTCTCAAGATAAAGCTTTTCCTCCAATAATTGCAGATATAATTCTCTTAATTGCTCCTCGGATAAATGGCTCATAGGTTATCGTACAGCTCCTTTCTAACAGCTGATGCCTACCGTTATAATGCCGAGTGACAGCTTTTTTTAGTGAGGTAATTCCTTGAAATTGAGGAACTTGTTTAAAGCTTACGAAAAGTTAATGCTTACGAAGTAAGTTTATGATGCAAGTTTTCTTACGAAAACTCTTAGGAGGAAAAGATAATGAAATATTATTTTTATGCGCTCATCGTTTTTATTTTGGATCAAGTATCCAAATGGTTTATTGTGAAACGAATTCCGCTTGGCGAGGAGCGTCCGGTGCTGGGTGATTTTTTCATCCTGACATCGCATCGCAATAGAGGCGCGGCATTTGGCATTTTGCAAAACCAAAGATGGTTTTTCATTGTGATAACGCTCATTGTTGTGATTGGTATTCTCTGGTACTTGCGCCGGACGATACGTGAAAGAAAAGTTTTGTTATCTTTTGCGCTTAGTCTACTGCTAGGAGGAGCAATCGGTAATTTCATTGATCGAGCTTTATTCGGTGAAGTTGTGGATTTCCTGCAGTTTACCTTTGATTTTAGCTTGTTCGGCAAAGCCATTTATTATATTTATCCGATTTTCAATTTAGCTGATTCGGCCATCGTAATCGGGGTAATCCTGATTTTCTTAGAATCGTTACTTACTTGGAGAAATGAAAAAAAAGGAGCAACGAATGAACACAAATCAGACCTCATCTGAGGCCGTGACAAATGATGTCGTCGAATGGACGGTTGAAGAGCAGTATGCCAGTGAACGTATTGATAAATTCATAACGGAAGCATTGGAAGAAGATGTGTCAAGAACACTCGTCCAGCAATGGGTCAAAGACGGGCATGTTAAAGTGAATGGGAAAACCACTAAACCAAACTATAAGTTGTCTGAACAAGATGTTATTTCTTTGCGAATTCCTGAACCTCAAGGTGTTGAGCTTGCTGCGGAAAACATTCCCCTGAATGTGGTATATGAAGACGCCGATGTCATCGTAATCAATAAACAGCGGGGACTTGTCGTTCATCCAGCGCCTGGCCATTACTCAGGTACGTTGGTTAACGCATTGATGTACCATTGCAAGGATCTATCTGGCATCAACGGAGAACTGCGTCCTGGAATCGTACATCGCATTGATAAGGACACATCCGGTCTCATCATGTCAGCAAAGAACGACAAAGCACACGCTAGCTTAGCAGAACAGTTAAAGGCTCATACGGTCAATCGCAAATATATCGCCTTAGTACATGGGAATCTACAACATGATCAAGGTACCATAGACGCTCCGATAGGTCGCGATTCAAATGACCGCAAGATGTATACAGTAACGGAGAAAAACAGCAAGCATGCGGTAACTCATTTCGTAGTTATCGAACGCTTTGGTGATTTTACCTTGGTGGAGCTGAAGCTGGAAACAGGAAGAACCCATCAAATTCGTGTGCATATGAAATTCATTGGACACCCTCTTGTTGGGGACCCGATGTATGGCAAGAGCAAAGGGATGCTGATGGATGGCCAGGCGCTGCACGCTGCCATTCTGGGCTTTAAGCATCCGCGAACAGGGGAATGGTTGCAATTCGAAGCACCGATTCCAGTTGATATGGAAAACCTTCTGCAAACAATTCGAACATCCTAGGGTTCTTCAGAGTGGGAGAGGAGTGAATCACATGGAGCATCTGATTAATCCACAAGTGAAAGATATTCAAATTTCAGGCATACGCAAAATATCTAATCTCGTCAGCACCATTCCAGGCGCATTGACGTTAACGATTGGGCAGCCTGATTTCCCGACGCCGCGGCATATTATTGAGGCTGGACAGAGGGCATTGGATCAAAATAAAACGGTCTATACGCAAAATCCCGGACTATTGGAGCTGCGAGAAGCGGTATCCAGCTTTGTCCACACGAAGTACGGCCAACAATACCACGCGGCTGATGAAATAATTGTGACCGCTGGAGCGAGTCAAGCGGTTGACATTACGTTACGTACCATTCTTACACCTGGTGCGGAAGTTATTATTCCCGCACCTATTTACCCTGGGTACGAGCCATTAATCAGATTGGCAGGGGGAATTCCTGTCTATGTCGATACCAGACCAAATGGCTTGAAATTAACGGCTGAGTTGCTCGAGCCTTATTTAACAGCTAACACGCGCTGCGTTATCTTGTGCTACCCATCTAATCCTACAGGCCAAGTACTCACGAAGCAGGAATTGGCCGATTTGGCACAATTATTAGAAGATCGGGAATTGTTTATTTTATCCGATGAAATTTACAGTGAGCTTGTGTACGGTGTTCGTCATCAGTCTATTGCAACGATGGGTAAGCTTCGTGAGAAGACGATTGTCATTAATGGCCTTTCTAAATCCCACGCTATGACAGGTTGGCGAATTGGATTTACACTAGCGCCAGCTTACATAACGGAGCATATGGTCAAGGTGCATCAGTATAATGTGACTTGCGCAAGCTCAGTAAGCCAGTATGCGGCATTAGAGGCTTTGACAGTTGGGGTGGATGATGCTCTGCCTATGCGCAATGCCTATGAAGTTCGTAGGGACTATGTCTATGATCGTTTGCTCGCTATGGGTTTCGAGTTAGAGAAGCCGAATGGGGCATTTTATTTGTTCCCTTCCATTGCCAAGTTCGGATTATCCTCTCAAGAATTTACCATGAGACTACTTCATGAGGAACATGTTGCAGTTGTTCCTGGAGATGCTTTCACTTCTTACGGAGAAGGCTATATCCGAATTTCTTATGCTTATTCACAAGAAGTATTGGAACAGTCTCTTGATCGTCTTGAGCGCTTTATAAATAAGCTAGCGTGAGCTAGCTTATTGTAAGGCATTTTATATGTCGACGTTACGTTTATATAACAATACAAAAAACCTCCAAATCCACAATGAAAGTGGGTTGGAGGTTTTTACTTTTAATTAGATTTAAACCGTAAATAGGCTGTAATGGTATCAATGGCTACATCAATAGCATTCTCATTAGGATCAAGCTTGGCGTTATGCAGCCCATGAGGGGTGTCTACCCCTAACCAGAACATGAAGCCAGGTATTTGCTCCAAAAAGTAGCCGAAGTCTTCGCCTGTCATCGCTTCTGTACACTCCACAAGCTGTACGTTATCTTTACCGCGCAGCCAGTCCATGAATTCCACGGTCAAACTAGGATCATTAAACACTTGGCGGTAATTCGAGCCATAATCAATAGAGACTTGACACTCAAAGGAACTTTCGATTCCTGCAGCTACAGCTTCGATACGTTTTTTGATCTTATTCATAGAGTCAGCGGAAAGGGTACGAATCGTACCTTCCAAGCGGGCTTTTTCCGCGATGATGTTCTGCTTGGTGCCAGCTTCCATTTTACCAATGGTAATGACAGCCGAATCAAGCGGATTCACATTACGAGAGACAATAGTTTGCAGTTGACCAACCATTTGTGTCGCCGCTATGATCATATCGTTTGCTTGGTGCGGGTAAGCGGCATGTCCGCCTTTGCCCAGCAGGTCAATGAACAGCTCAGATGTATTGGCAAACAAGATCTCAGGCCTCGTGGCAATCGTGCCTACTGGATATTCAGGAGCTATATGGAGAGCAACCATCTGGTCGGGCTTCCAATCCTGCAATTCTTCAGCAGCAAGCATGGGTAAAGCGCCGCCTGGACCTTCTTCTGCCGGCTGAAACAGCACAATCAGGTCATCCTTCATCGGCTGCTGAGCGAAATGGGTAACAACGCCCATCCCAATTGACATGTGAAAATCATGTCCGCAAGCATGCATGTAACCTGGATGCTGGGAAGGAAACGGAAGAGAGGTCTCTTCCGTAATGGGCAGCCCGTCCATATCCGCTCGATATCCGAAGCGTTTGGTAGGATTAGTACCTTTGATGTAGACCAAAATGCCAGTGCGCCAAGTGCGGATCGTCATTCTATCCTGAGGAAGCTTAGCAAGATGGTCCAGGAGAAGCTGTTGCGTCTTGAACTCTTGAAAGCCCGGCTCCGGAATTTGGTGAAGCTGACGGCGCAGCTCTATAAAGGGGCTAAGCATGGTGAATTCCTCCAGAACACCTTACAGGGTGCGCAGATCTTGTAAAATTTCTGTTTTGGACTTCGTTTTATCGTCCACTTTCTTAATCACTCGTGCAGGTGCTCCTGCTACAACCGTATATTCTTCTACATCTTGTGTAACGATAGCGCCTGCAGCAACAACAGATCCTTTACCGATACGAACACCTTCCAAGATAACGGCATTAGCTCCAACAAGCACATCATCCTCAATCACACAAGGTTGAGCGGAAGGGGGCTCAATAACGCCAGCAACGACTGCACCAGCACCGATGTGACACATTTTGCCTACTTGTGCTCTACCGCCAAGAACAGCATTCATGTCGATCATTGTACCATCGCCAACAGAAGCGCCAATATTGATGAGAGCGCCCATCATGATGACGGCGTTATCACCGATATGTACTTTATCACGAATGATCGCACCTGGTTCAATGCGCGCATTGATTGGCTTCAGATCAAGCATTGGAATCGCAGAATTGCGGCGATCCGCTTCAACAACGAAATCCGCGATTTGCGCTTTGTTTGCTTCAAGAACGGGCTGAATTTCGCTCCATTCGCCAAAAACAACGCCGCTTCCGCCGGATAAGAAGGTTTGGCTGCCTTCGCCAAAGTTAATACCTTCAAGGTTTCCTTTTACGTATACTTTAACAGGCGTTTTTTTCTTGCTTTCTTTAATAAATTGAATAATTTCTAACGTATTCATCTCGGTCATGGTGACATCTCCTTAAAATTTAAATTGACTCTCCTATATTATCAGAAAGGGGGCATTTCAGCCAATGTGTATTCATGTAGCTTTTTGAGCGAACTGACTATTGTACAGATCTGCATAAAAGCCGCGTTGTTCCAGTAGTTGTTCATGTGTTCCTTGTTCAATAACAGAACCATGATTCATAACAAGAATGAGATCGGCATCTCGTATGGTGGAAAGTCGATGTGCAATGACGAAGCTTGTGCGACCCTCCATCAGGTTATTCATCGCTTTTTGGATGGAAACTTCCGTGCGTGTATCTACGCTGCTCGTCGCTTCATCAAGAATCAAAATGGTTGGATCCGCAAGTATGGCGCGGGCAATGGTGAGAAGCTGCTTTTGCCCATGTGAAAGGTTGGATGCTTCTTCATTCAGCTTGGTATCGTAACCTTCCGGTAAGGTTCGAATGAAATGATCGGCATAGGCTGCGCGAGCAGCACTAACGATTTCGTCTTCAGTGGCACCATCACGCCCGTAAGCGATATTCTCGCGGATCGTTCCGTTGAACAGCCATGTGTCTTGCAGTACCATACCGAACAGTCCGCGCAGATGGCTGCGTGACATTTCACGAGTATCTATCGCATCAATGGAAATTGTACCACCCTTTAATTCGTAGAAACGCATGAGTAGATTGACAATCGTAGTTTTACCCGCACCTGTGGGGCCAACAATGGCAACCGTTTGTCCTGGCTCTACATGGATATTCATATCTTGAATTAACGGGGTATCCTCTTTGTAAGTAAAGGTAACCTGTTTAAATTGAACATGACCCTGAACATTCTGGGTCGTTTTTACATGGGCGAGTTCCAGTACTTCCTCAGGCTCATCTAACAGCTCGAAGATACGTTCCGCGGCGGCGATTGTGGATTGAATCACGTTGGCGATATTAGCCACCTGTGCAATAGGCATCCCAAATTGTCCTGAATATTGAATAAACGCTAGAATATCACCGATTTTAATAGCCCCATTTGTTACCATGATGCCACCAATCACACTGACCAATACGTAGCCGATATTCCCGATAAAGGACATAAGGGGGAATATCATCCCAGAGATAAACTGTGCACGCCAGCCTGAATGATACAAGCGTTCATTAATTTCATTGAATTGCTCAACGGATTTCTGCTCACGGCCGAAAGCTTTGACAATGGTATGCCCTGTGTACATTTCTTCCACGTGACCATTAAGTTCACCAAGTGTTTTTTGTTGTCCTTTAAAATACTTCTGAGACCGTGATGCAATCATTTTCGTTCCCAAAATGCTAAGCGGCAAGGTTACGATGGTGGCCAAGGTCAACAAAGGACTAATCGTTAGCATCATAATAATGATCCCGACTAAAGTCACTATTGAAGTAATCAACTGAGTCAAGCTTTGCTGCATGGTAGAACTGATAGTGTCTACGTCGTTAGTAGCCCGGCTCATCGTGTCCCCATGACTACAGGAGTCGAAGAAGGAGAGAGGTACTCGGGTGAGCTTGTCACTAATATCTCTACGGAGATTAAATACTATTTTCTGTGTGACACCGACCATAATCCACTGCTGAATGAACGTGAGTATGGCGCTAAATATGTAAAGAGCTGCAAGAATAATTACGATTTGGAAAATGGCATCGAAATCAATTTTGGCGCCGGAAACACCCTTAAGCTTCGCGATAGAGCCTTCATACAATATGGTAGTTGCGTTTCCCATAAGTTTGGGACTAATTATACTGAAAAGTGTGCTGAGCACAGCTGAGATAAAAACAAGTAGGATAGATACACGGAAAGGACTCATATACCTGGACAACCTTCGTATAGTTCCTTTGAAATCCTTCGCCTTTTGGACCGGCATTCCCATGCCACCCATGCCGCCTCGGCCGAAGTGACCGGGACTTACCCCTGCTTGAGAAGGAGCTTTCTCCTTTGGTTTGTCACTCATGCAATTTCCTCCTCTGACAGCTGAGAAGCAACAATTTCTTGATACACAGCACATGTTTTCATCAGATCTGAATGGGTGCCTATCCCTGCAATTTGTCCATCTTCCATTACGATAATGCGGTTAGCGTCCATAATGGTACTGACACGTTGAGCGACAACGATCATCGCTGATTGCTCGGTTTCGGCTTTGAGAGCTGCTCGAAGCTTAGCATCTGTTTTGAAATCAAGGGCAGAGAAACTATCATCAAATACATAGATATTCGGTTTACGAACCAGTGCACGAGCAATAGCTAGCCGCTGCTTCTGGCCACCGGATAAGTTCGTTCCACCTTGGGCGAGAACTGCTTGATAGCCTACTTTCATCTCGGCGATGAAATCTGCAGCTTGCGCAGTGGTCGCAGCATGCTGAATTTCCTCTTCAGTTGCCATCTCATGCCCAAAACGAATGTTATCAGCAACGGTTCCTGAGAACAGTGCCGCCTTTTGTGGGACATAACCGATTTGCTCTCTTAAACTCTCTAGTTTCAAAGTTGGCAGGGGATGACCATCTATGATAATACTGCCGGACTCTACGTCATAGAAGCGCAAAAGTAAATGAAGGAGAGTCGTCTTGCCTGATCCGGTTCCTCCTATGATCGCTGTTACCTCACCAGGCTCAGCGCGGAAGGATACATCACGGATTGCTGGCTGCTCAGCCCCAGGATAACTAAAGGATACATGTTTAAATTCAACAGCAGCTTGATTGGAATCTAGAGATTTAGCCATTTCGGCGCTAAGTATGTTAGATTGAAGGGCTAAAACTTCATTAATACGGACAGCAGAAGCTGATGCACGTGGAATCATCATGAAAATCATCGTCATCATGAACATAGAAAACATAATCTGCATGGCATATTGGATGAAGGCCATCAAGTCACCAATCTGCATTTGATTGGCATCAATACGAACTCCGCCGTACCAAAGAATGACGACAACCCCAAGATTAAATACAAGCATCATGATGGGCATCATCGTAGACATGATCACATTTACTTTTACGGCTGTTCGTGTGTAATCTAGGTTCGCTTTTTCGAATTTACGCTTTTCATGTTCGGAACGGTTAAAGGCGCGAATGACACGGATGCCGGTTAAATTTTCTCGCAGCACGAGATTGATGCCATCGATTTTGAGCTGTAATGCTTTGAATAAGGGAAGTCCTTTACGCATGATCCCCACAATAGCTAGTGCAAGAATCGGGATGATGGAGATTAGTACAATGGCGAGATGAGCGTCCTTATAAGTGGCCATGATGACCCCACCGACTAGCATCGTAGGTGCGCCGATGAACATCCGCATCATGACAATCACTTGCTGAACTTGAGCGATGTCATTCGTGGTTCTGGTAATGAGGGAGGAAGTACCGAGTTTATCAAATTCGTGCAAGGAGAAGCTTTCCACATGGGTAAAAAGTGTTCGTCGTAAATCCCTGCCGAATCCTGTCGCCGTTCGTGCCAACAAGTAGCTCGCGATGATCACACAAACCATCGCGCCCATGGCTACTAAAAGCATGTAAGCGCCAAACCGGAGTATATAAGGAATATCTCCTTTCACAACTCCGACATCGACAATGTCAGCGAGCAATGTGGGCAGGTACAACTGCGCCAGTGATTGCAAAAGCATCAAGGTAATAATCGCAACTACGGAAGCTTTGTACGGTTTCAGAAGCCGAAACAATTTGAACATGGGTTCCTCCTTAGCGTTTTGCTTTAGCAAAACTAGCATCATAAGCGTTACTGAGTTTTCAAGAAAACGGGCAAATCTCGTGTTTTTACCACATAAGAAAGTATAAGTTTTCGGTTCCCGAAAACCGCTTTCTTAGGATAAAACCTAATATAGGGATCTTTGGTCGTAGAGCAAAGTCTCTCCGCTATAGGGATCTTTGGTCGTAGAGCAAAGTCTCTCCGCTATAGGGATCTTTGGTCGTAGAGCAAAGTCTCTCCGCTATAGGGATCTTTGGTCGTAGAGCAAAGTCTCTCCGCTATAGGGATCTTTGGTCGTAGAGCAAAGTCTCTCCGCTATAGGATCTTTGGTCGTAGAGCAAAGTCTCTCCGCTATAGGGATCTCTGGTCGTAGAGCAAAGTCTCACCGCTATAGGGATCTTTGGTCGTAGAGCAAAGTCTCTCCTCGTTAAACGCGGTCGCTCATCTTTGAATGGCCTCGATAGAGGTTTTCTCATATGTAAATTATAACACATGGCTGAGCGCTAGCTCAAAGCAAGTTCATGAAATAGATATTGACTTATCGTGTCGAAAGTGGGATAATTCCTTTAATCAAATATGTACCTTTAAAAACAGTCCAGAGAGGCTGGCAAGGTAGTCGATGAGAAAAGACGGGATATACTGGGTCGCGGATTCAGTGTATGACTAAGCTTGGGGATGTGCGCATCCTTATGCCCCGCTCTGTATCTTTATGCACTCGTAACTCCTTGCCAACAAATGGCAAGGAGTTTTTTGGTTTTGCTAAAGCAAAACTCAGCCAATGCTTACGATGTCAGTTTTGCTAAAGCAAAACTCTTAGGAGGCGAGAAAGATGAATGAAACGGCCGAACACACGATTATTGATGAAATGGGAATTCGCAGGGCGTTAACACGGATTGCGCATGAGATACTGGAAAAGAATAAAGGTGTAGAGAATTGTACCTTGATTGGGATTCGGACCCGCGGTATTTACTTGGCCAAGCGAGTAGCAGAGCGAATTCTTGAGATTGAAGGTGTGCCGATTCCTGTCGGTGAGATTGATATCACTTCTTATCGTGATGATCGCGTTAAGGTGAAGTCAGTGGAAAATGTTCAGGAAGGCGGCAAGATCCAAATTCAAGACCGGAAGATCATCCTGTTCGATGATGTGCTTTTCACCGGAAGAACGGTGAGGGCAGCCATGGATGCTTTGATCGATCTGGGCAGACCGCAAATGATCCAACTAGCCGTACTAGTTGACAGGGGGCATCGTGAATTGCCCATTCGCCCTGATTATGTAGGAAAGAACGTACCTACCTCCAAAAGTGAAAGTATTGAAGTGCTGCTTACGGAAATCGATGATAAAGATGGCGTCATGATACTTCAACAGAGGGGGAAACAGGAGTGAGCATAGTGAGTACACAAACCAAGCATTTTCTAGGATTGAAAGGCGTAAGCGCAGGGGAGATAACGAGCATACTTGATCGTGCTGCCTACTGGGAACAATATCCGTCGAAGGTGTCGAATCAATTTCAAGGCAAATTCGTCTCCAACTTGTTTTTTGAAAATAGTACAAGAACTCGGTTCTCCTTTGAACTGGCGCAAAAGCGGCTCGGAGCCGATGTGCTCAATTTCTCCGCTGCGGAATCCAGTGTACAAAAAGGGGAGTCCATCTACGATACAGTCCGTACTCTCGAGTCCATGGGTATCGATGCCGGTGTCATCCGTTTGAAGCCGAATGGTGTCCTGCAAGAGCTGGCTGAGAAAATCAAAATCCCTCTTATTAACGCGGGAGACGGCAATAACGAGCATCCAACGCAGGCGCTGCTCGACTTCTACACGATGCGCAAACAGTTCGGCGCCATTAAAGGTTTGACGGTTTCCATCATCGGAGATATCCTGCACAGTCGTGTAGCTCGCTCGAACTTGTGGGGACTCATTGCCTTGGGAGCAAAGGTGCAGTTCTGCGCGCCGGAAAGCATGCAAGCTCCGGAGCTGGCTGAGTTCGCACCGTATGTATCCTTCGAGGAAGCACTGAAAGCTGATGTGGTTATGATGCTGCGAGTGCAGCTTGAACGGCACGACAAAGGAATTATCCGCTCGGCAGAGGAATATCGCGAGCAATACGGGCTAACGGCAGAGCGTGCAAGCCGCATGGCTCCTCACGCAATCATCATGCATCCGGCTCCAGTCAATCGAAATGTAGAACTTGATGATGAGCTGGTTGAACACGAGAAATCCAAAATTTTCACACAAATTGCTCACGGTGTTCCGATTCGTATGGCGGTCATCGAACGAGCTTTATCATAAAACAGGGGGACTTCATCAAAATGGGCATTTGGATATTAAACGGGCTAACCGTCGATGTAAATAGTGTACAAGCGAAGAAACACATTTTGGTAGAGAATGATAAAATTGCAAAGATTATAAATGTAGTAGAAGGTTCGGCTCCACAAACCGAAGGCCATGAAGTCATTGATGCGGCAGGAAAGCTAGTAACTCCAGGGTTCATCGATATGCATGTCCACCTGAGAGAGCCTGGTTTTGAACATAAAGAAAATATCGCGACCGGCACACGTTCCGCAGCAAGAGGTGGCTTCACAACCATCGCTTGCATGCCGAACACAAGACCTGTGATCGATACCGTTGATACGGTGAACTACATATTGGATAAAGCTGCAACGGAAGGTGTCGTCCGTGTTCTTCCATACGGCACGATTACGAAAAACGAGCTCGGCCGCGAGTTGACCGATTTCGCTGCACTGAAAGAAGCAGGCGTCATCGGCTACACAGATGACGGTGTCGGCGTGCAAAGCGCGCAAATGATGAAAGATGCAATGGCTTTGGCAGCATCGATCGGTATGCCAATCATCGCGCATTGCGAGGATGACACGCTTGTGGTCGGCGCGCCGGTAAGCGAAGGCGCGTTCGCGAAGAAGCACGGACTGAAGGGTATCCCGAACGAGTCCGAGGCAATTCATGTGGGTCGCGATGTGCTGCTAGCCGAAGCGACGGGTGTTCACTATCACGTGTGCCACGTAAGCACCGAGCAGTCGGTTCGTCTAATCCGCCATGCGAAGCAGTTCGGCATTAAAGTGACTGCCGAGGTATGTCCGCATCACCTCGTGCTCTCAGATGAAGACATTCCAGGGCTTGACGCCAACTGGAAGATGAACCCGCCGCTGCGCACACCACGGGATGTGCAGGCTGTCATTGAAGGTCTGGAAGACGGCACGATAGATATTATCGTAACGGATCACGCGCCGCACACGGAAGAAGAGAAGGAGAAGGGAATGATGCTGGCTCCTTTCGGCATACTTGGCTTCGAAAAACCGCGTTCTCTCTGCTTTACACGAAATTTGTGCTTACTGGTAAATGGTCATTAGGTTTCCTCGTAGATCGTATGACGAAAAAGCCTGCCGACGTATTCGGTCTTCCATACGGAACACTAGAAGTAGGCAGTGCCGCGGATATCACGATCGTGGATTTGGAAACAGAGCGCGAAGTTGTCAAAGAAGAGATCGTTTCACGCAGCAAAAACACGCCGTTCATCGGCTGGAAGCTGCAAGGTTGGCCAGTTGTTACAATCGCTTCCGGTAAAGTGGTTTGGTCATAAATCGTTCTTAAATCGCGTTGAAATCGAGCTGAAATCCGCATTAAGATCTATACGCAGATCGAAAAATCGTGTATATTTATACAGAATGATTAATTTTTATGCAAGTCTTATGCAATGAACATAGAAGTTGTAGGCATGACATCTGCGGTTCGTGAGAACCGCCCACAATAGCGAGGAGTTGAAAGAACATGCAGGCAAGATTGTTGCTGGAAGACGGCACTCTTTTTACAGGGAAATCGTTCGGTAGTGAAGGTGAATCCGTCGGCGAGGTTGTATTCAATACAGGAATTACAGGTTATCAGGAGGTGCTTTCCGATCCTTCCTACTGCGGTCAAATCGTGACAATGACGTATCCATTGGTGGGGAACTACGGTGTGATTCGGGATGATTTTGAATCCGTACGTCCTTTCATTCATGGCTTTGTCGTTCGTGAGCATGAAGAGATTCCTAGCAACTGGAGAGCGCAATATACGCTAGGCAGCCTGCTGAAAGAATACGGCATCGTTGGGATCAGCGGCATCGATACGCGCATGTTAACTCGTAAAATCCGTCATCACGGGGTTATGAAAAGCCTCTTGACGACATCTAATAAATCGATTGCTGAGCTGACTGAAATCTTAAGAGGAACACCTCTAATGACGGATCAAGTCGCTCGTGTATCCACGAAGAGTGTATTCGGCGCACCTGGACACAAGGAACGAATCGTACTCGTTGATTATGGTGCTAAAAGCGGAATCATCCGTGATCTTAGCAAGCGTGACTGCGACGTTGTCGTTGTTCCTCAAGATGCTACGGCTGAACAAATTCGTCGCCTTGCGCCAGATGGCGTGCTGCTGTCTAACGGCCCTGGGGATCCGAAAGACGTACCTCACGCTGTCGAAATGATTAAAGGGTTGCTCGGCGATATCCCGCTCTTCGGAATTTGCTTGGGTCATCAGCTGTTCGCACTGGCTTGCGGTGCAGACACGGATAAACTGAAGTTCGGTCACCGCGGCGGTAACCATCCGGTTAAAGACCTCGTATCTGGACGCTGCTACATTACATCGCAAAACCATGGCTACACGGTTAAGGAAGAATCCGTCCAAGGAACTGACCTTGAAGTGACGCACATTAACAATAATGACCGCACCATCGAAGGCTTGAAACATAAGAAATACCCTGCTTTCTCGGTTCAATATCACCCAGAGGCAGCACCGGGGCCATTTGACTCCAGCTACTTGTTCGATGATTTCATCTCGCTGATTCGTCAGCACAAAATCGATAACCCACAGCAGCCGCGCCAAGCGCAAATGCTTGCACAGTGGAAAGCTTCCACGGCATCGACATCTGTGAAGGAGGAACTGCAATATGCCAAAAAATAATACACTCAAAAAGATTCTCGTTATCGGTTCCGGTCCTATCGTCATCGGTCAGGCAGCGGAATTTGACTATGCAGGTACGCAAGCTTGCCAAGCACTTAAAGAAGAAGGCATGGAAGTTATCCTGATCAACAGTAACCCTGCAACGATCATGACGGATACGAACATGGCGGATAAAGTATATATCGAACCGATCACGCTTGAATTTGTTACGCAAATCATTCGTCAAGAACGTCCGGATGGCTTGCTACCAACACTTGGTGGTCAAACAGGTCTGAACATGGCTGTTGAGCTAGCTCGTGCGGGTGTTCTGGAAAGCGAGAACGTGAAGCTTCTGGGAACACAACTTACGGCGATTGAGAAAGCAGAGGACCGTGACCTTTTCAGAGACTTGATGAGAGAATTAGAGCAGCCTGTACCGGATAGCGTAATCGTAACGACGGTCGCTCAAGCGGTAGATTTCGCTAACGAAATCGGCTTTCCAATCATCATTCGTCCTGCCTACACATTAGGCGGAACGGGCGGCGGTATCTGTAACACGATGGAAGAGTTGACGGAAATCGTTGCTTCCGGAATTCGTTACAGCCCAATCGGTCAATGTCTAGTAGAACGCAGTATTGCGGGCATGAAAGAAGTCGAGTACGAAGTTATGCGTGACGCGAACGATAACTGCATCGTGGTATGTAACATGGAGAATTTTGATCCAGTGGGTGTACATACCGGAGATAGTATCGTTGTAGCACCAAGCCAAACCTTGTCGGACCGTGAGTATCAAATGCTGCGTTCGGCCTCGCTTAAAATCATTCGCGCCTTGAACATTGAAGGAGGCTGTAACGTTCAGTATGCGCTTGATCCGCATAGCTTCCAATATTACGTAATCGAAGTAAACCCGCGTGTAAGCCGTTCCTCAGCGCTTGCATCCAAAGCAACAGGCTATCCGATTGCGAAGATGGCTGCAAAAATTGCGATTGGCTACACGCTCGATGAGCTAGTCAATCCAGTAACAGGCCAAACCTATGCATGCTTCGAGCCAGCACTGGATTACATCGTTTCCAAAATTCCACGTTGGCCGTTCGATAAATTTACAGCGGCAAACCGTAAGCTGGGTACGCAAATGAAAGCGACTGGCGAAGTTATGGCGATTGGCCGTACATTCGAAGAGTCCATTCATAAAGCGGTTCGTTCCTTGGAGATCGGCGTACATCGTTTGTTCCTGAAAGAAACAGATTTAATAGATCAAGAAACATTGGAATTACGCCTGCAAAAACCCGACGATGAGCGCTTGTTCTTATTAGCAGAAGCTTACCGTAGAGGCTATACAGTGGAACAATTGCAAAAATTGACGAATATTGACTGGTGGTTCTTGAACAAACTGGATGGCCTGATTAAATACGAGAAAGAAATTGCGGCAAGCGAACTCACGAACGAGCTGCTATTCGAAACGAAACGTAAAGGCTTTACAGACCGTGCGATTGCTGAGATTCGTACTTTGGCTGGTTGCTCGACATTCACCAAAGAAGCTGAAGTCAGAACTCACCGTTTACAACAAAATATTAAGCCGGTTTACAAAATGGTAGATACTTGCGCAGCGGAATTCGAAGCTTCAACGCCATACTACTATTCGACTTATGAGCAAGAAGATGAAGTTACGGAAACAACGAAAGAAAAGGTTGTGGTGCTTGGTTCCGGTCCGATTCGTATCGGTCAAGGGATTGAGTTCGATTACTCCACAGTTCATGCGGTTTGGGCGATCCAAGCGGCAGGTTACGAAGCGGTTATTATCAACAATAACCCAGAAACGGTGTCAACGGATTTCAATACGTCCGATCGCTTGTACTTCGAGCCTCTGTTCTTTGAAGATGTAATGAACGTCATCGAGCGTGAAAACCCAATTGGGGTTATCGTTCAATTTGGTGGTCAAACAGCGATTAACTTGGCTGCACCTTTACACAAAGCTGGTGTACGCATTCTCGGTTCTGATTTGGAAAGTATCGATACAGCGGAAGATCGTAAGAAATTCGAAGCCTTACTTAGCAAGCTCTCGATTGCTCAACCACCAGGCGGCACCGTTACATCGGTTGACCAAGCTGTGGGTACAGCTGCGAAATTCGGTTATCCGGTTATCGTTCGTCCATCTTACGTCCTAGGTGGACGCGCTATGGAAATCGTCTACTCCGATGAAGAATTGTTAAGCTACATGGAATATGCTGTGAAAATCAACCCAGAGCATCCGGTCCTGATCGACCGCTACATGCTTGGTAAAGAGGTAGAGGTTGATGCGATCTGCGATAGAGAAACGGTTCTAATCCCAGGGATTATGGAACACGTTGAACGCGCAGGGGTTCACTCCGGTGACTCCATCGCGGTTTATCCACCGCAATCCGTCTCGGACGAGATTAAACAACAAATTATCGACATTACGACGAAAATCGGCCTTGAGCTGAACGTAGTTGGTCTGGTTAACATCCAGTTCGTTATTCATAACGATCAAGTGTATGTGATCGAGGTAAACCCGCGTTCTTCCAGAACCGTGCCTTTCTTGAGCAAAGTAACGAACATCCCGATGGCTAACGTGGCTACACGCGTCATTATGGGACAAAAGCTGGCTGATATGGGCTACCAAGGCGGTTTATGGCCGGAAGACAAGTACGTATCGGTTAAAGTGCCAGTGTTTTCCTTCGCGAAGCTGCGCCGTGTAGATACGACGCTCGGACCTGAAATGAAATCGACGGGTGAGGTTATGGGGCGCGATATCAATTTTGCCAAAGCACTCTACAAAGGCTTAATTGGAGCGGGCATGAAAATTCCTGCAGCAGGATCTGTCGTTGTAACAGTAGCTGACAAAGATAAAGATGAAGCGATTGAAATCTTAAAAGGCTTCTATCGCCTTGGATATAAAATCATTGCAACAGGCGGAACGGCAACAGCGATCGAACAAGCTGGTCTTCCAGTGACGACCGTTCACAAGCTGAGCGAAGGTTCGCCTAACATTCTGGATCTCATCCGCAGCGGTGATGCACAGTTCGTTGTGAACACACTGACGAAAGGTAAAGAGCCAGAGCGTGATGGTTTCCGCATTCGTCGTGAAGCTGTAGAGAACGGTGTAGTTTGTATGACATCACTTGATACAGTAAGAGCGCTTGTTAATATGCTTGAAACGATCAACTTCTCCTCACGAGCAATGCCAATTCATGTCTAAAGGAGAGTGACGAATTTGAGTACGTTAACTCGCACAGATGTTACTGGACGCATTATGGTCGCTTTGGATTATGCTAACGCAGAAGGTGCTGAAGGGCTGCTAAAGCAGCTCGAAGGCATCCCGTGTTACGTGAAGGTGGGCATGCAACTGTTCTATGCTGCGGGTCCCGGCTTCGTCGCGAGTCTGAAAGATCGCGGCTACAAGGTGTTCCTCGATGTGAAGATGCATGACATTCCGAACACAGTCAAAGGCGGCGCGGAAAGCGTGACGCGCCTTGGGGTTGACGTGTTCAATGTCCATGCTGCCGGAGGCAAGCAGATGATGGAAGCCGCCTTGGAGGGTGTCGACAAGGGGTTAGTAACTGGAGCTGTACGTCCGATCGTGATCGGCGTGACGCAGTTGACCAGCACCAGCGTGCAGGTGCTGAATGATGAGATCGGCCTGACCGGTACGGTTGAGCAGGCCGTCATTCGCTATGCCCGCTTGGCGCATGCTGCGGGGCTGCAGGGTGTTGTCGCGTCACCGCTAGAGGTGACAGCGATTAAGGCGGCGTGTGGTGACGGGTTCGTCACCGTGACGCCAGGCATTCGCCCGGCTGGAGCCGACGTGGGTGACCAGTCGCGCATCATGACGCCGGCTGAGGCGTTCGCGCAGGGGACGGATTACGTCGTGATCGGTCGACCGATCACAGGCGCAGCGGATCCAAGAGCAGCAATTGAAGCGATTATCGATTCAATCGTGTAGTATGCTTTTGTCTAACAACGGAAGGAACGGTGGTAGGAACATGAGTCAACTCGAAACAATCGCGCAGCATATTGCAGCGTCATTATTAGATATCGAAGCAGTAGCACTTCGACCGCAGCAGCCTTTTACGTGGACTTCTGGCCTCAAGTCGCCAATCTATTGTGACAATCGTCTGACAATGTCACACCCAGCTATTCGCGAAGCGATCGCTGACGGCTTCGCAGCTTTGATCCAAGAGAAATTTCCGGATGCTGAGGTTGTTGCTGGTACGGCAACAGCGGGGATTCCTCATGCCGCTTGGGTAGCTCAGAAGCTAGGTCTCCCGATGATCTACATTCGTGATAAAGCCAAAGGACATGGCAAAGAGAACTTGATTGAAGGCACTGTGAAACCAGGTCAAAAGGTGATCGTGATTGAGGATCTTATCTCTACGGGTGGCAGTTCTTTGAAAGCAGCTATTGCAGTCAAAGAAGCTGGCGCTGTAGCGCTGGGTGTGCTGGCGATTTTCTCCTATCAGCTAGATAAAGCAACAGATGCGTTCCAAGATGCTGATATGCCACTGTATACTCTTTCCAATTACTCCACACTGCTTGAAGTGGCTTTAGAGAAGGGGAAAATCAAACAAGAAGACATGGAATTACTTCGTTCTTGGAGATCAAATCCTGCTGCATTTGGTGTAGATCTGTAGCTACTTATAATGCGAAGATTGACGAATTGTGTAAGAATATCCTATACTGGATAAGTGCTAGGTACTGCCTAACATCTGCGAAATGGCAAATGACGCGAAAGCGACAGACGCAAAGCTATAGGGGCTTCTCGGTTACGGCCGCATGCTCGCCAGCTACCGAACGATGAGAGGAGAAGTGCTCGTAAATATCAATAGTGTTCTGACTGCAATTAGCGGTGGAGATGCATTGAAGCAAGCCGTTGGCATTCAGCTTTTAAGCAAAGTAAGTGATATGCAAGCAGCTTCATCTAGTACATTAATACAGGATTTTGCTAAATCCCAACAGCTGGTTACCGCTTCTGCGACACCGCATTTGGGTGGTAATCTCGACATCCGCATATAAGTTCATAACAGAAGAAGCTCTACCTTTACGAAAAGGAGAGCTTCTTTTTTTATTTGCCGAGGTTATTCTTGAGTCAGTTGTTGAATGAATGTTTGCAAGGGCTGGGACATCCACTTTTTGGGGTGGAGCAGCAGTTGAAGATCCAGTTTTAAGTCCGAATGTGAAAAAGGAAGATGGGCAAGTTTCCCTTGTTCCAGTTCGTTCTGTACGGCAATTTGGGGCAGCAGGGCGATGCCAAGGCCATTCATGACGCAGTGCTTAATTGTTTCTAAATTACCGAGCTCAAATCCAATTTGAAGCGGGACAGCATGATCTTTTAGTAACTTTTCAAACATACCTCGATAGATGATGCAGCCCTCTTCAGTAACGATAAATTCGGCTTGTTGAAAATCAGTTAGCTGTATTTGTGCTCGCTTCGTTAGCGGATGCTCAAGCGGTGCTACCAAAACCAAAGGTTCTTCTCTGACTTTCGTGCATGCAAGTGCGGTGTCTGCCGGATAACGATCTAATATTAGCCCTATATCATAATCCCCTTCTCTTACTTTGGTAATAAGCGAAGCTTCACTGTCAGGGAAGAGCTGGATATTAAGACCAGGGTAAAGCTGTTTCAGCACATGTAAATAGGGCGGTAAATAGTAAGCTGCGAGTGAGTTAATCGTACCGATGGTCAGTGTTCCGCTAACCTCACTTGTTATCATTTCTTTGGATTGATCATAGAGGTCAAGCATTTGCAAGACCAGCTTTAACAAGCTTTCACCAGGTGCTGTTAATCGAAGCTGACGTCCATATCTTTCGAATAATGGTACGCCATACTCTCGTTCCAGCTTCTGAATTTGCATCGTAATACTGGATTGCGCATAGCCCAATTCTTCGGCAGCTCGTGTAAAGCTCTTTCTCCGTGCAACCTCCCGAAAGGTTCGGAAATAGGTTAAATCCATGGGAACCCCTCGCTTTAATATCAAAATTTTTGATGAGTCTTATCATTTATTATAGCTAACTGTGATTCAATGATCCATGCTAAAGTGAATGTACAAATGAATGAGGATTGGGAGATGATTGGGATGTTAAGAGAAAAAGACTTAAACGGGATCTATGTTCCCATTATTACGCCATTTGATGAGGAATACGAGGTGGATGCAGCCTCTTTCTATAATCTAGCTTACAATTTATTTCAAGATGAGGTAGACGGACTGGTCGTCAATGGAACGACAGGGGAATCGCCGACGATTACAAATGAGGAAATGGCGATCTTGTTCGCTACAGCACAAGCGGCTCGCGAGGCTGCGCAAGTAGATGTTCCGCTCATTGTAGGTACAGGAACGAATGTTACCTTGTCCACGGTGAAAAAGACGGAGGCTGCAGGGAAATTAGGGGCTGACGCCGTTTTAGTCGTTGTGCCTTACTATAATCGGCCGAGTCAACAAGGGATCATTGAACATTTTCGCCGGGCAGCCAGCGTTGGTGTCCCTGTTATTTTATATGAAGTACCGCATCGCACGGGTGTTACGTTGGAACTTGATACTGTGCGTACGATACTTGAACTCGATGGTGTCATAGGTATGAAGGACAGTACGCCGAACACCCGATTGGTGTCTGAGCTTACTCGTCTAGGCTCGAAACCCGTACTGTGTGGGGAGGACTCACTGCTTTTTGCGGCGCTTAGCTCCGGTGCTAAAGGGGTTATGAGTGCGTCAGCGAATGTAATGACTGAGCGGTTTGTTTCGTTCTATCGGCATTTTGTTGCAGGTCAACACGAAATGAGTAAGCAGCTATTCGATGAATTGCTGCCACTCATCCGATTACTTTTCGAAGAGCCTAATCCAGCACCTCTCAAATGGCTGCTTGAGCAGCAAGGTGTCATTGAATCCGGAACACTTCGCTTGCCGCTGCTTTCGGTGACAGAAGGCCTGCAGGAGAAGTTAGCCGATTATTTGCAAAAATGAGAGGGAGAGATTTGATGAATCGGACTAGAGTATTTACAGGTTCTCCATGGGAACCTCTAGTAGGATATTGCCGGGCGATTCGGGTGGGGAACCGCATTGAGGTTGCTGGCACAACAGCAATGAGGGATGGAGAGGTCGTTGGCGAAGGTAATCCGTATGTGCAAGCACAATTCGTCCTCCAGACGATCGAGCAGGCGCTGCAAGAACTTGGGGGGCAAATGTCAGATGTCATTCGAACGCGGATGTATGTAACGGATATCTCCTTATGGCAGGAATTTGGCAAGGCACATGGGGAGTTTTTCCGTGACGTTCAGCCCGTGGCGACGATGGTTGAAGTGAAGGCTTTGATAGATCCTTTGTTGTTGATAGAGATTGAGATTGAAGCTCTGTTGATGGAGGAAACTGAGAATGGCTTGAAGTAAGGCATTTAAGTATAAAAAAAGCGCTTATCCTCTTAGAAGGCGATTTGAAATCGCGGGCATAAGGGAAAAGGCGCTCTTTGTTTACATTTTATCCTACACGTTTACCAAGAATGATGAGGTCGCGTTCGATTCCGTCAAGTTCAGCAACGCCAGGCAGATGAGCCCAGTTGACGAAGCCGAATTTGCGGAAAAGGTGGAGGCTAGGATCGTTATGGCCAAAAATGAAGCCAAGCAGTGTCTTCAGTCCCAGCTTTGGACTAGCGTCTATTGCGTGCTCCATCAGGTAACGGCCAATGCCTTGGCCGCGAAAAGCTTCATCGACATAAATGCTGACTTCCGCTGTAGCGTTATAGGCGGGTCGGCCATAGAAGGACTGAAAGCTGAGCCAGCCACAAATGCCACTGCCGTTTTCCAATACCCATAAAGGGCGGAAATCCGCAGAGTGCTCATAGAACCAGCCTTCGCGACTGGCTATGGTTACGGGTTCTGTATCTGCTGTAACCATGCGTCCTTCAATGGTGGAATTATAAATTCGTACAATGTCTGCTAAGTCTTCCAAGCTGGCATCGCGGATCGTTAGATGATTCGTACTCATGAGTAGGCTCATACCTTTCAGTGGTTATTTATTCATCTCGGCAAGGTTTAACCAAAAACGACTGATGGTCTCTGTTCCTTTGTCCCAATTGACCAAATGGAAATGCTCATTCGGCGCGTGCAGGTTTTCACCTGGTAGACCAAAGCCAAGCAGCACTACGGGTGCTTCTAATACGCGTCCCAACACTTCAACAATTGGGATTGAACCTCCGCTTCGAGTATATACAGGCCAAACGCCATAGGTATCCTCATAAGCTTCCGCAGCTGCTACCATTACAGGCTCGTCAATTGGCGTGATAAAAGGATTTCCGCGCAGCTGGCGGTCTAGGATTACTTTTACGCCAGGCATAGAGAGGGCGCGGATATGATTTTCAACCGCATCCATGATTTCCTCGGGTACTTGTGCCGCAACGAGACGGCAAGCTATTTTAGCGCTAGCTCGATTAGGAATGATTGGTTTAATGCCTTCACCTTGAAAGCCGCCGCTTACGGATGTGATTTCCAAGGTCGGTCTTGAAGTCGTTTGTTCGTAGAAAGAGAACCCATTTTCGCCATATAAGGTCTCAACATGTAAGTCCGATCGAACCTTGTTCGCGTCGGGTTCTACTTGTTTAAAGGCTTCGCGCTCTTTGTCCGATAGTTCAATGACTCGATCATAGAAGCCTTCGACCGCTACTCGACCATTCTCATCATGGAAGGAACTTAGCAGCTTCGATAAAGCGTGAATTGGATTTTGAACCGCGCCGCCAAACAGGCCAGAATGAAGGTCACTATTTGCGCCATCAATCGTAATTTCAAACCCAGCAAGCCCGCGAAGACCATACATAAGTGCAGGTTTTCCTGGTCCTTGCATCTGAGTATCGGAAAGAACAATGGTATCGGCTTGTAATTTATCTTTATACTTTTCCACGAATGCTGGTAGATGCTTACTCGCGATCTCTTCTTCGCCTTCAATACAAAATTTCACATTAACAGGTAGACTGCCGTGTGTTCGTAAAAAAGCCTCAATCGCTTTGGCGTAAAGCAGTAGTTGACCTTTATCATCAGTGCTTCCGCGGCCAAATAGTTTGCCATCTTGAATCACGGGCTCAAAAGGAGGAGTGTTCCACAGTTCTAACGGCTCGGCCGGTTGAACATCATAGTGTCCGTAGACTAGTACAGTTGGCTTACCCGGAGCATGCAACCAGTCTGCATAGACAACTGGATGTCCCCCAGTAGCCATAATTTCAATGTTCTCAAGACCGGCTTGTTTCAAAGACTGAGCCGTCCATTCTGCACAGCGAATCATGTCTGGTTGATGCTCGGCAACAGCACTTATGCTTGGAATCCGCAAAAACTGCATTAATTCCTCTATGTGTTGGTCCCTTTGCTCATTCAAATAGGTTTTGATCGTTTCTATCATGTTTGATTTCTCCTTCTTTTTAAGGCATTTAAATCGGGGCTTCTTTTAAGTTCCCCAAATGCAAGTAAATTCCTGCAAATATGTGATGCAGATACCGATTTTATAAGAGTGTTGCACGATGTAAATAGAAGTGGGTATTATTGTATAGGTAAATTCTGCTATTTGAAGGGGGGAGTTCATGAAACTCTTTGTTAAGACGGGACGAATGTCTTTAGTTTTACTGGATCGTTCTTCCGTAGATCTAGTTCTGGATTATGTGATTCGTAATCGAACCTTTCTTGAACCGTGGGAATTAGAACGTAATGAAACGTATTAGCTCCTTAATCGGGGACTCATGACGGAGGGAAGCGATTATTGCCTACGCTTTTGATGTAATGAATCTACATCGGATTGAAGCCAATATCATGCCTCGAAACACGGCATCTCTGAAGGTCGTTGAGAAGTTGGGCTTTTATTTACAACATGCTAATTATGTTGTTGTTACAGACCCTTTGATGAAACAGAAGGTGTATGATGCGTCCTATAAGCAATACAAAATTCAGAGCTCGTCCGCAGTTATTGTGGTCCTTGGCGATTTGGAAGCATATAAGGATTCTGCGAGAATAAATGAAGGACTTTTCCATTTGGGATTCTCTAGTAAACAAGAGTTAGATTCCGAAGTACAGCAAGTGACACATTTCTATGAAGAACGGGGAGAGCCGTTCAAGCGAGATGAAGCGATTCGGAATGCAAGTCTATCCGCCATGTTATTTATGCTTACGGCGAAAGAGCAGGGTTGGGATACTTGTCCGATGATCGGTTTTGAGGCAGACAAGCTCATTGAGGCTCTTCAATTAGAGGAACGTTACGTTCCTGTTATGTTAATTACGATTGGGAAAGAAGACACGTCCAGCTAGCGGCCGCGCGGTTATCGTAAACCGATTGGTGAGTTTGTGAAATATGTTTAATACATAAATAGAGACTGTTTATCGCTATGAAGGTGGCGATGAGCGGTCTTTTCCTATTTGGGACTTATTGAGGGTGATGTACAAGTTTAAGAAAAATTTTATTTTTAACCCCATTTCTTATTAATTAGTTTTCCTTATCCTTGGAGTGAATGAAAGGTTAGGAGGAACTGAGGATGAAGAAGTGGGTTTTTTGGCTTGTTATACTTGTATTGCTCGGCTATGGAGCTGCTCAACACAAACTGAAAGTCGTTAACGATAAACCACCGGAAGAAAACAAGCAAGCTCAAGAGGTGACTCTTCAAATGAACGAGCTTAAAGTAACAAAAGATCAGATTTATAAAGGCAATTTGTTGTTGGTCAATAAGGATCATCCTGTACCTCCAAGTGGCGAGGAGTCCGAAGCGGTCAATCTGTTTCAACATAAGGAACTGCTGAATGGTTTCATCGTGCTGGATAAATCGATTCGATTGTCACCGAGTTTGGTGCAAAAATTTTCTACAATGATTGGGGCCGCAGAAAAAGATGGGGTTAGCCGATTTTTAATCAGCAGCGGTTATCGGGATAATAAAGAACAAAATAAGCTCTATCAACAAATGGGTGCTGATTATGCATTACCAGCAGGCTACAGCGAACATAATTTGGGATTATCGCTTGATATTGGATCTACGCAAGCGGAGATGAGTCAAGCACCTGAAGGAAAATGGCTGAAAAAAAACGCATGGCGTTTCGGCTTTATCGTGCGTTATCCGGCTGACAAAACGGCAATCACAGGTATTCAGTCTGAGCCCTGGCATTTTCGGTACGTTGGTTTGCCGCACAGCGCTGTCATGCAGGAAAAGAATTTTGTCCTCGAAGAATATTTGGATTACTTGAAAGAAAAGAAGACCATTACGACTATTGTAGATCACCAAACCTATAAAATCTCTTACCATCCTCTCTCCAAAAACACAACTATCCCTGTGCCAGCGAATGGTCGCTATCAGTTATCAGGCAACAATATGGACGGTGTCATTGTGACCATGTATCCATAATCAGGGCTTATGAATATCAAAAATCAAAAAAGGGAGAATGGCGTATGAAACCTAAGATAATGTTGAAAGATATTACAATTCAAGTATTCTTTACCCTTTATGTGTACACGTTATTCAAAATTATTCTATTTAAGTTCGGCTCAATGGATATGACATTTCTCTGGAAGCAGCTTAAGATAAGTCTGGGAAACCCTGATTATATCAGCATGCAATTTCAAAAAGGTAATCTGATTCCCTTTAAAGAAATATCCAGTACAATTCATGATATAACGAGTCATGGTTTGATTAACCTAGTTGGGAATTTCGCGATCTTCATGCCGTACGGTATTCTTCTTGGTTTAATGTTAAGAAACAAAAAAATATCAGTTATAGATGCGTTTATTCTTTCATTAGGTTTAAGTCTGATCCTGGAATGCGCGCAGGCCATTTTCTCTATTGGACGTTATGATGTAGATGATCTCATACTAAATTCAAGTGGGGGCTTGATCGGTTTCATTACTTTCAAATTATTCACAATGTTAGTTACTTCATCAAGTGCTAAACAAGCAAGAGGTAGCTCCATCTGATACAATAAAAGCAATACAAAGGCCATACAGGGGTGGAACGAATGAATCCGATCACAATTCTGATAGCGGATGATGAGGCAGAAATTGCCGATCTGATTGAGTTGCATTTAGAAAAAGAGGGTTACCGCTGCGTGAAAGTAGCTAATGGGCAGGAAGCTATTTCTGCTATTCAAACGAATTCCATTGATTTGGCGATTCTAGATATTATGATGCCTATATTGAATGGCTATGAAGCAACAAGGCAAATTCGAGCTGAGTATCATCTGCCTATCATTTTTTTAAGCGCCAAAACGACGGACCTTGATAAGATTACAGGACTGGTAAGCGGAGCGGATGATTATGTAACCAAACCGTTCAACCCGATGGAATTGGTTGCTCGCGTGAATGCTCAGCTGAGGCGTTCCACACAGTTTAATCAACCAAAGCAAGCGGGCAAGCTTACTTTGGAGGCAGGCGGACTGGTCATCAATCCCGAAGCACGAACCGTATTCGTTTATGGCAAACCTATTGAACTGACTCCAAAAGAGTTTGATATTTTATATCTGTTAGCCAGTTATCCAAAGAAAGTGTATAGCGCGGAAAATATCTTTCAACAGGTGTGGGGCGATGCCTATTATGAAGGGAGCAATACAGTCATGGTACATATTCGTACCTTGCGGAAGAAGCTTGGAGAAGACATTCATAAAAACAAACTGATTAAAACAGTTTGGGGGGTGGGGTATACATTCAATGGCTGACATCTTCCGAAGTTTTCGATTTAAAATGATTCAACTTTTTGCTTTAAGTATGCTTTTTTCCGGCATCATTACCTATTTGCTCTATAAAACTCTCCAACTCTATTATTATACGATCAAAATGGAAAATCCATTAACTAAAGTTCGTTTTTTCATAAGAGAGATTGGGGATATTAACTTCTTTTTGCTGATTTTCATTCCGCTCTCCGTTTTGTTTTTCTTTCTCTTCACCAAACCATATGCAGCGTATTTCAATGAAATTTCCAGCGGAATTAATCAGCTTGCGAATGGCGACTTTAACAGTCGTATACGTATTCCATCCAATGATGAGTTCGGAGATATTGCGAGAGACATCAATCTGGCAAGCGAAAAATTGCAGCAAGCATTGGAAAGAGGGGACTTTGCAGAAAACAGCAAGGAACAATTAGTCTTGAATTTGGCTCATGATTTGCGTACGCCGCTGACGTCCGTTTTAGGTTATTTGGATTTCATTCTTCAGAACGATCAACTGACTGCCGAACAAATCAAGCACTA
Source organism: Paenibacillus sp. V4I5 (assembly GCF_030817255.1). Taxonomy (NCBI): domain Bacteria; kingdom Bacillati; phylum Bacillota; class Bacilli; order Caryophanales; family Paenibacillaceae; genus Paenibacillus; species Paenibacillus sp. V4I5. The sequence goes on from NZ_JAUSZB010000002.1 coordinate 7,994,355, forward strand.
TACGAGTATTGCTTTTACCAAGTCTCAACGTTTAGAAAAGCTCATTGATGAATTATTCGAAATCACCCGAATGAACTATGGGAAGCTTACCATTGAAAAAAAACCAATCGATATAAGCGAGCTTCTCATTCAATTAAACGAGGAATTATACCCTGTTTTTGAGAAAAACAACCTAACAACACGAATGAATGTGACTCCACAATTGATGATTTGGGGTGACGGAGAGCTATTGGCACGCGTATTTGAAAATCTCCTGACGAATGCTATTCGTTATGGAAAAGAGGGTCAGCTAATAGACATTAATTGCAATCTTGATGCAGAAAATGTGGTGATACAAGTAATTAATTATGGAGACTGTATTCCTCCGGAAGAACTGCCGCACATTTTCGATATGTTTTTTACCGGCGATCGAGCGCGCACTCATCGTGAGGGGAGTTCCGGCCTTGGCTTATCTATAGCGAAGAACATTGTAGATCAGCATCAAGGCATAATTTCGGCCCAAAGCAGTGTAATTCGTACGCTTTTTGAAGTCCGTTTCCCGCAAAAAATGGCATCCGAAGAACTCGGTTAACTATGGGCCGATCATTTAATGGAAAATTTATTTTTACCCTACTTATTCTTTTAACAGTCTCCCCTATTCTAAATGTAGAAATGGAAGGAGGAAATTGAGAATGAAGAAGTGGGGTTTTTGATATATCTGGAAATAAGGTAGATGGGGTGATTGTTATGTATAAAATAGGCAATTCGTTGTATGGATGAATTTTCCATTTCATAGTATATTTTAATAGATTCATACAACCGGGTTGATCCTCAAAAAGCTTTCAGGAAATATTCAGTTTCATGAAACTTTTTGGAAAGATGTGCCGTCTATTTTATCATACATACAGTTTGGAAATGAAAGGAAGACATACCAAATGGCAAGATGGTTTCGTAAAAGAAGCGCAAATGACGCTTTAGCTATCGATGAGGAACCTCATGCTGATGAACGTTCCTCTCGTCTAAGCCAAGTCCATTCTCCGTTATTAACGGTAAGTGGTGTACACCGCTCTTTTCAAGTTGGAGGTCAGAAGTTAGAGGTTCTGAAAGGGATTGAGATGGAGCTCAACCCGCTGCAGCTAGTCATGCTCAAAGGCAGATCCGGCTCGGGGAAAACAACGCTGCTTAATTTAATTGGGGGGCTCGATCAGCCAAATGAGGGGGAGATTTTGTTTCAAGAGCATGCCTTTCATCTCAGCAGTGACGATGAACGGACGTTGATACGTCGCAAGGAAATTGGTTTTATTTTTCAATCCTATGCGTTAATGCCTTTGTTGTCTGCATGGGAAAATGTGGAGCTGGCGCTGCGAATGGCGGGGATTCCGCGTTCCCAGTGGAAAGAGCGAGTGAAGCATTGCCTGGAGCTCGTTGGACTTGGCAAGCGGATGCACCATCGTCCTTATGAGCTTTCCGGTGGAGAGCAGCAGCGTGTCGCGATTGCGAAAGCGATTGCACATCGGCCTTCCCTTATTCTGGCGGATGAGCCTACAGCTGAGCTGGATTCTCAGATGGGTGCGCAGATTATGTCCGTTTTCCGCAGCATCATGAAAGCCGAGCAAGTCACGATATGTATGACAACACATGACCCTACAATTTTGGAGGTTGCCGATCATGTTTACGAAATGGTGGACGGAAGATTCGTCACGTAATTGGACGATGAAGCCTTTAGCTGCACTGATTGTATGTTCGACATTACTACTTGCTTCTGGATGTTCGCTTTTGCCTAAGGAGCAGGAAGAAGAATCGCTTCCGACGATTAATCCGCCTAAGCTTTCCAAAAAGCCTGAATACACGGTGAAAACGGAAACCCTTGAAACGAAAGTGAGAGGGAGTGGGCGGTTAATGGCTTTGCAAGAGGAGAAGCTGTTTTTCTCCGAAGATATGTCCGCCAAACGGATCAGTGCCATACTTGTGAAAAATGGGGATTCTGTTGAGAAGGGGCAGCCGATCGCGGAACTCGACGTCTCGGATCTGGCGAGCGATTTGAAGCGGAAGAAGCTTCAAACACGTAAGGATGAGCTGACGATGATTGAAACGCTGCGGAAAGCGGATGAAATGTCGCCGGAGCAAATCGAACAGGCAAAGATTGATTTTGAGTTGAAGCGTGAAGAACTGACCAAGCTTGAAACACAAGTGGGTAAAGCGCAGCTGCTCGCTCCGTTCAGCGGAACCATCGTCACTGTAACAGCCAAAAAAGGCGATACCGTGAAGTCCGGGGAATCCGTTGCGACTCTCGCCGATTTGAATGAACTAACCGTGGCTGCAAGTATTAGTGCAGATGATGCGAAGAAAGTAGCTATTGGCATGGACGTGCAGGTGGATATTAATTCGGCCGGCCAGCACAAAGGGAAAGTGAAGCAGCTGCCGAACCCGCAAGCTGGGAACAACAATAATAACGGCGGTTTTCCTGGTCAAGGTGAGCAGGATACGATCGATAATTATCTGGTAGTTCAGCTTAGTGAGTTTCCGAAAGGACTGAATCGTGGAACACCGCTAAGTGTCACGATTATTACACAAAGAAAAGAAAACGCCACGACGATCCCTCTGGCTGCACTTCGCTCGTATTCGGGGCGGAATTATGTCCAAGTCATTGATAATCAAGGAAATAAGAAGGAAGTGGACGTGGAAATCGGTCAGCAGACGTCAACGGATGTGGAGATTGTAAAAGGTCTCATAGCTGGACAGAAAGTAGTGGGTCGCTAATGTCCATGCCGATGCTGCGGTTTTTATTTCGGAAAATGTGGAATACCCGCTGGCTAACGCTCAGCACCTTGCTTGGACTAGTGATGGCTGTTGCTTTCACCACGAGCATTCCGATGTATGCCGATGGGTCGCTGAAGCGAGTCGTCGCCAAATCGTTAGAAGAAAAGAGCGAGGGACTTCCAGCAGGCTCACTGCTCATGCGTTATCAAGCTGTTGGGACAGAACGTGCAGGGTTGGAAGAGCTCAAAGACGTCAATGTGTACATACAAGATGAAATTCCGAAAGATGTTGGCTTTCCATTACAGACCTATGCAAGAAGCTATACCATCAAAGGAGCTCAGCTAACTCCCGCAGATGGGACAAAAGCAGATCCTAGTAAACGTCGACAAATGACATTAACGACGCTAAGCGGTTTAACCGATCAGGTTGAATGGTCAATCGGCCAGATGGCTTCTGGGCAAGTTCAGAATGGCATATTGGAAGCTGTGGTCTTAGAAGAAGCTTTGTTTCGAAACGATCTGCATGTAGGGGATGTATTCAGTTATTCGGTCGCAAGTAGCAGCGGCAGTCAATTGTTAAAAGTGAAGATCGTTGGTTCCTTCAAACCCAAAAATGAAACGAGTGCTTATTGGTTTCAAGGCTTAGAAGGGTTAGTAAACGCACTTATTATTCATGATGATGTTTTTATGAAGACGTTGTTGACGGAGAAGAAAATTCCGCTTCAGCTCGCCAATTGGTATTATGCATTCGATCTGCGCAATATCCAAACCAGTCAATTGTCGCCTCTCGAGAACCGTTTGGAGCGTCTGGATATCAATTTGTTCCAAAAACTCAAGAATACAAAGGTAGATGTATCGTTTAAGCCGATTCTTACTGAATTCAAAGCCCAAAGCTTGCAGATGCAGATTTTATTATTCACATTAGCGGCCCCGATGATTGCGATGGTTTTCTATTACATTGTGATGAATGCCAGACAATCGCTTGATCGACAGCGTGGTGTGATTGCCATCCTGCGAAGCCGTGGAGGCAGCACGAAGCAAATTGTTGGAATTTACTTTCTGGAAGGTTTATTACTTGGGGCGATTGCACTGCTGATTGGACCCTTTATGGGCTGGTTCATGGCAAAAAGTATCGGCTCTTCTAGCGGATTTCTAACTTTCGTTGATCGTAAATCGATTCCTGTTAGTTTTACAAATGAGGCGATGCTCTACGGCGGGCTCGCTGTTCTGATTGCGATTCTTGCCAGTGTGATTCCAGCTGTCCTTTTCGCAAGATCTTCGATCGTCAACTATAAGCAGCAGCTCGCAAGGTCAGACCGCTCGCCGCTATGGCAGCGGTGGTTCATCGACATCGTACTGTTAGGACTTGTTGGCTACGGCTTCTACTTATTTGATCAACGCCAAGTATTATCCGTACAAACAGGGCTAACGACCGATCAATTACAGGTGCATCCGCTGCTGTTTTTCGTTCCAGCACTCTCGATCTTTGCGCTAGGACTTTTCTTTCTGCGCATCTTTCCGTGGCTGCTGCGTTTGTTCGGCTGGCTTGGACGGAAATTCCTGCCCGTGCCGCTATACTTGACGCTAGTTCAGCTTTCCCGCTCAGCCAAAGCCTATTATCCACTTATGCTGCTGCTCATTCTTACGCTCGGCCTCGGCGTGTACAATTCTTCAGCTGCTCGTACGATTGATCTGAACTCGACGGAGCGGATCTTGTATCAATACGGTACCGATGTTGTGCTGCAAACTGTATGGGAAGGCTTCTCAGACGACTTGCCGAAGGATCCGAACGCAGGCAATAGCGGCGGTGGAGCTCAGGGAGGCGGGACATCTGGTGATGGAGGTAATAACGGTGGCAATGGCAGCGGTGGCTCCGGTGCGGGTGGAGGCCAAGGTCAAGGTGGCCCGAAACCTGGAGAGGAGACACCCACCAAGATTCGTTACGTCGAGCCTCCATTTCAAATGTTCCGTGATCTAGAAGGCGTCCAGGCTGTAGCCAGAGTTTTGCAGACGAAAGGAAACGTCGTTGTATCTGGTAAATCAACCGGTCAGGGAATGATCATGGGGATCGATAATGCGGATTTTGCTAAAGTAGCTTGGTTCCGGCCCGATTTATTCCCAGCTCATCCGAATCAATACCTGAATTTGCTAGGGAGCTATGAGCAAGCAGTTATCATACCTTCGAATTATGCAAGTAAATATGCGCTTAAAGCGGGTGATCTGCTTTCGATTACTATCGGACAGCAGCCTGTGGAATTCGTCATTGTTGGTATTCTACCGTATTGGCCGAGTCAATATCCGGATCAGACACCATTTTTCATCGCAAATTTAGATTATATATACGATCAAGCACCTATTACTCCCTATGACGTATGGGTCAAAATGAAACCGGACGCGAAAGTTGCACCGATTGTTACTGCTCTGCAGGCCAAGGGGATTGAGCTAGTTTCCGTGAAGGATGTTCGTAACGAGCTCATTATTCAGAAGAAACTCCCAGCAAGAGGCGGCGTCTTTGGTATTCTTAGCCTGGGATTTCTAGTCTCTGTGATCGTATCCTTAATTGGCTATATGCTGTATTGGTTCTTTAATTTATCTAGCAGAGTTGTACAGTTTGGGGTGCTTCGCGCCATGGGGCTTTCCCGCAAACAATTGACCGGTATGCTTCTCCTTGAACAAGGTTTTACGGCTGGATTGTCCATCGCGCTAGGCATCGGAATTGGCAAGCTAACGAGTTATTTCTTCCTGCCTTTCCTACAAACTTCACAGAATGTGAAGACGCAGGTGCCGCCGTTCCGAGTTGTTTTCGATTCCAAAGACACTTATCAGCTATACTTCGTGGTTGCTTTCATGATGATAACAGGGGCCCTGCTGCTGTTCTTACATATTAGAAGGCTACGCGTTCATCAGGCTGTGAAGCTGGGAGAGGAGAAATAGCGTGATTACTTGCGAGGGCTTAGTCAAAATTTATAAAACAGACGAGATTGAAGTTGTCGCTTTGCAAGGGCTAAATATTCAGATCGACGCCGGCGAGCTTATGGCCATTATCGGGAATAGCGGAAGCGGCAAGTCCACATTGCTGAACATATTAGGAGGGCTTGACCGCCCTTCTGCAGGTCAAGTGAAAGTCGGCGATTGGGATTTACTGAAGATTACCGACAAACAGCTAGTTGATTACAAACGACATACGGTCGGCTTCATCTGGCAAAATAATGCGCGAAATCTTGTCTCGTACCTCACCGCGCTCGAGAATGTAGAAATGCCGATGATGCTCAGTGGGAACTATGACCCAGTCTACGCGAAACAATTGCTAGAATGGGTGGGGCTCAGCCATCGTTTGAATAACAAGCTGCAAGAACTGTCAGGTGGGGAACAGCAGCGTGTGGCTATTGCGATTTCGCTTGCTAACCGTCCGCGTTTACTGCTTGCGGATGAACCGACGGGGTCGGTGGATACGAAGACGGCGGATATGATTCTTTCTATTTTCCAACGGCTGAATAAGGAATTGGGAGTGACGATTGTCATTGTTACCCACGATATGTCCATGGCAGGCAAGGTAGGGCGAGTCGTTGCTATCCGAGATGGCATGACAAGTTCGGAGTTTATTGCTCGCAATCCTTCGATTTCGGCGCTCGATGGAACGTCGGCAGGACTCACAAGTGAAGACCATGAGGAGTATGTGGTACTAGACCGAGCGGGACGTTTGCAGGTTCCGAAGGCTTACTTGAGCGCTCTGCAAATTGACGGTAAAGCTACGATGGAGTTTGACGGCGAGAAAATTATGATTAAAGCACCGAAGGATTTATCTGCGAACGAAGGAATCGAACGAATTGAACCTAATTCACAAACCGTTGGAGGAAAATCAAAATGAAAATGAAAATGATATCACGTAAAATGCTTGCTACAACCTTAACACTGGCTATGGTGGCTCCACTAGCTGTTGCTTGTACCAAAGGGGAAAAAGCCGATGATACTCAGGAGCGCGTGCTTAAGATCGCGACTTCTATGATGTACGGTGGTGATGACGAATATTTCAGACAACAATTCACCGAAATATTTGAATTCGCCAATCCGAATATCAAGATTGAAATGATTCCAACGATGGATGAGAAATTCCGTTATGGCAACGTTCAACCTGGAGAGAAGATGCCTGATCCCACGGAGAAGCTGAAGGAAGTGATGCAGGGTGATAATCCACCGGATGTAGTTATGGTAGGTTATGAACAACTGCCGGATATCATTGAAAGCAACTTGCTGACACAGCTTGATCCACGAATAACAAAAGATAAATTCGATACGGCCGGAATCGTTCCAGCGGTTATCGATGGTATGAAAAATGCAGGCGGTGGTAAGCTTTACGCACTTGCGCCGACATTCAACTCCTCGGCACTCATTTATAATAAGAAAATGTTCCAAGATGCGGGCGTCGATTTTCCTAAGGATGGGATGACATGGGATGAGACATTCGATCTTTCCAAACGCCTTGTTAAAGGGGAAGGGGAGAGCCGCATCAATGGCTTCTCATTTACAACGCAATCTCAAGGCGGAGATTTGTTCTATGGCATGCAAATGTACACAGCTCCCTTGCAATTAAAAATGTTTGATGACGCCGGTGAGAAAATGACGGTGGATACAGACCAATGGGAAAAAGTTTGGGCAAAAATGGCTCAGATGCAAAAAGAGAACGTGTTCCCAGAGATGATGGATCCGCAGAAGCAAATGAACCGTCAGTATGATCAAAATAATCCTTTTGCGTATGATGATTTCATGTCAGGCCGGTTAGCCATGGCGATTATCAATTATGGTCAAATTCAACAGCTTACGAATGCGAACAAAAATGCAGCCAATTATAAAGGTTACACACCCATCGACTGGGATGTCGTAACGATTCCTTCTCACCCGGAAGCAAAAGGTGTTGGCGGATCCATCTATATGAATGGTATTATGGGTATAAATGCCAAAGCGCAAAACCCTGATGATGCTTGGAAATTCATAAAGTTCATTAATGGCGATGACTGGGCAAAATTGAAATCTCATAGTTCCTATAACTTGGTTGCCCGCTCCAAATATTTGAAGCCCAAAGATGGGTTGGAATTTCACATGGAAGCTTTCTACAATGTGACGCCAGCTCCAATAGATACTAACACCAAGATTTATCGTACTAATCCTAACATTTATCAGGTACAGGAAATTGGTCGTACACAGTTTATGAATGTCCTTCAAGGGAAAACGACAGCTCGCGAAGCGCTCAAGCAATGGCAAACCCAGGGGGATGCGATGCTCAAACAAATGAAGGAAAATCCGAATGCACCTATGAACCCGATGATACAGCAGGCTGTGCCTGCTGGCTAAGCAGGATGGAATTTCTTAAAGGATGAACATATGAAGGAGGAAGCTTATTACCATGAACAACAAGATACGCTATACTCGTTTGGCAACCATTGCCTTGTCTGCTGCATTGACACTTGGAGCTGTAACGCCCGTTTGGGCGGATAGCAATCCTACTGCTATTACTTCGACTGTAGGTAAGGTTGCCATCACAGGAAGCAGTTACTTTGAATTGAAACAGATCCATGTTTTACCTGATCAAAGCGGCAAGCTTGCGACATTTACCATTACTATTCATAACGAAGGGAGCAGCGAGCTGCAATTCATAGATTATTGGGTACGGTTGAAAAGCAAATCCGGCAATCAATTTTCAGCACGCTTGCTGCCAGCAGATAAGGATAAGAACCGGGTTGCTCCCGGTTCAACGACAGATTTAACATTCTATGCGACCGTTAACACTAGCACGAACTTGCAAGATCTCGTTATCCAATTTATTAAATGGGATTTTAGTCAGTCGAATTTTGAGCGTGTTCTGGGTGAAGTCGCCGTACCGGACACCTATACAGACGTAACGCCTTCAGATGGTGCTGCAGCCATTTCTGTAAATGGAACCAACGTGAATGCTTCAATTAAAAAGTTTGTCAGCAATAAGAATGAAAAATATCATGTTCCCACCGTATATGTAACTTTAGAGAATGCTGGCAATCATACCGTTACGATTCCTTCTTACCTCTTCTCAATTCGCACGCAAGAGGGGTTGCTTTATCCACTGGAAGCCAAAGGATTGAAAGATTTGAAGATCAATCCAAAGGAAAGCAAAGAAATTCAGCTATCGGGTTCCATTCCAGTAGCCGTTGCCGCTGAAGCATGGCAATTGGCTGTGGCAGAAACAATTCCAGACTTGAAATTGAATGTTTCCGTTGCGAATTTTGGGCTGCCTGCCGTTACGCAGCAAGAAGGCGGCTCTGTGGGTAAGGAGTATTCCTTCACAAGTAAATCCGGTATTTATACAACTCAGCTTAATGGATTGCACCGACTGCCTTGGGAAGATCAAGACTTATTAACAGCCGATTTGACACTAAGTAATAAAGGTGAAGAGTCACTTCCTATCCCGAAATTATCAGGGTATTTCCTGCTTGATGGCGCTGTGAAAATTGATGCCAAGCTCATTCAGACGGCGAAAGTAATCGGATTGGGAGCAGGAGCGAGCGTTAATTTGCAAATTGCAGGTAAAGTGCCGTATACGTATGAATTTTCTCAAATTAAATTAGTTCTTCAAGAGAATGAGGGAGAAACACCGCCGGCGGGTACGGGCACTGCTACTGCAACGGATGTGCTGGAGTTTTCTACACAGGCGGAGCTTCAGGCTATTCCTTTCATTGGTATGGGGCAGTCCTATACATCCAATGATATTGGGCGTAAAGCGAAGTATGTTGTTCGAAGTGTTTCCACTTATGAGGATAAAACGAATATCATGTACTCCGCGATGGTGGAAGCAACCAATTTGGAGAAGCGTTTTACGAATGTATCCAAGTTCGTCGCCAATTTCCGATCATCGGATGGAACTGTTTTCCCGGCAACTGTTGCTGAAGTAAAGAACAAGATTAGTCCAACAGGAAAAGCGCTATTAAATGTATGGGCTTCTGTACCAAAAGGTTACACTACAGCGAATATGAACTTGCTTCTAGGAGAAGCAGTGACCGAAGGGAAGTTGTCTGAAGGTGAAAAAGCCGTTGCAGATTCCTACGTGAACCCAGTTTCCTACTGGCTGCCTGATGAGAAGACAAACGTAGCAACAACACTTAAAAAAGTTGAATTATTCCCCTATACAATTACGATTGATAAGATTGGGACATCAATTGAGGATAAAGTATTTACTTTAAAATTCAACTACGAGTTAAGCAAAGAAAAATTGACAGAAATTAATACCGAAGGCCATAACTTGCTGCTTGTTTTTGAAGATGGCGGTGGGATTAAACGATTTGAGAAAAAGTTTGATTTCAAAGACTTTGACGTTATTAACGGAGACTCAACCGCAGATGAAGATACGAAGATCCGTCTTGGCAAGCGGGAGAATTTCAAGATTACAAATCCTGATCCGGGCCTCATTTATAACACCAAATTCTTAGAGAAATATACACTTAGTATTTATGACGAGTTTCAAGGTCAGAGAAAGCTGCTGGCCACACAGAAAGCTGATTGGTTTATTACAACGGACTAATTCATTATTTGAAGCGAAGGCACCCCAGCCTTCGCTTTTTATTTTTTGGGTAGTTGAAGCATGTTTAAGGCGGGGGCCTCGCGAGTTGTAGCTCGGATCTGCGAGCTGAGAAGGCCGAAAAGGCCCTCTCAGCTGGAGCCTCAGCGCATTCCCGCCGAATAAGGTCGGAAAAGGCGCTTAAAGCTGAGGCCTCGCGAGTCTCAGCTTGGATCTGTAAGCTGAGAAGACCGAAAAGGCCCTCTCAGCCGCAAACCGCATATAGTCATATGACAATCTTATGACTGGAATATGACTTCCCTCACCTGTTTTTATCAAAATGAAGAGCTATAATAAATCCTGACCGAGAAAAAACATAAAATTTTCAATTCTAGTTTATGTTTTGTTAATAATTTCCAAGTATTATGATTAAGTGAGTAATAAGGATGTAGGTATTAAAGCTGGTGATAGGGGAGAAGTGAGAATGTCCAAGTTAATCGAGTTTTCAATGAAAAATGTGGCAGCGATTTTCATCGTCATGCTGCTGTTGGTCGTAGGAGGAACGTATTCTACAACCACATTAAAGGTAGAAAGTATGCCAGATATTACCTTTCCGGTCGTCATTATTAGTACTACATACGTAGCACCTCCCAAGGATGTGCTGGATGAAATTACGAAGCCGCTAGAGAAGGCAGTCGCTGGGCTGGATGGATTGAAAACCCTGAGCTCCGGGTCCCAGGACAATTACTCACAGATTATCCTGGAGTTGGACCAAGACAAGAAGCCTGAAGATGTTAAGAAAGATGTGGAGAGCTTGATCTCCAATGTTAAGCTGCCTCAAGGCTCTGAGAAGCCTAAAGTGTTAACAGCAGGATTTTCTTCCGAACCGGTTTATTATTTAGCGGTTTATGGTGAGGCAGGAATGAACCAAACCGAGCTGGATAAAGCCTACAAAGATACGATTCTTCCTGGCTTTAATGGGCTCAAAGGAATCGACCATGTCGACTCTGTAGGCAATCAGGATGCAGTACTTACCATTAAGCTGGATGCGCCTGCGATAAATAATTATGGTCTAACCCCGGCAGATGTTTCGGGTTTGATCAAAGCCTCTTTGGTATCTAGCCCTGCGGGTACGGTAGATTTCAATGGAAACACGCAGATGGTTCGAGTCAAAGGTGAAATGGATACGATTTACAATTTGGACAATTTGAAAATTACAACGAAAACAGGCGATACACTTCTTCTCAAGCAAATTGCCAAAGTTGAAGCAATCAGCGAGTCCAAGTTCATTGCACGATTAGATGATCAACCAGCCATCGGTGTACTGCTTTACAAAACGAAAGCAGCGAATGCTGTAGAATTTGCAGATAGTGCAGATAAGCTTATGACAGATTGGGGACAAACGCTGCCTGGCGTAAAATTCCACAAAATTTACAATTCGGCCAACGATATCAAAGATTCCATCCACGGTATGGTGCAAGAAGGCGGATTGGGCGCAGTGCTTGCCTCTTTAATGATCTTGCTCTTCCTGCGTAATATACGTATGACGATTATCGTACTCGTTTCGATTCCTCTTTCGATTCTTGTAACGTTACTAGTTATGGGACCTCTGGGCATATCCCTTAACATCATGACGTTAGGAGGAATGGCCATTGCCGTCGGGCGGGTCGTGGACGACAGTATCGTCGTTATTGAGAATATCTATAGTCAGCTGCAAAAAGCTCAAGAGCGTAACGAATCTGTTATTAAATTAGCAACGAAACAGGTTTCAAGCGCGATTACTTCCTCTACAATTACAACAGTGGGTGTATTTGGTCCCATTGGATTCGTAAGTGGGGTAGTTGGTGAAGTATTCCGTCCTTTTGCTATTACACTTGTTGTAGCTTTATTGTCATCATTGATTGTTGCCTTAACGGTGATTCCGATGCTGGCGAAGCTGATGGTGCTTAGAAGCAAGAAGCTTACAAATCACGATGATAATCACGTGGGACCTATGGGTGTGAAATACAAAAAAGCGATCATATGGTCCTTGAATAACCGCATCAAAACTTTATTGATGGCTGGCGTTGCCCTTGTCATCTCAATCGTCATTACAGTACCTAATTTAGCGGTGGCTTTCATGCCCAATAGTGAAGCCGTTAAACAAGGGGTCATTGAGATTAAAATGCCGCGAGAAACATCCATCGAAATGATGAATGAGAAGTCCAAAGAACTTGAAAAAGATTTGAAATTACATACGGACAAAACCGGTAAACCTGCATTCAAGTACATTGAATCCCTTATAGGTTACAACCAGAGCAGTGATCGGTATGCTTATAGAGCGATGATGTTTTTTGAGCTAACAGCAGAAACCGATGCGACAGAAGGTGTCAAAACGTATAAGGAAGATATGTTGAAACTGATGCCTCCAGGATCCGATGTGAATATACAATTGTTTACCGGTGGGCCACCTACCTCAACTGGAGCTGATTTCTCGTATTCCCTTAAAGGGGATGACCAGCTTTATCTTAAGCAAGCATCGCAGCTGGTTAAAGATAAAATGAAGGAGTTCCCTGAGCTGAATGACATTAAAGACAGCTTGAGTGATTCCAAAACCGAAGTCGAGATTACAGTAGATCAAAACAAAGCACGCTTGTATGGGCTTTCTAGTGCTCAAATTTTACAATCCGTCAACGCCTGGATAGCGGAAGAGAAGCTGGGCGATCTGAAATTTAATAATATCACCTATGCAACCAAGGTTATGTTGAATCCTGCTTACAAAAACTCTGTGGATAAACTGGGTACTTTCTTGATCAAGACTCCTACTGGTCAAACGATTCAATTAAATGAAGTAGCTCGAGTCAAACAGATTGAAGCGCCAAATAGCATTAGTCGTGAAGATCAAGAACAAATTGTCAGTGTAAGAGCGAAAATTGATGCCACGGATAAAGGCGGCGTCAGCAAGAAAATTACGGAAGAACTGGCGAAGTTAGAACTGCCTTCAGGCGTCACTCGTGAAGTGAAGGGTGTATCTGATGATATTCAAAAAAGCTTCATGCAAATGTTTATGGCCATCATTGCTTCCATCTTCATTGTTTACATGGTAATGGTTATTGCCTTTGGTAACGCTAGAGCGCCCCTTGCTATTCTGTTTTCACTGCCGCTTGCAGCTATTGGGGGCCTCTTAGGACTTCTAATTACGGGCGAATCAATCAATGTAACTTCGCTCATTGGCTTCCTCATGCTGATCGGTATCGTTGTAACAAATGCGATTGTACTCGTAGACCGCGTACAGCAACTAAGAGAGCAAGATTATTCGATTCGTGACGCACTTATTGAAGCGGGAATTACGCGTTTAAGACCTATTATCATGACGGCAGGTGCTACTATCCTTGCACTGTTGCCTTTAGGACTTGGATTATCCAAAGGAACGATCATTTCAAAAGGTTTGGCTGTCGTAGTAATTGGCGGTCTTACGACTTCAACTCTGCTAACACTCGTAATTGTGCCTATTATTTACGAGATCTTATTTAAGAAAAGAGAAGGCCGCCTCTTCAAGAGAAAAGGGAAATCAAATTCCATCCAATCGGAGCAAGCAACATCTGCCCACCAATAAGCTGAACATGGGAAAAGGAGAAAACGAATATGAAACGTCAGTTGTTTACGATTAAACAGAGTACCAAATTATTCGGTATCGTCGCGCTCAGCGCGGCGATAGCCGTAGGATGTTCCGCATCACCAGCAGCAAGCCCGGCAGCAACAACTGCTGCAGCCGAGCAAGGGGTCAAGGTAGTGAAAACGGCCAAAATTGCCAAGCAAAAGATTGGTGAGCCTGTTGAACAAGTTGGAGACGTAGTATCATCCGTTCAATTAGATATCGTCGCGAAGTCTGGTGGCGAAGTCATCGAAATCGTGAAGAAACGCGGAGATATCGTAGAGAAAGGCGAAGTGCTTTTCCGCTTGGATCCAACGGATGTTCTTATACAGAAGGATTTGAATTCTGTTAATATTAAAGGGGCGCAAGCAGGACTGACAGAGGCTAAACAGAAGACTTCCAACGGGATTGAAGATGCCAAGGATGGCGTATCTAAGTTGGAGACCGCCGTTAGTGATCTAGAGAAAGCCTACAACACGGTGCGCAATGAATATGATCTAGGGACAGCAACGAAATCTCAATTAGAGCAGGCGGAAACGGCGCTTATTAATAGAAAGAAAGATTTAGCAAGCGCACATAGATCATTGAAAACATTGCAAGAGACGAATTCGCTCGCACAAGTAGAGACTAGTTTAGAATCGGCGCAAGTAAACGCTAAGAATATCGAGAGAGCTCTTAGCAACCTTGAGGTGAAAGCACCAGCTTCCGGCGTGTTGACGGATCTCAATGTTACTGTCGGTCAAACGTTAGCGCCAGGCGGCCGCGTAGGGGAAGTTCAACAGACGAATCCGGTCAAAATCAAATCCCAGCTTACCGAAGCATCGGCTAACCTTGTTAGAGGCAAGAGCGAATTGACTTTCTACATACCTGGGGTAACGACGAAAGCCGGAGCCAAAGTGATTTACTTATCAGATGTGATTAACGGACAATCCAAAGCTTATGATCTGGAATTGGAGGTTCCGAATCCTGATGGCAAGCTGAAACCAGGCTCCAAAGCACAGGTGGAACTTACCAAAGATGATGAACAAAATGTACCTGTCGTTCCAAGTCTAAGCATCGTTCGCGAAGGTGGTAATAATTTTGTCTTTGTTGTGAATGGTGAAACCGTACAAAAGCGTAAAGTTGAACTTGGTCGATTAAATGAGACCAATCAGGAAGTTATTTCCGGAGTCAAAGAAGACGAAATTCTTGTTATATCCGGTCAACATCAACTAAAAGATCAAGATAAAATAAAAATTGGTAACTAACAAAGACTTGAAAAGGAGAGACTTTGAGCTCCTGCTCAAAGATCCCTATAATTGGAGGAGAAACAAGTGAATAAGACGATGAAGAGATCACTAGCTACCATTGTTCTATCAGCTGCAATATTAACAACAGCATCTTTTCCTGCATGGGCTGCGGATGGTCTAAACTCGGCAGCAGCAGTTGCATCAAATACAAGTATAAGCTATACACTAAAGGATAAAATTGAGGTCGAAATTAAAAGCATTCTCAATGAGCACGCGTCGGATTCAACGAAATTGGGTGCCGTCATTCGAATTAAAAATACGAGTGGTAAAATCTCTCGTGTACCTGACTATGAACTGCGGGTTCGGATGGCCGATGGTATCGAATATACGCTGCAGCCAAGTGCCAAAAACCCTAAATCCATACAACCCAAGAGCCAGCAGGAGCTCAGCTACTTGACGACGGTTGAGCGGAGTGACGATGTTGCTCTTACCGACCTCAGCTTTGTAGATGTAGATCTTGAAGTGTACCCGAAAGAAGAAACAACACTGCTTTCCGTAGCAGTTGACTCTGGCATCGTATGGAATGGCAGTGACAGCACCATAACGAAACCAACCGCTATTCTTAAATGGGGAGAAGCGTTTACCTTACCTTCTTTGCGCTCATCCCTTGGATTCATTCCTGTGGACATTCATAAGGAAATTACAGCTAAAGGCGTTTCTACGGTTGTGCAAATTCAAGTTGTAAATCCGACCAAAGAACGTCAAACCGTACCTAACTTTGGGATTGATGGGAAAACAGAAAATAACGTTTATTCCGGCAGTCGCGCCGAAGCTTCCGTCATGCTAGATCCAGGTGAGAAGAAATATATCCATATTGTCATTCCGACTGATCTGGATACGGAATTTACTAGCCTGAATGTAGTGACACCAGAGAGTTTTGCCATTACGACGAGTGAAGGTAAGTTCCAAGAAGACACTTATCGGGTAGGACGCGTCAATATTCTTCTCCCTACAGGAGCTGCGACGCAGGGAGTCATCCCTGCCCCAGAATATACCTTAGGTACGCCAGTTAAACTGGATTCTACGAATAAATTCGTTCCTTCCAATGTCGATGTTTCGTTGGTTGAATTACATGTAACAAGTAATGAAGACGATGGCTTTAATACGGTTGTGGCGAAGTTTAAATTGACGAACAACAGTGACCGTCCAATCCCAATTCCGGCGATCCAAACGGAACTTGTTAGTAAAGATGGTTATGCGTATGGAGGAAGAAGACAGGAAGCTACCGCACTAAGTGTTGTTCCTAATGCCTCGTATGTCGTTAGCTATTCATATGCACTTCCAGCGTCTGAAAAGGGTGAAGGCCTTAAAATGAACCTTTACAGCCAACAAGTTAGTGGAGAAACGACCTATAAATCACTGCTTGCGACGGCGAAAGTACCTGTTCAGAAGAATGATCCAACGAGCAAAACGCTGGACGTGTACCCGTATGGTATTACTATTAAAGATTGGTCAATTTCAGCTATTTTCCAAGGTAATATGACTTATGATTATAAGCTGAAGCTCGATCTGGACATTAAACCGGATAAGCAAGTGACGGTAGATAAGTTTAACAGTAAGCTCTCATTCGAATTATTCGATAATGTTGGAAATCCTGTTGGAAAATCAGTTGAAGCCTTGTCAGGCGAAGGCCGTTTATACAATGGAACAAACACAATTAACCTAAATGCGAGATCCAACCAACTGGACTTCCCGATTCAGGTCAAAGTATATGAGACATTTACGAACGAATTTGGTGAATCCGTTAAACGGTTGTTGACTACTTTCAAACAATAGTTAAATCAATGAAAACTACTTGGACGAATGCTCTAGAGCATCTCCAAGTAGTTTTTGCTTTATTTTGAGCAGTAACTCATTGCTTAGTGGAGGCGTGCTCATAAGGTGGCCTTATTTTGGATAAGATAGGATTAACGATATGAACATAACGGAGTGAATGCAATGAACTGGATATATTGGGCAAAATTATACGATTCGAAGTTTCAAGCAGGCTGCTTGGCGAAAAGAATGGAAGAGGACTGGTGGATTTACGGCTATGAATGCCCACAAGAAGTGGAAGTATTTAAGTCCAAAAAAGGGCGATTTGGCGTTCGTTACAACACGTAATTCAAACGAAATACCCTAGAAATTAACGCTTGACTTAGACCGCGCATTTAGTGTATATTTATTTTTGTCGCTGTTGAGCGGCAGCTAATGACGCGGGGTGGAGCAGCCCGGTAGCTCGTCGGGCTCATAACCCGAAGGCCGCAGGTTCAAATCCTGCCCCCGCAACCAAATTTTACTTTGGGCCTATAGCTCAGTTGGTTAGAGCGGTCGGCTCATAACCGATTGGTCGGGGGTTCGAGTCCCTCTGGGCCCATAGCACGGAAACCCTTGGTATAAGGGTTTTTATTATTTTATAACAAATAAGCTTCTCGATTTCATCTCTTCCCGATGAAATGGAGGGGCTTTTTACATTTTAGTACGTATATCACAAGCTAGTCTGATTTTCCTAAAGGGACAGTGACCTCGAGTGTCGAAGAATTGTTCATGCAGATGCTTGCACAGATAGGATATGACCATACTAGACAACAAAAACAGGCTGAACTTTTAGGAAATGGATGGGATATAGAATGACAACACTTCTCGGAATAGATTTAGGGACTTCCAGCGTGAAGACGGCTGCCATGGACCCCGCGGGACGGGTGGTAGGCTTATCTCAACAAAGCTATGATATTCATTCGCCTTTGGTCGGCTATGCGGAGCAAGAGCCTCAGCAATGGTGGGAGGCAGTACGACAAACCTTGTCTGAATCCGTCAGGCAAGCAGGCTCAGGTAGCAGCAACCGTTATGCTATTGGCTTATCTGGGCAGATGCATGGGCTTGTTGCGATCGGGATGGACGGACGGGTGCTTCGGCCGGCGATTATATGGTGCGATCAGCGTTCAATTGAACAGAAGGAACAGCTTGAGGCGATGTATTCTATCGAGCAGCTTGGCAAGCTAGTACAGAACCGGGCTGCGACTGGCTTTCTGCTTTTATCGCTGTTGTGGTTAAAGCAGAATGAACCGGATACATATGAGAAGATATGGAAAGTCATGCTGCCGAAGGATTATATCAGGTACAAGCTAACCGGCGAAATAGGAACCGAGTCAACGGATGCATCAGGCACATTAGCTTATGATGTAGCCAATAAGTGTTGGTCCAGAGAACTGTTGGGACAGCTCGGAATTGATCCGCAACTGCTGCCGACTGTTCGTGAGCCTTGGGAGGTTGCAGGAACGCTAACAGCTGAGGCAGCAACCGATTGTGCCATTCCAGCAGGTACGATTGTTGTCTTTGGCGGCGCAGATCAGCCCATGCAGGCTATTGGCAATGGGATTTTACACCAGGGGCAGGCTTCGTGTACGCTGGGCACAGGAGGACAATGGTTTGTCCCTGTAGCTACACCTACCTATGATTCCTTGCTGCGAACGCATACCTTCACCCACGCGGCACCGGGCAAATGGTATATGATGGCGGCGATGCTGAGCGCTGGATTATCACATAGATGGCTAACAGAAAATATCCTTCAAAATAAGGACAGCAGGTCACTGGATGAAAGTGCTGCTAAGGTTCCCCCAGGCTCAGAAGGGCTTATTTTCCTGCCCTACTTGACAGGGGAGCGAACCCCGCATATGGACCCTTTTGCCAGAGGTGCCATGTTCGGTTTAACGCTGAAACACACTGAAGCACATCTGGTTCGATCTGTCATGGAGGGAGTGGCTTTTGGGCTGCGTGATGGGTTAGAGGTATTAGTGGCATTGGGTGTGAGCGTTGACCGAATCGTGATGGCTGGTGGTGGAGCTAAAAGTGCTGTATGGCTGCAGATACTTGCAGATGTGCTGAGTCGTGAGTTGTATCCATCCGCTATGAAAGAGCAGGCCTGCATTGGAGCGGCCATGATGGCTGGAGTAGGAGCAGGCATATACGCATCGATAGAGGAGGCGTGTGAGATCGTGGTGAAGCAAGCCGAGAGACCGATTACGCCTATTTTGAAGAACAGATCCGTCTATGAAGAGCAGTACGCTTTCTTTAGAGAGTTATATCAATGCAATAAGGAATTGTTCAAAAGAATGAGTGGTCTAACCAATCCTAGTCATTCAAGCCAATAGTGCAGAAATTATAGTTATCGATGAAAACCTGAGAAATCAGGTTTTTTTGTTTTGTGGGGATAAAAATTATTCATCTGAGAGATCTTATACAAGGTTGCAAAAAGGAAGTTAAGAAAGGAGAGGTTTGGATGGGGATTTTAAGTGGGAAACCCAAGGACGAGCCCTTGCATTACGGGGAGGTTTATGATGTTTGGCAGTTCTCCATGACAGCGAAGGGATGTATTTCGGGTTATAGAGCTTTAAGTTATCATGCTGGAGATAAAGACTTAAAAGAGATCATCGGCGATATCATCAACCAAGCCGAGCTAGAAGTTAAAGAGTGCGACGAAATCCTTAATAGTAATGGTATCGTTCCTCATCCGGCACACCCTGACCGCCCAAAAGCGAAATTAGAAGAGATACCTATCGGAGCAAGATTCACTGATCCCGAGATCGCAGCTATGGTATCGGCAGATCTGGCGGCGGGGCTGATCACTTGCAGTCAGGTAATGGGCAAGTCTATTCGTGAAGACATAGGTGCTCTTTTTGCAAAGTACCATATCACCAAGGCTGCTATTGGATTAAAGGCTCTTCGACTAAGCAAAGAAAAGGGGTGGCTTGTCCCCCCGCCTCTACAAATTAAAAGACCCGATTTAGTGGAAGCTTAAAACTTAAAAAATGAGGAGGATTTTCAATGTATCAAGGCCAAAATATCAATAACCAATTTCAACAAACGCAAGGGATCATTGCACAACTCATAAACCAAACGCAACAATCTTCACAGATGTACCAACAGATGCTTCAACAAGAGCAGCAAAACGCATTGAGACTTGAAGAGCTAGCACAACGGGAACAAAAAGCCGTCCAAATCATTCAATCTGCGCTGCAAGGCCACCAAATGGCTATTGAACAATTACAACACGTTTCCCAGTTGTGCAGACAGCTTGAACAAACGGCTCAAAGCAGCTTTCAGTCTTTAAATATGCAGCAACCTCAACAACAAACGAATTATGGCAATTCGTATGGTTCATCGTACCGAGGTTATCAATAATACTAAGCATGAATAGTTTGAAAAGGATAGAGGCTGACGATATTCGTCGGGCCTTTATTCGTTTATTCCTATAATTGAGTAAAATGCACAAGGTGCTCAATGATGAATGGATAGTGTGCTTATTTTCGGATGTTATTGTAAAATTAAGCGTATAACGATAACAAAAGGAGAAAGCTATGTGCCGAAATATTAAGACACTATTCAATTTCGATCCTTTGGCTACCGATGATGAAATTCAGGCGGCCTCATTGCAATTTGTTAGGAAAATCTCGGGCTTTACTGAGCCTTCGAAGGCGAATGAGGCAGCGTTCAATCAAGCTGTCAAGGAGGTTAGTCTAGTCGCCCGGAATCTGTTGGACTCGCTAGTCACCAATGCTGAACCTCGTAATCGCGAGGTTGAAGTCGAGCGTGCGCGTGCTAGGAATGCCAAAAGGTTTGGAACAAAAGAAGATTAAGGACATCAATCGTTGAATGACAGGTTCTTTTCTTTAATGGGAAAGAGCCTTTTTGTGTGTACCTGGATAGGCTTTCAACTTGTCCTTGTAGCGATCAAGCCTCGTTACGCATATCCTGTAGGAAACTAGTAGAAAATAGGTGATAGAAAGTGACCAAAGGTTTTGATTGTTCAACGCCTTTAACGGCACAAACCGCCGCTGCTTTCGTCAAAGATGGCTACTTGTTTGTGGCCAGATATCTCGTTCCGAGTGGTTACAAAGCGTTAACCAAAAGGGAAGCGGACACGATCAGTGAGGCAGGACTGCAAATCGTTTCTGTTTTCGAAACAACGGCGAATCGAGCTCTCGGTGGAAGAGGCGCTGGTTTGGCTGATGGGGCAACGGCTGTGCAGGTTGCTCATAATTTGGGGCAACCACCTGGCAGTTGTATTTACTTTGCTGTCGATTTTGATGCCTCAAGTGCTCAAATGCCAACCGTTATTGCCTATATCCGGGCAGCAAGGGAGGCAACACCCGAGTATACGACAGGTGTATATGGTTCTTATACCGTGATGGAAGCCGTCCGGAACGCGGGAGCTTGCTCTCATTTTTGGCAAACGTATGCTTGGAGCGGAGGTAAAAAGTCCAGCTTCATAAACATTTATCAATACTTAAACGATGTGGTTGAGCATGGGATTGGCGTGGATTACGATGAATCGTATGGGAATGAAGGTTGGTGGAATACGATAGCACCACCTGAGCCCCCCGTGTCGTATCCTTTGTCTCCTAAAGATGCCAATGTGATCATACCTTTCCTTTCGGCTGGATATGAGGCGACGTCGTCCACGGCTGCCAGGGAAGAATTTCATCGACTTGCCAATGAGCTGCGCAAAGTTTCGGGCCAACCCGAACAATAATCGTCCGAAAGTAAACCGAATCCTCCATTGATACGTTTACTCTATAGAGAAGATGTACAAATTCAAAGGAGGATTTTTAATATGAAAAAAAGGTTATTCGCGGTTGTACTAGGTTTCGGTTTGCTCACTACAAGTATCTTATCGGTTTCGGCGCAAGAAAATGAGCCTGGACATGATAGGATGGCTGCTGACATGAATATGAAAGCAGCCGTACAACAGCAGGTGAAATCCGATATGAAGCTCACTTTGAATGGCAAACCCTTGCAGCTCGATGAGTCCTACCTCATTGATAATTCTTTGTTTGTACCGTACCGTGCCTTTGCAGAAGGCATTGGATCAGAAGTAGGTTATGATGCAGCTACACAAACGGTAACCGTAAAGAAGGACGCAAAAACGGTTAAGCTCATGATCGGATCCTCAGAAGCCAATGTGGATGGCGCCAAAGTATCCATGGTCGGTCCTGCTCAATTAATTAATAGTTCAACCTTTGTTCACTCTCGTTTTTTGGCTGAAGTGTTCGGGATTAAGGTCTTGTATGATGAAACAACGCGGACGGTTAATCTCGTTAGCGGAGGGACTTCTGGATCCGGACAAGAGGTAGCGAAAACGTATTACGTGAATATAGAGGGCTTTGCATTCAAAGAAGGGGATATTACCGTTGAAGCAGGCTCCACTGTTATTTTTACGAATAAGGATAAAGCGAAACACAATGCTGTCGCTGATGATGGAAGTTTCCAAACAGCGCTTCTGGCGATGGGTGAATCGGAAAGTGTTACGTTTGCTAAGCCAGGTGAGTACACGTACTTCTGTGAGCCTCATAAGGATTTCATGAAGGGCAAAATTACTGTGAAATAAAGATCATAAGCCCGGCATCTCTCGACTAGCTTCGAGATGCCGGGCTTTATTATTGAATGACAGCGCTGCGAATATACCAGCGCTCATTAAGCGAAGCTCTTTCGAGGCGAAAGTGCACTCGCCTGTTCACAACCGCTGACGCACGTACCGGCGTAGCCGAAACGTCAACCGCGGTTTCGAGCTGCAGGAGCTGGGACACGTCCCGCTCCGGGAACTTGGACAGGCGGCGCATGCTTCGCACATGCAGCGCCTGTTCTTGCCCTGTGGTGACCTGCAGCAGCTGCAGGTCACCCTGGTTCGCCGCGCTGATCCACACGTCGATCAGCGCCCAGGGCGAGAGCTTGCTGATGTAGTCCGTCAGCAAGCCTGCCGCTCGGTGCACCATGACCTGGTGCGCCGGGTCGACGGAGCGGGAGCCGTGGGTCACGCTCCTAAGGAAGTGAATACAGAAATGACCGTTGAAGTCATTTCCCGGTATACCATCCCCTCCATGCGGCATGCCGTGCATGGATCCGGCCAGCGTGCGGCCGTTCAGCTTCACGAGGACCGCCTTGCGGTCCCAGCTCCAGGCGCCGCCGTAGATGGATTTGAGCGTCGCGGAGTCGGATTTGGTCAGCGGCTGTACATCCGCATGATGCGAGCCGGCGCGGCGCTGTCCCTCAAAACTGAGACCACTCTCCACGTCAAGGATGGTGAATTTACTGTATTTGGGGAGGACTTCACTCGCCTCCTCCCAGGGAAGGATTTCGCCATAATGCTTGGCTCTAACAACTTGAACTTGCGAACGCAGCGTTTCTTGGGCGGTGCTTGATATGTTTAACGTGAGTCCCGCCGAGAGATCTACTACTTCACCATTCGGGGTGACACCATAGCGTTGTTGCACACCTTTTTTGTCAAAGGAAAGCGTGGTATCCGGGGGAAGGGGGGCGACGAATGGCGCACCTGTACCTCCATCATCTATCTCTCGTTGTAATTTTTTATCTACAAATATAGCTTCAGTTTGATATGCAGCATGAGGTGTAACTTTAACGACCAGCTGGAACTTCCCAGAACTTGCGGTTTCTTCAAGCTGTGGCATACCGCCGTGAGCCTGCGTGTTGATACCTATTGCAGCTGTTAATAGGTTTGTAAACAACAGCGTGCAAAACAACTTTTGGAGCAAGCTGTTTGCTCGGAGTGGATGCATAGGTTAGCTTCCTCCTCATTCAGTTTTATAAGCACATATTCAAGTTTTTACTAAATGTCTTTAATTTATGAACAGCCTTCTTGCTTATGCTGTCCTTTTTAGATTTGTGATAAAATAACAGAAGTATGCAGCGTTTAGAACACGATTTGGAAAGGAAGGTAAACCGAATGAATCCAAGCACGGGTAAACCGTTTGAACGATGTATAGAGACAGATCGTGTTGTAAGAGGGGACTTTTACGAAGCGGCATCACACCCGGCCAGAGGGACTTTAATTATTTGTCACGGGTATAAAGGTTTCAAAGATTGGGGGATGTTCCCGCATGTGGCTCAGACGTTAGCCGAAGATGTTGATGTGATTTCGATCAATTTTTCATACAACGGTGTGGGCGCTGACTTACTTGAATTTACGGAGCTTGAGAAGTTTGCTCGAGAAACTTATTCCAAAGATTTAGAAGATTTGCATGCTGTTGTGAATGATATTCGCAATCGTGAAGTCTCAGCCACTGAGAAACCCATTCTTCTTTTAGGCCATAGCAGGGGTGCGGCTGTGTGCATGATCTATGCGCTTGATCATCCTGAACATATTGCCGGTGTGATAAGCTGGAACGGGATTGCGAATGTCGATTTATTTACGGAGGAAAATAAAGATGAGATGCGGGCAACAGGGCGAACGTACACGATGAACGGACGCACGAAGCAAAACATGCCGCTGGATCTCGAAATCTTAGAAGATATGGAGCATAATCGAGAGCGCTTCGATATTGTGGGTAGGATTAGCGGTGCTAAATTCCCAATCGCGCTTATCCAGGGAGCGGAAGATGGAGAGAGAGGACTCCGAGGTTCAAAGAGGCTTGTTGAGCAAAATGCGGCCATTACATGGATTAAAATTCCTGAGGGCAACCATACCTTTGGTTCCGTTCATCCATATAAAGGGGAGACGAAGCCGCTGAAGGAAGCAATTCGTGAAACCAAACGAACGATTAAAGGGATGTTAGCCTAAACGATGATAACGATTAGACAACTTAGTGCAGTAATCACGATAACGATTATAGGACTTGCTGCCGCTTATTTTCTACATATTCCTTTAGTGATTGGATTTTCATTGGGGCTTTTGACATTGGCTGCCCTCATTAGGAGAGCGGGAACATCATTTCGGGGCATCTTGAAAAGCATGTGGGAAGGTGTCAAACACACCAAAGAGGTCATTTGGATTCTTGCTCTAGTGGGCGTGGTTATCCCTACATGGACAATGAGCGGTACGATCCCATTTATGATTGATTTGGGCCTTAGTATAGTTGATCCTAGTTTTTTTCTAACATTTTCTTTTGTACTTTCCGTTTGCATCTCTATGGTGCTGGGCACCTCTACGGGAACGCTAAGTTCTGTGGGTATCCCCTTAATTGGTCTGGGTTTGCTGCTGCAAATCCCGCTTCCTATGGTGGCTGGTGCACTCGTGTCGGGTGCTTTCGTTGGTGATCGGACTTCACCTTTTTCCAGTGCGAACAGACTTGTGGCTTCTTCCACAGGCGTTTCCATGCAAGTCCTTTTTAAAGCCTTACTACCCACAACAATAGGTGCGCTAGGTGTAGCGCTTGGATTTTTCTTAGTTTGCGATTTTAGTGGAGAATGGCATCAGAGTGACATCAGCTTACACAATCAGCAGTTTGCTTTGGGATTTAGGTACAGCTTGTGGCTCTTGCTGCCAGTACTTGTTCTATTGACTTCAATCCTTTTAAGGTTCAAAACAAGAAATGGCTTCCTCTTGTCGATTGCTTGTGCGTTCGCAATTGGCATAAGTTTGCAACAAATGACTTGGCATGAATGGCTGCACGATATGTGGTTCGGCTACCAATCCAGCTTATTTAAATCGCTGCAAACCAAAGGGCTTTCTAACATGATCGAGCTGATTGCTCTTATCGCACTCGCAGGTGCTTATAGTGGCATTTTAGAAAAGTATCGTATCCTAGAGACTTATATGCAAAAGCTGCTAGGGGAGACATCCGCTTCACTCCTTTCAGCAACGGTACGAACATCCCTGTTTGGGTTAGGTCTTGGTCTTGTTTCGTGCACGCAAACATTGCCTATAATGATGACGGGACGGAGTTTGCTGCCTTTTTGGGAAGAGCGTTTTCCTCGCAATCAACTTGCAAGAGTTGTTGCTGATTCAAGTCTCATTCTAGCTGCGATGATTCCGTGGAACATGCTTGCCATTGTCTGTGGGACAATAGTAGGTGTACCCGTGTTAGCGTATGTCGGCTATGCTCCGTTTCTTTGGGCTTTGCCTGTATGTACCTTGCTGTGGTCTTTATGGTGGAGGAAAAGTGGGAGTTTAAGTAGTAGAAAAGGAGTGGGATTCGATGGCTAATACTTATTTTATTTCGGACCATCACTTTGGTCATTCATCCATTATTGATTTCGAAGCTCGCCCTTTCTCCGATGTAGACGAAATGAATGCGACCATGATTGCCAAATGGAACGCAGTCGTCAGCAAAGAAGACAAAGTATTTCATCTAGGGGATTTTTCCTTCCTAAATAAAGAACGAACCAAAGCCATTGTCTCGGAGCTAAATGGTTACAAAATCCTCGTCCTAGGTAACCACGATCGGGGGAGGTCGAGAACCTGGTGGCTTGAAGTCGGCTTTGATGAAGTGAGTGAGTACCCGATCATTTATAAGAATTTCTTTTTCCTATCTCATGAGCCGATGTATATGAACAAACAAATGCCCTACGTCAATGTACACGGCCACATTCACAGCCAGAAATACGAGGGACGTCATTTCTTTAATGTGAGTGTGGAGCATTGGGATTATACGCCAGTTTCTTTTGAACAGATGCGAGATTCAGTTGTAGTGAGTGAAGAGCAGTCGTGATAGTACGGTTTCATCGTACCTTTTTTCTAGTTTCAATCTTTAACTTCACATAACGGCATCCGATGACAATTAAAATCACCCCTGAGATTAAGTAACCAATATCATAAAGCAACCAATTCGGACTAGCAGGTTTAACATGATGTAAACCTAAGAGTTGATGATCTATTAAACCTTCTAGCAAATTGAAAGCACCAGCACCGATTATCATTGAACCGATAAAGTTTCGCCAGTTGAAACTAAGGCGATCATTCGAAGCATCTTTAAATATCTTAACGCAGGCAAACACTAGCAGCAGCGTTACAAATAAATTAAAAACACCATCTGAGAACAGCTCAATCCGATGATTATGGTGGTCAACGACATGGTGCCACTGCAAAAATTGGTGAAAAAGGATGCCATCTATGGCACCCATAAAACCTAACCCTAGGATTAGTGCATTGATAAATAGATTCTTTGTTTTTACATCCATATACGATCATATCTCCCATTCATGCTAATGGTAGTGCATATGATAGTATTACCTTTGTAAATAAAGGATAAACCTTTGTGTGCTGGGGCGAAAAACGAAAAAAAGCCCTTACGATGTAAGGACTTTCTTAGTATGACCTGTAGTGGGCTCGAACCACTGACCCCTACCCTGTCAAGATAGTGCTCTCCCAGCTGAGCTAACAAGTCGTTTTTTGAAGACAATTAGTAATATACCAAGGATTTATGTGATTGTCAACACATGGTTATCATTCTTATTTACGCCAATAACGGAACAGCTTTTGGAAAAAAGGATACGTCATTCGTTTCTTTTTGGACCTGGGTATGTAGGATATGTCCGCCAGTGAACCGTGAGATACCTCGTCATTTTTGGGGAGCAGGATAGAAAGTTCTTCTTTAGAAACACCTTGTGCTGTCATGGTAGTGGTCAACCTTTCCGGACAATCTTGACTCTACTGTACCATACTTAGGAGCTTGTTTGATAGTGGGGCTTTCATCTTGGCTTGATTTATGGTAACTTGATGACAGTAGATCTTGGGAGGAACAAGGAAATGACGAAACAACAGCATCGATGGAATTTACGTTTGAAGAGCAGTAATGTATATTTGGGCACCGTATATTTAGGGGATCCGCTTCCAGAAGTCGAAGATGTCATCATGATTGGCGATAAGAAATATACGATACTCGAGCTTGGGAGTAATCGTGACGCAAGTGACGTGTTTGTAGAAGAAGTGAAAAAGAAATAAGGGTTCAAAGTGAGCGCTATTCTATCGGAAGCTTCCGATAGATGGCGTTTTTTTATGGTTTATGCTAATAAAAAGAGGCTGCTCTTTACAGCCTCCATGTATGTATTAGGTGATGTTGTATAGAGAAGCAAGACAATCAACGAACATTTTGTTATATTCTTCGCGGGTATAGTCTTTATTGCAAGCAATGTCTCTTCCTAGGAATTGAAACCAGGTGATTTCGGTGGGAATTTTTTTGTATACAAACTTTTCGTTCTGGATGAGAAAAGTATCATTCTCGAAATACGGTACATTATCAAATTGGAGAGCTTTTTCGCCTTTTTGTTCACTAACTAATGTGGCCAAAAGAATAAGCATGCGATAGGGATCACGGAATATTTCATATTGTTCTGTCATGTTAACACTCCTTATTGGATAACGGGTAAAGTAATCATACTAGAACTGTTTTCTGAATAGAATGCTTTTCTTGAAACTGATGAGGAAATTGAAGGAATACATGATCATTTCGAAGAAAAAAATAAAAGACTGATTTTCACTCTAAGGAGGATCGAGTGAATCAGTCTTTTTTTGCTTGCTCCTACATCAAAGGATTAGCGTTTGAAGCTGGAAAGTTGTTGCTCAGCTATTTGCACTAATCGCTTCGTGATGTTGCCACCAATGGCGCCAGCATCTCGTGTTGCCAAATTACCGTTGTAACCAGTAGGGGAGAGAGGGACACCAATTTCCTGAGCGACTTCATACTTCAGTTGATCCAATGCTGCCTTTGCTTGTTGTACGACTAAAGTGTTGTTTCTAGCCATTCATAATCATCTCCTTTTTTATGGTACACCAGTATTATTTGAATGTTCAGATTATTTATTCATGAAATTTTAAAAAAAATTTCAAGTTTTTTTACTGTCTTCCAAACATCAATAAACCCCCAACCTGTAGGCTGGGGGGAATATATATAGAATGATTATTCCTCTTCGGATTCCGTGCTTTCTTCCGCAACAGCAGCTTCTTGGGTAGCTTCTGCAACTTCTTCAGAAGCCTCTTCGTTCACCACTTCTTCGGTGGACTCTGGGGCTGTTTCTTCTTCATTTTGGGATACAACTTCTTCCTCTTGGCTCATATATCGTCACCTCCTCTGATACGTATAGTATCATCTTATCTGCTTCTAGCAGGCTAAACAAGTAGGGGAGAGGAGGATACGATAGATTTAATGTAACCTTAATCCGTTTGTCATTCCTTGGGGAATTCGTTTAGCAACATAAGTCGTATTCTACGATAAAATGCTTTGTTTTCGCCTGATGGCACGATTAAGCATGTTTTATTTTTTCTATGAATATACATGAGGCGAAGCAGCAAAAGTTCATGATTTGCTAAGCTGAGCTTATGCTTACGAAGTTAGTTTTCTTATGAAAACTCTTAGGAGGAATCCGAATGAATCGGTCGGATGTTATTTTGGAGTTACAACTTGTACCGGAGTTGCTTAAACAAGCAGAAGCCATCTATGTGGATGCGGTATCAGAACTGGCCTGGGCAAAGCATCAGCTTCTAGCCAAAGAATGTGAAGTGATTGGGGACGGAATGGTTACAGGGAAAAACGAGCTTCACCGACAAGCCGAGATGTGGCCATACACCAAAGATTTACAGCAGCAAGTTTTGCGGATGGAAGACGCCGTCGAGCATACGAAGGTTGAGTTCCATTTCTACAAGAGGAAGCTAGAGAATCTTCAAATAATTGCGAAACTCATGACGATCTTATAATGAGATAATGAAATGTATCAAGTCCGCATCGAGAGATGGCGGGCTTTTTACTATAGAACGCTAGTTATGAAAAATTTGTTCTTTTACTGCGGTTACAGTGTAATGCAGTTGTGCATCCTAAGGGTAGATTATGTAAAAGCCAAGTTTCCGGGAGGATATTGTTGAATGAAATCAATGAAGACCATCATGACCTTCAGTCTGGGGCTTCTATTACTTACCGCTTGTCAGAGTGTGAAGAGCACGGTAACGACAGAAGCCGCATCACCACCATCAGAGCTCCAAGTTTCACTAATCGGTTCGAGCGGCCAACCCATAGGGACTGCCCATTTAACACCTGTTCAGGATGGCGTTCAGATTGATCTCCAAGTTAGCGGGCTGACACCAGGAAAACATGGCATACACTTTCACGAGAAAGCGATCTGCGAAGCCCCTAGCTTTGAATCGGCAGGAGCCCATTTCAATCCATTTAAGAAGGAACATGGCTTTCACAATCCGAAAGGTTTCCATGCAGGGGATCTCCCCAATTTAGTCGTGGATGAACAGGGAAATGGGAAGTTCAATGCCATTACGAAAGCTGCAGTGCTGCTTCCGGACAAGCCCAATTATTTGCTGAAACAAGGGGGGACAAGTCTGGTCATCCATGAGAAAGAAGATGATCTAAAGACAGATCCAACCGGGAATTCGGGCAATCGAATTGCGTGTGGGACTGTGAAATAATGGAAGGAGCTGTCTGGCAACATGATTAAAACACAGGATCTCAAGCTGCAAATGGATGAACTAACGAAACAAAATGATATGGTGCTCATCGAGCTAGAGCAAGTAAAGAAGATGTTGATTAACAGCTCTCAAAGCATACAAGGAAGCCAAGGGCAGCAACAATTAACTAATAGCAGCAGTGATCAGCAAACCTCGGACTCAAATCAACAGGCGCAGGGTCAAGACCCAAATCAGAATCAAAGCAAAAGGGTCGGTCAAGTTAACGCGAACGGTCAGCAAGTAACGGATTTGGCTAATGATTTATTGAAAATCAAGGATCTCGTTGAAAAATTAGAACTAAAAACGTCCCAATATGTTAGTAGTCAGTCCAATGGTACATTAACAGAGAAAGATGCGGTCAATCTTATACTGACTTTAATGAATGGTATGGTAGATTGGGCGAGCGAATTTGTTTCATCCAGAGCATCGTCGAATGGGCAAGTACAATAATTGAAAATGTCTATGAAAAAGACAAAAGGGCCGTATGTAGCAGCTCTTTTGTCTTTTTTTTGTCGAATTCTAACTTTATTCATTAAGTGAACTTAATAAAAGGTTTATTGATTTTTTAGGCGATTCGACAATATGTCCATATTTACAGATGACAGAATGACCGATAAAGTAAAGTGTAGACAACAGAAAGAGACAAACCATGGATGAGGTGTTGGAATCGTGAGAGAAGTCGATATTAATCACGTCATGAATCAGCTTGGAATTCAGCCCATACAATGGCAAGAGCTTCAAGCTCAACAAGCTCAACAAGATGAAGTTAAAAGTACAAGCGTTGTTGACACTTCGATTGGAACTTCCCATAGAAGTGTTGATCGTATAATAGTTTCTTGATACTTCGATAAAAGGAAGGATGGGATTCAACCCCCATTCTTTTTTTTGTGTAAAAATCGAATGCATATTCCGAAACAAAAGCCACTGCTTATTCTGGCTTGTGAGATCCAAGGATATCCTTCCACTCCAAGCAAAGTTTTCCTCTTAGTCTGTCTCTTTCAGTCGGGCCCTATCCATTTGCGTTCTTTCCATTTGGTTTAATCAGATGGAGAAGCGGGCATGCTTGGGAATAGAAATGGTTCAGGATGGATGATGATCTTAGCGAGGGAAGGAATAACCTAATGAAGACACTTGCAATCATTCCGGCTTATAACGAAGAAAAAACGATAGCAGGCGTGGTAGCCTCCATAAAACGAGAGCAGCCTGAAATGGATATTGTCATCGTCAATGATGGTTCCTCGGATCGTACCTCAGCAGTTGCACGTGCGTTACAGCATGCGGCTGTCATCGATTTACCTGTTAATTTAGGCATTGGAGGCGCTATGCAGACGGGATATATGTATGCTGCACGGAATGGCTACGATATCGCTATTCAGATCGACGCAGATGGCCAACATGACCCAGAAGCATTGACTCAAATTATGGAACCAATCTTGACGGGGCATGTTGATTGCTGTATCGGCTCTCGATTTCTGGTGAAGACCGCTTATCGTTCAGCTTGGAATCGAAGATTAGGTATTCTTTTTTTTACCTGGATGATAAGTTGGATGATTGGTAAGACCTTCACTGACCCTACATCAGGCTTTAGAGCGGTGAACCGTCCCATCATTGAGCTTTTTGCGAGGTATTACCCGGAGGATTATCCGGAGGTAGAGGCTGTAGTTTTACTGGAACGGCAGCAATTCAGAGTGAGAGAAGTATCTGTTTTAATGCATGCGAGGAAAGCGGGACAATCGTCCATTACCCCTGTGAAATCATTTTACTATATGGTCAAAGTATCTCTAGCTGTATGTATGACAAGAATCCGTAATGTGAGTTGATGATTCGTGAATGTGTATGTTTGGGCAATCTCTTTTTGTTTGGTGTTTATTTTCATTTCCATAGAGCTTATTCGTAGGCAAAAACTACAGGAGCAGTACGCCATTCTCTGGCTAGTACTAGGATTTATCATGGCATTGTTTAGCGTGTTTCCGAGCTTATTGGATCTGATTTCGCACAAAATGCACATCTACTACGCACCTTCGTTGCTTTTTCTGGTGGGATTGTTATTCTCACTTGTATTTATCATGCATTTGACGCTAGTTATTTCTAAGCTTCATCGCAAATTAACCCGTTTGATTCAAGAAGTTGCGCTGCTGCAGGAACAATTACGCGGAAAGGGTTCTGAATGATGTCTATGTCGATGGCTCCGATTCTCCTTGTATTCCTAAATGTATGTTTGTTGGTTTGTGGTCAAATTGTATGGAAAATAGCGCTCAATCGAACGCCATTAACAGGGATTCAAAATTTAGGAACCGTACTGATGCAGCCTTATATTCTTATAGGATGTTTACTTTATGGCATTGCAACGTTGATATGGTTCTATGCTCTTAGTCGATTCGATTTAAGTCGTGTTTATCCGCTCCAATCGATTGCGTATGTACTGGGTGCATTGTTCGGTTGGATAGTATTAAAGGAAACGTTCACATCATCACAATGGGTAGGACTGCTCTTCTTAGTTGGAGGCGCCTTCCTGTTAGCTAGATAGGTTCGTCTAATAAGGAGAGTAGAGTCATATGAAACGCGGAGTTTGGCTTGGCTTGCTGCTTCTTATGGCTGCAGCTTTGTATATACGCCTGCACTATGTGCTTGAAGCTGAATACCCACCACTAGAGTGGGATCAATTAGAGTATGCGAAGACAGCGATTCAATTGCTAGAAAAAGGCCTATTCGCCTATCGCGATACCGAGCCTAACTCACTCGTGACTCCCGGATTTCCGCTGCTTTTAGCGGCTGTATTTAGCCTTACAGGCCATGAACACCTGGAGCCGGCATTAATGGTCGTTCGTATCATGAACTGCTTTATTTCACTGGGAGCGATACTATTCCTATTTCTAATTGGAAAAAGGCTGTTTAACCCCATAACAGGGCTAATCGCCGGTACTTTTGCCGCGGTGTATCCTTCCTACGTCTGGTCAACTTCACTCATCTTGACGGAGGTTCCGTTTTTGACCGTTTTTACGGGACTGCTCTACATGCAGGTGCGGATCTTACAAGATAATAAATGGCGGGATCATCTATGGATGGGGACTCTGCTTGGGATTTGCGTGCTCATTCGTCCGAATGTACTTCCCCTATCTGTTGTTCCCTATTTGTTTCTTTGGGTGAGAACAAAGAAAATAGACGCAGCCTATGGATTACTTGCAGCAGCGTCTTTTGCCTGTATTATGATGCCTTGGTGGATTCGGAATTGGATGACTTTTCATTCTTTTATTTTTATCGCCAAAGGGGAAGCGGGCAATCCGTTCCTTGGAGGAACGGACCCCTACTTCCAAGGAACAATTGATTGGGATCATATCGATACAGATAATCAGTTCGCTGAAGGTATGAGACGGATAAAAGAAGGTTTGGTAAAGGAACCGTTGTTATGGATGAAATGGATGACAATCGGAAAATTACTCGTATTTTTTAAAACGATGTGGGTGGGACCTTATCCTTTTTCCGTACCGGCGTGGTATGCGAATGCACTAACTCAATTGCACACTTTCTTAATTGCTGCAGGTAGCATAGCAATGCTCTTTTTCAGTTTTCGCAAGACTTCGATTCAATATTTAACGGTGGCATTTCTCTTGTTCTTAGGCGTCCATATGGTCTTTATTCCGGTGGATCGCTATGTGTACGGTATGCTTCCATTCCTGATGCTCGGCAGTGCCTATTTGATTACACAAGTCATCTACTTACTTCATATTGCCTGGACTACCTCTCTCCTGCAGCGGAGGGGGATTTAAATTCGAGCTGCTTCGCGCAGTATTCGATGATCTCACTCCTTCGAACGATCCCGATGAATTTATCGGAATCATCAACTATCGGCACGAAGTTTTGCACTTTGGCCAAATCAATAAGATCGACCATTTCGGCATGAATATGAACCGGTTTGTTTTGTACACGCAGAGGAACCTCGGCCAGTACATGGCGATGAGCATTTTCGAAGCCAATTCCGTCTGAATTTTTAAGAAACCACAATAAATCTCCCTCGGTAACCGTACCTACATAATGACCATCATCGGAAAGAATAGGCACAGCCGTATAACGGTGATATTCCATTCGTTCTAATGTCTGGCGAAGCGTTGCTTGCAATGTCGTTGTGATAACTTCGGATTTAGGTAAAAGGAAAAAAGCAATATTCATTCATTAACACTCCTTAGAGATTTCCGTAGGAAAACTTTCTTCGTAAGCATGGGCTGAGTTTTCCGCTGGAAAACTTTATTTGCTTTTCATGCAGGGTCAACATTTCTATTGTATCAAACTTTTCGAATAGAATCTAAACCTGTGATGGATGCTAGAAGTGAGGTGAAAGTGATGAATCGAGCATTGACAACAGCAGTGATTGGTATTGGTACTGCTCAAGTAATGAAATTGCCACTTTTCTATTTGAAAACTAGAAAGTGGGACTGGTCGCAGCTGACTCAAACAGGAGGGATGCCAAGCTCACACTCCTCGGGGGTATCTGCGCTTGCAACCTATATAGCGATGAAAAGAGGCTTTTCTGCGATCGATTTTGCCGTGAGTTCGGTTTTCGGAGCGGTCGTCATGTATGATGCGATGGGGATCCGGCGGGCTGCTGGAGAGATTGCGGTTGAAGTGAATGACCTCGATGAGCAAGTCGAGAGATTGGCCAAACAGCATCCGGGTTTGTACCATGCACGAAGACGTAAAGCCTTAAAGGAACGATTAGGTCATTTGCCAAGAGAAGTCGTGGGGGGAGCGCTTCTCGGTATTGCCATTGGTGCTTTTAGTTATATGCTGGAAAACAAGAAATAGGTTAAATTAGTACATGTGGACAACTTTTCTTGAATGGGATAAGATCAAGAAATGTTCTTAGAAAGGAAGAAGTTCACATGGAAATCATTCGAGTCACAACAAAAGATCAATTACAAGCCTGTTTTGGAGTACGGTTCAAAGTGTTCGTTGAAGAACAGCAAGTACCTGAGCACGAGGAGATCGATGAAAAGGATGAATCACCTGAAGCGTGCCATCATTTTCTTATGTTAGATGGAGATCAGCCTGTTGCGGCAGCTCGTTGGTATGAATATCAACCTCAAACGGCTAAACTGCAGCGTGTGGCGGTTTTGAAAGAATATAGGGGCCAATCCCTAGGTAAACAAATGATTCTTGCGATGGAGCAGCAAGCTCGTGAAAAGCATTGTTCAACTGCGATCCTCGACGCACAATGTCAAGCAGAGGGCTTTTATAGCCAACTGGGCTATAAAGTTATCTCGGATGAACCTTTTTATGATGCTGGCATCCTACATGTAAGAATGAAAAAACCGCTTTAAAGAAAAGCGGTTTTTTCATTCTGTGAATTTTCGTCAACTAATGGGAAGGTTATGATAAATCGAGTACCCTTTCCTAGTTCGCTCTCAACTTCCAAGGTCCCTTGGTGATCTTGAACGATTTTGTAGCAAATAGATAAACCAAGTCCGGTACCGGCTGCTTTTGTCGTGAAGAAGGGATGGAAGATCTTCTCTAACTGTTCACTTGGAATGCCAGGGCCGTTATCTGCAATAATTAAAGTCGCGTTCTTCGGATCGCGGCTTAATTGCATGCGGATAATGCCGTTTTCTTCCATGGCTTCGCAAGCATTTTTTATAATGTTAAGCAATAACTGTATCATTTTATCTTGGTCCATCCATACGAGGATAGGATCCATCCATTCTTGATAATGAATTTCGTGGCCGAAACGAGTAGCTTCTGATTCCATCAAGGCAATGACCTTGAGTATGCACTCATGGAGAGAATCGGCTTGGAAATCAATGCGATGGGGCTTTGAGAATTGGAGGAATTCAGCAGTCAAGTCACTCATCCGATCAATTTCATCCATGATCATCGCATACCAATTTTCAATATTGTATCCATTTGCCTTAGAGATTTGCAAAAATCCTTTTACTGTTGTCAACGGATTTCGAATTTCATGAGCCATCCCGGATGCAAGCTCACCGACGACTCTCAGTTTTTCCGATCTGAGCATATGCTCTTCGCGCTTTAACCAGGATTCACGCTTCTTCATAAATAAGTTATGCTCGGCTAATAAAATGAGATCATCCTTCGTCAAACCCTCTAACGGATAATTAGCAATGCCATACGTGATTTGAATGCCAGTCAATTTCGGCAGATCAGAATCAAGTTTTAGCTTGAAAGAAGTGGTTGAATCATGATCTGGATTAAGCGGCAAGACGACAGCGAACTCATCACCACCGTACCTTGCTATAAAGAGAGAGTCTTTAAACAAGATTTGCAGGAGGTCAGCCATTTGCTTCAAAATGAAATTCCCCGCTTGAAACCCGCGAGTTGTATTCATTGCCTTCAGATCCGTACAATCAATAAGGATAAGGACTAGACTTTGCTTTTGCTGTATGTATTGTTCCAATCTGCGATGTGACTCTTCGTAATTATATAATCCTGTTAGCGAATCCTTTTGCGTATATAAATATCGTTCATTTCTTAATGAATCTGCTTGTCTAATTGTAGAATAAGCTGCTCGTGTGAATAAGGCTACCGCGGTAAAATTAAGTATACTATTAAGAGCATGAATCCATAGCAAGTTCTTACTGGAAAAACCAATAATGAGATAAACATTGCAAATATAAATGAATGCATAGGATGCAGCTAACAACCAAGATTTTTTGCGGCTATCTTCTTTATAAATATCGAAGGAAAGTGTTAGTATGTACAAGGGAAGACAAAAATTCGAATGTCCGATGTAATGTAAAAATCCAATGAAAAGCAAGCGAAGCCAAGGGATTGCCGCATGCTGCATTTGAAACCTAAGACTGATGATGTAAAGGACCAATCCTACGACAAGTAAGGGTATGTTGAGTGCAGTATGCAATATAATTGTGTATAGACAAAAAACAAGTGCATAGACATAAAAAATCCAATTGATAACCACCATATCATCTCCTGATTGTAACTAAACGCGGTCGCTCATCTTTGAATGGCCTATTTTCGAGGTTTCTCACATCATTGTGACATGTTCTCTATCTATGAACTAAATCCCTTCAACAATAGTAAACAAAATTGAAAAGTATCACGCTTCTTCTCAAAAAAAAACCTTAAGGACAATTCATCCCTAGGTTTTGATCGTAAAATAATTATTCTGGAATTTTAATCACTTCATGTTGATGGATGAAAGTCATGCTGCCTGTTTTCCCAATAAAATTCATCATATCATCGTCATAATGCATCAGATAGATTCGCTCCTGTACATAATCAGGCAAGGTAAGCAGTTCATCCAATGTAGCATGTATAAAACCGTCCCCGCTTAGTTGACAATCGTGTAAAATGGTGTGACAGTTTCTTTTGTTAACAATTTCTTGAACGAGAAGTTCCTCATTAAATTGGGTATCAGCACTATAGAATGTTCGGCCATTGATAAAAAGTGAGTAGTTAAGTTTATGAGGTATGTGAAGTGTGGATATAATTTCAATGGTTAGCCCAGGAAGAATAGTAACAGGTACATTTTCTTCGAGAAGGATGACTTCAAAATAATCCTCTAATCGGCTGAAGCCGTCTGTGGGATTATACATGCCGCCTTTTAGCGTGTTTTCCCAAAGGACTCTTGCTAGTGATTCTGTTACGAAAAGTTTCGTTTTCTTATTCTTATATTGGTATAACAAGCGAAAGGCAATTTCTTCCAATCCGCCTACATGATCGGCATGAATATGCGAAATGATGATACCATCAATTTGGTCAGGCTGTACACCGATGTCATGAAGCGATCTTGGTGTTGTTGCCCCGCAGTCGATTAGGATGTTCATTTCATTAGACCGGATTAATGCGCTTGTATTGTAAAATGTTTTGGCAAACGCACTGCCGGTTCCCAACATTTGAATTTGCAAACTCATTCAGCAGCCTCCATTGTTCGACAAAAACCATCTTTTTCTAATGTAGCATGGGAGGTTGCGGAATTTCAACCATTAATTAAAAGGTGTTGATTACTTCATGATTTGGATGATTAGTAGTATTTTGTTTGTTCTTGTCTGTCTAGCTCTAATAGGTATAGCGGTCTATGTAGGTTGGCAGCTCACACATCCGCAGCGTAAGCCGGTTGATGCCTCGCCTGATGACTATAGTTTGCACATGGAGAATATTAGCTTCCAAAGCCGATCTAGAGATGTCCAATTAGATGGATGGATTTTGAAGTCTCCTTATGCTCCAACTGATGCTATGCCAATGACCGTTATTATGTCGCATGGTTATGCGGGAACACGTCTGGAAAAAGG
Source organism: Paenibacillus sp. V4I5 (assembly GCF_030817255.1). Taxonomy (NCBI): domain Bacteria; kingdom Bacillati; phylum Bacillota; class Bacilli; order Caryophanales; family Paenibacillaceae; genus Paenibacillus; species Paenibacillus sp. V4I5. The sequence continues at coordinate 8,032,959 of NZ_JAUSZB010000002.1, forward strand.
GCTTCCAGCGTTGGCCTTGGCTAAATCCATTGTCGAAGCAGGCTATCATGTGCTTATGTTTGATTTTCGGAACTCGGGGAAATCGGAGGGGGAAATAACTACGGTTGGCTTTTTGGAAAAGCAAGATGTACTCGGTGCTATCGACTGGGTTCAGGAGCACGAACCAAGTAAAATTTGCTTGCTTGGTTTTTCAATGGGCGGCAGTACATCCATCTTAGCAGCAGCCGAAGAAAGGGCTGTATTAGGGGTCATTACAGACAGCGCTTTTAGTCAGCTCAGTCCGTACTTGAGGGACAATTTGCCTGTATGGTCTAGGCTGCCGCGTTTTCCTTTTACACCTCTAATTCTACTTATTTTACCTAGATTAATTGGCATCAACCCTCATCGCGTTGATGCGCTTGCCGCGGTAGATCACATTTATCCTAGGCCGATTCTTTTTATTCATAGTCGAGATGATGAGGCTATTCCTTGGTCCAATAGTGAAGGAATGTGGAGCCGCCATCCGGATGTATTTGAACTTTGGGTCACACAAAAAGCAGGGCATGTTGGCTCCTATCACATGCAACCGGAAGCCTATACACAACGTGTTCTAGCTTTTTTATCAAAATTATAAAATCATCGCAACTCTTCTTAATCATTGGAGTATAAAGATGCAGACACAAAGATTACTAACAAGAGCTGGAGGTTACGCGAATGAAAGTTCAACGGATATTAGCGTTGATGCTGATGTTTTTTGTTCTAAGTACGGCTGCAGTGGTGGCTTCATCGATCTGGGGGGATTTTAAAGGTAATAATATTGCCCGCTTAATCGTTAATGAAGAGACGGTGGAATTCGGGGATTCAGATGTTCCGCCTCTTATTGTTGATGGTAAAACCGTTCTGCCGCTTCGCGCAGTAAGTGATGCGCTTCAAGCATTAGTGAAATGGGATAACTCGAATAAGACTGCCTACTTATACAAACCCAATGTGCACATGTTCTTCACAACTGAGGTGCGTAAAGACTCCGCCATCGTTCCATTTGGCGTTGTGGAGCGCGGGAAAGAAGCAGACTTTATCGTTTTTGCTCAAGTCGATAATTTGAAGTCAAGTATTAACTCTGTACAGGTTTCTGTTGTATCACCAAGCGGGAAGAGCGTTATTACACCGGTTGTGAAATCAATCTCAGAATCCAAAGAATCGTTTTGGCTGAAAGTACCGTTATATGGCGTTTCCTTTAATGAGGCTGGTACGTATGTTGTTAAATTTGCTATGAAGCTAGATGGTTCTAACGACTACTCAGTCGTATCTGAGAAGCAGATTCAATCCGAGTAGGAAAAGCAAACTCGAAAGCGGTTTGACCTCTTATTATGAAAATGTTAGGATAATTAGGTAACTAATTATTCGACGAAATGAGGTTCTGCCTGTGAGCGATGATAAGCATGATCATGTACACGGCCCGGACTGTGACCACGATCACGAGCAAGGGGAAGATGTTTTTATCGTAACGGACGAGAACGGTGAAGAGCATGAGATGGTGATGGTATACACCTTCCAATCTCAAGAGCAGGCTTATGCTGTTTTGCTCGATCGTAACGATCCTGAAGCTGATGGTGTTATTTTCCGTGTTGAAGAAGAGGACGACGATGCCTTCCTTGTCAACATTGAAGATGAAGAAGAGTGGGAACGTGTAGTGACTATTTACAATGAGATCGTAGCTCAAGAAGGCGAAGAATAAGAGCTATACATAAGAACCCCCTAACAGAATAATCTGTTAGGGGGTTTCTGTTTGCATACATTCATTTTCTAGGATTGAAATACATGATTCTACCGTTGAATAGATGAAGTTCAGCTTTCAGCAGTTTACTAAGGTATTTGCAGAATTCATTGCCCTTACTTTTGTCACCATGCGTGGCGTCGTCGGGCAGCACGACTTGCACATAATGCTGCTCTTTCTCTTGGTTCTGCTCATTCCCAACACCAATCACAATATATTTGTATAAAGGATTGATACCTTTCAGGTAGAACCATTTGCCTTCGCCTTCCGGCTTCGTCTCAATGGTATAAGGGAATCCGGCCTCGTCATACTCCCAGCCAAGCTGCTTGGCTGTCTGACTGAGCTGATCACGGTAATGCAGCAGCCTTTCCTTTAGTTCAACTAAGGTGAGTGCGGCAACTGTGGATCCTGTTACGAATTTAATATAAGCGCTTTGAGCCATTTCTTGTTCACCTCGTTCGCTAAACATCACCAACATCATAGCATCATGTAAACGGTTTTACAATATATACACCGCACAAGGAGGGTACTAGAAAATCGCTTGGGTCTCTACGATGACCTTCACATTTTGAACACTGCGGTCTTCAGGTCCTTTCACAGGCAACCCAACTTCCACATGCTCCACAATGTAATCAATAAGCTCTTGGGTTATCACTTCACCTGGAAGCAAAATGGGAATACCGGGCGGGTACACATAAATAAATTCGGCAATAATTCGGTCTGCAGCGTCTTTGAATGGGAGTATTTCGGTTTCGCCATAGAAGGCATCCCGAGGTGTCAAGGTTAATTGTGGAATCGCAGGAACTTTGATAACGACTTCTTTCACCTCAACAACGTCATCATTCATATGAGAGAGCTCACGTAAGGCTTCCAATAAGGTGTCAACGTTTTCTTGGGTATCACCTGGGGTTATCAGACACAGGATGTTGTACATGTCGCTCATTTCGACTTCAATATTGTAATGATCGCGCAGCCAGTTCTCAACTTCAAAGCCAGTGATGCCAAGCTTGCGCACGTGAACGCATATTTTCGTCGGATCATAGTTATAAGTTGCTTCTTCACCCAAAATCTCTTCCCCAAAGCAGTAGAGGTTGCTGATTTCGTTGATCTGTTTTCTAGTGTACTGTGCAAGTTCTATCGTGCGCTCGGCCATTGCATGGCCGTTTAACGCCAAATGTCTGCGTGCAGTATCTAATGAGGCTAACAATATATAAGAAGTTGAAGTAGTTGTGAGCATCGAAATAATGGTCTGGATGCGCTTCGGATTAACACGATTCCCTTTCACGTTAAGGACGGAGCTTTGCGTCATGGAACCACCTAGCTTATGCACGCTGGTCGCGGCCATATCGGCTCCGGCATCCATCGCGGACATCGGCAATTTATCATGGAAATGAATGAGCACGCCATGTGCTTCATCCACAAGGACAGGCATGTTATAGCTGTGTACAAGGTCAACAATCTCTTTAAGATGGGTACATACGCCATAGTAGGTTGGATTGATGACCAGAACAGCTTTGGCATCTGGATGCTTTTCCAGTGCCCGGCGAACAGAACGTGTCGGAATTCCGTGATCAATACCTAAGTTTTTATCACGAGCAGGTTGGATGAACACGGGCTTAGCGCCGACGAAAATAATCGCGGCCAAGACGGATTTATGTACATTCCGCGGAACGATAATTTTATCGCCTTCCGAGCAGACGGTCATAATCATGGTCATAATGGCACCGCTTGTCCCTTGAACAGAGAAGAACGTGTGATCCGCCCCATAGGCGTCTGCAGCAAGCTTTTGAGCTTCCTCAATCACGCCCATCGGTTGATGAAGGTCATCCAGCGGTGCTATATTGATGAGGTCGATAGACAGCGCGTTGTCCCCAATAAAGGAACGAAACTCTGGGTCCATGCCGACTCCTTTTTTATGGCCTGGAATATGGAATTGAATTGGATTTTTCTCAGCATGTGTGAGCAGTGCAGTGAACAGGGGGGTACGGGTATGATCCACCTGATTATCGCTTCCCTTCTATAGTGGATTGCTTGTCGAACATTGCAACAAACAAAATGAGTATATCAAAATAGAGATTTCATGCAAGCTAATTTTTCGAAAATAGTTTGTGCTAGTTCAGGTAAAACTAACAGCAACTTGTTAAAATACGCCAAAATAAGGAGAAATCTTATGGTTTGGATGCAAAAATGGCGGAATAATCGCTTGTTTTCCCCATTTGTGATCGAATTGTTAATTATTATGTTTGTCGTCGAATTTGTGAAGGGAGCCTTACTTTTAACAATTTTACCCGTTTATATGAAAACGACACTAGGTGCTTCCGCTTTTATTATCGGCTGGACGCTAGCTGCTCAATATATTGGTGATAATGTGCTTCGTACACCTGTTGGCTGGATTATTGACAAATTGGGTTACCGAACAACCATGCTTACTGGTGTACTCATGACATTCGTTTCAGTCATTCTAATTGCAACAACATCCCAGTATATCTGGATGATCGTAGGATGTGCGCTGCTTGGCTTTGGTACGGCGCCATTATGGCCGTGTGTGATTACAGGATCGACGGAAGTGGCTGGCGACGATGGCAAAGCCACGATCATGAGCGTTGTCTATATGGCTTGGCTCTCGGGCGTTGGACTGGGACCGGTAGCGATTAACTTTTTCGTTGGAGAAAATAACTACAGCACCTCATTTCGATTATTGATCGGTTGTATGACGGTCGTCGTTATTGTTGCGCTCATGCTTCCAAGAAAGAATGGCGTGGTAAGAACGGATGGAGAGGGCGGGGGGGAGAAGGCGCTGGTTTCTAACCGTGCCGCTGCACCACTATGGGAACGGGTTACAACATATTTAAGTGAAGTACGGCGCTCAATGTCTGTTAGTCCGCTTTTATTCCCCGCGATGTTTCTGCAAACGTTCGCTCTCGGTATACTGACACCCATTCTCACACTCTATGCCAAAGAGGTACTGATGCTTACATCTTTTCAGTACAGCATGTTTCTAATTGCAGGTGGAGCTGTAACTGTTATTTTCTTAGTTCCGATGGGGAAGTTGGTTGATCGTCTAGGCATTCGTCCATTTTTGGTTGCAGGATTTATGCTGAGCGCTTTCGTACTTCTGCTGTTTACCTTCGCGAAGTCAATGATGCTGCTTTATGTCTTGGTAGCTGTGCTCGGAGCGGGCTATGCCTTCATTATTCCTTCTTGGAATGCGCTCATTGCGTCTGCCATTCCACCTGAGAAACGAGGCGCTGTGTGGGGCTTCTTCCTAACGATTGAAGGACTGGGGATGATCATTGGGCCGATCGTTTCCGGTAAGCTTTGGGATGTGTATGGCTATCATGCACCATTCTTGATGAGCGGCCTAGTTCTGGTACTGCTGCTTGTTCTTCAAATGTTCATTTCCATCCCCAAAAAAGGTATGGTACGATAAGGGAAAAATGTTTCGTTTGGAGGATTATAAGCATCATGAATAAACAGATCGGAATCATCATGCTGTTGTTGATGACTATATTCGTAGGTTTCGGGATCATCATTCCTGTACTGCCGGAAGTTGTTAAAGGTGCAGGCGCTGAATATCATAACGCGCTGCTATTATCGGTCTATTCCGCAGCCTCTTTTCTTATGTCCCCCATTTGGGGAGGACTATCGGATCGCATCGGACGCAGACCGATTATCTTAATAGGTCTGCTTGGATTTAGTGTTAGCTTTTTGATATTTGGATTCGCTGACGGTAATCTGTGGATCATGTACGTATCCCGCATTCTAGGCGGATTATTCTCAGGAGCAGCAACGGCCTGCGCTGTGGCTTATGTCGCTGATATTACTACCGCTGAGAATCGGACAAAAGGCATGGGTATGGTGGGGATGTCGATTGGGTTAGGCTTTATCTTCGGTCCAGCAATCGGCGGGATATTAAGCCGATGGGGGACGTACCTACCATTCTTTGTAGCATCCGGACTCGCACTAGCTTCCTTTGTTTTTGCATTTGCTATTCTGAAAGAATCGCTGACGGTAGACAAACGCACCTCCGTGAAGGAGAAAGCTCCATCTAGATGGACAGCTTTCTCCGGGGCATCGAAGTACCTCTATGTGTTATCATTCTTCGTATCTTTCACATTGGCAGGGTTGGAAGCGACGCTTCAGTACTACCAAATGGACAAGATTGGCGCAACGCCATTCGATATCGGCATGATGTTTTTAGCTAGCGGTATTGTTGGCGCCTTAATCCAAGGCGGCGTAGTTCGCCGCTTGGTCAAACAGGGGGCCGAGCAACGAGTGATCGGCATTGGATTATTGCTATCAGCTGCAGGGTTCTTCCTGCTGCTGTACTCGAGCAGCGTAGTGACCGCTGCGATTTATCTCTCGGTCTTCGGCGCAGGTAACGCCCTCATACGCCCGTGTGTGACGTCGCTGATTACACAGCGCACGAAAGTAGGTCAGGGCGTAGCGACGGGCCTAAGCTCCTCTATGGACAGTCTGGGACGCATTGCGGGCCCGCTCCTTGGAGGAGCGGTATTCGCTATCGCGCATTCGCTGCCGTTCATTATCGGTGGCGTGCTCTGTTTAGCGGCGATCCTGCTGCTGCAGCGCTTCGTACTCGTAGATCGTCAGACGCGGGCGCAGCAGCAAACCGCCTGACAGCTTTTTTGTGTTTAGCGGCTAGCTATGGCTTGCGAGGCGATAAGCCGTGCATGATGAAGTTAATCGTGTACTCGATTTCTTGGGGTTCATCCCATTCCGAATCCGGCACCAACAAAAATCGAGCAATCAGAAAGCCAAAAATCGTAGAGGCAATCAGTCGGATACTCGTAGCTTCTGGGAGCTCGATTAATTGACCTTCAGCCTGAAAATGTCGAATGGCTTTGTAAGCTTTTTCCAGCACTAATACGGCAACGGTTTCCTTAAACTGTTCACGCAGCTCCGTATGGAAAGGGATTTCATGCATGAAAATTTTGATAACAGGAAAATTTTTGCGGGCGAATTCTAATCGGTTCACCGTGATAGCGCGCAAGAATTGTTCCACATCAGGATAATCAGCTTCCAACACCTTGGTGAAGTCTTTCACTGCAAACGGTGCAATGAGCTTTGTCATGAGGGGGGCAACGATCGAGAGCAGCAGTTCTTTTTTCGTTTTATAGTGACGGAAAATGGTACCTTCCGCCACGCCAGCTTTTTGGGCTATTTCACTGGTCGAGGAGCCTGCAAACCCTTTCTCAGAGAAAATCTCTACGGCCGCTTGAACAATCTTTATCTGTTTATCGGTCATCTTCTCTTCCTCGTCATTTAGACGGAGAAGCTCAGTTAACCATGGCTCGATTTGGGACAATGTGTTCACCTCTTCATTTAGCAAAACTGGCATTGTAACATAGGACATCCTAACATTATATCTTACGGTGCTTCCTGAGTGCCACTATGTTCAAGATCATGAAGCCAATCGTGAATGCTGCTAATACGAGAACGTCCAACCAAATGCGATCCCAACCTGCACCGCGGATCATAATATTCCGTAAGGCATCTGCTCCGTATTTAAGCGGCATGATGATACCAATCCAGCGAAGGTATACCGACATCGTATCGAGGCTGAATAAGCCTGAGAAGAACACCTGGGGTACGATAATAAGCGGAATGAACTGAATCATCTGGAATTCATTGTTAGCAAAAGCTGATATCAGCGTTCCAAGTGATAATGCAGCCAGCGCGAGCAGGACCGTGATCAGCAATACATACCAGAAAGAGCCGACCATCATTAGACCCAGCACACTAGTGGCGAACCATGCAATGAGCGTTGCTTGGAGTGTTGTAAATATACCGAAGCCTAGAATATAGCCGACAACGATTTCCCAACGACGAAGCGGTGTAGCCAGCAGCCGTTCTAAGGTTCCGCCGGTTCGTTCCCTCAAGAAGGAAACGCCAGAGAGCAGGAAGACGAAGAAAAAGACGAAGAAGCCTATGAGAACAGGACCGAAATTATCAAAAGCTGCCATATCAGCTGAGCCATGCAAATAGGTGATGGTTGGCGCCTGTAAATTGGAGCTTGAGTTAGCGCTGGAGTTAGTTGGAACGACGCTTTGCAATGCTTTTTGCAGCAAGAACAGCACAGCTCTATTTTTACTAGGGTCACTGCCTTCCAAGGTCACTTGCGGCGCTGTCCCATTCATCGTAATGATGGCATCTACATGTACAGCCTCTAGCTCAGTTTGAGCTTCATCTACCGTATAGGCTATTACTTCAGCATTAAGGTCCTGCAGTTTTTGAATGAGTGGAGCAGGCACATTAACAGCGCCTAGTTTAGGGACGTAGGTGTTGCCGTTAAAAACCAATGACATCATAAAAAGAATTAGCATTGGAGCTACAAGCATCATCATTAAAGTTCGTTTATCGTGAAAGAACTGGCGTAAAATACGGATCACAATCGCACGAATTCTCATTGCTTGACACCTCCATAATATAAGAATGCTTCTTCAATCGTTGCGGAGGAAGTAGCTCGTTTCAACTCATCCGGTGTTCCTACTGCTGTGAGTCTGCCATCACGGATCATCCCAAGCTGATGACATTTGTCAGCTTCATCCATCACGTGGGTGGTGACGAGAATCGTTGTACCCTGCTGACTGAGTTTCGTCAACTCTTGCCATATTGATTTCCGTAAGACGGGGTCAATACCCACCGTAGGTTCATCGAGAATTAGAATGCCTGGCTCATGCAGCAAAGAGATAGCGAGCGATAAGCGGCGCTTCATTCCTCCAGAATAATTGGAAATCTGCTTCTTCAAATGAGATCCTAGATCAACAAGCTCCATGACGTCATGGATGCGCTGATTGCGCTTTGTACTTGTTAACCCATACAAAGAAGCGAAAAACTCCAAATTCTCCTGAGCGGTTAGTTCGGCATATAGCGCATCCGATTGGGCCATATAACCAATTTTCGATAGCATCGCTAGCTGGGGCATTTGCTGCCCGAGCACATGTACGGTCCCAGAAGTGGGAACATCAATACCAGCAATCATACGTACAAGCGTTGTTTTCCCTGATCCGGAAGGGCCGAGCAATCCGAAAATATGGGCTTTCGGTACAGCTAGAGTAATGTCATTCAAAACAACCTTCGCATCAAATTGCTTGCTGACACCATGCACTTGAATAGATAGGTCCGTTGTCATAGTATTTACACCTCTCTCAGAGTGAGTAATCACTCATTTTTTACTTATGTACTCATCATACGCGATCTTATTGAAATTGAGAAGTGAGTAATCACTCATTTTAAAAAATGATTCAAATGGATCTATAAAATAAAACAGCAAAAAGGCATCCCAGAGGAACCCAGAGGAATGCCTTTTTGCTAACACTTACAGCTATCAGTCTTTGACTTTCGCATCTTTCTTACGGTCAACCCATTTCTCAATAGATGGGGTTAACTGGTCCTTAATGGACGCTACAAGCTTGTCCTTGGAAATGCCCTTAGACTGGGCAATCTCCGCCAGCGATTTGCCGGAACGGAGCTGGGCGTGAAGTTCGTCCTTGCTCAGACCGAGAGTCTTAGCGAGCTTCTCAGTATCCGGCTTCAGTCCGAACTTATGCCACTTCCCATGTCCTTCATGGCCTTCTAACAAGTTTTTCTCGTTGAGGATGAACTTCAAATGCTCACTGAGCTTCATCTTCATGTGCTCGCCTTGATCTGCTGTCAGCTTGCCGTCTTTGACGGCCGCTTCAATTTTGCCTGTTCGCAGCTGCTGCAGTTTGGCCGTCAAGTCGGCTTCACTGATGCCTTTGTCTGCGGCTGCTTCAATGATGCTTTTACCGCTCTTCAGTGCTTTGACGAGCGCTTCCTTGTCAATGCCGATGACCGTAGCAGACTCATCGATAATCGGCCATTTTCGGCGATGACCGCCTTGCTCCTTCTCATCGGTCTGATGCAAACGAATCGTTTGCTCCTGATCCTCGGAAGGAGATTGAGCCGCAGCCGTTATGGAGGGAAGAGCACTGCAGCCAAGAGCGATTGTGAGAGCAATTGAGCTCACCATCAGCTTTTTCATATACGTAGGGTTCATACTTGTTGGATCCCTCCTTTCCTATTGGATTAGGACTACAGCACTTAGTCTGTGCAGGAGGGGTTAATTTTACTTTAAAGGAACCTTAGTCCCACATAAAAATTTCCATAAATCCGATTTACTTTGCGTTCACAGCCATCTTGTAAAGGGGGATGAGCTTCTCAAAGGTTTGTTTAATAAGCAGCTCAAGTTCAGCTGGTTTCTCTAGCACGGGATCCTTGAAACTGAGGTTGCGGCCGATGAGCAGCTCCGCTTTTTTGACATCGCGGAATCGAATTAATGCATCGTTCCAGCCGCTGCGGTCTAAATCGGCAAGGGAGGTGACGTCTTTTTTCATATGATCGAAGGAAAGAACGAAATCGGATGGAATCTCCTTCTGCAAACGGTCGATTTCTTTCATGTAGGTAGTTGCGATGTTACTTTTATTCGGGAGTTCATAAATAAGTGCCAACCAGATAAAGACACGATCATCAAATAGACCGACCTGGAAGTGAGGTACCTGTTTATACCCTCGTTTGTTTGGACAAATTGCCAGCCAAGTATCGACTGGGGGATTCACTTTGCGTCTTAAGTGTTTAGCGATATGTAAGAACATTTCTGTACCGGAAAGGACGGACAAATCCTGAGCCAAAGAATCACCTAATGCTTTGAATTTAGGCTGAATGCGTTCTCGAATGGCTTCCATACGACCATCAAGACCTTCTATAGCAAAGGTATCGAAATCATGTTGTGCAAATCCAGTGAAACTCATCTGTTTAATTCCTCTTTTCAATTACGTTTTCAATTATTCTAAAGCAATTCGTGTATTCCCGCAATGATTACGAGTTTCCTAGAAAGGAAGTAGGCCATTGGACCGATTTTATAGCGGAAAAGCAGGGAAAAAGTGGAACCATGCCGAAATATGAGGTAACTATCAATTAGGAAAGACAGGAGAATTTATACTTATGCGTATGTCAAAATGGTCCAAAATTGCGGTACTAGGCACTTTAATGGGAACTTGTTTCACAGCAGGTGTTTATGCACAGGATGTTCTGCAACGTGTTGATGCTTACTTAAGAAATGATTTTAAAGTCGTGGTGAACGGGCAAGAAGTGAAGCTGGCGAATCCGCCTTTAATTTATAATAATTCCAGTTATTTGCCTGTGAAGGAGCTAGGAACCTACCTAGGAGCGATTGTGAATTGGAAGGATAGCACGAAAACAATCTATCTGAATTCCCGTGTTAATCCTCAGCAGCCTGCGGAAGGCAACGAAACGAATTATACAGAAATTGTGCTGCAGTACCCGTATCCACAGTACTTAGATTATTTAGGGGGGACTTACCCGGTTCTTGTTAATATGACGGATCAGACGTATTACCGATTGAAAGATTTGGACCAAATGGGTGTCTCTACGGGCGGATTGCGGAAAGCGAAGGAAAAGTATTCTGAGGAAATCTATGTCAGCGAAGAAGAATTGAAAAAGAGCTGGAAAGAAACGCCCCAAATTTCCTATCTCATTAATGAACCCATCGTCATTACAGGGGAGCAGGATCCAGTCAAGCTCACGACAATCAGAGAATACGTGGAAGGTTTCCGATACTATGAGATCAATAAAGTACCCTACATGACGAATCCGATTATCATTGATGCGCTGCCTGAAGAGAATACATACAGCTACTTACTTACGGAAAATGGGCATTTCTATCGTACAACTCTCAAACTGACGCAAATAAATGGCAATAATAATAAGCCTGATTTTGTGGTTGGAAGCTCTTCCAAAGAGGACATCCAGGTGACGAGAGTTAAATAATTAACTACTTGCGCCTGATTGCTTTTTTAAGTAGAAAATAGCAATTTGCGTGCGATCGCGGAGGTTCAGCTTGCTGAGAATTTCCGTAATATAATTCTTAACTGTACCTTCGCTCAGGAATAGCTCCTGGGCGATTTCTTTATTAGATAGACCTTCAGCAATTTTCACTACGACTGCTTGTTCGCTGGCTGTTAATCCATATCCACTAAGTGGTTTGGCTGCAGGTACGTTCGAAGATGAACTAGCGCTGATAAAAGTCGTCAATTTCTTGGCAATATCCGCATGAATAAGTAGATTGCCTTGCTCTACCGTCTTGATTCCTTGAATAATCCGATCCGGTGAAATATTTTTGAGCAGATAACCGCTGGCTCCGTTTCGCAAGGCCTGAACGATAAATTCATCATCGTCGAATGTGGTCAGAATAAGCACGGCTATATCCGGATAAGCTTGCTTAATCTTCAAAGTGCCCTGTACACCGTCACAGATTGGCATCCGAATATCCATGAGGACAACGTCAACCTGGACGCCGTTCTGGATAAAAGCAAGAGCTTCGTCTCCATGCATACACGTACCAACGACCTTCATATTTTCGTCAAGTCCAATGATTAATTGTAAGCTTTCGCGGATGAATGGATCATCGTCTGTAATGAGCACATGAATCATGCTGTGGTCAACCCTTTCTTAGGTAGATTCAATTTGGCGAAAAGTAGGCAAGACAGTTGTCACTGTAAATTGATCCTCAATTGACACAATCAGCTGACCGCCAATGAGCTTACTTCGTTCTTCCATGCCTGACACTCCTAGTCCGTTTACATTGCGCTCAGTAGGCAATTTACCGTTATTCGAAATACACATTGTAATTTGTTTGGATTCATAGGTTAACTGAATAAGAACCTGGGTTGCGGACCCGTGACGAATGGCATTCGTGATGGCTTCTTGTGCGTTACGGTATAGAATGAACTCTAGACTCGGATACAGCACGTAAGGCATCCCCTGTATCTCAACCTCAATAGATATCCCTTTATCTGCTGTCAGTCCTTCAATGAGCCTCTCCAGTGAATAGGTTTGCAATGTTTCTTCATCTGGTTTCAGTCTGCGTACGGTTGAGCGCAGCAGTTCCATGCTTTCTGTTAGCTGGTCACGGACTGACATTAACATGTCTACGCCTTTCGTCTGTTGAGTAGGAAGGATCTGCAAGGATGCTTCCATCATCATTTTAAGCCGGATCAGCTTGTGCCCCAAATCATCATGAATATCTCGGGAGATCCGATTGCGTTCGTCCGTTTGTGCGATGTTTTCGACTTTTCGGGCGTAATCCATTAACTGAATGCGAGCTTCGTCCAGCTCGTAATGCTGCCTCCGAAGCCTATCGTAGAGTAGCTCAACTTCCTCTTTGTTTTGCTCAGTCTGGAGCATCTGCAGCAGGAGCAGCGTCAGAGACATAAAGATGAGATTGGCAATAAGGTAGTAGCTGTTTGGCTGACTGTGTAAGGATATGTTCAATACAATCAAGTGAATACTCACGAAATAGTATCGAATATGACTATTTACGGTCGTTACATAGGATAAGAGCGTGGAGTAAAAGGTGATGAATAAAATGCCGTCATAGTGATAGCTCAACCATCCACTGAATCCGATTTCGAGTAAAAGCATCCATGCTGATCTCGAGAATATCGTTCTGCGCAGTTCAGCGATCCAAATGAATAAGAGAATGAGGAAAACATACATGCCATTGGATGAATAGCTTTCGAGATACATCGAGGCAATCGCTGGGATGAGAATGAGTAAATAACGGGTTAACGAGCTTAATTGTGTCAATCGATTCCCTTCCTTTGCAGGGCAAGTATTAGCAAAGTATACCATATTAACCAAGTGGGTTAACACGTCTATTAGACAGATAATGACTTTTGTCACCTTTGAATAATGACTTATTCTACCTGTTAAGGGGATCTCTTGGCGATACAATGATTGTAATAACACCAGTTGGAAATAGGGAATTGGGAAAAGGGAGAGGATCTTATGAGCTTTGTTCAAATAAAAAATGTTGTCAAAAAGTATAGCAATCAAATTTCTGTCGATCATTTGAATTTATCGATTCATGAAGGTGAAATTTTCGGATTGTTAGGACCCAATGGGGCCGGGAAAAGCACAACGATCAAAATGCTAAGCGGCCTGCTCAAAATCGATCAAGGTGAAATGTTTGTTGATGGGCTCTCGGTTGCAAAAGATACAATTGAAGTGAAACGGGGAATTGGTCTTGTTCCACAAGATCTCGCGATCTTCGAAAGCTTAACAGCGCGAGAAAATGTCACTTTTTTCGCGAAATTATATGGCTTAAGAGGTAAACTGCTGAAAGACAGAGTGGAGGAAGCGCTGGAATTTGTAGGACTATCAGATCGCGCTCGCGATAAACCGAGTTCCTTTTCGGGCGGAATGAAGCGCAGATTGAACATTGCTTGTGCAATTATGCATCATCCAAAGCTGATTATTATGGATGAACCTACCGTGGGCATCGATCCTCAGTCCCGAAACCACATTCTGGAATCAGTTAGGACGCTGAACCGTATGGGCTCAACGATCATTTATACCTCACACTACATGGAGGAAGTGTCCGCCATATCCACGCGGGTCGGCATCATGGATCATGGGCACCTCATTGCTTGTGGGACTCACGAAGAATTGCGCGGTAAAGTTGAGCAGGACAATAAAATTATCATTCAAGCAGCTAACCTGAGGGAAGAAGTCGTCAAAGAATTAAGGGATCATCCGCGGATTAAGCAAGTCACCATACATGAACAGACACTTGAACTGCTGGTGGGTTCCTCGCAAGCCTATTTGCAAGATATCCTGTTTATCCTTTCCAAACACGAAGTGAAAATTCAATCGCTCACGCAGGTGGAGCCTGATCTTGAGGCATTATTTCTGTCGTTGACCGGAAGAACCTTACGGGATTAGGAGGAGGTCACCATGCCGATTTGGATCATTGCTAAGTATGAAATATTGCGTTTTATGCGCATGCGATATGTACTCATTATTCAGTTTTTGATGCCGCTTTTACTTATATTCATTTTGGGATCGGCGCTCTCAGGCACGTTCAAAATGGAAGATCGGACACTGAAGCCCGTTAAGGTAGATGTGGTGCAGTCAGATTTAGGAGTCTTAAGCGCAGGGTTAACTAGCTTTCTCAGCACTCCGGAGTTAATGAAGATCATACAACCAATGAACATTCAATCACGTGAAGAAGCAGTAAAACGGCTCAAATCTGGGGATTCGGAGTTTGCACTCATCATTCCAAGTGATTTTAGCAGCCGCGTGCTTGAAGGAAAGGAAGCAGAGTGGGAGATGATACTTGGCCAGGATTATGGGCAAAATTTGACCGCTAAGATGACGCTTCGCTCCTTTTTGGAACAAGTTAATTATAGGCAAGCCGCGATAATTTCAGCAGGCCCCGGGGGAGCGGAAATGTTGCAGAAACAAGGTAGTGACGGATCTTTCAAACCAACAGCGGAGGCTTCTTCGCATGTACGGCTAGGCAAGCTTACTTCTTCTAATTCCAACTATACGGCAATGCAGTATTACACAGCGTCTATGCTAGTCATGTTTTTGTTATACTCGGGCATGGGAGCGGCATTTGGTTTGCAAGGAGAGAAAGAAAGTCACACGTTATCACGCTTAAATGCGATGCCCATTCATGAATATCAAATTTTGCTAGGTAAAATCCTTGGAAATATCTTCATTTCGATACTCCAGGCAGCAATCATTATTATTGCAACTATTCTGTTTTATGGTGTCGATTGGGGAAATGACTTCTTCCACCTCTTCCTGGTTTGCTTATTGATTATCGTGGCTTCGATGAGTCTAGCGATATTGATTATGCTGGCAGCGAAATCGTCTAAAGCAATCAATACGACGTTCCAAATGATCATTCTTGTCATGACCTTCCTGAGTGGAGGTTTCACACCTCTTCCAGAGGGTCTTCTGCAGCGAATGGGAGAGTTTACGCTCAATCACTGGGCCATGCAGAGTATGTTTCGGATTATGCTCGGAAGTGATGCTGCTTTCATAGGGTATCATCTATTGATCTTAGCTAGTATTAGTGGGGGACTGTTGCTTCTTTCCCTGATTGTTTATCGGAAGGCGGGATATCATGAATAGCTTATTTATAGCGCTCAATATGCTGCGACGTACACTTTTTCAGAAAAAAGGCTTTTTGATGTATTTAGTCATTCCAGCAGCAGCGGTTTCGCTAATCATTGGTGTACTTGGTCAACAGAGCGAGCACGGGGTTGATATTGCTTATATCAATTTGGATCGAGGAGCGATGGGTTCCCATCTCTTGCAAGAACTTTCCATGCTGCCAGATTATCGGCTCAAACAAGAAGCTTCTGAAACAGCACTTAAAGAAATGGTTACGAAGCAAAAAGTGAGCAGCGCTTTTCTGATTCCTGAAGGATTCAGCGAGACGTTGATGAAAGGTGCATCAGCGCAAATAGATATGTACCAACTAAACATAAATGAGGCTTCGATTACGCTCAAAATCAATCTGGATAGTATTCTATCTAGATATCAAGGAACGATTGAGCTGTATAGCCAGCAAGGGTTCCAAGATGCAGCGCTACACGAAGCAGTGGAGAAAACGATTTCTCAGATGGAGAAGCATCAAGTAAAGGAGCGAATTACTGACCTTGATTTATATGTGAATCCGAAAATGAATACTGTGATTGGTTTCATGCTGATGTTCATGATGGGGTTAATCAATAACACCGTTTCCGTGATTATGGATGATCGTAGACAACGAACCATGGCTAGAACGTATTCGGCGCCGGTTCATTCTTTCGAAATTGTACTTGGAAATTTCATAGGCAGTTTCCTGGTTGGGACGTTGCAGGTGCTTGTCATCCTTTTATTTACGCGTTATGTAACGAATTATGAGTACGGACTTCCGTTTTTATCGCAGTTTATTATGTTGGAGTTTTTCTTATTAGCCAGCATGGGAATTGCCAGTGCGGTAGCTAGTATGGTTAAGAATGCGTCGAATATGAGCGTGATTAATTCTCTCGTTGTTACCCCAACGTGTATGTTAGGCGGATGCTTCTGGCCGATCAGCTTTATGCCGGAATGGATGCAGAAAATTGCGAATTTCGTTCCGCAAAAGTGGGTGATTGAGGCCATTCAGCGAATGGCTTCTGGTCAGACTCTGTCGCAGATGTGGATGCACATGGGCGTACTCACCTTATTTGGACTGATTCTTCTAGGCGTCGGCTCGGTTATTCTTAGACCGGGTGATGCCGAGGTTAGTTAACAAAGTAAAAGGGCTATCTGCTTCAGCAGAATAGCCCTTTCGTTTTTAAGTGAATTAGATAAAGAAAGCACTAGTGATAATTACCAACAAAATGAAGAGAACCAAAACGGCTGCGGAAGATCTATAACCACCGACACCTGCATCATAACCCATTTAAATCACCCTTTCGTTTTACAATCTGTTCGTTTGTCTTACGAGATAGCATATGGAGCTCTACCTAGGAATGAATGGGCTATTCGGATTTATTAGGATGATTGTGCTCCTGTACCTATTCGGACGATGATTTCGAAAAGATTGTGTTCCTATGGTACAATAGCGTCACTTGCCTGTACACAGGCCTTAGACATACGAATAAAGGGAGAGAATGCAAATGGCCGTTACGGCGAATGAAGTTGCAGAATGGATGATGGAGCAGTTGAAATCCGCGGGTATTTTATATCAGAAAGAAGCAGTGGACTATATAATTCAACATTTTGGGGAATCCTTCATATATGTGAACGAGAATGGGAATCAAGCGATTTCCAAAGATGTGAAGAAAATCTTTAAAAAACTTCATGGCGGTAAAGCAGCTTGGGAGCGCGATGGATTTTTCTGGGGATGGCATTAAACGCATAGGTACTGCATAGGCAGAGGCCGTTTTCTTCCAGTTTAGGGCTGAAGCCGTTAGAATACGGGCATCAGCTTTTTTTGTACGTTTTTCCTTAAAAAAATGTCAATAATCCAAGTTGCTAAAACATAGAATTCATAATAAGATAAGAGTAAGCAGATAAGTTGTCTGAATATTTAAACAAAATAATATGCGCCAATTATGGAGGGGATTGCCGTGAGTAAGAGTCATGAAGTGGAGTATTGCAACCTAGAGTTACGATTTGATCGCCGGCTAATCCGGAACTTCATTAAAGCACTCATTCAGGAAGGTTATTCTCTGTATTGGAACGAAAGCGAACTGCAGTTCATCATTTCCATTCGCACAGGACGCAAGCTGATTAAGCTGAAATTCGAACGAATCGGTGAAAAGTATAAAATTGTAGGCAATTATTCCTTCAAAGATGAGAAGCTTGCCGAAATGATGGAGAAGCTGATTGGTGATACACGTGGTCATGCTGTTGTAAAAAGATTCAAGGATCGGCAAATTCTCATTGAGAATATTATGTTCGGTGAAATTATTCGAATGGTCGAGATTAGCGGTATCGAACATAAAGTGCTGTATCAGAAGGAGCCTGCCGTGACCGTAGAGGAAGTCATGCAAGCGCTGCGATCCAAGCGTACCGACGATCGAATTCCAATTTTACGGATGGAGCTTGATTACGAACTAGCTACCCTGCATGATGCGATGGTTTCAGGCGATGTCAAAGCGGTCATGGAGAGTAAAACCAAGCTGATCGAAATGAGACAAGAAATGCTCTTATTGGAGATGTGAAAATGAATATTGGAGTTAAATAAGAGGAGAGTCTGTATCTAGCTATAGATATGGTCTCTCTTTAAATTTATTGGTCGAATTATGCTTGTTAACCCGGACTTCATCGTATATAATTAATTCACGAAAGTTAAAGCGCTTTAACTTTCGAAGGGGATCGGTTTTTGGAAGAAACCTAGAATATTTCAATATTCTAAAATTAAGGGGGGAGTAATCACTAAAAGTTAAAGCGGTTAAACTTTTAACACACTCAAGCTGGAGGAATGCTGCGTGCCATATTGCATTTTCCTCTTGTATATTTGAAACGCTAATTGTGGTACTTTGGAAACATGCTGTAAATCGACTTGATTACTGCAATTATAGAGCTACAGGAGTTGTTTTATATGAAAGTAAGCATCTTTGACGTCGCCAAGAGAAGCGGTTTGTCAGTCGTCACTGTTTCGCGAGTCATTAATCAAGCAGGCACTGTACGTGAAAAAAATCGCCAAAAAGTGCTGCAAGCGATGAAAGAGCTAGATTACCATCCGAATGCAGCTGCACGAAGCTTGGCTCGTGGCAAGACGGGTATTATTGGACTCGGCATTACCACTTTAAATGATTCTTTCTTGGATGCAGTAGTCAAAGAGATTAACGATCGGCTTGCTGAAAAAGGTTACTTCTTAGCGCTTTCGATATCAACAGACGTGTTCGCATCTTTCGATAATTCCATGTTCCAAGAGGACCGTGTGGACGGTGTTATTATGCTCTCGCCGGTTCATGAGGATGATTATGTCATGGAATTGAAAAAGAAGAAAATTCCTTTCGTCATGCTGGATAATCAGCATATTCATCCCTCGATATCCTCTGTAATTATTGATAATTATAAAGGTGGCTACGAAGCCACGAAACATTTAATTGACCTAGGCCACACGGAGATTGCCCATATTTCCGGGCTTGAACCTTACTTAAGCAGCAGCGAGCGGCGGCGCGGTTTCGTCAGTGCGATGCAGGAGGCAGGTTTGGATCCTTCTTGGATTGAAAAAGGTAATTTCAGCATCACCTCCGGTTACCAAGCGGCAAGTCGCTGGATTCAGTCGGGAAAACTTCCGAGTGCGGTATTTGCCGCCGATGATCTGACAGCTTTTGGTGTGATGGACGCGCTCAAAAATGAGGGCTACAAAATACCGCGTGATCTGTCAATTGTTGGTTTTGATGATCAGATTTTCTCGGAGGAATTCCGCCCCAGGTTAACAACCGTTCGTCAACCGGCGGACAAAATGGGGCAGCATGGCGTCGATATTTTGCTTAAGTGGATTGATGGTACAGCCAAACGTAATATAACGGTGCAATTGGAACCGGAATTAATCATTCGAGAATCCACCACAAGTAAGCGAAACTAGAGATGATGGATATATACAGGAGTTGAAAGCATGAAATATTATTTGGGTGTAGACGCAGGCGGGAGTAAAACCTACACGCTCGTAACAGATGAACATGGACATATCATCGGTAAAGGGCACAGCGGCAATGGCAATCATCAACTTGGTGTAGAACAAGCACTCAGAAATATTACAAACTCCGTAGCAATGGCGCTGCAGCAGGCGGGGCTTACATACAACGACATTGAATATGCTTTTTTCGGCCTTGCTGGCGCAGATCGACCGATTGATTATACGATCCTGCGTCCGCTAATTGGCGGACTGGGATTCACGAATTATGGGATTGATTGTGATACCATGATTGCTTTGCGTGCTGGTACGCCACAGCCTATTGGCGTGGTTCTCATCTGCGGAAGTGGAACGAACAGTGCCGGCAAGAACAGGCAAGGTGAGTTTTTTCAATGTGGAGGCTTCACCTACCAGTTTGGTGATTTTGGCGGGGGAGGCACACTCGCTGTAGAGGCTTTTCGTTCTGTCATTCGGTCATGGGATGGCAGAGAGCAACCCACTATGCTGACTGAACTGCTGATCAAGTATTTTGGCTACGATTCGGTGCAGGTGCTGTTTGATGATTTTCTGGATAACAACAAATCCGTACCGCTCCATACGACCAAACTGTTGTTCCAAGCTGCAGAGCAAGGTGATGAGGTCGCCTGCCGCATTCTCAGGGTGCAAGGGGAAGAGCTTGGCAAGTCAGCCGTTGCTGTCATTAAACGTTTAAACATGGAGCAAGAGACTTTTCAAGTTGTACTTGCGGGCAGTGTCATTGCAAGAGGTGAGGGGCCCTTTATTCATTCTTATATTGAAAAGGCAGTCAGCGAAGTCGCCTCCAATGCCACAATTGTGAAATTGAACGTTGAACCTGTGGTAGGCGCCGTTTGGATGGCGATGGAAGCTGCAGGTACCCCCGTTACCATAGATGTGTACGAGAAACTCCGGACCGTGTCCGACTATCAAACCATACAATTATTAGATAAGACTAGGATGTGAGTGCAATGAGAGATGCATTGAAAATTGCCATCATTGGCGGAGGTTCATCTTATACGCCGGAAATCGTAGAAGGTTTTATTTTAAGATATGCCCAGCTGCCTGTCAGAGAGCTTTGGTTTGTGGATGTGGAAGAAGGTAAGCACAAGCTGGAAATCGTTGGTAATTTGGCAAAAAGAATGATCGAGAAGTCCGGTTTACCGATCGAGGTACACTTAACTTTGGATCGCAGAAAAGCGATCGAAAATGCGGATTTCGTAAGTACGCAAATGCGCGTAGGTCTTTTGGAAGCCCGTAAATGGGATGAGCATATTCCTAACAAATACGGTGTTATTGGGCAGGAAACGACCGGTCCGGGCGGGATGATGAAAGCACTTCGTACGATTCCTGTACTGCTTGATATTTGTAAGGATATTGAAGAATTGAGCCCTAACGCGTGGCTGCTGAACTTCACGAATCCTGCAGGTATGGTGACGGAGGCGATTCATAAGTACTCCAAAGTGAAAAGCATAGGTCTTTGCAATGCGCCTATCGGTTTGCACAAATGGTTAATGAACAAGTATGATGCTGCACCTGAACAGATATACACCGAGTTCGTTGGGTTAAACCATCTCCACTGGGTAACGCGCGCTGAAATCAGAGGCGAGGATAAATTAGCTGAATTGCTGGATCGCAAAGAAGAATTTAGCGGCAAAAACGTACCGGCAAGCGAGTGGGATGCGGATTTCTTGCGTTCGCTGCAATCCCTGCCTTCCTACTATTTGAAATATTTTTACATGACGGATATCATGCTTGAAGAACAGTTGGCGTCGCTCAAAGAAAATGGGACTAGGGCGGAAGTTGTGAAACGCGTTGAGGAAGAATTGTTCGAGCTTTATCAAGATCCTGACCTGCAGGAGAAGCCTAAACAGTTGGAGAAACGCGGAGGTGCCTATTATTCAGAGGCAGCTGTCAATCTCATGGATTCCATTTACAATGACAAGCGGGATATTCAAACACTGAACGTAATGAACGATAACATCATCGACTTTTTGCCGAAGGATGCTTGTATTGAAGTGAATTGTGTCATTACAGCGGGTGGTCCTATTCCAATGGGCCTGACCAAAGTTCCTGAACATGTCAAAGGCCTTATTCATGCAGTCAAAACATATGAACGCCTCACCATTGAAGCAGCTGTGACAGGCAGTAGAGATCTCGTTCTACAAGCACTGGTTCATCATCCATTGGTGCCGTCAGTGGCAGTAGCCAAGACGCTTATGGAAGAAATGCTGGAGAAGAATAAAGCGTATCTACCGGCTTTTTTCAAATAATACACGAAGAGGAAGCTCCCTGAGAAGGGAGTTTTTTTGTTGAAAAAAAGACTATTGTTAACGTGTGCATAGATGTGATATGCTTCAGATAGAGGTGAGGGTATGAGCGTTACCATTAAAGATATTGCCAAGCTTGCAGGTGTGTCTCATACAACGGTTTCCAGAGCGCTGAACAACAGTCCGCTCATTCAGGAGGAGACGAAGGAGCGCATCCGAATCATCGCTGAACAGATGGATTACACGCCTAATTACAGTGCGAAGAGTTTGGTGCTGGATCGTTCGTATAACTTAGGGCTGTTCTTTACCACACTAAGCAAAGGAACTTCCGCCGGCTTCTTCTATGAAGCTATCCGTGGTGTCAACAGTGTCATACAGGATCGTTACCAATTGATCGTTAAAGGGATTGACGATTACACCAGTTTTCACTCGATTACGAAGAAAAGCTTCGACGGTATTGTTGTTGTCAGTCAGAGTGATGACGATCAAGCCATCATTGACCACATCGCTAGTAAGGGTATCCCGCAAGTTGTGCTGAATCGCCCGGTTGAAACTTCAGGCGTGCTGAATGTTCTCTCAGATGAGGAGCAAGGCGCATTTCTGGCAGCCTCTTATTTGATTGAACAGGGACATAAGCGTATTGCTCTTATTGAGGGTCGCAAAGGATTTAAATCCGCGCAGAATCGGAAAGATGGCTTCGAACGAGCCATGATGCATTACCAGATTACCGTTCCACCTGCATATCGCATGCCGGGATTGTACGACCTGGAAAGCGGACATAAGGCCATGCAGCAATTCCTGACGCTGGATGAAACACCATCGGCCGTATTTTGCTGTAATGATGAAATGGCACTTGGGGCGATGAAAGCAATATCGGAAGCCGGGTTGAACGTACCGAACGATATCTCAGTGGTTGGATTCGACGATACGGTATTCGCAGCCTACGTAACCCCCGCACTGACAACCGTTCGCAGACCGATTGAGCAAATTAGCAGAGAAGGCGCTTTGCGACTTCTTGGAAATATAGAAAATAAGCAGCACGAAACGGAACAGTTGCTATTAAAAACAGAGTTGATCGTACGGGAATCCGTGCGATTATTGACACCATAAGGAAAGAGGGAATAGTCGATGAGCATTCTGAGGGAGTTATTAAATGATATTCCGATTCCACAAATGGTAAAGATTCGGCAGAAGTTTGATCGTACCATTCTGGAAAATCCCGAATTGGAATTAGTGAATAAGCTAGCCAGCAGCGGAGTTATGGAAAGCATACATCCTGGTCAGCAGGTTGCTGTTGCTGTGGGAAGCAGGGGGATCGCTAATATCGCAGCCTTCACCAAAACGACCATTGACGCCATTAAAGACAGAGGTGCGTTCCCGTTCATCGTACCTTGTATGGGAAGTCACGGTGGTGCTACAGCCGAAGGACAGACGGAGGTATTGCAGCATTTTGGCATTACGGAAGCCTCGATGGGCGCGCCTATTCGTTCTTCCATGGAAGTCGTGAAGATCGACCAACTGCCTAACGGTTTGCCGGTTTATGTAGATCGCATTGCTTCAGAGGCAGATGCCATCGTCGTTATTAACCGTGTGAAGCCGCATACGGCGTTTCGTGGACGTATTGAGAGCGGGATCATGAAGATGATCGCTATCGGTCTAGGCAAACAAAAAGGCGCTGAAGCTTGTCACCAGCTTGGCTTCAAGTATATGGCGGAGAATGTGCCGGCCATGGCCAATTTGATGATCGAGAAGCTGCCCATCGTGTTCGGCGTCGCGCTTGTAGAAAATGCCTATGATGAGACATGCCAAGTGGAAGTGCTGCCTGCAGCTGAAATTGAAGTGCGGGAGGAGCAACTGCTGATCGAAGCAAAATCGCGTCTACCGAAGATTTTATTCGACGAAATCGATGTTCTTGTCATTGATTATATTGGCAAAAATATTAGCGGCGATGGGATGGATCCCAACGTTACCGGCCGCTACCCAACTCCATACGCGCATGGAGGCCCAGATGTTGCCAAAATGGTTGTACTGGACTTAACACCAGAAACGAAGGGTAACGCCAACGGTGTAGGAACGGCTGATTTCACCACACAAAGACTTGTGGATAAAACGAACTTGGAGTTCACTTACGCGAACGGACTTACTTCAACCGTATGTGCGCCTACTAAGATCGCCACAACGCTGGAGAACGATTTCTACGCGATCAAGGCAGCTGTTAAAACCTGTAACATTCTAGATTACACGACCTGCAAGCTAGTTCGGATTCAAGATACACTTCACCTGGGCGAAATTGAAATTTCCGTGAATTTGTTAGAGGAAGCTCGTCAGCATCCGGATATTGAAATTCTATCAGAACCTTATGAACTTTCATTTGATGCAGAGGGGAATATTAGCAAATGACAGTTGACGCAGTCAGAGATAAGCCATACATTGTCGCGGCGGATATTGGGACAACGAGCACGAAGACGCTCGTGATCGATCGGGATGGTCGAGTTCTAGCTTCGCACTCCATTGAATATCCCCTTTACACACCGGCCGGTGATCGGGCGGAACAAGATCCAGATCAAATCTTCAACGCCGTTGTGCAAGGTATTGGCGCTGTTGTTCGCAAGATTAGTGTCACAGCTGACCAAGTGCTCTGCGTCTCATTCAGCTCAGCCATGCACAGCCTTATTGCTGTTGACGAGCAGACGAAGCCACTGACCGCATGCATCACCTGGGCGGATAATCGCAGTGCGCAGTATGCGGAAGAGCTTAAGCGCAGCGGCCTAGGTCAGCAGATTTACTCGCGGACAGGAACGCCGATTCACCCAATGTCACCGCTTCTCAAATTGATGTGGTTCCGTGATAACGAACCAGAGCTCGTCAAGGAAACTTACAAGTTCATTGGCATCAAGGAGTACGTCTTCGCGAAGCTGTTTGGTCGTTATCTTATTGACCATTCACTAGCCAGTGCAACAGGGCTATTCAATCTGGAGAAGCTCGATTGGGACGAAGAAGCGCTTGGTCAGGCCGGTGTGACGCCGGAGCAGCTTTCTGAGCTGGTGCCTACAACGCACCGCATAGAAGGGCTCAGCGCCGAGTTAGCCTCCGCAATGGGCTTGTCCGAGAACACGCCGTTCATTATCGGCGCGTCCGACGGTGTCCTCGCGAATCTCGGCGTTGGCGCTTTCGAGCCAGGTGTCGTCGCCGTCACCATCGGCACCAGCGGTGCCGTTCGGAGCGTCGTCACCAAGCCGCAAACCGACCCCGAAGGCAAGCTGTTCTGCTATGCGCTAACAGAAAACTTCTGGGTCGTCGGCGGACCGATCAACAACGGTGGTATCGTTTTCCGTTGGGTGAGAGACCAGATCGCTACGGCGGAAGCAGAAGAAGCCCGCCGCCAGGGAATCGATCCCTATGATTATTTGACGGAGCTAGCGTCACAAGTTCCTGCGGGCTCTGATGGTCTGCTGTTCCTGCCGCTGCTTTCCGGCGAACGTGCGCCTTATTGGAACGCCAATGCACGCGGTGTTTACTTCGGGCTTTCACTCAGCCATCAGAAGAAGCATATGATTCGTGCCGCGCTCGAAGGCGTCATGTTCTCGATCCAAGCAGTTAGCGCTTCCTTGGAACGGATTATGGGACCTGCCACTGTGATTCGCGCGTCCGGTGGATTTGCCCGGTCTGATTTTTGGCGCCAGATGATGACGAATATGCTCGGCACATCCGTTACTGTGCCAGATTCGATTGAAAGCTCAGGGATCGGCGCAGCTTTGCTAGGTCTGCTCGCAATGGGGGAAATCGAAGATCTATCTCACGCGCATCAATGGATTCAGGTAGGAATGGCTCACGAGGTGAATGAAAACGATAATCGCATCTATCAACAATTGACAACTATTTATACAAGCGTATATCATCAGTTAAAAGATCAATTCGATGCGATTACCGCCTTTCAACAACAGCACCTACGGGGCCCTCAATTATAAATTAGCTTAGGCTTATTATGAAGGTTTGCCAAGCAAAATGCTGGAGGGGAAGAACAGTGAATTTATTCAATCTTACAGGGAAAACAGCAGTAATTATTGGCGGTAACAGCACACTTGGAGGCTCTATGGCTCTTGCTCTGGCTGGACATGGAGCGAAAGTAGCCATCGTCGGTCGTAATCAAGAGAAAAGTGATCAGGTTCGTCAGAGCATTGAAGCCATTGGCGGGGAAGCTAATACCTTTCAAGCTGATGCAACGAGACGTGAAGATTTGGAGCTTGTTCTCAAAGAAGTAATCGCTTGGTCTGGCGGTGCGGATATTCTAATGAACTGCCCTGGCAAAAATAGTGCCACGCCTTTCTTTGACATTTCCATGGAAGAATGGGATTCTATTATGGAGGTTAATTTGAAAAGTGTCGTGTTAGCCTGCCAAGTGTTTGGGAAATACATGGTTGATCGAGGAGTTGGAGGAAGTATCATTAATATTTCATCCGTTTCGTCAGATCCGCCGCTTTCCCGTGTATTCACTTACTCCGCTTCCAAAGCAGCTGTCAATAACATCACGCAGAATCTAGCCCGTGAATTCGCTCCGAGCCGTGTGCGTGTCAATGCGATTATTCCTGGGTTCTTCCCAGCGGAGCAGAATCGTAAGATTCTGTCGCCTGAACGTGTCGAGTCCATTATGCGTCATACGCCTATGAATCGATTCGGTGAAGCGTCTGAGCTTCAGGGTGCTGCTGTGTTCCTTGCTTCTGAACAAGCTTCTAGCTTTGTAACAGGTTCTGTTTTAAGAGTGGATGGCGGTTTTGGCGCGATGACGATTTAAATATTTATATATCGGAAGGGTGTATGAGAGAGATGACTAAACAACAAATTGGTGTAGTCGGTCTAGCGGTTATGGGTAAAAACTTGGCTTTAAACATCGAGAGCAGAGGATTCACTGTTTCCGTTTTTAACCGTTCTGCCGAAAAAACAAAAGAGCTTCTGCAAGAAGCCCCAGGCAAACAATTAGTAGGTACATACAGCATTGAAGAATTTGTGCAATCACTCGAAGTTCCACGCAAAATTTTGATCATGGTTAAAGCAGGCGGTCCAACTGACGATACCATTAACCAACTTGTTCCTTATTTGGACAAAGGCGATATCCTAATCGATGGAGGCAATGCATTCTTCCCAGATACGCAGCGTCGTAATAAAGAGCTTGCTGAGCAAGGTATTCGCTTCGTTGGAACGGGTGTTTCCGGTGGTGAAGAAGGCGCGCTTAAAGGTCCAGCTATCATGCCCGGCGGACAAGAAGACGCTTATAAACTCGTTGAGCCTATTCTTACTGCGATTTCTGCCAAAGTGGGCGACGATGCTTGCTGTACTTATATCGGACCTGATGGCGCTGGTCACTACGTGAAAATGGTGCATAACGGCATTGAGTATGGTGATATGCAGCTTATTTGCGAAGCCTACCAATTGTTGAAAGATGTTCTGAATGTAAGCGTAGAAGAGCTTCATGAGATCTTCACAGAATGGAACAATGGCGAGCTTGACAGCTACTTGATCGAAATTACACGTGATATTTTCACTAAATATGATGCTGAAACCGGCAAGCCTATGGTTGACGTTATTCTGGATTCCGCTGGTCAAAAAGGTACAGGAAAATGGACCAGTCAAAGTGCTCTGGATCTTGGTGTACCGCTTTCCATTATTACAGAATCCGTATTCTCCCGTTTCATCTCCGCGATGAAGGAAGAACGCGTAGCGGCAAGCAAAGTGCTCAAAGGACCTGATGCTCCAGCCTTTACAGGCGATCGCAAAGCGTTTATCGAGGCTGTTCGCCAAGCGCTTTACGCAAGTAAAATTTGTTCATATGCACAAGGCTTTGCTCAAATGAGAGCAGCTTCCGAGGAATATAACTGGGATCTGAAATATGGCAGCATCGCAATGATCTTCCGTGGCGGCTGTATCATTCGTGCTAGATTCCTGCAAAATATTATGGAAGCCTATGACCGCGATCCTGGACTCAAAAACCTGCTGCTTGATTCCTACTTCAATGGTGTGGTTGATAATTATCAACAATCATGGAGACAGGTAATTGCAGAAGCGGTTACTCGCGGTATTGCTGTTCCGGCTTTCGCATCGGCACTAGCTTACTACGATAGCTACCGTACGGAAAGATTGCCGGCTAACTTGCTGCAAGCGCAGCGCGATTATTTTGGTGCACACACTTTCCAACGTGTGGACAAAGAGGGTTCCTTCCACTTCAATTGGATGGAAAACTAAGAGGATAAGGCCTTAAGCCTCTTCCTGTAAACCGTATGCTGCTTCACGCAGCCACATTTTCAAACGATCGGCCTCTTGATCAAAGCCGTTCCGTCTGTGAATGAGCATCAGAGAGACTTCGGCAAAATAGCGAAAATTTCTTAATAATCGTGGTTGAGTAAGACCTTGCATAAGCGGGTCTTCTTCAGCCACTTTTTTCTTAATAAACTCCAGTATCCACACAACATCCTCTTTGCAAAGCGTATAGCTTGGGTGTAAAATTTGCTCCAGTTTGCCTTTTGTGCGGTTTTGATAGGCAACAGTTGGGTTCAAAGCTCCATCTCTCCTTGTCGGCATATGGTCTCTCTTAAAATCTTAACTGTTTGTGCTGGAATTTATTCACACTACTATATGATTTTTTGGTGGATTGTATTCATGTCGATTTGGCTATGTTATGATGTTGGGAAAGTTTTGTATGAACAGCATATGGGAAAAGGGGATTAACGTGACAGCAAGGAATATTGTACTTGTCGGATTTATGGGGACTGGCAAATCAACCGTTGGAAAGAAGTTGGCAGAGCAGTTAGGATGGTTCTTTCAAGATTCGGACGCGGCTCTGGAAGAAGAGCATCAGACAAGCATTTCTGACTTGTTTCGCATTCATGGTGAATCGCATTTTCGTGCTTTAGAAAGTAAGGCGCTGGAACATATATTAGCTCGTAAAGGCCAAGTTGTGGCTACAGGCGGCGGCGCAGTGCTGGCCGAGTGTAACCGAGCTTGTATGCTGCAGAATGGCTATGTGGTAGCGCTGAAAGCATCACCAGAGATCATCATTCAAAGAGTGAGCAGCGATACCAGTCGTCCTTTGCTGCAGGGGAATTTAGAGGAGCGCGTTCACCTGCTGCTTGAGCAACGTAAGTCTGCCTATAATTTCGCGCATTCGGTTATCGATACAACACAATTAACAACGGACGAAATTACAGCACTTATCATCCAGCAAGCTGAAATCTAGGAGGAGGGGACAAGCTTAGAAGCTTAGTCCTCCCACTCTAGCATGCCGCCTGTCATGTTTTTAAGACCTTTATAGCCTTGAGCCTCCAAGAAGCTAATTGCGCGCCCACTGCGGTTTCCGCTGCGGCAAACGAGAATAAGCTCTTCGACTTGGGGGATTTCGCTGAGGCGATCTGGCAATTGAGCCAGTGGAATATGTTTAGCTCCTGGGATGATACCGGCAGCTACTTCTTCATCTTCGCGGACATCGACAATCGCTAGGTTTTCGCCGCGGTCCAGTCTTTCTTTGATTTCGGATGGTAAAATCGTATCCATTTCGGACCTCCATGCTTGATATGTGGGGAAGAACCCCCATTACAAGTAATGATAGAAACAAACAGTCAAGATGTCAAACCTAGGGTTAATAACAGGAGTTGTGTAGCCATGCTGTACATTGGTTTAGCCGGGATATTAGGCGTCATTGCCCGATTTGGGCTCTCCGCCTTATGGAATCCTACGATGGCTTCCGTTTTTCCTTGGGGAACTTTTTTTTGTAATTTAAGCGGCTGTCTGATACTTGGTTTTATAACGTTTGCCGAAAAGCTTCCCATACCTACTAGACTTCGACTACCTATAACAACTGGCTTTATAGGGTCTTTTACTACGTTCTCTGCGTTCAGCTATGAAACCATGAGCATGTTAAACCATGGGCATATAATCCTTGCCGCTCTTTATGCTTTGGGAAGTTTATGGGGAGGACTCGGTGCTACATGGACGGGTGTTCGTATTGGTGAGTCTTTACGAGGGGGAGTTCGTCGTTCATGATGACATGGTTTTGGCCCATTTGTCTGGTAGGTTTTGGAGGATTCTTTGGTGCAATTTGTCGATTTCAGCTAGGGACCTACATGGCAAACAGGTTCCCAAGTTCTATTCCGTATGGTACACTGACAATAAATCTTTTGGGTTGTTTTTTGCTTGGCCTATTGATGAGATATCACTCATTTGACAATTGGAAACTATTGATAGGCACGGGTTTTATGGGTGCTTTCACCACATTTTCCACATTGAATCTCGAAAGCATTAAGCAGCTCCGCGCTGGTCTGTGGCAAACTTGGATCCTCTATACACTGCTCAGTTATACCGGTGGAATTCTTCTGACTTTCCTCGGATATTACATATAAACACTTACGAAGGAGATATCAACGACATGAAAGCCATCGTGAAACCAACTGCCCATCTACAAGGGGAAATAAACGCTCTCTCATCCAAAAACTACACTACCCGCTATTTGCTAATTGGAGCACTTGCCGACGGGACGAGCACCATCTATTATCCAGCTCATAGTGAAGATAGTGATGCCATGAGACGTTGTGTCCGTGATTTGGGCGCTATTATTGAAGAAGATGATGAGAAAATCGTTATTACGGGTTTTGGTAAGAATCCCAAGCATGTTTCTGAGCTTAATGTAGGCAATGCCGGCGCTGTACTTCGCTTCTTGATGTCTACAGCCGCTTTTTGTCCCGATGTGACATTCGTAAACACGTATCCTGAATCTCTGGGCAAGCGCCCTCATGATGATCTCATTGATACTTTGCAACAAATGGGTGTGGAAGTACAACATTCTAATGGACGTCTGCCGATAACTATTAAAGGGGGACAACCGCGCGGTGGCAAGCTCACTGTTTCCGGTAATGTTAGTTCCCAGTTCCTAAGCTCACTTTTATTTATGACACCTCTTCTTGAAGCGGATAGCGAGATTGAAGTGCTGCACGATTTGAAATCCAAAATCATTGTAGGTCAAACACTGGAAGTTTTAGAACAGGCTGGTATTATTGTGCACGCTAGCGAAGACCTGATGCACTACCGCATTCCAGGTAGACAATCCTATCAAGCCAAAGAATATGTCATTCAAGGGGATTACCCGGGCTCTGCTGCGATTCTAGCAGCTGCGGCTGTAACGAATTCAGATGTACGCGTTCTTCGTCTAGAAGAGAATAGCAAGCAGGGTGAGAAGGCTTGTGTGGATGTCCTGCGAGCAATGGGTGTCAATTTAACTCATGACAATGGTGTTGTCCATGTAAAAGGCAACCAGAAGTTGGTTGCTGGTGAGTTTGATGGTGATCACTTTACAGATGCCGTGCTTGCTATGGTTGCAGCAGCTGTATTCGCAGAAGGTACTTCTCGTTTCTACAATGTCGAAAATTTACGCTATAAAGAGTGTGACCGTATCACCGATTATTTGAACGAGCTGCGTAAAGCCGGTGCTGATGTAGAAGAACGCCAAAGTGAAATTATCGTACATGGTAAACCACAAGGTGTTACAGGCGGGGTCGAAATTAATGCTCATTTCGATCACAGAGTGATTATGGCTTTAACTGTTGTAGGTCTTCGTTCTGAGAAGGGTTTGATTATTCATGATGCCCATCATGTGGCCAAATCCTATCCGCAGTACTTTGACCATTTACGTTCTATTGGTGCTCAAGTTGAACTTGTGAGTGAGACATAGATTCCCAAAACAACGAATGGGTGAGTCAGCATGACGATTATTTGGCAGGGTTTAAAGGTGACGTTCGGTTTCTTCCTCGTTGCTGGACTTGTGTTTGCAAGCAGTGTATTTACTGTATTGCTGTATGCCAAAGCGACTGGTAAAGAACCAGCTCTTTTTGCTTCCAGTCCTGCAGTGTTTGCCGCCACGCCTATAGCATCCGTGAAAGTAACGGAGGTTGCTTCTCCGCCCCCAGCTATCCAGATAAAAAAAACAGCAATGATTGATGCGCCTGTTTTTGCACAACTACCAGAACTGCCAGCAGGTTGTGAAATAACAAGTTTAACGATGCTGCTGCATTATCAGGGTATTACAAAAAGTAAAATGGAACTTGCTGCAGAAATGCCTAAGGATGACACACCAGCTACCCTAAATGCGGATGGTTCAATTGCTTATTGGGGAAATCCGAACACAGGTTTCGTAGGTGATGTCACTAGGAAGCAGAGGGGTTTTGGCATCTATCACTCCGGTCTATTTCCACTGCTGAAATCGTATATACCTCAAGCCATTGACATTACGGGTGAGTCCTTCGAGATGTATGAGCAGCAGATTGCGAATGATATTCCAGTTATTATTTGGACAACGATTGATTTCAACATACCTTACAAATGGGTAACTTGGGATACTCCTATTGGACCAATAAAGACGACATATGCGGAACATGCTGTATTATTGGTAGGATATGATGAGAATAATGTATACTTAAATGATCCATTAAGCGGAAAAAAGCAAGTGCAGGTAAACAAAAATCAGTTTATCGATAGTTGGACCGCAATGGGGAAACAAGGACTCACGTACTTGAAAAAATAGGAGGGAATCACATGACTTTTGAAAATCCGTCAAGAGAGCATATTAAGGAGATCCTAGCGAGTTCTGGCAATATTGCTGTAGTGGGTTTGTCTGATAAACCTGATCGTACATCGTATATGGTTTCCGCGGCTATGCAAAGTAGAGGATACCGGATCATTCCGGTCAATCCGAACGCTACTGAAATACTGGGCGAGAAATGCTACGCTTCTTTATCTGATATTCCTGAACCCGTGGATATCGTCAACGTGTTTCGCCGTGCTGACCAGGTGGTTCCTATCGCTGAAGAAGCTGCTAAAATTAAAGCGAAGGTTTTCTGGCTCCAGCTCGATATTGTGAATGAAGAAGCCGGACGTATTGCTAGCGAAGCTGGGTTAGAAGTCATTATGGACCGCTGTATTAAAGTGGAAGATGCGATTCTAAATCCTCGAAATAACTAATATCACCGCACTTTGGACAAAACTAAAACCGCTTTTCTTTTACCGAACAGGTAAGAGAGAAGCGGTTTTTTGTATGTTAGCAACTAAGCTTTTAATATATCATGGTCGACGTACCGTTCACCATTTAATTCGCTAATCACATTAATTGCGACTTTAGCTCCATCACCAGCAGTAACAATTGTATGCATACTAACTCCAGCTGTAGTACCTGCTGCCCATACACCCTTAAGGTTGGTATTGCCTTGCATATCAGCATCAACGACTGTTTTGATACGTGGTTCTGTTCCGGGCCTCGTTTGAATGCCTGATGCTTCTGCGAGCTCAACGGACAGCCCTGTTGCAAGAATAACATGTTTTCCTTCGTAAGCTCCGTTGTCGGTCGTTACTTGGAAGCCTTCTTCGGTTTTTGACAATTGTTCCGCCTTGCCTTGTACGAATTCAGTCCCGAATTTAGCTGCTTGTTTCTTCCCGATTTCGACTAAATCAGGACCCGCTATCGATTCTACGCCATAATGATTCTCGACCCACGCACGTTTGGTGACACTTTGATTGTTGTCAATGACAAGCGTCTTTTTACCTGCTTTTGCGGTGAATAAGGCTGCACTAGATCCTGTTGGGCCTGCTCCAATAATAATAACGTCGTATATCATTACGGTAACTCCTCCTACAAAGAGAATGGGATACAAAAGGATTATGGCATAGCCGGTAATTCATAGTCAATTTTCTAATGAACATCCCAACGGCTTCCATAAATAAAAAAACAACAAGCGGAGAGAATAAAAGAGGCGCCAAAAAAGGTGCCCAAAAATATGAGAGTCTGAGGAGGATTTACACATGTACAACAATAACAACAGCTTTGGGAATGCTTCCCAAGGTTATCAATCTTCACAAGGTTTTCAGGGGAACAATGCGCAATACCAGGGTTTCCAAAAACAGTATCAACCTATAGGGGCTGTACAATCTTTCTATAATCAATCTAACGCTGGGCAAGCAAACCAAGGACTCACTCAAGGATTCAACCAAGGGAATTCTCAAGTAGCTCAAGCAACTTCTCAAGAGTCTTTCCACACTGCTAATTATCGTGGTAATCAACCAGGCTATGATGCTTACAAACGTAGCGATTCTTCGACGCCAGCTCAACAACAACAATCAGGTTTCCAAAGCGGATTTTCTTCTTATACCCCAGTGAACAACCAATTTGCTACTAATCAATCGCAACAATTTGGTTATGTATCTGCTCAACAACCATTTGTTTCTAGTCAGTTTGTTAGTTCTATACAGTCAAATCAACAACCATTTGGACAATCTTACGTTTCACCAAACGCTTTCCATACAGCGAACTATCGTGGGAATCAACCAGGGCATGATGCGTATAAGCGCAGTGATTCTTCGACACCTTCTCAGCAATCTTTCCAAACTGGCTATGGATCACAACAAAGCATGCAACAAAACAATCCACAACAATCGCTTCAATCCTTTAATTCCGGATTTAACAATCCAAGCATGGGGCAACAATTCGGATCCAATTCCTCGTTTTAATAGGGGAACCCTTTTGAATGAGTTTACGAGCAGGTCGAATGCCGACCTGCTTATTTTGTTTTGACAAACAGGCGAACAAGCTTTACGATTTGATAAGAGAAGGCTTATGCTTACGATGCAGTTTTCTTCGAAAACGCTGAGCTTATGCTTACGATGTCAGTTTTGCTAAAGCAAAACTCTTAGGAGGTAGCATACGTTTGAACTGGATGGGGAACTTACAACAGCTTGGCCGCTCATTAATGCTGCCTACCATTGCGCTTCCTATCGCTGCTGTGTTGCTTCGTCTAGGGGAACTACCTTGGGATGTCATTCACGCATCTAGCTTAGGGGATATGCTGCTGTTGGCTGGGAATACGGTCTTCGATTATATACCAATCATATTCGCAGTTGGTGTAGCGCTAGGCCTTACAGAAAGTGCTGGGATTGCTGGTTTATCAGCCATGCTGGGCTATTTTATGTTCACAAGACTAATTGAACATGAACTGGGGACTCAATTTCAACTGGGTGTACCAGGTGGGATATTTATTGGATTACTGGCTGCTATTATTTATCATCGCTGTAAAGAGATTAAGCTCCCGGAATACATACAATTTTTCGGTGGCCCCCGCATAGTTCCGCTTATTATGGGGCTGTGCACGCTTGTAGTGTCTTATATTATGATCACTATTGGCCCCTATTTAGAAATGGGGATGGGCAAGCTCTCCAACTGGCTGCTTGGATTAGGCGGTGTAGGCGCCTTTGTGTATGGTATCGCGCATCGTCTTCTCGTACCGTCGGGTTTGCATCATATTTTGAATAACTTTTTCTGGTTTCAAGTAGGTGCTTATCAGACGCCAACGGGGCATATGGCTTATGGGGATTTACCTAGGTATTTTGCCGGGGATCCGACAGCAGGGATGTATATGGCCGGATTATATCCCATCATGATGTTTGCCCTCCCAGCAATTGCTTTTGCGATTATTGGGGAAGCGCGGGAAGATTTAAAGCCGAAGATTAAGGCGACATTCTTGACAGCAGCGTTAGCTTCTTTTTTAACAGGCGTCACTGAGCCAATTGAATTTGCCTTTCTCTTCGTTGCTCCGTATTTATTTGTTATTCATGCGATTTTGTCTGGAGCAGCCATGTGGATGGCTTATGAATTAAATATTCATCACGGCTTTTCTTATTCGGCCGGGGCCATCGACTACGTCATTAATTTGCACCTATCGCATAACGGTTTATTGCTCATACCGATCGGTATCGTTTATGGGCTTCTCTACTATTTCATGTTCCGTTGGGCTATACGGCGGTTCCGGATTCCTACCCCAGGTAGAGAAGAAGGTTCCTCACTTGAAGAGTGGGCAGGCGATATTCCATATCGCTCTCCACTTATTTTGCAAGCACTCGGTGGGAAAGACAATATTAAGAAGATTGAAGCCTGTATTACCAGATTGCGTCTTACACTTGTCAATGATCGTCTGATGGACATCACGGCATTACGACACTTAGGAGCAGCAGGCGTCATCCGTCTTGGAGGAGGCAATGTTCAGGTCGTGTTCGGAACATTCTCAGAGCTAATTCGTGAAGAGATTATGAAAGTACTGCGCAAGGATATTCATGTGGTCTTATTTACTTCGCCCATGCAAGGACGCATGATTCCAATTGAAGAAGTGCCTGATCGTATCTTTGCTTCGCGGTTGGTAGGAAACGGCGTTGCTTTTATTCCCGAGAAAGGAGAACTGGTTTCTCCCGTTGCCGGGACCATTATGCACATTTATCCGACTATGCATGCCCTTGGCATCTTGACCGAGGAAGGTCTGGAGGTCCTGCTGCACATTGGCATCGATACGTCTAGCTTGCCGGGTAAATGTTTTAATGCGGTAGTAAAAGAAGGCGATCACGTGGAACCGGGTCAACTACTAGTTAAGTTTAATTACAATAAAGTCAAAAAATTCGCTTCATCGATGGCGACACCGATGATTATTACGAATCCCGATCTTGTTAAATCTTGGAGCTTTGCTCCATTTAAAGCTGTTAAAAAAGGCCAAGGTTCTGTGATGTCGGTTGTCCTAAAGCCTACTAAACAAACGGGGGGGACGAATGGATGATCAGAGGAATAGGAGCGTCTTCAGGGATTGCGATGGGTCAGGCTTTTGTCATACCTACTTGGGAGTGGGATTTCCCTGAGAAAATGATTGATGTCACCGATTTGTCTTATGAATTTGAACGTTTGTATGATGGTATTCGATCTTCCAAAGATGAGCTTGAAATCATTAAGCAAGAGATTAAGGATGTTGTTGGACAAGATCAAGCCTATATTTTTGATGCACATTTGGCCATATTGGAAGATCCCATTTTTATGAACGAGATTCAAGGGATTATTGAGCTGCAGTACAAGGCAGCTGAAGTCGCTGTAAAAGAAGTTATCGATAAATTTGTCGATATGTTTAATCTCATAGACGACGAATATATGAAGGAGCGAGCGCTTGATATTAAAGATGTCGGAAATCGGCTTCTGAAGCACTTGCTCGGCGATACAAGCTCAACGGTACCACCGATCGATCATCCTTACATCTTGGTCGCCAAAGAGCTAACACCGTCTCAATTGGCTCATTTGGACCCGGCTAATGTGCTTGGTCTGCTAACGATTCTCGGAGGCACGCATTCGCACGTATCCATTATGGCAAGAGCAATGTCCGTACCGTATGTGCTGGGTTTGGAAGGGAAGCTTCTGCGACCCATTCAAAATGGCGATTTCCTGATTATTGATGGACAAGAGGGTACCTTATACATCAATCCTGATAAAATAACGATTGAGCGGTATCAAGCGCGTAAAAAGAATTGGCTCGAGTTCAAAGAAAGCTTGCAAGAGATAGCTGACGTTGCACCAGTAACGTTGGACAAGAGCTATGTGAATTTGCATGCCAATATTAATTCCGTGCTGGAGATCGATCAAGTGTTACGTAACGGGGCTTCTGGGGTAGGATTGTTCAGGACGGAATACCTTTACATGGACCGCGATTCGTTACCCAGCGAAGACGAGCAGTATGAAGTTTATCGTCATGCAGCGAGGCAGCTGAAAGGTCGCCCCATCGTCATCCGAACGCTCGATATTGGCGGAGATAAAAAGCTCGATTATTTGCCGCTTGCCAAGGAAGATAATCCATTTCTGGGATATCGGGCGATTCGTATCTCGCTGGACCGTAAAGACTTATTTATGACACAGCTTAGAGCGATTCTAAGGGCCAGCCATTACGGCAACGTGAAAATCATGTATCCTATGGTCACTTCCTTGGATGAGGTGCGTCAGGCTAAAGCTCTGCTTGAGAAGGCTAAGTCGGAATTGCACGCACAAGGCTTACCGTATAATGCAAATATCGAAGTTGGATTAACGATTGAAGTGCCCGCTGCAGCTCTCATCGCGGATGTCCTTGCAAGTGAAGTGAATTTTATGAGTATTGGAACGAACGATCTTGTTCAATATGTATTGGCTGTAGACAGGATGAATGAAAACATTGCGCATTTATATAATCCTTATCATCCGGCAGTTATTAGGCTTCTCAAACATGTGATCGACTCGGCCAAAAGTGTAGGAATTCCCGTCGGCGTTTGTGGAGAAATGGCGGGTGACATCCGGGCACTTCCGATATGGCTGGGATTGGGAATAGAAGAACTAAGTATTTCAGTGCAGACACTGTTACAAGTGAAACACCGTTTATTAAGCAGTGACGCTAAGAAGTGCAAACAGTTAGTTAATGAAATTCTAGTTTGCAAAACAAGTGATGAAATCATAGAACTGCTTGCTCAAACCGAACAAACAGAATCCATCGTAGGAGGAAATTAGCATGGAATTGACAGGAACGAAAGTATTAGCTTTTGTTGATGAAGAATTTGAAGACTTGGAAATGTGGTATCCCGTTTTACGTTTGCGTGAATCCGGGGTCGTTGTGGATATTGTCGGTCCTAAGGCAAAAACCGTGTATCACGGCAAATATGGTGTACCCATTACGACAGACTATGCTTTCGATGAAGTAAAGTCTTCCGATTACATCGGTCTTTATGTTCCGGGAGGATGGGCACCTGATAAACTGCGTCGTTACCCAGATGTGATTCGTCTGACGCAGGAGTTTCACGCGGCAGTTAAACCGATTGCTCAAATCTGTCATGCTGGCTGGGTGCTGATTTCAGCGAAAATCGTAAAGGGGTACACGATGACGTCTACGCCAGGCATTCGAGATGATCTCGAAAATGCGGGAGCAACTTGGTTGGACGAAGAAGTAGTTGTCGATCGTAACATCATTTCCGGGCGTCGTCCACCAGACCTTCCTGCATTTTCCAAGAGATTTGTGGATGAGCTTATTCAATTTAATAAACAACAGGAAAAGTAACATTCTACTACCATAGGTGGCAAAAACTACTACTCTTCATTCGGCAGGAAATCGATTAAAATCGTAGAATATCATAGTACAAGCAACTCATGTACATGCCGCCCGCCAGTGAAGGAGTGTTAGAATGCAAAAGTATTGTAAGTGCGGACGCACGATGAACCTTCGTCTGCGTACGGTTATTTATCAGAACAAAGTCGACATTGAGAATGTACCTATTTACTCATGTGAAGCGTGTGGACGTAGTGAAGTTGTTCCTCATGTTAAACCCGAACTTACCGGTTTAATCGGTAGGCTGGGGAGTAAGCCTGAGAAGCAGCAGCTCTTTTTTCATGAACTTTCGGAAGTTGCTTTCCTGCTGCTGAAGGTAACGGAAAAAGAGCATATGAATGATTCCATGGAAAAGATCGTTGAAGAAAGAATCAATGAACTTTTGGACATCTTATTGCTAGCACAATCGCTAGGTGATGAACCCTGGACCGAGGAGATTCGCAAGCGGTTATCGCAAATCACACAGAGTGCAATATCGACATAAGCAGTGTGTGGCCAATCCTAATGGGGGTTGGCTTTTGTAGTTGATATGAAAGTATATGTTTATACTTTTACTCCGCATCAATCTTGACAACCGCACTCGTCCCTAAGGACGATGGAGTCCTTTATCCTTGCATAATGTGTACATCTTTTGAAAAAACATTGAAATTATTTTCAAAGCATTTTCAATATACATTGCAAGATGGATTAATTTGTCGTATCATAACGATAATATACTAGGATCGCAGAATACTTTTGAAAATGGAGAGAGTAACCGTGACCGTAACCATTTATGATGTAGCAAGAGAAGCAGGAGTTTCGATGGCAACCGTTTCTAGGGTTGTAAACAACAATCCTAACGTTAAGCCACAAACACGTAAGAAGGTTTTTGAAGCCATTGAGCGACTCGGTTATCGCCCTAATGCGGTAGCAAGGGGTTTAGCTAGTAAGAAGACAACGACAGTTGGTGTTGTCATTCCCGATATTTCCAATTCCATTTTTGCTGAAGTAGCACGTGGGATTGAGGATATTGCTAATATGTACCATTACAATATCATTTTGTGTAATGCGGACAAGAAGAAAGAAAAAGAAATTCGTGTTATTAACACCTTGCTTGAAAAGCAGGTTGATGGATTGCTCTTCATGGGTGGTGTAGTAACAGAGGAACATACACAGGCATTCCGAACGTCTTCCGTACCTGTTGTTTTATGCGGCACGAAGGATGAGAACCAAGCCATGGCATCCGTGGATATCGATCACGAGAAAGCTGCTTTCGATGCTGTGAATGTGCTTATTGAAGCCGGTCATCGTGACATTGCAATGATATCCGGAACGCTGCATGATCCAGCGAATGGATTTGCGCGTTATCAAGGGTACAAAAAAGCTTTGGATGAGGCAGGTATTCCACTGCGTGATGAATATGTTCGCATTGGGAACTATCGTTATGAGTCAAGTGTTGACGCTGTGAACTATTTCTTGGAGCTTTCACCAAGACCAACAGCGATCTTCTCCGCTACAGACGAGATGGCGATTGGCGCCATTCATACGATTCAAGATAACGGACTCAGTGTACCGCAAGATATCGCCGTAATTAGCGTGGACAATATCCGCATGGCTTCCATGGTTAGACCTACTTTAACGACAGTAGCACAGCCAATGTATGATATCGGGGCAGTGTCAATGCGTCTTCTAACGAAGCTGATGAATAAAGAGTCAACGGATCATATGCAGGTTATCCTGCCTCACGAAATTATTTACCGCAACTCCGTTACACAAGCTTAATCAAATCTAACCTCTAAACGAGGTCATTCCTTTGAGGATGATCTCGGTAGAGGTTTTCTCATGTCTCTAAGGGAAAGAGGATAATGAAATGACATGGAATAAAATTGCTCTTATCGGAGCGATGAATGAAGAAATAGAACTCCTAGTTTCGCATATGACCGATGTGCGTGAAACGATCAAAGCAGGCATTACGTTTCGTGAAGGTACATATTTTAACAAGCAAGTTGTCGTGTGCCGGACAGGTGTTGGGAAAGTGAATGCGGCTGTGACGACCCAAATTTTAATTGATAGCTTCGGCGTCGAAGCCGTTATTTTTACAGGAGTAGCTGGAGCCTTAGATCCGGAGCTGAATATCGGGGATCTCGTGATATCGAGTGAATGCATGCAGCATGATATGGATGTTACTGCACTTGGGTTTCCTCGTGGCGTTATCCCTTATGAAGCGAAATCCATCTTTGAAGCGGATAGTAAGCTTGTTGAGCTGGCTGTTGCTTCGGGTGAAAAACTGTTTGCAGGCAAAGTTAAAAAGGGGAGAGTACTCTCTGGGGACCAGTTTATTGCAAGCAGGGAAGTTGTTGCCAGCCTGTATGAAGCGCTTGACGGCGTTTGTGTTGAAA
The DNA here is from genome assembly GCF_030817255.1 of Paenibacillus sp. V4I5. Classification (NCBI taxonomy): domain Bacteria; kingdom Bacillati; phylum Bacillota; class Bacilli; order Caryophanales; family Paenibacillaceae; genus Paenibacillus; species Paenibacillus sp. V4I5. The sequence goes on from NZ_JAUSZB010000002.1 coordinate 8,074,304, forward strand.
TGGAAGGGGCATCGGTGGCTCAAGTTTGCTCGATGAATGCCACTCCTTATGTCGTACTGCGATCGATGTCCGATAAAGCAGATGGTTCCGCTCACGTTAACTTTGCCGAGTTTACGGTCCAGGCATCTGAAAATTCGTACAAAATGGTTGAGGATATCGTAAAACATCTCCTCTAAGATAGCTATAAAAAAAGCTCAGAATTTCGCCGAAATGGCGGTTCTGAGCTTTTATTTCTACTTCAAATACATCATGGCGAGTTCCTTCGTTTGTCGGTTCTTCTCGGCAATCGCTAAGCGCCTTGGAATTGGCGCCCAAGCTTCTACAGGGTCCAACCAGGTATCCACCAGCTGGACAGGGCTCTTGCTCTGCCAGGCGTCCAGCCACGCCTGTGGCAGCTGCAGCTGGGGCTGCACCTCCAGCTGATCTATGATCGCTTGCTCGCTCATTACGAGCCAGAGCAGGCTCCAAGCCCGTGGTACGACACGCCAGATGTCGTACCCGCCGCCCCCGAGCGCTACCCACCGCCCTGCGCACCACTTATGCGCAAGGGAGTGGATTAGCTCGGGCATAGCCTTGTACACGCGCATGGAGCAATGGACGTGCGCGAGCGGGTCGAAAGCATGGGCATCGCACCCATGCTGCGAGATAATGACGTCTGGCTGGAAGCGGGCGACCGTCTCGGTGAGCACCTCGCCGAAGCACTCCAGCCATGACTCATCCTCGGTGTAGGGCTCCACCGGCATGTTGATGTTCGTGCCGAACGCGTCGCCTTCGCCGCGTTCGTTCACGGCGCCCGTGCCGGGGAATAAATATTTCCCCGTCTCGTGGATAGAAAGTGTGCATACCTGAGGATCGGCGTAGAAGCCCCACTGCACGCCATCTCCATGATGCACATCTGTGTCGATGTACAACACTTTTGCGCCGTACATCTCTTTTGCGTGCGCAATCGCCGCTGACGCGTCGTTGTAGACGCAGAAACCTGCGCCCTTGCTTTGGAGGGCATGGTGCAATCCGCCGCCCAGGTGAAGGGCGTGCGGAGCCTTACCGGACATCACCAGCTCGACTGCGGTGATGGAGCCGCCTACGACTTTCGCCGTGGTATCATGCATCCCGGCGAAGTAGGGCGTGTCGTCGGTGTCAAGTCCGAAGCGCGTTGCTTCTCGGACCCAAGCCGCCTCCGGCACGGAACAGCTAAGCGCTTTCACTGCTTCAATGTAAGCGGGTGAATGAACCCGCAGCAGTTCGCTGTCTGTCGCGGAGCGAGGAGCCCACAGCGCGCTATCAGGCAGAGCGCCGGCTTTTCGCAGCAGATCCACCGTCATCGTGAGACGATCTTGATTGAACGGGTGGTTTTCATTAAATTTATATTGAATTTCTTGATCATCATAGATAAAGACAGGATTTGCCTTCTTGTTCATATCCCTAATTCCCCCGAATGGACTAACAATTTCGCTTGAAGCCCTAGAAATCCCACGATTACTTAGAAATTAATACATGAAACGCTGCTGAAAACGAATGCGATCAAATTGCTCAACGGAAGAGATTGGCACCTTTTTGCCGATTCTCACCATAAGACAGTTGGCTGGATGTGAGCATATTTCTGGATCGTCCGTAGCGAACCAGATCATGTCGATGCTTTTCATGAGCTTCTCCATCATTTGACGGTATTCCCAGACCGTTAATTTGCTTGTTTCCAAGTCCCAATGCCAATAATACTCTGTGGTGAAACAGATGATATTCTCCATCTGCTCATCTTCGAAAGCAAGTCGAATCATCTTTTTCCCTAATCCAATGGATCGGTAGTCGTCTGCAACTTCTATGGCGCCCAGTTCAATTAAATCCTGCATATGCCCCTGTGACCAACGCTCAATCTCGTCTGGATAGTGAAAGGTGACATAGCCAACAATGGTGGAGCCGTCTCTTGCTATGATGATACGTCCTTCAGGCAATTGTGCGATTTCGATTAGTGCCTCTAACTGCTCCTTAGGTCTGCGGAACGCATCTAATTTGGTATGCATAACAAGCTCCTGCAAGGTTTCTGCTGAAACAGGACCTTCTATGATAATTTCGGGTTGATCGGGAGCTGCGCGCAAGCTGTGTGAGTGGTATATTTTGATATGCTGCATAACCTTAGCTCTCCTTTTAAAAAAAAGCATGATGAACGTTTCCTTTTCCGTTAGGTCATAGTATTCTTATACCAAACTTTGGTTTGAATTAAAAGACGAATTTTTAACGTAGGCGAATATTTCCTAGTATGATATAATAGAATATGTCAAAAATCGATCACATTTTGCATGAATTAATCAGTAAAATGAAAGCGGTTTACCACGTGAGGAGGGTTTTACGTACATGGATCAAATGAAAGTTGAACTCATTGAAGCTGTATCCACTAATCCTAACATGATCAATTATGAACAAACACATGCGTCATTTGACTGGAAAGACATCGAGAAGAGCTTTTCCTGGTATGAAACAGGTAAAGTTAACATGGCATATGAAGCAATTGATCGTCATGCTGACTCATCCAAAAAGGATAAAATCGCACTTTATTACAGCGATAGTCAGCGAGAAGAAGCAATCACTTATGGACAAATGAAAGCGAAATCTAATCAGTTTGGTAATGTGCTTCGAGGACTTGGCGTTGGTAAAGGAGAGCGCGTCTTTATTTTCATGCCACGCACACCGGAACTTTACTATTCATTACTTGGAACCCTCAAAGTAGGTGCTGTTGTTGGGCCATTATTTGAGGCTTTCATGGAAACAGCAGTTAGAGACCGTTTGGAAGATAGTGAAGCTGTAGCGATTATTACGACACCAAGTTTACTATCGCGCGTTCCTTATAATGAACTGCCACATTTGAAGCACGTTATTCTCGTTGGTGAAAATGTGGAGCTAGCTGAGGGACAAGTTGATTTCTACAAAGAGATGGAAAGCGCTTCAACAGAACTTGACATCGAATGGCTGGATCGTGAGGATGGATTAATTATCCATTATACGTCAGGCTCAACCGGAAAACCGAAGGGTGTCTATCACGTTCAAAATGCAATGATTCAACATTATTATACAGGTAAAATTGTATTGGACCTTCAAGAGGACGATATTTACTGGTGCACTGCGGATCCGGGTTGGGTAACAGGAACCTCCTACGGGATCTTTGCGCCATGGTTGAATGGAGCGACGAATGTGATTCGCGGCGGCCGTTTTAGTCCACAAGATTGGTACAACACATTACAAAAATATAAAGTAACCGTTTGGTATAGCGCGCCAACTGCTTTCCGTATGTTGATGGGAGCCGGTGATGATGTTGTTACTGGGTTTGATCTTTCTTCGCTTCGTCACGTTCTTAGCGTAGGCGAGCCGTTAAATCCCGAAGTTGTACGTTGGGGGCTAAAAGTTTATAACCAACGTATACATGACACTTGGTGGATGACAGAAACAGGTGGACAACTTATCTGTAACTATCCATCCATGACGATTAAGCCTGGTTCAATGGGGCGTCCAATTCCGGGTGTCGAAGCGGCTATTATTGATGATGCAGGGAACATTTTGCCTCCTAATCGGATGGGGAACCTAGCTATCAAAACGCCATGGCCTTCGATGATGCGCAAAATTTGGAATAACCCTTCAAAATACGAAGAATATTTCCGTTTGACAGGTTGGTACGTTTCCGGTGATTCAGCTTATCAGGATGAAGAGGGGTACTTCTGGTTCCAAGGTCGTGTGGATGATGTGATTAACACAGCAGGCGAGCGGGTAGGTCCTTTCGAAGTCGAAAGTAAGCTTGTTGAGCATCCTGCGGTTGCAGAAGCAGGGGTTATTGGTAAGCCTGACCCAATGCGCGGAGAAATTATTAAAGCATTTATCGCCCTGCGTGAAGGTTACACACCATCTGATGAGCTAAAAGCGGAGATTTCCAAATTCGTTAAAGAAGGGCTTTCTGCCCACGCAGCTCCTCGTGAAATTGAATTTAAAGACAAGCTGCCTAAGACTCGCAGTGGTAAAATTATGCGCCGTGTTCTTAAAGCTTGGGAGCTCAATTTGCCAACTGGCGACTTATCGACGATCGAAGACTAAAGGTAATCAAACCTTCCTTGCACCAGATCTATGGTGAAAGGAAGGTTTTTTATTGCATTGAAATGAAAAAGACCCGGGTAGCCGGGTCTTTCTACTTTAGTGATTTAGTTGTTATAGGAGATAGAAGCGGAGGGCTTTGACTCGCCTGCATAGTTGACAGCAGTTACTTTGTAATAACCGTTGTAAGCTGCTGCGTAATAATGAAATTCGGTCGCATCCTCAACAGAACCAAGCTTCTTAAACGTTCCTTTTTCTTTGTCACTAAAATAAATATTATACTTTTTTACTTTATCCTTGGACGCATTGGCTTTCCAAGTTAATATCACACCTGCGCCATCAGCTTTGGCTTTAATACCGGTTGGTGCGACAGGTAAGTCCTTTGTGGTTCCATTGGTGCCGTTGTCGGTTCCGATGGGTTCACCGATGCCACCATTGGAGCCGTTAGTAACTCCTGGAATTTGATTGTCATCGACAGAAGGTACGAACAATGAATCTAGCGAGCTTCCATCTGTATAGGAGGAGCGGCTAGGTGCCGATTCTTTCCCCGCTACATCGACTGCTGTTACGAAATAACCGATTAAGCTAGATCCGGGGATTTGATCAATAAATTTCGTCTCTGCGCCTGCCAAGACAACTTTGCCGCCCATGAGCAGGAACTTGCCGCGGTTATCGGAACGGTATATGCGATAGCCGACGATATCAGGATTCGGACTTGCCTGGAAGGCAATGATTGCCGTGTCACCGGACTTGGTTGTTACAACGTTCGTTGGTGCTGCGGGCTCTTTACCATCATCAACCCGAGGGTCAACTTCGGATGGCGCGTCAACATCATAATCTGTAGGCTTATAATTATCGATCGGCTTACGGCTTTTTTCAGGAAGTTTACTCATCGCTACTTCGATTTCTTTGAGCAATTGACTGATCGATTTTTGTCTTTTAATAACCGTTTTCTCTTGCACGAAATCAGCCGGCGTGTTGTCTTGCGCCATATAATTCAGTCCGCCATATGAACTGATTTTCATCCGTACCATCACATTGTCGACTTCTGTAGGTACATATTTCTTGTTGAAAAGATCAGTAACTAGAAATTCGGACTTAGACGTTAACTCGCTTGGCAGCTTACCGGATAAACTGGATACGGTTGCCGAGACAATACCATCCGGTTTGGCGAATGTTTTGGTAGGAAAGAGATCTGGTTTCTGCTCGATGGTTCGGTTCATAATGAGAGCCCATATATCCTTGGCGTGATTCGTCTGCAATGTTTTTGAAGATAACTTATTAATCGGTTGGTCATAACCAATCCACACCCCAACGGTAATATCAGGGGTAAAGCCCATGAACCAAGCATCGGCATCATCTTGCGTTGAGCCAGTTTTACCAGATATCTCAATTTTGCCATATGATTTGTACTTTTTCATCAAATCAGTTGCTGTCCCTTGGCTAACCACCGTTTTCATCATATCTGTAATCAGATACGCACTTTGTGGGGAATAGACAGGGGTTGGCTTTTGATCATGTGTATAAATCGTTTTGCCATTGGAATCTTTGATTTCGCGAATCATAAACGTCTCATTGAATACGCCTTTATTCGGAATAGATGCATAAGCGCCAGTTAGTTCCTTTACCGAAGTTCCTCGGCTTAGTCCGCCGATTACGCCGGTCTGGGCATAATAATCTTCTTTTTGAATGGACGTGATACCGAGTTTTTTAGCAAATTCCCAGGAATCATTAATACCCACTTTATTCAAAAATATATCAATAGCAGGGATGTTGTAAGACTGGTTTAAAGCTCTTCTTGCTGTCATTAATCCGTGAAACTTGTGATCCCAGTTTTCTGGAAGATGAAAGCCTTTGACACCGTCTTTTAGAATAATTGGGATATCATCCACGATACTAGCCGGCTGAATGGCCCCTTTCTCTAAGGCTGGTATATAGGCGGCAATGGGTTTCATGGTTGATCCAGGCTGTCTGAATGCTTGTGTGGCGTGATTGAGCTGCTCTTCGAAGAAATTGCGGCCCTCAATCATCCCTTTTATAGCTCCGGATTTAGAATCGATCATGATGGCCCCGACTTGTTCCATGCCTTTTTTATCATCTGTAGGGGCAAAGTTTTTATCGTTACTCGATATTTCATGCATGGAATCATAAATGGTCTTGTCTATGGTTGTATAGATTTGATAACCACCACGTAAGAGCTGAGTATGTATACCCTTTAACGCTTCATTATAAGCGGCCTGGTTTTTCTTAGGATCAAGCTCAGGCTTCTGGATCTTCAACAAAATTTCTGCAGCTTCTTTTTCCGTTTCAATCATGAGGTAAGGATAAGTCGTATAAGCCTTCTGAGCCGCAGGGGGCATGGAAGCTTTGAGATCAAATTTAAGTGCTTCTTGGTACTGTTCATTTGTAATTTTCTTTTCTTCCAGCATCCGTTTGAGTACTAACTGTTCACGCGTGACCGCTTTTTTGAAACCATCTTCATCAAAGTCGGGCTTGCTCGTGAAGGCAGAGTACTGCGATGGGGATTGCGGCAAACCGGCTAAGTAAGCTGCTTGAGCAACGTTTAACTTATCCAGATCGTCGATGTTAAAGAGGCCTTTGGCAGCTGCTTTAATCCCATATAGATTATAGCCTGTCGCGCCATTGCCATAAGGAATTTTGTTTAAATAAGCAAGCAAAATTTCATCCTTGGACATTAGGCGTTCCATCCGCAGCGCGAGCAGCAGCTCTCTTGCTTTACGGCCATCATCGCGGTCGAGTGTAAGAAATACCCGTCTGGCAAGCTGTTGCGTAATCGTACTTCCACCTGTTTGTACTTCTTCGTTCAGCAGTTTCTGAGTTACTGCCCGATAAAGCCCGCGGATATCGATCCCGCGATGGTTGTAGAAGTCTTTGTCTTCAATGGCGAGGACAGCGTCTAACAGAAGTTGCGGAATATCGTCTAGCTGAGCGAGACGCCGATCTTCTTCTGTTCGCAATTGCCCAATGACGGTATCATCATTGAAGTAAGCGAAACCTGTGACTGCATTTTCCTGCATCTGCTGACGTATGGCCTCTTCCGTGCGCACAGGATCTTTTTTGACTAGGGCACTGACATACCCGAATGCGGCAGATCCACCGACAATTCCCGCCAAAAAGGCACTAATGATGGTCCATTTTAAGGTAATCCAAGTTACTTTGAATGTAGTTCTCACCCAAGGGCGATTCCATTTAGCGAAAAAATTGCGCATAAGTTCCAATATCCTCCTTACATGAACCCTAATAGTATACCATAACTGCCCCATTTGCGGTAATGATGAAGCGAAGAAACGATGCCGACATGGTTTGACAACACCCGGAAACATGTGATAAATTTTTATCAAATGCGTTGAAAGATCAGCAGTAGGTAGCTTGTGGATGCTTTCAGAGAGCCGGTGGAGGGTGCGAACCGGTACCTGCAGGTTAGTGAATTACGGTCTTGAGCAGTGAATGGGAACCTGCAGCCAAATTAAGCTGCACAAGTAGTATTTGCCGATTAAACCCCGTTAAAGGTTCTTGAGTGAAAATAGCTAGCCGTGCACATAACACCTGTTATAGATGTACGTAACTACTGTTTTAATTAGGGTGGTACCGCGAGTCAAGTCTTCTCGTCCCTTTGTGGATAAGAAGGCTTTTTTTGTATGTTTAAGGAAAAAGGAGATGGATGAACATGGATATTTTGAAGGATTTGGAGTTTCGCGGACTGCTTCATCAAATTACAGATCGAGAGGGCTTAGACAAAAAGCTTAGCGAGGAGCGTGTTACGCTTTATTGCGGCTTTGACCCGACTGCGGACAGCTTGCACATCGGTAGCTTGCTGCCTATTCTAACTCTGAGACGCTTTCAGCTTGCTGGTCACGTTCCTCTAGCACTCGTTGGCGGGGGAACAGGACTGATTGGTGATCCTAGCGGAAAAGCCAATGAGCGAACACTCAATGGGCCTGAAGTTGTTGAGGCTTGGTCACAAAGCATCAAAAATCAGTTATCGCGCTTTCTCGACTTCTCCACCGAAATTGAAAATAGTGCAGAGCTTGTTAACAATTACGATTGGTTAGGATCTCTGAACGTCATCGAATTCCTTCGTGATGTAGGCAAAAACTTTACCGTTAATTACATGTTGGCAAAGGATTCTGTTGATTCACGGATCTCCAAAGGGATTTCTTTCACAGAGTTCAGTTATATGATTCTGCAGTCTTACGATTTCCTGAAGCTCAATGAAACGAAAAATTGCTCTGTGCAAATTGGCGGAAGTGACCAATGGGGTAACATTACAGCTGGCCTTGAGCTTATCGGTAAGTCCACAGATAGACGTGCTTACGGGGTAACCTTGCCGCTTGTGACAAAGAGTGATGGTCAAAAGTTCGGGAAGACAGAAGGCGGAGCTATTTGGTTGGATGCAAGCAAAACGTCTCCTTATCAGTTCTACCAATTCTGGTTGGGCACAGCCGACAACGATGTCATCCGTTTCCTGAAATATTTTACTTTCGTTTCTCATGAGGAAATCGAACGTCTTGAGGAAGAAGTGCAAGCTCAGCCTGAGAAAAGAGAGGCACAGAAACTGCTTGCCCGTGAAGTTACGAAGCTTGTACACGGCGGGGACGCGTTAGAAAGTGCTCTTAACATTACAACGGCTTTATTCAGTGGTAATATTCAGGACCTTTCTCGTACGGAGATTGAAGAAGCGTTCAAGGATGTTCCATCTACAACCATAGAACAAGATGATATTGCGTTGGTTGATTTACTGATTTCCGTAGGAGCAGCACCGTCCAAACGTCAAGCACGTCAAGATATTGAAAGCGGAGCTGTCACGGTCAATGGTGTTAAAGTGACGCAATTCGATGCCGTTACCAAAGATCTGGGTAGGCTCGGAGAGTCTTACCTTGTTATTCGCCGCGGTAAAAAGAATTACTACCTTGTCCAGTTTGCTTAACGAAAAAAAAGCCCCTTAGGGAAATCCCTGAGGGGCTTGCTTTTATTAACGGCTGTAGAACTCGACGATTTGTTTCTCGTCAATTTCTTGTGGAAGCTCAGAACGTTCTGGCAAACGAATGTACTTGCCTTCTACGCTTGCATCGTTGAACTCAAGGTAAGTTGGCAGGTAGTTACGGTTAGTAAGAGCTTCTTTCACTGCGGAAAGACCTTTGCTTCTTTCACGAAGAGCAATAACGTCACCCGTAGATACGATGTAAGAAGCGATATCTACTTTTTTGCCGTTCACAGTAACGTGACCGTGAGCAACTAGTTGACGCGCGCCTGCGCGGGAGTTGGAAAGACCAAGACGGTAAACCAGGTTGTCCAGACGGCTTTCAAGCAAGATCATGAAGTTCTCACCGGAAATACCTTTTAGTTTGGAAGCTTTATCGAACAAGTTGCGGAATTGCTTCTCGTTCAAACCGTACATGTGACGAAGCTTTTGTTTTTCATTTAATTGAACGCCATAGCCGCTCATTTTTTTACGTTGTCCTGGGCCATGTTGACCTGGAGGGAATGGGCGTTTCAAGTCTTTACCGTTACCACTCAAAGAAATACCAACACGACGGCTTAATTTAAATTTAGGTCCTGTATAACGTGACATTTAGGAAAAACTCCTTCTTTTCAACAATTAGTTTAGTAGATAGCATCTAGATGTCAGGGTGAAGACAAGTGCCTGGTTTTGCTTACGAATCATACTGTGATTCCCTGACAAGAGTAGTTCAGCCGCTGTCTTGGCAGGAGCAAAAGCAGTGAGGGTGATCACAAATGGCATTCACCGAAATCATGTTGTTACTCGACTTCTAATTTTATTAAAAACACGGGCATGTGTCAAGTCTTAATCCTTTAAAGTGATTCTAAAATATCGTGCAATAAGCACAGAAAAATAGTATGATAAATGAGGTAAGATTTAGCCTGGATCAATAGGACTACAGTTTGTTGGTGAAGGAGAGCCTATGAGTGAATCACTTCGTAGTATGAAACAACATAGTCGTGCAGAACACTTCGAAGAGTTTCTTCGGCAAGGACTTGTTCTTTCTAGCAACTTTTCCTATTGGGAATCCAATTGTGATCATGTCGTACGAGATGCGTTTGATGAGTGGATTCACCAATTCGGGCAAGCAATGCTACCGCCTCAAACCGCACTGCTATGCGTGGATACGGATCTGAAAGTGGTTAAGGCTTGCTTTCATGATACACTTCTTACTGATGCATTGATGCAGGTAGGGGCATCGTGGAGCTATGCAGAACGCAATGACAATCCGTTGGCACGATGTGCTGAGAATCCCACAATGCATATAATGACGAGCGATGAAATGAGCGCAAAAGAACGGAAGACAGTTTTGGCTGCTTCGATTCCAGTCCTAGATCCACAAGGAATTCCAATTTTATATTTGGGACTATTTTCCCATGCAATTGAAGAAGCAAATGAACTTGCACAATTGTTCTATATACTTTCCCTTTCTTTCCAAAGTAGTGTGCAGAGCGTAGAGGATCGTCGTAAGTACGATCATTTGTTTATGCAGCATCTGAATAGGGAACTTGAGTTTAAGAAGCATGATATTTTATTTGAGGCTTCCAAGAAACTACACGCCAAAATCGATGTCGATTCGGTATTGACCGAAGTCATTGAGTGCATGCATAGTGTTTATCCCAATATACAAGTAGATTTATTGCTTTCACAAGATAATGACTCTACGAATCTATCCGTGAAGCCTTTGAATTTCCAAAGTACGGAGAATGACATTCGAACACGTGCTTTTATGGAAGGGCATGTAATATTTGAACCTTCATCCGAGATTAGTGGCCCAAGTACAGGTCATATAGCTGCTCCATTATCAGGTAAACAGGGTGTATATGGCGTCTTATATATGACGTCTAAGAGGGATTTGATTCACGCTGCGGATTTGCAATTCATATCATTGCTTGCTGATACAGCCGGGTCTGCTTTTGAAAACGCTAAATTGTATGAACAGTCCAATTTAATGATTAACGAGCTTCGACTTATTAATGAAATCACCAAGCAGTTAAATCAGAGCTTGCGTTTAAATGAAATCTTTAACTCAGCATCGAGCGAGATTTTAAGTATTTTTGGCGCGGATTATAGTTGTATTCTGCAAGCGGATAAAAATAGTGAGAATTTAATCGTACGGGCAACTAATTTGCCTGCGATGTTTCATGAGACCTTTACCGTAGATCAAGGCTTTTCTGGCGTCATCTATACCTCCAAAGAACCGATTATTATTTCAGACTATTGGAGCAATGAGAAGGTGGAGTCTAAGCTGATGCAGTTAACCAACTCCAGATCGCTTATTGGTTCGCCGATTCTCGTAAATGGACAAGTTGAGGGCGTTATTCTAGTTGTGCACAGCAAGCCAAATTTCTTCTCCTATGATAACTACAAATTGCTGCAGGTTCTTTCAGGGCATATTGGTCTTGCCATGACGAATGCTTCCCTGCATGCTGAAGTGAAACGTATGGTTATTACAGACAATTTGACAGGACTTTACGTACGTCATTATTTGGACGAACAGGCTAATTCGATGCAAAAGAAGGACTTCTGCGGCTCACTCATTGTCGTTGACATAGACAATTTCAAACGGGTTAATGATACCTACGGTCATCAGGTGGGCGATAAAATCTTGATCCAGGTCAGTCAAATTATTAAAACTAGTATTAGGGATAGTGATATTGCAGCAAGGTGGGGCGGGGAAGAGCTTGCAGTCTATCTACCCCAAGTTGCCAAGGCTCAAACAATTCGAATCGCAGAACGTATTCGTGTTCGTGTTCTAGAAGAGACTAATCCGCAAGTAACCGTTTCCTGCGGTGTTTCGGATTGGAATTGGGAAGAAGATAAGATTAGCGTAGAATCGCTGTTCTATCGTGCAGATATGGCTCTGTATCAAGCCAAAAATAACGGTCGTAACCAAATTCGAATCGGTTAATAAAAAGCACTTGTCTAAGGACAAGTGCTTTTGCTTCGCTTTAACATTTTTACATCCAGAATTTGATGACTCAACTGCAAATAATGTCGAAAATAGGCTATGTAATTTAATGAATTTGTATAGGTAGGGTAAACTATATGAAGGATAAAAATAGGTTACTTGTTTCACCTTTGTAGAACTAGATAAGTCTTCACTTTTCTCTTCCTGAACCTTCCGTAACATGTTACAATGGTTTGGTCTAAGGGAAGGATGGTCGAAATTTGTCGGTGTTGAACAGGAAAAACATTCTGCTCGTTTTTTTTATTTTTATTTTGCTCGTTGCCTTGATTGCCTTTTTATTTTATAACCCTACAGGTATTAAACTTACTCACAGCAATATGCGACAGCTATCTGAACATTTAAGGGACATTGGTTGGTCTGGTAAAATCATCGGAATGGCTTTGATTTTTTTTCAAACGTTCTTTCCGTTTATTCCGTTTGTTCTTATAGCAGGTATGAATATTGCTATTTTCGGTATTAAAATAGGGTTTCTTGTTAATTATGTTATGTCTTGTTTGGGCGCAGTTGTCTCTTTTTATTTTGCTCGTTATTATGGACATGCATGGGTAGAGAAAAAGCTCGAGCGATTTCCGTTAGTAACGCAGTTTAGTAAGCGGATGGAAAAGAAAGGATTCCTATATGTACTTTTAGGCAGACTGATTCCGATTTTACCTTCCTCGGCGATTAATTTTGGTGCGGGGCTAACTAGAATGAAATTTTCTCATTTTCTATGGGGTACTTTGCTGGGGAAACTGCCGATCGTATTTCTGGAATCGATGATTGCACATGATTTATTTCATTTCCAAAAATATAAGGGAAGACTACTTTTGTTGCTTGGTATTTTCGTTGTTTTGATTCTTGTTGGGAACGGCGTGAAGAAAGCCATAGCAGCAAAGACGAAGTAAAGCGCTTTACTTGGAGAATGAAGGAAATTTTTAGTTGCGTTAAGTAACCTTTCCAAGTTATCATATAGGGAGCAAGGCGACCAATTCAGATGCGAATAAATGGAGGAATGAAATATGCCAAGTGCTAATAATGCCGCAATTGTTGAAATTTCACAAACAGCTAATAAATTCAGATCGTCAATCGTTCTCCAATATGATAATAAGTATATCGATGTAAAAAGTATCTTAGGTTTGTTTACGACATTACTTAGCTCCAGCAACTATGATCTTCATGTTCATGGGCCGGATGCAGAAGAAGCGAAAATCGCTATGGCTGAAGTATTCGCTAAGCACAGTTTGGGCGTAAACGTTGTTCAAGAATAGCGTTCTTGCTTGAAGAAGGTACTCTCAGAATCTCTGAGGGTACCTTCTCTTGTATATTGATCCAATTTCGCTTAATATAGATCATATAAGGACGGATGACTATGCGTATAGGGGGAAGTTGGGAATGTCTTCATCTGATCTATTGCTGGACATGAATCAAAAAGCGCTTAATCTTCTCCAAGAAGATGCAGATAAAATCGAAAAACTAATCGAAGTACAAATGGAGAATTTGACAACGCGTCAATGTCCACTGTATGAAGAAGTTTTAGATACGCAAATGTACGGACTTTCTAGAGAAATTGATTTTGCCATTCGAGCGGGACTTATTTCCGAAATGCCTGGTAAACAAATTCTCAACAAGCTTGAACGTAACCTTGCGCAGCTATATGAAGCGTTGAATAACAAAAAGTAACCCTTCACAATGGGTTACTTTTTTTGTCTTTTTTGCTTATTTAGACGAGGAAGAATACGACGCCTAGAATGATGTAGACCACGAGAAGCAGGAGACCTTCATACCAGTTGGTCGAGCCATCTTGGGTTATTGACTTCGTAATAAAGACGGCAACTCCGATAGCAGCAAGTTCATAGGTGGTGAAGACAATGTCCATGGGCATTCCGCTTACGAAGAAGCTGAGAATGACAAGCAAAGGGGCCACAAACAAAGCGATTTGCAATGAACTGCCGATGGCTATTTCAACCGCTGCGCCCATTTTATTCTTCATAGCCATCAAAACAGCAGCACTGTGTTCAGCGGCATTTCCGATAATGGCGATAAGAAAGGCACCGACAAACAGATCGGATAATCCGAATTTATGGGTCACTTCTTCTAGTGTTCCGACTAACCACTCACTCGTGAAGGCAACCATTACGGTGGCAAGGATTAGAAAGAGAATGGAGGTTTTCTTAGACCATGCAGCCTCACCGTGCTCAATGGCTTCATCGGAGAGAATGTTCTTGTGTGTAACCATGGAGAATAGAAGCCAGAGCAGGTACGCAGCTATAAGTAATATGGCTACGATCATGCTCATGGACGACGTTTCTTTGGTTGTCAATCCGCCTGCAAAGATGGCCGGAATGAATAGTGCAACAACCCCAAGAATCATGAGTGAAGAATTGTGAGAAGCCAGTTTAACGTTAAATGACTGTTCTTTGAACTTCAACCCACCTGCAAATATACTTAGGCCCAGTACAAGCAGTAGGTTACCGATGATGGCACCGGTGAGACTGGCCTTGACGACATCGAATAAGCCTTCCCTAACCAAGAAGAACGCGATAACCAACTCAGCTGCGTTACCGAACGTTGCATTGAGGAATCCTCCCACGCGCTCACCTGCATAATGGGCAACACTTTCTGTCGCTTTACCTAGAAATCCAGCAACGAAAATGATCGCTATACAAGCAATAACGAATTGAAGTGTTGGATTCAGATGCATGTAATGAGCGATACCCGATGTAACGAAAAAAATGATTAACCCGATGTAAAACAATTTTCCCTTCAAAGTAAACCCTCCGACTCATTCTTTTATTGGTATTTTTTGACTTCTTTTAATATACCCACTTTGGAACCCAAAGTAAATTCGGATTGTGCATTGTCGCTGTTCTTGCTTTCATCTAGTGAACTTATTACAATAGATTTATACCAGAGTGGAGAGACTTTGAGCTCCACTCCAAGATCCCTATATGAGGAGTTGATCTGTATGTCCGAAGACAATCAAACCGGTTTAATTCGTATTTCTGATGATGTAGTATCGACAATTGCAGGACTTGCAGCTCTGGAGACAGCAGGCATAGCAGGCATGTCAGGGGGTATCTCGGAAGGCTTAGCTAAGCGACTCAGTGGTAAGAATGTGCAGCGTGGCGTTTCTGTTGAGGTTGGGCAAGTGGAAGCAGCCATCGATCTACGTGTTATCATCAATTACGGTTCCCGAATTCAGGATGTATGTAGGGATCTCCAAGAAAACGTGAGAGAAGCTGTTGAAAATATGACTGGACTAACCGTGGTGGAGGTCAACGTCAAGGTGGAAGGCGTCGCGTTCAAGGAAGAAGAGACAGCAGACGATCCACATCGTGTAAAATAGAAAAAAGACTCAATCGATTTCACTGAAATCGATTGGGTCTTTTTTTGGGTTTTGCATCTTCTTTGTGTGTCTGTTCCCGAGAAATACTGAGCAGGATCCCCATACTGACGAGAGAGACCATCATGGAGGAGCCGCCTGCTGAAATAAATGGCAAGGTTACACCGGTAAGTGGAATGGAGCCTGTGACACCACCGATATTGATGATGGCTTGGAAGGCAAAAATACTCATAATGCCGACTCCGGCTACCATACCGAACAAATCGGGACTGCGAACAGCGACGAGGATGCCACGCCATATAAAGAGCAGGAAAATAAGGATGAATAGGGAACTCCCAATAAAACCAAACTCTTCCCCAATGATTGCAAAAATGAAGTCGTTATGAGCTTCAGGTAAATAATGCAGCTTCTGAATGCCTTGACCAAATCCTGCGCCAGTCAGTCCGCCGTGTCCGAATGCGAATAAGGATTGGACGACCTGATACCCAGTATCCGAAGTATCGGCCCATGGATCAAGAAACGAGGTTAGACGGTTCATACGGTAACTGCTTGATGTCTCTGATGCATTATTTTTTAGTAAGTAAAGGGTAATAACCATGGTACTTATCGCAGCAAGGCCTGTCCCCAAAAGGAAAATATGCTTTAAGTTAGATCCACCCACAATGATGACAATGGCAGAGCAAACTAGCAGGATCATACAGGAGCCCAAATCAGGCTGGAGCATGATGAGCATGCTGACAAATCCAACGATCACCAAGGCAGGGAGCAGCCCCTTCTTGAAATTGCGGAACTTCTCTTCTTTATTACTAATGAGAGAAGCCAAGTAAAGAATAACGATGAGTTTGGCAAATTCCGTTGGCTGAATACCAAATTTACCTACATTAAACCAGCTGGCTGCTCCATTTGATTTTGAAGTGAAAATAACAAGAACGAGCAGCACAACGATAGCAAAGAAAGCGGGAATAACCAACTTTTTTAGCTTAGTGTAATGGAGGTTCATGCAGAAAAACATGCCAACGCTTCCTAAACCAACAGCTATCAATTGCTTCTTCGTAAAATACCAAGGGTCGTCCCATCGATAAGCACTCGTCATTGAGCTTGCACTGAAAACCATAGCAAGACCGAAGCAAACAAGTACAAAGGTTAAAAATAGCAGCAGAAAATCCGGCGTTCCTCTTCGAGGGGGATTCATGCTGTTTCCTCGCCTAGTCTGCTAATAATTGCTGCAGTTGTGCTAATTTTTGGTTGGAAATTTTAAGAACGGACTCAGGTACAGGAGAATTGTAATCCAAGCCATGCGGGAACGTTTCTTTACCTATGTAAGCTTCTTCTAGGAATAAAATTGCATAAGGAGATTCTAGTTTACCGGATTCTACACGAGCATTTACACGTAAGAAATACACGGATTTACTTGCTTTATCTTCCATTTTAAAATCATAAGTAGCACGCGTGTATTCCCACTGCCAACGAACGAAACCAAGTTTAGTCGTTACTTCATCCAGGTGAGCCAAATCGCTTTTTAAGCCTTTTAGGCCAGTTGCTTCAATAATCACTTTTAACGCCTCCATATTGTACGTATGCATTCTTTATTCATGATAGTATGTTTCCAAAGGTTCTGCAAGTCGATAACAACGTCAAATTTCTACTATTTGATGGCACTTTACAGATGAAACATGGTCATTTATTTGGTAGAATAGGTTCAATGACACGGTAAATGTGAAAAGGTAAGAAACAAGGATGGGCGGAGGATTTTTCTTATGAACGATTTTCAAGCAGGCTTACAAGCGAATTATGAAGAAATGATTGCATGGAGACGTTACTTACATCAAAACCCAGAACTCTCATTCCATGAATATCGCACCGCCGAATTTGTGGCGAATCACCTACAAAGTTGGGATATAGAAGTTCGCAAAAATGTAGGAGGCAATGGTATTGTCGGACTGCTCCGCGGCAGCAGCGAAGGTCCTACGGTTGCTCTTCGAGCAGACATGGATGCACTGCCTATTCAAGATGAAAAGAACTGTACGTACTCTTCGCTCACGAAGGGAGTCATGCACGCTTGTGGACACGACGCACACACCGCAACTCTGCTTGGTATTGCTAAGGTGGCGAGCCAGCATCGCGCTCAGCTGAAAGGAAATCTGGTTTTCTTGTTCCAGCATGCTGAAGAAATTACGCCTGGTGGCGCTGATTCCATGATTCAGGACGGAGCTCTTGAAGGTGTTGATGCCGTGTTCGGCGTTCATCTATGGACACCGTTTCCTGTAGGCCATTTTTATTCCAAAGCGGGTCCCTTAATGGCA
Source organism: Paenibacillus sp. V4I5 (assembly GCF_030817255.1). Lineage (NCBI taxonomy): Bacteria > Bacillati > Bacillota > Bacilli > Caryophanales > Paenibacillaceae > Paenibacillus > Paenibacillus sp. V4I5. The sequence continues at coordinate 8,091,994 of NZ_JAUSZB010000002.1, forward strand.
GCACCCGACGAATTCACTATTCATATTCAAGGAAAAGGTGGACATGGGGGTTTGCCTCATCAAACCATTGACAGCATTTATGTAGCTTCTCAATTAGTTGTTAATCTTCAATCGATCGTGAGTCGACAAATAGATCCGATAGAACCATGTGTGGTTAGCGTTGGATCCTTCCACGGGGGCTCTAGCTTCAATGTCATAGCCGAAACGAGTGTGCTGAATGGCACAGTGCGCACTTTCAATGCGGAACTTAGACAAGATGTCAAAGAGCGCCTGGAACGGATTGTGCATACCACTTGTGAGATGTTTCAGGCTTCCTGTAAGATAAACTATAAATTAGGTTACCCTACGGTTGTTAATGACGGGAAAGAAGCAGAGCGTTTCTTCAAAGTCGGTACCGAATTGTTTGGGACAGAAGCCGTGCATGAGTCTCCACTTATTATGGCCGGAGAGGACTTTTCCTATTATTTAAACCACCGACCAGGCTGTTTTATGTTCGTAGGTGCAGGTAATGTTGAGGCTGGCATTGTACATCCGCACCACCATCCAAAGTTCGATATTGACGAGAAATCCATGCTAAATGCGGCAAATTTGTTGTTAGGAATGGCTTTGGATTATATGGCATGAATGCCGTCCTTCCTTTGGAGAATGCTATAGAGGTAAGTTAACTCTGAGGAGGGATTGTGGGACATGGCAGGTAAAACAGTGAGGGACATCATGAGTAAAGATTGCGTGACCGTTACTCTGCAGGATAATGTATACGAGATCGCTTTGAAAATGAAGCAGCACGATATCGGATTCGTTGCCGTCGTAGAGGGCAAGAAGCTCATTGGTGTTGTTACAGACCGTGACCTTGTTGTTCGCGGCTATGCAGAAAAGCATTCTGGTTCTACAGCTGTCGATCAAGTAATTACGAAGGATATTGAGACTATAACCCCAGATACATCTGTTGAAGAAGCCGCCAAAATAATGGCTAAAGATCAAATTCGCCGTTTACCTGTAGTGGAAAATGGCGAGCTTGTCGGGATAGTAGCTATCGGCGACCTTGCGGTTCGCGGTAGCTTTGAGGATGAAGCGGGGGAAGCTCTTAGCAAAATTTCATCAGACAAAACACTAGTGGGCAGTAGATAACCACGATCAACGCATAATAATAAGCAACCTGTTCTCCAGTCTATGGAGAAGGGTTGTTTTTTTGTCAGGAAAAATTGTTATCTTTACTACCGATTAGTGATAAGAGATAATGATAGCGAAATGAGTAGGGGAGGTTAACATCTTAGAATGGATAAGGTCGAAGACAGCGCATTTATTGGTGTCATTATTCTAGACGCAGATTGGCATTATACATATATCAACGAATATGCAGCAAAAATTTTAAATCGTACGCCTAATGAATTATTGGGTAAAGTCGCTTGGGCAGAATTTCCTGCTGCGATACGGTATGCTTGTTACGATCAATTCCATAAAGCCCGTAAAAATAAGGAAGAAGTTCATTTTGAAGAATACATAAAATCGTCCAATCAGTGGGTAAGGATAAGTGCATATCCATCTGGCGGGAGCTTGCATATTGCAATCCGTAAACCGGATTTTGCTGAAATTAGTTCATTGCTAGAAAGTGAGTATTATCTTAAATATACAGAAAATTTTCAAGATTTAATCACATTGACTTCAGTAGATGGTAAATTTCGATATTTATCCCCAGCTATTCATCCGCTGCTCGGTTATGAGGTGGATGAAATGCTCGGTACTCGTATCTTGACGTATTGTCATTCAGATGACATTGAGATGCTAAGTAACATTTTTACAGATGAAAATCATTCAACTGTTGCTGACCAAGGGATGATCACCTGTCGTTTCTTACATAAAAAGGGTTGGTATGTGTGGTTTGAGAAGAATTTCAAATGGATGTTAGATGAGGATGGCAAGAGATCTCAGAAATTAGGCATTTGGCGCGATATTACAGAACGTAAGCTGGTCGAGGAGCGTTTTGTTCAAGCACAAAGGCTGGGGCAATTTGGCAGCTTTGAGCAATATTTAACCGATGAGTATTGCATGTGGTCCGAGGAGATGTACCGTATCCATGGTCTTGATCCCGTAGATTCCATGGAATTAAGCAAAGCTACTAAGCAAATTGTGTCGGATGATCGCGAGAAAGTCGCACTTGCTTTTGAGACAGCTATACAGGCTGGAGTATCAGAAGTCGAGTATAGGATTGTTCGCAGCGATGGAGAGGTGCGCCATCTGAAATCTCAAATCGAGCGAGTCATCCGCGATAACGGTCGTACGGCTGTTAGGGGACTCATTCACGATATTACAACACATAAACAAATTGAAGCTGAGCTTAAAAGAAGCAAAGCTAATTTGGAAATTGCGCAAGAAATCGCGGGATTGGGTCACTATGATTGGGATGTAATCAGGAATGATTTGCATTGGTCAGACGAGTTGTTTACGCTGTTTCATATGCGTCGTGAAAGGTTCGGGAATACAATAGAAGCCTTTTTTAATATGGTTCATCCGGATGACACCGTTAAAGTGAAAGAGGCAATTCGTGATGCTCTGCATGGCGGTTTACTAGATATGGTGTATCGAATTATAGTGAATGAACATGAGGTTCGAATGATTCATACCATGGCCAAAACGACCTATGACGAATGGGGGAGACCTTTGCGTCTATTTGGTACGGTGCAGGATATCACCATACAGAAACAGACAGAAGAGCTTCTTCGCAAAACGGAAAAATTGAATGTCGCTGGACAATTGGCAGCAGGTATCGCGCATGAGATCCGTAATCCGCTTACGGCACTTAAAGGGTTTGCTAAGCTGATGTGTCATGCAAACGAAGAAAGCAAGCTGCGGTATTTTCAGATTATGCTAGAAGAATTTAATCGTATCGAACTGATCTTAGGAGAGCTTCTGATTCTTGCTAAGCCACAGGCTGTAGCCTTTCATCCTCATGATACAACAGTTATTCTTAGCGAAGTCATTGAACTGCTGAATACAGAGGCAATCATGAGCAATGTGATCATCGAACTAGATTATGAACCAAATCTTCCTCTGGTTAAATGTGAGCGCAACCAATTGAAGCAGGTTTTCGTGAATATGATTAAAAATGCCATTGAGGCGATGCCAACAGGAGGCTGCCTGCATGTATCTGTGCAAAAGGTTGCGAGCGGTGTAGCTCTCTATTTCGCAGATCAGGGAATGGGTATTTCGGAGGAGAGGCTGCCGCGCATAGGGGAACCCTTTTATACGACGAAAGAGAAGGGGACTGGGCTAGGTGTAATGGTTAGCTTCGCGATTATCGATGAACATCAAGGACATATCGAATATCAAAGTAAGCTAGGCGTTGGCACCACGGTCCTTATCCAACTGCCAGCTTTTTCGTAAAAAAGGGAGAGAAAAGACCAGGAAACTGGTCTTTTTTTCATTTCTTTCAATCTTGTAACTGTCAAAGTTCGCAATAAGGTGGTCAATCTGCGACAAGATGCTGTCTTCTAAATATGCTACATTGATAACGTATTCAATAATTGTGAAACTAACAAGAAAAAGGTGATAACCATATGGAGAAAGTAAGGATTGGTATTATTGGTCTGGGCAATATGGGAACCGGACATGCCAAATATTTGGTGAAGAATGAAGTGAAGGGTGCTCAGCTAACTGCTATTTGTGAGTTCAGAGCAGACCGCTTGGAATGGGCGAAAGAAAACCTAGGTGAAGGCGTCCAATTATTTGACAATCTCGATACATTCCTTACTTCGGGTACAATTGACGGTGTATTGATTGCGACTCCGCACTATGATCACCCAGATGTAGCTGCCCGTGCATTTAAAGCAGGACTCCATGTGTTGTGTGAGAAACCAGCAGGTGTTTATACCAAACAAGTTCGACAAATGAACGAGGCTGCGCAAGCTTCAGGTAAAGTATTCAGTATGATGTACAATCAACGTACAAATCCATTATATAAAAAGTTGAAGGATCTGGTTTCTTCCGGAGAGCTTGGTGAAATTCGCAGAACGAACTGGATTATTACAAATTGGTACAGATCCCAAAGCTACTACGATTCAGGCGGCTGGCGTGCAACATGGGCAGGTGAAGGCGGTGGTGTACTTATTAACCAGGATCCGCATCAGCTTGACTTGTGGCAGTGGACGATCGATATGATGCCTAAACGAGTTCGTGCATTCTGTTATTTCGGAAAGCATCGCAATATCGAAGTAGAGGACGATGTAACCGCATTCGTAGAGTATGAGAATGGCGCTACAGGCCTATTCGTTACAACAACGGGCGAAGCACCGGGGACGAACCGATTTGAGTTGTCCGGTGACCGCGGTAAAATTGTGATCGAAGATGGCAAGCTAACTTTCTGGCGTTTGCGCGTATCCGAGCGAGAATTTAATGAAACCTACAAGGGTGGATTTGGGCAACCGGAGTGCTGGAAATGCGAGATTCCAATTGAAGGGCAAGAAACAGGCCACAAAGGCATCACGCAAAACTGGGTGGATGCCATTCTACATGGCACGCCACTTGTCGCTCCTGGGGAAGAAGGAATCAAAGGTCTGATGCTTTCCAACGCCATGCTGTTGTCAACGTGGACAGACAATTGGGTAGATCTACCGATTGACGAAGAACTGTTTGAGCAGCATTTGCAAGATAAAATAAAAAATTCCACTGTTAATAAAGAGGCTGGCTTTAAAACACTTGTAGTCTAAAAACATGAACACCCCGGCGCAAATGCGTACATGGGTAAGATAGTGGAGGAATCGGACATGCAAAAAAGCGATGGCATGAATTACGCACCAAAAGGGAAGCCGAACATTGTCGTACAAAAAGGGGAGTTCGTTTTCGCAGCTATTGCCCTGGATCACGGGCATATCTATGGTATGTGTAATGGTTTGCAGGAAGCAGGAGCAGAGCTCAAATGGGTTTATGACAAGGATGCCGCTAAGGTAAAGGCTTTTGTTGAGAAGTATCCCCATGTGAAAGTGGCTGCATCTGAGCAAGAAATATTTGACGATGCGGAAGTCAAGCTAATCGCTTCAGCTGCTGTACCTTCTGAACGCGGAGCGTTAGGTGTCCGAGCGATGGAGAATGGCAAAGATTATTTTACAGATAAAGCTCCTTTCACATCGTTAGATCAACTGGCTGCAGCCAAGGCAGCTGTTGAAGCGACGGGTCGCAAATTCTCTGTATATTACAGTGAGCGTCTCCATGTGGAAAGCGCCGTGTTTGCGGGACAACTCATTGAAGAAGGTGCAATTGGCCGTGTCGTGCAGGTTATTGGTTTAGGACCTCATCGACTGGGTGCATCGAATCGCCCGGATTGGTTTTTTAAGAAAGAAAATTATGGCGGGATTCTCTGTGATATCGGCAGTCATCAAATCGAACAGTTTCTGCATTATGCAGGGTGCAAGGATGCGACCGTTGTTAGCAGCAAAGTGGCGAATTACCATGCGAAGGATTATCCGGAGCTGGAGGATTTCGGTGACGCTACACTGATCGGGGACAACGGGGCGACAAACTATTTCCGTGTGGATTGGCTTACTCCGAGTGGTCTGGGTACTTGGGGAGATGGACGGACGGTTATTCTAGGAACAGAAGGATATATTGAACTGCGTAAATATATTGACATCGCTCGCGATCCGCAGGGAGATCAGTTATACCTGGTCAACCAGCAAGGAGAAAAGCACTACAGCCTCCATGGACAAGTAGGCTTTCCTTTCTTCGGCCAGTTGATCTTGGACTGTTTGAATCGTACAGAGCATGCTATGACACAGGCGCATACGTTCAAAGCAGCAGAGCTGTGCTTGCTTGCTCAGGCGAATGCAATCCGTGTGGAGTAGGCCTACACATAAACTGTACAAAAGCCTTCATGGGCATCGATAATTGCCTTTTGGCATGATAAGACAGTTGTACGTTTAGCTTTAAATTCGGGTAGTCTAGCGGTAATATCGCTAGCTGCCCGTTTTGCGTTTCGCCCTCCAATCATCACTATTTCCGATGGTTACTATCATTTATTATAGATAACTCTGGTAGTTCCTGCCATGGTAAAATCGTTCTCAACCAAAGGATAGGGGGAGTTACCATGTGGAATCTATACGAAATAGAGAAAAGATTTGAGCAGCATATAAGAGATGTAGAAAAGCGCTCAAGAAGGGCCCATTGGTACGAAAATAAGGAGAGAAGGGGTTTTCGTTTCCTCCCGATTACTGGCCTGCTATCGGCACTTGCCTTGGTAGTTGTCGGTTATTTTTTGGTATCAAATGCTTTATCGTAATCCTTCCATAAGCCTTTCTTTTTATTACGGGCTGTTTCTTGATCTGTCTTAAAGGCATCCACGTACTTGATGTTCGGAGGATATGTAGCGATCCGCGCATACCCCTCTTGAACAAGGGTGCGGTTAAACAATTCTTCACCGATCCATACGTAAACGAGCAAGCGATCATATGGATCCTTCTTATCTACATCAAATTCTAGCTCGACGGTTTCCTTTTCCAATCGCTTCTTCGAATAAGCACTTGCTTCTTTCCCATAAAACATAACCGGCGTATTAGGTTTCTTCGTCTCCGGTGTGTCCACACCAATTAATCGAACTTTCTCTTTCTTCCCCTTCATCGTGACCTCAAACGTGTCACCGTCCACAATACGTTCCACTTTTACACGCTCTCTGCCAGCTACAGCTGCCTGTTTACTCCCGCAAGCGGTCATCAAGATAACTAGACTAAGCAGCAAAGCAAGAGAGATTTTCCATTTGCGCATGAAGGACCTCCTAAGAGTTTTCCTTTAGGAAAACTT